>NZ_JAPENY010000003.1 GCF_026341825.1 Streptomyces sp. NBC_00620
GAGGAAGTCAGTCCTGGCCAGAGCCCTGTTGACCTTTGACTTCTCCACCCCGAGCGACCTACCTTCGCATTAGTCGACCGGTCGGCTAGTAGTCGAAGACCCGGTCGAGAAGCCCCACTCCCATCCCGGAAAAGGTCATCATGAGCACTCAGAACCAGAAGGTCGCAGTCATCACCGGTGCCTCGCAGGGCATCGGCGCCGGCCTCGTCGACGCCTACCGCAAGCTCGGCTACGCCGTCGTCGCCACCTCGCGCACGATCGCCCCCTCCAACGACGCGGGCGTCCTGACCGTCCAGGGCGACATCGCCGACCCCGCCACCGCCGAACGTGTCATCGCTGCCGGCGTCGAGCGGTTCGGACGTATCGACACCCTGGTCAACAACGCCGGCCTCTTCGTCGCCAAGCCCTTCACCGACTACACCGGGGACGACTACGCCGCCGTGACCGGTGTGAACCTCGCCGGCTTCTTCCGGATCACTCAGCTGGCCACCGAGCACATGCTCGCCCAGGGCGGCGGCCATATCGTCAACGTCACCACCAGCCTGGTGGACAACGCCAACTCCAACGTCCCCTCCGTGCTGGCCTCGCTGACCAAGGGCGGCCTGCAGTCCGCCACCAAGTCCCTCGCCATCGAGTACGCCACGCGTGGCATCCGCAGCAACGCCGTCTCACCGGGCACCATCAAGACCCCCATGCACCCCGAGGAGACCCACGAGGCCCTCGCCGCCCTGCATCCGGTCGGCCGGATGGGCGAGCAGAGCGACATCGTCGACGCGGTGATCTACCTGGAGAACGCCCCGTTCGTCACCGGCGAGATCCTCCATGTGGACGGCGGAATGAGCGCCGGCCACTGACCCGACTCCGGCAAGGAGAAGCCTGATGAGCAGCACGACAGACAGTGAAGCGATCCTGCGCGGCGTTCTCGACCGGTGGAAGGCGGCCGTCGACGCACACGAACCGCAGCAGGTCGCCGCACAGTTCACCGAGGACGCGATCTTCCAAGGACTGCACCCGTACAGCGTCGGAAGGCCGGGGATCGCCGCCTACTACGACTCCCAGCCCATCGGGATGGCGGCCGCGTACCGGATCCTCGAAACCAGACGCCTCGCCGACGACCTCGTACTCGGTTACCTGGACGTCGACTTCTCGTTCACCGACCGCCCCACCCTCGGCCTCAAGCTCGGCGTACTGGTGAAGCGCCTGGAGGAGGGCTGGTACATCACCCACTACCAGGTCTCCCGCCTCGGCTAGAGACCGCCGGTACTCAGAGTGCGGACAGGTCGATCGCCCGGTCGACGTCCTGCGGCTGCAGCACGCGCAGGATGCCTTCCAGCAGGTAGTAGTCGGCGTAGGGAAGCGAGATCTCGATCCCGTCCTCGGCCGGCCGGTTACGGGTGCAGCGGGCGACGACCGCTTCGGCGCGGGAGGACTTGTCCGTGAGGCAGGTCTGTGACAGTGCGGTGAGTATCCGGAGCGCGACCGAGCGGTAGTCCTGTCTGCCCGTTACGGCGGACAGGTCGAGAAGGCCGCAGGCCATGATCGCGCCGGCTGAGGCGTCCTTGATGTCGTGGGGCTGCTGCGGTGCGCGGTAGTCCCACACAGGGACGTGGTCGGCGCCCAGCGCGTCCACCGCGAAGTCGGCGAGTTTGCGTGCGGTGGCCAGGAACTGCCGGTTCCCGGTCCGGCGGTACATCGTGGTGAATCCGTACAGCCCCCATGCCTGTCCGCGCGACCAGCACGAGGTGGGGCTGTAACCCTGCACGGTGCCCGGGCCGATCTGCGCTCCGGTGGCCGGGTCGAAGTCGAATACGTGCGGGGTCGATCCGTCCGGTCTCGGGAACACCTGCTGAGCGGTCTTCGCGTGCTCCACGGCGATGTCGAGGTATTTGCCGTCGCCGGTCTGCCGGCTGGCGAATGCCAGCAGGTCGAGATTCATCATCGTGTCGATGATGACGCGGCCCGCGTTGTTCGGATCGTTCAGTGCGCCCCACGCCCGGATGAAGCGCCCGCGCGGGTTGTACCGCTGGATCAGCGAATCGGCCGCCTGTAAGGCGCCGGCCCGCCAAGTGTCGTCACCCGTCAGACGCCACGCGGTCACCCAAGACGGTGAGAACAGGAATCCGAGATCGTGCGTGCCGGTGTCGTACTGGCGGGGGGCGAGCTTTTTCGCCGAGTCGAGCGCCATTGAGCGGAAGGCGTCGTCCTTGCTGTAGAGCCACGCCATCCAGAGCGTTCCCGGCCAGAATCCGCCGACCCAGTCACCGTTCTGGGAGTAGGTCCATTTCTCGAACTTCGTCCCGACGGGAAAGGCGCTCACTCCGGGCGCGACGGCACGGATCTTGTCCACCGCGTAGTCGGCCGCCGCGCGCAATGTGCGCGCGGTCGCCGCCGGTGTCCGACCGGCCGCCGCCTGTGCGGCCTGCGGTGCGGAGGCGTACGCCGCCGTAACACCGGCCGCCGAAGCCAGCACAGTTCGCCGGGGAATGCTCACGGTCGCCTGCCTCTCCAACTGGTCAGCCCTGTAAGGGAGTTGGAGGAGTTTTACACGGCAGCCACGCCAACGTACACCCATATGACATGAGTTCAGGTCCGTGAACGCAAGCTCCCGTGTCGCTCAGCTGTCGTAGTCGACGGTCAGCGTGTCGGAGACGGGGAACGTCTGGCAGGTGAGCACATAGCCGGCGTCGACCTCGGCGGGTTCGAGGGCGTAGTTGCGGCGCATGTCCGCGGTGCCGTCGGTGACCAGTGCGCGGCAGGTGCCGCAGACACCGCCCTTGCAGGCGAAGGGCAGGTCGGGGCGGGTCTTCTGGCCGCTGTCGAGGATGACGCGGTCCCGGGGCAGGGCGGAGGTGGTGGAGCGGCCGTCGAGGGTGATGGTGACCTTGCTGACGGGGCCGTCGTAGGCGGTGTCGACATGACGGACGGGTTGTACGGGCTCGTCGTCGGCGTAGAACAGCTCCTGGTGGACGTGTCCCGCGGGAACGCCGAGTCCGGCGAGGAGCTCCTGGGCGTCGCGGACCATGCCGTGCGGGCCGCACAGCCACCAGTGGTCGGCGGCCTTCGCGTCGACCAGGGCGTCGATGAGCGTGGCGAGCCGGTCGGCGTCGAGGCGGCCGGAGAGGATCTCCGCCTCGCGCGGTTCGCGGGACAGCACGTGCGCCAGTTGGAACCGGCCCGGGTAGAGGTCCTTCAGGTCGGCGAGGTCGTCGGCGAACATCACGGTGTCGGTGCGCCGATTGCCGTAGAAGAGCGTGACGCGTGAGCGGCTGTCGGCGGCGAGGACGGACTCCGCGATGGACAGCATCGGGGTGATCCCGGAGCCCGCGGCGATCAGGACGTGGTGGCCGGGTTGCGACAGGTCGGGCGTGAAGGCACCGGTCGGTGCCATCACCTCGACGGTGTCTCCGGGGCGCACGTCGTGCACCAGCCAGGAGGAGAACAGCCCGCCGGGGACGACCCGTACGCCGATGCGCGGTCGCGCACCCACGGGAGAGCAGATGGAGTACGAGCGGCGCTCGTCGCGTCCCTCGACCTCGCGGCGGAGCGTGAGCGACTGGCCGGGCCGGTACGCGAACTCCTCGGCGAGGTGCTCGGGGATGTCGAAGCCGATGGCCGCAGCGTCCTCGCACAGCGGCTGGACCGCGGCGACCCGCAGCGCGTGGAAGGCCGGGCGGCGGCGGGCCTGGTGGGTCGGGGCCGGGGCGGTCATCAGATCTCCTTGACGTACTCGAACGGCTCGCGGCAGGCGCGGCAGCGCCACAGCGCCTTGCAGGAGGTGGCCGCGAAGCGCGAGGTCTCCTCGGTGTCGGCCGATCCGCAGCGGGGGCAGGCCACCGCGCGCCTGAGGGGGGCGAGCGTCAGTGGCACGGGCCCGGGAGCGTGCCGGGGCGCGGCGCCGGGCGGCGCGATGCCGTGCTCGGCGAGCTTGCGGCGGCCGTCGGGGGTGATCCAGTCCGTGGTCCACGCAGGGTCGAGCACGGTCCGGATCTCCACCCGGGCGAACCCGGCATCACGCAGCCGCGCGGCGACCTCGGCGCGCATCTCGGCCATGGCGGGGCAGCCGGAGTAGGTGGGCGTCAGGCTCGCGACGACGGTGCCGTCCGGGCCGACCTCGACATCACGCAGTACGCCCAGGTCGGCGAGGGTGAGCATGGGCATCTCGGGGTCGGGCACCTGCTCGGCGATGCGCCGGGCCCGCCGTGTCTCGGCCGAGGCCAGTACGGTCACCATGTCGCCTCCGGGTGGGCGCGGGCCACGCTCTGGAGCTCGGCGAGCAGCGGGGCCAGATGTTCGGTGCGGTCGCCCTCGCGGCCGTGTCCCGGCACCGGTGCCGCCTCGGGCAGGACGAGTCCGGCGGCGTCGGTGACCTGGCGAAGCACGGCCAGCACTTCGTCCCGTACCTCCGCCGCTCCCGTGAAGAGTTCGTCCGCGTAGGGGGCGACATCGGCAAGCGCGTCGCGCATCCGGCGCCGCGACTCCTCGGTGCCGTCGCCCAGCCGTACCGCCCACTCGGCGGCGTACTGCCGGTGATAGGTCAGTTCCTTGACGCCCTTGGCGGCGATGGCGGCCAGCACCGGGTCCGGCGTGGTGACGGCGAGCCGCTCGAAGACGGCCAGCCGCCAGGAGGACAGCACCAGAAGCCGGGTGATGGTGAACGCGAAGTCACCGCCCGGCAGTTCGGCGAGCCGGACGTTGCGGAAGTCGTCCGCGTCGCGGAAGTAGGCGTACGCGTCCTCGCCCCGGCCCGTGCCGTCCACCTGCCCGGCACGCGCGTACAACAGGCGGGCCTGGCCGAGCAGATCGAGCCCGATGTTGGCCAGCGCGACCTCCTCCTCCAGCTCGGGGGCGCGGGTGCACCACTGCGCCAGCCGCTGTGCGCCGACCAGCGCGTCGTCACCGAGGGCCAGGCAGTACGCGGCCAGCTCCCCGGCGTCGATCCCGTCGGGGACGGTCTGGTCGACGCCGTGCAGCGGATCCTCGAAGCCGGTGCCGAACGCCCAGCGGGCGTCGCTGTCGTCGTGTCCCTCGGCCAGGGACAGGTAGACGTGATCGTCACTCATGTCGTCTCCTGTTCCTAGATGTGCGGGACGTCGTCGGGGATGTCGTAGAACGTGGGGTGCCGGTAGACCTTGTCGGCGCTGGGGGCGAAGAACGGGTCCTTCTCGTCGCGCGTCGAGGCGGCGATGTGTTCCGAGCGCACCACCCAGATGGACACACCCTCGTTGCGCCGGGTGTACAGGTCGCGGGCGTGGGTGAGGGCCATGCGGTCGTCGGCGGCGTGCAGTGAGCCGACGTGGACGTGGTTCAGGCCGCGCTTGCCGCGTACGAAGACCTCGTACAGGGGCCAGTCCTGCGTCATGCCGCCGCTCCTTCTGCCGCTGTTGCCTGTGCGCGCGCTGCCTGCTTCGCCGCGTACGCGGTCGCCGCCTCCCGTACCCAGGCGCCCTCCTCATGGGCGGCCCGGCGCCGGCCGACCCGCTCGGTGTTGCACGGCCCGTCGCCCTTGATCACGCGCTGCAGTTCGGACCAGTCGGGGGTGCCGAAGTCGTGGTGGCCGCGTTCCTCGTTCCAGCGCAGCTCCGGGTCGGGGAGCCGCACGCCGAGCTTCTCGGCCTGCGGGACGGTCATGTCCACGAAGCGCTGGCGCAGTTCGTCGTTCGAGTGCCGCTTGATCTTCCAGGCCATGGAACGGGCCGAGTTGGGCGAGTCGTCGTCGGGCGGGCCGAACATCATCAGCGACGGCCACCACCAGCGGTCGACGGCTTCCTGGACCATCTCCCGCTGGGCCTGCGTGCCGCGCATCATCGTGAGCAACAGCTCGTACCCCTGGCGCTGGTGGAAGGACTCCTCCTTGCACACCCGCACCATGGCCCGCGCGTACGGCCCGTACGAACAGCGGCACAGCGGCACCTGGTTGCAGATCGCCGCCCCGTCCACGAACCAGCCGATCACCCCGACGTCGGCGAAGCTCGGCGTCGGGTAGTTGAAGATCGACGAGTACTTCTGCCGGCCCTCGATCAGCGCCTCCGTCAGCTCCGCCCGGTCCGCGCCCAGGGTCTCGGCGGCCGAGTACAGATAGAGCCCGTGCCCGGCCTCGTCCTGTACCTTCGCGAAGAGGATCGCCTTGCGGCGCAGCGACGGCGCCCGGGTGATCCAGTCGCCCTCCGGCTGCATGCCGATGATCTCCGAGTGGGCGTGCTGCGCGATCTGCCGGATCAGGGTCCTGCCGGGGGCGATGCCCTTGCTGCGGTAGATGGCCTCCTGCGACTCCGGCCTGGTCAGGATGTACTCGACGAAGGCCCAGGCGGCGGCCTGGTGCATGCTGGAGCCCGCGACGGCGAGATGGGTGGAGTTGACGGTCGCCGCCGTGGTGCCGCCGGGCTTCACCGCTGGTGGCAGGCGGACCTTCCACTTTCCGGATTCCTTGGGCACCAGGCCCTCGATGATGCTGCCGAACCAGGTCGGCCAGGGCAGTACGGCCGCGGTGCCGGACTTGATGGAGTTCTCCAACGCGGTCCAGCCGCCCGCCAGATCGCTGACCAGGCCGGCGTCGTTCATCTCCTTGATGAGGGTCATCGCGGTGACGGCCTCGGGAGAGCTGAGGGTGATCCGGCCCGCGGCGTCGAAGTAGAACGTGCCCTGGAGCTGGAGCAGCATCTGGAAGAAGTTGGCGGCGTCCGGCTGCGAGGCGGGCTTGTCGATGCCCAGGAGATGGACCCCGGTCGCCTTCTTGATCTTCTTCCCGGCGTCGATGGCGTCGTCCCATGTCGCCAGCGCCTCGCCGTCGACACCGGCGGCCTCGAAGAGGTCGGCCCGATAGTAGAACCCCGCCGAATTGGCCTCCCAGGGAAGGGCGTTGACCTTGCCCTTGCGGGTGACGGTCTGCCACATGCCGTCGGCGAAGGCGTCGCGGTAGCGGTCGGCGCCGAGCGGGCCGAGGTCGGCGAGACCGTCGGGGAACTTCTCGGTGTAGGCGGGGAGGTAGTCGACGCCGATGTGCAGGACGTCCGCGAGGCCTTGTCCGCCGGCTGCCATCGCTGTGGTGATCTTGTCCCAGATCGCCGGGTTCCCGATGTCCTGGACGGTGACGTCGATCCCGGGATGCTGCGTTTGGAAGGCGGGGACCAGCGCTTTCATGGCGGCTGCGGGGCCCTGCCAGCTCCAGACGGCGATCGCGGCCCGGTCCGGATCGCCGAGGCTCCCGGCCTTGGTTGCGCCGGTCACCGAGCAGGCGCCGAGCAGCGGGGTCCCTGCCCCGGCGGCGAGGAGCGAACCGCCGATCCCCAGCAGGCGCCGTCGGTCCAGACCGCCTCGTGGAGGGTCGTCCGGCGGTGGCTGATTCACGGGCGAGGCATCCATGGCTGCTCCGGGGTTCCGGCGGGTGCGCGGCTCTTGTGGCGCGGCTGGAAGCTAGCAAGCGATGGATCCGACTTGCAATAGATGCGTGAAAGCTTTCTGTCTGACATCTCGGCTGAGAGAGCATTCAGACTGCATGTCTTGCATGTTTCTTGCGCATGACCGTTGAATCTCCTCTTCGGCCCCTGCTAGCTTTCCGCCACCACTCGGCCCCCCAACCCGCCGTCACCGAAGACCGGGAGACCCGATGAAGCCCTCAAGGCTCATGCTGCTTACCGCTGTTGCCCTGCTCACTCCCATGGCCCCCGCACTGACGGCCACGGCAGCTCCGGGAGACGGCGCGGCTCCCTCGTCGGACACCACCGCCGCCCCGCCCCAACTCGCCCTCCCCGACCCGGGTTTCGAGAACGGCGGCACCGGCTGGACCTTCGGCGCGGGCACCGGGGTCGGCACCGGCAACTCCCACGGCGGCGCCCGCTTCCTCTACCTGGACGCCGGGGCCGGCAAGAGCGCGCAACTGAGCCTTGTCGCACCCCGGAACGGCAGTTACGACTTCTCCGCGTGGATCGGGAGCGCCGGCGACGGCGGCACATACACGGTCCGGCGCAACGGCGAGACCGTCGAGACGATCACCCTGCCGCAGCGTCGCGCCTACGCCCGGTACACCATCAGCCGCGTCGAGCTGAAGACCGGCGACCGGCTGGAGATCGCCTTCGGCTCCGGCAGCGCCTGGGTCAACGCCGACGATCTGATGATCTCCCCCGCCGCGCCCGCCGACCCCAAGGTCACCTCGTCCGACCCCGAGGTCGTCGAGATGTTCGGCTGGGCCAAGAAGAAGGCCAACAGCTGGGCTCAACTGCCCGGCACGACCGGCCCGATCAACGTCGACGAGTACCAGACCGGCGGCACCGGCACCGCGCAGTACGCGGCCACCTACTGGGCCGGATACGCCAACCGCAGCGCCTATTACTCCCGCGACATGACCCACCAGCTCGCCGGCGCCCACATCCTCGGCCTCGACGTCGCGAACAGGACGATGCTCCGCTCGTACGCGTCTTCGGCCACCGCCGAGCACAAGTACTTCCCGGTGTGGGCCCTCAACTTCGACGCCCAGACCTATCTGAGCATCGACTACAAGAGCCCGGACAACTACGTGCGTGAGGTGCCGGCCGTCTTCGAACTCGTCGAGAAGGCCGGACAGGCCTACCGGTGGACCGGCGACCAGAGTTACGTCGACGACCCGGCGCTGTGGGACTTCTATCTGCACTCCACCGATGAGTTCATCGACCTGCACAACGCCGCCAAGCCCAACGGCAAGGTCAAGGTCGCCGAGGGCACGGGCAACGGCATCTTCGCCGGCGCCGCCAGCTACAACGAGCAGGACGGCGACGGCCTCGCCGAGGCCGGGGACGGCATCGCCTCGCAGTACCAGGCGTATCTCGCGATGGCCACGCTCGCACGCGGCAAGGGCGACACCGCACTGGCCAAGACGTTCGACCGGCGTGCCGCAGACCTGAAGGCGTACTTCAACGACGAATGGAGCGGCAGCGGAAGCGGAGCCGACATGGTCCGCGCGTACACCACGTCCGGCGCCCCGGTCACCGGCTGGGGCAAGGAGAACAGCGTGTTCGTGCCGATGAAGCAGATCCTCGATCCCGGCCCGCGCAACGACGCCTATCTCGACTACATCCAGACGCAGGAGTTGGGTCCTGAGGGGTCGCCCAACATCGAGTCGACGACGTACCTGCCCGACATGTTCTTCAAGAACAACCGCAACGACACCGCCTGGACGTGGATGAAGAAGATCTACGGCCAGCGGGAGATCCAGCACATCAACTCCAGCCAGGGCCCCAACGGTGACTACCCCGAGGTGTCGTTCACTCTGGTCAGTCAGACCGTCGAGGGCCTGATGGGCATCACACCGGACGCGGCGAACCGCACGGTGACCACGCAGTCGCGGCTGCCGTCCGGCATGAAGTGGCTCCAGACCGCCGACATACCCATCGGCACCAGCACCATCACCGTGCGGCACGACGGCGCGACGAAGTCCACGCTGACGAACAACGCGCGCAGCGGCGCCTACCACTGGGAGGCCCGCTTCCAGGGCGTCCACAAGAAGATCACGGTCAACGGTGTCCCCCAGCGCGTACGGACCAAGACGGTCGACGGCGTGACGTACACGTACGCGACGCCGACGGTTCGGGCGGGGGCGACAGCGGTGGTGAAGGTGGCCGACTGACGCGAACGCCGCCTCTTGGTCAGCGCTCACTCGTTCTCCGGGCGGCCCGCTCGCTAGCCGACCGGTCTAGTAAGTAATAGTCGACCGGTCGTACACTCGACTCATGGGACGAACCAGCGACGCCAGGGAGAAGATCCTCAGTGCCGCGCAGACACTCATCGAGCTGCGCGGCTACTCGGCTCTGGGTGTGGCCGAGATCTGCAAGACGGCCGGTGTACCCAAGGGCAGCTTCTACTACTTCTTCGAATCGAAGGAAGCTCTCGCGCTGGCCGTGATCGACGAGCACTGGGCCGGCCAGAAGGCCGACTGGACGCGCATCCTGAATGAAGACGCAGTACCACTGGACCGGCTACGTCGGCTCTTCGAGGAGACGGAGGCCGGGCAGCGCGCCGGCCAGCAGAGCTGCGGCACCGTCTCGGGCTGCCTGTTCGGGAACCTCACTCTGGAGCTGAGCAACCAGACGGAGGCCATCCGCATGCGGCTGCAGGAGATCTTCGAGGCCCAGGTCGAGATGGTCGACTCGGTCATCGCCGAGGCTCTGGAGCGCCACGAGGTCACCGTGACCGATACCCGGGAGGCCGCGCGGTCGGTGGTGGCCCAATTGGAGGGGCAGGTCCTCTTCGCCAAGCTCTACAACAACACGCAACGCCTCGGCTCACTGTGGGGGAACTCCCTGGCGCTGCTCGGTGGCCGCGCGGCGGACGGGGTCGCGGCCAGCGTCTGATGCCGGTCCGCCGCTGACGAAGGACACAGCTCGTTGCCCGCCGGTGTCTTCGTCACGGGCCGCGCCAGATGTTGTCGAAGGCCGCGTTTTCGATGCTTCGCCGTTGCCGTACGGCTTCCAGTTCCGTCACCGCGTCGTGGACAGCGGCCAGTACGGTCACGACCGCTTCGTCGGCGAGGCCGGTGACCTCTTCCGTGGGCTCGTCGCGGATGCCCGCGGCGGCCGCGAGGCCGGCGAGGACGGGCTCGCCCGACGTCCAGCGGTCGGACGCCCGGCGACGTGCCGAGGTGTCGCCCCACACGGCCGGGCCCGTACGAATTGGATTCCAGCGGTGGCGTGGCCGGGCCACTTGCCCTTCCGCCTCCAGGGCGGCCAGGTAGGCCGCGGCCAGGTCACGGCCCCGGCGCCACAGCCAGTCCTCGATGGGCTCGTACGGCGCCTGGCGGGTGAGCGACGCCGCCGCCTCGTCCAGCAGCCGGTCACCCATGGTCCGCGGCGCTGCGGGCACGATGCCGTCGCCGTCCAGGGTGAGCGCCTGGGCGTCGATGAGGTCGATCAGTTCGGCTCCCGCGAGCGCCAGCGACAGGTTGCCCTGCTCGACGGAACGACCGGACGAGACATCCATGGTGATGATCAACAGGTCGCGCGGTGTGGTCATGACGGGCTCCACATCAGAGGCAGGTGGCGATACGCCAGAGGCATGGGTGACGATACGTCGCCGGTGCCCGACCACGCCCCGGGGGGCAAGGCCGGACGCCGCGGCGGACAAGCGGTTGCTTTGGACGGGCGCCTCGGACGGAAACCGACGACCGGACGGTGAACGGTCGGCCGACCGCGGCTCGGCTCCATCAGGCGCCGAGTCTGCCCGTGTCCGGGGCGGTTTCCGCAGGAGCCGACCGTCGTACCGGGATGGCGTGTCGCCCTTCCACCATGTCGTGCGGGAAGCCGATGCGCAGCACGGCGGCGGCTGCGGCAGCCGCGAGGACCACGACGGCGGCCAGGATCAGCGCCTGGCGGTAGCCGTGGTCGAGCAGCGGAGCGACGACCAGGGGACCGAGGATCTGGCCGACGGAGTATCCGGCGGTCAGCAGCGCGACCGAGCGCGGGACCCGGAGATGGGCCCCGGTTGCGAGGGCAAGGGTGCTGATGCCGATGAAAGTCGCGCCGAACAGGACCGCGGAGACCAGGGCGGCTGCTACTCCGCCGATCAGGGCGGGCAGGGCGATGCCGGCCGCCTGGACGAGGAGCGCGGCCAGCAGCAGATCGGGGCGGGACCAACGGCGCCCGAGCCAGGCCCACAGCGCCGAGGAAGGCACCGCCGCCAGACCGACCAACACCCAGGCGCCGCTGCCGATCCACCCCGGGGAGCTCTGCTCGATCGCGGCGACCAGGAAGGTGCCGGCGACGATGTAGCCGACGCCCTCCAGCGTGTAGGAGGCGAAGAGGGCGGTGAACCAGCGGTGCGTGCGCATCTCCGGTCCGTCGGCCGGGGCCCTGCCGGATTCGGGGGTTGGCGTGGGATATGCCTCCGGGCGGAGGTTCCACGAGACGGCGGCGAGGACCGCGGCAAGTGCGGCCGAGGCCCACCAGGCGGCCCGCCAGTCGGCAGCGGAACGAAGAACGAGGACGAGCAGGCCGGACAGTGCGATGCCTGCGCCGACGCCGCCGAAGGCCCAGCCGGGCAGGTGGGCCGGGTGCTCCCGCAGGTGGCTGAGAAGGGAACTGACCGCGATGACGAAGATCAGCGCGCTCATCACTCCGGCCAGTAGCCGCAGCGCGATCCATACGGCTGTGCTGTGTGTGGCGGGCATGGCAGCCAGACTGGCGGTCAGCACGATCAGGGCGGTGCGCAGGAGAGCGGGTGAGCGGACCAGCGCGGGGCCCGCGATGCCGGCGAGCGCGCCCACGAAGTAGCCGATGTAGTTGGCGGTGGCCAGATTCGCGCCGGCACCCGCGGACAGCCCCGCCTGAGCATGCATCAGGGGGAGGATCGGGGTGTAGACGAACCGGCCGACCCCCATGCCCGCGGCGAGCGCCGCGGCGGCTTGGACGACGTGCCCCCAGGGCGAGTGGAGCGCCGCGCTTCCTCGTGCCCGGGCGTCGCGCAGGGCTCGTACGCTCATGACGAAGTCCTTGTGAGATCGCGCGGGCCTCCGGGCGGCCACGACTCACCGCCGTGAACTCGGCGGTGAACGGACGGGGAATGTGACGTCACTGCGTGGCGTCGGTCCGGCCCGGGTCGTTGGGGTGGGACTCGAGGGCGGTGACGGTGAAAGTCATCCACGGGCTCAGTGGCAGCGTGCCGAGCACCTTCTCATGGAGCTCGTCCTCGTCGGCGGCCCGCCAGACGCCGATGCTGCGCAGCTCTCCGACCGGGCGCCACAGCCGCGCCAGGTTGCCGGTGCCGGCCAGTTCCCGGGCACGGACGGATTCGGCGGCGCGGCGCCGGTCGACCTCGTCCTGGCTGGTGCCCTCGGGGACGGTGGTGGTGATCTCGACCAGGAACTCTCGCATCGTCCTGCTCCGTTCGGTCGGGCGTCCGGCGACGGCCGGGGCGTATGGGTGGTGGGAGGCCTGTGTTTTCAGAGGGTCGGCTGCCGCGGTGTTTTCAGCGAGGCGGCCGTCGCGGTGTGATCGGACGGCGGCCGGCGTACCGGGGGGCGGCAGGTTCAGCCTGTCTGCCGGGGGCGTCGAAGGACGTCCAGCTGAGCGTCGAAGCGGGCGGCCGATCGTCGGCGAACTCCGAGCCCGTCGGTCCTGCCGGGTCGGCGACCGGCCGCACCGCTTCAACCCGCCGGATACCGGCGGGGACCACTGCGCTCGCATGCCGTCGGGTTGTCATACGCTCATCGTCCGCCTGCGGCAGGGGCGCCGCCACGACGGGCTTGCTCCCTGCTGGGAGGCGTGGCCTCTCACCGACGTAGCATGACAGGCGTGGAACTGCGCCAACTGCGGTATTTCGTTGCGGTCGCCGAGGAACTGAACTTCGGCCGGGCCGCCGCGCGGCTGCTGATCGCGGGCCCCTCCCTGTCGCAGCAGATCAAGGCGCTCGAACGCGACCTAGGGGTGCAGTTGTTCGTTCGTGACCGCCGTTCGGTGTCCCTCACCCCGGCCGGTTCGGCCCTGCTCCCGCACACCCGCGCACTGCTGGAACGGGCGGAGGACCTCCAGCGGCGCGCCAGCCGGCTGTCCGGTTCGGAACCGGTACGGCTCGGCTACGTCAACTGGCTCCCGCCCGACCTGACCACCCGCGCCGCCGGGGTGGCCCAACTCCACATCGACGCGTGGATCGCGCCCTCGCACACCCAGGCCGCCCGGGTCGCCGACGGCAGCCTGGACCTCGCCGTGTGCTGGGTACGGACCGAGGACCTGGAAAAGCGCGGCCTGCACGCCCGGCTCATCGGCGCCGACCGGCTGTACGCCGTTGCAACCGGCGACGACACGAGCGACGTGGCCGCCCGGGACACCATCGTCCTCCTCGACGACGACACCACCTCCTGGTCGTCCTGGAACATCTATGCCGAACAACTGGCCCGGGACACCGGAGCCGGCGCGGTACACATCGCCGACAATGGCATCACCGGACCCGCGTTCTTCGACCACGTCCGCCGCAGCAACCGTCCGGTCATCAACTCCCCCAAGGGCCAGACCACTCCCCTGCCGCCCGACCTGGTCCAACGCCCGATCGTCGCACCGGAGGTGCACTGGACCTGGTCCCTGGTCCGGCGCGAGAGCGAGAACCGCCCCGCGGTCCTCGCCCTCGTCGACGCCCTCTGCAACAGGGTGGGCGACCTCGGCATCCACGCCCCGGACGCCTGGCTGCCCGAGGGCGACCCGCACCGGAACTAGCCGCCTGAACCAGTGACTAGGACCCGCACCGGCACTAGCCGCCTGGGTCAGTGACTAGACCGTCGCGAGGTCGAACTGCTCCCACGTCCCGATCGCCGTGCGGTTGGCGATGAGCGGGTCGGCTCCGCCGTTGTCGGCCGTCACGTACTTGCCGTTGGCGGAGGCGAGCAGGCTGACCGTGCCGTTGGAGTTGTCCACCAGTTGGAAGGTCTCCCAGGTGCCGATGGCGGTGCGGTCCGCGATCAGGGCGGAGGCGCCCGCGTCGACCGCGCTGACGATACGGCCGTTGGCGCGGGCGCGCACGGCGATGCTGCCGTTGCCCAGGTCGATCTGGTCGAACCGTTCCCACAGGCCGACCGAGTCGCGGTTGGCGATCAGGGACTTGGCGCCGGCGCTCTCCGCGGTGACGAACCTGCTGTTGGCCCGCGCCTTGAGGGTGATCGTGACGGTGGCCGGGGTGCCGGCGGAGGTGCCGTTGACGAAGGGCTGGGTGGGGCGGGTGGCGGTCAGGGCGAGTTCACCCTTGAGCATGCGGCCGCCGTCACCGGTCAGGCGCAGGTAGTAGTCCGAGGAGCAGGCCGTGCCGTCCTCGTCGAGGGCGAGCAGTCCCGAGTCCGTGGGCACCCACTCCTGCGACTCGGCCGTCTTGGCGATCTGGTTCCCCTCGTTGTACTCGTCGTACATGGAGATGTAGATGCCCTGCGCACTCCTGCCCTGACCATGTTGTAGACCTGCCGCCACATGAAGTCCCCGTGGGCGCGCTGGCGTTCGGCGACGTCGCCGGGCAGGACGCACGGCTGCTAGTCGATGCCGTGGGCGGCGCAGTCGGCCAGGTCCGGCACGGTTGCCTGGGTGTAGAAGTTGTCGGCTTCGGAGGCGTTGCCGATCCGGCCCACCATCCACGGCGAGATCATGTTGAGGGCGTGGTAGACGTCTGAGCAGCCTGAACGCGAGTCGCCGGTGCCGGTGCGCCACCATGTCGGCACGCCGCCGATCACGTAACAGCCCTGGCCCTTGAACCAGTTGATGACGTCGAGGCAGGCCTCCGCGCTGAACGCGTGCTTGTCGTCGTTGAATCCGAAGCCCCAGATGCACACGACGGGCTTGCCGTTCTGGAGCGCGTACGCCGAACTCTACGTGTGGGCGGACATCTTGTTCGTCCAGTCGGTCTTGATCTCCGACTGCATGGCGGTCCAGCCGCTGACGTCGTACATGACGTAGAACTTCCGCCCGTACGCCTCGGCGGCGCCGCGCACCTTCTGGGCCATGGCGTCCCGCGTCGGGCCCTCGCTGTCGTTGGGGTTGAACCTCTGGAGCGCGGCGGTGTCGATGCCGTACTGCTGCATCCACAGGAAGTGGGCGTCCACGGTCTGCTGGTCGTACGAGGAGAACAGCGAGGCCGTGCGGCCGTTGCCGAGGCTGCCGAACGCCGTCGGGTACGTCTTCGTGATGTCGCGGACGTCGGGCCAGGCCTTGATGCCGTTGTTGGAAGGGGACGGGGTCTGGGCGCTGTTGGGGGCCCAGTGCCACCAGGCGTTGATCGGCGCACCGTCGCCCTTGCAGGCGAACCAGCCCTGGTAGCCGACGGTGATCTTGCCGACGACGTCGCCAGGAGCGCTGGCGGTGGCGCTCGTGGTGGCCGCCGAGGCGGCCCGCGCGACGCCGACCGCGCCGACCGCGCCGAGTGCGGCGGCCGCGGTGCCGCCGGCCGTCGCGCCGAGGACCCTGCGGCGCGTCCAGGTCGGTGTGCGGTGGGACTTGGGCATATGAGGCTCCGAGAGGCGCGGGGGGATGACCTGGGCGGGGGCCCGGGCGAGGCATCTGGGGGTGCGAGAGCGGAAATCTCAAGACGTGAGTTAAGTCGTGAGGGCGGTGGAGCGTCAAGGCGCGTGCCCTGCATGGGGGCAATGCAGGGAACGGTCGCAAAGGTGAACCGTGCGGATGGACAACTTGCCCGCCACGAGGGGCTGGTGGGGTGCGGCGGCACATTTATTAGGAGTTCTTAAGGGCTCCATGAGCGTCCTCATATGAACGGCGACCAGGCTGGGAAGCAGTTGCCCCAGCGAAGGGAACCCCCACCATGTATGACCACGACCCGACACATGACTCTTCGCCCGAGCCCACCCCCACGGTCAGGACCGGACGAGCCTCCCAGCCCTTCCCGCGGCGGATGCTGTCACGGAGAAGTGTGTGGACCATGGCTGCCGGGCTGGCGTGTGCGGTAGCCGGAGCCACCCTCGGCGGTACGTCCGCCGCCGCGGATTCCTCGTCGTCTCCTTCCATCGCGGCCACGACCTCGCCGACCCCGACGCCCACCGGGCCCGCAGGCGGCGGCCCCGCGGCCGACCCGTCCGACGGCGGTGCGACCGGCATCGTCGACACCGTGTCCACCTCGGGCTTCACCATGACGACGGCGACGGGCGTGGAGGTGACGGTGACCGAGACCTCCGCCACGAAGACCACTGGAGCCTCCGCCAAAGCCGTGAAGGAGGGTGCGAGCGTCCTCGTCATCGGGGTGGTGGACAGCGCGAACATCGCCGCGACGCAGGTCGCCGTCCAGCGCGGAGGCGACGGCGGAGCAGCGGCCGCCGAAGCGGCAGGGGTGATCGCCTTCCAGCAGGGGACCCCGTCACCGGACAAGTCGGTCGGTCAGATCCCTGACTACACCGAGGGCGAAGGGACGATCGTCAACGGTACGACCGCGTACAAGGCGGTCAAGGCCGCGCAGGCCGTCGTCCCCGGAGGCATCAGCGACCGCGTGGTCGAACTGAGCGGCGGTGAGTACGAGGTCCACAACATCAGCGTCAACTGGCCGCACCACGTCTTCGTCGACAGGAACTTCAAGGTCGTCGGCTGGGAGTAGACACCGCCGCCACCGCAAGGGGTCGCGGGATCGAATCCTGCCGCCCCTCACTCCACCGCAGGCCGAAGGCCGTCTCCTCAGGATGAGGAGACGGCCTTCGCCGTTGCCCAAGCCACGTCGGGCAGGAACACTCCGGCGCCCTACCGCTGACATGCGCTGGAAGGCTGCGCCTTCCAACTGCGAGGAAGTCAGTCCTGGCCAGAGCCCTGTTGACCTTTGACTTCTCCACCCCGAGCGACCTACCTTCGCATTAGTCGACCGGTCGGCTAGTAGTCGAAGACCCGGTCGAGAAGCCCCACTCCCATCCCGGAAAAGGTCATCATGAGCACTCAGAACCAGAAGGTCGCAGTCATCACCGGTGCCTCGCAGGGCATCGGCGCCGGCCTCGTCGACGCCTACCGCAAGCTCGGCTACGCCGTCGTCGCCACCTCGCGCACGATCGCCCCCTCCAACGACGCGGGCGTCCTGACCGTCCAGGGCGACATCGCCGACCCCGCCACCGCCGAACGTGTCATCGCTGCCGGCGTCGAGCGGTTCGGACGTATCGACACCCTGGTCAACAACGCCGGCCTCTTCGTCGCCAAGCCCTTCACCGACTACACCGGGGACGACTACGCCGCCGTGACCGGTGTGAACCTCGCCGGCTTCTTCCGGATCACTCAGCTGGCCACCGAGCACATGCTCGCCCAGGGCGGCGGCCATATCGTCAACGTCACCACCAGCCTGGTGGACAACGCCAACTCCAACGTCCCCTCCGTGCTGGCCTCGCTGACCAAGGGCGGCCTGCAGTCCGCCACCAAGTCCCTCGCCATCGAGTACGCCACGCGTGGCATCCGCAGCAACGCCGTCTCACCGGGCACCATCAAGACCCCCATGCACCCCGAGGAGACCCACGAGGCCCTCGCCGCCCTGCATCCGGTCGGCCGGATGGGCGAGCAGAGCGACATCGTCGACGCGGTGATCTACCTGGAGAACGCCCCGTTCGTCACCGGCGAGATCCTCCATGTGGACGGCGGAATGAGCGCCGGCCACTGACCCGACTCCGGCAAGGAGAAGCCTGATGAGCAGCACGACAGACAGTGAAGCGATCCTGCGCGGCGTTCTCGACCGGTGGAAGGCGGCCGTCGACGCACACGAACCGCAGCAGGTCGCCGCACAGTTCACCGAGGACGCGATCTTCCAAGGACTGCACCCGTACAGCGTCGGAAGGCCGGGGATCGCCGCCTACTACGACTCCCAGCCCATCGGGATGGCGGCCGCGTACCGGATCCTCGAAACCAGACGCCTCGCCGACGACCTCGTACTCGGTTACCTGGACGTCGACTTCTCGTTCACCGACCGCCCCACCCTCGGCCTCAAGCTCGGCGTACTGGTGAAGCGCCTGGAGGAGGGCTGGTACATCACCCACTACCAGGTCTCCCGCCTCGGCTAGAGACCGCCGGTACTCAGAGTGCGGACAGGTCGATCGCCCGGTCGACGTCCTGCGGCTGCAGCACGCGCAGGATGCCTTCCAGCAGGTAGTAGTCGGCGTAGGGAAGCGAGATCTCGATCCCGTCCTCGGCCGGCCGGTTACGGGTGCAGCGGGCGACGACCGCTTCGGCGCGGGAGGACTTGTCCGTGAGGCAGGTCTGTGACAGTGCGGTGAGTATCCGGAGCGCGACCGAGCGGTAGTCCTGTCTGCCCGTTACGGCGGACAGGTCGAGAAGGCCGCAGGCCATGATCGCGCCGGCTGAGGCGTCCTTGATGTCGTGGGGCTGCTGCGGTGCGCGGTAGTCCCACACAGGGACGTGGTCGGCGCCCAGCGCGTCCACCGCGAAGTCGGCGAGTTTGCGTGCGGTGGCCAGGAACTGCCGGTTCCCGGTCCGGCGGTACATCGTGGTGAATCCGTACAGCCCCCATGCCTGTCCGCGCGACCAGCACGAGGTGGGGCTGTAACCCTGCACGGTGCCCGGGCCGATCTGCGCTCCGGTGGCCGGGTCGAAGTCGAATACGTGCGGGGTCGATCCGTCCGGTCTCGGGAACACCTGCTGAGCGGTCTTCGCGTGCTCCACGGCGATGTCGAGGTATTTGCCGTCGCCGGTCTGCCGGCTGGCGAATGCCAGCAGGTCGAGATTCATCATCGTGTCGATGATGACGCGGCCCGCGTTGTTCGGATCGTTCAGTGCGCCCCACGCCCGGATGAAGCGCCCGCGCGGGTTGTACCGCTGGATCAGCGAATCGGCCGCCTGTAAGGCGCCGGCCCGCCAAGTGTCGTCACCCGTCAGACGCCACGCGGTCACCCAAGACGGTGAGAACAGGAATCCGAGATCGTGCGTGCCGGTGTCGTACTGGCGGGGGGCGAGCTTTTTCGCCGAGTCGAGCGCCATTGAGCGGAAGGCGTCGTCCTTGCTGTAGAGCCACGCCATCCAGAGCGTTCCCGGCCAGAATCCGCCGACCCAGTCACCGTTCTGGGAGTAGGTCCATTTCTCGAACTTCGTCCCGACGGGAAAGGCGCTCACTCCGGGCGCGACGGCACGGATCTTGTCCACCGCGTAGTCGGCCGCCGCGCGCAATGTGCGCGCGGTCGCCGCCGGTGTCCGACCGGCCGCCGCCTGTGCGGCCTGCGGTGCGGAGGCGTACGCCGCCGTAACACCGGCCGCCGAAGCCAGCACAGTTCGCCGGGGAATGCTCACGGTCGCCTGCCTCTCCAACTGGTCAGCCCTGTAAGGGAGTTGGAGGAGTTTTACACGGCAGCCACGCCAACGTACACCCATATGACATGAGTTCAGGTCCGTGAACGCAAGCTCCCGTGTCGCTCAGCTGTCGTAGTCGACGGTCAGCGTGTCGGAGACGGGGAACGTCTGGCAGGTGAGCACATAGCCGGCGTCGACCTCGGCGGGTTCGAGGGCGTAGTTGCGGCGCATGTCCGCGGTGCCGTCGGTGACCAGTGCGCGGCAGGTGCCGCAGACACCGCCCTTGCAGGCGAAGGGCAGGTCGGGGCGGGTCTTCTGGCCGCTGTCGAGGATGACGCGGTCCCGGGGCAGGGCGGAGGTGGTGGAGCGGCCGTCGAGGGTGATGGTGACCTTGCTGACGGGGCCGTCGTAGGCGGTGTCGACATGACGGACGGGTTGTACGGGCTCGTCGTCGGCGTAGAACAGCTCCTGGTGGACGTGTCCCGCGGGAACGCCGAGTCCGGCGAGGAGCTCCTGGGCGTCGCGGACCATGCCGTGCGGGCCGCACAGCCACCAGTGGTCGGCGGCCTTCGCGTCGACCAGGGCGTCGATGAGCGTGGCGAGCCGGTCGGCGTCGAGGCGGCCGGAGAGGATCTCCGCCTCGCGCGGTTCGCGGGACAGCACGTGCGCCAGTTGGAACCGGCCCGGGTAGAGGTCCTTCAGGTCGGCGAGGTCGTCGGCGAACATCACGGTGTCGGTGCGCCGATTGCCGTAGAAGAGCGTGACGCGTGAGCGGCTGTCGGCGGCGAGGACGGACTCCGCGATGGACAGCATCGGGGTGATCCCGGAGCCCGCGGCGATCAGGACGTGGTGGCCGGGTTGCGACAGGTCGGGCGTGAAGGCACCGGTCGGTGCCATCACCTCGACGGTGTCTCCGGGGCGCACGTCGTGCACCAGCCAGGAGGAGAACAGCCCGCCGGGGACGACCCGTACGCCGATGCGCGGTCGCGCACCCACGGGAGAGCAGATGGAGTACGAGCGGCGCTCGTCGCGTCCCTCGACCTCGCGGCGGAGCGTGAGCGACTGGCCGGGCCGGTACGCGAACTCCTCGGCGAGGTGCTCGGGGATGTCGAAGCCGATGGCCGCAGCGTCCTCGCACAGCGGCTGGACCGCGGCGACCCGCAGCGCGTGGAAGGCCGGGCGGCGGCGGGCCTGGTGGGTCGGGGCCGGGGCGGTCATCAGATCTCCTTGACGTACTCGAACGGCTCGCGGCAGGCGCGGCAGCGCCACAGCGCCTTGCAGGAGGTGGCCGCGAAGCGCGAGGTCTCCTCGGTGTCGGCCGATCCGCAGCGGGGGCAGGCCACCGCGCGCCTGAGGGGGGCGAGCGTCAGTGGCACGGGCCCGGGAGCGTGCCGGGGCGCGGCGCCGGGCGGCGCGATGCCGTGCTCGGCGAGCTTGCGGCGGCCGTCGGGGGTGATCCAGTCCGTGGTCCACGCAGGGTCGAGCACGGTCCGGATCTCCACCCGGGCGAACCCGGCATCACGCAGCCGCGCGGCGACCTCGGCGCGCATCTCGGCCATGGCGGGGCAGCCGGAGTAGGTGGGCGTCAGGCTCGCGACGACGGTGCCGTCCGGGCCGACCTCGACATCACGCAGTACGCCCAGGTCGGCGAGGGTGAGCATGGGCATCTCGGGGTCGGGCACCTGCTCGGCGATGCGCCGGGCCCGCCGTGTCTCGGCCGAGGCCAGTACGGTCACCATGTCGCCTCCGGGTGGGCGCGGGCCACGCTCTGGAGCTCGGCGAGCAGCGGGGCCAGATGTTCGGTGCGGTCGCCCTCGCGGCCGTGTCCCGGCACCGGTGCCGCCTCGGGCAGGACGAGTCCGGCGGCGTCGGTGACCTGGCGAAGCACGGCCAGCACTTCGTCCCGTACCTCCGCCGCTCCCGTGAAGAGTTCGTCCGCGTAGGGGGCGACATCGGCAAGCGCGTCGCGCATCCGGCGCCGCGACTCCTCGGTGCCGTCGCCCAGCCGTACCGCCCACTCGGCGGCGTACTGCCGGTGATAGGTCAGTTCCTTGACGCCCTTGGCGGCGATGGCGGCCAGCACCGGGTCCGGCGTGGTGACGGCGAGCCGCTCGAAGACGGCCAGCCGCCAGGAGGACAGCACCAGAAGCCGGGTGATGGTGAACGCGAAGTCACCGCCCGGCAGTTCGGCGAGCCGGACGTTGCGGAAGTCGTCCGCGTCGCGGAAGTAGGCGTACGCGTCCTCGCCCCGGCCCGTGCCGTCCACCTGCCCGGCACGCGCGTACAACAGGCGGGCCTGGCCGAGCAGATCGAGCCCGATGTTGGCCAGCGCGACCTCCTCCTCCAGCTCGGGGGCGCGGGTGCACCACTGCGCCAGCCGCTGTGCGCCGACCAGCGCGTCGTCACCGAGGGCCAGGCAGTACGCGGCCAGCTCCCCGGCGTCGATCCCGTCGGGGACGGTCTGGTCGACGCCGTGCAGCGGATCCTCGAAGCCGGTGCCGAACGCCCAGCGGGCGTCGCTGTCGTCGTGTCCCTCGGCCAGGGACAGGTAGACGTGATCGTCACTCATGTCGTCTCCTGTTCCTAGATGTGCGGGACGTCGTCGGGGATGTCGTAGAACGTGGGGTGCCGGTAGACCTTGTCGGCGCTGGGGGCGAAGAACGGGTCCTTCTCGTCGCGCGTCGAGGCGGCGATGTGTTCCGAGCGCACCACCCAGATGGACACACCCTCGTTGCGCCGGGTGTACAGGTCGCGGGCGTGGGTGAGGGCCATGCGGTCGTCGGCGGCGTGCAGTGAGCCGACGTGGACGTGGTTCAGGCCGCGCTTGCCGCGTACGAAGACCTCGTACAGGGGCCAGTCCTGCGTCATGCCGCCGCTCCTTCTGCCGCTGTTGCCTGTGCGCGCGCTGCCTGCTTCGCCGCGTACGCGGTCGCCGCCTCCCGTACCCAGGCGCCCTCCTCATGGGCGGCCCGGCGCCGGCCGACCCGCTCGGTGTTGCACGGCCCGTCGCCCTTGATCACGCGCTGCAGTTCGGACCAGTCGGGGGTGCCGAAGTCGTGGTGGCCGCGTTCCTCGTTCCAGCGCAGCTCCGGGTCGGGGAGCCGCACGCCGAGCTTCTCGGCCTGCGGGACGGTCATGTCCACGAAGCGCTGGCGCAGTTCGTCGTTCGAGTGCCGCTTGATCTTCCAGGCCATGGAACGGGCCGAGTTGGGCGAGTCGTCGTCGGGCGGGCCGAACATCATCAGCGACGGCCACCACCAGCGGTCGACGGCTTCCTGGACCATCTCCCGCTGGGCCTGCGTGCCGCGCATCATCGTGAGCAACAGCTCGTACCCCTGGCGCTGGTGGAAGGACTCCTCCTTGCACACCCGCACCATGGCCCGCGCGTACGGCCCGTACGAACAGCGGCACAGCGGCACCTGGTTGCAGATCGCCGCCCCGTCCACGAACCAGCCGATCACCCCGACGTCGGCGAAGCTCGGCGTCGGGTAGTTGAAGATCGACGAGTACTTCTGCCGGCCCTCGATCAGCGCCTCCGTCAGCTCCGCCCGGTCCGCGCCCAGGGTCTCGGCGGCCGAGTACAGATAGAGCCCGTGCCCGGCCTCGTCCTGTACCTTCGCGAAGAGGATCGCCTTGCGGCGCAGCGACGGCGCCCGGGTGATCCAGTCGCCCTCCGGCTGCATGCCGATGATCTCCGAGTGGGCGTGCTGCGCGATCTGCCGGATCAGGGTCCTGCCGGGGGCGATGCCCTTGCTGCGGTAGATGGCCTCCTGCGACTCCGGCCTGGTCAGGATGTACTCGACGAAGGCCCAGGCGGCGGCCTGGTGCATGCTGGAGCCCGCGACGGCGAGATGGGTGGAGTTGACGGTCGCCGCCGTGGTGCCGCCGGGCTTCACCGCTGGTGGCAGGCGGACCTTCCACTTTCCGGATTCCTTGGGCACCAGGCCCTCGATGATGCTGCCGAACCAGGTCGGCCAGGGCAGTACGGCCGCGGTGCCGGACTTGATGGAGTTCTCCAACGCGGTCCAGCCGCCCGCCAGATCGCTGACCAGGCCGGCGTCGTTCATCTCCTTGATGAGGGTCATCGCGGTGACGGCCTCGGGAGAGCTGAGGGTGATCCGGCCCGCGGCGTCGAAGTAGAACGTGCCCTGGAGCTGGAGCAGCATCTGGAAGAAGTTGGCGGCGTCCGGCTGCGAGGCGGGCTTGTCGATGCCCAGGAGATGGACCCCGGTCGCCTTCTTGATCTTCTTCCCGGCGTCGATGGCGTCGTCCCATGTCGCCAGCGCCTCGCCGTCGACACCGGCGGCCTCGAAGAGGTCGGCCCGATAGTAGAACCCCGCCGAATTGGCCTCCCAGGGAAGGGCGTTGACCTTGCCCTTGCGGGTGACGGTCTGCCACATGCCGTCGGCGAAGGCGTCGCGGTAGCGGTCGGCGCCGAGCGGGCCGAGGTCGGCGAGACCGTCGGGGAACTTCTCGGTGTAGGCGGGGAGGTAGTCGACGCCGATGTGCAGGACGTCCGCGAGGCCTTGTCCGCCGGCTGCCATCGCTGTGGTGATCTTGTCCCAGATCGCCGGGTTCCCGATGTCCTGGACGGTGACGTCGATCCCGGGATGCTGCGTTTGGAAGGCGGGGACCAGCGCTTTCATGGCGGCTGCGGGGCCCTGCCAGCTCCAGACGGCGATCGCGGCCCGGTCCGGATCGCCGAGGCTCCCGGCCTTGGTTGCGCCGGTCACCGAGCAGGCGCCGAGCAGCGGGGTCCCTGCCCCGGCGGCGAGGAGCGAACCGCCGATCCCCAGCAGGCGCCGTCGGTCCAGACCGCCTCGTGGAGGGTCGTCCGGCGGTGGCTGATTCACGGGCGAGGCATCCATGGCTGCTCCGGGGTTCCGGCGGGTGCGCGGCTCTTGTGGCGCGGCTGGAAGCTAGCAAGCGATGGATCCGACTTGCAATAGATGCGTGAAAGCTTTCTGTCTGACATCTCGGCTGAGAGAGCATTCAGACTGCATGTCTTGCATGTTTCTTGCGCATGACCGTTGAATCTCCTCTTCGGCCCCTGCTAGCTTTCCGCCACCACTCGGCCCCCCAACCCGCCGTCACCGAAGACCGGGAGACCCGATGAAGCCCTCAAGGCTCATGCTGCTTACCGCTGTTGCCCTGCTCACTCCCATGGCCCCCGCACTGACGGCCACGGCAGCTCCGGGAGACGGCGCGGCTCCCTCGTCGGACACCACCGCCGCCCCGCCCCAACTCGCCCTCCCCGACCCGGGTTTCGAGAACGGCGGCACCGGCTGGACCTTCGGCGCGGGCACCGGGGTCGGCACCGGCAACTCCCACGGCGGCGCCCGCTTCCTCTACCTGGACGCCGGGGCCGGCAAGAGCGCGCAACTGAGCCTTGTCGCACCCCGGAACGGCAGTTACGACTTCTCCGCGTGGATCGGGAGCGCCGGCGACGGCGGCACATACACGGTCCGGCGCAACGGCGAGACCGTCGAGACGATCACCCTGCCGCAGCGTCGCGCCTACGCCCGGTACACCATCAGCCGCGTCGAGCTGAAGACCGGCGACCGGCTGGAGATCGCCTTCGGCTCCGGCAGCGCCTGGGTCAACGCCGACGATCTGATGATCTCCCCCGCCGCGCCCGCCGACCCCAAGGTCACCTCGTCCGACCCCGAGGTCGTCGAGATGTTCGGCTGGGCCAAGAAGAAGGCCAACAGCTGGGCTCAACTGCCCGGCACGACCGGCCCGATCAACGTCGACGAGTACCAGACCGGCGGCACCGGCACCGCGCAGTACGCGGCCACCTACTGGGCCGGATACGCCAACCGCAGCGCCTATTACTCCCGCGACATGACCCACCAGCTCGCCGGCGCCCACATCCTCGGCCTCGACGTCGCGAACAGGACGATGCTCCGCTCGTACGCGTCTTCGGCCACCGCCGAGCACAAGTACTTCCCGGTGTGGGCCCTCAACTTCGACGCCCAGACCTATCTGAGCATCGACTACAAGAGCCCGGACAACTACGTGCGTGAGGTGCCGGCCGTCTTCGAACTCGTCGAGAAGGCCGGACAGGCCTACCGGTGGACCGGCGACCAGAGTTACGTCGACGACCCGGCGCTGTGGGACTTCTATCTGCACTCCACCGATGAGTTCATCGACCTGCACAACGCCGCCAAGCCCAACGGCAAGGTCAAGGTCGCCGAGGGCACGGGCAACGGCATCTTCGCCGGCGCCGCCAGCTACAACGAGCAGGACGGCGACGGCCTCGCCGAGGCCGGGGACGGCATCGCCTCGCAGTACCAGGCGTATCTCGCGATGGCCACGCTCGCACGCGGCAAGGGCGACACCGCACTGGCCAAGACGTTCGACCGGCGTGCCGCAGACCTGAAGGCGTACTTCAACGACGAATGGAGCGGCAGCGGAAGCGGAGCCGACATGGTCCGCGCGTACACCACGTCCGGCGCCCCGGTCACCGGCTGGGGCAAGGAGAACAGCGTGTTCGTGCCGATGAAGCAGATCCTCGATCCCGGCCCGCGCAACGACGCCTATCTCGACTACATCCAGACGCAGGAGTTGGGTCCTGAGGGGTCGCCCAACATCGAGTCGACGACGTACCTGCCCGACATGTTCTTCAAGAACAACCGCAACGACACCGCCTGGACGTGGATGAAGAAGATCTACGGCCAGCGGGAGATCCAGCACATCAACTCCAGCCAGGGCCCCAACGGTGACTACCCCGAGGTGTCGTTCACTCTGGTCAGTCAGACCGTCGAGGGCCTGATGGGCATCACACCGGACGCGGCGAACCGCACGGTGACCACGCAGTCGCGGCTGCCGTCCGGCATGAAGTGGCTCCAGACCGCCGACATACCCATCGGCACCAGCACCATCACCGTGCGGCACGACGGCGCGACGAAGTCCACGCTGACGAACAACGCGCGCAGCGGCGCCTACCACTGGGAGGCCCGCTTCCAGGGCGTCCACAAGAAGATCACGGTCAACGGTGTCCCCCAGCGCGTACGGACCAAGACGGTCGACGGCGTGACGTACACGTACGCGACGCCGACGGTTCGGGCGGGGGCGACAGCGGTGGTGAAGGTGGCCGACTGACGCGAACGCCGCCTCTTGGTCAGCGCTCACTCGTTCTCCGGGCGGCCCGCTCGCTAGCCGACCGGTCTAGTAAGTAATAGTCGACCGGTCGTACACTCGACTCATGGGACGAACCAGCGACGCCAGGGAGAAGATCCTCAGTGCCGCGCAGACACTCATCGAGCTGCGCGGCTACTCGGCTCTGGGTGTGGCCGAGATCTGCAAGACGGCCGGTGTACCCAAGGGCAGCTTCTACTACTTCTTCGAATCGAAGGAAGCTCTCGCGCTGGCCGTGATCGACGAGCACTGGGCCGGCCAGAAGGCCGACTGGACGCGCATCCTGAATGAAGACGCAGTACCACTGGACCGGCTACGTCGGCTCTTCGAGGAGACGGAGGCCGGGCAGCGCGCCGGCCAGCAGAGCTGCGGCACCGTCTCGGGCTGCCTGTTCGGGAACCTCACTCTGGAGCTGAGCAACCAGACGGAGGCCATCCGCATGCGGCTGCAGGAGATCTTCGAGGCCCAGGTCGAGATGGTCGACTCGGTCATCGCCGAGGCTCTGGAGCGCCACGAGGTCACCGTGACCGATACCCGGGAGGCCGCGCGGTCGGTGGTGGCCCAATTGGAGGGGCAGGTCCTCTTCGCCAAGCTCTACAACAACACGCAACGCCTCGGCTCACTGTGGGGGAACTCCCTGGCGCTGCTCGGTGGCCGCGCGGCGGACGGGGTCGCGGCCAGCGTCTGATGCCGGTCCGCCGCTGACGAAGGACACAGCTCGTTGCCCGCCGGTGTCTTCGTCACGGGCCGCGCCAGATGTTGTCGAAGGCCGCGTTTTCGATGCTTCGCCGTTGCCGTACGGCTTCCAGTTCCGTCACCGCGTCGTGGACAGCGGCCAGTACGGTCACGACCGCTTCGTCGGCGAGGCCGGTGACCTCTTCCGTGGGCTCGTCGCGGATGCCCGCGGCGGCCGCGAGGCCGGCGAGGACGGGCTCGCCCGACGTCCAGCGGTCGGACGCCCGGCGACGTGCCGAGGTGTCGCCCCACACGGCCGGGCCCGTACGAATTGGATTCCAGCGGTGGCGTGGCCGGGCCACTTGCCCTTCCGCCTCCAGGGCGGCCAGGTAGGCCGCGGCCAGGTCACGGCCCCGGCGCCACAGCCAGTCCTCGATGGGCTCGTACGGCGCCTGGCGGGTGAGCGACGCCGCCGCCTCGTCCAGCAGCCGGTCACCCATGGTCCGCGGCGCTGCGGGCACGATGCCGTCGCCGTCCAGGGTGAGCGCCTGGGCGTCGATGAGGTCGATCAGTTCGGCTCCCGCGAGCGCCAGCGACAGGTTGCCCTGCTCGACGGAACGACCGGACGAGACATCCATGGTGATGATCAACAGGTCGCGCGGTGTGGTCATGACGGGCTCCACATCAGAGGCAGGTGGCGATACGCCAGAGGCATGGGTGACGATACGTCGCCGGTGCCCGACCACGCCCCGGGGGGCAAGGCCGGACGCCGCGGCGGACAAGCGGTTGCTTTGGACGGGCGCCTCGGACGGAAACCGACGACCGGACGGTGAACGGTCGGCCGACCGCGGCTCGGCTCCATCAGGCGCCGAGTCTGCCCGTGTCCGGGGCGGTTTCCGCAGGAGCCGACCGTCGTACCGGGATGGCGTGTCGCCCTTCCACCATGTCGTGCGGGAAGCCGATGCGCAGCACGGCGGCGGCTGCGGCAGCCGCGAGGACCACGACGGCGGCCAGGATCAGCGCCTGGCGGTAGCCGTGGTCGAGCAGCGGAGCGACGACCAGGGGACCGAGGATCTGGCCGACGGAGTATCCGGCGGTCAGCAGCGCGACCGAGCGCGGGACCCGGAGATGGGCCCCGGTTGCGAGGGCAAGGGTGCTGATGCCGATGAAAGTCGCGCCGAACAGGACCGCGGAGACCAGGGCGGCTGCTACTCCGCCGATCAGGGCGGGCAGGGCGATGCCGGCCGCCTGGACGAGGAGCGCGGCCAGCAGCAGATCGGGGCGGGACCAACGGCGCCCGAGCCAGGCCCACAGCGCCGAGGAAGGCACCGCCGCCAGACCGACCAACACCCAGGCGCCGCTGCCGATCCACCCCGGGGAGCTCTGCTCGATCGCGGCGACCAGGAAGGTGCCGGCGACGATGTAGCCGACGCCCTCCAGCGTGTAGGAGGCGAAGAGGGCGGTGAACCAGCGGTGCGTGCGCATCTCCGGTCCGTCGGCCGGGGCCCTGCCGGATTCGGGGGTTGGCGTGGGATATGCCTCCGGGCGGAGGTTCCACGAGACGGCGGCGAGGACCGCGGCAAGTGCGGCCGAGGCCCACCAGGCGGCCCGCCAGTCGGCAGCGGAACGAAGAACGAGGACGAGCAGGCCGGACAGTGCGATGCCTGCGCCGACGCCGCCGAAGGCCCAGCCGGGCAGGTGGGCCGGGTGCTCCCGCAGGTGGCTGAGAAGGGAACTGACCGCGATGACGAAGATCAGCGCGCTCATCACTCCGGCCAGTAGCCGCAGCGCGATCCATACGGCTGTGCTGTGTGTGGCGGGCATGGCAGCCAGACTGGCGGTCAGCACGATCAGGGCGGTGCGCAGGAGAGCGGGTGAGCGGACCAGCGCGGGGCCCGCGATGCCGGCGAGCGCGCCCACGAAGTAGCCGATGTAGTTGGCGGTGGCCAGATTCGCGCCGGCACCCGCGGACAGCCCCGCCTGAGCATGCATCAGGGGGAGGATCGGGGTGTAGACGAACCGGCCGACCCCCATGCCCGCGGCGAGCGCCGCGGCGGCTTGGACGACGTGCCCCCAGGGCGAGTGGAGCGCCGCGCTTCCTCGTGCCCGGGCGTCGCGCAGGGCTCGTACGCTCATGACGAAGTCCTTGTGAGATCGCGCGGGCCTCCGGGCGGCCACGACTCACCGCCGTGAACTCGGCGGTGAACGGACGGGGAATGTGACGTCACTGCGTGGCGTCGGTCCGGCCCGGGTCGTTGGGGTGGGACTCGAGGGCGGTGACGGTGAAAGTCATCCACGGGCTCAGTGGCAGCGTGCCGAGCACCTTCTCATGGAGCTCGTCCTCGTCGGCGGCCCGCCAGACGCCGATGCTGCGCAGCTCTCCGACCGGGCGCCACAGCCGCGCCAGGTTGCCGGTGCCGGCCAGTTCCCGGGCACGGACGGATTCGGCGGCGCGGCGCCGGTCGACCTCGTCCTGGCTGGTGCCCTCGGGGACGGTGGTGGTGATCTCGACCAGGAACTCTCGCATCGTCCTGCTCCGTTCGGTCGGGCGTCCGGCGACGGCCGGGGCGTATGGGTGGTGGGAGGCCTGTGTTTTCAGAGGGTCGGCTGCCGCGGTGTTTTCAGCGAGGCGGCCGTCGCGGTGTGATCGGACGGCGGCCGGCGTACCGGGGGGCGGCAGGTTCAGCCTGTCTGCCGGGGGCGTCGAAGGACGTCCAGCTGAGCGTCGAAGCGGGCGGCCGATCGTCGGCGAACTCCGAGCCCGTCGGTCCTGCCGGGTCGGCGACCGGCCGCACCGCTTCAACCCGCCGGATACCGGCGGGGACCACTGCGCTCGCATGCCGTCGGGTTGTCATACGCTCATCGTCCGCCTGCGGCAGGGGCGCCGCCACGACGGGCTTGCTCCCTGCTGGGAGGCGTGGCCTCTCACCGACGTAGCATGACAGGCGTGGAACTGCGCCAACTGCGGTATTTCGTTGCGGTCGCCGAGGAACTGAACTTCGGCCGGGCCGCCGCGCGGCTGCTGATCGCGGGCCCCTCCCTGTCGCAGCAGATCAAGGCGCTCGAACGCGACCTAGGGGTGCAGTTGTTCGTTCGTGACCGCCGTTCGGTGTCCCTCACCCCGGCCGGTTCGGCCCTGCTCCCGCACACCCGCGCACTGCTGGAACGGGCGGAGGACCTCCAGCGGCGCGCCAGCCGGCTGTCCGGTTCGGAACCGGTACGGCTCGGCTACGTCAACTGGCTCCCGCCCGACCTGACCACCCGCGCCGCCGGGGTGGCCCAACTCCACATCGACGCGTGGATCGCGCCCTCGCACACCCAGGCCGCCCGGGTCGCCGACGGCAGCCTGGACCTCGCCGTGTGCTGGGTACGGACCGAGGACCTGGAAAAGCGCGGCCTGCACGCCCGGCTCATCGGCGCCGACCGGCTGTACGCCGTTGCAACCGGCGACGACACGAGCGACGTGGCCGCCCGGGACACCATCGTCCTCCTCGACGACGACACCACCTCCTGGTCGTCCTGGAACATCTATGCCGAACAACTGGCCCGGGACACCGGAGCCGGCGCGGTACACATCGCCGACAATGGCATCACCGGACCCGCGTTCTTCGACCACGTCCGCCGCAGCAACCGTCCGGTCATCAACTCCCCCAAGGGCCAGACCACTCCCCTGCCGCCCGACCTGGTCCAACGCCCGATCGTCGCACCGGAGGTGCACTGGACCTGGTCCCTGGTCCGGCGCGAGAGCGAGAACCGCCCCGCGGTCCTCGCCCTCGTCGACGCCCTCTGCAACAGGGTGGGCGACCTCGGCATCCACGCCCCGGACGCCTGGCTGCCCGAGGGCGACCCGCACCGGAACTAGCCGCCTGAACCAGTGACTAGGACCCGCACCGGCACTAGCCGCCTGGGTCAGTGACTAGACCGTCGCGAGGTCGAACTGCTCCCACGTCCCGATCGCCGTGCGGTTGGCGATGAGCGGGTCGGCTCCGCCGTTGTCGGCCGTCACGTACTTGCCGTTGGCGGAGGCGAGCAGGCTGACCGTGCCGTTGGAGTTGTCCACCAGTTGGAAGGTCTCCCAGGTGCCGATGGCGGTGCGGTCCGCGATCAGGGCGGAGGCGCCCGCGTCGACCGCGCTGACGATACGGCCGTTGGCGCGGGCGCGCACGGCGATGCTGCCGTTGCCCAGGTCGATCTGGTCGAACCGTTCCCACAGGCCGACCGAGTCGCGGTTGGCGATCAGGGACTTGGCGCCGGCGCTCTCCGCGGTGACGAACCTGCTGTTGGCCCGCGCCTTGAGGGTGATCGTGACGGTGGCCGGGGTGCCGGCGGAGGTGCCGTTGACGAAGGGCTGGGTGGGGCGGGTGGCGGTCAGGGCGAGTTCACCCTTGAGCATGCGGCCGCCGTCACCGGTCAGGCGCAGGTAGTAGTCCGAGGAGCAGGCCGTGCCGTCCTCGTCGAGGGCGAGCAGTCCCGAGTCCGTGGGCACCCACTCCTGCGACTCGGCCGTCTTGGCGATCTGGTTCCCCTCGTTGTACTCGTCGTACATGGAGATGTAGATGCCCTGCGCACTCCTGCCCTGACCATGTTGTAGACCTGCCGCCACATGAAGTCCCCGTGGGCGCGCTGGCGTTCGGCGACGTCGCCGGGCAGGACGCACGGCTGCTAGTCGATGCCGTGGGCGGCGCAGTCGGCCAGGTCCGGCACGGTTGCCTGGGTGTAGAAGTTGTCGGCTTCGGAGGCGTTGCCGATCCGGCCCACCATCCACGGCGAGATCATGTTGAGGGCGTGGTAGACGTCTGAGCAGCCTGAACGCGAGTCGCCGGTGCCGGTGCGCCACCATGTCGGCACGCCGCCGATCACGTAACAGCCCTGGCCCTTGAACCAGTTGATGACGTCGAGGCAGGCCTCCGCGCTGAACGCGTGCTTGTCGTCGTTGAATCCGAAGCCCCAGATGCACACGACGGGCTTGCCGTTCTGGAGCGCGTACGCCGAACTCTACGTGTGGGCGGACATCTTGTTCGTCCAGTCGGTCTTGATCTCCGACTGCATGGCGGTCCAGCCGCTGACGTCGTACATGACGTAGAACTTCCGCCCGTACGCCTCGGCGGCGCCGCGCACCTTCTGGGCCATGGCGTCCCGCGTCGGGCCCTCGCTGTCGTTGGGGTTGAACCTCTGGAGCGCGGCGGTGTCGATGCCGTACTGCTGCATCCACAGGAAGTGGGCGTCCACGGTCTGCTGGTCGTACGAGGAGAACAGCGAGGCCGTGCGGCCGTTGCCGAGGCTGCCGAACGCCGTCGGGTACGTCTTCGTGATGTCGCGGACGTCGGGCCAGGCCTTGATGCCGTTGTTGGAAGGGGACGGGGTCTGGGCGCTGTTGGGGGCCCAGTGCCACCAGGCGTTGATCGGCGCACCGTCGCCCTTGCAGGCGAACCAGCCCTGGTAGCCGACGGTGATCTTGCCGACGACGTCGCCAGGAGCGCTGGCGGTGGCGCTCGTGGTGGCCGCCGAGGCGGCCCGCGCGACGCCGACCGCGCCGACCGCGCCGAGTGCGGCGGCCGCGGTGCCGCCGGCCGTCGCGCCGAGGACCCTGCGGCGCGTCCAGGTCGGTGTGCGGTGGGACTTGGGCATATGAGGCTCCGAGAGGCGCGGGGGGATGACCTGGGCGGGGGCCCGGGCGAGGCATCTGGGGGTGCGAGAGCGGAAATCTCAAGACGTGAGTTAAGTCGTGAGGGCGGTGGAGCGTCAAGGCGCGTGCCCTGCATGGGGGCAATGCAGGGAACGGTCGCAAAGGTGAACCGTGCGGATGGACAACTTGCCCGCCACGAGGGGCTGGTGGGGTGCGGCGGCACATTTATTAGGAGTTCTTAAGGGCTCCATGAGCGTCCTCATATGAACGGCGACCAGGCTGGGAAGCAGTTGCCCCAGCGAAGGGAACCCCCACCATGTATGACCACGACCCGACACATGACTCTTCGCCCGAGCCCACCCCCACGGTCAGGACCGGACGAGCCTCCCAGCCCTTCCCGCGGCGGATGCTGTCACGGAGAAGTGTGTGGACCATGGCTGCCGGGCTGGCGTGTGCGGTAGCCGGAGCCACCCTCGGCGGTACGTCCGCCGCCGCGGATTCCTCGTCGTCTCCTTCCATCGCGGCCACGACCTCGCCGACCCCGACGCCCACCGGGCCCGCAGGCGGCGGCCCCGCGGCCGACCCGTCCGACGGCGGTGCGACCGGCATCGTCGACACCGTGTCCACCTCGGGCTTCACCATGACGACGGCGACGGGCGTGGAGGTGACGGTGACCGAGACCTCCGCCACGAAGACCACTGGAGCCTCCGCCAAAGCCGTGAAGGAGGGTGCGAGCGTCCTCGTCATCGGGGTGGTGGACAGCGCGAACATCGCCGCGACGCAGGTCGCCGTCCAGCGCGGAGGCGACGGCGGAGCAGCGGCCGCCGAAGCGGCAGGGGTGATCGCCTTCCAGCAGGGGACCCCGTCACCGGACAAGTCGGTCGGTCAGATCCCTGACTACACCGAGGGCGAAGGGACGATCGTCAACGGTACGACCGCGTACAAGGCGGTCAAGGCCGCGCAGGCCGTCGTCCCCGGAGGCATCAGCGACCGCGTGGTCGAACTGAGCGGCGGTGAGTACGAGGTCCACAACATCAGCGTCAACTGGCCGCACCACGTCTTCGTCGACAGGAACTTCAAGGTCGTCGGCTGGGAGTAGACACCGCCGCCACCGCAAGGGGTCGCGGGATCGAATCCTGCCGCCCCTCACTCCACCGCAGGCCGAAGGCCGTCTCCTCAGGATGAGGAGACGGCCTTCGCCGTTGCCCAAGCCACGTCGGGCAGGAACACTCCGGCGCCCTACCGCTGACATGCGCTGGAAGGCTGCGCCTTCCAACTGCGAGGAAGTCAGTCCTGGCCAGAGCCCTGTTGACCTTTGACTTCTCCACCCCGAGCGACCTACCTTCGCATTAGTCGACCGGTCGGCTAGTAGTCGAAGACCCGGTCGAGAAGCCCCACTCCCATCCCGGAAAAGGTCATCATGAGCACTCAGAACCAGAAGGTCGCAGTCATCACCGGTGCCTCGCAGGGCATCGGCGCCGGCCTCGTCGACGCCTACCGCAAGCTCGGCTACGCCGTCGTCGCCACCTCGCGCACGATCGCCCCCTCCAACGACGCGGGCGTCCTGACCGTCCAGGGCGACATCGCCGACCCCGCCACCGCCGAACGTGTCATCGCTGCCGGCGTCGAGCGGTTCGGACGTATCGACACCCTGGTCAACAACGCCGGCCTCTTCGTCGCCAAGCCCTTCACCGACTACACCGGGGACGACTACGCCGCCGTGACCGGTGTGAACCTCGCCGGCTTCTTCCGGATCACTCAGCTGGCCACCGAGCACATGCTCGCCCAGGGCGGCGGCCATATCGTCAACGTCACCACCAGCCTGGTGGACAACGCCAACTCCAACGTCCCCTCCGTGCTGGCCTCGCTGACCAAGGGCGGCCTGCAGTCCGCCACCAAGTCCCTCGCCATCGAGTACGCCACGCGTGGCATCCGCAGCAACGCCGTCTCACCGGGCACCATCAAGACCCCCATGCACCCCGAGGAGACCCACGAGGCCCTCGCCGCCCTGCATCCGGTCGGCCGGATGGGCGAGCAGAGCGACATCGTCGACGCGGTGATCTACCTGGAGAACGCCCCGTTCGTCACCGGCGAGATCCTCCATGTGGACGGCGGAATGAGCGCCGGCCACTGACCCGACTCCGGCAAGGAGAAGCCTGATGAGCAGCACGACAGACAGTGAAGCGATCCTGCGCGGCGTTCTCGACCGGTGGAAGGCGGCCGTCGACGCACACGAACCGCAGCAGGTCGCCGCACAGTTCACCGAGGACGCGATCTTCCAAGGACTGCACCCGTACAGCGTCGGAAGGCCGGGGATCGCCGCCTACTACGACTCCCAGCCCATCGGGATGGCGGCCGCGTACCGGATCCTCGAAACCAGACGCCTCGCCGACGACCTCGTACTCGGTTACCTGGACGTCGACTTCTCGTTCACCGACCGCCCCACCCTCGGCCTCAAGCTCGGCGTACTGGTGAAGCGCCTGGAGGAGGGCTGGTACATCACCCACTACCAGGTCTCCCGCCTCGGCTAGAGACCGCCGGTACTCAGAGTGCGGACAGGTCGATCGCCCGGTCGACGTCCTGCGGCTGCAGCACGCGCAGGATGCCTTCCAGCAGGTAGTAGTCGGCGTAGGGAAGCGAGATCTCGATCCCGTCCTCGGCCGGCCGGTTACGGGTGCAGCGGGCGACGACCGCTTCGGCGCGGGAGGACTTGTCCGTGAGGCAGGTCTGTGACAGTGCGGTGAGTATCCGGAGCGCGACCGAGCGGTAGTCCTGTCTGCCCGTTACGGCGGACAGGTCGAGAAGGCCGCAGGCCATGATCGCGCCGGCTGAGGCGTCCTTGATGTCGTGGGGCTGCTGCGGTGCGCGGTAGTCCCACACAGGGACGTGGTCGGCGCCCAGCGCGTCCACCGCGAAGTCGGCGAGTTTGCGTGCGGTGGCCAGGAACTGCCGGTTCCCGGTCCGGCGGTACATCGTGGTGAATCCGTACAGCCCCCATGCCTGTCCGCGCGACCAGCACGAGGTGGGGCTGTAACCCTGCACGGTGCCCGGGCCGATCTGCGCTCCGGTGGCCGGGTCGAAGTCGAATACGTGCGGGGTCGATCCGTCCGGTCTCGGGAACACCTGCTGAGCGGTCTTCGCGTGCTCCACGGCGATGTCGAGGTATTTGCCGTCGCCGGTCTGCCGGCTGGCGAATGCCAGCAGGTCGAGATTCATCATCGTGTCGATGATGACGCGGCCCGCGTTGTTCGGATCGTTCAGTGCGCCCCACGCCCGGATGAAGCGCCCGCGCGGGTTGTACCGCTGGATCAGCGAATCGGCCGCCTGTAAGGCGCCGGCCCGCCAAGTGTCGTCACCCGTCAGACGCCACGCGGTCACCCAAGACGGTGAGAACAGGAATCCGAGATCGTGCGTGCCGGTGTCGTACTGGCGGGGGGCGAGCTTTTTCGCCGAGTCGAGCGCCATTGAGCGGAAGGCGTCGTCCTTGCTGTAGAGCCACGCCATCCAGAGCGTTCCCGGCCAGAATCCGCCGACCCAGTCACCGTTCTGGGAGTAGGTCCATTTCTCGAACTTCGTCCCGACGGGAAAGGCGCTCACTCCGGGCGCGACGGCACGGATCTTGTCCACCGCGTAGTCGGCCGCCGCGCGCAATGTGCGCGCGGTCGCCGCCGGTGTCCGACCGGCCGCCGCCTGTGCGGCCTGCGGTGCGGAGGCGTACGCCGCCGTAACACCGGCCGCCGAAGCCAGCACAGTTCGCCGGGGAATGCTCACGGTCGCCTGCCTCTCCAACTGGTCAGCCCTGTAAGGGAGTTGGAGGAGTTTTACACGGCAGCCACGCCAACGTACACCCATATGACATGAGTTCAGGTCCGTGAACGCAAGCTCCCGTGTCGCTCAGCTGTCGTAGTCGACGGTCAGCGTGTCGGAGACGGGGAACGTCTGGCAGGTGAGCACATAGCCGGCGTCGACCTCGGCGGGTTCGAGGGCGTAGTTGCGGCGCATGTCCGCGGTGCCGTCGGTGACCAGTGCGCGGCAGGTGCCGCAGACACCGCCCTTGCAGGCGAAGGGCAGGTCGGGGCGGGTCTTCTGGCCGCTGTCGAGGATGACGCGGTCCCGGGGCAGGGCGGAGGTGGTGGAGCGGCCGTCGAGGGTGATGGTGACCTTGCTGACGGGGCCGTCGTAGGCGGTGTCGACATGACGGACGGGTTGTACGGGCTCGTCGTCGGCGTAGAACAGCTCCTGGTGGACGTGTCCCGCGGGAACGCCGAGTCCGGCGAGGAGCTCCTGGGCGTCGCGGACCATGCCGTGCGGGCCGCACAGCCACCAGTGGTCGGCGGCCTTCGCGTCGACCAGGGCGTCGATGAGCGTGGCGAGCCGGTCGGCGTCGAGGCGGCCGGAGAGGATCTCCGCCTCGCGCGGTTCGCGGGACAGCACGTGCGCCAGTTGGAACCGGCCCGGGTAGAGGTCCTTCAGGTCGGCGAGGTCGTCGGCGAACATCACGGTGTCGGTGCGCCGATTGCCGTAGAAGAGCGTGACGCGTGAGCGGCTGTCGGCGGCGAGGACGGACTCCGCGATGGACAGCATCGGGGTGATCCCGGAGCCCGCGGCGATCAGGACGTGGTGGCCGGGTTGCGACAGGTCGGGCGTGAAGGCACCGGTCGGTGCCATCACCTCGACGGTGTCTCCGGGGCGCACGTCGTGCACCAGCCAGGAGGAGAACAGCCCGCCGGGGACGACCCGTACGCCGATGCGCGGTCGCGCACCCACGGGAGAGCAGATGGAGTACGAGCGGCGCTCGTCGCGTCCCTCGACCTCGCGGCGGAGCGTGAGCGACTGGCCGGGCCGGTACGCGAACTCCTCGGCGAGGTGCTCGGGGATGTCGAAGCCGATGGCCGCAGCGTCCTCGCACAGCGGCTGGACCGCGGCGACCCGCAGCGCGTGGAAGGCCGGGCGGCGGCGGGCCTGGTGGGTCGGGGCCGGGGCGGTCATCAGATCTCCTTGACGTACTCGAACGGCTCGCGGCAGGCGCGGCAGCGCCACAGCGCCTTGCAGGAGGTGGCCGCGAAGCGCGAGGTCTCCTCGGTGTCGGCCGATCCGCAGCGGGGGCAGGCCACCGCGCGCCTGAGGGGGGCGAGCGTCAGTGGCACGGGCCCGGGAGCGTGCCGGGGCGCGGCGCCGGGCGGCGCGATGCCGTGCTCGGCGAGCTTGCGGCGGCCGTCGGGGGTGATCCAGTCCGTGGTCCACGCAGGGTCGAGCACGGTCCGGATCTCCACCCGGGCGAACCCGGCATCACGCAGCCGCGCGGCGACCTCGGCGCGCATCTCGGCCATGGCGGGGCAGCCGGAGTAGGTGGGCGTCAGGCTCGCGACGACGGTGCCGTCCGGGCCGACCTCGACATCACGCAGTACGCCCAGGTCGGCGAGGGTGAGCATGGGCATCTCGGGGTCGGGCACCTGCTCGGCGATGCGCCGGGCCCGCCGTGTCTCGGCCGAGGCCAGTACGGTCACCATGTCGCCTCCGGGTGGGCGCGGGCCACGCTCTGGAGCTCGGCGAGCAGCGGGGCCAGATGTTCGGTGCGGTCGCCCTCGCGGCCGTGTCCCGGCACCGGTGCCGCCTCGGGCAGGACGAGTCCGGCGGCGTCGGTGACCTGGCGAAGCACGGCCAGCACTTCGTCCCGTACCTCCGCCGCTCCCGTGAAGAGTTCGTCCGCGTAGGGGGCGACATCGGCAAGCGCGTCGCGCATCCGGCGCCGCGACTCCTCGGTGCCGTCGCCCAGCCGTACCGCCCACTCGGCGGCGTACTGCCGGTGATAGGTCAGTTCCTTGACGCCCTTGGCGGCGATGGCGGCCAGCACCGGGTCCGGCGTGGTGACGGCGAGCCGCTCGAAGACGGCCAGCCGCCAGGAGGACAGCACCAGAAGCCGGGTGATGGTGAACGCGAAGTCACCGCCCGGCAGTTCGGCGAGCCGGACGTTGCGGAAGTCGTCCGCGTCGCGGAAGTAGGCGTACGCGTCCTCGCCCCGGCCCGTGCCGTCCACCTGCCCGGCACGCGCGTACAACAGGCGGGCCTGGCCGAGCAGATCGAGCCCGATGTTGGCCAGCGCGACCTCCTCCTCCAGCTCGGGGGCGCGGGTGCACCACTGCGCCAGCCGCTGTGCGCCGACCAGCGCGTCGTCACCGAGGGCCAGGCAGTACGCGGCCAGCTCCCCGGCGTCGATCCCGTCGGGGACGGTCTGGTCGACGCCGTGCAGCGGATCCTCGAAGCCGGTGCCGAACGCCCAGCGGGCGTCGCTGTCGTCGTGTCCCTCGGCCAGGGACAGGTAGACGTGATCGTCACTCATGTCGTCTCCTGTTCCTAGATGTGCGGGACGTCGTCGGGGATGTCGTAGAACGTGGGGTGCCGGTAGACCTTGTCGGCGCTGGGGGCGAAGAACGGGTCCTTCTCGTCGCGCGTCGAGGCGGCGATGTGTTCCGAGCGCACCACCCAGATGGACACACCCTCGTTGCGCCGGGTGTACAGGTCGCGGGCGTGGGTGAGGGCCATGCGGTCGTCGGCGGCGTGCAGTGAGCCGACGTGGACGTGGTTCAGGCCGCGCTTGCCGCGTACGAAGACCTCGTACAGGGGCCAGTCCTGCGTCATGCCGCCGCTCCTTCTGCCGCTGTTGCCTGTGCGCGCGCTGCCTGCTTCGCCGCGTACGCGGTCGCCGCCTCCCGTACCCAGGCGCCCTCCTCATGGGCGGCCCGGCGCCGGCCGACCCGCTCGGTGTTGCACGGCCCGTCGCCCTTGATCACGCGCTGCAGTTCGGACCAGTCGGGGGTGCCGAAGTCGTGGTGGCCGCGTTCCTCGTTCCAGCGCAGCTCCGGGTCGGGGAGCCGCACGCCGAGCTTCTCGGCCTGCGGGACGGTCATGTCCACGAAGCGCTGGCGCAGTTCGTCGTTCGAGTGCCGCTTGATCTTCCAGGCCATGGAACGGGCCGAGTTGGGCGAGTCGTCGTCGGGCGGGCCGAACATCATCAGCGACGGCCACCACCAGCGGTCGACGGCTTCCTGGACCATCTCCCGCTGGGCCTGCGTGCCGCGCATCATCGTGAGCAACAGCTCGTACCCCTGGCGCTGGTGGAAGGACTCCTCCTTGCACACCCGCACCATGGCCCGCGCGTACGGCCCGTACGAACAGCGGCACAGCGGCACCTGGTTGCAGATCGCCGCCCCGTCCACGAACCAGCCGATCACCCCGACGTCGGCGAAGCTCGGCGTCGGGTAGTTGAAGATCGACGAGTACTTCTGCCGGCCCTCGATCAGCGCCTCCGTCAGCTCCGCCCGGTCCGCGCCCAGGGTCTCGGCGGCCGAGTACAGATAGAGCCCGTGCCCGGCCTCGTCCTGTACCTTCGCGAAGAGGATCGCCTTGCGGCGCAGCGACGGCGCCCGGGTGATCCAGTCGCCCTCCGGCTGCATGCCGATGATCTCCGAGTGGGCGTGCTGCGCGATCTGCCGGATCAGGGTCCTGCGGTAGCCGTCGGGCATCCAGTCACGGGGCTCGATCCGCTGGTCCTTCTCGATCGTGGCGTCGAATTCTTCTTCCAGGCTCGTCGCCTGTGTGCTGCTGGTCATCGACATCCCCACTCCCCTACCGACCATTCGTTCGGTTCCTAGTCTGATGCCTTTTCCCCTGCTGGGCAAGCCCTCTCATCGCCATGGTCTCCTCATGGCCCTTCCCGATGCCTTGTCCGTCGGTCAATCCCACGTGTAGAACCCCTGCCCCGTCTTGCGGCCCAGCTCGCCGCGGGCGACCTTGTCGCGCAGCAGCCGGGGCGGTGCGAAGCGTTCGCCGAGGGTGCTGTGCAGGTACTCGGCGATGGCCAGGCGGACATCGAGTCCGACCAGGTCGGTGAGCCGCAGTGGTCCCATCGGGTGCTTGTAGCCGAGGCGCATGGCGTCGTCGATGGCCTCCGGCTCGGCGACACCCTCCTCGACCATGCGGATCGCCTCCAGGCCAAGGGCCAGGCCGAGGCGGCTGCTGGCGAAGCCGGGTGAGTCGTTGACGACGACGTCCTTCTTGCCGAGGGCGTGGGTCCAGTCCAGGGCGGCGCGGACGACGCCGGCCTCGGTCTGCGGTGCGACGACGATCTCGACCAGTTCGGAGGCGGGCACCGGGTTGAAGAAGTGCATGCCCAGGAAGCGTCCGGGCCGGGTGAGGACGGAGGCGAGTTCGGCAACCGACAGGGAACTGGTGTTGGTGGCCAGCACGGTCGTCGGGCTCACCGCCTTTTCGGCCAGGGCGAGGAGCCGGGCCTTGAGCGCGGGGTCCTCGGGAACGGCCTCGATGACCAGCTCTGCCCCTGCGGGCAGGCCCTCCACCGAGTCAGCCGTCGTCACGCGGGCGAGTATCTCCTCGGCGGGCTCTGCGAGCTTTCCCCGCTCGGCGGCCCGTTTCAGGCCGGTGGCGACACGGTCCAGCGCGGCGGCCGCGGCTGGCCCGCCGCTCTCCACGACGGTCACGGACGACCCGGCCGCGGCGAAGGACTGCGCGATACCCGCGCCCATGCGGCCGCCGCCGATGACGCCGACGACCGCGGGTGCGGAAGGGGGTGCGGTGGTCATGCCCGGCTCCTCTTCTCGATGAAGCGTGTCATCCGGTCCTTCTTGTCCTGGCCCTCGAAGAGCACGGCCTGCGCGAGGTCGTCGGCCACCGGGTGGGCGCCGGGCGAGTCGACGACCAGCTTGGTCAGCCGCAGGGCCGTGGCCGATGAGCGGGCCATGCGGTCGAGCAGCGCGTGCGCCTCGTCCAGCAGCCTGTCCGCCGGTACGACATCGATGACCAGCCCTGCGGCCAGTGCCGCCGGTGCGTCGAGGTTCCGTCCGGCGAGCAGCACCTGCTTGGCGACCGACTCGCCGACCAGTTCGGGCAGCCGCCAGCAGGCGCCTGCCGCGGCGAGGATGCCGAGCCCGGGTTCCGGGTTGCCGAAGACGGCGTCCGGTCCGGCGATACGGATGTCGCAGGCGTACGACAGTTCCGCACCGCCGCCCAGCGCCCAGCCGTCGACGGCGGCGAGGGTGGGCATCGGCAGTCGGCGTACCCGCTCGAACAGGCGGCTGTTGATGCCCTGCAGTGCCTCGTCCCGTCCGCGCCGCAGCAGCTCCGCGATGTCGGCGCCGCCTGCGAAGACGCCGCCGTGGCCGGTGAGCAGCAGCAGTTTCGGGTGCTGCTCCAACAGGTCGCAGACGGTGTGCAGTTCGCGGATCATCAGGCCGCTGATCGCGTTGCGGGCCTCGGGGCGGTGCAGGGTGACGACGACGCGGTCCTCGCGGTCCTCGACGATGAGCGTCTCGTACTCGTACGTGGTGGTCATACGCGTTCCACCAGCATCGCGACGCCCTGTCCGACGCCGACGCACAGCGTGGCCAGGCCCCTTCGGGCGTCTTCGCGCTCCAGCCGCCCGAGCAGGGTGAGCAGGATGCGGGCGCCGGAGCAGCCCAGCGGATGGCCCAGGGCGATGGCGCCGCCGTCGGCGTTGACCTTTGCCTCGTCGAGCTTGAGGCGGCGGACGACCGCCAGTGCCTGGGCGGCGAAGGCTTCGTTCAGCTCGACCGCGTCCAGGTCACCGGTCCCCCATCCGGCGCGGGCGAGCGCCTTCTCGGTGGCGGGCACCGGGCCCAGGCCCATGACGTGGGGCTGCACCCCGGCCGAGGCGGAGGTGACGATCCGGGCCCGTGGGGTGAGCCCGTACCGCTCGACGGCCGCCGCGCTCGCCACCACCAGGGCGGCGGCGCCGTCGGACAGCGGCGAGGCGGAGCCTGCGGTGACGATGCCGTCCTTGCGGAAGATCGTGCGCAGGGAGCCGAGCTTCTCCAGTGTCGTGGAGGGGCGCGGGCCCTCGTCACGGGTCACCTCGCCGTCCTTCACCGGCACCGGCACGATCTCGCGGTCGAAGCGGCCCGCATCCTGAGCGGCGACCGCCCGTTGATGGCTGCGCAGCGCGAAGGCGTCGGACTCGGCGCGGGTGATGCCGTCGAGCGCGGCGACCTCCTCGGCCGTCTCGCCCATCGACAGGGTCGTCTTCCCCGCCTCCCCTGTGGAGAGCTTGTCCGCGGCGGTGAAGCGCGGATTGGTGAAGCGCCAGCCCAGCGAGGTGTCGTGCACCTCCCCCGGCTTCGCCCACGGAGTGCCGGGCTTGGCCATCACCCAGGGCGCGCGGGTCATCGACTCCACGCCGCCCGCGACGACCAGGTCGGCCTCCCCGGCCCGTATCGCCTGGGCGGCCGAGGCCACGGCGGTGAGTCCCGAGGCGCACAGCCGGTTGACGGTGTAGCCGGGCACGGTGTGCGGCAGTCCGGCCAGCAGCACGGCCATCCGCGCCACGTCCCGGTTGTCCTCACCGGCCTGGTTGGCGGCACCGAGGATCACCTCGTCCACCGCCTCCCCGGGAATTCCGGCGCGGCGGACCGCCTCACCGACCACCAGGGCCGCCAGGTCGTCGGGGCGTACGGAGGCCAGGGCGCCGCCGTAGCGGCCCTGGGGGGTGCGGGCGCCGTCGATCAGATAGACCGCGTCACGGAGTTCAGGCATCGGCGCTCTCCTCGGCAGCGACCGGGGCGACGGGCCGGCGCGACTGAAGCGTCGCGAAGCGGCCCGTCACGAACGCGGGATCGGACAGGGTGGCACTGGCCGCCGGGTTGGCGGCGCTGCCGTGGAAGTCGCTGAACGCGGCGGACTGGTTGACGAAGACACCGCCGGTGAGGTTCTCCGAGAGATGCACTCCGGCGTCCAGGGCCGCCAGCTCGGCGTCGTCCAGCACCTCTTCGCTGGTGGAGTGGACGGCGGCGGTCAGCGCACCATGGGCGCTCACCGTCTCGCGCAGGATTCGCAGACTGTGCTCGGTGGAGTCGGTGCCGATGACGAAGGAGACAGGGCCGAACCACTCACGGGTGTACGTCTCCCGGTCGGCCTCCGCGTCCAGCCGGGCCACCAGCGGCGTACGGATGACGGCCTTGGGGTGCTCGGGGTGTTCGACGGGCGCCGACGCACGCACCGTACGGCCGACCGCCGCGGCCCGGTCCAGGCGCTCGCGTACGCCGTCGTTGACGATCGCGCCGAGGGTACCGGCGGCGCGGGCCGGGTCGCCGAGCAGCTTGTCCAGTGCGGCGGAAAGGTCAGCGGCGAACTCGTCGGCGGTCCGTACGCCCTGGTCGGTGGTGATGCCGTCGCGCGGGATCAGGAGGTTCTGCGGGGTGGTGCACATCTGCCCGCTGTAGAGAGACAGCGAGAAGGCCAGGTTGCCCAGCAGCCCGCGGTAGTCGTCGGTGGAGTCCAGGACGACGGTGTTGAGGCCTGCCTTCTCGGTGTACACGGCGGCCTGGCGGGCGTTGCTCTCCAGCCAGTCGCCGAACTCCGTCGAGCCGGTGAAGTCGATGATCCGGACGTCGGGGTGCAGCGCGAGGCAGCCGGCGCTCCGGTCCCCGGCCTCCTCGGCGGCGAGGAGCACCACGTTCGGGTCGAAGCCCGCCTCGCCCAGCACCTCGCGGGCGATCCGCACGGTGACGGCGAGCGGCAGGACGGCGCCCGGGTGGGGCTTGACCACGACCGGGTTGCCGGTGACCAGGCTGGCGAAGAGGCCCGGATAGCCGTTCCAGGTCGGGAAGGTGTTGCAGGCGATCAGCACCGCCACCCCACGCCCCACCGGCGTGAACTTCTTGTCCAGCACGAGGGGGCCGCCCTTGCGCTGCGGCTTGCTCCAGCGGGCCGCGCCCGGGTGCCGCTTCTGTTCCGCCCAGGCGTACGCGACCGCTTCCAGACCGCGGTCCTGGGCGTGCGGGCCACCTGCCTGGAAGGCCATGACGAAGGCCTGGCCGGTGGTGTGCTGCACGGCGTGCGCGATCTCGAAGCTCGCCGCGTTCAGCCGGGCGAGGATCTCGGCGGCGACACCGGCACGGGTGTCGGGGTCCGCCGCGCGCCAGGGGCCGGAGGCCGCCTTCCCCGCGGCCACGGCCTCGTCGACCGTGACACGGGGGTAGGTGATGCCGAGAGCGAAGCCGTACGGAGAGGTCTCGGTGGCCGGCACGCGCCTCTCGCCGGGGTGGCCGGCCAGCTCGAAGTGCCCGTCGAGCTGGTCCTGGAAGGCGGCTTCCCCGTTCTTCGCGGCGTCCTCGCCGTAGACCGACTTGCTGGGTGACTCCGGATAGGGCGTCCAGTGGTCCCGGGCCGCCGTCGCGGCGACCGCCTCTTCCAGCAGCGCGCGGTGGCGTGCGAAGAAGTCGGGGCGCTCGGGGCTGTTCTGGGGCATGCGTTCCACCTCTTGACAGGCAGTGGTGATGCTGGATTACTTGGCCGTGCCGAACGCTAACCGAATGTTCGGTCGGTCCACAAGGTGGTGGAAAAGGTGACGCAGACCACTGAGACGGCTTCGAGCCCGACGGAGGGTCCGCCGACGAAGGCCTCAAGCACGGCGGAGGCTTCAGATCCCTCGGCGGCCTCAAGTCCCGCGGAGGCTTCAGGACCCGCGGAGGCTTCGAGCCCGACCGAGAAGATGTTCGCCGCGGACGAGGCGTCCAGGGCTCTCGGCATCGAGCTCCTCGAGCACGGCGAAGGGACCGCCGTACTCCGGATGACCGTGACCCCGTCGATGGTCAACGGGCACAGGATCGCTCACGGCGGTTATCTGTTCCTGTTCGCCGACACCGCCTTCGCCTGTGCCTGCAACAGCCACGGCCCGGTCACCGTCGCGGCCGGGGCCGACATCGACTTCGTCGCCCCGGCGCACGAGGGCGACGTACTGGTGGCGACCGCACGGGAGCGGACCCGGTTCGGCCGCAGCGGCATCTACGACGTGAGCGTTCTGCGCGGCGACGAGGTGATCGCGGAGTTCCGCGGGCGCAGCCGCAGTATCAGAAGCACGAAGACGAAGGAGTCTCCATGAGCAGCGAACAGACGGCTTCGGCGGCCCCGCCGGTTTCGGCGCCCGTAGGAGTGCGCCTGGGAGAGCCGCTCCCCGAAGAGCTGCTGGACGCCGCCGAGCGGCTGACCCGCGAGGAGCTTCGGGAGCATCAACTCCGGTTGCTCCAGGGCACATTGCGGCATGCGTACGACAATGTCGAGCTGTACCGGAAGAAGTTCGACGCGGCCGGGGTCAAGCCCGGGGACTGTCACACCCTTGCGGACCTGGCCCGGTTCCCCTTCACCACCAAGGCGGATCTGCGGGACACCTACCCCTTCGGCATGTTCGCCGTCCCCATGGACCAGGTCCGCCGCATCCACGCCTCCAGCGGCACCACCGGCCGCCCCACCGTCGTCGGTTACACCGAGAACGACGTGTCGATGTGGGCCGATGTCGTCGCCCGCTCCATCCGTGCCGCCGGCGGCCGCCCGGGCCACAAGGTCCATATCTCGTACGGCTACGGCCTGTTCACCGGCGGCCTTGGTGCGCACTACGGCGCCGAGCGCGCGGGATGCACAGTGATTCCCGCCTCCGGTGGCATGACCGCCCGCCAGGTGCAGATCATCCAGGACTTCAAGCCCGAGATCATCATGGTCACCCCCTCGTACATGCTCACCCTCCTCGACGAGTTCGAACGGCAGGGCATCGACCCGCGCACCAGCTCCCTCAAGGTGGGCATCTTCGGCGCCGAGCCGTGGACGGAGGAGATGCGCCGCGAGATCGAGGAGCGCATGGACATCCACGCCGTCGACATCTACGGCCTGTCCGAGGTGATCGGCCCCGGCGTGGCCCAGGAGTGTGTGGAGACCAAGGACGGCCTGCACGTGTGGGAGGACCACTTCTACCCGGAGGTCGTCGACCCGTTCACCGCCGAGGTGCTTGCGGACGGAGAGGAGGGCGAACTCGTCTTCACCTCCCTCACGAAGGAGGCGCTGCCGATCATCCGCTATCGCACCCGCGACCTGACCCGGCTGCTGCCCGGCACCGCCCGCCCCGCCTTCCGCCGCATCGAGAAGATCACCGGCCGCAGCGACGACATGATCATCCTGCGCGGGGTGAACGTCTTCCCCAGCCAGATCGAGGAGATCCTGCTGCGCACTCCCGGTGTCGCCCCGCACTTCCAGATCGAGCTCAGCCGGCGCGGGCGGATGGATCACATGACCGTCCGCGCCGAGGCCCGCCCCGGCGCCGGTACCGAGCAACGGGATGCCGCCTCCGCGGCGATCGGCAAGGGCATCAAGGACGGTGTGGGGGTGACCGTCGACGTGACGATCGTCGATCCGGAGACGCTGGAGCGCTCCGTCGGCAAGATCCGCCGGGTCAGGGATCTGAGGGAGCAGTGATTCCCGTGAGGAGCACCATGATTTCCGTCATTGGCACCACGATCTCCGTCGTTGTCACAATGGCCGAGTGACCAGGACACCCGTGCAGAGCCCAGCCGGCCGCAACGGCCGCCCCGCCTACGACCGCGACTCTCTCCTTGAGGTCGCCGTCGTGGTCTTCAACGAGCGCGGCTACGACGGCACCGGCATGGAAGAGCTGGCCAGGCGCCTGGGCCTCAGCAAGTCGAGCATCTACCACCATGTGTCCGGCAAGGAGGAACTGCTCGAGCTCGCGGTCGGCCGGGCCCTGGACGCCCTCTTCGCCGTACTCGACGAGGACCAGGCCCCGGGCACGACGGCGACCGACCGGATGAAGCGCATCGTGCACCGCAGCGTCGAAGTCCTCGCCGCCGAGCTGCCCTACGTCACCCTGCTGCTGCGCCTGCACGGCAACAGCGAGGTCGAACAGCGGGCGCTCGCGAGACGCCGCGAGTTCGACCACCGGGTCGCCGAGCTGATGGCCCGAGCGGCAGCCGAAGGCGGCATACGGGCCGACATCGACCCGCACCTCGCCAGTCGGCTGCTGTTCGGCACCGTCAACTCCCTCGTGGAGTGGTACCGCCCCGACCGCGGCCTGTCGGTGAAGACGCTGGCCGACGCGCTGACCGCCATCCTCTTCGACGGACTGCACGGTCGGCCCGCGAGCTGACCGGCGGTGTCAGCCGCCCAACGCCGCCGACACCACGGCCTTCGCCTCCTCCTGAACCTGGCGGAGGTGATCGGTGCCGAGGAACGACTCGGCGTAGATCTTGTAGACGTCCTCGGTGCCCGACGGACGGGCCGCGAACCAGGCGTTGGCGGTGGTCACCTTGATGCCGCCGATGGGCGCACCGTTGCCCGGTGCTTCGGTGAGTACCGCGGTGACCGCCTCTCCGGCCAAGGTGTCCGCGCTGACCTGTGCGGGCGAGAGCTTGGCGAGGAGGGCCTTCTCCTCGCGGGTCGCCGGGGCGTCGATGCGCTCGTACGCGGGCTCACCGAAACGTGCGGTGAGTGCGGCGTAGTGCTCCGACGGAGTCTTCCCGGTCACCGCCGTGATCTCGGAGGCGAGCAGGGCCAGGATGATGCCGTCCTTGTCGGTGGTCCACACCGAGCCGTCGCGGCGCAGGAAGGACGCGCCGGCCGACTCCTCCCCGCCGAACCCGAGCGAGCCGCTGACCAGCCCGTCCACGAACCACTTGAACCCCACCGGCACCTCGACCAGTTGACGGCCCAGGTCGGCGGCGACCCGGTCGATCATCCCGGACGACACCAGCGTCTTGCCGATCCCCGCGTCCGCGGGCCACTGCTCACGGTGGGAGTACAGGTAGAGGATCGCGGCGGTGAGGTAGTGGTTGGGGTTCATGAGTCCGGCGTCCGGGGTGACGATCCCGTGACGGTCGGCGTCGGCGTCGTTGCCCGTGGCGATCTGGAAGCGGTCGCGCTGCTCGATGAGCGAGGCCATGGCGTAGGGCGACGAGCAGTCCATGCGGATCTTGCCGTCCCAGTCCAGCGTCATGAATCGCCAGGTGGGGTCGGTGAGCGGGTTGACCACGGTGAGGTCGAGCGCGTGCTGTTCGGCGATGCGTCCCCAGTAGGCGACCGAGGCCCCGCCCAGCGGGTCCGCGCCGATGCGCACGCCGGCCGCCCGGATCGCGTCGAGGTCCAGCACCTGCGGCAGGTCTGCCACGTAGGTGCCGAGGAAGTCGTAGCGGCCGGTGCCGGGGGCGGCCAGCGCCCTGGCGTACGGGATGCGCCGTACGCCCTTCAGGCCTTCCGCGATGAGTTCGTTGGCCCGGTCCTGGATCCAGGCGGTCGCCTCGGAAGCCGCCGGGCCGCCGTTCGGGGGGTTGTACTTGAAGCCGCCGTCGGCGGGCGGATTGTGCGAGGGGGTGACCACGACCCCGTCCGCGAAGCCCGCGGACCGGCCGCGGTTGTGGGTGAGAATGGCGTGCGAGACCGCCGGTGTGGGCGTGTAGCCGTCCGCACTGTCGAGGAGCACCGACACCTCGTTGGCCGCGAACACCTCCAGGGCGGTGACCTTGGCGGGCTCCGACAGCGCGTGGGAGTCGGCGCCCAGGAAGAGCGGACCGTCGGTTCCCTGGCTCTCGCGGTACTCGCAGATCGCCTGGCTCGTCGCGGCGATGTGGTCCTCGTTGAACGCGGTCGTCAGTGAGGACCCGCGGTGCCCGGACGTGCCGAACGCGACGCGCTGGCCGGGCTCCGCGGGGTCGGGGTGCAGCGAGTAGTACGCGGTGACCAACCGGGCCACGTCGACGAGGTCCTCGGGGCCGGCCGGATCGCCCGCTCGCTCGTGCAGCATGGGCCCGCACCTCCACATCGGTAGTTCTCCGTTGGTGGTCCCATCTTTCCTCACCGGACTGCGCGGTCGCACCGTGCTGCGACGACCGGTGGCTCACGGGGCTCCCAGCTGTCGGCCATCGCCGTCCGCCGTCGGCGGCCTGGGCGAGGAGTTCCCGGCGGTGAGGTGTTCCAGTACTTGCACCAGTTCCTGGCAGGCCAGTTCCACGGACCGTCTCGTGTTGCGCTGCTCAGTGATCACGGCGGACAGCAGCAGAGCGGTCAGGGCCATGGATCCGTTGAACGCCTGGAGCTTGATCATCAGCTCGGTGTCACTCAGGCCTGCGAACGGGCCGACCCCGTCGGTGGCCGCGACGGTGGCCATGACGGAGGCGAAGAGGGCGCACAGCACGCTGCCCCCGTGCTGGAAACGCAGCGCCGCCCAGACCAGCAGCGGATAGACGAGGAACAGCAGGCTGATTGGGCTGTGCGTGGCGAGCGGCACGAGGACGCAGGCGGCGAGAACCAGTAGCGCGGCTTCCTTCCATCGCATCGGGCGCAGGGGCGGGCGAATCCCGTACAGCATGAGAAGGACCGGGGTGACGATCAGGACACCCATCGCGTCGCCCACCCACCACGCCAGCCAGACCTGCCCGAAGCTGTCAGCGGCGATCTTGTCCGTGAGGACCAGAAGGCCGACGTCGACAGTCGCGCTGATCAGCATGGAGCCGAGGGCCGCCAGAAACACCAGCGCGAGGCCGTCGCGCAAACGGCTGACGTCGATCCGGAAACCCAGTCTGCGCAGCATGAGGTACGCGCAGACCGGGGCGACGGTGTTGCCCACCACGATGCCGAAGGCAGAGGGCTGGAAGGAGGAGAAGGAAGAGATGGACAGGACGACCAGGAGGGCGCCGAGCGCGATCCCGAGCCAGGCACGGATCCCGAAGATCAACAGGCCGGCCACCGCCACACCCGTGGGCGGCCAGATGGGCGTGAAGATCGCGCCCTCGACAGTGAGCCGCCGCACGAGCCCCAGCCGTCCTGCCCCGAAGTAGCAGGCAGCCACTGCCAGCGTCTGGAGAGCGACGACGACCGGTCGACGCAGCTCGCGTGTACCCACCACAGCAGCTATCAGACACCGCCGCCGCCCCGTCGGCGAGGCGAGGCAGTGGCGCCGCGTCCCATGGACGTAGCGGCGGGCGCCTCGTGGCCGACCACCAGTACGGCCGCGTCGTCCTCGTGCCCCACGCGCTCGGCACCCTTGATCACCGCGGCGGCGAGCGAACCGGCCGACAGGCCGGCGACGGCGGCGATGCCCGCGAGCCGTACGACCTGATCGAGCCCCTCGTCGACGCTCATCGACGGGCCCTCGACGACACCGTCGGTCAGCAGCACGAACACTCCGCCGGTAGTGAGCCGGTACCGGGTCACCGGGTACTCCGTGCCCACCTGTATGCCGAGCGGTGGGCCCCCTTCGTCCTCGGTGACGCCGGATTTTCCGTCCGCCGTCGCCCAGACGCACGGTATGTGCCCGGCGCGTGCGCTCTCCAGTACTCCGGTGGACGGGTCGAGCCGCATGAATGTGCAGGTGGCGAAGAGGTCGGCGCCGATGGACAGGAGGAGGTCGTTCGTCCGGGCGAGGAGTTCTCCCGGCTCGCTGGTGACGGAGGCGAGCGCCCGCAGACCGACCCGGACCTGGCCCATGAACGCGGCCGCCTCGATGTTGTGACCCTGAACGTCACCGATGGAGAGCCCGATGCGGTCGTCGGGCAAGGTGAAGGCGTCGTACCAGTCTCCGCCCACGTTGAGGCCGTAGCAGGCGGGCGCGTACTCGACTGCCACGTCGAATCCGGGGGCGGTCGGCATGTCTCCCGGGAGCATGCCGCGTTGCAGCGCGATGGCCAGCTCGACCTGTGAGCGCTGGAACTCCGCGCGTTCACGCGCCTGGGCGGTCAGCGACCCGAGTCTGGTAAGCAGCTCGTCGCTGTCGTCCGTTGGTCGCTTGCGGGACATCGACCACCCCAGGAGGGAGCTGCGCCATCAAGACAAAAGGCCGTATTGCCAATCTATCGGATGATAACGACACAGCTGACCTGGCACCTCAGGGTTTCCAGGTGCGCAGGAACGCGGCGATCCTGGCTGCCGTGCAGCGCGGATCGTTCAGTTCGTGCGCGAGCGCGGTGAGCTGCTCGCGGGTGGGGTCGACGGGGATGTTGCTCGCCTCGAGGTACATGACGGCGACCGCGCAGGCGACGGTGAGGTTCGAGCGCTCCAGCCAGCGACAGCGGCCCAGCGTGTGCACCAGGGCGGCCGCCCGGGCATAGGGGCCGTCGTAGACGGGGTGGTCGAGGAGTTCGCCACGGTGGCGGGCGACGGCGGCGACGGGCACGCCGTAGTCGTCCACGCCCGGGTCACGGCGGCCCGCCCGCTCGGCGACCTCCAGGATCCACGACTCGTCGATGTGCACGATCACGCGGCAGCGCCCGGCTCCGACCGGGCGTACGGCGCGTCGAACTGTCGCTCCAGATCGTCGAGGAAGCCGCCGTGTTCCTCGATGAAGCGCTGCGCGGCAGCCATACCGGCGGCGCGGGCACCCGTGGTGTCCTCGACGATGAGGCGCTCGACGTACCGGTTGAAGTCGAGTCCACGGGCGGCCGCGGCGTCCTTGCCCGCGGCGAGCACGTCGGGTTCCAGTCGGACCTGCGTCTGCTTCTTCGCGGTAGCCATGCGCCAAAGGTAGCAGGGTGGTAGCACCGATGGGGGCAGAACGCCCATGGAAACGGTGGCGGGGCCTGCCTGGGCAGACCCCGCCACCGTCCTTACGCCCTCCTGGGGCTGTGTCAGTACTGCCTGCGCCTCATGCGGAGAAGAAGTACGACACCTGCGAGCACGAAGACGCCGCCCAGCGCTGCCGGCCACAGTTGCGTGCCTGTGGCAGCCAGGCCGCCCTGGCCGCCCGCCTGAGGTTCGGTCTGCGAGGCTGCGGACGGGTCGTTCCCGGCGGTCGGCGGTGTCTGCACGGGGCTGCCGACCTCACTGCCGTGCTCGTTGTCCGAGCCGGAGTGGGACGACGGTGCCGCGGAAGGCGTCTCGACCTTGGGTTCCGCGTTGACGGGGGCGTCGGACGAGGCTTCGTCGGCCGGCTCCGAGCCCTGGTCACCGCCGTTGTCGCCGCCGCTGTTGTCACCGCCGTTGTTGCCGGGCTCCTCGTTCCCCTGCCCGTCGGACGGGTCGTCCGCGCTGGGCGTCGGGGACTGCGGGGGTTCTTCGGAGGCGGGGGGCTGCTGCGGCTCCTCGGAGGCCGGGGGTTCCTGCGGCTCCTCGGAGGCGGGGGGCTCCTGCGGCTCCTCGGAACCGTTGCCCGGGTCGGCACCCGCACCGCACTGACGGCCGCTGTTGATGCAGTCGACCATCTCCTGCATGAGGCCCTCGTCGAAGACGTTGATGAAGTCGCCGTGGTCGGTGACCGGCTTGTGCTGCTGCTCGGGGAAGGAGTCCAGCGCGAACAACGGTGTCGTCCGGCCCCCGTCGTCCAGACTCGGCGCGTCGACGTCGTAGACGATGCGCTGCACCAGCTGCGGAATGGCACGGAACCCGCTGGGGCAGTTGCCCTGGGCGTCCGCGAAGGCCACGTGGGTGCGGTGGTTGGCGCTGTCGATGTTCGCGCCGTCCCAGCAGCTCTGGAACTTGAAGGTGCGGACCACATCGCTGCCCTGCGGGCAGATCGGGTACTTGTCCTTCAGCTGCCGGTCCTCGAACCCGGTGCAGCTCCATGACGCGTTGGCGTTGGCGTTGCCGTTGACGAACGCCTTGGCGTCACCGGTGATGATGCGCAGCAGCCGCGGCATGGCGGTGACCTCGCCCTGCGGGCTGCCGACGAACGTCAGCGTGACCTGCTTGGGCGTGACGATCTCACCGGCGTTGCCTTCGATCCCGCCCCCGGGGGTGGCGGCGTCCTGTTCCTGAGTTCCGTTCTGCAGCCTCACCACGGGCCAGTAGTAGGTCGACTTGTCGCCCGGGTCCTCACAGGTCGTGTCGCCGTTGGCCAGGTCGTCATCGCTGGCGAAGGCGTTGTTGGCCTGGTTGCCGACGTAGTCGTGCATGTGGTGGGCGCCGTTGGTGACGCCGGGGGCCACGATCACGTTGTCCGAGTTGAACAGGCCGTTGGCATTCACGCCGCAGCTGGTGACGAACTCGCCGCGGGAGGCGTTGTCCTGGTCCTGCGGGCTCTGCCCGCTCGGCTGGACCGAGTTGATGTCCGCGAAGTCCGCGGCCACGGGCCCGTTGCCGATCTGGCCGCCGTTGCCGCCCTGTTGGTCGCCCGCTCCGGCGTCGCCACCCTGGTTCTGGTCCTCACCGCCCTGACCGTCGCCGCCCGCGTCACCGTTCTCACCGCTGCCGGTCTCGTTGGCGGGAGCGAGCAGTGTGCAGGTCGCAAGGGCTTCGAGTCCTTCCGGACGTTCCCCCGCGGCATCGATGGCGACCACGATGCGGTCGATCACCGCCGTCCGCTTCTCCGCCAGCGGATTCAGAATCTCGCTGTCGGCGACGTCGGCACCCTGCTCGACGGCCTGCGCCTGGCCCTGCAGTTGCTGATAGGCCTCGGTGATCTGCTGGTCCAGGAGAGCGAGTTCCTTGTCGACGCTTTCCCTGGCCGCGTCCGGAACGGTGGTCAACTGACTGCCGACGTCAGGGCAGTCGATCGTGGCACCCGCCGAGGAGAGGACCTGATTGTTCTGGTCCGGCTCGCTGCCCGAACCGCTTTCGGTCGCCGAGGCGTAGACGTTGACCGTTACCAGCCCGGCTCCCCCCAGTATCAGCGCGACTGCGGCAGAGGTCGCGCGCCGTGCGCCTGTCGGGCGTCTGCGCGTGTTGCGTCTCAAGGAAGGGCTCCTACGCGTGATGGTCGGATCGGTATGGAAATCCCCCGCCCCAATACGCAGCCGCGCCCCGGTGTGTTCAAACAACTCATGGATTCATAGAAATCTCGTAGGGAGCAGCCGAAACCCCTGTCCCTGGCGCCACCGGCGGCGGACGGCGGGTGGCAGTGGGAGAGCAACTCGACGCCGATCGGCATCGGTTGGCGACCCACTGCCCCCGCGCCCGCCGGGACGCCGGATCGGACAGTCCGCCGGGAACAGCGGCATGGTGGCGGGACGGGGCTTCTGAGGTGCGGAAATGTTCCCAACGACCAGCCGCGGTGCACATCCCGTACACATCAGCCGGGACAAGGCTCGGCTCCATGGCGACAGATGTGCCGCGGTCAGTGATGGTTCGGTCGGGCCAATCGGGCTGCCGTTTGATGCCGGCTCAGGTCGCTTCATCGCGTCCCCCCATAGGTCGGCGCCCCCTCCGGACCGGCACCTGCCATGAGCGCGACAGATCATTCAGAAGGACGCGCACGCTATAGGAGCGGGGCCGGCTTGTGCCTGCGGGCATGGAGGCGAGCGGGCTTCAGCGGCGGCGCAGGCGTTTGTCGGTGATCGGCGGGGTGGGGTCGATGTAGAAGTCGCCGGGATTCACGTCGACGCCGGGCGGGACGATCTCGTCGATGCGGTCGAGGATGTCGTCGCCGAGTTCTACGTCCGCCGCGGCGAGGAGGTCGGTCAGCTGTTCGGGCCGGCGCGGGCCGATGAGTACGGCGGTGACCGCCGGATGGGCGCGGACGAAAGCAGTGGCCAGATGAGGCAGCGGCAGCCCGGCCTCGGCGGCCAGCGCGGTCAGTTCGCGCACGGCGTCGGCCTTGGCCTTTACGCCTGGCTGGGTCAGGTCGAACATCTTCGCCCCCGCGCCGGCGCTGCGGTGCCCGGTGGTGGGATCCGCGCGGCCCGAGAGCCAGCCGGAGTTGAGCGGGCCGAAGGTCAGCACGCCCATGCCGTAGCGCTGGGCGGTGGGCAGCACCCGGCTCTCCACACCGCGAGTGAGGATCGAGTACGGCGGCTGCTCGGTGCGCAAACGGTGGTGGCCGCGGCGTTCGGCCGTCCACTGGGCCTCGACGATCTCCTCGGGGGAGAAGAACGAGCCGCCGATGGCACGGACCTTCCCGGCCCGGACCAGGTCCGACAGGGCGCCGAGGGTCTCGTCGATGTCGGTGTGCGGGTCCGGGCGGTGCATCTGGTACAGGTCGATGTGGTCGGTGTCCAGGCGGCGCAGGCTGTCCTCCACCGCGCGGCGGATCCAGCGGGCCGAGCCGCCACCCCGGTTGGGGTCCTGGCCCATCGCCAGCCCGAACTTGGTGGCCAGGACGATGTCGTCGCGGCGGCCCTTCAGTGCCTTGCCCACAATCAGCTCCGACTCGCCGCCGGAGTACACGTCGGCGGTGTCGACGAGGTTGATCCCGGCGTCCAGCGCCGTGTGGATCATGCGGACCGACTCCTCGTGGTCGGTGTTGCCCATCGCGCCGAACATCATCGTGCCGAGTGCGTACTCGCTCACCGACATGCCGGTGCCGCCGAGAATCCTGCGCTTCATGAGGGGTACCTCCAGGTGCGTGCTTGCCTTCCACCAGACGAGCACCGCTCACGGCCGGGGTGGGAGACCCGCTCTGACCGGAGGTCCAGCAAACCCCCTTTGGCGCAGCCACTCACCAGGTCACCCGGTCTACGGTGGTGACATGGCGCAGGAACCGAACAGCGAGCTGCGGGACTTTCTCCGCTCGCGCCGCGCGAGGATCACCCCCGAGGAGGCGGGCCTGGCACCCCACCCCGGCACCCGCCGCGTTCCGGGCCTACGGCGCGAGGAGGTCGCCCAGCTCGCCGGCGTCAGCGTCGACTACTACGTCCGCCTGGAGCGCGGACGCCACCTCAACGTCTCCGCGTCCGTCCTGGACGCGATCGCCCGCGCCCTGCGCCTCGACGATCTGGAGCGCGGCCACCTGTTCCGGATCGCCAAACCGGCCCGCACCCGTCCTCGCCCGCTGCCCCTGCAGCGCGTCCGCCCCGGTCTGCGCCTGCTGCTCGACAGCCTCACCGACGTCCCCGCCCTCGTCTACGGCCGCCGCATGGACGTCCTGGCCGCCAACGACCTCGCCCGCGCCCTGTACACGGACTTCGAGGCCCTGCCCGCCCGCGGCCGCAACATGGCCCGCCTGGTCTTCCTCGACGACCACTTCCGGACCCTGTACGCCGATTGGGAAGACGCCGCCCGCTCCATCGTCGCCTCACTCCGCCTGTACGCGGGACGTCACCCGCACGACCCCGCCCTGGCCGAGCTCATCGGCGAACTCTCCGTCCAGGACGCCGATTTCCGCCACTGGTGGGCCGACCACGACGTGTTCCAGCGCACCCACGGCACGAAGCACTACCACCATCCCGTGGTCGGCGAACTCGTCCTGGGCTACGAAGCCTTCTCCCCCGCCGACGACCCCGAGCAGACCCTGGGCGTCTCCACCGCCGAACCAGGGTCCCCCTCCGCGGAACGCCTGAAGCTGCTGGCCAGCTGGTCCCGGTCCCCGGAGCACCCGGCACCAGCCGCACAACCGGACGCCCCACGGCCCTGAAGCCGCTCGCCGCATACCGGGCCCAGGACCGCGCCGAGCAGGGCCCGGGTACCGGTCTCGACCAGGGCCATGACCGACAACAGCCGCTACGTCTTTGGTTCATTCGCCCGATTACGGCGACCATGGCCAGGAGCAGGAGCCCGTCCACGGACAGCGGCCACGACGAGAGCGCACAGAGGCCGAGCCCAAAGGGCTCCAACCGGCCAATAAGGCCAGGTCAGAGCCCTACCGGCAGACGAGTCGGGCGGTACGCCGAGATCAGGCCACCGGAACCGGATAGGTCGGGTACTCCACCCCGGACACGTGCTGGACGACGCGGATGACCTGGCAGGAGTAGCCGAACTCGTTGTCGTACCAGAGGTAGAGGATCGCGTCGTCGCCCTCGACCTTGAGTGCCCCGGCGTCGATGATCGAGGAGTGGCGCGAGCCGATGAAGTCGCTCGAGACCGCGTCGGGGGCGCTGATGAAGTCGATCTGGCGCTTGAGCGGCGAGGTCAGCGACACGTCACGGAGGTAGTCGAGGACCTCCTCGCGGGTGGTCTCGCGCGCGAGCCGCAGGTTGAGGATCGCGATCGAGACGTTGGGCACCGGGACGCGGATGGAGCTGCCGGTGATCCTTGCCTCGAGGTCGGGCAGCGCCTTGGCGACAGCGGAGGCGGCACCGGTCTCCGTGATGACCATGTTGAGCGGCGCCGAGCGGCCGCGCCGGTCGGAATCATGGTAATTGTCCAGCAGGTTCTGGTCGTTGGTGAACGAGTGGACGGTCTCCACGTGGCCACGCAGGACGCCGTACTCGTCCGCCATCGCCTTCAGCGGCGGGACGATCGCGTTGGTGGTGCACGACGCGCAGGACAGGATCTGCTCGTCCGGCTTGATCATGTCGTGGTTCACGCCATGGACGACGTTGGGGACATCACCCTTGCCCGGCGCGGTCAGGACGACCTTGGCGATTCCGGGGCGGAGGTGCTTCGACAGGCCCTCGCGGTCGCGCCACCTGCCGGTGTTGTCGATGAGGATGGCGTCGTTGATGCCGTACGCCGTGTAGTCCACCGACGTCGGGTCGTCGGAGTAGATCACCTTGATCTCGTTGCCATTGGCGATGATCTTGCTGTTGGCCTCGTCGACGGTGATCGTGCCGTGGAACTGGCCATGGATGGAGTCACGGCGCAGCAGTGAGGCGCGCTTGACGATGTCCTGGCCGCCACCCTTGCGGACGACGATGGCGCGCAGCCGCAGGCCGTTGCCGGAGCCGGCCTTCTCGATGAGCAGGCGGGCAAGGAGGCGGCCGATGCGGCCGAAGCCGTAGAGGACGACGTCGCGCGGCTCGCAGCGGTCGGTCTTGTTGGCACCGGTGGCGCCGGCGACGGCCTGCGCGGTGAACTCCTCCACCGAGAGGCCGCTGTCGTCGGTCCGGTAGGTCGCGGCGAGCATGCCGATGTCGATCTGGGAAGGGCCGAGATCGAGCGTGGTGAGAGCCTGCAGGAACGGCAGCGTCTCGGTGACCGAGAGCTCCTCACCGGCGATCTGCCGGGCGAATCGGTGGGTCTTGAGGATGCTGACCACCGACCTGTTCACCAAGGAGCGGCTGTGCAGCAGGACCGTGACGTCCCGCTCCCGGTGCAGCTTCCCGATGACGGGGATCATCGATTCCGCGATCTCCTCGCGGTTTTTCCAGTTGGTGAACGAGTCGTCATTGACAGTCACAGGTTCATCTTTCGAGCTAGGAGGCGCTCATATGCTAATCCCCCGCCGCTTCGAACTTTCAGGCGGTGTCACCTGAGCGGTACGCCGCGAGCTGCGCCTTTGCCGGGATCAGGTCTTCTTGACCTTGTCGTAGCGGCCGAGGAAGCGTGGGGTGCCGTTCTCCACACGGTGGAGGAACAGGCCGTCGATCCAGTGGAACGCACCGGTCACCGCCTCGAATTGGATGGTCTTGGCGAGCCCCTTGTAGGTGGTCGCACGGAGCCTGCGCACCATGGCGCCCCGCTCGGCCTCGACGCTGCCCAGCTCGCGCAGGCCCTGAGCGACGAAGAGCAGTGCGTCGTACGCCTCCACCGCGAAACGCCCGACGGTGCTCACCCCGAAGCGCTTCCGGTAGGCCGTCACAAAACGCGCCGCGGCCGGCAGCGCGGCCGGGTCGACGTAGGTCGTGCTGATGATCCAGCCCTCGGCCGCCGGGCCCGCCTCCGTGAGGAACGCCGCCTCCAGGACCGGTTCCGGCGCCATGCGCGTGCCCCGGAAACCGGCCTCTTCCAACGCGCGGGCGCACCGGGCGGCCCGGTGCGGTGAGACTCCCCCGTACACCACTGCCTCCGCCTCGGCGGCGAGCACGGCGGCGGCGACCGGGCCGAAGTCCTCGCTGTCCGCGGGGACGACATGGGTGGTGGTGGTGCCATCGGCGGGCGGGAACGCGGCCAGGTCCTTGACGATCTGCCAACTCGTGCGGCTTGCCGCCCTGTCGTCGATGAGGGCGGTCCTACGGCTCTTCTCGACGTGGGTGAGGTAGTGGATGAAGGGCGTGGACAGAACACTGTCGCCGGCCCTGATCTGGAAGAACGCGCGGGTGGAGGTCTTGGAGTACACATCGTTGCCGGACGACACGGTCACGATGGGCAGCAGGGCCTTCTCATAGCGGGCAATGGTCGCCTCCATCGCGGCATCGCCGGTCGGGCCGATGACGGCGCACACGTCGTGGTCCGCAACGAACCTTGCGGCCACGTCCTCGGCCCGCTTCGCCTCCCCCGCGTCGTCAAGGACCTTCAGCGCCAGGTCGAACGTGCGGCCGTCACGGGAGCGGGAGTTGAAGTCCTCCACGGCCAGCCGCGCTCCCCGCTCCTGTGCCCGGCCGATCGCCTTGCCCGTTCCCGACAGGTCCGCGTGCAGCCCGATGACGTACCGGGGCAGTGGTCCGGAGCCCGTCGCACCTTCGCTGCCGGTCGTGGGCCTGGAGGCGGCCCAGGCCGCCAGTCCTCCGCCGGTCAGGACCACTCCCGCCGCCGAGCTCAGCATCAGCAGGCGCCGCCGTGAGAGGGCGGGCCGCTCCGGCGGCAGCATGAGCGTGACCGGCCCGGGGTCGGGCAGGGCAAGGACGGCGGCCGAGCGTTCCGCGATCAGCCGGGGCAGCGTGGCCGGCAGCCAGTCGCCGTCGGGTTCGCCCCCACCGGCAAGGGTGTCTCCCACCTCCTGCGCGGTGGGTCTGGCCCGCGGGTCCTTGGCCAGGCAGTCGGTCAGCAGCGGGACCAGGGCCCACGGTACGGCGTCCAGGTCCGGTTCCTCGTGGACCGTACGGAAGATGATGGCGGCCGGAGTGCCGGTCCCGAACGGGCGGCGGCCGGTCGCCGCGTACGCCAGGACACAGCCCAGCGAGAAGATGTCGCTCGGCGGGCCGATGTCACGGCCCTGCCCCCGCGCCTGCTCAGGCGAGAGATAGCCGGGCGAGCCGATCACCACGTCACTCGCGGTCAGCGCTGTGGCACCGGTGGAACGAGCGATACCGAAATCGATCAACCGAGGCCCGTCCAGGGCGAGTAGAACGTTGCCCGGCTTGACGTCCCGGTGCACCAGGCCCGCGGCGTGCACCTCGGTCAGCGCCTCGGCCAGCCGGGCTCCCAGGGCGCATACCGAGTGGTGCGGCAACGGCCCGTGCAGCGTGACGGCCTCGGCCAGCGACGGGCCCGGCACGAAGGCGGTCGCCAGCCAGGGCTCGCGGGCCGCCGGTTCCGCCGCGGTGACCGGTACCACCCACCGGCCGGTGAGCCCGCTCGCCGCCTCGGCCTCGCGCCGGAACCGGGTCCGGAAGTTATGGTCGGCCGCGTACTCGGCGCGGATCACCTTCAGCGCGACCAGCGCCCCGCCCGTCGAACGGGCCAGGTAGACCACGCCCATGCCGCCCGCGCCGAGCCGGCCGAGCAGCCGGTAGCCGCCGACGAAGGGCGGGTCGCCCGGCTTGAGCGCGTGCACTGCTGCGTGCCCCTCCGAGTGGATCCCGCTCACAGTCAGACCTCGGAGGGGGCTTCACCGAGGAAGCGGAACCGGCCGCCCTCGACCTGGTGGAGAAATATGCCCCAGCCGCTGAACTGGCCATCCGTCGCCCTGAAGGCGAACTGCTTGGTGATGCCTTTGTAGGTGCTCTTGCGCAGCAGGCCCACCAACTCACTGCGCCCCGGCGGACGTCCGCCCTTCGTGGCCTTCACCAGCTCCTGGACGACAAGGTTGACGGTGTCGTACGCCTCGGCGGCGTAGTAGCCGGGCGCGGCACCGTAGCGCTTGCGGAAGGCGGCGGTGAAGGCCGCCGCCGCGGGCACGGCGGAGGGGTCGACGAAGGAGGCGGTCAGCACCCATCCCTCGGCCGCGTCCCCGGCCAGCTCCAGGAACTCCGGGTCGACAACGGCCTGCGAGGCGAGTCTCGGCCTGTCGAAGCCGACCGCCGCAAGTTCCCGGGCCACCCGGGCCGCTCCCTGGGCGTAGCCGGCGTAGACGAAGGAGCCGATCCCCGCCCTCAGCATGTCGGCGATGACGGGTCCCACGTCGTCCGTGCCCGCCGGGATCACCCGGGGGTAGGCCGGCCGGCCCAGGTGGCGCAGCATGGTGGCGGTGATCGAGGCGGACTCCTGGGCGTACGTCTGCGCGGTGCGGTCCTGGAGCAGGCCGGCGCGCTGCGTCCCTTTCTGTCCCATCAGGTAGATGCCGACCGGGAGGGCGAGGGCGGCGTCGCTGGGGCGGCAGTGCACGAAGGACCGGTACTCCTCCGAACTCAGGATCAGGCCTCCGGCCGAGACGTTCAGCAGCGGCAGCAAGGCCTCGTCGTACGCGCCGAGGACCGCGTAGGCCGTCTCGTCGTTGGTCGGGCCGAGTACGGCGAGGACATCGGCGTCCTGGATCAGCTTCTTGGCCGCGGCCGGTGCCTTCGCCGCGCTGCCGCCGTCGTCCACGGTCTTCAGAGTGAGCTCGAAGGGCTTGTCCTTGCGGGAGTTGAACTGCTCGACCGCCAGCCGTGCGCCCCGCTCCTGTGCCTCTCCCGCCGTCCGCTGCGCGCCGCTCAGATCGGCCTGCACTCCGAGGGCCCAGCGGCGGGCCTGCGGCGCGGAGGTTCCCGAGTCGTCCTCGTCACGCAGTGCGGCCCAGGCCGCGGCTCCGCCGGCCGCCATGAGTACCGCCGCGCCGGAGGCCAGTACGAGCAGGCGTCGCCGGCTCGGCTTTGCCTGCTCCGTGTCCTCGGGTGTTCCGGCCGCGGTCGGCTCGATGTCCGGGAGCGCGAGCATTTCGGCGGAGCGGTCGGCGATTGCCCGTACGACGTCCTCGGGCAGCCAGTCGAGCTGTCCGCCTTGCGGGACGGCGTCCTCGACCAGCAGCACCGCGCCGATCTGGTCGGCCGTCGGACGGTCCGCCGGGTCCTTCGCGAGGCACAGGCGCAGCAGTGTCAGCAGCTCGGTGCCTTCAGTGTCCTCCTCGACTTCGATACCGTCCAGGTCGGGTTCGTCGTGGACCGTGCGGTAGAGCAGCGCGTCCGCCGTGCCGATGCCGAACGGCGGACGGCCACTCGCCGCGTACGCCAGCAGGCAGCCCAGCGAGAAGATGTCACTCGCCGGGCCGACGGCCGCGCCGCGTGCCTCGGCCTGCTCGGGTGAGAGGAAGCCGGGCGTGCCGACGACCAGGTCGGGCGAGGTGATCGCGGTCTCGTCGGTCGCGCGGGCGATCCCGAAGTCGATCAGGCGCGGACCGTCCACGGCGAGCAGGACGTTGGCGGGCTTGACGTCGCGGTGGACCAGCCCGGCGGCGTGCACCTCGCGCAGTGCGGCGGCGAGCATCCTGGCCAGGACTTCCACGCTCCGGGTAGGCAGCGGGCCGTGACCGGTGACCGCTTCCTCAAGGGAGGGGCCGGGCACGAAGGCGGTGGCCAGCCAGGGCGCCGCCGCGTCCGGGTCCGCGCCGGTGACCGGCACCGCCCAGGGGCTGGTCACCCGGCGGGCCGTCTCGACCTCACGGCGGAACCGGGCGCGGAAGTCCGGCTCGTCCGCGTACTCGGCCTGGATGACCTTGACGGCGGCCAGCGTCCCGGCCTCCGTACGGCCGAGGTAGACCACGCCCATGCCGCCCGCGCCGAGCCGGGCCAGCAGCCGGTGTCCACCGATCGATGCGGGGTCGGTGGGGAGCAGCGGCCCGCTCATTCCGGCGCCTCCAGTTCGCTCTCGACGAGGCTCAGCATCTGGCCCGTTCCCTGGTTCAAGGCGGCGTCGACCTCGTCCTCGGTCCTGCCCTCGGCGCCCCTGCCGACGACGGCCACGGTGACCTGGGCCACCCGGCTCTGCACCCAGTAGTAGTAGTGGGGGCCGCCGAGTTCGTCGCTGTAGTACTTGCCGCTCTCTGTGAGCGTGTCCTCGGAGTTGAAGTTGCCCAGCGCGCCGTAGCCCGCCCCCTGGGAGAGTAGATCGCTGATTCGCTCGCCCTGGCGCAGCTGCTGGTCGGGGCAGCGCAGCGCCTCTTCGAGGGTCTCGGCCATCTCCCAGTCGGCGTCCTTCGCGGTGCGGTGCACGGTGACGACGGCGGCGACGCGGATCGGGCCCTTGCCGTCCTCCGCGGGCAGTTCGCTGTAGCGGGTGAGGGTCGCGAGCACCGTCGCGGGCAGCGGCTCACGCTCCCAGACGCAGTTCGCGTCGAGCACGGGCCACTTGCCGGGTTCACTCTCGTACGGGCTGCGTCTGACGAAGCCGGGGCCCCAGTTGACAGGCGCCGCCGCGACGGCTCGGGCCAGGCGCAGGGCCTCCGCGGGGGTTTTCGGCGCACGGCCGGGATCGGGGGTGAAGTCCAGACCTGTGGGGCTGGGGCTCGGGGCCGGGCTGGAGCGTGTGCTACTGCTCGCGGTCGGGTCCTTGGAACCGTCGGATCCGGCGGTCCCCCCGTCCCCCGTCCCCGAACAGCCCGCCAGCAACAGCGCGCCGGTCAAAGCGCCGCAGCATAACCACACGGGTCTCCCGTTCACCATCAACTCCCCCCACCCGTACGCCAGTTCCCCCGCAGGGAGCGTATCGACTATGCCGCTGGCGCACTACGACGATGGCGGAGTCCGTCACCCTTGAACGGGCTTGGGCGGGAGCTATTGACTCGGTGTATGACCTGCGCGCCTTCCCCGACCCGACCTCTTGCGGACCCTGGCCGTCCTACGGCACGGGCAGGAGAGCCAAAGCCGTTTCGGCGATCGCGCGCAGCGACTCGGGGCTGCTTCCACCTTTGCCCAGTGCTTCGATCCCGCGCAGCACGGCCAGGAGGAGTCCGGCGAGCCGGGTGGGGTCCGCGTCCTGCTTGATGTCGCCCGCCCGCTGCGCTGCCGCGATGCAGGAGGAGAACAGTTCCTCGATGGCCCCGAACGTCCGGCGGGCCGTCGCCGCGATGGCCGGATCCTGCTCCGACAGCTCGGCCGTGCCCTTGGCGAGCAGACAGCCGCGCAGGCAGACATCGGAGGCGGTGGCGTCCGCCACCTTCAGCACATGCGCCCGCAGCCGTTCGTAGGCGCCGTCGTCCGGGCCGTCGAGCGCCCGCCGCACGGCCACGATCAACCCGGCGCAGTAGTCGTCGAAGGTGCGCAGGAAGAGTTGGCGCTTGTCGCCGAAGGCGCCGTAGAGGCTGCCCTTGCCCAGACCGGTGGCCGCGGCGATGTCGTCGATCCTCGTCGCCGCGTAACCGGTCGACCAGAACTGGTCCCTGGCGGCGCGCAGGACCTCACCTTCATCGAAGCTTCGGGGTCGTGCCATGACCTCACGATACCCATTCTTGACCGACCCGTCCAGAATGCACTAGGTTCTGGACGAGGCGGTCAAGAATGCGTCGACCGCCGTCCGGTCGTGCAGCGGATACGAACAGCGCAAGCGACAGAGCGATCTCGAAAGGAATGGGTGCCATGCGCCCCATGAACGGAAAGACAGCACTGGTGACCGGCGCCTCCAGCGGCATCGGTCGGGCGATCGCCCAGCGCTTCGCCGATGACGGCGCCCGCGTCTACCTGACCGGCCGACGCAAGGACGAACTCGAAGCCGCGGCCAAGGACATCGGCCCCGACGCGATCCCCGTGCCCTGCGACGTCTCACAGGCCGCGGACCTCGACCATGTCATGGACGTCATCCGCGGCGACGGGCGGCAGTTGGACATCGTCGTGGCCAATGCCGGACTGGGCGACGGGTCCCGCCTCCAGGACGTCACGGAGGAGCAGTTCGACTTCGTCTTCGGCGTGAACACCAAGGGCAGCCTGCTGACCGTGCAGAAATCACTGCCGCTGCTCGCCCAGCCCGCGTCGGTGATCCTGCTGGCCTCCTCCACCATCCACCAAGGCGCCGACCGCATGGGCGTCTACGCCGCGTCCAAGGCCGCCGTACGCAGCCTGGGCCGCACCTGGGCCGCGGAGCTGGCCCCGCGCGGCGTCCGCGTCAACGTCATCACCCCGGGCCCCATCGCCACACCCGCGATCGCCAACCTGGCCGACCGGCTCGGCCAGAGCACCGAAGCCTTCCACCAAGCCCTGTCCTCGCAACTCCCGCTCGGGCGCGTGGGCCGTCCCGAGGAGGTCGCCGCCCTGGCCGCCTTCCTTGCCGGGCCGGAGAGTTCGTTCATCACCGGCGCCGAGCACTTCGTCGACGGCGGACAGGTCCAGGTCTGATCGGCCGTGCGGAGGTGTCACTCGCGCCACAAGAGGCCTTTGAATTCTGGTGACACCGCCTCCCTTCGCGGCGCACGATGAGCGAATGGCGCGCCTTCGTGACATCGTCGTCGACTCGGCCCACCCCGCTACGGCGGCCCGTTTCTGGGCTGCCGTGCTCGACGGGTACGCCGTCGCACCGTACGACGATGCCGAACTCGCGCGCCTCCGTGCGCTGGGGATCGCCGGCCCTGAGGACGACCCGACCGTGCTCCTCGAGCCGCAGGACGGCGGCCCCCGTCTGTTCTTCCAATTGGTGCCGGAGCCCAAGCGCGTGAAGAACCGCGTGCACATGGACTTGGTCGCCGACGACTTGGATGCCGAGACCGCCCGCCTTGCCGAACTCGGCGCAGTGCTTCTCGCACGTCACGAGAAGCACATCCTGTTCGCCGATCCCGAAGGCAACGAGTTCTGCCTGGCCCAGCTCGGCTCGTAGCGAGCGTCCGAGCGAACGCACATCTCGCCCGCCGTCGACGAAGGCTCGTCAGTGGTGGTGGGGTCAGGCGTGCATGCGGCGCAGCGCGTCCATGGCGCTGTCCACGACTTGGCGGTCGGTGAGGTGGGCGTGGTCGTGAGCGGGGCGGCCTGCGTTGAAGCCGAGGAGGACGGGCTTGCCGAAGGCCCGGTGTCCGTTGACCCACAAGGACCAGCGGCCGGGGTCGGTGGGGTCGAACCATTCGATGGCGTCGGCCTTCTTGTCCCAGAAGACGGACGGGAATTGGAGCCAGAGCTTGTCGAGGAGTCCGGATCCGAGGTCTTCGACGGCCTCGCGTTTCCGGGTGGGCAGAGCGGGTTCGAAGGTGATCTTCCCGGCTTTGAGAACACCGATCGGGACGGTGACGACACACCGGTCCGCGCGCAGGATCTCACCGCTGTCGAGGGTGACTGCCACGCCGTCGGCGTCGCGGGCGATGCGGGTGACGACGGCGCCGGTCCGTACGGGGATGCTGCCGCGGACGTGGGCGAGAAGGCGGTCGTAGCCGTCGGGCAGGAGGAAGTCACTGCCTTCGCCGGCGGTGCCTTCCTCGTCGGCGGAGACGGCGAGGTCCTCGGGTTCCGCGCCGTACTCCTGCACCAGGACGGAGTTGACCGCATAGCGCAGCGCCGGTGACATCTTGCGGGGCAGAAGGGCGGAGTAAGAGGTGGTGTCGGGGGCTTCCACGTCCTCGGCCTTCGCCAGGTACGTGTCGAGTTCGGCCACCGCGTTCTCGTCACCGCCGACGACGTTGTCGTAGTCGAACGAGTAGGAGCGTCCGCCCGTTTCGCGCAGGAGTGTGGTGAGGGGGTTCCCCTGGTGCCCGTGGATCCAGGAGGCGCCCATCTCGGCCGGGATGCCGTCGAGGCGTTCCGTCCAGGTCCGGCCTCCGACGCGTTCGCGGCCCTCCAGGACGGTGACACGCAGGCCGGCGTCGGTCAGGTCGCGTGCGCAGCCGAGGCCGGAGAACCCGGAGCCGACCACGATCACTTGTTCGCCGGGGCGTGCCGCCTCGATGATCTCGGCGGCTGCCCTCCGGCCGCTGAGCAGGGCCCCGGCCTGAGTGGCCGGCGCTTCGCCGGAGGTTGCCTCTCCGGCGAAGTGCAGGCGCCCGACGGGGGCGGCGAGTATCTCGCGTACGGACACACCGAGCGGGCTGGGGGCGAGATAGGAGTAGGAGCCGAGCGCGAACGGGTCGGTCGACCAGGAGGTGCGCAGGAACGCGACCGGCTCGGGCAGGGAGCTCGCGTGCGGCATCGTCGGGCTGCTTCCGGTGGCGGTTGTGTCGCAGGCGGATGCCGCGCCGGCCGCCGCGACCGCGCCGGTGGCGGTCAGGAACCAGCGCCTGGTCATTCCGGTCATGTCCTGCACTCCTTCGGGGGCGTCGGTGGTGGTGTACGTCGCAGTCGGCGGGTCGGCCGGAAGTCAGGGGCGTGCACCGTCGAGGAGCAGCTTGGTGAGGTAGTCCGGGGCCTGGCGTTCGCCCATGCCGCCCTCGCCGACGAGTTCCCAGGCGCACTCGGCCAGGGAGCACAGGGTGGAGGCGAGCCACATCGCGGGCATGTCCGTGCGGAACAGGCCCTCTCGCTGGCCGCGTACGACGAAGGCGGTGATCCGTTCCACCACCGCGTCGGCGGCATCACTCAGCTCGGCCACGCCGAGCACGTCCGCCTCCACGTAGACCACGCTCCACAGCTGCGCGAGCACGTCGTAGTTCCGCACCAGCACGGCCAGGGCCTCGTCGACCGGCGCCTCGTCGAGGCGGGCCTCTTCGAGGACCTCCTCGCAGTGGGCGAGGATCCTGCGGCCCATCGCGTCGATCATCCCCTCGCGGGTCGAGAACAGGCGCGTCAGAGTCGCCCGCGACACCCCCACCCGCGCGGCGATGTCCCCCATGGACGCCCCCCGGTCCTCCGCGATCACCCGGATCGCCCGCTCCAGCACCGCATCCATGTCTGTACGCACCGGCACACCACCTCTTCCACTGACGCAATCATGCATCAGTTGACGCAAAAATGCATCAGCAAAGGGTGGTGCGGTCATGTGGGGCAACGCGGCCGTATGACCGAGCCTGCGTCTACTAGGTGCGTTCGAGGACCATCGCCATGCCCTGTCCGCCGGCTGCGACCACGGTGACCAGGGCGGCGGTGAGGTCGTCGTGGCGCAGGGTGCTGAGGGCTGTGGTGGTGAGGCGGGCGCCGGCGGCTCCGTAGGGTTCGCCGAGGGCGATGGAGCCGCCGTGGGGATTCATGCGGTCGGGGTCCAGGCCCAATTCGGCGCAGTAGGCGAGAACTTGGGCGGCGAAGGGTTCATTGCCGGCGACCGTGTCGATGTCCGCCAGCGTCAGGCCGGCCCGGGTGAGGGCGCTGCGGGTCGCGGAGACGGGGACCGGGCCTTCTGTTTCGGGGGTGCCCGCCGAGACGGCGGTGGCCAGGACGCGGGCCAGCGGCGTGTGGCCGTGGGCGCGGGCGTGGCTTTCGGACATGACGACGACCGCTGCGGCCCCGTCGGACAGTGGGGCGCTGTTGCCCGCGGTGACCCGGCCGTCGGGACGGAAGCGCGGGGGCAGGGCGGCGAGGCTCTGCACCGTGACTCCCGTACGCGGGCAGTCGTCGGAGGTGACGGTGGTGCCGTCGGGGACCTTCACCGGGACGATGTCGCCGAAGTGGAAGCCCTCGGCGAGGGCGGCTTGGGTGAGGCGGTGGGAGCGGGCGGCGTACGCGTCCATGGCGGTGCGGGTGATGCCGTAGAGGTCGGCGGTGTTCTCGGCGGCCAGGCCGACCGGGATGTAGGGGTCGGGCAGGGCATTGCCGGTGCGCGGGTCGCTCCAGGGCCCGGCCGCCGGCCCCGAACGCCGGGCGGTGCGCCGCCTGGCCTCCCGGAAGGACGGGTTCTCGGTGTCGGGCCAGCTGTCGGAACTGCCGTGGGCCAGCCGGGACTGCGACTCGACGCCCGCCGCGACGACGACATCGGCGTCGCCGCAGCGCACCGCTTGGGCGGCCATCCGGATGGCCTGCAGGGAGGAGGTGCAGAAGCGGTTGACGGTGACGCCCGGCACGCGGTCCCAGCCGAGCAGCACGGCGGCGATCCGGGCGATGTTGAAGCCCTGTTCGCCGCCGGGCAGGGCGCAGCCGACGATCAGGTCGTCCACTCGGCCGGATTCGAGGCCGGGGACGCGGGCGAGGGCCTCGGCGACGGTGCCCGCGAGCAGATCGTCGGGGCGCAGCGTGGCCAGGGCGCCTTTGTGGGCGCGGCCGATGGGGGTGCGGACGGCGGAGGTGATCACGGCATGCTGCATGGCGGGTTCTGTCCTGTGCGGTCTGGTGACGGTGACGGGTGGTCGCGAAGGGCGGAGGCGGGCTGTCAGAGGTCGAGGGTGGGGCGGTGGGTGCGCAGCCATTGGTCGAGGTCCAGGACCAGTTCCAGACCCTCGCGCGGGAAGCGGTCCGTGCCGGAGGATTCCAGCAGCAGACTGCGTACGGCCCGCAGGTCGAGGAGGTCGGCGGCGGGGCTGCCGGTGGTGATCAGGTGGTCGGCCTGGCGAGTGAGGGCGGTCCGGTAGGCGGGGTCGCGGGTCATCGGGTAGGGGCTCTTGCGGCGGTCCCGTACCGGTTCGGGAAGCAGGTCGGCGACGGCGGCGCGCAGCAGGCTCTTCTCCCGGCCGTCGAAAGTCTTGAAATCCCAGGGGGTGTTGAAGACGTACTCGACGAGGCGGTGGTCCAGGAAGGGCACGCGGACTTCCAGGCCGACGCCCATGCTGAGGCGGTCGGCGCGGTCGAGCAGGCAGGGCAGGAAGCGGGTCAGGTTGAGGTAGCTGTCCAGGCGCAGCGCCGCCTCGGCGGGCGCGGTTCCCGGCAGGTGCTCGATCTCGGCGGCCGCGACGGCGTGGAGGTCGGCGCGGTGCGCGGGCAGGTCCAGTGCGGCGGCCAGGGCGGGGTCCAGGAGCCGGGTGAGATCGGCGCGGTCCAGCACGGTGTCCCAGGGAAAGGATTCGGCTGCCGCGGCTTGGGGCGTGAACCAGCGGTATCCGCCGAACAGTTCGTCGGAGCCGTCGCCGGCCAGGGTGACCGGGAAGTGCTCGCGTACCGCGCGGAACAGCTGGAGCAGTGAGGTGTCGAAGTCCCCCATGGTCAGTCCGTCTCGCAGGCGCCCGGCCTGGGCGCGAAGGGCGGGGTCGGCCAGGCTTCGGGCGTCCAGTCGTACCCGGCGGTGCGAAGAGCCCAGGTGGCGCACCATCAGCTCGGCGTAGGGGCCGTCCAGATCGCGTCCCATGGCGTCGTCCTGCCCGGGGGCGCTCGTGCCCAGGTCCACCGAGAGCGTGTGCAGCGTCTCGGCCGCGGGGCGGGCCAGGGCTGCGATGGCGCTCGAGTCGAGTCCGCCCGACAGCAGGACGCTCACCGGGACGTCAGCCGCGAGCTGCCCGGTGACGGCCTCCTCCAGCAGGGAGCGCACCCGCGCCACCGTGGTGGGCAGATCGTCGTGGTGTTCCGTCGGGGGGAGCGACCAGTAGCGGTGACTGCGCACACCTGCGGGGGTGAAAACGGTGAGTGTGCCGGGCTCGACCTCGTGCAGTCCGGCGAAGGCGCTGCGTCCCGGTGTCTTGATCATCGGGTGGGCGGACAGCAGGAGTTCCCGCAGGCCGTCCAGGTCCAGCCGGGCTTCCACCGCGGGGTGGGCCAGCACCGCCTTGGGCTCGGAGCCGAACACCACCCCGTCACCGCCCCGCGCGTAGCACAGCGGTTTGATCCCGAGCCGGTCCCGCACCAGCGTGAGCCGTTGGGCTCCGGGTTCCCACGCCGCGTAGGCGAACATGCCCTCCAGTCGTGCGGGCGCCTGCTCGCCCCAGGCGTCGACGGCCCGCAGCACCACCTCGCCGTCGCCGCGGGTCGCGAACCGGTGCCCGCGGGCGGTCAGTTCCGTCCGCAACTGGGCGTGGTTGTAGACCTCTCCGGTGAAGACCACCGCCAGGTCGGTACGTCCGCCGCGTGTCACCACCATCGGCTGGCGTCCTCCTGCCGGGTCCACGACGGCCAGACGCGTGTGTCCCAAACCCGCCGAGTCCTCGTGCCAGGTCGCGGAAGCGTCCGGCCCCCGGCACGCGAGCGTCCCGGTCATCTCCTTGAGGGAGGTGTCCTCGGTCCCCTGTGGCACGTAGCCCGTGAACCCCGCATAGCCGGCCAGCCCACACATCGTCGAAACTCCCCAGCCCCGGCACGCGGGGCACACGACACGCTCCAGGACCCCCTCGCACATCAGGCGCCGTACACCGGGTGGAGGCCCGCGGCCGGACTCAATGCGCCGACCGCCAAGACTGAAACGATCACACCTCGACCGGGTCACCGCTCCGCGCACGGAAACCCCGGATCAATCCCCCGGTCGGCACCGCACGGCCCTTCCCGAACCCGGGCGAGCCCTCAGCTCCGAGACCATTGCGGCAGGACGTTTTTCGAACCGCTCCCGAATTCAGACGTTCTCCGGGGTTCGTCGAAATAGCGCTCCCGGAGTGAGCGACGCCACTGCTTCACCATGCAAGAAAGCATCAATCAAGAGTCAACAGAGCATCCCGCACGGTAAAGATCGTGAATTCCGCGAACCGCCCACTCCTCGCCGCACTCCTATTCCATAGCGGTGCCCCAAACGAGGAGGCACCCAGAAGGGGAACGATCATGCGAAACAACAAGCGAATCGGGCGCCGTGTCACCGGTGGTGCGATCGCCGCGGTGTCCACCCTGGCTCTTGTCGGGCTGACCGCCGGTACCTCCCAAGCGGCCGCGGTGTCACCATCACGGACCGCGGCGGCTCGGCCCGCATGGGCGGACACCAACTCCCTGAGCGTCCGGATCCACGCCCTCAGCCCCGGGGCGGGCCAGCGCTACGCGTCGGTCGTACTCACCAACAAGACCCACAAGACCGTACGCACCCAGGGGTACACCGGCCTTCAGCTCCTCAACTCCCACGGCAAGAACGTCACCACCCACGTCGTCCGCGACCCCGGCCACACCCCCTTGCTCACTCTCAAGCCGGGGCAGAGCGTCCACACCACGCTGCACTGGACCGTCGTCGGCGCCAAGGGCGAGCCCACCAAGGCCGAGAAGAACCCGACCGCACTCGAGGTGACCCCGCCCGATTCCCGTCACCATCTGACGACAGCCTGGAAGCTCGGCGACGTCCTACAGAAGGGCCGGATCGACATCACTCCGCTGGCCAAGGGCACCGGACCCAAGAACTGACAAGCCCTGGTACGCCGCCTGCCTGCGCGACGTATGGCCCACTGAGGCCAGGCACGTCACGCAGGCAGCCTGTGAACGCTTGCGCTCTGCGACGCCGACTGGTCGCCGGCGCAGGGGTCGTGTGCGTCTACCAGGTGAAGGTCGCGGTGGTTCGGGCCGGCAGCGTGTAGACGAAGGACTGGCTGCCCCAGTTGACGCGCACGGACTGGGTGCTGGTGCCGCCGTTGTGCGCGATGAGCGCCTTGGAGCCGTCGGGGTTGCGCCAGGCGACGTTCTGCACGGTGCTGTTGGCCGTGGAGGCGATGCGGTACGCACCCGGCTTGACGAACTTGGTGAGGTGGCCGGTGGTGTAGTACTCGATGGTGTAGTCGACCTGGCCGGCCCGCGAGCCGCCCTCCTGCACGGTGATCAGTCCGGTGCAGGTGCCGCAACCGCCGTTGTGCGGCCCCATGTTCTGGTTCAGCGCCAGGCTCCACTTGACCAGGCTGCTGCTCCAGTTGCGGGCGTAGTTGACGATGTCGGCGAGGTCCTCGTTGTGCTGGTTGGAGATCCAGGTGCCGCCCGAGTGCTCCGTGCTGAACTGCTTGACGGTCGGGTACTGGTTGTGGACCTGGGTGCCGACCGCAGGGTCACCGAAATAGCCGTGCCAGGCGATTCCGCCGAACAACGGGTCATTGCGGACGCCGGAGTCGGCGAGGACCGCGGAGCCGAAGTTGGCGTAGTCACCATAGTTCCAGTCGTGGACGAGGACCTTGGTGGTGATACCGGCGGCGCGGAAGGCCGGATAGACGTGGTTCTTGGTGAACTCCACGAGTCCCGAGGGATTCCAGCTCATGCCCGGGTAGTTCATCGCCGTCGGATTGCTCGCCTGACAGCAGTTGGGCTCGTTCTGCACCGAGATGTAATTCACGGGAATTCCGGCGGCCTGATAGCTCTGGATGTACTTGACCAAGTACTGGGCGTACATGGGGTAGTACTCCCACTTCAGCCAGCCCATCTGGTCCATGCGCCCGTTGTCCTTCATCCAGCCCGGCGAGCTCCACGGCACGCCCTTCACCCGCAGCGCCGGGTTGAGCTGCTTGGCCTGGCCGGTCAGGAGGCGGACGTTGGTGTCGTATCCGTTGGCCCCGAAGTCGTTGAGGTTGCAGCACGTGTCGTCGAGCGAGACATTGCCCGGCCGGGACAGGTCGGAGGCTCCGATGGGGTTGCGGACGAAGGACAGCCCGATGCCCGCAGTCGGGGAGAACAGCTTCTGCATGACCGTGTCGCGGGTGGCAGCACTGATCGGGCCGCCGCGCAGCAGGTAGGCGGTGGTGTCCGTGATCGAGGCGCCACCGCCCTCGAACTGCTGGTACGTCGTGTTCTCGTCGATGTTGATCGTGTGCTGGGCGGTTCCGCCGGCCGGGCCGAAGCGCAGCGCCGTCTGCTGCGCCAGACCACGCGTCACGTTACGTCCGGCGGAGTCGGATGTGGTCGTCAGCCAGACGTTGACCGGCTCGTTCACCGCCTCAGCGGTGCCACTGGTCGCGGCGAGCGTCGCCGCCGCGACAACACCGGCGAGAAGGAAGCGAGTTGCCCGGGACAGACGGGTTAAGGAACGGATTGGTCTCATGCTGTCGCCCTTCGCAATGGTGGGGGCAGTGCAAGGCATTCAGATACGTGACCAGACGGCCAGTGTGGGATTAATTCACGGGAAAAGTAAAGGTCTGAACCAGACACGTCAAGAGCTCGAACACGCTCGGGGACGATGCCTACGCCGTGCCGGGGAGCCGCACCGTGACGAGGAGACCGCCGGCGGGGCCGGGGATGAGGTCGAGCGTCCCGTCGTGGGCGCGGACGATGCTGTGCACGATGGCCAGGCCGAGGCCGGCGCCGGCGTGCTCGTCGGTGCGTACGCGTTCCATTCCTCGCTGGAAGGGTTCGGTGAGGGTCGGTACCTGTTCCGGTGGGAGCCGACGGCCCGTGTTCTCGACCCGCAGCACGCTCGTGTCGCCGTACGCCTCGGTGTGGACCGTCACGGTGCCACCGGCCGGGAGATTGTGGACGACGGCGTTCTGGACGAGGTTCGTCACCATCCGCAACAGAAGCTCCGCGGAGCCGCTGGTCCGGGCCGCCTCACCGGTGACGTCGAGCGTGATCCGGCGCTGTTCGGCGAGAGGAAGCAGCGTTTCGGCGGCTTCTTCGGCGAGGAGGGAGAGGTCGACGCTCTCGCGGGTGAAGTTCCCGGAGTCGCCGCGGCTGAGCAGCAGCAGGGCCTCGGTGAGGTCGATCGCCCGCGCATTGACAGTGTGCAGGCGTTCGATGAGTTCGTCCCGGTCGCGCGTGGGGTCCTTGCGGGCGACGTCGAGGAGTGTCCGCGAGATGGCCAGGGGCGTGCGCAGTTCGTGGGAGGCGTTCGCGGCGAACCGCTGCTGCTCGGCGACATGGGACTCGAGTTGTTCGAGCATCGAGTCGAACACGTCGGAGAGTTCACGGAATTCGTCCTGGCGGCCCTTCATGCGGATCCGGTGGGACAGCGATCCGTTCCCGGCCATCCGTGCCGCATCCGTGATCCGTGTGAGGGGTGCGAGCATCCGGCCGGCGAGGATCCACCCTCCCAGGAGGCCGAACACGAGGAGGGAGCCCAGCGCTGTGGCCGCGGCGGGTGCGAAGCCGCGCAGGAGGTCGGAGCGGTTGGGCCCGACGATGATCACGGCGCCGAACGTCTCCTGGAGGGCTCTGGGGTCGTTGGCCGGTAGCCAGCGCAGCACGAACACCCACATGACGGCCAGCAGGAGAGTGCCGGCGACGAAGAGGAATCCGGCGTAGCTGAGGGTGAGTTTCAGGCGGGCGCTGCGCCCTGGGCGTCTATTCATGAGTGCCGCCGGGGTCTGTCGTGCCCCTCGTGTCCCTGCCGGTGTCGATCCGGTAGCCGACGCCGGGCACCGTGGTGATGATCCACGGTTCGCCAAGTCGTTTGCGCAGTGCGGAGACGGTGATGCGCACGGCGTTGGTGAGGGGGTCGGCGTTCTCGTCCCAGGCCCGTTCCAGCAGCTGTTCGGCGCTGACGACTCCGCCCTCCGCGGCGACGAGGACTTCAAGGACGGCGAACTGCTTGCGGGTCAGCGCGACATAGCGTCCGTCGCGGAAGACCTCCCGGCGGAAGGGGTCGAGCCGCAGGCCCGCGATCTCGCGGACCGGGGGCCGGGCGTACGCGCGTCGGCGGTCGAGCGCCCTCAGCCGCAGGACGAGCTCCCGCAGCTCGAACGGTTTGGTGAGGTAGTCGTCGGCGCCCAGCCCGAACCCGGAAGCCTTGTCGTCGATACGGTCGGCCGCGGTGAGCATGAGGATCGGGATGCCACTGCCGGAGGCGACGATGCGCCGGGCGACCTCGTCGCCGGAGGGGCCGGGAATGTCTCGGTCGAGGACCGCGAGGTCGTAGGAGTTGACGCTGAGCAGTTCCAGGGCGGAGTCGCCGTCGCCGGCGATGTCGGCCGCGATCGCCTCGAGGCGCAGACCGTCACGGACGGCTTCGGCCAGGTAGGGCTCGTCCTCCACGATCAGTACGCGCATGTCTGAAGCCTAAGCAGCACAACTTATCGCCGGCGTATGCAAAGACGTGTGCGCACCGGACACGCGGCTCAGCCTGCCGGTGCCGGCACGGGGCGAGGCTGGTCCGACGGCGCTTCCACCGTAGTGCGCCACCATCGGCGCGAAGCCAGCCCGGCCAGCATGGCGCCGGTGGCGTTGACCAGTACGTCGTCCACGGAGGACACCCGGTCGAGGCGCAGGACGTACTGTGCGGTTTCGACCAGGACCGAGCAGCCCGCCCCGAGCGCCAGGATCCGCGGCACGGATGCCAGCGCCGCGAACCGCATCGGGGCGAAGAACCCCAGCGACGCGAAGACCAACAGGTTGCCGACGATGCCGAGCGGCCCCATCGTGACCAGGTCCCGAAGCGGTACGAGGCTCACCACGCCAGAGACGGTGCCGGGCGCGGCGCCCGGCATCATGGTCAGCCACAGGAACGGCACCGTCCCGTGGACCATGCCCACCTCGGCCAGCGATGTCCGCCACGCCGATGTGACACCGGCGGCACGCCGCCGCCACGCCAGAGCCCACGTCACCAGCGCGGCCAGCGGCAGCGCGACCAACGTCATGAGCACCACACCGTTGAACGTGTCGAAGCAGCCGTGCCACCGCCCCGCCATGCACCTCGGAGCCGACATCATGAGCGGCCCCCGCACGAGGAACACGGCGCTCGCCATCCCGAGGATCACCAGGCAGAGGAGCACGATCCTGTGCGTGCGGAGGAGCGGTGCCACCGGAGATGCATTGCGGTTCATGCCCTCATTGGAGACGGCGGACCGTTGCGGCGGCGTATGCGATTTTCGATACACCCGCGATACCCGGAATCCCCGGGATCAAGGGGCTGCTCGACGCGGGCGCGTGCTTTGCAGGAAACCTTGTTCTCGCCGTCGCCGCGCGTCACGTGGCCCGGCCGGAGGGGGCGGTCGTCAGCGGGCCCGTTCCCCGGAGCGGGGAGTCGCAGGGGGCGTAACATCCGGGCAGGAGCCAGGTCAGGCATTGCACTCGGTCTTGAATGCAATGTATACGTTGTGCATGCTTTCATCCGGTGACCGTTCCGAAGAACGTCCAGGGATGCACAACCAGGCCGAAATCGCCTACCGGCGGCTGCGCGAGCGGCTGTTGGACGGGCATTACACCCCCGGTGTCCGGCTCACCGAGCTCGGTATCTGCGAGGACCTGGGCATGAGCCGGACCCCGGTCCGCGAGGCGCTGCGCCGACTGCAGAGCGACGGTCTGGTGAGTTCAACAGGCCGGGGTGTGGTGGTCAGTTCGCTGTCCCCCCAGGAGATGCTGCACGCCATGCAGCTGCACGGCGCCCTGGACGCGCTGGCCGCCAAGCTCGCCGCGACCGCGCAGCGCGAGGGGCAGCTGTCCCCCGCGCAGCTCAGCGGGCTGAAGGAGGCTTCTCGCCATGTCGAGGAGCGGGCCGAGGCGGGCGATCCGGCAGGGGCCTGGCGCGCGAATCTCGACTTCCACATGATGCTGGCGCGCCTCTCGGGCAATCCTCTGCTGGAGGACGCGCTCGACCGCATCTGGGCCCGGTTCGCCATCGTGAGCCTGAGCAACATCAACCGCCGCAGCGACCTGACGCCTCGCCAGCACGACGCGATCGTGAGCGCCATCGTCGACGGCGACCCTCAACGGGCCGAGGCCGCGGCGGCCGATCACGTCCGGGAAGCGGCGGCTATGTACGGAGAAGGCCGCCACTGACCAAGCGGTCAGCCGCCTGCGGATCCAGCTCACCCGGGCGGGTGTCCGCATGCTCGATTCCTTCTGCCGCACCCGGCCCCTGACCTGAGTGCCGCCGGCCGCGGCAAGGCGCCGCCGACGCCCCGGCCGATCTCATCAGCTCGGGCATCCTGCCGCCGCGGCATGGCCCCCTCGCGCGCCCTGGAGCGGCGCTCACACCAGGCGGCCCATACAGCCGGGCCATAGCGCTACCCGCGAGTAGCACCTTTTTGCCGCAAGCCTTGTCCGATCCCTTGTCGAGCCTTGATGTGCAATGTATACATTGCACATCAACGGCAAGGGCGCCCGCGGACGCCCCGGCCGACACCACTCACCACCGGGCGTTCCACACGCCCGGGGAGACGTTCCACGCGCAAGGGACAAGCGCCAACGGTCGCCTCCGGAACCGCATTTGACGAGCCGTCACCACTTCCGGTCGCCGCCTTCCACCCCGGTCCGAGCCACCCGGCACGGCACCGGTCCGCGGGGCTGTCCCTACGAACCGCCATCACGATCACCAACTTGAGGTGAATCTCATGCCAGGATTCGGCCGAAGCGGACGACACACGGCCCTGCTCAGTGCGACAGCGGCAGTGCTGCTGGTCGCCACAGCGTGCGGCTCGGGGTCGGGTTCGAGCAGCAGCGGAGCAATCAAGATCGGCGCCTCGCTGCCGCTGTCGGGCCCGGTCGCCGACGCCTCCAAGCCCGCCTACGAGGGCTACAAGGTGTGGCTCGACCAGCTGAACAAGAACGGCGGGCTGCTGGGCCGCGAGGTCGAGCTGAAGGTGCTCGACGACGGCTTCGACCAGAACACCGTCGTCACCAACTACAACCGCCTCATCAGCCAGGAGCGCTCCGACCTGCTGCTCGGCACCTTCTCCTCCAGGCTCAACCTGCCCGCCTCGGCCGTGGCCGAGCGCAACAAGATGCTCTACGTCGAACCCTCCGGCGGCGCCGAGGAGATATTCAGCCGCGGTTACGACTACCTGTTCTTCGCCCAGCCCAGCACCTCGCTGGACCTCCCGGAGCAGTTCGTCCAGTACATCAAGTCGCTGCCGGCCGACCAGCGGCCGAAGACCGCCGCCTATCCCACGCAGGACGACCCCAACACCGACGTCACCATCAACGAGTTCCGCAAGGAACTCACCGAGCTCGGCGTGAAGACGGTCTACAGCGAGAAGTACGCCCCGGACACCGTCAACTTCGACCCCATCGCCAGCGCCGTCGCCCGCGCCAAGCCCGACCTGGTCATCCACGGCGCGGTCGCCGCCAACGACGGCGCGGGCCTCGTCAAGGCGCTGCAGAAGCAGCAGTTCAGCCCCAAGATGATGTTCCAGACGAACGCCCCGAGCCTCATCGGCTCCTATCCCAAGGCGATCGGCGCGAAGAACACCGAGGGCATCTTCACCTCGGCCGCCTGGAGTCCGAACGCCGACTACAAGGGCAACGCCGAGTTCGTGAAGGCGTACACGCAGGCCTACGGATCGGCGCCCGGCGACGACGCCGCCAACGCGTACACCGCGGGCCAGGTGCTGGAGGCCGCCGTCAAGGGCGTGGGCAGCCTCGACCAGGACAAGCTCGCGGACTGGCTGCACTCGCACACCGTGCAGACCATCGTGGGCCCGCTGAAGTGGGACTCTCGCGGGGTCCCGGACGGCGACATGCTGCTCGCGCAGTGGCAGAGCGGGAAGTTCGAGTTCGTCGCCCCGGCCGCGCAGAAGACCGTCGACAAGGCGGTCAACCCCAAGCCCGGGTGGTCGTCGTGAGCCAGTTTCTGCAGACCGTGATCCTGGGGCTCCTGGTCGGCGGCGTGTACGCCCTGGTCGCCTCCGGGATGAACCTCATCTTCGGCGTGATGAAGATCGTCAACCTCGCCCAGGGCGGCATGCTCATCCTCAGCGCGTATCTGACGTACACGCTGTGGAACGCCACCGGCATCGACCCGCTGCTCCTGGTGTTCATCACGACGCCCTGTCTGCTGGTCGTCGGCTGGGCCACGTACTACGTCTTCATCGAGCGCTCGCGGACCACCGATCCCTCGATGGCGCTGGTGACGACCTTCGGGCTCACCCTCGTCACCAAAGGTGTCATCGCGCTGGTCTGGGGCAATGAACCGCAGGCGGTCACCCCCGGCTACGCGAACCGCTCCTTCTCGGTGCTCGGGCTGCGCTTCCCGCAGGCCCAGGTGTACGCCTGCCTCGTCGCCGCGGTGGTTCTCACCGGCCTGTATCTGCTGCTGCGCCACACCTGGCTCGGCCGGTCCATCCAGGCCACGGCGTCCAGTTCGGAGGGCGCCCGGCTCATCGGCATCGAGGTGCGTTCCGTCTGGGCGGCCGCGTACGCCCTCGGGGTGGCGGCGGCCGGCGCGGGAGGAACGCTGCTGAGCGTCCTGTACCCGTTCATGCCGAGCTCGGCCGACCACTGGATCGGGCTGATGCTCTCGATCATCGTGCTCGGCGGCATGGGGAGTCTGCCCGGCAGTGTGCTCGGCGCGCTGGTCATCGCCCTCGCCGAGTCCCTGACCTCGACGTACATCGCCCCCGACTGGGCCGCCGCGGTCCCGTATCTGGCCATCATCCTGGTGCTCGTGGCCCGCCCGCAGGGCCTGCTCGGCGCCCGGCTGCGAGAGGACATGAGCCGCGCATGAGCATTGCGAGCCTGAGCAACAGCCGACTACGGGCGTACGGCATCGGCCTGGCCGCCGTCGCCCTCGCCGTCCTGCCGCTCGTCAACGACAACGCCTATCTGCAGAACATGGCGATCATGGCGTTCCTGCTCGCCGTCATGGCCTCCGGCTGGAACATCATCTCCGGCTACACCGGCTACGTCTCCCTCGGGCAGAGCGCCTTCCTCGGCGTCGGTGCCTACACCACCGCGCTGATCTCGATCCACACCGGCGTCTCCCCACTGCTCGCCGCCCCCGCCGGGGGTGTCGTCGCCGCGGCCTCCGCCGTCGTACTGGGGCTCGTCGGACGGCGTACGCGCGGTATCGCCTTCGTCATCGTCAGCTTCGCCTTTCTGGAGTTCACCGCCCTGCTGGTGTCCAACTGGGGGTCACTGACGAACGGCAACCACGGGCTCGCGCTGCCGCTGCCCACCTGGGACCGTGCGTATCTCAACTGGCCGTTCTACTACTATCTGTTGGTCCTGCTCGCGCTGACCGTGTGGGGTTCGTGGGCGATCCGCCGCTCCAAGTTCGGCATCGGGCTGATGGCGATCCGGGACGACGAGTCGAAGGCCGAGGGCATCGGGCTGCGCACCGACCGCTACAAGATGCTCGCGTTCGCGGCGAGCGCCTTCCCGATCGGCATCGCCGGCGGCGTCTACGCGTACTACATCGCCTACCTCGAGCCGGCCTCGATGTTCGACATCGTCATCGCCATGCAGATCGTGCTCGCCGCGCACCTCGGCGGCGTGGGCACGCTGTGGGGGCCGGTTCTGGGCGCCTTCCTCCTCGAGCCGCTCAACCAGTTCACCAACCAGAACCTCAGCGGGCCCGACGCCGGTTCATGGCGGATGATCATCTACGGAGCGCTGCTTGCCGCGATCGTGCTGTTCTTCCCCAAGGGCGTGCTCACCGAGGGCGCGGCCTGGCTGGCACGCCGGCGCCGCACCGAGCCTCAAGCGACGGCCGGCATCCGCCTGACCGAGGTTCCCGACCAGCTGCCCCCTGTCTCGCCGGCCCGTGAGCGCGCATCGGGCGGACCGCTGCTGCGGGTGGACGGGCTGGCCAAGTCGTTCGGCGGGGTACGTGCGGTCGACGGCTGCTCGTTCACCGTCGAGCGGGGTTCGATCACCGGGCTCATCGGGCCCAACGGGTCGGGCAAGACAACGGTGTTCAACCTCCTCGACGGCAGTCTCACCGCCGACGGCGGCAGCGTCCACCTCGGCGAGCGGCGCATCGACCACCTGCCGCGCTGGCAGCGGGCGCACTCCGGGCTGGCCCGCACCTTCCAGTCCACCAGGGTCTTCCCGCAGCTCACCGCGCTGGAGAACCTCGCCGTGCCCAGCCGCTCGTTCTCCACGGCGGGGCTGAGGACCTCCGCGATCAGTGGCAAGGAAGCGGCACAGGCTCGCGAATGGCTCGCCTTCGTCGGCATGGACGCCTACGCCGACCACCACGCGGGCGGGCTGTCGTACGGGCAGCAGAAGCTCATCGAACTCGCGCAGGCGCTGATGCTGGAGCCGGAGATCCTGCTGCTCGACGAACCGGCCGCGGGCATCAACCCGACGCTCGTGGAACGGCTCGCGGGCATCGTCCGCAGGCTCAACGAGGCCGGCACGACCGTGGTCGTCGTCGAGCACAACATGCCGCTGGTGCTGTCGCTCTGCGACCACATCCACGTCCTGGCCCAGGGCCGCGTCATCGCGAGCGGACCGCCCGGACGGATCGAGCACGACCCCGCCGTGCTGGACGCCTACCTCGGTGACCACACGCCGAGCCCGGGCAACGACCCGGCGACCTCGGGAGCCACCGCATGATCACCTTCCAGAACCTGGTGGCCGGATACGGCCGCGCCGGAGACATCCTGCGCGGCGTCGACTTCAGCGCCGCCGAAGCCGCGATCACCTGCATAGTCGGCCCCAACGGCGCGGGCAAGTCCACGGTGCTCAAGGCGTGCAGCGGGCTCCTGCGCCCACGCGGCGGACAGGTGATGCTCGGCGACGAGGACATCGGCGGGCGCTCCCCGGCGCAGATCCTGCGCCGCGGGGTGGTCCAAGTACCCCAGCACAACGGGCTGTTCCCGTCCCTGACGGTGCGCGAGAACGTCATGCTCGGCGCGTACGTCAACCGCCGGGAGCGCGAGCGCAACCGACGCCGCTACACGGAGATCGCCGAGCTGTACCCGCTGATCGCCGAGCGCGCCGACGACAAGGCCGCATCCCTGTCCGGCGGGCAGCGGCGCACCGTCGAGTTCGCGCGCGCCCTGATGCTGACCCCGCGCGTCGTACTCCTCGACGAGCCGACGCTCGGCCTGGACCCCAAGGCGAGCAAGCAGCTCGCCGACTCCATCACCACCCTCAAGCAGGAGGGGGTGACCGTCCTGATGGTCGAGCAGAACGTCCGTTTCGGCCTCACCCTCGCCGACCACGCCGTCGTCATGGAAGGCGGCCGCGTCCTGCACACCGGCTCCGCCGGCGCCCTGCTCGCCGACCCGGACATGGGCCGGCTCTTCTTCGGCGCCGCTCCCCCACAGGAGACATCATGAACAGCGCATATCTGAGCCTGGTCCAGGCACTTCCGGGTTCGGGTGCCAGGGCCGCCGAGCCGTTCCTCGTCGGCGGTCTGGAACTGCTCGCGATCCCGCAACTCGCTTACGACATCCCCGGTCGGCCCGCCCATATGAACGGCGGCGACAGCGAGACCGAGGTGCTGCTGCTGCGCCGGGACGGGGACCGGTTCGAGCCCTGGGGAAGCCTTGCGGCGCCGGGCGGCGAGGACGCCGAGTTCTTCCGCATCGGGGAGCGGGCGTTCCTGGCGGTGGCGAGCATTCGTACCGGCGCAGGCCCGTACGAATACGCCATCCCCTCCACGCTCTTCGAATGGGACGGCACACGGTTCGTGCCCTTCCAGGCCTTCGACGGCTTCGCCGCGAAGGAGTGGCGGCACTTCACCGTCGACGGCCGGCACTTCCTCGCACTCGCCCAGGGGGTGGCCCTCCCCGGACTCGCCGAACAGAACCGGCCCTCCGTCATCCACGCCTGGGACGGCACACGCTTCGCCCGCTTCCAGGACATCCCCTCCCAATGGGCGTACAACTGGCACGCGTTCACGGTGGGCGGGCACGAGTGGCTCGCCCATGCAGACCATGCCGGGCCCAGCGTCCTGTACCGGTGGCACGGGGGACGGTTCGTCCCGCACCAGGAGCTGGCCACGGCAGCGGGCCGGGCCTTCGCCACGTTCGACGACCCGGACGGCAGCGGTACGTACCTGATGATCGCCTGCATCGACGACGGTTCACGGGTGCTGCGCTGGGACGCGACGGCCGACCGGTTCGTCGAGCACCAGAAGCTCATCGGGGCGGGCGCGCGCGAACTCGCCGTCGTACGCACCGACCGCGGGCTCTACGTGATCCGGGTCAACTTCATCGAGGGCACTCCGGCCCATCCCACGGCCGCGCTGATGTCGCAGGTCTACCGGTGGGACGAGGGCCGGCTCGATGTCGTCGACGAGTTCCCGACGACGGGCGGCACCGACATCGCCGTCCTGGACAGCGCGGCGGGCCCACTGATCGTGCAGACCAACGCGCTGAGCGCCGACCTGCGGTTCGCCGCCGAGAGCCGCGTCTACCGCTTCCTGGGCTGAAGCCTCGATCCGGTACGGCCACACGCGGTTCGAGCGGTTGCCGTACCGACCCATGCCTTGTGAAAGAGAGATCCACGTGTCCGAGCACGAAAGTCCCGAGCTCATCGACCTGTTCACCGCGTACACCGCCGGGCCGGGCTCCATCGGCGCGCATCTGCGCGTCTCGGCCGCCCGGGCACACGCCCGCGACCCCCTTCTGGTGGTGACCGGGGCCGACATGGCGCTCTATCCGGGCGACGGGCGGCCGCTGACGGTCCTCCCCTACCGGCTGAGCAATCGCGGCTTCAAGGAACTGGCCGCCGTCTCTCATCTGGGTACGGCACTTGCCTCGCTCGTCGAGTTGTACCGCCACGACCCCGGCGGTGTGTGGCGGGCCGATGCCGAGAACCTGCTGCTCCAGGTGCGGCGTTCCCGTGCGGCGAACAGCACGGCTCTGTGGCGTGACCGGATCGCGGCCGTCTCCCACCGGGGCCGGGAGGAGGCCATCGCGACGATGGTCGACTACGCCTGCGCCGTGACCGAGCGGTATCTCCTGCGCGCGCTGGCCGACACCTCCCTCCTCAACCACCGGACGCTGCGCGAGGAGTACCTGGAGGACGGTCATCCGGACCTTCCGGTGTCCTTCAACCGGATCATGGTCGCCACGTTCTTCCTCGTCGGAATGGACAACGCGCACCGGCTCATCGCCTGGTGCGACGCCCAGGACATCGACTGGGCACGCGCCATGGTGGTGGTCGTCGGGCAGATAGGGCGCCCCACCGCCGGGGTGACCTGGCGTACGAACGGTGTCGCCGGCACCGTACTGGCCGCCTCGCGGCACACCCTGCCGCTGGACCGCCTCTACATCGCCCCGCACGCACGGGGATTCGCCACGCCCGTCGGCGGAGACCTCAGCGAGGTCGAGGAACTGGAGCCGGTGCTGCGGCAGTTGTGGGCGGGCACCAGGGTCACGGTCGAGCTCGGCGGGGCGATGTTCGAGGGCTATCCGGCGTTCTCCCCCGGCGACGACCGCCCCGGGCTCCTGGGCGAGCGGACGGTCACCCGGGCCGACGAGGTCATCACCGAACAGCCCCGCATCCGCTCACCCAAGGACTGGTTCACGCTCGTCACCCGGCTGCGCCTGGTCATGGAGGACCCCCGCCAACTGCTGTCCGGCGCCGTCACCGACTACGCGGCCCAGCAGCTCATCGAGCACGGCAACGATCCACTCGCCGTGACCGTCCCCGGCCTCGATGACGAGCCCTACCCCGCCTACGGCTCCATCTCCGCCGCGGCCTGACCCGAAAGCGACTCCGCCATGACCCAACACCCCTTCTCCGGCGGGTTCCTGGAGCGTCTGCACTCAGGCGAACCCACCCTCATGCTCACCGTCCGCACCAGCCGCACCACGGACGTCGTCCACATCGCCCGCTCGACCGGCCACCACAGCATCCTCGTCGACCTCGAACACTCCACCATGTCGACCGATGTCGCCGCCCAGCTGTGCGCGGCGGCCGACAGCCTCGGGCTCACGGCGCTGGTGCGCGTCCCCGAGCGCGAGTACGGGATGATCGGCCGGATGCTGGACGGCGGCGCCCACGGGATCATCGCGCCGCGCATCGAAACGGTGGAGGAGGCGCGCGACATCGCCCGCGCCTGCCGCTTCGCACCACGCGGCCAGCGTTCCCAGACCAACATGGTCCCCCAGCTCGGGATGCGCCCCATCGCCGCACAGGAGCTCAACCCCGCCCTGGACGACGCCACGATCGTGCAGATCCTCCTGGAGACACCCGCCGGCATCGCGAACGCGGACGAGATCGCCGCCCTGGACGGCGTGGACATGCTGTCCCTCGGCGCGAACGACTTCACCGCGGAACTCGGTGTGCCAGGGCAGTTCGGCGATCCGCGTGTCCGCGACGCCGTCGAGAGGCTGGCGGACGCCTGCCACAAGCACGGAAAACTCATGGTCCTCGGCGGCATCGGCGACCCGGCGATCCTCGACACGCTCGTCCCCCTGGGGGTGTGCCCGCTGCGCATCACCGGAACCGACAGCGCCTTTCTCTTCGAGGGCGCGCAGGCACGCGCCCGGCAGGCGCTCTCCACCTGCCTCCCCTAGCCCCCACCCGGATGCGCAGTTGCGCCAAGAATCAGGACGGATGATGACCGCAGACCTTCCCCAGCCGACCCCCATGCGCCCCGCGGAGAGCAACACCAAGCCTCGCTTCGAGGTGCCCCCGGGCAGTTGCGACACCCACTTCCACGTCTTCGAGCCCGGTTTCACCGCGGTGCCGAACCCGCTGTACGGGTTCCCCGACGGCACTCTCCAGCAGTATCTGCGGATGACCGAATGGCTCGGCATCGAGCGCATGGTCCTCGTGCAGCCCACGTACTACGGCACCGACAACAGCCTGCTCACCGACGTCCTGAGGAAGGCCGGCCCGCGCTGCCGTGGCGTCGTACGCATCGAGGAGGACACCCCCGACAAGGAGCTCGACGAGTTCCACGAGCTGGGTGTGCGGGCGATCCGCCTGGACCTGTTCGCCCGGGCGTCCCAGCCGACCGCCGACATCATCGCGTACGTCCGCAGGATGGCGGACCGTGCCCGTCCGCGCGGCTGGCACCTGCAGTTCTACACGCCGGGGACCGTCGTACGGGATCTGCTGCCGTTCTTCGCTGACCTCGAGGACACCTTCGTCATCGACCACATGGGATACATGAAGGAATCGGACGGGCTGACGCAGGCGGACTTCGACCGTCTGGTGCGGGTCCTCGACGGAGGCAGCTGCCACATCAAGCTCTCCGGGGCTTACCGCATCGCGAAGGACAAACCGCTGTCCACCGTCGAGCCCCTGGGCCGGGCGCTGGTCGCGGCCCGGCCCGACCGCCTCGTGTGGGGATCGGACTGGCCGCATCTGACCGACGGTCAGCGGGACACCGGCGAACTGCTCAACCTGCTGGCCGACTGGGCTCCCGACGCGTCCGACCGCCACCGGATCCTGGTCGACTCCCCCGCCAGGCTGTTCTACACGGACTGACCGCTGTCGGGAGAAGCGCCGCGGAAATCGCCGTACAAATTGCGCAACGTATTCGGGGTATTGCTGAGCAGATTGAACAGTCTGCTCAGATTTCACTGGACCTCTTGCACAGGCCGCGTCGAGCGTCTGTGCTGGTCCTGGCCAGGCGCTGCGGCAGCGGCGCGTTCCGGCCCACTTCACGTTCCTCCGTGGCGGCTCGCGCCATGGGCCTGATCCATGCAAGGAGAACTCCGTCATGAGCATCGAGCAGACCCTCACCAGCCAGGAGCGCCTGGCCGAGCTCGACCTGACGCAGCTGCAGCAGCTGGTCGGCCTGGTGGACTACGACCCCTCCAGCGACCCATTTCCGGTGACCGGCTGGGACGCGGTGGAGTGGGTGGTCGGCAACGCCACGCAGACCGCGCACTTCTACCAGTCGGCGTTCGGCATGCAGTTGATCGCCTACTCCGGGCCGGAGACGGGCAACCGCGACCACCAGGCGTACGTCCTGCGCAGCGGTGCGATCCGCTTCGTCTTCAAGGGTGCGGTGGATCCGAGCAGTCCTCTGACCGACGCCCATCGCGAGCACGGCGACGGAGTGATCGACATCGCGCTGGAGGTACCGGACGTCGACCGGTGCGTCGCGCACGCGCGGGCGCAGGGAGCCACCGTGGTGGAGGAGCCGCACGATGTCGGCGACGAGCACGGCACCGTCCGCCGGGCGGCGATCGCCGCGTACGGCAAGACCCGGCACACGCTGATCGACCGCTCCCGCTACAACGGGCCCTACCTGCCCGGATATGTGGCTCGCACGTCCTCGTACGTGAAGCGGCCCGGCGCACCGCGGCGCATCTTCCAGGCTCTGGACCACGTGGTGGGCAATGTCGAGCTCGGCAAGATGGACGAGTGGGTGGACTTCTACAACCGGGTCATGGGCTTCACGAACATGGCCGAGTTCATCGGGGACGACATCGCCACCGAGTACTCGGCGCTGATGAGCAAGGTGGTGGCCAACGGCAACCACCGGGTGAAGTTCCCGCTGAACGAGCCGGCGGTGGCGAAGAAGAAGTCGCAGATCGACGAGTTCCTGGAGTTCTACCAGGGCCCCGGAGCACAGCATCTGGCGCTGGCCACCAACGACATCATCGCCTCGGTCGACGCCCTGCGCGCCGAGGGAGTGGACTTTCTGGCGACCCCCGATTCGTACTACGAGGACCCGGAGTTGCGTGCCCGGATCGGCGAAGTGCGGGTCCCGGTGGAGGAGTTGCAGCGGCGGGGCATCCTCGTCGACCGGGACGAAGACGGCTATCTGCTGCAGATCTTCACCAAGCCGCTCGGCGACCGCCCGACCGTCTTCTTCGAACTCATCGAGCGGCACGGCTCGCTCGGGTTCGGCAAGGGCAACTTCCAGGCCCTGTTCGAGGCGATCGAGCGCGAGCAGGCCAAGCGCGGCAACTTCTGAAGCCGGGAGCACCGACCCTGGCCCACCATCGACAAGTAGGCCAAGTGCCTTACTCTGCAACGGAGTTGACTCCATGACCTGGCTCGACCTGCCACCCGACAACCTGTTCGGAATCGACAATCTGCCCTACGGAGTGTTCTCACCAGCCGGTGGCGCGCCCCGTGTCGGAGTCCGGGTCGGCGAGCAGGTGCTCGATCTGGCGGCCGCCCTCGACGATCCGGTCTTCGCCAGGCCGTCGCTGAACGCCTTCATGGCACAGGGCCGCACGCGCTGGACGCAGGTCCGGGCACGGGTGACCGAATTGTTGAGGGACAACCGCCACCAGCGGGCCACCGCTCCGCATCTGCACCGGCTCGAGGACATACGGCTGCATCTGCCCTTCCAGGTGGCCGATTACGTCGACTTCTACGCGAGCGAGCACCACGCGACGAACCTGGGACGCCTCTTCCGTCCTGGAAGCGACCCGCTCACCCCCAACTGGAAGCATCTGCCCATCGGTTACCACGGCCGGGCCGGCACGGTCGTCGTGTCGGGTACCCCGGTCGTGCGCCCGCGGGGACAGCGCAAGAGCCCCGAGGCGGCCTCGCCGGAATTCGGTCCCACCCGGCGCCTGGACATCGAGGCCGAGGTGGGATTCGTCGTCGGCACCGGCTCACGGCAGGGAGAGCCGGTGTCCGTGGCCGACTTCCGCGAACGGGTCTTCGGGGTCTGCCTCGTCAACGACTGGTCCGCGCGTGACCTGCAGGCATGGGAGTACGTTCCTCTCGGACCGTTTCTGGGCAAGTCGTTCGCGACCTCCGTCTCGCCCTGGGTCGTTCCCCTGGACGCTCTGGACGCCGCCTGGACCAGCCCGCCCGAGCGAGACCCCGAACCGCTTCCCTATCTCACCGACACCGGCAAGCAGGGCCTGGACCTGAACCTGGACGTCCACCTCAACGGCCACCTCATCTCCTCGCCCCCGTTCGCCTCGATGTACTGGACCGGCGCGCAGATGCTGGCCCACATGACGGCCAACGGAGCCTCCACCCGCACCGGTGACCTCTACGCCTCGGGCACCGTCAGCGGACCCCATGCCGACGAGTGCGGGTCCCTCATCGAACTCACGGCCGCAGGCGCCAACCCGCTGGTCTTGCCGGACGGATCGACCCGCGCCTTCCTGCAGGACGGTGACGAGGTGACCGTCAGCGGAACCGCGCCCGGCCCGCGAGGCGGACGGATCGGACTTGGGGACGTCACCGGCCGGATCCTGCCCGTCGGAGACGAATCCTGACGGCCCAGGTCAGCGTGAGCGCTGCCGAGAGGGAGGACGTGTCGTTTCTCCTCTTCGACCGCCGCAGCGGCCGGGGCAGCGAGAAAGGCGTGAGCAAGCATGGCCGGGGCGATGTGGCGATACCAGGCGGTACAGCGGCAGACCTCGTACTCGTCCAGGCCGGGTCAGCTCCTTTCGAGCTTCCCTTCAACCGTTGGCGAATCGACCAAATACGCTAGACCGTCACCCTCGACGGTAACCGTAACGGATACGTCCAAACACCCGTCACCGGGTTCAATAATCTCATCTACGGTCAGCGAATCCTCCGTCGAAGTATAGAGACGCCAGGTCCCTCTGCATTTCAAATCCACATACTCAACCTGAGCCACGGTGTCCCCGACATCGCCCTGGTTGATCACAAGTTCCACGATGTAGTGCTGTCCGCCTTGCGTAAGCAGTCCACGCCAGGAACCAATGAACGGCTGAGGAATTTCCCCCTCAACCGTCTCGGGCGAGATTTTCGCATCCACTGGGGAAGAAGCCGTTCCAGTGAGTCCCGCCGAACTCGCTGAAGCTGAGGCCGCACCCGAAGGGGCAATCGGCGATGGAACCACCGTCACGCCATTGGGACTTGGAGAGATAACCTTGTTACCCTCTGTAGATTTTTCACCATCCCGTGGGAATAGATACGGAAGCAATGCAACTATCAATCCAAGGACGGGCAAAACGATGCTACCGATTATCACAGCTCTTGAGTGACCGCCACTTGATCCAGGGCCACCACTGGCTCCTCCTGTCACACCCCACCCCCGTGTCACACATTTGCCCTACGCGAATCTTCACCTCACGGCATGCGCCCTGCCACGTGAAATCGCTACTCCCACCACGACGAGCAGACAGCAGGGTACGAACGTAGCCCCCCTGTCCTTATTTCAGGGCACTACATGCGAAACACGCCCACCCCGCATGACTTCGGCTACTCTCAGGGGATCTCGCAACGCGCCGGGGGCATTCCGCGGTGGTCCCAGGCGGACAAGGTGTACCGCGCCATCTGCCCCATGGGCAGCGGAAAGACCCTGCGGTTCTTCGCGTCGACCGTCCACAACTGGGCAGGCCCGGTCGCTGCTACCTCGCCCAATGCCCGACGACATCGCGATCCCGTCGGAAGCGATTGCCCAGGCCACCGTGTTCGCCGTCGAAGATGAGCCGGCCGACCTGCGGGCCGCAGAGAAGGACGCACGGCGAGTTCTTCGCCGACTTGCCTCGAAGGCCTTGCTGGTGAAGACCGATCCGGTCCGGGCCATCTACAGATCAGCCGTCCAAGGCGGAGAGCCAACGGCCGGACGCTCTGACCGTGCGTAACGAGACCTCACGACCCTGCTCCCCGGGCCAAGGTCGAAGCAGTGCCAACCAGCGCCAACCCGGTTGGGTGGCGAGTGCGGGATCGACGGTGTCCGGCGCCACGACCGTCGCACATTAGCGTTCGACCTGGCGAGCCCCCTTGCCTCCGACGTCCTCCTTAGTCCGGATCGAGCTTGAGACCGAGGGGGAAATCGGTGAAGCCGAGTTCCTCGCGAAGTCCCATATGCTCACGGGGCAGTTGGTATGAACAGTCCATTCAGGGGGCGCGGAACCACATGGCCGACGAGATCAAGTACGAGTACAAGATCGTGCGGACAGTTCGCGGCACCGACGGCTTGGTGATTTCGAAGATGCAGAAGGATGGGTGGGAGCTTGCGGATCAGGCCCAGGGCACGCTTCGCTCCACCCTCAGCTTCCGTCGGCCGAAGAAGCCGCAGCCGTGGCTCCTGATCGGCGCGGCGGCGGCCGTCCTTGTGATCCTGGCCATCGTCATCGGCGTTGCCTCCGCACTCAGCGGCGGAGGCGAGAAGAAGGACGAGTCAGACAAGTCGACGACCGCTGCGAGCAAGAAGCCTTCCGCTACGCCGACTCCGACCGCAGCCGAGTCGGCTGCCACTGAGGTGATCACGCCTCAGAACAGCCCGGAGTTCGCGGCGCTGCTGCAGGCGGACTACTGCGACGACGCGAACCTGGACTTCGCGACCAGGCACAAGGGCGAGACGGTCGCGTTCAACGGCTCCATCGTGAACATGGCGCCCCACGGTGACGACGACACCCGCTACGACTTCCTCCTGGGTCCAGGCGACAAGGGACCGAACACGACGGTCGGCCCGGCCTTCAAGTACGAGGACGTCAACGTCTTTGATCTGAAACTGACCGGCAAGAAGATCCCCGTCGCCGTCGACGCAGGCGACAAGTTCCGCTTCGTCGCCGAGGTGCGCGATTTCAACGCGGACTCGTGCCTCTTCTTCCTCGACCCGGTCTCGACGGAAGTCCGGTAGTCAGATGGGCAGCCGCGGACAGTAGCACCCGTCGATCCACAGGTCTTGATTATCCGAGACCCGGACCGTTAGGTGAACTGGCGATTTCGTGTCATTCGTGCCCCACGTCGGCCGTCCACGAGCCTTTTCCAGGCCGCCATTGGCGCGGGGCCGACGAGGCGGACCTCGTTGGCGTTCCACACGCCGCTCCTGTCGAGCCCGTTGAGCGCTGCCGACTACATCAGAGGAAGGGGCGGATTCGGAAGACATCTACCCTCCAACGGTCAGCGTCAGCGGAGAGGACCCGTAACAACAGCCAGCGCGGATTCCCCAGTTGCGGTCGAGGGTCCAGGGCCGGCGCACACGGCTTTGGACGCACTCCCTGCGAGCCGTGGCCGTGCTGCACAGTCCGGGACAGAACCCGCGCTGAAGGCCGCGGTGGACCGGGGGCATCTTTGGGGCCGGCTTGCCAGGGCGTGGATCATGGTCCCGTGATGAAGTGGACGAAGGAGACGCCCCCGGTCGGGCAGTCCGAGCATGAGCCGGAACTCTCGGCCTACCAGCGGGCAATGCGGAAGCGGCTTCTCGCGGCCCCTGTGGTGCCCGCGCCCGGACCCTGGCGGCCCATCTTCGAGTACGAGTATGGCGTCCCTGTCGGCGGGCTGCTCGGGATCGGCTTCGCGACGGACCCCGATACCGGCCACGATCTGGTGATGGTCGTCTCGCACGACGGGCACGGTCTCTTCGACGCCGTCACCGGCGAGAAGATCGCCAGGAACCGCGACCCCGCTCCCGAGGACAGCACCCCCGACGCAGTCGCCGACCTGTCCTGCCCCGGGCTGGGGCCGATCGCTGGAAGCCGCGTACGCATCGCCGGACTCTTCGGCGGCGGGCTGCACACCACCACCGAGGACGGCTGGACCCTGGAAGTCGTCACCCCGGCCTGGCTGAACGAACAAGTGCTGCTGTCCAGCGACGGCGGGCTCCCGCATTCGGGCCCGCACGGAGCGGAATGATGGCACATCTTCCACTCGAACTACTCCACATTCCGTACAGCCGGCTTCTCACCCTCCGGCCGAACGATCGCCGTAGCAACGAGCAGCGACCTCTCCCTGTGGACCCGCAGTACGGACGACCGTCACGCCGACGTCTGAGACATGGCCGAGTTCGGTGGAAGAACGAAAGGAGGCGGAGTTGAGCGGCACAGGTGTGTGGATCGTCGGCTCGTTGCCTGACCAGGAGGTACGGAATCTGCAGAGCGCTTCGGTTCAGAACTCGGCGCCGGCACCGGTCCGCTGTAACGAGCCTCGGGAGCTGGCCTGGTGGCGAAGCAAGGCGCAGGCGGCGTCCATGTTCACTCCGTCGACGAGTTCCCCCGGCGATTGGAGCGCCGACGAGGACGCCGTCCGGCTGAGCGCATTCCTGGACGCCTGCCGCGACGACTCCGCCCGACGGCCGAATCCCGCGTCGGTGCCGCTACCTCATCGGAAACAAGGATGCGCCGACAGCGCTTGGCGGCTACAACGGCATGTATGACGGTCTTCTACTGCACGAAGTGCGGAGTTGAACTCACGCCGGACTTGGTGAAGCAGCCCTCCGTCCCGGAAGTCTCGGACCGTGACAAAGATCGGGACAAGGAAACGGGACTGGGCCCCTCCACTGTGCCGCGAGGGCTCTATGCCGTTGATCCCGAGCCGTGGGGCGCACCGTTCACCCCGCCGGCCGACGAACCTCGGCCACACCATCCGCGGCAACTACTCATGCCACCCGCGCTTACCGACTGGGCCCCGGCCGGTCCGAGGAACAGCTTCGTCGTGCATCCACAAGACGTACCCGCTCTGAGGCTGCTGGATCAGGTTGGCTCGCACGGGGGTTGTTGCGGCCCGCTCGGCACCGGGGGCCGCAACATGTCCTGTGGATGCGGGGTCCTTGTCGCCACCCTCGCTGCCGACTGCATGGGTCCGTACGAACTCCACCTGGATCCTGCGCAAGTGTGGGCGTTCGATACCAAAGGGTCGGAGGGATGAACGGCCGTCCTGTGGCAGCGCATGCTGCTGAACTGGAACCACTCAGGTGTCACCTCCGTCACTCCTCGTTCGACTTCGATGTGGGGCCCGGGTGGCGTGCCCTTGTACTGCGGTGCCACGAGGCGGTTGTCGCGGCGTTTCCCGAGTACGAGCTTCTGGCGGTGAAGCAGAAGTGGGCGGCCCTAGCCTTCCAGGCATTTCCTCGACCGTGGAAGCCGGGTGGAAACTGGACGTCCGACGAGGCGGCCAGGCTCGACTCACTGGTGGCCGAGTTCACGGCCGCCAGCGAGCACATCTGCGAGCGTTGCGGCAACGCTGGAACGCTGCGCGAAACCCGGCCGATCGAGTTGACTCTCTGTGATGCGTGCGAGTCCTGCGTGGGACCGGACGGCCGCATATAGGCGAATCTTGCTTCAAGCCAACCAAAGGTTTGTGAGCGCGGCTTGACATGGGTCATCAAGCAGCGTTCGCAGACCCTAGGGGCACGCATGTGACGCTTTGTCTGGCCAACTGCCTTGGGCGTCCGCTGGAGTGTGGATCGTGGTCATGAACCCTTGGCAGAGTGCCGGTCGGGCCACAAGTCCTGCTCTGGCCCTCGAGGCACGGGAAACGGCGCGCACCGTCAGCTCGTTTCCCACAGCCTCACCGTTGTGTCGACGCCGCAGCCGGCGAGCATCCGTCCGTCCGGGCTGAACGCCAGACCCCGTACGGCCTTGCGGTGGCCGGCGAGATGGGCGGCCGGGGTCAGGTGCGTGGGGTCGGTGACATCCCACAGGGTCACGGCCGCGTTCTCGCACCCGGAGGCCAGCAACCGGCCGCCCGGACTGAACGCCACCGCATACATCTGCCCCGTGTCCCCAAGTCTGGCCAGGGGGAGGGTGCCTGTGCCCGTCTTCACGGGATGTGCCGGGTCGGTGGCGTCCCACACCGTGACGGCTCCTTGCCGCCACGACCCGTAGGTGCCGGAGACAACACCCAGATCCCCGCTGCCGGTGGCCAGTAGCCGCCCGTCATGACTGAATCCCACCGAATGGACGGCAGGCGCCCCGCCCGAGGACAACGCCTTGGGCCAATCGCGGGCCTGCGGTCGGACGACGGCGGTTCGGACCGGATGCGTCGGCTCGTTGACATCCCACAGGACCCCGGTGTTCTTGTCGCCGTCGGAACCCGAGGCCAGTAACCGTCCGTCGGGGCTGAACATCACCGATACGACGGGACCTGACCGCCAGACATGCCGATGGTGGGTGACACGGGCGCACCGGCTCGGCCGTGCCGGGTCGGAGACATCCCAGACGATCACGGCGCGGTCGCTGGCACAGGCGATGAACCGTCCGTCCGGGCTGAAACTCACCGCGTGGACACCACCTTGCCGCCAGCCGTCGCGAAACAACCAACCGGGGCGTTCATGGACAAGGACCGCCGACCGGGTCGGGTTCGCCAGGTCCGTGACGTCCCAGAGAATCACGCTCCAGTCGGTGCTCCCGGACGCCAGTAGCCGTCCGTCAGGGCTGAACGCCACCGCGTTCACCGCTCTGTGATGGCCGGTGAGGCCGACGGCCCGGGTCGGGTGGGATGCATCCGTGACATGCCAGAGAACCACGGTCCTGTCGCTGCTCCCGGACGCCAGCAGCCGTCCGTCAGGGCTGAACGCCACCGCGTTCACCGCTCTGCCGTGCCCGCTGAGGGTAGCGGCCGGTCCCCGCGGCGGAGGTGGCGACGGCCGTCCCAGGAATGCCATGGTGCAGTCTCGCGCGACCCGGCATCCCGCGGAAGGCGGAGCGCTGGCTTCCGCTGCCCGGCCGTGCAACGGTGCCGACGGATCTGCGCGCCCGGCCCGTGAACACAACGATGTCCGTGTGTGTCGCCGACAGGAGCGCCCTGGGAGGCGAGCCTGCGCTGAACGGGTCAGAACGGAGGCTCATCCATGAAGCCCCCGGTCCAGTCGCCGCCACGGACATGTTGCGTCCGCGCGGCAATGTCGGCGGCGGTCTCCAGTGCGGTGGTCTCGTATCTCCAGTTCCTGAGTGCGTCCAGGCAGCGGCTACGGCTGTAGCGGTCGGTGCTGTCAGTCAGGAGGCGACGGACGTGGCGTCCAACTTCGTCCCGGAGGCAGGTGAGGTCGGGATGCTCGATCAAGGGGACGGCGGCAGTGACGGCGGCATCACGCACGTCTGTGTCTTCGTCACCCAGGAAGGAGGAAACGGCCCGATAGAACGCGGGGCGGTGGTCCCGAAAGGCGCGCATTTCGGGATAGTCGGCGAGGCAGTCGCCGTTGAAGCCGCGTCCGCCGATGGCAAGGCACTCGTCATCGGCATCGTAGGCAAGCGATCCGAGCCAGTTCAACGCGAGACAGGGCGGCGGGGAGGAATCCGCCATCACCTCTGGCCGTGCCGAGTGACGCCCAATCCGTGCCGTCCAACAACGCCTGGTGGTGGGGTAGTCCATCGGAGGTGTAGCCGCCACTCTCCGGATTCTCGCTGGTCACGAGGCAAAGATTACGACGCTTGGCGCATCGCCCGGGCGTGCCTTGCGGCCGGCCACTGGGCAGTCTGGGCTCTGGTGCAAATGGTCTGTGAGCGCGCCTTGACGTGAGTCATCAATCCGCATTGGCAGGCTCTTACCCCTCGCCCATGGGTGAGGCTGCGGACGGGTGGGCGCACCACCGACGGACCAACCCCAGCCTCACCCTTGACCACAGATGGTACAGACCAATAGCTTCCGGGCATGCGTCGAAGACTCCTCAGCAGGCTGGCACTTGTCGCCTGCGCCGCGTCCCTTCCGGTCACTCTCCTCGCCACGGCGCCCGCGTCGGCCGATGGCCCTCGGACTTCCCACTCCCCCGCGTACAAGAGCGTCGGCTACTTCACCCAATGGGGTGTCTACGGCCGCGACTTCCAGGTCGCCGACCTCGAGGCGAGCGGAGCGGCGTCTCGTCTCACTCACATCAACTACGCGTTCGGCAACGTCAGTTCGGACGGCAAGTGCTTCACGGGGAACATCCCCGGGGAGGCCGACGCCTGGGCGGACTACGTGCGCCCGCTGGACGCCGAGAACTCCGTGGACGGCGTCGCCGACACCGACACGCAGCCGCTGGCGGGCAACTTCAACCAGCTTCGGGAGCTCAAGGCGGAAAATCCCGGACTGAAGGTGATGATCTCCCTCGGCGGCTGGAGCTGGTCCACCCACTTCTCCGACGCGGCGCGAACGGCCGCCTCCCGCAAGGCTTTTGTGGCCTCGTGCCTCGACCTGTACATCAAGGGCAACCTTCCTGTCGACGGAGCACGCGGCGGCCAGGGCGCCGCCGCCGGACTGTTCGACGGTGTGGATCTGGACTGGGAGTGGCCGGGCTCCGCCGGTGACACCGACACCGTCTACCGCCCCGAAGACAAGCAGAACTTCACCGCGCTCGTACGCGAGTTCCGGCGGCAGCTCGACGCCTACGCGACCACCCAGAAGAAGGGCAGGCACTACGAGCTCTCGGCGTTCGTACCGACCGCCCCCGCGAAGATCGACGCAGGATTCGAGGTACCCCGCATCATGCGGGACCTGGACTTCGTCAACCTTCAGGGCTACGACTTCCACGTCTCCGGCGAGGCGACCACGAACCAGCAGTCCGCGCTGTACGCCAAGGACGACTTCAGCGTCGACCAGACCGTCGACGCATGGCTCCAACGGGGCGCACCGGCCCGCAAGTTGGTCGTGGGCATGCCCTTCTACGGGCAGGGCTGGACCGGCGTGACCGGGGGCGGCGACGGCCTCAACCAGCCCGCGACGGCCCCCGCGCCGGCGACCTGGCAGGCGGGGTACGAGGACTACGAGGCGCTCAAGAAGCTCGCGGACTCGGGGACGTACACCGTTCATCGGGACCGCAGAAACGGCCATGCCTGGCTCTTCGACGGCACGACCCTGTGGACCTACGACGATCCGCAGGTCCTCAAGACCAAAACCGCCTACATCCGCCACCACCGACTCGGCGGGGCGATGTTCTGGTCGCTCGACGGGGACACCCCTGACGGCGAGTTGATCCGCGCCGTGGACACGGGGCTCACCCAGCGCTGAGCCGCGCTCTTCCCAACTACGCAGTCAACTCCGGGCTCCGAGGGTGAGGCGGTGGCAGACCACCGCCTCACCCTTGCGCGGGGCGGGGTGAGTTCGGATCTGTTGGGTGCCGGGGCACGGGCGCGGCCTGGAGTCCGTAAAACTTTTGAAAGTGGGGGAAGCTGTTCTGTTTCGTGGGTTCCTGCGGCAGGATGACGCCAACACGCCCCCCAGCGTGTCCATGCCAGTACAAGGAGCCGCAACCTTGAACACCGTGCAGCGACACTGGACTCCCAGCAGATCTCGCCCCCTTGTCGGACTACTGGTTCTCGCCGTTCTCTCCGCCTGCCTCGGCCTGCTCGGCGCACCGGCCGCAACCGCGCAGGCGGTGGGCGCGGCGAGATCCACGGTCGTGGACGTCACGGACTTCGGCGCCGATCCCGGCGGGCACTCCGACTCGGCGCCCGCGGTGAAGGCGGCACTCCGGCACGCCAAGACCATGAAGGGGCCGGTCAGAGTGGTGTTCCCGCGGGGCACCTACCAGGTGTACCCGGAGAGCGCCGAGGTGCGCGAGCTGTATGTGTCGAACACCGTCGGCGCGGATCAGCGGTACCGCGACAAGTCGATCGGGCTGCTCATCGAGGACATGCGCGATGTGGTGGTGGACGGCCGCGGGTCGACACTGCTGTTCCACGGACTGCAGACGGCGTTCGCGAGCATCCGCTCGCACAACGTCACCTTCACCGGCTTCACCTTCGACTACGTCGCGCCGAAGGTCATCGACGCCACGGTCCGCACGGCCGGGGTGGAGAACGGACACGCCTACCGGATCCTGAGCGTGCCGGCCGACAGCCCGTACACCGTGGCGGACAACAAGGTGACCTGGCTCGGAGAGACCAGCCCGGTGACCGGACAGCCGTACTGGTCCGGCGTGAACGGCCTTGAGTACACCCAGATCACGGATCCGGTCGCGCAGCGGTCCTGGCGGGGTGACAACCCGCTGTTCAGCGACGTGACATCGATGTCCGACCTGGGCGGGCAGCGCATACGGATCGACTACGCGACCTCCTCCAAGCCCTCGGACCAGGGGCTGGTGTACCAGATGCGGCAGATCGAGCGGGAGCAGCCCGGAGCGTTCATCTGGGAGTCCTCCAACGTCACGGTCCGCAATCTGGTCGCCCGCGAGCTCCAGACCTTCGGCCTGGTCGGGCAGTTCAGCGAGAACATCACCATCGACCGGGTCGACTTCTCGCCGGACCCGGACTCCGGGCGTGCCACCGCCGGGTTCGCCGACTTCATCCAGATGTCCGGGATCAAGGGCAAGGTGTCGATCACCAATTGCGTCTTCGACGGTCCGCACGACGACCCGATCAATATCCACGGCACCTATCTGCAGGTCGCGGCGCAGCCCTCGGCGAACAGTCTGACGGTGAGTTACAAGCATCCGCAGACTGCCGGGTTCCCGCAGTTCTACGTCGGTGACACGGTCGAGCTGGTCGACAGCGCGACGATGCGCCCGGTTCCCGGCGGCACGGCGAAGGTGACCGCCGTCGACGGGCCGAGCGGGCAGGACCACGACACCTCGCTGACGGACATGACGATCACTCTGGACCGGCCGGTGCCCGACGGGGTCAAGATCGGCGGCACGGTCGTGGAGAACACGACGTACACGCCGAGCGTACGAATCGCCGGCAACATTTTCCGCAACGTGCCGACGCGCGGGATCCTCGTGACCACCCGCAAGCCCGTCGTGATCGAGAACAACCGCTTCGAGCGGACGACGATGGCGGCCATCTACATCTCCGCCGACGCCTACCAGTGGTACGAGTCGGGAGCGGTCTCGGATGTCCTCATCCGCCGCAACACCTTTGTGAGTTCGACCGGTCCGGTCATCTTCGTGGAGCCGACCAATCAGGTGCTGAACGCCGCGGAGCCGGTGCACCGCGGCATCCGGATCGAGCGGAACACGTTCGAAGTCGGCGATGTCACCGTGGTCGACGCCAAGAGCGTCGGCGGGCTGTCGTTCACGGACAACGTGATCCGGCGCGCCGCGGGCGCCACGACGCCGTACTCCTCCCGGCTGTACGTCTTCCGGGGCTCGGACGACGTGCTCATCGAGGGCAACAGGTACGCCGGTGGGCTCAACGCGCGTGCCGACACGGTGTCCATGGACGCCTCGTCGGTGACCGTTCGCGCGGACGCGGCCCGGGTCAACGCGGACAACGTGCTGCCGGTGCGCGACCGCTAGCGGACCCTGCTCGTCACGTTCGGCCGGGACGGCGGTTCGGGCAGCGGACGGCGGAGCTCGATGTCGATCGAGCTCCGCCGCTCGTGCTCACCGCCGTCCCTTGGCGTATCCAGCCGCGCCGGCCTGTCTCAGCGTGGCGTAAAGATGCTTCAACCTCCTGAAGCCGTGGCGCAGTTCGCGACAGCTGCGGCAGGCCCTTCCATCCCGCACCGAGCGCCGCTGCCCTTCGCGTCACGACGGAGCAAGTCGGGCGCGTAGTCCCTGTGCAGGCCGTTCCCCAACGTCTCGCGGCGACACCAGGGGAGACCCTCCGCGGGCGAGACTGAAAGCCCTTTCCCCCTCCGGCGGTCTTGAAGTCTTGAAGCCAACAGGGCGCGCGGGCGTACTAATGCCGACGAGAACCATTGACATCGCCATGACATGTGGCTTCACTCCCGAGGCAGGATCCCGGAACCGGTACCGGAACCGCTACCGGTACCGGTTCCGCTCACCCCCACCACTCCCCAAGGAGGAGTGCCGTGTTAGCAGATTTCCCCCGCACCACCGCAGACCGAGGGCGCATACGCCCTGGCTGGACGGCCGTGTTGGCGGCGTTCACCCTGGTCATCGCCGCGCTGTACGCCGCTTCGACACCGACCGGCGCGGACCGTTCGTCCCCCGCAGGAGCCCAAGTCGTCCGTGTGGCGGAGTTCCTGGCCGAGTGCCCCTACAGCCACCGTCTCCCGGACGATCCGATCGTCGCCCCCGGGCTGCCCGGCGCTTCCCACATGCACAGCTTCTTCGGCAGCCGGGTGACCAACGCCCACACCACGGTGACGAATCTGCTGGGTTCGGCCAGCACCTGCAGCCCGACCGTCGACACCTCGGCCTACTGGGTGCCGACCCTGTACCGCAACGACCAGGCGGTCGAGCCCACCGGAACCACTTTCTACTACCTCGGCGAGGGCGTGCGCGACGACATCATCCAGCGCACCCAGCCCCTCCCCCAGGGTCTGCGGATCGTCGCCGGCAACGCGAAGGCGACGGGTACGACCGACCCCACGTCCATCGCCCGCTGGTCGTGCCTGCACCACGGCGAGGTCAATCCTTCCAAGGACTTCGTGACCTGCCCGGCAGACTCGATGCTGGAGTCCTATCTCGACTTCCCGCAGTGCTGGAACGGCAGGGATCTGGACTCCGCGGACCACAAGAGCCACATGGCCTACCCGGTGAACGCCGAGTGCCCCGCCAGCCACCCGGTCCCCGTGCCGAAGCTGCGCCAGGTACTGCGCTACCCCGTCACAGGCAGCACCACCGGACTCCGTCTGGCATCCGGAGCCGGCTTCACCATGCACGCGGACTTCTTCAACGCCTGGCCCACGGCCGAGATGGCACGCAGGACCACGAACTGCATCAACGCCATCGTCAAGTGCGGTGCTGACGGCAATCCCTCCTGATCGGCGCGACCCACCTGCTCCGCACACGCGGGACACCTCACGCGTCACGGCCCCGAGACGGGAGACGAGCATGGCGGAACCCTCAGCACAGACGGGCCGTGGGGGCAGGGCACAGTTCGTAGCGACACTGCTGTGCGTTCTGTTGATCGTGTCCGGGTGTGCCGGCTCCCAGCAACGGGCCGGCACACCCGCCGAACCGACCATCACCAACAGCTCCCCAACGGGCGCTTCCGGAACGGCAGTCGGAGGCACGGGCACCTTCAGCACCACGGACATCGCATGGCTCCAGCTGCTGATAGCCATGGACGACCAGACCCAGTACGTCCTCGAACTCGCGCCACGCCACGGCGGCGAACCCGCGCTCCAGCACTGGGCCGCCGGTGTCGCCCGCGACAACCGGACCCACCTGACAGCCCTTCGCAAGCTCCTCACCACCACCGGCGTCCCGGACAACAACCCGCACGAGGGCCATGACATGCCGGGAATGGTCAACGCCGAGGAACTGCAGGCGCTCAGCAATGCGACGGGTTCGCCATTCGACCGACTGCTGCGATCCGCACTGCGCGAGCACTTCACCCACGCCGAGCAACTGTCGGACGAGCTGCGGAAGAACGGGGCCGACCCGCGGGTGAAGAAGCTCGCGACCACCGTGAAGAACTCGGCCGCGGCGCACCGGCAGAGCATGCCGTTGTAGGTGCCTCCCAGCGGGGTCAGGCAGCCTGACGGGCGCGCCCGGCATCCACCGGCTTGCGGGCTGCCGCGCGCAGATTCCGGCCTCGCCGGGTCAGTCCCCAGGGCTTGACGACCGAGATCACCGTCATGAAGAGGTAGGCGGACAGGGAGACGACCGGCCCGAACAGGACGTCTCCGGCGTCGGGCAGTGGATTGCCCGCGGCAACGGCGGTGACCGCGGAGTTCACCGCCGGGCGCAGCGCGAAGACGGTTGCGGTGGTGGTGGCCAGGGTCAGCCAGAACTTCGCATAGACCCATCGGTACCTCGCCAGTCCCCACGGCGTACCCAGGGACAGCAGCAGCCCGCTGAGGAGCGTAAGGAACGCGACCGGGAGCAGAAGCCAGTCGGCGAAGAGCTTCATGGCTCGGACGGATGCCTCCACCGTCACCGCGGACCCGGTGGTGGCCGCGGTGATCCCGAGCGCGAGCAGCCCGAGCGTGAGCCCGAGCCAGCTCGCGGAAGCGACTACGTGGACGACCAGGGAAGCCCGGCGTGCGGGGCGGCTCAGTTTCACCTGACACACGGTGCCGGGCGGAGGCGGCGAGCACGTCTGACAGCGGGAGTAACCCCGCGTACTGGCCTCGGCGTACGGGGCGGGACCGCAACTGGTCTGCTACGTCATGGAGCCCAGCGGGCCGCAGGTCAGTCGGTGATGGTGACGCACGGGAGGCCGACGCTGGCGCCCCCGCGGAAGCCTTCCGCGCAGAGCCGGGTGCCCGCAGGGAAGTGCCGTTGCGGGTAGGCCTGATCCCGGTACGTCCTGAACGCGGCGACGTCCTCGACCTTGGTGTTCGCGCTCCAGCCGTTGGTGGTCCACACCCGGGCGCTGATGCGGTGCGGCTGGTTGGTGTTGGTGACCGACACCTCGACCCTGCCCAGGTAGGTGCCGATGTCGTAGGTCTCGATACAGACCGAGTTGTTGCACCACTTGCCGGCAGCCGCCGCGGGCGGTCCTGCGGCGATGACGCAGCCGAGAGTCGCGGCTGCCACGCCGATTCCCGAGGCGATCTTCTTGGTGATGGAGTGCATGGAGAGCGACCTCAGCATTCTGTCCGGCCCGTGACGGAGCACGAGTCCTGTCGGCACATGTTCCGGGGGGCCGGTCGGATCGGCGTCGGCAGATGCGTGAGGCCCGAGCGGACCAACGCCGGACAAGATCATGAGTTACGCCGGTCCACTCCCCCTGCGCCACGTCCTCGCTGCCCGCCAGCCCGCGGACGGCAGACCGACTGAGGGCGCGCCGCACCCCGACTTGATAGGCAAGTCATTACTTGCCTATCCTGTGGTCGTGGCCGACGACCTCTTCAAAGCCTTGGCCGACCCCACCCGCCGTACCATCCTCGACGAGCTCACGGAGAAGTCCGGACAGACACTGTTCGAGATCTGCGCGCGACTGAGCATGAAGCATCAGCTCGGCATCTCACGCCAGGGGGTCTCCCAGCACCTCGCCGTACTGGAGGCCGCCGGGCTCGTCGAGACCAGGCGGGAGGGCCGCTACAAGTTCCACGACCTGAACACGGCCCCGCTGCGGCAGATAACCGAGCGATGGCCCGCGCCCGACCCATCCGGACCAACGGAGAGCACCCCATGAAGATCCATCTGACCAGCGTCTTCGTCGACGACCAGGCCAAGGCTCTGCACTTCTACACCGAGATCCTCGGCTTCGTGAAGAAGTACGACGTCCCGGTGGGCGAGAAGGACCGGTGGCTGACCGTCGTCTCACCCGACGAGCCCGGCGGCACCGAGCTCCTCCTGGAGCCCGCCGGCCACCCGGCCGTCAAGCCCTACCGCGACGCACTCGTCCAGGACGGCATCCCGCTCGCCCAGTTCGCCGTCGACGACGTGCAGGCGGAGTACGAGCGCCTGCGCGGCCTCGGCGTCCGCTTCACCCAGGAGCCCCTGGAGATGGGCCCCGTCACCACCGCCGTCTTCGACGACACCTGCGGCAACCTGATCCAGATCGCGACACAGCCGCAGTAGACGGTCGGCCGCGTACGGAGCTCGGCCTCGCCGGCGACTGATCCCTCGCCCTGGAATTCGCCGACGGCGTGGCCACGCGTGTTCAGGACAGGACACCACGGCTCAGCCCCGCAGCGGTTCCGCCAGTCGCACCAGCAGACCCGCGACCAGGGCGGTCTGGGCGGGCACGGTGTCCGGGTAGATGAACTCGCCCTGGGCATGGGCGCCGTCGCCGACAGCGCCCATGCCGCACAGCACGGGCAGGCCGAGGGCGGAGACGAAGTTGGCATCGCTGGCACCGCCGACGGCGGCGTCGGGCAACTCGTCGCGGCCCTGCTCGCGGGCGACCTCGCGAGCGAGGCCGAGGAGAGGGGCGGAGGCGGCGTTGAGGGTCATCGGCGGCCGGTTCCAGGCGTGGTCGATCTCGATGCGGACGCGCGGGTCGCCGACCTTGATGGCGTCCAACTCGGCGTCGACCCGGGCCTGTTCGGCCTCGCTGCTGACCCGGATGTCGACGCCCGCGGTGGCCTGCCCGGCGACGACGTTGATGGCGGAACCGCCCTTGATGAGCCCGGGGTTGATCGTGGTGCCCTTGTCGGGGGCGGCGACCGCCGCGGCGGCAACCACGAACTCGCAGAGCGCGGTGATCGCGCTCGCCCCGTCCTGAGGCGCGAGCCCGGCATGCGCCTTGATGCCGGTGGCCGTGACCCGGAAGATCCCGGAGCCCTTGCGGGCGGTCTTGACCGCGCCGTGGGCGGTCGGCTCCAGCACCAGGGTGACGTCGACCTTCTGCGCGACCTCCTCGATCACCCGCCGCGAGGACAGGGAGCCGATCTCCTCGTCGCCGTTGAAGAGGAAGGTGACGGTGGGCACGGGTACGCCGCTCTCCCGGGCCAGCTTCAGGGCCCAAATGCCTTGCGCAAGGCCGGTCTTCATGTCGAAGATGCCCGGCCCGCCGAGCTTGTCCCGACCGTCGCCCGACGGCTGCGGCTGCTCCCATCCGGCAAGGGTGCCGGTCGGCCATACGGTGTCGTAGTGGCCGACGAGCGCGACGTGCCCGGCGCCCGTGCCGGTGTAGGTCAACGTGAGCGTGTCGCCGCACTCGCCACCGGGGTGACGCTCTTCGCGGTCGGGTCGGCCGAGGTGGCGGACGGTCAGCTCGCGCAGGAGGTCCAGGCCCGCCGCGAGGCCGGGCAGATCGTAGCTGCCGGTCTCCTGGCGGACGAGGGTCAGGATGTCGGTGACGATCTCCGACGAGACGTCCTGGGCGCGGGCGGTGAGGGCGGCGGCGGGCGATGCGGTCATGGTCTGCTTTCTCGTACGAAGCCGGGGTGGCGCTTCTTGGCGGAGGGGCGGGCTCAGCCGATGCCGAACGGGATGCCCAGCAGGTACCAGGCCACGAAGAACGCGACCCAGACGACCCAGAGGACGGCGGCGATCGGGATGGTGAAGGAGGCCAGGGTGCCGATGCCCGCGGACTTGCGGTACTGCTGGATGAAGCCCAGGGCCATCACGAAGTACGGGCTCATCGGGGTGACGCAGTTGGTGACCGAGTCGGCGACGCGGTAGACGGCCTGGGTGGTCTCGGGCTCGATGCCGATGAGCATCAGCATGGGTACGAGCACCGGCGCGGCAAGCGCCCACAGCGCGGAGCCGCTGGTGATGAGGAGGTTCATGAACGTGATCAGTACAGCGATGCCGACCAGCACGGTCCAGCCGCTCATGTCCAGGTCGCGCAGCGTCTCGGCGCCCTTGACGGCGAGGATGTCGCCGATGTTCGTCCACTTGAAGTAGGCGAGGAACTGGGCGATCGCGAAGAACAGGACGAGGATCGGCGCCATCGAACGGGTGCCGTCGACCATCGCGGCGATGCTGTCGCGGGCGGCGGAGAAGGTGCCGGTCATCCGGCCGTAGACGGTGCCGAGTACGGCGAAGAACACGCCCAGGACGAGCGCCATCCCGCTGATCAGCGGGGAGTTGACGATGCCGCCTCCCTCGCCGCGCAGCGGTGAGGACGAGGGGACCATGGCCACCACCAGGAACGCGAGGAAGCCGATGGCGACCAGCCCGGTGGCACGCAGCGCACGCTGCTGCTGCTCGGTGACCTCGATCTCCGCCAGCTCAGCGGCGTTCGGCGCGGCGACCGGCTCGTCGGGCTCCAGGTCCGAGCGGCGGGCAAGGACCTTGTCGACGACGAGAGTGATCACGAGGGCCACCAGGACCGAGGAGCCGAGCCCGAAGAAGTAGTTGGCCACCGGCGTGACGACGTAGTCCGCGTCGATGGTGTGGGCGGCGGCGGTCGAGATCCCCGACAGCAGGACGTCGGTGGTGGTGAGCGACGGGGAGGCGTCGTAGCCGGCGGCGATCGAGACGTAGGCGACGACGCAGCCGAGCACCGGGCTGCGGCCGGCCGCGCGGAAGACCAGTGCGCCGAGCGGGATGAGGGTGACGTACGCGGCGTCGCCGGCGACATGGCTGACCATGGCCGTCATCGACAGGACGAAGGTGAGGTACCTGCCCGGCACCCGCGCGACCATGCGGCGCAGCAGGGCGGAGAACAGTCCGCTCTTCTCGGCGACGGCGATGCCGAACATCACGGTGAGGATGGTGGCCAGCGGCGGGAAGGCCGCGTAGTTGTCGACGGCCCCCTCGACGGCCATGGTGAGGCCGTCCTTGCTGAGCAGGTTCCGCACCTCGATGGTCTCGTGCGTGCCGGGGTGCAAGGCGCTGGCGCCGACCGCCGCCAACACCGCGCTGAGGACGGCGACGATCCCCGCGAGGATCCAGAACAGCCAGAAGGGGTTGGGGAGTTTGTTACCGACCTTCTCGATCGCCGTCAGACTCCGGAACGCGGTGCGCAGGGCCCTCGACTGTGGCTCGGTCGGCTGAGGCTGAGCGGAGGTGACACTCATCGGTACCTCTTGATGCATTGGGGGGACGTTCCTGCGAACAATGGCATCCGAGTGAGAGATTCTCTATCCCCTGGATGTAACATTGGGATTAATCGGCAGTCTAAGGTGGGGCACCATGACCCGTCCTCTCCTCGACGAGCTCGACCGGCGCCTCATCGGCGCGCTGCACCTGGCACCCCGGGCCACCTGGGACGACATCGGCGAGATCCTCGCCGCCGACGCCAGCACGCTCAAACGCCGGTACGACCGGTTGCACGAGGCGCGGATGGTCCGCGTGATCGGGCAGTCCGACTGGGGCATGCACTCCACGGCGATGCCCGTCCACGTCTTCCTGGACATCACCGGCGAGACCCCGCTCGCCGTCCTCCACCGCCTCCGCGACCTGCCCCACCTCCAGCTCCTGGCACAGATCTCCGGCGACTACCCGCTCTACGCCGTCGTGCACGCCCCGTCCGAGGCCGCCACCAGCGAGGCGATCGACCGGATGTTCTCCGTCCCCGGCGTCCGCCGCGTCAACGCCCTGCCCGCCCTCAGCACCCTGCGCCGGGGTATCAACTGGGACCCCCAGTTCCTCACCGACACCGAACGCGCCGGCCTGCTGAAACTCACCGGCGCCCGCCCCGAGGGCACCGCGACCGCGACACCCCCCGCGAAACCACTCAGCGAGGCTGAACGCACCGTCGTCGCCCAGCTGATCCAGGACAGCCGCGCATCAGCGGCGAGCATCGCCCGAGCCGCCGGCCTGGCCACCTCCACCGCGCATCGCGTCGTCCGCCGGGTCCTCGACGAGGGATGGGTCAAACCGCGCCTGGAGATCGTGTCCGAATGGCTCGGCTTCCGGACCGCATTCATCCTCCGCCTGCGCGTGGCTCCGGGTGAAACCCCCGACGTCATGCGCCGTATCGACCAGCTCCCCCAGACCCGGCTCGCCGCCCACGTGGCCAGCGACATGTCCGTCCTCGCCACCGGCCTGGTCGCCGACCGCTCCGCCCTGGCGCTCTTCGTCGACAACGAACTGGCCCGGATCCCCGGCCTCATGGCTGTCAGCGTCGACGTCATGCTCGCCGAACCGCGCCGCTACTGGCTGGACCGGGACCTGGCCTCCGGTCTCGGCGAATTCCACGCGCCGACGCTGCTGTAGGTCCCGATGACGCCGGCCATCATGGCCCCTTACTCCGTGGCGTCGAAGTTCCAGACAGCTCGGGCGCCCGGGCCCACGGTGAGCGTCGACCGGCCGATCCGTTCCTCGTGCCGGTACTCCACGGGCCGGTTGAGCGACAGTCCGATCTGCCGCAGGCCGGCTCGGTGTTGCTGCACGGGTCGGCGATGCCCTGGTCCCGCAGCCGCTCCGTCACCGTCACGAGGTCGCCGGCACGCTCGGCCGAGATCCCCATCCCGGTGGAGCCGAAGGTGCCGTCCTGGCCGGGCAAATCACCGACGCCGAACAGTTCGAGGTAGGTCTCGCGGCCCATCAGATAGCGCAATCGCCCCGATAAGGCACTCCTGCCTCCATCGCCCACCTTGGGCGGCACCGGCCGGGCCGCGGTGTCGAGGGTCTGACGACGGGATTCGGGGGCACTCGTAGCGCACCACAACGAAAAGAGGGAGCGTCTCCATGCTTGGTATAGCGGCGGCAGTGCTGTTCTTCATCGCCTTTTTGATCAACGCTGCCGAGATCGACACGAACGACACGTTCACGTCGGTGAATGTCATGCTCCTCGGCCTCACCGTACTGGCGCTGCATGTGGCGGGTATCGGCAGCGGGTGGGGCAGCCGGGCACGCAGGCGCTGACGGACCCCGGGGCCGCCAATTGCCCGTCTGAGCACCGTGGTTCGTTGGAGAGACCGCGCGGGGGTACCTAGTACAGAACTCCGATTGCGCGAGGGCTGGCCAGAAGCCCGTGCATGAGGCCACTATCTGGCTTGATACCGCGGAGCGGACCGCGCACTCAAGTCGAGCGTGTCCGCCCGCCATTGACCACAACGTCCAGCCCGTCCGCCCCACATCGGCACAGCGCAGAGAGAAAGACCACCATGGCCGAGACCACGCCTTCAAGCGTCTCGTCTCCCGTCGGGGGCGCCCAGTGACGGCCGCCCGAATCCCCGGCCTGATCCTGCCGGTCGCCTTTCTCCTCGCTGCTGTGATCGGCGCCGTGTGGTACTGGCGGCACCGGGGCGAGTAGGCCGGTTTCGGACACCGGCTCCCCCGGCCTAACCCAGCGTCGGCTGCTGTGTTGAAGTCGAAGTCAGGACGCCGATTTTGTCGATGCGGTGCTCGGGGTTCCCTCTGTCGTCGCGCCAGTGGTTTCCGGCCGCGTTGTCCTCGAGTGTCGCGCAGGTGGAGATGGTGATCATGGCTTGAGCGGGGCGCTTGCCCGGGAAGCCCGGGACCGCTGCCCGCTGTTCGGCGAGCGAGCGGTCGGAGCGGAAGGAGGTGGTTCTGCTCTCGGTGATCTCGTACTCGTAGACCGTGCCGCCCGAGGTGACGAAGACCGAGTCGCCTTCATCCAGGGCGGGGAGCTCGCGCAGCGGACCGCCGGCGGAGAGGCGGTGGGCCGTGACGAGGTAGTTGCCGACCTCGCCGGGGCCGACACCGCCACGGCTGCCGTACGGGCTGGCGGCGACGCCGCGGTTCTGGATCCGCGTGCCTGGCCAGTCGTCGGTCGTCCCCTCGTAGGAGACGACGCGCAGGTCCTCGAGGGCGATCGCGGGTATGGCGAGCAAGGCGGTCCGGGCCTGGGTGTTGGTCCCGCCGGGGGCCGGCTTCGCAGTAGTGGTGGCGGGGGTCGGCTCGACGGTCGACGCTGCCGGGGAGGTGTCCGAGGAGGGCGTGGCGGGCGTGGCCGCCGACGTGGTCCTGGTGGCCGCGGCGGTTTCCTCGGCGGCGCCATCGGTGGAGCAGCCCAGGAGTACGAGGATGATGCCGCCACTGCTGAGCGCGGCGGGAAAAGCTCCGGAACGGGGCATGGCACTCGGGATCGGTAGCCGGGGTCGTGTCGCGCCACACTGCGTGGAGAGTGGCTGCCTCAAGAAGAAGAACGGCATGCTCAGGTCGGGAGTTCCCGTACCGGGCACTGACGGAAGCCCCGTGCCACCTCCCACCGGCGGAGGGCCGCCCTCACAACCCGGCCTGGCCAGTGGATCATCTCGCGCCGCAGAACCCGGCACAGGCATACTCGGACCTCGCAGGCGCACCGGCATCCACCGGTATCGGAGGTACGTGTAGTGGTGTCGCCGGGAGCGGAGCCTCGGAGGGTGACGATCCACGATGTCGCCCGTTCCGCGGGTGTGTCCCGGCAGACCGTGTCGCGGGCACTCAACGACCAGGACGGGATCGACGGCTCCACCAAACAGCGCGTACTGGACGCCGCTCTCGAACTCGGCTACCGGCCGAGCAGGTCCGCCCGCGGGCTGGTCCGGCAGGACACCACCACCGTCGGCCTTGTGATCCCGGACCTGCTCAACCCGTACTTCTCCGAGAGCGCCGCGGCCGCCCTGGAAGCGGCGCGGGCCCGCGGCTGACACGTGGTCGTCTACGACACCGCGGACAGCGCCGAGGAGGAGCTCGCACGCTGCAGGTGATCGGTTCCCAAGTCGACGCGGTCGTCGGCTACTTCAGTCGGCCCGAGCAGGAGATCGACTTACTCACCCGCGGCATCCCGGTGGTACTCATCGGGCGTGCGCACAAGACCGCGCGGTTCAGCTCGATCCGGATAGACGGGCGGGACGGCGTCCACGCGGCGGTCGCGCACCTCGTCGCGCGCGGGCATGAGCGGATCGGCATGCTCGACCACGACGGCCCCGTCGAACCGAGCGTCCGGCGCGAGTGGTTCGGGGCGGCCGCCGAGGCCCTCGGGATCGAGGCCGACGCGGTGCTCGGTTCGACCCAGTCGGCCGACGGTGGCGGGGAGGCGCTCGAGGCCTTGCTCACCCTCCGTCCCGACATCACCGCGGTGTTCACCTTCAACGACATCATCGCGATGGGCGCGCTGCGCGAGTCGCGCCGCCTGGGCAGGCGCGTCCCGGAGGACCTCGCGGTGATCGGCTTCGACGGTCTGCAACTGGGCAAGATGGTTGAGCCTCCGCTCTCCACGGTCGCCCTCGACACGCGCAGAGTGGGCGCACTGGCCCTCGAGCAGGCCGCCCGGCTGCTGACCGGGGCCGACCTGCTCGATGGCGAAGACCTCGTCGTCCGGGCGGAGTTGCTGCTGCGCGGATCCGCGTAGCCGGCTCCGACTCCCTCGTCGCCAGGGCTGAACTGCCGCTGCGCGCGGCCCGGTCGAGCCGCCGTCGGACGGCTCCGCCGAACCGGATCCGAGCGTCTCCGCCGTACGAATGGCTTCACACCGAAAACCCCGGCGGCGCAGACTTCCCGCCAACCCCGTCATCGCAGGTCGAAAGGCACTTCTTCGTTTTCGGAGAAACTATCCACAGGCATCAGGTCTGTGGATCCGGGCTCGGGTTGCGGCCCGCTCGGTGTCAGCCGCCACAGCAGCAACGGGGTCACCCGCCGATAGGCCGCGGGATTGACCGCGCCCAGCCAGTGCGAGGCTCGGACCGTGGCGCCGTGTCCGTGGGCACCGCGGCCCGACGCCGATGAAGATCTCCGAAACCTCCACCGCGGATCGGTCGATCACCCAGACTTCGTCTTGTTTCCCCAGTGACGAAGGGACGGTGAGCATGGCGAACAGCGCTCTTCTCGTGATGGACGTCCAACGGGACATCGTGGGCATCGCCGACGACGGCTCCGGATACCTGCCGCGCCTGCGCAGGGCGATCGACGGCGCCCGCGTGGCGGGCATTCCCGTGATCTACGTGGTCATCGCGTTACGGCCGGGCGATCCGGAAGTCAGCCCCCGCAACAGGGTGATCACCAACGCCGTGCGGGCCGGCCTCTTCACCGAGGGCGCCCCCGGCACCGGGATCCACCCCGACATCGCGCCCCAGCAGGGCGACGTCGTGGTCACCAAGAGACGGGGAAGCGCGTTCTCCGGCAGCGACTTCGACCTGGTCCTCAGGGCTCGCGACATCGACAGCCTTGTCCTCACCGGGATCGCCACCAGCGGCGTGGTGCTGTCCACCCTGTGCCGCGCCATCGACCTGGATTTCGGCCTCACCGTCCTGCCGGACGCCTGCCTCGACACCGACCCCGAGGTGCACCGGTTCCTGACCGAGAAGCTGTTCCCGCAGTGGGCAGATGTCATCGCCGTCGAGGACTGGCTCAAAGCCATCGCACCGCAATAGCGGGAGGCTGTCCGGGGACAGGCCCTGATACTCGACCCCTCACGTCCTGGCCATGACGTCACTGTCTGCACGTACGGCCTCGACATGCGTCCTCTGCCAGTACGGTGAAGGCGAGGTCTATCGGTTGAGGTGCACCTTGTCTGCGCGAGTCGGTCGGAGGAAGCGATGAGCGGGGAAGGTCGCGGGGGCTCCAAGCAGCATCTGCCCAAGCTGCGGCTGGATGAGCTGCTGGATGAGTTGCAGGCGCGGATCGACGCGGCGCGGGGGACGCAGGACCGGGTGCACAACCTGCTGGAGGCGGTGCTGTCGGTCGGCGGGGAGCTGGATCTGCCGCAGGTGCTGCGGCGCATCGTCGAGGCCGCAGTAGTGCTGGTGGACGCCGAGTACGGGGCGCTGGGCGTGATCGGTGACGACCTTCGGCTGTCGGAGTTCCTGACGGTGGGCATGGGCGATGAACAACGCGCGGAGATCGGTGACCTGCCCAGCGGCCACGGCATCCTCGGCGAGCTGATCCGGCACCCCGAGCCGCTGCGGCTCCCGGAACTCTCCCAGCACCCGTCCTCGTACGGCTTTCCGGCCCATCACCCGCCGATGCACTCGTTCCTGGGTGTGCCCATCCGGGTGCGCGACAGGGTGTTCGGGAACATCTACCTCACCGAGAAGCGCGGTGCTGAAGAGTTCGACGCCGAGGACGAGTCGGTGCTTTCCACGCTCGCCGTGGCGGCCGGGGTGGCCATCGAGAACGCGCGGCTGTACGAGGAGACCCGGCTGCGTGAGCGCTGGATGCGGGCCAGTGGCGAGGTCACGAGCACGCTGCTGTCGGGCGCTCCCAGTGCCGAGGTACTTGAACTGATCGTCGAGCAGGCCCGGGAGATCGCCTCGGCCGACATCGGGATGATCGCGGAATACGTGTCCGGAGCGGCGGAGCTGCGGCCGGTGCTCGCGGTCGGGTCGGACGCCGAGCGGCGCAGCGGGCTGGTCCTTTCCGCCGAGGAGGGTTTCGTCGGGGCCGCGCTCACTGCGGCGGAGCCGGTGGTCAGCGCCGACATCGAGCACGACGTCCGCACCGGTGAGGGAGAGTCGCACTGGGCCGGGCTCGGCCCAGTGGTCGCGGTGCCCCTCGGCGCCGGAGGGAAAGCCCGCGGGGTGTTGCTGCTGGGGCGTCTGGCGGGCCGTACGCCGTTCTCGGACGACGACACCGGGCCGCTGCTCGGCTTCGCCGGCCAGGCGGCGCTGGCACTGGAGCTGGCTGAACGCCGCCGGGACGCGGAACAGATCACGCTGCTCCAGGACCGCGACCGGATCGCGCGCGATCTGCACGACCTGGCGATCCAGCGGCTCTTCGCGGCCGGCATGACCCTGCAGAGCACCCAGCGGTTCATGGACCACCCCGAGGGCACGGAACGGCTGTCGCGGACCGTCGACGACCTCGACGACACCATCAAGATCATTCGGTCCACCATCTTCGGGCTGCGTGCGCACGGCGGCCGGACCAAGGAGGACAGCGGTCTGCGCGCCCGGGTGTCCGACGCCGTGAAGGCCGCCGCCACGTCGTTCGGCTTCACTCCCGCGTTGCGGATCGAGGGCCTTGTCGACACCGATGTCCCCGGCGGCGTAGCGGATCACGCGCTCGCCGTGCTCGGCGAGGCGCTCAGCAACGCGGCTCGGCACTCGGGCGCGCGCTCCGTCGACGTCCATCTGCGGTACGCCAAGGGCGAGTTGGCACTCACGGTGACGGACGACGGCTGCGGAGTACCCGACGGGGTGACGCGCAGCGGGCTGAAGAACATCGAGGAACGGGCTCGCGCACTTGGCGGCACGCTCACACTCGGCGAACGGCCGCAGGGCGGCGGTACCCAGCTGGTGTGGCGCGTGCCGACGGGCTCACAAGGGGGCTGAGGTGACCAGGGGGCTCGTACGGCCCCATGCCATCCCCGACGACCCGGGTGTGCGTCACCTCGCAGGGCGTCCACCGGAGTCGGGATGTTCGAGGTGGGAGGCGAGGACCGCTGCCTGGACCCGGCGTTGGACGCCCAGTTTGGCCAGCAGGCGGGAGATGTGGTTCTTGACGGTCTTCTCCGAGAGATAGAGCTTCTTGCCGATCTCACGGTTGGTGAGCCCGTCCCCGATGAGCGCGAGGATGTCCCGCTCGCGCGGCGAGAGGCTGGCCAGTTCGGGGGCGATGGCCGGGGTGTCTGCGGGGTCCGCACGCAGGGAGCGCATCAGCCGGGCGGTCGTCGCGGGGTCGAGCATGGACTGGCCCGAGGCGACGGTGCGTACCGCCGAGACCAGGTCGGAGCCCCTGATCTGCTTGAGCACGTAGCCCGAGGCCCCGGCCATGATCGCGTCGAGCAGCGCGTCCTCGTCGTCGAACGACGTCAGCATCAGCACGGCCAGCTCCGGCATCTGGCTGCGCAGCTCGCGGCAGACGGTGATCCCGTCGCCGTCGGGGAGGCGTACGTCGAGGACGGCGACGTCCGGACGAAGGGCCGGGCCGCGCAGGAGTGCATGCTCGACGTTCTCGGCGTCGCCGACCACCGAGATGTCCGGTTCGGCGTCCAGGAGGTCGGACAGGCCGCGTCGTACGACCTCGTGGTCGTCCAGCAGGAAGACACGGATCGGGTTCTGCTCCGTGAAGGTGCGTGCCTCGGCCATGACGACCCCTTGTTCCCCGGTGACTGACGGACTGCGGGCTGTCCGTCAGGACGATCATCACTCGCCGGGACCGGATGCACTAGGGCCGACCGGCCCCACTCGTACCCACATTGCGCCCTCGCCGGCCCGGGGTCGCGTCGGATTCGGGGGTGCGCTCACAGGCGGCTGCCGCTGCCGTACGGCGCGTACAGGTCCAGCAGCCGGGTACGGGCCGAGCGCAGGCGATGGGCGAGGATGTCACCCACCCATTGGGCGACCGTGCGGCCCAGGACTGGGTCGTCCTGGCACATGGCCCGTACGGCCACGGCGTCGAACTCGTACGCCCGTACAGGCGTCGTGGTCTCGGCACCAAGATGCCAGGCGTGCGGCGCGAACAGCCAGGACCATCCGACCAGTTCGTTGTGTCCGAGGGTCTCGATGACGGCCGCCCGGCGGCCGGGCACGTGCATGTCGAGGTCGATCGTGCCGGTGCGGATGATCCAGAACCGGTCGGCGCGGCGGCCCTCCTCGAAGAGGCGGATTCCCTGGGGGAACGACACCTCGCGGGCAATGCGCATGAGCCGTTCCCGGTGCTCGGCGGGCAGTGCCCGCAGCATGCTGGAAGTGGGCGAAGCGTTCATGACGGGCCTCCAAGACGGGCGTACTCACCTGCCGCTTCCAGCGTGTGCCGGTGCCGCGGTGCGAACCATGGGCCACCCGGCCCCACGACCGGGCCACCCGGCACCACACGAGAGGCCTTCGGCTCCCTTTGCCGCCCCCTGCCCCGATCCGATCGTTGGACCGCGCGGGTGACCAACGGGTCCTGGGCCGAAGGGTCCCCTGCAGGGGCTGTACGGCCCCTGCGCACGGGCGCGTTCCTGCATAAGGCTCAGTACGAGATCGGGCAGGACCGGACACAGGAGGTTGCCCACCATGCTTCGGCACATCACCACGGGAATCGACGGATCCGCCGAGAGTCTCGCCGCCGCGCACTGGGCGGCCCGTGCGGCCGCGCGTCGCGGCGTCTCGCTGAGTCTCGTGCACGCCTGGAAGTGGCACCCACGTCCCGCCCCCTCCGTCCCCGCGGACCGGAGCGAGCGTGACTGGGCCGAAGAGACCCTGGACCGGGCCGCGAGCAGCATCCGTGCGGCGCACCCCGGGCTACGGGTCGTCGAGCGGCTGGTGCCCGACTCTGCGGCAGCCGCCCTCCTTGCGGCGGCCGGGGACGCGGAGCTGCTGGTGCTCGGGTCGCGCGGTCTGAGCGGCGTCGCGGGATTCATGGTCGGCTCGGTGTCCCAGCGGGTCGTCGCCAGGTCCTCCCGCCCCGTGGTGCTCGTACGCGCGGGCGAAAGCTCCGCCGACGAACACCTCCCCGCCCTGGACGGCATCTCGCCCGAGGAGATACCCGAGACCCCGTATCGCGATGTCGTCCTCGGCCTGGACACCCAGCGCCCCTGTGACGAGCTGATCGAATTCGCCTTCGAGTCCGCTCGGCGCTGTGGCGCCACGCTGCACGTGATCCACGCCTTCGGTACGGCGCGGGTAGAGCCGGCCGACGGACCGTGGGCCCCGGTGTCCGGGCCGGAGCTGCTTGCGGCACGGGAACGCACCGTGGCCGCGACGCTGCGCCCGTGGTGCGAGAAGTTCCCGGGAGTCTCCGTGATCGAGACCGTCTCCGAAGGGCGGGCCGCCACCGCGCTGGTACGCGCGTCGGCCGGAGCCTCCCTCGTCGTCGTGGGGCGCCGGACACGGGAGGGCCACCTCGGCACGCACGTCGGCGCCGTCACTCACGCGGTGCTGCACCACGTCGGCTGTCCCGTGGCCGTCGTCCCGCACGACTGAACCAACGCCGTGACGGTGCTCCGGGCACCCAACGGCCCCAGGGAGGAAAAGTCATGACCACGCGTCACGTCATCGTCGGTGTGGACGGCTCAGTCATCGCCGTACGAGCACTGGACCTGGCCGCCGACGAGGCGGCCCTGCACGCGACCGCTCTGGAGATCGTGTACGCCGTGCCCGACCTCGACGAGGCCGGACCGGTGCTGGCATCCGCCGCCTCGCGGGTGGGCTACCGCCACCCGGACCTGCCGGTCGTCACCGTCCCTGTCGAGGGACACTCGGCGGCCGTACTGGCGGAACGCGGACGGGAGGCCGCGCTGACCGTCGTCGGCTGCCGGAGCCTCGGCGGGTTCGCTGGCACGCTGTTCGGCTCGGTGAGCCGGCGCCTGGCCGCGCACGCTCATGGCCCGCTGCTGGTCGTACGAGGCGACTCTCCGCCGCACCTGCACAACGAGGTCCTGCTCGTCCTCGACGCCGAGGACGACGTGGACACGGCCGCGTACGCCATGCAGGAAGCGGAACGCCGCAGCGCCGGACTGCGAATCCTTCGGTCCTCGGCGCATCGGCACCCCGCTCCGGCGCCGGTGCCGCAGCGCCGACGCGAAGGGACCGCGTCGCACTTCCGGACCGCCGGCGACGTTCTGGTGGAACTGGGCGAGCAGCACCCTCGCGTCCACGTGGAGACCCAGGACACCGCCCCCGCTTCGACGCAGACGCTGCTGGAGGCCACACGTACGGCCGACCTCGTAGTGATCGGTTGCCGAGCCAGTCTGGGCGGGTATGGCCGCCAACTCGGTTCAGTGGCTCGTACGTTGCTGCATCGCGCGCACTGCCCGGTGCTGGTCGTTCCCGCCGGGCAGGAGAGCGGCACGCCCTCCCCCTCGTGAAGGGATGCGCACCGGCTTCACCGGGCGCACGTACCGACATGGGCCGAACGGCCCCACGGACCGGGTCGGACGGCGAGGTCTCTGTGCGCTGACCGGCCCTCCCGGCGCCCGGCGCGCGTCACGAGTATCGGAAGCGAGGCATTCCAGTGCGGAGCAAGGGAGAGAACCGGCGATGACTGCAACGGTGACAGCTGGGACCCGGGCGCCCCAGGCATGGCATGGCTTCGCCGGGACGCGGTGGCGCGAGCGCATCGACGTACGCGACTTCATCCAGGCCAACTACACGCCGTACGAGGGCGATTCCGCCTTCCTGACGGGTCCGACGGACCGCACCCGAGCCGTGTGGGAGAAGGTCAGCGCCCTGTTCCCGGAGGAGCGGCGCAGGGGCATCCTCGACGTCGACACCGCGACTCCGTCGACGATCACTTCGCACGCACCCGGATACATCGACCGCGAGAGGGAGTTGATCGTCGGCCTGCAGACCGACGCCCCGCTGAAACGCGCGATCATGCCGAACGGCGGCCTGCGGATGGTCGAGAGCGGGCTGAAGGCGTACGGGTACGAGCCCGACCCCTTTGTCACGCGCGTGTTCGGGACCTACCGAAAGACCCACAACGACGGTGTCTTCGACGCATACACCCACGAAATGCGGGCCGCCCGCAAGGCCGGGATCATCACCGGACTGCCGGATGCCTACGGACGCGGCCGGATCATCGGCGACTACCGGAGGGTGGCGCTGTACGGAACCGCCCGGCTCATGGAGGCCAAGCGGGCCGAACGTGCCCTGCTGGATGCTCAGTCCTCGACGGAGCACATCATCCGGGACCGCGAGGAACTCGCCGAGCAGATACGTGCGTTGGGTGAGCTGACCGAGATGGCGGCCTCGTACGGCTGCGATGTCTCCCGCCCGGCCACCAACGCCCACGAGGCCGTGCAGTGGCTCTACCTCGGCTACCTCGCCGCCGTGAAGGAGCAGAACGGTGCCGCGATGTCGCTGGGCCGCACCTCCACCTTCCTGGACGTCTACCTCCAGCGGGACCTGGACGAGGGGGTCCTCGACGAGTCCCGTGCCCAGGAGCTGATCGACGACTTCGTGATCAAGCTGCGGATCGTACGGTTCCTGCGCACCCCCGAGTACGACGCGCTGTTCTCCGGCGACCCGACCTGGGTGACGGAGTCCATCGGCGGCATCGGCGAGGACGGCCGATCGCTGGTCACCCGCACCTCCTTCCGCTTCCTCCAGACGCTCTACAACCTCGGCCCCGCGCCGGAACCCAACCTGACCGTGCTGTGGTCGCCCCGACTGCCGCCGGGCTTCAAGGAGTTCTGCGCCCAGGTGTCGATCGACACCAGCGCCGTCCAGTACGAGTCCGACGACCTGATGCGTCCGAACACCGGCGACGACACCGCGATCGCCTGCTGTGTGTCGGCGATGGCGGTCGGGAAGCAGATGCAGTTCTTCGGCGCCCGGGTCAACCTCGCCAAAGCGCTGCTCTACGCGATCAACGGCGGCCGGGACGAGATGAACGGCGAGCAGATCGCGCCCAACACGCCCGCGCTGACCGGCGAGTACCTGGAGTACGAGGAGCTGACGGCGGCGTACGACCGGGTGCTCGACTGGCTGGCGGCGACGTACGTCAACACGCTCAACGTCATCCACTTCATGCACGACAAGTACGCCTACGAGCGTGTGGAGATGGCGCTGCACGACCACCCCGTCCACCGCTTCATGGCCTGCGGCATCGCCGGTCTGTCCGTCGCCGCCGACAGCCTTTCCGCGGTCAAGTACGCACGGGTGAAGGTGATCCGGGACGAGACGGGGCTGGCGGTGGACTTCGAGACCGAGGGCGGCTGGCCGGCGTACGGCAACAACGACGACCGGGCGGACGACATCGCGGTCGGCCTGGTCGAGTCCTTCATGGCCAAGGTTCGCGAGCACCCCACCCACCGGGACGCGGAGCACACGCAGTCGGTGCTGACGATCACGTCCAACGTCGTCTACGGCAAGCACACCGGCAACACGCCCGACGGCCGGCGCGCCGGACAGCCCTTCGCGCCCGGCGCCAACCCCATGAACGGCCGTGACCGCCACGGGGTGGCCGCCTCCGCGCTCTCGGTCGCCAAGCTGCCGTACGAGCAGGCCCGCGACGGCATCTCACTGACCACGACGATCACACCCGAGGGTCTGGGCCACCACCCGAGCGAACGCGCGGGCAACCTGGTCGGCATCCTCGACGCGTACACGGCCTCCGGCGGCTTCCACATGAACGTCAACGTGCTGGACCGGGCCACGCTGGAGGACGCGATGGAACACCCGGAGAAATACCCGGAGTTGACCATCCGGGTCTCCGGATACGCCGTCAACTTCGTCCGCCTGACCCGCGAGCAGCAGCTCGACGTGATCAGCCGCACCTTCCACGGATCGCTGTGAAGACCACGGTGGCGGGCCGGATCCACTCCTGGGACCTGTCCACCGGCGTGGACGGTCCCGGGACCCGGTTCGTCCTCTTCGTCAGCGGCTGCCCGCTGCGCTGCCTGTACTGCGCCAACCCTGACACCTGGCACATGCGGGACGGGCGGGACGTCACGGTCGACGAGGTGATGGCGGAGATCGAGAAGTGCCAGGGCTTCGTCACCACGGCCGGCGGAGGGGTGACGCTCACGGGCGGCGAGCCGCTGCTCCAACCCGCCTTCAGCGCCGAGATCCTGCGCCGTTGCAAGGAAGCCGGACTGCACACGGCGCTCGACACCTCCGGCTTCCTGGGCACCCGCGCGACCGACGAACTCCTCGCCGACACCGACCTGGTGCTCCTGGACATCAAGTCCTTCGACGTCAACACGTATCGGAAACTGACCGGCGGCGAACTGGCGCCCACCCTCAAATTCGCCACCCGCCTCGATCGCCTGGGTACTGCGGTGTGGATTCGCTATGTCCTCGTCCCCGGCTGGACCGACGACCGGGAGGCCGTCGACGGCCTGGCCCGGTTCGTCGCCGGCCTCGGCAATGTCGAGCGGGTCGACGTCCTGCCCTTCCACAAACTCGGTGCCGCCAAGTACGAGGCTCTCGGCCTTCCCTTCCCGCTGCGGGACAACCCGGGTCCCGACCCGAGGCTGATCGAGCGGGTCCGCGACCAGTTCGGTGCGTACGGGCTGGCGGCCTACTGAGCGCGGCTCCACTCGCGGTAGGCGGCCAGGGCGGTCGGCAGGGTGGGGAAGATCAGGTCGGGGCCGACCGACTTCGTCAGGCCGTACGCCTCCAGGTCGTCCATGAGGTCCTGCTTCACCCGGGCGAGGGCGAAGACCACGCCCCGCCGGGTCAGTTCGTGGCGCAGGGCGTCCACGGCGTCCAGGGCGGTGATGTCGACCTCCACATTGGCCTCGGTGTTGAGGACGAACCAGCGGACCGGTTCGGTCTGTTCCTCGACGGCGGCCAGGGCCCGGCGGTGGAAGTTCTCCGCGTTGGCGAAGAAGAGCGGCGAGTCGTAGCGGTAGACCACCAGGCCGGGGATCGTACGGGCCTGGGGGTAGTCGTCCACGTCGTGCATGCCGGCCACGCCGGGCACCACCCCCTCGACGGCGTCGTGCGGGCGGGCCACGCGGGTCAGCAACTCCGCGACGGACAGGCCGACGGCGACGATCACGCCGTACAGGATGTCCAGGGCCAGGACGCCGACCAGGCAGCCGAGCGCCAGCAGCAGCTCCCGGCGGCGGAAGGATGCCAGTCGTCGGAAGCCCGCCAGGTCGATCATGCGGACGGCGGCGTACACGACGAGCGCGCCCAGGACGGCCGACGGGGTGCGGGACAGCAGTGGGCTGAGGAAGAGCAGGACGGCGAGGATCGCCGCGCCGGCGACCAGCGAGTACGCCTGGCTGCGGGCGCCCGCCGAAGCAGCGAGCGCGGTCCGGCTGGCGCTGCTGCTCACGGGAAAGCCGTGCACGGTGCCCGCGCCGAGGTTGGCCGCGCCCAGGGCCAGCAGTTCCTGATTGGGGTCCAGCGCTGTGCCCTCCTCCTCGCGGTCACGGAAGGCCCGCGCGGTGAGGATGAAGTCGGTGTAGCCGACGAGGAGAACACCGAGGGCGGGCAACAGCAGGTGCGACAGCTCGGTCAGGTCCGGCACGGCGAAGCCGGGCAGCCCCGACGGGACCTCGCCGATCACCTTGATGCCGTGCCGGTCGTCGAGGTCGAAGACGGCCACGGCCGCGGTGCCCAGCACCACTGCCAGCAGGGGGCCGGGCACCGCGGGGAAGAATCGCGCCACCGTGAACAGGAACGCGAGTACGGCGGCGGCGAACACCAGCGTGGGCGCATGGGTCTCCGACAGGTGTCGTACGAAGGACCAGAGCTTGGAGAAGAAGGCCGAGCCCGTCGTCGCTACGCCGGTGAGCTTGGGCAACTGGTCCACCATCATGATCAGCGCTACGCCCGCGAGATAGCCGATCAGCACCGGCCGGGAGAGCAGGTCCGCGACGAAGCCCAGCCGCACCGCCCACGCCAACAGGCACAGCAGCCCGACGGTCACCGCGAGGGCGGCCGCCAGCACGGCGTACCGGTCCGGATCCCCGGCGGCGAGCGGCCCCACCACGGTGGCCGTCATGAGCGCGGTCGTCGACTCGGGGCCCACCGACAGCAGGCGCGAGGAACCGAGCACGGCGTACAGCGCGAGTGCGGGCAGGATCGCCCAGAGCCCGGCGACCGGCGGCAGGCCTGCCACGCCCGCGTACGCCATGACCTGCGGCACGAGATACGCGGCCACCGTCACGCCGGCCAGCAGGTCGCCCTTCAGCCATGAGCGCCGGTAGCCCAGGAGAGTGGCGAGTCCGGGCGTCAGGTGGCGCCACCCCGGAACGTGTCCGCCCGAGCTCTGGGACATGAGCCTCCTTCTGCCGAGTGACCTCGGGATCAACCGGCCGGACGACGTGTGTGCGACCTCAGGATCCACCGGCCGGCCGACGTCCGCGAGACGCCGGCCGGTACGGGGAAGGACCGTACGCCGCCCCGCCCCCGTACCGGCGGCCCAACAGGCCCTACCGAAAGGGCCGTTCAGCCCCATGGTCACGGACCTTCGGCATCCGGCGACACCTGCCCGGCGCGACAAGAGTGTGCGGTGTCAGGCATCGACCGGATCGTTCCCGAAGGGATCACCACCATGGCCGTACACGAGCACCCTCACCGGAGCCCGGGGTTCCACCTGCCGTCGCTCCGCAGGAACTGGAACACCTCCGCCCCGGAGTCCGCCGTGTCGGCTCGCACCGGCACGCACACCGCGCGGGCCTACGCCTTCGCCTCTCTGCGCCTGCTCACCGGGTTCGCCTTCCTGTGGGCCTTCCTCGACAAGACCTTCGGCTTCGGCTACGCCACTCCGTCGGGCAAGGGCTGGATCGACGGCGGTTCGCCGACCATGGGGTTCCTCAGCGGCGTGGCCGCCGGGCCGATGGAGTCGACCTTCCACTCCTGGGCCGGTGACACCTGGGCGAACTGGCTGTTCATGGCCGGACTGCTCGGCGTCGGCCTGGCCCTCGTCGGCGGTTTCGCGCTCCGGCTCGCGGCCGTCGCGGGCACCGCTCTGATGGCGCTGATGTGGATCGCCGAGTGGCCGCCCGCCAGGCACCTCTCCGACGGCTCGGCAAGCATGTCCTCGAACCCCTTCGTCGACTACCACCTGATCTACGCCATCGTCCTGATCGCCCTCGCGCTGGCCTCCGCCGGCGACACCCTCGGTGCCGGGAAGCTCTGGGCCAAGCTGCCGTTCGTCCGCACCAACGGCTGGCTCCGCTGACCACGGCAGGACGCGGCGGGACCCGACACGGGCCCGCCGCGTCCGCCGGGCATAGGGCCGAACGGCCCCGGCCGGGTACCTCCGGCCCCTGCACCACGCTTCCATTCGACACGACGCTGGAATCGGAAACCCCGATTCAGGAGGTGGAGACCATGGCACGCACCGTCATCGTGGGCCTCGACGGCTCGCCCGAGAGCCGGGCGGCCGCGGAATGGGCGGCACGTGAGGCCAAGCTGCGCGGACTGCCGCTGAAGCTGGTCCACGTCTGGGAGCCCGTTCCGGAGCCCATGGCGCAGGCGCCGCTCCTCGGTGCCGAGACGCAGCAGCACTGGAGCGAGCGGATTCCGCGCGAGTCCGCCGAGGGTCTCCGGCTGCGGCACCCCGGTGTGGAGATCACCGCCGAGCAGTTCTCCGGCCGGCCCGCCGACGTGCTGACCAGCCAGGCGAAGGACGCCGCACTGCTCGTCCTGGGCTCCCGCGGGATGAGCGGGATCGGCGGGTTCCTGGTGGGTTCGGTCGGCCAGGGCGTCCTGGCGCACGCGGAGCGGCCCGTGGTCCTGGTCCGCGCCGGGGAACAGGCCGCGGACGAGCACCTGGCGGACCCGGCGGGCATCGCGTCCGCCGCCGGCCCGTACCGGCCGGTGGTCCTGGGGCTGGCCACCGACGACCCGGATCCCTCGCTCGTCGAGTTCGCCTTCGATGCGGCGGACCGCCGCGCCACCTCCCTGCGGGTCGTCCACGGCTGGAACCCGCCGCCCTACTACGCGTACGGCCTCGCCGCAGACATCGAACTCCACGACCAGCTGTCCCGGCAGGAGGCCACCACCCTGAGCGACGTCCTGCGCCCGTGGCGGCAGAAGTTCCCCTCGGTCGAGGTCGTCGAGGAGCCCCGGTACGGAACGGCCGCGAACCACCTGGTCGACGCCTCTCGCGAAGCCTCCCTGGTCGTGGTGGGCCGTCGGATCCGGCGCAATCCCCTGGGCTCCCACATCGGCCCGGTCACGCACGCCGTCCTGCACCACTCCACCGCCCCCGTCGCCGTCGTCGCGCACGGCTGACGTGCCCTGAGGAGAGAACATCATGAAGGCAGCGGTCGTACGGGCGTTCGGTGAGCCCCTGGTCATCGAGGAACGCCCCGACCCCGAACCCGGCCCCGGCCAGGTCCGTGTCCGCGTCGAGGCATGCGGGCTGTGCCACACCGACATCCACGCCGCCCGCGGCGACTGGCCCGTCAAACCCACTCCGCCGTTCGTCCCCGGCCACGAGGGCGTCGGCCTCGTCGAGAAGCTCGGCGACGGCGTCACCCACCTCGCCCTCGGCCAGCGGGTCGCCGTGCCCTGGCTGGGCAAGGCCTGCGGTCGGTGCGAGCACTGCCTGTCCGGCTGGGAGACGCTGTGCGAGCAGCAGATCAACACCGGGTACGGCTGCGACGGCGGGTACGCCGAGAAGATGCTGGCCTGGGCCGACTTCGCCCAGCCGGTGCCCCAGGGCATCAGCGCACTTGAGGCCGCCCCGCTGACCTGCGCCGGCGTCACCACGTACAAGGCCCTCAAGGTCGCGGACGTCCGGCCCACCCAGCTCGTCGCCATCTCCGGTGTCGGCGGACTCGGCCACCTGGCGGTGCAGTACGCGAAGATCGCCGGGGCGCAGGTGGCGGCGATCGACGTCACGGACGAGAAGCTCGAACTCGCCGCGGAACTCGGCGCCGACCTCGTCATCGACGCCCGCAAACACGATGTGGGCGAGGTGCTCCAGCGGTACGGCGGCGCGCACGCGGCCATCGCGCTCGCGGTGAACGAGGCCGCGTTCGCCGCGGCCAACTCCGGGCTGCGGCGCGGCGGCAAACTGGTGATGGTGGCCCTACCGGCGCACGGCACCGTCCAGGTCCCGATCTTCGACACCGTTCTCAGAGGCACCTCGGTGATCGGCTCGATCGTGGGTACCCGGCAGGACCTGGCCGAGGTCTTCCAGCTCCACGCGGCCGGCCGTACCAAGGTCATCTACGAGTCGCGGCCCCTCGCGACGGTCAACGAGTCCATCGACGACGTGCTGCGCGGCGAGATCAAGGCCAGGATCGTCTTCGATCTCGGTGCAGGAAGGTTCGGTGCAGGAGGGTGAGGACGATGGAGCTTCCGCTGGTCGTGGGCGTCGACGGTTCCGAGCCCGGCATGCGTGCCGTCGACTGGGCGGCGGACGAGGCCGCCCTGCGCGGGGTGCCGCTGCGGCTGGTGTACGCCTCGCTGTGGGAGCGGTACGAAGGTGCCGCGCTCGCCCCCGACCTCGGCAGGTCCTCGGAACAGGTGATGGCCGACAAGATCGTCGAGGCTGCCGCCAAGCGTGCACACCGCCGCCAGACGGACGTGAAGATCTCCACCGAGGTACTCCCCGAGGAGCCGGTGCCCGCCCTGCTGCGCGAGGGCCGCAACGCTTGCGCACTGGTCATGGGCTCGCACGGCCGCAGCGGAATCGCCGAGCTGCTGCTCGGCTCGGTCAGCCTCGCGGTCGCCGCCCGCGCCCACTGCCCGGTGATCGTGCTGCGCGGCAACCACGACAACCAGGCCAGGCCGGGGATCGATCAGCGCATCGTACTGGGCGTCGGCGAGGAGCCGGCGGACTCGGAGGTCGTGCGCTTCGCCTTCGAGGAGGCGGCGGACCACTACGCCACTCTGCACGCCGTACGAGCCTGGAGATGTCCCGCGCACGAGACCATCGAGCATCCGCTACTGGCCGGAGACCCCGCCCACCACCACGAGCAGCGGGCCACGGAGATCCTGGAAGCCGCGCTGCGTGACGCCGCTCGGGATCACCCCTCGGTGCAGGTGCGCCGGCGGACCGTCGAGGGTCCCGCCCGCAAGGTGCTGCTGGAGGCCTCGGCCACCGCCGACCTGCTCGTCGTCGGCGCCCGGCGGCACGGGCACTCCGGACTCCAGCTCGGCCGGGTCGCGCACGCGGTCCTGCACCACTCCGCCTGCCCGGTCGCCGTCGTCCCGCAGCGGGCGTGAGCACCGTGACCGGCTCAGAGGCTCGCCGCGTGGTCGGGGACGTATGTCTGCAGGTCACGCGGCGGGCGCTGGTAACCGGTCGACGGCGGCCGGGGCGGCAGCTCCAGCACCGGCGGTGGCACCTCGTGATACGGAAGGGAGCCGAGCAGGTGAGCGATCATGTTCAGCCGGGCCCGGCGCTTGTCGTCACTCTCGACGACGAACCACGGCGCCTCCGAGATGTCGGTGTGCACCAGCATCTCGTCCTTCGCCCGGGAGTACGCCTCCCAGCGGGTGATCGACTCCAGGTCCATCGGCGAGAGCTTCCAGCGCCGCGTCGGATCCTTCAACCGGCGCCGGAACCGTTCCTGCTGTACCGCGTCGCTCACCGAGAACCAGTACTTGCGCAGCAGGATGCCTTCCTCCACGAGCATCCGCTCGAAGATCGGGCACTGGCGCAGGAACAGCTGATGCTCCTCCTTCGTGCAGAAGCCCATGACGTGCTCGACACCGGCCCGGTTGTACCAGGAGCGGTCGAAGAGCGCGATCTCCCCGGCCGCCGGCAGATGCTCGACGTACCGCTGGAAGTACCACTGGGTGCGCTCACGCTCGGTCGGCTTGGGCAGCGCCACGGTCCGCGCGACACGCGGGTTCAGGTGCTCCGAGACCCGCTTGATCGTGCCGCCCTTACCCGCCGCGTCCCGTCCCTCGAACACCACGACCAGCCGCTTGCCCTCGGTCCGCACCCACTCCTGGACCTTCACCAGTTCGGTCTGCAGACGCAGCAGCTCCCGCTCGTACGCCGCACGCGGCAGCGTTGCCGACTTCTTCTCGGCCATGCCACCTCCTCCGCTCGATGACGTAACTCGAATGACGTACCTCAATGACGTGCCTCGATGACTTACGGAGTCACCATGACCAAGGTCGAACACCAGGACAGCACCGTACTGACCGACGAGGAACTGCGCACCCTGGACGCCCACTGGCGAGCCGCCAACTACCTTGCGGTGGGCCAGATCTACCTGCTGGCCAACCCGCTGCTGACCGAGCCCCTGGCGCCCGAGCACATCAAGCCGCGGCTGCTCGGCCACTGGGGCACCTCGCCCGGCCTCAACCTCGTGTACACCCACCTCAACCGGGTGATCAAGGCCCGGGGTCTGGACGCGCTGTGCGTGTGGGGGCCGGGCCACGGCGGCCCCGCGGTGCTCGCGAACTCCTGGCTGGAGGGCAGCTACAGCGACACCTACCCGGACGTCTCACGTGACCTGGCGGGCATGGACCGGCTCTTCCGGCAGTTCTCGTTCCCGGGCGGAGTGCCCAGCCATGTCGCGCCCGAGACGCCGGGCTCGATCCACGAGGGCGGCGAGCTCGGCTACTCGCTCGCACACGCGTACGGCGCCGCCTTCGACAACCCGGACCTGCTCGTCGCCTGTGTGATCGGCGACGGCGAGGCGGAGACCGGGCCGCTGGCCGCCTCCTGGCACTCGAACAAGTTCCTCGACCCGGTCCACGACGGCGCGGTCCTGCCGATCCTGCACCTCAACGGCTACAAGATCGCCAACCCGACGGTGCTGTCCCGGCTCCCGGAGTCCGAACTCGACGAACTGCTGCGCGGATACGGGCACGAGCCGATCCACGTCACCAGCGATGACCCGCACCAGGTCCACCGCGCCATGGCCGACGCCTTCGACCAGGCCCTGGACCGCATCGCGGTGATGCAGCGCACGGCCCGCGAGGACGGTGTGAGCGAGCGCGTGCACTGGCCGATGATCGTGCTGCGCACGCCGAAGGGCTGGACGGGCCCCGCCGAGGTCGACGGCGTCCCGGTCGCGGGCACCTGGCGCGCCCACCAGGTCCCCCTGTCCGGCGTACGCGAAAACCCGGACCACCTGCGCCAGTTGGAGACCTGGCTGCGCTCGTACCGTCCCGAGGAACTCTTCGACGCCGACGGCCGGCCCAGCGCCGACGTCCTCGCCTGTCTGCCCGAAGGCGCCAAGCGTCTGGGCTCCAGCCCGTACGCCAACGGCGGCCTCCTCGTACACGATCTGCCGATCCCGTCCCTGGACCGCTTCGCCGTGCCCGTCGACAAGCCGGGCGCGACCCTGCACGAGCCCACCCGGATCCTCGGCGACCTTCTCGAACAGGTCATGAAGGACACGTCGGAACGCCGCGACTTCCGCCTCGTGGGCCCCGACGAGACGGCCTCCAACCGGCTGGAAGCCGTCTTCAACGCCAGCGGCAAGGCCTGGCAGGCCCAGACCCTCCAGGTGGACGAGCACCTGGACCGGCACGGCCGGGTCATGGAGATCCTCTCCGAACACCTCTGCCAGGGCTGGCTGGAGGGCTATCTCCTCACCGGCAGGCACGGACTGTTCTCCTGCTACGAGGCGTTCGTGCACATCGTCGACTCGATGGTCAACCAGCACATCAAGTGGCTGAAGACCTCGAGGGAGTTGCCGTGGCGGGCCCCCATCGCCTCCCTCAACTACCTGCTCACCTCGCACGTCTGGCGCCAGGACCACAACGGCTTCTCGCACCAGGACCCCGGCTTCGTCGACCACGTCCTCAACAAGAGCCCCGAGGTCGTACGGGTCTACCTGCCGCCGGACGCCAACACCCTGCTGTCCGTGGCGGACCACGCCCTGCGCAGCCGCGACTATGTCAACGTGATCGTCGCGGGCAAGCAGCCCTGCTTCGACTGGCTGTCCATGGACCAGGCCCGCGCCCACTGCGCACGCGGCGCCGGGATCTGGGAGTGGGCGGGCAGCGAGAACGGCGTCGAGCCCGATGTGGTGCTCGCCTGCGCGGGAGACGTGCCGACACTGGAGATCCTCGCCGCCTCGGCCCTACTCAGGCGCCATCTGCCGGAGCTGGCCGTGCGGGTCGTCAACGTCGTCGACATGACCCGGCTGCTGCCCCGTGAGGAACACCCGCACGGAATGAGCGACTTCGAGTACGACGGCCTCTTCACCACCGACAAGCCGGTGATCTTCGCCTACCACGGCTATCCCTGGCTGATCCACCGCCTCGCCTACCGCCGTACCGGCCACGCCAATCTCCATGTCCGCGGCTACAAGGAGATGGGCACCACGACCACACCGTTCGACATGGTCGTCCGCAACGACCTCGACCGCTACCGCCTCGTCATGGACGTCATCGACCGCGTACCCGGCCTCGCTGTCCGCGCCGCCGCCGTACGCCAGCAGATGGCCGACGCCCGCACCCGGCACCACGCCTGGATCCGCGAACACGGCACCGACCTGCCCGAAGTCGCCGACTGGACCTGGAACGCCTGAACGCCCCGACCCTGCAAGTCCCCTGCGCTGCAAAGGAGTTCGCCGCCATGACCGTACGCGTCGGCATCAACGGCTTCGGCCGGATAGGCCGCACCTATCTGCGCGCGGCACTCGACCGCGCCGAAGCGGGCACCCAGGACGTCGAGGTCGTCGCCGTCAACGACATCGCGCCGCCCGCCACCCTGGCCCACCTGCTGGAGTACGACTCGACCTTCGGCCGTATCGGCCGGGAGGTCAGCCACGACGACAGCTCGATCACCGTCGACGGCCGGCGCATCGCCGTCACCGCCGAGCGCGACCCGGCGGCCCTGCACTGGGCGGACTACGGCGCCGGCATCGTGATCGAGTCCACCGGCCGCTTCCGCGACCGCGACGCCGCCGCCCTGCACCTGAAGGCCGGCGCGCACACGGTCCTGCTGTCCGCGCCCGGCAAGAACGCGGACGCCACCATCGTGATGGGCGTCAACGACACGACGTACGACCGCAGGCAGGACCGGATCGTGTCGGCCGCCTCCTGCACCACCAACTGTGTCGCCCCCATGGTCAAGGTGCTGAACGACGCCTTCGGCATCGAGCGCGGCATGATGACCACCATCCACGGCTACACCAACGACCAGTCCCTGCTGGACGGCCCGCACAAGGACCTGCGCCGGGCACGCTCGGCGGCGCTGAGCATCATCCCCACCAGCACCGGGGCCGCCCGCGCCGTCGGTCTGGTGCTGCCGGAGATGGCGGGTGCGCTGGACGGCATCGCGGTACGCGTCCCCGTCGAGGACGGCTCGCTCACCGACCTCGCGGTCGTGTTGCGGCGCGAGGCAACGGTGGAGGAAGTCAACGCGGTCTTCGACGAGGCCGCGGAGGGCCCGTTGAACGGCATCCTCCGCGTCTCGAAGGCGCCCATCGTCTCCCGCGACGTCATCGGCGACCCCGCGTCCTGCATCTTCGACCCGGCCCTCACCCAGGCGAACGGCACGCTGGTCAAGGTCTTCGGCTGGTACGACAACGAGTGGGGCTACACCAACCGGCTCCTGGACCTCACGGCGCTGGTGGCCGACGACTGACGAGCACCGACCGGAGCGGCACACGGCGCTTCGGCGTGGACCGGGCCCGCACCCCGGGTACCCGTGCTGCAGGGTGCACAGGGACTCGCGCAGGCGCTCCTGTGCCGGGTCGTACCCCTGGGTGCCATGGCGGGCACGCTCGATCTCGTACAGCGGGGCCTGACGGGCCTGGAGACCCGGGGCGGTGCGCTGCGGTTCGACCCCGTACCGCTGCCGGAGCTGGCCGAGTACGGGTTCTCGATCCGCTGTCCGGGCCACTGAGGTGTACAACTGCGCCTGCAGTCCCGGCAGTTGCACATCATCGTGCCTGACTCCGGTCGCGATCCGATCTCTGTCGCCTTCGCCGACCGCACGGTGTCGGTGACTCCCGGGGAGTCCTGCACGCTCGCCCTGCCGAGCTGACCGACCACCGACGCCGAGGGGCACACCGGCCCCCATCACGGGCATCGGGCTTAGGGCCGACCGGCCCCCATGTAGCCCCGGACAGCCCATGGGATCACCCTCCGATCCGCTGGATGCTCGAAGTATCAAGAGGCATGGAGGAGACCCGCGATGACGGACGACACGCTCAGTCGACCCACAGTCCACGCCCTGCTCTCGGACGGCACCACCGTGTGCATCCGTCCGACCACGCCAGGCGATCACAAGCAGTTGCGGGGGTTCTACGAGGGGATGTCCCCGGAGAACCTCCGGCTGCGGTTCTTCGCGGCGAGCCGCCGTTCCGCCGCGATGGCCGCCGACCGGGCCTGCGCGCCGCCGCGACCCGGATACCGTGCCCTCCTCGCCGAGACGAAGGACCACGTGATCGGCCTGGCCGAGTACGAGACCGGCGAGGACACCAAATCGGCCGAGATCTCCATCGCCGTGGCCGACGGGCTGCATCACCGGGGCGTCGGCACACTCCTTCTCGAACACCTGGTCTCGGCCGCCCGCGCTGCGGGCATCACCACGTTCAGCGCCGACGCGCTCAGCGAGAACCACGAGATCCTGCGGCTCTTCGCCGACCTGGGACTGCGTACGGCTCGCCGCTTCGAGGGCCCGGAGGTGCGCTGCACCGTCGAACTCGGCGAGGACGACACCTATCTGACGGCCGTCGAGGCACGCGGCCGGGCCGCCGGCGTGGCCAGCCTGGAGCCGCTGCTGCGACCGGACGCGATCGCCGTGATCGGCGCCGGACGCAGGCCCGGGTCGGTGGGGCGGGCCATCCTGCACCATCTGCACACGGGAGGCTTCACCCGGCGCCTCTTCGCGGTGAACCCGAGCGTCACCTCGATACTCGGGGTGCCCTCCTACCCGTCGGTCGGCGCCCTGCCCAAGATCCCCGACCTCGCGGTCGTCGCCGTGCCCGCCGCCGCGGTCCCCGCCATCGCCGAGGAGTGCGGCAAGGCCGGTGTGCGGGCACTCCTCGTCGTGTCCGCCGGACTCGACAGCGCTCAGGCGGAGTCCTTGATGGCGGCGTGCCGGACGTACGGTATGCGGCTCGTCGGTCCCAACTGCCTCGGCATCTCCAACACCGACCCGCACTTCTCCCTCGACGCCACCTTCGCCGCCGACCACCCGCGCCCCGGCACGGCGGGCGTCGCGGTGCAGTCGGGAGGCGTCGGCATCGCCCTGCTGGACGGGCTGTCCCGGCTCGGCATCGGTGTCTCGTCCTTCGCATCGCTGGGCGACAAGTACGACGTCAGCGGCAACGACATGCTCCAGTGGTGGGAGAGTGACGGCCGCACCGAACTCGCCCTGTTGCATCTGGAGTCGTTCGGCAACCCGCGGGCGTTCTCCCGCACCGCTCGGCGCGTGACCCGCCGTATGCCCGTCCTGACCGTCGACGCGGGGCGCACCGACGCGGGCCGCCGCGCGGCTGCCTCGCACACCGCAGCAGCGGCGACGCGCACCATGACCCGGCAGGCACTGTTCACCCAGGCGGGGATCACCGCGACCCGGTCGGTGGGCGAACTCCTGGAAACCGCGGCTCTGTTGCACTCCCAGCCACTCCCGACGGGCACCCGCGTCGCGATCGTCACCAACGCGGGCGGTGCGGGTGTGCTCAGCGCCGACGCCTGCGCGGAGGCGGGACTCTCCCTCCCGCCGCTCACCCCGGAGGTGGTCGACGACCTGCTCGCCGTGCTGCCCGACGGTGCCGCGGTCGGCAACCCGATCGACGCCACCGCCGCCGTCACGGAGGAGCAGCTCAGGGACTGTGTGGACCGGATCATGCGGTATCAGGGCATCGATGCCGTACTGCTGGCCCTCGTCCCCACCGCGGTCGCCGCGGCTACCGGCGACGACCTGATCCGGTCCCTCACCCGCGCTCCCGGACGCCGGGAACGGCCGGTCGCCGCGGTGCGACTCGAGCAGGATCTGCCGGTCCGGCTGCTGCCCGCCACGGACGGCAGCACCGTCCCCTCGTACGCGGAACCCCAGGCGGCGGCACGGGCGTTGGCCCACGCGGCCCGGCGTGCGGCGTGGCTGAGCCGACCCGACGGGACGATCCCTGAGCTCGCCGGAGTCGACACCCCTCGCGCCCAGGCCGTCGCCGAAACCTACCTCGCCGCGCACCCGAACGGCGGCTGGCTCGACCCGCGCACCTGCGCCGAACTCCTCGCCTGCTACGGCATTCCCCAGCTCCCATGGGCCTGGGCGGAGACCGAGGACGAAGCCGTCATCGCCGCCGAACGGCTGCGCGGCGCCGACGGCCGGGTGGTCATGAAGGCCCACTGGCCGGGCCTGTTGCACAAGAGTCAACAGCACGCCGTCCACCTCGATCTCCAAGGCGACTCCCAAGTGCGCGCGGCCTTCCGGGACTTCGAGACCCGGTTCGCGGGGCTGCTCACCGGCGTGGTGGTGCAGCCACTCGCCGCCCGCGGTACGGAACTGTTCGCCGGAGTGGTCCAGGACGAGGTCTTCGGCCCGCTCGTCCTGTTCGGGCTCGGCGGTACGGCGACGGAGGTACTGGCCGACCACGCGGCCCGGCTCGCCCCACTGACCGACCACGACGTACACGACCTGATCACCGCCCCGCGCTGCGCACCGCTCCTGTTCGGCTCGGAGGGCGGCGGGCCCGTCGACCTCCAGGGTCTGGAGCAACTACTGCTGCGGCTGTCCCGCATGGCGGGCGACCTGCCGCAACTCGCCGAGGCCGACTTCAACCCCGTTCTCGCGACACCGGGCGGAGTCTCCGTCCTCGATGCGCGCGTACGCCTGCTGCCCCGCAGGCCCCAGGACCCGTATCTGCGCCGACTCCGCTGAGGAAGGAACACTCATGAAGCACAACAAGGTCGGCTCCGTGATGACCACGGAGGTCGTCCGCGCCGAGTACGGCACCCCGTTCAAGGAGGTGGCGCGGCTGCTCGCCGGCCACCGGATCAGCGGGCTGCCGGTGGTCGACGACGACGAGAAGGTCGTCGGGGTGATCTCCGAGACCGACCTGCTGGTCCGGCAGGCAGAGACGCCTGACCCGTACGCGCCGAGGCGCCGCCTCCGGCTCGCCGCGCTGACCCGTGGCGCCAGGAAGCAGGCCGCGAAGGCGAAGGCCCGCACCGCCGGCCGGCTGATGACCGAACCGCCCGTCACCGTGCATGCCGACGACACCATCGTCGAGGCCGCCCGGGCCATGGCACAGCACCGCGTGGAGCGGCTGCCCGTCCTCGACGAGGAGGAACGGCTCGTCGGCATCGTCACGCGCCGCGATCTGCTCCAGGTCTTTCTGCGGCCCGACGCGGACATCCGTGACGAGGTGATCGCGGAAGTGCTGGTGCGCACGTTGTGGCTGGCGCCCAGGACCGTCGAGGTCTCCGTGATCGAAGGCGTCGTCACGCTCGACGGACACATGGAGCGCAGGAGCGAGACGGAGATCGCCGTCTCCATGACGCGTCAGATCGACGGCGTCGTCGCGGTGGTCGCCAAGCTCACCCACCGGCTGGACGACTCACGCCTCCAGCCGGACGGGCAGGCACTGCACGGCGTCACCGACGACTGGCTGCGAAAGCTGTGAGAGGAGGCGGACCGCCATGCCCAGGAGCGTGTTGGTCGCTTACGGAACGACGAACGGATCAACCGCGCGGATCGCCGAGACCATCGCCGAGGTGCTGCGCAAGGAGGGAATGCCGGCCGAGGCGGTGCCCGCCCGGTCCGTGACGGATGTGAGCTCGTACGACGCCGTGGTGGTGGGCGGCGGACTGTACGCCGGGCGCTGGCACAAGGATGCCCGTCGCTTCGTCCGTCGTCATGGCCGCGAGTTGGCCGAGCGACCGCTGTGGTTGTTCAGCAGCGGTCCGCTCGACGCCTCGGCCTCGGAGCGGAACCTCCCGCCCGTACCCGGCGTGAAGCGGGCCATGGTCCGGCTCGACGTCACTGAACACGTCACGTTCGGGGGGTGCCTCGAAGAGGGTGCGAAGGGCTTCATCGCCCGGAAGATCGTTTCCTCCGGCAAGGGCGGAGACTTCCGCGATTTCGCGGAGATCGAGGCGTGGGCAGGTCGGATCGCGACCGGCTTGACGGGCGAACCGAAATCAGGCTGAACCGTCCGCATCGTGTGGCGGGCGGGCAAGCCGTCCGCCACACGATGCGGGGCAGAAGCAGCGCAACGCCTCAAGGAGGCAGTCATGAAGGCTCTGATCTTCCACGGCCCCGGCAAGCGATCCTGGGACGACGTTCCCGACCCGGCCATCCAGGACCCGGGCGACGCGATCGTGCGGATCGACGCGGTCACCATCTGCGGCACCGATCTGCACATCCTGAAGGGTGACGTGCCTGCCGTCGAGTCGGGCCGGGTCCTCGGGCACGAAGCCGTCGGCACCGTGCACGAGGTCGGACCGTCCGTCACCACGGTGCGTCCCGGCGATCGGGTACTGATCTCCTGCATCAGCGCCTGCGGCCGCTGCCGCTTCTGCCGGGAATCCCAGTACGGCCAGTGCCTGGGCGGCGGAGGCTGGATCCTGGGCCACCGGATCGACGGCGTCCAGGCCGAGTACGCCCGCGTGCCCTTCGCCGACACCTCGACGCACGTGCTGCCCGAGCAGGTCGGCAACGAGGCGGCGCTCATGCTCGCGGACATCCTGCCGACGTCGTACGAAGTGGGCGTCCTCAACGGTGAGGTGACGCCGGGCGATGTGGTGGTCGTCGTGGGCGCCGGCCCGATCGGCCTGGCCGCGATCCTCACGGCCCGGCTCTTCAGCCCCAGCCGCGTCATCGCCGTCGATCCCGCTCCGCGGCGACGCGAAATGGCCGCGCTTTACGGCGCGCACCTGACACTCGACCCGGCGTCCGACGTCGTCGGCCGGATCACCGAGCTCACCGACGGACTCGGCGCGGACGTGGCGATCGAAGCGGTTGGCCTTCCGGACACCTTCGAACTCTGCACCCGCCTGATCCGCCCCGGCGGACGAGTCGCCAACGTCGGCGTGCACGGCCGCCCCGCCACGCTCCACCTGGAGGACCTCTGGATCCGCAACATCAAGATCACCACCGGCCTCGTGGACACGTACTCCACACCGACGCTGCTGCGGATGGTGGCCGCGAAGCAGCTGGACGTCGACGGGTTCGTCACCCACCGCTTCGGCCTGCAGGAGATGCAGGAGGCGTACGACGTCTTCAGCCGGCCGGAGGAGAGCGGCGCGCTCAAGGTGGCGCTGTTCGCCTCGTGACGTACGCCCTTGCCCGAGCGGGTCTGCCGGTCGACGGAACGGCGGACCCGCTCGGGCAATTCGCCTGTGGATCAGGAAGGCACCACGGCCACGGGGCACTTGGTGTGCCGGAGGAGAGCGTGCGCGACAGAGCCCAGACCGGAGCTGTCGACCCCGTCGGCCCTGTCGTCACCACTGGCTTGTCGCCCGAGCACGATCAGTTCGGCGTTGCCGGAGGATCGGATCAGACCCTCGGCAGGGGTGAACAGGACGACGTCCTCCAGAACGCGGACGTCCGGGTACTTCTCGCGCCACGGCCGCAGCGCGTCGGACAGCAGCTGCACCTCGTGGTCCTCCCAGGTGGCACGCTCCTCCCCCGGCACGCCAAAGGGCCACTCGGCGGCGCTGGGGGGAAGCTTCCAGGCATGTAACGCGTGCAGCCGCACGCCGCGGCGGCCTGCCGCGTCAAAGGCGAAGTCGATGGCCGCGTCCGCCGGGTCGCGGGCGTCGACACCGAGTGTGACCTTGTCGGGTCGGCTCACCGGGCCGTCGCAGGCGAGCCCGCTGGGCACCAGCACCACCGGGCAGGCGGCGGCCCCGGCGACCGCCAGAGCGGTCGATCCCAGGGGGAGCCCGGCGTGGCCTCCCTCCCCGCGCAGGCCGAGCACAATCATCTCCGCTTCCCTGCTCTGCGAGTGCAGCGCCCGTGAGGCCGTTCCGGTGAGCCGGACGCTCTCGGCCCGCAGAGCCGGGTGCCGGGCCATGACCCGGTCCAGTCCTTGGTCCGCCACGATCTCCGGCCGGTACGGCCATCGTTCCGCCGCATCCAACCCGTTCAGGGGCGAGACGTGGACCACGTGCAGTGAGCACCCGCGCAGTAGCGCCTCGTGTGCGGCCCAGTCGGCTGCGACACGGCTGCGCGCCGACCGGTCGACGCCAGCAACGATCACTCGCTCCATGACAGTCCGCCTCCCCTGGAGGGAGAAGAAGCCCTCCGAGTCTCCACCCTGGCCGCGGATCGGGGGCGCGTGCATGGGCCGGATGGACCTGGGCGGGTGCCGTACGGCCTCTCCAACCCGCGCCGTCGCGGACGGACTCTGGAATGGAGGAGCAGACCTAGCGCAGGAGGTGCGCATCATGCTCGCGCCCGTCATTTCCGGAGTCGATGGATCCGCCGAGAGCCTGGCCGCCGCCGAGTGGGCGGCCCGCGAGGCCGTCCGCCGTGAGCGTCCGCTGCGTCTCGTGCACGCCTGGAACGGACACCCCCGCAAGGCGGAAGGCGAGCCGGCGAACGCCACTCAGCGGCATCTGGCCCGGCGTGCCCTGCGCCAGGCGGAAGCCCGTGTCCGCGGCGCCTGCCGTGGCGTAGGCCTTGACGACAAGCAGGTGGAGGGCCCCGCGACCGCCGCGCTGCTCCACGCTGCCGAGCAGGCCGACCTGCTGGTGCTGGGCTCGCGAGGGCTGAGCGGCTTCACCGGATTCCTGGTGGGTTCCGTCGCCCTGGGCGTGGTGGCGAAGGCGACTCGTCCCGTCGTCCTCGTACGCGCGGGTGAGGAAGCGGAGGACGAGCATCTCCCGGCGGAGGACGGCAGCGCGTCCACGCGCACCGGATACCGGGACGTGGTGCTGGGCATCGACCTGAGCGATGCGCACGACGAGGTGATCGAGTTCGCCTTCGAGGCCGCCCGGCTGCGTGGCGCCCGCCTGCGGGTCGTCCACGCGTGGCAGCCGCCTTCCGCCCTCGACCTCGGCCCCGGGGACATCGCTCTGGTGAGTGAACCGAGGCGTGCGGAGGAGTGGCAGGGATTCCTGTCCGCCGTACTCCAGTTGTGGCGCGACAAGTACCCGGACGTCGATGTCCTGGAGTCGGTGGTGGCGGACAAGGCCTCGACCGCGCTGCTCCGGGCCGCCTCCGGGGCGAGCCTGCTCGTCATCGGACACCGTCTGGCCGATCGGCCGGTGGGCCCGCGCACCGGTCCCGTCACCCATGCCGCCATCCACCACGCCGGCTGCCCCGTGGCCGTCGTCCCCCACGAGTGAAAGGCCTCAGCCATGACCAGCGCACCCACGCAGTACGTGTACGGATTCGCTGAAGGCAACCGCGAGATGGCCGGCCTGCTCGGCGGCAAGGGGGCCGGCCTCGCGGAGATGACCCGGCTCGGGCTGCCCGTACCGCCGGGCTTCACGGTCACGACCGAGGCCTGCAAGGTCTACCTGGCGACCGGTGACGAACCGTCCGAGCTGGGCATCGAGACGGCCCGGGCCCTGGCCGCGCTGGAGCGCACCATGGGCCGCACGCTCGGTCAACCGGACGACCCGCTGCTCGTGTCGGTTCGGTCGGGTGCCCGGTTCTCGATGCCCGGGATGATGGAGACGATCCTCGACATCGGCCTGAACGACGACTCGGTCATCGGACTCGCCAAGACGTCCGGGCAGGAGAGGTTCGCCTGGGACTCCTACCGGCGGCTCGTGCAGATGTTCGGCCGGACCGTGCTGGGCGTGGACGGCGACCTGTTCGAGCAGGCCATCGCCGAGCACCGGGCCCAGCGGGCGGTGACCGACGACCACGGCCTCGACGCGAGCGAACTCGCCCTCCTCACCGAGGAGTTCAAAGCAATCATCCACCGCGAAACGGGCGAGGAATTCCCACAGGACCCCGTCGAGCAGTTGTACCGCGCGATCCGGGCGGTCTTCGACTCCTGGAACGGCGACCGGGCCCGGATCTACCGCCACCGCGAGCGCATCCCCGACGACCTCGGCACCGCCGTCAACATCCAGGCGATGGTCTTCGGAAACCTCGGCCCCGACTCCGGCACCGGCGTCGCCTTCACCCGCGATCCGGCCACCGGCGCCCCCGGCATCTATGGCGACTATCTGTCCGACGCCCAGGGCGAGGACGTCGTCGCCGGCGTGCGCGACGCCGAACCCCTGGACCGGCTGAAGATCCTCGACCCCCGCTCGTACGACCGACTCGGCGAGCACCTGCGCACCCTGGAGGGCCACTACCGCGACCTGTGCGACGTCGAATTCACCGTCGAGCGTGGCCGGTTGTGGATCCTCCAGACCAGGGTCGGCCAGCGCACCGCAGAGGCCGCCTTCCGCATTGCCCACGACCTGCGTGAGGAGCGAGCGATCACGGCGGACGAGGCGCTGATACGCGTGGACGGCACCGAGCTGACCAGACTGATGTTCCCCCGCTTCGAGGCACACCCCACAGATGTGCCCCTCGCACTGGGCGTCCCCGCCTCGCCGGGCGCTGCGGTCGGCGCCGTCGTATTCGACTCGGAAACGGCCGTACGGCGGGCCGCGACCGGCGAGAGCGTCGTCCTCGTACGCCGTGAGACCACCCCCGACGACTTGCCCGGCATGATCGCCGCACAGGCGGTCCTGACCAGCCGCGGAGGCAAGACCAGCCACGCCGCAGTCGTCGCGCGCGGTATGGGCAAGGTCTGCGTCTGCGGTTCCGAGTCGCTCACCGTCGACACCGTCGCGCGCCAGCTCACCGCCTCCTCGGGTGTCGTGGTCCGCGAGGGTGACACGGTCTCGGTCGACGGCACCGCGGGCACCGTCCACCTGGGCGCGCTGCCGCTCACGGCATCCGACGTGGGATGTGCGCTGGAGACCGGAACGGGCACCGCACCGCTGATTGAAGCAGTGCTGGGCGCTCTCGCTCAGGCCGACTCCGTGCGCCGCCTCGAAGTTCGGGCCAACGCAGACACGCCCGAGGACGCCGAACGCGCCCGCAGGCTCGGCGCGCAGGGCATCGGCCTGTGCCGGACGGAGCACATGTTCCTCGGCACACGCAGGGTGCTCGTCGAGGCGATGATCCTGGCCCGCGACGACACCGCCCGCGCGCAGGCCCTGGATGCCCTGCTGCCGCCTCAGCGGACGGACTTCACCGGCATCCTCAAGGCAATGGACGGGCTGCCGGTGACGATCCGGCTCCTGGACCCGCCGCTGCATGAGTTCCTGCCCGACCGGACGGAACTGGCCGTCCGGGTCGCGAGCGCCGTGCACCCGGACGTGCACGACCGCGAACTGCTCGCCGCCGTCGAGCGGATGCACGAGCAGAACCCGATGCTCGGCCTGCGCGGCGTGCGCCTGGGCCTGGCCGTGCCCGGGCTGGTCGCCATGCAGGTACGGGCCGTCGCCGAAGCGGTCGTCCAGCGGCTGCGGGACGGCGGCCGGCCGCGTGCCGAGATCATGATCCCCCTGGTCGGCACGGTCGAGGAACTGCGGCTGGCCCGCGCGGAGGCGGAGCGCGTGCTCGCCGACGTCGCCACGGAGTCGGGCCAAGTCGTGGACTGCCCGATAGGCACGATGATCGAGCTGCCGCGGGCGGCGCTCACCGCCGGACGCATCGCCGAAGTCGCGGACTTCTTCTCCTTCGGCACCAACGACCTAACGCAAACAACCTGGGGACTGTCCCGGGACGACGCGGAGGCGTCCTTCTTCCCGCTGTACCTGAAGAAGGGAATCTTCGCCGTGTCGCCCTTCGAAACCCTCGACCAGGAGGGCGTCGGCAGGCTCGTGGAGCTCGCTGTCGAAGCAGGACGTGCCGTCAAGCCGCAACTGGAGACCGGGGTGTGCGGCGAACACGGCGGCGACCCCGAGTCCATCCACTTCTTCCACCGGGCGGGCCTCGACTACGTCTCCTGCTCGCCCTTCAGGATCCCGGCCGCCCGGTTGGAGGCGGGGCGAGCGGCCCTCACCGCCACCGAGACCAGCGACAGCAGATGACCACGAGGGCTTGAGCCCAAGTCTCCGAGGGGTCAGGCGTCCGCCACCGTCGCGGTGACGGGCGTACCGATCTCGACCGTGCGGCTGACCGTGCAGAGCCGGTCGTGGGAGGTCTTGACCGCACGAGGGAGGATCGCGCGAGCACGGTCGCCGGTTTCACCGTCCGGGAAGGCTACGGAGAAGGTGACCGCGAGGTCCGTCATTCGGTTGCCGAGCGCGTCACTGATCTTGTTGCCGGTCACCGTGACGGTGAACCCGGTGGGCTCCGCGTGACGGGCGGTGGCGACATCGACGTCGGCCGCGGTGCAGCCCCCGATCGCGGCGAGCAGCAGCTCGACCGGGGTGAAGTCCGTGCCGCCGTCGGGGTCGGAGCTGGTGCCGAAGCTGATCGTGCCGCCTCGCGCGTTCGTGGCCTTGAAGTGCCCGGTGGCGGTCCGCTCGATGGTGACGGTGCGCAGGGTGTTATCGGTCATACCGACGACATTAGTGTCGCGCTGCGCCGACCGCCCGGGATGCCGGCCCCGCAACGGCGCGCACGCTAGATCTTCCCTTCGACCACGCGTCCGGTGCCCAAGCACGCGGCCCACTTCGGAGATGGGCGAGCTGTCGAAACCCAGCGGGCCGAAGAACGCGGTACGGCCGGTGACCACGGCCGGCCCGTCGGACTCCAGGTAGCGTCGCTCGCGCGTCACCTGTGACCATCGCGCCCCCGGCAAGTACACCGGCCGCCCTCCGTACCTGCAGTCCACGCGCTCTGCGAGCACGATCCCCTCGGCGACCAGCCACGCCACCGTGTGCTCCGATCGCGCTCCGGCGTCCTCGGCCGTCGCCCCCCCAACTGCCGCTCACAAGTCGGCACTTGTTCTTGGCTGGTCCTTCACAATGTGCTTGGCTCACCCCGATCCTTGGCTCGGCCCATGTATCGGCATACGGAGGCCTGTGGTGTCACCTACGAACGAACCGTCCTCGTCCCCCGCCAGACCCCGGCCCCGCCCCGCCGCCCTCAGTCGGCGCGGTCTGCTGGTCGGCTCCGCGGTCGTCGCGGGTGCGCAGGCGCTGAATATCCGTACCGCGCACGCGGAGCCGGTGCACCAGGATCCCTTCAAGCTCGGTGTGGCCAGCGGCGATCCGCTGCCGGACGGGGTCGTTCTGTGGACCCGTCTGGTGGCCGACCCCTACGACGCCGCGTCCATGGGGACGCGTCCGGTGCGCGTGGAGTGGGAGGTCGCCACCGACGAGCGGTTCCGCAAGGTCGTCCGGCGCGGCACGGAGACCGCCGTGGCCGCGCACGCGCACAGCGTCCACGCGGATGTACGGGGCCTGGCGCCGGGCCGCGACTACTGGTTCCGGTTCCGTACGGGCCGTCAGATCGGCCCGGCGGCCCGGACCCGTACCGCCCCCGCGCCCCACTCCCGCCCCCGCGGGCTGCGGATCGGTCTGGTCAACTGCCAGGACTGGCAGAACGGTTACTGGCCCGCGTACACCGCGCTGGCCGAGGAGGACCTCGATGTGGTCGTGCACGTGGGCGACTACATCTACGAGTACGACCCCAGCAGCGTCTACGCGGACCGATTGCACACCGCCCCACAGACTTCCGGCCTCGACCAGCTGGCCACGCTCGCCGACTACCGTGCCCGGCACGCCCAGTACAAGACGGATCCGGCTCTGCAGGCGGCCCATGCCGCCTTCCCCTGGATCGTCACCTGGGACGACCACGAGGTGGAGAACAACTACGCCGGTGTCATCGACGAGATCGACGACACCGGCGCGCGACACCAGGACCCCGCCGCCTTCGCCCGCCAGCGCTCCGCCGGTTACCAGGCCTACTACGAGCACATGCCGCTGCGGCGCAGGTTCGTCAACGGCTCCTCGGACTACCGGCTCTACCGCCGCTTCGACTTCGGCGACCTGCTCCGGCTGAACGTCCTCGACACCCGCCAGTACCGCACCGACCAGCCCGGCGGCTTCTTCTCCGACTTCGGCACCGTCGCGGCGGGACTCGGCAACACCGACGGCACCCTCACCGGCGCGACGCAGGAGAAGTGGCTGCGGCAGGGGCTGAGCCGCTCCCCGGCGCGCTGGAACGTCATCGCCCAGCAGGTGATGATGAGCCAGATCAGGTTCCCCAACTTCCTCGACCCGACGCACCCGCTGCCGCCCATCGCGAACCTCGACCAGTGGGACGGCTACGACCCGGCCCGGGCCCGCTTCCTGCGCTTCCTGCGGGACGCCCAGGTGGCCAATCCGGTCGTGCTCGCCGGGGACATCCACTCGTCGTGGTTCAGCGATCTGCGGATCGACCGCGACGACCTGGACAGCGACCCGGTAGCCGTCGAGTTCACCGCGACCAGCGTCAGTTCCGACTTCCCCATCGCCTTCGACGCCCCGCTGAAGGCCTACAACCCGATCCTCAATCCGCACGTCCGCTACTTCGACGGCTCGCGCCGCGGATACCTTCGACTCAACGTCGACCGGCAGCAGTTGACCACCGACGCCCGGACCGTCGACAGCATCGCGGTCCGCCAGTCACCGGTGAGCACCACCGCTTCCTGGGCGGTGGCGGCGGGCGAGCCGGGGCTCACCGCCGTGTGACCCACCGGAACCGGCAGGAGCCGGACAGCAGCAACAACATGGTGGAGAGCGCCCCAGGAGGCCGAGGGGCGCTCTCTGCTCGCTTTCTCGTTCAACCGTTGGGTTGAACGCGGCGTCCACCTCCTGCCTCCGCGCCGCGGCCACCGGCTCGGTGGGGCTGGCTGCGGAGATCGTCGGTGAACTCGTCGGCCAAGTGGTCAGCCCCGACCATGAGTTGAGCGGGCGTGAGATCGAGGTCGTCCGGCTGTTGACCGAGGGCCGCAGCAACCGGGCGATCGCCGAGGCCCTGTTCCTCAGCGAGGCCACGGTCAAGACCCACCTCGTCCGCATCTATCGCAAGCTGAGGGTGTCCAACAGGCCGGCGGCCGTCTCGGAAGCCGTTCGCAGAGGGCTTCTCGAACTCACCTGACCCGCGCTCGGATCAAGCTCACGGCCATTGTCAGTGGTGGCGGGCAAGATGACGGACATGACCACACCAGTTGCAGTGATCGTGGATGCCACCGCCTATGCGCAGGCAGTCGAGGACGCAGTGAAAGCGTCGGCCGCCTATTACACGGGCGGCACGTCGGTGCTGGACGACGACGCGTACGACCGGCTGGTGCGTGGCATCGCGGCGTGGGAGGCCGACCATCCCGATCAGGTGCTGCCGGACTCGCCGACCGGGAAGGTCGCGGGCGGCGCCGTTGAGGGGGATGTGCCGCACACGGTGGCGATGCTGAGCCTGGACAACGTGTTCTCGCCGGAGGAGTTCACCGCCTGGACGGCGTCACTGGCCCGGCGGATCGGCCACGACGTCGGACAGTTCAGCGTCGAGCCGAAGCTGGACGGGCTCGCGATCGCCGCCCGCTACACCGGTGGTCGCCTGACCCGGCTGATCACGCGCGGCGACGGGACGGCAGGGGAGGACGTCTCGCACGCGATCGGCACCATCGAAGGCCTGCCGGACGTACTGGCCGAGCCGGTCACGGTGGAGGTGCGCGGCGAAATCCTGATGACCACCGCGCAGTTCGAGCACGCCAACGAGGTACGGACCGTGCACGGCGGGCAGCCGTTCGCGAACCCGCGCGGTGCCTCGGCGGGCTCCCTGCGCGCCAAGGAGCGTGCCTACACCGTGCCGATGACGTTCTTTTGCTACGGCCTGCTGCCGCTGCCCGAGACGGAGCCGGCGCTCGCGGCCCGGCTGGGTGAGCTCGCTCACAGCGAACTCATGGCCCAGGCCGCCGGGTTCGGGGTGAACACCACGGCGACCACCGCCGTGCCCGGCACCACCACCGACACGGTCGAGCAGGTCCTGGCCCGGGTCCAGGAGATCGCCGCGCTGCGCGCCCAGTTGCCCTTCGGGATCGACGGGATCGTCATCAAGGCCGATCTGGCCGCCGACCAGCAGGCCGCGGGATCAGGTTCACGCGCCCCGCGCTGGGCGATCGCGTACAAGCTGCCGGCCGTGGAGAAGATCACCCGGCTGCTGGCGGTGGAGTGGAACGTGGGCCGCACCGGCATCATCGCCCCGCGCGGCGTCCTGGAACCCGTCGAGATCGACGGGGCCACCATCACGTACGCCACCCTGCACAACCCGGCCGACATCACCCGCCGCGACCTCCGCCTGGGCGACCACGTCATGGTCCACCGGGCCGGCGATGTCATCCCTCGCATCGAAGCCCCCGTCGCCCATCTGCGCACCGGCGAGGAACAGCCCATCGAGTTCCCCGAGGTGTGCCCGCGGTGCGGATCCGCCATCGACACCACCGAACAGCGCTGGCGCTGTGAGAACGGCCGCAACTGCCACCTGGTCGCCGCTCTCTCCTACGCCGTCGGCCGCGACCAGCTCGACATCGAGGGCCTCGGCACGACGCGCGTCGTCCAGCTCGTCGAAGCCGGCCTGGTCGCCGACCTGGCCGACCTGTTCGCCCTCACCCGCGAGCAGTTGCTGAGCCTGGAGCGGATGGGCGAGACCAGCACCGACAACCTCCTCGCGGCGATCGCCACGGCGAAGACGCGGCCACTGTCGCGGGTGCTGTGCGCGCTCGGCGTCCGCGGCACCGGCCGCTCCATGTCCCGTCGGATCGCCCGGTATTTCGCCACCATGGACAACCTCCGTGCCGCCGATGCCGAAACGATGGAGCAGGTCGAGGGCATCGGCACCGAGAAGGCCCCCTCCATCGTCGCCGAACTCGTCGAACTGGCCCCACTCATCGACAAACTCACCGAGGCCGGGGTGAACATGACCGAGCCGGGCGCCACCCCTCCCGACCCTGCCGCCGTCGACGCGGAAAGCGACTCCGCGGAGCCGTCGGGCGGACCGCTGGCCGGGATGACGGTCGTCGTCACCGGTGCGATGACCGGCCCACTGGAGAAGCTCAGCCGCAACCAGATGAACGAACTGATCGAGCGCGCCGGCGGCCGCTCCTCCTCCACCGTCTCCAAGAAGACCAGCCTGGTCGTCGCCGGGGACAACGCGGGCTCCAAACGCGCCAAGGCCGAGTCCCTCGGCATCCAACTGACCGCCCCCGACGAATTCGCGACCCTCATCGCCGACTACCTCGACTGATCCCGCCCCACGAGGCGGAAGCCGTTCCTCACCAGCCGACGGATGATCTCCGAGTCCAACGCCGGGTTCGCGGCGGCCGCATGGGCCAGTTCGTCGTCGTCGAGGAGTTCCGCCAGTCGGGACCGCGGAAGATTCGGGTGACGCGCCAGCGCGGCCCGTACGGCAGGGTCCGGGTCCCGGGTGAGCCGCTCCGCGGTTGCCGGTTCGGTCCCGGGGTCACGGGCGGCCAATGCCCGGACCTCGGGATCCTCGTGGTCGGCGAAGGCGGCCAGCCCGGCGGTGGGGAAGTTCGGGCGCGTGATGAGGTGCGCGCGTTCGCGGCCGGTGTACTCCAGGAAGCTGCGGAGCAGGAGCGGCGCCGGAGCGTGCGGATGGTTCTGGGCCAGCAGGACGCGTACGCCGAGGTCGTCGTCGACGGCAAGGAGTCCCACGAGCTCCGGTGGCAGAGCATGGTCGACGGCCGCCTCCCGGCGCAGCAGCGGATGGCCGGAGTGTGCGTGCCGGCGGACGGTCTCGGGGTCGCGGGGCACCTCGGGCGCGTACCGGAGGACGAAGTCCTGGGCCGTACCCGCTGGGCCGGATCGGCATGAGGATTACGCGCGAAGAAGCTGCGGGTGTACCTGTCGGGGTGCTCGACCACGGCGTCGACGACAGCGTCGGGGAGAACCCGATCCCGGCACAGCACCATGCGTACCGCCAAAGGCCCGTCGGCGAGCAGCCGCAACAGGGCATCCTCCGGGGCGGACGGATTGAGAGCCAGCCCCGCAAGGCGACGCGTGGGCAGATCGGCGTCAGCCCAGATGTCCTCAGGTGTAGGCATGCGTCGCGCCCCCGTGTATCAACCGGCCCCCATGGAGCACCCGGTCGACGACCCTAGCCGAACCGTCGCCTCACGATGCCCGCCTGCGACAATGGCGTTAGCGCTGGTGTTCGGCGGAACCCGCCGTGGACGATGGAGGAGCCCTGTGCCACTGCCCTCAAACCCGTTGCGGAAGCTGGGCTTCCTGACCATCGGGCTGTTCGACGGGGAGAACCCCGGCCAAGGCCACGAGTCGACGCTCGAAATCATCGAGCTGGGTGAGCGGCTCGGATTCGACAGCGCGTGGGTGCGGCACCGCCATCTGCAGTACGGCATCTCCTCCCCGGTCGCCGTGCTGGCGGCGGCCTCACAGCGCACCAGCCGCATCGAGCTGGGCACCGCGGTCATCCCCCTGGGCTGGGAGAATCCGCTCCGGCTGGCCGAAGACCTGGCGACGGTCGACATCCTGTCCCGGGGCCGCCTCAATCCCGGCCTCAGCGTCGGCCCGCCGATGCACTACGACCGGGTCAAGAGCGCGCTCTACCCCGACACCGCCGAGGTGGAGGACTTCAGCTACGACCGCATGGAACGGCTGCTGGACTTCGTGCGCGGCGAACCGGCCACGGACTCCAGCCGCATCGAGGGCTTCGAGGTGTTCTCCGACCGCGTCCAGCCCCACTCCCCCGGCCTGGGCCGACGCATGTGGTACGGCGGCGGAAGCCTGCGGTCGGCCCAGTGGGCCGGCGAGCACGGCATGAACTTCCTGACCAGCAGTGTGGTGAAGGCGGAGGAGTCCGAGGACTTCGCGGAGATCCAGCTCTCGCACATCCGGGCCTTCCGCGCCCGCCATCCCGACGGGGACCGTGCCCGCGTCTCCCAGGGTCTCGTCGTCATCCCCACGGACAGTGCCACGGAGGAGCAGCGCACGAAGTACGAGGAGTACGCCCGCAAGCGGACGCCGCGTACCGCCACTCCGCAGGGACCCGCGCGCATGATGTTCGCCCCCGATCTCGTCGGCACCTGCGACCAGATCGCCGAACAGCTCTACGCGCACGCGGCGTTCCGGGAGATCGACGAGGTCGCGTTCGCGCTGCCCTTCACCTTCGACCACGCCGACTACGTCCAGATCCTCACCGACATCGCCACCAAGCTCGGCCCCCGACTCGGCTGGCAGGCGGCCGTCTGAACCGATCAGTCCGCGGGGGCCGCCGGAGGCCGGGGTGGCGCTACGCCGTCCAGGACGGCGTCGATGACATCGCAGACGAACCGGTCGCTGAGCGGGGCATGGCCGTGCAGGAGCCGGTGGTAGACCGGGCCGTAGAGCAGGTCGAGTACGACTTCGATTTTGGTGTCCGCGGAGATCTCGCCGCGTTCGATCGCGCGCTGGAAGATCGCGCGGGCCTGCTCACGGCGGGGCTCGACAAAGCGTGTGCGGTATTCCTCGGCGAACTGCGGATCCGTCTGCGCCTGGGTGAGCAGCGCGGCAATCACGCGCCCGTACGGACGCCGGTCGGCGAGCCGTACCCAGGGGCGCAGGAGGCTGCGCAGGTCGCCGCGGAGCGATCGGGTGTCGCGGGCCGGCGGGACATCTGCCCATTCGTGATAGAGCGCGTCCGCCGCGAGGGTCTCCTTGGTGGGCCACCAGCGGTAGATCGTCGCCTTGCTGACGCCGGCCCGAGCGGCGACGGTATCCATGCTCACGGCGGACAGGCCGCGCTCGAGGAGGAGTTCCGCCGCCGCGTCGAGGATTGCCTCCCGCGCCTTCTCGCTGCGCGGCCGTCCGCGCTGGGGGGCGGCCTCCGGCTGGTCAGGGTTCACGCACGGCTCCCGCTGGTGCTCGCTTCGGCACGCCGACGGGGCTCCGACCTGCCGGACCCTGGTGGGGTGTCGCGGCCGTGTGGTCGAGGACCTCGTAGAGGGAGGCGATGTCGCGGTGCGCGTATCCCAGCTGTTCCGCCCTGGTCAGCATGGTGTCGATGACCGAGGCCGAGGGGACCGGGAGGCCCAGGTCGTCGGCGGCTTCCAGGGCGAGCCCGATGTCTTTGTGCATGAGCTGCACATCGAACCATGCCTGGTCGGGCAGATCGAGTATGAGCGGGGCGCGTGCCTGCAGGGTCGGCGATCCGATGGCGCTGGTGACCATCACCTGCGCTGCCAGTGCCGGGTCGATTCCGCCGCGTTCGGCCAGCAGTACGCCCTCGCTGAAGGCCAGGATCTGCGACGCGAGGCTGATGTTGATGGCCAGCTTGAGCAGCAGTGCCTGACCGTTCGCGCCGACATGCGTGACCGTACGGCCGAACTGGCGCAGCAGCGGCTCGACCGCGCGGAAGGCGGCCTCCGGGCCGCCGACCATGACGGCGAGAGTGCCGTCCGCCGCGGCGGTGACGCTGCCGGAGACGGGGGCGTCGAGCAGGGTGGCGCCGAGCGCCTGCACACGATGTGCCAGCTCGCGGCTGGCCTGCGGGCTGACCGTGCTCATGTCGACGTAGACGGTGCCCGGGGCCAGTCCGGCGAGAATCCCGTCCGGGCCGGAGGTGACCGCCCGCAGCGCCGCGTCGTCGGTGACCATACTGAAGATCACCTCGGCCTCCGCGGCGGCCTCGCGCGGTGTTGCGCGCCAGGCCATTCCCCGGCCGATCAGTTCACTGGCCCTCGCCGCGGTGCGGTTCGTGCCGTACACCTGGTTGTCGTCCAGCAGGCGGCCCGCGATCCGGCTGCCCATGGCGCCCAGTCCGACGAATCCGATCGTGGTCATGGCCGTCACCTTCCTTCGCTTGCTTCGATCTCGCTGATGTCCTGCTCGGTGAGTTCCAGGCCCGCCGCGGCGACGACTGGGTCCACCTGGGCGGGCCGACGGAATCCGGTGATCGCGCCGTCCACCGCGCGGTTGTGCAAGGTCCACGCGACCGCGACGGCCCCCGGCGTCACGCCGTACCGGTCCGCGACCGCCTGCAGCCGCGCGACCAGCGCCAGGTGCTTCGACAGCTGCGGCTCGGCGAAGCGCGGGTCGCGGGCGCGCCAGTCGTCCGCCGGAAGCCGCTCGATCCGCTCGCGTGTCATCGCGCCGGTCAGCAGGCCGGAGCCCATCGGGGAGTAGACGATGACGCCGATCCCCTCGTGTTCGGCGAAGGGCAGGATCTCCTCCTCCACGCCACGGTCGACCAGCGAGTACGGCGGCTGGAGAGTCTCCACGGGCGCGATCGCCTGGATCCGGCGCAGTTGCCCGGCGTCGAAGTTGGACACGCCGATGTGCCGGACCAGCCCCTGCTCCTTCAGCTCGGCCAGGGCCGACCAGCCCTCCTCGATGTCCTCCTCGGGGATCGGCCAGTGGATCTGATAGAGGTCGATCGCCTCGACGCCGAGCCGCGTCAGGCTCGCCTCGGCCTCCCGCAGGATCGAGTCCCGCTTGAGGCTGTGGCGGACGCGGCCGGTGCCGTCGTCGAGGAGCGACGCCTTGGTGAACACGTACGGCCGCCGCGCCAGGCCCGCTATCGCCCGGCCGACCACCTGCTCGGACCGGCCGAAGCCGTACGCGGCAGCGGTGTCGATCCAGTTGATCCCGACCTCCAGCGCCCGCTGGATCGCCGCGACCGACTCCTCGTCCTCCTGCGGCCCCCACCCGAACTCCCAGCCGCCTCCGCCGATCGCCCACGCGCCGACACCGACCCGGGTGATCTCCATGCCGGTGGCGCCCAGCTTGCTTGTCCTGAGTTGCGTCGAGTACATCGCTCCTCCAGTACGCCGGGGAGACCGGACCCCTACGGGTCCTGGGCAACCTCCCCACATAACAAAACTAAACGACCAGTTTCGAAACTGCAAGACGAAGTCGGACATTTCTCCTTTCCGGCCGATCCACTGCGGCCCATTGCGGCACCCGCGGCCGTCGGCAGCCGGAACCGTACGCACCCGTACTGTCGTCCCCGTCCCGGGAGACCGGTGATCACCACCGTCTCGCCGGCACGACTCCAAGGTGGAGACGGATGACAGGCACGGTGACCGGCGCCCCGCGCGCCGCCGACCGGCGGCGCACAGGCAGTCGGCGCGTGCGCAGGTGGGGGCTGCTGGGCTGCGGGCTCACGCTGGCCGCACCCGCCGCGCTGCTTCTCGTACGGCTGACGGGACTTGACGCGGGAACGCCTCTCGCGGTGCCCATGGTGCTCTTCCCCTACTCAGCCGTTCTCAGCGTGCTGGTGCTGGGCGTCGTGGTCGCCGTTCCCGCTCTGCGCTCGCGATGGACGGTGGCCGTCGTCGCGGTTCTGGTGGCCGTCCAGGTGGGGGCGCTGATACCGCGGTTCGTGCCCGCGGGCCGGCATGTTCCGTCGGGATCAGCGGAGTTGCGTGTCGCCACCCTCAACACCGATGTCGGCGGTGCCGATCCGCGCGCCGTGGTGGAGTTGGTCCGCACGGAGCGGATCGACGTGCTGGCCCTGGAGCAGCTGCCGCCCGCCGGGGTGGCCGCGCTGGACAAGGCGGGTCTGGGCGCGCTGATGCCGTACCAGGAGCTCCACCCGGAGTACGACTCCTCGATCTACTCGCGGCGCCCGCTGTCCCACGGCGGTACGACGGACTCCGGCACCGCGTGGCCCCAGACCACCGCCGAGATCAGCGTCGGTGGACGCACGGTGAAGCTCGTGGCCGTGCACACCTACTACCCCCTCGGAGACGCGGAGCGCTGGACGCGGGACATGACCGCCCTCGCCTCACTGGCCCGGCGCAGCGGCTCCGACGCCGTGTTCCTGGGCGACTTCAACGCCACTCTCGACCACACACCGATGCGCAGGCTGCTGGCGGCCGGGCTCACCGACACCCACGCCGAACTCGGCCAGGGATGGGCCCGCACCTGGCCGGTCGGCCTTCCGCTCCTGCCGCCGATGGTCCAGCTGGACCACGTCCTGCACGGCTCCGGCCTGGCGGCGGTCTCCGTGGGCGAGCGCACCTTGCCGGGTACGGACCATCGGGCTGTCGTGGCGGTACTGGCGGTGCTGCCGACCTAGGTCGTGTCCGCAGAGTGGGTTGGTCGTTGGTCTGTTCGTGGTGCGTCGTCATGAGTTGACTGATGAGTCGTGGGCGGTGATCGGGCCGTTGCTCGCTCCGCCGCGGATGGGCCGTCCGGTGCGGGACCGCCGTCAGGTGGTCAACGGCATCCTGTGGAAGCTGTCGACCGGGGCGGCCTGGCGGGACCTGCCCGAACGGTACGGGCCGTGGAAAACGGTCTACGAACGCTTCCGCCGCTGGTCCGCCGACGGCACATGGGACCGGCTGCTGGCTCACGTCCAGCAGCATTCCGACGCCGTCGGCGCGGTCGACTGGACGATCGTGTGCCTGGACTCCACGACCGTGCGGGCCCACCAGCACGCCGCCGGGGCCCGAAAAGGGGGCCGTGGCCGGGCGAGGCGATCGGCCGTTCCCGCGGCGGACTGACCACGAAGATCCACCTGGCCTGCGACGGCCGGGGCCGGCCGCTGGCCTTCACCCTCACCGGCGGGAACGTCAACGACTGCACCCAGTTCGAAGCAGTGATGGCCCGGATCCGGGTGCCGGGATGCGGGCCGGGGCGACCCCGGACCCGGCCCGAGCGGGTCGCCGCCGACAAGGGCTACTCGTCCACGAAGATCCGCACCTACCTGCGCCGACGCGGGATCAAGGCAGCGATCCCGGAACGCATCGACCAGATCAACGGCCGCATCCGCCGCGGCGAGAGCCTCTGCCGGCTCGACAAAGCGGCCTACCGGCGCCGCAACCTCGTCGAACGCTGCTTCAACAAGCTCAAGCACAACAAAGCCCTCGCCACCCGCTACGACAAACGCGCCCGCCACTACCAAGCCCTGGTCACCATCGCCTGCCTACGACTCTGGCTCCCCTGACATTGCGGACACGACCTAGGGCCGGCCGACCGCGGTCACCAGGCCGGCATCATGGCCTCGGGATAGCGGGAGCCGGCGGCGCCCTGCGGCAGGATCCGCTGGATGTCGGCGAGGTCCTCGGGGGTGAGCCTGACCTGCGCAGACGCTGCGTTCAGGGCGACGCGGTCGGGGCTGCGGGTGCCGGGGATGGGCACGATGTCGTCGCCCTGGGCGAGCAGCCAGGCCAGGGCCAGCTGTGTGACGGCGATGCCTTTGGAGTCCGCGAGCTCGGTCAGCCGCCGCACGGCGGCGAGGTTTTTCTCGTAGTTCCCGGGCTGCCAGCGGTCGTCCCAGCTGCGCATGTCGTCGGCGGCGTACTCGGCGGCGGGTCGCACCGCTCCGGTGAGGAAGCCGCGGCCCAGCGGCGAGTACGGCACGAAGCCGATGCCCAGCTCGCGCACCACCGGCAGCACGTCCGCCTCCACGGCACGCTCGAACACCGAGTACTCGGTCTGCAGTACGGAGACCGGGTGGACGGCGTGGGCGCGCCGGATGACGTCGGGGCCGGCCTCGCTGAGGCCGAAGTAGCGCACCTTGCCTGCGGCGATCAGCTCGCCGACCGCGCCTGCCACATCCTCGATGGGGACGTCCGGGTCGACACGGTGCTGGTAGAGCACGTCGATGTGGTCGGTGCCAAGGTGGCGCAGGCTGTTCTCGGTGACCTCGCGGATGTGCTCGGGCCAGCTGTTCAGCGCGGTTCCGATCTTGTTCGGGTCGGTCAGGTCGAAGCCGAACTTGGTGGCGATGACGATGTCGTCGCGGAAGGTGCGCACGGCGCGGCCCAGCAGCTGCTCGTTGCTGCCGGTACCCATGCCGTACAGCTCTGCCGTGTCGAAGAGGGTGACGCCCAGTTCGTGGGCTCGGCGGATGGTGGCGATGCCACCCGGCTCGTCGGCGGCGCCGTAGGCCATGGTCATGCCCATCGTGCCGAGGCCGATTGCACCGGCCCGGAGCCCCTGGGTGCCGAGTTCGCGCTGGGGCAGGCCCTTGTTCGTGTCGTCCTGAGTCATGCCGTCCACGCTAGGCGGGCGGCCACCGCGGGTCATGTGGCGCTGATCGCATAGGATTGCCCAATCCTCTCACCAAGGGAGTGCGTCGTGCTTGACCAGCTTGCCGCCGCCATCGCCCGGCACACGGACGGCTGGTGGTCCGCCACCTCGGTGCCCCGCCTGACGGTGGTCGCACTCGACGAACTCATCTCCGCCACCGACCTGTTGTACGAGCCGATGATCTGCTTCGTCGCCGACGGTGCCAAGCGCACCCTCGCGGGCGACCGGAGCTGGGTGGCCGGCCGTGGGGAGATGTTCCTGAGCTCGGTCGTGCTACCGGTCACCGCCACCTTCGAGCGGGCGCCGTACCGTTCAGCGGTACTGCACCTCGACAGCCGGGTGCTGACGGACCTGTTGCTGGAACTGGACGAAACAAGCCCGCGCGCCCTTCCCGGCCCAGGCGGGCAGATCACCGCGCCGATGACGCCGGAACTCGTCGACGTGGTCACTCGGTGGGTGCGGCTGCTCGACACCCCGGAGGACATCCGCCCCCTGGCGGCCCGCACCGAGAGCGAGATCCTCTACCGGCTCCTCAGCAGTCCGCTCGGCCCGGTCCTGCGCCAGTTCGCGATGGTCGACTCCGGCGCGTCCCGGATCCGGGACGCCGCCGCATGGATCAGCACGCACTACAGCGCACCGCTCACCGTGGAGGAGATCGCGGCGGCGGCGCACATGAGCACGGCCACCCTGCATCGCCATTTCAAGGCCGCGACCGGCATGAGCCCGATGCGCTTCCAAAAGCACCTCCGCCTGCAGGAGGCACGGCGCCTACTGGTCGGCGGGGACACCACCGCGGCCCAGGCCGCCGAAGCCGTCGGATACGCGAGCGCCACCCAGTTCAACAGGGAGTACCGACGCGCCTACGGCCTCCCGCCGGCCCAGGACGCGGCCCGCCTGCGCGGCTGGCTGACGACTGCCGGGTGAGGGATCGGCGCGAGGCTTCGGATCGGGTGTAGCGAGGCCGCCGCGCTGCCGGGGACCGCGTGGTAGCTTCCGTATACAAGGTGTATGCGATCTCTGGGGGTAGTGGTGGCGTCCGGTCGGGAGAAGGCGTACGCGTACCTCAAGGACACGGTGCTGACGGATCCGGCGATGCAGGGAGAGTTTCTCTCGGAGCAGGACATCGCCGACCGGATCGGGGTGTCGCGCACGCCCATCCGAGAAGCACTGCTGCTGCTCGCGGCCGAGGATCTCGTCGAGCTGGTGCCCAAGCGCGGCGCGCGTGTGTCGCCGCTGACGGGCCGGGAGATCTCCGAGCTGATGGAGCTGCGCGGGATCGTCGAACGGTACGCGGCCCAGCAGGTCATCGGAGCGGAGCGGGCTCCACTGCGGGAGCTGGGCGAACTCCTGCAGCGGCAGCGGGAGTTGAACGGCCCCGACCAGGCCAAGGAGTTCATCGCCGTTGATCACCTCTTCCACTCCACCCTCGTGTCCGCCGTGGGCAACAGGCTGCTCGAACGGCACTACGACGGGCTGCGCAGCCGTCAGGTCAGGGCAGGGGTGGTGGCGCTCTACAACCAGCACGGCCGCCAGGAGGCGGTGCTCCACGAACACCAGGACATCCTCACCGCGCTCGCGGCCGGTGACGCGACGGCCGCGTGCGCCGCGATCGACAGTCATCTGCAATCGACACTGAAGGTGCTGCTCGCCGGTTAGGCAGAGGCGACCGAGTCACCCCTGCGGGTAGGTGAAGACGAGCATGGTGACGCCTTCGGCCGTCGTCCAGGGGCCATGGGGCATTCCAGGTGGGCGGCAGGCGTACGAGCCCTGCGGGAACGTCTCGTCAAGGGTGAGGTCGTGCAGATCGCCCTGGAGGATCCAGACCTCTTCCCAGAAGTCGTGCCGGGTCACGCCGTCGGCGGACGTGTCGGTGCCCGGCGCCCACCGGACGAGCGTGGTGCGGTGTGCGCCGGTCGGGTCCTCGGCGAGGACGCGCTCTTCGATCCCCTCGGCGGCCCGGGCCGGCGCTGTCCAGGGCCCCGCGGGCAGGTGGAACTCGAGCTCCGGTTTGTTCATGAGTCCCGCCCCAGGCGACGGTTGGCCAGCACCGACGTCTTCTTGCGGACCGCCGCGACCTCGTCGACATCGAGGTCGGCGATCAGCAGGCCCGGCTCCGCATCCAAGCCCGCGCGTACGGTCCCGTCCGGGCCGACCACCAAGCTGTGCCCGATGCCTGTCGGCGCCGAGGAGTGCGCTGCCACTCCCCCGGCCGCCGGGTCGGCCTGGTCCACGGCCGCGACCCAGAGCGTGGCGTCGAGGGCGCGGGCACGGACCAGCAGTTCCCACTGTTCACGCTTGCCCGGCCCGGCTCCCCAGGACGCGGCAAGGAGCGTCGCTACGGCACCCGCGTCGGCGTGCGCCCGGAACAGTTCGGGGAAGCGGACGTCGTAGCAGGTGGCCAGTCCCATGCGTACGCCGTCGATGTCGATCGTGACGATCCGCGAGCCCGCGGCGACCGTGTCCGACTCGGCGTAGCCGAAGGCGTCGTACAGATGGATCTTGTCGTACGCCGCCTCGACACCCGGGCCGGTGGCCAGCAGGGTGTTGGCCACCCGTCCGCGCGGAGCCGGGGTGAACATGCCCGCCACCACGACGGTGCCGGCCGCGGCTGCGATGGCGCGCACCGCATCCGCCCAGGGGCCGTCGAGGGGCTGTGCGATCGGCGCCAAGGGGGTATCGAAGCAGGCCATCGACGCCTCGGGGAACACGACGACGCGCGCTCCGGCCGCCGCGGCGCGATGGGTGTCGTCCTCGATGAGTGCGAGGTTCTTGTCGGGTTCGGGTCCGCTGGTGAACTGGCTCAGGGCGATACGCACGGGCGGCCTTTCTGCGTCGGGATGGATGCGGGCGGGGATCGGCGCGGGATCAGGAAACCTCGGCGGCGGGTTCGGAGGAGTGTGCGACGCGTGGCATCTCCTCGTCCGTGGCGTCGTCCGCGTCCCGGCCCAGCGACAGGCCGGCGATGGTGACGGCCGCGGCGACGGCGATGTACAGCGCCAGCGGAACCCAGCTGTCGTACGAGCTCAGCAGAGCGGTGAACAGCAGCGGTGCGACCGCGCCGCCGATGAGGCCGGCGAGCGTGTAGGCGAGCGAGGAGCCCGTGTAGCGCAGCCGTGGCGAGAACTGCTCGGCGATGAAGGCCGCCTGCGGCCCGTACATGACGGAGTGGATGGCCAGGCCCACGACGACGCCGAACGCGAGAAGAGGCCAGCTGCCGCCGTCGGCCATCAGGAAGAACACGAACGGCCATACGCCCGCCGCCACGGCCGCACAGCCGTACAGCAGACGCCGGTTGACCCGGTCGGACAGGGCTCCGGCGAGCGGGATGAGGAAGACCTGGAGCGAGGAGCCGATGAGTACGGCGGCCAGGGCGGAGCCGCGCGCCATGCCCAGTTCGCCGGTGGCGTAGGTGAGGACGAAGACGGTGAACATCGCGTAGAGCACGTCGGGTCCGACGCGGCACAGGATGGCCGCGCACAGGGCGCGGGGCTGGGTGGTGAACACCTCGCGGATCGGCGCCTCGGGCCGACTCTGTTCGGCCTGCATCGCCTTGAACACCGGTGTCTCCTCCAGCTTGGCCCGGATCCACAGGCCGAAGCCGACCAGCACGCCGGACAGCAGGAACGCCACGCGCCAGCCCCAGGACAGGAACTGATCCTCCGTCAAGAGTGCGCCGAGGGCGGCCAGGACGCCGTTCGCGAGGAGGTTGCCCGCGGGCGGGCCGACCTGTGCGGCGGAGGCGTAGAAGCCGCGGCGGCGCGGGTCGCCGAACTCGCTGGACAGCAGGACTGCGCCGCCCCACTCGCCGCCCACGCCGACGCCCTGGGCGAAGCGCAGCACGACCAGGGCGATGGGAGCGGCGACACCGACAGTGCCGTACGAGGGCAGCAGGCCGATGAGGAAGGTGGCCACGCCGATGAGGATCAGCGTGGCGATGAGGACCTTCTTGCGGCCGATGACATCGCCGAGCCTGCCGAAGACGAAGCCGCCGAGCGGACGGGAGAGATAGCCCACCGCGTAGGTGGAGAACGCCAGGAGCGTGCCGGTGAGGGGGTCCTCGGAGGGGAAGAAGAGGTCGCCGAAGACCAGGGCGGCGGCGGCCGAGTAGACCGCGAAGTCGTACCACTCCAGGGCGGTGCCGGTGAGGCTGGCGAAGAAGGCGCGGCGGATGCCGGAGCGGCCCGGCGGCGGCGCCTCCGTGGCCTGCTGGGTGTGCTGCATGCTGCCTGTTCCTTGCGTCGGGGGACGTCGACCTTTCGGCATACTTCTTGTATACAGGTCGTATGCGCAACCCCTGCGCCGGAAGTTAACCGCTTCGAAACCGATCCCTCCAGGAGTTCCCGTGGCCGTGCTGACCTTCGAACTGCCCGACGGTTCTGTCCGTGACGTCGATGTACGGCAGGTACTCAACGCCGGATACGCCGGGCGCAGCCAGCAGGATGTCGCCGCGCACGTCGCCGAGCTGGCCGAACTCGGCGTGCCCGCGCCGTCGGTGACCCCGGCGCTCTATCCCGTCTCCCCCTATCTCGCCCAGCAGACCGACACGGTCGCCGCCCAGCACGCCCGCACCTCCGGCGAGGCCGAGTGGGCCCTGATCGTCGCCGCGGACGGAGAACTGCTGCTCACCGCCGCCTGCGACCACACCGACCGGGATCTCGAGGTGCACGGGGTCGCCTGGAGCAAGAACGCGGGCCCGGACGTCCTCGCCCGCCGCGCCTGGCGGCTGGCCGACGTCGAGGCGCGCCTCGACGAGCTCACCCTGCGGGCCTGGGTCACCCACGACGGCAAGGAGTCCGAGATCCAGAGCGGCACGCTCGCCGAGTTGCTCACTCCGGGCTACTGGGCCGAAGTCCTGCGCTCCCGGGGCGACTTGGTCCCCGGCACCGTCCTCATCTCCGGGACCATCCCGATGGCCGAGGACGTGGACCAGTTCGCCGAGACCTGGCGCGTGGAGCTGGGCGACCCGGCGACCGGAGACACGATCCGCCTGGCCTACGACGTGATTCCGATGCCCGAACCGATCGGCTGAGGGCGCCGGAGGTCCCCGTAGCGGTGGCTGGGCTCCGCTACGGGCCGGTCCTGCCGAGGTCCAGGCGTCCGACGTGTGCCACGTTCTTCTGGTCGTCGGCGTCGTCGCCGGCCTGGGCGGCGAACCAGGCGTCGAGGATCTCCCTGAGCAGCGGCTCGGAGGTCAACCGCAGGCTCAGCGCCAGCACATTGGCGTCGTTCCAGCGGCGTGCGCCGTCCGCCGTGTACGCGTCCGTGCACAGGGCCGCTCGTACCCCCGCCACCTTGTTCGCGGCGATCGACGCGCCCGTGCCGGTCCAGCAGCAGACGACCGCCTGGTCCGAGGTCCCGGCGGCGACCTCTCGGGCCGCCGCCTCCGAGCAGAACGCCCACTGGGTGTTGTCGCCGGGCTTGAGCGCTCCGTGCGTCAGCACTTCGTGTCCGCGGCTGCGCAACTCCGTGACGAGGGAGCGGGCCACGGGTTCGTCCATGTCCGAGGAAACGGAGATCCGCATGCCTCGAAGACTACGCAGCGGATGAGCCGGATGTCTTCGGGCCTCTGCCGCCGACGCTCCTCGGCGTGATCAACTGGCAGCACAGCGGCGGCGACGGCCCGCTGCCGCCGCAGGTTCGCCAAGAGCACTTCGCGGGTGTACGGAGAGGGGAAAGCGTGAGTGAGAGCCAGCGCCCGGACGGATCGGCAAGGCTGAACACCTCGGTGGCACACAATGCCCGGGTCTGGAACTACTGGATCGGCGGCAAGGACAATTACGAGGTCGACCAGCGGGTGGGCGACCAGGTCGCCGCCATGTTCCCGGTCATCCGGGACGTGGCCCGCGCCGACCGCGAGTTCCTGGGGCGTGCGGTCACGTACCTGGCCGCCGACTGCGGGGTACGGCAGTTCCTCGACATCGGCACCGGACTGCCGACGATGGACAACACCCACCAGATCGCCCAGCGCATCGCGCCCGAGTCGCGGATCGTGTACGTCGACAACGACCCCATCGTGCTCGTCCACGCCCGTTCCCTGCTCACCGGCACCCTGGAGGGCACCACCGACTACATCGACGCCGACGTCCACCAACCGGACACCATCGTCCAGGGCGCCGCGGCGGCCCTCGACCTCGACCGGCCCGTCGCGGTCATGATGCTCGGCATCCTGAACTTCGTCCTCGACACCGGCCAGGCCCAGGACATCGTGCGCCGTGTCATGGCCGCGGTGCCCTCCGGCAGCTACCTCGCGCTGACCCACCCCACCACGCACGCCGACCTGGGCGGCGAGGGCAACGTCGAGGCCATGGCCTTCTGGAACAAGAACGCCACCCCGCCGATCACCGCCCGCAGCCGAGCGGAGATCACCGCCTTCTTCGACGGCCTGGACCTGATCACCCCGGGAATCGTCTCCTGCTCGCAATGGCACGCCGAGACCGAATCCCCCGCCGCGCTCCCGCAGTTCGGCGCCGTCGCCCGGAAGCCCTGACCGACGAGGGTGGAACCCACGCGTCGGATGTGGAAGCAAGCCTCCGCGGCTAGAGGACCGGGAGAGCCTCCCACCGGCGCGGTGCGCGGCGTTTGTCCAACCAGAAGACATAGCCGCGGAGGTACGTCTCCAGCCCGTCGTCGATGTAGGCGACGAAGTCCAAGTGGCCCTGGGCGGCGTCGTGGTAGTGGGGGCGGTACTGGGCGGAGCCGTTGATGCCCCAGTCGAGGTGGGTGTCGGCGCCCCAGTCGGCCGCGATGGCCAGGGCCCAGTCGCGGACCCGTCCCCGGTCGCGCCACCAGGCGCGGACGGTGGCAGGGGTCCAGTGGTCGTCGCCGTCCCAGCCGTATCCGCTGTACAGCTCCAGTTGAGCGGCCCCGACCATGGCCTCGGTCTCCGCGTCGCTCCCGGGCTGGCGGTAGACGAACTCCGTTCCGAAGCCGTCGCCGAGGTCGTCGTCGTAGGCGATGTGGTGCGGCGCATCCACCCTGCCCAGCATCATGGAGTCGGTGGCCGCGCCGTAGAACGGGCCCGGGACGTTGCGCCAGTTCCGTTCCGCCCATACGCCCGAGAAGACTTCCCTCGTCGACTCCACAGCGGCGACGAGCCGCCGGGCCGTGGGCAGAGAGTCCCAGTAACCGCGCACAGCGAGTCCTCCCTCGTTCGATGACACCGGAGAGGATCATCCTCGACGCGGCCATGAGTCCCCGGCGGGGGGACCTTCAGCTCCCCGCCTGGACGTACGCCGCCCAGACATAAGGGCGGGCCGATATCCGGCGCCGTAGCTCTCGGACGGTGGTGGAGGGCGTGGGCGGAGGTGTCGGCGGTGTCGCCCGAGGTGCGGCGGTAGAAGTCCCGGGTGACGTGGTCGGCGTGGGTGCTGTCGATCTCCCAGAGTGTTCCGACCGCTGGGGGGGAACCCGGCGAGGAGGAAGGCGCTGGTGATGTGGGTGATCCCCGACAAGCCCTCAACTCGGCGTTCGCCTGCCCGCCCCATAATCCAGGGGCGGTTCGACCAGGTCCCGGGCAGGATGCCTCTGTGCACCCTGTCCTGTGCGGGCTCGCCGCCAATGCCTCCCTTCCCTCCCTGCTGATCGACCAGTTGATCGCGCTCGCGGACGACGCCGTCGACTCGAAGCTCGCTCTTCGCCCGGATCTCAGCCACGCGCAGGTGGTTGCGCTTGCCTCGCAGACCGACGCGACCGCTGTGCAACTCGTTTACGAGGGGCGGCTGACCGCCTCCGACATCGACCCGGTGACACAGCCTCGAGCCGCGCTCGCTCTGCTCGACGAGCAGGCCGGAAGGCCGGAGTGGGCACGCCTCTTCGCCGCCGATCCCGTCGTCGAGCACCGGGAGAAGCTGGCCGCGTGCCCCGGCCTTCCGCCCGATGTGGTGGACACACTCGCCGCCGACCCGGACGTACGAGTCGTCGCCGAACTCGCGCTGTGGACCACGCCGGAGATGGCGACCGGGCTTGCGCGCCATCCGCATGCCGAGGTCCGCCGTGCGGTGGCCGCGAACGAGGCGACGCCACCGGCCGTACTGGCGATGCTGGTCACCGGCGAGGGGCTGCCTCCGGCTCAGTGGTGCCTGGTCTGCGACCGTGAACGGACGCCGTTCGTGCACGATCCGCGCTGCCCGCAGCCCGACTGCGACCTGCTGCCGGGTGCCTCCTGCGACGGCTCCCACGAGTCCACCGTGCACGACATGCGGGCGTTGGCGCTGCGGAACCCGGCCACGCCCGTCGAAGCCGTCGTCGGCTTGGCCGACCATCCCTCGATGGTGCTGCGCTGGCAACTTGCCGCCCGACCCGACCTGCCACCGGATCTCTGGGAACGGCTCGCCCGCGACCCCGCTCCGGGTGTACGAGCCGACCTCGCCGAGAACCCTACGATCGGCGATGCTCAGATCCGCGCGCTGGCCACCGACCTCGACCAAGGCGTACGGCGCAGTCTCGCGCACAACCCGAGTGTGCCGCTCGACGTGCTCGGCCGGTTGGCCGCCGTGACCAAGACCGGTCCAACCCTGCTGCCCCGGATCGCCGCCGCGTCTCCGGCCGAGGTCGAGGACATGGCCAGGTCGACGAATCCGGCCCTGCGGATGCTCGTCGCGCAACGACGCGACCTGCCGGCCGGGATCCGCGATCAGCTGGCCCTCGACCCCGACGCGAAGGTGGTCAAGTCCGTCGCACCGCATCCGGGCCTCTCCGAAGCCCAACTGCGGGCCATGGTCGACCGGCACGGAGTCCGCGTCCTCGCCAAGGTGGCAACCAACCCCGCCGCGTCACCGGCACTGCTTGAGTACCTGGCCCGGCACGAACCGCCGGTTCAGAAGGCCTTCCGCGAGATCGCCCGGCACCCCAACGCCACGGCCCCGTCCCTCCTCGCCTGCCTGACGGACGACCAAGCCCGGCCCATAGCCGCCGGCCACCCCGCCCTGCCTCCGCACGTCATGGTCGAACTGCTCTCGGACGACAACTGGCAAGTGGCGGAAGCCGCGGCGGCCAATCCGTCTCTGCCACAGGCCGTCATGCCGGAGCTGATCCCTGCCGGATCGGAGCCATAGGTCCGGTCACGAAATTCTGTCGAATTCGTCCTGGGGGCATGCGTACGCTCCCCACATGGCCCATGCGAAGACCTCGTACGTCTGCCTGCCTTGCCGGGCCTCCTACAAGCAGCCTTTCGGCGCGGAGCGGCAGCGGGTCTGTCCGCGCTGCGCGGAGCCGTTGATTCATGTCGGCTCGGCCTTCGCCGCGCCCCGGCGGCGGGACGTCGCGGCATGGCGGACGCTCACCGTTCTCCTCAACGCGGGCGTGCGCTTCCACAAAAGCTGCTGCGGTGGCCCCGGATTCCGGCCCCGCACGCTGCGCGAGGTCCGCGAGCGGATGAATTACGCGCGGCGCACCGGAGAGCCCATCGCGAGAGCGCTCGTACGGCCCGATGTGCCCTGACAGTTCACGAGATCGCCGCACACGGGGCATCCGTCCCGCCTTGGGAAACGGTCACGCAGGAGGAGAGGCCGACTCGACTGTCGGCTCATCGAACCCAGCTGCTCAAGGCCGCTCCCGCGCAGGCCGCAGCACTGCGCGGGAGCGGCTGGCAGTGGGCTACCGGGCGGTGTACGCGCGGACGATCGTCTGATCGACCGCGTTGCCCCGGTTGTCGACCGCTTTGGCACGCAGCGACACGCTGCCGCCCGCCTCCGGGGTCTTGACCGTGACCTTGCCGGCGACGACGGGCCGCAGAGTCCAGTGCAGGCCCTCGTCGTACGAGACGTACACGCGCAGCGCGGCGAGACGCTTCCCGGCGGCCGCGCCCTGCACGGTCACCGGGATCTTCAGAGTCGAGCCCGCGGTGGCCGTACTGTCCGCCGCCAGCCCCGGGGCGAAGCGGACCACCGACACCGGCAGCGCCGTCTTCTCGGCAACGTTCTGCGAGCGGAACGTCCAGCTGGCGGTGACCTTGCTGGAGACGGGGGTGCCTGCGGCCCTGGTGGCCGTAGTGGTCAGCCGGTATGCGGCGGGCCGGGCCGGGACCGTGAAGGAGGCGGTGCCGGTGAGCGGATCGTCGCTCGTGCCGACCTCGGTGCCGTTCCTGGCGAGCGAGGTCCGCGCCGAGGTGTACGTCAGCGGGATGGAGTTGCCGTCGCTGTCGGCGAACAGCGGAACCGTGCCGGTGATCGTGTCACCGGTGCGTGAGAGCCCCTGCCCGGTGCCGAGGTTCGGCCCGAACACACCGATGCCGAAGGCTCGTTGATAACTCTTGCCCGGCTCGTACGCCGTGTACGGAGCCAGGTACTGGGCTTCGAAAAGGTTGGTCGCGATGTCGTACCGCCGGAAGTCCAACTGCCATCTGGTGGCGTTGTCGGTGTTGACGTAGACCGTGGGCTCGTACGGCAGGTTGCGGCTGACGATGTACTCGGCCCCGGTCGGCCCCTTGCCGGTGTCGGCCTGGATCAGCAGATAGCCGCGCTTGTTCGGGACGGCCGAGCCGAGCCGGGTGGAGATCTTCGCCAGTTCCTCGGACCGGGGGCTGCGGACGAAGCCGTCGGTGTATCGGGTACCCGCCGCCTGGTACGCCAGGTGGTACTCGGACGCGGTCGCGTCGTGCAGGAAGGTCGCCTGGATGCGCTGCTGGAGCTCGCCGGGGGCGGCGTCGGGCCCGAGGTGCGCGGTGCCGAACGTGAAGGTCTTGAAGCTGCTGAGCAGCCAGGAGGCACTGGTCCAGTACTCGGACGTGGTGATCTCCGCGCCGACATAGCCGGAGAGCGGTGTCGCCTGCGGATCTGGCGGGGTGATGTCGACGGGCTTTGCGGTGCGTTCGTCGATGGTCGCCTTCGTGTCGTGGTCGAGCTGCAGGTTGGACTGGTTGATGACGTCCACGCCTGTCCAGGTGGAGCCGGTGAAGACGTAGAAGGAGGTGCTGACGAAGTAGCGCCCCTTGGGCAGCCGGATGGTGTCGGTGCCGGTCACGTTGCCCAGATCGCCCCAACGGCCCTTGCCGAGTCCGCCGACGCCCACGAAGTGGCTCTTGTAGCTGGTGGCGGGCGCGCCGTTCCGGGCGATGTGCTCGAAGGTCAGGTCGTACGACTCGATCTCGCGCTCCACGACTGCCGCCGTACGTATGGTCTGGCCGCCGCCGCTCGCCGTGACGTACGCGCTGTAGATGCCGTCGAGCGTGCCCGCGCGGGTGTCGGCGCTGACGGTGGTGGACGCCTCGCCGCCTGCGGGGACGGTCAGTTGCGGGTGTTCCACGGTGAACACGCCTGCCGGCGCGGGCTTTCCGTCGGGTCCGGTGGCCGTCAGGGCCAGGTCGAGGGTGACCGGTTCGGTGCCGTCGTTCCGGTAGGTGAGGCGCTCGGTGAGGAGTTCGTCGTCGGTGTGCGGCCACGCCTGCCTGCCGAAGGAGAGCGAGTTCGGCTCGGCGCTGACGGTCTGGTCGACGGCCCGGGCGAGGTCGATGCGGCCGGAGCCCTGCTGGTACGGCGTGTAGCCGCCGGAGACCGTGGAGCCGGTGAGCGTGGACTTGATCCGCTCTCCGGTCCAGTCCGGGTGTTCCTGGGCCAGGATGGCGGCGGCGCCTGCGACATGCGGCGTGGCCATGGACGTACCGGAGATGGCCACATAGCCGTCCGCGACGGGCGTACCGATCCGCGCGATGTAGCTGTCGGCTGCCGCGGCGGCACCGATGTTCACGCCGGGCGCGGTCACGTCGGGCTTGATCGCGCCGTCGCCGGTCCGTGGGCCACGGCTGGACAGGCCGGCGAGCTTGTCGCTCTTGTCGACGGCACCGACGGTCAGGGCGGCGTCGGCGCTGCCGGGCGAGTTGATCGTGCCCGCGCCGGCACCGATACCGGAGTTTCCGGCGGCGATGACGAACAGGGTGTCGGTCTCGGCCGAGAGCCGGTTGACCGCCTCCTCCAGCGGGTCGATGCCCGGGGTGTCGAGGCCGCCCAGGCTCAGGTTGACAACGTTGGCACCCTGCGCGACGGCCCACTCCATACCGGCGATGATCGCGGAGGTGGTGCCCGAGCCGCTGTCGTTGAGGACCTTGCCGTCGAGGATCTTCGCGCCCGGTGCGACGCCTGTGTACTTGCCCGCGGACTTGGCTCCCGTACCGGCGGCGATGGACGCGACGTGGGTGCCGTGGCCGAAGCGGTCCTTGGCGTCCGCGGAGGTGGTGAAGTTCTTCTCGGCGATCTCCTGACCGGCCAGGTCGGGGTGGCTCTGGTCCACTCCGGTGTCCAGGACGGCGATGGTCGTGTCGGTGCCGTCGTAGCCTGCTGCCCAGGCCGTGGGGGCGCCGATCTGCGGCACGCTCGTGTCCAGGTCGGCCTTGCGAATGTCGTCCAGCCAGACGGTGTCGACGCCGGAGGCGGCCGTACGGTACGGGGCGGCGCCGGCGGGATCACTGGTGAGCGCGTCCCAGGTGGCCGTGGCGTCCGCGCGCAGGGTGGTCACCGCGTCGGCGTCCAGTGAGCCGAAGGAACGCCGCAGTTCGTTGTCGCCCGCGGTGCGTACGTCCTGCCGTGCTGCGGGGCGGGCGCCCTGGTAGGTGACGATGAGCTGGAGGCCGTCGCGCTGCTGGGCCAGATACGCGGGCTCGCTGAGCGTGGTGAGGTCGAAGAGCCGCCGGTCGACGCGGCCTTCCTGAACCAGGCGCTCGGCGTCGACGGGCACGGCGTAGGTGTGGCCCTCGACCTGCTGGATCTGGATGGGGATGTCCTCGCGGCCTGCCGGGCGCTCCACGGAGACAGGCTCGCCCTCGTCGTCGACCGCGATGCGGTCACCGGTGACAAGGGTGATCCAGTTCCGCGCGGTGCTCGCGTCCGTCGCGGCCGGTGTGGACGAAGCACCACTCCCCGCCGCGGCGGCCGGGGTCACGGCAAGTCCGGCGACGAGTGCCGTGACCGAAGCCGCGGCCACCGAAATGACCCATAAACGGCGCGGTCCGCTGCTCGACTGTCTATTCAATTCGGTTCCCCTGACAACGTCAAAGCGAAAGAAAACTCCAATTGAGCTCCCAGCCAAACAGTATGGACATGACAAGGGCTTTCCCTCAACAGGCCTCTGACCATGGGCAGTTGAGATCAACGGTCGCTTTCAGTAAACCTCTTGAAGCGTTTCCAGTGTGTGAAAGAATTCCGCCGCCGATAAAGGCGATCGCTTTCTTCGCGAAGAAGCAGAAAAGGGCCATGTCGGCGAGTACCTGATCCCGTGCACCGCGTTGCGGGCGTGGGGAGGAATGATGGGGCCATGCGCATCCGTATCGAGGCTGTCGATCTGCCCGGCCTGAACTGCTCCCCCGGGGCCTCCGCCGACGGCAAGGCGGTGACCTACGGCAATGTCCACGTCGCCGTGCAGCGCCGCGACAGACCGGCCGAACTCCTCGACCCGCAGCCCGGCGACGCCGCTTCGGCGACCTGGACGCTGGAGTGCACAACGGCCGACTCGCCGACCGGCACCGAGGTGAAGGGCCCCTACGTGCAGGACCGTCTGGGGCGCCGGTTCATCTACCTGTCCTGGGGCACGGTCGACGAGTCCGGCGTCTTCTCGATGTTCCGCCGCGCCAAGCTGATGATCGACGCCATCCCCGCCGAAGTGCTCGCCACCGCCGCACGTGATGGCCGGCTGGTCGGACGCCTCGGCCTGACGGATGCGCAAGGCGCACCCGTGTGCGCGCGGGTCGAGCCCCCACGCATCACCTGGACCGCCGAGCCGGCTGCCTAGGAGTGGCGGCTGTCTAGGAGTGGCGGCTGCCCGCCCCGGCGGACAGCCGGGCGTTGAGTCGGCGGGGCAGCAGGCGGCCGAGCCCGGCGAGGGCCTTGTAGCGCGCGTCGGGGATGCTCACCGGAACGCCGCGGCGGAAGTCGCGGATCGCGGCGGCAACCAGGTCGTCCGCGTCCAGCCACAGGGAGTCGGGGATGCCCGAGGTGTCCATCCGCGACCGCTCGTGGAACTCGGTACGCACCCAGCCCGGGCAAAGGGCCATCACATGGGCCCCGCTGCCACTCACCTCCTGGCGGAGGCTCTCGCTGAAGGTGACGACCCACGCCTTGGAGGCGCTGTAGGTGCCGCGGGGGAAGAACGCCGCCACGGACGCCACGTTCACCACACCCCCGCGCCCCTGCTCCACCATGCCGGGCAGTGCGGCACGCGTCAGGCGCAGTACGGCTTCGCAGTGCACCCGCAGCATCGCGAGTTCCTCGGACAGATCGGTGCCGAGGAAGGCGCCGCGCTGCCCGAAGCCGGCGTTGTTGACGAGCAGGTCGACGCCCTGACCGGCCCGTTGCTCCGCCACGGCGAGTCCGTCCTCGGTGGCGAGGTCGGCGGAGAGGATCTCCACGACGACCCCGTGGGCGGCGCGGTACTCCTCCGCCGCCCGCTGGAGCCGTTCGGTGTCACGGGCGAGCAGGACAAGACCGAAGCCGTCCGCGGCCAGCCGCCGGGCGAAGGCCGCGCCGATTCCCGCTGTCGCTCCTGTGACCATGGCTGTAGGCATGCCCACGAGCCTAGCCACTAGCCGCGCTCTCCTCCCGCCGACCCCTTCACGGTGCTACCGGTTCAGTCCCTGAGCCGGTCGATCTGCCGGATCTTGTTGGTCGCGTCCAGGGCGGCGACCTTGTACGACTCCGCCAGCGTCGGGTAGTTGAACACCGCGTCGACCAGGTAGTCGACCGTGCCGCCGCAGCCCATGACGGACTGCCCGATGTGGATGAGCTCGGTGGCGCCGGTGCCGAAGCAGTGCACGCCCAGCAGTTTGCGGTCGTCCGGGGAGACCAGCAGTTTGAGCATGCCGTGCGAGTCGCCGATGATCTGGCCCCGGGCCAGTTCGCGGTAGCGGGAGATGCCGACCTCGAACGGCACGCAGTCCTCGGTGAGTTGGTCCTCGGTCTTGCCGATGAAGCTGATCTCCGGAATGGTGTAGATGCCGATCGGCTGAAGGTCATGCATCCGGTTCACCGGCTCGCCACAGGCGTGGTAGGCCGCCGTACGGCCCTGCTCCATCGAGGTCGCGGCCAGCGCGGGGAAGCCGATGACATCGCCCACGGCGTAGATGTGCGGCACCTCGGTGCGGTAGTGCTCGTCGACCGTGATCCGGCCGCGCCGGTCGGCCGACAAGCCCGCCTTGTCCAGGTCGAGTTCGTCGGTGAGGCCCTGCCGGCCCGCCGAGTACATCACCGCGTCCGCGGGGATCTTCTTGCCGCTCTCCAGGATCGTGAGGGTGCCCCGGGGGTGACGCTCGACCGCGGCGACGGTCTCCCCGAACCGGAACGTGACGGCCAGGTCCCGCAGGTGGTACTTCAGCGACTCGATCACCTCGACGTCGCAGAAGTCGAGCATCCCGGGCCGCTGTTCCACCACCGTGATCTTGCTGCCGAGGGCGGCGAACATGGAGGCGTACTCCATGCCGATCACACCGGCCCCGACGATGACCATGGAACGCGGGACCCGTTCCAGGTTCAGGACGTTGTCGGAGTCCAGGATGGTCTGCTCGTCGAACTCGACGGTCGCCGGCCGGGCCGGACGCGTACCCGTGGCGATCACGATGTGCTCGGCGGTCAACTCCCGTTCATGGCCGTTCACTTCGCGCAGGCCGATGGTGTGGTCGTCCAGGAAGCGGCCGGTGCCCGCGAAGAGGGACACGTGGTTGCGGGACAGCTGGCTGCGGATGACATCGACCTCGCGGCTGACCACGTGCTGGGTGCGCGCGGTCAGGTCGGCGACGGTGATGTCCTCCTTGAGGCGGTAGCTCTGGCCGTACAAATCGCGCTGGGTCAGTCCCGTGAGGTACAGGACCGCCTCGCGCAGCGTCTTGGAGGGGATGGTTCCGGTATGGATGGAAACCCCGCCGACCATGTCCGGACGGTCGATGACGGCGGCCCTGCGGCCGAGTTTGGCGGCGGCGATGGCAGCCTTCTGGCCGCCCGGACCGGAACCGATGACAAGCATGTCGAAGTCAGGCACCCTCCGGAGTCTGACAGCCCGAAGCCCTCTCCCGAAAGGGTGAACGAGTGACGGTTCACCGAGCGTGCGAGTAACTCCGGCTCCCGCTGAGGCCCCACACCGTCTCCGGGACGGATTGTCAGACCCCTCGGCTACGTTGCCGAGCATGACTGAATTCGTACTCGTGGCGGGCGCGTGGCTGGGATCGTGGGCGTGGGACGAGGTGGTGCCGGAGCTGCGTGCGGCGGGGCACGGCACTCACGCGGTGACGCTTTCCGGGCTCGCCGACAGACAGAACGTCCGGGTCGGCCGGCAGACGCACGTGGAAGACATCGTGAACGAGGTCGAACGCCTCGGTCTGCGAGACGTCGTCCTGGTCGGGCACAGCTACGCCGGCATCCCGGTGGGGCAGGCCGCCGAGCGGATCGGAGACCGGCTGTCCCACGTGGTCTTCGTGGACTCCGAAGTCCCGCTGAACGGCGGGTCGTTCGCCTCCGGCTGGTGGCAGGGCCAGGCCGCGTTCGAGGCGGCACTCGCCGGGAACGGCGGCTTCTGGGCGCCGCTCACCGCGGCGGACTGCGAGGGCCAGGGGCTCACCGACGAGCAGATCGCACGGTTCGTGGGCGGCTCCACCCCGCACCCGGGAGCCACGCTGACCGACCCGGCAGTGCTGACGCGCCCACTCGGCGAGCTTCCGGCGACGTACATCAAGTGCCTGCTCGACGGCCCGGAGCCGAACGACGTCGTGGCCGGACTGCTGAAGAGCGAGCACTGGCGGCTGGTCGAGCTGGACACCGGCCACTGGCCGATGTTCTCCCGGCCGCGCGAACTGGCACGGATTCTGCACGAGACAACCGGGGGGTCCTGAGCGGCGGTTCACCCCGTGGAACCGCTCTGCCCCGGCGGCTTCGACGCCGCCGCGAAGGCGGTTCGCGGCGGCTCCGCCCCGGCCGGACTGCCTGCGAGAACCCCCGCCCACCACACGGAAACCCGGCGGCGGACGGACTGCTCTGTGAATCCCGGCACGATGGTCGTCCGGGTGGGCTAGATTCGGGAATCCTCGGCCCCAGCGCCTCTCGGTGAGGCCGTGTCGAGGAGAATCCCGGAGCGGCGAATGCACCAGTCCGAACTTCCTCCACCGGCTGCGGCCGTGATGCAGGGAGGACTCGCCGACAGCCTCTTCGAAACGGCTCGCCACAACCCGGGGCTCGCGCAGATCGCGCGCCGTCCTGATGCCTCGTCCTCGACGTGGACACCGGTGACGGCCGCCGAGCTGTGGGACGAAGTGGTCGATCTGGCAAGGGGACTCGTCACCTCCGGAATCCGCCCGGGCGACCGCGTGGCCATCATGGCGCGCACGCGTTACGAGTGGACCGTGCTCGGTTATGCGCTGTGGTCGGTGGGCGCCGAAGTGGTGCCGATCTACCCGACTTCCTCGCACGAGCAGGTCGAGTGGATCCTCAAGGACGCCCACTGCGTCGGCGTGGTGGTCGAGGACGAACAGGGTGTGATGACCGTCGGCTCGGCGTGTGCCGCGCTCCCGTTCCTGCGCCACGTCTGGCAGTTGGACACGGGGGCACTGTCACAGCTGGTCGAGCGGGGCCGCGGGATACCGGCGACGACGGTCGACTCGCTGCGCCGGATCGTGCTGCCCGACTCCACGGCGGTCGTCGCCTACACCTCCGGCACGACGGGACGCCCCAGGGGCTGCGCCCTGACGCATCGCAGCCTGGCGAGCACCGCCGACACACTGCTCGCGGGCTGGAAACACACGACGGCTCCTCCCGGACAGCAGACCGCCGTCCTCGCCTTCCTCCCGCTCTCCCACGTGTACGGCCTCATGATCCAGGGGCTCTGCATGCGCGGTGGCCTCCTGATGGGCCATGAACCCGATCTGCACGAGGAAGCCCTCTCCGCGGCGATCCTTTCCTTCCGGCCCACCTACCTGTACGCGGTCCCCTTCATCTTCGAGAAGATCTACAAGAACTTCATGCACTCGGCCCAACGGGCGGGCCGCGGAGCGCTGTTCGAGCGGGCCGTCCGCACCGCGCAGGACTTCGCCAAGGCCGAGGAACGCCAACGGCTGGGCACAGGCCCAGGCCCCGGTTTCGACCTGAAACTGCAACACTCCCTCTACGACAAGGCGGTGTACAGAAAGCTGCGGACCGCGCTGGGCGGAAGGGTGTGCGGCGGGGTCTCCGCCGGCTCGCCCCTGAACCGTGAACTGGCCCTCTTCTACGCCGGAATCGGCATCTTCATCCACGACGGATACGGACTCACCGAGACCAGCGGCGGCATCACCGCGCAGCCGGTGGGACGGGAGAAGTTCGGAACCGTGGGGCGTCCGCTGCCGGGCACGGACATCCACGTGGCCGAGGACGGCGAGATTCTGGTGTGGGGGCCCTCGGTGTTCCAGGGTTACATCAACGACGCCCAGGCCACCGAGTCCACGTTCCAGAACGGCTGGCTGGCCACCGGCGACATCGGCCGTCTCGACAGCGAGGGCTATCTGACCATCACCGGGCGCAAGAAGGACATCATCATCACGAGCGGCGGCAAGAGCGTTGCTCCTGCCGCCCTCGAGGAGCGTCTGCGCGTGCATCCGCTGATCCATCAGGCGGTGGTCGTGGGTGACAACCGGCCTTGCGTGGGGGCTCTGATCACGCTGGATCCCGAATTCGTCACGCACTGGCGGGCGGCCCGGGCCAAGGGTGAGACCCCGGTCCGGGACGCCCGCGAGGAGAACGAACTGCGCGAGGAGGTGAGACGTGCCGTCGCCGCCGCCAACACCACGGTGTCCCGTTCGGAATCGATCCGGGTGTTCCGCGTTCTCCCGGAATCCTTCGACATGACCAACGGGTTGCTGACACCCTCGATGAAACTGCGCCGGGATGCGATCACACGGCGTTTCGCCGCCGAGATCGACGCGATGTATCAGACGTCCTCGCGCGTTCCACGGGAGTACACGCAGGGCGAGCCGTCGACCTGGGACGACTCCGACAACGTATTCCGGTGAACCGGACGTGCGCCGCCCCGGCGCGGGACGTAGGTGCTTCCCAGAAGTGACCGCAGTGGGGTCACGCGGCTCCTGAATTCCGGCTGCCTGATCGTGGTGTTCATGGGACAACTCTGCGCCGAGGGACGCAAGGTAACCAGGTCCCTCCGGTTCACAGGACTACTGGTCCTGGTACTGATTCCACCACTGTCGGCGGGAATGCGCCGACGTGCCGGTCGCGGTCAGGCGTCGGCCAGCCAGTTGCCGTGGAATCCGGCGGGGACGCGCCTGGGCAGATGGACGGTGGCGACCGGCGGGCGGGAGAGGTCGTCGGCGTCCAGGATCACCAGGTCGCTGCGGTCGGTGGCCGAGTCGTAAACGTACGTCATCAGCCAGCCGGGGCCGCCGGGCCGGTCGTCGGCGGGGACGAACGCCGCCTCGCCCGGGAAGCGTCCGGTCGCGAAGTAGTGGCTGTCCACCGATCCGTCGCGGAGGTCGTAGCGGTGCAGGGCCGCGCGCTGCCGGGTGTCCTCGGGGCCGTCCGCCGAGGGCAGCGGCGCCGAGGTGGCGTGCCCCAGACGGGCGGGGAGTCCAGCGAGGCGGTCGTCGATACGGGGGAACTCGGCCTGCCTGTCGTCGAGTTGCTCCTCTTTCACCACACCCGTGGCGAGGTCGAGCGCCCAGCGCCACAGCGTGGACGGCTTGTCGACCAACACGCCGTCACCCAGCGAGGGGTAGCGCATGCCGTGCAGGACGATGCGCTGTCCCTCGTTCTCCTCATGGGCGTTGAGGGTGTGGAGCACGTAGCAGGGGTCGATGTCGAACCAGCGCACCGTGCCGTACGGGTCGTCCCGTCGCAGCACACCGAGACGGGCACCGTTCTCGGGCCGCCAGGAGTACGGCATGCCTCCGCGGGGATCGACGGCCCGGGCGAGGTCGAAGACGGCCGGCAGGTCCATGAAGACGACATGACCGGCCGTCAGGAAGAAGTCGTGCATCATCGTGTGCGCGGGCACATCGACCGGCCGGCTCACCGTCAACTCGCCTTGTGCGTCGGCACGGTGGTAGGTGAGGTACGGCGCCGACAGGCCTCCGTATCCGAAGAAGTGCAGCTCGCCCGTGACGGGGCAGGTCTTCGGGTGCGCCGTCATGGCGGTGTGGAGCCTGCCCGCGAAGTCGAAGGGGCCCACGGTGTCCAGCTCATGGCCCGGGGCGCAGCTCAGCTCGTAGGGGAACGACGTCTCCACGAGGGCGAGCGTGCGTCCCGCGTGCCGGACCACATGGGTGTTGGCGACGCCCGCGGTGTGGTCGACGCCCGACTCGCCGTAGACGGGCGAGTGGTCGGTGAAGGTCTTGGTACGGACCCAGCGGTTGCGGTACGACACGGCCCGGCCGCCCTCGATACGGACGCCGTGGACCATGCCGTCGCCGATGAACCAGTGGGCGGAGTCGGCCTCTTGAGGGTTGGGGCCGTTGCGCAGGTACCAGCCGGTCAGTTCCGGGGGTATGGCGCCGGTGACATCGAGCGCGTGGGCGGTGATCTCGTCAGGAACCGGGGCGAAGTTGCCGGCCAGGTGAGGTGCGGAGGTGTCGCTAGTGCTGTGCATGACGGCCTCGGGGGGTGGCTTGCGGGAGGAGCGAGTCAGGAGACTGCGCAGCGGCGGCGGCTTCCATGCGGGCCTGGACGCGGGCGGGGTAGCGGGAGGTGAAGATCATGGGGGCGACGAGGCCGACGACATGCGCCGTGATGCCCACCCAGGCGGGCGCCTCGGTGAAGTGGGCGATGAGCAGGGCGGCGAAGATGAACGTGAATCCGGCTCCCCACGCAGCCGTGATGGCGGCGTTGACCTGGTAGAACCCGGGGAGGTTCCAGACTTCCGGCGGGGTCTGGCGGCGCGCGATGCCCAGCGTGAAGGGCCGACGGATCGCGAGTGTCCCCCAGGCGGTCATGGCGAGCCAGGTGAAGGAGATCGCGTCCTGGTAGGTCTCAAGGGCCGAGTGCGGGAAGAGGACCGCGAGGACGCCCACCACCGCGAAGTAGCAGATGCTGCTGATCTCCAGGATCAGCGAGTCCGCCTCGACGCGCCTGCGAAGGTCCTGCACCAGCAGTAACACTCCGGTCAGGAAGCCCGCGAGGGCACCCCAGCGCAGGTCGAAGGATGAAACGACGCCCGATGCGATCCAGGGGATGAATCCGCGCAAGTAGCCCACGATTGAGTCACTCTCCATGACGTACTGACACTCGAGATCCGACATGTCGAAACTAGAAGGTCTGCTCGCGACATGTCAATCGTGGAATGTGAAAGTCTCGGAGATGGCGGGACGCCCCGGGCAGAGACACTTCCGCGGTTCGTCCGGAGGCACCTCCACGATTCATTCGCTGGTCGTGGCGGCGATCTGCTGGGCCGCCCACTTGGCCCACTCCTCCTGCATGGCGAAGAAGCGAAGGCCGTATTCGAGGGCGATCCGGCCGTTGGCGGTGAGCATGCCCTCCTCGCTCCAGTCGACCGAGTCCTGCACCTCCACCAGCTGGGCATGGTCGGCCGCGGCCTGCCGGGTCACCTTGCCGAGGCTTTCCAGTGCCTCTTCAGGAGTGAGCACGCCCATGAAGAACACCCTCAGCAGGGCTTCGCTGTGTCGCACCTGCTTGGGCTCGACCTCGGTCAGCCAGTGGCGCAGTTCCGCCAGGCCCGCGTCCGTGAGCGCGTATTCCTTGCGTCCGCGCGGGCCTTCGGCGGAGACGTCGATCAGCCCGCCGGTGGTGAGGCGGGCGAGTTCTCCGTAGACCTGGCTCTGGTTGGCGGGCCATACGTTGGCCAGCGATGTGTTGAACAGTTTCATCAGGTCGTAGCCGCTGGCGGGCTTGCCGACGAGGAGGCCCAGAACTGCGTGACGAAGGCTCATGCCACCCATCCTATGATCCATAATTGACAGGTCACTCCGCGATGGTCCTTGCACAACCTGTCGTTCCCGTCACGTCTGCCGCGGCCCTCGCGGAGCGGGTACGGGAGTAACGCCTCGCCCGACCACAGTCCACCCGAACGTTCCCCGCCGGGCCGACGTCATAGCAGTAGCCGCCTTCGAAGGGACTGCCGCCATGACCCACCTGCGCATCACCCCGCGCTCCCTGCCCGCCGCCGCACTGATCGGGGGGCTCTTGCTCGCGACCGCCGCCTGCGGCACCGAGGCGTCGACATCCTCCGGTTCCGGCGGGAAGGCCGCGGCCAAGTCCTCCCCCGAGCTGACCACGACCACCTGGGAGGAGCCCGCCTCGTACGTCTACACCCTGACGTCGAGCGAAGGGGAACGAAGTCTGATCGGAAAGTTCCGGGTTACGGTCCGTTTCGGCAAGGTGGCAAAGGCCGTTGGCCTCGACGACAACGCTCGGCGGGTGGTTCGGCAGTCACTCGACCAAATACCCACCATCGGCGGGCTGCTGGAGGAACTCGAGCAGGCCCGCCGTGACAACGCGGACGAGGCCGAAGCGGAGTACGCGCCGGACGGACACCCGGTCCGGATCTCCCTCGACTGGGAGAAGAACGCAATCGACGACGAAGCTCTGTACGTCATCAGCGCCTACGCCCCGGCCGGCGGCTAGGCCGTTGAGCAGCCGGGAGCTGGACCGCCCCGGGGTCACGGAACCAGGATGATCTTTCCGGTGGTGCGCTTCTCCTCGATCGCCCGGTGGGCCGCGGCGGCTTCGGCCAGCGGGTAGGTGCGTTGGACGGTGACCCTCAGCCGGCCCGTCTCGATGCGTTCGGTGATCCGCTCCAGGACTTCCCCGGAGGGCTCGGCCGTGACCCAGACATAGCGCAGGCCTCGGGCGGCGGCCTGCTGCTCGTCCGTTCCCGGGTCGATCGACGCGCCGATGAGCAGACCGCCCGGCCGGAGCACATCGAGGGAGCGTGGCCCGTAGGAACCGCCGACCAGGTCCAGCACGGTGTCCACCGGGGTCACGGCGATCCGGAAGTCGGTGGCGGTGTAGTCGATCAGTTCGTCGGCGCCCATGTCGCGCAGGAAGTCGTGGTTGGCCGCCCGGGCGGTGCCGATGACGTGTGCCCCGAGTTCCTTGGCGAGCTGCACCGCGACGTGTCCGACGCCGCCTGCCGCCGCATGGACGAGTACCCGGTCGCCGGGGCGGACCCGGGCCAGGACGGTCAACGCCTGCCAGGCGGTGAAAGCGACCAGGGGCACGGCCGCGGCGCTCACCAGGTCGAGATTCTTGGGCTTGAGGGCCAGCGCGGCGGCTGGAACCGCGGTGTATTCCGCGTACGCGCCGCGCCGGGTGACTGCGAGCATGCCGTACACCTCGTCGCCCGGCGCGAACCGCGTCACGCCCTGGCCGAGCCGCTCGACGACGCCGGCCACGTCGTTGCCCGGCGTCCACGGCAGGGTGACCAGCCCCGGCACGCGGCCGGACCGGAGAACCGCGTCACCCGGATTGACTCCGGCACCGGCGACCCGCAGCAGCACCTCCCCCGGGCCCGGTTCCGGGACATCGGCCTCCTGGTAGGTGAGGACCTCCGGACCGCCGAACGCGGATTGGACAATGGCGTGCATACGGGCGGACATCAGGACTCCTCGTCGGCGGGTCTCGGTGCCTCCCATGATCCGCCCGGGCAATAACCGTGCGGAAGAAGGCACTTGTCTGATATCGAGGTTCCTCATGGATACCGGCTTCGACCTGAGGAAACACGGTGGCGTGGACGTCTTTCTGCGCGACTGCCCCACCCGTGCCGTGCTGGAGCTGATCGCCGGCAAGTGGACCATGCTGGTGCTCGTGGCGCTGGAGGACGGCAGGCCCATGCGGTTCGGCGAGCTGCGCCGGCGGCTGGACGGCGTGACACCGAAGGTGCTGACGCAGACTCTGCGCGCACTGGAGCGCGAGGGACTGCTGACCCGCATCGTGTACCCGACCGTGCCGCCACGCGTGGAGTACCGGCTCACCGGGCTGGGCCAGGAGGTGGGCGGGCTGGTGCAGCGCATCACCGACTGGTCGCAGGCGAACATCACCGCGATCCGGGCCGCACGGGAGGAGTTCGACGAGCGCGCCGCCTGCCAACCCCCGGAGGCCGCCTCCCGGTAGCTCCTCCGACGCACGCGTACGAGGAACTCGTCGGCAGGTCAGGGCGGCGGGCGTCGGCGCACCCACCCGAACAGGACCACCGAACACAGCGCCGCGAACGCGCACCAGGTCGAGACGAACTCTATCTGCCACATCGCCCAGGTGATCAGCGCGCCCACGGCGACCAGGACACCGAACAGCGTCAGTCCTCGATCGCCGGAGAGCAGCAGGGATCCGATGGTGGCGAGGAGGTAGCCGGCGATGAGGAGTTCCGGCTGGGACAGGTCGACGAAGTAGCCGACGGTGTGGCCACGGATCTCGGCTCTGACGGGACGAGCGGCGAGCGCGTACGCGAGCGCGGTGGCGGTCACGAGGCCGACGGCCAGCGGGATCAGCAACCGGCGTCTGGCGTGTCGCGGCGCGGCGCACAGCACGCCCACCGGCACCCACACCGCCAGCAGCGGAAGTGCGATGACGGCCCAGGCGACGGTGGCGGGGCCCGTTCCTCCGCCGGCGTCCCACACCGCGGCCTCGACGATCTGGTGAGCCCCGAGGAGCAACGGCAGTGCGGCCAGCGGGAGATCACCGGGCCTGCGCACACGTGCCACGCAGGCCACGCCGACCGCGGCGATACCGGCACCGGCCACCAGGTCGGCCGTCGCACTCCAACACATCGCGTCACCATCGGTCCGCCGTCACAGGAACCCGCCTTTACGGTGCGTAACGCTACGGTGCGTTGACCGGTGTGCCTCGCTGACACGACAGCCCCGCGGGGTTTCCTTCCTCGCGCGTCCCACCCGGCGAGCGAGCCGCGCACCGGGAGCATGGGGCCGAGGGCACGCAGGCAGACACTCCCCTGGCATGCTGCATCCATGTCGACGCCCATGCACCCACGCGCCTCCATCGATGCTCGCGTCCCGTCGGTCAACGGCCTGCGTATCCAGGCGCGTCGGGTGGGCCGGCAGGTACGCGGGGCAGGGCAGGTGCTGCGTGACGTGTCGTTCGACGTCACTCCCGGGCGGCTCACCGTGATCGCCGGGAGCAGCGGTGCGGGCAAGACGGTTCTGTTGCAGACCCTGGCGGGGCTGAGCGCGCCGAGCGAGGGCGAGGTGCTGCACGACGGGGCTCAACCCGGGCCCCCGGGGCCTGAGTTCGGGTTCGTGCCGCAGGAGGACATCATCCACCGCGAGCTGCCGCTGCACCGGACGCTGGTCTACGCGGCGGGTCTGCGCATGCCCCCGGGCACACCGACCGAGACCGTCACGGCGAGTGTGGACCGCGTCCTGGACGCCCTCGGCCTCTCGCACCGGGCCGCGACGCCGGTGCGCGCGCTGAGTGGCGGTGAACGCAAACGGGCCTGTATCGCGGCCGAGTTGCTCACCCGGCCGAGGGTGCTCTTCCTCGACGAGCCGACCTCCGGCCTCGACCCGGTCACCGGGGCCGCCCTGCTGCGGACCTTGCGCGGGCTGGCCGAGGACGGCACCACCGTCGTGCTCACCACCCATGTCCTCGCCGATCTGCTCCGCTGCGACCAGGTCGTGTTCCTCTCCCCCGGCGGCGAGGTCGCGTACACGGGTGAACCGGCCGCTCTGTGCGGGGCGTTCGGGGTCGGCACGGTCGAGGAGGTGTACGAGGCGGTGGCCGACGGTGCACGCGTCGAGCGCGCCGCTCCCGAGGACGTCCACCAGCCTGAGTCCCCGTCACCGTCCCCCAAAGTGCCGCGTGTTGGTGCCGTGCGGCAGTGGGCGCTGCTGACGCGTCGCGGTACCGCGCTGCTGCTGCACAACCGGCTCTCGGTCGCGGTCCTGGCGGGGTCGCCGGTGATGATCGTGGCGATGTTCGCGGTGCTGTTCCGCTCGGGGGCGTTCGATCCCGCGTCGTCCGATCCGGGGTCCACGGCCATGATCATGTTCTGGATCGCGTTCGGCGCGTTCTTCTTCGGGCTGACCTACGGGCTGCTGCAGATCTGCACCGAGCTGCCCGTACTGCGTCGCGAATGGCTGGCCGGGCTGCGGATCGGCCCGTATGTCGCCTCGAAGCTCACGACCATGCTTCCCGTGCTCGCGGTGGCGGACGCGCTGCTGCTGGTCGCCCTGCGCGCCCTGGACCGGCTGCCCGCGGCGGGATGGGGCACCTACGGATCGCTGTTCGCGTCGAGCGTGCTGGCCTCGGCGGCCGCGCTCGCGCTGGGACTGCTCGCGTCGGCCGCGGTGTCGGAGCCCGCGCAGGCGACGCTGATGCTGCCGCTGCTGTGCTTTCCCCAGGTGCTGTTCTCGGGCGCCTTCGTGCCGGTCCCGAGGATGACGGAGGCCGGGGAGGCGATCAGCTGGGCGATGACCAATCGCTGGGCGTTCGAGGCGCTCGGCAGCGGGGTCGGCCTGGAGTCGCTGTGGCGCGGGGGCGGCTCTCCGCTGGGGCCGCCGCTGCTCGATTCGTACGGCGACTCCTTCGGGCATCCGGCGAGCCGGGGGTGGTTCATCCTGGCGGGCTTCGCCCTGCTGTTCATGGCGGCGACGTGGGTGGTTCTGGTGCGCAAGTGCCGGGAGGGGGCGGCGCGGAGCCGGGCGGGGCGATGAACCCCCTCCCGGAAAGCTCCCCTTGGACACCCGCGGGCTCAGCAGCCCACCCGCGCCGCCAGCCCCGCCGCCCCCGGCACCCGGTCCCGATAGGTCTGCTTCACGAACGTCAGGAACGTCTCGATGTCCCTTGCCTGTGACGACACCCCCAGCGAGATACGGACGGCGCCGGCGGACGGCAACTGGAGGAGCTCCAAGTAGTCCTCCAGGGAACCGAGTTGCTTGCCCGCCGCCGAGCGCAGCCGGCGCAGCGGCAGGGCGAAGGCCGCCTCTCCGGCGCCCGGGTTGCAGAAGCAGCCCGTGCGCAGGGAGATACCGCGCGAGGCGCTGTCGCGGGTGACGATCCGTTCGTCGACGATCCGGCTGTCCGCTCCGAGCAGGTTCAGCGCGACGGTGCCGCCACGGGCCGCGTCGGCGCGGTCGGGGCCGTACACCCGGACCATCGGGGAGCCGTCACTGTGCTGCAACGCCCGTAGGCCCGCGAGCAGTTGGCCGGTCAGTTCGGTGACGTGGGCGTGCACGCGGTCGATGCCGATGCGGTCGATCCACGCGAGTCCGGCGGTGATGTCCGGTATGGACAGGAAGTTCACCGTGCCGTCCTCGAAGGCGGCCTCGTCGTCAGCGAGGACGTGCCACTGCGCCTGGGCGCTGACCGCGTAGATCGTGCCGCCGGAGAACCAGGGGCGGCGCAGCTTCGCGAGGGCGTCCCGGCGGGCGATCAGGCTGCCGATGCCGGTGGGGTGGCCGAAGACCTTGTACCAGCTGACAACGGTGAAGTCGGGGTGGTACCGGCTCAGGTCCAGCGGGTTGGCCGGTACGAAGGCCGCCGCGTCGAGGAGTACGTCGTAGCCGTAGGCCTGGGCGCCCGCTATCCACTCCAGCGGGTGCTGTACGCCGGTGAAGTTGCTCTGCGCCGGGTAGGCCAGCAGTCCGCGCGAGCGGCCACCGCCGTCACGCCTCCCCGGCAGACCGATTCCCCGGCCGCGCGCGGACAGCGCGGACCGCAGCCGCTTCTCGTCGATATGCAGTCCGGGCCCGCTCACGGGTACGTACGCCGTCGTGGCTCCGCGTGCCCGCGCGTACTCCCGCAGGCCGTTGACCGAGTTGTGGTTGTCGAGCGACATCACGAGTCTGCCGCCGCGGGCGAAGGGATACGCCTCGCCGACCAGTCGCAGGGCGCCCGTCGCATTGGGGGTGAAGATCACGGCGTACTCGTCGGGATCGGCGTTGAAGTGCCGCAGGACCGCTTGGCGCGCCTCGCTGAGCAGGAGTCCGGAGGCGCGGGAGGCCGGGCTCTCGGAGTGCGGGTTGCCGAATAACCCTCCGGTGATCCGCTGCGCGCTGCCCGTGACGAGCGAACGCGGGGGAAGCCCGGCGCCCGTGTGGTCGAGGTAGGTGTGCCCGCCCTCGTCGAGATAGCCGAACTCGCGCGCCCGCAGGTCCGCGAACTCTCCGGAACCGCCCGTTCCGTCGGCGTGTATGTGATCGGTGGTCTCTGCTGCCTTTTCCATCAGGTCCCCTCCGTATGAAACTTCAACAAAGGTATCCGTGCGAGGCGGGCCCTCCCCTGTGCCCCGCCGTCGAACAGTGATTGGCTGGCCCCGGCCACGCCAACCGACGCGCAGGAGAACCACGTAGTCATGAGCAACCCCTATACGTACGAGTACAAGGTCGTCACCTTCCGGGAATCGCTGATCGGCGACGCCCTGGACAGCGGCAAGCTGGAGAAGGTCCTGAACAAGCACGCCGAGGACGGATGGGCGCTCAAGGCGATCACCTCCGCCGACGTCAAGGGGCGGATAGGCCCCGGCGCCGTGGAAGGGCTGCTCCTGACCCTGGAGCGTCCGCGCCAGTAGCCCCTGGCGGGGTGCGCGCTGCGCCGAGCCGGGGGATGCTGGAGCTGATGGGACAGCGGATCCGCAGGTACTACTGATGCCGTCGTAGGCCTTCCGGCACGGGAGGCCTACGACTGCTGGGCGGATACCGGCCGGTTACGTCAGAACGGTACGGCGATGAAGAGCGACAGCACACTCCCCGGAGAGGTCGTCTCCAGTCAGTCGGTGTTCGGTGCGCCGTGCTGGGTCAGTCTGACCACGCGCGATCTGGCGGCCGCGGAGCGCTTCTACCAGGCCGTACTGGGCTGGGAGTGGCACGCGAGCAAGCTGGACGACGGGTACAGGATCGCCGTGGTCGACGGGGTGCCGGTCGCCGGAATCTCCGCGGTGACCTCCCTGTGGCGGACGGCCGTGGCGTGGATCCCGTACTTCGCGGTGTCCAGCGCGGACGAGACCGTGGCCCGGAGCCATGAGCGCGGCGGTACGACCGCGGTGGGGCCGATCTCGTTCCCGCCGGGGCGGGCAGCGCTGCTTGCCGACCGGGACGGAGCGGTCTTCGGTATCTGGGAGGGCGAGCTCGTGGCCGGCTGGGAGACCTGGCGCCGCGCGGCGCCGGCCTTCATACGGCTGCACACCCGCGACGCCTTCGACGCCGCGATCTTCTACGGAGAGGTCCTGGGCTGGGCGTCCTCGGCCTCGGGAGTCTGCGAAGTCCACTACGAGGAGAGCGAGGTCGTACTGCGCAGCCAGGGCGACGTCGTCGCCCGGATCTACTCGGGCGCGGTGGGATCCGCACCCGATCCCGAACTCAGGCCGCACTGGCAGATCCATTTCGCCGTCCCCGACGTGGAGGCCTGCGCCCGGGCCGCGCGAGCCCATGGCGGCACCGCCAATCAGGAGGGCCTCGGCTCTACGGAGGCGATCCTCAGCGATCCCGACGGAGCGCACTTCACGGTGACGTCGAAGGCCGTCGTGTAGCGGACTGTGTCCGCAGAAAGTCTCCTCGCCCACGACGCGACGGAACCGGCGGATCAGGCTCCAATAGAGGGTGACGGGATACAACCGGTACGACCGGCGCCGCCGGACCCTTCAGCCCCGCGGCGGCGCGATGGAGGTCCGCGATGCCCACTGCTCTCCGGCTCCTGCCCGCCCTCGCCCCCGACCATCGCGAACGGCTGATGAGCCTGGCCCGGGAGGTTTCGTTCCCAGCGGACGGAAGGATCTTCGAAGCAGGCGGTACCGCCGACCGTTTCTGGGTGGTGCGCTCCGGAACGGTCTCCCTGTACCAGCGGGTCGTCGCGGAAAGACGCATCTCCGTTGCGACGCTGGGACCCGGTGATCTGCTCGGCTGGTCATGGCTGTTCCCGCCGCACCGGTGGGACTTCGGCGCCGAGGCATTCAGTCCCGTACGCGCCTATGAATTCGATGCCGGGGACGTGCGTACCCTCTGCGACGCCGATCCGACGCTGGAGCTGTCCCTGACGCGGACGATCGCCGCCATCCTGGCCCACCGGCTCGAAACGACCCGGGCCGCGCTGATCGAGCACTACGCGCGCCACGGCGGTAGCAGGTGAGCTGACGCGCCACCGTCCACAAGCGCCACCGTGTAGGAATCTCGTATGACCGAGACCCCGGACTCCTTCGAACTCCTCCCCGGCGCCGCCGGCTCCCCCGTGATCCTTCATGTGCCTCACTCCTCACGGGAGATTCCGGCGCAGGTACGCGAGGGCATCGTGCTCGACGACGCGGCGCTGGAGCGCGAGTTGGACCACATCACGGACGCGCACACCGCGGAACTGGCCGCGGTGGTGGCGAAGGCCGCCGACGTCACGCCCTGGCGGTTCGTCAACCGGCTGTCCCGGCTGGTGATCGACCCCGAGCGCTTCCCCGACGAACGGGAGGAGATGCGGGCCGTCGGCATGGGCGCGGTCTACACGCGGACCACGCATCGGGCGCCGCTCCGGCCCGCCGAGGCCGACCCGCGACCGCTGATCGACCGTTACTTCCACCCGTACGCAGGGGCGATGACGGCGGCGGTGGCCGACCGGCTGGCCGCCACCGGGCGGGCCGTGGTCGTCGACGTCCACTCGTATCCGAGTGCCCGCCTGCCTTACGAACTGCACGGCGACGGTCCCCGGCCGCCCGTCTGCCTGGGCACCGACGGCTTTCACACACCGCCCGAACTCCTCGCCCTGGCGGAGAAGGCGTTCGCGGGCGTCGGCGGTGTGGGGATCGACAGCCCGTTCTCCGGTACGTACGTCCCGCTGCGGTACTACGAGCGGGAGCCGCGGGTCACGGCTCTGATGGTGGAGATCCGGCGGGATACGTACATGAGCGAGCCGGGTGGCCCGGCGGGCCCGGGGCTCGCACGTCTGGCCGTCGCGCTGGGGGCTCTCGTGGATGCCGTATCGCAGTAGCCAGGTGGCCGGGCTCCCCCTAGGGTCAGGGTAAGCAATCGCTTAGCCGCTGGCTCGGGGAGGCACGGGATCATGCCGGTCGTCGACGCGTGGATGCAGCACCCCACACTCCGTCACTCCAACCACGAGATGTTCGAGTCGCTGCGCCGCTGGACGGGCCAGGGGCTCCTGGAGGAGCAGCTGCCGGTCAAGGCGACGGTGGCCGCGCTGGCCGCCGCCGATGTGGAGACCGGGCTGTGCGCCGCCTGGTACGGACCGCAGGGGCCGCTCATCAGCAACGACGAGGTCGCGGACTTCGTCGCTCAGTCCGAGGGGCGGTTGCGCGGCGTCGCGGGAGTGGACCTGAGCAAGCCGGTCGCGGCCGTGCGGGAGCTGCGGCGGGCCGTCGGGGAGCTGGGCTTCGTGGCGCTCAGGATCGTGCCGTGGCTGTGGCAGCTGCCGCCCACCGACCGGCTCTACTACCCGTTGTACGCCGCCTGCGTCGAGCTCGGCGTCCCCTTCTGCACGCAGGTCGGTCACACCGGACCACTGCGCCCCTCCGAGACCGGCCGGCCCATCCCGTACATCGACCAGGTCGCACTCGACTTCCCCGAACTGACCATCGTCTGCGGGCACATCGGCTACCCGTGGACCACCGAGATGATCGCGGTGGCCGACAAGCACGCAGGGGTCTACATCGACACCAGCGCCTACACGGCGCGCCGCTATCCGCCCGAGCTGGTGGAGTACCTGCGCGGCCGGGGACGCCGCAAGGTCCTCTTCGGCAGCAACTACCCGATGATCACTCCTGCTCAGGCGCTGGAACACCTCGCCGACCTGCGCCTCGACGACGACGCCACCGAGCTGTTCCTGGCAGGCAACGCCCGATCCGTCTTCCGCCTCGGGGATCATTCGTAGATGCTTGGGCCGGACCGTGTTCGACTCCGAGGTCCCTGAGTGAGGGCAGCACGTCGATGGCTTTGCAGATCAGCGCCACCAACCCGGAGCATCCCGCGCTCCTGCTCGAACTGCCCTGGCAGCTGCCCCTGGAGGAGTGGCCCGAGCACTATCTCGTCCCGCTGCCGCGCGGCATCTCACGGCACGTGGTGCGCTATGCGCGCGCCGGGGCCGAGGTCGTGGCGGTCAAGGAGCTGGCCGAGCGGCCCGCGGTGCGCGAGTACGAGCTGCTGCGCAGCCTGGACCGGCTCGGTATCCCGGCGGTGGACCCGCTCGCCGTGGTCACCGAGCGCACGGACGAGAAGGGCGAGCCACTGGAGCCCGTGCTGATCACCCGGCATCTGGGCGGCTCGATGCCGTACCGGTCGATGTTCGAGACGACGATGCGGCCCGCCACCATGCACCGGCTGATGGACGCCCTCGCCGTGCTTCTGGTCCGGCTGCATCTGGCGGGGTTCGCCTGGGGCGACTGCTCGCTGTCCAACACGCTGTTCCGGCGGGACGCCGGGGCGTACGCGGCCTACCTCGTGGACGCCGAGACCGGGGATCTGCACCCCCAGCTCAGCAGCGGGCAGCGGGAGTACGACCTCGATCTCGCCCGCGTCAACATCAGCGGCGAACTGCTGGACCTGGAGGCGGCCGGAGCCCTGCATCCCTCCGTGGACCCGATCGAGTTCGGTGCGGAGATCTGCGCGCGCTACCAGGGACTGTGGGACGAGCTGACCCGTACGTCGGTGTACCCGGCGGGCAAGCACCACTACATCGACCGGCGCATCCGCCGCCTCAACGACCTCGGATTCGACGTCGCCGAGATGCAGATAGCGCACTCCTCGAACGGTGACACGGTCACCTTCGTCCCCAAGGTCGTCGACGCGGGCCACCACCAGCGCCAGCTGCTGCGGCTGACCGGGCTCGACACCGAGGAGAACCAGGCACGCCGGCTGCTGAACGACCTGGAGAGCTGGATGGCCACCCAGGACGACTACGCGCCGGGCGACCCTCCCCCAGGCTCTCGGCTTCGCTCGAGCAGGGGGCACCCCCATGCCGCCCGCCCCGAGGTGCTCGCACACCGCTGGGTCCGGGACGTGTTCCGGCCGACGGTCCGTGCCGTGCCGCTGGACCTGCGCGGATCCATGGACGCGGCCGAGCTGTACCACGAGCTCCTCGAACACCGCTGGTACCTGTCCGAGCACGCTCAGCACGACATCGGCCTGGACACGGTCGTGGACGACTACGTCACGAACATTCTCCCCAAGGTCCGGGAGACCCTGCCGCCACGGGCGGACACCCCCGCCCCGCCCGCCTGAGTACCCGCTTCCAGAGCAAAGCCGACCGATCGTACATACGATTGGCCCTGTACCTGCCGCGCGGCCGCCCGTGGGCGTACGGCCGGGACGACACTTACCTGCTCGGGGTGGGAGACGTATGGCACAGGCCGCCAGTCCAACGCGGACCGTCATTCTGACCGTGGATGACGATCCCGGAGTGTCGCGCGCCGTGGCCCGCGACCTCCGGCGCCGCTACGGCGAGTCGCACCGCATCGTGCGCGCCGAGTCCGGGGAGGCCGCGCTGGACGCGCTGCGCGAGCTGAAGCTGCGCGGCGACCAGGTGGCGGTGATCCTGGCGGACTACCGGATGCCGCAGATGAACGGCATCGAGTTCCTCGAGCAGGCGATCGACGTCTATCCGGGCGCGCGTCGAGTGCTGCTGACCGCGTACGCGGACACGAACGCGGCGATCGACGCGATCAATGTGATCGACCTCGACCACTACCTGCTCAAGCCGTGGGATCCCCCGGAGGAGAAGCTCTATCCGGTCCTGGACGACCTCCTCGACGCGTGGCGGGCGAGCGACTACCGGCCCGTGGGCATCTGCAAGGTGGTCGGCCACCGGTGGTCGGCGCGCTCCTCAGGCGTACGGGAGTTCCTGGCCCGCAATCAGGTGCCGTACCGCTGGTACTCGTCCGACACACCCGAGGGTGTACGGCTGCTCGCTGCCGCCGGGCAGGACGGGGAGCGGCTGCCGCTGGTGATCACTCCGGACGGTACGCCGCTGGTGGAGCCCGATGATCCGGATCTGGCGGCCCAGGTGGGGCTGGCCACGACGCCGACGGCCGAGTTCTACGACCTCGTCGTCATCGGCGGTGGTCCCGCCGGGCTCGGGGCGGCCGTGTACGGCGCATCGGAGGGGCTGCGGACCGTCCTCGTCGAGCGGTCGGCGACCGGGGGCCAGGCGGGGCAGAGCTCGCGGATCGAGAACTACCTCGGCTTCCCGGACGGGGTGTCCGGGGCGCAGCTCACCGACCGGGCACGGCGGCAGGCGGCGAAGTTCGGTGCCGAGATCCTCACCGCGCGGGAGGTCACCGGGCTCGAGGTCACCGGGGCCTCGCGCACGATCCACTTCTCGGACGGTTCCGCGATCGCCGCGCACTCCGTGATCCTGGCGACCGGAGTGTCCTACCGGCAGCTGGAGGCGCCCGGGCTGGCGGATCTCACCGGCTGCGGGGTCTTCTACGGTTCGGCGCTCACGGAGGCGGCCGCCTGCCAGGGCCATGACGTGTACATCGTGGGCGGGGCGAACTCGGCCGGGCAGGCCGCCATGTTCCTGGCGCGCGGCGCCAAGTCCGTCACCATCCTGATTCGCGGCTCGTCCCTGTCCGCCTCGATGTCGGCCTACCTGGTCCAGCAGATCTCGGACGCGCCCAACATCACTGTGCGCGCCGGCACGGTCGTCGAGGCCGCGCACGGTTCGGACCACCTGGAACAGCTGACGCTGCGGGATGTGGCGAGCGGGCACACCGAACTCGTCGACGCGCAGTGGATGTTCGTGTTCATCGGGGCGGCCCCGCTCACCGACTGGCTGGAGGGGACCGTGCTCAGGGACGCGCGCGGATTCATCATGGCCGGGCCCGACATGACCCTGGACGGGCAGCCGCCCGAGGACTGGGAGCTGGACCGGCCGCCGTACCACCTGGAGACCAATGTGCCCGGCGTGTTCGTGGCCGGGGACGCGCGTGCCGAGTCCGCGAAGCGGGTCGCGTCCGCCGTCGGAGAGGGAGCCATGGCCGTGATGCTCGTACACCGTTATCTGGAGCAGTCGTGAGCGGACAGCCGATGCCGTGCAGTATCGAAGAGCTCTCGAAGCTGTTCCTGTTCGAGAAGCTCGACGGGGACCAGCTCGACCGGCTGTGCCGCGAGGGCCGCGTGGAGTTGTTCGAGCCCGGTTACGTGTACCGCGAGGGCGAGCCGGCCACCTGCTTCTTCGTGCTCCTCGAAGGCAACCTCGTAATGTCGCGCCGGGTCGGCGGTGACGACGTGGAGATCAACCGCAGCTCGCAGGTCGGGGTCTACGCGGGGGCCATGCAGGCCTATCTGGGCGGAGGTCCGGACGAGAAGAGCTACAAGGGTTCCCTGCGGGTCACCGAGCCCTCGCGGTTCTTCATCCTGCCCGCCGAGGTGTTCGCCGCGGTCCTCCGCGAGTGGTTCCCGATGGCCGTCCATCTGCTGGAGGGTCTGTTCTTCGGCAGCCAGAACACCCAGCGGACCATCAGTCAGCGCGAGCGGCTGCTGGCGCTCGGCTCGCTGTCCGCGGGACTGACGCACGAGCTCAACAATCCGGCCGCGGCGGCGGTTCGGGCCACGTCCGCGCTGCGGGACCGGGTCGCCGGGATGCGGCACAAGCTCGGCGTGATCGCGACCGGTCCGTACAAGCGCGTCACGCTCGAAACGCTCGTCGAGATCCAGGAGCGGACTGCCGACCAGGTCGCCAAGGCCACCCCGCTCAGCCCGCTCGAAGCCTCCGACCGGGAGGACGCTCTCGCCGACTGGTTCGACGAGCACGACATCGCGGGCGGCTGGCAGCTAGCGCCGACGTTCGTGCAGGCGGGTCTCGACACGGACTGGCTCGACCAGGTCGCCGCGGCCGTGGACGAGCAGACCCTCGAAGGCGCGGTGCGGTGGCTCAACTACACCGTGGAGACCGAGCTCCTCATGAACGAGATCGAGGACTCCACGACCCGCATCTCGCACCTCGTCGACGCCGCCAAGCAGTACTCGCAGATCGACCGCGCGCCCTACCAGGTCGCCGATGTGCACGAACTGCTGGACAGCACCCTGATGATGCTCTCCGGGAAGATCGGATCCGGCATCAGGGTCGTCAAGGAGTACGACCGTACGCTGCCGAACATCCCGGCCTATCCGAGCGAGTTGAACCAGGTGTGGACGAACCTGATCGACAACGCGGTCTCGGCGATGGGCGGCGAGGGCGAGCTCACCGTGCGCACCGCACTCGACGGCGACCAAATGCTCGTCGAGTTCCGCGACACCGGGCCCGGGGTGCCCGCGGAGATCCGCGACCGCATCTTCGACCCCTTCTTCACGACCAAGCCGGTGGGAGAGGGCACGGGACTCGGCCTGGACATCTCCTGGCGGATCGTCGTGAACAAGCACCACGGGAGCCTCCATGTGGAGTCCGTCCCGGGTGACACACGTTTCCAGGTACGTCTTCCGCTGACCGCCGTGGACCCGGATGCCGACGCGGAGGGCGACCCCGACGCGTCAACAGCCCCCGACACCTCCCAGGAGCCGTCATGACCCTGCCTGCCGGAATCGACCCGAGCGTCCCGCCGAGCGGTACGGGGTGCGTCGAATGCGATGCCGTCGAGGGATGGTGGGTGCATCTGCGGCGCTGCGCCCAGTGCGGTCACATCGGCTGTTGCGACAGCTCGCCCGCCAAGCACGCCACCGCACACGCGAAGAGCAGCGGCCATCCCGTCGTCCGCAGCTTCGAACCCGGCGAGAACTGGTTCTGGAACTACGACTCCTCCGAGATGTACGAGTCGGGTCCGGACCTCGCTCCCCCGCTGAGCCATCCCCTGGACCAGCCGGCGCCGGGGCCCGCGGGGCGGGTTCCGGCGAACTGGGCGCAAACACTGGGCTGAGCCGGCGAAGGACGTCTCCTACGGGAGGATCGAGTCGACGTAACCGCCGTCGACCCGTACGGCTCCCCCGGTCGTCGCCGATGCCTGGTCCGAGCTGAGATAGACGACGAGGTTCGCGATCTCCTCGGGTTCGATCAGCCGCTGCAGGAGCGACTGCGGACGGTACTCGCGCATGAAGGTGCGCTGCGCCTCGTCCCAGGGCAGGGAGCGGTCCACGAGTTCGTAGACGAAGTCCTCCACTCCGCCCGTGTGCGTGGGCCCTGCGATAACGGAGTTGACGGTGACGCCCGTGCCCGCGGCCTCCTTCGCGAAACCCCGGCTCACGGCGAGCAGCGCGGTCTTGGACATGCCGTAGTGGATCATCTCGGCCGGGACCGCGATGGCGGAGTCGCTCGCGATGTACTGGATGCGTCCCCAGCCGCGGGCCGTCATTCCCGGCAGACAGGCGCGGGTGAGGCGGACGGCCGAGAGGACGTTCACCTCGAAGTAGCGCCGCCACTCGTCGTCGGTGATCTCCAGCGCCGGTTTGGCTCCGAAGATGCCGAGGTTGTTGACGAGGATGTCCACCTCGGGCAGGACCTCCATGGCCGTGGCCGCTCCTTCCTCGGTGCCAAGGTCGGCGGCCACGGGAACGAACTCCGCCTGTGGTGCCTGCGCCGCGAACCGCTTGATGGCCTCCCGCACACGGTCCGGATCCCTGCCGCTGACGCCGACACGGGCACCCGCCCCTGCCAGGCCCTGGGCGATCGCCGCGCCGATGCCCTGCGTCGAGCCGGTGACGAGCGCGGTCCGTCCTTCGAGATTCAGCTGCATCAGCACACTCCACTGCGGTGTCGGCGGGCCGGGGCACGTACTCCCCGTACGATCATCGGCGATTACCCATGCATCGGCATGCGATGCGCCCGGCGCCGGACGAACACGGCCCGGACGCCACCGTGAGCCGTGAAGGTGCGGCCGGTTGCCTGGTCGTGTTCGGTTGCCTTCAGCCCGGTTGGAAGAACGCGAGCATTTTCCGGCCGGCGTCCGGCGACGTCAGGATTTCCTGGACGTGCGCGGACTGCCGGCCCGCAGCGCTGGTGCGTTCGAACATCTCGCGTTCGTATTCTTTGACGGCGACGGGAAAGTCGTCCGGGTGCGCGGCCAGCGCGAGGCCGAGCAGAGCGCCGTCGAGCAGCGCCATGTTGGCGCCCTGCCCCACCGGCGGCATCAGGTGCGCGGCATCGCCGAGCAGCGTGACGTCCGGCCTCGACGGCCAGGTCAGGTCGACCGGGAGAGTGGTGATCGACCGTGGCAGGACCGTGTCGTCGCAGGCCGCGATCAGCGCGGTGAACCGTGAGTCCCAGCCGGGGAGCAGGTCGATCAGCCGGACCCGGGCGGCGACTGGGTCGCCGAACGGGATGCTGCTGGTCGCGAACCAGTCCTCGGCGGTGTCGTAGAAGCTGAGGTAGATGCGTACGCGGCCGTCGCCGTTGCGCTGCGCCGACAGGGATTGTCCGTTGCCGAGCACCCAGTAGTTCCCACGCCCCACCATCGCCGCGAGGTCGGGGTGGGTGCGGTCGATATCTGGAATGCCGAGCTCGACGACGTTCTGGCCGGTGTGCGCCGGGCGGGCGTCGGTGAGCAGCGCGCGGACCCGGGAGGCCGCGCCGTCGGCGCCGACCAGCAGGTCGTACGTCGCACTGCTGCCGTCGGCCAAGTACAGCAGGCCATTGTCGGCGGACTCGAACGCGCGCCCCCAGCGCACCGTGTGTTCGGGGAGAGAGTCCAGCAGCAGGTTGCGCAGATCGGCACGGTCGACCTCGGGTCGCTCGAGCGGGGCGTCATCGGGCGTCTCCTCCTGCAGCAGCAGGGTGCCGTCCGGCTCGAGAAGGCGCATGTCCTGGCCTTCACCGCGGGCAATCGCGTGGAACCGGTCGATCAGGCCGGCCTCGCGCAACGCCCGCTGCCCGGTTCCTGAGTGCAGATCAAGCATGCCGCCCTGTCCGCGCGCGTCGCGTGACGATTCCCGTTCGTACACGACGGCGTCGATGCCGTTCACGTGCAGCACGCGGGCAAGGGCCAGGCCGCCCAGTCCGGCTCCGACGATGGCGATGGTGGCGGCGGTGGCGGTGGCGGTGGTCACGGTCGCCTCCGATTCGCCGTATTGCCTGCTCGCGGGAGATCGACCCGTAGTGCGCGCGGGCCATCGCCGGTGGGGCGCAGAACGCGATCCCGGACTCGCCGATCGCCTCGGCCGGGAGCGTCGTCAGCCGGGCGGTCCCGGGCGGCTCGGCGAGGCGTGACCATCAGCGCGTGCCGGCCAACGGCGACGGCCTGCCGGGCGCCGCACTGCGCGTCGGTGGACGCGCCTGTGAACCACGCCCTGGTCGCCGGCGAGAACCACGCCGGCGCATCGTCGCTCACCACGCCCCCGGCCTCGCCTGCCCCACCGACGAGTTCCGGCCCGCTGATCAGCCGATTCACCGGCGGAGCCGGGGCGCGAGGACCGTTCGCACGACCTTGGCCACGCCGCTCGCGGCAGATCCATCCTCTTCTTCGGGTTCCGGTTCCAGGACGCTCTGGATCTGCAGCAGCAGCTGGTTGGTCGACCGCCAGAGCGGGACGAACATGCCGGCCACCGGTCCGACGCCCTGGATCGGGCCGTTGGACAGCTCGGTGACCTTCTTGGCAAGCGTGACCGTTGTCGGGTCCCGCAGGATCACGTGCACCTCATCGTCGACCAGCCGGATTTCCATCCTGCGCGCGGCGGCCTCCTCCGGGTTCGCGTCCGTGGTCGACTCCGGATCCAGTTCGTCGATCTTGGCGGCGACCGCCTCCGGGTCGACCCCGAGTTCGCGCAGAACCTTGGCCGCCATACTGTTCTCCGTCCGCAGCATCGCCTCAAGCAGGTGATGACTGCCGACCGGTGCGCCACCGGCCAGCGCGCTGGCGGCGGACACGGTGTCCTCGGTGGCGGATGTGCCGACCGGCCATGGGCCGACCGCGACGTCCTGCGATCCCTCCACTGACGCCAGCACCGCGGCACGGATCTTGCTGATCGGACTGATCCGCTCGGCAAGCACCTTCGCGCCGACGCCCTCACCCTCCCTGACCAGGGCGAGCAGGATGTGTTCCGTACCGATGTAGGTGTGGTGCAGGTGCAGCGCCTCGCGCAGGGCGAGTTCCAGCGTCTTCTTCGCGCTCGGCGCGAACGGGATGTGGCCGCTCAGCTCCTGCGTGCCGGGCTCGACCAGCGCGGCGATGTCGACCTGCGCCGTCTCCTTGTCGTACCCGAGCCGGTGCAGAACTTTGGCCGCCATGCTGTCCGGCGCATCGAGCAGCCCCAACAGGATGTGCTCCGTGCCGATGTGGTTGTGCTTGAGCAGCCTCGCCTCCTCCTGAGCCGTCACGACCACCTTGCGGGCTTCCACCGTGAACCTTTCAAAAGTCATGGCTTCAGGGTCTCAACCCTGTCAATACACTGCTATTGATAGGGTCACCGTGCTGAAGGGAGGGTGTGATGGAGACACCGTCGGACTGGGAGGACCGGCTCACGCGCTGGCAGAACGAGCTGGAGCTGTTCGAGCGGCTGGACGAGACGCCCTGGGTCACGCTGGCCAGGGCGGAAGCCGAGACGGGGGTTTCCCGCTCGGCCCTGCGGTCCTGGTACCGCAATGGCGAGATCCAGTCCCGGCTGGCGGACGGCCCGAACGGGCCGCAGCGCCTGGTCCAGCTGGACGCGGTGATCGAGCGCGCCGCCGCGTCACCGCGCATTCAACGCAGGGCGGAACGGGAAGTCAGCCTGGAAGCCCAGGTCACCCTGCTACGACACCGGGTCGACCAGCTTGAGCTGCGGCTGGCCGCACTGGAACGGAAGTGACCGGCACGAGCAGCAGCGTGCCGGCAGCGCCCGCGGGGCACGATCACCTCGCCCTCCGGGACGGTCTTGTCATACGGCCTTGACGACGGTGCCGGTGCCTTCGAGCGCGGTGATCTCGTCGGCTGGTGCCGTGGTGTCGGTGACGAGGGTGTGCAGGAGTGTGGCGGGGCCGACGTGGGCGTAGGCGGTGTGGCCGAGCTTGCTGCCGTCCGCGGCGACGATGATGCGGCGTGTGGAGGCGATGCCGGCCTTCTTCACGGCCGCGTCATCGAGGTCGTAGGCGGTCAGGCCGTCGGCTGCGCTCAGACCGCAGCAGCCCATGACGGCAGTGTCGAAGCGCAGTGCCGCCAGGGACGCGAGGGTGAGGGGGCCGGTGAGGGCTCCCTCGGCGGCCCGAGGCTGCCCGCCTGGAACCATCAGCGTGGCCGGGCCCGGGCCCTCGCCAAATACATGGATGGCCTGCAATGACAGGGGCATCACCGTGACCGGCCGCCGGCGCAGCAGGTGGGCGACCTCCAGGCATGTGGTGCCGCTGTCGAGGAGGACGGTCTCACCGTCGGCGATGAGCGAGGAGACCTCCGCCGCGATGCGGCGCTTGGCATCGACGGCCTCGTGAGCACGCAGCACGAAGGGCGGCTCCTCGCCCCTGAGCAGCAGGGTGCGCGCCCCGCCACGGACACGCTCGAGGACGCCTTGCGCCGCCAGCGTGTCGAGGTCGCGCCGGATGGTCATCTCGGAGGCGCCGGTCAGTTCGGCGAGCTCCTGGACCGTGATCCTTCCCGACTCCCTGACGGCCTGCGCGATCATCCCGTGCCGGTCTGCGTTGCTCATACCGCGATTGAACACCACACGAAACGAACATTCAATGTGTGCGAAGTGACAGTATTCAACCGCCCAGAATGTTCGTTACGGTGGCTGTCATGAATGATTCGCTTCGAGCCGCCCGAGTAGCGACCTTTGTCTACTTCACCCTCTGCGGCACTCTGATGGGCACCTGGGTGGTGAACATCCCCGCTGTCGAGGAGCGCGTGGGCATCAGTCACTCGACGCTCGGGGGACTGCTGGTGCTCCTTGGGCTGGGGGCCTTCATCGGTATGCAGGTGGCCGGGCGTCTCACCGACGGTCTCGGGGCGCGCATAGTCGTCCCCGCCACCGGCGTGCTGTCCAGCGTGGCCCTGGTGCTGCCCGGTCTTCCCCGGGAGCCGTGGACGCTGGCAGGTGCCCTGCTGGTCTTCGGATTCTGCAACGGCTGCCTGGACGTGAGCATGAACGCCCACGCCGTGCACGTGGAGAAGGCGTACGGCCGGCCCGTCATGTCGGCCTTCCACGCCACGTTCTCGGTCGGCGGTGTCCTCGCCGCGCTGGTCGGAGCGGCCACGGCGAGCGCCGGACTGAGCCCCGCCATAGGTATGAGCGCCATGGGAGCCCTGGGCATCGTGATCGCCCTGGTGTCGGCACGCGCCCTGCTGCCGGCCGCACCCGCCGCTGTCGACACCACTTCTGAGCGGGAGGCCGAGCAAGCCCCGGCCGCCAAGCGCAGCAGCACCAGCGGGCGCATCTGGATGCTCGCCACTCTGGCGCTGATGGTCATGCTGTGCGAGGGAGCCGCCAACGACTGGAGCGCGCTGCACCTGAAGGACGTCCTCGGCGCACCCGCGAGCACTGCCGCCTTCGCGTACGGCACCTTCGCGGCGACCATGACCATCGGCCGGCTGCTCGCCGACCGCCTCGTCGCCCGGTTCGGTTCCATGGCGATCCTGCGCTACGGCGCGGCGACCGCTGCCGTCGGCATCACGATCGTGACCGTCTCCCCCTGGATCTGGGCCGCGTTCGCGGGGTGGGCGCTGTTCGGTCTGGGGCTGTCCGGCTGTGTCCCGCAGTTGTTCAGCGCGGCCGGGCACGCCGACCCCTCCGCCGCGGGGGCCAATGTCTCCCGCGTCGCCGGGCTCGGCTACGTCGGCATGCTCGCCGGCCCCGCCGTCATCGGCTGGCTGACCCACCTCGTCGCCCTGAACCACGCCTTCGTACTGCTGATCCTGCTGTGTGCGATCACCGCTGTGGCCGCCCGGATCCTGCGCACCGGATCCGACCGCACGCTCGAGATGGCACACGGCAGCCACTGAGCGCCTGTGCGGCACGGCTCACTCCGTGCCGCACAGGCTTCCCCTCCCGCCCCGGCCGTCAGAACCCGGAGGAACCCTCACCATGCCCAGCGACCGACGCATCGTGCTGTTCGACCTCTTCGGGGTCATCGCCCGTCACCAACGCCCGGGCGCCCTGGAGAAGATGGCCGCCCGCTGCCACGCACCCACCGAAGCCTTCACCACGGCGTACTGGGCCTGCCGCCCGCCGTACGACGCCGGTCAGCAGTCCGCGTCCGAGTACTGGACCGCCGTACTGCGATGGCTGTCCCGGCCCGTCGACGCCAACACGATCGAGGAACTGCGCCTCACCGACATCGACAGTTGGTCACGCGTCGACGGCCGGATGGTCGCCTATGCACAGTCCCTCCGCCGCGTCGCCGAGGTCGCCCTGCTGTCCAACATCCCCTCGGACCACGCGGACGCCTTCCTCGCCGCGCAGCCCTGGCTGCACAATCTGGACCACATCGCCTTCTCCGGGAAGATCAAAGCGGCGAAGCCGGACCCGGCAGCCTTCCATCACTGCGTCGTCGCCATGCGGGCCGCCCCGACCGACTTCCTCTTCGTCGACGACCGCGAGGAGAACGTCCGCGCCGCGCAGGCCACCGGTATGAACGGGCACGTCTTCACCGACCGCGACGAGCTGGCAGCCGTCATCGACACGTGGCTGCCGACAGGCCGCTGAAGCCGAGGTCGCGGCCCGCCGGGCGTTGCAGCGGCGACCCTCCCGTTCATGAGTTGCCTGCACACCTCTTGAGGCCCAACAGTCGCTCCTCATAGGATCGTTGAGATCTGAATGAAACGTTTCAATCACTGAGGGGCGACACATGGCCAAGGATTGGAACCGCCGCGTCTTCCTGCGCGGCTCCGTCGCCGGAGCAGGCACCTCCATCGCGCTCGGGTCCGGCGGCGGCACCGCGTCCGCGTCGCCGGAGGCAGGCGCCGGCGTCCCGCTCGAGGACGGGCTGCGCATAGCGCGTACGACCGTCGAGTACGCCGACACGCTTCTCGGCACCGAGGTCGAACACCCCCGACTCACCTGGGAGTTGAACGCCCGCGGACGAGGCGCCCGGCAGTCCGCGTACCGGGTGAGAGTGGCGCTCACCGAGAAGGACCTGGTCCGGGGGCGACACCTGGTCTGGGACTCGGGCCGGGTCGAGTCGGATCGAACTGTCGGCATCGTCTACGCGGGTCCCGCGCTGCGGCCCCGTACCCGCTACCACTGGCAGGTCAGGGTCTGGGACGGCGAGGGCCGCGCGTCCGCGTGGAGTGCGCCGCGCTGGTGGGAGACAACGTTGCCAAAGGACGCGTGGCAGGGGTTCTGGATCGGTGCCGCGGCCGCGCCCGAGCCGCCGGGCTTCGAGGGGGCGTCCTGGATCTGGTCGCCCGGCTCGACCGCCAACTCGGCTCCCGCCGGGCCCCGTTGGTTCCGAGGGGCGGTCACCCTCCCCGCGGGCACGGAGATCCGCAAGGCGACCCTGGTGGCCACGGCCGACGACGACTTCACCCTGTACCTCGACGGGCAGCAGGTGCTGCACCAGCCCGAGCGGACGGACGCCTGGCGCACCGGACATCTCGCCGATGTCACCGAGCAGGTGCGCGGGGCGATCGGTGGCCGGATCGTGGTCGCCGCACTGGCGACCAACCGCGGCAGTGCGTCCGTCAATCCGGGCGGGCTCCTCGTCCGTCTGATCGTCGAGACCGCCTCCGACGGCACGGTCGAGCTGGTCACAGGAACGGGATGGCGTTCCGCCGAGAGTGAGCAACAGGGCTGGCAGCAGCCCGACTTCGAGGACGCCGGCTGGCCCGATGCGGTCGTGCTCGCGCCGTACGGGCAGGGTCCCTGGGGCGGCGGAGTGTCGATCGCGGTGCCCGAGCAGCCCGCTCCCCTGCTGCGGCGCGAGTTCACCGTCCCGCGGGAGGTGGTGCGCGCCCGGCTCCACATCAGCGGGCTCGCGTACTACGACGCCGAGATCAACGGCGTACGCATCGGCCGCCAGGTGCTCGATCCAGGCTTCACGGACTACGACGAGACGGTGCTGTACGCGGTGCACGACGTGACGGACCGGATCCGGCGGGGCGTCAACGCGATCGGAGTGACGCTCGGCCGCGGCTTCTTCGGCATGACCACACCCAATGTGTGGAACTGGCACCAACCGCCCTGGCACGATGAACCGCGCCTGCTGGCCCAGTTGGAGGTCGACCATCCGGACGGCTCACGCACCCTCGTCGCAACGGACGGGCAATGGCGCATCACCGAGGGTCCGACCCGCTCCAACTCCTTGTACGCCGGCGAGAGTTACGACGCACGCAAGGCACCCGCGGGCTGGACGCGCCCCGGGTTCGACGACCGCGGCTGGCAGGAGGCACAGCGACAGGCCGCGCCGCGGGGGACCCTGCGCGCCCAGGCGCACGATCCGATCGAGGTCATCGAGACCGTACGCCCGGTCGCCATCAGCGAGTTGAGTGAGGGTGTGTACGTCGTCGACATGGGCCGGACTCTGGCCGGCTGGTCGAGGCTGACCGTGCGGGCCGAGGCAGGGACCACGGTTCGCCTGATACACGGCGAGAAGCTGAAGTCCGACGGCAGTGTGTCCGCGGAGACCGGGCATGTGCCGGGCCGCTTCCAGACGGACGAGTACGTGTGCGCGGGCGGCGGTGCCGACGAGGTGTGGGAGCCCAAGTTCTCGTACAAGGGCTTCCGTTATGTGCAGATCAGTGGACTGTCCGAGAAGCCCGACCCCTCCCAGGTGCTGGGCCGCGTCGTGCATACGCGGGTGGCGGCGACGAGCACGTTCGCCTGTTCCGAGCCGTTCTACGAGCAGTTGGAGCGGGCCATGCGGCGCACCCTCCTCAACAATCTGCACGGCATCCCGACGGACACGCCGATGTACGAGAAGAACGGCTGGACCGGTGACGCCCAGTTGGGTGCGCCCGTCATGGCGTACGCGTTCGGGGTGCACCGCTTCCTGTCGAAGTGGCTCGGCGACCTGAGGGACAGTCAGAACACCGATGGGCAGCTGCCGGTGATCGTGCCGAGCGGCGGCTGGGGCTACGGCGACCTCGGCCCGTCCCCCGAGTGGACGACCGTATACCCCTTCCTCGTACGCGAGATGTACCGCGTGTACGGCGACGAGCGGCTGGCCCGGGACCACTGGGCGCCGCTCACCCGCTACCTGGACTGGGAGATCTCGCGTCTCAGGGACGGGCTCGCGGTGACCGCTCTCGGCGACTATCTGCCGCCGGGCTACGGCGGCAACCCGCCGGAGGATACCCGGCTGACAGCGACCGCGTATCTGCATCGCGCGCTGACCGGGACGGCGGAACTCGCCGACCTCCTGGGCGACGACGAGGTCGCGACGCGCTACCGCGAGGTCGCGGGCGGCCTCAAGGAGGCGTTCAACGCGGCGTTCCTCGGCCCTGACGGGCACTACCGCACCGCGAAGGACCCCGGTTACCGCCAGACGAACAACTGCGTTCCGCTCGCCTTCGGACTGGTCCCGCCGGGCGCACGGGCGAGCGTCGTCGACTCGCTCCTCGCCGATATCGCCCAGCGCGGCAACCATCTCAACACCGGGGCACTGGGCACGAGCGTGCTGCTGCGCGAACTGTCCGCGCAGGGGCACCCCGAAGTGGCACACGCAATCGCCACCCAGCGCTCGTACCCGAGTTGGGGGTACTGGTTCGACCACGGCGCCGACACCATGTGGGAGATGTGGCCCCTCGACTCCCGCTCCCGGGACCACTACTTCCAGGGCACCGTCGTGCAGTGGCTCTACGAGAGCGTGGCAGGGATGCGTCCCGGCGACGCGGGCTACCGCACCTTCACGGTCCGTCCGGACGGCCGCACGGGCGTGAACTGGGCCCGCACGTCGGTGCACACGGTGCGCGGGGAGGCGGCAGCCGCGTGGTCCCTCGTCGACGGGACGACCCGGCTGTCGGTACGGGTGCCGGTCGGGGCGACGGCCGAGGTGCATGTACCGGCGGCCGCCCGCTCGGCGGTGACGGCTCCGGGCGGGGCGGTGTTTCTCCGTTCGGACCGGGGATTCATCGTGTACCAAGTGCCGCACGGAGGCTGGGAGTTCGTGGCGCGGGGCGACGGGTAGAGCGTGCTCCGGCGGCCGCCCTGCTGGAGTGTCCGGCGCTGACGGAGCACCGTCATAATGTTCGGGTGACCTCCCCCACCCCCACCCCTGTGCAGCGCGTCCCCGTCGTCATCGTCGGCGCGGGACCGGCCGGTCTCACCATCGGCAACATCCTGCGGGCAGCGTCCGTCGACTGCGTGGTCCTGGAGACCGAGAGCCGCGAGTTCATCGAACAGCGGCCCCGGGCGGGGTTCATCGAGGAGTGGGCGGTGCGCGCGCTGCGGGAGCGGGGTCTTGCCGACCGGCTCGTGGAGCGCGCGCAGGCGCACAGCGAGTGCGAGTTCCGGACCGGCGGCGAGCGCCACCGGTTCCGGTACGCCGAGCTGACCGGGGACCGGCACTTCGTCTATCCGCAGCCGCTCCTGGTGACCGACCTGGTGCGCGAGTACGCGGACGTGCGGGGCGGCGACATCCGTTTCGGCGTACGCGATGTGGCGCTGCACGGCATCGACGGGGACCGGCCCTCGGTGCTGTACACGGACCCCGCGACGGGCGAGCGTCGCCGTATCGACTGCGAGATCATCGCGGGCTGCGACGGCGCGCGCGGCGTGACGCGCACCTATGTGACCCCGGATCAGGGCACCGTCGCCCGGTACGACTACGGGGTGGGCTGGCTGGCGCTCCTCGCCGAGGCGCCGCCGTCCTCCGACTGCGTCGTCTTCGGTGTCAGCCCGCGCGGATTCGCCGCCCATATGGCGCGGAGCCCTCAAGTCACCCGGTACTACCTGGAGGTCGCGCCCGGCGAGGACCCGGAGAACTGGCCGCACGAGCGCGTGTGGTCGGAACTCCACGCCCGCCTCGCGGTGAATGGCGCCCCGCCGCTCACCGAGGGCCCGCTGATCGAGAAGCGGGTGCTCGACATGCACAGCTACGTCGTGGAGCCGATGACGTACGGGCGGCTGTTCCTGGCGGGCGATTCCGCCCACCTCGTGGCGCCGATAGCGGCGAAGGGCATGAACCTCGCGCTGCACGACGCGCTGCTCCTGGCCGACGGGCTGATCGCTTACTACGGGACGGGCGACGGCAGTGCATTGCGCGGTTACTCGGCGGCCTGCCTCGCGCGTGTCTGGGAGTACCAGGAGTTCTCGCGGTGGTTCGCGGAGTTGCTGCACGGGCCGTCGTCGGGCGAACCCTTCCGGGCCGGATCCGCGGGTGCCCGGCTGCGGCGGATACTCGGATCGCCCGCCGCGGCGGCCGCTTTCGCCGACTCCTACATAGGCCGGAACATCGTGGGGTGAGCGCGGCCGCATGGACGAAGAGACCGTGCGACGAGACCGGCGGCACGGGCGGAAACACCGTGCGGTGAACCCTGCGCGAAAAAAGCGTGTGCCCGATCCGTCTTCCTTTGAACACTCAACGTCACATCCTCCGTACTTCCGGGAAAGGTGAGAGCCCGGTGCGCAGCGAGGGATGAGCATGGTCAAGGTGCAAGACCCCACGGACGAGTTGGTCGCCGGAAGATACCGCCTCCTGGAGGTCGTCCACCGGGAAGAGGGCCGCGTCGGCTGGCACGGCCAGGACGTCGAGTTCGAGCGTCCGGTCACCTTGACCAGGTCGCGGCTCCCGGATCATCTGCGCGAGCAGGCGGAGCACCGTACCGCTGCCCGGATCCTGCGCGAGTCCGAGCGCATGGGACTGATCTGCCCCGGCAAGGTGTCCACCGTCGTCGACGTGATCGAGGACAACGATTTCCTGTGGACGGTCACGGAGCGGTCCCCCGGTGTCCCGCTGAGCGCGCTCCTCGGGAACGGTCCGGTGAACTACATCCGGACGGCCCGCATCGGCCTCGGTCTCCTCGATGTCATCGCCGCGGCTCATCGCCACGGGCAGACGCACGGCGATCTCAGCCCGGGGCAGATCTGCGTGGACGACCAGGGCTCGGTCACGGTGAGCGGCTTCGGCCTGATGGGGGCCACCTCCTCGGCACGTGTGACCGCGCCGTCGTACGCGTCCCCGGAGCAGGCGCGCGGCGAAAGCACCGGACCGGCGGCGGACCTGTGGGCGCTCGGCGCGATGATGTACGCGATGGTCGAGGGGCGGCCGCCCATCCGGGACCGTGGACGGCTCGATGCCACGCTCCGCGCCGTGGACCGGCTGCCCATCCGGCAGCCGGCGAAGGCGGGCCCGCTCAGCCCCGCCATTCTGGGACTTCTGCGCAGGGACCCGCTCGAGCGGGTGCCCGAGCCGGTCGTACGCGAGGCGCTGACGCGCATCCTCAAGCAGGAACTCGACGACTCGACGCCCACTGCGCAACTGCCCGTCTTCCGGGACAGTTACAGCGCCGCACGGCGGTCGGGGCGGACCTTCGGCGGACGCACTGTCGGCCGGCCGGTTCTGGTGGGTGGGGCGCTGGTCGTCACCGTCGTCTGCTTCGCCGTACTCACCGCGGCCGGCGGGCTGCCCGACGGGGACACCTCCGCGTCCGGCTCAGCACCTTCGCCGACCGCTTCCGGGTCCCCGCCGGCCGCTTCCGGCAGCCCGTCCTCGACGCCCACCAACACGGGCACCGCCTCCGGGCAGCCACCGGCGACCCCGACCCCGGCGTCTTCCTCACCCACCGTCGAAGAGTCACCGTCGGCCACCTTCTCCACCTACAACGCGCCCGAGGGCTTCTCCATCGACCTGCCCGAGAGCTGGAAACCCCTGCAGACCAACGGGACCTCCGCCGACCTCTCCTACCGCGTCACCTTCGGCGCGAGCGGGGATCCGCGCACACTGGCCGTCACCTACAGCACGCGGCTCGGCCCCGACCCCGTCGAGATCTGGGCGGCGCTGGAGCCATCACTGCGGAGCGAGTCCACCGATTACGAGCGGGTGGGTGACATCCGCGCCGTGGACTATCGCGGCTTCAAGGGTGCCGACATGGAGTGGATCTCCGTGTCCGACGGGGTCCGTGAACGCACGCTGGGCCGGGGTTTCCTCATCGGCGACAGCCGGGGCTTCTCGCTGCGCTGGACGACCCCGGCCGACGATTGGAACGACTCCGCCAACCAGGAGGCGCTGGACGTCTTCTTCCAGTCCTTCCAGCCGGAGTGATCCGGTGAGCTGCCGCAGGGCGTGACTCATCTCCGCCCTGCGGGGACACGGCCATCGGGTCTTCGCTGCGCCAGCCACAGGGCGACCGCTTCGGCGATGGGCTGGCCCGTCTCCAGTTCGACGAAGCCGAACTGGCCGCCCTGGTTGCCCTCCAGGAACCACCAGACGCCCTCCTTGTCCTCCGCGAAGTCGAAGGCGGCGTACGCCAGTCCGGTGAAGGTCAGGTACTCGTGGACGGAGCGGGCGATGCGGCCGGGCACCTCGATGGGCTCCCAGGTGTGTCCGGTGTCGCCGAAACGCCCGTCGACCTGCTCGGGCTCGGCGGTCTTGCGGGCGGCGAACAGGCGCGAGCCGATGGCGGTGAGCCGGATGTCGGCGCACTTGGGAATGTACTGCTGGAGCAACGCGGGGCCGACCGCGACGCCGGAGAAGTCCGTGTCGGGTCCGATGAGCGTGGTGGGCAGGGCCACCGGGGGCTCGCCCGGCGGTGGCCCCGAGGCCGACTTCACGACCACGTCGCGGTACTCCTCGACGAACTGCTTGGCGACCCGTGGAGCGGTCGTGATGACGGTGGGCGGCACCGCGAAGCCGCTGCTGTGCGCGACCCGCAGCTGCCAGGGCTTGTGCCGGGCCTGCTCGGCGCTGCGCGGGTGGTTCATCCAGCGGGTCGCGGCGGAGTAGAGCATTCCGAACAGGGCCTGCCGGGTCTCAGCGGTGAGCCAAGGCGAGGGATCGGCGGCGTGCGCCGCCGGTTCGCCCGGCCTGCGCACCCACACGGAGCGCAGGCCACCCATGCTGAGCACATGGCCGTTGACCGACAGATAGCCGTCGAAGTCGCCATGGGCGTAGTCGGCGGACAGCACGGCCTTGCCGGGCACGTCGGCGGGGTCCAGGCGCACCATGGGCACGCCCTGTTGATGCAGTTTGGCCACCACCATGTCGGCGGTGACGTCCTGCTCGGCTGTGAGAATGAGTACCGTCATGCGCGCGAGCTGCCGTCAGTCGTCGAAGTGCGTCTGGGAGCCGGCCGTGGACGTCGTGGTTCCGGAGGCCAGGAGGAGCGCACGATCACTGACGGCCGGTCGGCCGTCGGGCAGCACGTTCAGTTGGAGTGAGACGTCGAATTGGTACGCGGCTGTCACGGCCGACTGCCCTGTGGGCAAGGCGTAGTTGAGAGTGAACGGTCGCACGAAAGATCCTCCTGCGGTCTCACGATGCTCTACGCCCACCCGTACGTCTCACGACCGTAAGGAATTCATCACTTTCCGCCACATCGGGGTGAAGGTCATCACATCGCGTCGTTTCCGGCTTGCTCGTTTCGGTTTTACTTGTGTGTCCGCTTGTTTCCGTTTTACTCGTGGCTCTGCTCGCTGAGGGCTGAAGCTTCGGCCAAAGCTTCATCCTCCGTGATCTGAACGCCGCACCGACCCAGGAGAGTTCCCGGTGACCGTAGCCATTGCTCCGTCCCATGAATCAGACGCGGATTTCGGCGCGTTGGATCCCGAAGTGTCGCGTGACGCACGCGACTTCGGGGCCTACGCACGGACCGGCGGCTGGAGCTTCGCTCTGAAGGTGGCGCGCAGCGTGCGGCCCGGCGGGCAGTCCGCGGACGAGACACCGAAGATCTCCGCGAAGGACTTCGCCGAGCTGGCCGGATGCTCGCCCGAGCGGGTCATGCGCTACTACAAGGCGTGGGACAAGGCGGCCGACGACGGTCTCGTCCCGCAGTTCGAAGGGCTGGCCCCGGGCCAGGACATCGAGCTGCCGGACGCCGAGGTGTGGCACACGTACTACGTCTCCCGCTCCAGCGCCGCCTCCGAGCGCGGCACCGCCATCGCGGAGGCCGCCCAGGCCGAGGGCATCCGGCCCACCAAGGCCCTTGAGGTCGCCGAGAACCCCACCGCACTGCGGGCCGCGATCCTCGCCGACCCCTCCACCGCCCAGGCCGCGCGGCACGCGCTCCTGGACCGGCTGAAGGAGGACCCGGCGCTCCAGACCGAGCTGGCCCGGGACATCGCCCGCACCGACGATCTCAAGAAGGCGGTGGCCACCGAGACCAGGGCCGCCGACCGGATCGGCTATGTGCGCCAGATCGCGGAGAAGGGCCAGATCAAGACCCCGGCCGGGCAGACCCTGGACGCCCCGGCCGAACTGCGCTCCGAGGCCGAACGGCACCTGTCCCTCCTCGACGAGCTGGACGAGGGCGAGGACACCGGCGAGTGGGCGTCCGAGGCGTACGACACCATGAAGAACATGGTGGTCGAGACCGTCCAGGCCGACCCCGAACTACGCGTCCAGGAACGCCGGACGAAGTTCTACAGCAGCCTGCAGAAGGCCACGAAGGTGTTCGAGGAGCTCACCTTCGACGACGCCGACGACATCTACGAGGACGACATGGTGCAGCGTCTGGAGGAGCTCCAGCAGGCGATCGGCACCTGCATCGCGGCTCTGCGGAGCGCCGCTCCCCAGCAGTGACCGCCTGCCCGCGGCCCCGCGAGAACGCTTCTCGCGGGGCCGCGGGGATCACTGAGGCAGGTTTGCCGGGTCGGTCGCCCACTGGGTGTTGGGCTGTTCGGCGAGGCGGAACGTGAGAGTGCCGCCCTTCGTCGTCAGTCCGGCGCCGGTCCACGAGCGCTGCGTGGTACGCCCGTTGACCCGTACGGCGTCGATGTACGGGTGCGTCGCGTCGGCGGCAGGCGCGCTGATGGTGATGTCGGTTCCGCCCGGCCGGTCCACGACCGCGCTCGGGAAGAGCGGAGCGCTCAGCAGCATGGAGGCGCTGCCCGGGGTCTGGGGATACAGACCGAGGGCGGAGAAGACGTACCAGGCGGACATCGTGCCGAGGTCGTCGTTGCCCGGCAGACCCGAAGGGCCGGTGCCGTAGACCGTGTTGAGGATCTCGCGGACGGTCTCCTGCGTCTTCCAGGGCTGCCCCAGGGCGTTGTAGAGCCAGGGCGCGTGGATGCCGGGTTCGTTGGTCGGGTCGTAGCGCAGCGGGTCGCCGCCCCGTACCGACCAGGAACCGTCCGCCTTGTGGAAGAAGCCGTCGAGCCGGACAGCGGCTGCGTCGCGGCCGCCCATCGCGGCGGCTAGCCCCTGCACGTCCTGCGGAACCATCCAGGTGTACGTCGCGCTGGTGCCCTGCGCGAACCCGAGATCGCTTCCCGGGCTGAAAGGCGTCACCCAGGACCCGTCGAGCCTGCGTGCCTGGATGTAGCCGGCGCCTGCCGTGGCGGCGGGGTTGAAGACGTTGCCCCAGTAGGCACCCCGCTCGGTGAAGGCGGCGGCCTCCTGGTCCCGGCCCAGCAGCTCGGCCCACTTCGCAAGGGCGGAGTCGGCGACAGCGTCCTCCAGGGTCTCGGCGGCGCCGCCCCAGCAGTGGCACACGTCCTGCGCCGCGTAGTGCGAGGTCAAGTACTGGGCGAGGTTGGGGCGTTGGCCCACGCACTGTCCCGGGCAGCCCGCGTCGGAGAGTCCTTCGTCACGCGGCACGGTGGCCTGTCGTACGAGCGAGTCGAAGGCTCCCTCGTAGTCGAAGTTGCGTACGCCCATGGCGTAGAAGGTGGCCAGCGTCGCCGCCGAGGGGTCGCCCGTCATCACGTGGGTGGCGCCGCTGATGTGCACCCAGCGGTCCCAGACTCCATTGTTCTGCCGCGCGAAGTTGTAGAGGGACTGCGCGAAGTCGCCCGCGATCCTCGGTTTCAGCAGGGCGAGGAGTTGTATCTGCGCTCTGTACTGGTCCCAGCCCGAGAAGTTGCTGTACTGCGCCTGCTGGCCGCGGGCCAGGCGGTGCACCGCGCCGTCCATGCCGTAGTACCGGCCGTCGCCGTCGCTGATCAGGTTGGGCTGCATGAGCGAGTGGTAGAGCGCCGTGTAGAAGGCGGTGCGCTGGGCCGGACTGCCGCCGCCCACACGGACGGTGCTCAGTTCCCGGTCCCAGGCGCGGGCCCCGGCGTCGGCCACCACGGCGACGCTCGCGTGCGGTGCGATCTCCCCGCGGAGGTTGGCCTCGGCGCCGTCGAGACTCACGTACGAGATGCCGACCCGCATCCGGACATCGTTGTCGGAGCTCGTGTCGAAGCCGACATATCCGCCGGAACCGCGTCCCGCGCGGTCTGCCCCGGTGGCGTACCCCTCCCCGCCCGAGGCGGAGGTCGAGCCCGCGGAGAGCGTGCCGTCCTTCCAGGTGCCGACCGAGGAGAAGCCACGGTCGAAGGACGCGCTGAAGTACAGCTTGTAGTAGCTCTTGCGGTTGTTCGTGCCGCCGTTGGCGCGGCGGCCGCAGAACGCGCCGGTGAGCACCCAGCCGGTCACCTTGCGCTGCGCGGCGTCGATCTCGACGTGGGAGTCCTCGCTGCCATTGAGGGAGTTGGAGACCCGGAAGAGCAGGTTGGCCGGACGGTCGCTCGGGAAGGTGAAGTCTGCGACGCCCGCCCGCTTGCTGACCGCCAGGTCTGCGGTGGCACCGGACTTGAGACCGAGCGTGTAGCGCCCTGGTACGGCCTTCTCCTGGGCGTGAGTGAAGTCGGCGGCGTAGACCGCGTCCTTGGTGTCCGCCGAGGGCGAGGAGGTGACGTCGCCGACGAACGGCATGACCGGTACGTCGCCCGCCGCGCCGGGGTTGCAGCCGGCGCCGTTGACGTGGGTGAGGCTCAGCCCTCGTATGCGTGTCGTGTCGTACTGGTAGCCGTTGGCGGCGCCCGTGCTGGTCTGGTCGCCGGTGGTGCTGGTCGGGGACCAGGCGATCATCCCCTGCGGGAGGGTGGCACCGGGGTAGGTGTTGCCGCCGTTGGACGAACCGATCAGCGGGTCGACGTAGGAGACCGGCCGCTCGGTGAGAACGGCTGAATCGGCCGGGAACGGGATGGTCAGGGCCAGGGCGCTGGTCGCGACCACGGCGGCGGACCGGGTGCCGAACCGTCTTGCTCTGCGCAGCCATTGGGGGCGCATACGAGGGTCACCTTCCGACAGGTAGGGGCGGGCCGGGATGGGCGCGAGGATAGGTGGCTGTCGGGAGGGCGGGAAGTGACCCGCGCGTCCGGGTGGTGAAGGCAGGGTGAATGCGTTGCGGGCCCGGAGGACATCGGGTCGCCTTCCAGGGGACGGCCCTCCGCGAAGTGAGTAGGCGTACTCATGTCCCCGGTCGCGTGCTCCAGCAGCATGGGGCCACCTGGACCAAGGAGACCGCCGATGACCGGAGTTCACCTCGCCTCGCTCATGCGTCGCCCGATGAACGACGCCTTGCCGACGCTCGACGACCCCATGCCGGAACGCGCCCCGCGGAGGATTCTCCCGGTCGCGCTCGTAGTGACCGTCGTCGCAGGACTGGCCGTATCCGCCTGGCACCCGCACGACGGCATGACCTGGTTCCTGGAGACCGTGTGGGTGCTGATCGGGCTGCCGCTGGCCGTCCTGTACCGGCGGCGCTTTCCCCTCACGAATCTGCTGTACTGCCTGCTCGCGGCGCATGCGCTGGTGCTCGCCGTGGGCGGGCACTACACCTACGCGCAGGTGCCGTTGGGCGACTGGGTGCGGGACGGGCTGGGCCTCGACCGCAATCCCTACGACCGGTTCGGGCACCTCATGCAGGGCTTCGTTCCTGCCGTCCTGGTCCGGGAGTTGCTGAGCCGGACCTCACCGCTGCGCGGCAGTCGCTGGCTGGCGCCCCTGACCGTGTGCGCCTGTCTCGCGTTCAGCGCGGTCTTCGAGATGTTCGAATGGGCGGCCGCGGTGATCGGCGGACACGCCGCGGACGACTTCCTGGCCACCCAGGGGGATGTCTGGGACACCCAGTGGGACATGTTCTGCGCCCTGATCGGGGCGACCGTCTCGGTGCTGGTGCTGAGCCGCCTGCATGACAGGCAACTGGGCGCGCTCTCGGGGGCCGGGGCTCTCCGAGGGCGGGGGGATCACTCCGGTGGCGGCCAATAGCTGCCCAGGATCGGCCGCCGCCTTCACCTCTCAGCCCCTGCACCAGCGGCTACCAGCGCCCCTCCACCTGCTCCTTGATCCGCCGCTCGTAGAGGTCCTCGACCGCGTCGAGGGTCTTCTGCGACAGCTCGGGGAGCTTTGCCGCCGCCGCGTTGGCGCGGGCCTGCTCCGGGGAACGGGCGCCCGGGATCACCGTGGTCACGCCGGGCTGCTGGACGATCCAGCGCAGCGCCAGCTGGGCGGGGGTGGCGCCTTCCGGGGCGAGGGCGGAGAACTCGGCCGCCGCCTCCACGCCGGTCGCGTAGTCGACGCCGGAGAAGGTCTCGCCCTGGTCGAAGGACTCGCCGTGGCGGTTGAACGTGCGGTGGTCGTCCGCCGCGAAGACCGTGTCCTTGGTGTACTTGCCGGAGAGCAGGCCGGAGGCCAGCGGGACACGGGCGATGATGGCGACGCCCGCCTCCTGCGCCGCCGGGAGCACCTGCCGCAGGGGCTTCATGCGGAACGCGTTGAGGATGATCTGGACGCTCGCCACATGGGGGCGGGCGATCGCCGTCAGCGCCTCCTCGCACGTCTCGACGCTCACGCCGTACGCGGCGATCCGCTCCTCCTCGACGAGGGCGTCGAGGGCGTCGAACACCTCACCGGAGGAGTAGACCGGCGTCGGCGGGCAGTGCAGCTGCACGAGGTCGAGGCGGTCGACGCCGAGGTTGCGGCGGGAACGGTCGTTCCAGGCGCGGAAGTTGTCGAGGACGTAGTTCTCCGGGATCTGGTCGACGCGGCGGCCCATCTTGGTGGCGACCAGCACATGCAGGTCCGGCCTGCCGCGCAGGAAGGTCGAGATCGTCTGCTCGCTCCGCCCGTCGCCGTACACGTCGGCCGTGTCGAAGAAGGTCACCCCCGACTCGGCTGCCGCCTCGAGCACAGCCAGGGCGTCCTGATCACTCACGTCGCCCCAGTCCGCCCCCAACTGCCACGTGCCGAGACCGATGACCGAAGCCTGCTGACCTGACCTGCCGAATACGCGCTCGTCCATGCCGTCAGTCTGGCACCTCCCCGCCCTCGTGAAGGACGCCACCCCAACCGGTCATACCTGTGCGTCCGCAAAGAACCTCCTATGAGGGTTTGTCACTCGAATGAGTGAAGCGCTTCGACAGTGGACTGATTCGTGTCAACCGCTGCCTAGCGTGGAACACATGACCGAATCTTCAAGAGGTGAAGAGCCCTCCGCATGGTCGCGCCGAGGGTTCCTGCTGACCGCCGCCGCGCTCGCCGCCGGTTCCCAAGTCGTGCTCCAGGGCCGGGCCGAGGCGGCCGCCGAACTGCCCGGGTTCCCCGAGGACGTCGACGTCTACCGGTCGGCGTACCGCAACTGGGACGGGGAGATCACCGCCGTCGGACTGTGGGCCTGTGCGCCCGGCGACGCGGACCAGGTCGTCCAGGTGGTCAACTGGGCCCGGCAGCAGGGCTGGACGGTGCGCGCACGGGGCTCCTCCCACGGCTGGTCGCCCTTGACCATCCCAGCGGGGACCGAGGCGGACGCTCCCGTGCTGCTGGTCGACACCGTCCCCGGCCTGACCGGTCTTTCGCTGGAGTCCACCACCCCCGCCGCCGCCGTCCGGGCCGGCACGGGCGTCACACTCGAGACGCTGCTCGGCTTCCTGGAAGACCGCGGTCTCGGCCTCACCGCGACCCCTGCCCCCGGTGACCTGACGCTCGGCGGCGCGCTGGCCATCGACGCCCACGGCACCGCGGTTCCCGCCGACGGCGAGAGCAGGCTGCCCGGACACACGTACGGCTCGCTCAGCAACCTTGTGCTGTCGCTGACGGCGGTGGTCTGGGACGCGGACAGCGACGCCTATGTGCTGCGCACCTTCGGGCGGGACGACGCTGACTGCGCTGCGCTCCTCACCCATCTGGGCCGCGCCCTGATCACCGAGGTCGTGCTGCGCGCGGGCGCGAACACCAACCTGCGCTGTGTCAGCCGTACCGACATCCCCGCCGCCGAGCTCTTCGCGGCGCCGGGCGGCGACAGCGGCAGACGTACCTTCGCGAGTTTCCTGGACGAGGCGGGGCGCGCGGAGGCGATCTGGTTCGCGTTCACCGAGTTCCCCTGGCTGAAGATCTGGAGCGTCACCCCCAGCAAGCCGCTGACCTCGCGCCGCGTGACCTCGCCGTACAACTATCCCTTCTCTGACAACGTCCCCACGGTCGTGGCCGACCTCGCCGGACGGATCGTGTCCGACGCGGCCTGGTACCTGGCTCCGGTCCTGGGCAACGCGCAGTTCACCGCGGCCGCCGTGGGACTGACCGCCACGCTGTCCGCGGACATCTGGGGGCCGTCCAAGAACACGCTGCTCTACATCAAGCCCACCACCCTGCGGGTGACCGCCAACGGCTATGCCGTGCACACCTCGCGAGCCGAAGTGCAGCGTGTCGTCGCCGAGTTCACCGCGTTCTACCGGGAACTGCTCACCACCTACGCCGCCCGCGGGAGCTATCCCGTCAACGGATCGGTCGAGATCCGGGTGACCGGCCTCGACGAGCCGTCCGACGCCGACTCGACGGACGCCCGCGCACCTCTGCTGTCGGCGTTGCGGCCCCGGGCCGACCATCCCGAGTGGGACACGGCCGTCTGGCTGGACGTGCTCACCCTGCCGGGCACCGCCGACGCGGCCGCGTTCTACCGGGAGTTGGAGCGCTTCCTTCTCACCACGTACGACGGCGGGCACGCCCTCACCCGCGTCGAGTGGTCCAAGGGCTGGGCCTACACCGACGAGGCCGCGTGGTCGGACCAGGAAGTCATCGGCTCCGCCGTCCCCGCCTCCTTCGACGACGGCGAAGGACCGGACTGGGAGCAGACGGCTGGCGTACTGGACCGGCTCGACCCGCACCGGGTGTACGACAACGCCTTCCTCAGGCAGTTGTTCCCGTGACCCCCGGCGCCTGCTGCTCAGGCGTCTTCGGACCTCGGAGCAGCGGGCGCGCCGCGACCGCCAGGAGCCACCAGTACTTGCCGGCCGTGGGCGAGGCGAAGGCCACCGGAATCGAGGTGGCGAAAACGCCGAGGAGCAACAGGCTTCGCCGGAGGGCATCCTTGATGCGCCCGGGCTCCACGGACGCCACGGCGAGGGACGGCCGCACCAGCAGACGGGCGGCCATTGCGGCGAGCAGCGCGATGCCGAGTGTGATCGTCGCGGCGTAGAAAACGGTGGCCGCGGCAGTATCGCCGTACTCATTGAGGAGCCGCGTGGGGAACGGGAGCGCGGCAACCACGGCGAGCAGGGCGAGATAGAGGTAGAGCAACCAGCGGTCGAGCGTGGCGACCAGGTGGAACAGCGCGTGCTGTGCCAGCCAGAGCGCACCGATCACGGCGAAGCTCAGCAGGTACGAGCCCATCTTGGGCACGGCGTCCCGCAACGCCGCACCGACCTCGGAGTCGGCGAGCCCTTCGGGAACGGTGATGTCCAACGCCAGCAGCGTGATGGCGATCGCGAACACCGCGTCACCGAAGAAGAGGAGGCGTTCCACGCCGATCACGGTTTCGCGGCGCGGGAGTCGGAGCGTGCGGTTGTTCATGGGGCAGCACCACTGGGAGTCGTGGGGGTGGGTGAGCCGGTTCGAGCGGAGCGTTGTCGAACCGGGCGCGAGGCTGAAGTCGTGGGACGCCTCGTTGAGCTCATGAAATACCACGAGCGGCTGTGAATCCTTCAACTCCTGGCGCGGGCCCCCCGTTTCAAGGTCCACTTCACTTTCAAGGCCCCCTTAATTCACATCTTGAGTTTACGTCTTGACGTGCCTGGTTCAGACCAATAGGTTCACCGATCACCAGCGTCCCATGCATGCGTTCATCGCTCACGGACGTGAACCCCCCACTTCAGCCACGTGTGAAGGGCTGTGATCATCTTGATCGCCAGACAATCCCTTGCGCGCTCCGCCGCCCTGCGCGGCACGCTCGCCACGATCATGCTCACTCTCTCCGTCGGCGCCCTCAGCGCCTCACCCGCCGCGGCCGCCACCGGCACGATCACCGGCCTCGCCGGCAAGTGCCTGGACGTCGCCGGGGCGAGCTCCGCGAACGGCACGGCCGTACAGCTCTACGACTGCAACGGCACCGCCGCCCAGCAGTGGACGGTCGGCTCCGACGGGACCATCCGCGCCCTGGGCAAATGCCTTGACGTCACCGGCAATTCGACCGCGGACGGGGCCAGGCTCCAACTGTGGGACTGCGCCGGCAGCGCCAACCAGAAGTGGACGGTCTCCGCGGCCCGCGACCTCGTCGGTACGCAGTCCAACAAGTGTGCCGACGTCACGGGCAACACTTCGGCCAACGGCACCCCCATCCAGATCTGGACCTGTGGCGGCGCCGCGAACCAGAAGTGGACCACGCCCGCCGCGGACACGACCCCGCCTCCCACCACCTCCGCGCCGATGGCGGTGGCCCCGTACATCTACAACGGCTGGGGCAGCCCGCCCAGCCCCACCACCGTCATGAACGCCACCGGCGTCAAGTGGTTCACCCTTGCGTTCGTCCTCAGCAACGGCTACTGCAACCCGCAGTGGGACGGCAGCCGCGCGCTGACCGGCGGGGTCGACCAGACGACCGTGAACACCGTGCGCGCCAACGGCGGTGACGTCATCCCGTCGTTCGGCGGCTACAGCGGCAACAAGCTGGAGAGCTCCTGCTCCAGCGCCGGTGAACTGGCGGCCGCGTACCAGAAGGTCATCAACGCCTACGGGCTCAAGGCCATTGACATCGATATCGAGGCCGACGCCTACAGCAACGCGACGGTCCAGCAGCGCACCGTGGACGCCCTCAAGACGATCAAGGCCAACAACCCGGGCATCAAGGTGTACGTCACCATCGGCACCGGGCAGAGCGGACCCGACACCAGCCTCATCAACCGGGCCGCGGCCTCCGGGCTCACCGTCGACGGCTGGACGATCATGCCGTTCGACTTCGGCGGGGCCGGCCAGAACATGGGCACGCTCACCATCCAGGCGGCCGAGGGCCTCAAGACGGCGCTCAAGAACGCGTACGGATACACCGACGACCAGGCGTACCGGGGCATGGGCATCTCGTCCATGAACGGGATCACCGACGTCAACGAGACGGTCACCCCCGCCAACTTCGAGACCATCCTCAGCTACGCGCAGCAGCACCACCTGGCGCGGCTGACGTTCTGGTCGGTCAACCGCGACCGCCCCTGCTCCGGCGCCTACCCGAACGACGACACGTGCTCCGGCGTGGCCCAGACCGCCTGGCAGTTCACCAGCATCTTCGCCAGGTACACCGGCTGACGGACACAGCCCGCACCCCCCTCTTTTCCACCCCCCATCCACACAGGAGAAAAGCCGTGCCCAGACCAAAGAGAGAGTCCGGTCGCCACCGGACAGCGAAACTCCTGACCGTGGTCGCCGTCATGGCGAGCACGGTGACCGGACTCACGATCGCCTCGCCGCAGGAGGCGGCCGCCGCGCTGCCCACCGGATTCGCCACCATGGTCAACGCGGGCAGCGGCAAGTGTCTGGACGCCAGGTCCGCGGCAACGGCCAACGGCACCGCGGTGCAGCAGTACACCTGCAACAGTTCCACGGCCCAGCAGTGGAGTCTCACCACCACCAGCGACGGCTACGTACGGATCAACAACGGCAACAACACCAACCAGGTCGTGGACGTGAGCGACGTGTCCACGGCCGACAACGCCCTCGTCCACCTGTGGGCGTACGGCGGCGGCAACAACCAGCAGTGGCTGCCCGTGGACGAGGGCGCCGGCAACTACCACTTCGTCAACCGGAACAGCGGCAAGTGCCTGGACGTGCCCAGCGCGTCGACCGCCGACAGCGTGCAGTTGGTCCAGTACACCTGCAACGGGTCCGCGGCCCAGCGGTTCCAGGTGGCGGCCGTGACCCAGCCGCCGTCCAACGGAGTCGACCTCGGCCCGAACGTGGTCGTGTTCGACCCGTCGATGTCGGCGTCGACCATCCAGACCCGGCTGAACAGCATCTTCCAGCAGCAGCAGACCAACCAGTTCGGCTCCCAGCGCTACGCCGTGATGTTCAAGCCGGGCACCTACAGCGCCGACGTCAACGTCGGCTTCTACACACAGGTCCTCGGCCTGGGCCAGTCCCCGGACTCGGTGACGATCAACGGCGCGGTGCACGCCGAGGCCGACTGGTTCCAGGGCAACGCCACCCAGAACTTCTGGCGCGGCGCCGAGAACCTCTCGGTCAACCCGACGAGCGGCGGCGACCGTTGGGCCGTTTCCCAGGCCTCGTCCTACCGGCGGATGCACGTACGCGGCAACCTCGCCCTGGACGACGGCGGCTGGTCCAGCGGCGGTTACATGGCCGACACCAAGATCGACGGCCAGGTGAACTCCGGCAGCCAGCAGCAGTGGCTGACGCGCAACTCCCAGCTCGGCAGCTGGACCGGCTCCAACTGGAACATGGTCTTCGTCGGCAGCCAGGGTGTGCCGGCCAACAGCTTCCCCAGCCCGCCGTACACCACGGTGGCGCAGAGCCCGGTCACGCGTGAGAAGCCGTACCTGTACGTCGACAGCGCCGGCGCCTACCAGGTGTTCGTGCCGAGCCTGCGGTCGAACTCCACCGGAACCAGCTGGGCGAGCGGCACCACCGCCGGGAGCTCGCTCCCGATCGACCAGTTCTACATCGTCAAGGCCGGCTCGACCGCTTCGCAGATCAACGCCGCGCTGGCCGAGGGCAAGAACCTCCTGGTCACGCCCGGTGTCTACCACCTGGACCAGACGCTGCAGGTGAACCGTGCGGACACGGTCATCCTCGGCCTGGGCCTCGCCACCTTCATCCCGGACAACGGCGTCACCGCGATGAAGGTCGCCGACGTCGACGGAGTCAAGATCGCGGGCGTTCTCTTCGACGCGGGCACGACCAACTCGCAGACGCTGGTCGAGATCGGCCCGGCCGGCGCCACCGCCACCCACACCGCCAACCCGACGTCCCTGCACGACGTGTACTTCCGCGTCGGCGGCGCGGCCGTGGGCAAGGCGACCACCAGCCTCGTGGTCAACAGTGACAACGTCATCGCCGACCACATGTGGATCTGGCGCGCCGACCACGGCACCGGCGTCGGATGGACCACCAACACCGCGGACACCGGGCTCATCGTCAACGGCGACAACGTGACGGCGTACGGGCTGTTCGTGGAGCACTACCAGAAGTACCAGACGATCTGGAACGGCAACGGCGGCAAGACGTACTTCTACCAGAACGAGATGCCGTACGACCCGCCCAACCAGGCCGCCTGGATGAACGGCTCCACGCAGGGCTACGCCGCCTACAAGGTCGCCGACTCCGTCACCAGCCATCAGGCCTGGGGGCTCGGCAGCTACTGCTACTTCAACGTCAACCCGGCCGTCGCGGCCGAGCGTGCCTACGAGGTACCGAGCAACGGCGGCACCCGTCTGACGAACATGGTGACCGTCTCCCTGGGCGGCGTGGGCACGATCCGGCATGTCGCCAACAACAACGGCGGCCCGTCCAACTCCTCCACCAACGTCGCCAACCTCGTCAGCTACCCCTGACATACGGGAAGGATCGTCCATGCGCATCAGCAGTTCCGGTCCGGCACGTGCGGCATTGAAGGTACTTGTCCTGCTGGCGACGTTGCTCGGCCTGGCGGCACCACCCGCCGCCCAGGCGAGCACCGCCGCCCAGACCAGCACCGCCGCCGCCCCGTTCAAGGTGCTCGCCCTCTACAGCGGCACCTGGGACGCCGCGCACATCGACTTCGTCAAGGACGCGAACGACTGGTTCCCCAAGCAGGCCGCGGCCAACGGCTTCACCTACACGGCCAGCAACAACTGGGACCTGCTCAGCAACGGTGGCGTCAACGCGTACCAAGTCGTGCTGTTCCTCGACGACTTGCCGCAGACGTCCGCCCAGCGGGCGGGGTTCGAGACGTACATGCGAGGTGGCGGCGCCTGGCTGGGCTTCCATGTCTCGGCGTTCACGACCAATGCGTCGGCCTGGTCGTGGTACCACAACACGCTGCTGGGCTCCGGTAACTTCTCGACGAACACCTGGGGTCCCACGGCAACGGTCCTGAAGGTCGAGGACCGTACGCACGCGTCCACCAAGAACCTGCCGGCCACGTTCACCTCGTCGGTCAGCGAGTGGTACAGCTGGTCCAACGATCTGCGGCAGAACCCGAACATCAAGATCCTGGCCTCGATCGACGCCAGCGGCTTCCCGGTGGGCACGGATCCCAACCAGACGTGGTACAGCGGCTATTACCCGATCGTGTGGACCAACACGCAGTACAAGATGCTGTACGCGAACTTCGGCCACAACGCGATGAACTACACGACCAACACGCGTCTGTCGTCGACGTTCGCGAGCGCGACTCAGAACCAGTTCCTGCTGGACGGTCTCAAGTGGCTGGGCGGGGCCGACACCACGACCCCGCCGGAGGACTCGATCTCCGAGACCTCCTGGTACTCACTGACGAACGCCGGCAACGGGACCTGCGTGGACGCCCGTTCGGCCGCCACGGCGAACGGAACCGCGATCCAGCAGTACGCCTGCAACGGCACGCAGGCGCAGCAGTTCCAGTTCCGCTCGACCGACAGCGGTTACCGGCAGGCCGGTATCCGCACTAGCCCGCAGCAGGTCATCGACGTGGCCGGCGTCTCCACAGCCGACAACGCGGTGCTCCAGCTGTGGACCTACGGGGGCGGACAGAACCAGCAGTGGCTTCCGGTGAAGGAGAGCACCGGGCGCTACCACTTCACGGCCCGCCACAGCGGCAAGTGCCTGAGTGCGGCGAGTGCTGCCACGAACAGCGTTCAGCTCACTCAGCGAGCGTGCGACGGCTCCGCCGCGCAGAGTTTCACGCTCACTGCACAGCCCTGACCGGTCCGTGCGCAAGGTGCCCCCGCCGCGATCCAGCGGCGGGGGCACCGTCATGAACTAGCGTGGCAGCAGGGCGAGTTCGGTGCCGCCGAGCAGGAAGGCGCCGACGCCGAAGTTCGCGGTGGTGTCGTAGGTGACGGGCTGGCTGGACTCCGGCCGGTCGCCGACGTTCTGGACGTAGCCCAGGAAGCCGTCGGTGTGAACGGCGGTGCTCACCATGCCGTTCCAGGCTCGGGCGGCAACAGGGAGATAGGTGTTCCGGTCGACCAGGCCGGCGGCGATCGCGTACGACGTGCCGTAGAGGAAGAAGGACGTGCCGCTGGTCTCGGGGCCGGGCAGATGGGCGGCGTCGGCGAGGTTGACGTTCCAGAAGCCGTCGGTGCGCTGCACGCCGGCCAAGGCTCTCACCAGGCGGGTCAGGGCGTCGCGGTACTCGGCGGTGTGCCGCTCGGTGGATGGGAGGGCCTTGAGCGTCTTGACGTGTCCGCCCGCCACCCATCCGTTGCCGCGCGACCACACGACCGGTTTGCCGGAGGGGGACAGGATGCCGCCGGGCAGGAAGCGTTTGTCGCGGTACCACAGGCCCGTCGTGGCGGAGTACAGGCCGGGGCCGCCCTCGATGCGCTTGGTGTGGTTGTAGAGGGAGTACAGCTTCTCCCAGAACTGGGGGTCCTGACGGAGGGCGCCCAGGCGGGCGAAGGGCGGCATGGCCATGTGGAGGGCGTCGTCCCACCACCAGTCGTCGTTCTTGGCGGGCTGGTCCGTGTAGACCATGCGGCGCAGGGACGTCTCGATGGCGGTGAGCTTCTGCGCGTCGGGCTCGAGCGCGTACAGATCGAGGTAGGCCTGTCCGGCGTTGTGGTTGTCCGCGTGGCGGGTGGTCACTCCGCCGCTGAGTCCGTAGGCGTGCTTCTCCGCCCAGCTCCGGGCGTAGTTGAGGTAGCGGGCGCTGCCGGTCAGGCGCTGGAGGGCGAGCAGCCCGCTGAAGAAGGTGGCGTTGGCCCAGCCGTTGTCGCCGGAGTTCGTATGGGTGGCGATCCACTGGTCGGCCACGCGCCGCAGGACGGTGGTGATCTCGGCCGGGGTCGGCAGCACGGGTGAGGCGGCGCGCGGGGCGGCTTGGGGCGCGGCTTGCGCGGTGCCCGTCAGCGAGGGCGCGAGGGCGGCGGAGCCGGTGAGGGCGGCCGCGCCGGAGAGCAGGCGTCGTCTATGCATGTGAACAACTCCTACGGATGGGGACTCCATCCTCAACTCCCGCGCCACACGGTGTCCATGACTCGTCGTCAAGTCATCGCGAACCGAGGTGAGTTCAGGCCGTCGGAACAGAACCGGCCCGCGGACATGCCGTTCTCACACCTTGCGCCACCGCGCCATCGCGCAGGAGAACGCTCCGAACAGGGCCAGGCCCACGGCGACGCATGCCAGCAACCAGGGGCCCATCGGGGTTTCGGTGAAGGATCGGAGTGTGTCGTCCACGCCCTTGGCCTTGTCGGGCTCGTAGTCGACGGCGGCCCGCACGGCGAAGGCCCCGAGCGCCGCGAACACCGCTCCGCGCGCCACGCCGCCGGCCACCCCCGCCGTGTCGACCGCGCGGCGGGTCCGGGGCGACATCTCGCCGAGCTTCAGATGCTTGCGGTACTTGCGCCGCACGGCCCGGACGGCGATCCACACACCCGCCACGACAAGGCCGGCTCCGGCGGCGCCCACGATCCACTGGCCCGCGGGTATCCCCATCGCCTTCGCCGTCACGTCCCGGGACTGTTCGTCGCTGGAGCCCGAGCCTCCCGAGCCCGCGGCGAAGGAGAGGACCGAGTAAGCGACGAAGCCGTAGAAGACACAGCGCACGGTGGACATGAGCCGCTTCCGGGCTTTGCCGCCATCGGGCCCGACCGCGCCGAAGAGCGCCTCGGACAGCCGCCACAGCGACATACCGACGAGTCCGGCACCCAGGGCCCACAGCAGGACGGCCCCGAAGGGCTTCGAGGAGATCTCCTCCAGCGCACCGCTCCGGTCCGCCTCGCGCCCGCCGTCTCCGAAGGCGATCCGCAGCGCCAGGACGCCCACCAGCAGATAGATCACACCCCGCGCGACCAGCCCGGCCCTGGCTGCGCCCTCCCGCGCCGTGCCCGTCGCCGCCCGACGGACACGGCGCCGACCGCTGCGGACCATCGCTCCATCACTCATCCGGGAATTCCGCCTTCGAGCAGGCAACTTGTGGTGCTGTCGCGGGTACCCCGCAGGCGCGGGCGAAACGGGAACCGCGCATGTCACGCCCGGTGCCACCCACCGGGGCCAACACTGTCCGTGAGCTATGTTGAGTGCTTGTGGGACACGAAGGAGGCACATCTGTGCCATCGCCGCAGCAGGCACGTGCGCAGGCATCTGCGATCACCTCGGGGAAGACGGCCCCTGAGGTGGGCGTGGCTCCCACGTCCCAGCTCAGGGAACTGTTCGACGGGCCCCGGCTCTCCCCTGGTCAGCGACGCATCGCCCAGTACCTGATCGAGCACATCACCGAGGCGGCGTTCCTGTCGATCACCGACCTCGCCGAGCGCGTGGGGGTGAGCCAGCCCTCGGTGACCCGTTTCGCCGCGGCGGTCGGCTTCAGTGGTTACCCCGCGCTACGGGAGAAGCTCCAGTCGATCGCGCTCAGCACCCTCGGCAGCACGCCGGGCACACCGGCGGAGGCCACGAGCAACGAGTTGCAGGCGGCGGTGGACGCCGAGATCCAGAATCTGGAGAACCTGCGCCGGGACTTCGCCGACCCCGACGAGGTGATCCGCATCGGCCGGGCGCTGTCGAAGTCGGCGCCACTGACCGTCCTCGGGCTGCGGATCTCCGTCTCGCTGGCCGAGTACTTCGCGTACGCCGCACGGCGGATCCACCCGGATGTGCGGCTGGTGACCCGGGGCGGCAGTGTCGCCTACGACGCGCTGCTCCAGTCCCGCGAGGCGGGCGGCACCTGGGTGCTCGCCTTCGACATGCCCCGGCACGCCCAGGAGACGCTCACCGCCGTACGGGTGGCACGCAGCGCGGGCCTACGGGTGGCGCTGATCACCGACCTGGCGCTCGGCCCGGTGGCGGACGAGGCCGACGTCACCTTCGCCACGGGCACCGGGTCGCGCCTCGTGTTCGACTCCTACGCGGCGCCCGTCGTGATGTCGGCGGCGCTGCTCCAGGCCATGACCGACGACGATCCGGAGCGGACGCAGGCCCGCCTGGAGGAGTACGAGCAGGTCGCCGAGCAGCACCAGTTCTTCCTCAAGGACTGAGAATCCCACGAAACCATCACATCTCCGGATCTTTCACACCGAATCACGCATGAAAATTTTCATGTTCTTGCGTAACCGGCGGTATATATAAATACTGCTCGCGTCCACCCGGGGCTCTCCGCTCCTACCCGCCCTGGGGCCCGGGTGGCCGTGGTGGCGGCCCCGGCCATCCCCTAGACCGGGGCCGCCCCAGACTCCCCCGCCGACGTAACCCGGAAGCGATGAACATGGCCCTGACGACGTACTCACCGATCACCTCGGACTGGCCGTGCCAGGTCAAGACCCCAGGCAGCTTCGACTGGGAGCGATCCGCGGTCAGGTGGCTGCGCGAGCTGGTGCCGTCTCGCTACGCGAGCTACCCCGCGCTGATCAAGCACCCCGTGCTCCTGGCCCGCCACGCACAGATCCAGGTGCAGCACGAGATACGGGTCGCCCGCACCGCCCTGCAGACCGCGCGTGCCGAACTGCCCGCCCTCGGCCTGCACGAGGGGGTCATCGAGCACACCATCAAGCTGTACGCGGCCGAGGTGCTGCAGCTTCAGCACATCGCCCGCAGCATCCGTGCCGTCAGCCAGGCTCTGGTGGACGGCAACGTGCCGCGGACCTGAGTTCGGAGCGGTCCGGCGCGATAGGAAGGGCACGAGCGGGAAGACGTAGGGAGCAACTTCCCGCCGAGAGCCCTGGACGGACGCATGGAATCCACGACCTGGACAGTCATCCTCATCGTCGCGATCCTGGGTGCCGTCCTGCTCGGGGTGGCGATCGCGCTCCTGGTCCGGCTCGTCCGTGCCCGCCGCGACCTGCGCCGTGCCGGGCTTCCGTCCGGCCCCCGCTGGGTCTTCTGGGGCGCCGTCGCCTATCTCCTGCTCCCGGCCGATCTGCTGCCCGACCCCATCTACCTGGACGACATCGGCGTACTCCTGATGGCTCTGCGCTCGATGCGCCCGGCAGCGGGTGACCGCCCGAGCATCGACGGGAACCCCGGAGCGCCGACGGACCGTTGACCATCCGACGGCCTGTGACGTGAACTCCCTCGTCGCAGGCCGGTACGGATCACTACGTCGACGGGGCGGCACCATGACCGAGCTGGTTCCCGGGGGCAACGTGCCCCTGCCGGGCGGCATCCTGACCCTCCGGGTGCCGGGCCCCTTCGACGTCTGCGCGCTGATCACCGACGACAGCGGAAAGGTGCGCGGCGACGGCGACTTCGTGTTCTACAACCAGCCGGCCGCGCCCGGCACCCGGCTCCAGGGAGAGCGGCTCACCATCGATCCCCTCCGACTGCGGGCCGGGGCCAGCCGCGTCACGGTGGTCATCAGCTCCGCCGACCCCTCGACGCCCCTGGCTCGGCTGCCCGCGCCCACCCTGCATGTCGGCGGACCGGGCCCTCGCACCCTCGCCCGCTTCACCCCGCCGCGTCCGCAGCGGGAGACCGTGCTGCTACTCGCCGAGATCTACCGCCGTGGCGGAGGGTGGAAGCTGCGCGCGCTGGGCCAGGGGTACGCGGACGGACTGGCAGGCCTGGCACGGGACTTCGGGGTCGATGTCGCCGAGGACGAAGCGCCGCGGGGCGGGGCTCCTCACCTGGGCAGGTCCGCCGGCCGGGGGAACACCGGGGCCCACAGCGGCGGACCGAACGGCCGGGGGAACGCCGTGCCCGACACGGACGGATTCCTCGGCCTGGTGAACTCCGCCCGTGCCAGGGCCGGTTCCCCGCCCGTGTCCCTCGACGCACGGCTGGCGGCAGCGGCGCGCGCCCACGCCTCCGACATGGCCGCCCGCGGGGTGCTCAGCTCCGAGAGCCCGGACGGCACCTCCTTGTACCAGCGCGTCACCTCGACCGGATACGCGTATCTCACCGTCGGCGAACATCTGGTCTCCGGCCCCCGCACACCACGTGAGTTCGTGGAGTACTGCCTCTCGGCCGAGCAGTCCCGGACCACGCTGTGCGAGCGCGTGTTCAGCCAGGTCGGTCTGGCGTACGTCCCCGACCGCTCCGGCGACCTGTACTGGACGGCCCTGTGGGCACGGCCCTTCAGCCCCGGCGACCTGGTGCGGACGGAGAACAAGGTCGTCGCGCTCACCAACGCCGAACGGACCGCAGCCGGTCTACGGCCCCTGTCGGTCGACCCGCTGCTCACCAACGCGGCGCAGGCGCACAGTTCCGACATGGTGGCCCGTGCCTTCTACTCCCACACCTCCCCCGGCGGCAGCCAGCCCTGGGACCGGGCGGCCGCCGCGGGCAGCAGGCGCCGCACCATCGGCGAGAACATCGCCTGCGGCCAGCGCTCCCCCGCCGAGGTCGTCCTCGGCTGGATGAACAGCCCCGGCCATCGCGCCAACATCCTCAAGCCCGCCTTCACCCACATAGGGATAGGCCTGGCCGGCGGCGGCAAGGCGGGCACGTACTGGACGCAGCTCTTCGGCGCCTGACACGCCGCCGTCCCAACTCACCTTCACCTTTCGCTGTTTCTGATTCCTCCACGGGCAATGCAACCCACAAGCCCCTCCTGCGCGTAGAGATGGTGAATACGCCCGCATCCGCGGCGCGGCTCGGGCCGGGAATCCGCACCGGCAGAAGCAACTCGGGAGAAGAATCAGATGGTCTCAGGAACGGTGGGCACGGGTACGGCGCTTGGCGCGGTTCTGCTGTCCCTCCTGGCAGTCCCCGCACATGCGGCGACTCCTTCGGGCACCGTGCGTGAAGCAAGCGTCGCCGCCGGGGAGTTGGCGGCGCCCGATGACGCGGGGCTGCGCGAGGTGCTGCGTACGGCTCTGTCGCAGGGGGCGCCCGGCGCGATGGTGAGAGTCGACGACAACGGCACGGTCCACCGGCTGTCGGAGGGAGACGCCGACCGGGTCACCGGGCGCGCCCTCACCACGTACGACCGGTTCCGTGTCGGCAGTGTCAGCAAGTCCTTCACCGCCGTGGTGCTGCTGCAACTGGTCGACGAGGGCAAGCTCAACCTGGACACATCCGTGAACAGCTATCTCCCGGGGCTGCTGCCCGACGACCGGATCACCGTGCGCCATCTGCTGAGCCACCGCAGCGGCCTGTACGACTACACCAACGACATGTTCGAGCAGACGGTCCCGGGCTTCGAGGCCGTCCGCAACAAGGTGTTCAGCTACCAGGACCTGGTGGACCTGTCCCTGGCGAAGCCGCTCACCAACGCGCCGGGCGCGGCCTACTCGTACTCGAACACCAATTTCGTCGTGGGGGGCATGCTCATCGAGAAGCTCACCGGGCAGTCCGTCCGCACGGAGTACCAGAAGCGCATCATCAAGCCGCTGAAGCTGACCGGCACCTCCTACGTCCACCCGAACACCGCGATCGCGGGCCGCCACGCCAACGGTTACCTCCCGCCCGACGAAGGCGGCACCCCGGTCGACTCCACCGAGCAGACCGTCTCCTGGGCACAGAGCGCGGGCGCGATCATCTCCACCACCCACGACCTGAACACCTTCTTCTCCGCGCTGCTCGGCGGAAGGCTCATGTCCGCCGCCCAGCTCGCTCAGATGCAGCAGTGGACGCCGGTGAACAGCACCCAGGGCTACGGTCTCGGCCTGCGCCGCCGCGACCTGTCGTGCGGTGTCTCCGTGTACGGGCACACGGGCACCGTCCAGGGCTACTACACGTACGCGTTCACCTCGAAGGACGGCAAGCGCAGCGTCACCGCGCTCGCCAACACCTCGAACAACGGCACCGTGCTCACCACCCTCAGCCGCACGCTGGAATCCGCCTTCTGCGGCAAGCCGCAGACCACGGCCGCCGCGCGCAGCTCGGCGACCGTGAACCAGGTGGAGCGCTACGAGGACATCGCGCCGAACATCGCCCGCGACTGATCTCCCTGGCTGCGCCTCACCCGTGACTGTTCGGCCGCCGGTGCGGTGGCTGTTCGGGGGCGGGGCGCAGCCTGGGGGCCGGGATCCGCAGGCCCTGGGGCTTGTCGGCTTCGACGGTGACCGGTTCGTGGTAGTGGCGGATCTCCAGGGGTTCGCCGCTCACGAGCGTGTAGGTGGCGGTGGCCGGTCCGATCTCCACACGCAGCCGGCGGCCGAGGAGTTCCAGGTTGAAGGCGAGGCGGTGGAAGCGTTCCGGCAGCCGGGGCTTGAACTCCAGGGTGTCGCCGTGGTGGCGCAGACCGCCGAAGCCCGCGACCAGGGCCATCCAGGTTCCGGCCAGGGAGGCGATGTGCAGGCCGTCCCGGGTGTTGTTCTCCAGGTCGCGCAGATCCATCAGCGCGGCCTCCACCAAGTAGTCGTAGGCGAGACCCGGATGGCCCGCCTCGGCCGCGATCACGGCCTGGCAGCAGGCGGACAGGGAGGAGTCGCGGACGGTGAGGGGCTCGTAGTAGGCGAAGTTGCGGGCCTTGTGCTCGTCGTCGAAGTAGGGGCTGCACTTGTACATGGCCAGCACCAGGTCGGCCTGCTTGACGACCTGCTTGCGGTAGATGTCGAAGTACGGGAAGTGCAGCATCAGCGGGTACTGGTCGGGGCGGGTGGTGGCGAAGTCCCAGCGCTGGTAGCTGGTGAACCCGGCGTGCTGTTCATGGACGCCTAGTTCGTGGTTGTAGGGGATGTGCATGGCGCCGGCGGAGTCGCGCCAGGCGGCGCTCTCCTCGTCGTCGACCCCGAGGGCCTCGGCCTGCCGCGGGTGGCGCTCGACGACGTCCGCGGCCGCCAGCAGGTTCGTACGGGCCATCAGGTTGGTGTACGTGTTGTCGTCCGCGACGGCGCTGTACTCGTCGGGGCCCGTCACCCCGTCGATGTGGAACCCTCCCTGGTGGTCGTGGTGGCCCAGCGACCGCCACAGGCGCGCCGTCTCCACGAGCAGTTCGACCCCGGTGTCGCGTTCGAACGGCTTGTCGCCGGTGACGGCCGTGTAGTGCACGACGGCGTCGGCGATGTCGGCGTTGACGTGGAACGCGGCGGTCCCGGCAGGCCAGTACGCCGAGCCTTCCTCGCCCGCTATGGTCCGCCAGGGGAACGCCGCGCCGCTCAGGCCGAGTTGGGCCGCCCTCTCGCGGGCGGCGGGCAGTGTGTTCTGGCGCCAGCGCAGCGCCTCGGCCACGGCACCGGGCGCGGTGTAGGTGAGCAGCGGCAGTACGAAGGTCTCGGTGTCCCAGAAGGCGTGGCCGTCGTATCCGGATCCGGTGAGCCCCTTCGCGGGTATCGCGCGCTGTTCGGCGCGGGCACCGGCCTGCAGGACGTGGAACAGCGCGAACCGTACGGCCTGCTGGATCTCCTCGTCGCCGTCCACCTCGACGTCCGCGCGGGCCCAGAAGTCGTCGAGATAGGTCCGCTGTTCGTCGACGAGGCCCTGCCAGCCGCCGTGCTGGGCCGACGCGAGCGCCGCGTCGGCCTGAGCGCGCAGAGCGGGCAGGGACCGGGTGCTCGACCAGCCGTAGGAGACGAGCTTCTCCACGTGCAGCTTCTGTCCGGGCTCCAGGACGGAGGTGACGGTGAGGCGGGCGACGTCGGCGGTGCTCTCGCCGCTCGTCGTGGTCGGTTCGGGGCCGGTGACGGCGTGGTCGGCGGCGGTGGCGACGCGCAGCCCGCTGCGCCGGGTGCGGTGCACCAGTCGCAGCCGCCCGCCCTGGGCAAAGTGCTCCTCACCTTCGAGCGGCGACTCCAGGACGATCGCGGCCCGGGGGTCTCCGTTGCGGCCCGGCAGTTGCTCGTTGGCGACGAGTTCCGACTGGACGACGACACGGACCCGGGAGTCGACGGCCTCCACCTCGTAACTGACAGCGGCTATCGCGCGCTGGGTGAAGGACACCAGCCGGGTGGAGCGCACACGGACCGTGTCGCCCGCCGGTGAGGTCCATTCGCAGCTCCGGGTGAGCAGACCGGTGCGCAGGTCGAGGACGCGCTCGTGGGAGCGCAGCCGTCCGTAGCGCAGGTCGAACGGCTCGTCGTCGACCAGCAGCCGGATCACCTTGCCGTTGGTGACGTTGATGACCGTCTGCCCGGACTCCGGGTAGCCGTATCCGGCTTCGGCGTAGGGCAGTGGGTGGACTTCGTGGACGCCGTTCAGGTAGGAGCCCGGAAGGCCGTGCGGTTCGCCTTCGTCGAGGTTGCCGCGCCAGCCGACATGGCCGTTGGACAGGGCGAACACGGACTCGCTCTGCGGCAGTACGTCGAGGTTGAGGACGTGCTCACGCAGGGCCCACGGCTCGACGGCGTACGACGTGTGAGTGATCACGCGCTCTCCCCCAGTTCCGCGAGATCCCGTACGACGATGTCCGCGCCGTGCGCGCGCAGGGCGGCTCCCTGGCCGACGCGGTCGACCCCGACGACGTACCCGAAGTGGCCCGAGCGGCCCGCGTCCATGCCGGCCAGCGCGTCCTCGAAGACGGCTGCCTGGGACGCGTCGGCTCCGAGGTCCCGCGCGGCTGCCAGGAAGGTGTCCGGCTTCGGCTTGCCCGGCAGTCTGCGCTCGGCTGCGACGACGCCGTCGATCCTGACCTCGAAGAGGGACTCGGCGCCCACCGCGCGCAGGATGTCCCGGCAGTTGGTGCTGGAGGAGACGACCGCGGTCCGCAGACCGCTCGCGCGGACCGCCTCGACATAGCGCAGTGTGCCGTCGTACGCCTCCACGCCGCCGCTGCGGATCAGTTCGAGGAGCAGGTTGTTCTTGCGGTTGCCAAGGCCTTGGACAGTCGGACTGTCCGGCGGGTCGTCGGGCGACCCCTCGGGCAGTTCGATTCCCCGCGAGGCGAGGAAGGCGCGGACGCCGTCGGCGCGCGGGCGTCCGTCCACGTGGTCGTTGTAGTCGGCGTCGGTGAAGGGACGGAACCCGTCGCCGTCACGTTGGTGGAGGAATTCGTCGAACGTCCGCTGCCAGGCGGCCGCGTGGACGACGGCGGTCTTGGTGATGACCCCGTCGAGATCGAAGAGGCAGGCCAGGATTTCTTTCGGAAGACCGAGCTGCTCTGTCATACGGTGCAGTGTGCCCCGAGGGGCCCCGGCCACGGGGTGGCGCACACCACACGGCCTCGGGGCGGTCGAGGTGCCCTAGGACTTCTTCAAGTCGGCCCGGTAGGTCCGGTAGAGCGCGGTGCCGTCGTCGCAGCGCCGTGGTGGGGTGCTGCACTTCGGGCAGCCGAGCAGGTGGTCGAAGTAGGCGCGATAGCTTTGGGGGGCGAGCGTGGGGCTCTGCTGCGACATGAAGTTTCTCCCCGTGTCCGGCCACTGCGGGCGCCAGATATTGACCAGAATTCAACAGCTGCATCAGCATAGGCCGAATTCACCGCGAAGAGGCCAAAGGCGATACCCGCCTGGCCGGAATCCACCTCCGGGCACGGATACTGGGGCCATGGGATTCGCCGTCTTCATGACCCTGCCCGGACTCGTCATCCTGCTGACGCTGCTGGCCTTCGTGGACCAACTGCTGCTGCGGGTGGGCCGGTCGGGCATGCTGCCCTGGCGGAACGGAGCGCGCCAGGGGCAGATATCCGCAACCGGGTTCGAGCAGCTCCACGCGAGTTTCTCGCCGGGCAAGCAGAACGAGCTCAAGGAGCGTCAGTCGGCGCTGGTGATGCGGGACGACGAGGAGGACGGGGCTCCGCCGAACCGGACGACCGTCGATCTGGACGGCGGGACGGCTGTCGTACGGATACTGCGGGCCGGCCGGTAGGAGGGTCCGTGACCTCGGACGAGCCGATGGCTTTCGACGACCTCCTGGGGCGTGCCGCGTCCCTCGTACGTCCTGGGCACCGCGCCCTCCTCGGCATCGCGGGCAGCCCGGGATCGGGCAAGACGACGCTCGCCGAGCGACTGGTCAAGGAACTGAACGGTGACGGGCCCGCCCGGGTCGCGCACGTGCCGATGGACGGGTTCCATCTCGCGGACGTCGAGTTGGACCGCCTGGGCCGCCGCGACCGCAAGGGTGCCCCCGACACGTTCGACGCGGCGGGGTACGCGGCGCTGCTGCGCCGGCTACGCGAGGACCAGGACGACCTGATCTACGCGCCCGGCTTCGAGCGCACCCTGGAACAGCCCATCGCGGGCGCCGTCCCCGTCCCCCGCACCGCCCGCCTGGTCATCACCGAGGGCAACTACCTGCTGCTCCGCGACGACGCGTGGACCCGGGTACGGTCGCAGCTGGACGAGGTCTGGTTCTGCGAGCTCGACGAGACCGAACGCGTACGCCGTCTCGTGGCCCGGCACGAGGAGTTCGGCAAGGACCACGACACGGCGGTCGCGTGGGTGCTCGGCACGGACCAGCGCAACGCCGACCTGGTCGCCGCCACGCGGGACCGCGCCGACCTGGTCGTCGGGGCTGCGGTCAGCGGGGACCGAGTTCCAGCTCCGGCTCCCCACGAGCATCGCCCGCGGGGTCCCCGATCAGGGCGGTGAACGCCTCGGTGCGGACGGTCAGTCCCGCGGGGGTGAGGTCGAAGACCGGGGTGAACGGGCCGCCGGGGCCGTAGCGCACGGCGAAGATGTGCAGGTCCTCCGGTGCGCCGGGAGCCGGTCCCGCTTCGAAGGCGGTGGAGGCGACGAGGTGGCGCCAGCCCTCGTCCGGGTTGCCGTAGCCGCGCGGGTCGGCCGCGAGGGCGAAGGCCGCCTGCTGCTGCGTCGTCTCCGCGCGGGCGTCGAAGTGGTCCACACTCTCCGTCGCCGGGTGGGTGAGGCGCAGGTCGCCGGCGGAGGTCACGTCGGCCTCAGCGGTCCTGCGCACCCGGTCGCCGTCGTCGGTGGCGTACGGCAGCCCGGCGAGCAGGTAGGGGGTTCCGTCCAGCCGTTCCACGGCGACGGTCATCCACAGGCTCGCGCCGTCCGTGACGTACAGGGATCGGACGTGGCGCAGGACGTGGTCGCGGCCGACGACGGGCTTGGTGACGAGTTTGGCCGTCAGCGCGTCGGTGCGCAGGTCGCGGACCCGGGTCTCGCCCATCGGGCGGCACAGCAGGAAACCGTCGGTGACCGGGCCGAAGCCGTGCTGGCGGTTGACGGCGGCGGGCAGGTAGTACGTGCCGCCCGCCTCGACGAGTGACGGGGTCATCCTGTCGTCGAAGGCCACCGAGACCGTGCCCGCGCGGAGTTGATGGCGTACGGGGTCCTTCGACGGCGTGCGGTGCCAGGGCGTGGTGTCCTGGATCTGCCAGACCAGCATGAAGGCGAAGTGGCCGTCGATGCCGCCGTCCCGCTGGACCGCGTGCCGGCCCCAGCGGGTGTCGCCCCGGTAGCGGCCGAGGTCGGCGCCGATGCGGTCGCCGAAGTAGCGCAGGCCGAGGACGGACTCGAACCCGGAGTGCTGTTCGCTGTAGCGCGGGCCGCCGTTGTCGAAGCCGCCGACGGTCAGGCGCGCGTCGAGGTAGCGGGCGAGCGCGTCACCGTCCTCGGCGAAGATCTCCTCGCCGCTGATCCGGTGGGCCTGGGCGAGGAAGGAGAGGGAGATCGGGCCGTAGTTGTTGTCGTAGGCGCCGCCGTGCTCCGGGGGCAGGAGGGCGCCCCGGTCTCGTACGCGATGGGCGCGGATCTCTTCGACGTACAGGCTGACCGCGTGCGAGCGGACCAACTCCCCTTCCCCCGAAGGGAGATGGCGAGAGAGCATCAGTCCGCCGACGATGCAACCGATGGCCTGGTTGCCGGCCTCCTGCGGATTGAAGAAGGTCGCCTCCGTCAGCCAACGCCAGTAGCCGACCGCCGACTTCAGCAGCTCATCCCGCTGTTCGTCGTCGACGAGCCCGTCGGCCGTATCCAGGACGTTGACCGCCTGGAGCAGCGCCCACACCGTGCTCGGCCAGTCACCGATGGGATGCGCGCCCGCCTCCACCACGTAACGGGCGTACGGCAGACCGGAGTTGCGCACACTCAGGTTCGGGTAGCCGGCGTTGTCCTCGGTGAACACCCGCTCGCGGAGGTGAAAGGCGAGGCTGCGCCGGACGGCCTCCGGCAGGCGCGGGTCCTTCGTGCGCCGCCAGGCGAGCGCGAGCAGGGAGGTGATGCCCAGCGACGTGTCCCCGATGTCGTCCACGGCGGCGGGGTGTTCGAGGCTGCCTTCCGGCGTGAGCCGGGCGAGGGCCTCCTCGGTGACGGCGGCGAGGACGGCGTCGTACGCGGCGGGATCGTCCGGCAGATCGTGCAACGGACCGCGCTGGTGAGGGAGATGCACGTGTCAGCCCTTCATGCCGGAGGTCGCCAGGCCTTCGACCAGCCTCTTCTGGAAGACCAGGAAACAGATGAGCGTGGGCAGGAGGGCGAGTGTCGACATGGCGAACATCGCGCCGTACGAGGAGCCGCTCGTCTGGTCCATGAACAGGGTCAGACCGAGGGGGACGGTGAACTTGTCGTTCTGCTGGAGGTAGACGAGCTGGTGGAGGAAGTCGTCGTAGGTCCAGATGAAGGTGAAGATCGTGGTGGTGATCAGGGCCGGCTTCATCAGCGGCAGGATGATCTTCCAGTAGATCTGCAGGGGGTTGGCGCCGTCCATCATGGCCGCCTGGTCCAGCTCGCGCGGGATGGAGCGGATGAACTGCACCATCAGGAAGATGAAGAAGGCGTCCGTGGCCAGGAACTTCGGCACGATGAGCGGCAGGTAGGTGTTGATCCAGGTCAGGTTGTAGAAGATCGTGTACTGCGGGATCAGGACGGCCTGCGTGGGCAGCATGAGCGTGCCGAGCATCAGGCCGAACCAGATCTTCTTGCCGCGGAACTCGAAGCGCGCGAAGGCGTAGGCGGCCAGCGAGCAGGAGATCACGTTGCCGATCACCGCGCCGATCGTGACGATCAGCGAGTTGGTGATGTAGAGGGAGAAGGAGTTGCCTGAGCCGCTCCAGCCCTCGGAGTAGTTCTCCGGGCGCAGCGCGTTGGGGATGAGCCCGGGGTGGGTGAAGATCTCGGTGTCGGGCTTGAAGGAGCTGCTGAGCATCCACAGCAGCGGGTAGAGCATGACGACCGCGACGCCGATGAGCAGGGTGTGCATGTAGATACGGCGGGAGCCGGTGGCCGAACGCAGCTTCTGGAGCGGCGACTTCGGGGACTGGGCCGGGGTGATGGCGGACATGGGGTAGCGGACTCCTCGCTCAGTCGTCGTAGTGGACCCAGTAGCGGCTGGCGATGAAGTTGACCGCCGTGAAGCCGGCGATGACCAGGAACAGCACCCAGGCCAGCGCGGAGGCGTACCCCATCTGAAGGTCGGTGAAGCCCTTCTTGTACAGGTACAGGGAGTACAGCATGGTCGAGTTGAGCGGCCCGCCCGAGCCGTTGCTGATCACGAAGGCGGGGGTGAACGTCTTGAACGCGTCGATGATCTGCAGGACGACGTTGAAGAACACGATCGGCGTCAGCAGCGGCAGGGTGATCTTGAAGAACCGGGTGACGGGCGAGGCGCCGTCGATCGCGGCCGCCTCGTACACGTCCTTCGGCAGCTGCTTCAGGCCGGCCAGGAAGATGACCATCGGGGTGCCGAACTGCCAGACGGCGAGCAGGACGAGCGTGTAGAGCGCGGTGTCGGGGCTGGAGATCCAGTCCTGGCCCTTGATGCCGAACCAGGCCAGGAAATCGTTGAAGAGGCCGTCGCCGCCGAAGACCTGGCGCCAGACGATGGCGATGGCCACCGCGCCGCCGAGCAGCGACGGCAGGTAGAAGGCGGCCCGGTAGAGCCCGATGCCCTTGAGGTCGCGGTTGAGCAGCATGGCCACGCCGAGCGCGAGCGCCAGCTTCAGCGGCACGGACACCACGACGTACACGAGCGTGGCGTGCACCGAGTCCCAGAAGACCGGGTCCTGGGTGAACATGCGCTCGTAGTTCTCGGTGCCGGTCCACTGCGGGGGTGTCAGCAGGTCGAAGTCGGTGAACGACAGGTACAGCGAGTCGAGCATCGGGTAGATCGTCAGCCCGAACAGGCCGATGAACCAGGGGGCCAGGAAGGCGTACGGCCACCAGCCTCCGCCCCGCCGTCTGGCGAGGCGGCGGCGCATGCGGTCGCGCTCCCGCTGGTCGGACGGGGTCGCCGGAACCGGCGGCTCCTTCACGACCTCGTCGGTCTTCGCGGTGGTCATACTCATCTCCCTGGCCCTCTCCCGGTGTTCGGTGGTGCGGCGGCGAGGCCGGCCTAGGCGCCCAGGATGCCGGGCGCCTGGTCGAAGAACTCGCTCAGCTGCGCCTTGATCGACTTCTTGCCGAAGGCGACGGCGAGGTTCGACTGGAACAGCAGGTCCCAGATCTGGTCGGCGCCCTGCGGCGGGGGCACCGGAGCGGGCAGGGCGTTGGTCGCCTTCCCGACGCGCTGGGAGATGTAGTCGGCGTTCGCCATGTTCAGCTTGTCCGTCTCGGTCAGGCCCGAGGCGATCAGGTTGCGCGCCTTCTCCGTCGGCGGGATGCCGCGCAGCAGCTGCATGTCCTTGATGGCCGTGTCGTCCTGCGCGAAGAACGACATGATCTTCACGGAGTCGGCGACCTTCTTGCTGGCCTTGGTGGCGCTCAGCAGGACACCGCCGTTGACGAAGTTGCCCTCGCGGGCGCCTGACCAGTCGCCCTGCGGGGTGGGCAGGAAGTCCAGCTGGGCGTCGGTGATGGAGCCACCCGCGCCGTAGACACCGGAGTCGAAGGTGAACAGGGCCTTGCCGATGACGACCGCGTTCTTGGTGAGGTCGTTGTGCGCGGCCGAGGTGATCGCCGGCGGCGGGGAGGCGTTGAGCTTGCGCATCTCGGCCCAGAACTCCCACCACTCCTGGAGGGTGGCGGAGGTGAAGCCGAGCTTCGTGCCGTCGTCGGAGAAGAAGGTCTCGCCCTTCTCACGGGCGAAGATCTCGAAGCACTGGAGGGCGCCACCGCCACCGTCGTCGACGCCGTAGATCTTGCCGCCGCTCTTCTTGTAGACGTCCTGGGAGATCTTCTTCAGGTCGGCCCAGGTCCACTCGCGGTCCGGCAGCTTCAGGCCGAGGTCCTCCAGGCCGCTGCGGTTGACGGTGAGCTGGTTGACGCCGATGCCGGACGGGACGCCGTACAGCTTGCCGTCGACGGTGCCCGCCGCGAGAAGCGTCTTGGCGAAGCCCGTCAGGTCCAGGGTCTTGCCGACGTACTCGTCGATCGGGGCGAGGACACCCTTGCGGGCGTACTGGGCGACCAGCGCGGTGTCCATCTGGAGCAGGTCGGGGGCGCTGCCGCCGGCGATGTTGGTGTTGAACTTGTCGAAGTACCCGTCGTATCCGGAGTAGGTCTCCTGGATCTTGATCTTCGGGTTCGACTTCTGGAACGTGGCGAGCGCCTTCTTGTAGGCGTTGTGCCGGTCGTCGCTGCCCCACCAGGTCATGGTCAGCTTGCTGCTCGTGGAGCCTGCCCCGGTACCTCCGGAGCAGGCGCTGAGCGAGCTGCCGAGCGCGCCGGCGACGGCGAGCCCGCTCGCGGTGCGGAAGAGGGTTCTGCGCGAGATCTGGTGACCCACCGGGTCCTCCTTGATGTGCGTGACGGAATTCCCGGCCAGTCGCACGGCACGGGCTGAATTCTGTTCGGAAGGGCACCTTCCGGAGCGCGGCCTCGCCCGGCCGCGCCATCCTGACGGGTGGGGATCCCCGGCCGCCATGGCCGTCGTCACACGAGCACGCCCTCGCGTGGCTGCCGTGCCTCTTGGTGCACGGGCGGGACGCTCACCCCAGGTCGGCGTCCCGGCCGACCTAGAAAGCGCTTGTCCGGACATTGGCAGACTGAGTCGGAAGCCGTCAATCCTTCGTTCGCGCGGCATCGGTCACGGTTCGGACTCCCCGGGCGACCGCGAGCCGGGCGGCGCCCACGACCGTGCCCAGGTCTCCGACGGTGCTGCTGGTCACCTCGGTGGGCCAGCTGAGCCGGGCCAGCTCGGCGCGCACACCGGGCAGGAGCTGCGGATCCGCGCCCGTACTGCCGCCGAGCACGAGCAGCCCCGGGTCCAGTACTGCGGTCACGGCGGCGGCGAGCCGGCCGACGTCGACGGCATGGCGGTCGACGACCGTGCGGGCCGCGGGTCTGCCCTCACCGGCAAGGGCGAAGAGCCGCTCGGCGGTTCGCGGGCACGGCCCGTCGGCGTCCTGCCAGGCCTCGGCGGCCCGTCGCAGCAGGGAGCGGGCGCCGATGTACTCCTCCAGGGCCTCGTGGCGCGGATCCAGGCCGTCGTCCCACGGGTAGGGCAGCCGGGCGAGCTCACCGGCGGCTCCGTTCGCGCCGCGCAGCACCTGGCCCCCGATCACGACACCGAGGCCGATACCGACGCCGACCCGCAGATAGCCGAAGGTGTGACGGCCTCGGGCAGCGCCCTCGTGGAGTTCGGCGAGCGCCGCGCAGTTGACGTTGTTCTCCAGGTGCACCGGAACGCCGGGCGGCAGCGCCACGGCCACGGCGTCGAAGACGGGTCCGCCCTTGTCGGTCGCCGGCCGTGTTCCGTCACCCTCGCGTTCCGGCGGGGTGACGTCGCCGACCGCGACGACGATGGTGCGCAGCGGCGCGTCCGCGCCGAGCACCGCGAGGGCCTCATGGACTACCTCCACGGCCTCCGCGCGTGAGCCGGTTGCCTCGGCGAGCAGGGTGCCGTCCAGGCCGCAGCCACGGACCCGGGTGAGGGCGGGGCCGAGGTCGACGGCAAGCACCGTGCCGGCGGCCGGCCCGATCCTGTATACGGCGGCGTTGCGACCGGTGCCGCTGGAGGCCGTGCCGGAATGCGCGGCGAGCCGGACGCCCTCCAGTTCCGCGACGGCGGAGGACACCGTCGGTTTGGACAGGCCCGCCAGGCTCGCGAGCTGCGGCCGGGTCGCGGTGCCCGCCTGGGCCAGCACGGCGAACACGGCGCTCGCGCTCTCGGTCAGACGGGGGGTGTTCGCCACATCGAGTTCCACAGTTCCCCCAGAGGTCACGGGCCGCGATGCCGGGTGGATCGGCTCTGCCGGATGCGGCGATGGAAGGCGCCGGCGTCACGCACCCCCCGCGCGGAGCGGTCGAGTGGGCGACACCTCTTGACGCACTGTACTTCGTTAGTTAACTTCCTAACGAACGTCACGGTACTCGCCTGCCGTGTTCCACCAGAGGCCCGTCCCGGGGCTTCCCTAAGGCCTGTCTGGCAATTCCCGTCTGCCTCGCGACGCCATGCACGCACTCTCACCGCACCGGGCGCAGACCCAAGTACGTCCAGTACGAGGGTCTACGCCCGGCACGCCGAGAGCACGCACCTACTGCGACACGAACTGCTGCCGCAGCGGGCGCGAGGCCGCCCTCCGGGCGACGACGGGAATTGCCAGACAGGCCCTGGTTCCTCCACTTCCCTTCCTCCAGGCACGGTTCGCCCGCCGTCGCAGCACCGCGGAACGACGAAAGAGGATCCGTGCAGGAATCCGCATGCCTGGTCGTCGGTATCGACGTGGGCGGCACCAAGACGCATCTCCGCGCGCTCTCGGGCGACACCCTCGTGGCCGACCGCGTGCGCGCGAGCGGCGGCTGGCGGCCGCACGATCCCGTGGCCGCCGCCGGGTGGCTGGCCGCACTGCTCGCCGACACCCTTCCGGCGGGGGTGCGCCCCTCCGCGCTCGCCGTCGGCGGACACGACTGCGAGACCCCGCGCCAGTGCGCGCAGATACGTACCGCTCTCCAACTCCACTTCGACGCGCCCGCACTGGTCGTCGGCGATGCCCAACTCCTCGTCCCCGCCGCGGGCCTGGACAAGGGTGTGGGGCTGGTCGCGGGCACCGGTTCGGTGGCGGTGGGTCTGCTCGCCGACGGCAGCCCCGTGCAGGTCGGCGGCTGGGGCGCGGTACTGGGTGACGAGGGCGGCGCGGCCGGCCTCGTCCGCGAGGCGGTCCGGGCCGCATGGGCGGCGCACGACCGCGGCGAGGAGCCCGACGCGCTCGCGCTCGGCCTGCTGTCCGCGTTCGACGTCTCCGAAGTCCCCTTGCTCTGCGGGGCCCTTGAGCGCGCCACGGACATCTCCGCCGAGTGGGGCCGCCACGCGCCCGCCGTGTTCGCGGCGGCCGAGGCCGGATCGTTCCTCGCCCGCACGGTGATCGCCGAGGGCGGGCGGGCACTTGCCGCGCTCGTCGCGCGGCTCGCCGCACGCGGCGTGACCGTCGACGACGTCGTGGTCGCGGGCAGTACGGTCCTCGCCCAACCGTCGTTGTACGAGGCGTTCGTGTCCTCCCTGGCGACCGCCGTCCCAACGGCCCGGCCGAGGCCTCTGCGGGCGCCGCCGGTCGAGGGAGCCGTCGCGATGGCCCGTTCACTCGTCTGACACGTGCTGGTCGTCGTGCCTCCCCCGTTCCGACATTACTCATCAGTAGTTCTTCGCTGGTGCGCCCCAGTAAGCGCATTCAGCACACATGTGTATCCCGGCGCCCCACGAGCCGGCACCGATCGCACCGACTCGCCGGCCGCAGGGCCGAAGAACTCAAGAGAGGCAGCCCATGCCGTCCTCCGCCGGGAAGCAGTCCCCCGCATCGCTCACCGAACGCGCCGTGAACCGACGCGGATTCCTCAAGACCTCCCTGGGCGCCACGGCCGGCGTGGTGGCCGCGCCCACCCTGGCCACCTGGCTTGCTGCCACGGACGCGAAGGCCGCCACGGGCTCCACCGCGTTCGTCGACAGCTACACCACCAACGTCGTGGCCAACACGACGCCGGAGACCAACGCGGTCATCCGGATTCTCGGCGGCATGAGCAAGGTGTGGAAGACCGGCGGCGCCTGGAACACGGGCACACCGCTGAAGCCCGAGGTATTGCGCGCGAACATGCGCTACTGCGCCAGGATCACCGCCGCCCGCACCGAGGCACAGGCGAAGGAGGCATTCATCTATGACCGGCAGCACCAGAGTTACGCGATGATCGCCGGCCTCGGCCCGCTCGCCGACCTCTACAAGTCGGGCGCCAAGGCGGTCACTTCGATCACCAGCGCACCCGACGGCACTCCTTCGGGCAAGATCAGCGACGCCGTGCCCGCCGACGCGCCCGCCGGTTCCGCCCAGGGCGCGGGCTCCTACGACTCCGCGCTCGGCACGGTCGCCAAGTTGGTCGACACGGTGCGCGGCCCGTTCGCCTCCGGCAACCCGGCCAAGTACTCCTTCCAGTACCCGCGTCCGTGGCGCATGACGGAGGACAGCGAGGTCGTCGACACGGGCAAGGTCGACGCGCTCGGCTACCCCGTGTACGACTCCGACGTGGTCGTCGCCCCGCAGTTGCTGTGGCAGCGCAGCGCGACCACGGCCGACGACGGCGGCTTCCCCAGCGGGCACACCAACGCCTTCTACCTGGCGGCCCTGGCGTTCGCGTACGCCGTGCCGGAGCGGTTCCAGGAGCTGGTGGCACGTGCCTCCGAGCTCAGCCACACCCGGATCATGTCGGGCATGCACTCGCCCGTCGACGTGATGGGCGGCCGGACCATGGCCACCGCGCTGGCCGCCGCCACGCTGGCCGATCCGCAGTACGCGGCCCTCAAGGCCGCGGCGCGCGCCCAGGCCGCCGCGTACTTCCAGCAGCAGACCGGTACGACGGCTGACACGCTGTACGCCTACGCGCACTCGGCGGACGTCGAGACCGACAAGTACGCCGACCGGGACGCCAACTCCCGCGCGCTCACCCCGCGTCTGACGTACATCCTGACGCGGCACGGCCGCTCCGAGGACATCACCGTGCCCAAGGGCGCCGAGGTCCTCCTCGAGACACGGCTCCCCTACCTCGACGCGGCCCAGCGCCGCGAGGTGCTCCGTACGACCGCGCTGCCCTCCGGGTACGTCCTGCTCGACGGCGACGAGCAGTGGGGGCGCCTCAACCTCTTCGCCGCCGCCGACGGGTACGGGGCCTTCGACTCCGACGTGACCGTCACCCTGAACGCGGCCGACGGGGGCTTCGGTGCCGCGGACACCTGGCGCAACGACATCTCCGGGTGCGGAGGCCTCGTCAAGCGCGGCAGCGGCTCGCTGACTCTGACGGGAGCCAACCGTCACACGGGCGGCACGGTGCTGGAAGCGGGCACGCTGGCCGCCGGTTCCGCGGGCGCGCTGGGACACGGTGACGTCCGGGTGCAGGGCGGCACACTGCGGGCGACCACGGCCACGCGGGTGCGCGGCTCCTACACACAGGCGTCCGGCGCGACCCTGGACGTGACGCTCCGCGCGGGGCGGATACCCGCGCTCACGGTGGACCGGCGGGTCCTGCTCGGCGGGGAGAGTGTCCTCTCGCTCCGGCTGGACGCTTCCCGTCCGCCGGCCACGGGGACCACGGTTCCGGTGATCGCGGCGCCCTCTCTGCGGGGCCAGTTCGGTCGTATCGAGGTACAGGCGGACGGGTACCGGGCGGTGCCCGTGTACACGGCCGCGGGCCTGTCCGTACGGCTGACCAGGCGCTGATCTTTTGCCCGGGGAGGTGCGGTGACCGGCACCCACCTCCCCGAGCGTGATGTCCGATTTCCGCCAGCGCAGAGCCGCGTCCTGGCACACAGTGGAAGCGTGACGACCGACGACAGCAGGTACGAGGCGGTGTGCAGCCGCGATGGCCGGTTCGACGGTGAGTTCTTCTTCGCCGTGTCCACGACCGGGATCTACTGCCGCCCCAGTTGCCCGGCGACCACACCCAAGCGGCACAACGTGCGCTTCTTCCCGACCGCGGCCGCAGCGCAGGGCTCCGGGTTCCGGGCCTGCCGCCGCTGCCGCCCCGACGCGGTGCCCGGCTCGGCCGAGTGGAACGCCCGCGCTGATGTGGTGGGCCGTGCGATGCGGCTGATCGGCGACGGTGTCGTGGACCGCGAGGGCGTGGCCGGGCTCGCCGCGCGCCTGGGCTACAGCGCCCGGCAGGTACAGCGGCAGCTGAACGCCGAGGTGGGCGCCGGACCGATCGCGCTGGCGCGGGCGCAGCGGGCCCACACCGCGCGGATCCTGCTCCAGACCACGACCCTGCAGGCCGCCGAGATCGCCTTCGCGGCCGGCTTCGCCAGCGTGCGGCAGTTCAACGACACCGTCCGGGAGATCTACGCACTCACGCCCAGCGGGCTCCGCGCGGCGAAACCGGGGCGGTCCACACGCTACGGATCGGTCGGTACGGCGAACGGAGCGGGCGGGGTGCCCCTGCGGCTCGCCCACCGCGGCCCGTACGCGGCCGCCGAGGTGTTCGACCACCTGGGCGAGCGGGCCATCACGGGCGTCGAGGAGATCACCGGCGAACGCGGTGCGCGGACGTACCGACGGACCCTGCACCTGCCCCATGGCACGGGTGTCGCGGAGGTCGGCGAGGTGCTCGGCTCCGGCTGGCTCACGTGCCATCTGCACCTCGGCGATCTGCGCGACCTGACGACGGCGACCCAGCGCGTCCGGCGTCTGTTCGACCTGGACGCCGACCCGTACGCGGTCGGCGAGCGGCTGGGCGCCGATCCCGCGCTCGCGCCGCTGGTCGCGCTGCGCCCGGGGCTACGGGCCCCGGGTTCCGCCGATCCGCACGAGCTCGCCGTCCGCGCGGTACTCGGCCAGCAGGTCTCCGTGGCCGCCGGGCGGAAGCTCGGCAGCGCTCTGGTCGCCGCCTACGGGCAGCCTCTCGCCGTGCCCAGTGGCGGGCTCACGCATGTCTTCCCCACCGCCGACGCCCTGGCCGAGGCGTCACTCGGCGAGCTCGGCATGCCCGACGCGCGCCGCGACACCGTGCGTACGGTCGCCGGCGCGCTCGCCGACGGCACCGTGAGCCTCGACGCGGGCGCCGACCGCGACGAGGCCGAGAAGGCTCTGCTCGGCCTGCGCGGTGTCGGCCCCTGGACCGCCGGCTACATCCGGATGCGCGCCCTGGGCGACCCGGACGTACTCCTCACCGGCGACGTGGCGATCCGGGCCGGGATGCGCCACGCGGGCGCCGAGGCGGTCGACGCCGAAGCCTGGCGGCCCTGGCGGACGTACGCCATGCACTACTTCTGGAGCGCCGCCGCCGACCGGCGCCGACCCGCCGGGGCGTGACGTCCGAATCCCGCCGGCATCGGTGCCCGCGACACCTCATTGTTGGAGGTGGAAGAGATGGAAACGGAATCGGAAGAGAGGACATGACTGATGACGGTCTACACGACGATCGACAGCCCCCTGGGTGAACTCCTGCTCGTGGGCGAGGAGTCGGCCACGGCGAAGGGCGGCACGGCGCTCGCCTCGCTGTCGATGCCCGGCCAGAAATCCGGTGCGGTCGTCCAGGATGGCTGGGTCGAGGACGCGGACGCGTTCGTGGAGATCGTCTCCCAGCTGCGCTCCTATTTCGACGGCAGGCTGACCCACTTCGACATCGAGTACGTCGGCGGCGGCAGCGAGTTCCAGCAGCGGGTGTGGAAGGCCCTCGAGGTCATCCCGTACGGGACCACCCTCAGCTACGGCGAGATCGCCGCGCAGATCGGCGCGTCGAGAGCTGCGGTGCGTGCCGTGGGTACGGCGATCGGCGCGAATCCGCTCCTTGTCGTGCGCCCCTGCCACCGCGTGATCGGCGCGAACGGCGCGCTCACCGGCTACGCGGGCGGGCTGGAGCGCAAGCAGCGGCTCCTGGAGCTGGAGAACGTGCTTCCGGCCGCTCTCCCGTCGTCATGACCGGCACAAGGCGGGCGGCGGTAGTGCACCCGGTCAGCCGCGTGGCAGATCGCGTCGGGGCCGGTGACTGGGACGCGTTGGCCGCCGAGCTCGACGAACACGGCAGCGCGCTCACCGGTCCGTTGCTGTCGCCCGACGAGTGCCACGAGATCGCCGCCCTGTACGACGACACCGACCGCTTCCGTACGACCGTCGACATGGCCAGGCACCGCTTCGGCTCCGGCCAGTACCGCTACTTCACCCACGAACTGCCGGTTGCAGTAAGGGAGTTGCGCGAGGCGTTCTACCCGCGTCTGCTGCCGATCGCCCGCGACTGGGCCGGCAGGCTCGGACAACCGGCGCCCTGGCCCGACCGCCTGGAGGAGTGGGTGGCGATGTGCCATGCGGCCGGGCAGGCCAAGTCCGCGCAGATCCTGCTGCGTTACGGGCCCGGCGACTGGAACGCCCTGCACCGCGACGTGTTCGGCGAGATGCTCTTCCCGCTCCAGGTCGTCGTCGGCCTCGACGCCCCCGGAGTGGACTTCACCGGCGGCGAGTTCATCATGACGGAGCAGCGTCCGCGTGCGCAGTCCCGCGCTTCCTCCACGACCCTGCCGCAGGGGCACGGCCTGGTCTTCACGACCCGCGACCGGCCGGTGGCCTCCAAGCGCGGCTGGTCGACCGGCCCGATGCGGCACGGGGTGAGCACCGTCCGCTCCGGGCGCCGTCACACGCTGGGCCTCGTCTTCCACGACGCCGCCTGACCTCACCTTTCGGCTCGGCCGCGAATCCGGCTCGCGGCTTGCGAACGCGGTGTTTCCGTTCTGCGAACAGGCAGCCGCAGCCGAAGACATGGGCTGACCGCCGGTGTGAGCATGTGCGCATGCTCCAGGGAGAAGATCACGCGGCCGGGCTCTCAGCCCACACCCGTTCACAAGGAACCGTCATACCCCTGCCGCCCACAACTGTCCGCTGGGTGACCGAGGACTGGGACGCCCCGGCTCCGGCCCTGCTCCGCGAACAGATGTCCGCCGAGCTGGCGCCGCGCTACGCACCGGTCGCCCACCGCCGTGTACGCCCGCCCCAGCCGACGGCCGAGGAGATCGTCGTCACCTGGGTCGCGTACGCGGACGGCGTCCCGGTGGCCACCGCCTCGCTGCGCAGGCTGCCCGACCGGCACGAGGTGAAGCGGGTGTTCGTCCATCCCGGTCACCGCGGCCGGGGTCTCGCCCGAGCGGCGCTCCGGGCGGTGGAGTCTTCCGCGCTCGGGCTCGGTGTCGGGCGGTTGTGGCTGCAGACGGGCGAGTTCCAGCCGGAGGCCCAGGCGCTCTACGCACGGGAGGGCTGGCAGCGGGTGCGGCCGTACGCTCCGTACGACCGCAACCCGTTCAGCATCTGCTTCACCAAAACGCTGCAGCCTCTGTCCCGTTGACGTGCACGCGGACCCCGCAGCCTGGGGCCCGCGTCACCTGCGCTGCCACTCCTTGGCCAGCAGCTCGTAGGAGCGCACCCGGTCGGCATGGCCGTGGGTGATGGTGGTGATCAGCAACTCGTCGGCGGCGGTGGCTTCCTGGAGTTGTTCCAGCTGGTCGGCGACCCGGCCCGGGGAGCCCACGAACTGGGTGTCGAGGCGGTCCTGGACCAGCGCCCGGTCCGCTTCGGTCCAGACGTGGGCGCGGGCCTCGTCGGGGGTGGGGAACTCGATCGCGCCCTCCGCCGTGCGGATGCTGCGAACCCAGGGGCCGTAGCCGGCGGCGAGTTCGCGGGCGGTGTCGTCGTCCTCGGCGACAACGACATCGGCGGAGACGCTGACATAGGGCTTGTCGAGTACGTCGGAGGGCTGGAACGCGGCACGGTAACCTTCCGCCGCCTCCAGTACCGTCGCCGGGCTGACGTGGTAGTTCGCCGCGAACCGCAGGCCGTTCCGGCCCGCGACGTCGGCGCTCAGTCCCCCACTGCTGCCCAGGATCCACACCTGTACGTCGGCGCCCTCGCCGGGGACGGCATGCGCCTCGATGCCGTCCGCGGAGCGGTAGGTGCCCGCCAGCAGCGCGAGGACGTCGTCGATCTGCTCGCCGTAGTCCTGCGACTCGGCGTTCGGCTGCTGGAGCAGCTTGCGCTGGAGCGCGATGCGGGGTGAGCCGAGCAGGTACTCGAAGGAGAACCGCGGTGGGATCCGCAGCCCGTTCGGGGCAAGGCCGTCGACGACCGGGGTGGCGGTCGGCAGCGGCGTGGCGGGCCCACCGGGCGGGCGCCCGCCGGAGCGACCGAGCCCCAGATCGAGGCGCCCGGGGTACAGCGCGTCGATCAGCCCGAACTCCTCGACCGTGGAGAGCGCGGTGCGGTGACCGAGCTGTACGGCCCCGGAGCCGAGCCGGATCGTCGAGGTCGCGGAGGCGGTCAGGGCGAGGACGACCGCCGGTGAGGTGCCGGCCACGCCCGGGTTGAGATGGTGCTCGGCGAACCAGTAGCGGGCGTACCCGAATTGCTCGGTCCGCCGGGCCAGGTCGATGGAGTTTCGCAGCGCGTCGGCGGCGGTGGAGCCGGACGGGATCGGGACGAGGTCGAGTACGCCGAGGGGGATGTCGGACATGGGAATCGGTCCTCCTCAGCGGTCGACGGGCTCAGGGACGGACGCGCGCTCTGGTGCATCCGTGACCGGCGGACCGGACGTCGCCGCCGACGGCTCGGCGAACACCGGCCCCCACGCGAACGGCGGGTCCGCAATCTCCCGCCGCAGCACGGGCGCGATGTCGGACTGGAAGAGTTCGAGTGAGGCGCGATGCTGGGCACCGGTCAGCCCGCTCGCGTCCGCGTGCAGGTGCAGCACGGTGTGCCCGAACTGCTCGTGGTAGCGGTGCACCTTCTCGATCACCTGCTGCGGGCTGCCGATGAGCGCCGAGCTGCGCTCCACGAAGTCCTCCAGGGTCGGGAACACGGGCTCCAGGCCCAGCCTCTTCTGGAATGCCAACTGCCCCTCGAAGACCGGCCGGTAGGCGGCGATCGCCTCCTGCGACGTACGGGCCGCGTAGTAGCCCGCCGTCCCGGCGCCGACCGCGATCCTCGCCGGATCGTGGCCGTGGAACTCCCAGCGCTCACGGTAGTAGCGGATCAACTCGGCATACGGCTCGATGGGGTTGGTGACGTTCGCCGAGAACAGCGGGTCGCCGTAGCGAGCGGCGAGATCCACCGACTCCTTGCTGGTCGCGCTGCCGTGCCAGACCCGGATCGGCTGCTGGAACGGCCGGGGCCACACCTCCGCCTCGCTGAGCTCGGGGCGGAAGCGGGTCGCGGCGGTCACCTTGTCCTGCCGCCAGAGCTGCCGGAACACCTCGTAACTCTCGGCGTTGCGGTCCCACTGGTCCTCGGGCGTGACGTGGAACAGCTCCCGCTGGGCGGTGCCGTTGCCCTTGCCGATGATCAACTCCAGCCGTCCGCCGGAGAGATGGTCCAGGGTCGCGTAGTCCTCGTACGCGCGCACCGGGTCGAGGAGGCTGAGCGTGGTGACCGCGGTGAACAGCCGGATCCGGGAGGTGAGCGCGGCGATGTGGCTGAGGACGACGGGCGGCGAGGAGGAGATGAACGGCCGCTCGTGCCGCTCCCCCACACCGAAGCCGTCGAAGCCCAACTCCTCGGCAAGGAGCGCGTTGTCGATGACCTCCCGGAAACGCTCGTTGGTCGGTTTCTTCAGGCCGGTCACCGGGTCCGGCGCGTGCACGATCAGGGTGATGGCGAGGAACTTCATGACGCGGCTCGTTCGGCCGGCGCCTCGGCGTCGGGGTGGGCCAGGCCGAGGTGGTCGCGCAGGGTGGTGCCCTCGTACTCCGTGCGGAAGACACCGCGCTCCTGGAGCAGCGGGACTACGGTGTCGGCGAAGCCGTCGAGGCCGCCCGGCGTGATGTGCGGGACGAGGATGAAGCCGTCGCTCGCGTCCGCCTGGACGAAGTCGTTGATGGTCTCGGCGACGGTGGCCGGGGAGCCGATGAACGCCTGGCGGTTGCCTGTCTCGATGACGAGATCGCGGATGGACCACTTGTTGGCGGCCGCGCGCTCCCGCCACTCGCGGGCGGTGGCCAGCGGGTCGCGGTACATCCGCACCTGGGCGCGCCCCCGGGCGATGGTGTGCTCGCCGAGGTCCGGATCGATGTCGGGAAGCGGGCCTTCCGGGTCGTACGCGGACAGGTCGCGGTTCCACACGAACTCGAGGTGCTTGATGGCGGTGGCGCCGCTCACCTGCAGGCGCCGCACCTCGCGGGAGATCTCCTCCGCCTCGGCGTCCGTGTCACCGAGGACGAAGGTCGCGGCGGGCAGGATCAGCAGCTGGTCGTGGGTGCGGCCGTGGCGGGCCAGGCGCCCCTTGACGTCCGTGTAGAACGCCTGTCCTTCCTTGAGAGTGCTGTACCGGCTGAAGATCGCGTCCGCGCCGGCGGCGGCGAACTCGCGTCCATCCTCGGAGTCTCCGGCCTGGAAGACGACCGGGCGGCCCTGCGGACTGCGCGGCACGTTGAACTGCCCCTCGATGTCGAAGTGCTGTCCCTTGTGCACGAAGGCCCCGGCCTTCGCGTCCCGCAGGAAGGTGCCGCTCGCCTGGTCGGCGACGATCTCGTCCCCGTGCCAGGAGTCGAACAGTTCATTGGCGGTGGCCAGGAACTCCTTGGCCCTGGAGTACCGCTCCTCCTGCGGGAGGAAGCCGCCGCGGCGGAAGTTCTCGCCGGTGAAGGCGTCCCAGGAGGTGACGACGTTCCAGGCGGCGCGCCCGCCGGAGAGGTGGTCGAGGCTCGCGAACTGGCGGGCCACCTCGTAGGGCTCGTTGAACGTGGAGTTGATGGTGCCGGTCAGGCCGAGGTGTTCGGTGACGGCGGCGAGCGCGCTGAGGACGGTGAAGGTGTCGGGCCGTCCGACGACGTCCAAGTCGTAGATCTTGCCGCCCTGTTCACGCAGCCGCAGGCCTTCGGCGAGGAACAGGAAGTCGAACTTGGCGCGTTCGGCGGTCCGCGCGAAGTGCGCGAAGGAGCTGAACTCGATGTGGCTGCCGGCCTCGGGGTCGCTCCACACGGTGGTGTTGTTGACGCCGGGGAAGTGCGCCGCGAGGTGGATCTGCTTGAGCGGCTTGCTCGTTGACTTGCTCATGAGTTGGGTCCCTCCGGCTCAGGCGTGGGCGGCGGCGTAGCGGTTGGCGGGGCGGGCGAGGCCCAGCAGTCCGCGCAGGGTGTCGGCCTCGTACGAGTGCCGGAAGGCGTCGCGGCGCTGGAGTTCGGGTACCAGTCCCCGGGTGATCGCCGGGAGGTCGTGGCCGGCGACGGCGGGACGCAGCCGGAAGCCGGTCAGTCCGGCCTGCTGCAACTCCTGGAGCAGGTCGGCGAGTTGCACAGGGGTACCCGTGAACACCTTCGCGTCGCTGGTGTACGGGTAGCCCGCGAGGGCATCGAGACGCTCCTTACGGGCCACGGCCGCGGCGGGGTCGTTGTCCAGGAACACCACCAGGTCACCGAAGAGGTGCAACGGCTCCTCGGCGCGTCCGGCCGCTTCCTGTTCGGTGCGGACCGCGGCGACGATGGCACGCGCCTCATCGACGTCGTGCGGAGTGACGTATCCGATGTCGGTGCTGCGACCGAGCAGCCGGAAGGGCGCGCCCGTCGTGGACTCATGGGCCAGTGCGGTGACCAGGGGCTGACCCTGCGGCGGACGGGGCGTGATCGAGGGGCCCTTGACGCTGAAGTGCTTGCCCTCGAAGTCGATGTAGTGCAGTTTGTCGCGGTCGACGAAGCGGCCGGTGGCGACGTCCCGGATCTCCGCGTCGTCCTCCCAGCTGTCCCACAGCCGGCGCACCGCCTCAACGTAGTCGGCGGCCTCGTCGAAGAGGTCGACGATCAACTCCCGCAGGGCCGGGGTCTCCAGGTCCTCGATACGGAGCTTCGGGAACGAACGGCGTCCGAAGTGCGCGGCCTCGTGTCGCCGCGCGGACGCCTGGACCCGCAGTCCCGCGCGGCCGGTGCTCACATAGTCGAGGGTGGCGATGGCCTTGGAGATATGGAACGGCTCCGTGTGTGTGGCCACCACGGTCGGCACCAGTCCTATATGGCTGGTCAACGGCGCGACGCGGGCGGCGATGAGGACGGCGTCGAGTCGGCCGCGTACCTGGTCGGTGCGTCCGTCCGGTTCGCTTAGGCGCGCGGACTGGGGGCCGAGCCCGTCCTCGATGGTCACGAAGTCCAGCAGGCCGCGTTCGGCCTCGCTGACCAGATCGGTCCAGTACGAGGCGGTGAACAGTTCGTCGGGGCGGGCCACCGGTTCGCGCCAGGCGGCCGGGTGCCAGCCCGCGCTGTCGAGAGCGACGGCGAGGTGCAGTGCGGCGGAAGAAGGGGAGGAGGGAGGGGTGGGAGAGGGCAGCGAGGATGACGACGACACGACTGGGTGCCTTCCTGATCGACCGTATGAGATCACCGGGCCCTCGGGATCGGAGGGTGCGGCGGCGAGGTGACAGGTCAGGGACGACAGAGCGCGCCGGCCACGCGCTGAAGGTCGATGTGCGGCCGGGAGTACAGGTGCACGCGGCGGCGCGGGGCGAGAACCATGACACGGAGGCGGGGCACAGTCTGCACGTCCGTCACCTCCGCCCTTTCGGCTCGGCGGACTGGAGACCGCCGGCGTCGCGCTTGCGGAACCCGGGACGGGCACCGCCTGGTCGTCACCTGGAGCACCCCGCCGCGAAGGAGGGTTGCCGGTCAGCAAGCCAGGGCTTGACGCTGACGCTCATAACCTGCTGGGGACGTTACGGGAGGCCACAGCGGTGCGCAATGCCCGGAGATCATGGTCGTTCTCACATCGCCGTGCCTCCCCGGAAGGGTCAACCACCCTGCCGCGCAATCTGTTCCACCCCGCGACGCCGGCCTGAGGCGCGCCCGGTGACCACCTGGTGAGACTGCGCCGGAGGCCTTCTTGACGGCCTCACGGAGCGCACCGACACTGACGAGGACGGTCACGATTGTCAGCGCCCCTCGGGCAGGTTTCCTCTGCCCGTACGGTTATCGGCCCCGGCCCGCTGGCAGGCAACCCTTCCACCGCGACGGGGTGCCCCGGGTGACGACCGGGTTCCGCCGGTGCGGCGGGACAAGCGTGGTCTCGCGTCTCGCGAGCCCCGAGTGTGGGACCGGTGGGAATGACCAAGAGCGGTTTGACGAGGCGCCTGCACATCGATCTGTTGCGGGTCTCCAGCGCCTACTAGTCCGAGCGGTACGGACCGGTACGCAGCGCAGTCACTCCGTTCCGCCGCGGTGCCCACAAGGCGACCGTGGCCTCCTCGTCCCAGGGAGAGTCATGTCCGAGACCCTGTCCTCGCACGTCTCAAACACCGGAACGTCCCGCGTGTGTACCCCAACCACGTGCGCCCCCAGCCCACTTGACGCGATCCCGCACCCCCGGATCACCGCCACGCCCGCCACGCGCCAGCACCGCTTCCGCAGCCGCATCGGCGTCGGTCTCGCCGGCGGCTTCTACCCGGCCCCGCACCGCTACGAGTTGTATCTGTCCGCGCACTGTCCCCTCTCGCTGCGCGTCTCCATCACGCTCGACCTGCTGGGCCTCAAGGACTCCGTCGCCACCACGCTCCTGGCGCTCCCCGCCGACACTCCCCGCGCGTTCTCCTCGTTGCGCAGCGCGTACGAGGCAACCTGGCACCACTACGACGGTCCGCTGACCGCGCCCGCGCTGTGCGACCGGTGGAGCGGACGCGTCGTCAGCAATCACACGCCCGATATCCTGCGCGACCTCGCCGACCTCCTCACCGACCGGGCCGGATCCTGCCACTGCCCGCTTCGCCCGTCGGCCCTCGCCGCCGACATCGACGCCCTGCGCGACCTCCTCGACCGGGATGTCACCCCCGGCGCGCCGCCGGAGAGGCGGTCGACGGCCCTCGACCTGCTGGACCGTCAACTCGCCTCCGGCCCCTATGCGTTGGGCGAAGAACTCACCGCGGCGGATGTGGACCTCTGGGTCGCCCTCGCCCCTCTCGAAGCGGCCGGCGACCTGTCCTCGTACGCATTCCTCCAGGACTATGTGCGACGCCTCGACGCCCACCCGGCCTTCCGACGGCATCTGTGATCGGACTGCCGGGCAGGGCCTCTCGTCACGTACGGGATTCCAGGGCGGCCCGGGTGTCGTTGCCGTAGACGCCCGTCTCGTCGCCCCGGATCCCGTACCAGAGCTGGAAGCGGGCCACGGCGGCGGTGAGCGTGGGGTCGTAGGTGCCGCTCGTGGTGCCGTCGGCGTACACGTCCGGGATGTCGAGGAGCCGCTGCTGGAGCTCCGTCACCTCCGTGCCGCTGTCTCCCTCCCGAAGGGTGCCCGCGCCGTCCGGGTCGGCGGCTCCGGAAGGGGGCTGGGCGACGGGTGCCGTGGCGGACGGGACGGCACCGGACTGCGATTCGGCGTCCGCGTCGCCGCCGGGCAGCAGAAGTGCCAGGGCGAATCCGGTCAGTGCGGCTGCCGCCACTCCGACGACCACCGCGGCTCGGCGCAGACCCTTGTCGCGCCCGTCGTCATGCCTGAATTCACGCCCAAGCGGTGCGGCGCCCTTGGCCTCCGCCCCACCGGTGTAGTCCTCGCCGACCAGGACGGGCGGCAGTTCCTCCGTCTCGCCCTCCTGCGCCCGAGGTAAGGCGATCGACTCGTATCTTTCCTCCACGTCCGCGCTCTGCTGGTCCTCACGGAACTCCCTCAGCAGTTCGGCGAGGGCCTCCGTCCGGCGGCGGCGCTGGACATACGTGGGTTCGAGCGCCGGGCGGCGCACAGGCTGCCCCCCGCGTTCGGGCGGTGTCGACACACTGCTCTCCTTCCGTGCGCGCGGTCTCCCGCCATCCCCGTGAAGAGATACGGAGGCACCGGCTCGGGAGTTCAGCCGAACACCACATCACCGCAAGCGATCGATACGCTCAATTCATCAACAGGTATTGAGCGTTTGAGCGATCCCGTGCTAGAAACCGCCGTCATGACGACTCGTTGGTCACGCCGTGGTTTCCTCGCCGCCGGCAGCGGTACCGCCCTCGCGCTCGGGGTGCACACCACCGCCGGCGCCGCTCCCCTCACCTCCACCGAGATCACCTCCACCGAGATCTCCGCCGCCGCGGACGAGTTCGCGAGCCTGCGCGCGAAATGGCGCACCCTGATCCTCGGCGAGGGCTTCAGCCCCACAGCCGAACCCTTCAAGACCCGGCTCAGCGAACTGGGCACCACCGTAGGCCAGTTGCAGGCCACCATGGCGCCCACGTCCGGCTCACTGTGGCCGGACCTCGGCTACGCCGATCCTGAACCGGACACCGACCAGGAGTCGTACGGCTACTCCGGCAACCTCAACGCCAGTTACAACCGGCTCAACACGCTCGCCCAGGCGTACACGCAGCAGGGCACCGGACTCACCGGCGACACCGGTCTCAGGGACGACATCCTCACCGGGCTCGACCACCTCTACTCCGAGGTCTACAACGAGACCCAGGTCCGCTACGGCAACTGGTACAGCTGGCAGATCGGCGCGCCGCAGGCGCTGCTCGACGTGTGCGTCCTGATGTACGACCAGTTGTCGGCCGCGCAGCTCACCGACTACCTCAACGCGGTGGACCACTTCGTACCGGACTCGGCGGTCTCCTCCTACACCGGCACGAGCACCGGCGCCAACCGGGTCGACCTGTGCCGGGTCCTTGCGCTGCGGGGCGTCGTCGGCGCGAGCTCCGCGAAGGTCGCGCTGGCCCGGGACGCGCTCTCCCCCGTCTTCCCTTACGTGAGCGGCGGGGACGGGCTCTACACCGACGGCTCGTTCATCCAGCACACCACCGTGCCCTACACCGGTTCCTACGGTTCGGTGATGCTGGGCGGCCTCGGCATGCTCTTCGCGCTGCTCACCGGATCCACCTGGGAAGTCACCGACTCCAACCGGCAGATCGTCTTCGACGCGGTGGAGAACGCCTGGGCGCCCTTCCTCTACAACGGGCTCGTCATGGACGGCGTCTCCGGGCGGGCGGTCAGCCGCGGTCTGTCCGCGTCCGACGCCAAGCAGATCCAGCAGGACGACCATCTGCGCGGCCATCCGATCCTCGCCGCGATCGTGCTGCTCGGGCAGGGCGCGAGCAACACGGAGAACGCCCGGTGGCGTGGCCTGGTGAAGGGCTGGATGCAGCGCGACTACTACAGCCCGCCCATGAGCAACCCCTCCATCGGGCTCACAAGTCTCGCCCGCCTCAAGGGAGTTCAGGACGACACCACGGTCTCCGCCGTCGCCGAGCCCACCGGGCACCGGCTGTTCACCAACATGTCCCGGGCCACGCACCGCCGCCCCGGCTGGGCCGCGTCGATCAGCATGGCCGACCGCCGGATCACGTACTACGAGACCGGCAACGGAGAGAACCTGCACGGCTGGCACACCGGTTCCGGAATGCTCTATTGGTGGGGCGACACGTTCGGCAACGGCCAGTACAGCGACGCCTTCTGGCCCACCGTCGACCCCTACCGGCTGCCCGGCACCACCGCCTCGCGCAAGGTGCTCGCGGACGCGGCGGGCGGTGACTGGGGCGCCTCCCTGCCGGACGTGAACTGGGTCGGCGGCGCCACGGACGGTCAGCGGGCCGCGATCGGCCAGTACCTCAAGGGCCTGCAGAGCACCCTGCTGGCGAAGAAGTCGTGGTTCTGCCTGGACGACTCGATCGTCTGTCTCGGCGCCGGCATCAAATGCACGGACGGTACGGCGGTCGAGTCGACGATCGAGAACCGCAACCTCGGGCCCACCGGCAGCACCCCCTTCCAGGTCGACGGCGTCACCAAGCCGGCCAGCTACCCGTGGTCGGAGACGCTCACCGGCGCGACGTGGGCGCACATCGGCGGGCACGGAGGGTACGTCTTCCCCGGCGGAGCGACCTTCACGGCGCTGCGCGACGCCCGCGACGGCAAGTGGAGCGCCATCAACACGGGTGGCGCCACCACGGTCCTGAACCGCAAGTACCTGACGATGTACGTCGACCACGGCACCAACCCGACCGGCGGCTCGTACGCCTATCTGCTCATGCCGGGCGCGACCGCCGCCCAGACGCAGACGCGTGCCGCCGCCACGAGCTGGCTGACCGTCCTCGCCAACACGGACAGCCAGCAGGGCGTCAGCGTCCCCTCACTCGGCTTCACCGGGGTCAACTTCTGGTTCGGCGGTACGGTCGGCGATCTCACCGCGAGCAATCCGTGCGCCGTGATGATCAGCGAGAAGAGCGACGGCACGGCGGTCATCTGCGTCAGCGACCCGATGCGCATGCAGACCGGCCTCACCCTCACCTGGAACAGGGCCGTCGCCTCGGTGACCGCCAAGCCGTCGACCGTCACCTCGGCGACCACGGGCTCCGCCCTGACGCTCACCTTCGGCAACCTCAGCACCACCGCGGGCGTCACCCAGAAGATCACCGTCAAGCTCGGCTGAAAGACCGCCCGTCGAGAGTCCAGTGCCGGTCGGCGGAGCAGCCCAGGGACGCGAACACCTGGGCTGCGACGTCGACATGGCGCACCTGTGGGGGCGCGGAGGTGATGCCGGGGCCGTCGGCGATGAGCCAGGCCGTGCGTTCCTCCACGGAACGGCCGCCGTGCCCGCCCGCGTCGACATGGCCGTGGTCGGTCACGACGAGCACCGTCCACCTTTCGCCGTCGTACGCGGGCCGGGAGCGCACGGCGTCCAGCAGGCGTCCCACGCGTTCGTCGGCGCGCAGCACCGCCTCCTCGTACGCGGCTCCGCAGCCGAGGACGTGCGCGGTCTCGTCGGGAGCGCCGAGGTAGACGAAGGACGCGTCGATGTCGTCGCGCGCGAGGACTCCTGCCGCCTCCTCGGTGATCCGTTCGTCGCACTGCTCCCATGCCGCAGGGGTGTCCTCGGCCGGGGCGATGTACGCGGACCTGGACGGGGCCCTGAACAGCGGTCCTCCGTCGCGGACCTGCATGAGCGGCTGCCAGCCGGCGGCGACGAAGGTGCGGCGGCCGTCCTGCCGGGCGAGGCGGGTGGCGAAGTCGGGGAAGACGTCGAGGCGGTGGCCGGTGAAGTCGTTGCTCCACACGCCGTGCTTGTCGACGCCCACTCCGGTGACGACGGTCGCCCAGCAGGGGCCGGACATAGTGGGCGTGCGCGCGTCTACCTCGACCGGCGTGAGGAAGCCGTCGGCCGCGAGGGCGTCCAGGTGCGGGGTGGGCAGCCGGCGCAGCACATCGAGGCGTACGCCGTCGATGCCGACGACCAGGACATGGTCGGCCATGTGGTGCTCCTGTTCAGGCCGAGCGGGTCAGCTCGTCCGGGCCGACTCCGTAGGTGAACGGGAGGCCTTGGGCGTAGCGCCGCACCTCGTCGACGGCCCAGTGCGTCATACGGCCGAGTTCGTTGCCGAGGGAGCCCGCGATGTGCGGGGTGAGCAGCACGTTGGGGAGCGTGTAGAGCGGGGAAGCGGCGGGGGGTACGTCCGGTTCGGTCACGTCCAGAACGGCGTGAACGCGCCCGGAGACGAGGCGCTCGATGAGCGCGTCGGTGTCGACCAGGGAGCCGCGCGCCGTGTTGATGAGCGTCGCGCCGTCCTGGAGGAGGGCGAGCCGGCGCGCGTCGAACATGTGCCGTGTTTCGGGGAGTTGGGGTGCGTGGATGGTGACCACGTGGCTGCGCCGGACGAGTTCGTCGAGGTCGACTAGGTCGACGCCGAGGGCTCGGGCCTCGTTCCGGTCCAGGTAGGGGTCGTAGAGGAGGACGTCGAGGTCGAGCGGGCGGAGCAGTTCGGCGACGCGGCGTCCGATGCGGGAGGCGCCGACGATGCCGACGGTGCGGTGGTAGTTGCCGTATCCGGTGAAGTACGGGAGGAGCGCGGGCTGTTCGCGTGCCTGGGTGTAGGCGCGGGCGGCATCCAGGACCCGTTTGTTCGCGAAGAGGATGGCGGCAAGGGTGAACTCCGCGACGGGGAGGGCGTTGGCGGCTGCCGCGGAGGAGACGGCGATACCGCGCTCCCAGACGGATTCGGTGACGTGGTGCTTGATGGAACCTGCCGCGTGGATGACGGCCCGCAGCCGGGGCATACGGCGCAGCGCTTCCTCGGTGAGCAGCGGGGCGCCCCAGTGGGTGAAGAGGACCTCGGTGTCGGCCAGGACGGCGGGATCCGCGCGGGTGAAGTCCGTGATGTGCAGCGAGGTGTCCACCGAGGCGACATGTCGCAGCCGGTCGAAGGCGGCGTCGGCGAGCAGGGAACCGTGGATCTCGCTGCCCATGGCAAGGACGGTGCGCGGAGACGGTACGACGTGCGGGCCGTTCAAGAGGGTGCCTTCCGGTACGGGCATGGTCACTTCACCGCGCCGGCGGTCAGGCCAGAGCGCCAGAAGCGCTGGAGGCAGACGAAGGCGACGATCAGCGGGACGACGGCGACGAGTGAGCCGGTGATGACGAGCGAGTAGTACTCGGGCTGCTGCTGCGTGACGCTGTTCCACATGAACAGGCCGAGGTTGACCGGATAGAGCTTCTCGTCGTTGAGCATCACGAGGGCGCCGAAGAAGTTGTTCCAGCTGGCGGTGAACGAGAACAGGAAGATGGTCATGAAGCCGGGCGCGAGCATGGGCAGGGCGATCCCGGCGAAGGTGCGCAGCTCGCCCGCGCCGTCGACGCGGGCGGCCTCCAGGACCTCGTTCGGGACGTATCCCTCGGAGAAGACGCGGGCGAGGTAGACGCCGAAGGGGTTGACCAGGGCGGGCAGCAGCAGCGCCCAGTAGGTGTTGACGACGCCGGCCTTGGTGGCGAGGAGGTACATCGGGAGCTGGATGACCGTGGTGGGGACCAGCACTCCGCCAAGGACCAGGCCGAACAGCTTCTCCTTGCCCCGGAAGTCGTACTTGTCGAAGGCGTAGCCGGTGGCGACGCACAGGAACGTCGAGGCGGCGGAGCCGACGACCGAGTACAGGATGCTGTTGCCGAACCAGCGCAGGTAGATGCCCTCGTTGAAGGTGAACACGTGGTGCAGGTTGGCGAAGAGGTTGAAGTCTCCGAAGGAGAAGCCCGCTGTGGCGAAGAGGTCGCCGTGGTTCTTGGTGGCGGCGAAGAGCAGCCAGGTGACAGGCATCAGGGTGTACAGGGCGGCGACGATCAGCAGGCCGTTGACGATGCCCTTGGAGAGCAGAGCGTTGGGCGAGCGGCGGCGGGCGGCCGGGGCCGGCTTGCGCTCGGCGGGTGCCGCGGCCGGGTCTGCCGCCTGGGTGAGGGTGCTCATGACGCCGCCTTCCACCGGTTGCCGAGCTGGGTGACGACGTAGGAGAGGACGACGCCGAGCAGCGCGAGGATCAGGGACGCGGCGGCGGCGAGACCGTAGTCGTGCTGCACGAAGCCGGCCTTCCAGATGAACAGGGTGGGTGACCACTCGGTGTCGATGGTGGGCGCACCCCGCTGATTGAGGAGCTTGGGCTCGGTGAAGATCTGGATCGCGCCGACACAGGTGAACAGAACGGTCATGACGACCGCCGAGGCGATCATCGGGACCTTGATCCGCAGGGCGGTGCGGATGGCGCCCGCTCCGTCGACGACGGCCGCCTCGATCACTTCGCGCGGTACGGCCTGGAGGGCGGCATAGAAGATGACCGTGTTGTAGCCGATCCACTGCCAGGCGCAGAGGTTGACCATCGACGAGAGCACGTGGTCGTTGCTGTAGAAGTTCCATGAGCCGCCGAGGGCGCCGATCCAGTCGAGCACGGGGCTCAGGCCCGGGGTGTACAGGTAGATCCAGATGATCGAGGCGATCAGCCCCGGGATCGCGTGCGGCACGAACAGCGCGAGCTGGAAGAACCGCTTGGCGCGGGCAAGTGCGGAGTCGACCAGCAGCGCGAGAAGGAGCGATCCGCCGATCATCACCGGGATGTAGAGCGCGCAGTACTGCGCGATGTGTACGAAGGAGTCCCGGAAGCCCGCGTCCGACAGGGCCTTGGTGAAGTTGCCGAATCCGGAGAACACCCGCTCCGTGCCGCCGAATCCAAGGCCCGAGGAGTGCTCCTGGAAGAGGCTCATCCACACGGCGTAGCCGATGGGCGCGGCCATGACCACGGCGAAGAGGACGAAGAACGGGGTGATGAGGAGGGCGACGGCGCGGCGCTGACTGCGTCGGAGATTCGAGGTGTCCCGGGGTTTCCCCGGGAGTCTGCTCACGGGCTTCGCGGTTCGGGCGAGGGGTACTGCCACGGTGGGCTCCTTGGCGGGCTGGGCGCTTCAGGGAGGCTTGGGCGGGAGACAGCCGGTGGCGGGGGCCGGCGACGGCCCGTGTCCGAGCCCCGTGCGGACACGGGCCGTCGACGACCGGACCCGCCACGTCACTCGGCGAGCTTCAGCCCGCGCTCCTTGATGCCCGACTCGGCCTTCTCCTGACCGGCGTCGACGCCGCCGGTGAAGCCGGACTTGGCCGCCGCGTCCTGGACCGCGGTGTAGACGTCCACCTGGTTCGGGCCCCACGTCCAGCCGGGGACGATGGTGTCGACCTGCTCGGAGGCGAGCGTGTAGAGGTCCTGGCCGTTCAGGTACGAGGTGTCGAACCTCGCGGCGGCGACCTCACGCATCTCCGGGTTGGCCGGCAGGGCGCTGCTCGGCGACTCCAGGTCCGCGAGGCGGGCCTCGACGCCCGCCTTGTTCGTGGTGAGCCACTCGATGAACTCGGCGGCGGCCTCGGCGTGTTCGCTGCCCTTCAGGACGCCGTAGGAGCTGCCGCCGTAGCTGCCGCTGGCGGCTGTGCCCCAGTTGGGCATGGGAGCGACGGCCCACTTGCCCGAGAGGTCCGGCATCGCGGTCTTCATGCCTCCCGCGGACCAGGAGGCGCCGAGGAAGGAAAGCGTGTCGCCGGAGGTGCGGGCCTTGGTCTCCTCGGGGCTGTAGCCGGTGAAGGACTGCACGAGGTCGTCCTTGATGAGGCCGTCCCAGTAGGCGGCGACCTTCTTGGTGGCGGCGTCGTTCACGGCAGGCTTCCAGGCGTCGCCCTCGGTGGCGAACCACTTGCCGCCCGCCTGCCAGGACAGGGCCGCGAGCAGCGCGGGGTCGGACTTCGGCATGGAGGCCAGGCGGGCGTTCTTGTCCTGCTTCTTGACCTTCGCGGCGGCCGTCTTGAACTCGTCCCAGGTCTTGGGGACTTCGATGCCGTACTTCTTGAACAGGTCGGTGCGGTAGTAGTAGAGCTGCGGTGCGACGTCGTAGGGAACGGTCCAGGTCTTGCCGCCGAAGTTCACCAGGCTCTGGACGGACTCGGGGAACTTCGACTTGACCGTTTCACCGGCGTACTCGGTCAGATCGACCAGGTTTCCCTGGCTCGCGAACTCCGGGACCATCTGGTACTCGATGGTCGCCACGTCGGGTGCGTTGCCCGCCTTCACCGCGTTGGCCAGCTTGCTGTAGCCCTCGGTCCCGCTGGGGATCTCGCTGAACTCGACCTGGATGTCCTTGTGCGTCTTGTTGAACGCCTCGGCCGTCGATTCGGCCCCGAGAGTCCAGGTCCAGTACTCGATGGTCACCGGTTTGCCGTCCGACTTCGTGTCGGTCGAACCGCCGTCGCCACCGCATGCGGTGGCGAACATTCCCAGGGCGGCGATGGTGGCGGTGGCGGCTATGCGGAACGAGCGTGAAGTGCGCGACATGACACGTCTCCTACAAGACCTCGTACGGGAAGAGGCGGATGCAGGACATCTTTTGTGCGCGCACGATCAGAGTCAAGAGCGTTCGACCAATACAATCACAACGATCGAAAAACGCTCATGCCTCGAGCGCTTCGCCACCGCAGGACGAACGGATCCTCAACTCGGGAAGAAGTTCGAGGTGTTGACGGGGCGCCGGATGCTGTCCGCTCCGGCGTTCCGCGAGGCGCTGGAGCAGCAGTTTCGCGGCCAGCTCCCCCACCGAGCGCTTGGGCGGGGCGATGGCCGTCAGGGGCACGTCCGAGAGGCCGGCGACCTCGTCGTCGTACGCGATCAGGGCGAGGTCCCCGGGCACGCTGATGCCGCGCGCCTGGAGCTTGGGCACCAGCACGATCGCGTCCTCGTCGCTGTGTACGAGGGCCGCCGTCACGCCCCGCTTCTCCACGGCCTCGGCCAGATAGTCGAGGGAGGCTTCGTAGTCGCCGTGCTCGCGGACGGTCGGCGCGCCCTCGTCGACGTCCAGGCCCAGCGACCGCACCGCCGCGAGATAGCCCGCCGAGATCTGCGCGGCGTGCGGCCCCTCCTGCAGCACGGCGGTGATGCGGCGGTGCCCCAGGGACGCGAAGTGACCGACGGCGACCGCCGCCCCGTGCGCCCGGTCCGTCCGCACCCGGTCGAGAGCCGCCGCGGGGTTCCCGGCCGGCGCGGAGCGCTCGACCAGGACGGTCGGCACCTCGCACTCCAGGAGCCATTTCTCCTGGCCGCCGGCGGGGACGCCGCCGAACCAGCTTGGCGCGACGAGCAGTCCCTGCGCGCCCCCCGCGATCAGGTGCTCCGCCTGCATCGGGTCCTCGGTGTCGACATAGCCGGACATGCCGAGCACGAGGCGGCCCCCCTGGGCCCCGACGGCCTCGCGGGCGCCTCGCACAATGTCCGCGAAGATGTAGTTCGTGGTCGGCACGATCATTCCGATCACGGCGCCTTCGGCGCTCTCCTGCCGGGGTTCCGCCTCGGCGGTGGTGTCGCCCGGCCAGACCACCGCGCCGTGCAGCCGCTGCACCCGGCCCTGCGCGGCGAGTGTCTCCACGTCACGCCTCAAGGTCACCGCCGAGACACCGAGTTCGGCCGCGAGGTCGGCGACCCGGAGGCTGCCGCGCTCCCGGACGAGTTCGAGTACGCGCTCGTGACGCTGGTCGACGTGCAGTCGCATGGGCTCCCCCTGAGGCAAGGCCGGACGGACGAACTACGGGCGAACGCGGAGCGTGATCCCGTGTGGTCACTGTACGCCCACAAGCGTATCGATCACTTTCGTTCAATACGATCGCCCGAGCTCCGGCCACCTGCGACCAGCACACCGAGGGGCTCTTCGGACGCCACGGGCCGAGGGCCGCCGCGAAATCCGCATCCGGCCCCGGCACGGCCCGCCGTGCGACTCACCAAAGCCCGCGCGACAGTCGTACAACGTGAAGAATGGGCAACGAGGGGGTAAGACCACCTTCGGGGAGCGGAGAGGGTCGCGGTGGGTTCGAGCAAGGAACGGGACGTGCCGGCCCGGCAGCGCTTCGACATGGCGGACGCCGTGCCACTGCTCCTCGATGCCCGTATGGCGGTGACCAGCTGGACCGCCGACGCCGAACGGCTGCTGGGGTACCCCGCGGGCGAGGTGCTGGGACGGCCCGCGGCCGACCTGCTGATTCCCGAGGACGCGGCGCGCATCCCCGACCTGGCCGATCGGTGCCACGAAGACGGCGGCTGGGTCGGGCTGCTGTCCGCGCGGCACCGGGACGGGCACCCGCTCAAGCTGATGGTGCGTGTCGTCCCCCTGCGGGCGACCGGGGCCCCGGTGCGCTCCGTGGTGCTGCTCGCCGAGCTGGCCGACGGCCCCGGGTGGCACATGAGCCGGTCGGTCCTTGAGCGGATCACCTCGCGTTCCCCGGTGGGCATCGCGATCGTGGACCCGGACCTGCGGTACGTCTGGTCGAACGCCGCGCTGGAGCAGTTCGGCGGGGGCCCGCCCGAGCAGCGGCTGGGACGGCGGCTCGCCGACATCCAGCCCGGCCTCGACGCCGAGCGGATCGAGGCGCAGATGCTCCGGGTGCTGGAGACCGGCGACCCGGTGGTCGCGTACGAGCACGTGGGCCGCCTACGCTCCGCGCCGCACCGCGAGACGTCCCACGCCATGTCGTTCATCCGTCTGGAGGACGACCACGGCCATCCGATCGGTGTGTACTACACCGTCGTCGACATCGGCGAGAGCTACCGCGCCCGGCGGCGGCTCGCCCTGCTCGACCGGGCCGGCGAGCACATCGGCCGCAGCCTGGACGTCATGCAGACCGCGCAGGAACTGGCCGATGTCGCCGTGCCGGGGCTGGCCGACTTCGTCGCGGTCGACCTGCTGGAGTCCGTGCTCAAGGGAGGCGAGCCGGCGCCCGGTCCACGGAGCGACGCGGACGCCGTGCCGTTGCGTCGTGCCGGGCACCAGTCGGTGCAGGGCGGGGTCCCCGAAACCGCCGTCGGCATCGGCGATGTGGCGTCCTACGTGGCCGGGTCTCCCCCGATCAGATCTCTCACCGACGGCGAGTCCTGGCGAGAGGAACGGCTGGACCCGCTGGCCAAGGAGTGGACCACGGGTACACCCGGGAGCCGGGCCGCCTCCTTCCTCGATCTCGGGCTGCACAGCGTGATGATCGTGCCCGTCCGGGCCCGCGGCGTCACCCTGGGCATCACCACGTTCTTCCGGCGCAGCCGCCAGGACCCCTTCGACGAGGACGATCTGAGCCTGGCCGAGGAGTTCGTGGGCCGGGCCGCCCTCTGCGTCGACAACGCCCGCCGGTACACCCGCGAGCGCGACGCGGCCCTGATCCTTCAGCGCAACCTCCTCCCCCACCGCTTCCCCGACCAGGACGCGGTGGAGGTCGCCGCCGTCTACCGGCCCGCCGACGAACTGACCGGTCTCGCCGGGGACTGGTACGACGTGATTCCGCTGTCCGGAGCCCGGGTCGCCCTGGTGGTGGGCGAGGTCGCCGGTCACGGCATCGACGGCGCCGCGGCCATGGGGCGGCTGCGGTCCGCCGTACAGACCCTCGCCGACCTGGACCTGACCCCGGAGGAAGTACTCGCCCACCTCGACGACGTGGTCAGCCGCGCCGCCCGGGAGGAGGGCACCGGAGCCGACGACCGTACGAGCGGGATGCAGGCGGTCGGCGCCAGCTGTCTGTACGTGGTGTACGACCCGGTGAGCGGGCAGTGCTCCATGGCGGGCGCGGGCCATCCCGCGCCCGCGATCGTCGATCCCGACGGCACCGTCACGTTCGCCGACCTCCCGCACGGTCCCCCGCTGGGGGTGGGCGGCCTGCCCTTCGAGTCGCTCGAGTTGAATCTCGCGGAGGGCAGTGTGCTGGCGCTGCACACCGACGGTCTCATCGCCACACCCCGTACGGGACGGGACCCGGAGGCCGGCAGGGAGCGCCTGCGCCGCGCGCTGGAGGCGCACGGGCAGCCGCTGGACGGACTGTGCCGCCGCATCGTGGACGATCTCGTGCCGACGCGGCCCTACGACGACGTGGCACTGCTGCTGGCCCGTACCCGTCGGCTGGGTGCCCAGCAGGTCGCGACCTGGGACCTGCCCATCGACCCGGCCGTCGTCGCCGAGGCCCGCAAGTCGAGCACGCAGCAGCTGCACACCTGGGGCCTGGATGAGCTGGCCTTCACCACCGAGCTGGTCGTCAGTGAACTCGTCACCAACGCCATCCGGCACGCCTCCGGCCCCATCCGGCTGCGGCTGATCACCGATCAGGCCCTGATCTGCGAGGTCTTCGACGGCGGCGCGACCGCCCCGCACCTGCGCCATCCCAAGACGACCGACGAGGGGGGTCGCGGGCTGTTCCTGATCTCCCAGTTCACCCAGCGCTGGGGCACCCGCTACACCTCCGAGGGCAAGATCATCTGGGCCGAGCAGTCCCTCACGGATCCGGCGGTCTGACGTACGCGGGGTGGGGCCGTTCCGCCGAACGGCCCCACCCGCACCTGTCGACTCAGGCTCAGCAGTCGCGGAACTCGGGCGACTGGTTGAGGATCTGCGAGCGCAGCGAGGTGAACCGGGTGTGGGTCTCGCCGCCCTGTGCCTCGGGGCGGAAGACGGCGACGCGGTGGCAGTTCATGAAGGCGAGGGTGACGCCGAAGTGCCTCTCCAGGCTGGAGCGGATCGCGTCGCTGGCCAGCGCCCGCAGCAGCTGGCCACGCTCCTTCTCCGAGGGCGGCGGGGTGTGGTTGTCGGCGAACTCCCGTGCGCTGTCCCGCAGTTCGCCGACCAAGGCGGCGATGAGGTCGTAGGCGTACGGCAGGGAGGTTCGGACGGTTTCCACGAAGTCCTGTTCGCGGACCTGACCGCGTTCGGCTTCGGCGAGCAGCTTCGGGGAGACGTCGAGTGACATGAAAGGGCAGTCCTGTCGCTAGCTGGTTCGGGTGGTGCGCGGTGGTGCGTCGGCTGTGTACGGCCGCGTCTTCGGCTGCGCACAGCTGCGCCGACGGCGGGCCGCAGCCGCCTCGTCGGCCGTGTCGTGGTCGCTCATGCGGGGTTCGGTGCGAAGGCTGCCGGGCCGTGCCGGAAGCCGGGGTCGATCTGCGCGGAGAGGTCGCTGCCGGTGGCCCGGTCGGCCCAGGCGGCGGCGTTGCGGAGGTGGAAGTCGACGGCATGTGCCTGGAAGGCCGTCCAGTCCTTCGTACGGGCGTCCAGTGCGGTCCGCAGCTGGCTCAGGGCGTGGCGGTTGTGCGGTTCCAAGTCGCCCTGTGGACGGCCCTGTTCGCGTGCCCGTACCCAGGAGGAGTGCTGAAAGTACGTCAGGAGGTCGTCGCCGACGTGCTCCTTGAGGAAGAGAACGTCGTCCTCGCAGGTGACCTTGTTGCCGATCACCGCGATCGGGATCCCGAACTCCTCGGCGTGGTCGCGGTATTGGCGGTACACCGAGACACCCTTGCGGGTGGGCTCGGCGACCAGGAAGGTCATGTCGAACCGGGTGAACAGGCCCGAGGCGAAGGCGTCCGCGCCGGCGGTCATGTCGACGACGACGTACTCACCGGGCCCGTCGACGAGATGGTTGAGGTACAGCTCGACGGCTCCGAGCTTGGAGTGGTAGCAGGCCACTCCGAGATCGCTCTCGTCGAACTCGCCGGTGACCATCAGGGGTACGCCGTCCACGTCCTGGATGTGGTGGGAGTGCACGGCGTCGTCGCCAAGGAGCCTCAGCAGACGCGAACCCCGTCCCGGCGGGGTGGTCTTGACCATGGCCTCGCGTGAGGTGATGCGCGGATTGTCACCCCGCAAGAAGTCCTTGATCTCGCCCAGCCGTGCGCTGAGGGGCGCGGCGGTGAAGGATTCGTCGTCGCCGAGACCGAGGGCCTGGGCCAGATGCTGGTTGATGTCGCCATCGATGGCGACGAGAGGCGCTCCGGAGTGCGCGAGGTGGCGGGAGAAGAGGGCCGACAGCGTGGTCTTGCCGCTGCCGCCCTTCCCGACGAAGGCAGCGCGCACGTCAGCCCTCCGGGCGCAGCAGCCCGCGCTCGTACGCCTTGGCGAGTCGCTGCGGTACGAGGTGGGACGAGCCGTCCACGGTGACGGGGACGAGTTGCACGGGGGCCGCTTTCCACTGGGCGCGGCGGTGGCGGGTGTTGCTGCGGGACATCTTCCGCTTGGGGACGGCCATGTCGGTCTCCTGTGGTGGGTGGGCTGGCGAAGCTCACGCTATATGGAAATGGATCCCATTACCAAGCTGGGCTCGCTCGGCATGGCGCCACTTGTCGGCCCGCTACAACTCCGGCATTCCGACGGCGGTTTGCCGCGACCGGTTTGTTGGTTAGGGTGACAAGTGAGGTCGGACACGACGGGGGGCTCGCGTTGGATCGCCTGGCCGGGACGGACCGGGAAATCGGCCAAGACCAGTACGTGCCAGGGCGCCTGCAGGGCGACGACGTAGTCCCGCAACGCCCGACGCTGCGTACGGCAGGCAAGAAGGTCACTACCGCAGGTCGACCGGACGCGGTGGGCGTGTGACCGGCCGGCCGGCGCCCGCGACGCTGCCCCCATCGCTGCGCGCGTGGCTCGGGCTGATCGCGGCCCTGGCCGCGCTGGTGGTCATCGTGCTCGGGGTCCTGTACGCCGGTCACAGCGAGCCCGGCAGGGTGGACAGGTGGATCATCGACCCGACGGCGGACAGTGTGCGGCCGCCCTGGCGACGCGTCGCCCTGGCCACGGACTTCTTGGGAGAGCCCGCCGGAGCGGCGCTGCTGGTCCTGGCCGCCGTGACAGGCTGCCTGCTGCTTCGGCGTCCTCGTGCGGCGGTGCTCATCGTTGTCGGCGTCAGCATGACCGTGGGGACGGCGACGCTGCTCAAGTCGCTGGTGGGACGCACCATCCACGGCGACGACAACCTGTCCTACCCGAGCGGGCACACCGCCTTCCTCACCGCGCTCGCCCTCATGGTGGCGCTGCTCGCGACCGCCCGGCTCGGCCTCGGCAGGACGGCCGGCACGCTACTCGTACTCGCCGCGGCGGTGGTTGCCGGAGCCGCGATGGGATGGGCGCAGGTAGCCCTGGGCGCGCACTACCCGACCGACGTCCTCGGCGGCTGGTGCACCGCGCTGGCGGTGATACCGGCGACCGCGTGGCTGGTCGACCGGACGGCTGACCGGCTGGTCGACCGGATGGCCGACGCCGGTCAGCACGAGCGTCGGTGACGTCCCGTCACACCAAGCGGCGGAACACGGGCTTCACCGGCCGCCCGGCCAGCCAGGGGGTGGGGTCCGCGGCGTCCAGTGCCTTCCGGTACACCGCACATGCCTGAGCCACCACATCGACGGTGCGGTCGATGTCGGCGTCGCTGAGCGCGCTGCTCACCACGAACGACGGGGCCAGCACCCCGCCCGCGAGGAGCCTGCGCAGGAACAGGGTGCGGTACTCCTGCGACGGCTGCCCGTTCTCGTCGAGGGTGGCGAAGACCAGGTTGCTGGCCCGGCCCCGGACGACGATGTGGTCGCCGACGCCCATGCCGGCCGCGGCGTCGCGGACACCGGCGGCCAACCGCTCGCCGAGGGCGTGCAGCCGCGCGGTGATGCCCTCCTCGACGTAGGTGGTCTGCACGGCCATCGCGGCTGCCAGGGAGTGCGTTTCCGCACCGTGCGTGGTGGACAGCAGGAACACCCGGTCGCCGGAGTGACGCAGCCCGCCCCGCTCCATCAGTTCGCGGCGTCCGGCCAGCGCGGAGACGGCGAACCCGTTGCCCAACGCCTTGCCGAACGTGGAGAGGTCGGGGACGACGCCGTACATGCCCTGGGCACCCGCCTCGGACCAGCGGAAGCCGGTGATCATCTCATCGAAGATCAGTACGCAGCCGTGCCGGTCGGCCAGCTCGCGCAGGCCGGCGAGGTAGCCGGGCGGCGGCTCGGACTGGGTGGCGGGTTCGAGGATCAGGCAGGCGACCTCGTCCTGGTACCGGGAAAGCAGCTCCTCCGTGGCGGCCAGGTCCCCGTAAGGGAACGCCACGGTGAGCTCGTTGGTCGCCGCCGGAATGCCGGCGGACATCGGCGTGGTGCCGATGAACCAGTCGTCGGTGGAGAAGAACGGATGGTCGGCGCAGATGGCCACCCGCGGGCGCCCGGTGGCGGCGCGGGCGAGGCGCACTGCCGCGGTGGTGGCGTCGGAGCCGTTCTTCGCGAACTTGACCATCTCGGCGGTCGGCACCGTGGCCAGGAAGCGTTCCGCGGCTTCGACCTCCACGATGGACGGCCGGACGAAGTTGCTGCCGCGGTCGAGTTCCCGCCGCACCGCCTCGAGCACGCGCGGGTGGGCGTGGCCGAGGCTCACCGACCGCAGGCCGGAGCCGTACTCGATGTAGCGGTTGCCGTCGACGTCCCACACGTGGGCACCGCGGCCGTGGCTGATGACCGGAGCCAGGTTCTCGGGGTACTGGTCGTCGCCCTTGGCGTAGGTGTGCGCGCCACCGGGGATCAGGGCGTGCAGCCGCTCGTTCGCCATCCGCGAGCGGGGCAGGAGGAGTTCTTGGGTGTCTTCGGTGGGCACGCCGACCTCAACTTTCTTTGTGCTGCAGGACCTTGGCGAGGCTCGGCGCCTCCCGGTCCCGTTGGGACATCGATGTGACCGGCAGCGGCCAGGGAATGGCGAGCTCCGGGTCGTCGAAGGCGATCGTCACGTCCTCGGCCGGATCGTGCGGGCGGTCGATCCGGTACGAGGTGTCGGCGGTCTCGGTCAGCGCCTGGAAGCCGTGCGCGCACCCCGCCGGGATGTACAGGGTCACCTGTGTCTCGCCGGACAGCTCGAAGAAGGCCCGGCTGCGGTACGTCGGCGAGCCCGGCCGCAGGTCCACGACGACGTCGAAGATCCTCCCGTACGAGCAGCGCACCAGCTTGGCCTCGCCTGCGCCGGAGCGCAGGTGCAGGCCGCGCAACACCCCCAGGACCGAACGGGACAGGCTGTCCTGGATGAAGGCGTCCGGGTCGAGGCCCACCGAGCGGACCACGTCGGCGTCGAAGGTGCGGCAGAAGAAGCCGCGCTCGTCGGCGTACGGCGTCGGCTCGAACAGGTACGCGCCGGTGATCTCCGGGACTTCGATCGCCTTCATGGAGCCTTCCGCAAGGTGTGGACGTGGTCGGTCGCCGGGAACAGGGCCGCGGTCAAGGAGTTGAACTGGTGCTCGAGTCGCCGGGCGGCGGCCAGGTTCCGCTCGGTGAGGGTCTGGCGCAGCTCGGCCGAACGCTTCTCCAGCGCGCGGAACTGCTCGAGCAGTCGGTCGGCGTCGACCTCGCGCGCCGGGTGGCAGTACGCGCCGAGGCCCATCTCCGCCATGAGCGCGTCGCTCTTCGCCGCGTAGCAGAGAGCGAGCACCGGCGTACCGGTCTTCAGCGCGCAGATCAGGTTGTGGTAGCGGATCGCCACCACGGTGTCGGCAGCCGCCATCTCCTTCATCAGGTCGGCCAGTGAGGACGGCTCGGCATCGGAGACCAGCGGCGAGTCCACCGCGTCGAGGATCGCGGCGACCACCGACGCGTCACAGTCGTCACCGGTGAGCAGCCGGACAGCCCTGCCCTCCTCGACCAGCGTGCGGACGAACCGGATCGTCCCGTCGAGGTAGCGCCGGTATATCTCATCGGCCCGGGCGCGATCGTCGTTGCCGCCGTGGAAGTCCATGACACCGACGCAGACCGGTCCCGGCGGTGCCGACGGGTCCGAGGGCGCGCTCGCCCGCGGCGTCGGCAGAGCGAACGCGAGGTCCGGGTAGACCTCGTCGCGCGCGGTGTCCACGCCCATCGTCCGCATCGCGTCGCGGGACTGCGCGTCCCGGTACGACCGGTATGCGGCCAGCCGCGCCGACCAGCGGACCAGGAGCCGGGTAGGCCGGTTGCCGATCGTCGCGGCGCCGACGCCGACCAGCGCGACAGGGGTGGAGAACAGGCGGCCGGATGCGCAGAGCAGGAACAGCGAGTACGGGAAGCCCCACGGCCGCAGCGGCAGCGTGGCCTCCAGGACGCCCATGCCCGGCACGATCACCACGTCGTGCCGGCGCACCCAGGCAGCGGTGCGGAAGACGTCGACGAGTTTGCCCAGGCCCTTCCCCGCGATGGCGCCCGCACGCGAAGCGGTCCGGTACTCCCCTCGGTACCAGTGCAGCCGCGTCGCGGGGATCCCGAACCGGGTCGTCACGGCCTCGGGCCCGCCGCACAGCGCGTCCACCAGCGCCTCCGGGTGTGCGGCGCGGAGGTACCCGAGCAGGGCTTCGAGCGATCCGTCGTTGCCGAGGTTGCCGGAGCCGAGCAGGCCGAACACCCCGACGCGCACCGGAGTTTCGTCCCCGGACATCATGCCTGCCTCCCCTCGCGGCCGGCGACGAGGGCGTCGACGGAGACCGTGAGCTGGGCCGGATCGACCGGGGCACGGTCCTCGATCCGCTCGCCGGCGCCCGGCCGGACCCGGCTGGTCATCCACGCGGCCAGGTGGCGGTAGCACTCGCGCCGGTCGGCAGGGGACAACGGCGCCCGCCGGATCGCCGAGGCGAAGCCCCAGATGTACTCGGCGAGCAGCCGGGGCGTCGGGTGCAGCAGGCCTGCCCGGCGCGGGTCCAGGTTGACGCACCGGGAGCGCTTGGAAGGGTTCGCCCGCTCGGCGCGTGTGGGGTGGTCGCGGCGGAAGTACAGCAGCTCCGGCACCTGGTGGAAGGGCCCGTGCAGGGTGATCTCGGCGACGTACGTGCGGTCCGCGTGGTGGTAGCTGTCCATCGGTTTCACCCGGCGCAGCATGTCGGCCCGCATCACCCCGTAGAAGTCGTCGCCACCCGGCTCGAACAGCAGACTGCGGAAGCGCGTCGGTGCGTGCGGCGAGTCGGTGGCGAGCCCGTAGTCGTAGGGGACCGTCACCTGGCCGCCGCCGTCGATGACCGCCTGGCCGGTGTGCGCGAGGATCATGTCCGGCCGCTCGTCCAGCGCTTCGACGCAGCGCCGCAGCAGGTCGCGGCCGTAAAGGTCGTCGTGCGAGGCCCACTTGAACAGCTCGCCGCGGGACTCGGCGAGCACATGGTTGTGGTTCGGCGTGGCGCCGATGTTCCGGGGCAGCCGGAGGTATCGGATGCGCGAGTCCCGGGCTGCGTACTTGCGGCAGATCTCCTGGGTCCCGTCGGTCGAGGCGTTGTCGGAGATGACCAGCTCGAAGTCCTCGTAGGTCTGACCGAGCAGGGCGTCGAGCGACTCGGCCAGGTACTCCTCGCCGTTGTACACGGGCAGGCCGATGCTCAGCCTGGGTTGGGCGGTCATGAGGTCCTCACTTCGGGGATGGGATTGCGGTGGCGCTCGCGCAGGGCGGACCGCAGTTGCAGCCACCACACGGCGGAGCTGCTGACGGTTGCGGCGGCGACGCCCCAGGCCGAGCCGACCGTGCCGGCGACGACCGCCCCACCCAGCCCGCCGCTGACGTAGCAGGCGGAGGCGAACAGTTGGGAGCGCAGGCTGCGCCGGGCCGCGCCGAGCGCGCGCAGCCCGGCCGCCGCGCCGGTGCCGAGGCCCGCGCCCGCGACGCCGAGGGTGACCGGCACGATGAGTTCCGAGGCGGAGTGCCAGACGTCGCCCAGCGTGAACTGGCCGAGCCGGTTCGGCATCAGCAGCAGTGCCCCGCCCCAGAGCAGCGCGGCGGCGGCCTGCCCGCCGCCGAGGAGGAGGCAGAACTTCCCCAGCCGATGCGGGGCCCGCCGCAGGACCCGTGCCGCCTCCGGGACGGTGACCAGCGAAAGCCCCATGAGCACGGCGAGGAACGGGCCGAGCAGGAGTTCGGCGCCCCGTACCGCACCCACCGCGCCGACCCCGACGATCGCGCCGAGCCCGTACGCCCGCAGCTGGCTCGCGCCGCTGAGGCTGACGTTCTCGACCAGGTACCGGTAGCCGAGATCGCGCTGCTCGCGAAGCCACCCGCGCGCCTCGGTCAGCCGGGGCCGGATGCCGGACTGGATGTAGCCGTACCCCGCCGCCACCGTGGCGGACGCGCCCCAAGCGAGCACGAAGGCGGCCACGGTGCCCGCACGGGCCGCCACCACCATGGCCGGGACGAGCGCGACACCCCACACGACGTCGTTGACGAACGCCTTCCGTCCGGCGCCGGCGGCGAAGAAGGAGAACCGCCAGGCGTCCTGCAACAGCAGCCCGGGCAACATGACACCAAGGGCGGCGAACGCGGGCCCCACGCGGCCGCCGAGGCCCAGCCCGGCCGCCAGACACACCACGCCGAGGGCCGCACCTACGCCGAGGGCGGTACCCGACGACCGGGCAACCGCCCCGCGCCAGGACGCGTCCGGCACGCCGCTGAAACGCACCACGAGCGGATCGGTGGCAAGGCCGCGGGAGACGTTGAGCACCACGCCGTAGGTCACCCAGGCGAGGCTGAACACGCCGAACGCGGTCACGCCCAGCGAGCGGGCCACGTAGATGCCCACCACGAAGTTGCTCACGCTGGAGGCCGCCTGGTCGGCCAGTCCCCAGGACAGCCGGCCGACGAGGGCCCGCCTGGCGGATCCGGGCGGCGCCTTCGCCTTCTCCCCCTCGGTGGTCATCGGCGTCATGCCTTGATCAGCCCGGCGCCGTGCAGGGCACCGGCCGCGGCGGCGACGGTGTCGAACGGCAGCCCGGACCGCTCGGCGACGTCCAGCAGACTGTGCTCGCCCTCGGAGAGGCTGAGCACCCAGAGCATGGCCATCTGGGCCTGCTTCGCATCGCTGCGGCCGCCGAGTGAGTCGTACAACCCACGTCGGCCCAGCTGAGGTTCGCCGTACGGGCTGAGGTTGGTGTACCGCCGGTTGCGATCCAACACGGCGAACGCCTCGCGGCAGACGGCGAGCGTGTCCGCCATCGCCTCCGGGGAGACGAAGTCCAGGTTGTCCGCCGAAGTGTGGTACTCGGGGTAGCCGGCGTACGGGGTCCGGCTGAGCGAGCCCACGCCGAGATTGAACCCGGGCGAGCAGAACTGCCGCTCGTCATAGCCGTACGGAGTGAACTCGGTGACGTGGTGCGGGCGTTCGGAGGCGGCCAGCACATGCCGCATCACGCGGTCGATCTCCGCGTCGCCGCGCCTGCTCTGCTTGTACGTGAGTTGGCCCGAGTCACCGGCGCAGGCCAGCACCAGACCGTGCTTGACTCGCTCGATCCGCTCCGCGTTGCGGGCCAGCCAGGTGATCGCCCCGATGGTGCCGGGCGCGTAGATGAACCGGTAGGTGTAGTACGGCGTCTCCTGCGCCAGCGCGCGGGCCAGGAACGTCGCCACCGCGATGCCGGCCAGGTTGTCGTTGGCCAGCGACGGGTGGCAGACGTGGCAGGAGACGATCACCTCGTCCGCGACCTGCCCCGGGACCACGTGCTCGGCGTAGGTGAGGTGGCCGTCGGCGAGTGTGGAGTCGATGTGCACCTCGTACTCGCCGTCCGGCAGCGCGTCCAAGGTCTCCTGGGCCAGGCAGAACCCCCATTCCGGCTTGTAGTAGCTGGTGCGGTACGGCACCCAACTCGGGTGGTCCGGCAGGGTGTGCAGGTGTTCGCGCAGCTCGGACAGCGGCATGGTCCGCGACACCGGCACGCTGTAGCCGAGCACGTGCAGGCTGGACGCAGCGAAGTCGACGACCCGGTTGCCGGCGGTGTCGGCGACGTACGCGTCCCGGATGTTCCACTCCTGCGGCACCGTCCAGTCGAGCACCTGGGTCCCGGTCGGCACCTCGTGCATCTGCAGCGGGATGTACTCGTTGACGATCTCCAGGGTGGCGCGCACACCGTCGCCGGTGATGCTCCGGCAGAGCGGGTACAGCCGCTCCACCAGCGCGTGCATCTCCGCCCCTGCCGTGATCATCGGCGCCACCGCAGGGTGTCGTCGACGGTCCCTGCGTCGGACGCCGCGCGCAGCACGGCAAGGCGGGTGAAGCGTTGCTCGAAGTCCTCCCGGGTCAGGCCGTGTTTCCGGTAGGCGTCGGCGAGTTCGAGCGCGCCCTGCTGCACCGTCCACTCGCAGTCGAAGCCGGGTATCGCGGCGCGGAACCGGGAGAAGTCCACCCGGTACGACCGCGGATCGGCACCGTTCTCCCCGGTGATCACCACCTTCGCGCCGGACACCGCCTCGGCGACCTGCTCGGCGATCTCGGCGACCGTGACGTTGTTGATCTCGCTGCCGATGTTGAAGGCCCGGTCGTGCACCGCTTCGCGCGGCGCGGTCAGCGCGGCCGTGAAGGCCCGTGCGATGTCGGCGGCGTGCACCAGCGGGCGCCAGGGGGTGCCGTCGGAGAGCACGAGGACCTCGCCGGACAGGAGTGCGTGGCCCACCAGGTTGTTGAGCACGATGTCGGCGCGCAGCCGGGGCGAGTAGCCGAAGGCGGTGGCGTTGCGCATGAACACGGGGGTGAAGTCGCCGTCGGCGAGCGCGTGCAGGTCGTCCTCCACCCGCACCTTGGACTCCGCGTACGGCGTCACCGGGCGCAGCGGGGCGTCCTCGGTGACCAGGCCCTCTCCACCGGAGGCGCCGTAGACGGAGCAGGTCGACGCGTACAGGAAGCGCCGCACTCCGGCTTCGCGGGCCAGCCGGGCCAGCCGTACGGAGGCGTGGTGGTTGATGTCGTAGGTGAGCTCCGGCGCCAGCGATCCCAGCGGGTCGTTGGACAGCGCGGCCAGGTGGATCACGGCGTCCACCCCGGCCACGTGCTCGGCCGTGACGTCGCGCAGGTCCACTTGATGCCCGGGCGGGTCCGCGGGCTGCGGGCCAAGAACGCAGTCGGCGAACAGGCCGGCGTCAAGGCCGACGACTTCGTGTCCGGCGGCCGCGAGGACCGGGGCCATCACGGTGCCCAGATAGCCCTGGTGTCCGGTCAGCAGTACGCGCAAGGTTCATTCCCCCAGGTTCAGAGTGAGTTTGGTGACGGCGAACGCCTCGGCGTAGCGCGCGTGGCATTCGATGCCGCGGATCCGGGCAAGGCCGAGAAAGGCCTCCCGGTCGTACCAGGGCCGGTGCCGCTGCGAGGGGTAGTGCTCCTGCAGCAGTTGCACTTTCTGTTCGGCGATCTCCGGCGACAGCGGCTGGTACGCCCCCATACGGCCGAGATCGCCGTCCCACTTGACGATCTCGTAGCCCAGCACGAGGTGGTCGCGGAACGCGGTGGGCAGCAGCTGCGCCAGGCCGCGGTGATCCTGGTGCGCGTCATCGGTACGCGGCGCGAGCACCAGATCCGGCTCGGTCGCCGCGCGCAATTCCTCGACCGCGGCCTTGGCCTCCTCCCAGTGCGCGGGCATCCGGCCGTCCGGCAGCTTGAGCACGGTCAGCCGCAGGTCGGCACCCGGGCAGAAGGCGGCGAGCGCGGCCTGCTCCTCCTGCTCCCGGTCGGTGCCGCCGCCGGAGAGCACCAGCGCGTCGACGCGGACACCCGGCCGCGCCAGGCACAGCGTCAGCAGGGTGCCGCCGGCGCCGATGGCGATGTCGTCGCAGTGCGCGCCCACCGCGACGATCCGGTCAAGACGACCGGCCCCGAGCCGGATCACGCGCGCACCCCCGCGCCGTCCCGTTCCCACACGGCCCACGGACGCTCGCCCCGGGTGTAGGCGTCGTCGAGCGCGGCCCGCTCCTTCACGGTGTCGGTCGGCTTCCAGAAGCCGCGGTGCTGGTGCGCCACCAGCCGCCCGCGCTTGGCCAGTTGGGCACATCCGTCGGCGACCAGGTCCCCGTTCTCCGGTATGTGGTCGAAGACCTCCTGGCGGAGCACGAAGTAGCCCCCGTTCTCCCACAGCGGCATGTCGCTCACCGCGGTGATGCCCCCCACCAAGCCGTCCTCGCCCAGTTCCACGCAGTGGAACGAGGACTGCGGCGGCACCACCATCATCGACGCACCGGCGTCGCGCAGTGAGAACCGGTCGATCATCTCCGGCAGCGGGGCGTCGGTGAGCACGTCGGCGTAGTTGGCGAGGAACATCTCGTCGCCGTCCAGGTGGTGCCGCACCCGGCGCAGCCGCTCCCCGATCGGCGACTCGATGCCGGTCTGCGCGAACGTGATCGTCCAGTCCGCGATGTCGGTGGACAGCAGCTCGGTCCGCCCGCCCCGCAGCACGAAGTCGTTGGACGCCGTCTCCTCGTAGTTGAGGAAGAAGTTCTTGATGTGGTGCGCCCCGTACCCGAGGCACAGGATGAACTCCGTGTGCCCGAAGTGCGCGTAGTAGCGCATGACGTGCCAGATCAGCGGGCGCGGCCCGACCATCGCCATCGGCTTGGGCACGTCGTCGGAGGTTCCGTTGCGCATGCGCATCCCGTAACCGCCGCAGAACAGAACGACCTTCATGCTGTGACCTCCTTCAAGGCGACCTCGACAATGCTCAGTTCGGGGATCGGAAAGACCAGCCGGCCGCCCCACTCGTGCACGAAGGACAGCTGCTCGACCAGCTCGGCCCGCAGGTTCCACGGGAGGACGAGGACGTAGTCCGGCTTGTCGGCGGCTATCTGCTCGGGAGGCAGGATCGGGATGCGGGTGCCGGGGGTGAACCTGCCGTGCTTGTACGGGTTGCGGTCGACCGTGTACGCGAGCAGGTCGGGCCGGATGCCGCAGTGGTTGAGCAGGGTGTTGCCCTTGCCCGGGGCGCCGTAGCCGACGACCGTCTCACCGCGCTCGGCCGCCTCGATGAGGAACCGCAGCAGGTCCCGGCGCACCTTGGCCACCCGGGCGGAGAACTCGGTGTACCCGGACAGCTCCTGCAGTCCGGCGGCCTTCTCCCGGTCCAGCACGTCGGCCACCCGCTGGGTCGGCTCGCCGGCCACCTCGGTCGGCCGGGCCCACAGCCGGATGGAGCCACCGTGCGTGGGCAGCAACTCGACGTCCACGAGCGCGAGTCCGCCGCTGGCGAGGGCCCGGATCGCGGACGCGACCGTGTAGTACTGGAAGTGCTCGTGGTAGATCGTGTCGTACTGGTTGTCCTCGATCAGGGTCAGCAGGTGCTGCACCTCGATGGAGACCCAGCCGTCGTCGGCGACCAGGGCGCGCAGCCCCTGGGTGAACCCGACCACGTCGGGGATGTGCGCGTACACGTTGTTGGCCACGACCAGGTCCGCCGGGCCGTGTTCGGCGCGGACGGCCGAGCCGGTGTCGGGGCTCAGGAAGTCCGTGAAGGTGGGCACACCCGCCTCCCGCGCCGCGGCACCGACGTTCACCGAGGGCTCGATGCCCAGGCAGCGGATCCCCCGGTCCACCACGTGCCGCAGCAGGTAGCCGTCGTTGCTCGCGACCTCGACCACGAAGGCGTCGGCGCCGAGATCCAGCCGCTGTACGGCGCCGTCGACGAACGTGCGCGCGTGCTCCACCCAGGAGGTCGAGAACGAGGAGAAGTACGCGTACTCCTTGAACGTCTCCTCCGGCGTGATCAGCGGCGGGATCTGCGCCAGCCAGCAGTCGGTGCAGACCCGCAGGTGCAGCGGGTACGCCGGCTCCGGCTGGTCCAGTTGGTCCGCGGCGAGAAAGCTCTCACACGGCGGGGTCGCCCCCAGATCGACGACGCTCGCCAGCGTCGCCGAGCCGCAGAGTCGGCATCGTGTCATCTTCTGTCCCCATCCCCCCTGCTCGCGCGGGTGTCCCCACCGCGAGCCTGTGCTGACCGACCCGCGATCGCGGTGCGGTACTCCTCCACCAGGCGCTCAAGGCCGACGGCCGGGCTGAAGTCCCGCTCGTAGCGGCGCCGGGCCGCCTGGCCCATCTCCTGGTTGCGGTCCGGATCGGCCGCGATCCGGCGTATGCAGGACGCGAGCGAGGCGGGCTCGCCCGGCCGGTGCAGCAGCCCGGTCACCCCGTCCTCGACGAGTTCGACGAAGGCGCCGTGACCGGCGGCGACGGCCGGGACCCCGGCCGCCATGGCCTCCACGACCACCAGGCCGAACGCCTCCAGCCACGTCGAGGGAGCCACCACGGCGACCGACCGCGCGAGAGCCTTCTGGCAGTCCGCCGTGTCGTACAGGCCGACGTAGCGCACGTCGTCCCGGCCCGCCGCCCAGGTGGTCACCTCCCGCTCCAGCGGCCCCGCGCCGGCGATCACGAGCGGCACGCCCACACCGCCGCTCGCGGCGATCTCGTCCCACGCGGCCATGAGCAGCCGCACGCCCTTGGCCTCCGCGAGCCGGCCGAGGTAGAGCAGATGCTCGCCGGGGCCCGTTCGACAAGTGCCCGGGTCCGGCACGAAGTTGTGCTTCACCGCCAGCCGCTCGGCCGGCATGCCGGCCCCCACCAGGACATCACGCTGCGCCTCGGTGAGGCAGAAGAACCGCTCCACGCCGGACCACCACCGCCGCCGGTTGACCGACAGGCTGACCGCGAGCGGCACCGTCGCAAGCCGGGAGTTGCGGTAGCAGCCGTGCCGGACGGCGGGCAGTGGTGCAGAGCCGACGCACTCGGTGCACGGCCGGCCGTTCCGCTGCAGCGTGCCGGGCGGGCAGACCTGGGTGTAGTTGTGCAGCGTGGCGACGGCGGGCACACCGGCGTCGGCGCAGGCGGCCAGGACCGCGGGCGACAGGAGCGGGAAGACGTTGTGGACGTGGACCACGTCCGGCCGCTCGGCGCGCAGCCGGGCGGCCAGCTCCGCGCGGACCCCCGGGTTCCACGGCACAAGGAGCGGCACCGCGACCTTTCCCGGCAGGGACAGGGCGGCGATGTCGTCGCTGCGCCGCTCGAACACCTCGACCCGGTGGCCGCCCGCGCGCAGCAACTCGACCTCTTGGTCGACGACCTTGTTCTCCCCGCTCGGCTGTGCCGAGGCGTAGTAGTTGTGCACCACGAGGACGTGCATGGTCAGGTCACCTCCGATCTCTGGGCCCAGCGTGGGACGCGGCGTCGAGGGACTGCGGGCGTCGGGAGCGACGTGGCCTCGGCAGGTGCCGCCAGCAGTGAAGCGGCCAAGGCCAGATGCAGCAGGTACGGCGAGGCGTCGCCGAGGCCTGCCTCGGTGTACGACGCGATCGCGCAGTAGCTGATCAGGAAGATCGCGCAGGCCCTCTGCAGCGACGGTGGCCGCAGCAGTGCGACGCCGCCCAGCACAACGATGATCGCCGCCACGATGGCGGCACCGGTCAGGCCCTGCTCCTGGTAGACGGCCAGCCAGCTGTTGTCGATCGGCAGCCCGCCGAACGACTTGTCGCCCAGGCCCGTGCCAAACAGCTGCTCCGAGGCCGTCCGGGGCGCTGCCAGCAGGGCGTCCCAGACCTTGGCCCGACCGGTGAGATTGGAGAAGTTCTCCTGGGTCTGCCCGCGCAGGAACCACGCCTGCAGCGCGGAACTGAACCCCACCGCGGCCACCGTGGCGCACAGCACCGTCCAGGAGAAGAACCGGCGGGCGGCGGCGCTGGTCAGGATGAGCGAGCCGATCGCCAACACCAGCCCGATCAGCAGGCCGAGCGTGGCCGTCCTGGTGTGGGTCAGCGCGAGCAGGACGAGCGACGGCACGATGACCACCGCCGCGCTGACCCTGTCGGTCCGGCGCCCCAGGACGAGCAGCACGGTGAGCCCGATGATCACCGCGGCGTACTGTCCGATCTGCGGCGGGGTGAGCGGCCACAACGCGCCGACGAGGCGTCCGCCGTAGAGCTCGGGCAGGGCCGCGCCCGGTGAGATGACCAGCCCCGCGGCCACCGACCCGAGCACCGCGAAGTACATCCGGATGTGATGCCGGACGAACGACAGGCCGCCGTCCCACCAGCGGCTGAGCAGCCACAGCGTGCCGATGAAGAGCGCCAGCCGGGCGCAGCGGAACAGCGCGCCGAACCCGGACTCCAGGTCCACGCTGGAGATCACGCTCGGCACCAGCAGCAGAGTGAGCAGGAACAGGAAGGCGCTGGCTCGGAAGCGCAGCCGGAGATTGACCGCCAGCGCCAGCGCGAACGCGGCGACCAGCGCGCCCATGGTGACCATCTGGATGAGGGAGCGGGGCAGCGGGACGATGGTCTTCGCCCCGGCGGAGCCGAGCGTGTTGAGGACCAGCAGCCCCCAGACGAGCCCGACGGTCTTCGGCGTGCCGGCCGGGCGCGGTTCGGCGCCGGGCTGCGTGCCCGCCGTGTCCGGTCCGCCCGGCAGCCCACGGCGCCGCAGGTCCGCGCCCATCTCAACCACCGGCCCGTTGGGCGAGGGTGCTGCCCGCGTCCTGCTGGTAGGGCGTGCCCTGCCACTCGCCGAAGTCGAACACCCGGCTCTGGTCCTGGGCGACGAACTTCCATGGTCCGAGGTAGACGTTGTCGTGCCAGCGGTTGTGCTGCTTGGTGGTGATCGTTTCAGCCACCAGCTCGCCCTTGTACGGCGACCAGTCCGGATAGGTGCCGTAGTTGGCGAGGACCGCCATCCGGTCGCACATCACCGTGCACTTGACTACGGACTTGTCCAGCACGAAGCGGTTGTCGTGGATGTCCACCCGCTGGGTCTTCCACCGGCAGTCGGCGTAGAGCGGTGCGGTGGCGATCGCCGGCTGCACGCAGCGGTTCGTGTTCTTCACCAGCAACGTGCAGTCACCGGAAGAGGTGTTGGCCGGGCTGTTGCAGAACCGGTCGGCGTTCTCCCACAGGGTGATCCCGGACCAGTTGTTCTCCAACACGTTCCCGGAGATTTCGATCTTGTCCGTGCGGGCTGGGACCCGTGGTTCGCCGCCCGACTCGGACAGATAGACGGTCCCGTACGGGAAGTTGTCGCCGCGGTCGGCTTCCCTGCGGCCCTCGACCCAGTTGTTCCGCCGGATCGTGTTGTTCCGGATGACCGCGTTGTAGCTGATCTCATAGATCAGCGCGGCACCGTCGTTGTCCTCGAGCACGTTGTCCTCGATGCGGAAGTCGTTGTTGTTGGTGTCCGCCCACAACCCGGTTCCGCGGTTGTCGTGCACCCAGTTGCCGCTTATGTCGGCGCCGTTGACGGCCCAGAACTTGATGCCTCCCGTGCAGCCGCAGCCCTCCCGCCGACGCTCCCAGTCGCCGGTGTTGTTGCCCACGATCTCGTTGCCCTCGACCACCAGGCCGGTGATGCGGCCGTTGGCCTTGTACGCGTTCATGCCGTACTGACCGTTGTCGCGAAGGCAGCTGGCGCGGACCTGCTGGCGGGCACCGGCCATCAGCCCGGCGCCGGAGTTGTTCTGGATCGTCGCGTGCTCGATCACCCATCCGTCGGACGAGTCATGATTGACCACGCCCTCGTCGGGCGGCGCCACGAAACCCTGCACGGTCAGGTAGCGGATGGTGACGTTGCGGGCGCTGCCGCCGAACGCGTACTGGTTCTTCTTCCGGCCGTCCAGCACCGCGCCCGGTGCCCCGAGGTAGCGGTCCCCCTCCTTGGGGATGACCTGGGCGTAGCGGTCCGGGTCGAGCGTGTGCTTGCCCGGTCGAAGCCAGAACGTGGTGTTCGGGGGGCTGCTCTTGGTCTTCGCTGCCAGGTCACCGACCACCGCGGGGTCGACGGTCACCGCGCCCGCCGGCGCCTTCGCCGGCCCGGCCGCGGGCTTGGCGCACACCCCGGCCACGGATCCGGCCGCGGACGTGGCGGACGTGGATGGCGCGGCCTTCGGATCCGTCTTGGTTCCCGAAGTGCTCTCACAGCCGGTCGCCGTCAACAGGGCCAGCGCCAGCGGTGCCGCCGCCAACGCCCAGTACCGCCTCTTGATCCCCATTCGCCCCCCCTAGCCTCTGAACCTGAGCACGGTGGTGAAGCCTTCCGCGCCGTCGGTGAAGCCGGTGCCGATCAGGGTTGTGCTGGGTTCCTTTCGCCCGAAGCCGGCGGAGTACCAGCCCAGCGGCGGGGCGGTCTCGCCGCGATGCGCCCGCCAGGACAGCTGCCCGGGCAGGTCGAGCACCGCGGAGCGGTCCTCACCGTCCCGGGTCCAGGTGAGCCGAGCCCGGTTGTCCGCCAGGTCCGCGGCGATCGCCGGGCCGAGGTGGAACGCCAACTGCACGGCCCGGCGCGGGCCGCGCACCTCGTCGACCACCCTCAGCTCCTGGCTCGCGGCCGTCAGCTCCACCCGGCGGCGGTGCACGGAGCGCTGGTAACCGTCGTGCTCGGCGGACCAGCGGGCCGTCCCACCGTCGGAGGCGTCGGACGTATCCACGGCCAGGACGCGGGTGCGGGCTTGCCGCGTCCACAGGAACGGGCCGCCGGAGACGGACTGGTCACTGCCGTCCAGTTGCAGGGTGTTGTGGCCGAGGGTCGACCGGAAGTACTGCCGCCACCCGGGTTGCCCGTGGTAGCAGTACGTCCCCGGGTCGGCGAGCACGTCGACCCCGTCGTGCCGGACCTCCACGGACAGTGCGTCCGCGTGGGCATGCGCGGCGATGGAGAGGAAGCCGTGCGGACCACCGTCGCAGCGGGCCCAGATCTCTCCCGGACCGCGCAGGATGGTGAGCCCCGCGTCGGCGAAGTGGGCCGGGCGGCTGGAAGGGCGGGTCACGGTTCCGTCCTTCGCGTACGGCCGGATGAGTGCGGCAAGGAGCGGGGTGCGCACATCGGTGCCGGTCACCGTCGGCCACCAGGCGAGCCGGCCGAAGACGGCGTCCCCGGTGGCCAGTAGCGAGGCCCAGCGCTCGGTGCCCGCGCCGTCCACGACCAGGCCGTGTCCGTCGTCCGCGTCCCCCTGGCGCGGCGGCCGTAGCCGGCTGTCCACGACGGCCGCGAGCGCGTCGGTCATCCGCAGCAGCACCAGCCGGATCGACGCGGGGACCGGCACGTCGGCGGCATCCGCCTCGGCCACCGCGGCCAGGCCGAGCTCCAGCACCAGGCCGTGATACTCGGTGGCCAGCTCGCGGTTGAGGCCGGAGGCGAAGGTGTTGCCGCGCAGCTGCCGCTCCAGGGACCGCAGCGCGTCGGCTCGCCAGCGCGCCGAGGAGGGGAACCAGTCGAACGCGCAGGCCCCCGCGAACTGCCCGGCGGCCTCGGCGATGATGTGGTTGTTCGCCGAAGAGCCCCGGCTGGGGAAGGCGGCCAGCCAGCGCTGGTGGTGCCAGATCTGGTTCAGCGCCACCGTGTTGTCCTCGAACAGCCCGGCCGTGCCCGGCCAGCCGTCGAGCAGTCGGCGGATCCACACCCAGGACAGCAGCCGGATGCCCAGCTCGATGCCGCTGATCCAGTGCACGCCGCGCAGCGGTGGGTTGGCCGCCCACCACGACCGCAGGTGCTCGGCAACTCGCTCGGCGTACCGCTCGTTCCCGGTGATCGCGTAGGCGGCGGCGAGCACGGTGAGGTACTGGTGCCGGGACAGTTCCCAGATCTGCTTGATGTCCCCGACCGCGTCCTCGTTCCGGTACGGCACGTCGAAGGCGTAGCCCCACGGAGCCCGGCGCCCGGTCTTCGGGTCGTACCACCAGTCCGGGTCGGTCAGGTCGTCGCGGACCACCCCGAAGTACTCGACGTGCCCGTACATCAGCCTGTCCGCCTCGGCGATGAGACGTTTGGCGGCGTCCGGAGGTATCGCGGCGATCGTCCCGGCGGGCAGCACCGCGGTGAACCGGGCGCCGGTCACGCTCGGGCAGTCCGGCCGCGCCGACCGCCACCGCCGCCTGCGCACCGCGTCGCCCGCCCGGCCGCCGACCTCCCGCGGTCCCATCCGGGACAGCCGCCGCAGGTACCAGCCCACGCTCATGGTCATCGCGCCCTCGCCAGCGTCACCGGCGCGCCGCCGACCAGGCCTGTCTGCACGGCGAGGGTGGCCGCCGTGGTGGCGACCAGCGACTCCAGCGGCACCGGCATCGGCCCGCCGGTCCGCACGGCCTTGATGAACGCGGCCAGTTCGGCGTTCTGGCCCTTGTCCCGGGCCTTGGGCAGCCGCGAACTGACCCACCGCTTGCGGCCGTACACACTGGCGCGGACGAAGTCGTCGAGCCGCAGCACCTTGCCGTCCGCGACCAGGTCCAGCGTCTCCTTGGGGAAGCTGGCCGCGCCGGTGGTGACGTAGCTGATGGTGGCGGTGGACCCGTCCGGGTAGCGCAGCACGACCTGCAGGTCCTCGTTGCCGGACGTGGCTACCGCGTACACCGAGACCGGGTCGGCCTCGAGCAGCCAGCTCGCCGTGTCGATGAAGTGTCCGCCCTCGCCGGCGAACCGCGAGCCCTCCGTGCCTTGTTGGAGGTACCAGCTGCCGTGCCCGAGGAGGCCCGCGTTGACCAGGTAGCGGAGACTCGCCGGACCGGTCCGGGCGCCGAACCGCTCCTTCGCCTCCTGGAGCAGCGGAGCGAACCGGCGGTTGAAGCCCACCTGCAGCCGGTCGTTGCCGGACTCCTCCACCGCCGCGAGCACGCCGGCCAGCTCGTCCTCGGTGAGCGCCAGGGGCTTCTCCACGAACACCGTCTTGCCGGCAAGCAGCGCCTTCCGGGTCAGTTCGGCGTGCGAGCTGTGCCGGGTGACCACGAACACCGCGTCGATGGACTTGTCGCCGAGTACGGCGTCGAGGTCGGTGGTCGCCTCGGCGAAGCCGAACTTCCGCTGTGCGTTGGCCGCGGACAGCGCCGTCGTGGTGACGACGGTCGACAACTCGACACCTTCGCGCTGTGCCAGATGCGGCAGCAGCATCGACGTCGCGTAGTTTCCCGCGCCGACGAACGCGAGCCGTACGGGCGTCTTGGCGACCCGGGTCGGATTCCGCTTCACGTTCACCGCGGGCACGGCCACCACCGGAGCCTCCGCCTCCCCCGCATGTTCGAGGTACCGGAACAGCACGGCCACGGCCTTCAACTCGCCGTCCTTCAGGCGCTGGTACGTCTCGACGGCGTCGTCGAAGTCGGCGACGTGGGAGACCAGGGGCTCCACGTCGACGCTGCCGCGGGCGAGGAGATCGAGGAAGCACGCCAGGTTGCGGCGCTCGGTCCAGCGCACATAGCCGATCGGGTAGTCCCGCCCCTCGAGCTCGTACGCCGGGTCGTAGCGCCCGGGGCCGTACGAGCGCGAGAACCGGACGTCGAGCTCCTTCTCGTAGTACGCGTTCCACGGCAGGTCCAGGCGGCACTTGCCGATGTCGACGACCCGGCCGCGGTCCCGGCAGAGCCGGGCGGCCAGCTCGACGGGCTGGTTGCTGCCGCCGCCGGCGGCCAGATACACCTGGTCCACGCCATGACCGTCGGTGAGTTCGGCGACGGCGGCCTCCACGGCCGCGGACGCGGGATCGCCGCAGGCCGCGGCGCCCAGGCGCTCGGCGAGCTCGCAGCGCACCGGGTCGGGGTCGACGCCGACGACGCGGACCCCCGCGGCGGCGAGGAGCTGCACCACCAACTGCCCGATCAGACCGAGACCGATGACCAGCGCCACCTCGCCGAGCTGCGGCTCGCCCTGGCGAACGCCCTGCATCGCGATCGACCCGACGGTACCGAAGGCCGCGTGCCGCGGCGCGAGGCCGTCCGGCACCGGGGTGTACAGGTTCTTCGGCACCCAGTTCAGCTCGGCGTGCAGCGCGTGCTCGTTGCCTGCGCAGGCCACGAGGTCGCCGACCTTCACGTCGTCGATCCCGGTGCCGACCTGCTCGACCACCCCGCACAGCGAGTAGCCCAGCGGCGTGTAGGAGTCGAGCTTGCCCATCACCTTGCGGTACGTGGCGGGCACCCCGTTGGTGGCCACGCTCTGCATGACCTTGGCCACCTGGTCCGGCCGGGAGCGGGCCTTGCCCAGCATCGACATGCCTGCCTCGGACACCTTCATGAGCTCGGTCCCGGTGGATATCAGCGAGTAGGCGGTGCGGACAAGGACACCGCCCGGCTTGCACCCCGGTACCGGAACGTCGAGCACCGCCAGCTCGCCGCTCTTGTAGTTCTGTACGACCTGCTTCACTCGAAGTCCCCTTGTTTCTCAGCCGTCTTCGCCGTCTTCGCCGTCTTCTACGCCGCCGAGCGAGTGCTCTGTCCGGACCCGGAGGTCGCGTCGCGGTACCAGTATTCGAGCGTCAGCACATGCCACAGATGCTTGGAGAAGTCCCGCTGCCCGGCGGCGTCCTCGGCGACCATGCGCGCCAGCGCGTCACGGCGCAGGATCCCGGAGTTGACGAGCACGCCGTCGTTGACCACCTCGCGCACCAGCGGTGCCAGATCCCGGCTCATCCAGGCGCGCAACGGCGCGCTGAACAGGCCCTTGGGCCGGTACACGATCTCCCGCGGCAGGATCGAGGTGGCCGCCTCCTTGAGGACGGCCTTGCCCTGTCGTCCGACGATCTTGCGATCGCCGGGCACGGCGAACGCCGCCTTGACCACCTCGACGTCCACGTACGGCACCCGCACCTCGGTCGAGGCGGCCATGCTGGAGCGGTCCGTGTAGGCGAGGTTCAGGCCAGGCAGGAACATCCGGGCGTCGCCCAGGCACATGCGGTTCACGAAGTCGTCGAGGTCGTTGTCCTGGTAGATGTCCGCATGCTCGGTCAGCACGTCCTCGACCGTCCCGGCCAGGTCGGGATTGACCAGGGCGAGCAGCTCGTCCTGGTCGTACATGGTGTAGCTGCGCCGGAACGCGGTCTCCTCCGGCAGGTCGGCGAAGGAGAGGAACCGCTTCGCGAAGCGCACCGACCGGTACCCGCGGCGGGCCGTGGCGACCGGCAGCCGGTCCACGCCCGCGGACAAGCCGCGCCGCAGAGGCCGCGGGATGCGCTGGTAGCGCAGGGCGAGCAGGTTGGCCAGGTGCTTGCGGTACCCGGCGAACAGCTCGTCGGCACCCATCCCCGAGAGCATCACCTTGACCCCGGCCTCCCGGGCGGCCTGGCAGATCAGGAACGTGTTGATCGCGGCGGGGTCGCCGATCGGCTCGTCCAGGTGGTACGTCATCTGCGGCAGCAGGTCGAGCACATTCGGAGCGATCTCGATCTCATGCAGGTCGACGCCGAACTGTTCGGCCACCTGCCGGGCATAGCGCAGGTCGTCCGGCATGGCCTCGAACTTGGCGTCCTCGGCGCGGAATCCGATCGTGTAGGCGGAGATCCCGGGTCGGTCGCGGGCCGCCAGCGCGGTCAGGTAGCTGGAGTCCAGACCGCCGGAGAGGAAGGTCGCCACGGGTACGTCGGAGAGCAGATGGCGCCGGGTCGACTCCTCGACGATGGCGGCCAGGTCCGGCATGTCGCCGTCCCGGGCCCGCTCCCGGCCCTCGGCGGCGACATCCCTCAGGTTCCAGTACTGGCCGCGCTCCACCCGGCCGTCGGGCCGGCACCGGAGCCAGCTCCCCGGCGGCAGCTTCTCCGCCTCGCGGAACGCGCAGCGCGAGTCCGGCACCCAGTAGTACAACAGCGAGGCCACCAGCGCCGCTTGGTCCACCTCCAGCGACCCGCCGGTCACGGCGGCGAGCGCCTTGAGCTCGGAGGCGAACACCAGACCCTCGCCGCGCCGGAGCAGGAACAGCGGCTTGATGCCCAACTGGTCGCGGGCGAGCACCAGTTCACCGGTTCGCTCGTCGAAGATCCCGAACGCGAACATGCCGCGCAGCCGGGGCAGGCAGTCCGTGCCCCAGCGCCGCCAGGCCTCGAGGAGCACCTCGGTGTCGGAGGTACCGCGGAAGCGCACCCCTGCGGCTGCCAACTCGGCCCGCAGCTCTGGAGCGTTGTACAGCTCGCCGTTGTACGTCAGGACGAGGCCGCCGGAGACCATCGGCTGGGCGCCGGTCTCGGACAGGTCGATGATGGCCAGCCGGCGGTGCCCGAGGTGCACTTCGCCGTCACCGGCGGAGTGGCTGTACCGGCCCGCCCCGTCCGGACCGCGGTGGGCGAGGGTTTCGGTGAGCCGGTCGGTCACGACCTTCCCGTCAGGCCAGTGGTACGCGCCTGTGATGCCACACATGTCTTACTGCGCCTCCTGGTCGATGTCCGGGACTCGTGCCCACGACGGCCGCTCCGTCCGCGGCCGGCCCGTCGCGTTCTCCCGGGCCAGCCGCTCGTTGTGGCCGCGCAGTGCGGTGTGCAGCCCGTCCCACAGGGTGCCGTCGGTCCGGTCCCGCGGATCGGGGTCGATCAGCACCACACCGATCACCGGAATGAGCAGGTCCGCGAGCTGCCGCGCCACGGTGTGCAGCCATGCGGCGCTGCCGTGCCCGGCACGCACGACGAGCACGGTCTGCGTACCGAGGTCCTGGAGGGCGGGCCACGCCGTGCCGGGCGCAACCGAACCGACACCGAATCGGCGCTCCTCGTGCGACAGGGCCGCAGCCCGCTCGCCGCTGACCACGGTCGGGTCTCCTGGCTTCGGGCGGCGGCCCCCGAGCTGCAGGCCGGGCAGGCCGTCGATGACGACCACCGGCCCCTCCGCCGCCAGTGCCCTGGCGAGGTCCATGGCGATCCTGCTCGTGTTGCGCGCACAGCCCAGTTCCAGCAGCGACACCGGTTCCGCGGAGCCGCGCACGGTACGGGCCAGGGTCGCGGTGAGGCGTTCGCGTGCCGCCCGGGTCCGTCGGCGCCGCCACAGCCTGCCCGACCGGCGGGGCAGCTCCGCGATGACCGAGGCGCCCAGGTTCGCCGCGATGTCCCGGCGCAGCACGGGGCGGTCCGCCACCACCGTGCCGACCGCGGCCACCGCGAGTCCGAGGACGAGTCCGAGGACGAATCCGATCGCGGCGTTGGTGGCAGCGGCCTTGGGCAGGGAGTGCTTCACCGCGCGCGGTGCGTCCACGATCTGCGTGCCGGCGATGACCTTGGGCGTGCCGGTGCGCGCCTCCTCGGCGCGCTGGTCGTAATCGGCGATCCGCGAGTTGAGCTCCGCCCGGCGGGCGAAGAGCGACTCGATGCTCGCCGACGACTTCGGGTCGCTCTCCGGCGATCCGTCCCCGATCTCCCTGTTGACCTGGGCGAGTTCGACCCGCATGCGGTCACGCTGGTCGGCGAGGGCCTTGGCCTCGGCCTTCGCCGCTTCCTGCATCCGGCTCACATGGTCGGCGACGAACGCGTCGGCCAGCGCCTTGGCCCTGGCCACCGCTTCCGCGTCGCTGTCACCTGTCACGTCGATCTGCAGCAAGTTGTTGGTCAGGCCGGTCCCCCGGTAATCCCGCATGAAGTCTTCGGGTTTTTCCGGGGACTTGAGTGCCTGCAGGGCCTTGTCGGCGATCCGCGTGGTCCCCAGCAGCGCGACGTCGGTGCGCATCAGCGTTCCGGTGTCGTTCGGCTGATCGTCCTCATGCGCGACCAGGACCTTGGTCACCGCTGTCGGCGGCGGAGGCCGCAGGACCGCCACGGCCGCGCCGACCAGCAGCCCCAGGAGCGCCAGGGAGCACCAGAGGCGGCGGCGCCTGCGCACCGACACCACCAGTCCTTGCAGGTCGAAGAGCGGAGTGGCTGCCGACGACTCCGAAGTCGTGCTCGTCGTCACAGTGAACCTCCCGTCGCGTTGCCGCGAACCGAGAGCGCCGCAGTGGCGTTGTGCGGAGGATGGCCGGCAGATCGCGTCGGACCGGCGCTGACCGCGCCGGCGACGACGATGCCGACGACCTCATGTCTGCCGTCCGCGCACGCCTCGGCGATGCCGGCGAGCTCCTCAGCGGTCCAGCTGCCCGCGCTGAGCACGACCAGGGCACCGGACTCGGTGTCGCGGTCCGGCACCATCGGCCGGTCCACCGAAACCTCCACCACCCGCAGCACCGGATCGCTCTTGGCCTCGGCGACGAGCTGCCCGGCGGCCCGGAGGGCGATCTCGTCGCCGTCCGGTACGACAACCAGCAGACGTCGGGGGGCCGGGAACTGGTCCCGGAGGCGAGCGCACACCCGCCGGTAGCGGATCCGCCTGCCGGCCTCGTCGCCGGACCGCAGCGGGGTTGGTATGTCCCACCGGGTGTCGACGCCGAGGAGTCGGCGGAGCCGGGCCCGTTGGCCACGGTCTTCCGGCTTGTGCGTGGGCGGTTCACCCGGTACGTCGACGGTGCCGAGCAGCGCCGAGCCCAGCGCCGCGGCGATCTCCGGCTCGGTGCGCAGTCGGCGATTCACCCGTGCTGCGACGAGATGGCCGATGACCGCGAACAGGAAGAACAGCAGCGCCCCGGCGACGATGAGCTGCATCCTCGTCGGCGGCGCCTCGCCGGTCGGCCGGGCCGCCGACCCCATGACGACCATTCCGGCCTTGTTGGTCGCAAGGTCGGCCTCGTCCAGCTTCGTCATGGCCTCTTCCAGCGAAGTGCGCAGCTTCTCGAGCTCGGTGCGGGCCTGCACGCTCTCCACGGTCTGCCCCGGATCGGCCGCATCGGCCAGGTCGGTGATGCGGCGGTTGGTCTCCGCCACCGTCTGCCGCAGCGCCTCGGTCCCGGTGGCCGCGTCGGGGTCGGTGCTGCCGCCTGCGATCTGTGCGGCGAATTTGACGAATTGCTGGGCCATCCGGTCGGAGAGCTGCTGTGCGCGCTCCGGGGTGTCGGCCGTACCTGAGATCTTGATGATGTTCCCGTCGGCGGCCTTGGCGCTCACTTGATCCTGCAGCTCGGTGCCGCTGACTCCGCTCCACTCGAGAGCGGCGGCCGCGCGGTCGACCACCGTCGAACTGGTCGCGATGTCAACCTGGGTCAGCAGCTCGCGCTCTTCCCACTGCCCCGGCAGCAGTACCGATGCCGACGTCGTGTACTGCGGCGGGAACACCACCGAGGCGCCGTAGCCGACCAGTGCGCCCACCACGGCGAGGGCGGCGAGCAACCGCCACCGTCGGCGGAGAATCCGTCCGATCGTGACCAGGCGGATCGTGTCATCGCTCAATGGTGCTGCCTCTTCCCTGTGCTGACCGGGTCGCCCGCGACACCGGAGTGTGGTCACGGCACGCAGCGGCATAGGCAGCGAGCAGCGACGCTTGCGAGTTCCGCCAGGAGAGCTCTCCGCTGATCCGCTCCTGGCCGATCCTGCCCATCCGGGCCCGCTTCTCCGGATCGTCGAGGAGCAGCGTGATGAGCTTGGCGAATTCGGCCTCGTCGTTGGCGGGCGCGTAGAGGGCGGCGTCACCGGCGGAGACGCGCGCCTCCCGGAGGTCGAACGAGACGATGGGCCGGCCCATCGCCATGTACTCCAGGACCTTGTTCATGGTCGACACGTCGTTGAGCGGATTGCGCGGGTCGGGGGAAAGGCACACGTCCGCCGTGGACAGGTAGCGCACCAGGTCTGCGTCCGGGATGCGCCCGGTGAACTGCACCTGCTCGGAGAGCCCGAGCTGCCCGGACAGCTCCACCATCGCGTCGAAGGCGTCGCCGGAGCCGACGAACACCGCATGCCAGTCGGTCCGCCCGAACTCGTCGCGCAGCTTCGCGAGGGCGCGCAGGGCGTAGTCGACGCCGTCCTGCGGGCCCATGACGCCGAGGTAGCAGAGCAGATGAGGCTTGCCGCGCTTCAACTCCGGCTCGGGCGGCACCGGTTGGAACCGGTCGGTCTGGGGCGCGCTGCGCACCACGAAGACGTCCTCCGGCCGCCGGCCGCCACGGCTGAGCGCGACGTCCCGGTAGCTCTCGTTCGTGGCGAGCACGATGTCCGCGGCCCGGTAGGTCCGCCGTTCCAGCGCGCACACGGCGCGGTACAGCAGGTCCTCGCCGCGGTCGAACCGGGAGAGGTACAGCTCGGGTACCAGGTCGTGCTGGTCGAAGACGAACCGCGCCCCGCGCCGCTTCAGCCACAGTGCAGGCAGGAACAGCAGGTCGGGCGGGTTGCAGGCGTGGACCACATCGACCGGGCCGACCTTGCGGGCCAGCCGGATCGTGTGCCACAACGCCGATCCGTACTCCCGCAGATAGCCGGCAGGACCGCCGGTGGCCGCACGCAACGGGTAGCGGTGGATCCGCACCCCGTCGATCTCCGCCTCCGGCTCGGTGTCCCGCTTGCTCCCCCGGGGGCAGATGACGTGCACCTCCCAGCCCGCGTCGCGCAGCGTCGTGCACTCCTGCCACACCCGCCGGTCGAACGGCACCGACAGGTTCTCCACCAGGATCAGCGCGCGCCGGTCCGGCCGGTCGCCGCCGGCTGTGTCTTCGAACGATCTGTCACCAAGCAAGGCCCACGTACCCCGGTTCGGCCCGTCGCGCCTCGGCGTCGGGAAGGTGGATGAGGTCGATCAGCACCGGTCCTTCGCCATGGGGCAGCGCGGACAGTACGCCCGGATCCCTGGTCCCGACCAGGCATACCTCGGCGTGTTCGAGCACCTCGCCGACGGAGTCCGCGAGCAGCTGCCCGAGGTGCGGCAGCCGGGTCTCGATGTACTCGCGGTTCGCGCCGATCAGTCGGGAGAGGCTCACGTTGGCGTCGTAGATCCGCAGGTCGTAGCCCTTGCCGAAGAGCCTCTCGGCCAGCTCGACGAGTGGGCTCTCGCGGAGATCGTCGGTGCCGGGTTTGAAGGACAACCCGAACAGGCCCACCCGGCGCTTGCCGGTGCGCTCGACCAGGTCCACCGCGCGCTGCAGATGGTCGGAGTTGGAGGGCAGCACGTGGGCGAGGATGGGCACCGAGACGTCGGCCCGGTGCGCCGCGTGGACCAGGCTGCGCAGGTCCTTGGGGAGGCAGGAGCCACCGAAGGCGAAGCCGGGCCGCAGATAGGCGGAGCTGATGTTGAGCTTGTGGTCGGCCAGGAACACGTCCATCACCTGGTGCGAGTCCACCCCGAGCGCCTGGCACACCGCGCCCAGCTCGTTCGCGAAGCCGATCTTGAGGCCGTGGAACGCGTTGTCCGCGTACTTGATCGCCTCGGCCGTCGGGACCGGCACCCGGAACACCTCGCCGGGCACGCCGTCGTACAGCGCCATCACCGCGTCGCCGCTTGCCGGGTCGAGCTCGCCGATGACGGTCTTCGGCGGGTCGAAGAAGTCCCGCACGCTCGTGCCCTCGCGCAGGAACTCCGGGTTGACCGCGACCCCGATGTCCACCCCGGCGGTGCCGCCGACGTACTTCTCCAGGATCGGTACCAGCAGGTTCAGGCAGGTGCCCGGGAGCATGGTGCTGCGGAACACGACGGTGTGCCGCCCACCCCGCTCGGCCAGCGCGGCGCCGATCTGCTCGGTGACCCGCTCCAAGTACGTGGTGCACAGGCTGCCGTTGGGCTCCGACGGCGTGCCCACGCAGACCAGGGATATCTCGCTGTCCATGATCGCCTCACGGACGTCGCCGGTGGCGCGCAGCGCTCCGGTCCGCACGACCTCGGCGGTGAGCTCCCCTATCCGCTCCTCGACCACCGGGGCCTTGCCGTCGTTGACCAGGTCGACCTTCACCTGGTTGACGTCCACCCCGATGACCTCGTGACCCATGCTGGCCAGGCATGCGGCCGACACGCAGCCCACGTAGCCGAGCCCGAAAACGCTGACTCTCATGACCCGTTCCTCCCCCCAGGCAGGCCCTGAGGGCCTGCGGTCCGCGCGCCGGCGGGACCGTTGAGTTGCAGACTCCCGCCCATCAGTAGGCCCCCTGCCCGTAGAGCACCGCACGCAGCGTCTTCCACAAGATCACTGTGTCCAGGGCGAGCGACCAGTCCTCCACGTAGCGCAGGTCGAGCCGGACCGCCTCCTCCCACGACAGGTCGCTGCGTCCGCTGATCTGCCACAGTCCGGTGAGCCCCGGCTTGACCAGCAGACGCCGCCGGATGTCCGGGCCGTACGCGGCGGACTCCTCCGGCAGCGGAGGCCGCGGACCGACGAGCGACATCGATCCGGTGAGCACGTTGAAAAGCTGCGGGAGCTCGTCGATCGAATACCGGCGCAGTACTGCTCCCACCCGGGTCACCCGCGGATCCCGGCGGAGCTTGAACAGCAGCCCTGCGCCATCGTTGCGGGCGGCAAGCTCGGCACGTGCCCCGTGAGCGCCGGTGACCATGGTGCGGAACTTGAGAATGGTGAACTCGCGGCCGTTCTTGCCGACTCTGCGCTGGCGGTAGAACGCCCCGCCCCGGCTGTCCACCAGCACGAGCAGCCCGACGAGCACCATCAGCGGCGCGAACAGCATCAGCAGGACCGCCGCGCCCATCCGGTCGACGACCCCTTTGATCGCCCGGCGGCCCCCGGTGAAGGTCGGCATGCTGACCCGCAGCAGCGGGATCCCGAGCACCGCGTCGACGTGCAGCCGCGGGCCGGCCACCTCCATGAGTACGGGGGCCACGACCATCTCGGCCTCGCTGCCTTCGAGGTTCCAGGCCAGCCGTTGCAGCCGGTCCGGTGACCAGTGCGGGTCCGGTGTGACCGCGACGACACGGTAGCCGTCGCGGCGGACATGGTCGGCTACGTCCGCCAGTCGCCCGACGACCGGCACTCCGTCCAGTTGGTCACCGTCGACCCCGAGACCGTCCGTCGTGCACACCGCGTCCACTCGCCAGCCGAGATGCGGCAACTTGCGCGTTCTGCTGATCAGATCGCGCACGGTGGCCGGGCTCCCGGCAGCGAGCACCGGTCTCAGGCACTGCCCTTCCTTCCGCTGCTTGTGCAGCCAGAGGCGGAGCAGATACCGCTCGGTCATGGTGACGAGCGCGATCGCGGGTATCGCGACGAAGATCCAGAGCTTGATGTTGCGCGAGGTGAGGGCGATCCCGCCGAGCGCCAGCACGACGACCGCCATGAACAGTGAGCGTCCGAGCCGGTGGAACTCCTCGGCGCCCTGACCCAGCACCGCCGGAGCCCACGACCGGCTCACCGCAAGCGCTCCCAGTACCAGCAGTTCGGTACAGAAAGCGAGAATTACCCATTTCTCGTGCCAGTTGGCCGCGTCCCGGGCCCCGAAGAAGTTGCCTATCGCGGCCACCACACAGGCGGTGGCCACGGTATCGCTGGTGATCACGGTACGGCGGTACCGCTGCTCCCAGTCTTTCGCCGGCTGGCTGATCGCCCCGTCCGCCAAACGCTCGCGCGCCGACGGAAAAGGGCCGACTATTCCCCCCTGCCGCACAGAACCCCCCGGTTCCCAGTGGTTCGACTTCGTCGTCCAACACTGTCGCTCCCCATCGGGAGGCCCCCGCCCCCCGCACAGTCCCTCCCCTCGGGAGCCCCCCGGCCCCCACGCACGCCATCGCGGCCACTTCAGCGCCACTCGATCAATCCGGCCTGGCGGCAGCGGACTTGCCTGCCCCGCCAGACCCTCGAGGTGCGCGGGAACCCGTCGAAACCTCGGGTGATCCCGCACCCAAGGACCCTCTCGGCTCCAGGAATTGATCACCCCCACGTCTGGGGGTGGAGGCGCAGCGGCTGGCTGTCCGCAGCGCCTGACACATAGATGCTGATTTGTCGCCTCGTGTCCCAGCATGTGAAGCACGGTCAATCTAGACCATCGGGGCCGGTCTGAAGAGAGGGATGTGTGTAATTTGTGCTCACTATTTGAAGTTGGGTCAGGGAAGGGTGACCGTCCGCGGGTGCTTTGATGACTAAGAAAGCCTTGTGACCTGCGATGACGGGAGTTCTCCGGGTTGTCGGCACCGGCAACCCGGAGGCGTCCTGGCTCGCATCCGCCGCCCCGTGCTCACCGGCAAGACCCGCTGGACAGGCCCTGAGCGCGGCCCGGTTGGCAGAGCGGACCAAGGCGAACTGACCGCGCACGCGCGGGCTCTACGAGCAGAAGCCCGACCGGCGGCCGGTCGGCCACTCCGCCCGGAAATTGCGGTAACTCGCGGGAGCTGGAAGGAAGTTGCCCACAGTCGCCAACGCTCCGGGCCAGGTCAGCCGCGGTCCGGCCCAGGTCAGCAGCGGTTCGACTCAGGTCCAGGATGACCACGGTCTTCTTCTGAAATGGCGTGAATCAATCCGCGGTTACTCAGGGAGCATTCGAAATCACTCGGAGTCGGCCCATATGCAGCGCGGTGTGCCGGGCCTCGGATTTCGATCCGGTATCCGGAAATTCAGGCCATGCGTACCAGTGACGAGTTGCCCAAATCCTGGTGGACGGACGGTAAGCGGGTCATGATGTCGTCATGACGTTGGCCCTGCGCGCCATGACGCGACTGGCGAATTGGCCGGACCTGGCCGAGGCCCTGCCGAGCTGCGGCACGGGGCGGGCACTGTGCTCGGAGCAGGGCGAGATCGTCCACTTCCATTCGGAACAGGACGTCGACCTGCATCTCACGGTCCCTGCCATCCTGCGTTTCGAGGACCATTTGAAGAACGTGACCGCGGTCCGTATGGTGCCCGGTTCGCGCTGGGTGACGATACGTCTTGAGGTCGACTCGGACATCGATCTTCTGCTGACCTTGGTGAGTTTCGCGCTCCATGCCCACCAGTCGTGGCCGGTTCCGGACGATTCACCATCGCCGGATTGCAATGATCGCCGCGGCATGGCACTTCCGCGCCGACCGTAGGCTCTCCCTCTATCCGGGCGGGGCGACCAGAGAGTCCGACTGGTGCGCACGGCGCAGGGCGTCCGCGATGAAGCCGTCGGCCTTCAGCTCCTCGACGAGGTCGCGCAGGAACTGGACGGTCTCGGGCCGTCGGTTCACCGTCGTGCCCACCGCTTGGCGGATCTGCATGAACCGGCCCTCGATCAGCCTGAGTTCGGGATGTGCCGCGACGTACTGGGCCAGCGGCTGACGGATACCGGCCGCGACCTCGAGGTCCTGGGCGCGGAACGCGTCGACTCCCTCCTCACCGCGCACGACGCTCGCGTGCTCCAGCGTGCGGGAGAGGAAGAGGTCGTAGGCGGACCCGCGCTTCACGCCGATGCGTACGCCCGCCCGGTCGACGTCGGCGACCGTGGTGAGGTCCGAGTGACGGGGCACGGCGTACACGCCCTCGATCACGACGTACGGCGCGGTGAAGGCGACTTCGGCCTCCCGTGCTGGCTCGATGGCCAGGAAGCACAGGTCGGCGCGGCCCGTCTTCAGGGCCTCGTACGACTTCCGTGCCGCGTCGAAGCAGACGAGCTCCACCGGCACGTCCAGCCGAGCACCGACCTCGCGCGCGATGTCGACGGTCACGCCGGCCGGTGCGGTCGGGGCGCCTTGGGCCAGTACCGGATTGCCCAGATTGATCGACGCCCGCAACACGCCCTGGGGCGCCAGATCTTCGATGAGGGCGGCCGTCGGGATCGTCATGGGCGGAGTTTAGGACACGCCTCCTGGCGGCTCGGGAACGCGAGCGGCCCCGGCACTCACGTACTGAATGAGTGCCGGGGCCTTTCACACTCACGTACTGAATGAGTGCCAGGGCCTTTCAGAACCGTCGAGGCCCGGGGACGCCGTGCGTCAGGCGCGGGTGCCCGTGGCGCGTCGGCGGCGGGTGACGACGGTGATCGCGGCACCGGCCGCGAGGAGGGCCGCGGCGCCGGCGGCGATCGGCAGGGTGTTGCCGCCGCCGGTCTCCGCGAGGTCGCCGGGCGCGGTGGACCCACCGCCGTTGGGCGACGGGGCGGCGGGCGTGGTCGACTCGGACTCCGACGGAGTCGCCGGCGTCGTCGACTCGGCGGGCTCCGACGGAGTCGGGGTGCCGGGCGTCGACGCGGGCGGCGTCGAGGCAGGCGGAGTCGACGCCGGGGGCGAGGAGGCCGGAGGCGTCTCCGGAGTGGTCGGCGGCTGCGCCGTGCAGTCCTTGGTGCCGCCGTTCCACGCCGCGATCAGCTTGTCCTTGATGACCGGGCGGTCCGGACCCTTGGGCAGGTCACCGTGCTCGAAGCCGTCGTTGGCGTCGAAGAGGCCGTCGAACTTGACGGCGCCACGGTAGAGGTCAACCTGCGCGTAGCAGCCGACGTCGGGCACCGAGATGTCCAGGGAGTCCGTGCCGCCCGGCTTGACCGTCACCGTGTCGAAGTCGTGGAAGACCTGCTCGCCGGAGGTGTTGAAGGTGGCACCGTGCGCGCGGTACGAGGCGAGCGAGGCGGTGCAGGTGGAGGCGTCACCGGCGGTACGGACCTTGATGTGGACCTTGCCGTCGTCGGTGGGCTTCAAGGTCTGGTCGTCGACACGGACCGAGTCGTAGAAGTTCGTCCCGTCCAGGGAGAACTGGCAACGATCGGTCTCGGTCTTCGTACCCGCGCCATTCCCGGGCTTGTAGTCGCCGCCGGTCTTGTCCCAGCCGTCGCCACCGGGGGTACCTGTGGCCCAGGCGCCGGTCGTCGACGCCGAGAGGGCGAGCACCACCGCGCCCGTCCCCAGCAGGCAGCGGAGGGTGACACGTCTCGCTATGGACATGCAGATCCCATCTAGATGTTGCGGGACCCGGTCGACGGCAGCACGGCATGGCGAAGCAGCCGGGGGCCGAACCGGGGGTAAGTGGTCGAAGAATCACTGGGCGCATTGGTCAAATGGGCCACAGCTCGACCACATAGTCGATCAGCGCGTGGAGGCTGTCAACCTCGCTGAATACACGGCGACTTCACAGGTCATCGCATTTCAGACACATGGGGAATCATGTGATCCGGAACCGGCATCCGTGCCGCTCGAACGGCGTCTACTGCTTGCACGAACGGCTCGTACGGCTTGTACGGCGGCATGCACCGCGGGGTGGTCGCCCCCCACACATCAGCCCAGCCACTTCAGCCCAGCGGGAGACCACGCACACACAAGGCACTCAGTCCCCTCAGCGCTGCGCACTGAGTGCCATTCCTCCCGCTCGGTGCTAGGTTCCCGTCCATGAGCGAGGGACCCCGGAGCCGCGAGGCCGCCGACGCGACGACCGTGAAGCCACCCATGCGGGACGCCCTGGTCGCGGCAGCCTTCCAGCTCTTTCTGGAACGCGGCTACGAACAGACCACGGTCGACGACATCGTGGCGCTCGCCGGAGTCGGCCGGCGGTCCTTCTTCCGCTACTTCCCGTCCAAGGAGGATGTGGTCTTCCCGGACCACGAGCGCTGCCTGGCCGACATGACGGCGTTCCTCAGCGACGGTGCCGACGAGGACGATCCGGTGCAGCGGGTCTGCGACGCGGCCCGGCTCGTGCTGCGCATGTACGCCGAGAACCCGACGTTCTCCGTCCAGCGCTACCGCCTCACCCGGAAGGTCCCCGGCCTGCGCGCGTACGAACTGTCGGTCGTCTGGCGGTACGAACGGGCCCTCGCCGAGTATCTGCGCGGACGTTTCGCGGGCCGACGCGACGGCACTCTGCAGGCCGACGTCATCGCCGCGGGTGTGGTCGCCGCACACAACAACGCCCTGCGCTCCTGGCTGCGTTCGGACGGACAGGGCAACGCGACCGCCGCGGTGGACCACGCGCTCGGGTACGTGCGAGGAACATTCGGCGACCGGCCCGGTGACACTGCGGTCGAGGACCAGGAGGACGTGGTCGTCGTCATCTCCCGACGGGGAGCGCCGATGTGGCGCGTCGTCCGGGAGATCGAGTCGACTCTCGGACGGGACTGACCACGCACCCCCTCCCCCTCACCTTCGAGCCCACACATTCGGAGACACTGAGGGTACCGAGTGCCTTCACAAGTGGCACTCAGTGCCATACCCTGTGGCTCGTGCACGGCGATCCGAGCACATCAGATTCCGGCGGAGCGCAGGGAGATGACATCGTGTACCACCCAGGAATCGCCCTTCATCCGGGTGTCGGCCCCGCGACGGACGGGACTTCGGCCGGGACCTCGGCCCCGGACACCCTCCTCTTCCAGCGTTGCCAGTGGTGCGGCACCGCGATGTACCAACGGCTCCTCTGCCCGGTCTGCGCGGGCAGCGACCTGCGGACCGAAGCGAGCGCGGGCACGGGCATCGTGCGCCACTCGACCGTGATCCATCGCAACACCCCCGCGGCGCGCAACGTCTCCCTCGTCGAGATGGCGGAGGGATTCACCGTTCGCGGCAGGGTCATGGGCCCGCTCGTCGGTATCCACAGCGGAGACCGGGTCAGACTCGCCACCGCACAGGATCCGGTGCGCCGGGAGCCGGTGTTCCAGATGGTCGACGAGCCGTTCCGAAGCTGGAGTTGACACCCCAGCGAGTCTTGGCCGTTCGCGGTGCCGGAGCCTCCCCCGGCACCGCGATCAGCGGTGGATCAGCGGTGGGTCAGCTGTAGGTGATGTCGGACGTGGCGTACTTGCAGTACGTGCTGTCGGGACCGGTGCCGTTGGTGGTCGGCTCCGCGCCCGTGTTGTTACCGATGTACTTCTGGCAGGGGATGACCTTCTTGCTGGTGTCCCCGACGATCTTGATGCCCCTCAGGGTCGCGCTGTCGCCGTAGTTGGTGTTGATACCGACGAGGCGGCTGCCCTTCCAGGTCACCTCGATGGTGTTGAGGTTGATCGTCCGCTTGTACTGCGTGGAGCAGTTGCCGCACGAGCGGATGAAGGTACCGAAGGTCTTCACCGCGAAGTTCGAGACGTTCAGGGTTCCGGCGCCGTTGAACTGGAACACCTTGTCGCTGGCTTCCTTCGCGCCACCGCCGGAGACGGTGTACACGTTGGACGACGAGGAGCCCCGGAACGTCGCCGCGTCCTCGCCGACGTCCTCCCACCAGACGTTCTGCAGCGTGCAGCTGCCCAGGCAGTGGATGCCGTCCGCGGCCGGGGCGCCGATGATGACGTTCTTGAGGACGGTGCCGGCGGCCAGTTGCAGGATCGGCCCCTGATCCTCGTCCTGGCTGCCACTGCCCAGATCACCGGTGCCGTACAGGCGCAGCATCCCGTAGTCCTTGGTGCCGGACAGCGAGATGGTGGAGGAGACCGCCTGGCTGCCGCTCGCGGTCGGCCAGGTGGCGGCGCTCGCCGGCGGCACCGCGCCATCGATCATGATCATGCCAACCGAGAGCCCGAGTGCGGCCAGGGCGCCGGTCAGTGCGCGCCGGGTGGCGCGGGTACGTAACGAAGAAGTCATGTCCCGATTCCTTCTTCCTGCTGGTGGGGGTGGTCAGAGCTTTCCGGCACCCGCGCCGGACGTCACCGAGGCGACGACGGTCGAGGCGGGCTCGGCGGTGTAGCTGTAGGGCGGGGCTGTGAAGGTGCCCACCTGCGAGATCTCGGTGACGGCATCGCCGAGGTCGTTGCCGCGCAGGTTGGCGTAGCCGTCCACGTCGCTGCTGCGGTTCGTCGTCACCGCGATCTTCGTCGTGCGGAAGACGTTGTTCTCGACGAGCATCTGGGCGCCCATGCGTGAGTGCACGGCGGTGTCGGCGCCCTGGACGTAGTTGTCGTAGAAGTGGCCGGTGCCGAAGCGCAGGCTGGGGATGCGCGAGTAGACGTTGCTGAAGTGGTTGTGGTGGTACGTCACCCGCAGATGGCCGGTGTCCTCGGAGGCGTTGTTGTCGCTGTGCCCGACGAGTGAGCCCTTGAAGTGGTCCTTGAAGGTGTTCCAGGACACGGTGACTTGGTCCGAGCCGTGATTGATGTCCAGCAGACCGTCGTAGTAGTCCTTGTCGTGGTCCCGGTCCGCCGAGAAGGAGTTGTGGTCGATCCACACCTTCGTGGACTTCTGGACGGTGATCCCGTCGGCGGGCGCCAGGGGCTTGCTGATGTTCAGGTTGCGGACGACGACGTTGGTCTCCTCCTTGATGCGCAGTCCGCCGCCGGTGAACCCGGACGACGAACCGACGCCCAGGACGGTGGTGTTGGAGCCGATGTCGACCTGACCGCTCAGCGTGATCAGGCCGTTGACCCGGACCACCTTGGCCGTGTCGCCGGTGACGGACGTCTTGAAGGCGTCGAGCGTGGTGACGGTGACGGCGGTCGCGCTTCCGCCGCCGGTGGTTCCGGCGCCGAAACCGACCGGGGACGTCTCGGCGGCTCCTGCGGGCTGCGGCAGGACGAGAGCACCGGCGACGGCCAGGGCGGCCGTCGCGGCCACCGTCAGGGGCAGTCTGCGAGAACGCGGTCGTGGGGGGCGGGTACGCATGCGGGTGTGTCCCTTCGAGAGTGCTCGCGGGTCATGTACGTGCACGATGTTCGCCATGTTGAATCGCGTGCGGCACACGGCGACATCCGTACGAGGATTCAAAAGGGCCCGGGAGGCTCACTTGCCCAGGTTGTGCGGCTCGGAGATCTGATGTCTCGTATACGAGATGTCACACGCGGGTCATGTCGCTGAACGGGAAACGTAGGGGGTAAGCGCTTTCTAGTCAACGCTTCAGGCAGAACACATCCAGCCAACTCCCCTGCCGGGAAAGGTCAGGTCCAGGGTGCGGCGACGACGAACGAGCTGCTGGCGCGGTACGCGGCGGTCTCCTCGTCGGGGTCGAGCCAGAGCTCGAGGTTGTCGCGGTGGCGGAGGTAGCGGCCGGGGTAGTTGTACGACTCCAGGGCGAGCGACCCGTCGGCCGAGCCGGAACGGGGGCAGAAGGTCGCGTCCTTCTGGAAGATCGCGGACCCGTCGTTGGCGTCCAGCCGGATACGGAAGGAGTAGTGCCGCAGGTATCTGCCCGTGGTGTCCATGAGCGAGTAGCAGTCGGAGTCGGCGAGCCCGGCGACGAAGGTGAACGTGGCGTCCTGCCGGGTGAGCGCGGAGCTCGCGGAGCCGACCTGTTCGAGAACGCCGAGGTCGCCGGACTGGCTCACATAACGGCCGGGGGCGTCGACGGACCGCAGGGCGTGGGGGCCCGAGAGCCGCGTCGCGGCGGTCCGTGACGGGGTTGGAGTGGGAGTGGGCGACGGCGTCGCGGACACCGACGGTGTCGGTGTGGCGGGCGAGGCGGCAGGCGGTGCCGGGGCCACGGCCGCGGGCTCTCGCCCGGGTGTCTCGGAGTGCGTGGCGGCGTACCAGGCGACTCCCCCGCCCGCGAGCACCACCGCTCCCGCGGTCACCGCCGCCACCGGCTTGGCCGCCAACCGGCCGAGCAGCCGGGCCACTTGCCCCGCTCCGCCCGGCCCCTGCGCGGCGCCACTCGCCGCCGCCCCGGCCGCCGAGCCCGCGGGCAGCAGCTCGGTCAGCACCAGGCCTGCCAGGCCGATCGGCACCGGCACCAGCGCGAATCCACCCAGCAGCCCTTCGGCCGGTATCAGCTCGGAGGTGCTGAACAGACACTGCGGGCACTCACGGACGTGACGAGCCAGCCGCTTGCGCCACTGCGCGGACGGCCGGCCGTCCCACGAGGGCAGCAGGGCGGACAGCTCCGTACAGCGCGGCGAGGCGGCCAGGGCACGCACAACGGCGCGCGCGGACTCCAGCCGTTCCTTGACCCGCTGCACCCGCACCGCGGTGTGCTGCGGCGTGAGGTCGCAGGCCGCTGCCAGATCGGCGCGGCTCAGTTCACCGGCCGCCTCCATCCACCACAGCGACAGCACCTCGCGCTCCTCGTCCTCCAGCCAGCGCGTCGCCTCCGCAGCCTCACGGCGCTGTCCCGAAAGGGCCAGCCGGAGGATCGCCAGATCGGCGAAGTCGGCCTGTGGATCCACCTCCTGGGCCAGGTCCTCGGGCGGGTTCGGCTGCGGACGGGACTGTCCGCCGCGCCACCGGTCACGGACCTGCCGTACGGCGATGGCGACAAGCCATGACCGGAACCGCTCGGGTTCCGCCAGGCCAGGCAGCCCGTCCAGCGCCCGCAGCATGGTCTCCTGGACCACGTCGTCGACATCGCTGTGGCCGTCAAGGGCCCGCCCGACGATGTTGTAGACCAACGGCAGCCAGCCCCGCACGAGCTGCTCCAGCGCCTGCGGGTCACCGGCCCGCGCCGCCACGACCACCGCGACGTCCGGCCGCTCCTGCACGTCCTGCGAGCGCACCCGCCCCACCGCCCGATGTTGAAGTACGAACAGGTGGCAGTGTGCCAGGGGCGGTCCGGCGGGGGCGCGATCGGGGCCGGTGCCGCGGATCACGGGCACTGCCTTGATGGCCGGCCTCGGGGAACGACCAACGCACGCTCCGTTTGTGAGCGTTGGGGCGATGGCCGGATGAGGCACTCAAGGATCTATAGCGTGTTCCTGCCACTATTCATGTGTGTGCACCACGTGCACGAGGGGGGATTTTTCACATGAGGAGCAAGCGCATGCCCAGAGTGCTGGGCAGACTGGCCCTCGCGTTACTCGCGGGGGCCGTTCTCGTCCTGGCAGGGCCGGGCTCCGCCCAGGCCGAAACCAGTGTCGAGATCCCGGCGCCCACCGACGGGGGAATCTCGGCGACCGTCAGGTTCCACGGGGCTGTGGTGCCGCAGCCCTACAATCCCGACCCGAACGCGGCCTTCGGACCTCGCAAGTGCCAGCTCATTTACCACGACTACAACCCGACGCCCGGCTGTGGCGGCTTCAGTCTCGGCGTCACCCTCCACAACGTGCGCAGCCAGCCCGGCTATCTGGCCGGACTCCCCAGCACCGGGGGCTACTTCAGCGCGTCCGCGGACACCGCGCGCACCTTCGGTTGTCTGCGGCCCGACGGAACCTTCGACCACGGCACGAGTTTCGTCGTACGCACCGAACAGATGCCGTTGTCGGGGGTGTACTACGAGCCGGACAGCAATTGGCTGCTCGGCCAGTTGGCGCGCTACCCCGACCAGGACTACGGTCCGCCGTTCTTCGTCAACTTCCCGGCCGTGCAGGTGAATTGCCCCGAGGGCATGACCGCGACCCAGTACGGCCTCAAGGTCACCAACGTGAACATCTTCATCGATGACGCGAACGTCTTCGGTACGACGACCTGGAGCACTCCGGGGCCGTTCTACGCGTAGACGCGGTGCGTACGGGGGCCTGGTCCACGCCGGGCTCCCGTACGCGCGCGTGAGTCAGGGGGCCAGGGTGATACGGATGCCCACCGTCCCGGACACCCCGCGTCGCAGGCGGCTGCCGAAGAGGCTGAGACGGCCGAAGATGCCGTACTTGCGGGCGATCAGCTGACGGTAGTGGGCGGTTTCGCCCGCGTCGAGGATCTCAGCCGTGGCCGGGATCTGGTCGCCCGTCGGCCTGCCACGCACGTCGCACGGACCCACCAGGACATCGGCCCGGTTGCGGATCCGCTTCACTTTCCAGCTGTCCGCGGGCGTCCACGCGCCGAGCACCCCGCCGTCCCTCACCACCCACACGGGCGTCGCGACTCCCGTGCCGTTCTTGCGGTAGCTGGTGATGAGCAGGTACTTGCCCGAACCGAGCTTGTCCAGCGAGGCCTCGTCCATGGCGGAAGTGTAAGCAGTCGGGGTCAGGACAGCTGACCGTCGTAGTCGGGCAGTTTGAAGGTGCGCTCGGCGTGGCCGCCGACGAGGTCGGTGTCGTTGTTGCCGACGTTGGCGATGATCGTGTAGCCCTGGGCCTCGATCTCCGCACGCTTGCCGGTCTTGTACGCGCTGACCTCGGCGAACAGGTCCGGCAGATCACGGACGTAGAGGCCGTCGACCGGGTAGCCCACGGACGTCAGGTTCGACTTCGTCAGGCTGTAGATGATGCCCGGGCGCGCGGTGACGAAGAAGACGGCGACGCCGCGCGACTTCGCGTACTTGGCGAGCGCCAGGGAGGGCTTGACCGCCGGGGTGGGGAGCACGTACCAGGGGTGGAAGTCCGTCTCCAGCGTGGTGTTGTCGATGTCGAAGACGACGGCGAGCTTCTGCCCGCCGGCCTGCGCGGTGCGCTGCCCGACGTAGGGCGTGGCCTGGTCGATGACGGCCTGGACGTCCTTCTGCCAGGTGGCGTAGTCGACGTCGGCCTGCGCCGCCGTCACGCTCGCCACGGCCTGGACCGGTGCCGCGGCGGCGGTCCCCGCGGCGGTGACCGTCCCCCCGATCCCCAGCGCCACGACTGCCGACACCGCGCCTATCCGGCGCCCCACACCGCGTCCTGTCATATCCGTCCCCTTCTCGCATCGGAGCGGCGAGGGAGCCTCGCCCCTCGCCGCGTCTGTCATGGTCACGCCCCATGATGTACGGGAGAGGAAGCAAAAGTTACTCCCCGGTAGACAAATTCGCGGCAACGATCTCCCTGCTCCGGTGCGGGGTGGCAGGCGCGCTCGTCCCGTGTGAGCCTGGGCTCGCGGTCGGCGGGCCGCGCTGTCGGCACAGGGAGAGAGGCTGCTGGGATGGACGCACCGAACATAGTGATCGTCGGCGGCGGATTCGCCGGGGTCGAGACCGCACGGGGGCTCGAGCGAGCGCTCGCCCCCGCCGACGCCCGGATCACCCTGGTCAGCCCGAACAACTACCAGCTCTACCTGCCGCTGCTCCCGCAGGTCGCCGCCGGTGTCATCACCCCTCAGTCGGTGGCACCCTCGCTGCGCCGGATCCTGCGCCGCACCGAGCTGGTGCCTGGCGGGGTGATCGGCGTGGATCCGGCGGCCAAGATCTGCGTCGTACGCAAGATCACCGGTGAGCTCGTCGACCTGTCGTACGACTACCTGGTGCTCACGCCGGGCAGCGTGACCCGCACCTTCGACATCCCCGGCCTCGCCGACGAGGCGCGCGGCATGAAAACACTGTCCCAGGCCGTGTATCTGCGTGACCACGTGATCGCCCAACTCGACCTGGCGGCGGCCACCTCGGACGAGGAAGAGCGGGCGGCACGGCTGCAGTTCGTGGTGGTCGGCGGCGGCTACGCGGGCACGGAGACGGCGGCCTGTCTGCAGCGGCTCACCACCGCGGCGGCCAAGCAGTACCACCCGCGTCTCGACCCCGCCCTGATCAAGTGGCACCTGGTCGACGTCGCTCCCAAGCTGCTGCCGGAGCTCGGTGACAAGCTGGGCACGAGCGCCTTGCGCATGCTGAGCAGGCGTGGGGTGCAGATCTCCCTGGGAATGTCGGTCGTCTCCGTCACCGAGGACAAGGTCACCCTCACCGACGGCCGGGTGCTGCCCTCACGGACGCTGGTGTGGACGGCCGGTGTGGCGGCGAGCCCGCTGGTCGACTCGCTGGGCGCCGAGACGGTACGCGGCAGGCTCGTCGTCGAGGCCGATTTCCGGGTGCCGGGCCTGGACGGGGTGTTCGCCCTGGGGGACGCGGCCGCCGTGCCCGACCTGGTCAAGGGCGACGGCTCGTACTGCGCGCCGACCGCCCAGCACGCCGCCCGGCAGGGACGGCACGCCGCGAAGACCCTGACGGCGCTGCTGCGCGGGCTGCCCACCACCCCGTACAAGCACAAGGACCTCGGTCTCGTCGTCGACCTGGGCGGCCACGACGCAGTGTCCAAGCCGCTCGGCATCGGCCTCAAGGGCGTGCCCGCGCAGGTCGTGGCCCGCGGCTATCACCTGTTCGCGCTGCGCACCGGCGCAGCCCGCTTCCGCACCGGCGCCAACTGGTTCCTCAACGCGGTCGCGGGCGACGACTTCGTCCGCACCGGTTTCCTCGCCGGCCGCAAGGGAACGCTGCGGGACTTCGAGCACACCGACGCGTATCTGACCCCGGAAGAGGTGGCCGCCCGAACTCGCGCCTGACAGTGGGTTCTTGACGGGTCGGACGAGGCCGTGAACGCCTGGACGCGGGCGCACGTATGAAGGGAGGGCTCTCGACCGGAGCCCCCGGCGGTGGTAGACGCCGCGGTGTTCGGCTTCGGGAGCCCATGGATGAGGCACGCACGACGACAGATCGTCCAACGGGGGGCGCGTATCGCGGCCGTCGGAGGGCTGCTCTGCGGAGGGCTGATGGTGACGCACGCGATGGCGAGCGAACCGTCCGCGACGTCGCGTGCCGGCGAGAGCTCGACCCAGGCCGCCGCTGACAGAGGGGCCCAGCTGGTCTCCACCCTGGGCACCTCGCGTACGGCCGGCAGCTGGATCGCCGCCGACGGACAACCGGTCGTCGCGGTGACCGACACGGGCGCGGCAGCCGAGGTGAAGCAGGCGGGCGCCCGCCCCAAGGTCGTCGACCACAGCATGCAGGACCTCAAGTCCGCGACGGAGACCCTGAGTTCGGCGCCCCGGGTGACCGGCACCGCCTGGGCCGTGGACTACAAGAACAACGAGGTGGTGGTGCGGGCCGACAGCACGGTCTCCGCCTCCGACTGGTCGCGCATGACGACGCTGGCCGAGGGCATCGGTGACTCCGTACGCATGGAGCGGACCGAGGGCACGTTCACGACGCGGCTGAACGGCGCCGATGCTCTTCTCTCGACGGGCGGACGCTGTTCGGCGGGCTTCAATGTGACCGCCCCGCAAGGCCAGTTCATCCTCACCGCCGGGCACTGCGGGCCGGCCGGCTCCGTGTGGTTCGCGGACGAGCAGGGCACACAGCAGGTGGGCCGGACGATCACCACGTCATTCCCCGGTGACGACTACTCCCTCGTGCAGTACGACACCGGGAAGGCGCCGGGGGACAACATCGTGGCCATCGGCGGCGGACAGGGCGTACGGATCACGGGCGTCGCCGATCCGACCGTCGGCCAGCGGGTCTTCCGCAGCGGCAGCACCAGCGGACTCCGCGACGGTCAGGTGACCGCGTTGAACGCGACGGTGAACTACCCGGAGGGCACCGTCTCCGGGCTCATCGAGACCACGGTGTGCGCCGAACCGGGCGACAGCGGTGGCCCGTTGTTCTCCGAAGGCATCGCACTGGGCGTGACCTCCGGCGGCAACGGTGACTGCACCTCGGGCGGCACGACGTTCTTCCAGCCGGTCACCACCGCCCTCGCCGAGCTCGGCGTCACCCTGGTGGGACAGCCTCAGGCCTCCAGCAGCCCCACGGGCCAGGCCTCCGCCGCGCCGTCCGCCGCGGCCTCGCAGGGCGCGGCAGTCGCGCCGGGCTCCGCCGCACCGGGTGCGGTCGAGTCGGTGGACATCCCTGGCACCGCCGGGACGCTCATCGCACGGCTCACGGATCCCAGGAACGTGGGCCCGGGGCTCCTGGTCATCGCGGGCAGCATCATCGCGCTGGTGGCGACCCGCTATATCCGCACGGAGCAGGACCGCAACCGCTATCGGCGGCAGTACTCGCAGAGTTGGGGGTGACCCGGCTCACAGCGGGCGGGTCGAAGGAAGAGGGGCCGAGGCCGGCTCGTCACGCAGCCCGGGTGGGCGAGTGAGGGGCGGCTTCCGCCCACTCCAGGACGAGCCGCTGGTACTCCCGCCGCTCGTCCATGCTCAGCGTCCCGCCGGTGCGGAACCAGAGGGCCCGGATCTCCTCGTTGACCTCGGCGGCGGACCGCTCGGAGGCGGCTTCAGGAGTGGTGGACATGGTGTGAAGCATACGGACCTTGACGTGAAGGCGATGTGAGTAAAGGTACGTCGGGAGACATTACGGACCGTGAAGCTCATCACTCGCGCCTGCGCGGAACTGCTGGGGAATGCACGGACGAACTCATCCGTCTTCTCCCCCAGCAGGTCGGCGACTTGATCCGGCTCTAGCGAGGCGAGCGGTCGGCCGGGCCCGGTCAGGTGCCCGGCTTGCGGCCGTACACGAAGACGTCGTCGCCGTTCTTCAGCAGCGACCAGTACTTCTTGGCGGTGGTCTTGGTCATGTTGACGCAGCCGTGCGAGCCGGGCGGGTTCCACATGCTCAGGCCGACCGAGTGGAATGCCTGGCCGCCGTCGAAGAACTGGCTGTAGGGCATGGGCACGTTGTAGATGCTCGAGACGTGGTCGATGTCCCGCCAGTAGATCTTCTTCAGTCCGGTGCGGGTCTCATAGTTGTTGCGACCCGTGCGGACCGGCACCGGCCCGTAGACGAGCGTGCTGCCGTCCTGGATCCAGCTGATCTGAAGCGTGAGGTTGACGCAGGCGATGCGGCCCTTGTTGACCGGGCACTTGCCGTCCTTGTTGGGCTTGTTGCCGACGGCCTTCTGCTTGTTCATCAGGTCCATCACACCCCAGGTCACGGGTCCCGCGTACCCGATGTTCGGGGTGATGCCGTGCTTGTTCTGGAAGGCCTGGATGGCCTTGCAGTCGGCGGTGGACTGCCGTCCGTCGACCGGGCGGCCGAGGAACTTCTCCACCTTCTTCTGATACGGACCTGCCTGCGTCGTACAGCTCGCGGCCTGCGCGGGCCCCGCGCCCAGCGCGAGCGTCAGCGGCGCCACCAGTCCGGTGATGCCGAGCGCGACTGCTCCGCGTCTGCGTATGTCCCCCATGACGGACCTTTCCCTTGCGTTCTTCTCGCACGTCTCGCGATGTCTCACTGCTAGACCCGCGTCGGGGGCTGTGCGTTGTAGGGCTGGTCAGGCTGCGACGAAACGGTGACATTGCCGCGGCGGAGGCAGCTGAAGCAGGCGATCCGTGGTTGCCATGAATGCCGTGGACGCCGTGGACGCCGTGGGTCAGCCCGTGAGCAGAGCCACCGCCCGCGTGAGCACGTCCCGCGTCGCCGTGAACGGCAGCCGCAGATGGTGCGCCAGGCTCGCCCGGTCGACCGCGAACAGCGGACCGGGCGACACGGCCAGCCCGCGTCCCGCGGCGCGCGCCGCCAGCTCCGTGGCCGTGGTCGGCTCGCCCAGGTGCAGCCAGAGCGACAGTCCGCCGTCCGGGACGGTGTACGTCCATCCCGTGCCCGCGAGCAGGCCCGCCAGGTGGTCGCGCTGCCGGCGCAGGCGGGCACGGCGGTCGGCGAGGACGGCGTCCAGGCCGTCGCCGCCTCCGTCACCCTCGCCCAGCAGCTCGGCGGCGATCAGTTGCTCCAGCGGCGGTGGCGAGAGCTGCGCCTGCAGCGGGTTGCGCAGTACCTCGCGTACGAGGTCCGCGCTCGCCCTGATCCAGCCGATCCGCAGTCCGCTCCACAGCACCTTGCTCGCCGAGCCGATCTGGATCACCCGGGCACCGGACAGATGGGGCTCGGTGCCGGGCGGCGTCCGCAGGTCCAGGTCGCGCATCGTCTCGTCGACGACGACGGTCAGCGCGTGCCGTTCCGCGAGGGCGGCGACCGCCGTCCGGGTCGGGGCGGTCATGTGGGCGCCGGTGGGGTTGTGGAAGTCCGGGATGAGGTAGGCGAGTTGGGGACCGTTCGCCCGTACCGTCTCGGCGAGCCGTTCTGTGTCCCAGCCGTGCGCGGCGGTCACCGGCACCGGCAGCAGGCGGGCCCGGCGGCGGCGCAGGATGGCGAGGGCGCCCGGGTAGGTGGGGCTCTCCACGACGACCGGTGAGCGGCGGTCCGTGTGGAGCCGGTCGACGAGGAGTGTCAGCGCGGCCTGTGCGCCGGAGGTGACCAGGATCTGCTCGGGGCGGGTGGCCAGGCCCGAGCGCGTGTAACGCTCGGCGAGGAGTTCGCGCAGCCGGGGCAGTCCCGCGGTCGCGACGCCCGAGTCGACGAGGAGGGCCGCGCTGCGCTCGACGGCCCGGCCCAGTGCGGCGAGGTAGGCCTCGTGGGGTGCCGCCGTGACGGCGAGGGTCAAGTCGAGGTCCGCGTCGCCTGCGCCGCCCCGGTCCAGGGACCAGGGGGTGGTGCGCTCGGTGAGGCGCGCGGGCAGGCGTACGACGCTTCCGCTGCCGTGCCGGGTGTGCAGCCAGCCGTCGTCCCGCAGCCGGGTGAGGGCCGTGACCACGGTGCCGCGGCTGAGTTCCAGGGCGCGGGCGAGTTCTCGCTCGGACGGCAGCCGGGTCCCGGCGGGAATGCGGCCGTCGACCACGGCCTCGCGTACGGCGGTGGCCAGCGACCGGGCCAGCGGTCCTTCCTTGGTGCGCCAGTTGCCGAGCGCGGCGGCGAATCCTCTCTGCATTGGTCCAGTTTCCACCAAGTGGACCAGGATTTTCGCGTGCCGTCCGCCTACGCTGCCGCCATGGACCGCACACTCGCCGAGGACCTCGCCCGGCTCCCCGAACTCCTCCAGTCCGCCCGCGACTTCGCCGCCCGCGAGGTGAGCGGGGTGGACGACCGTCCTGTGGCCCACCTCGGCAAGGCACCCGATCTCGAGCCCCTTCCGGCCCGGGGAACCGGTGCCGAAGGCGCATTGGCCCGCTTCGCCGAGCGCTGGGCCCCGGGCTTCTCCGGCTCCGCGGGCCCGCGCTATCTCGGCTTCGTCACCGGTGGCGCGACGCCGGCCGCGCTCACCGGGGACTGGCTGACCAGTGCGTACGACCAGAACGCGGCCGGGGGCGGGGACTCCTCCGCGACCGCTCTGGAGCACGAGACCCTGGGCTGGCTGCGCGAGCTGTTCGGGCTGAGCGAGGAGCACAGCGGTGCCTTCGTGACCGGGGCGACCGCGTCCAACACGGTCGGGCTGGCCATCGGGCGGGAGTGGCTCGGCGAGCGCCAGGGGGTGTCCGTGTCGAAGGAGGGAGTCGGCGCGCTCGGTCCGGTCGAGGTGCTGTCCGGCAGTCCGCACTCCAGCGTCACCAAGGCGCTGTCCGTGCTCGGCATCGGGCGCGACCGGTTGCGGCAGGTACCCCTGCTGTCCGGGAACCGCGAGGCGATCGATGTCGAGCGGCTGGACGCCGCCCTCGACGCCCTCGGCGGTCGCCCGGCGATCGTCGTCGCGAACGCCGGGACCGTGAACACCGTCGACTTCGACGACCTGCGGGCCATCGCCGCGCTCAAGGAGCGGTACGACTTCTGGCTGCACGTGGACGCCGCGTTCGGTGGCTTCGCCGCGCTGTCACCCTCGTACGCACATCTCGTCGAGGGCATCGACGCGGCCGACTCCGTCTGTGTCGACCTGCACAAGTGGCTCAACGTCCCCTACGACGCGGCCGTCCAGTTCACCCGCCGCCAGGACCTCCAGGTGCGGGTCTTCCACAACTCCTCGCCCTACCTCGGTCTGCCGACCGGCGACCCCGACTTCGTCCACCTCACCCCGGAGAACTCGCGTCGGCTGCGCGCCCTGCCGGCCTGGTTCGCGCTCACGGCGTACGGACGGGAGGGGCACCGCGAGATCGTCGAGCGGAACGTCGCGCTCGCCCGGCACCTGGGCGAACGCATCGCTCAGGAGCCGCAGTTGAGGCTCCTGGCGCCGGTCCGGCTCAACGTCGTGTGCTTCACCCTCGCCGATGATCCGGGCAAGGAGCAGGTGCACGGGCTGGCCCGCGCGATCGCCGCCTCCGGCGAGGCCTTCGTGACTCCGACGTTCTACGACGGAACGCACGCGCTGCGGGCGGCGTTCAGCAACTGGCGTACGTCCGAGGCCCATACGGACCGCGTGTTCGACGCGCTCCAGCGCCACAGCCGTAGCGGACGGCCCTGAGAGAGACGGCCCTAAGAGTCGCCCCGCTGCCGGACCGCCTGCCGGAAACCGGTGTTGACCGCCAGCAGGCCGCCGTCCACGCACAGTGTCGTCCCGGTGATCCAGGCAGCGTCGCGGGAGGCGAGGAAGGCGACGGCGGCCGCGATGTCCTCCGGCTCACCGACCCGTCCCAGTGGATACAGCCCGCTCGCCACTTCGAGATCGGCGTCGCGGCCTTCCCACGCCGTGGTGCGGACCGTGCCCGGTGCCACCAGGTTGACGCGTACACCGCGCGGGGCGGCGTGCCCGGCAAGGGTACGGGTGAGGGACACCAGCCCTGCCTTGGCGGCGCTGTAGGCGTGGTTGCCGAAGTCCTGGAGGCCGTTGACCGAGCCGATGCTGACGATTGCGCCGCGGCCCGAGGCCACCAGGTGAGGGAGGGCCGCGCGGGAGCAGCGGTACGCGCCGGTCAGGGTGAGGTCGAGGTCGCGGGCCCACACCTCGTCGGGCTCGTCCTCGAAGAGCGGGGCGTCGGGGGTGCAGCCGTACGCGTTGTTGACCAGCACATCGAGCGAGCCGAAGGTGTCCACGGCGTGGGAGACGGCCTCCTCGACCGAGGCCCGCTCCCCCACGTCGCACGCGAACGCCTCGGCCCGCGCGCCCAGTTCGCGGATGGACGCCGCCGTCTTCTCCGCCTCGGCCAGGTCCACGTCCGTGACGAGCACCTGGGCGCCTTCCTCGGCCAGCCTGCGGGCGGTGGCCGCACCGATGCCTCGGGCCGCGCCGGTGATCAGTACCCCATAGCCCTCGAAACGCCTCATCGCAGTCATGGGACGGACGGTAGTGCCGTGATCGTCACGGCGACAGATAACGTGCGCCCATGTCCGCGTTCATACAACAACTACCGGCGCTGATCGGCGTGGTCGTCGGCGCCCTCGGCTCGTATCTGGCCGTCATGCGGGGCGAGCAGGTCCGGTTCCGTCGCGAACAGGCGGCTCGCTGGGAGGAGCGGCGGCTCGCGGTGTACTCGGACTACGCGACAGCCCTCAAGAAGGCCGTCACTCTGACGTACCGCATCGCCGCCCACCTCGGGAACGACCCCCACCCGCACCCGCTGTCCCCCGAGGACGCCGCTCCCCTCCTGGCCGAAGCGACCGTCGGCCGCGATCCGGCGGGCGAGACGCTGTTGCTGCTCGGCACGCAGGAGGTGGTGGACAAGGCGCGTGTCTGGGTCCTCTCGGTCATCGACATGGAGCGGTTCCTCAGCGAACGTGTCCACGATCCGGAGGCATGGCAGGTCCTGCTGGACCGTCAGCGCGCCGGGCGCGAGGAGTACTACTCGGCGGTCCGCAGGGATCTGGCCCTGCCGCCCGGCCACTCGGCGCGGTGGGAGATCCCGCCGCCCCCTGGACGCGGATGACCTCAGCGGTACCCCGTCGCGTCCGCCGCCTTGCCGACGTCCTGGACCTCGACCATGTAGCGCCAGGCGTCCGGGCGGCTGCCGTCCCGGTCGGTGAAGCCGTACACCTGGGCGAGTTGTCCGCTGGAGAGCGAGCCGCCGTTCCAGCGGGCGACGTCCGGGTCGGCCGCCAGCGCGGCGACGGCACGGCCCACGTAGAAGGGTGTCTCGGAGATGCCGAAGTGCGGGACGCGCTCCAGGGCGTCGCGCCAGTTCTCCTCCGTCACGCCGAAGTTCTCGAGCATCATCTCCGAGCGCAGCCATCCGGGGGTGAGCGCGACCGCGGTGGCTCCACGCGGGCCCAGTTCGTGGCCCAGCGCGAACGCCATGCGCAGGACCGAGGACTTGGCGAGGTCGTAGAAGAACGAGACGCGGTAGGTGTTCCGGTTGTACTCGGCGGTGCCGTCGGTCATCTCGACGACCAGTCCGCCGGGGTTGCGCAGCAGCAGGGGCAGCGCGTGGTGGTTGGTGATCGCGTGCGTCTCGACAGCGAGGCGCAGCAGCCTGAGGCCCTTGTCGAGGTCGTGTTCCCAGACCGTCGAGTCCCACTCGAAGAGCGTCTCGCCGCCCCAGATGTCATTGACGAGGACGTCGAGGCGGCCCTGTTCGTCCGCGATGCGGGCGACCAGGGCCTCGACCTCGGACGGGACCAGATGGTCGGTCGGGACCGCGATACCGCGGCCTCCCGCCGCCGTGACCAGCTCCGCAGTGTCCTCGATGGTCTCGGGACGGTCGTACTCCGAACGCTTCCCGCGCGTGCTGCGGCCGGTCACGTAAACGGTGGCACCGGCCGCGCCGAGCTCCACGGCGATCCCACGACCCGCGCCCCGTGTCGCCCCGGCGACGAGTGCGACCTTGCCTTCCAACGTGTTCTGCAGCGGCCCCGACATGTCCGACCTCCGTGCTCGTAGAGCTCACGCGATGCCTTCACGCATGCGTCCCTACGAGGGTCCCGCGGAAGCCGGACATCTCCTGTCGTCTTTCTTCGGCGCGTCCGGGGCATTGCCGCGCGGGTCAGTGACCGCGCGCGATCCACTCCTCCAGGTGGGGGGCCTCGGCGCCGATGGTGGTGGAGTCGCCGTGTCCCGTACGGACGATCGTGTCGGCCGGGAGCGTGAGCAGCCGGTCGCGGATCGAGTCGACGATCGTCGGGAAGTGGGAGTACGAGCGGCCGGTGGCTCCCGGGCCGCCCTGGAAGAGCGTGTCGCCGGTGAAGACGGTGCCCAGGCCCGGGTCGTACAGGCAGACCGCGCCCGGAGCGTGTCCCGGAGTGTGCAGGACTCTCAGGTCGGCGCCGGCCGCCTCGATCACCTGGCCGTCCTGGAGCCAGGCGTCGGGGAGGCGGTCGGGGTGGGTCTGCTTCCACAGCGGCAGATCGTCGGGGTGGAGCCAGATGGTGGCGCCGGTGCGCTCCGCGAGGGCGGGAGCGGCGTCGATGTGATCGTTGTGAGCGTGGGTGCACACGATGGCCAGGAGGCGCCGGTCGCCGATCGCCTCGGCGATGGCGTCGGCGTCGTGGGCGGCGTCGATCACGATCGCCTCGTGATCGTTTCCGACGATCCACACGTTGTTGTCGACGTCCCAGGTGCCGCCGTCGAGCGAGAACGTGCCGGAGGTGACGAGGTGCTCGATACGCGCGGTCATCAGAGCACCACCACCGAACGCAGCACGTCGCCGTGGTGCATCCGCTCGAAGGCGGGCTCCACCGCGTCCAGGGCGATCGTCTCGGTCACGAACGCACCCAGGTCCAGGCGCCCTTGCAGATGCAGGTCGATCAGCATCGGGAAGTCGCGGGAGGGCAGGCAGTCGCCGTACCAGGACGACTTGAGCGCTCCGCCGCGTCCGAAGACGTCGAGCAGCGGCAGTTCGAGCTTCATCTCGGGGGTCGGTACGCCGACGAGGACGACCGTGCCCGCGAGGTCACGGGCGTAGAAGGCCTGCTTGTACGTCTCCGGGCGGCCCACCGCCTCGATGACGACGTCGGCACCGAAGCCGCCCGTGAGCTCGCGGATCGCCTCCACGGGGTCGGTCTGGGCGGAGTTGACAGTGTGCGTGGCGCCGATCTTCGACGCGGTGGTCAGCTTCCGGTCGTCGATGTCGACGGCGATGATCTTCGCCGCTCCGGCGAGGCGGGACCCGGCGATCGCCGCGTTGCCGACGCCTCCGCAGCCGATGACGGCGACCGAGTCGCCCCGGCCGACGTTCCCGGTGTTGATCGCCGCGCCGATGCCGGCCATCACGCCGCAGCCGAGGAGCCCGGCCACCGCGGGAGACACGGCCGGGTCGACCTTGGTGCACTGGCCGGCGGCGACCAGGGTCTTCTCCGCGAAGGCGCCGATGCCCAGGGCCGGGGACAGCTCGGTGCCGTCCGTGAGCGTCATCTTCTGCTTGGCGTTGTGCGTGTTGAAGCAGTACCAGGGCCGCCCGCGCAGACACGCACGACAATTCCCGCACACCGCACGCCAGTTGAGGATGACGAAGTCGCCGGGCTCGACGTCCGTGACGCCCGCGCCGACCGACTCGACCACGCCCGCCGCCTCATGGCCGAGCAGGAACGGGAAGTCGTCGCTGATGCCGCCCTGTTTGTAATGCAGGTCGGTGTGACAGACCCCGCATGCCTGGATCTGTACGACGGCCTCGCCCGGCCCCGGATCCGGCACGACGATGGTCTCGACACGCACCGGCTCGTTCTTGCCCGGTGCGATCACGCCCCGTACTTCCTGCGCCATGTTGGTGAACCCTTCCGTAAGGTCGACGTTCCGTCAGAACCTGCGGCTGATTCCCGGCCGGATCAGACACAAGTTCTCCACCGACCCTACGGCGTGACCGACCGGTAGAAGGCCAGGTGGTGCGCGGCGGCCTCCGCCCAGGTGTGGCCGGCGGCCAGCTTCCGGCCGGCCGCGGCGCGAACCGGGTCGTACGAGACGAGCGCGCGGCCCAGTTCGGCGGCGAGGGATTGCGGTGAGTCCGCAAAACGGGCGGCCGGGCCGAACACCTCACGCAGCACGGGAAGATCCCGGACGACCAACGGGACCCCGGCGGCGAGCGCCTCCATCGCGGCCAGCCCGAAGCCCTCCTTGAGGGACGGGAAGGCGAAGGCGTCGGCGGCTGCCACGAGTGAGGGCAGTTCGTCGTCGGCGACGGCGCCCAGCACGACGGGCTCCACGCCCAGCTCCACCGCGCGGGTCTCCCACCGTGCACGGTAGTCCCGGTAGTCGAAGAGGGTCTCGCCGCCCGCGATCACCAGCCGCACACCGGGCTGTTCGGCGCGCAGAACGGCGTACGCCTCCAGCAGGTCGAGCGATCCCTTCCGTGGCTCGATGCCGCCGACGGTGAGGACGTAGGGGCCCAGTCGGGAGCGCCACGCGGCGCGCGCCGCCCGGTCCGTGGCGGCGAAACGCTCGTACGCCACCCCGTTCGGGATGACCGCGGGCTTCAGTCCCCACCCGTCGGCGAGCTCGTCGGCGACCGATCGCGAGACGCAGATGTGCGCGTACGGCTCGACGATGGCCCGTTCGTGGCAGGCGGCCAGCTCGGGGGTGGTGAAGTGGTCGAGGTGGTGGACGGTGCGGACGCAGCGGCCCACCGCGTTGGCGCTGATGCAGTCCTGGGCGTGGACGATGTCGTACGGGCCGGCGTCGAAGGCGTCGCGGAGGGTGGCGATGGAGCGCAGGATGCGTGCGCCGACGGTCTCGTCCGGCGGGCCGTCGGGGAACGGCACGATGTGGACGCGCACGGCGGGGTCCACGGGCCGGAAGAAGCCGGAGTCGCCGCCCCGGCCGAGCGTCCAGACCGTGACGTCCGCACCGGTCGCGGCCAGTGCCTCGGCGAGGGCGAGGGTGTGGACGACGCCGCCGCGCGGCTTGGTGGAGTAGCTGAGCAGGGCGATCTTCACGACGGAACCTCCCGGTAGGCGGCGGGGCGGCGCTCGTCGAGGTGGCGCAGGACGCGGCGGGCGCGGTCCATCTCGGCGGCGACGTCGACCTCGGCGACGGCGAGGCCCGCCTTGGCCCAGGTGCGGGCGAGGATGTCGCCGCCCGGGCCGACGACCTTGGACTGGCCGAGGAAGCGCATGCCGCCCATGGCACCGGTCTGGTTGGAGGAGGCGAGGACGACCTGGTTCTCGGCGGCGCGGGCCTGGTCGTACAGGTCGAAGAGCTTGGCCTGCCGGTCCTGGGCCATGCGCGGGGCCCGGTTGGTGATGCTGGTGGGCCAGGCGGACAGGCAGGCGAGGATCTCTGCGCCGTCCAGGGCCAGGGAGCGGGCGGACTCGGGGAACGTCTTGTCGTAGTCGATGAGCATGCCGATGCGGCCCACGGGGGTGTCGAAGGCGTCGAAGCGGTCGCCCGGCGCGTACGCGGCGACCTCGCCGGCCGGGAGATGGACCTTGCGGTGGCGGCCGAGGACTCCGTCGCCGCTGACGCACACGGCAGCGTTGTAGTGCTCGGTCCCGCCGTCCTCGCAGTAGCCGACGCAGACGACCATCTCGGCGGCGAGGCGGGCGACTTGGAGGATCAGCGGGTCGTCCGGCTTGAGTGCGGGCGGCAGGGCTTGGGGGTCGGGGTGTCGCAGGTCGGCGAGGTAGCCGCCGAGCGCGGCGTCGGGCAGCACGAGCAGTCCGGCGCCGGAGCCCCGGGCGTCCTCGATGATCTTGGCGATGCGGGCGAGGTCGAACTCCAGGTCGCGGCCGAAGTGGGCGGCGGCGGCCGCGATCCGGATGGTGCTCATGGGCTGACTGCTCCTGCGTGCGTGTAGGTTTCCGGGCGCCGGTCGCGCAGGTGCCCCATCGAGCGGCGGGCGGTCTCCAGGGCCTGGGCGACATCGAGTTCGGCGATCGCCAGACCGGCTCCGACCCCGGTGTCGGCGAGGATCTCACCGCCGGGGTCGACGACTTTGGCGCTGCCGACGAAGCGTAGCGACCCGAAGGTACCTGCCTGGTTGGCGGAGATCCATACGATCTGGTTCTCCAGGGCGCGGGCCCGGTCGAAGAGGTCGAAGCGGCGCTTCCAGCGGTCGTTGACCAGGTCCGTGGTGGCGTGGGTCCTGGCGCCCGGCCAGGCCGAGACGCAGACGCCGATCTCGGCGCCGTCAAGGGCCAGCGCCCGCGCGGACTCCGGGAACGCCTTGTCGTAGCAGATCATCATGCCGATCCGGCCGACCGGGGTGTCGAAGGCGTGGAAGCGGTCGCCGGACGCGTAGCTGGCGTCCTCGCTGAGCGGCTGGTGGACCTTGCGGTGATTGCCGAGCACGCCGTCGCCGTTGACGCAGACGACGCTGTTGTAGCGGGCGTCGCCGTCGGCTTCGCAGTAGCCCGCGACGACGGTCAACTCCCCTGCCAGGGCGGCCAGTCGGCGGATCTCGGGGCCATCGAGGGTAAGCGGGGGCGGGCCTTCGTCGGACGCGGAGTCGTCGAGGCTGAGCAGATAGCCGCCCAGGCACGCCTCCGGGAGTGCGAGAAGTCGTACGCCCTCGGCCCGGGCCTCCTTGATCAGCCGTTCCACTACGGCGAAGTCCTCTTCGAGGTCACGGCCGAACTCGGCGGAGACGGCGGCCATCCGAAGGGGCCTTGCGCCGTGGGTGCTCGTGCGGCGGGTGCTCATGCGGTCCCCATTCCGGTCACCGGTCCGGTGACGGCTTCGGTGATCTCTCCGTCGGGCCAGCGCAGCCCGACTCCGTGCCCCGCGGTCAGCTCTCCGCAGACGGCGCCCGTGGCCGGGCCGGCCGGGAGGGGCGGCGCGTCCGGCTCGTCGGCTGTGAGCATCGCGAAGCCCGGGAAGCAGGTGAGCCAGTCGCCCGTGGCCGCCGCTCCGGGCCGCGGTACGGCGGCCATGTCGAGCACGGCGCCGCATCCGCTCGCCTCGGCGAGCATGCCGAGAGTCCCGGCGATCCCGGCCATCGACACGTCCTTGGCGGCGGCGGGCCGAACCGCGGCCACCGCCCCGGTCATCGTGCGGAGTTCGTCGGTACGACGGTGGCTCGACGAGTCCCATTGGCGCCCCCGGTAACCCCGGCGCCAGCCGCCCCCGAGGTCGGCGGTGAGCCGCACCGCGTGCCCCGGTCGTCCGCCGCCGCCCGGCACCGGGTGGTCCGTGCGGCCGAGCGCGGTCACCGACAAGGCGGCCGGCACGCCGAGTTGGGTGTGGCCGCCGAGGACCGGGACACCGTAGGCCCGGGCGGCGCGGCCGAGTCCGGCAAGGATCCGCGCGGCATGCGCGGCGTCCTTCGCGCCCACCGCGTCGAGCAGCCCGACGGGTGAAGCTCCCATCGCCGCAAGGTCGTTAACGTTGACGAGGACCGAGCACCAGCCCGCCCAGTCGGGGTCCCGCTCGACCATCGACGGCACGATCGCGTCGCAGGCTGCGATCACGTCCGTACCGGGGACGGGTGCGCCGTCGTCACCGACGTAGCCGCGCGGCGGCGGTGGCAGCGAGCCGAGCAGCTGTCCGAGCGGGGCTTTGGTGGCGGCGGCCTGCGCGGCGATCCGCCGGATCGGCCATCGCATCAGGACATGGGGACTGTCCGCGACCATCACCTCCCGGACGGACTGCCAGCCAAGTCGCCTGAACAGCAGCCGGTTTCGGATCTGGACGGTGGCGTCGAAGCGCAGGACGCCCTCGGCCTCCGCCCGCGCGCACGCGGCCCGCACCAGTGCGGCGCCGATCCCTTGCGGGCCCCGGGCGCCGGGCGCGACGACCAGACGGCCGCCCGCCCACCAGCCGATGTCCGGGCCGTCGTCCACAGGGCCGAGCCGCACGCCTCCGAGGACCGCGCCAGAACGGTCCTTGGCGACCAGGACCAGGGTGCGAGGGTCGTCGTCGCGGTCATCGAGGTCATGAACCGCGAAGAGCCCTTGCTCGTGGACGAAGATGTCCCGGCGCAACCGCCGGTGGGCATTCAACTCACCTTTGCCCGCTGCCTCTTCGATGTGGAAGTCGGGCTGCCGGGCGAGTGTGCTGCGGTCGCCGAGCAGCGCGAGTATGTCCTCCGCTTGTTCCGTCGCCGTCGGCACCGGCAGGGTCGTCGATCCGTCGAGGTACACGGCTCAACCACCCGCCGTCCTGAGCACACTGCACGCCCCGCAAGCCGCACAGCCGGCCCGCTGATCCGCGCCGGTCATACCCGCCGCCCGCAGCTTCGCCGCGACCCCCTCGGTGACGTGCCGCAGCAGCTCGGCATCCGGCGCCTCGGCACCCTCGCGGGCGGCCAGCGTGCCGCCCATCGGGCGGAAGGGGACGACGAAGGGATAGACACCCCGGTCGATCAACTTCCCCGCGCCCGCGACGAGTTCGTCGGGATTCTCGCCGAGGCCGACCAGCAGGTACGTGGAGACACGGTTGGGTCCGAACACCCGGACCGCCTCGTCCCACGCGGCCTCGTACTCCGCCCGCGGCACGGTCGACTTGCCGGGCATCCAGCGCCGCCGTACCGCGTCGTCGAGGGACTCGATGTGGATGCCGATGGCCGTGGCCCCGGCCTCGTGCAGCTCACGGATCCAGGCCAGGTCGGCGGGCGGTTCGCACTGCACCTGGACGGGGAGTCCCGGCACGGCTTCGAGGACGGCACGCACGGAACGTACGAGATTGCGGGCGCCCCGGTCCGGGCCGGTCGTCGTGCCGGTGGTCATCACCATCTGCCGGACGCCGTCCAACCGGACGGCCGCTTCGGCGACTTCGGCGAGTTGCGCCGGGGTCTTGGCGGCGACCGTCGCACCGGAACGCAGGGACTCCTCGATGGTGCAGAAGCGGCAGCGATCGGACTCGGCGTAGCGGATACAGGTCTGCACGACGGTCGTGGCGAGGACGTCGGCGCCGTGGAGGCGGGCGATGTGCTCGTACGGGATGCCGTCGGCGGTGGTCAGGTCGTAGAACCTGGGGCGCTGTACGGCGGTCAGGGTCAGGCCGGTGTCGTCGTCGCCGAGCCATACGCGGCCGTCCCGGACCGAGTACGGGCTGTCGGGGTTGCGGGGCAGCGCCGCGTTGGCACCGTCGACAAGGACGTGCCCGTCGTCGCTCGGTCCCGCACCGTCGGGCCGCCGTACGGGAGCCTCCAACCGGACTCCGTGGAGGGCGAGTTCGGCGCGGGTCGTGATCCGGACGTCGACCGGACCCGTCCCCCTCGTCTGTGTACCGGTGCCAACGCTCACGGCTTGCCCCTCAGAGCTGGTAGGTCGAGTTGATGATGGCGCCCTTGCGCGCGTAGTGGATCAGCGCGTCCTGGACGTCGAGCGGGTGGGTCGGGATGACGCCCTCGATCAGGTCCTCCTCGCGGGCGCCGTGCAGGGACAGTCCGAAGCGGCAGCAGTAGACCTTGCCGCCCTCGGCGATGAACGTCTTGAGCTGGTTGTTGATGTTGTGCTCGCCGGGGAAGGCCGAGTTGCCGACGGTCGGAAAGCCGCGCGTGGCAAGGCAGTTGAGCGAGCCCGGCCCGTAGAAGTAGATGGCGGTCTCGAAGCCCTTGCGCAGGGCGCGGGTCGCCTGCAGTACGGCGACGAAGGAAACCGAGGACTCGTGGGCGATGCCGTGGACGAGGGTGAAGTACGTCTCGCCGTCCTCGGCCTTGTAGTCGGGGAAGACCTTGGTGTCGCCGTAGATGCTGGTGCCCTCGGGGAGGGACGGGTGCGGGATCTCGGTGAGGGACTTCTGCTCGATCTCGGTGAGTTCGACGGTTTCGGACATGGCTGTCTCCTTGGACGTGGGTGAGAACGGGATCCTTCTTGGGCGTGCGTGAGAGCGGGATGGATCAGTCGTAGAGCGTGGCGAAGGTGTCCCGGAAGACCCGCTCGCCGAGTTCGCCGCCGCCGGCCGCGGCGGTCATCCGGGCGTACTCGCCAGCGAAGTCGCCCCAGGGCTGGTCGCTGGCGAAGAGCACCCGGTCGTGGCCGATACCGCGGTGCTCGATCTCCCGGGCCAGCCAGTAAGGGGCGAAGCCGATGGCCCAGGAGAGGTCGGTGTAGACGCGCTTGCCGGACTCGATCCAGTCGAAGAAGCGGGAGCCGGCGAGCTTGATGTGGCCGCTCATCCCGCCGCCGAAGTGGACGAGATGGACGGGGACTTGATCGGCGTACCAGTCGACGAGGAGACCGACCTCGTCGATGTCGGAGGCGGCGCCGGGTGAGGTGTGCACATGCACCACGAGGTCCAGGCGCCCGGCCTCGTGGAAGATCCGGTCGAGCAGCGGGCGGCAGGCGGGGTCGGAGGGCCGCCCGCCCAGGAGGAAGCTGAGTTTGAGGGCGCGTACGCCGTCCTCGCGGGCCAGGGCGAGAGCGTGCGCGGTGCGGTGCTCGTCCTCGGGGCGCGGGGAGACCCACAAGCCTGCCCGGATGCGGTCGTCGGTCTGGGCGGCTTCGATGGCCAACTCGTTGAAGGAGAAGGCGATGTCGGGGTCGGGGACGCCGTAGTTGGGGAGGACGAGGGCGCGTTCGGTGCCCTCGGCGTCGAGGTCGGTGAGGAGTTGTTTGACGGTGGCGCGGGCGGTGGTGTCGGGGTTGACGGGCGGGCCGCCGTAGAAGGGGTACGCGGGGAGGACACCGATGTGGCGGTGTGCGTCGAAGACCATGTCCGTGCTTTCAGCCGACGGGGAGTGCGGAGGCGAGCTCGGTGGGGGCGCCGGTGAGGGTGCCGCAGACATCGGCGAGACGGCGCGAGGCGTCGATGTGGTCCGCGAGGAACTCGGCGTCCCTGCCGACGGCTTCGAAGCGGCCGGAACCCCACGAGTACTGCCAGGGCAGGCCCAGGAAGTACAGGCCGGGGGTGCTGGTGACGCCTCGCCAGTGCATGGGGTAGCCGCGGCCGTCGAAGACGGGGATCTCGATCCACCGGTGGTCGCGGGTGAAGCCGGTGGACCAGATGACGGAGGTGATGCGGGCCTCGGCCAGGTCGAGCGCCTCAGGCTGTTCGGCCGGCTCCCACACGGGGATGTAGCGGGCCTCGTCCGGCGCCGGTACGCCCTGCGCGGTGATGTGCGCGTCAATGGCGTCCTTGATGCCGTCCGCCACCGCGTCGGCCCGGTCGAGATTGACCTTCAGGTCGTCGGCGAACTCCAGGATCCCGCCGTCGATGCCGGTCAGCCGCCCGTAGAGGCGCATTCCGTCGCGGGCGAAGGCGCGGAGGTCGATGTCCCGGCCGCCGCCGCGTCCGGTGACGTAGTGGTTGACGCGCATCCGGACGGCGGAGACGTCGTCGAAGCTGTCGATGCCCTTGGCGTAGTGGCCCATCTCGTCGAGCCAGGCGACGCAGTCCCGGCCGCGGTAGAAGCGCGCCACCCGGGGTGCGCTGCCGACGGCCAGATGGACCTGGCGCCCCGCGAGGTGCAGATCCTCGGCGATCTGGCAGCCGGACTGTCCGGTGCCGACCACCAGGACGGCACCGTCGGGGAGTTGAGAGGGGTTGCGGTAGCGGGAGGAGTGGATCTGCTCGACGCCGCCGGGCAGCCGCTCGGCCATCCGCGGGACGGAGGGGGTGTGGTACGGACCGGTGGCGACCACCACCTGATCGGCGGTGAACTCCCCCGCACTGGTGGTGAGTTCGAACACTCCGCCCGGTGAGCGGCGCAGCCCGGTGACGGACACGCCCTCGACCAAGGGCGGATCGAAACGGGCGACGTACTCCTCCAGGTAGCGCACGATCTCCGCGCGCACCATGAACCCGTCCGGATCTGGTCCCGTGTAGGGGTGACCTGGCAGTCTGCACTGCCAGTTGGGGGTGACCAGGCAGAAGGAGTCCCAGCGCCGCTCGCGCCACTCGTGGCCGACCCGGTTCGCCTCGACCACCACGTGTGCGATTCCGCGCTCGCGCAGACAGTGGCTGACGGAGAGTCCCGCCTGACCACCACCGACCACAGCCACCGGATAATGGGCTCCGTACAGCTCAGGCATGAAGTCCTCCATGCGTGGGGCGAGTTGTCAGGGGCGACCGTCTCGGGTCTCGCACCTCGCCGCTGCTTGTGGGAACCACTTCAGCCACGCCCGATTACCGGATCGCTTCATCCGGAACAAAGCGGGGTTACCAAACCCTCACTCGTTGCCTGGCAGGCAAGATTTCCCATCGAAGCGATCGGCCTCTTCGACTCCGTCGAGATGCCCGCGCGCGACGTCCACCCCTCTCGCCGACGTAGCCTGAATGCTCCGCACAGATCCCTCACAAGGAGCGCCGTGAGCATCACCGCAGCCAAACCCGAGGCACCCGCGTGGCGCCTGCTGATCGGGTACGTACGACCGCATCGATGGGCGTTGCTGGCGGGCGGATTGCTGGCGCTCACGACCGGGGCCACCGGCCTTGTGCTCCCGCTGGTGGCGCGGGGACTCATCGACGACCTGTCGCACGACCGGCCCATCGCGGGTGCCCTGTTCGGCATGGCAGCGCTGGTGGTGACCAACGCGGCGGTGGGCGCGACGGGTTCGTACGTGCTGCGGCGTACCGCCGAGTCGGTGGTGCTCGGGGCACGGCGCGCCCTGTCCTCGTATCTGCTGCGGCTGCGCATACCGGCCGTCGACCGCAGCGAGCCGGGCGATCTGATGGCGCGGATCACCTCCGACACGACACTGCTGCGCGAGGTCACGACCGATTCGCTGGTCGGCTTCGGGACCGGAGGCCTCACCCTCGTCGCGACGGTGGTGATGATGGGCCTGGTCGACCCCGTGCTCCTGGGTGTCACGCTGGCCGTGATCCTGTGTGCGGGCACCGTGCTCGGTGTGATCGTGCCGCGCATCAACCGAGCGAGCAAAAAGGCCCAGGACGCCGTCGGCGTGATGGGCGCCTCGCTGGAACGGATCCTCGGCGCGCTCCGCACGATCAAGGCGTCCGGTGCCGAGCACCGCGAGGAGCAGGTCATCCACGCGGCCGCCGAGGAGTCGTGGCGGCAGAGCGTGCACGCCGCCAAGTGGTCGGCGGCGGCGGGCAACACGGCCGGTCTTGCGATGCAGATCGCGTTCATCACGGTGCTCGCGGTGGGCGGCGCGCGCGTCGCGACCGGCGCCATCGACGTCGGCACGCTCGTCGCCTTCCTCCTCTACGTCTTCTATCTGATGTCGCCGATCCAGCAGGTCGTCGGCGCGATCACGCAGTACCAGACCGGCGCCGCCGCCCTCGCCCGCATCCAGGAGGCGCTGCAGCTCCCCGCCGAGCCCGCGGCCCTGCCCGCGCCGCTGCCGACCCCGGGTGCCGAGCCCGCCGCGCTCGCCTTCGACGACGTCCGCTTCCGGTACGCCGACGATCTTCCGTACGTCCACCACGGCGTGACGTTCGCCGTCCCGGCCCGCGGAATGACGGCGTTCGTCGGCCCCTCCGGCGCGGGCAAGACGACCGTCTTCTCACTCATCGAGCGGTTCTACGACCCCGAGGCGGGCGTCATCACCTTCGACAGCCGCCGGCTGGACGACTGGGATCTGCCCCAGCTCCGTTCCTCGATCGGCTACGTGGAGCAGGACGCCCCGGTCCTGTCCGGCTCCCTCCTCGACAACCTGCGGCTCGGCAACCCGGACGCCGACGACACCGAGGTCACACGCGTACTGAAGACGACCCGCCTCGACGGCCTCGTCTCCCGGTTGCCGCGCGGCCTGGACACACTGGTCGGCCACCGCGGAACCAAGCTGTCGGGCGGCGAGCGGCAGCGGGTCGCCATCGCCCGCGCTCTGCTGCGCCGGCCCCGCCTGCTGCTGCTCGACGAGGCGACGTCACAACTCGATGCCGTGAACGAGGCCGCGCTGCGCGACACGGTCGCCGATGTCTCCCGTACGACGACGGTCCTCGTGGTCGCGCACCGGCTGTCCACCGTCACGATGGCCGACCGGATCGTCGTCATGGACGCGGGCCGCGTCCGCGCGGTGGGCACCCACCGCGAACTCGTGGCAGGCGACCCGCTCTACGCGGAACTGGCGGCCACGCAGTTCCTCGCCACCGCCGGCTGAGCGGCCTGCCCCCGGACGGACCTCCCGGGGGCTTCCGCACGCCGGGTCAGAAGGGGTAGTGCGCCTGCTGCGTGGCGATGGTCACCCAGCGGGTGTTGGAGAACGCCTCCAGGCCCCAGCGACCGCCGAAGCGCCCGTAGCCGGAGGCCTTGACGCCGCCGAAGGGCGCGTGCGGCTCGTCGGCGACGGACTGGTCGTTGATGTGCACGATGCCGGTGCGGATACGGCGGGCGACCGCCAGCCCGTGCGTGGCGTTCTCGGTGATGACACCGCAGGTCAGGCCGTTGTCGGTGTCGTTGGCCACGTCGACGGCGGTGGTGTCGTCGGCGAAGGTCTCGATCACGCAGACCGGGCCGAACGCCTCCGCGTAGTAGATGTCCGCGTCCTTCGGGACATCGGTGAGGACGGTCGCCGGGTGCACCGCGCCCTCCGGCTCCCCGCCGCCGGTGAGCACCGTGGCGCCCTTGGCCACCGCGTCCTTGATGAGCGCGGCGACACGCTGCGCGGCGGAGGCGCTGACCAGCGGGCCGACCACCGTGTGCGGGTGGGCCGGGTCGCCGGCCTGGAGCTGGGCGACCTTCGCGGCGAACTTCTCCGTGAACTCCTCGGCGAGCGACTCGTGTACGAGGATGCGGTCGCCGGACATGCAGATCTGGCCGGAGTTCATGAACACGCTGAAGGTGACGGCGTCGACGGCGTAGTCCACGTCGGCGTCGTCGAGCACGACGACCGCGTTCTTGCCGCCCAACTCCAGTACGGCGGGCTTGAGATGCGCGGCGGCGTGCGTGCCGATGATCCGGCCGACTCCGGTGGAGCCGGTGAAGTTGACGGCGCGGACACGCGGGTCGGCGATGAGCACCTCGGCGATCTCGGCGGCATCCTCACGGGCGTTGGTGACCACGTTCAGCACACCGTCCGGCAGTCCGGCCTCGCGCAGCACGTCGGCGACGAGCAGCGCGCACGCGATCGGCGCGTCCTCGCTGGGCTTCACGACGACGGTGTTGCCCGCCGCGAGCGGCGCCGCGACGGCCCGTACACCGAGGATGACGGGAGCGTTCCAGGGGGCGAAGGCGGCGACGACACCCAGCGGTTCGCGGATGGCGAGGCCCAGCGCGCCCGCCTCCTGGGCGCTGAGTACCTCACCGCGCGGCGCGGTGATCGCGGCGGCGGCCTCACGCAGGATGTTCGCGGCGAGCCCCACGTTGAAGTACGCCCATGGACGGGTGCCGCCCGCCTCGTGCGCCATCAGCTCGGCCACCTCCTCACCCTTGGCGTCGAGGAGGTCGGCGGCCTTGAGGAAGATCGCGCGGCGGGCGAAGGGGGAGAGCGCGGCCCAGTCGGCGAAGGCCGCGTCGGCGGCGCCCACGGCGAGGGCCACGTCCTCGGGACCTGCCGCGGCGACGGTCGCGTACACCTCGCCGGTGTAGGGATTGATGTCCTCGGCGGTGCGGCCGGAGGCGGCGGGCACGTCCTTGCCGCCGATGAACAGTTCACGGGTGATGGCCATGGCGGGTTCCTTCGGTACGTAACGACGTCGGTACGCGGTGGTTCACGACAACAATAGGGAGTTCACGCCGCAAGTTGTTCGCCACGTGAAACTTCATTCACTAACCTACTAGGATGCTCCGACCGGACCACACGAAAGTCAAGGGCATACGCGTCTGCCCCCGGCACCGAAGTACCGGGGGCAGACGAACCTGTCGGACGCCGTACTACGGCTGAATGGCGGGGAGCACACTGGTGACGGGCGCGACCAGGTCGGTCAGCTGGTGCATCTCGTTGAGGCCCTCGTTCAGGCCGTTGAGCCCGGCCAGCTGCTGCGAGACCTTCGGGAGTTGCGCCTGGTGCTCCGCGGGGATGTCGCTCACAGCGAGCCGGTCGAGCTCGGCGATCGGGTTCAGCGGCTTCGGCGCCTCGGAGACCGCGGCGCTCGCCATCGGCGCGGCAAGGCCCGTGACACCGACGGCGAGACCAACGGCGGCGACAATACGTCGTGTTGAGATCATGCTTTCAGCAACGGCTCCGGGGCCCGGGCGGACACGGCCCGCCCCCGCCGCTCACCCGAGAGGCTCACAGGTCCTGCTGCGCTTGCCGTGCGCCCCGCGTCGGAGGAGTCTCGAGGGAGAGGCCCTTCGCGGCCCGCTCCTCGGTGGGCCGCGGCCTTCAAGGAGGTCATCATGGGCAGCGCGCTAGGCCCCGCCTTCGACACCGAAGCGCTACGCCGGGGCATTGAAGGACACAGCGCGGCAGATCTGCTGTCGCTCTACGCCGACGACGCGGAAGTCCGCGTGGTCGACCACAACACCCAGCCCAGTCACCCGATGGTCAAACACGGTCGCGGCGAGATCGCCGACATGCTCAACGACGTCTACAGCCGGGACATGACGCACAAGCTGGAGCAGTGCGTCGTCGACGGCAACCACGTCGCTTTCACCGAGTCCTGCCAGTACCCGGACGGCGTGAAGGTACTGGCCAGCTCGATGATGTCGCTGCGCGACGGCAAGATCGTCGAACACACGCTGCTGCAGGCATGGGACGAGTAGGAAGGCACTGGCCGAAGGTCCGGATCAGTTCGCACCTGACCTGGACCTTCTCGGCGAGCGCGGGCATGGGCCGGTCACGGACACACCGGAATCGCCTGCCCCGGCCACTGTCCGCGGCAGGGGTACGGATGTCCGCCTCCGTGCTGCGCTCAGCGCTGCGGGGAACACGTGCGCCCTCTCGCCGAACCCGCCGGATCCGGCCTCACTGAACCCCAGGGACCGACTCGTCCAGCAGTCGGTGCATGACCTCCACCGGAAGCGCGGGATTGCCGGCGGCGGGCTGGGCCGTGTCTTGCTGGGTGAGCAGTTCCTCGATGCGGGCGAGCGGAAGACGGGGGTCACCGGCGGCCGTGTACCTGACGCCGGTGGACGCGTCGTGGCTGAGTCGCTCGATCAACTCCGGTGAGGCGTCCGGGTCGTACACGGCCAGCATGCGTACGGACGGATTCTCGTCCTCGGCGTACCGGACGAGACCCTTCCTGGGGAACTGCGGCCGGGCCAGCATGTCGGCACGGGTGTAACCGGCCCACTCCAAGACCATGGCCAGGAGCGCATCCGGCGGAGCGGCGGGCTGGTACTCGCAGGTCAGGAGCCGGACCGCGAAGTCCTCGTCGTGCGCCAGAGGCTCTACGAGGTCGGCCGGCAGGTGTCGGTTGGCGGCGGCGGACCGGCGCAGCAGGACATGGCTGGAGGTCGCGCACCGACGCAGGACGTCGATGTCGTCGGCGCCGAGGTTCCAGACCCAGCGGACCGGGCCGGTCCGGTCCTTCGGGTCGACTCGGTAGTCGACGGCGGCTCGCTCGTCCTCGGTGAGGTCGGGTCTGACCGATACCGCCAGACGGACGTGGTGTTCGGGGTCCGAGGCGAGGCGCGCGACCAGGTCCGGCGGCAGTGACGGGTTCGAGGCGACGGCGTGCCGCTCCTCCGAGTCCTCGCTCGCCACGAGCCGCTCGGCCGTGGCGCGGGTCAGCCGGCCTTTCATGAGCACGTCTTCGCGCGGCCATTTGTCGAGAGTGTCCAGCAGTTCGTCGGTCAGAGCTCCGTCGTCGACGCAGGCACGCAGCGCGGCGGCCCGGCGGACTTCGGTGTCGGGATCCGCGAGGAGCGTTTCGCGGGTGGCCGGGGCCAGTCCGTCCCACACCCCGCAGACCGCGGCGCGTACAGCGGGGTCCGCGTGGTCGGCGTACCCGGCCAGGATCCGCGGCGGGATGCTCCGGGAACGCACCGCCCAGTAACGCACATCCTTGTCCGGATCGGACAGGAGTCGCTCGTAGGCGGCGTCGGGCAGTGGCGCGACGTCCGTCCGGAACGGTTCCGGTCCGGAGGCAAGCGCCATCCGGACTTTCGGCTCGGGGTCGTCGACCAGCCGGGCGCGGTCGGCCGGGTCCGCGTTCCAGCTCTCGGCGATGCTGCCGCGTACCCGGAAGTCGGAGTGGTTGATCATCGCGTCGACGAGTTCGGCGGGCGGATCGGGCCGGAGGCACAGCCAGAACCAGGCCGACGAGGCCTCCGGGCTCAAGAGGCGCAGCAGCACACCGTTCGGCGCGGCAGGATTCCGCGCCAGTCCCTTGAGGATGTCGTGCCGTACGTCCGTCACTGGTGCCCTCTCCCCCTGCCGCCCGGCCGATCATCGTACGGGCTAGGCTGGTCGGTGGGCCGTGACTGGCGCTGAGGTGGAGTACCACCGGGGAGCGGTCTGACGAACGGGTCTTTGCCGCGCGCCTGGGCGATTTTGTCGATGACGCTCAGGAGCAGCTCATGTCCCAGGCCCAGCTCATGGACGGCGCCGGTCTCGCGCGCCGCATCGTCGAGGAGACCGCGAAGCGTGCGGCCGGCCTCAAGGACCGCACCGGTGTGTCGCCGTGCCTGGCGACGGTACTGGTCGGCGAGGATCCCGCCTCGGTCACCTACGTCCGGATGAAGCAGAACCGCAGCCGCAAGGCCGGTATCGAGTCGCGGCACGTCACCCTGCCCGCCGAAACCACCACGGCCGAACTGGTAGGCGCCCTCGACGCGCTGTCCGCCGACCCCACCGTGCACGGCATCCTGCTCCAGCACCCTGTCGGTCCGCACATCGACGAGCGGGCCGCGTTCGAGGCCATCGCGCCGGAGAAGGACGTCGACGGGGTGACGCTGAGCTCGTACTCGACGATGAGTTTCGGGCTGCCCGGCTTCGTGTCCTGCACACCCGGGGGCATCATGCGGCTCCTCGACGAGTACGACGTCGACCCGGCCGGCAAGCGTGCCGTCGTCGTGGGCCGCAGCGCGATCCTCGGCAAGCCGGTCGGCATGCTGCTGCTCGGCCGCGACGCGACGGTGACGTACTGCCACTCCCGTACGACGGATCTGTCCTCGGTTGTACGGGAGGCGGACATCGTGGTGGCCGCCGTGGGGCGGCCCCGGCTGATCCGCGGCGAGGACATCAAGCCAGGAGCCGTCGTCATCGACGCGGGCTACAACGCCGGGAACGTCGGCGACGTCGACTTCGACACCGCCGCCGCCCGGGCCGGTCTGATCACACCCGTGCCGGGTGGCGTCGGCCCGATGACGATCGCGGTCCTGCTGGAGCAGACGGTGACCGGAGCCGAACGGCAACTCGGCGTCTGATCAGGTGGCGATGTCCATGCGCTGGGTGCCGATGACTTTGAGCAGTTGCAGCGTCCGGTAGGCGCGGGAGTCGGGTTCAGCGGTGAAGATGATCAGCTGGTGGTCCTGGCCCGGCACGGTCAGGACGTCGAAGTCCAGGTCGATCGGCCCGACTTGGGGGTGCTGGATCTCCTGGTGGTTGTGGTGTTCGATGCGCAGCTCGTGGGAGTTCCACAGCCGGGCGAAGTCCTCGCTGCCGGCGAGCAGTTCGTCGACGAGACCGCGGAGTTCGGCGTGGTCCGGGTAGCGGGCGGTGGCGACACGCAGATAGCTGACGGCGGCGGTCACGAAGCGGTGGGGCCGGGTCATGCCGTAGCCGCGGTGCTCGGGGTCGGGGTGCAGGAAGTACCGGCGGATGACGTTGCGGTCCGAGCCGGTCAGGGCGGAGAAGTCCTCGAAGAGGGCTGCCGCCAGGGGGTTCCAGGCCAGCACCCGGCAGGTGTTGTCGAGCACGAGGGCGCCGGCGTCGGTGAGGCGCTCCAGCAGCTTCAGCGTGCCGGGGTCCACGTCCTGGGAGGGTCCCTGGGCAGGCTCGGGTGCCGCCTCTCCGGCGAGGCGGAAGAGGTGGGTGCGCTCCTGGTCGGACAGGCGCAGCGCGCGGGCGATGCCGGTCAGGACGGCGTGCGAGGGATGGCGTCCTCGGGCCTGTTCCAGGCGGCTGTAGTGGTCCACGGAAATGTGCGCGAGCTGGGCGACCTCCTCGCGGCGCAGCCCCGGAGTGCGACGCCGGGGGCCGTGCGGCAGACCGACGTCCTCCGGGCGTACGCGTTCCCGCTTGCCGCGCAGGAACTCCGCGAGAGCGTGCTTGTCCATGGTCACCACGGTACGGCGGGGCACGTCGGCCAGCCACGGACTCCTGGTCCCTGGATACCCCCGAGCCACCACCGCAAGGTCAATGCACAGGCAGAACGACGTGGAACGAAGTGAGGGCAAGGCCATGCGGGTATTCATGACGGGCGCGGCCGACCATGCAGGCGGCGTGGTGGCAGAGCGGACGGTGACCGTCCGTTTCTGCGCGATGGACCAGGGGGCACGCCGGTGAGCGCGGCGGTGACGGCACTGGCCGTGATCGGGGTGGTGGCGCTGGTGTGCGCCGCCGCGTACGGGTACTTCCTGCACAGCCCCAAGCCCGCTGAGCTGCGGCTGAGCGCCCCGGTGACGGTGGACACCATCACCGTGGACGACCGGTCGCGTGCGTACCGGGCCTTCGTGCCGGCCGATCTGCCGCCCGGCGCGCCGCTGCTGTTCGTCCTGCACGGCTCGCAGCAGGACGGGAAGACCATTCGTACGGCCACCGGGTACGGCTTCGACAAGCTGGCCGAGCGGCACGGGTTCGCGGTGGTCTATCCGGACGGCTACAAGCGTGGCTGGAACGACGGCCGCACCGCCGCGGTCACCCCCGCCCGCAAGGAGGACGTCGACGACGAAGGGCTGATCGGCGCGCTCGTCGAGCGGTTCCGGGAGCGTCACGGAATCGACCCCGCCCGGGTGTTCGTCACCGGCTTCTCCAACGGCGGGCAGATGGCCTTCCGTCTCGCCGCCCGGACGCCGGAGAGGATCGCCGCCATCGCGGTGATCGGGGCGGGTCTGCCCACTCCGGACCAGTGGGCCGTCACGGAGCCGAAGCGTCCGCTGCCCGTGCTGCTCGTCGCCGGTACGCGCGACCCGATCATGCCGTACGAGGGCGGCGAGGCCAGCATCTTCGGCTTCCAGAAGCGCGGCACGGTCCTGTCCGCCGAGGCCACCGCCCGTGCCTTCGCCGAGGTCAACGGCATCACCGAGCCTCCGACCAGCTGGCCGCCCGCAACGTTGCCCCTGGATGGGTCCGGCGGTGCGGACGGTCCATTGGTCACCGAGACCCGCTACGCCCAGCCCGGCAAGGCTCCCGTCGTGGCGTTCGCGGTCTCCGGCGGCGGCCACACGATCCCCAATCCCGACTACCGCTTCCCCCGGCTCATGGGCAGGACCGATCACACGCTCAATGCCCCGGCCGCCATCTGGGACTTCTTCAGCGAGGCCATGCGGGCGGACGCTCATCGGCGCCCGCGGTAAGCGCCTCGGCTCCGGCCTACCAGGACCGGGCGGCGTCGAGGAGTGCGTCCCGGACCCGCACGGCGTCGTGGCCGAGCACGGATCCGGTGCGCTGGGCGAGGAAGCCCGTGTTGATGGGCGGGTCCTCGGGCTCGACGAGGGCGACGAGGGCGCCGGTCCGCAGTTCGTCGGCGCACAGGTAGCTGGGAAGTACGGTGAATCCCGCTCCCGCGGCGACGGCGGACAGGACGCCACGCAGGTCGGCCATCACCAAGGCGGGCCGCAGGGTCAGCCGGGTGCGGAAGACGTGGCGCCAGTAGCGGCGTGCGATCGGCATGTCCTCGGCGTAGGTGACCAGGGGGACGGCGTGCAGAGGGTGGGGGTCGTCGCTGGTGAGCGGGCCGATGCGGGCGGCCCAGGACGGCGCGCTCACCAGGACGAACTCCTCGTCCATCAGCGGTGTCGCCAGGACCGAGCGCCCGCGCGGACGCACGGCGGACAGGACCAGGTCGAAGCGCCCGGCGCGCAGACCGTCGAGCAGGTCGTCGGCGAGCCCGGGGGTGACGCGTAGCTGCAGCCCCTGCGCCACCAGCGGCGCGAGGGCCGGCAGCGCACGGACGGACAGCAGTTCGGCGGGCCCTCCCAGGTGTACCGGCTCGGTGACGCCCGACGTGTCGCGGTCGGCCACCGTGGCGAGCTGGTCCATGGGGGCCGCGATCCGGGCGGCCAGGTCGTCGGCCACGGCAGTGGGGGCGACTCCACGGGGCAGCCGCTCGAAGAGCTGGCGGTCGAGCTGCCGCTCCAGGGAGCGGATCTGGCTGGTGACGGTGGGCTGGGCGAGCTTCAGACGGCGGGCCGCCTCGGTGAGGGAACCGGCCCGGTACACGGCGAGGAACGTGCGCAGCTGGGTCAGATCCAACGCCTTGTCGCCGGTCCGCATTCCATCGGTATTCCTATCGGGCATAGGGAGGAGCCTATTGGTTTTACGATCGCACGGCGATCTACCGTCGGGACCGTCAACCGGCGCGCGCGGTCTGCCGCCGCCGGATCAACACCGAAGGAGTACGCACTGTGGGCAAGATCCTCTTCGTCATGACGAAGGCCGACCATCTCACCCTGAACGACGGCACCCGGCATCCCACGGGTTTCTGGGCCGAGGAGTTCGCGGCCCCCTACCGCGCGGTCACCGAGGCCGGGCACGAGGTGGTCGTCGCCACCCCGGGCGGTACGGCGCCCACGGTCGATCCGGCGAGCCTCGCACCGGACTTCAACGGCGGCAAGGAGGGCGCCGAGGCCGTCGCCGCGTTGCTGGACCAGGCAGCCGTACTGCGCCGGCCGATCGCCCTGGCCGATGTCGACCTCGCCGACTACCTGGCGGTCTTCTACCCCGGCGGTCACGGCCCGATGGAGGACCTGTCGACGGACGCCGACTCCGCCCGGCTGATCACCGCCACCCTCGACGCCGGCCGGCCCCTGGCGCTGGTCTGCCACGGCGTGGCCGCCCTGCTCGCGACCGAGCAGCCGGACGGCACCTCACCGCTCGACGGCTACCGCGTCACCGGGTTCACCAACGCCGAGGAAGCCCAGTCCGGACTCGGCGACAAGGTCAAGTGGCGGTTGCAGGACCGCCTTGTCGCGCTCGGCGTGGAGTACACCGAGGGCGAGCCGTGGGCCTCGTACGTGGTCTCCGACCGGAACCTGATCACGGGCCAGAACCCGGGCTCCTCCGCCGAGTTGGCCACCGCCCTCCTCAAGACGCTCGCCTGAGCCGGCGACCGGTCGAACAGGGCTGGTTCAGCCCTGGATGGTGATGGCCATCTGCGGCAACACCCTCCCGGCGATGGAACCCGAGGGGACGTCTCCTGTGCGCACCGCGCCCATCCCGCGGTAGAAGGGCTCGGCGTTCGGGTCCGCGTCGATCGTGAGCCGGGTGAACCCCAGGTCCCGTCCGGCAGCGATGGTGTGCTCGAACAGCAGTCGGCCGATCCCCCGGCCGATGGACTGCGGCTCGACGAACATCATCCCCAGAACGCCTATGGGTGGCTTCCCCTCAAGAGTCGTGAAGCCCAGGATGCGGCCGTCTTCGTCGGCCACCGTGGCTCGCCGACGTGCGAGTTCACCTGCGCCGACGGTGAGTTCGTCCCGGCACGCCTCCAGGAAGTCCGCGTCATAGCCCCAATGCGCCTTGGATCGCAGTGCCAAGTCGCTGAGGATCTCGGCTTCCGCCGCCCGCGCAGGCCTGATCAGCACGCTCATCCACGCCCCCGGTCAGATGTAGGTCTCACGATCTTCGCACCCTGCAGGCGGGCGGGAGAAGTATGCGATGGCCTGCGGTTCTCCCAGCTATGACCGCCCTCCGAGCAATGGCGATATCCCGTTGGAGGCTGTCATTAATGCCACTGGGAGACGGTTCGGTGGCCGGTTTAGCGTCGAGATGTCCGGCGTAGAGACCGGCCCCGTACAGCGTCCGAAGGAATTCGCATGCACGCCCAGATCGTCTTGTTCGACGGCTTCGATCCGCTCGATGTCATCGCCCCCTATGAGGTGTTGTACGCGGGCGGTACCGCGTCCGGCGGCGCGGTGAGCGTGGAACTGGTCTCCGCCGAGGGGGCGCGCGAGGTGGTCAGCGGTACCGGTGGCCTCGCGTTGCGGGCCACTGGCGCCCTCGACCCCGGGCGGGCGGGCCTGATCCTGGTTCCTGGCGCCTCGGGCCGGGTCGGAGAGCCCGGTGAGGTCCCTGACCAGGACGCGGGGGCCGGGGAGTGGCGGCAGGACGAGTTCATCCCCGTGCTGCTCGGCCGCACGCTGGCCACCGAACTGCCCGCGCTGATGAAGGAGGCGATGGGGAATCCGGAGGTGACGACCGCCGCGGTGTGCGGGGGTTCGCTCGTCCTGGCGATGGCCGGCCTGCTGGAGGACCGCCACGCCACCACCCATCACCTGGGCCTGGACATGCTCGACGCCACCGGCGTGCACGTGGTCCGCGCCCGCGTCGTCGACGACGGCGACCTCGTCACGGGCGCCGGTGTCACCTCCGGACTCGACCTGGCCCTGTATCTGCTGGAGCGCGAGGTGGGCCCCCGGATCGCCCACGCGGTCGAGGAGTTGTTCGCCCACGAGCGCCGCGGCACGGTCTGGCGCCACCAGGGCCCCGCGCCCGTCGGCCTCTGACCAGCCACAGGCTCTCGCGTACGTCCATCCCGCACCGCACCGTGAGGAAGAACAGCATGTCCGTCGAAGGCACCTGGGACCTGTCCGTCTCCACCCCCATCGGCAAGATCAAGGCCGTGGTCGAACTCCGTCGGCAGGACGGCGTCCTGACCGGGACGGCCCACGGGGCGGGAGAGGAAGTCCCGCTCGGCGACGTCGCCCTCGACGGTGACCGCCTCACCTGGACGCAGGCCATCACCAAGCCCCTGCGCCTGAACCTGGCCTTCGCCGTGACGGTCGAGGGCGACACCCTCGCCGGTACCTCCAAGGCCGGACGTCTGCCGGCCTCCAAGGTCACCGGCAGCCGTCGTCCCGTCCGGTCAGAGGCCGCGGTCCAGGAGCCGAAGAAACTCCCATGACCAGGACCGGCTCCGCCCTCGGTCGCTTCCCTACGCCGATGCCGCCCCCGCGCTGACGAGGCCGGGCTGGAGAAGCATCCGGGAGGAGTGGTCCACGAGCTGCCGCAGCACCGGCACATAGGCTTCGTCGCCGCCCAGTTCATCAAGAATGGCGTGCGCCTCATGGCGGAATGTGTCGAGGTCCTCTTCGTAGCGCCGCAGAACATCCGGCGCCAGGAGCACTTCGGTGAGTTCCGCTCTGGCGCGATGAGAATTCCTGGCGTCGGCGTGCAGGCCCAGGACTCGTTCCCTGCACTGGGGAGCCGCCTCCTCAACGGCACACGCGAAAAGGTAGGTCACCGTGCCGTTCAGCAGGTCTTCGTTGCGGCCGGAAAGGATGTCTTCCTGGTCGTTGAACATCTGCCACAGGACACCGAAGACATTGCCGAACTCACGCCAGAGCTCCACCCTTCCTTTCTCAACACCCGCCAGTTCCGCAGCCATTGCCGTGATCGCGCTGAAGGGTGCGCCGGACTTCCCTCTGTACGCCGTGACCACCGAGTCCCGCGCCACGGCACCCACGTCCCCGCCCAGGTCGCTCAGTTGCCCCTCGGTCGCGACGATCCAGCAGTTCACGACCTCCGCCGTGAGAGCTCCGCGCACCGACTCCGGAATCCGTGGCGAGTGGACGACGAGAACAGGAAGGGAATTTCCGCTGATGACCGTGGCGAGCAGCGCCTCGCTCTCACTGAGGTCACCGGCGACAAACGCTCCCTGACCGTCGGCCAGGTCGTCCAGATAGCACGCCGAAGTCCACCACAGCTCATGCACGACGGCCAGCGGAACAGCCGGTTGGAGCGTGCCGGTCTCAATGCCATGGACGATCATCGGCAGTACTGACAGCGGGTACTTGAACTTGCGATGGCGCAGGAGTTCGGCGACCGCCCCTTTGACCGCTTTCGCCGATCTGCCGAGCCGTTCGAGAGTCTCTTCCCGCTCCGCCTCGATATCCGCGGACACTTCACGGTACAGATCCTCGTACGACATGGAACGCACGCCAGAACTCCCACCATTGAGATTGGATCAAGGACCGATTCGATCATTCCGGTTGGAGGCGAGCTAGAGCGACTTTGCGCCATGGCCAGTTCGTTGCGACGCCAGCCCCCTGGACGCACCAAGCCTTGGCCGAAAGCGAAGACCACCGCGTGGACACGATCGCGCAGGCCGAGCTCATCGAGGACCCACCTGCGGGACCCCGGCCGTGAATCGCGCCATACTGACCGTCGTGCGAGTAGCGATCATGACCGCGGGTTCGCGGGGCGACGTGGCGCCGTACACCGGTCTCGGGCACGGTCTTGCGCGTGCCGGGCACGAGGTCACCCTGGTGACGCATGGGTGTTTCGCGCGGCTGGTGGCCGGTTCGGGGGTCGCGTTTCACGCGCTGCCGGTGGATCCGCGGGCCGAGTTGGAGTCGGTACGCGGGCAGGGGCTGCACCGCAGCACCAGCGGGGCCGGGAAGCTCATCCGGGTGGTCGAGATGGCCAGGTCCCTGGTCGGGCAGATGACCGACGACCTGATCGAGGCCGCGCACGCAAGCGACGTACTCCTGCTGTCCAGTTCCCTGGGACCACTCGGGCATGCCGTCGCCGAAGGGCTGTCCCTGCCAAGCATGGGGGTGTATCTCCAACCCCTCGCTCCCACAAGGGAGTTCGCACCTCCGGTGACCGGGGTCCGCTCCTGGGGGCCCGCGGTGAACCGGGCGGCCGGGTACGGCGTGAACATGGCCGTGGAGCGAGTGTTCGCCCAGACCGTGCGCACCCTACGGGCCCGGCTCGGTCTGTCGCGCAGCGGTCCCGGCGCCGCGCGTCGCGCCCGCGAGCGGGAGGGCTGGCCCGTGTACCACGGGTTCAGTCCTCTTGTGGTGCGACGCCCGCGCGACTGGCGTGCCGGGCTGGATGTCGCCGGGTACTGGTGGCCGTACGACGGCTACGACTGCGACGGCGGTGACGGCGACAGGAGGGGCCAACTCCCGCTGCCACTGCGGGACTTCCTGGACTCAGGGCCTCCCCCGGTCTTCGTGGGTCTGGGCAGCGCCACCGTGCCCGATCCCGAGCGGCTCAGCGCCGAAGTCGTACGCGCCCTGCGGGCAGCCGGGCTGCGCGGGGTGATCCAGCGGGGCTGGGGTGGGCTGCGAGGCGCCGGCGACGACATGTTCACGGTCGATGAGGTACCGCACTCCGTGCTCTTTCCGCAGATGGCCGCGGTGGTCCATCACGGGGGCGCGGGTACGACGGCGGCCGGGCTGCGGGCCGGGGTGCCGGCCGTGCCCGTACCGATCCAGTTCGACGAGGGGTTCTGGGCGGCCCGCCTCGTCTCCCTCGGCGTAGCACCCCGGGCCGTGCCGCTGCGCGGCCTCACCTCCTACCGTCTCGAGGCGGCTCTCGTACGGGCCACGACGGAACCGTCGTATCGGCGGCGTGCCCAGAGTCTGGCTGCCGGCATCGGTACTGAGGACGGGGTGAGCCCTGTCCTCGATGGAGTGAACCGGCTCGCTGGGTAGTGGCCCTGACGCCACGCTCCTCGAAAGTCAGGCTCTGGGACAGCCCAGGGGCCGCAGGCTCGGCTCCGCACCGGTGGTCGAAGCACGTGAACAGGCTTACCGGCAGTGCGAGATGGCTTCGTCACCGCGGCGGCACCGCGTGACGGTGATGCCACAGTGACGCTTCGGTGACGTCGGGGCGGCAGGGTGTGCGGCGCTCGCGGCAGGAGCACGGAGAGGGGTGGCACGTGACCCGGCATGCGCAACGGGCGGTGGTCCACCATTCCGCCCCACCCCGAGCCGGCGTTGCGATGTCTGCCGAGGCCACGTCGTGGCTCTCCGCCAGGTCGTCAGGTGCGCCCCTGGCTCCGATGATGCGGTCGACGATGGAGGGGCTGCTCGGGTACGACCTGAGCGACGTCCGGATCCATAGTGACGGGGCGGCCGCGACGTCGGCCCGTCGGATGGAGGCCCGTGCCTACACCGTGGGAGACGACATCGTCCTCGGCGGCGACGTCCCGTCGCTGCGGACGCGTGCCGGACAGCACGCGCTCGCACACGAGCTGATCCACGTCGTTCAGCAGCGGCTCGGGGGACCTGCGGCCGGAGCCGAGGTCGACAGCCCGTTCGAGCAAGACGCGGAGGCGGCCGCAATGGCGTTGGCGGACGGCCGCAAGCCGCCACCAGTCGTCCGCGGGACGGCAGTCGGTGTCGCACGGCAACCGATGGACCCGCGGCACGCCCGCGGATACGCGGGCGAGCAGGCGATGGGGTTCACGCACTACAAAGAGTCCGAGGGCTGGATCTTCTTCGAAGGCCCCAGCGGCGCAGGCGGTCACGGCGTGACGCAGTCGGGCTTCGACGGCGTCGCCTACAACACCCGGACCGGCGAGGTGCACCTGGCCGACAACAAGTCCCTCGCAGCCACCGGGAATGTCAGCAGCGCCACCGCGATCGACCCGGCTCGGAACCTGGGGAAGAACCTTGACGGCCTGATCCAGCGGGTCGAGGCCACGAAGGACGTGCCGGGGCGCATCCGGCTGCTCGGGCTGCTGAGGCAGACGAGGGCGGCCCTCACCACGGGCAAGCCCTTCCCGCCCGCGGTCAAGCTCGTCGTCACGAGCGAGGGCGGCCGGACGACGGGCGTGTCAGCCAGGCTCGCGGCCGCAGGTGTCGAGCATCTGCCGCCGAACCCGGCGCCGTCGGCCCCCCTCCCCTCACCCCCGTCGACCTCCGCCCAGACCGCGAAACCCACACCGACGCCGAGCACCCCGCCACCCGTCGAGGTACCGCAGACACCCACAGCGGCGCCCACGACGGCGCCCATCGTCGAACCGTCACCCACGACAGCGCCGGTCGTCGAACCGTCACCGACGCCGGTGGTCACGCCGTCGATGCGGCCCGCGTCTCCCTGGAGAGCCGGACTCAAGGCCGGTGGACAGGCACTTGCCTGGGCCCTTGTCTTCGCGGGGCTGAGCTACTTGGTCCACAAGCGGCTCGCCGAGCAACTGGAGCGGGACATCGACATGTCGAGGCAGGGCTCGATGCCATGGGCCCGCCGCACGAAGGCCGACAACCCTTCGAAGCCCGTATACCTCACGATCACAGTGCGCTCGGAGGAGTACAGCCGGTACGTCCCGCTCCTCGGCTGGATGCCCGAGAGCCCCCGGCTGTTCCTGGCGGGAATCGAGATCAGCGACAGGAACGTCGACCCGCCGTCCGTCGTCGTCGAGGACCACAGCCTGGACATACTGCGCCCCGGGAAGACCGTCACCGTGACCTACAGCGAGCTCAGAATTCCCTGACCCAGCCGCCCCGGCCCAGGAAATCACCTTCTTCAGGCTGATCCGCGAGGTGACGTCACTGGCCGCCGTCACAGTGCGGGTTGTCGTCCGGATCCCACCCCGCGGGCCGCAGGAACCCCAGCAACTGCCGGACCAGTTCCTCGACCACCTCGTCGAGGGTCGCGTCCACCCACCCGGCGTTCCAGTCGTGGAGCAGCCCGTTCACGCTGCCGATGAAGGCCGTCGCGGCGAGGCGGTAGTCGCGTGGTGCGGCCTCGCCGCGGACGGCGGCCGCGGCCGCCTCCGCGCAGATGAACTCCACCCAGCGGGAACGGCGGGCCAGCCGTTGTTCCTCCAACCGTGGGCTCACGCCGATGATTTCGACGAAGGTGATGCGGATGCGGCGCGGATCGCTCGTCACGTTCGCGGCGTAAGCACGGAAGATCGCGGTGGCGCGCTCGGGAAGCGGCAGGTCCCCCGCTTCGGCGAGGGCGGCGAGGGCGGCCCCCTCGGCCCAGTCGTTGACCTGGAGGTGCAGGGCGGCCAGGACGTCTTCGAGGGTGCGGAACTCCTCGTAGAACTGGCGGGTCGACAGGCCCGCCGCCTCGCTCAGTGCGGCGACCGTCGTGGACCTGAAGCCCGGGCTGTCGCCGAACAGTTGGAGTCCTGCTTCCAGGAAACGGCGGCGCCGCTCGGCCTGCCGCTCCTCGGCGGTTCTGCCCCCGTAACGGCCTGTCGGCTGTTTGAGCCTGCCCGCCACGCGTCCTCCCTCCGTCCATCCGGTGAACCGTTCATGCTCCGGCAATTTTGTCGTGTACGGACCCTTGTGAAGAGGGCCGCCCCCTCCTTACTTTCCAGTAAGTCAACTCTGAACGCGCGCCTGTTCAGATTCTCCCTTGTCATGCGCTTGCCACAGGCAACTTTCCACCCGCACTCCCCACCTACGACAGGGACCCACATGTCTGTCCTCAGACCCAGACGCCTTTGCTCCGTCGCCGTCGCGCTCGCCCTCACCCTCGGCGGTACGGCCACCGCCGCCACCGCGCAGAGTTCCGCAGCCGCCGAGCTGCGTGAGGTGATGTTCGTGGGCAACAACTGGGACGGCACCGCCGATGTCATCAAGTCCACCGGTGACTTCGCGAAGATCGGCCGGATCAACGTCGTGCCGGACAAGGAAGCCCGGCTGGCCGCGATCAACGCCGATCCGATCAAGTGGATCTACTTCCTCGCCATTCGCAACGGCGTCGGGGAGGGCCACGACCAGTTCGTCGACGACATGTACTCCACGCCCGACGGCAAGTCGATGGTCGTCTCCCGCCCGAGCTTCGCCGACGTCGTCTCCATCGACCTCGCCACCGGGAACATCAACTGGCGCTTCGCCGTGTCCGGTTACCGCTCCGACCACATGGCGGTTTCTCCGGACGGCACCCGCGTCGCGGTCTCCGCCTCGACCGGGAACACCGTGCACGTCCTCGACATCAACACCGGCAAGCAGCTCGGCTCCTTCGCCACCGGTGACAAGCCGCACGAGAACATCTTCACCAGCGACGGCAAGTACATCTGGAACATGGCCATCGGTGACGTCAACACCGCCCTCGACGACCCGTGGCTGGACTGGACGAAGGGCAACCGGTACATCACCGTCGTCGACGCGGCCACCTTCCAGCAGGTCAAGGTGATCGACATGCGTCAGCGGCTGGACGCGATCGGTCTCACGGACTACTCCGACGCGGTACGGCCCGCCGCGTTCAGCGCCGACGAGTCCAAGCTGTACTTCCAGGTGTCGTTCTTCAACGGCTTCCTGGAGTACGACATCGCCTCCGACAGGATCACCCGGGTGAAGACCCTCCCGAAGAACCCGGCGACCAGCACGGACCGCACCACCTGGGTCAACGACTCCCGCCACCACGGCATTTCGATCAACCCCGCGGGCACCAAGCTGTGCATCGCGGGCACGATGGACGACTACGCGACCGTCGTGGACCGGGCGACCCTCCAGGAGGGCCCGCTCGTCACCGCCTCAAAGCCGTACTGGGCGACCGTCAGCGGTGACGGCAAGTCCTGTGTCATCTCCGAGAGCGGCGCCGACCAGGTCACCGCCATCGACTTCGCCGCTGGGCTGAAGACGGTGTCGGTGCCGGTCGGCGACCACCCCCAGCGCGTTCGCCTCGGCCATGTGGAGGCGAACTGGTCGGCTCCGTCGGCTAGTTGAACTTCGTCGCGGCCCAGGACGCCAGTTCGGTCCGGGCCGCGCTCAGCAGGGTGGCGGACGGAGCGGTCGCCCCGTTCGTGACCAGCGCGTAGTGCAGAGTCCCCGAGCCGGCAGCGGTGAGCAGGAGGCGGCGGCTTCCGGTGCCGCCCGGCTCGGGGGCCACCGCGATCGGGGTCGTCGTGGTGTACGAGGGCGGGGTGGCGGTCGTACCGAGGTCGGAGACAACCGTGGTGGCCGATGTCGGGAAGGACGCCGGGAGATGGAGTTCCGTGGGAGCGCTCGTGCCGTCGGAACGCCAGACCAGAAGGCTGTACTGACCTGATCCCACGAGCTGGGAGACATTGGGCAGGGAGCTCGGAACCGGGTTCCAGGTCAGCGTCGTGGAACCGTCCCGCGACCGGTCCTCGTAGGTGAAGGCGACCGCCGTGCCCGCCGTGGCGCTGGGGTAGACGCGGTCCAGCAGGCGGGCGTCCTGGCGCAGTACGACCGTGCCCGAGTCGTTGAGGCGTACGGCGGAGAGGTCCTCGTCGTTCCAGGCGTCACCGGTGGTCAGGACCTTGTCCGGGTTGTCGTTCATCAGCTCGTGATGGCGGCCGTTGTAGATGTCCCACTGCCACTGGGTGGCGGAGAGGACCGGGCCGGAGGCCGACGGATTGGACCACCAACTCGCCCCCGTCTGACGGGAGTCGAAGGCCTGGTACATCGCCTTGAGGACGGTGGGCGCCTTGTCCGAGACCGATCCGGCCAGCGGATGGCCGAACTCGCTGATGATCGCCGTCGTGCCGGCGGCCGACGCCCGGTCGCGCACCGTCCCGAAGTCGGTGGCGTACTGGCCGTCCCCCGCCTTGCCCCACATCAGAATGCCCGAGATCGCCTTCTGGTCGTAGAAGTGGGTGTTGAACACATAGCGCGGGCCGATGGTGCCCGCGTCCAGCAGTCCGCCCTCCTGCTTCTGGGAGCTGATGTTGGCGTTCCAGAAGAGGTTCGGTTCGACGAAGGCGGGCTTGGCCTGCCAGCCGGCCGCGTCCATCCGGGCGCGGAACTTCACATAGAAGGGCCAGAGCACATCGCGTTCCCACGTACGGCTCGTCTGACCGGAGTCGTACGTGCCCGCGTGCGGCTCGTTGAACGGGTCGAAGCCGACGACGCTCGCGAACTGGGTGGTGGTGAGGTGCTGTTTGACGTAGGCCATGGTCGCCTGGGCCGTGGTGAGGAAGGCGTCCTGGAGTCCGTACGTGTTGTGCCAGAAGTCGTACGACGCCTTTGTCACGGCCTGGTTCTGGGTGATGTTCTGGCCCCAGAAGATGCAGATCCCGCACGACTCCTGGGGGTAATTCCCGGCTTCCACCGCCCACTTGGGGGCACCGTCGCCGGTGTACCAACTGCCCGAGTTGAAGAGATAGCGGGAGTAGAGGTCCTGGTGGAAGTCGGGATAGACGCGGATTCCCGCGTCCAGAAAGGCGCCGATCTGGGCGGTGGCCGCCGCGAGATAGGTGGTGTCGACCTGGCCGCGTACGGGTTCGGCCTGCGCCCAGGAGAGCAGGAAGCGCACGGTGTTGCCGCCGCCGAGGGCGCGCAGTGCCGTGGCCGACTTCTTGGCGTCGGCGACCGACGCGAAGGGCAGGCCGTTGTTCTCCTCCAGCTTGGTTTCGCCGGAGACGTTGTAGCCGCGCAGCACGACCTCGCGGCCGAGCCCGTCGGTGAAGCGGCCGTCCTCGACGGTGAGGGTGGCGGCCGCGGATTCGTCGAACCAGAGGGAGTCGGGGAGGGGGGCCGCGGCGGCGGGCTGGATGCCCGCCGCCGTGAGGAAGCCGGTGAGGAGCACGAGGACGCCGAGCAGACGCGCACGTAACTTCGACATGTTCACTACAGTCGCGGCCGCTCCAGAAGCCGTCAACACCCCTGACTCATGAGTAAGTTTCTCGTTTCACCGGGCGCCGGGGCAGCTCTGGTTCAGACCCGGCGCACGTCAGGTTCAAACCCCGCGCGGGTCACTTTCAGACCCGGCGCGTCACGTTAAGCAGGTACTCCTTCCGGTCGAGCGGGTTGAGATCGGTCCTCGGACGGTCCTCGACCGTGCCGCGGACGACCGGTGCGTAGTGGTCGAAGGCGCACTCCAGCTCGCCTTCACCACGCGTCAACCCCGGTAGCTGCTGCTCCAGTTGATGCACCTGCGCGACCGGGACACGGCCCTCCAGCACACTCGTCGCGCCGTGCGTCTGCGTGCTCTGCGGAACGGCGCGCTGTTTCGCGAGCACGGGCAGCACCGCGCCCAGCGTGTCCGCCGGGGCCTCCAGGCGGAAGCGGTGCATCGGCTCGTACACCCGTGTGCCCGCCTCCCGGAGGGCGCTCATCACCACGAGCGGTGTCAGCCCGCGGAAGTCGGCGCCCGTGCTGGACATGCTCTTGTCGAAGCCCTGGTGGGCGTGGCTCTGCCTTGGCGAGTAGCCGGAATGCGTCATGGTGACCGTGCAGTCGGTGACCTGCCATCCGTGGATTCCCTGTGCCAGCGTCTCCTTGACGGTGTCCTCGACCGCCTTGAAGAACGCGTACGGCATCGCCCCGAGTTCGACCTCCAGGCGGAATTCCACCCCCGAATCGACGGGCCCCGGATCGATGCGCAGCCCGACGGTCGCGAGAAAGGGATTGGGGTCCTTGCCGTTGAACTCGACGGCCCTACCGGTGCCAGCCGGCCTTTCGATGCACAGGGGTGTCGTCTCGCGGAACAGGACGTCAATGCCGAATTCATCTGCAAGGGTTGCCTGGATGACCTCCTTCTGGACCTCACCGTAAAGCGATACGGAGGTTTCCTTGCGTACTTCGTCCTGGCGCAGATCGATCAGCGGGTCCTGCTCGGCGAGTTGGGTGAGCGCGAGGTGCAGGGCCCCTTTGTCGCCCGGACGGCAGGGGGTCACGACCGTTTCGAGTGTGGGCGGTGAGAAATGGAGCTCGTCCGACGACGATTTCCGCGGCAGGCCGAGGGTGTCGCCGATCCGGATGTCTCCGAGGCCCCAGAGCTTGCCGATCCGCCCCGCGGCCACGGAGGTCTCCCGGACGGCCGAGCCGCCGTCGAAGACGCTGATCGCGGTGACCTTGCCCTCCTCGCCGTCGCGGAAGTTCAGCCGGTCACGCGTCCGCAGGGTCCCGGAGAACATCCGTGCATACGCGATCTTCTCCCCCGCGGGACCACGCTCGACCTTGAAGACGGTCCCCGACACCGGGCCGTCCGCATCGCCCTCACCGGAGGGCAGCAACTCCTTGATCCCGCCCATCAGTTCCGCGATGCCCGCGCCGGTCGTCGCCGAGCCGAAGTACACCGGGTGCACCAGGGCCTGCCCGGTCTGCCGGCCGAGTGCGGCGCGGAGCCGGCCGTCCGAGACACGGCCCTCGACATACGCGGCCAGCAGCTCGTCGTCGTGCTCGGCGAGCAGGTCGAGCAGCGGCGCCCTCAGCCGAGCGCCGTCGAAGGGGGTGAAGTGGGCGTCCCTCGTTCCCCGTTCACCGACCGCGCCCATCGGGACGATCGCGGGGGTGAGCCGCGCGGAGATCCTCTCCAGCACGCGCTCGTACTGCGCGCCACCCCGGTCGATCTTGTTCACGAAGACGAGCGTCGGAATCCGCAGCCGCTGGAGCGTCCGCATCAGCACACGGGTCTGCGCCTGTACGCCCTCCACGGCCGAGACGACGAGCACGGCGCCGTCGAGCACGCTCAGCACCCGCTCCACCTCGGCGATGAAGTCCGGGTGACCGGGTGTGTCGATCAGATTGACCGTGACGTCGTCGATCGCGAAGGAGACGACGGCGGATTTGATCGTGATGCCTCGCTGCCGTTCCAGCGCGAGGGAATCGGTCTGGGTGGATCCGTCGTCGACGCTGCCGATCTCGTCGATGACCCCGACGGCGTGCAGCAGCCGCTCGGTGAGGCTTGTCTTACCGGCGTCTACGTGCGCCAGAATTCCCAGGTTGAGCATATGCACCGGGTGTCATGTCCTTTGAAGTGGGAGTGATTCCTTCCTGGGTGGACATGAACGGTGCGCGCATTGCTGCTCCTTGATCCCGGTGAACTCGTCCCGAGCAGTGCAGCAGGTCGCCGCACACCACGGCAACGGATTAACGCTCAACAAATGCCTGTCGCGACACTCGCCCCTGTCAGGGGGCCGTCCTAGAGTGACGCCCATCACGTCCGGTGGCTGATTCCCCACCACCCCTCGCACGGTTCCCTGGGAGGGCACATGACCCGTATCTCGGTGAAGGTGGACGGCACGACGTACGAGGACGAGGTGGAACCCCGTCTCCTGCTGATCCACTATCTGCGTGACCGGCTGGGTCTGACCGGCACCCCGATCGGCTGCGACACCTCCAACTGCGGGGCGTGCACGGTCGACCTGGACGGGGTGACCGTCAAGAGCTGCTCGGTGCTCGCCGTCCAGGCGGACGGGGGCGAAGTGACGACGGTCCAGGGGCTGGCCCGTGACGGCGAGTGGCATCCGCTGCAGAAGGCGTTCCACGAGCGGCACGCGCTCCAGTGCGGCTACTGCACGCCCGGGATGATCATGGCGGCCCGCGATCTGCTCCGCGAGAACCCGGAGCCGGGTGCGAAGGACGTGCGGGAGGCCCTGGAGGGCAACCTCTGCCGGTGCACCGGCTACCAGAACATCGTGCGCGCGGTCCTCGCCGCCTCCGGACAGGAGGTCTCGACATGAGTGGGGCGACGGAGCGGGAGGTCGGGCGTTCCCGGCCCCGCAAGGAGGACGCGCGGCTCGTCACCGGCCAGACCAACTGGACGGACAACATCAGCGTCAACGGCCTGCTGTACCTGGCGATCCTGCGCAGCCCCATGGCGCACGCCCGCATCGACCGGATCGACGTCACTCCGGCACGCGAACGGCCCGGCGTGGTGGCCGCGTTCAGCGGCAGCGATCTCGCCGAGGGCCTCGGCTCGCTGCCGTGCGCCTGGCCGGTCACCGAGGACATCGTCCACCCCGACCACCCGCCGATCGCGGTCGACGAGGTCCGCTACGCGGGCGACCCGGTGGCCGTCGTCGTGGCCCGCGACCGGTACGCGGCCGCCGACGCCCTGGAGTTCATCGAGGTCGACTACGCGCCCCTGCCCCCGGTCCTCGACCTGGAGGCCGCCCTCGCCGAGGACGCCCCGCTGGTCCACGCCGACAAGGGCACCAACCGCTGCTACGACTGGCCGCTGGCGACGGGCGAGGACTACGCGACCGTCCGGGAGCGCGCCGACGTAGTGCTGCGCAGGCGCTACGTCCAGCAGCGGCTCATCCCCAACGCCATGGAGCCGCGCGCCGTCGTCGTCACCCCGCTCGCAGCCTCCGGCGAGTACACCGTCTACTCCTCCACCCAGATCCCGCACATCCTGCGGATCATGCTGTCCGTCGTCACGGGCATCCCCGAGCACAAGCTGCGCGTGATCGCCCCCGACGTGGGCGGCGGCTTCGGCTCCAAGCTCCAGGTGTACGGGGAGGAGGCACTCGCCCTCGCCGTCGCGCGCCGACTGGGACGGCCGGTGAAGTGGACCGAGTCGCGTTCCGAGGGCTATCTCGCGACCCATCACGGCCGCGGCATGATCCAGGACGTCGAGATCGCCGCCACCCGCGAGGGCAAGCTGCTCGGCCTCAAGGTCGATCTCCTCGCCGACATGGGCGCGTATCTGATGCTCGTCACGCCGGGCATCCCGATCCTGGGCGCCTTCATGTACCCGGGCATCTACAAGATGGACGCATACGACCTCACCATCACCGGCGTGTTCACGACCAAGACGCCCACGGACGCCTATCGCGGCGCAGGGCGCCCCGAGGCGACGTACGCCATCGAACGGATCATGGACGAGCTGGCCGTCGAACTCGGCCTGGATCCGGTCGAGTTGAGGCGCCGCAACTGGATCGGGCACGAGGAGTTCCCGTACACCTCCGTCGCGGGCCTGACCTACGACAGCGGCAACTACGAAGCCGCCACGGACAAGGCGCTCGCGCTCTTCGGATACGACGAGCTGCGGGCGGAGCAGCAGAAGCGGAACGAGCGCGGTGACGTCGTGCGCCTGGGCATCGGTGTGTCCACGTACACCGAGATGTGCGGGCTCGCGCCGAGCCGGGTGCTGCGAGATCTGCGGTACTCGGCCGGGGGCTGGGAGGCGGCGAGCATCCGGATGCTGCCGACCGGCAAGGTCGAGGTGGTCACGGGCACCAGTCCGCACGGGCAGGGGCATGTGACCTGCTGGAGTCAGATCGCCGCCGATGTGCTGGGGGTGCCCTTCGAGGACATCGAGGTGCTGCACGGCGACACCAAGACGGCGCCGCAGGGCATGGACACCTACGGTTCGCGCTCGCTCGTCGTCGGTGGGGCCGCCGTGCACCACGCCGGTCAGAAGGTGGTGGAGAAGGCGCGGAAGGTGGCCGCGCATCTGCTCGAGGCCAACGAGCACGACCTCGAGTTCACCCGCGGCGTGTTCTCCGTGAAGGGCTCGCCCGACGCACGCAAGACCATTCAGGAGATCGCCTTCGAGACGTTCTCCTCGCACGACCTGCCCGACGGCATGGAACCCACCATCAACGCCGAGCACCTCGTCGATCCGGAGAACTTCTCCTACCCGCACGGCACCCACCTGTGCGCAGTGGAGATCGACACCGAGACCGGGCGGACGACCATCCGGTCGTACGTCTGTGTCGACGATGTCGGCCGGGTCATCAACCCGATGATCGTCGAGGGCCAGGTGCACGGCGGGGTCGCGCAGGGCATCGCGCAGGCCCTGTACGAGGAGGCCGTGTACGACGACGACGGCAACCTGGTCTCCGGCACGATGGCCGACTATCTCGTGCCCTCGGCCGCCGACCTGCCCGAGTTCGTGACCGGCAGGACCGAGACGCCCGCCACGTCGAACCCCCTGGGTTCCAAGGGAGTTGGCGAAGCGGGGACCATCGCCTCGACGCCCGCGGTGGTCAACGCGATCGTGGACGCGCTGCGCCCACTGGGCGTGACCGAGGTGGCGATGCCCTGTACGCCGCAGCGGGTGTGGCAAGCGATCGAGGAGGCGTCGGCATGATTCCCCCGGCATTCGAGTACGCGAGGCCCACGAGCGTCGACGAGGCTGTGCGCACGCTCGCGGACGCGGGCGAGGACGCGAAGGTGCTCGCCGGCGGGCAGAGCCTGCTGCCGCTGCTCCGGCTGCGGCTCACCTTCCCTGAACTGGTCGTCGACGTCGGCCGGATCCCGGAGCTGCGCGGGGTCCGCGAGGGCGAGGGCACGCTGATCATCGGCGCGATGACCTCGCACCACGACGTAATCCGCGACCCGCTGGTGCGCCGACACGCGGGACTGCTCGCGGCGGCCACGGCCACGGTCGCCGATCCCGCCATACGCCATCGCGGCACCCTCGGGGGAGCGCTCTCGCACGCCGATCCGGCCGGTGACCTGCCCGCCGTGATCCTCGCGCTCGACGCGACCCTGATCGCGGAGGGGCCGGCGGGGCGGCGGGCCATCCCGGCCCGCGAGTTCTTCGTCGACTACCTGCAGTCCGCGCTGCGGCCGGACGAACTGCTGGTGGAGGTGGAGATCCCGAAGACCGACGACTGGGGCTTCCACTACGAGAAGTTCCAGCGGGTCGCGCAGGCCTGGGCGGTGGTCGGCGTGGCGGCGCTGGTCCGGCGCGAGAACGGGCAGATCGCGGAGTCGCGGATCGGGCTGACGAACATGGGCTCGACACCGTTGCGGGCCGGCGCGACCGAGGACGCGCTGGTCGGCGCCTCCGTGGAGGGCGCGGTCCGGCGGGCCGCCGAGGTGGCGGCGGACGGCACGCATCCCACGTCCGATCCGTCGGCCTCGCCCGAGTACCGCGCACACCTCGCCCGGGTGCTCACGCGGCGCGCGGTGCTTGCCGCCATGGAGTAGCGCGGATGCACGAGGTGAGCGGGCCGGAAGAGGTGCGGGCCCGGCTGGAGAAGACCGGGTATCTCGTCGACGACGGGCTGGCCGTGGCCTGCTTCCTGGCGCTGCGGCTGCACCGGCCGATCTTCTGCGAGGGCGACGCGGGCGTGGGCAAGACCGCGCTCGCCTCGGCCCTCGCGGAGGCGACCGGTGCCCCGTTGATCCGGCTTCAGTGCCACGAGGGGATCGACGCGTCCCAGGCGCTGTACGACTGGGACTTCCCGCGTCAGCTCCTCCATCTGCGGGCCGCCGAGGCGGCGGGCGTCACGGATGCCGACCGGCTCGAAGGGGAGCTGTACGACCGGCGGTTCCTCATCGCACGGCCTCTCCTCCAGGCCCTCGAGACCCAGCCGTCGGTGCTGCTCGTCGACGAAGTCGACCGCGCGGACGACGAGTTCGAGGCCTTTCTCCTTGAGCTGCTGTCGGAGTACGCGGTCACCATCCCCGAACTGGGCACGCTGCGCGCCGAGTCACCGCCGGTCGTGGTACTCACCTCGAACCGCACACGCGAGGTGCACGACGCGCTGAAACGCCGGTGCCTCTACCACTGGTTCGACCATCCCGGCTTCGACCGTGAACTCGCCATCGTGAGAAGGAGGTTGCCGGGTGTGACCGCCCGGCTGACCGAGCAGGTGACCGCGCTGGTCCAGGCCCTGCGGTCCGAGGATCTCCTCAAGCCGCCCGGGGTGGCCGAGACCATCGACTGGGCCGAGGCTCTGGACGCGCTGGGCGCGACCGAGGTGGACGCCGAGCTGGCGGTGACGACGCTGGGCTCGGTGCTGAAGTACCGGGAGGACGTGGAGCGGGCGCGCGGACTCGATCTGTCGGCGATCCTCGCGGCGCGAGGGGCGTGAGGGGCGTGAGGGGCGTGGCGCACCCACAGTCGGTCGACGCGTCCGCCGTCCTCGTCGGGTTCGCTCGCGCGTTGCGCGCGGCGGGTGTCGAGGCGGGGCCCGACCGTGTGCAGGCCTTCCTCGCCTCCCTCGGCGTCCTCGATCCCGGTGTGCGTTCCGACGTGTACTGGGCCGGGCGCCTCACCCTGTGCGGGAGCCGGGACGACCTGGAGCGCTACGAGCGGGTCTTCGCGGGGTACTTCGACGCGAGGGCCGACGCGGCGCCGGCCCGGTTCGCTCCCCCGCCCCGGCTGCGGATGGCCGTACGCGATGCCGGTCCCGCTCCCCGGGAGGCGACTCGGGCCGAGGACGCCATGCCGACACCCGCGCTGGCCAGCTCCACGGACGTACTGCGGCACCGCGACCTCGCCGGGCTGACCGCCGCCGAGAAGGAGCAACTACGGCTGCTGCTGGCCGCGTTCACGCTGCGCGGCGAGGTGCGGCGCACCGCACGGCGGCATCCGGCCCGGCGCGGGAGCGTCGATCCTCGGCGCACCGTACGGGAGTTGCTCAGGCGCGGCGGTGAACCGGCGCGGCTGCTACGGCACGAACGGGCCGAGCGTCCGCGCCGGGTCGTGCTGCTCGTGGATGTGAGCGGCTCGATGGCGGCGTACGCCGACGCGCTGCTGCGCTTCGCGCACGCGGCGACACACGGCACCGCCCGTACGGAGGTGTTCACCATCGGCACACGCCTGACCCGGGTGACACGCGAGCTCGCGCATCGTGATCCCGACACGGCCATGGCGGCGCTCGCGGCGGCGGTCCCGGACTGGCGCGGCGGCACCCGGCTCGGTGAGATGCTGCGTGGGTTCCTCGACCGGTGGGGGCAGCGGGGCATGGCGCGCGGCGCGGTCGTGGTGCTGCTGTCGGACGGCTGGGAGCGTGGCGATCCTGCCCTGCTCGCGGGGCAGATGCGACGCTTGCACCGGCTCGCGCACCGGGTGATCTGGGCCAATCCGCGCAAGGCCCGGCCCGGTTACGCACCTCTGGCCGCCGGGATGGCGGCGGCGTTGCCGAGCGTGGACGCGTTCGTCGAGGGGCACAGCCTGGCCGCGCTGGAGCGTCTGGCGATGGTGGTGAGAGGAGCGGATCCTTGAGAGAGACGCACACTGGGACACACGCCGAGACGCACTCGGAGACGCGGTCCGCCGTGAAGGGAGCGAGCGATGCGTGAGATCCTCCCGGCGCTGAACCGGTGGTATGCGGCGGGGTCCCCGTTCGGGCTGGCCACAGTGGTCGCCGTCAGCCGTAGCACGCCGCGCGATCCGGGCGCGGCCATGGGTGTGGGCCCCGGCGACGAGGCCGTGGGCAGTGTGTCCGGCGGCTGTGTCGAGGGGGCGGTGTTCGAGCTGGCCCAGGAGGTGGTGGAGTCCGGCGAGGCACGTCTTGAGACCTTCGGGTACAGCGACGAGGACGCCTTCGCCGTGGGGCTCACCTGCGGCGGCGAGATCACACTGCTCGTACGCCGGGTGTCGCGCGAGGACGATCCCACCTTCGGGGCGGTGGCCGAGTCGGTGGCCGCGGGCCGCCCGGTGACCGTGGCGACGGTGATCGACGGTCCGGCGCCGCGCGGGGCCACCCTCGCCGTGTGGCCGGACGAAGTGTCCGGCTCGCTCGGGTCGACCGGCCTGGACGTGGCCGTCACAGCCGACGCACGAGGCGAACTGGCCCAGGGCGCCACCGGGCAACGGCACTACGGCCCGCACGGCGAACGCCGCGAGGACGACGTCACCGTCTTCCTCCACTCCTTCGCGCCACCACCCCGCATGCTCGTCTTCGGCGCGATCGACTACGCCGCCGCCGTCGCCCGCATCGGCGACTTCCTCGGCTACCGGGTCACGGTCTGCGACGCCCGCCCGGTCTTCGCCACGCCGAAACGGTTCCCGGCGGGTGTGGAGGTCGTCGTCGACTGGCCGCACCGCTACCTGAAGAGCACGACCACGGACGACCGCACGGTGATCTGCGTCCTAACCCACGACCCGAAGTTCGACGTACCGCTCCTTGAGGAGGCACTGCGCCGCCCGGCCGCGTACATCGGGGCGATGGGCAGCCGTCGGACCCACGACGACCGGATGAAGCGGCTGGTGGACGCCGGGTTCGGCGAGAGCGAACTGTCCCGGCTGCGCTCGCCGGTCGGGCTCGACCTCGGGGCCCGCACACCCGAGGAGGTGGCCGTGTCCGTCGCCGCGGAGATCGTAGCCCTGCGGTGGGGCGGCAGCGGGGCTCCGCTCACGGCGACGGGCGGGGCGATTCATCCGGGGCGGTGGGCGACGACCTGAGTCAGGTGCGCGTGGGCAACCGGTGAAGGTGTACGTCCGTCAGCCGGCCGTCCGTCACCTGTGCCGTCATGTACGTGCAGTGGGGCTGGCGGCGGCGGTCGGTCGGGGAGCCGGGGTTGAGGAGCCGCAGGCCGGTGTCCGTGGTGGTGTCCCACGGGATGTGGCTGTGGCCGAAGACCAGGACGTCGAGGTCGGGAAAGCGGACCGCGCAGCGACGCTCGCGCCCCTCGGCGGCGCCGGTCTCATGGACGACTCCGAAGCGCAGGCCACCCAGCTCGGCACGGGCGACCTCGGGAAGGCGGGCGCGCAGGGCCGGGCCGTCGTTGTTGCCGTGGACCCCGATCAGCCTGGTCGACCGGCTCTCCAGAAGGTCGAGGGTCTCGATGTCCACCCAGTCACCGGCGTGGATCACGATGTCGGCGAGCGGAAGTTCGGCCAGAAGTGGCGCTGGGAGCTCTCGCGCACGCTTGGGAAGGTGGGTGTCGGACATCAGGAGCAGACGCACGCGGCCCACCGTAGTGGGACGTCAGCCCGGACCGTAGCGGGACGTCGGTCCAGCAGGATTTGGCTAGTCCAGGAGGATTTCGCTCCACACCTGCTTGCCCCCGCTGACCGGCACCGTCCCCCAAGCCGCCGACATCGCCTCGACGAGGAGGATGCCGCGTCCGCCGGTGGCCTCCCAGCCGATGCTGGTGGGCTTGATCGGCGTACGGGGTGAGTTGTCGGCGACCGCGATTCTGAAGCGGTTGTTGATGAGGGTGAGGTCGAGCCTGACCTGTCCGTCGGTGTGGACGAGGGCGTTGGTGACGAGTTCGGAGACGACGAGGAGCGCGGCGTCCGCCTCGCCCGCCACGCCCCAGGAGCGCAGGGTGCGCCGGGTGAAGCGGCGGGCGTGCCGGACCGCCTCGGGGACGCGCCAGACCGTCCAGCTCTCGCGGAGCGGGCGCAGCGCCATGCCGTCGTAGCGCATGAGGAGGAGGGCGACGTCGTCGCTGCGGTTGGCACCGGCGAGGAGTCGGTCGGCCACGAGTCCGAGGTGGGCCGGGTCGGAGGCTGCCAGCTCTCCGGCGAGCCGGTCCAGGCCGTCTTCGATGTCGACCACGGCGGACTCGACGAGACCGTCCGTGGTCAGGGCGACGATCGTGCCGGGCGGCAGGCGCAGCGGGCTCATGGGGAAGTCGGCCTGGGTGAGGACGCCGAGCGGCGGGCCGCCTTCGGACCAGGCGATCTGCGTTCCGCCGTCCGGGTGACGCAGGACCGGGGGAAGATGCCCGGCGCGCACGCACCAGGCGGAGCCCTCCTCCATGTCGACGTCGACATAGCAGCAGGTCGCGAAGAGGTCGGTCTCCAGGTCCATGAGGAGGCGGTTGGCGTGCGAGACCACGACGTCCGGGGGGTGTCCCTCGACGGCGTACGCGCGCAGGGCCGTCCGCATCTGGCCCATGAGGGTCGCGGCCGAGGCGTTGTGGCCCTGGACGTCTCCGATGACGAGGGCGACGTGGTTGTCGGGCAGCGGGATCACGTCGTACCAGTCGCCGCCGACCTCCAGGCCCGACGTGGTGGGCAGATAGCGGGCGACGGCGACCGCGCCGGGCAGCTTGGGCAGGCGGCGCGGGAGCAGGGTGCGCTGGAGCATGCCGATCAGTTCGTGTTCGGCGTCGAAGGCGTGGGCGCGCATCAGGGCCTGGCCGGTGAGGCCCGCAGCGGCGGTGAGCAGGGCGCGTTCGTCGGCGCCGAAGTCGTGCGGGCTGTCCCAGCCGATCAGGCAGGCGCCGGCGATGCGTCCGGCAGCGGGCAGCGGCAGGACGGCGAGGCCGCCGGGGCCCACGTCGGCGAGGGCGGGTTCCAGGTCCGTCCCGGCGGGCCAGATCGCGGCGCGCCCCTCGCTCAGGGCCGCGGCGAGCGTCGGCATGGCGCGTACGGGCGCGTCGGGCCAGTCCGAGCGCCACTCGGTCCGCCACATCTCGGGCCAGGCCTCCGGCTCGGGCGGGTCCAGGACGGTGACGATGAGACGGTCCCCCTCGAGTTCCGCTACGGCGATCCGGTCGGCCTGGAGGGGCTTGCGCAGGGCGGCGACCACGGCCCTGCCGACGTCGCGGACGGTGCCGGCGGTGGCCAGGGCGGCGGCGAGCCGCTGGACGCGGGCCACCTCGTTGCCGCCGGAGCGCAGCTTGGAGGCATCGGAGACGGTGCCCACGAGCCGTGCCGGGCGGCCCTCGCCGCCGGGCAGGAGGTGTCCGCGCAGCCGCAGCCACTTCTGCTCGCCGGACGGCTGGAGGATCCGGAACTCCAGCTCGCGGTCACCGATGGACATGTGGTCCGCCTCCACCACGGACATCAGTGAGGGCAGGTCCTCCGGAACCGTCAGTGACAGCAGTGTCTCCACCTTGCCGTCGAAGTCGGCCGGGCTCAGACCGAACAGCTCCAGCATCTCCTCGTCGACCTCGACGCGTCCGCTGTCCATGGCGAGGCTGAAGGAGCTGGCGGGCAACTCGTCGGTGCCCGTCTCCGGGGCGGGCGGCGGACAGACGACGGCCTCGGCGATCAGGCCCAGGCAGTCCCGGTCCTCGGGGTCGAAGCCGTCCGGGTGCTCGCTGACGGCGAGCAGACAGCCGTCGTCGCGCAGGGGCAGGGCGGCCAGCCAGAAGTCCTGGGAGGGCAGTCGCCGGGCGTCCGCCTGGCGGCCGACCTCCTCGGGGCCGAGCCAGAGCGCCCTGCCGGAGCGGTGCGCGTCCGCCGCCGGGGATCCGCCGGTGACGGGGTAGCTGTCGCGCAGCCCGTAGAGGGTTCTCGGCACGCCCGCCGACTCGGCGAGGCTCAGTTCGCCGCCGTTCGGGTCCGACGCGTACACCGCGACGACGCTCGCGCCGGTGAAGACGAGGGCCTGTTCGAGGACTCGGCGCAGCCGCTCACGGGGGTTCAGGTCGGTCGTGAGCGTCTTGAGGGCAAGTTCGGCACGCGGCGTGCGCGTTCTCCGTCCCGCAGCGTCCTCACTGACCACGTCCGTCATTACAGCGCTTCCGGGGCTCCGGCGCAGCCCCTGTGACCGTTCCCGGCACGTCAGGCCCCCGGCAAAGCCCGCTGTCAGGGCGGCGTGGCGTCGTGGACGGCCCGCTCGCCGTGCGCGAAGAGCCGCCAGGAGAGAGCCTTGACCCCTGGGACCTGATCACGCGGCCTGCGAGGAGGTGGTCGGCGTGTCCGTCTCGCAGGGTTTCGGGCAGGCACCGGCCACTCGACCGGCGCCGGTCGGACAACCGCTGCTGTCACTGGCGCTGGCCGCGATGATGGACGAGGTCCAGGCACACTCCGGCGCCGTATATCTGCTGGCGCCCGGCGAACCGGTCCTGGAGATGGCGGTGATGGCGGGGCTGCCCAGGGCCTTCGCCGCCCCGTGGGAGCGGGTGGGGCTCAGCGCGCCGATCCCGGTCGCCGAGGCGGCACGCGAGCGGCGGCTGATCTGGGTCAGCGGTGAGGAGCAGATGGCCGGCCGCTATCCACGGGTCGCCGTGGTGCTGCCGTATCCCTTCGCGCTGGCCGCACTCCCGGTGGCCACCGGGAACACGGTGTACGGCGCCGTCTTCGTGACCTGGCCCGGATCGCATCCGCCCGAGCTGTCGGACCGGGAACGCGGCCAGCTCACCGCGGCCTGCGACCGGCTCGCGCTGCGCCTGGAGCGGGCCGCCGCCGCGCACCACCCGGTGCACCCCGAGCCGGATCTGCTCGGGCCGGCCTCCGGGGCGAACGTGTCCGGCACGCTCGGCACGGTGGAGGCGGCACAGATGGTGGCGCGGCTGCCGTACGGACTGTGCGCGCTGGATCTGCACGGGCGCGTCAACTACGCCAACGAGGCGACGGCCGAGCTGCTCGACGTCCCGGTCAGCGGTCTGCTGGGCACCCAGTTGTGGGCGTCCGTGCCCTGGCTCAACGACCCCGTCTACGAGGACCGCTACCGGGCCGCGCTGCTCAGCCAGCACGTGACGTCCTTCGTGGCGCTGCGGCCGCCCGGCGACTGGCTGTCGTTCCGGCTGTATCCCAGTACGAACGGGCTGAGCGTGCGGATCTCGCGGGCCCGGGCGGTGTCCGAGATGAGGCGCACCGACCCGGGGGACAGCGACGACACCCGTCCCGGCCTGGTGACCATCTCCCATGTACTGAGCCTCGCCAGCGCGCTGACGGAGGCGGCGAGCGTGCAGGACGTGGTGCAGCTGGTCGCCGACGAGATCGCCCCCGCCGTGGGCAGTCAGGCCCTGGTGGTGCTCGGCACGCAGGCCGGACGCCTGCACGTGCTCGGGCACCGGGGATACCCGGACGCCCATGTGGTGGAGCGCTTCGACGGGCTGCCGCTCGACGCGCAGACCCCCGGTACCCAGACGCTGAACACCGGTGTTCCGGCCTTCTTCGACTCCCGTGAGCAGCTGGAGCGCCTCTATCCGTCCCGGCACACGACACCCGACGGCATGGAGGCGTGGGCGTATCTGCCGCTCATCGCGTCCGGGCGCCCGGTGGGCGTCTGCGTCCTCGCGTACACGGAACGGCATGCGTTCCCGGCGGACGAGCGTGCCGTGCTGACGAGTCTGGGCGGTCTGATCGCGCAGGCGCTGGCGCGGGCCCTTCTCTACGACGCCAAGCTCCGGCTCGCCCACGGTCTGCAGGCCGCGCTGCTGCCGCACTCGCTGCCGTCGGTGCCCTCGATCGAGGCGGCCGCGCGCTATCTCCCGGCCACCCAGGGCATGGACATCGGCGGGGACTTCTACGATCTGGTGCTCTCGCAGGGCCGGGCCGCGGCTGTGATCGGTGACGTACAGGGGCACAACGTCACGGCAGCGGGCCTGATGGGGCAGATCCGTACGGCCGTCCGTGCGTACACGACCGTCGGCCAGCCGCCCGAGGAGGTCATGCGGAGCACCAACCGGCTGCTCATCGACCTGGGCAGTGAACTGTTCGCCAGCTGTCTCTATCTGCGGCTCGAACCCGCGCGCGGGGTGGCCGTCATGGCGCGTGCGGGCCACCCGCCTCCACTGCTGCGGCGGCCGGACGGCAAGGTCCGCGTGCTCGACCTGGCCGGAGGGCCGCTGCTCGGGATCGACGCGGAGGCGACGTATCCGACGACCGAGGTCCCGCTCGGCCCCGGTTCGGTGCTCGCCCTCTACACCGACGGGCTGATCGAGTCCCCCGGCGTCGACATCGAGGACGCCATCGCCCGCCTCGGGCGACGGCTAGCCGAGTACGGAGACCAGCCGCTCGACGTACTGGCCGACAGCCTCGTACAGCAGGAGGACGCGGCGGCGCAGGAGCGGCCCGACGATGTCGCGCTGCTGCTCCTGCGGGCACGCGGCTGAACGCGGAGCGGTCCGGCCCTCCCGCCGGAGGGCCGGACCTTTCCACTGCCGACCGGGACCGCTGTGTTCCGCGGCCGGGTCAGTGGCTGTGGGTCACCGGTGCCTGGGGTGTCAGGGGTTGATGTTCACGAGCCCCGAGCCGTCGTCCAGGCCGGTGCCGGTGTCGTCACCCGCGTCGCCCGCTTCTTCGCCGGCTCCGGCCTCTTCGCCTGCTCCGGCCTGGTCGTCGCCGGCCGCCGGGTCACTGGCGCTCGCGCTGGGGTCCACCGCACCGGGGTCTTCCGCACCGGCTCCGGCGTCTCCGGCTGCGTCGCCCGCGCCGAGCGTCGCGCCGACCGCTGCCAGGGCGGTGGTGACGGGCTGGAAGAAGGTCTCGCCGCCGACGGTGCAGTCCCCGCTGCCGCCGGAGGTCAGGCCGATCGCGCTGCCGTCCTGGGTGAACAGGGAGCCGCCGCTGTCGCCGGGTTCGGCGCAGACGTCGGTCTGGATGAGCCCGGTGACCGTGCCCTCCGGGTAGTTGACGGTGGCGTCGAGACCGAGCACGGTGCCGTCGAAGAGACCCGTGGTGCTGCCCATCCGGAAGACCTGCTGGCCCACGGCGGCTTCGGCGGCCTGGGCGATCTCGACGGTCTGGCCGTCGCCGATGTTGACCACGCTGTTGGCAACGGTGGCCGGGTCGTCGTACTTGACGAGGGCGAAGTCGCCGTCGCCGGGGAAGGTGGCCTGGTCGACCGTGGCGATCGGGGCGCCGTCCTGCGCGTCCGACCACTCGGCGGCCGCGACACCGCAGTGGCCCGCGGTGAGGAAGGCGGGGGCGCCGTCGCCCGCGGTGACGTTGAAGCCGAGGGAGCAGCGGGCGCCGCCGCCGAAGATGGCGTCGCCGCCGTCGACGTAGGTCTTGAAGGTGCCCGCGGACTTCGTGATGGTCGCCACGCCCGAGCCGAGGCCCTCGACGGTCGACTCCAGCGTGTCCCAGTTGCTGCCCGTGACAGTGGAGTCGGCGGTGACGCGGATCTCGTTGGTCTTCGGGTCGACGGACCACGCCGTGCCCGGGATCGTCGCGTCGGCCTTCAGCGTCGCGGCGGCGGTCTCGAGCGCGTCGGTGCTGTTCTGCACCTGGTTCGGAACCGCGCCGGCAGCCTCGATCTCGTTGATCACATTGCTGTTGTTACCGACGACGTTGATGATGATCTGCTGGTTGCCCGCGTCGTAGTACGACCCGGCGAAGGCATCACCCAGCTGGGAGGCGAGCTGCGAGGCCAGGTCCGAGACATCGGCCGCCTTGAACGTCTTGGCCGTGGCGGTGGCGTCGTCCGAGTCCGACTGGGACGCCATGGCGTTGGGCAGCAGAAGTGCCGCCGCTCCGAGCGCCGCCACGCTTCCTGCCGCTATTACGGCCTTGCGCTTGGGTATGCGTTTGTGACTCAACTTCTGACCTCCTGGGGACGGGGTCCGTTGCCACCGTCTTGCAGCTGAACTGGGGGGCGCCTGGATGCCTGTTGATACGCACGCGTCACACGGGGTGTTCAACTGCCTTTACAAATGGCAGGAGTTAGGCAGGCCAAAGGCGTGGATTGCGAGGCAATCGCACCTTTACGTACGCACATCTCGGCCGAGGGGCCATGACAACGGGCCGTACGGCACACTCTGCGAGCATTCGGTCACACCCCGTCGACAGCACTGACCGGAATCCTGGCTTCGGGGAATCTGCACACCGAATACGCAACGAAGTCACCGCGTGCGAAGGATCTCCACAGGGGGCAGGGGCACGCGGGGCCATTGGGGCGGGAGTGTCCCGTTCGGGAAGCGGGTGGCAACCGCATGTACGCGGCGTTGACGCGCGGCATGTGAAGAAGTCGCCATCGAACAGTGCGCGCTCCTGCACGGATGACCGGATCTGGCGCTCAATTGCCCTGGTGAGAGCGTCGGTTGATTGGATGCGTGCCACGGCAGCGTGCTTTGATCCGTTGCACCGCGGGGGTCACGGGTCACTCCGGGGGCTTCCGGAAACGGGTGCCTGACGCCTGCGGCCGCGGCCGACCATCTGTCCCCAGAGGGGGCCGCTCTCCCCCCTTATGAATACGCATACGAAGGGAAGTTCCATCATGAACTCCACCCCCCAGGTTGCCACCGCCGAGATCTCGGACGCCGACCTCGACGCCGTTTCGGGCGGTCTGTCCCTGAACGCCGTTGGCACCGTCACGGGCCTCGTTGACTCGGTTGTCCCGGTCTCCGGCCTCGTGGGCACGGTCGTCGGCACGGTCGAGGGTGTGACCGGCCTGAACACCGCCCCGGTCACCGGCCTGGTTGCCGGTCTCTGATCGCATTTCATGCCGCTGAGTCCCGGAACCAATCCATGGTTCCGGGACTCTCGGGTGCCGTAAATCTCTCGAACAGGTGAGGGAAGTCCCGTGCAGTTCCGCCAACAGGCCCTCGCCAAGCTCCAATCACCGGATGAACTCGACCTTCCGGTGCGCTTCGCCCGTCCTCAGGGCTGGCTCGTCCTGTCCGTGACGGTCGTCGTCATGGCCGCGGCCTCCGTCTGGGCCGTGACGGGAACTGTGGCGTCCACGGTCAGCGCGCCCGCCATCCTCACGCACGGTGAGGGCAGTTACGTGCTGCAGAGCCCGGTCGCCGGGCAGGTCACCGCGGTCCTCGCCAAGGAGGGCGTACGGCTCGCCGCGAACGCCCCCGTGCTGCAGGTCCGTACGGCGGAGGGCGAGACGGCGGTCGTCCGCACCGTGGCCGCGGGGCGCATCACCGCGCTCGCCGCCACCATCGGCGCGATCATCTCGACCGGCGCGAACGTCGCGGCCGTGGAGAAGGTCGCCCACGCCGGCGATCCGCTGTACGCGACGGTGTACGTCCCCGCCGAGAACGCCGCCACGATCCCCGAGAACGCGTCCGTCGATCTCACCGTCCAGTCGGTGCCGACCCAGCAGTACGGGGTGCTGCGCGGCCATGTGAAGGCGGTGGACCGGACCGTGCAGACCCAGCAGCAGATCGCCGCGTTCCTCGGGGACAGCCAGCTGGGCGAGCAGTTCACGAAGGACGGCAGGCCGGTGGCCGTCCTGGTCCGTCTCGACCCCAGGTCCAGTACGAAGAGCGGCCTCAAGTGGTCCTCGGCGGACGGGCCGCCGTTCGAGCTGACCTCCATGACCCTGGCCACGGGTTCGATCCGGCTGGCCGATCAGCGCCCCGCCGATTGGCTCCTCCCGTGACCGCCGCACAGGACACCCGCGGCAGACGCCGCGCCAACGCGCCCAAGCGCCCGGTCCCCAAGGGCAAGGGCAAGACCGTCCGTACCCCCACCGTGCTCCAGATGGAGGCCGTGGAGTGCGGCGCGGCCTCCCTCGCCATGGTGCTCGGCCACTACGGGCGGCACATCCCCCTCGAAGAGCTGCGCATCGCCTGCGGTGTCTCCCGCGACGGGTCGCGCGCCAGCAACCTGCTGAAAGCAGCGCGCAGTTACGGCCTGACGGCCAAGGGCATGCAGATGGACACGGCCGCGCTCGCCGAGGTGCGGGCGCCCGCGATCCTGTTCTGGGAGTTCAACCACTACGTCGTCTACGACGGCATGGGGCGCCGCTTCGGGCGGCGCGGCGTACACATCAACGACCCCGGCAAGGGCCGCCGGTTCGTGCCGATGGAGGACTTCGACACCAGCTTCACGGGCGTCGCCCTGGTCATGGAGCCGGGCCCCGACTTCCACCGGGGCGGCCGCAAGCCGGGCGTCCTGGGCGCCATGCCGGCCCGGCTGCGCGGGACGTCGGGCACGATGCCCGCGGCCGTCCTCGCGAGTCTGCTCCTGGTCGTGGTCGGCGCCGCGGTGCCCGCGCTCAGCCGGACGTACATCGACAGCTACCTCATCGGCGGTCAGTCCTCACTGCTCGGCGTGCTGTTCGCCTCGATGGGCGCCTCGGTGGCACTGACCGTGGTGCTGACCTGGCTCCAGCAGGCGAACCTGCTGCGCGGCCGCATCATCTCCTCGACGCTCTCCAGCGCACGGTTCCTGCGCCATCTGCTGCGCCTCCCGGTCACCTTCTTCTCCCAGCGCAGCCCGGCCGACCTGGTGCAGCGGCTCCAGTCCAACGACGCGGTGGCCGAGACGCTGTCCCGCGACCTCGCGGCGGCCGGTGTGGACGCGGTCGTGGTCGTGCTCTACGCCGTGCTCCTCTATACGTACGACCCGCAGCTCACGGCCGTGGGCATCGGCGTCGCACTGCTCAACGTGGTCGCGATGCGGGTGGTGATCCGGCTGCGCTCGACCCGCACGGCCAAGCTGCGTGCCGACAGTGCCCGGCTGACCAACACGGCATACAGCGGGCTCCAGTTGATCGAGACGATGAAGGCCACCGGCGGCGAGGACGGCTACTTCCGCAAGTGGGCCGGACAGCACGCGACCACCCTGGAGGAGGAGCAGCGCCTCGGTGTGCCGAGCGCCTGGCTGGGCGTGGTCGCGCCGATGCTCGCGACGCTCAACAGCGCGCTGATCCTGTGGATCGGCGGCATGCGGGCCATCGAGGGAGGTATCTCGGTCGGTCTGCTCGTCGCCTTCCAGGCCCTGGTGACCCGCTTCACCGCGCCGATCACCCGCCTCAACGGCGTCGCGGGCCGCATCCAGGACTTCGCGGCCGACGTCGCCCGCCTCAAGGACGTCGAGAACTTCCAGGCGGACCCGCTGTACGACCGCCACGGCACCGGCGATTCCACCCGCCGCCTGCACGGCCATGTCGAGCTGGAGAACATCACGTTCGGCTACAGCCCGCTCGACAAGCCACTGCTCACCGGCTTCTCCCTGACGGTCGGCCCGGGCCAGCAGGTGGCCCTGGTCGGCGGCTCGGGCAGCGGCAAGTCGACGGTGTCCCGCCTGATTTCGGGCCTGTACGCCCCCTGGGAGGGAACGATCCGCATCGACGGCCAGCGCCTGGAGGACATCCCGCGCGGCGCCCTCGCCTCCTCCGTCTCCTTCGTCGACCAGGACGTCTTCCTCTTCGAGGGGACGGTCCGCGACAACGTGGCGCTGTGGGACCCGTCGATCCCCGACGAGGCGGTCGTCGCGGCCCTTGAGGACGCGGCGTTGTACGACGTGGTGACGCGCCGCCCCGGCGGTATCCAGAGCCGGGTCGAGCAGGACGGCCGGAACTTCTCCGGCGGCCAGCGTCAACGCCTGGAGATCGCACGGGCGTTGGTGCGCAGGCCCAGCATCCTGGTCCTCGACGAGGTGACCAGCGCGCTGGACGCGGAGACCGAGCAGACCGTCATCGACAACCTGCGCAAGCGCGGCTGCGCCTGCGTGGTGATCGCGCACCGGCTCAGCACGGTGCGCGACAGCGACGAGATCGTCGTACTGCAGCACGGCACGATCGTGGAACGCGGGCGGCACGACGCCCTGGTGGCGGCCGGCGGCCCGTACGCCGAGCTGGTCAAGGAGCGATGAGATGACCACGGTCAACGAGGGCGACCTCGTCCTCGGCGCGCTGGGCGGCATGGGCACGCCGATCGACTGCTCCACTCTCAACCGCCTTGATCTGGAAGGCCCGCAGGTCCTGTGGCTCGTCGCGGCGGGCGCCATGGACCTGTTCGCGGTGGACGCCGTACAGCAGGGCCACTGGCACCACCTCGGCCGCCTCGAAGCGGGCTCCCTGCTGCTCGGCCCGGTCACCGGCCCCCAACACACCCTGGTCGGAAGGCCGTTGCGCGACTGCGTGGTGCGCCGCATCGGGCTGCGCGAGCTGTACCAGCAGCCCGACACCCAGACCTGGTCGTACGACGAGTACGGCAACGCCCAGTACGTACCGCCGACTTCGAGCCCGCTTGAATACGCCCTCGCCCTGGGCGTCGGCCGCAGCCTCTCCATCCTCTTCCAGGCGCCGATGGCCCATGAGAACGCCGCCGCGCTCACGGACGACGACGTCTTCTGGATGCAGGTGCCGCCCGGCAGTGTGCAGTACGGCTCCCTGTACGGGGCGGAGGCGGCGGCCGACCTGCTGATGGATTCTGGTGTCTGGCAGCGCATGGTCGACCAGCAGTACCGGCTCCTCACCACACTCGACCGCTGGATCGAGCGACTGGAGTCGCGCCACGAGGACCGTACGGCGGCGGGCATCAAGGCGGGCGAGGCCGTCCGCGCGCAGGCCGACCGGACACTCCTCGCGTCGATCGGCAAGCAGTCGGCGAAGCGCCCGACGGCCGCCGACGCGGACGCTACGTACGCGGCCTGCAAACTGGTCGCGGGCGCGGCCGGCATCACCCTCGCGGAGGCCATGCAGAGCGGCGCGGAGAGCGACCGGCTCGACCCGGTCGAGCGGATCGCGATCGCCTCGCGCGTCCGCACCCGTGCCGTACGTCTCGACGGGCGCTGGTGGCACGACAACATCGGCCCGCTGGTGGGCCACCGTGCCGTGTCGGGCTCACCGGTCGCGCTGCTGTGGCGGCGCGGCGGATACGTCGCCGTACAGCCGTCCTCCGGGCGGGAGACCCCGGTCGAGAAGGCCAACGCGGGTGAGTACGAACCGCAGGCCACGATGTTCTACCGTCCGCTGCCCGAGCGGAAGCTGAGCCCGCTGCGGCTGATGAGGTTCTGCCTCCAGGGCACCGGCGGCGACATGCGCAACCTCGCCATCAGCGGTCTGGTGACCGTGGCGATCGGCGCGATCGTGCCGATCGCCACCGGCAAGGTGCTCGGCGAGTACGTGCCGAAGGCCCAGCACAGCCTCATCGTGCAGGTCTGCCTCGCCATCATGATCACCAGCGTCGTGTCGGCGGCGTTCATGCTGCTGCAGAACCTCACCATCCTGCGGCTGGAGGGCCGGATCGAGGCAACACTCCAACCTGCCGTCTGGGACCGGCTGCTGCGCCTGCCCACCAAGTTCTTCACCTCCCGCTCCACCGGTGAACTGGCCAGCGCCGCCATGGGCATCAGCGCGATCCGCCGCCTCCTCGCAGGCGTCGGCCCGACCCTCGCGCAGGCGGGCACGATCGGCGCCATGAACCTGGGCCTGCTGCTCTGGTACAGCGTGCCCATGGCGCTGGCCGCGATCGGCATGCTCGTCGTCATCGCCGCCGGGTTCCTGGGGCTCGGCCTGTGGCAGGTGCGCTGGCAGCGCCGTCTGGTCGTGCTCAGCAACAAGCTCAACAACCAGGCCTTCCAGACCCTGCGCGGCCTGCCCAAGCTGCGGGTCGCGGCGGCCGAGAACTACGCGTACGCCGCCTGGGCGGGCGAGTTCGCGCGCAGCCGTGAGCTCCAGCAGAAGGTCGGGCGGATCAAGAACCTGACGACGGTGATGGGGGCGGTGTATCTGCCGCTCTGCTCCCTGCTGATGTTCATGCTGCTCGCGGGTCCGGCACGCGACTCGCTGTCGGCCGCCGAGTTCCTCACCTTCAACACGTCGATGACGATGCTGCTCACCTCGGTCACCTCGATCACCGGCGCGTTCGTCTCGGCCGCGGCCGCGCTGCCGATGTTCGAGGAGATCAAGCCGGTGTTCGACGCGACACCCGAGGTGCGCGTGGCGAGCACCCGCCCCGGGGTTCTGTCCGGCGGGCTCGAGGCCCGAGGGCTCTCCTTCCGTTACTCCGACGACGGCCCGCTCGTCCTCGACGACGTGTCCTTCGACATCAGGCCGGGCGAGTTCGTGGCGATCGTCGGGCCCAGCGGCTGCGGCAAGTCCACCCTGCTGCGGCTGCTCATCGGCTTCGACAAGCCCGTCTCGGGCAGCGTCCTCTACGACGGCCAGGACCTGGCGGCCCTCGACCAGTCCGCCGTGCGCCGCCAGTGCGGTGTCGTGCTCCAGCACGCGCAGCCCTTCACCGGCTCGATCCTGGACTGCATCTGCGGCACCGAGCCGTACACGCCGGAGGAGGCGATGGCGGCGGCCGAGATGGCGGGCCTCGCCGAGGACATCAAGCGCATGCCGATGGGCCTGCACACCATCGTCTCCGGCAGCGGCGCGGTCTCCGGCGGCCAACGCCAGCGGTTGATGATCGCCCAGGCGCTGATCCGCCGCCCCCGCATCCTCTTCTTCGACGAGGCGACCAGCGCCCTGGACAACGAGACACAGCGCACGGTCATCGAGAGCACCCGGGCGCTCAACGCCACCCGGGTCGTGATCGCGCACCGCCTGTCCACCGTGATGGACGCGGACCGCGTCATCGTGATGGAGGACGGCAAGGTGGCCCAGCAGGGCCCGCCCGCGCAGCTCCTCGCGGACACCGGCGGCCGGCTGCACGAGCTGGTGCGGCGGCAGATGCGGTGAGGAGTCAGCCGTGCCCGGGGACCGGGGCTCCGGAAGGGATCCCGGCCTCGATGTACCGGCGGTAGATCTCCTGCCAGGGGGCGGCGTTCCCGGCGTGCGGCGCCTCGTGCTCCTCGCCGCGCACGTGTGCGTCGAGGGCGCCGAGGCACACCTCCCAACCGGTGCCGTTGCGGGCGACGGTGTTCTCGGCCTCCAGGACGTTGGTGAGCGTGAACCGGGTGCGCTTCTCGTCCAGCGCCTCGAGGTCGAAATGGAGTTCGTCGCCGCCCCACTCGAAGGAGAGGTGCCGGGGCGCGTCGACGGCGATGACCCGGCCCGTGGACCCCGGCATGTTCGGGTCGCCGCTGAAGGTGATGGTCCCGCCGGGGCGCAGATCGATCTCGGCGCGGGAGGGGAACCAGTGGACCAGTTCGTCGGGGTCGGTCACGAACTGCCAGACGCGGTCGACGGGGTGGTCGTAGGTCCGGGTGAAGCGGACGGCGGGGCGGCCGTCGTCGAGGGTGAGGTAGGTGCCGGTGGGGGCGGGGGATTCGGCGGACATGGTGGCTCAGTCCTTCGGGGAGGGCTCATCGGGCTGGTCCGACGACTCCCCCGCCGCCCCGTCCAGGCGACGGCCGAGGGCGTCGAGGCTCTCGTTCCACAACTTCCGGTACGGGGACAGCCAGGCATCGAGCTCGGCGATCGGGGCCGGGTCGAGAGCGTAGACACGGCGCTGCGCGTCCTGTCGGACCCGCACCAGGCCGGCGTCGCGCAGCACCCGTAGATGCTTCGAGGTGCTCGGCTGGCTGAGCCCGCTCGCCTCGACGATCTCACCGACCGGCCGCGGACGCTCGAGGAGCAGCGCGACGATCGCGCGACGGCTCGGGTCGGCGAGCGCGGCCCAGGGAGTGGCATCGGTCATGACTCCAATATGCCTCTGCGGTTATATGCCCGTCAAGGAATACTCGGACCTGCTCGTCGCCGAGATCCAGGTCACTCATCGAAACGTTGCAGTTTCGATAGAGGGGGTCTAGTCTCGACGTGTACGAAACCGTTTCGTTTACGTAAACGAAACCCAGAGCGACTTCCCTGGAGTTCCCTCATGCCTCAGACCGTGACTGAAGGTGCCCGTACGGGTGCGGTGGACGCCGCGCCGGCGCAATCGTCGAAGCGGCGGTGGTGGATCCTCGCGATCATCGGGATCGCGCAGCTGATGGTGGTCCTCGACGCCACCATCGTGAACATCGCCCTGCCGTCCGCCCAGGCGGACCTCGGCTTCTCCGACGGCAACCGGCAGTGGATCGTCACCGCCTACTCGCTGGCGTTCGCCTCCCTGCTTCTGCTCGGCGGACGCATCGCCGACCTCTTCGGACGCAAGCCCGCCTTCCTGATCGGTGTCGCCGGATTCGCCGCGGCCTCCATGCTGGGCGGCGCCTCGACCAGCTTCGGGATGCTGGTCACCGCACGTGCCCTCCAGGGCGTCTTCGGCGCACTGCTCGCACCGGCCGCGCTCTCGCTGCTGAACACGACGTTCACCGAGGCGAAGGACCGCGCCAAGGCGTTCAGCGTGTTCGGTGCGATCGCCGGCGCCGGTGGCGCGCTGGGGCTGCTGCTCGGCGGTGTGCTGACCGACGCGCTCGACTGGCGCTGGACTCTCTACGTCAACCTCATCTTCGCGATCATCGCCTTCGTCGGCGGTTGGATGCTGCTGAACAACCACCGCGACGCCGCGAACTCCAAGCTGGACCTGCCCGGTACTCTGCTGGTTTCCTCCGGACTCTTCGCCCTGGTCTACGGCTTCTCCAACGCCGAGACGCACGACTGGAGTTCGCCGGCCACCTGGGGCTTCCTGGCCGCGGGCGGGGTGCTGCTGACGGCGTTCGCCCGGTGGCAGACGCGAGCCAAGCACCCGCTGCTGCCGATGCGCGTGCTGCTCGACCGCAACCGTGCCGCTTCGTTCATCGCCATTCTGATCACCGGCGCGGGAATGTTCGGCGTCTTCCTCTTCCTGACCTACTACCTGCAGCTGAACCTGGGCTTCAGCCCGACCAAGACGGGCGTGTCGTTCCTGCCGATGATGGCGGCCCTGATGGTCATGGCCCAGGTCTCCACCACGATCCTGGTGCCGCGCGTCGGGCCGAAGATCGTCATCCCGGCGGGCTTCGCGATCGCTGCGATCGCCATGGTCTGGCTGACCGGCATCGATGTCGGCTCGTCCTTCTCGACCGCCGTGCTGCCGCAGCTGATTCTGATCGGCGTGGGCCTCGGCATCGTGATGCCGCCCGCGATGTCGCTGGCCACGATCGGGATCGCGGCCGAGGACGCGGGAGTTGCCTCCGCGACGGTCAACACCATGCAGCAGGTGGGCGGTTCGATCGGTACGGCGCTGCTGAACACGCTGGCCGCGAGCGCCGCGGCGAGCTACCTGGCCGGCAAGAACCCGGCCGACAAGCTGGTCCAGGCGCAGTCGACGATCGAGAGCTACACCACCGCCTTCTGGTGGTCGGCCGGCTTCTTCGCCGCGGGCGCCGTGATCGCCTTCCTGCTCTACCGTCCCGGCAAGTTGGAGCAGGACCCGGACGCGGCACAGGTCGTCCACATGTAAGAGCGTCCTGACCTCATGAGCCGAGGGGCCGCCGTCTGCAGGGAGACGGCGGCCCCTCATCCGTCTTCTGCGTTTCTGGTGGGGCGCCTCCTCACGCGCCTTCGGTAGCGGGCCGTCGCCGCGGCGAGGCGAGCCTGCTGCGCCAGCTCGTTCTGCGGTACGGCCGGCCGGTACACGACGAGCCCCCGGTGCCGTTTCTCCAGCCTCAACTCACCTGGCGTGGAGGCGACTTCACCGTCGTACGCGAGTGTGTCCGTGCCGGTGAGACCCTCCAGCTCGACCCAGGAGACCCGTTCGGCGCCGTAGACCCGGGAACGGCCGAGGGCGCCGGCCAGCGCGGAGGCGATGACCCTGGTGCGGGCGAGCCTGTGGGCGCCGTCGATCACGCGCAGGTCGAGCAGGCCGTCGTCCAGGCGCGGCCGGAAGGCGGGGGCGAAGCCGTCCGGGACGTACCGGCCGTTGCCCGCGAACAGCAGCCACAGGCGCCGGGGGCGGCCGTCGACGCGCAGTTCGATGGGGGTCGCGGTGCGCAGCACCCGGGTGAGGGCGACGGCCGCGGCCGGCCACTTGCCCCAGCGCTCCTCCAAGTGCTCGCGGAGCCGGACGAGTTCCGGATACAGGCCGATGCTGAAGGTGTTGAGGAACCGCACCTCGTGCCCGGCCGCCGAGCGCGCCACGCCGATGTCCACGGCCACCGCCTCACCCCGGGCGACCGCGACGGCGGTGTCCTCGAAGTCGGGTACGCCCACGTCCTGCGCGAAGTGGTTGAGGGTGCCGCCGGGGAACACCGCCAGCGCGAGCCCCCGTTCGGCCGCCGCGCGGGCCGCGGCGTTGACGCTGCCGTCTCCCCCGCACACGCCCAGCGCGCCGCCCAACTCCGAGGCCCGCTCGACCGCCTTGGCGAGCAGCTCGGCGAAGTCGTCGTCCGGTGCGCGTTCGATCAGTTCGGCGTCGGGCAGCAGACTGCGCAGCCGTTCGGCCGGCGGGAGTGGCGTGGTGGGGGCGCCGGTGCCGGCCCGGCTGTTGACGAAGACGACGAGTCCGCGGCCCCCGGGCAGCGCGGGCGCGTCGGCCCCGGGCCGCTCCCGCTCCGGCCGTGCGGAGCGCGGCGGCCACCAGCGGCAGGTCAGCGCGGCGGCCCCGGCGCCGATCGCCATCCCGGCCAGCACGTCCCCGGGGTAGTGCACGCCCACGTAGACGCGCGAGAAGGCGACCGATGCCGCGAAGGGCGCGACCAGAGCGCCGTATCCGGTGGATTCCAGGGCGACTCCGGTCGCGAAGGCCGCGGCGGACGCGGAGTGTCCGGAGGGGAACGACGTGGTGTGCGGCTGCCGTCCGAGATGTCTGATCCGCGGTACGTGGTCCAGCAGCGGGCGGGGGCGGCGGGTACTCCACTTGATCACCGTGTTGACGGTCAGTGAGGCGAGGACGAGCGAGCCCGTGCCTCGCAGGGCCGCCCGCCGGGCGGTACGGCCTCCGACGAACGCGAGGCCCGCCGCCGCGCCGAACCACAGCCGCCCGTGGTCGGCGGCATGGCTGAGCCGCCGCAGCGCCGGATCCGCGGCGGGGAACCGGGCGGCGGCCACCCGCCTGAACAGCCGCAGATCCAGTTCACCGAGTACGCCCATGTCCCCACTCCTACCGGGAGCGGGGGCGGACCGCATTCCGCCGCGACTCCAACCGGAGCAGCATCCTCACGGTTTACGGCACGGCGTACGGCGGCCATCGTGACCGTATGCGCAGACCCGCGGCAGCGTTCGGCAGCTCCCTCTTCCTGGCACTCGCCCCAGGCACCGTGGCCGTGCTCCTCCCCTGGTGGCTCACCGGGTGGCAGGCCGGTCACTGGCCGGGGCCCGTCCGGCTGCTCGGCCTCGTCCCGCTGGCCGCGGGGGCGGTGGTGCTGCTCTCCGCCTTCGCACGGTTCGTCGCCGAGGGCCTGGGCACCCCGGCGCCGGTCGCACCCACGGAGCATCTGGTGGTGGGCGGGCTCTACCGGCACGTACGGAATCCGATGTACGTGGCGGTCGTGGCCACCATCGCCGGGCAGGCCCTGCTGCTCGCCCGGCCGGTACTCCTGACGTACGCGGCGATCGCCGGGCTCGTGATGTGGGCCTTCGCGCGGTGGTACGAGGAGCCGGAGCTGGCCGGCAGATTCGGCGCTGAGTACGAGCGCTACCGGCGTGCGGTGCCCGGCTGGTGGCCGAGGGCGCGTCCCTGGCGCGGGCCCTCGTGACGCGGCAGCAGCGCGATCGACGCCACGGGGATGACGGCGAGGACCAGCCAGGGCACGGCGGGCGGGAGTCCGGTGTCGAGCAGCGAGCCGGTCCCCGCGCTGCCGACCAGGACGATCAGGCCGGAGATGGAGGACAGTGCGCCGGTGTAGAGGCCGAGCCTGCCGTCGGCGGCGAGGTCCGGCACCCAGGCGCGGGCGGCGGGTGCGACGAGCATCTGGCCGAGGGTGAGCAGGACGACGAAGCCTGCCGCGGGCCCCAGCCCCGCCGTACCCGTCCACGCGGCGGGCCTCGCCAGCGCCACCACGCCGAATCCGGCGGCGATGAGGAGCAGCCCGGCGGCCATGCACCGGCGCAGGTCGAGCCGGTCCGCCGCCCAGCGGGTGACCGGCAGCTGGGCGGTCACGACGAGCAGCGAGGACAGCGCGAACAGCCAGGCCAGCGGCGCCTGTGAGCCCGCCGCGCGCTCGACCTCCGCGGGGAGGACGAGATAGAGCTGGTTGTACGCCAGCAGGTAGGCGCCGTACGCGCAGCACAGCGCGAGGAAGCGGCGGTTGCGCAGCAGCGCGCGGACGCCTCCCCCGCCCTTCACCCGCGTCCGGCCGGGGATGTGCTGCGGCAGCAGCCACGCGTGGCCCGCCAGGACGAACACGAAGACAGCGGCCCCGGCGAGGCAGACCGCGCGGAAGTCCACGGCGAGCAGCAGCGCTCCCAGCAGCGGGCCGACGAACGCCCCGGCCTGTCCGGCCACGGTGAACAACGCCAGCACGTGGGTACGGGATCCGCGCCCCGCTTCCTCCCAGCACACCGCCTGCCGCGCGACCTCGGACTCCACGGCGGGTGAGAACAGCGCGGCGGCGAAACCGATCAGCAGGACGGCGCCGACGACCGCCCAGGTCTCCCGCGCGTACCCCAGCCATCCGAAGCCCGCGATCCGCAGCGCACATCCGGCGAGCACCACCGGCCGAACCCCGTACCGGTCGGCCAGCGCGCCGCCCACCACGAACAGCCCCTGCTGACTGAACGTCCGCAGTCCGAGCACCAGACCGACGAGCCAGCCCGCCATCCCTATCGCGGTACCGAGGTGCTCGGCCAGGAAGGGCAGCACGGCGAAGAAGCCGATGTTGAAGGCGAGTTGGGTCAGGATCAGCAGGCGCAGGAGGGGAGACAGCTGCCTCCAGGTGCGGCGGCGGGGGACGGTCTTCGGGCCGCCGGGAGCCGTGGCCTTATTTTCATGGTCGAGCACCTGCACACCCTATGCAGCAATGCCGGGGACCGGCCGACGGCCCCACTCCGTCTGGCCGGCCCCCGGTACGAGATCGCGTGGCACTCGCGACGAGCCCCGCCTTCCCCAGTCACGGGCTCTCGTTGGACGCCCACGGGGACCACGCGATCCCGGTCCGTCAGAACGTGAAGACGTTCACCCCATAGGAGTTCTTCACGCACTCGTTCGCGAAGGTGCGCTCGTACGCGACGCGCTTGCCCTGCCACACACCGTCGACGGTGACGACGACGGGGTGGAACTCCTTCGTGCACAGCGCGCCGGCTCTCACCGAGAGGGCGTCGAAGTCGCCGCCGGTCTTGCGGAGTTCGGCGCAGGCCGAGGGGGCGTCGGGGTGGGTGCCGGAGGCGGTCGGGGCGCAGTTCAGCGTGACCGCTCGTTCCGCGGTGGCGGTGGCCGCGCTGTCACCGTGGCCCACGGTGAGCACCAGGGCAGAGGGGGCGTAGAGCGCGGACGGGCCGGGGCCCGGGGCGGCGAGGGCGGATCCGCCCAGGGGCCCGCAGACGGCGGTGGCCGTCAGGGTGAGAGTCGCTGCCCAACGCGCGGTGGTCGGCATTGTGTGCATCCTTCCGCTCGATTGAAGGCCGTACCGGCTCGGTTGAGTGCCGGTTCGGCGAGCGTGAGTCTGCCGAGTCCGGACCGGAAAGACACATCCGACCCACAGGTTTCAGTAACTTTGAGTATTGAATCAGTGGCGTGAAGTCACAGAATTCGACCGTTCAGGCCCGGAAGCTAGCGCTTACTGATCATCAGGCGGGCCTTCCTGGCCGGATTCCCCTGCCTCAGCAATAGGCCTGAAACATTCCGCTTCAGCCCATGGCGGACCCCCCTTGCGCATCCACCCTTCCGGAGTAATCGTCATTACATGATTACAACGGAGCAGCACGAGAAGCTGCGCGGCTGGTTCGCCGGCCGCCTGCCCGACGATCTCTTCGAGAGCCTGGCGGAGGTGACGGTCGACCGCGAGGAGATCACGGTCGTCGGCCGCATCCCCGAGCCCCGGCTCACCGAAGGCGCCTCGGACGCCGAGAAGGAGGCGGCCCTCCAGGCGCGTATCCAGGAATTCCGGGAGCGCACCCGCGAGGAGCGGATCGCGGTGGCCCGCGAGGCCGAGCACCGGTTCCGCAAGAAGGTCTCCTGGGGTGTGGAGTGCGGCGGCGAGCGCGCCCTGTTCACACACATCGCCGCGCCGGTCATGACCCGGCTGCGCCAGCCCGAGCGCCAGGTCCTCGACACCCTCATCGCCGCCGGTGTGGCCCGCAGCCGCAGCGACGCCCTCGCCTGGTGCGTACGCCTGGTGCAGCGCCACACCGACGACTGGCTCGCCGAGCTGCGGGACTCGCTGGAGCACGTGCAGCGGGTCCGAGCACAGGGTCCGGACGCCGAGCCGCAGGACACCCCGGCCACCGACGACGAGGAGTGACACCCGCCCCCACCCTCTGTGGAGCAATCGTCCAGCGAAGACGCGGAAGATGGATGGTCCGTCCTCTGGTGCCGTGGTGACGCGCCGCCTTAGCGTCGGCAGACCCCGCGAGGACGCCATCCGCTCACGCCGCACACCCCAGCGGCGACAACCGGCCGTCCCTCTCCCCGCGCCACCACGCGCTCCACCGCCCTTAGGGGTACAGGCAGCACTTCGCTGGAGCACTCTTGTCCGACAACTCCCCGTCCACCGCTCCCCCGTCGCTCACCGAGGTCGAGACGTACGGCGTCGAGCGCATCCCCGACGCGGACCGCACCGCGTCCCCTCTCGACCTGTTCCGGGTCGCCTTCGGCGGTGCGAACACCTTCTCCACCTGCGTCCTCGGAGCCTTCCCCATCCTCTTCGGCCTCTCCTTCTGGCAGGGGCTCGCCGCGACACTCCTCGGAGTCGTCGTCGGCGCGCTGATCCTGTGCCCGATGGCGGTGTTCGGCCCGGTCAACGGCACGAACAACGCGGTCGCCTCCTCCGCTCACCTGGGCGTGCACGGCCGCATCGTCGGCTCGTTCCTCTCCCTGCTCACGGCCGTCGCGTTCTTCTCGATCTCGGTGTGGAGCTCCGGCGACGCCCTGGTCGGCGGCGCGCACCGGCTCTTCGGCCTGGAGCGCAGCGATCTGTCGTACGTCGTCGCCTACGCACTGTTCGGCGCGCTGGTCCTCGCGGTGTGCGTGTACGGCTTCCGGTTCATGCTGTTCGTCAACAAGATCGCGGTGACCTCCGCGACGGTCCTGTTCCTGCTCGGCGCGATCGCCTTCGCCGGTGACTTCGATCCCTCGTACGCGGGTGTCTTCACGTCCTCGGCCGACTCGGCGACGCAGGCGCTGTTCTGGCCCTCCTTCATCGGCTCGGCGCTGATCGTGCTGTCCAACCCGGTCTCCTTCGGCGCGTTCCTCGGCGACTGGTCCCGCTACATCCCGGCCGACGCGCCGCGCCGCAGGGTGGTCGGTGCCGCGTTCCTCTCCCAGATCGCGACCCTGCTGCCGTTCGTCTTCGGCCTGGCGACCGCGAGCATCATCGCGACGAAGGCCCCGGAGTATGTCGATCCGGCGGCCCCCGACTTCGTGGGCGGGCTGCTTGCCATCTCGCCGAGCTGGTTCTTCCTGCCGGTGTGTCTGCTCGCGCTGATCGGCGGCATGTCGACGGGCACGACGTCGTTGTACGGAACCGGGCTCGACTTCTCGTCCGTGTTCCCCCGTCTGTCGCGGGTCCAAGCGACCGTGCTTGTCGGTGTGCTGTCGATCGCGTTCATCTTCGTCGGGCGTTTTGGGTTCGACCTGGTGCAGTCCATCTCGACCTTCGCCACGATGATCATCACGTGCACCACGCCCTGGATGGTCGTGATGATCCTGGGCTTCTACACCCGGCGCGGCTGGTACGACCCGGACGCTCTCCAGGTCTTCAACCGCCGTCAGCGCGGCGGCCGTTACTGGTTCTCGCACGGCTGGAACTGGCGGGGCATGACCGCCTGGTGGGTGGCCGCGGTGATCGGCGTCCTGTTCACCAACATCCCCGGGCAGTTCGTCGGGCCGCTGGGCGATCTGGCGAACGGAATCGACATCGGCCTGCCGCTTTCGCTGGCCGTCGCCGCCGTCCTCTTCCTTTCACTACTGCGGCTCTTTCCCGAACCCCGGGCCGTGTACGGGCCGGAGGGTGCACGGTTGGCGCGTACGGTCGATGTTCCGGTAGCGGCGATCACCGGACCGGGCGCGAAGGCCGAAGACCCGGCGCCGGCGCTCGCCGTCGAGGGCAACTGAGCAAGTCCTGGAGGGGAATTGATGGAGTCCTGGCTCGATCTGTCCGTCCCCCTGGTCGCCGGGATGCCCGTGTATCCCGGCGACCCGCAGGTAGATGTGGAAAGGGCGCTGCGGGTCGCGACGGACGGGGTCAACGTCCTGCGGCTGCACATGGGTTCGCAGTCCGGGACGCATGTGGACGCGCCCTACCACGTGAACTCGGCCTGGCCCACGCTCGACCTGCTGCCCCTGGAACGCTTCGCGGGACCGGCGGTCCTTGCGGACGTCCGGGGTCTCCCGCCCGGGACGCCGATCACTCCCGGCCTGCTCGCGCCCGCGCTGAGCCTCCTCCACCTCCAACCGGGCGCGATCCTGCTGCTCGCCACCGGCTGGTCGGCGTACTGGGGCACGAACCAGTACTTCGCACACCCCTGGCTCACGCCGGAAGCGTCGCAGGACCTCGTCAACGCGGGCGTCCGCACGGTCGGAGTGGACGCGCTGAGCGTGGACCCCATCGGCAGCACGGACCTTCTCTCGCACCGGGTCCTGTGCGGCGCGGGAGGGGTGATCGCCGAGAACCTGACCGGTCTCGACCTCGTGGCCGGCGCGCAGACCGCGGGGTACTCGATCGAGGTCTTCCTCTTCCCCTTGCGGCTGGCGGGGGCCGACGGGGCTCCCGTCAGGGCCACGGCACGGATCCGCCGCATCTGAGGGCCCGTTCCCGGTCCCCGGACTGCCGACTCGCCACCTCCGGAACAGAGCTGGTGGCGGCGCAGCCCAGTGGACGGACCTTGTCACAGTCGCCAGGATCAACCCCGTACAGCGCGATCTCAGGGACGAGAGGCAGGACGTACGGATGGCGAAGCACTGGGCCGACTTCCAGTACGAGATCTATCTCAACGGGATGACGGGGGCCGTACCCCGGCTGCCCACCGATCTGACGCGGCTGGAAGAGCTCACCGAACAGCGGCTCGGGCCCGGTCCTGTCGGCTATGTGGCGGGCAGCGCGGGCAACGGAAGCACCGCCCGGGCCAACCGGGAGGCGCTGGAACGGCGGCGAATCGTGCCGCGCATGCTGCGCGATGTGCATGAACGCGACCTGTCCGTAGAGGTGTTGGGGCGCCAACTGCCCGCTCCACTCGCACTCGCGCCCGTCGGCGTGCTGTCGATCATGCACCCGGACGCGGAGTCCGCCGCCGCGCGGGCCGCCGCGGCCCAGGGCGTGCCGTACATCCTGTCCTCGGCGTCCAGCACGCCCATGGAGCAGGTCGCGGAGGCTATGGGCGACGCGGAGCGCTGGTTCCAGCTGTACTGGGCGAAGGACCGCGAGGTCACCCTCAGCTTCCTGAACCGGGCGAAGGCGGCCGGGTTCACCGCGCTGTTCGTCACTCTCGACACGCCCCTCCTTGCCTGGCGTCCGCGCGACCTCGACCAGGCGTATCTGCCGTTCCTGCACGGTGTGGGCATCGCCAACTACTTCACCGACCCGGCGTTCCAGGCGGGCCTGGCCAAGCCGGTGCACGAGGACCCGAACGCGGCGGTCATGCACTTCGTGGGCATGTTCGCGGACCCGGGCAAGACGTGGCCGGACCTGGAGTTCCTGCGGGAGAACTGGGAGGGCCCGATCGTCCTCAAGGGGGTCCTGCACCCGGACGACGCCCGTCGTGCGGCCAGCGCCGGAATGGACGGCGTGGTCGTCTCCAACCACGGCGGCCGCCAGGTGGCCGGTTCCGTCGCCGCGGCGGACGCGCTGCCGCGTGTGGTGGAGGCGGCGGGCGACCGGCTGACCGTTCTCTTCGACAGCGGGATCCGCACGGGCGACGACATCTTCAAGGCACTCGCCCTCGGCGCGCAGGGCGTCCTCGTCGGGCGTCCGTACGCCTACGGGCTCGGGCTCGACGGCCAGGCGGGCGTCGAGCACGTCATCCGCTGTCTGCTCGCCGAATTCGACCTCACGCTGGCCCTGTCCGGGCACGCCCGCCCCTCCAGCATCGGTCCCGATGACCTGATCGAGGACATCGCATGACCGAGACGAAGAACGTGCTCGCCGTCGGCCCACCGCATGTCGGAGGCCGCAGGGCGGGCGCGGCGCTCGCCACTCTGTTCCCCGAGGGGGCCCGTGTCACCGTGGTCGAAGCCACCGACGAGGACCCGGTCGCGCTGCGGGAAGCCCACGTCGTCGTCACGGCACTCGGCCCGGTGACCGCCGAACACATCGCCGCGGCACCGGACTTGGAGCTGATCCAGTGCGCAAGCCACGGCTTCGACTACATCGACCTGGAGGCCGCGCGCGCCAACGGCGTGTCCGTCTGCAACATCGGTTCCAGCGGCGCGGAGAAGCAGAACGTGGCCGAGCAGACCTTCGCACTGATGCTCGCCCTCGCCAAGCAGTTGGTCCCGGCGCACACCGCGCTCGTCGACGCCGACTGGGCGCTGCCGAGGCTTCAGCGGTCCCTCACCGAGCTGTCCGGCAAGACGCTCGGCATCATCGGACTCGGGCACATCGGCAAGGAAGTCGCCCGCCGCGCAACCGCGTTCGACATGAGCATCGTGTACGCGGGCCGGCGGTCGATCGGCCCGGAGGAGGAGGCCCGGCTCGGCGGCGCCCGCCATGTCGAGCTCGACGAACTGCTGCGTACGTCGGACTACATCACGCTGCACATGCCGCTCACCGGCGAGACGCGGCACCTCCTCGACGCGGGGCGGCTCGCGCTCCTCAGGCCCACCGCGTTCGTCGTCAACACCGCGCGGGGCGCCCTGATCGACCAGGACGCCCTGGCGGACGCGCTGGAGGCGGGTGCCCTGGCCGGAGCGGGCATCGACGTCTTCGACCCCGAACCGCCCACCTCGGCCCTGCGGTTGCTCAAGGCCCCGAACGTGGTGCTCTCCCCGCATGTCGCGGGCGTCACGCGCGAGACGGTCGTCCGGATCGCGCGGGCGGCCGTTCGGAACGCCACCGAATTCATGGACGGCAAGCCGCCGCGGGACGTCGTCTCGTGATCCCTCGTCCCGCGACCGCTCCTCTCGTAACCCCTACAGGCCAACTCCCTTGACCACCGCGGTGAGTTCCGCGATCAGCGGCAGCACGGGCTCCGGGCTCGCGTCGTCGCTGACGTTGACGGATCGGCGTTCCTGGTAGGGCTCCGACTCGGTCGCCTCCGGTGCGACCGGTACGGGCGTCGGCTGTTCGCCCGGAGGCTGCTCGCCCGGCGGCGCAGGTGTGCTGTCGTCGGCGGGCGGCGGGGGGCTCGCGGGCCCTGGTGAGGGGCTGCTCGTGCCCGAGACCGACAGCGACTCGGGGGCCGCCGAGGCGGCGTCGGTGCGCCACCGCTGCGCGTCGGAGCCGTCGCGAACCTTGACAACGATATCGGCGCCGGGGTCCGTGGAACTGGGCGCGACGGCGAGCCGCTCGCTCCATCGGGGCAGCAACTCGCCCCGCACGGTCAGGTCGTAGCGCACATCGGCCCCGCGCGCCGCGTCTTCGGCGGCGCAGCGCTCCAGCAGCACGAACCCGTCGTCGGCGCGGGAGTCCAGGCACAGTTCGGGGTCGGCGACGCTGCGCAGCAGGCCGTCGTCCCCGTACGACCACTGCTGGGTCCACGCTGAGGAGCACACCGCCAGTACGGTCTCGGCGCCGGCCTTCGCCTCGCCGCCCCGGATGTCGAGGCACAGGTCGGCGGCGAAGTTGCGCAGCCGCGTCTGCTCGATGGTGGTGGGGAGTCCCGCCGAGGTGGGGGGTGCGGACACGGCGGGCGGATCCTGGGAGCCGGGCACGGGTGCCACCGTGCGGCTGCTGCTCGCGCCGGTGGTGGCGGCGGGGTCGGCGCCGCTGTCGTCGTCCGACCACAGACTGGTGGCGAGGGCGGTCACGAGCAGGGCGGCCGAGACCACGCCCGCTCCGGTGATCAGGGCCTTCGCGTGCCGCTGTGCCGGTTCGGGCAGGCGGCGCGGGGTGGGGATCTGGGACAGCAGGCGATGGCGTCCTCCGCTTCCCGGAAGTCCGCTTCCCGGGAGGACGCCGCCGCCCTGGCGCCTGCCGCCGAACGGGGATCCGCCGCGGGGCCGTACGCCTTGCTGGGCACGCCCGGGGCGGGAGTCGAGATAGCGCCGGGCGCCCCAGCCGAGTACCGATTCGGCGAGCAGAAGGCCCAACCCGCCCTCGAAATGGCTGAGTTGCTCGGCGGCGAAGCGGCAGTAGCGGCAGTAGCGGCACTCCATCAGATGCTGTTGGACATCGGGCAGCAAGGCGCCACCGCGGCGAATGGGGACGTCCAGCAACCGGTTGTAGAAACCGCATTCCTTGCTCGGCGCGAGTTCCCGGTGGGCGTGTACGCAGCCCTGCCGGAATTGCTCGCGGGCTTGCTCCAGAGCGGCCGACGCGGTGTCGGTATCCATGCCCGACAGACCGGCTGGTACGGATATGTGCTCGGCTTCGACCTCGGTGTGCCACAACAGGGACTGGGCGAGAGGGGGCAGAGCGTGGAAAGAGCGCTCGGCCAGCTTCCGGTTTTCGGCCGTCATGGACTTGGCCGCCCGCATACCGCGACCCCCGGCGGGTTTCCTCAAGTCCGGCAGCACACCGGATATCCGGTCCTCCGCGGACCACGCCTTGACGGTGTCCCGCACGGTCACGAGAAGCCGGGGCCGCAGGGCGACACCGGTCTCGCCGCGCATCAGGCGGTCGAGCACCTGGTGGAAGGAGGTCGCGGTCACCATGGAGGCGATGTTCGCCGAGGAAGCGAGGCAGATGACCGAGTAGTCGTACGCGGGCTGCCAGTGCCGGGCCATCAGCAGGGCGACCGGATGGGCGGTCTCGCTCTCCGGCCGGCCTCTCAGCTGGGCAGCGAGGCTCTCGTCGGATTCGCCGGGAGCACCGCCGGGAGGATAAGGGGGACGAGGGGGGTGGGGGGTGTGCACAGAGCGGGTTCCTTCCAAGGTGCAAGGCGGCACACAGAAGTTCTTCACCGCCGAAAAGGGAGCTCCCGATTGGTGCATACCTTTTGACGGAGCGCCGGGATAAGGGCCGGAGCGAACGCCGTACGACGACCGTCGGTCTTGAGCCCTTTGAGCTCTCAACAGCCCGGAATAGCGAACAGCGATTCGAACCCGCCATTGACCCGGCGCAGGAAGGTCACCCTCGCACGAAATGCTCATGACCAACAAGACACTTGAGTAACTTCCGCACCACTGAAAGTAAGTCGGACCTGGCCCGCAACTCTCGCGACTCGCACCGGCTTTCGAAATTTCATGCGCCCCGTGTGAACCGCGCGCTCGCGCCGGTGGCCCGCGCACGCTCCCGGCGCGCGGAACCAAGTAGTCCACTGGAACCGGCCCCTCCTCGGAGGCCCCGCGCGGGACGGCGGCTCTCCCGCGCGAAACGGCCGCCGACCCCGATCCACCCGCCCTCGGTCGGCGGCCCCGAGGGCGGGTCGCCCGACGCCCCCGCGGTCAGTTCTCGACCGGCCCTTCGGTGCTGAGCAGGACGACGACCGAGGCGGGGTCGAGCGTGAGGCCCTGGCCGGCGGCCACCCGGATACCCGCCAGAGACGCGGCGCCGCAGGGGCCGCTGAAGACGCCGAGGACGGCGAGGTCGCGGACGGCACGAGCGCTGTCGGCGTCGGTGACGGCGACAGCCGCGTCCAGGCCGTCACGGAGGAAGGGCCACGCAAGGCCCGAGGGGGTACCGCAGTTGAGCCCCGCCATGATCGTGTCACCGGTGGTCACGCTGACCGGCCGGCCCTGGGTGAGGCTCGCCAGCACGCAGGCCGCCGCTTCGGGTTCCACGGACAGCAGGACCGGTCCGGGGGCGGGGCGGCTGCGGTAGTGCGTGACGGCCGCCTGCGCGAGAGAGCCCACACCGACCGGGACGGCCACGAGATCGGGCGATTCGGCTCCCGCCGCGGCCAGTTGGGAGTCGATCTCGGCGAACAGCGTGGAGTAGCCCGCCACGATCCAGGCAGGGATGTCCTCATAGCCGGGCAACGCGGTGTCCTGCACCAGGACGCTGCCTGGCTCGTCCGCGACCGCCGCGGCCCGGCGTACCGCCTCGTCGTACGGGCCGTCGACCCGCGTCACCCGCGCCCCTTCGCCGGCGATGGCGTCCACGGCACCCTGGCGCACGCCCTTCGGCACGAGGACGTGGGCGCGCTGCCCGAGCAGTCGGGCCGTCCGGGCCACGGCCCGGCCGTGGTTGCCGTCGGTGGCGGTGACCAGCGTGAGCGGGCCGTCGGCCGTGGCGAGGATGCGGTGGATCGCCCAGGACGCGCCCAGCGCTTTGAACGCGGGCAGGCCCAGGCGGGACGACTCGTCCTTGACGAAGACCCGGGCGACACCCAACTCGGCAGCGAGGAGAGGCAGTTCAGTGAGCGGAGTGGGCGCGTAGCCGGGCAGGGCGGCGTGGAAGGCGCGCACCTCGTCGGGGGCGGGCGGACAGCTCCAGTCCCGGGCGGCAGGTCTCATGATCAGGCGCATACGACCAGCGTGCCACCCTCCCCTCTCGCTGCACCGTGTCAGATCCGCTCTCGCAGCACCGTCTCAGATCTGCCAGGACCTCAATCGGTCCGCTGCCCCATAGACGTCCGTCTTGCCGTCGATCAGATCGCGGGCGAGGTCGACGAGGGCGCCGTACGGCGGGTCGATACCGACACCGCTGACGAACATGTACGCGACCGCCGCCGAGCAGGCGAAGCGGGCGTTGGCGGTCGGCAGGGGCTTCAGCAGGGCCAGGGTGTGCAGGAGCGCGGCGGCGCGCCAGGCCGGGTCGGAGTCGACGCCGAGCCGGGGCGGGTCGACGCGGTGGCGGGCCACGGCGGCGACGAGCGCCGAGAAGTCGTTGACCGTGGGCTGGTCGGGCATTACCTCTTCGTGGCGCTGGAGCAGCCAGGGCACGTCGATGTGGATGACGGGGGCCATGGGTCAGGCGGCCCGCCCTTCGCCGTCGCCGGGTGGTTCGTCCTCGGGGAAGGCGGCGGCGAACTCGGCCGCGTGCGCCGCGAAGAACCGGCGGAACACCTCCGCGCCTTCCTGCAGCGCCCGGTGCCGCACGATGTCCGCCGCGGCGGCCTCCCGCACCAGGGCCTTCATCGACGTACCGCGCTCCTTGGCGATCTGCCGCAGATCCTCTAGCTCGCGGTCACTGAACTCCACGTTGAGAGCTGGCATGTCCTCACGGTACCGCGCGGGTACTTACCCGTAAATACCACCAGGTCACGGGGCATGTACTGCGGTACCCGAGGCCCATTCGGCACGGCAGGGCGCCTTGCCCTCGAGCGGCTCGCCGAACGACCGGGCGACCGAGGTACTGAGCGCCGCTGAGGACGGGCTTGCGGAGGGTACGACTCCGTAAGCCCGTAACACTCCCCCGTAGACCGCCGTAACACCGCGCGGCCACAGTGGGGCATGAGTGTTGAGCAGATTCAGACACTGGTGGACGCACTCGCCACGCGCCTGGGGCGTGCCGTGGTCGTGGACGACCAGGAACTGCGCTTGGTCGCGGTGAGCGAGGACTTCGGGGACGCCGATCCCGCCCGCATCTGGTCGCTGCTGCACCGCAGGACGCGGCCCGAGGACGTGTGCTTCGACAGGATCAAACGGTCCACGGGCCCAGGTCACATCCCGGAGAACCCGGACCTCGAGCTGTGGCAGCGGCTGTACGTTCCCATCCGCTGCCGTGGACTGCTCCTCGGCTTCGTCTGGATCACCGACCGGTACGGCGATCTGCCCGACGTCCAGATCGCCGACGCTACCCGTACGGCGGAGACGCTCGGCTCGCTCATGTACGGGCGGTGGCTCGCCGCCGGCCACGAGCACGGCGTACGGCGGCAGTTGGTCGAGCAGTTGCTGAGCCAGGATGCCGCGACGCGTCGTGCGGCGCGCGAAGAGGTCCTCGACCGGGGGCTGTTCGATGTCGACGGGCCGGTGGCGGTGCTGCTGGCCGGCCGTGGCGGCGGCGCCGAGGGCGAGGACGCGGGGCCCGCCTTCGCGGCGGCCGTGGAGCGGTTCTGCCGGGGGTGGCCCGGCGCGTCCGTGCTCGCCGCGTGCCGGCCCCGGCGTGCGACCGTGATCCTCGCGCTGCGCCCGGCCGATCCGGACGCGGAACTCGACCGGGCCGCCCACGCGCTGCTCGCCGAGCTCACCGCGGAACCCGCGCTCGCCGGATGTCGGCGCGTCGGGGCCGGCGGCCCCGTGCCCGCACTGGCGGGGCTGCCCACGGCGAAACGCCAGGCGGACATCGCGCTGTCCGCCGCGGGCACCGGAACCGTCGCCCTCTGGTCGGGGCTCGGTGCCCACGCCCTGCTCGCCCAGCTCGCGCCGCCGGTCTGGGACGACACGCTGATCCCGCAGGGTGTGCTCACCCTGTTCGCGGATCCCTCCGCGGCGGTCCTCGTGCCGACCCTGGAGACGTATCTCGACTGCGCGGGCGATGTGCAGCGCACCGCACGGGAACTGTGCGTGCACCGCACCACGCTCTACTACCGGCTCGGCCGGGCCGAGCAGATCTCCGGGCTGAGTCTGCGCGACGGCCGCGACCGGCTGCTGCTGCACCTGGTGCTCGGACTGCGCCGCCTGCACGGAGCGGCGCTTCCCGGGTCCCTCCCTCGGCGGACCACCCTTCCTACATATGTCGAAAGCGAGGCCCTGAACGTCCGACGTCGTGCCGGATGACCCCGCTCGGGCGCTGCTGCGACTCTTCCGAACACCAGCAGCACGCCCACCACAGCGGGAGGATGCCGGATGAAGAAGAGGTACGCGCACATCGTGCTCGGCGTCGGGGGCATCGGCAGCGCCGCCGCCTACTGGCTCGGCAGGCAGAGCGGCGGTGACGTCCTCGCCGTCGAGCAGTTCGGGCTCGGGCACGATCGCGGTGCCTCCGAGGACCACTCACGGATCATCCGGCACTCGTACCACTCGACCGACTACACCGCCCTGACCCGCGACTCCTACGACCACTGGCGGGAACTGGAGAAGGAGACCGGACTTCCGCTGCTGCACATCACCGGCGGTCTGCATCTGGCCCCGGCGGGCAGCGCGGGCGAGGCGGAGCTGGGCAGTTACGCGCGAGCCCTGGCCCAGCAGGGCCACCGCTACCAGGTCCTGGACGCGGGCACTCTGCGCGAGCGCTGGCCGCAGTGGCGGATCGGCGACGACGTACTCGGCCTGTTCCAGGCGGAGTCCGGGATCCTCGACATCCGCCGGGCGAACGCCGCGCATGTCTCACGGGCGCTCGCGCTCGGCGTGACCTTCGTGGAGAACTCTCCGGTGCGGAAGATCGTTCCGCATCCCGGCCATGTCGAGGTGCACACCGACGACGCGGTGTACGAGGGCGGCACGCTGACCGTGTGCGCCGGTTCCTGGACCGGGACCGCGCTGGCCGGTCTCGACCTGGACATCCCGCTCACCCTCACCCAGGAACAGGTCACCTACTTCGCGGCCCCTGACCTGCGCCCCTTCGCACCGGACCGCTTCCCCATCTGGATCTTCCACGGTCACGACCGGACCTTCTACGGTTTCCCGGTGTACGGCGAGGCCGCGGTGAAGGCGGCCCGTGACATGTCGGGCCGTTTCGTCACCCAGGAGACCCGCTCGTACGAACCGAATCCCGAGCAGACCGAGGAGGTCGCGGAGTTCCTGGCCGAGTACCTGCCGGGCGCCGTCGGCCCCGAACTGCTCAGCAAGACCTGCGTCTACGACCTCCCGGCCGACCGGAATTTCGTCCTGGACACCGTGCCGGGGCACCCCAACATCTCGGTCTTCGTGGGGGCGGGGCACGCCGCCAAGTTCGCGGGGCTGATCGGCCACATCCTCGCCGACCTGGCGACCAAGGGCTCCACGGACTGGCCCATCGAGGCCTTCACCGTCGACCGCCCGGCGATCACGGACCCCGACCACCCGAGCGACTTCCGGTTCGCCGAGGCCGCGCGGAATCCGGAGGGCGGGTCATGACCTTCGGTGAGTATCTGCAGCGCCGCGGCGACCTGCTCCTCGACCAGGCGGGCCAGCACGCCCTGCTGGTGGCGCTCGCGGTCCTGATCGCCACGGCTGTCTCCGTCGGCACCGGCCTGCTCGCCTGGAACCGGCCTCGGCTCGCCGCGGCCGCCACCGCGACCGCCGGCGGGCTGCTCACCCTTCCCTCCTTCGCGCTGCTCGGCCTGCTGATCCCACTGCTCGGCCTCGGCTGGGCGCCCTCGCTGACCGCGCTCACCCTCTATTCGCTGCTGCCGATCCTGCGCAACACCATCGTCGGCCTGGGCGAGGTCGACCCGGCCGTCGTCGAGGCGGCCCGCGGGATGGGCCTCGGCCCGGCCAGGGTGCTCGCGATCGTCCAACTCCCGCTCGCCTGGCCGTACATCCTCACCGGAATCCGCGTCGCCACCCAGATGGTGGTGGCCATCGCGGCGATGGCCGCGTACGTGGCCGGTCCCGGGCTCGGCCTGCCGATCTTCGACGGCCTGTCCCGGCTCGGGTCCGCGAACGCGCTCAACGAAGCGATCGCCGGAACCGTCGGCGTCGTCCTGGTCGCACTCGCCTTCGACCTCTTCTACGTACTGCTGCGCCGCCTGACCACCCCGAGGGGGCTCCATGTTTGACACCGCGCGCACGGGTCGCGGCCTGAGCATCCGCCTCGACGAGCTCACCAAGGTCTATCCGGGACAGCGCGAACCCGCCGTCGACCGGGTCACGATGGAGATACCGGCCGGGCAGACGACGATGTTCGTCGGGCCGTCCGGCTGCGGCAAGACCACCACCATGAAGATCATCAACCGGCTGATCGAACCGTCCTCGGGCACGGTCAGCATCGACGGCCAGAACGTGCTGGGCCTCGACCCCAACGAGCTGCGCCGCCACATCGGTTACGTGGTCCAGCAGATCGGTCTCTTCCCGCACATGACGATCGCGCAGAACATCGGGCTCGTGCCGAAGCTCCTCGGCTGGAGCAGGGCCAAGGTGAGCGCGCGGGTCGACGAGCTGCTGGAGATGACCGGGCTCGACCCGGCCGCCTTCCGCGCCCGGTATCCCCGGCAACTCTCCGGAGGCCAGCAGCAGCGCGTCGGTGTCGCCCGCGCCCTGGCCGCCGATCCCCCGGTCCTGCTGATGGACGAGCCGTTCGGCGCCACCGACCCGATCACCCGGGAGCGACTGCAGGTCGAATTCCGCCGTCTTCAGCGGGAGTTGGGCAAGACGGTCGTCTTCGTCACCCATGACTTCGAGGAGGCGCTGAAGCTCGGCGACCGGATCGCCGTCCTCGCTGACCGCTCGCGGATCGTCCAGTACGACACCCCGGCGCGGCTGTTGGCCGCCCCGGCCGACGACTACGTACGCAGTTTCATCGGCGCCGCCCCGTATCTGAAGCAACTGGCCCTGGCGACCGTGGCCGACGTGAAGCTGGGCCCGGCGCCGGAGGCACCCAACTCACTGCCCACCGTGAACGGTTCGGCCTCCCTGCGAGACGTGATGGATCTGATCCTCCAGCGGGGCGGCGACCCGGTCACCGTCGTGGACGAGGCGGGCGCGGTCGCGGGGACGCTGGCATTCCCGGACGTATGCCGGGCTCTGTCGGCGCAGGAGGAGACCCGTGTCGGTTGAATCGCTCTCCCCCGTCAAGGTCCCGGTACTCCGCCGACCGGCCGCCCTCCGCCACCTCGGTACCCCCGCCGCCCTCGCCCTGGTGCTCGGGGTGCTCTATCTCTGGGTCTCGGCACAGGAGTTGGACTCCATCGAGAAGCGGACGCTGAACCGCACGTACATCGTGGAGCGGGTCACCGAGCATCTGCGGCTCAGCTTCACCGCCGCGCTGCTCGTCGTCGTCATCGCCGTGCCGGCCGGCATCCTCGTCACCCGGCCGCTGCTGCGCCGGGCGACGCCGCTGGTACTGGTCATCGCCAACGCTGGACAGGCAGTCCCCGCGATCGGACTGCTCGTCCTGCTCACCATCCAGCTCGACGTGGGCTTCCGTACGGCGGTCATCGGCCTGGTCGCCTCCGCGGTGCTCCCGGTGCTGCGCAACACGATCACCGGCATCGAGCAGGTCGACCGCTCCCTCGTGGAGACCGCACGGGGCATGGGCATGCGGCCCCTGCAGGTGCTGCTGCTCGTCGAGTTGAAGCTCGCCGTGCCGGTGATCCTCGCCGGGCTGCGCACGGCCCTGGTCTTCGCGGTCGGTACGGCGACCATCGCCACCTTCGTCAACGCGGGCGGTCTCGGCGACATGATCGTCAACGGCATCAAACTGCAGCGGATGCCGGTCCTCGTCACCGGCAGCGTGCTGGCCTGCGCCGTCGCCTTCCTCCTCGACTGGCTCGGCAGCCTCGCCGAGAGCCTCCTCAAGCCCAGAGGGCTGTAGGGCCTGTCCGACCATTCCCGTCTGTCACCTCACCAGCACGGAGTCACGCCATGTCCATGTCTCTGCCCCGCCCTGCCAGAACCTCCGCCCTGCTCGCCTCGGCCGCCGCGACCGTGCTGCTCGCCTCCGGTTGCGGCGGCGACACCCAGGCCGCCACCGGCAGCGCCGGCGACGAACTCGACGGCGCCACCCTCACCGTCGGCTCCAAGGACTTCACCGAGAACATCGTGCTCGGCCAGATCACCATGAAGGTGCTCCAGGCGCACGGCGCCGAGGTCGAGGACAAGACCAACATCAAGGGCTCGGTCACCACCCGCCAGGCCCTCACCAGCGGTGACATCGACCTGTACTGGGAGTACACGGGCACCGGCTGGATCAGCTACCTCGAACACACCACCCCGATCGCGGACGCGACCAAGCAGTACGAGGACGTACGCGACGAGGACCTGAAGAAGAACAAGATCGTGTGGCTGGAGCCCGCGCCCCTCAACAACACCTACGCCCTCGCCCTGCGCGAGGACACGGCGCAGGAACTGGGTCTCACCAAGCTCTCCGACATCGCGGCCCTCGCCGAGTCCGACCCGTCCAAGGCGACCTTCTGTCTGGAGAGCGAGTTCTCCACCCGCGACGACGGCTGGCCGGGCGTGAAGAAGACGTACAGCATCGACGTGCCCGACGACAACATCAAGATGCTCGACACCGGCGTCATCTACAACGAGACCGGCGAGGGCGAGACCTGCACCTTCGGCGAGGTGTTCACCACCGACGGCCGCATCGAGTCGCTCAAGCTCAAGGTGCTGGAGGACGACAAGCACTTCTTCCCGGTCTACAACGCCTCGCTGACGCTGCCCGAGTCCATCGCGGACAAGTACCCGGAGATCGCCGAGATCATGGCGCCGGTCACCGCGAAGCTCACTGACGCGACCCTGCAGAAACTCAACGCGGACGTCGACGTGGACGGCCTGACCCCCGAGGAGGCGGCCCAGGACTGGCTCGACTCCGAGGGCCTTCTCAACTGACCTCACTGCACCCGGTCCCCCGGCCCTTGAGAGGAGTACGCCGATGACCACCGCCCCCGCCTCGGTGTTCCTGCCGACGCTGCCCGGTCACTACTACACCGACCCCGCGGTCTTCGAACTGGAGAAGCGGAACATCTTCGAGAAGCAGTGGATGTACGTGTGCCGGGCCGAGGACGTGCCCACGCCCGGCCGGTTCGTGCGCACCGCGCTCGGCGACGAGACCGTGCTCGTGGTGCGCGGCCGGGACCAGAAGCTGCGGGCCTTCCTGAACGTGTGCCGGCACCGCGGCGCCCAACTGTGCCTGACCGACTCGGGAGACGTGGGCAAGGCGATCCGCTGCCCGTACCACGCGTGGGCCTACCAGCTGGACGGCCGTCTGATCACGGCCCCCAACTGGCAGTCCATGGACTCCATCGACAAGGCCGACTACAGCCTGCACCCGGTGCACCTCGCCGAATGGCACGGCCTGGTCTGGGTGAGCCTGGCCGCCGAACCCGAGCCCTTCGAGGAGCAGATCTGGCCGCAGCTCGACTACCGGCTCGGCGGCGACCGGGACAAGTTCGCCCGATACGGGCTCGCTGATCTGGTGCTGGGCAAGCGCGTCGACTACGAGGTCGCCGCCAACTGGAAGATCATCCAGGAGAACTTCCAGGAGTGCTATCACTGCGGCACCATCCACCCCGAACTCGTCGAGACACTCCCCCAGTTCCGCAACCTCACCGGGGGCGCTGACGCGACGTACGACACCGACGGGTATCTCTTCGCCGAGGGCAAGACGTCCTTCTCGGTCAGCGGGACCGCCGAACTCCCGCGTATCGGGGGCCTGGAGGAGCACGACGACCGCAAGTACTACGGGATGGTGATGCGGCCCAACTGCTTCATCTCGCTGCTCCCCGACCACGTCATCGTCCACCGCTTCGAGATGCTCTCGCCCGAGACAACCCGCGTGGTGTGCGAGTGGCTGTTCCCGCCGGAGACGGTCGGGCAGGACGCGCCGTACGACATCGCGGACAGCGTCGAGCTGTTCCACCGCGTCAACCAGCAGGACTTCGCCGCGTCCGAGTGGTGCCAGCCGAACATGAAGTCCCGCGCCTACCGCAACGGCGGGGTCCTGGTGCCCACCGAGCAGGAGATCATCGGCCGCTGGTACTACCGCTGGTACCACGAGGCCATGGGCGTGGACCCCGCCGGCCAGGGGGAGCGGTCGTGATCGAGGTGTGCCGGCTGGACGAACTCCCGCCCGGCGAGGTGGCCGTGGTGAAGACCGCGCACCGGCGCATCGCGGTGTTCAACGCCGACGGGGAGCTGTACGCCGTCGACGACCGCTGCACCCATCAGGAGGCGTACCTCTCGGACGGCTGGCTGGAGGGCTGCCTCGTCGAATGCCCGCTGCACTCGGCGAGCTTCGACCTGCGTACCGGCCGCCCCACCGGACCGCCCGCCACGGGTCCCGTGCGGGTGTACGCGGTCGAGGTGCGCGACGGTGTCGTCCACGTGGACGCCGGGACGGTGTCGTACGGGAGTGACGGATGAGGAGTGTCGCGGTGGTCGGCGCGTCCCTGGCCGGGCTGTCCGCCGCCCGCGCGCTGCGGGCCCGGGGGTACGACGGGCGGCTGGTGATCGTCGGCGCGGAGGACGTCCCGCCGTACGACCGGCCGCCGCTGTCGAAGGACTTCCTCCTGGGCCGCGCGCAGGCCGGCGACCTCACCCTGACGGCGGACTCCGACGCCGCGCTGGACCTGGACTGGCGGCTCGGCCGGCGCGCGGTCCTGCTGGACGCGGCCGGGCGTGCCGTGCACCTGGACGACGGAACACGGGTGGTGTGCGACGGCGTGGTCGTGGCCACCGGCGGCAGCGCCCTGTCGCTGCCCGGCACGGCGCGGCTGGCGGGCGTTCATGTGCTGCGCACTCTCGCCGACGCAGAGGCGCTGCGGGCCGAACTGCGGCCGGGGGCACGGCTGGTGGTCGTGGGCGCCGGGCTGATCGGTGCCGAAGCCGCGTCCAGCGCGGCATCCCTCGGACTCGATGTCACCGTCGTCGAGCGCGGGCCAGCGCCGCTCACCCGGATCCTCGGCCGGGTCGGGAACGAGGTCAGTGCCGCGCTCCACGCCGAGCACGGGATCCGCCTGATCACAGGCGCGGAGGTGACCGGTCTGGCGGGCCGTGACCGGGTGACCGGGGTGTGGCTGGCCGACGGACGGCAGCTGCCCGCCGACGTGGTCCTGGTCGCGATCGGTTCCCGTCCCGCGGTGGACTGGCTGGCGGGGAGCGGGCTCGTGCTCGACGACGGCGTGGTGTGCGACGCGGGGTGCGGCACCGCCCTGCCCGGTGTCGTGGCCGTCGGCGACTGTGCCCGCCCCTTCCACCCCTGGCTGGGCCGTCATCACCGTGCCCAGCACTGGACCGCCGCCCTGGAACAGCCGGCCGTCGCGGCCGCGCGGCTGCTCGACGGTCCGGGAAGCACGGCGGCGTACACCTCCGCTCCCTACTTCTGGTCCGACCAGTTCGGCGTGCGGATCCAGTTCGCCGGACACGCCGAGCCCGACGACCAGGTCGAGATCACGGACGGCAGCTTCGCGTCGCGCAGCTTTCTGGCGGTCTTCCGCCGGTGCGGTGTGCCGACGGCCGTACTGGCCATGAACCAGCCCAAGTTGTTCGGCCGGGCCCGTCGGCTGATCGCCGCCGCCGGGCCGCTGCCGGCCTCTCCCGCGCCGCCGCAGGTCCCCCAGAACCACCGACGATGAGGAGACCTCCGCACCATGACCTCCGAGCGCTCTTTCGCGACCCGCGCCGTGCACGCCGGACACGACCCGGCCCGGCACAACGGCTCGGTGACCACTCCGGTCTACCTCGCCTCCACCTTCGTACGACCGCACGCCCGGCCCGTCGACGACGGCTGGGACTACTCGCGGATCGCCAATCCCACGCGTGACGCCCTGCAGGAATGCCTGGCCTCCCTGGAGGGTGGGGCATCGGCGGTGGCCGTGGCCTCCGGCATGGCGGCGAGCACGACGGTGCTCCAGGCCCTCGGCCGGTCCGGGGCGCACATCGTGATCCCGGACAACGTGTACGGCGGCACCTGGGACCTGGTCTCGGACGTCTACCGGCGATGGGGCCTTGAGCACACGGCCGTCGACATGGGCGACCCGGACGCCGTCGCCGCCGCGCTGCGTCCCGGTGCCACCGCGCTGGTCTGGGCCGAGACACCGTCGAACCCGCTGCTCAAGATCACCGACATCGCCGCCGTCGCCGCACTGGCCCATGACGCAGGGGCGCTGCTCGTGGTCGACAGCACCTTCGCGTCGCCGTATCTCCAGCGGCCGCTGGCCCTCGGCGCCGATGTGGTCGTGCACTCCACCACCAAGTATCTGGGCGGACACTCCGACATCACGGGCGGCGCGGTCGTGTGCGCGGACCCGGAGCTCGGTGAGGTGATCACCCGTCATGTCGGGATGCTCGGCACGATGGCGGCGCCGCAGGAGGCCTGGCTGGTACAGCGCGGTGTCAAGACGCTCCCGGTACGGATGCGGCAGATCTGCGAGAGCGCCCAGCGGATCGCCGAGTTCCTCCAGGGCCACCCCGCGGTGCGCGAGGTGCACTACCCGGGCCTCGCCTCCCATCCCGACCACGCGCTGGCCGCCAAACAGATGCGGCACGGGTTCGGCGGTGTGGTGTCGCTGGTGGTGAACGGGGACGCGGACGCGGCGGGCCTCGTGTGCGAACGCACCGAGGTGTTCACGCTCGCCGTGTCGCTGGGCAGCGTGGAATCACTGATCGAACACCCGGCCCGGATGACCCACTGCACCACGGCCGGAACCGCGGTCGGCGTGGACGACTCGCTGCTACGGCTGTCCATCGGCCTGGAGGACTGCGACGAGCTGATCGCGGATCTGGACCGGGCGTTGGGCGGCTGAGTGGCAGCCCGGCCCGCCACTCATCGGCCGTGCCGGCCACCAGCCGCGCCGGGAACAGCCAGATGCGTTCTGTTTCCGCCTTGCTCATGCCCGTGAGGTCGGCGATGAGGAGGGCCAGCAGCGCCGCGCCGATCAGCCACCCGTCAGCCGTGCCAGTCGGCCCCCCATCAGCCGCGTCGGTCAGCGACCCACACTCCGTGGTGGCCGACCGGCCACACCCCGTGCCGCCAGGCACCCACACCCCGTGGTGGCCAGCCGGACACACCCCGTGGCCGGCCGACCGTCCGCGCCCCGTGGCGCTCAGCCGACGACAACCATGGCGCTCAGCCACCCACGACTCTGGGCGCTCAGCCCGCGGGCACCTCCAGTCGGCTCACGCGGTGGTGCCCGTGTGCCTCGCCCGGATGGCGGCTCGTCATGACGAGCCGGAGCCGTGAGCCCCGTACCGCATCGAAGGTGATCACCGTCGCCGCGTCGGACGCGGTCGCCCAGTCCACCGCCGCTCCCTTGACCGGCACATATCGCTCACCGTCCCAGACCTCCACCTCGACCGACGCGGGCAGGGTGTGTGTCGCGTCGACGGTGAACGAGACCTCCACGCGGTCGACGGTGCGGGAACGGGCCCAGGTCACCGACACCCAGTCCTCGGGGCGGGCTCCGCTGAACGCGGGCAGCAGGGCCGTCGCCGACTTGTAGAAGGCGTTGGACCAGCCGGTGGCCGCGTCGCCGTCGAGCATCGCGGCGGGCAGCGTGTCGGGACGGCCCGAGTAACTGGCGTCCGCGAAGGGGTGGTTCGGGGCGCCCGGACCCGGGTCGGGCTCGAAGGCGGCGGCAGGGGTGGTCGCCCTGGAGTGCGCGGGGGTGGCGCGCAGGGAGACGGTCCCCGTGCGCAGCCCGTCCGAGCGTGCCGTCACCTTCACGGGCCCGGCCTTCGTGCCCGCTCGCACGATGGCAAGTGCCTTGCCGTGGAAGGCTGTTCGGGTGCTGGCCTGGTAGCGCTCGGCACTCTCCTCCCTTCCGTTGTCGAGTCCGGCCAGCGAGCCGCCGTCCACCACGAACGCGATCAGGTTCTCGGCGTCGGGCACGACCACGCCTCGGGAGTCGACCACCTCGGCCGTCACGAAGGCGAGTGAACGCCCGTCCGCCGTCAGTGACTTGCGGTCCGCGGTGAGGCGTATCGCGTGTGGTGCCCCGGCCGTGCGCAGGACGTCGGTGGCGACCGTACGGCCGTCGCTGCACGCCACCGCCTTCAGTTCGCCTGGCGCGTACGGCACCTTCCAGCTGAGGTGGATCTTGCCCGCGCTGCCGTTCGGGCTGGTGTAACTGCCGGGCCAGGGGCCGCCGGTGACCGTCTTGTCGTCGCCGGTGGCCTCCGTGGTCTCCAGGTAGGGGCGGCCGTCGGTGGTCTTCTTGGTGTCGAAGCTCCTTGTGCCGAGCGATGTTCCATTGAGGAAGAGCTCCACGGTGTCGACGTTCGCGTACGCCCAGACCTCGACCGTGTCGCCCTCCTCGTGGTTCCAGCTCATGGGGAGCAGATGGACCATCGGTTCGCCCGTCCACTGGCTCTTGAAGAGGTGGTACGTGTCTTTGGGGAACCCGGCGGTGTCGACGGCGCCGAAGAAGGACGCCTTCACGGGGAACACGTCGTACGGCGTGGGTTCCCCGAGGTAGTCGATGCCCGACCACAGGAACTCGCCCACGAACCACTTGCGGTCACGGTCCTTCTTCAGCCCGTACTCGCCGCTCATCGTCCAGGAGGCGAGGTTGTTGTCGTACGAGGAGGTCGCGCGCTTGCCCGGGGTGTGGTTCTCGCCGGTGTTGAGATGTTCGGGCTCCTGGTAGGTGCCGCGCGTGGATGTCTCGGACGAGGACTCCGACTCGAACAGGAACAGTTTCGGATAGCGGGCGTGCAGGGCGTCGACCGACTTGGCCGTGTTGTAGTTGAGGCCGAGTCCGTCGATCTTGGCGAGCATCAGGTCGGCCGGGGAGCCGACGGCGGGCAACGAGCGGTACTTGTCCGAGCCGATGACGATCGGGCGGCTGGTGTCGAGCCTCTTCACGCCGGCGATCAGCCGGTCGGCCATGGCGAGACCCGCCGTCGAGGTCGAGTCGGGGATCTCGTTGCCGATGGACCACATGATGACGGCGGGCGAGTTGCGGGCCGCGCCGACCATCTCGGCAATGTCCGTGTCGGCGTACTGGTCGAAGAACCGGCCGTAGTCGTAGGTGTTCTTGCCGCGCCGCCAGCAGTCGAAGGCCTCGACCATCATGACGATGCCGAGCCGCTCGCAGGCGGCGATGACCTGCGGCGAGGGCGGGTTGTGGGAGGTGCGCAGGGCGTTGACGCCCATGGTCTTCATGATGGCCAGCTGGCGTTCCACGGCGTCCGAGCCGACGGCGGCGCCGAGCGCGCCGAGGTCGTGATGGAGGTTGACGCCGCGGAGTTTGACGTAATCACCGTTCAGCGAGAGGCCGTTGTCGGGGTCGATGACGGCCTGGCGGATGCCGAAGGTCGTGCGGTAGGTGTCGACCGTTTCCCCGCCGACGCTCAGTTCTGTCACCAGGGCGTAGAGGTGCGGGGTGTCGAAGGACCACAACCGCGGGCGGGGCACGGTGAGTTCGTGGGGTTCCACCTGTGGGACCGCTCCCACCGTGACCGTGGAATCGGCTCGGCTCACGGTGCGCCCGTCGGGGCCGACGACTCTGGACCGGACGGTGACCCGGCTCTCGGTGCCGGACGCGTTGACGACGGTAGCCTGCGCGCGGACGACCGCCCGCACCTCGCTCAGCTCCTCGGTCGTGACGTAGGTGCCCCAGCGCTCGACGTGCACCGGCTCCGTGACGACCAGGCGGGCTTCGCGGTAGATGCCGCTGCCCGAGTACCAGCGGCTGCTGGGGAGTTGGTTCCTGACCCTGACCGCGATGACGTTGTCGGTGGTGCCGTCCGTGTGCAGCAGCTCGGTGAGGTCGAAGGCGAACCCCGTGTATCCGTAGGGGTGTCGGCCGACCTCCGTGCCGTTGCAGTACACGTACGAGTCCATGTAGACACCGTCGAACTCCACGGAGATCCGCTTGCCCGCGAGCGCCGGCGGCAGCGTGAAGGTGGTGCGGTACCAGCCGAGGCCGCCGGGGAGGAAGCCGGTTCCGCTGCTGGTGCCGTGTTCGGTGGTCGGGGTGAGTTCGATGCTCCAGTCGTGCGGCACGGCCACCTCACGCCACGCCGAGTCGTCGTAGCCGGGGTCCGCGGCCCCCTCGTACGCGCCGGTGGGGTCGGTGACACCGCCCGGGTCGACCAGCGCGAAGCGCCAGCCGTCGCGCAAGGCGACCGTGTGTCTGCCCGGGGTGTGCCCGGGGGACACGGCCCAGGCGTCGGCGGCGCCCACGAGCGCTCCGGCCGCCGGTAAGGCGGTTCCTGCGATCAATACCGATCTTCGAGTGACCGTCATGGCGGCTCTCCCTCATCAGGGCCCATAAGTCATCACAACTGATCGTGAATAAACAGATTCTGACGGGGTGACACGTGCAGCCGTCAAGGGTCCGGCACTCACTTCCGTCCCGCGCGTCACGATCGGCCCGAAACCGGCGTGGCCGGACAGGCGGTGCGATCGACAGAACGTGCCCCCGGGTGCGGAGACCTGTGCCCCGAGTGCTGTGGCCGTCCACGCACTACGCTGGTACAGGAGTGACGCGCTTGTTCACTGTGAGTGTGCGCAATGGAGTGGCGACTATGAGCCCGGTCCACCCCTTCGACGAGGCCGCCACAGCACGGGCGGTCATCGACGAGAACGGCACCCTGGTCCACTGGAACGAGGGGGCCCGCCGTCTGCTGGGCCATGCCCCGCAGGACGTCGAGGGCAGGCCCGCCGCCGCTCTGCTGGCCGCGGGCGCGACCTTTCCGGCCGAGTCGCGAGTCCGTCGTGGTGAGCGCTGGTACGGCACCCTCGATCTGCGGCACCGCGACGGCTCCACCGTGTCCGTGTGGGTGCTGGCCCATCACCGGCCGCCGCGGCAGGACGAGCCCGGCGACTGGCTCGTGGTCACCCCGCTGGAGGCCAGCCCGCGCCGTCCGCTGGACGACCCCCTGACGACCGCCGTGCTGGCGCAGGCCCCATGCCCCACCGCGGTATACGACGAACGCCTGCGGCTGTACGGGGTCAACCGCGCCATGGCCGACGTGGTCGGTCTGCCCGAGGACCGCATCCTGGGCCTCAGGCTCTCCGAGATCGGCGGCAAACCGGAGAGCGAGGAGCTGGAGGAGCACCTGCACCAGGTGTTCGACTCCGGTACGGGTCGCGATGTGGAGACGTTCCTGCGCACGGGTGGCGAGAGCCGCGCGCACGCCTGGCTGGCGCGGATCGCGCCGCTGATCGACCCCGAGGGCCGGGTGCGGGGCGTGTGCATGGCCGCACACGACTTCTCCGAGCAGCACAAGGCCCGCGAGCGCCTCCAGCTCGTCAATGAGGCGAGCGTCCGCATCGGCAGCACCCTCGACGTCACACGAACGGCCCAGGAACTCGCCGACGTCTGTGTGCCCGCGCTCGCCGACTTCGTCAGCGTCGATCTGCTGGATCCCCCGGAGCACGCGGGCGAGCACCGCCTCGAGCCCCCCACCGCTCCGATCACCCTGCGCCGCGCCGCCCAGCAGTCGGTGCACCCGGGCTCCCCCGAGGCGGTCCTGAAGCCCGGAGACGTCCAGGTCTACCCCGCCGTCTCACCGCACGCGGGTTCCCTGACCGCGGGGCGGACGATCGTGGCACCGGACGCCGCCGCCTCGTTGAAGCAGTGGCTGTCCGTGGACACGGCGCGCGCCGAGCGCGTCGAGCAGTTCGGCATCCACACCACGATGTCGGTACCGATCCGGGCACGCGGCCAGACCCTCGGGGTGGCCGTCCTCACCCGCTACCGGCGGCCCGACCCGTTCACCGCGGACGACGTGCTGCTCGTCGAGGAGGTCACCGCGAGGGCCGCGGTCTGCATCGACAACGCCCGCCGCTTCTCCCGCGAGCGCGAGACCGCGCTGGCCCTCCAGCGCAGTCTGCTCCCCCAGTCACTGGCCCGGACGGCCGCGGTGGACGCCGCCTCGCGCTACCTTCCCGCGGCACGGGCCGGGGTGGGCGGCGACTGGTTCGACGTGATCCCGCTGTCCGGGATGCGGGTCGCCATGGTCGTCGGCGACGTGGTCGGCCACGGCATCCAGGCCTCGGCGACCATGGGGCGGCTGCGCACCGCCGTCCGCACCCTCGCCGACATCGACCTGGCCCCGGACGAACTGCTCACCCATCTCGACGACCTCGTCGTACGGCTCTCCGCGGAGGCCGGAGCGGAGGGCACCACCGGCGAGGTCGGCGCCACCTGCCTGTACGCGGTGTACGACCCGGTCTCGCGGCGCTGCGCCCTGGCCCGGGCGGGCCACCCACCGCCCGTCATGCTCCCACCGGGCGGCCCGGCCCAGGAGATCGACCTCCCCGCCGGGCCGCCGCTCGGCCTGGGCAGACTGCCCTTCGAGTCCGTCGAACTCGCGCTCCCCGAGGGCACGGTGCTCGCGCTGTTCACCGACGGCCTGATCGAGAGCCGCGACCGGGACATCGGCGCCGGCCATCGGCTGCTGTGCGAAGCGCTGGAAGCCTCCTCGGACTCCCTGGAGGGGGCGTGCCACGCCATCCTCCGGTCGCTGCTCCCGGTGGGCGGCGCCCCGGACGACGTGGCCCTGCTGCTCGCCCGTACCCACGGGCTTCCCGCCTCTCAGGTGGCGACCTGGGACATTCCCGCCGACCCCGCCCTCGTCGCGGCGATCCGCAAGCAGGTGGTCGCTCAGCTGGACGACTGGAGCCTGAGCGAGGCGACGTTCACGACCGAGCTCGTGGTGAGCGAACTGGTCACCAACGCCATCCGGTACGGCGAACCACCCATCCGGCTGCGCCTCATCCACGACGCCACCACCCTGATCTGCGAGGTCTCCGACAGCAGCCACACCGCACCGCATCTGCGCCGGGCCAAGATCTTCGACGAGGGCGGGCGAGGACTGCTGCTCGTCGCCCAGTTGACGCAACGCTGGGGCAGCCGCCACACGGCCGACGGGAAGACCATCTGGGCGGAGCTGACGCTGGTCGAGGACTGACGAAGTCGGGGAATGTCCGCTGGCGGCCTCGTGCCTCGGAGGAAGTCCCCGGTCGTACGGTCGTCCACGGGCCTGATTTGATGAACGGGCACCACGACCGTGTCCCGGAGGACCGAACCCTGAACGCCCCGCTCGCCGAAACCCTCTCCGTCGCCCTGCTCGTCGTGGTGCTCGGCTGCGCCGTGATCCGGCCCTTCGGCTGGCCCGAGGCGGTCGTGGCGGTTCCCGCGGCCGCCCTGGTCATCGTCACCGGCGCGATCTCCTGGGACCACGTGGTCGCGGAGGCCTCGCATCTGGGACCGGTGATCGGCTTCCTGGCGGCAGTGCTGGTGCTGGCCCGGTTCTGCGACGACGAAGGGCTCTTCCGGGCCTGTGGAGCGTGGATGGCGCACTGGGCGGCGGACCGCCCCGGCCGTCTGCTGACCGCGGTCTTCGGGCTCGCCTCGGCGATCACCGCGGTGCTCAGCCTGGACGCCACCATCGTGCTGCTCACGCCCGTCGTGTTCGCCACCGCGGCACGGATGGGCGCCCGCCCCAAGCCCCACGTGTACGCCTGCACCCACCTCTCCAACACCGCCTCGCTGCTCCTGCCGGTCTCCAACCTCACCAATCTGCTGGCGTTCAGCGCCAGCGGTCTGAGCTTCACCCGCTTCGCCGCGCTGATGGTCCTCCCCTGGCTGGTCGCGATCGGCGCCGAGTACGTGGTCTTCCGGCGCTTCTTCGCCCGCGACCTGGGCGCGGCGGCCCTGCCGACGCCGGACGTCGACGAGCCGCCCGCCATGCCGCTCTTCGCGCTGGTCACCGTGGGCTGCACGCTTGCGGGGTTCGTCGTCGCCTCCGCGTTCGGCATCGATCCGGCGTGGTCGGCCGCGGCCGGGGCGCTCGTACTCGCCGCCCGCGCCCTCGTCCGCCGGCGGGCCACCCCGCTCACCGTGGTGCGCGCCGCCGCGCCGGCCTTCCTGGCGTTCGTGCTCGCGCTGGGCATCGTCGTACGGGCGGTGGTCGACAACGGTCTCGCCGACGCCCTCGGGCGGCTGCTCCCGGACGGCAGCGGCCTGCTCGCGCTGCTCGGCATCGCGGCGCTCGCGGCCGTGCTGGCCAACCTGATCAACAACCTGCCCGCGGTCCTCGTACTGATCCCGCTGGCAGCCGGATCCGGCTCCGGCGCGGTCCTTGCCGTCCTGCTCGGGGTCAACATCGGCCCCAATCTGACCTACGCGGGCTCCCTGGCGACCCTGCTGTGGCGGCGTATCGTGCACCAACACGAACACGGGGTCGACCTCAAGGAGTTCACCCGGCTGGGCCTGATCGCCGTGCCGGCCGCACTGATCCCGGCCGTACTGGCCCTGTGGCTCTCACTCCAAGTCATCGGAGGCTGAAACACATGCGGGTGATCGTCTGGCTCGTCGAGGGGACCTGGCCCGCGTGCGTGGACGCCGTACACCGTCACGCACCCCACGCGACGGATGTGGTCCTGCTGTACGTCGACGAGCCCGGCGTCCCCGGCCTTGCACACGGCGCCTTCGCCGGACTGCTCGGCCGCGCCCACTCCGAGCACGACCCCGGCGACCGTCTCGAGGACCTCGGCGCCTCCTCGGCGGAGCGGCTCCTCGACGCGGCGGCCGAGCGGCTGGCCCGCCCCTGCACACGGCTCGAGCGCACCGGGCGCGCCGAGCGGGAGGTGGTCGCCGCCGCCGAGGGTGCCGACCTGCTCGTGCTGGCCCGGGACGGCGACCGCTCCCGCCTCGGCCCGCACAGCCTGGGACCGGCGGGCCGTTTCGTCGTCGACCACGTCCCCTGCCCTGTGCTGCTGGTCTGGCCGGAAACGGCACCGGACGTCACGACCCTGCCTGGCGTCGCGCCCTAAGGCTTCCGGCAGACCTCGTCGCAAGGCAGGGCGACCCGGCGTAGGGCATCTTTGACACAGGCGAGAAGGGACGGCCGGATGACAGTCACGGGCATGAGCGCGCTGCACGACCGGTTCGAGAGCGACGGCTTCGCGGTGGTGCCCGGGTTGTTCACCGGCGCCGAAATCGAGGCGCTGTGCGCGGAATTCACGGCGCTGCACGCCGCAGGCCCGGTGCCGGGACACTTCGAACCCCGTGCCACCGAGGCCGACGGTCCGGCCGATCCGCTGCACGCCTATCCCCGGGTCCTGCACCCGCACCGCATCAACGCGCTCTCCCTGCGCCGCCTGCTCGACCCGCGCCTGCGGGACATCATGGAAACGCTGCTGGGCGAGGAAGTCCTCGCCGCGCAGAGCATGTTCTACTTCAAGCCGCCCGGTTCCCGCGGTCAGGCGCTGCACCAGGACAACTTCTATCTGCGGGTCGAGCCGGGCACCTGTGTGGCCGCCTGGATCGCCTGCGATGTGATCGACCGCGAGAACGGCGGCCTGGAGGTCGTACCGGGCACGCACCGCATGGACCTGTTCTGCCCGGAGGAGGCGGACGCGGAGCTTTCCTTCGTACGCGACTACGTGCCCCCGCCGCCCGGTCTTGCCTCCGTCCCCGTCGACATGGCGCCGGGCGACGTGCTGTTCTTCAACGGCAGCCTGGTGCACGGCTCCGGGCCCAACCGCAGCACCGACCGCTTCCGCCGTTCCTTCATCGGCCACTATGTCGGCCGCTCCACCGAGCGGATCGGCGGTTTCTACCGGACGCTGACGATGAGCGGGGCACCCGTCGCCCTGCCCGAGAGCGAGGGCGCGGGACCCTGCGGTACGGAGTTCGCGGCGCCGGCTCCGCACTGACGCGACCGGCGCCCCCGCTCGACAGCGGTCCACCTTGACGTGGGCGGTGCCTGCACGCTTGGATCTTTTCGTGCCGTGCTGAGACCCGGCACGCAGAGGTACGCCCAGCCGGTAGCGGACATGGTTCAAGTCCGGCCCAAGTCGCCAGGATCGCGGGAGCGTCCGAGGCGGGGCCGTACTCGCGATTGCTGGAGCGGACATGTCCGTCAAGCGTGTTGCCCGCGTCGGTGGTCTGGGGACGGTCGCTGTCCTGGCGGCCCTGTCGATGCTCGTGGGCTGCGGTTCCGACGAGGACGAAGGCGAGGGCGCGGATGCCGCGCCGCGACCGTCGGGGACGACTTCGACCCCGAGGCCGACAACTCCCACCCCGACCCCGACCGTCTCCTCGACCGGGTCGGCCACCTCGACAGCCATCGAACTCCCGCCGCTGCACGCGGGGTTCGACTACCAGATCGGCGGCGCCTATCCCCCGCCGTCCGGTGTGCGGATCGTCAGCCGCGACCGCTCCGAGTCCCCGGCGCCCGGCCTCTACAACATCTGCTACGTCAACGCTTTCCAGGTCCAGCCGGGCGAGGAGAAGCAGTGGCCCGCCGACCTGCTGCTGCGCGACGCGCAGGGCGAGCTCGTCGTCGACGGCGACTGGGACGAGGTGCTGCTCGACATCCGCACACCGGCCAAGCGCAAGCGCGTTGCCGCGCGGGTCGACCAGTGGATCGACGGCTGCGCCGACAAGGGCTTCGACGCGGTCGAGCCGGACAACTACGACAGCTACACCCGCTCCCAAGACCTGCTGACCGCCGACGACGCCACCGCGTTCATCACCCTGCTCTCGGCCCACGCGCATACGCGCGATCTCGCCATCGCACAGAAGAACACCGTGGAGTTGGCGGGACTCAGGGCCAGGACCGGGCTCGACTTCGCGGTGGCGGAAGAGTGTGGCGAGTACGACGAGTGCGGGGCGTACGCGAAAGCCTTCGACGACCGGGTGGTCGTGATCGAGTACACCGACAGCGGTCTGCGCAAGGCCCGTTCGGGGTTCGGTGACCGGCTGAGCATCGTGCGCCGGGATGTGATGGTGTCGACGCCCGGAGACGAGGAGTACGTCCGCAAGACCCGCTGACGCCTGGTACCGCCTCGCTCCGCTCCAACGGCACGCCATGCGCGACCCCGAATGTCATGTGACGGTGCATACTCGGCTTCCCGGTCGTGGTTCCTGCTGGATGACGACGACCAGCCGGCGGGCCGACTGACGCGCAAAGAAAGCCGCCCTCGATGAGTGGGCGCGTACGGAGCGGACGTACCAACAGGCATGCTGACATTCCCCATGGGCAGGCAGGAGGAACACCTGTCGGAGAACAGCGGGAGGCCGCCGAGACGTTTCCACGTGCCCCGGCGGTGGCTGTTCGTGCTCGCTGCGGTCGCACTGCTGGCCCAGATGGCGTTCGCGATGGTCACGACGGCCGTGCGGCAGACGCCGACCATCGACGAACCCGTGTACGTGGGCACGGCGGTGGTCTACGTCCAGCAGCACAACCTGCGTTACAACCCGGAACATCCGCCGCTGGGCAAACTGATCATCGGTAGCGGGCTGGTGTTCGCCCACCCGCACCTGGACGCCGACTTCAAGGGTGATCAGACGGCCCTGGGAAAGCGTCTGCTGTACGAGTCGGGCAACGACCCCTGGCGGCTGATGCTGTGGGCACGGTTGCCGGTGATCGTGCTGACGCTGCTGTTCGGTCTGGTCGTCCTGTCGTTCGCCCGTGAACTCGTGGGCCGTGCGGGCGGGTTGGTGGCACTCGCCCTGTACGCCCTCTCGCCCGACATCATCACGCACGGTTCGCTCGCCACCCTCGACGTGCCGGCCTGCGGATTTCTCCTGACGTCGGTGTGGCTGCTGTGGCGGGCGCGTCGGCGTCCACTGCTGTATCTCCCGCTCGCCGGGGCGGCGCTCGGCGCGGCGATCGCCACGAAGATGAGCGTGCTGGCCGCCGTTCCGTTGCTGCTGATCCTGGCTGTCGTGTCCGTCTGGCGGGTGCCTGGCCTCGGCACGGCCGCGAAGGTGCGTCGAGGCGTGGCTGCGGCGTCCGGTGTGGCGCTTGTGGCCCTGGCCGTGGTGTGGGCCACGTACCTCGTCGTCGATCCGCAGCTGCGCTGGACGGCTCCCGGGGACCTGCCGGTCATCCGTGGAACGCGCGGGCTCCTCGTCGACTGGCTGCCCTTCCCGCAGCCGTTCCGGGACGGCATGCGCATCCAGTTCAACTACGAGTACCAGGAGTGGGGCGGCTTCCTGTTCGGCCGTCACTATCACGGTGCGCTCTGGTACTACTTGCCGACCGCGCTGCTGGTGAAGACACCGCTCGGCATGCTGGCGCTCTGGTCGGCCGGTGCGGTGGCGATGCTCGCCGTTCGCCGGCTGCGGCCCGCGGCCCCGTACGTGCTGATCCCGCCGGCGCTGCTGCTGGCCGTGGCGATGGGCGGCTCCCGCGACCTCGGCGTCCGCTACGCCCTCTTCGTTCCGATGTTCCTCGCGGTGGCGGTGGCGGCGGTCGTCGCGGTCCGGCAGCGATGGGCGTACGTCGTCACGGCGGCCCTGGTGCTTTTCGTGGCCGTCAGCTCGCTGCGCACCTACCCGTACTACCTGCCTTACTCGAACGAGGCGTTCGGCGGACCGTCGAAGACCCATCTGCGGCTGCACGACTCGAACGTGGACTGGGGCCAGGATCTGGGCCGCCTGGCCGACCGTCTGGACGAGCGTTACCCGCACGAGCGGGTCTGGCTCGTCTACAAGGGCGCGGGGGTGCCCTCGTACTACGGCATCGAGGCGGCCGACCCGCGCGAGGTGCCGCCGGACGACGTGCACGGTCTGCTCGTCGTGTCGGACTCCTCGATCGCCACGGCCGAGGGACGGCTGGCCGCGCTGATCGAGGGCAGCACACCGGTCGACGAGGTCGGTCACTCCATCACGATCTTCCGCAGGCCGTAGGCCAGGGACCGAAGCCCCGAGAGGTTCGTGCCCTCAGGTGACGGTCCGGCGTGGGAGCCTCACGGCGGTCGGCCCGTCGCGCATCGTCAACAGCGCATGACCGGCACCGGGCCGGTCGCGGCCGTGCAGGAGGAACCGGTGCTCACACGCTCCATGCCTCGTAGGACGTCCAGGACACTCGGCGTGGTGGCGGTGCTGGCCGCCGCCTTCGGGTGGGCCGCCTGGGGGCCGCCGCCCGCGGAAGCCGTGCTCAGGTCCGAGGCTCCCTCGGCGACCGCCCCGGCACCTGTCCCGGCGCCCACTCCGGCAACGCTCTGCGCGCACGCGGGGACCCTCAAGGGCGAGGGCGGGCAGCGCGCGTCGGTCAGTCTGTGCGTGGGCACCGGCGGTCCGAACATGTCCGTGTCGGCTCCGGCCCATTGCGGGCGGCGCGGGTCCGTGCGGTACGCCTGCCTCACCTCGGGCACCTGGACCGTACGGCGGGACGGGCAGACCGTGGGGACGGGCCCGCTCCCCAGCGGCAAGGAGTACCCCGGCCCCGGCACCTACGAGGTCAGCGGCAGCGTGCACGTGACCTCGTCGCCCGCCGGTGTCGATCTGCGCGGAGAGGTCCACGCCACGCTGATCCTGACCGACCCGAAGGCACCGCCCACGCACCGCATCGAGGTCGACCGGAGCGTGGTGCGCCCGAACACCGTGACCACCCTGACGTACACGGTCGCGCGCGACAGCGACCGCGGGGACGGCAGCGCACGACTCGGAATCATCGGCGAGGAATCGTCCGGCGTGGAGCTGACCACGTCCGACGCCCGTTGCGTGAATCCGCTGACCGGCAGCTACCCGTCGACGACGAGAAGCGGCCACGCGCTGGACTGCGCGCTCACCGATCTCCAGCCGGGCCGGCCCTCCACCGTCGTCGTCCGCGTGTCGGTGAAGGACACCTGCTCCACCGTCGTCTCCAAAGCGGGTTACTGGATGCCGCAGGGCCAGGCCGTGTTCACCGGGGGCATGCTCGTCGGCCCCACCGTCACCTGCCAGGAGTGAGCAGGTCAAGGACCCGCTCCCAGCGGAACTCCGGCCGCCCGCCGTCCTGTTGAGGTTCTCCGGAGTACGGCTCCCCGAACCGGACCCCCATCCCGCCCAGCCGGTCGACACTCGCCCGGTAGGCGGGGTGGGCCGCCAATGCCTCGCTCACACAGGGCAGTACGGCGATCGGGACACCAAGTCCGTACGCTTCGCAGAGAGTTCCGAGTGCGAGGGTGTCGGAGATTCCGGCAGCCCACTTGTTGACGGTGTTGAAGGTGGCGGGTGCCACGGCCACCGCGTCGGGGGCCGGGAAGGGGCGCGGGTCGCCGGGAGACCGCCAGGCGGACCGGATCGGGCGGCCGGTCTGCTCTTCGAGGGCCGTCGCGTCGATGAAGCCGAGGCCCTGCGGGGTCGCGATGACGCCGACCTCCCAGTCCCGCTCCTGTGCCGCGGTGATCAGTAGGGGGACCTCCACCGCGATGCCCGCCGCGCAGACGACGACGTAGAGGAAGGGTTTTCCGGCGTGTTCGCTCACCCGGAAGACCCTAGTGAACCGGGAAGGTGTCCCCACGTTCGGCCTCGGGGCGCGGGCCTAGGATCCGGCGTTCCTTCTCCTCGATCCGTACGTCGTTGATGCTCGCCTCGCGCCGGGTCATCAGGCCGTGCTCGTCGAACTCCCACAGCTCATTGCCGTAGCTGCGCCACCACTGGCCTTCGGCGTCGCGGCACTCGTACTGGAACCGGACGGCGATGCGGTTGCCGTCGAAGGCCCAGAGGTCCTTGCGCAGGGCGTACTCCAGCTCGCCCGCCCACTTGGCCGTCAGGAGTTCGACGATCTCGGCGCGGCCTGTCACGAAGGTGTCGCGGTTGCGCCAGACGGAGTCCTCGGAGTAGGCGAGCGAGACCTTGTGCGGATCGCGGGTGTTCCAGGCGTCCTCGGCGGCCTGGACCTTCTGGGCGGCGGTCTCACGGGTGAACGGCGGGAGGGGCGGGCGGTCGGCCATGGAGTCTCCTCGGACAGCGGGAGAACCATCGTTCTCCTCGATGGCTGCTAACGTAGAGAACGATCGTTCTCCCGTCAAGGAATGGCCCGTACATGGACAGCACAGCCGCCCGCGGCCAGGCACCGGATCCCGCCCGTGAACAGGCGCTGAACCTCGCCCGCGAGCAGGCGCTGGACGCCGCGGAGGAGTTGTTCTACGGCCGCGGCATCCAGACCGTCGGCATGGATGACATCCGCGGCGCTTCGGGGGTCTCCCTCAAGCGCCTCTACCAACTGTTCCCCGCCAAGGAGCAGCTGGTGGAGGCGTACTTGGAGCGGCGTGACATCCGCTGGCGGCAGCGGCTGGCAGAGCACGTCGACCGGCAGCGGGAGCCCGAGCGGCGCGTCCTCGCGGTGTTCGACTGGCTGGGGGTGTGGTTCGTGGAGCCCGGCTTCCGCGGGTGCGCCTGGATCAACTCCTACGGTGAACTCGGTGCCACCTCGCCGCGCGTCACCGCCCAAGTCCACGCCCACAAACAGGCGTTCAAGAGCTACCTGGGCGGTCTGGTGACCGACGCGGGACTCCCCGCCGCACTCACCGACCAGCTGTACCTGCTCGCCGAGGGCGCCATGGTCACCGCGGGCATCACGGGGAGCACGGACCCGGCCGGGCAGGCGGGTGCGGCGGCGCGGCTGCTGGTGGAGGCGCAGCACCGGGAGAACTAGGGCCCGTGGTCAGGCGCCGGAAACCGTGATGGCGCCGACCGGGCAGGCCCGGGCCGCCTCTCGCAGCATCGGGTCGCCCGCGCCGGCCTCGCGGCCCGGCAGGAGCTCACTGAAACCGTCGTCGTCCTGCGTGAAGACGCTCGGGGCGGCGAGTGCGCACTGCCCGGCGCCGATGCAGGCGTCCTTGTCGATGGAGATGTCATTGCTCATGACCGCAGCTTCTTACCAGGTGGCGGGGTGTGCCAGCCGGGAGAGCCGGTGGGCGGGGCGGCCGGAAGGCGGGCCTGAGCGATGAGCGCCTGTGGGCGGTGGCCGCCTGGCGTGAGGCGCCGTACTACTCGGACGCGGAGCGGGCGGCGCCGGCGCTCGCCGAGGAGATGACCCGGCTCGGCGACCGTTCGGGCGATGCGGTGTCCGACGAGCTGTGGGACGAGGTCGCCGACCACTACGACGCGCAGCAGCTCGCCGCGCTCATCCTGTGGATCGCGACGACGAACCTCTTCAACCGGCCCAACGCGACGATCAAGGAGCCGGCGGGTGCCACCTGGGGATGACCGGCCCGGCGTCGGCCCCGGGCGGCGATTACCCGCCATGCAGCGGTGGGGATGACTTGCGCCGGTGCGGTTGTTGAACTGTGCTGAGACAGAACCCGCACGACGCGACGATGGGACGGAAGTCATGCCTCTTGAGGGCGAGTACGAACCCAGCCCGACGAAATGGGTACGCGACCAGGTGGAGCTGTACGAGAGTTCCGGTGGCACCAAGGGGACGACACTGATGGAAACGGGGCTGCCCGTCATCATTCTCACCACCCTCGGCGCCAAGAGCGGCAAGATCCGCAAGACCCCGCTGATGCGCGTCGAGCACGAGGGACGCTACGCGGCGGTCGCCTCGCTGGGCGGTGCTCCCAAGCACCCGGTCTGGTACCACAACGTCAAGTCCGATCCCCGCCTGGAGCTGCAGGACGGCGCCGAGCGCCGGGAGTTCACGGCCCGTGAGGTCACCGGCGAGGAGAAGGCCCTGTGGTGGGAGCGCGCGGTCGCGGCGTATCCCCCGTACGCCGACTACCAGAAGAAGACCGAGCGGGAGATCCCGGTCTTCGTGCTGGAGCCGACCGACTGACCGTAGGGGTCGGGCGATAATTCGCGGGATTCAGTACGCATGACCCCGCGTCCACCGGGCACCCGACGCTCAGGCCCCGCCGCGTCCCCCCGTCGCGGCGGGGTTTTCCCTGCCAGGGCCCCCGCGCTCCGGCGCCGCGGGGGGGGGCGCCCCTGACCCTTGCTGTCAGTCCTGCTTCGGCGCGGTCGCCGCCGCGTAGCGCAACGTGAAGGAGTGGCCGGCCGGGTCCGAGTAACCCCGTTCCTCGAAAGGCCCGGACGGGTCCTTCGTTTCGAGGGCGCGTCCGCCGAGGCCGATGATCCTGCGCTCCGCCTCGTCGAGGTCCTCCACGTGGAAGTCCAGGTGCACCTGGAAGGAGTTCTCGGGGCGCGGCCAGCTCGGCGGCGTCGCCGACACGTCCCGGCGGAACGCCATCCGGATGCCGTCGGTGCCCCTGATCTCCACACGGTTCGCGTTCGTGTCGGTCTCCTCGGCTTCCAGCAGCTCCTTGTAGAAGGCGGCGAGCTTCTCGGGCTCGGCGCAGTCCAGCACCACAACGCCTGCCGTGACCAGTGTCATGCTTCCTCCGTACGGATTACCGGGCGCCGACGGCTCCTCGGCCACCTGCTGCCACGCCTCCCCGGGTACCCCGTCCCGCGAATTCAGTCGGCCACGAGCCATTCGCCGTCCCGCATGAGATCGCGTCCGGCGATCTCGTTGGCCTCGCGCCAGGCCTGTACGCGCTGCGGCGTGACGCTGAAGTAGAGGTAGGCGGTGGTGAGTTGGCGAGGGTCGAACCCGGTCTTGAAGGCGAAGGCGTCGCCGACCCCGTCCGGCAGCTCGACGGGTTCCAGCGTCCGCACCGTGCCCTCGATCATGACCACGTCGCGGGTCGGGCCGATGCCCAGACGCGCCTTGCCGGTCGCCCGCAGGTTGCGTCCCGTCGGACTGGCGGCGGGCGTGGCAAGCAGCAGGGTCTCGCCGTCCCAGAGGAAGGACAGGGGGACCAAGTACGGCGTTCCCCCGTCGCCGTCGGCCGTGGCCACCCAGGTGTCCTCGTCGTGCTCCAGCCGGTTGAGCGTGTCCTGCTTGCGTTGCTTCGGGGTGCGGGCGGGCGGGTTCGTCATCGAGCAGCCTCCTGGTGGACGTCGTACATGATTGACGGCTGAGCGGCCCTCATTGTGACGGGCGGGCGTTCCCCGCCGCGGTGATCTCTCCCAGTCGGGCCGCCGCCGCGGTCAGCAGCATGTCGAGCGCCACCGGGTAGGCGCTGCGCCGCATGTCGGCGACCAGATGGCGGGCCGTGGCGGCGATGTGCGGGTGTGTGTCGGCGGGCAGCCGTGCGTACGTCGCCCGCCACACGCCGGCCTCCGCCTCGCGCGCGGCCCGCGGGAGGGCCACGCTCGCCGCGTCGAGGGCCGCGAAGGCCAGGGCCTGGTCGACGAATGCGTGGTAGATCCGGACGGCCTCGGGGTCGGGGAAGCCCGCGCCGCGCAGGACGCCGATGATCGTCTCGACGGCCTGGATCTCGTGGATCCGGCCCGTGACGCGGTAGGAGCTCAGCACGGCGGCCTGGGGATGCGCCAGGGACCCCGAGTGCACCCGCATGCCGAGGTCGCGCAGGTCGGCGCGCCAGTCGCCGGTGGGGTGCCAGCTGCGCAGCGTACGGCCGATGAGCTCGTCGGCGATGGCGAGAAGCAGGTCGTCGGTGTCGTGGAAGTACCGGTACAGGGCGCTGGGGTCGGCGCCCAGGGCGAGGCCGAGCCGGCGGACCGTGAGGGCGTCGGCGCCATGCTCCTTGAGCAGCCGCAGCGCCGTCTCGACGATCAGCTCCTCGGAGAGCACGACACCCGTCTTGGTGGGGCGCCGGCGCCTCCGGGCGGCGGACGGGACGACTCGGTCGTTCATGGTCTCTCCCTGGGTGCTTGCGGGGCACCTTATGTCAACAGCGTTGACCTGTTAAGGCCCCGGGCAGTTTCATTTCCGGTCACCGGGCCGGTATCGGGCCCGCCTCCTGGTGCGATCGGAGCAGGTCATGACGGAGAAGCCGTACGGTGTGGACCCCCCGACCCTGCGCAAGTCCCTCGGCGTCGTGGACGGCGTCGCCATCGCCGCGTCCAGCACGGCGGCGACCACCAGCATCGGCATCGGTCTCGGGGTGACCGCCGGGGTCGTCGGGCTGCATCTGCCCGCCATCATGCTGCTGGCGTTCCTGCCGATCCTCGGGATCGCGGGCGCATACACCCGGCTGAACCGGGTCGAGCCGAACGCGGGCAACGGCTATGTGTGGGTGGGCCGTTCACTCAATCCCTGGCTCGGTTTCCTGGTCGGGTGGGTGAGCATCGTGGCCACGGTGGCGTTCCTCGCGTACACCACGGCCGTGACCGGCTCGGCGATGCTCCAACTGGCCGGGCAGGCAGGCGTGCACGAGGTGGCGGGGCTCGCGCTCGACCCGGGCTCCACGGCCCAGACCACCGCGGTGGGCATCGGGGTCCTCGTCGCGGTCACGTTCACCGCGGTCACCGGGATCAGGACCGCCGCGCGGCTGCAGAGCGGGCTGCTCGTCTTCGAGTACGTCGTCCTCCTCGGCTTCTGCGGATACGGCATCGTCACCGGCCCGCACCCCTTTAGCCTGAGCTGGTTCGACCCGTTCGCGATCCCCTCGGCGACGGCCCTCGCGCAGGGACTGCTGCTGTCGGTGTTCTGTTACTGGGGCTTCGAGGCGGCGTTCACGGTGAACGAGGAGGTCCGCGATCCCCGGGACGCGTCACGCGCCGGGATCATCACGCTGGTGACCATGCTGGGGCTGTTCATGCTCGGCTCGCTCGCCTTCCAACGCGTGCTGTCGGAAGAGGAGTTGGCGGGGCACGGCGCCGAGGGGCTGGCGTTCTTCGGCGAGCGGCTCGCCTCGCAGCCGCTGGCCGCGCTGCCGCTGGTGGCCCTGATGTTCTCAGCCGTCGCCTCGCTCCAGGCCGGGGTGATCCCCACGGCCCGCGGGATGTTCGCGATGAGCCGGGACCGTACGCTCGGGCCCGTGTGGTCCAAGGTGAGCTCCCGGTACGGGACTCCGGCGGCCGGGACGCTGCTGATCGGTGCGCTGGCGACGGGCGTGGCCGCGCTCGCGCTGGTGATACCCCGGCTCGCCGACATGATCATGGCGACGGTCAACGCGGTCGGGATCGTCGTCGCCCTCTCGTACGCGCTCACCGCTCTCGCGGCCGCCGTGCGCTTCCGCGGGCTGCTGCGCGAGGACTGGCGGCAAGGGATCCGGGCGGTGGTGCTGCCCTCTCTGAGTGCCGCGGCGCTGCTCGGGCTCGGCGGCTACCTCGCCCACTCCTTCTACACCTCCACCGACCACTTCGAAGTCAGCGCGGACAACGGCTGGTTCCTGCTGCTCACCCCGACACTGATGATCGCCTCCGGTTTCGTGGCCGCCGCGTGGGCGAAGTGGGTGCGCAAGTCCCCGTACTTCCGCACCGGCCGAGGCACCGACGCCGACGCACCCCAACTGCTGGCGACCACCTCACGCTGACCAGGACACACCGCACCCGCTCACCCAAGGAAACGGAACATGCACGCTGACCTCCTCTTCACCGGTGGCCCCGTCCTCACCCCCGACGGGCCGGCCACGACCTCCGTCGCCGTCACCGGCGACCGGATCACCGCCGTCGGACACGCCGAGGCGCACGAGCTGATCGGCCCGAGGACCGAAGTGGTCGACCTCGCCGGACGGTTGCTCCTGCCCGGGTTCCAGGACGCGCACATCCACCCGGTCCCGGCGGGTCTGGAGCTCTCCCAGTGCGACCTGACCGGGGCGAAGACGGCCGCGGACACCCTCGCCGCCGTCCGCGCGTACGCCGACGCGCATCCCGGCCGGGAGTGGATCACGGGCGGCGGCTGGTCCATGGAGGCCTTCGAGGGCGGTACGCCGACGAAGGAGCTGCTGGACACGGTCGTACCGGACCGGCCGGTGTATCTGCCCAACCGCGACCACCACGGCGCCTGGGTGAACAGCCGCGCGCTGGAACTCGCCGATGTCACCCGGGACACGCCCGATCCGGCCGACGGCCGGTTCGAGCGGGACGCGTCGGGCGAGCCCACCGGGATGCTTCAGGAAGGGGCCATGCAGTACGTCGGCCGGCTCACGCCCCCGGCCACCGCGGCGGACCGGCTGGCCGCCCTGCTGTACGCCCAGCGGCATCTGCACGCGCTCGGCATCACGGCCTGGCAGGACGCGCTGGTCGGCGACTTCCTCGGGATGGACGATCCGTCCGAGGCCTATCTGACGGCGGCCCGCGAGGGTTCGCTGACCGCGCGGGTCGTCGGCGCGCTGTGGTGGGACCGTGAGCGCGGGGCGGAGCAGATCCCCGAACTCGTCGAGAAACGAGCGGCGTTGAGCCACGGGCGGTTCCGCGCCACCAGCGTGAAACTCATGCTGGATGGGGTCGCCGAGACCGGCACGGCCGCGCTGCTCGACCCCTATCTCGACAAGTGCGGCTGCGCCACGGCCAATCGGGGCACCAGCTTCATCGACCGGGGACAACTTCCCGCGTACGTGAGCGAGTTGGACGCGCTCGGCTTCCAGTGCCATTTCCACGCGCTGGGCGACCGGGCCGTACGCGACGCCCTGGACGCCGTGGAGGCGGCGCGGAAGGCGAACGGGTCGAGCGACACGCGTCCGCACCTGGCCCATCTCCAGGTCGTGCACCCCGACGACGTACCCCGTTTCGCCCGACTCGGCGCCACGGCCAACATCCAGCCGCTGTGGGCCGCGCACGAGCCGCAGATGGACGAGCTGACCATCCCCTTCCTCGGGCCCGAACGAGCAGCCTGGCAGTACCCGTTCGGGGCGCTCCTGCGGTCCGGGGCGAGGCTCGCGGCGGGCAGCGACTGGCCGGTCAGCAGCCCCGACCCGCTCCAGGGCATCCATGTCGCCGTGAACCGCGTAGCCCCGGAGGAGCGGGGCCCGGTGTTCCTGCCCGCCGAGCGCATCGGTCTCACGGCCGCGCTGACGGCGTACACCGCGGGATCGGCGTACGCGAACCACCTCGACGATTCCGGGAGCGTACGGGTGGGAGCGCTGGCGGATCTGGCCGTCCTCGACCGCGATCCGTTCGCCGGGCCGCCGGAGGCGATCGCGGAGACGAAGGTCGCGCTGACCTACGTGGGAGGCGAGCGCGTGTACGCGGCACCCGACGCGTGACACCCGACTCCACCGACTCCACCTGTGAGGGGGCGAGTTGATCGCAACCACACCTGCATCACGCGTTACAGAGGTCACACCATAGATCGTTTAGGCTCTGGGCAGTCTCGAAGCGGACTTGAGTCGTCAACTTTCGGCTCATAGAAGGCAGTTCGAGTCAGCGGGCCGACAACTCCGATCGCCCGCACGCAGGGGCGGGGGCCTGTGAATGTCTCAAGAGAGGACGCGAATGTCGCAGGACGTCAGGTTTGACCTCCCGTTCAAGACCCCCGTCAGTGAGCATCTTGAATACGCCCGGGAGCGCCACCTGCGCTGGGTGTGGGACATGGGCCTGGTGCGCAGCCAGGCCGGTTTCGAGGAGTATCAGTCCTGGGACCTCCCCCAAGCGGCCGCGCGCACCTACCCCCACGCCTCGGCCGACGACATGGTCGTCCTGATGAACTGGTTCTCCCTGGCCTTCCTTTTCGACGACCAGTTCGACACCGGCAAACCCGACCGCGCGGACCGGATAGCCGAGGTCGCACGGGAGTTGATAACCACTCCGCTCCGTCCCGCCGGGACCCCGCCTCGGGTGGAGTGCCCGATCACCGTCGCCTGGGCGGAGGTCTGGGCCCACCTCTCGGACGGCATGTCACTGACCTGGCGCACGCGGTTCGCGGCCTCCTGGGGGAGGTTCCTGGTGGCGCACACCGAGGAGGTCGACCTGGCGGCCCGGGGCCTGGCGGGCACGCTCGGCATCGAGGAGTACGCCGAGTTCCGGCGCCGCACGGTGGGCATCCACCACAGCATCGACGCGGGTGAACGCAGTCGGGGCTTCGAGGTGCCGGCACAGGTGCAGGCGCATCCCCTCATGGTCCGGATGCGGGATCTGGCCGCCGACACCATCGGGTTCATGAACGACATCCACTCCTTCGAGCGGGAGAAACGCCGAGGGGACGGCCACAACCTGATCGCCGTACTGCACCGGGAGCGCGGCTGCACCTGGGAGGAGGCCGCCGCGGAGGCGTACCGGATGACCACGGAGTGCCTCGACGAGTACCTCGAACTCGAGGGCCAGGTACCGCGCATGTGCGAGGAACTCGGTCTCACGGCCGAACAGCGGGTCCAGGTGCGGATGGGCGTGGAGGCGATCCAGCACTGGATCAACGGCAACTACGAATGGGCGCTGACCTCGGGGCGTTACGCCGCGGCCAAGGAAGGCCCGGCCGCCACGGCCGAGTTGGCGGGCAAGGGATCACTGGACGATCTGCTGGCGGTGTGACGCTGCGGTTCACGCCGTGAACGGCTGCTGCCCGGCCGGACGTACCGGCCGGGCAGCAGCGGTCACGAACGGTCAGACCCCGGCGGTCTGCGCCGTGAACTCGACCGGGAGCGAGTCGAGACGCGCTTCCCACGTAGAGGCGGTCGAGGTGAGTTCGTCGGCCGCCACGGCCAGGCGCAGGCCCGGCAGCCGGTGGAGCAGGACGTCGACGGCCGTTTCGATGATGGCCTGGCCGATGTTCTGGCCCGGGCACTCGTGCGGGCCGCCGCTGAACGCGAGGTGCGACTGATTGCCGTACAGGGACACGCCCGCGTCGGGCCGGATCTCCGGGTCGAGGTTGCCCGCGGTGAGCCCGAGCACCAGCAGGTCGCCCTCCTTGATGTGGAGTCCGCCGAGTTCGAGATCGGCGGTGGCGAAGCGCCCCGGAAGGACGGCCAGTGGCGGGGTGTTCCACATGACGTCCTCGACGACCGAGGAGACGTTGAGCTGGCCGCTGACCAGACCCGCGAGCCGGGAGGTGTCGGTGAGGATCAGTTGCAGCACCCGGGCCAGCAGGTTGCTGGTGGTGGTGTGCGCGGTGATCAGCACCAGGCGCAGATGGTTGAGGATCTCGTCGTCGTCGAGGTCGGCGTGGTGTTCGAGGAGCCCGCTGGTGAAGTCGGAGCCGGGCTCGACGCGCTTGCGCTCGGTGAGTTCCGCGAGGATGCGCATGATGCGGTCGTTGTGGACGAGGGCGTCCTCACCGCCCTTGATCACATGGGCACAGGACACGGCCAGACTGCGTCCCTCTCCCTCGGCGAGTCCGAAGACCCTGGTCAGGACGAGCATCGGCAGGTACTCGGCGTACGCGACCACCAGGTCGGCGCTCCCCGCGTCCGCGAACGCGTCGATCTGCTTGTTCGCGAAGTGCGTGACATGGCGGCGGATGCCGCGCCCGGCCATGGCCTGCAGATTGTCGGTGACCGCGCCGCGCAGTCTGCGGTGCGGTTCACCGTCCTGGGACACGCAGTCGGGGCGCCAGCCCACCATCTGCATCAGCGGGGACGCGTTGTCCACGCGTCCTTCCTTCCAGTCCCGCCAGATACGCGAATCCCGGCTGAACTGGCGGGGGTTGTCGAGCACCCGCCGGTTCTCCCGGTAGCCGAGGACCAGCCACGCCGGGACGTCGCCCTCGAGCAGTATCGGAGCGACCGCGCCGTGCTCCTTGCGCAGCCGCGCGTAGATTCCGTGCGGGTCCAGCGCCGCGTCCGGCCCGTACAGCCGGGTGAGGTCGTCCGCACCACCGGACGCGCCACCGTCCACTCCGCCGTGCGCGACGGGGCAGCCGCGGGGAGCGTCGGGACCGTTTAAGGGCTGGTCGTTCATCGGGACTCCAGTGCGACTGCCGAGCGTTCCTTGAGGTGACGTATCAGCGCGATGAGCACGTCACGGCTGGATGCCCGGTCACGGGCGTCGCAGGCGACGACCGGGATGTGCGGTGAGATGTCCAGCGCGTCGCGGATCTCCTCGACCGGGTGGTCCTTGGAATCGGGGAAGACGTTCAGGGCGATGACGAAGGGGACGTCCTGCCGCTCCATCTCCTCGATCGCCCGGAAGCTGGAGGCCAGCCGTCGGGTGTCGACCAGGACCACCGCCCCGAGGGCGCCCTTGAACAGACCGTTCCACAGGAACCAGAACCGCTCCTGGCCCGGCGTCCCGAACAGGTACAGCACCAGCTCGTCGTTGATGCCGATCTTGCCGAAGTCCAGGCTGACGGTGGTCTCCGTCTTGTCCGCGACCCCGATCAGGTTGTCGACGTCCGCGCTGGCCTGGGTCAGTGTCTCCTCGGTCGTCAGCGGCTTGATGTCGCTGACGGAGCGCACCATGGTGGTTTTTCCGGTGCCGAAGCCTCCGGCGATCATCACCTTCACCGAGCGGGTGCCGCCGTCCGACCCCCGGTCGGGATGGTCAAAGCCTTTGAAGTCCACTGAGTACCTCCTCAAGGAGCGCGAGGTCGGGCCCGCTGCCGGCGCCTGACGCCGGGATCGGATTACGGGCTTCGACGCCGCCTGCGTCCAGCAGATCGGTCAGGAGCACCGCGAGAATGTTGAAGGGCAGTCCGAGATGGGCGCCGAGTTCGGCGACCGACAGCGGCTCGCGGCAGCGCCGGACGATCTCCTCGTGCTCGTGCTGCATCCCCGGGGACGGGGCGGCGCGGGAGACGATCAGGGTCGCCACGTCAAGACTCGACGCCGAACCGCCCGGTCCGCTGCGACCACCGGTGAGGACGTAGTAGCGCTCGAGACCGGACGGGTCCGTGGGCCGGCGGGGAGCACTCATCCAGAGTGCTCCTCCAGGCGCGGAGTGGTGCCGAGGAGCTCACCCATCCTGCGGGCCAGATCCCTCATCTGATGGCCGAGAAGACCCTGGTCGAGGCCTTCCTTGGCGAGCACTCCGAGGTACGTCTCCACGCCGGCCCGCACCACGAACAGGTGGCCGCCGTCCACCTCGATCATCGCGAGCCGCAGCTGCCCGGCGTACTTGGGGAACTGCTCGGCCACCGGCTGGGCGAGCGCCTGGAGGCCCGCCACGACGGCCGCGAAGCGGTCCACGTCGTCGGGGTCCTCGGCGCCGTAGGAGGTGATGGCCTTGCCGTCGCTCGATGCCACGAGGGCGAAGCGGATCTCCTGGATGCTCTCCGTCAGGTCGCGGAGCGCCCAGCTCACGTCGGTTCCCTGTTGCGTCATGTGGACTAGTCGCTCTCTTCAGTGCGGTGCTCGTTGAACTCGCGCCCGGCAGTCGTCTCGCCGGAGCCGGTCCGTTCGCGGTCCGCGGTGGTGTCGCCGAGTGCTGCCGGTTCGCGGTCCGCGGTGTTCTCGCCGACGGCTGCCGGTTCGCGGTCCGTGGTCGTCGCGTGCGGCGGTCCGCTCTCGCGGCCGGCCGTGGCGAAGGCGGCGAGGCCGGTGAAGGACGCGTCCGGCGGTACGGCGGCCACGGTCTCCTCCGTTCGCTCGGCGGAGGCAGGGCGCGCCGACGGTGTCGCCGGATCGTTCCGCCGGCTCCTGCGCCGGGGCAGTCCGCCGGGCGTGGTGTCCACGGCTTCCTCGGCGGACGCCTCGGGCTCGGCCTCGACCGGCTCGGGTGTCACCACGGCGGCCGGGGCCGGTTCGGTGACGGCGGCGGGCAGCTGGCTGAAGTACTTGTGCGGGACCACGACGACCACCGAGGTGCCGAGCCAGGGCGAGTCGGCGAAGGTGACCCGGATTCCGTATCGGCGGGCGAGTGAACCCACCACGCGCAGACCGAGGTTGGCGTCCTCCGACACACCGCCGAGGCCGGGGCCCGCCGCGGTTCCTTCGAGCGCCTGGGCGGCCTCCTGCTTCTTCTCCTCGCTGAGGCCCTTGCCCGCGTCCTGGATCTCGATGCCGACGCCGTTGGGGACCTCCTTGCCGGAGACGACCACGGGTTCGGTGGGCGGTGAATAGCGCGCCGCGTTGTCCAGGAGGTGGGCGAAGATCAGCGTGAGGTGGTCCACCAGACCGCCGTCGACGCCGAGTTCGGGGAGGTGGCGCACCTGGACGCGGTCGAAGTCCTTGATACGGCCGATACCACCGCGGACCACACTGAGCAGCCGCTGCGGCTCCTGCCACTGACGTCCGGGGCGGTCGGAGCCGCCGAGCACGCCGATGCTGGCGGCGAGCCGGTCGGCGGGGCCGATCTCCTGGTCGAGCTCCATGAGGCCCTGGGCGACCGCGGGCAGCCGCCCGTGTTCGCCCTGCATCTCGTGCAGGCGCCCGCGCAGCTTGCTGGTCAGCACATGGATACGGCTGCCGATGCTGATCACGGCCTGTTCGGCCGAGGTGGAACGGTCGAACTCCCGCTCCACGCCGATCAGCGCGGTCCTGAGCACCTTGCGCAGCTCGGCCTGCAGATCGGGACCGACCTCCGCGCACTGTGTGACGGACGGCAGGAGGTCGTCGATCGCGTCTCCGGCCCGCAGCCGCTTCAGTGCTTCGGGCAGCTGTTCGTCGGCGAGAAGGGCGACCGCCGCCCGCTGCCCGGCCAGTTGTTCCTGCCAGACCTCGGTCTGCGCGGCGAGCGTGGACTCGGAGGCCGCGGTCTGCTCGGCGATCCGGGCCGCGTAGGCCTCCATCTGCTGGGCGAGCCGGGCCTCGTAGGTGTGCGTCTCCTCCGCGAGCCGAGCCTCGTAGGCGTGCGTCTCCTCGGTGAGCCGCGCCTCATAGGTCTGGGCCTGCTCGGTCAGCTGGGCTTCCCAAGCGGAGTGCTCGGCCGCGAACTTCCGCTCCAGGCCTGACGCGTGCTGTTGCCACTGCTGGGTGAGCTCGGACTGCGAGGCACGGAAGTCGCCCGAGTTCCGGCGCAGTTGGAGCTGGGCGCGGACGAGGAGCCGTACGCAGACGGCACTTGCCGCGGTGGCCGCGGCGCCGGCGAAGGTCGCGGGTATCTGGGTCTGGTCGGGTCCCACGACCACGGCTGTGACGGTTCCGGCACCTAAGGCCAGCGGCATCAGCCACCAGCTGTACCAGGCGACCGGTGCCCGCGCCGCCGGGGGCGGAGTGGCGAGTTCCATCTGCATCCTTCGAAAGCAACACGATCGAACAGGGGGGTATGCAGGCGCGATACGTGCCGAGCACGCAGCGCTGGGCGACCGAGTGTGTTCGCTTCAACTCGCAACGCCGCAGGGGAGCTTATCTGGTCCGAGATCAAAACGATCAACCCCCCTTCTCACATCGGTGAGTATTCGGTCACTCTCCGACAGGAATGCGCAGAGTCTCCCCATCTGATCGGCGGCCGTGCTGCCAGGTCCCGGTGAGGTCAAGATCTGCGGAGCATGCGGTTGGCGCCGGCGGCGGCCGTCGTCGCGAGCAGCCAGCCCAGGCAGACGAGCACGACGGTCGCCCATTGCAGCCCGCCACGGGGGCTGAACGCCTCCTCCTGCCCGAAGTCGACGAGCGGGATCACCAGGTCGAAGGTGTAGATGGCGGCCTGGAAGTGGGGAGGTTTGCCCGGGTCGAGCGCCTGCGGAGGCCATCGGGTGAACAGCAGGATTCCGCTGAGCATGATCGCGCACAGCCACCACACGGCACGCATCGGCCGATAGCCGTATCCGACGGTGACGTCCTGGAGCCCGCTCCACACCCGCCCCGGCCACGGCAGTGTGCCGCGCAACCGCCGCTGCTTGGCGAGCAGCACCGTGCGCGCGTCGGCGTCGTGGCCGTGCAGGCCGTACGCTGCCGCGAGCTGCTCGTACGGCTGCGGGGTGAAGCCCTCCGGATCACGGGTGAGCAGGGGAAGCCGCTGCACCGCCGGGAGTTGGGGCAACAGGCTGTCGTACAGGACACCTTCGAGGCGGACCGTGCTCGGCCAGCTGTCCGGTGCGCCGCGCAATATCGTCACCCGGGTGTGACTGAGGTCGACGGTGCCGCGCACGGGTTCCCGGGGGCGCAGGGCGAGTTCGGAGGCCGTGGAGCGGCGGCAGGTCAGGGCGGGGGTCCCCGCCGGTACGTCGATGACCGCGTCGTGGAAGCAGACCCGGCTGCGCACGGTGATGCTGCTGAGCGTGACCCTGCCGCGCGCGGTGAACCCGTCACAGCAGTTGAACACCGCGCCCACGTCGATGCCGTGGGCGCGCAGGGCCGGTCCGTGATCCGCGGCGAGCGAGGCCCCTTCGAAGAGGGCGCCGCCGCCCACCCGGGCGTCGCACAGGTCGACGGTGCCTTCGGCGACGAGCCCGCCGCGGCAGTTCAAGTCCCCGCCTATGTGCAGCCTGTTGGCCTTGAGCGCGTTCCCCTCCGGGTTGATCAGCTCGGCGCGCTTGAGTACGACGCTGCCGCGCACCGAGGTGTCCCGCAGGTCCGTGCAGCCGTCGACGCGCAGCCCCCAGCCTGCCTGGATGTCCCCTCCCACCGTGGCGCACACCAGTTGCAGGGCCCCCTCACCGCGGCGTTCACCGCGCCCGGTCAGATGGCTGTTCTCCACCTGCAGGGTGCCACCGATCGAGGCGCCGTAGAGATCCATGGGCCCCTCCACCCGGCACCCGGCGATCTCGCACTTCCCGCCGATCGTCACTCCCACCGCGGACAGCGCGGGCAGTACGCAGTCACGCATCTCCAGGGCACCCAGCGAGGCGCCGTCGAGGCAAGGGGCGTGCTCGAAGCGGCAGTTGCGCAGCCGCAGGGTGCCCGCCACGACGGCCTCGGCCAGGTCGAGCCGCTCGGTGATCCGCACATCCCTGAGCCTCAGCCGGGGCAGATGTCCCGGCTCGGGTGGCGGCGGGGCGAGCAGCAGCCTCCGTACGACGGACGCCCTGACCTCACCCCCGTCCGTGTACCACTCCCCCCTACGGAAAGCGGCCCACATCCCCCGCTCACTCCCGCTCCACCCAGCCGGCGCGAGGCTGCCCGACACGTCAACTCCCTCTCCAGTTACAGAAGACGGCTGCATCGCTACCCGGCAGGCGCGCGCGGCAACCCGGGCCGCGGCAAGCCCGGCGGCCGAGTGGCGAACGACACGTATGGCGCCGGGGGCAAGGAGGGAAGCCATTTCAGCGCCATGATCACTGCGAAGAGGAGTCACTGAGCCGTCGTGACAATCACCGCGCCTCCCCCCATACCCAAGGCAGCGGGTTCGCTCCCGCTGCTGGGTCACGCGACCCCCCTCATGCGCGACAACCTCGCTTTCATCGCCTCGCTGCGAAGCTATGGCCGCCTGGTCGAGATCCGTATCCCCAAGCCGATGATCGTCGTCAACGACCCCGTGCTCATCCGCACCATGCTGGTGGACCTCGGACCGACCCTCGACAAGGGCCGGTTCTTCGAGAAGATGGGCCAGTTGCTGGGTGACAGTGTGGTCACCGCAGCGGGCTCCGAACACGTCCGCAAGCGCCGCCAGTTGCAGCCCGCCTTCCGGCACGCCGAGATCACCCGGTACGTCGACCTGATGCGTGAGCAGGTGACCGCCACGACGGCCGGCTGGAAGCCTGGCGAGGTGCTCGACGTGCGCGAGGTGATGGTCAAGCTGTCCCTGGACATGCTTGCCGCGACCGTCTTCTCCTCCAGCATCGACAAGGAGGCGTTCGATCAGCTGCGCCGCGACCTGTCCGTCGTCATGAACGGTGTCGGCACCAGGATCATGCTGCCGGACTGGGCGGAGCGTCTGCCGCTGCCCGCCAACCGGCGCTTCACCGCCGCCCGCGACGCCGTCCGGGCCACCATCGGCGACGCGGTGGACAAGCTGCGCGACTCCGGCCGCGACACCGGCGACATGCTGTCCCTGCTGCTGAACGCCGAGGACGAGGAGACCGGTGAAACGCTGACCGGCCATCAGATCTGTTCGGAGATCCTGACGTTGGCGGTGGCCGGCACGGAGACCACGGCCTCCGTCCTGTCCTGGGTGCTGTACGAACTCGCCCGCAATCCCGGGGTCGGGGAGAAGGTCCACGCCGAACTGGACGAGGTCCTCGGGGACCGTGCGGTGACCTTCGAGGACCTCACCCGGCTCCCCTACCTGGGCCGGGTGATCATGGAGGCCCTCCGCCTGCACCACACCGGCTGGCTCGTGACCCGCCGGACCCTGGACGTGACCCGCATCGGCGAGTGGGAGATCCCGGCCGGAACGGAGCTGGCGTACTGCCAGCACGCCCTGCACCGGGACCCCGAGCTCTTCCCCGATCCGCTCAGGTTCGACCCCGACCGGTGGCTGGACGAGAACCAGGCACGACTCGCCGAGGGGGCGTTCCTGCCCTTCGGCGCGGGCAAGCACAAGTGCATCGGCGACCGCTTCGCCCAGTCCGAACTGACCACGGCGATCGCGACGATCGTCCGGGACTGGCGTCTGGAGCTCGCCCCGGGCCAGACCGTCCGTCCCGTGGCCCGGGCCACCGTACGACCGAGCACCCTGCTGATGACGGCAAGTCCTCGGGTGGCAGCCGCGTGATTTCTTGGACAGGTGTCCAGCTATAGTGGACACCTGTCCAAGATTTGCCTGACTGAGCAGTGGGGATTGCCGACGATGGAAACGGTCGCGAACGTACTGGTGGGCCTGGTGGCCGCGCTGCACGCGTACATCCTGGTCCTGGAGATGTTCCTGTGGGAGCGCAAGCCGGGGCGCGGTCTGCACGGCTTCGACGCCGAGATGGCGCGGGCCACGGCGCCGCTGGCCGCCAACCAGGGCCTCTACAACGGATTTCTCGCGGCGGGCCTGGTGTGGGGGCTGATCGCCGCGGATCCGACCGGCTTCCGCGTGCAGGTCTTCTTCCTGGTGTGCGTGGTCGTCGCCGGTGTGTACGGATCGGTGACCGCGAACCGGCGCATCCTCTTCGCGCAGGCGCTGCCGGGCGCGCTCGCCCTGGCCGCCGTCCTCGTCGCGCGGTGACCCCGCAGGACCCGCGGGCCGCCCGCACCCGGGCGAAACTGCGGCAAGCGCTCCTGGAGGAGTGTGCCGAGCACCCGCTGGAGGAGGTCGGCGTCGCCGCCCTGGTGCGGCGGGCCGGGGTCGGCCGGGCCACCTTCTACGTGCACTACGCCGACCTGGAGGCGCTGGCCGTCGACGCCTGCGCCGATGTCGTACGGGAGGCCGTGGACGCGCTGCACGCGTGGCGCGGCCGGCCCGATCCGGTGTCCGCGCCGCCCGCCCTGCTCGCGTTCTTCGCCGGGCTCCCCCCGCACGCCACCCTCTACCGCGCCCTGTTGAGCCCGGGCGGCGGCGGCCCGCTCGGCCGCGTACTGCACCGGGATCTGCGCGCCCGCAGCCTCGCCGAGCGCACCCTCGTGGGTGCGCCCGACGCCCCGCTCGTCGCCTCCGCCGTCGCCGCCACCTTCGCCGGGGTCCTGGCGGACTGGCTGCACGGGTTGCTCGACGCCACTCCGGACGAAGTCGCCCACCAGGTATGGCAGTTGCTCGTCGCACTGCACCGGAGCCGATGACGCCGGCCTACTTGCAGGCCACGAAGTCCTTCGCCTCGGGCCACGCCTCCACCCCGTCCGATGTACGCATGTACGCCGTCGCCTTGTCGTCCGTCAGCCAGAGCTGCCAGTCGTTGTAGCGGTATCCGGTGTCGTGCGCGCCGGCGGGCATGCGGACGTCACCGTCGTACGGGGCGGTGAGCATCTCGCCCTCCATCACCCCCTGCGGATCCCGCACGTACTGCCTGCTGTCCTTGTCCCGGCCCATCCCCAGGAAGTGCGCGCTCTCCCAGCCGCAGTGCTCGGCACCCTCGTAACTGGACAGCACGGTGGTGGCCACCCGGTGGCCGCCGCGGTCGGTCCAGATCTCCTCCGACGTCGAGTCGGTGAAGCTCGCGGGCAGTTCGGCGGGGTCGCAGGAAGCGTTCGTCTCAGGTCCCCAACCGGGGCGGTCCGGCTGGTCCTTGGCCACGACGACGGCCACCTTGGTCCTGCCTCCGACGTCGTACGAGAACAGGACACGGTCTCCCTGCTCGCTCTCGATCCGGTAGCCGTGGTCCGGCAGTTCGGGCTGCACCATGTCGAAGTACGCGTTGAGACCCTCCTCCGGCGTCGAGCCGCCCTCCCCCTTGCCCCAGCCATCGCCGCCACTCCCCCAGTAGATCTCACCGTCGCACTCCAGAGCCCGGCCGGCCGCGCCCGAACCCTCCTCGGCCTCCCGCTCGCTGCCGTCGGCGCTCTCCCTGAACGGCAGGTCCAAGCGCCCGGCGTACGGCGTGGCCGGCGGCGTTCCGGTGACCACGAGGTCGTCACGTATCCCCTCGTCGCCGCACCCCACGACTGTCAGCCCCAGCAGCATCACCGTCGCCGCGATTCGTTTACGCATCCCCACCCCTGTCTGCCCCGACTGCCGTTCCCTCGTTCCCTCCTCCGACGCAGGAGTGGCGGTGATCGTTCAGTGCCTAGCGGGCCGCTTGGAACGTACGCCGGTACGCCTGCGGGGAGACGCCTATCGAGGCGTGCAGGTGCTGGCGCAGGGAGGCACCCGTCGCGAAGCCGACCCGGCCGGCGATCTGGTCCACGGACAGGTCGCTCGACTCCAGCAGGTGCCGGGCCCGGACGACACGCTGCTGGATCAGCCAGCGGCCGGGGCTCAGGCCCACCTCGTCGTTGAAGCGGCGGGCGAAGGTGCGCGGGCTCATCCGGGCGTGCCCTGCGAGGTCGGCCAGGGCGAGGGGCTCGCCGAGCCGGGTCAGCGCCCAGTCGCGGGTGGCGGCCGTGCTCGTGGCCCCGGCCTCGGGTACCGGCTGCTCGATGTACTGGGCCTGGCCGCCGTCCCGGAACGGCGGGACGACGCAGCGGCGGGCGACCGTGTTGGCGAGTTCGCTGCCGTGGTCGGTGCGCACGATGTGCAGGCAGACGTCGACTCCGGAGGCCGCGCCGGCGGAGGTGAGGATCCGGCCGTCGTGGACGAAGAGCACGTCCGGGTCGAGGTCGACCTGCGGATACTCGGACCTGAACCGGTCGACGACCTGCCAGTGGGTGGTGGCGCGGCGGCCGTCGAGGAGACCGGCGGCGGCGAGGACGAAGGCGGCGGTGCAGATCGAGACGATGCGCGCGTCGGGGCGGATCCGGGCGAGGGCGTCGGCGATCTCGGAGGGAAGCCCGGTCGGGATGTCCGGGGTCGACATGGAGGCGACCACGACCGTGTCCGCCGTTTCGAGAATCTCAGGTCCATGGTCCACGGCGACCGAGAAGTCGGCGTTGGTGCGCACAGGACGGCCGTCGACGGTGCAGGTCAGCACCTCGTAGCGACCGTCGGCCGCGCCGAAGATCCGGCTGGGGATGCCCAGCTCGAAGGGATAGACGCCGTCCAGCGCCAGGACCACCACTCGTTCCACATGCCGCATGGCACGATCTTATCGAAGATTGGCAATCTTGCCATTTTCCTGTCGGGCGGCACCGGGCAGGCTGAACGCCATGAGCACTGTGAACACCATGCGAGTCATCAGCCAGCACGTCCTCGGCGAGCCCGAGGTCCTCGAAGTGATCGAGGTGGAACGGCCCGAGCCGAGGGCCAACGAGATCCTGATCAAGGTGCATGCCGCCGGGGTCAACCCGACCGACTGGAAGCACCGCGCCACCGGTGGCTTCCTCGGCGAGCCGCCGTTCGTCCTCGGGTGGGACGTCTCCGGCGTGGTCGAGGCCGTCGGCGTCGGCGTCGCCCGCTTCAAGGCCGGCGACGAGGTCTTCGGGATGCTGTCCTACCCGTGGGGCCACGGCTCGCACGCCGAGTACGTCGCCGCCCCGGCCCGCGCCTTCGTCCTCAAGCCGGCCGGAGTCGACCACATCCAGGCGGGCGCGCTGCCGCTGGTCTCGCTGACGGCGTGGCAGTCGCTGGTCGAGACGGCGGACGTCCAGCCGGGGCAGCGCGTGCTGATCCACGCGGCGGCCGGCGGCGTCGGGCATGTGGCCGTCCAGATCGCGAAGGCGCGGGGCGCGTACGTGATCGGTACGGCGAGCGCGGGCAAGCACGACTTCCTGCGCGAGATCGGCGTGGACGAGGCGATCGACTACCGGGACACCGACTTCACCGAGGCCGTGAAGGACGTGGACGTCGTCCTGGACACGCTCGGCGGCGACAACTCGGTCAACTCCCTGCGCGTCCTGCGGCCGGGCGGGATCGTGGTCTCGATCCTGCCGGTCGGCTCGGACGACTTCTACGAGGAGGCCGAGCGGCTCGGCGTTCGGGCCGTCCGCCTGCTCGTCGACGCCGACCGCGCGGGTATGCAGGCGATCGCGGAACTCGTCGAGGCGGGGAAGCTGCGCGCGGCGATCGCCGGGACGTTCCCGCTGGCCGATGCCGCCAAGGCGCACGCGCTCGGCGACACCGGCCGGACCGCGGGGAAGCTGGTGCTCGTCGTCAGCTGAGGGCATTCGCCGGAAGTCGACGGCTGACGGCGTGCGCCGGAAGTCGACGGCTGAGAGCGTTCGCCGGAAGCCGTCCGCTGAGAGCATTCGTCAGAAGTCGTCGGCTGAGGGCGTTCGCTAGAAGGTCAGCACGGGCTTGATGGTCTTGCCCGCGCTCATGTCCCGCACCGCCTGATCGATATCCGCGAACGGATAGGTGCTGATCAGGCGGTGCAGCGGCAGCCGGCCTTCCTTGACCAGCTGGACCAGGGCCGGGATGACCGTCTGCGTCTCGCTGTCGCCGAGGGTGAGGCCGACGATCCGCTTGCCCGAGAGCAACCCGTTGACGTCCAGGGCGACTTCGGTGCCGAAGGGCGGGGCTCCTACGACGACGATGGTGCCGCGTACGGCGAGCGCGTCGACGCCCTTGCGCAGAACGGCGACGCTGCCGGTGGTCTCGATGACGCCGTCCGCCCCCTGGCCGTCCGTCAGCTGCGCGATCGCGTCGTCGACATCGGCCTCGCCCGCGTTGACGGTGTGGGTTGCGCCCAACTCCTTGGCCAGCGAGAGGCGTTCACCGACCCTGTCGACGGCGATGACCCTGGCCGCCGGGGTCAGCGCCGCGGCCATCACCGCCGAAAGGCCGACGGCTCCGGCACCGAGGACGACGAGCGTGCTGCCCGCTCGCGGCTTCAGTACGTTCCAGACGGCACCCACACCGGTCTGCACCCCGCAGCCCAGCGGGGCGATCGACTCCAGCGGCACATCCGGGTCGACCTTGACGAGGCTGCGCTCGTCCACCAACGCCCGTTCCGCGAAGGACGACTGCCCGAAGAAGTGACCGCCGAGCGGCGCCCCGTCGCGGCTGATCGTGCTGGCGCCGTCGGCGCGCCGGCCGCCGATGAGGTTCAGCGGCAGCCAGGTCGCGCAGTAAGCGGGGTGCCCGTCACGGCAGTTGTGACAGCCGCCGCAGGAGGTGAAGGACAGGACGACATGGTCGCCGGGTGCGACACCGGTGACGTTCGGGCCGACGGCTTCGGCGACTCCCGCCCCCTCGTGGCCGAGGACGCCGGGAAGCGGGAAGGGCAGACCGCCGCTCGCCACGCCGAGATCGGTGTGGCACAGGCCGGTTGCGACCATGCGGACAAGGGCTTCGCCGGGACCGGGCTCGTCCAGCTCGACGTCGGCGAGCGTGAACGGCGCTCCCCCGGACTCGACCACGGCCGCGCGAGTGGTGGTGGACATCGCGTGAACTCCTCTTCTTGCCTGTGTTCTTGCCTGCGTTCTTGCCTGCGTTCTTGCCTGCGCGCGCGCTCAGTCGAGCGAGACGACGACGGACTTGACCTTGGTGTAGGCGGCGAGCGCCTCGGGCCCGTACTCCCGGCCGAAGCCGGAGTCCTTGACCCCGCCGAACGGGACCGCGGGGTCGAGCATCGCCCAGTCGTTGATCCACACGATGCCCGCCTGGAGCCGGTCCGCGACGCGGTGGGCGCGGGCGAGATCGGTGGTCTGGATGCCCGAGGCCAGGCCGTACGGAGTGGAGTTGGCCAGCTCGACGGCCTCGTCCTCGGAGTCGAAGGGCTGCACCGTGAGGACCGGGCCGAAGATCTCTTCCTGGATGACTCGGGAGTCGTTCGCGAGGCCCGCGACGACGGTGGGCCTGTAGTAGTAGCCGCCGTCCAGGTCGAGACGCTCGCCTCCGCAGACGATGCGGGCGCCCTCCTTGCGTGCCAGCGCGACGTACTCCTCGACCTTCTGGAGGTGCTTCTCCCCCGCCATGGGTCCGACGACGGTCTCCGGGTTCCGCGGGTCGCCGACCGGTACGCCGGGTACCGCGTCGGCGAGGATGCCGAGGACCGTGTCGTACAGCGGGCGCGCGACCAGCAGCCGCGGGCCGCCCATGCAGAACTGCCCCGTGTTGAAGACGAAGCCCTTGATGACCGCGCCGATCGCCTTGTCCAGGTCGGCGTCCTCGAAGACGAGGTGTGCCGCGTTGCCGCCCAGCTCCATCGTGACGGGCTTGAGCGCCTCACCGGCGACACTCGCGGCGTACCGGCCGACGGCGGTGGACCCGGTGAAGGCGACCTTGTCGATCCCGGGGTTGCGCAGCAGCGCCTCGCCGGCGACCGGTCCGCTGCCGGTGACGACGTTCAGGACGCCGTCCGGGACACCGGCCCGCTGGAGCAGGCGGGCCATGTACAGAGCACTCAGCGGGGTCTCGTCGGCGGGTTTGTGCACCACGACGTTGCCGGCCGCGAGGGCCGGGGCGATCTTGGAGCTGGACAGGATCAGCGGGAAGTTGAAGGGCGTGATCGCGGCGACCACGCCGAGCGGGCCGCGGCGCGTGTAGGCGAAGGCGTTGAGCGGGGTGTCGCGGGTGGCGCCGTCCAGGGTCTGGGCGAGGGCGGCGCAGTACTCGTACTCGTCGGCGGCGGTGAGGACGTCGACGGGGCGGCACAGGGCGAGGGGCTTGCCGACGTCCAGGCTCTCCAGGGCCGCGAGCTCGTCGGCGTTCTCACGGATCAGCTCGGAGACGCGGTGCAGCACCCGGCCGCGCTCTCGACCGCTCAGGGCGGCCCAGGGCCCGTTGTCGAAGGCGTCCCGCGCCGCCCGTACGGCCGCGTCGACGTCGGCCGCGCCCGCCTCCGCGACGGTCGTGAACACCCCTCCCGTGGACGGATCGATCACGTCCGTACGCGCCCCGTCGGCCGCCTCGCGCCACTGGCCGCCGATGAACAGCAGCCCAGGGCTGCTCTCGAAGGTGGTCGTCATTGCCCACTCCTCAGCCTTGATCGCCTCGGCGCCAGTCGCCCCAGCGTTGATCGCCAAGATTTCAACCAACAGGATTCCTGTTGGTCAACCGTCTGGTTCGCAGTCTCTTTACAGACAGGTTTCCTGTCAATGCCTTAGGCTGAACCCATGGTCGTCACCCAGGCAACGAAGGCACCCCCGTCGCTGCTCTACATGGTCAAGCAGGTGGAGCTCGTCGTCCGCTCACACCTCGACGAGCTCGTGAAACCGGCGGGGATCACTGCGCTGCAGTACACCTCGCTCACCGTCCTGGAGCGGCACGACGGGCTGTCGGCGGCGCAGCTCGCGCGGGACTCGTTCGTGACGGCCCAGTCCGTGGCCGATGTGGTGCGGTCACTGGAGAACCGCGGACTCGTGCGCCGCGAGCGGAACCCAGGCAACCGGCGCGAGCTACTGATCCTGCTGACCGACCAGGGGCGCGAACTGCTCGCGCGGTACGCGGAGCCCGTCCGGGAACTGGAGGAACGCATGGTCCGGGACCTCACGACACACCAGACCGACCAGTTCCGCCAAGCGCTGTCCAAGGCCTGGCACGCGCTGTCGTAACTCAGGTACCGCAACTTGGAGGACCCCGGCACTCAACCGGTAGGGCGACGCGCCGCGCAAATCGAAGACATATGTCAATCGAACATGCTGAACTTCACTCCATCGAGGGTAACTTGCAGGGCAAGGAACGGTTTTGCAACCACCAGTACCCCGGTGTCGCGTCTAGGATCACGGGCGCCGTCACCCCGGCCCCTGGTGACTTTGGACCCTGCGACGAGGAGTGGTTCTGCAGCCGGTTGGAGGTGATGCCGTCGTGGTGTACGACTCCGCCACACCCACCCGGCATCTGCGTGTCCACCGGCACCGAGGCCACACCGTGCTGGAACTGCACGGGGAGATCGACATCCTCGCGGCGGTGGAGATCACCCCGCTCCTGGACTCCGCGACGAGCGGCCCGGCACCGCAGATCGTGATCGATCTGCGGCCGGTCGAGTTCTTCGACTGCTCCGGGCTGCGCCTGCTCTACCGGGCCAGGCGACGCGTGCTCGCCCGGGACGGCCGCCTGCACCTCGTCTGCACCCAGCCGCTGATCCTGCGGATCCTCAAGGTGACCGGCCTCGTACACCTGCTGCCCCCGTCCGCGTCCCTCGACGAGGCACTCGGCCAGCCGGAGGCTACTTCCGGATCTTGGTGACCTGCCCGGCACCCACGGTCCTGCCGCCCTCGCGGATGGCGAACTTCAGCCCTTCCTCCATGGCGATGGGCTGGATCAGCTGGACATGCATGGTGGTGTTGTCGCCCGGCATGACCATCTCGTTGCCCTTGGGGAGCGTCACGACACCGGTCACGTCCGTCGTGCGGAAGTAGAACTGCGGGCGGTAGTTGTCGAAGAACGGTGTGTGGCGGCCGCCCTCGTCCTTCGACAGGATGTACGCCCGCGCCTCGAACTCCAGATGCGGGGTCACCGACCCGGGCTTGATGACGACCTGCCCGCGCTCGACGTCCTCGCGCTTCACCCCTCGCAGCAGCAGCCCGACGTTCTCGCCCGCCCGGCCCTCGTCGAGCAGCTTGCGGAACATCTCGATGCCCGTGACGGTGGTCTTCGTCTTCTGCTCGTGGATGCCGATGATCTCGACCTCGTTGTTGACCTTGAGGATCCCGCGCTCGATGCGGCCGGTGACGACCGTGCCGCGGCCGGTGATGGTGAAGACGTCCTCGATGGGCATCAGGAACGGCCGGTCCACATCCCGTACGGGCTCGGGCACGAACTCGTCGACAGCCGCGAGGAGTTCGAGGACCGACGCGCCCCACTGGGTGTCGCCCTCAAGGGCCTTGAGCGCGGAGACCCGTACGACCGGGACGTCGTCGCCGGGGAACTCGTACTCGGTGAGCAGCTCGCGCACTTCGAGCTCGACGAGTTCCAGGATCTCCTCGTCGTCCACCATGTCCGTCTTGTTGAGGGCCACGACGATGTACGGGACACCGACCTGCCGGGCCAGCAGCACATGTTCCTTGGTCTGCGGCATCGGGCCGTCGGTCGCCGCGACGACCAGGATCGCGCCGTCCATCTGGGCGGCGCCGGTGATCATGTTCTTGATGTAGTCCGCGTGGCCGGGGCAGTCGACGTGGGCGTAGTGCCGGTGCTCGGTCTGGTACTCGACATGGGCGATCGAGATCGTGATCCCGCGCTGGCGTTCCTCGGGGGCCTTGTCAATCTGGTCGAAGGGTGTGTACGGGTTCAGGTCGGGGAACTGGTCGTGCAACACCTTGGTCATGGCCGCCGTGAGCGTCGTCTTGCCATGGTCGATGTGACCGATGGTGCCGATGTTGACGTGCGGCTTGGTCCGCTCGAATTTCGCCTTCGCCACTGCAAGCCCTCCTGATCACCTGGGTGACGCCGAGCGTTGCTGCGCGTTGCTCCCTGGCTGAGCGACAGCAGGAAGTCTCGCTACTACTCCTATCTATTCGTTCTCAGGCGTGTCGAACAGGGCGCTGACGGACTCACCGTTGTGAATGCGCCGCACGGCCTCGGCGAGCGCCGGGGCGATGGACAGGATCCGCAGCTTCTCGGTGTGCTCCTCGGCCGGGATCGGCACGGTGTTCGTGCAGACGATCTCGAGGACGTCGGGCTGGTCGCTGAGCCGCTTGAGCGCGCCCGCCGCGAACAGACCGTGGGTGCAGGCGACCCGGATGGAGCGCGGACCCAGCTCCCGGAGCCGCTCGAGGAGTTCGAGAACGGTGCTGCCCTTGGCGATCTCGTCGTCCAGCACGATGACATCCCGGTCGGTGACCTCACCGATGACGGAGCTGATGCTGACCCGGTCGTCGGCGAACCGCTGCTTGGCACCGGCGGCCACCTGGGCACCGATCAGCCGCGCGAAGTGGGCGGCCTCCTTGGCGTTGCCCAGGTCCGGCGAGACGACCGTCGTACGCGACAGGTCGTAGTGGCGGAAGTGCGCGGCCAGCTCCCGCAGCGCGTGCAGATGGTCGACCGGGACGGAGAAGAACCCGTGCACCTGCGGGGAGTGCAGCGTCATGGCCAGTACCCGGCTCGCCCCCGCGGCCACCAGCAGATCCGCGACCAGCCGCCCGCCGAGCGAGATCCTCGGCATGTCCTTCTTGTCCGAGCGGGCGTAGGAGTAGTGAGGCATCACCACGGTGATCCGCCCGGCGGAGGCACCGCGCGCGGCGTCGCACATCATCAGCAGCTCGACGAGGTTCTCCTGCACCGGCTTGACCAGCGGCTGCACCAGGAAGACATCGCGCTCCCGGCAATTGGACTGGAGCTGCACTTCCAGGCAGTCGTTGGCGAACCGGCTGGTCCGGCTCGGGCTGAGGGGCACACCGAGATGGGCGCAGACCTCAGCGGCCAGTTCGGGATGGGCACTACCGCTGAACACGGCGATGTCACGCACGGACGCTCCTCGCATGATCGAACAGGATGCGCCGCCGGTCGGCATGATCGATCCGGGATGCGTGCCTCATGCTACTGGCCCGCGCCGGGTGTCCCCACCGGGAGAAAACCGGTTGCGGAGGGTCACCGGGGACCCGCCATGATGATGGCGGCACGAGCACCCCTGCGAGCCCCTCGAACACAGGAGAGACGGAATGCGCCGATTCCTCGGAACTTCTCAGCGCCCCTACCGGACGACTGTTCTCGAGGACTCGACCACGCATGCACACCTTGAACATCGGAATTCTGGCCCACGTCGACGCGGGTAAGACCAGCCTCACCGAGCGGCTGCTCTTCGACGGCGGCGCGATCGACCGGCTCGGCAGTGTGGACGCCGGTGACACCCGGACGGACGACGGGGAGATCGAGCGGCAGCGCGGGATCACCATCCGCTCGGCCGTCGCCGCGTTCACCGTCGGGGACGTACAGGTCAATCTGATCGACACCCCCGGGCACTCCGACTTCATCGCCGAGGTCGAGCGCGCCCTGGAGGTCCTGGACGGTGCGGTGCTGCTGCTCTCCGCCGTCGAGGGAGTCCAGGCGCAGACGCGTGTCCTGATGAGGACCCTGCGAAGGCTGCGGCTGCCCACGCTCGTCTTCGTCAACAAGATCGACCGGGCGGGGGCGCGCGAGGAGGAGCTGCTCGCCGACATCCGGCGCCGCCTCACGCCGTACGTCGTGCCCCTCACGGGCGTGCGGGACATCGGCACCCCCCGCGCCCGGGTCGTGCCGCGCCCGCTGGACGACACGGCGTCCGGCACCCTCGCCGAGGTCGACACGGGCGTGCTGGCCGCGGTCGTGGACGGGCCCGCGCCGACCGAGGACGAACTGCGCGCCGCGCTCGCCGCCCGAACCGCCGACGGTTCCCTGCACCCCGTCTTTTTCGGGTCCGCGGTGGGCGGGCAGGGAGTCGCCGAACTGGTCGGGGGTCTTGTCCGGCTGATTCCGCGCCCGGTGTACCCCGGCGCCGGTGAACCGCGCGGCACGGTCTTCGCCGTACGGCCGGGACCCGGCGGCGAGCGCACGGCTTATCTCCGGTTGTACGGGGGTGAGGTGACGCGTCGTCAGCGGTTGACGTTCCTGCGCCGTGAGGCCGACGGGCGGACGGCGCAGGTGTCCGGACGGGCACTGGGCCTGGAGGTGGTCGGCCGGCCCGGCGCGGTGCCGCTCACGCCGGGCAACATCGCCGCGCTCCGGGGCGTCGGAGGCATCCGCGTCGGCGACCGGCTCGGCGAAGTCACCGACAGGGCCCCGCAGTTCGCGGCCCCGACGCTGGAGACGACGGTACGGGCGAGACACCCCGAGCAGGCGGCAGCCTTGCGTGCAGCCCTCCTTGCCCTCGCCGATCAGGACCCGCTGACACACGCGCGGCCTGCCGAGTCCGGCAGTACCGCCCTGCTGCTCTACGGCGAGGTGCAGAAGGAGGTGCTCTCGGCCACGCTGGCCCAGGACTTCGGCATCGAGGCCGAGTTCAAGCCGAGCCGGGTGCGGTTCCTGGAACGGCCGGAAGGCACCGGCGAGGCGTACGAGGAGATCCAGCGGCACGGGCACACCGGGTTCTGGGCGACGGTCGGGCTGCGTGTCGAGCCCGGGCCGCACGGCTCCGGCGGCGTCTTCACGTACGAGACCGAACTCGGCGCCCTCCCCCGGGCCTTCCACCAGGCGATCGAGGACACCGTTCACGCGACCCTGCTCACCGGTCGGCAGGGCCGGCCGGTGACGGACTACCGGGTCACGCTGGTCCGTTCGGGATTCGCCGCGCCGATCAGCACGGCCGCCGACTTCCGCGGACTGACCCCGGTCGTACTGCGCCGCGCTCTGGAGCGGGCGGGAACCCGGGTGTACGAGCCGTACCACTCCTTCGAGGCGGAACTCCCGCTGGACGCGCTGGCCCCGGTGACGGCTCGACTGGCCGCGTACGGAGCGGAGTTCAAGGAGACCACCGGAGGACGTACCGCCTGGCTGGTCACCGGTGAGCTGCCGGCCCGGCATGTGCGGGACGTCGAGCTGCGGCTGCCCGGGCTGACGCGGGGCGAGGGCGTGTGGTGGTCCCGTGCTTCGGGGGACCGGGTGGTCCGCTGAGGCGAGGGCCGGTGGCGCACGAGGGGCGTCCAGCTGATCCGGTCCGCGAGTAGACGCGGTGCGTCCTCTGTGTACGGCGAACCGCTGGGTGACCGGGTGCGCGCCGGGGTGCGGCCGGCCGGGGCCGGTCGCCTCGCGCAGGGGCGAAAGAGGCCGGTAAGTGCCTTCCCGGGGCATGCGGTTCCCGACGCGCCGGTGCGTACACCCGCGCCGGACGCACCCCGCACCCCGGTCATCATCACCGGTTCTCCAACAGGTCGGCCTACCAAGGGATTTGGGGGGCATTCGGTTACCAGGGAAAGGAGGACCGTCGACATGACGACGTCCATCAAGCGCTTGCCCGGGTGGGCGAAAGTGCTCAGTGCGTTCGTGCTGGTGCTCGTGGTGCTGTTCGCCGGCCTGCGGCTCGCCGTACTTCCGGGGCTGCGCGATGTGTTCGGCACGGAGACCAACGACCGGACGGGCCCCGCGCTCCTCAAATCGATCCAGGACATGAGCCGTTACGACGCCGCGTCAGGCAACTTCCAGGTGGTCGTGGACCTGGAGAAGGACGCCAAGTACCTGCCCGACGCGCTCCGCGGCACCCGCACGCTGTACGTGGGGGCCGGCACCGTCGACGCATATGTCGACCTCGGCAAACTCGCCGACAAGGACGTGACGGTCAACGAGGACCGCACATCGGCCACGCTCCGGCTGCCGCACGCCGCGCTGGGCAAGCCCGCGCTCGACCCCGACCGTTCGTACGCCGTCTCAAAGCAACGTGGTCTCCTCGACCGGATCGGCGACATCTTCTCGGACAACCCGAACGGCGAGCAGGCCGTGCAGAAGCTCGCGGTGAAGCACATCAGTGATGCCGCGAAGGACAGCCGCCTCACCGCGCGCGCCGAGGAGAACACCACCGGCATGCTCGAAGGCCTGCTGAGCTCGCTCGGCTTCAAGGAGGTGAACGTCACGTACGGCACGTGAGCCGCGCCCTGGCGCAAAGCTCACCCGGCCGCCGTGCCGTTCGACATCGATTCCCCCAACACGGGTAGTCACCTTTATCCATCGGGCAGTTGAAACTTGGAGGATCGCATGCTCCGTACGGCGTTGCGCGCTCGTACCGCGAAGTCGGGTCGCAAGGCGCCGGCACCGGCACCGGCACCGGAGAAGGGGCGGAAGCGGGGGCGGAGGTCGCTCCCCCTTCCCGTGCGGCTGTTCTTCATGCTGCTGGCCCTCGGGGGGATGGTGGCGTTCGCGGTCGTGCTGGCCCGGCTGACGCTGGAACCGTCCCCGGCGTCGGAGGCGCTGATCCACACCAATCTGCACCCCGGCCGTTCCCTGAACGCGTATCTCAACCAGCCGGAAATGCGCGACGCCTTCAGGCAGATCGGCGGGAACATTCTGCTCGGGGTGCCCTTCGGACTGCTGCTCCCCGTGCTGTGGCCGAAAGCCCGGGGAGTCCTGCGGGTCCTCCTGCTGACCGCGGTGGTCATGCTGCTGGTCGAGCTGATCCAGGGAGCGGTCATCACCGGGCGGGCCTTCGACATCGACGACGTCATCCTCAACACGAGCGGGGCACTGCTGGGTTACCTGCTCCTCGGGCGCCGGCTCGGCAGGGCTGTGCACGGCGGTCGGCGCAAGCGAAACACTTCCACGAGCGACTGACGCGGCACTGTGAATAATTGGTCCGGACCAGAACCTTGACACCCCCTTACCTCACTTCTTAAATCAAGAGGCAAAGCATGTACCCCCCACCTCAGTCGGCCCGCCCCTCTCCCCGGGTCGCAATACGGAAGGGAGAGTCGTGGCTTCCCCACGCCTGCTCCGAAGATGCCTCTTTGCCGCTCTCTCCGCCTTACTCGTCGCGTCTGCCGCCATCGCTCCCGCTCAGGCGGGTCCCGCGGCCGCCGATGACGTGACCGCCGCGGCCGTGGTGTTCCAGGACACCTTCGACGGCTCCGGCGGATGGGCCGTGGATCCCAACAAGTGGCAGATCGAGACCGGCGACAACGTCAACAACCACGAGCGGCAGATGTACACGGCCGGCGCCAACAACGCGGCGCTGGACGGCCAGGGCCACCTGGTCATCACCGCTCGTAAGGACAATCCGGCCAACTACCAGTGCTGGTACGGACGGTGCGAGTACACCTCGGCCCGGCTGAACACCGCCGGCAAGTTCACCGCCCAGTACGGCCGTGTCGAGGCCACCCTGAAGGTTCCGCGCGGGCAGGGCATGTGGCCCGCGTTCTGGATGCTCGGCAACGACATCGGTTCGGTCGGCTGGCCCGCGTCGGGTGAGATCGACGTCATGGAGAACGTCGGCTACGAGCCGTCGACCATCCACGGCACGATCCACGGACCGGGGTATTCCGGCGCGACCGGTATCGGCGCCGGGTACACCCTGCCGAACGGCCAGCAGTTCGCGGACGGTTTCCACACCTTCGCGGTCGACTGGGCGCCGAACTCGATCAAGTGGTCGGTCGACGGCATCGTCTACCAGACGCGCACGCCCGCCGATGTGGGCGGCAACGCATGGGTGTTCAACAAGCCGTTCTACCTGATCCTCAACCTCGCGGTCGGCGGCTACTGGCCCGGCGACCCGAACAGCTCCACCGTCTTCCCGCAGTACCTCGTCGTCGACGAGGTGAAGGTGACGACGGGCACCACCTCGGGCACCGGGGTCCCGATCAGGGGCCTGGCGGGCAAGTGCGTGGACGTGGCCGGGGCCAGCTCGACCAACGGCGCCGCCGTACAGCTTTACGACTGCAACTCGAGCGCCGCCCAGCAGTGGACGGTCGGCTCGGACGGCACGATCCGCGCGCTGGGCAAGTGCCTCGATGTCACGAGCGGCGGCACCGCGGACGGCTCGACCGTGCAGCTCTACGACTGCAACGGGAGTGCCGCCCAGCAATGGGTCGTCAGTTCGGCCAATGACATCGTGAACCCCCAGGCCAACAAGTGCCTGGACGTCACGGGCAGCAACTCGGCCAATGCCACACGTCTGCAGATCTGGACGTGCACCGGTGCGGCCAACCAGAAGTGGACGGTTGGCTGACAGACCGCCCCGGGCGGGCAGGCGGAGGGTCCGGCAGGGTTGCCCCTGCCGGACCCTCCGTGTTTCACCCCTCCCTCAGCAGCTCATGGCCCATGTGTGCGAGTCGCCGCGGTCGTTGGCGACGCCGTTGTAGCCGACCTCCTCGCCCGGGGTGAGGCAGATGGTCATGGCACCGCCCTGGTAGGCGTCTTCGTAGACCTTGACGTGGTCCTTGACGCCCGGTCCCGAGATGCCGTGGTTGGCCCACGAGGAGTCCGTGTCGGCGATCCAGCTCTCCCACCAGCCGTCGTCCCCAGACCAGTTGGCTCGCTGACCGTCGAAGTTGGCGTTCTCCCAGACGCAGAAGTTGCCGCTGGGACAGTCCGCCGCGCCGGAGGGTGTGGCAAGGGCCAGTCCGCCCCCGAGGGCAAGGAGGGCGGCTGCTGCTGCGGTGGCGAGGCGCTTGGCGATCATGAAGAGGTGCTGCCTTTCTTTTCGGATACCCGGACGGTCCGCTCGGCGTACAGGGCCGCCGCGCGGTGCAGCGCGTGGGTGCGCAACTGCGTGTAGGTGGTCAACTGCTCGCGCCGTTCGGCGCGTACCTGGGCCAGCAGGGCCGGTTCCAGGCGGGCACGGAGCCGGGCGAGGCCGCTCTCGCGGGCGCAGCGCGCGGAGACGGCGGTGTCGGGGCGCTTGGGCCGGGGCCCGTTCGCCGGGGTGACGCAGCGGGTCCAACGGGCCGACGCGGCACCGTAGTCGGGGTCGCGTTTCATACGCTGCTGGGCCTCGGCGCGCAGGTTGTTCACCACGACCCTGGTGCGGAACCAGCGGCGCTGGTCCCCGTACAGCTCACGTTGCGCGGCGGCGAGGCAGCCGTCGGTGTGGGCGGTGACGGTGTAGCCGGTGGCGAGGGTGACGGAGAGTTCGGGGCGGCCGCGGCCGAAGAGGGCGTCCTGGAGTCGGCGGTCCTCCTGGCCGGACGGGCGCTCGTGGGCCGAGGCGTGCCGTACGGACAGCCCCTGGCGGGCCAGACACTCGTCCACGAGCACCCGTTGGGCCGTGTCGATGAGGTCGTCCTGGGCGCGTTCGGTGGTGGGCAGCGCGGGGGTGCCTCGCTCGGCGGACGGCGTGGCGCACCCGGCGAGCGCCAGCGTCGCCAGCACCGCGAGCGCGGTGGCGCGCAGCGTGCTGTGCGGTCGCACGGGTCAGCCGACCTCGCAGTTCATCGTGGTGTCGGCGACACCGTCGAGCCGGGCACCCCAGGGCCAGTTGTCGGCCAGGTCGTGGGCGCGGATCAGCCGGTAGTAACAGGTGCCGCGGCCCCAGTCGATGGCGTACACGGCGGAATCCGCGCTGGAGCGGAAGGAGGCGGCCTTGTCGTGGAGGAACTCCGGGACGTCCGTATAGCCGGGCGGTGTGTAGCACCAGGACGATCCGTGTTGCCCCGCGCCGGTCCAGAAGCAGACGTCCCCGGCCTGCGGAGCGCCGAGGGCGGTCACGGGTGCGGCTCCGGCGGCTGCCGCGGGGACGGCGTCGGCGGCGGTCGCGGGGGCGGCGCCGCCCAGCAGAGCGGTGGCGGCGAGGGCGGCGGCTGCGGGCATGGCGAGGCCACGGAACATGGAGACTCCTGGTGGGAGGAAGCGACGCCGGGGCGGGTCCTGATCACCGGCAAGATCAACGTGCCCTCGTGAGAACGGGCCCATGCGCGGTTCCCACCGAATGATGATCATTGGTGGAGTGCGGGGTCATTCGTCCCACTCGCAGCTCACACCGGCGCGAAACCCGCAGGTCCGCGCGCTCCCCGGACGCCCCGACCGGTCCTAGTGCGGCATCCAAGTCAGCTTGTCGCCACCCACCCAGCGCACCACGTCCGGGTCGTCGAGATCGTGCACCGTGATGCCGTAGGCCGCGGCCGTTGTCAGTACGTCGGTGAGCGCCCTCGCCTGGCCCACCACTTCGCCGTCGATCTCCATGATCCGGAACGGCGGCGTCCCCGGCTGTACCCCGAGCACCATGATCCGCGGGTAGGACAGGTGTGGGCTCGCGATTTCGGTCATGAGTCGAGCGTAGAACGGTTCCTTCCGGTCAGCGCTCCCGCTTCCCGGCGGCGGTGACCGTCCGCCGTGCGGGGCGGCGGCTGCTGGGCAAGGCTTGGAGGAGGGAGGTGCCCATGGATCCCGTCGAGGCGCTGGACCGGATCGCGTTCCTGCTGGAGCGGGACCAGGCCCCCACCTATCGCGTACGTGCCTTCCGCACCGCCGAGGCCGTGCTGGCCGCGCTGCCCGAGGGCGAGGTGGAAGAGCGCGTGGCCGCCGGGTCACTGGAGTCGCTCAAGGGCGTCGGACCCAAGACGGCGCAGGTCGTGCGGGAGGCGCTGGCCGGTCAGGTGCCCGGCTATCTGGAGAAGCTCGAGCAGGCGGCCGGGGCGCCGCTCGCCCAGGGGGGTGAGGGGCTGCGGGCGCTGCTGCGTGGCGACTGCCATCTGCACTCCGACTGGTCGGACGGCGGCAGCCCGATCGAGGAGATGGGCAGGACCGCGGCGCGGCTCGGGCACGACTGGGCGGTGCTCACGGACCACTCGCCGCGGCTGACCGTGGCGCGCGGGCTGTCTCCGGACCGTCTGCGCGAGCAGTTGGCGGTGGTCGCGGAACTCAACCGGCGGTGGGCGCCGTTCCGGCTGCTCACCGGCATCGAGTGCGACATCCTCGACGACGGGTCGCTCGATCAGGAGCCGGAGTTGCTGGAGCGGCTCGATGTCGTGGTGGTGTCCGTGCACTCCAAGCTGCGCATGGACGCGAGGCCGATGACCCGCCGTATGGTCGCCGCCGTACGCAATCCGCTGGCGGACGTGCTCGGGCACTGCACGGGCCGCCTGATCACCGGACGCGGACGGCCCGAGTCGGAGTTCGACGCGGACGCGGTCTTCGGGGCCTGCGCGGAGTCCGGCACCGCCGTGGAGATCAACAGCCGCCCCGAACGGCTCGACCCGCCGCGCCGGCTGCTGCGCCGGGCGGTCGACGCGGGCGTGCTGTTCTCCGTGGACACCGACGCGCACGCTCCGGGCCAGCTCGACTGGCAGATCCACGGCTGCGCGCGGGCCGAGGAGTGCGGGGTGCCGGCGGAGCGAGTGATCACCACCTGGACGGCGGACGAGCTGCTGTCCTGGACCAGGGACCGGACGACCCCGGCTCGCGTGAGCGGTGCCTGACGTCCGCCACCGCACGCCCACTCCCCGCATGACCACGGTGTACCCGCCGTGACACACGTCACCGGGTCCGCCCCCCTCCCCGGGAACACCTACCGGTAGTTCCCCGTTGAACAAACTGTGGGTGCGGATGGAACAGTGTCCCCGGGCCTAACCCTTCGCCCACAGGGAAGATCGTTCGGCTGAAGCCCTGTGGAGCCCCCGCCGAGAGGCGACCGCCGTCCGTGCCCACCACTGACGACCCCGACCGTGATTCCCCCGTCCGGTCGGGGTCTTTCGCATGCCCTCACCCGGGGCGAGTGTCCCCTTGACTTCGAGTGCTCTCCAATTCGTAGCGTTCCGGGCATGACCACTGCACAGCACAAGATCGGTTCCGGTTTCGGCGCCCGGAGCACCGCCGACGAAGTCCTTCAGGGCATCGACCTCTCCGGAAAGCTCGCGATCGTCACGGGCGGGTACTCGGGCCTGGGCCTGGAGACGGCGCACGCACTCACCAAAGCGGGCGCCCGTGTCGTCGTTCCCGCGCGACGCCCCGACGCCGCCCGTGCGGCGGTGGACGGCATCGAGGGTGTCGAGGTGGACGAGCTCGACCTCGGCGACCTCGACAGCGTCCGCGCCTTCGCCGAGCGGTTCCTCGCCTCGGCCCGCACGGTCGACATCGTCATCAACAACGCCGGGATCATGGCGTGCCCCGAGACCCGTGTCGGACCCGGCTGGGAAGCCCAGTTCGCCACCAACCACCTCGGCCACTACGCGCTCGTCAACCGGCTCTGGCCGGCGATCGCACCCGGCGGGGCGCGCGTCGTCTCCGTGTCCTCGGGCGGCCACCACAACTCGGCGATCCGCTGGGACGACCCGCACTGGAAGACCGGCTACGACAAGTGGCAGGCGTACGGGCAGGCGAAGACGGCGAACGTGCTGTTCGCCGTCCAGCTCGACCGCCTCGGTCAGGAGTCCGGCGTACGGGCCTTCTCCCTTCATCCCGGCGGAATCCTCACGCCGCTCCAGCGTCACCTTGCCAAGGAGGAGATGGTGGAGCGCGGCTGGATCGACGAGGACGGCAAGCTGGTGAACCCCGACGCCTTCAAAACGCCGGAGCAGGGCGCGGCCACTCAGGTGTGGGCCGCGACCTCGCCTCAACTGGCCGGTATGGGCGGGGTGTACTGCGAGGACTGCGACATCGCCGAGCCCGCTCCGGCGGACGGCGAGCGGACCGGCGTACAGGCCTATGCGATCGACCCCGAGCAGGCCGCACGACTGTGGGCGCTGTCGGCGGAGCTGACCGGGGTGAACGCGTTCGCGTGACGTTCGTACGGCGTCAGCCGAACGCCGGTGTACGGCGTCAGGCGCGGGCGGCCATGAACTCCCGCAGGTCCGCGGTCAGTTGCCCGGCGTGCGTGGCGAACAGGCCGTGGCCCGCGTTCTCGTAGACCTTGAGCGTGCTGTCGGGCAGCAGCTCCGCCGCCCGGCGGCCGGTCAGTTCCAGGGGCGCCGAGGTGTCGTGCGTGCCGTGCACGACGAGGACGGGCAGGCCGAGTTTGGGCAGTTCGGGGGCCACGTCCAGGGTGGCCACCAGGTCGCCCAGGGCCGCACAGGCGCGCGCGGTCGCTCCGAGGCAACGGTCGACCATCGACCGCACGTACGCGGCGGAGAGTTCGTTGCCGGGGAGGTCCAGGGCGAAGAAGGCGCGGGCGCCGTCCGTGAAGAAGGCGGCCCGGTCGCGCCGGAAGGTCTCGTTGCCCGCCCTGATGAGGTCCGGGTCGACACCGCCCGGGTGGTCCGCCGACCGGACGATCCCCGGCACCATGCCGGCGACCAGCATCACCCCGGCCACCCGCTCGACGCCGTGCCGGGTCAGGCAGCGCACGACTTCGGCGGTGCCCAGGGAATGGCCGACCAGCGTCACGTCGCGGAGGTCGAGGTGCCGCAGCAGCCCGTCGAGGTCGTCGGCCAGGCTGTCGAGGCCGAAGCCGCCCCAGACGTCGTCGGACCGCCCGTGCCCCCGCCGGTCGAGCCCGACGCACCGGTACCCCTCCTCGGCGAGCGGCAGCATCTGGTACTCCCACATCTCCGTGCCGAAGTACGAGCTGTTGACGAACACGACCACCGGTCCCCCGGCCGGACCGTAGTCGACGAAGTGCAGCCGGGCGGCATCGACGGGGCTCTCGAAGTACGGCATGGGAAACCTCCCGGAATCCGGTGACGGGCGAGTCGAGTGGGTACGCCCTTCATGGTTCCGGGAGCTCCCGGCCGGGTCGATTACCTCTCGGGTCATGCCGCCCGTGAGAGCTCCCCGTCGAGGTCAGCCCGAGGACTCGCCGGGCTCGGGATCCTCGGGATGGACGGTGTCCGAGCGCGGAGCGCCACTTCTGCCCGTGCCCGCCTCGTCCGTGTCGGGGACGTCCGTGCCGGGCTCGCCCTCGCCGGGATCCGCCGCGGGAGCCGGGTCCCAGGGGTCCTCGCCATCCTGGACCTGCTGGTCCGGCATGTCCCGCGGGACCGGGTCGGTGTTCTCGCCGGGGCCCTCCGGCCGGTATGCAGTCATGTCGCACCCAATCATCAGCAGGTCGGCGCGGCCGGCACGCCCGGGCCGGGCCGTTGCCGACTCGGCCCGCACACACCGCCGCCGGGCCGTTTCCGGCCCGGCGCGAGTACCTCGGCAGTGGGTGGCGAAACAGTTCTGCAGAGGATCAGTGCGGTGCGCGGTCCTCCAGCGCCGTGCGCCAGGCCGGAGAGGGGCCCTCGCCGACCGGTTCGGCCCGTCGGCCGCCGCGGGCGAAGAAGTCGGCGAGGGGCAGGATCGCGGCACCGACGGTGACCGCGTCCGGGCCCAGCTTGCCCAGGTCGATGGAGACACGCTCGGCCGGATAGCGCAGGGCGTACGAGGACGCGTACCGGCGCACGGCGGGCAGGAAGCGGGAGCCGAGCTGGAGGCCCGCCCAGCCGCCGATGAGGATGCGCTCGGGCTGGAAGAGGTTGATCAGGTCGGACAGGCCTGCGCCCAGGTACTCGGCGGTCTCCTCAAGAACGGCGAGCGCCACGGCGTCGGGCTCGGTGTGCGGGGCACCCTGGGCGTCCTCGGGCGGGTAGGCGGCCGCGAGCATCGCGGTCAGTGCCGTCTCCTCGTCGACACCCTCCGGCGGGCGCCCGCCCTCCTCGCGCCAGCGTTCCAGGAGCGCCTCCGCCCCCGCGTACGCCTCGAGGCAGCCCAGGGCGCCGCAGCGGCAGCGGCGCCCCCTGACCCGTACGGTCAGATGTCCCCATTCGACGGCCCTGCCGTACTCCACGTCCTCCGTGACGAGGCACGCGCCGACGCCGGAGCCGAAGAGGACCACGACCGCGTTGGTGGCGCCGCGTCCGGCGCCGAACCACATCTCGGCCTGGCCGAGGGTGCGGGCGCCGTTGTCGGCGAAGAACGGGACGGTGGCGGGGAGTTCGCAGGTCTGGCGGAGCAGGGACTCGAGCGGGACGGCGTCCCAGCCGATCGTCTGGCCGTGCACCACCGCGCCGAGTCCGGGGGTACGGGCCACTATGCCGGGGACTCCGATGCCGACGCCGAGGAGCTGCTCCGGGGCGATGTCCGTCTCCGCCAGGACCTCGGCGATGCCGTCGCGGATGTGGCCGACGATGACCTCGACGTCGTAGCCCTGCTGCTCCAACGGGCGTTCGGTGCGGGCGAGTTCGGTGAGTGTGAGGTCGAAGAGCTCGACGCGCACGCGGGTTTCACCGACGTCCACGCCGATCATGTGGCCGCTGGCGGGCGCCACCCGCAGCAGGGTGCGCGGGCGGCCGCCGTCGGAGTCGACGCTGCCGGCCTCCTCGACCAGACCGTCGGCGACCAGTTCCGCGACCACGTTGCTGATGGAACCGGAACTCAGTCCGGTGGCCGGACCCAGTTCGTAGCGGCTCATCGGCCCGTCGAAATACAACCGTTGCAGTACAGCGGTTCGATTGCCCCGCCGCAGGTCACGGACTGTCCGCCCGTTCCGCCCCGTCATGTGGCTCCCCTCCGGTTCGCCCGACTTGAAAGATACAGCTGTGCGATCCCTTGACGCGACTTTCTTCCGAGTCTTAACTCACATCCTAAATTAAGTCGTGAGGGGCGTTCGAGAAGTGAACACTCGCAAGGGACGTACGCGGGGTGCCTGTACATGCCGCGGACGCCGTCATGACTCTCCTTCGGAAAGGGACGCCTGAGCCATGCGCAGAATCCGAGCCGCGGCCGCCGGTGCGGTCACTGTCTCCATGCTGACCGCCGTGACCGCCTGTGGTGGCGGCTCGTCGACGGACGGTGGATCCAATGACTCGCCCAAGACGCTGACCTACTGGGCCTCCAACCAGGGCGCCAGCGTCGAGATCGACAAGAAGGTCCTCCAGCCCGAACTCGACAAGTTCGAGAAGGACACCGGCATCAAGGTGGAACTGGAGGTCGTGCCCTGGTCGGATCTGCTCAACCGGATCCTCACCGCGACCACCTCGGGCCAGGGCCCCGACGTCCTGAACATAGGCAACACCTGGAGCGCTTCCCTGCAGGCCACCGGGGCGCTGCTGCCCTGGGACACGAAGAACTTCGACAAGATCGGCGGCAAGGACCGCTTCGTCGACTCGGCGCTCGGCTCCACGGGCGCGCAGGGCCAGGACCCGGCCGCGGTGCCGCTGTACTCGATGTCGTACGCGCTCTACTACAACAAGAAGATGTTCGCCGACGCCGGCATCGCCAAGCCGCCGACCACCTGGGACGAGTTCGTCGCCGACGGCAAGAAGCTTTCCAAGGGCGGCAAGTGGGGAACGGCCTTCGAAGGCTCGAACCCCGCGGAGAACATCCACCATGCCGTCGTCTTCGCCAAGCAGCACGGGGGCGACTTCTTCACCGCCGACGGCAAGCCGGACTTCACCAACGACGGCGCGGTCGAGGGGGTCAAGCAGTTCGTCGACCTGATGGCCACGGACAAGATCGTCGCGCCGGGCAACGCCGAGTACGCGCAGAACCAGTCCGTGAGCGACTTCGCCACGGGCAAGACGGGGATGCTGCTCTGGCAGTCCGCGTCCGCCAACCTGGAGTCGCAGGGCATGAGCGCGGACGACTTCGGCATCGCTCCGGTGCCCGTGCAGTCCGGCGCCCCGGGGACCGGCGACAACGTCAACTCGATGGTCATGGGCATCAACCTGTCCGTCTTCAAGAACACCGACAACCTTGACGGCGCCACCGAGTTCGTGAAGTTCATGACCAGCGACGCCGAGCAGAAGATCCTCAACACGGCGTACAGCTCCATCCCGCCGGTCAAGACCGCCCAGACGGACGCCGCCTTCAACACCCCGGCGACCGCCGTGCTCAAGGACACGCTCGCCAAGAGCGCCGTCGCGGCTCCGCAGGTCGCTGACGAGTCCCAGTTCGAGACGGCCGTCGGTACGGCCATCAAGAACCTGTTCGCCGACGCCGCCGCCGGAAAGCCGGTGACCACGGAGTCGGTGAAGGCCCAGCTCGAGAAGGCCCAGACGCAGATGCCGACGAAGTGAGCGCGAGCACAAACATGACCACCACGACCGCCTCCCAAGAGGCCGGCGATCGCACGGTGCGCAAGAACTCCCCCGGTGCGGCGCGCGGCCCGCGCCGCCCCGGGCGGATCAAACGCATCGGACTGCCCTACCTGTTCCTTCTGCCCGCCCTGCTTCTCGAACTCCTAGTCCATCTGGTGCCGATGGTGATCGGCATCGTGATGAGCTTCAAGGAGCTCACGCAGTTCTACATCCGCGACTGGGGCACCGCGCCCTGGTCCGGCCTTGACAACTACAAGGTGACGGTGGACTTCGACGCGCCCGTCGGCAAGGCGCTGCTCGACTCGTTCTTCGCCACCGTCGGCTTCACCCTGCTCTCGGTCGGCCTGTGCTGGCTGATCGGCACGGCGGCCGCGCTCTGCATGCAGGACGCCTTCCGGGGCCGCGGTCTGCTGCGCGCCCTGTTCCTGGTGCCGTACGCGCTGCCCGTCTACGCGGCCGTCATCACCTGGGTGTTCATGTTCCAGCACGACAACGGCCTGGTGAACCACGTCCTGCACGACCAGCTCGGCATCACCGACAAGCCGTCCTTCTGGCTCCTCGGCGACAACGCCTTCTACGCGCTGCTCACCGTGTCCGTGTGGAAGGGCTGGCCGTTCGCCTTCCTCATCGTCATGGCGGGCCTGCAGAACATCCCCAAGGACCTGTACGAGGCGGCCGCCCTCGACGGCGCCGGTGTGTGGCAGCAGATCCGCCGCATCACCCTGCCCTCGCTGCGGCCCGTCAACCAGGTACTGATCCTGGTCCTGTTCCTGTGGACGTTCAACGACTTCAACACGCCGTACGTCCTGTTCGGCAAGACAGCTCCGCCGGCCGCGGACCTCATCTCGGTGCACATCTACCAGGCGTCGTTCGTGAACTGGAACTTCGGCTATGGCTCCGCCATGTCCGTCCTGCTGCTGCTCTTCCTGCTCGTCGTGACGGGCGTCTACCTCCTGCTGACCTCCCGAGGAAGGAAGACGTCCGATGTCTAGTACCTCCACGAAGTTCCGCTCCCCGATGGCCCAGCCGCAGTCCTTCCTCTGGACCCGGCGGATCTTCCTCACCCTGCTCACCGGCTTCGTCCTGGTGCCCGTCTACGTCATGGTCTCCAGCTCGCTGAAGCCCTTGCAGGACGTCCAGACGAAGTTCCAATGGGTGCCGAGCAGCCTGACCATCCGCCCGTATATCGACATCTGGACGACGATCCCGCTCGCCAGGTACTTCGTGAACTCGCTGATCGTGGCGGGCGCCGCGACGGCCTGCTCGGTGGTGATCGCGGTCTTCTCGGCCTACGCCGTCAGCCGCTACAACTTCCGCGGCAAGCGCGTCTTCACGGTCACCGTGCTGTCCACCCAGATGTTCCCCGGCATCCTCTTCCTGCTGCCGCTGTTCCTTCTCTACGTCAACATCGGCAACGCCACCGGCATCGCCCTGTTCGGATCCCGTGGCGGTCTGATCCTGACGTATCTCACCTTCTCCCTCCCGTTCTCGATCTGGATGCTGATCGGGTACTTCGACTCCGTGCCGCGCGACCTGGACGAGGCGGCACTGGTGGACGGCTGCGGGCCGCTCGGCGCGCTGTTCCGGGTCGTCGTGCCGGCCGCGATCCCCGGCATCATCGCGGTCGCCGTCTACGCCTTCATGACCGCCTGGGGCGAGGTGCTGTTCGCCTCGGTGATGACCAACGAAGAGACCCGCACCCTCGCCGTCGGGCTCCAGGGCTACTCCACGCTCTACAACGTGTACTGGAACCAGATCATGGCCGCGTCGCTCGTCGTCAGCGTCCCCGTGGTCGCCGGCTTCCTGCTCCTCCAGCGCTTTCTGGTCACCGGGCTCACCGCGGGAGCCGTCAAGTGACCAACTCTCCTCTCCCCGAAGGGACTTCCGTGACCATCGACCTTGCCGCCCTCCCCGAGGACTTCCTGTGGGGCACGGCCACGTCGGCCTACCAGATCGAGGGCGCCGTCGCCGAGGACGGCCGCTCCCCCTCCATCTGGGACACCTTCTCGCACACCCCCGGCAAGATCGACAACGGCGACGACGGGGACCTCGCCTGCGATCACTACCACCGCTGGCGCGAGGACATCGGGGTCATGCGCCAACTGGGCACCAACGCCTACCGGTTGTCCATCGCATGGCCACGCGTGATGCCGGGCGGCGACGGCCCGGTCAACGCCAAGGGTCTCGACTTCTACGACGGGCTGATCGACGCCCTCCTGGAGGCGGGCATCACCCCGTCCGTCACCCTCTACCACTGGGACCTGCCGCAGGTACTGCAGGACCGGGGCGGCTGGCCCGTCCGCGACACGGCCCACCACTTCGCGTCGTACGCGGCGGTCGTCGCGGACCGCCTCGGTGACCGCGTCAAGCACTGGACCACGCTCAACGAGCCGCTGTGCTCGGCCTGGATCGGCCACCTGGAGGGCCTGATGGCCCCGGGCTGGACGGACCTCACGGCCGCGGTGCGGACCTCGTACCACCTCCTCCTCGGCCACGGCCTCGCCACCCAGGCGATCCGCGCGGCCGTCCCCGGCGCCCAGGTCGGCATCGTCAACAACCTCTCCTACATCGAGGCCGCCACCGACCGCCCCGAGGATGTGGCCGCGGCCCGTCGGCTCGACGGCCACACCAACCGCTGGTGGCTCGACCCGGTGCACGGCCGCGGCTTCCCGGCGGACATGCAGGAGGTCTACGGAGTCGAACTCCCCGAGCAGCAGGGCGACTTGGAGACCATCGCGGCGCCCCTGGACTGGCTGGGCCTCAACTACTACTTCCCGTCCACGGTCGCCGACGACCCCACCGGCCAGGCGCCCCGAGTCCGCACGGTCCGCCGTCTCGGCGTACCCCGCACCGCCATGGACTGGGAGGTCGACGCCGCCGGCATCGAGAACCTGCTGCTCCGCCTGACGAACGACTACGGCGCGCGCAAGATCTACGTCACCGAGAACGGCTCCGCCTATCCCGACATCGTGCGTCCCGACGGGACCGTCGACGACCCCGAGCGCACCGAGTACCTGGAGCAGCACCTCGCGGCCTGCGCCTCGGCGGCCCGCCAGGGCGTTCCGCTCGCCGGCTACTTCGCGTGGTCGCTGCTCGACAACTTCGAGTGGGCGTACGGCTACGACAAGCGCTTCGGGCTCGTGCACGTGGACTACAAGACGCAGCGGCGCACGATCAAGGGGAGCGGGCACCGGTACGCGGACATCATCCGGGCACATGGGAGGAAGCGGCGGAACGCGGCCTGATTTCCGGCCGGTTCGGCTGATTTGAAAGACCTACGCTCGCGTGGGCGTTCCGGTGGGCCCCCTGTCTCAGGTGGGCCCACCGGTCCGTTCGGACTCATCCGGCCGCGTAGACGTCCTCGACGTAACGCCCGGACGCGATCAGGTCGTTCAGCCACTGCTCGGAGTCGCCGCCCGGAGTTCGGTCGGCGTGGAGCGTACGGAAGGCCGCACGGACGCCGGGTGCCATCCGGGAGCCGTCGCCGCAGACGTAGACACGGGCTCCGGCGTTCAGCAGGTCCCAGACCTCGTCCGCCTCGGCGGCGATCCGGTGCTGTACGAAGGTGACTCCCCCGACAGGGGCCGCGCTGAAGGCCGGGCGCAGGGAGACCGCCCCGGCGGCCTCGGCGGCGCGGAGTTCATCGGCGTGGAGGAAGTCCGCGTCCGGGGCGTCACAGCCGAAATAGCAGACGGCCGGGGTGAGTTGGCCTCCCGTTTCGACTCCGCCCGCGATACGCGCGCGGCGGTCTGCGATGGCTCCGCGGAAGGGCGCGAGTCCCGTGCCCGCCGCGACCATGACGACCGGAGAGGAGTCGTCGACCCGGAACGCCTCGCGGCAGGGCTGGATACGGGCAAGCACGGTCTCGCCGGGCTTGACCGCGTTCAAGTAGGAGGAGCCCACTCCCCTGTACGTCCCGTTGCCGGAGCGGGCCGGGGCCTCCAGGAGCGAGACCATCAGGTCGACGCGGGCCGGGTCGGTCGCCGGGGACGAGGAGACCGAGTAGTGGCGCGGGCGCAGCGGCGTGAGCAGGTCTTGGAGGAGGGTCGGCCAGTCGAGCGCGCCGCACAGGGCGGGGTGTGCCTCGATGACCTCGACCAGTGTCCGCGGGTCGTCCGCGAGCGCCGCGAGTTCCCGGCGCTCCGGTGGGCACGGATTGGCCGCGGCGAGGACGGACAGCTGGTCGGCTGTGGGACGCTCCTGCAACTCGACGTGGTGTGACAGGAGTTGACGTACCGTCAGTGGCCGGTCGACCGTGATTCCGTCGCGGCGAGGGCGGACAGCCCGGATGTCCAGAACCGTGTCCAGGTCGAGGCCGAGCGCGGTGGCGGTCCGCTCGACGAGGTCCGGGTCGTTGACGGGAAGCACCGTGAGGTGGTCGCCGGTGCGGTAGGTCGCGCCGTCCGGCAGCGCCAGGCGGAGGAAGCGCTTGGCCCTCGGGTGGCCCGGCGCGGTGAGGTCGTACGCCTCGGTGACGGTCATGGGGACGAGGCCGTGCCGCTCTGCGAGCGCGTCGAGAGGGCCGCCGGTCACCGTGCGCACCTCGTACGCGGGCATCGGCTCCTCGGTGCCGTCCGTGGCGTCGGGGTCGCCGTGCCGCTCGAGGAGGGCGGCGCACAGTCGGGCCGTGAAGGCGCGGACCGCGCCGCCGAGGTCGCCCGAGGCGTCGGCAGCCGTGCGCTCCAGGAACCGCGTGCCGCCCAGTTCCGCGAGGCGCTCGTCGATTCGGGTCGGGAAGTGCTGGTAGGTGGCGGCCCAGTTGCGGTCGCCGACACCCAGCACGGCGTAGGTGAGGTCGTCGGCCCGCTCGGTCCCGTCGAGCCGGGCGGCGAAGGCGGTGGCGTCGTCCGTGGGCTGTCCGTTGTAGGAGGCGGCGGTGATGACGACGAGGCGGTCGGTGGGCAGACCGGCGGCGTAGGCGTCGAGGGGTGCCACTTCCGTCTCGCAGCCGATCGCCATGGCCTCGTCAGCGAGGGAGGCGGCGAACTCGCGGCAGGTGCCGTAGTTGCTGCCGTGCAGGAAGAGGGCGCGGGTGCCGGGGCGTACGCGGGAGGGCAGGGCGGACCGCGGGTCGGACGATGCCTCCGACGGGATCTGGACCGCGCCCGGCATCGGGGCGTGGACGCGGTCGGCGGCCGTGCGCGGTGAGAGCGTGAGCGTGAACCCGTCGGGCTTGAGGGTGAGGGTCTCCTTGACCGTCAGCCGGTAGTCGGCGTGGTCGTGCAGGCGGTAGCGGTGGACGATCATCGCCAGGAGCATGGTCGCCTCGTGGAGCGCGAACTGCCGCCCGATGCAGGCGCGTTCACCGGTTCCGAAAGGCTTGAAGGCGTGCGGTGAGCGTGCGGCCTCCGCCTCCGGTGTGAAACGGGACGGGTCGAACAGCTCGGGGTTGTCGCCCCAGACCGGCTGCCTGTGCAGCATCGGCCCGAGCACGGTGACCGTCTCCCCGGCACGCAGCGGGATCCGGCCGCCGAGCACGGTGTCCTCGCGGGCGAGCCGGCTGAACGCGGCGGCGGTCGGGTAAAGCCGCAGCGCTTCGTTGAGCACCTGCCGGGTGTAGGTGAGCCGCCCGACCTCGTCGAACGTCGGCTCGGGGTCGGCCGTACCGCCCCACAGCGCGTCGACCTCGCGCTGCACGAGCTGGAGTACGACGGGGTGCTTGGCCAGGTAGTACAGCGCGAACGACATCGCTCCGGACGTCGTCTCATGGCCTGCGATGAGAAAGGTGATCACCTGGTTGCGGATGTTGGCGGTGTCGAGCGTGCTGCCGTCGGCGGGGTGCTCGGCGGTGAGCATGAGCCCGAGGAGGTCGTCGGCCTGGTCCTGCGCCTCTCCCACGCGGGCGGCGATCACGTCGTCGACGACCCGCGCGAGATAGTCCGCGTCCGCCCGGAAGGCCGCGTCCGCCGCCGCGTGGTCGCTGCCCGGCGTGCGGGCCAGCCGCGTCATGCTCCACTCCAGGCAGCGGACCATGGACTCGACGAAGGGATGCGGTTCGTCCCGCTCGAAGGAGCCGAAGTCGTAGCCGAATCCGGCGAGTCCGATGGTGTCGAGCGTCATCCGCGTCATGTCGTCGGGGACGTTCACGGGCTCACCGTCGCGAGCGCCGCGGTCCCACGACTCGATCAGGCGGTTCGCCACGCGCAGCATCACGGGGTGGTACGTGCGCATGGAGCCCAGCGCGAACGCCGGCATCAGGATGTCGTGCGCCTTGGCCCAGTTGGGCTCGTTGTTGTACGCGGTGAACAGTCCGTCGGCGGCGAACTCGCGCACGTTCTCCAGGGCGGGCCCGATCGCCTTCGCGAAGCGGCTCTCGTCGGCCAGATCGGTGACCAGGTCGAGGTCGCTCACGAAGAGCGCGTCCCTGCCGTGCAGCCGTCGTACGAGCGCGGGTCCGTGCTCGCGCATCAGTCCCATCACCTGCTGGAGCGGGGTGCGGCCGGGGCCGGTGGCGGAGATGTCGATCAGGGGGAGGCCGTGGGGGGACGGGCCCTGGCCGGGCAGGTCGTGGGGGGTGCCTGCTGTTTGGGAAGTGTCTCCGGCTTGGGGGGTATCTGCGGCTTGGGGGTGCGGTGCGGTGGGGGGCATGGCGCTACAACTGCCTTTCGCGGTACGGGGAGTACTGCGATCCAGCTTGATCGCGTGGCGTAGGCCGCCCGCGCCGTGGCACTACATGATTGTGCAGTCGAAAGTTTGCGACAGCACTTGCGGAGGCCGTGAGAAGTGGAATGCCCAAGTCCTCGGTCCGGACTCTGCACCCGGTCGGCGTCGACCGGCGCCGACGCTTGTGGGGCTGCGGCGCCGCCCGTGCGGGAGCACGATGGAGTCAGCGGTACCGCGGCCGGCACAGGACCACGTGGGCTGCGACCACGACGACCCGCGACAACCCCGGGACGGCCACCGATGACAGGCGAACCGACTTTCTTCGAACTCGGCGTGGCCGACCCCGAGCGCGGGCGCGTCTTCTACCAGGCCCTCTTCGGCTGGACCCTGGAACCCGGCCCCAGCGGGCGCGGCTTCGCCATCAGCACCGGCGGCGTCCCGGGCGGCCTGCACGGCGGCGACAAGAACGCCTCCCCCTACCTGTTCTTCCGCGTCGACGACCTGGACACCGCCGTCGCCAAGGTCCGTGAACTGGGCGGCACCATCGAGGACATCGGTGAGGACGGCGACGAGGATGGCGAGTCGACCGCCCGCTTCGGCCGGTTCAAGCTGTGCCGCGACGACCAGGGGTCGGCCTTCGGGCTGCATCAGCCACCGAGGGGCCAGTGAGGGCTTGAGCTGCGGGGGAACCTCAGGCAGCCTCTCTTGACCTTGACGCAACGGCAGGGTTTCTACTGAGAGCCATGCGGATCTGAGCGATCACCTCGCTCGTCGGGGCGATCCCACCAGAGAGGACACCGAGATGGCTACCGAGATGGACACCACCGTGGACAAGAACCTGGCCCGGTTGCGCACTGCCTACGCGACGCTGGAACGCGGCGACCTCGACGCGTGTGTCGAGATGCTGACGGAGAACTTCATCGCCAACGTCCCCGGGGTGGCGGACCCGCTGTACGGTCGGGAGACCTGGCGCCTCGGGGCTCAGGCCATGCTGGAAGGCTTCCCTGACCTGCAGATCAATGTCGAGGACATGTTCGGCGTCGACGACAATGTGGCGGTGCGGGTCCACTTCCGCGGAACGCATCGGGGCGACTTTCAAGGGGTCGCGGCGACGGACCGACAGGTCAGTTTCCGCAGCATCGAGATCTACCGCATCGAGGGTGACAAAATCGCCGAGGAATGGGTCGCCCCAGACATCATCAGCCTCATGCAGCAGATCTCGTCCCCGCCGGCCACTGACCAGTAACCTCAGGGTGAAATCAACTCAGTTGCCGTCTGCCGGTCGAAGCGGATGATGCGCAGACATCTGCCATAGCGGAACGCACCGCCCTGGCCCTGAACACCGTGAATGACGCCCGTAGATGAAGCGCCGCCGATACGCTGGAGGGCGGCCATGAACCGGGGGCGGGGCTGGGGGCGGGGGCATGGATCCGCGGATGCATTTGTCGGTGGGCGGATACGTCTGCGAGCGCGAGCTCGGCCGGGGCGGGCAAGGTGTGGTCTGGCTCGCCCGGGACCGGACTGGGCACCGAGTAGTGGTGAAATTCCTGCTGCCGGGCAAGGAGTACGACGAGGTCGCGCTCGCCCGTGTACGCCGGGAGTTCGGCGCGGCGAGCCGGGTCGGTGAGCTGGCCACCGCACGGGTCCTCGACGCCGATCTGACCGGACGACACCCGTACATCGTCAGCGAGTTCGTCCCGGGTCCGACGATCCAACAGCATGTGGCCGACAACGGCCCGCTGTCCTCCGGGCGGCTCCAGTCCCTGGCGCTGGCCGTCGCTCACGCGTTGGCCCAGGTGCACCGGGCGAGTGTCGTACACCGGGACATCAAACCGTCCAACATCCTGCTCTCCCCGGACGGCCCGCGGATCATCGACTTCGGTATCGCCCGCGACGACCGGTTGCCCGAGTCGGCGCTCACCACACCGGGCAGCGTGCTCGGCTCGCCCGCGTACATGTCGCCCGAGCAGGTCAAGTCGCTCCAGGTCACCAGCGCCTCCGATGTGTTCTCACTCGGCGGCACGCTGTACTTCGCCGCCACCGGGCGGCATCCCTTTGACGGGGAGGCCGGTTACGAAGCGTTCGTCGCCGTCTGCGAGCGCGACGCGGATCTCACGGCCGTGCCGGAGCCGATCCGTTCGGTCATCGCCGACTGCCTGCGCAAGGACCCGGCGGAACGTCCCACCGCTGCCCAGCTCGTCACTCGGCTCGCGGGGGCGGCGGAGGCGACGGCGAACGCGCAGACGGAGTCGGGTACGCATCCGCAACCGCCCGGACGCGTGAGCGGCGGCGCCGGCCACGGCACGAGCGCCAAGCAGCTGCGGCTGTGGGGGTTCGCGGCCGGTAGTGCCGCGGCGGCAGTGCTCCTTGCCATCGTGCTCAGCACCAACTCGGGGGGATCACCCACGGACGGCGACCCGCAGGCCAATGGCTCGGACTCCGCGTCGTCCGGGAGATCCACGAGCCCCCAACCCCTCTCGTACACGGATGACTTGACCGACTCGGGCGACTGGTCGTACAAGGACCCGGCCCTGGGGAAGGTCACGCACGAGGGCGGGACCATGCTGGTGGATCCCAAAATCCAGCTGGAGGTGTGGCCGCAGGCACCCTTCGAGCCGTCCTCGTTCGCGGTACGGCTGAGCACCCAGACGACCTGGTACGGGGGCGACGGCGGGGTCGGGCTGTGGTGCAACGGCTCGGGGGACTACTGGAAGGGTTCCCGCTGGACGACCTACCTGACCACGGGTCAGGAAGCCCTGATCGTGCGCGAGTTCCGGTACAAGGGAACCTTCCAGCACGACCGGGTCGTCGAGGTCGACCTCGCGGACGTGGGCCTGAAGGTGGCCAGCCAGCAGGAGATCGACATGTCGATGACCTGTTCCCCGGCCGGCGAGGGCCGGATCAAGGTGGAACTCGCCGTCGACGGCACCCGGGTGGCCTCGTACACCGGCGCCGCCTTCGCCGAGCGGGGCTGCGGTGTGGCGGCCTTCCACTACAACGCGACCGACCCGCAGGGCACGGCCTTCCACGCGGGTTTCGAGCGCTTCACCGCGTCCGAGCCGCTGGCACGCTGACGACGCGAGCCACTCCCCCGGTCTCCCACATCAGCGCCCTGCCTCAGCCGTTGGTACCGCTGCTCCCAAGCCCAGGTCGTGTTGGCCTTGTTCAGGGCGAGGGCGTGAAGCCGGCGGAAAGATCCAGGTGGAAAGGGGAGCCCGGTGCCGTGGGCGTCCAGCCCTCACGAAGAGCACGCTGGATGGTCTGGGCAACATCGGAGGGCAGTACGGGCTTGGCTTCAAGTCCGAACCAGTTGCTCGGGTGTGGCTGGTCGGTCGCTACCACGAGCGTTGTCCCGGGCACGTCTGCGTGCTCGACCGCGTAGGTGCACGGTGTCCAGGCAAGCCCCTGGAGGTAGGTCGGCCTGCGCCGCAACCGCCAGCGGTAAGCCGTACCGTCGACAACAATGCGTCGCGATCCCCTGCGGCCCAGCGCCATGGCTCCTCCTCAACACGGAGGATGCTAGCCACTCCGACCCGCCCGGTCGCCTCAATTTCTGTCTCCTTCAGCCCCGTTCACGGCCGTTCATCGAGGATCAGTTGGAAAGCGTGTTGGGGGCAAGCCCTCTCAACCTTGAGCTCTAGTCCCCCAGTTGTAGTGCTGATCTTCATTCCGGCTTGAGCACGCCCCGGGCGATGACCACCTCACGCAGACGCGCGGCCATCGAGGCCGCTTGCTCCGGCGACAGCGTCAGAACCCCGTTCTCCGTCATCAGAGCGTGGAACTGCTGCTCAGGGTAGGGAACGCCAACCGGCAGGGCGGCGATGTGCCAGTGCAGATGCGCATTGCCCTGCTGGCTGCCGAGCGAGTACAGGTACGTGCGCTCCGGCTCGCAGACGGCCTCGACGGCGAAGGCGATCTCCCGGACGAACAGCATGAGCCGGCTGTAGGCCACCTCGTCCAGATCGCGCACGACGTGCTCGACGTGCACCTTCGGCGCGACCAGGACCTTGCCCGGCACCGTGGGCCACCTGTCCAGGAACGCCACGTGATCGGCATCCTCAAAAACCGTCGCATGCGGGTAGTCCGAGTTCCCGGTCAGGAACGCACAGACAAAGCACGGGCCGATCCGGGTCCGCTCCACGTACATCTCGAGATCCATCGGCTGTCGACCCGTTGACACCTGCGCACCTCTCCGTAGGGGGTGCACCAGTCTGCCGCAGCCCTACGACGCACACCGGCGCAAAGGGGGCCGACAGCTCAAGATCGGGATCTGCAACTGGAGTATTCGCCGCGCAGCCGTGCCTGGGCCGTAGGGTCACCCCAAGGAGGGGGAGAAATGACGCCTCTGGCGATCACATGGACGCTGCTCAGCCACGGCTGGGCTTCCGTCAAAGTGGCCGACGATCGCGGCGAGGCAGAGGCCATCGCCTCTTACGTCACTGACGGACCCGGGCAGTTCCTCTACGCCGTTACCAGGCTCGTCCTTGGCGACGCAGACACACGCGCCGAGTTGGAGGGAGAGCCACAGGTGTACTGGTGGTTCTTCCACCGAGATGGATCTGTGGTTGATATTCGCCTGGTCCTGGCCGACGACGACCGGGCGCCGGACCGTTCCGGAACGGTTCTCTGGTCGGGCAGCCACACCGTCACGGAGCTCGCACGGTCGGCCGTCCGGGCCTTCGACCGGATTGATCACGAGCACGGTGAAGTGTCCTACGAGTCCCAATGGGGCCGGCCGTTTCCCCGAACCGAACTTGAAGTCCTGCGAGCCGCGATGCGGGCGCACCGCCCTGACCCGCAAAGTCCCCGGGCCACCAAAACCGCCGACAAGTCCCAGGGCAATGAGAAGGCCGCAACTACAGCAACCAGCAGCGCTCGGTAGCCTCCCCCAGCACCTCGGATGCGGCCGGTGCGACCGCAGCTGACCGTTGTGCAGAGCGACGGATCGGAAGGCGCTGTGCAAGGGTCTGTCCTTTGGGGCAGGCCCTTCGGTCGCTCAGGCAGCCGCCGACCGAGACCTACCCGTCGAGGTGCTCGGCCCACCATCCTCGGTCGGCTTGCCAATCCTGGAACCAGGTCACGAAGTCGGCCTCTGGCTCGCTTTCCTCCTCCGCGTCCATGTACGGAGCCACGCATCCGTCTCCCAGCCACCAGACCCGGCCGCGCTGAGGCCCTGCGACCACGAGTACCCAGAACTCGCAGTCACGGTTGCCGCCCAGGAGCACCGAGCCGTGCTGATAGATGCCGTGGAGTAGGGGTGAGTGTTCAACGTGGTCGTAGTAGTCGTACTCCCACTGCCACTCCTCCTCCAGGGGGAAGGGCTCAGTGAACTTGCGTACAGCCGCGCCGTCGAATGGTTCGGGGCTGAGCCAGCAATCGGCCTTCCAGCTCTGCCAGTTCTCAGGAAGTCCGCCCAGAGGAAGGAGCACGTGCGCCATGGCTGCCCCCTCCAACGAACCGTTGGAAACCTCCGCGACGAACGTACGGTAGGGCTCTGGCAGTTCGATGCCGTGAGCGGCTTCCCACTCCCGTACGCCTGCCCAGCCAAGGGGAGACCGTCGAAGATCCCCGGGGACAGCATCACTGAGGACGGAGATCGCACGTCTCAGGCGGTGCTGCTCTGAGCTACCTGTCATGCGCGTAGTGAACACCAGGCAGGACGGTGAAGGTCAGGAACCCCGGCCTCAGTTTTCGCTGCCGAATCGCCCCCTTGCTCACCGTGGGCCAGCGCGATTACCGCGGCCCGCTACGTACGACGCCGCCGGCGCAGGAAGCTCTCCCACCCCGGCTCACGCAGGTGGAAGTACGCCGTGTACCGATCCCAACTCCACCGATCACTGGACGGATCGCGACGGATGCGTCCTTCGGCCAGGAGCCTGTTGAGACCCCCGCGGATGGACTCGGGGAGTGGGCCCGAGAGCCAGCGGTGGCCTGGACAGGAAAGAATGTCGCGCCGGAAGAGGTCGTCCATCAAGTTGTCGACAGCATCGATGACTTCGGCATCCGGACCGTCGAGCAGCGGCCAGGGCATTCGGTTCAGCACCCCACAGATTTCGGCATGAAAGTGCTCGGCCTGCTCGGCCCTCGCGGCAGCGATGAAGGCATCCTCCATCCCCGGGAGGCTACCCATCGCCACCGACGGATCCCAGGCCCGGAACATGCTTCTCACGCGTCCGGGCCCGTGCCAACCATGTACGAGGTCTTCCTTCGTGGGGAAGTGCCGGTACACGGTCATGGGTGACACGCCCGCCGCTTCGGCGACGTCGGTCACGGTCGTGGCGTCGTATCCGCGAGGAGTTCGACCACCTCTTCTGGCTCGCGTACGCTCTCACTCAACCAGGGACACCAGGAGGCAGCCGGCTTCCCGGACACTCAAAATTGACATGCCCCGTTCATGATTAATTCATCGGGGGTTCATTTCCTCCCTCGAATCTCCCGATCATGACATCTCGAAGAACCTCGCTGAGGCTGGCCCTGTCCACGGGAATCGCCGCCTTGATGCTGATCATCGCCGGCACTCTGTCACCCGCCTCGGCGGCGACGGGCACCTGGATGTACATGAACGACTTGGGGCAGCCCTGCCTCACCTCGTCGACCGCAAGCAGCAACATCTGGGTGCAGTACAGCTGTTCGGGAAATGGCGCTACGACCTGGCACTGGGGCTCGGAGACGAACTCCTGGCAGGGGCACACGATGCGCCGACTGGTCAGCAACGCCAGCGGCGACTGCCTCACGACGGACTACGGGGCTGAAACGAACGACGTTTACGGGGCCCCCTGTGGAGGCGGCCGCACCGGACAGTTCTGGACCGCCGACGACGACCAGATCCAGAACCAGAACACGAACTACCTCCGCACCTCCGACAGCGGCGACGGCGTCTTCACCAGCCCGAAAAGCGTGATCGCCGACTACGGCATCAACGAGACCCGGTTCGTCTGGTGGGGTTTCCTCCTCTGACAAGTCCGGCTCCACCGACGGCCCGCGACCGCCGACGGCCTACGGCACCGTCCTCGCGGGCACGCAAGCCCGGCCACGCCGTGAACGCGCCGCCCGATCGCACCGGCAGAGCACGGATCGGAAGGCTGTGAGGGGGTGGGTGCCGAGCACCCGGAGTTCTGGTATCCACCAGGTCCGGGCGCTCGGCACCCACCTCCCTTTTGGCCGCCACACCCCTCTCTCGACACGGCCGCCGACGAGCCTCGGTCCGGATGAGGCGGACGCATTGCCGATGAACCGCAAGACGGAGCCCAGGGCCTGACCCGTAACTCGTGGTCACGGGCAAACGGGGGCCGGTTGGCCTGGGAGGAGTACTCGGAGCGCGGCTCTCACGCGTCCGGGTCGGCGCCGACGATGTCATCGCCGAACGCGGCAGTGAGCGCCTTCGCGATCAGGTCGGGCAGTTCGGTCCGGCCGTCGTCCTCGGCCCAGCGCACCAGTGCCGTGTGCATCGCGGCGAGGCAGGCGCTGGCAGCCGCCTGGGCTCGGAAAGCCGTGTCGGGATCGGTGCCGTCGTCCCCGAGGGCGTCGACGATCGCCTGCTGAAGGGCGTAGTTGTTGTCCAGGTGCCTGGCCCGCAAGGCCGGCGTCGAGATCATGAGCCGGAGGCGGGCCAACAGGAACTGCTTGTTCGCCGTCAGGTCGTCTCCGTTGCCGCCGCTGGTCAGCTTCGTGGCCGCGTCGATGAGCGCGCCGCTGATGCGTCGGACCAAGGGCTGCGCGGCGGACGACGCGGCGATCCGCTCGGCGACGAGCCGACCGTTCTGGTCGACGAGCACCAGGTCTTCCTTCGTGGGGAAGTGCCGGTACACGGTCATGGGCGACACGCCCGCCGCTTCGGCGACGTCCGTCACGGTCGTGGCGTCGTATCCGCGCTCGATGAACAGCCGTACCGCGTGCGCCTGAATCATGCGCTGCGTGTCGGCTCTCCGCTGTGCTCGCAGGGTTGAGTGCTGCTCGGGCATGTGATAGACCCTACCGCAATGGTAGTGACTACCAGATAGGTAGTTACTCACAACCCGGGGCGGGGACATGGGTGATCTGATCGGCAGGACGGCTCTCGTGACTGGAGCATCGCGCGGCATCGGGCAGGCGATCGCGGTCCGGCTGGCAGCAAAGGGCGCCGTGGTCATCGTGCACTTCGGCACGGACGAGGACGGCGCGAAGACGACGGTCGACGAGATCGAACGCGGTGGTGGAACCGCGCTCACCGTCGGGGCGGAGCTGGGCGTGGATGACGACGTCGAGACACTGTTCGCGGGAGTCGAGGCCGGCCTCGCCGGGCGGCCGCTCGACATCCTCGTGAACAACGCGGCGGCTGCGCCCGCCGGTCCACTCGGAGCCACGACGCGGACGGAGTTCGACCACCTCTTCGCGGTGAACGTGCGGGCGCCGTACTTCATCATCCAGCGGGCATTGCCACTGTTCCGCGACGGTGGCCGCATCATCACGATCTCGTCCGTCGCGACCCGGATGGCCAACCCCACCCAGACGTCCTTCGCCATGACGAAGGGCGCGGTCGAGACGATGAGCATGACCTTGGCCAACGAACTCGGGGTCCGAGGAATCACGGTGAACGCGGTTGCCCCCGGCGCCACCCGGACGGCGACCAACGCATCGGCCTTCGAAGCGCCGGGGCTGGCCGAGTTCATCGCCGGATCGACGGCCCTCAACCGGCTGGGCGGACCCGACGACGTGGCCGAGGTGGTGGCGTTCCTCGCCTCCGACGCGGCGCGCTGGATCACCGGTCAGGTCATCGACGCAAGTGGTGGCCTGTTCCTCGGTCCGCGCGCCTGATCACCTCACTGGGGCGAGCCACCCCGATCATCGGCAATGCCACCGGGCCCGTGGACAATGCCGGGAACGCCGATCAACGACCAGAGGCGGACAAGAGGTGGACCTGACGCGGGCGGACGCCGTGGTGTGGCGCAACCGTGCCCTGCTGCTGTTCGACCGGATTCCGATGCCGGTCGCGGTGTGCGACGTGTACGGGGTGATCGTCCTGGCGAATCCGGCGATGGCGACGGAGTGGGGCGAGACGCCGGGCAGACTGCGGGGCCGGAACGTGTTGGACCTGTTCCGCCCGCAGGAGGCGACGCAGGTGGAGCGGATTGCGCAGGCGCTGCGGCTGCGGCACCGCTCCCGGTACCCGGTCTCGGTGCGCTGGGACGCGGCCGACGGGGTGCGGCGCCACGGCGAGTTGACCGCTGACCCCGTCAGCGACAGCGCCGAGACATCCACGGCCCTACTGGTCACACTCCGGGTGCTCGGGGAATGCCCCGACCCCGACCCCGGACGCACCGAGCCGTCCGCCCCGCCCGCCGGCGCCACCGAGGCGCGCATTCTGGCCCTGCTCGCCGGAGGCGCGACCACGGCCCGGGCCGCGCGGGAGACGGGTCTGACCGTGGACGGCGTCAACTACCACCTACGGCGCCTGTCCGACCGCTGGGGCGCGTCCACCCGTACGGAACTGGTCGCCCGCGCCTACGCGCTGGGCGTACTCACTCCCGGCGTGTGGCCGCCCACGGCCGTTCCCGCCGTACCCGCCGTACCCGCCGCACCCGCCGCACCCGCCCCCTGAGGCGCACCGAAGCGTGCGAGGCAGTGCCACACCTTCTTCAGGTCCTGCACTTCGTATCGGCCCGTGCGCGCCGCGTCCCCGATGATCCGTGGGTCGAAGTACCCGAACTCGGCAATCCTGGCCCCGAGTTCGACGAACTCCGGGCCACGGAAGTCCGGGTGGAGTCTCAGCTCCTCGACGGAGAGCCGGTATCCGGGATGCCACTCGACCGGGCACGGCAGTCGCAGCGCCGCGGTCTCGACCGGCGTTCCGCGGTAGGACTCGTCGAGGACCAGGGCTTCCATGTCCCGCGCCAGTACAACCCTTCCGTGCACCTGCGCCTCGATGTAGTCGTCGAGGGCGTCCCGGTCGTCCGCCTCGGCCTGCTCGATGAGCGACATCCCGGCGGCGACCCCGAACCCGGACGGCTCGGCCGCGCTGTCGGGGTAGCAGAAGGTGGCCCGCCGCAGTGCCTCGCCGGTCAGCCGGAAGTGTGAGGATCCGAACCGGGGTGCGGCGCCGACCAGTTGGCGCCGGAAGTTCAGCCCGCCGTACACGGGGCGTTCGTGCGCGGGCGCCGTGTCGTACGCCGCCCCGAAGATCCGGCTCTCCCAGCGCCAACGGTCGCCGCCGGGGTGGGCGGTCAGCCCGCCGTTGCTCGTGCCCGTGACGAACTGCGAGTGGTACGTGCCGTCCTGGGCCAGCGCCTCGAGGATCGGGAGTCCGCGCACGAGCCGGTCCGGGTGGAGGTTCAGGGTCACTCTGAGCGCGGGATCCAGTGCCGGGCCGGAGGAGTGGGCTGCGACGTGACGCACGGCCCGCTCCTGCGGTGTGCGGCCGTTCCCGAAATGCATTGGAATCTCTCCGGTGGGTCTATGTAGCTTAGCCAACAACCTAGTACTCCTAGGTTTTGAGCCCGCCCGACCCCAGGAGCACTCCCCCATGAGATCACTCACCGAGCAGGACATCCGCAGCTCGTTCATCAACTGCTCCAAGGGCGAGGCCAAGCGCCTCCCGACACCTCGCGATCTCGCCGAACGCCCCTGGGACGACCTGGACTTCCTCGGCTGGCGGGATCCCGGAGCACCCGATCGCAGCTATCTGGTCACCGAGCGGTCCGGCGATGTCGTCGGCGTCACCCTGCGCCTCCCCTCCTCCCAGCGCGGCTTCCTGCACCGCAGCATGTGCTCGCTGTGTCTGACGACCCACCCGGGCAACGGTGTCTCGCTGATGACGGCCCGCAAGACGGGGGCGGCCGGCCGCGAGGGCAACTCGGTCGGCATCTACATGTGCACCGACCTCGCCTGTTCGCTGTACGTACGCGGCAAGAAGTCCCTCGAATCCGGCAGCCGGTTCGAGGAGAGCCTCACGGTGGAGCAGCAGATCGCCCGGACGGTGGGCAACCTGTCCGCGTTCCTGGAGACGCTCCGCGCCTGACACCCGCTCGGGCGGACTTGTTAACGGCCGGGAAACCGGTGTGCGGGTCCACGGGAAACATGAGTGCCGCATTTTTTCCTCTACGTACGTAGAAGAAAAACGTCGCGCCCTCACCCTGGAGATTCCATGAGCGCTCCGTCCCATCCGCTCGACCCGCTCACCCCCGCGGAGATCTCCGCCGCGCGCGAGATCCTCCTCGCGGCGGGCCTCGTGGCGGACACCACACGGTTCGCCTATCTCGGGCTCGATGAACCGGCCAAGCAGGAACTGCCCGGCCGTGCGCCGGACGCCCGGGCCGACCGCCGTGTGCGGGTCCTGTTGCAGGACACGGCCGGCGCGCCAGCCCACGACGTGGTCGTGTCGCTCTCCCGTGCGTCGGTGGACAGCGACCGCGTCCTGGACCCGGTCACCGATGGACAACTCCCGGTTCTGGACGAGGAGTTCGGACTGGTCGAGGAGATCCTCGCCGGGGACGAGCGGTGGCTCGCGGCGCTCAAGGCCCGGGACCTGGACGTTGCCCGGGTCCGGGTCGCTCCGCTGTCCGCAGGGGTGTACGCGGAGGAGTACCCGCAGGAGTCCGGGCGCCGCATCCTGCGCGGCCTCGCCTTCGTCCAGGAACACGCCAAGGACCACGCCTGGGCCCACCCGGTCGACGGCCTCGTCGCCTACGTGGACGTCATCGGCCGCACCGTCGACCAGGTCATCGACCTCGGCCCCGTCACCGTCCCCGCCGAATCCGGCAACTTCGACGACCCCGCCGTCACCGGCCCGCTCCGCACCACCCAGAAGCCCCTGGAGATCACCCAGCCCGAGGGCTCCAGCTTCACCCTGGACGGCAGCCTGCTGCACTGGGAGAACTGGTCGCTGCGCATCGGCTTCGACGCCCGCGAGGGCCTAACCCTCCATCAGATCACCTTCACCGACCGGGACAAGGGGCAGGAGCGCCCCCTCATCCACCGCGCGTCGATCGCCGAGATGGTCGTCCCGTACGCCGACCCCTCCCCCGTACGGTCCTGGCAGAACTACTTCGACACCGGCGAGTACTTGATCGGCCGCTACGCCAACTCCCTTGAGCTGGGCTGCGACTGCCTCGGCGACATCACGTACATGGACGCTGTCATCGCCGACGAGTCGGGTGCCCCGCAGACCCTCACCAACGCGATCTGCCTGCACGAGGAGGACTACGGCATCCTCTGGAAGCACACCGACCTGTGGGCGGGCTCCGCCGAGACGCGCCGCCAGCGCCGCATGGTGCTCTCGTTCTTCACCACCGTCGGCAACTACGACTACGGCTTCTACTGGTACCTCTACCTCGACGGCACCATCGAGTTCGAGGCCAAGGCCACCGGCGTCGTCTTCACCTCCGCCCACCCCGGCGGCGACCACCCGTACGCCACCGAGATCGCGCCGGGCCTCGGAGCGCCGTACCACCAGCACCTGTTCTGCGCGCGCCTGGACATGACGCTCGACGGGACCGCGAACCGCGTCGAGGAAGTGGACGCCGCCCGCGTGCCGATCGGCCCCGACAACCCGCGCGGCAACGCCTTCACCACCCGCCGCACCCCACTGACCAGGGAGAGCGAGGCGCAACGCACCGCGGACGCGTCCGTGGACCGGGTCTGGCACATCTCCAACCCCGACTCGCTCAACCGCCTTGGCCATCCGGTCGGTTACGCCCTGTTCCCCGAGGGCAAGCCCGCCCTCCTCGCCGACCCGGCCTCCTCCATCGCCGCGCGCGCAGCCTTCGCCACCAAGCACCTGTGGGTCACCCGCTACGACCCCGCCGAGCGCTACCCGGCCGGTGACTTCGTCAACCAGCACCCGGGCGGCGCCGGGCTGCCCGCCTACACGGCCGCCGACCGTGACATCGACGGCCAGGACATCGTCGTCTGGCACACCTTCGGCCTCACCCACGCCCCGCGCCCCGAGGACTGGCCGATCATGCCCGTCGACTACACCGGCTTCAAGCTCAAGCCGGTCGGCTTCTTCGACCGCAACCCCACGCTCGACGTGCCGCCCAACGCCTCTGCCCACACCGCCTGTTCCACGGGAAGCTGCCATGACTGAGCAGACACGGCAGGCGCCCGCCGACGCCGCCGACATCGCTCCCCCGTCCGGTCTGCGCGGGTCGGTCGGGGTCGCCGGGATCGTCTTCCTCGTGGTCGCCGCGGCGGCCCCGCTCACCGCGATCGGCGGCGCGCTGCCGGTGATGTTCGCCATCGGCAACGGCCCCGGCGTACCCGCCGCCTATCTGGTCGTCGCGGTCGTCCTGCTGCTGTTCAGTGTCGGCTACGCGGCCATGAGCAGGCACGTCGTGGACACGGGGGCCTTCTACGCGTACGTCACCTCGGGCCTGGGCCGGATCATCGGTTCGGGGGCCGCGAGCCTGGCCCTGCTGACGTACACCGCGATCCAGGCCGGCATCTACGGGCTGGCCGGTGCCACCCTGAACAGCCTGGTCACCGGCTACGGCGGGCCCGATGTGCCGTGGTGGCTCTGGAGCGGGGGGCTTCTGCTGCTCGTCGCGCTGCTCGGCTACCGCAACATCGACGTCGGCACGAAGGTGCTGGCGGTGCTGCTCGTCCTCGAAGTCGGCATCGTCGCCGTGGTCGTGGTGGCGATCCTGGCTCAGGGCGGCGCGGACGGCATCGACGTCACCTCCTTCACCCCGAGCGCCTTCACCTCGGGCTCCCCCGGCATCGGCGTGATGTTCGCCGTGGCCTCCTTCGTCGGCTTCGAGGCGACCGCCATCTACGGCGAGGAGGCCCGCGACCCGAAGCGCAGCGTGCCGCGCGCCACCTATCTCGCGGTCACTCTGATCGGCGTCTTCTACGCCCTCGCCAGCTGGGCGTTCGTGCTGGCCGTCGGCAGCGACCAGGTGCAGGAAGCGGCGGGCAAGGACCCGGCGGGGCTCGTGTTCGCGGTCGCGGACCAGTACGTAGGAGGTGCGGCCTCCGACCTGATGCAGATCCTGCTGGTCACCAGCCTGTTCGCGGCGCTGCTCGCCTTCCACAACGCCATCGCCCGCTATCTGCTCTCACTGGGGCGGCAGAACAGCGCGCCCGCCGTGCTCGGACGCGTCCACGAACGGCACGGGTCGCCGCATGTGGGCTCGCTGGCGCAGAGCGCCTCCGCCGTGGTGCTGGTCGCGGCCTTCGCCGTGGCGGGGGCCGATCCGGTTCTCGAGCTGTTCACGTGGATGAGCGGACTGGCCACGCTCGGGGTGCTGGTCCTGATGATCCTGGTGGGCGTCGCCGTTGCGGCCTACTTCGCCCGTACCGGAGTGGACCACCGGCTGTGGCACACCAGGGTCGCGCCGGTGCTCGGCACTGTCGGCCTGTTCGCCGTGCTGTGGCTGGTGCTGGACAACTTCACCACGCTGATCGGCGGTTCGGCCTGGCTGGCCCGCGCCTTCGAGGCGCTGGTCGTGCTCGCCTTCGCGGCCGGCGCGGTGTCCGCGGTACGCCGTCGTGCGTGAACTGCTGTGGGTGACCGGTCTGGCAGGCGCGGTGCTGTGCCTGGCCGGTCACCTGCCCGGCCCGGTGCGGCGATGGGGACCGCACGCGGTCGCGGCCGCCGCCATGACGGCGGCGGCCCCGGGTGCGGGTTCACGGGAGCTGCTGCTCGCGTCGGCCGCCACCGCCGCGGCCTGCGTGTGGAGCGCCCTCACCGGGTGCGCGAGGCGAAGCGCCGACCTCGCCGTGATGACCGTACTGACTGCGGCGATGGTGCCTGCCCACCTGCATGCCTCAGGTCCTTGGCTGCCCGTGTTCTTCCTGGCGTGCTGGGCCGTCGTCAGGTCCGGGACCGCGCTGTTCCGGCGGGTCTGGCTCAACTCCCCTGCGCGGCAAGGACATTCGAGCACCCGGACCGTACTGCTCGGCGAGACCGGCGGTCTGCTGATGATCGCGGGTATGGCCGGGATGTTCGGCTGACTTCGAGCTTTGGCTAAGGTCGGTCACGGCGGAGCTCCAGCCCGTAGCGCCCGAGAACGAGGACAGGCATGCCGAAGATCGTCGACCATCAGGAGCGGCGTCGGCAGATCGTCGAAGCAGTGTGGGCCCTGATCGCACGCCGTGGACTGGACGCCGTCACCATGCGAGACCTGGCCGCCGAGGCCGGGTACTCCAACGGCGCGCTCGCCCCCTACTTCCGCAACAAGGACGAGATTCTCCAGGCCGCGTTCACCTTCGCGTTCGAGAGCACCAACACCCGGGCCGAGGATGCCATCGTGGGCGCGAGCGGCCTGGCGGCGCTGCGCGGGCTCTGCCTGGAGATCATGCCGCTGGACGAGGTACGGGTCATGGAGGCCCGCGTGGTCATCGCCTTCTGGGACCGCGCGGTCCACGACGAGCGCATGACCGCCGTGCACGAGCACGCCATGGACCTGTGGCGCGAGCAGATGTACACCTACCTGCGGCAGGCTCGCGCGGCCGGCGAAGTCACCACCACGACCCCCGACGTACGCGTCGTCGACACCCTGCTCGCCACCCTCATGGGTTTCCAGATCAACGCGCTGCTCGCACCGCACACCACCGGCGCCCAGCGCCAGGAAGCCGTCCTCGAAGGGCTCCTGGACTCGCTCCGGTGATCAGCTCTCCGCCACCGCGAGCACGATCTTGCCCCGGTTGTCGCGCTGTTCCAGCCGCTCATGCGCTGCGCGAGCCCCCTCCAGCGGGAACACGGTCTCCACGGGTACGCGGTACGTGCCCGCCGCGACCCGCTCGGCCAGTTCCCGCAGGTCCGCGCGAGGGTCGTAGCCGTGGATCTGCAGGTTGGTGAGCTGGAAGCCGAGGACGGACGCGTTCTTCGGGTAGAAGTCGCGGGTGTCGACGGTGCTCGACTCCAGCGCGACGTTGGCGAGGGCGACGACCCGCCCGCCGTGTCCGATCTCGCGCAGGCTCCGCCCGAAGGCACGGCCGCCGACGGTGTCCAGGACGACGTCCGCGCCCCGTCCGCCGGTCAGCCGCAGCACCTCGTCGACCTCCGCGTCATCGGGATGCGCCGAGGTGTCGACGGTGGAACCGGCGCCGAACTCGGCCGCCCAGGCGGTCTTCTCCGGTGAACCGGCGATCGCGATGACATGCGCGCCCGCCTCGGCCGCGATCTGTACGGCCGCGCTGCCGACCCCGCTCGCGGCGGCCTTCACCACCACGGTGTCGTCCTTGGTGACCCGGGCCAGCCGGCGCAGGCAGTACCAGGCGGAGAGCCAGGCGACGGGCAGAGTGGCGGCCTCCGTCAACTCCACGCCGTCCGGCAGAACGGTCACCCGCTCGACGGGCACGACGGCCAACTCGGCGTAGAAGCCCGGTGAGTCCACGCCGTCCAGCGCCATGACCCGCTGCCCGACGGCGATGCCGGTCACACCCTCCCCCACCGCGGCGACGGTTCCGGCCGCCTCCACGCCCGGGATCAGCGGCGGGCGCCCCGCCCGGTGGTAGACCCCGGCGCGGACGAGAGCGTCGACCCTGTTCACTCCCGCCGCGACGACCCGCACCAGCACCTGGCCGGGCCCTGCGACCGGGTCCGGCACCTCCACCGGCACCAGCACCTCGGGCCCGCCGAACTCGTCGATCCGCACCGCACGCATCTCAGTACCTGCTCTCTCGGGAGGACACACCGGAGCACCGCGGCAACCTCAAGGCCGAGGCAGCGACACCAGTTGAACTGGTGTCACCATGCGACACCCCATCAACCGGTGTCAAGGGATAGACTCGCGCCATGCCCCGCGTACCTGCTCCCCCTCCACCGGACGCCACCGACCCGGCGCCGGTGTTCCCCTTCATCGGCGGACGCCCCTGTCTGAACTTCGTGGCCACGCTCGGCAAACGGCACGGCGACACCCCCCTCGAACGGCTCCCCGACCCCGCCGCCCTCGCCCGCTGGATCGGCGAGGCGGGCCTGCACGCCGGGGACGACGACGAGCCGGTGCACATCACCGCCGACGACCTCTCCCACGCCCGCACACTGCGCGAGGCCCTCTACCGGCTCGTACGCGCCTCGATGGACGGTCTGACTCCGGACCCCGCCGATGTCGCTCAGGTCAACGAAGCGGCGGCCCTCCCCGACCTCGCCCCCCAGCTCGCCGAGCCGCACGGCGGCTCCTTGCCGCCCCTGTACTGGAAGGCCGACCGCCCCGGGCCCGCGGCCCTCGCAACCGTGGCCCGGGATGCCGTACTGCTGGCCGGCGGCCCCCTGCTGGCCAGAGTCAAGAAGTGCGAGAACCCCGACTGCTCCCTGCTGTTCCTGGACGACTCCCAGGCCCGCCGCCGCCGCTGGTGCTCCATGGACCGCTGTGGCAATCTCGCGAAGGTGGCCGGTTACCGGTCCCGCAGCCGGGCCGCCTCCACTCGCTGAAGGTTCACCCCGTTACGTTCGATGCACCTATGGAACGGGAAAGGCCCAAGGGTGCGAGAGGAACGCAGGGAGGACCGTGGTGAGTGGGCGACATCCGTCGCCCAGCTCGTCAAGCGCCGACGGGAACCCGTCGTCGTCCAGGCACTGCGGTCGGCGGCCGCCGCCACGATCGCGTACGTCGTCGCCCTGCACCTCAGCCCCGAGCCCGCACCCCTCACCGCACCCCTGACGGCCCTGCTCGTCGTACAGGTCACCCTGTACGCCACGATCACCACCGGCGTCCGGCGCGTGAACTCCGTGGTGGCCGGGGTCGTCGTCGCCATCATTTTCAGCAGTCTGGTGGGTCTGACCTGGTGGAGTCTGGCCCTGCTGATCGTCGCCTCGCTGGCCGTGGGGCATCTCGTACGGGTCAGTGAGTTCGTTCCCGAGGTGGCGATCAGCGCCATGCTGGTCCTCGGCGTCACCAGGGTGGGCGACATCGCGTGGGCCCGGGTGCTGGAAACGCTGATCGGGGCGGTCGTGGGGCTCGCCTGCAACCTGGTGCTGGCGCCTCCGGTGTGGGTCGGCGTGGCCGGGGAATCCATCGAGGATCTGGCGCGCCGGATGCGGCAGTTGATGCTGCGGATCGGCGAGGAGGCCGCCGGCCGCACCCCCGCCTCGCTGGCGGCCGCGCGGCTGCACGAGGCGCGCCGCCTCGACCACGACATCGTCGAGGTGGACGCGGCGCTGCGGCAGGCCGAGGACAGCCTGAAGCTCAATCCGCGCGTGCGTGAGGGACTGCTGCACCGGGTCGTGCTGCGGACCGGCCTCGACACACTGGAGATCTGCACGGTCGTCCTGCGCGTGCTCGCGCGCAGCCTCACCGATCTCGCCAAGGAACGTGAACCCGAGCCTCTGTTCGAGCCGCAGGCGGGGGCCGCCCTTGAGCAGCTGCTGTCCGAGGTCGCCGACGCCATCGTCAGTTTCGCCGTCCTGGTGACCACGGATGTGAGCCACAGTGCGGAGTCGGCGGAGGAGCGGCTCGCCGCGGAGCTCACCACCGCGGCCGCCACCCGGGACAAGCTGGCACAGCTGTTCCTCGAAGGGGTCCAGCGCGATGCCAGCCACTGGCAGCTGCACGGTGCGGTGCTGTCCGAGGTCAACCGCATGCTCGACGAGCTCGACACGGAGCACCGCTCCCGACGGCTTCTGGAGGAGCTGGACCGCTGTACACGCGAGCAGCGCGAGCGCTGGCCGCGCCTCACGCGCCTGCGCGCAAATGTGCGCAGGCTGCGGATGCCGCGCCGGAACCGACGCCCTGCCTCCCGTCGTTCTATGTGAGGAAGCTGCACGAGGACGCTGCACAACGACGAGGGGAGCGGTCGGATGACCGACAGCACCGTGCGGATCGACGGGAACACGCTGCGACTTCCGGGCGAGGTGCGGGTGCGGTTCATCCGGACCCTGCGCCTGCCCGAGACGGGCACGCACGCGCTGCCTCCGGGGCTCGGCGAGTTCCCGGTACGCCGTGTCGAGGACTACGCGGACACGGTGCCCGCCGAATGGCGGGCGCGCGGCGGTGTGATGCTGCCGGTGTATCTGCGCGAGGCGATGTGGCTGAGTTTCGGGGGCACGGCGGAACCGGCCGCGCTACAGGTCGGCGTGGGCAAAGTGTGCGCGGTCTCGGGCAAGCCGTGGAGTTCCCGGCTAAGCCGGAACCCGCAGAACTACGTGGTTCTGCCGCGCCAGCCGTGGCTCGACGGCATCAACTCCGGCAAGGGGACCGTCCGCCAGTTCGTGGCGGTGCCGCTCGGCCTGGGCGCCACCGTCGAGGGCCAGGTCACCGGCGAGGAGGTGTGGGGCGGCGTACAACTGCAGTCGTTCCCGCTGCGCGACGAGGAGCTGGGCGCCTGGCGTGAGGCTCAGCGCCGCATCGCCGCGACGCGCAGGGAGATGACGGTCGGGGGCTATGGCGGCGCGTTCCCGATGGCCGCACAGGCCGCTCCGGCCCCCGCCGGCGCGCCCGGCGGTCGCGCGAGGAGCGCCCCGGCGATGGGCCTGGGCGTCGGCGGCTCGATGCGCCAGGAGGTCTACCGGGACGACCGGCCGCTCAAGGCCTGGTCCGAGGAGCCCGCCGGGCGGGTGTTCGTGCACCTGGTGACGCCTCCGGAATGGCGCCGCATCACCGGCGAGGCGCCCCCGCCGTCCCCCGTGGACCGCGCGGCCTACACCAGGGCGGGGCTCCCGTGGTTCGACTACTACGACCAGGACGCCACGGATCTCGCCCCCGCGGACACGCTGGGTTCGGTGCAGCCGGTCGGCGACTGGCTCGGCGACGACCACGAGCCCTGGCAGCAGCCCTCTCCCCACCAGGTGAAGCCGCTCGGTGACGCGCCGGGCAAGCCGGTCGAGGACGGTGACTGGTAACCGACGAAAGGTAGTTGCACCCTCCGCAACGCCCGTTGCCCGTCTTGCACTTCACGGGTGTGGCAGGCCAAGGTGGCTGCCACGGCTGAGGCAACCGACACCCGAGGTGCAGGCATGAGCAGTGGGGCAGATCCGGAGCGCGGCTCGGGCGACGGCTGGACCAGACGCCGTTTCGTCGGCACGCTGACGGGGGCCGCAGCGGTGACGACGGTCGCGGCACCGGCCGCTCCCAGGACGGTACCGCCGACGGACCCCGTCGGAGCGCCGACGACCGGAACGTCCCCGTCGCCCACCGGCCGCTCCAGTACCGGCCCGCTGTTCCTCGGGACGTACACCTCGGTCGAGGGCGGCGGAACGGGCATCGGCGTGGCCACGTACGACTCCGCGACGGGGCGGGTCACCGGTACGGGCGCCGTCATCACCGGCGTCGGCGACCCCTCGTACCTCGCACCGCATCCGGACGGCCGCACGCTGTACGCCGTCGACGAGCGGGAAGAGGGCGGAGTGACGGCCGTACGCCTCGCGGAGAACGCGGTTCTGGGCAGGCGCGGCACCGGTGGCTCGAGCCCGTGCCATGTGTCCGTGCATCCGAGCGGGCGCTGGCTGCTGAGCGCCAACTACGGGTCGGGCAGCGTGGCCGTGCATCCCATCGACAGCTCGGGGGCGCTCGGCGAGCACACCGACGTCGTCACGCACTCGAGCCCGGCGCCCGGCCCGGGCCAACAGGGGCCGCACGCCCACCAGTTCATCACCAGCCCCGACGGCGGCCATGTGCTCGCCGTCGACCTGGGCACCGACACCGTCTACACCTACCGCCTGGACGAGTCCACGGGCACGCTCACCGAGGCCTCCCAGGCGCATACGCGTCCAGGTGCGGGGCCGCGCCATCTCACCTTCCACCCCGGCGGCCGCTTCGCGTATCTCGCCAACGAGGTCGACAACACGGTCGCGGTCTGCGCCTACGACCCGGCCACCGGGCGGCTCACGCCGGGCGATCCGCAGTCCACGGGTACGGGTGGGGGCACGAGTTACCCGGCGCAGATCCTGGTGACCTCGAACGGGTCGTACGCCTATCTCGCCAACCGGGGCCACAACAGCCTGACGCGCTACGCGATCGAGGCGGACGGCGCCCGCCTGAAGCTCCTGGACACAGTGCCGGTCGGCGGTGACTTCCCCCGTCACATCGCCTTCTCCCCTGACGGGAAGCTGCTGTTCGCGGCGAACCAGCGGTCGAGCACGGTCAGCGTCTTCCACGTCGACGTCAGCAGCGGTGAACTCCGGCTCGCGGGCGAGCCGTTCGCCTCACCCGTCGCCGTCTGCGCGGTGCCGCTGTAGCGCGCGGGGGCAGGACGCGGAGCTCGCCTGGCTGAGCAGGACGTGCATCCGCTCGGTGAGCTGCGCGACCGTGTCGGCGGGCTTGTGGAAGGGCAGGCGTACGTCACCGTTGCCGCGCGCCCGCTCGATGCGCAGGGTGAGTCCGTGCCGGTCGACGGCGAGCGGCTGGACGCGCACCGCGCCGTGCAGGCTGTCCGGTTCGACGAGTCGGGTCAGCCGCTCGATGGCGTCCGGGTGGGCGTCGGCGAGGTGGGTGAGCAGCGCGGACTCGGCCGTGGCGAGGGGGTCGGACTCGGCTTCGGCCAGCTCGTCGAGATCGACCACGACCGTCCCCGACGGCTGGCGGAGCACCGCGCGCGTCGGGTGGAAGGCGAGATGTCCGTCCTCGAGGGCGAACCAGCCGGCGAGCCACAGCCGGGCGCGGATCCGGTTCCGTACGGGCACGGGCGCGACATCGGCGAACTCCAGGACGGCGGACGGCTCTCCGCGCGGCGCGCAGATCGCGGCCGTGAGCAGTGAGCTGTCCTCGGGCACGTGCAGGAGAACCCTGCCGTCCGCGGTCACGGTGTGCGCGCCGACGAACTCCTCGCGACCGCCCTCCGCGGTCACCGCGCAGGACCATGCCGCGGCGAGCACCGAGCGCGCTCGCTCCGCCGCGGCAGGCGCGGCCGTCCAGGTGTGACGGTCACCCATCAGACTCCTCCTTAGGTAAGGCTTGCCTAACCTATCGAAGATCCGGGTGTACGCCAACCACACTCGCCATCCTTTGAGAACCCTTTTTCGCGCGAACAACGCTTTGACGCGCGGCGACCGAGGCCGGCCTCAGGGCGCGATCGCGCCCAGCAGCGCCCGTGCGCACAGATCGCGCACCTGCTCCCGGGTCAGCTCCGAGCCCCTCAGCCACTCCAGGCAGACGGCCGTGGTGAAGGCCAGCCAGCCGCGCACGGCCATTCTCAGCTCGGGCTGCTCCTCGGGCGCCCGGCCGATCTCCGGGTCGGCGGCGAGCGCCGCCAGGATCTGCCGCTCCTGCGCAGCAAGCGCCTGCCGATAGACCTTCCGCACGGCCTGGTCGCCCGCCGCGTCGGCACGGTGGAAAGCGCGGAAGCCGTGCGCGTGCCGCTCGACATAGCCGAGGAAGGTGTCGAGGCCGTCGCCGAGTTGCTCGCGCACCGGGATCCCGGGCACCGCCGCCGTCAACCGCAGCATCCGCCTGCTCTCGCGCTCGACGACGGCCGCGAAGAAGTCCCGTTTGGTCGGGAAGTAGTGGTAGAGCAGCCCGCGTGACACTCCGGCGATCTCGGCGACCTGCTCGATCCACACCTCGTCGTACGGGCTCTCCGAGAACAGGCACGCACCGACCGAGAGAAGCTGCTCCCGGCGCTCCTCGGTGCTGAGACGACGGCGTACCCGCTCGCCCTGGTTCCCGGCCATGCCAGCACTTTACTTGACGTCGGTTCAACAACGGGACCACACTGATTTCCGCTATTGAACTGGCGTACAACAGACTCAACCTGCCGCAGACACAAGGGAGATGGCGTCATGGTGGAGACGACAGCGGCCGCGCTGCCCAAGGGATTCCGCAGTGCGGAGCTGGGCTGGCCCGAGCTGCACCGCATTCCGCATCCACCGCGCCGGATCCCGCTGATCGGTGACGCGATCGGCGCCAACATCCGTACGCCCATCCAGGATTCGCTGCGGCTCGGCCGGCAGCTCGGGCCGATCTTCCGGCGCAAGGCGTTCGGCAAGGAGATCGTGTTCGTGTGGGGCGCGGATCTCGCGGCCGAGCTGGCGGACGAGTCGCGGTTCGCGAAGCATGTGGGCCTCGGGGTCGCCAACCTGCGGCCGGTCGCCGGGGACGGGCTGTTCACGGCGTACAACCACGAGCCGAACTGGCAGCTGGCGCACGACGTGCTGGCTCCGGGTTTCAGCCGTGAGGCCATGGAGGGCTACCACCCGATGATGCTCGACGTGACCGAGCGGCTGATGGACCGCTGGGACGGGGAGCGGACGGCGGGGCGGGCGGTGGACGTGCCGGGCGACATGACGAAGCTGACGCTGGAGACGATCGCGCGGACCGGCTTCGGCCACGACTTCGGCTCCTTCGAACGCTCCCGGCCGCATCCCTTCGTGAACGCGATGGTGGGCACGCTGACCTATGCGCAGCGCCTCAACTCCGTCCCTGCGCCCCTGGCGCCGCTACTGCTCCGCGACGCCGCCCGCCGCAACGAGGCCGACATGGCGTATCTCAATCGCACGGTCGACGCCGTGGTGGCGGACCGTCAGTCCTCAAGCGGGGAAGGGGACTTGCTCGACCGCATGCTGGAGACCGCGCACCCGGAGACCGGGGAGCGGCTGGCGCCGGAGAACATCCGCCGCCAGGTCATCACCTTCCTGATCGCGGGCCACGAGACCACCTCGGGCGCTCTCTCCTTCGCCCTGCACTACCTCTCCCGGCACTCGGAGGTCGCCGCCCGCGCCCGGGCCGAGGTGGACCGCGTGTGGGGCGACACCGCCCGGCCCGGCTACGACCAGGTCGCCAAACTCCGGTACGTGCGCCGGGTTCTCGACGAGTCGCTACGACTGTGGCCGACGGCGCCCGCCTTCGCACGCGAGGCCCGGCAGGACACGGTGCTCGGCGGCGTCCATCCCATGCGGCAGGGCGCGTGGGCACTGGTCCTGACCGCGATGCTGCACCGGGATCCGGACGTCTGGGGCGCGGACCCCGAGGAGTTCGATCCGGAACGCTTCGACGCGAAGGCCGTACGGTCCCGGCCCGCGCACACCTTCAAGCCGTTCGGCACCGGGGCGCGGGCGTGCATCGGCCGCCAGTTCGCGCTGCACGAGGCGACGCTGGTGCTGGGACTGCTGCTGCGCCGCTACGAGCTGCGGGCCGACCCCGGCTACCAGCTCCGCGTGGCCGAGCGGCTGACGCTGATGCCGGAGGGCCTGCGGCTGCATCTCGAAGGCCGCACGCCCGCAGCGGACTCAGTCCTGAGCCGTCCAGTGGCCCGGGCGGGCGAGTGACTCGGGCAGCTTCGTCCCGGCGCTGCCCCGGGCCGCGTTGACCTGTGGCTGGGTCAGGAAGAAGGCGCCGGTCAGGTCGGCGTCCGTGAGGTCGGTGTCGCGCAGGTCGGCGCCGATCAGGTCCGCACCGCGCAGATCGGCCCCGGTCAGATCGGCGGCGATGAGGTAGGCGCCGCGCAGGTTGGCACCCCGGAGGTCGGCCCCCTTCAGTCGGGCGCCCATCAGGTCGGCGCCCCGGCGGTCCTTCTTCTTTCCCCGGCCGACTCCCGCGCGCATGAGTTCACTGGTCCGCAGGAGCAGCCCGTTGACCTCCTGCCGGTGCGCGCCCACGTCCAACTCGCCCAGTTCATCGGGGGTTCGGAGGGTGAGCTGCTCGGTCTTGTCGAGCGCCCGGCGGAGGTCGGCGTGGAGCGGCTGGGCGGCCGGCAGCGTCAGGGCCTCCGCGAGATACCAGAGCAGTTCGTGGAGCTGGCGCACGACCGGGAAGACCTCGAACATCTGCCGGGCCTCTTCACGGGTCCCCGAGCGCCAGTCCCGGCCGCCGAAGGTGACCTGCGAGACCTTCTGCCCGGCGCCGAGGCAGTCGTACACCGTGCAGCCCGTGAAGCCCTTCTGCCGCAGTTCCGTGTGGATACCGCATCGGGAGTCGGTCCGCAGGTTCGGGCACGGCTTCCCGGCGTCCTTGTCGATCGCGAAATCGGCCGAGCGGGTGAAGGGCAGCGCGACACAGCAGAGCCCGAAGCACTCACCGCAGTCGGCTCGCAGTTCAAGGCGCCGGTCCTGGACTGTCCCGCTGTTCTCTTGCATGGCCCCAGCCTACTGAGCTGCGGAGAAAGGCGGCCTGGACCCTCATCGAACCGATCGGTACCATCTCATCCATGCCTGTACCCAGGGGGACGTCCCTCGACCCGGAGCGCACCCGCACGACGCTCCTCACGGCGGCGACCGAGATCCTCTACGAGCGCGGACTCGACGGGGTGGGGGTGGCCGAGCTGTGCCGTGCGGTCGGCGCGTCCAAGGAGACGCTGTACCGCCATTTCGGCTCCAAGGACGGCCTCATCGAGGCGGTGCTCGACGCCCGCAGTGACCGTGTCGTGCGCTGGATCACTGAAGCGGTCGAGGCGGCAGGCCCCGACCCGGCCGCCCAACTCACGGCTCTCTTCGGCGCGTTGGGCGACTGGTACAAGGAACCCGGCTTCCGGGGATGCGCGATCGTCAACGCGGCCACCCAGCGGCACGTCCCGCCGGCCCGCGCCGTCGCCGACCGCCATCTCGCCCGCTACCGGGAGCTTCTCACGGGCATCGCCGAGCGCGCGGGCGCACCCGAACCGGCCCTCCTCGGAAGGCAGTTGCTGATCCTCCTCGAAGGCGCCACGGTCGTCGCCGACCACCACGACCCGGACGGCCACGCCGCCCAGGACGCCCTGCTCGCGGCACTGGCCCTCCTCGACCGATCGACGCAGAGGTGACGACAGAGGTGACCACGGACATCCAGGGCTTCACGGCACCCGGCTTCGAGGCGGTCGCCGAGGTCTTCGCCCGCAACTTCAAGGAGTACGAGGAGACGGGCGCCGCCTTCGCCGCGTACCGGGACGGCCGGCTCGTCGTCGACCTGTGGGGCGGAATCGCCGACCCGGACACCGGCCGTCCCTGGCGAGCCGACACGCTGCAACTGGTCTTCTCCGGCGCCAAGGGCCTGACCGCCGCCTGTGTGCTCCTGCTGGTCGAGCGCGGGCTGCTGGACCTGGACGCTCCTGCCGCCCGCTACTGGCCGGAGTTCGCGGCGGCGGGCAAGGGCGGGATCACGGTCGCCGAGATCATGTCACATCAGGCTCGGCTGCCCGGCGTCCAAGTCCCCTTCGACAACACGGAGTTCCTCGACCCCGAGCACATGGCCGGGCTGCTCGCCGCGCAGGCACCGGCGGACGATCCCCGCGCCGCGTTCATGTATCACGCACTGACGTACGGCTGGCTGGCGGGCGAGTTGATACGCCGGGTCGACGGAAGGAGTGCCGGGGCCTTCTTCGCCGACGAGTTCGCGGGTCCACTCGGACTGGACGTCTGGCTCGGGCTCCCGGACGAGGAACACCACCGGGTCGCCACCACGCTCGCGGGACCGGGCGTCCTGCTGCCGCCGACCGACGACACCCACCCGCCCGACGACGGCGACCCCCTGCGCACACTGACCCGCAATCCGCTCGCCGCGGCGGACGCACCCGCCCTCTGGAACAGCGCCGCCTTCCGACGCGCCGAAGTCCCCGCCGTGGGCGCACATGTGACGGCCCGTTCGATGGCCCGCTTCTACGCCTGCCTCGCCCGCGGCGGCGAACTGGACGGCGTACGCGTGCTCGGCGAACTGACCGTGGCGTCCGCGAGGCGTGAACTGCGGTCCGGCACCGAGCCGTTGTGGGGCAGCCCGATGGCGTACGGAACGGGGTTCGAGCTGGGGACCGAGCTGGGCCTCCTCGGCCCGGTGCCGGATGCGTTCGGGCACGCCGGGGCCTGGGGATCACGCCATGGCGCCTGGCCCGCCGACCGCGTCGGGTTCTCGTACGCGATGAACGAGACGCGCGGCCAGTGGCCGGACCGGCGACCGCTCGATCTGCTGGGCGCACTGCACGAGGCGCTGGGACACTGACCTCCGCGTATCTATGGAGGTTTTCGCACGGACCCGGTATCGAGGCGGTCATGGACGACACACGCCTCCCCGGCCTTCCCGCTCCTCCCCCGCTGGGCGCGAGCGCGCTGCCGCCCGGGACTTACGACGGCTCGCTCGTCCTGGTCACCGGTGGCGGCACCGGGCTCGGCAAGGCGATCGCGGCAGAGTTCGCGCGGCTCGGCGCCGATCTGGTGATCGCCAGCCGCGGTGAGGAGCATCTGCGTCCCGCACAGAAGGAGTTGGCGGCATCGGGCACGCGGGTGACCACGGCCGTGTGCGACATACGCGACCCTGAGCTCATCACCGACATGTTCGACGCCTGTGGCCTGCCGGACGTCCTCGTCAACAACGCCGCCGCCAACTTCCCCGTGCCCGCAGAGGAGATGTCCCCGAACGCCTGGCGGGCGGTCGTCGACATCACGCTCACCGGCACGTTTCTGATGACCCGTGAGTTCGGCCGGCGTCATCTGGCCGCGGGCACCCCCGGCTCGATCATCAACGTCGGTGCGTCGTACGCCTGGACGGGCGGCCCCGGTTTCGCCCACAGCGCGGCGGCCAAGGCCGGCGTACACAACCTGGTGGAGACGCTGGCCGTGGAGTGGGGGCCGTACGGCATCCAGGTCAACGGGCTGGTGCCCGGGCTGATGCCGCACGAGGACATGACCGCCGACATCCGCGGCAACCTGGACCGGACCGACGCGCACGACACCCGTCAGCCCGCCCTCCGGGTCGGAGCGCCGCGCGAACTCGGCTGGGCCGCCACCTTCCTGGCTTCCCCCTACGCTCGTTTCATCACCGGCCACACGCTGGTGGTGGACGGCGCGAACTGGCAGCGCAGGGGGCTCGTCAGCCCGCAGGTGGTGCCGGTGAGGGAGCAGATGGGGCGGGGCCCCTTCACCGACTGACCCCTTCACCGGCTGACCTTTTCGGCGGCGCACCGCGCGGGACGGTGGACTCCCTCAGTCCCGGAACTCCGGGATGTCGAGCCGCGCGAGCCGCTCGGGGTCGGCCAGGATGTGCATCGCGACGATCTTCCCGTCGGTGACGGTGAACCCCAGGACCGACATCGGCCGGCCGTCGAGTGTCGCGACCGCGCCCATCGCGCCGTTGACGAGCACGAGCCGGGAGGACATCGAGAACTGCTGGAAGAGCAGGGCCTGTTGAGCCACGGCCGCCGCACCGCGCACCACCTTGGACGCGGCCGCGCCACCGACCAGTGCGCCGGAGTCGGCACGGAGCACGATCTCCGGGTCGAGGACCGAGACCAGAGCCTCGAAGTCCCCGCCGCGCGAGGCCGCGAGGAACGCGTCGACCACCTGGCGCTGACGGCCGATGTCGGGGTCGGGAGCCGGGGCGGCGCCCTGCACCCGGCGGCGCGCCCGGCTGGCGAGCTGGCGGGTCGCGGCCGGGGAACGGCCCACAACGGTCGCGATGTCGTCGAAGGGCACCGCGAACATGTCGTGCAGTACGAACGCGAGCCGCTCGGCGGGCTCCAGCGTCTCCAGCACCACGAGGAGGGCGAGCCCCACCGAGTCGGCGAGCAGCACCTCCTGCTCGGGATCGATCCGGTCCAGCGGGCTGATGACCGGGTCGGGGACGTAGTAGGCGTCCATGGGCTCCTCTCGGCGCGAGGCGCGCGAGCGCAGCATGTCCAGGCACACCCGGCCGACCACCGTCGTGAGCCAGCCCGCGAGGTTCCTGACCTCGTCGGCGTCGCTGCGGCTGAGCTTCAGCCAGGCTTCCTGGACCGCGTCCTCCGCCTCGCTCAGCGAGCCGAGCATCCGGTAGGCCACGGCCCTCAAGTGGCCGCGGTTCTCCTCGAACCGGTCCGCGAGCAGTTCCTTCTCGGTCATCAGTCCCCCATACCTCCGACGTGTCGATCAGAACTGATCAGAACACGCCGGTCACTTCCCCTCGAAGCCGGGCACGCGGCGGGCTCCCCTGGCCGCGTACCCCTCGCGCGAGTCCTCGGACGTGAGGGTGAGCGCCGCCGACATCGCGGTGCGATCGAGGGCGGCGGCGAGGCCGGCGTCCACGTAGGCGTCGATGTCACGCTTGATCCCCTGCACGGCGAGGGCGGCGTTCGCGGCGATCTCGGCGGCAACCCCCCGGGCCTCCTTGTCCAACTCCCCTCGCTCGACCACCAGTTGGACCAGATGCAGCCGCTCCACGGTGACCGCGTCAAGGCGCCGCCCCGTCAGCGCGAGGAACTTCGCCCAGCCGGCGCCCGCTTCGCGCGCGATCCGGAGATCACCGCCCGCGTCGACCGCCACCCCGAGCTGCGCCTCGGGCAGCGCGAACACCGCGTCCGCGGCGGCGACCCTGACGTCCGCCATGAGTGCGAGCTCGAATCCGAATCCAAGGCAGTAGCCCTGCACGGCCGCGACGACCGGCTGCGGCAGCCGCGCGAAGGCGGCGAACCGCTCGTGCGCCCAGCGCAGACCCTCGTAGTAGTTGCGGGTGCGCTCGGCGCCGGAGCGGCCGGTGATCGCCCCACCCGGCGCAGTGACGTCGATACCCGCGCAGAAGGCCCGGCCCTCGGCTCGCAGCAGGACCACCCGGATCGAGTCGTCGAAGCGGATCCGGTCGGCGAACAGGCCGAGTTGGCGGGTGGACTCCCAGCTCCACGCATTGAGTTTCGCCGGGCGGCAGAGGGTGAGGACGCCGATGTCGTCCTCGACGTCGAGGCGCAGCCGCTCCTCACCCTCCGGGATGTCCGTGGACGTGGTGTCGATCATCCGTGCCCCCTCTGGATTCTGACGGTCCGTCAGAATCGTAAGGGAGATCCGGGACCTCAGACCTCGCCGCGTGTGAGCGCCAACAACCGGTCCAGGACACGCGGTCCGCCCGCCCGGACGCCGTCGTGCTCGAACTCGTCGGTCACCCAGGTGCGCAGCCCCCGGATGGCGCGTGCTGTGCGCAGGGAGTGCTGGGTGTCGACGTACATGTCGTCGTGGTAGATCGCAGCGGCGACCGGCACCTCGTTGGCGGCGAGGCGGGCGGTGTCGTAGAGCGGCTCCCAGTCGGTGCGGGCCGCGAGTTCCTCGGCGGTGTCGCGCAGCGGGCGCAGGGCCGGGTCGGTGTCGAACGTCCAGGGGTGCACGGACTCGCCGGTGAACAGCAGATGCCGGTCGTCCGAGAGGGCCTTGGCCGCGTCGAACTGCGGGAACTCGGCGCGCACCCGTTCGGCGGACCAGGCGGTGGGCCGGTCGCCCTGGGCGTAGCAGGCCTCGTGGACGAGGGCGTACAGCGGGTGACCCGCGTAGGACAGCAGCCCCTGCACCTCCTCCTGGAAGGCGTCGGAGAGGGCCGGGCCCTGCGGGGTGCGGACGAAGGCCTGCTCCAGGAGGTAGTGGAGGCGGTGGCTGCCCTCGCTGCCGCCGAGGAGGATGCCGAGCGACTGGAAGGCCTCGGCGGTCAGGCGGTAGCCGCCGTGCAGAACCGGCTCATGCTGGAGGAGGTGCTCCGCGATCCGGCGGGCCCGCTCGACGTCCTGCGGGTAACGCGCGTAGTGCGCGGCGACCTTGCGCTCGATACGCGGGTACGCGGCCCGGTAGACGTCGTCGGCGTGGGCGTCGAGCGACGGCAGCCCGCCGGTGATCAGGGCGGCGCTCAGTCCCTCGGGCGCCGTGGACAGGTAGTGCACGGTACAGAAGCCGCCGAAGCTCTGGCCGAGTACGGTCCAGGGCGCGCCGCCGGTGAGCCGGGGGCGGATGGCCTCGCAGTCGCGGACGATGGAGTCGGCGCGGAAGTGCGCGAGGTAGTCGGCCTGCTCGCGCGGGCCGCCGCGCAGGGGCAGGGTCTGCCGGTTGGCGGGGGTGGAGTGGCCGGTGCCGCGCTGGTCGAGGAGGAGTACCCGGAAGTCCTTCAGGGCTCGGCCGAGCCAGGCCTGCTTGCCGACGAAACGATTCGCCCCGAATCCGGGGCCACCCTGGAGATAGACCAGCCACGGCAGGTCCTGGTGTGCCTTGTCGCTCGCGACGACCTCGCGGGCGAACAGTTCGATGCTCTCCCCCGCCGGGTCGGCGTGGTCGAGGGGCACGGCGAAGTGTCGGTCGGTGAGGACGACACCGGGCTGGCGGTAGCTGACGGTCAACAGGGCTCCCGAGACGTACGGATTCCAGGCTGCGTCCCAGTTGAGCACATGATCGGCGGGCTGCGGAGGCCGGGGATCAAGAAATCCTACTGAACAACGACTCAGGACAGCGGTCGGCCGAAACCGACCGGTCACTCAGCGCGCGGACAGGCTGGAGCGGCGCACCACCAGCTCCGGCTGGAGCACGACACGCCGGTGCTCGTGCGGCGTGAGCGCGGTCTCCGCCTCGGTCTCCTCCAGGAGGAGTCCGGCGGCGAGGGCGCCCATGGTCACGGCCGGCTGGCGTACGGACGTGAGCGGGACGGCCGCGGCGGCGGCGAACTCGATGTCGTCGTAGCCGACGATCGCGAGGTCGTCGGGGACACCGACGCCGGCCGCGTACATGGCCTGGAGCACGCCGAGCGCGAGCAGGTCGTTGGCGCAGAAGACGGCCGTCGGGCGGTCGGCGAGGCCGAGGAGCCGGGCCCCGGCATCGCGCCCGGCGGCCACGTCGAGGCGCTCGGTGGGCAGCTCGCGCATGCACTCCGGGCCGAGCCCCGCCTCGGTCAGGGCGTTGAGCGCGCCCGTCCGGCGGTCCCTGACCTGGTTGAGGCCGGGCGGTCCGCTGACGTACGCGATGGAACGGTGACCTGCGTCCACCAGATGCCGTACGGCCAGCGCGCCGCCCGCCACGTCGTCGACCGAGACCGAGCACTCGGTGGTGCCGTCGGCGACCCGGTCGACGAGCACGAACGGGATGCCGTTGCGGCGGAACGCCTCGATGTTGCGCCCGCTCGCGTCGGAGGGCGTGAGCAGCACCCCGCGCACCCGCTGCTCGGCGAAGAGGGAGAGGTACTCGGCCTCCTCGCTCGAGCTCTGCGCGCTGTTGCAGACCATCACGCCGAGCCCGGCGTCCCGCGCGGCGCGCTCGGCACCGCGCGCCACCTCCACGAAGAACGGGTTGCCCATGTCGAGGACGAGCAGGCCCATGATCCGGCTGCGCCCGGCCCGCAGCTGGCGCGCGGACTCACTGCGGACGTAGCCGAGCCGGTCGATCGCGGACAGCACGCGGGCGCGGGTCTCGGTGGCGACCGAGTCCGGACGGTTGATGACGTTCGAGACCGTGCCGACGGAGACTCCGGCGGCGCGGGCGACATCCTTGATACCCACCGACTGGGCCATCAGGCAGGGACCTCCATGGGCACGAGAAGCGGCGGGCTGGTCTTCACATTACCTGCGGGTCCGCCGAAAACGGTGGTCACGTGGGCAGCCGGAAATCGACTACATGCAGCGGTGAGGGCGTCGTACCGCTGGACTTCTCCTGGTACATGACCGACAGGATCCCATCCTGTGGGACGCGCATCTCGTCGATCACGACCTCGCCGAACGCATTCAGACCGCTGCCGTCGTACAGGAGCGCCCAGTCGGTGTACCCGGAGGCCTTCGAGGCGCCGGCGATCCGACCGAACGGCAGGATCGCGTAGGCGTTGTTGTACTTGTCGAGGACCAGCTTGGTGCGCTGGCTGGAGTTGAGGGCGATGGGGATCTCGGTCTTCTGCCAGGTGCCCGTGGAGTTCTTGCGGACGTGGAAGGCGCGGCCGTTGGCGGTGCGGTCGGTGACGTAGTTGGTCGTGCACTGGCCGAAGCGGCCGGGGACATAGCTGATGATCGCGTGCGGCAGGCCGGTGGAGTCGGTGGCCTGGCTCTCCTGGTTCATCAGGGAGTGGTCGGGGTTGAGCGAGTCGACGACGAGTCCGCTGTCGGTGACGGCCACCTTGTCCGATCCCCCGGTGGTGCCGACGAGGGTGCCCGCGTTGTTGCGCCAGGTGCGGCCGCGGTCGTCGGAGTAGACGTAGCCGGTGTCGTGGTTGGTGATGCCGCCGCTGTTGCACATCACGGCGCCGTTCTGCTCGCGCCAGGTGAAGAAGGAGTGCAGCCGGCCGTATCTGTCGTAGTCGATGCCGTGCAGGTACATGTTGCGGACGGTGCTCGAGCCGTGCTCGCTGGTGTACGTGCCGGTGGAGCTGGTCCACTCGCCGAGCGCGGTCCAGGTCGAACCGTCGTACTCCGCGAGGGCGTTACGGCCGTTTCCGGAGACCGCGACGCGATAGCTCAGCTGGAGCTTGCCCTCGGGGGTGGAGATGAACTGCGGGTAGGTGAACTGGGTGGTGAGGGCGAGTCCGTCGAGGGTGGACTGGGGGCTGCCGAAGCGGCTCGCGATCCAGGTCAGGCCGGACGGGTTGTCCATGAGGCCGGCGACCGACTTGACGTAGGTGAAGCCGTCGCTGTGGGAGTCCATGTTGAGGTGGAGGCGGCCGTCGGTCTTGGAGACACCCATGGAGATGACGTTGTGGGAGTCGCTGGACTTGAGGGTGTGGCCGACCCGGACGGTCGACCAGGTGCTGCCGCCGAGGACACGGCGGCCGACGACGGCGTTCTTGTCGGCGGTGTACCAGGCGGCGTACTGGTAGCCCTTGTAGGTCAGCAACCCGTTCTTCTGGAAGGAGTTGTTGTTGACCAGGCCGTCGTAGGAGACGAAGAAGACGGCTTGGGAGTCGAGCGTGGTGTTGCCGGTCTGCGTGACCGAGGGGCCGGGGTCGGCGGCCCGTGCGGTGCCCGCGGCGAGGCCCGGGGTGGCCACGGCCCCGAGGACGGCCGTGGTGAGCAAAGTGCGTCGTCTCATGTCAGCGAACTCCGGCTCAGGCTAGGTGGAAGACTTCGGTCAGGGGCTTCATCGCTTCGTCGGGTCGGGCGCCGTCCAGCGACTCGAAGAACGGCGCCATCTCCGCTTGCCAACGGGCGTTGACGTCGGTGGCTTCCATGCCGGCCTGGGCGGCGGCGAAGTCCTCGGTCTCCAAGTAGCCGACCAGCAGGCCGTCTTCGCGCAGGAAGAGCGAGTAGTTGTGCCAGCCGGTGGCCGAGAGCGCTTGAAGCATCTCGGGCCACACGGTGGCATGCCGCTCGCGGTACTCGTCGAGGCGGTCCGCCCGGACCTTCAGCAGAAAGCACACGCGCTGCATCAACATCCCCCGGGGAATCAGAAGTCGAACTGGTCGATGTTCTTCACGTCGAACACGGTCGGCTTGCCCAGGTTGATCACACCGTCCGCGCCGATGGTGAACTCACCCATGGCACCGGCCTTGAAGGTCTCGCCCTCCTTGCCGGTGATCTGCCCGGACACCAGCGCCACGGCCGTACGCGCGGCCAGCTCGCCCAGCTTCGCCGGGTCCCACAGCTCGAAGCCCTCGACCGTGCCGTTCTTGACGTACTTGCGCATGTCGTTCGGGGTGCCGAGGCCGGTCAGCTTGACCTTGCCCTTGTACTTGGAGCCCGACAGGTACTGAGCGGCGGCCTTGATGCCGACCGTGGTCGGGGAGATGATCCCCTTCAGGTTCGGGTACTCCTGGAGCAGGCCCTGGGTCTGCTGGAAGGACTGCTGGGCGTCGTCGTTGCCGTACGCGACCTTGACCAGCTTGATGTCCTTGTACTTGGCGTCCTTCAGCTCCTCCTTCATGAAGTCGATCCAGGTGTTCTGGTTGGTCGCGGTCTGCGCGGCGGACAGGATCGCGATCTCGCCCTTGTAGCCGATCTGCTCGGCGAGCAGCTGCACTTCGGTACGGCCCAGGTCCTCTGCGCTGGCCTGCGAGACGAACGCGTTGCGGCAGTCGGCCTTGGTGTCGGAGTCGTAGGTGACGACCTTGATGTCGTTCTTCATGGCCTGCTTGAGAGCGGTGCACAGGGCCCCGGGGTCCTGCGCGGAGACGGCCATCGCGTCGACCTGCTGCTGGGTGAGCGTGTTGACGTAACTCACCTGGCCGCTGGTGTCGGTGGCGCTGCTCGGGCCGACCTCCTTGTAGCTGGAGCCCAGCTCCTTCAGGGCGTCCTCGCCGCCCTTGTCGGCGGAGGTGAAGTACGGGTTGTTGACCTGCTTGGGCAGGAAGCCGACGGTCAGGCCCTTCTTGGTGGCCGCGTTCGGGTCGGCCTTGCCGGCGGAGGCGGCCGACCCGGTGCTGTCGTCCTTCACGTCCTCCTTGGTGGTGCCACCGCAGGCGGTGGCGGCGAGTGCGAGCGAGCTGACGGCGGCGAGAGCCACACAGGCACGGCCAAGGGATGACTTGCGCATGACGGGGTTCCTTATTGACGGAGGCGAGTGGAAGCGCCCCAAAGGGGCGCGGGGAACGGCGCGACCAGCCACAGCGGACCGGCAGCTTTCGAACAAACCTTCTACGTAAGCCTTTGCGCCCGGGCTACTGAGACCTGCCGAGCAACCCGGGGACCAAGCACGGACAGCACAAGCAGCACACCGGTGACGACAATCTGCGACTGAGCGGACACGTCCTGAAGGCTCATCACGTTCTGCAACGCCCCGAGGAGAAACACCCCGGCGATGGCGCCACCAAGCGTGCCCTTGCCTCCGTCGAAGTCGATCCCGCCGAGCAACACGGCGGCGACGACGGAGAGTTCGAGCCCCGTGGCGTTGTCAAAGCGAGCGCTGGCGTAATGCAGCGCCCAGAAGATGCCGGTGAGCGAGGCCATGAAGCCGGTGGCGACGAACAGCAGCAGTTTCTGCCGCTTGACGCGGATCCCCGCGAACCGCGCGGCCTCCTCGTTCGCGCCGACCGCGAACGCGGACCGCCCGAACGGGGTGGCGTGCAGCACGACCACGGCGATCGCGAGCAGCACCAGGAAGGGCAGGAACGCGTACGGGATGAAGGTGTCCCCGATGCGTCCGGCCGCGAAGTCCAGGTACTGGGTGGGGAAGTCGGTCACCGCGTCCGAGCCGAGCACGATCTGTGCGATGCCCCGGTAGGCGGCGAGCGTGCCGATGGTGACGGCGAGGGACGGCAGCCCCAGCCGCGTGACCAGCAGACCGTTGATCAGCCCGCACACCACGCCGAGGAGCAGGCAGAGCGGGATGATCGTCTCGATGGTCATGCCCTGGTTCCACAGGGCGCCCATCACCGCGCCGGACAGACCGGCCGTGGACGCGACGGACAGGTCGATCTCGCCGGCCACCACCAGCAGCGTCATCGGCAGCGCGATCAGCGCGATGGGCAGCGTGTTGCCGATCAGGAACGACAGGTTGAGCGCGTTGCCGAAGCCGTCGACGAACCCGAAGGAGAAGAGCAGCACGACGATGAGGAGGGCGCCGACGGCCGAATCCCACCTTTTCAAGGCGGCCCAGGGGACGGCGCGCGTGAGAGCGGAGTCAGCCATGGCGGGCGTTCCTCTTCTTCAGGGCGGTCGCCACCCGCAGGGCGACGATCCGGTCGACCGCGATGGCGAGGATGAGCAGGATGCCGTTGATGGCGAGCACCCAGACGGAGCTGACGCCGAGGGCGGGCAGCACGCTGTTGATGGAGGTGAGGAGCAGCGCGCCGAGCGCCGCCCCGTAGACGCTGCCGGAGCCGCCGGTGAAGACGACACCGCCGACCACGACCGCGCTGACGACGGTGAGTTCGTAGCCGTTGCCCGTACCGGAGTCGACGTTGCCGAACCGGGCGAGGTACAGCGCGCCCGCGAGTCCGGCGAGGCCTCCGCAGATGACGTACGCGGTCAGGGTCCGCTTGCGGACGGGGATGCCGGCGAGCCGCGCGGCCTCCGGGTTGGAGCCGAGCGCGTACAGCTCGCGTCCGCTGCCGAAGTGCTTGAGGTAGTACGCCGTGACCACCACGACGACGACCGCGATCAGCGCGAGATAGGGCACCGCCGAGATGCCGCCGGATCCGAAGTCGATGAAGGAGTCCGGGAGGTTGGCGGCGGTGATCTGCCGGGAGCCGACCCAGATCGAGTCGATGCCGCGGATGATGTAGAGGGTGCCGAGGGTGACGACGAGGGCGGGCACCTGGCCGAGGCTGACGAGCAGTCCGTTGACCAGTCCGCAGCCGATCCCCAGCAGGACCGCGAGGACCAGTGCCACGACGGGGTTTCCGCCGCCCTGAAGGTAGACGCCGGCCGCGAAGGCGCTGATGCCCAGCGTCGAGCCGACCGACAGGTCGACGTTCCGCGTGATCACGACCAGCGACTGACCGGCGGCGACGAGCACCAGGATGGTCGCGTTCAGCAGCAGGTCCTTGATGCCCTGCTCGGACAGGAACTCGCTGTTGCCCAGCTGGGTGATCACGATCATCACCAGGAACACGGCCAGGATGGCGAGTTCCCGCATCTTGAACACTCGGTCCACCAGCCGGGTGCCACTCGACTTGGGCACCTCGGCGGCGGGGGCGGGGTTGGGCGCGGTCACCGTCATGCGGCGGCCCTCCCTGTGACGGTCGTCGTCACGCGGCGGCCCCTCCTTGCGATGGTCGTCGTCATGCGGCGGCCCTCCCCGTGGCTGCGGCCATCACGGATTCCTCGGTGGCTTCGGAGCGTGGGATCTCGGCGGAGAGCCGCCCCTCGTACATCACAAGGACGCGGTCGGCCATGCCGAGGATCTCGGGCAGGTCGGAGGAGATCATCAGGACGGCCACCCCGTCGGCGGCCAGTTCGCTGAGCAGGCGGTGCACCTCGGCCTTCGTGCCGACGTCGATGCCTCGGGTCGGCTCGTCGACGATCAGCACCTTCGGGCCGGTGGCCAGCCATTTGGCGAGGACGACCTTCTGCTGGTTGCCACCGGAGAGCGTGGACACGGCGTCGGCGATCCGGGCGTACTTCACCTGGAGCTTGACCGCCCAGTCCAGCGAGCGGCTGCGCTCGGCGCCCCGGTCCACGAGTCCGGCCTTCACCGTCGTACGCAGCCCGGTCAGGCCGATGTTGCGCTCGATGGACATGTCCATCACCAGGCCCTGGGCGCGCCGGTCCTCGGGGACGAGCGCCAGCCCCGCGGCCATGGCCATGGAGGGCGCGCCGTTCGTCAGCGCCTTGCCGTCGACCGCCACCTCACCCGCGTCCCACCGGTCGACGCCGAACACGGCTCGGGCGACCTCGGTGCGCCCGGCGCCGACGAGCCCGGCGAGACCGACGATCTCACCGCGCCGGACATCGAACGACACATCGGTGAAGACACCTTCGCGGGTGAGCCGCCGTACGCTCAGGGCCACCTCGCCCGCCTCGACATCCTGCTTGGGATACAGCTCGTCGAGGTCGCGGCCCACCATCCGGCGTACGAGATCGTCCTCGGTCATGCCCTCCAGCGGCTCGCTGGAGATCAGGGCGCCGTCCCTCAGGGTGGTCACCCGCTGACTGATCTGGAAGATCTCCTCCAGTCGGTGCGAGATGAACAGCACGGCCGAGCCCTGCTCGCGCAGGGTGCGGACGACGCCGAACAGGCGGGCCACCTCGCTGCCGGTCAGGGCGGCGGTCGGCTCGTCCATGATCAGGACGCGGGCGTCGAAGGAGAGGGCCTTGGCGATCTCGACGATCTGCTGGTCGGCGATGGACAGGCCGCGGGCGGGGCGGTCGGGGTCGAGTTCGACGCCGAGGCGCTTCATCAGGGCCAGCGTCGCCGTGTGTGTGGCCTTGTGGTCGATACGGCCGAGGGAGCGCCGGGGACGGCGGCCCATGAAGATGTTCTCGGCGATCGAGAGGTCGGGGAAGAGCGTGGGCTCCTGGTAGATCACCGCGATGCCCGCGTCCCGGGCGTCGGCGGGACCGTGGAAGACGGTGGGCTCGCCGTCGAGCAGCACCCGACCGGCGTCCGGTCGGTGCACGCCGGCGAGCGTCTTGATGAGAGTCGACTTGCCCGCGCCGTTCTCACCGGCGAGTGCGTGCACTTCGCCGGGGAACAGTTCAAGGGACACGTCCCGCAGGGCGCGTACCGCACCGAAGGACTTGGAGATGTCCTCAAGCGCCAGCACGGGGGCCGGACCCGCGTCGGACCGGTGGGTCATGGGGGCTCCTCAACGACGCGGGCGGAGAGGCCTCACGACGTCGTGAAAGGTTTCAACTAGGTTGCCGGGACGTTAGACACGTAGCCCAGGTCACGTCAATGGGTACGCGTCGAAATTTTCGATAGCCAGCGGTCACAACAGGATCACGGAGAATCCTCACCGCCGGAAGGGTTGACAGCCCTCCGGAGGGCTCATAGCTTCGCGTCTGAATCGTTTCAGACGGACGCTGCGCAAACCGCTTTCCACACTGCCTTCAAGACCGCCCTACGGACCGTCTTCCAGACCCGATGTCACAGGAGCACTGAAGTGACCGAGCTCGCCGCGGTGAAAGCCGCTCTCAAGACCCAGGCAGTAGAGACGCCGTCGTGGGCGTACGGGAACTCGGGAACGCGTTTCAAGGTGTTCGCGCAGCCCGGAGTACCGCGCAATCCGCGCGAGAAGCTGGACGACGCGGCGAAGGTGCACGAGTTCACCGGGGCGGCGCCGACCGTCGCGCTGCACATTCCCTGGGACAAGGTCGACGACTATGCGGCGCTTGCGAAGCACGCGGAGGAGCAGGGCCTGAAGCTGGGCACGATCAACTCCAACACCTTCCAGGACGACGACTACAGGCTCGGCAGCATCTGCCACCCGGACGCGGTGGTGCGCCGCAAGGCTCTTGATCATTTGTTCGAGTGCGTCGACATCATGGACGCGACGGGTTCGAAGGACCTGAAACTGTGGTTCGCCGACGGCACCAATTACCCGGGCCAGGACGACATCCGCGAGCGCCAGGACCGTCTCGCCGAAGGCCTGGCGAAGGTCTACGAGCGGATCGGCGACGAGCAGCGGCTGCTCCTCGAGTACAAGTTGTTCGAGCCCGCCTTCTACACGACGGACGTCCCCGACTGGGGCACGGCCTACGCGCACTGCCTCAAGCTCGGCCCCAAGGCGCAGGTCGTGGTCGACACCGGCCATCACGCGCCCGGCACCAACATCGAGTTCATCGTCGCCACGCTGCTGCGCGAGGGAAAGCTCGGCGGCTTCGACTTCAACTCGCGGTTCTACGCCGACGACGACCTGATGGTCGGCGCCGCCGACCCCTTCCAGCTGTTCCGGATCATGTACGAGGTGATCCGCGGCGGTGGCTTCACGCCCGACATCGCCTTCATGCTCGACCAGTGCCACAACATCGAGGCGAAGATCCCGGCGATCATCCGGTCGGTGATGAACGTCCAGGAGGCCACGGCCAAGGCGCTTCTCGTCGACCGTTCCGCGCTCGGCGAGGCCCAGCGAGCTGGGGATGTGCTGGCCGCGAACGCGGTGTTGATGGACGCGTACAACACGGACGTGCGTCCGTTGTTGGCCTCCTTGCGGGAGGAGTTGGGGCTCGACCCCGATCCTGTGGCCGCGTATGCCCGGTCCGGGTGGCAGCAGAAGATCGCCGCGGAGCGGGTGGGTGGCCAGCCGGCCGGCTGGGGGGCGTGACGTGCTGCGTTGCGTCTGCCGGGTTCCGGCGGTGGCAGCCTGCGGGCCCGGTTGTGGCTGGTCGCGCAGTTCCCCGCGCCCCTGGAGGGGCGCTCCCGTGCACGTATTTTTCCCTGCGAAGGACTGATCATGGCAATCCATCCCCAGGCCGCTGCTCTGCTCGCCCGGTCCCGTCGACTTGGTGCGGACCCCCGCAATACCAACTACGCGGGTGGGAACACGTCCGCGAAAGGCACCGATACCGATCCCGTCACCGGTGGTGATGTCGAGTTGATGTGGGTCAAGGGGTCCGGGGGTGATCTCGGGACGCTGACCGAGGGTGGGCTCGCTGTGTTGCGGCTGGACCGGCTGCATGCGCTGAAGGGTGTCTATCCGGGGGTGGAGCGCGAGGACGAGATGGTTGCCGCCTTCGACTACTGCCTGCACGGCAAGGGTGGGGCGGCTCCCTCGATCGACACCGCGATGCACGGGCTCGTCGACGCCGCCCATGTCGACCACCTCCACCCCGACTCCGGGATCGCGCTCGCCTGCGCGGCCGATGGGGAGAAGCTGACCGCCGAGTGCTTCGGGGACAGCGTGGTGTGGGTGCCGTGGCGCCGGCCCGGTTTTCAGCTCGGTCTGGACATCGCGGCGGTCAAGGAGGCCAATCCGCAGGCCATCGGGTGTGTTCTCGGCGGTCACGGCATCACGGCGTGGGGCGCCACGGCCGAGGAGTGCGAGAGCAACTCGCTGCACATCATCCGCACTGCCGAGGCCTTCCTCGCCGAGCGTGGGAACGCGGAGCCCTTCGGGCCGGTGCTCGACGGGTACGGAGCCCTCGACGCATCCGAGCGCCGTGCGCGGGCCGCCGCCCTGGCCCCGTACATCAGGGCGATCGCCTCCCAGGACAAACCGCAGGTCGGCCACTTCAGCGACTCGGACGAGGTACTGGACTTCGTCTCCCGCGCCGAGCACCCGCGGCTCGCCGCCCTCGGTACCTCCTGCCCGGACCACTTTCTCCGTACGAAGGTCAGGCCGCTGGTGCTCGACCTGCCGCCGGCCGCTTCGGTCGAGGACGCGGTCGCCCGCCTCGGCGAGTTGCACGCCGAGTACCGCGAGGAGTACGCCGCCTACTACCAGCGGCACGCCCTGCCCGACTCGCCCGCGATGCGCGGCGCCGACCCGGCGATCGTGCTCGTCCCCGGCGTCGGCATGTTCAGCTTCGGCAAGGACAAGCAGACGGCGCGCGTGGCCGGCGAGTTCTACGTCAACGCGATCAACGTGATGCGCGGTGCGGAGGCCGTGTCGACGTACGCGCCGATCGAGGAGTCGGAGAAGTTCCGCATCGAGTACTGGGCCCTGGAAGAGGCCAAGCTCCAGCGGATGCCGAAGCCCAAGCCGCTGGCGACGCGGGTTGCGCTGGTGACCGGTGCCGGCAGCGGGATCGGCAAGGCGATCGCCCAAAGGCTGGTGGCCGAGGGGGCGTGCGTGGTGGTCGCGGACCTCAACGCGGAGAATGCGGCCGACGTCGCGTCGGCGCTGGGCGGTCCCGACAAGGCCGTCGCCGTGACCGTCGACGTGACCTCCGAGGAGCAGATCGCCGCGGCCTTCGACTCGGCGGTACTCGCCTTCGGCGGAGTCGACCTCGTCGTCAACAACGCCGGTATCTCCATCTCCAAGCCGCTCCTGGAGACCACTGCGAAGGACTGGGACCTCCAGCACGACATCATGGCCCGCGGCTCCTTCCTCGTCTCGCGCGAGGCGGCCCGGGTGATGAGCAGGCAGGGCCTGGGCGGCGACATCATCTACATCGCCTCCAAGAACGCGGTCTTCGCGGGTCCCAACAACATCGCGTACTCCGCGACCAAGGCCGACCAGGCCCATCAAGTACGGCTGCTGGCTGCCGAGTTGGGTGAGCACGGGATCCGGGTCAACGGGGTCAACCCGGACGGTGTCGTGCGCGGTTCCGGAATCTTCGCGGGCGGCTGGGGCGCCCAGCGCGCGGCGACGTACGGCATCGAAGAGGAGAAGCTCGGCGAGTTCTACGCCCAGCGGACGATCCTCAAGCGCGAGGTGCTCCCGGAGCATGTCGCGAACGCGGTCTTCGCCCTGACCGGTGGGGACCTGACGCACACCACGGGGCTGCACATCCCGGTCGACGCCGGCGTCGCCGCCGCCTTCCTGCGATGACCGCCTCCTTCGCCGCGGTCGACCTCGGCGCGTCCAGCGGACGCGTCATGGTCGGCCGCGTCGGCCCCGACTCGCTGGACCTCACCGAGGCACACCGCTTCCGGAACCGCCCTGTCCGGGTTCCCGAAGGGCTCCGCTGGGACATCCTCGGGCTGTACGCGGGAGTCCTGGACGGTCTTCGGGCGGCGGGGCAGGTCGACTCCGTGGGCATCGACAGCTGGGCGGTGGACTACGGCCTGCTGGACGCGGACGGGGCGCTGCTCGGCAACCCGGTGCACTACCGCGACGCCCGCACCGAGGGGGTCGCGGAGCAGGTGTGGGCGTCGGTGCCCGCGGCGGACCTGTACGCGGCGACCGGGCTCCAGTACGCGCCCTTCAACACCCTGTACCAGTTGACGGCCGCCCGCTCCTCCGCTCAACTCGCCTCCGCAGAACGCCTGTTGCTCATCCCCGACCTGCTGGCGTACTGGCTCACGGGCGAGGCCGGCACCGAGCTCACCAACGCCTCGACCACCCAGCTGATCGATCCCCGGACGCGCGACTGGTCGTACGACCTGGCGGCGAAGCTGGGCATCGACCTCAAGCTCTTCGCTCCGTTGCGCAGCCCCGGAGACCCGGCGGGGTTCCTCCGGCCCGAAGTGCTGGAGGAGACCGGGCTGACCGGCCCGGTCCCGGTGACCGCGGTCGGTTCGCACGACACCGCCTCCGCGGTGGCCGCCGTCCCGGCCACCGGGGAGCACTTCGCGTACATCTGCACCGGCACCTGGTCCCTCGCGGGCCTGGAACTGGACGCGCCCGTGCTCACCGAGGCGAGCCGGGCGGCCAACTTCACCAATGAGCTGGGCCTCGACGGCACGGTCCGCTATCTGCGGAACATCATGGGGCTGTGGCTGCTCCAGGAGTGCCTGCGGGAGTGGGGAGAACCGGACCTCAGCGCACTGTTGAGGGAAGCCGCTGAAGTGACGCCGCTGCGCTCCCTCGTGGACGCGGGCGACGCGGCGTTCCTGGCGCCGGGCCGGATGCCGTCCCGGATCGCCGACGCCTGCCGGGAATCGGGCCGGCCGGTCCCCGGGTCTCCCGCCGAGGTCACCCGCTGCATCCTCGACTCCCTGGCACTCGCCCACCGGCGGGCGATCACCGAGGCCCAGGCCCTCGCCGATCATCCGGTCGACGTCGTACACATCGTCGGCGGCGGCGCCCGGAACGCCCTGCTGTGCCAACTCACCGCCGACGCCTGCGGCCTGCCGGTCGTGGCGGGTCCGGCGGAGGCGGCGGCGCTGGGCAACGTCCTCGTACAGGCCCGCGCGCACGGCCTCGTCGGCGACCGTACGTCCATGCGGCGGCTCCTCGCTCGTACGCAGCAGTTGCGGCGGTACGAGCCCATGGGCGACGCCGGCGTCTGGCGCGCGGCGGAGGACCGGCTACTCAGCCGCCGGTGAGAGGGGGCTCCCGTGTCGCCCGCCCGCCGCGTACTCTGCACTCATCCGATGATCGAACACGAGGAGCCGCGATGCGTGTCGCCCTGTTCCTGACCTGTGTCAACGACACGCTCTATCCGGACACCGGCCGCGCCGTGGTGAAACTGCTGACCAGGCTGGGTGTCGAGGTCGACTTCCCGATGGCCCAGACCTGCTGCGGGCAGGCGCACTACAACACGGGGTACCGACACGAGGCAGAGCCACTGGCCCGGTATTTCTCCGATGTATTCGGTGAGTACGAGGCGATCGTGACGCCTTCCGGCTCCTGCGGCGCGATGGTGCGGGAGCTGTATCCGCGGATGGGCGAGCGGGCGCGCGCCGAGGGACGCGGGGACACTCTCGCGGCGACGCTCGCGCCGGTGGTACCGAAGACGTACGAGCTGACCGAGTTCCTCGTGGACGTACTCGGTGTGACCGACGTCGGCGCGTACTACCCGCACACCGTGACCTACCACCCCACCTGTCACGGGCTGCGCAGCCTCGGCCTCGGCGACCGGCCGCGCCGACTCCTCCAGTCCGTCAAGGGACTTGAGCTCCGCGAGCTGCCCGGAGCTGACGAGTGCTGCGGCTTCGGCGGCACCTTCGCCGTCAAGAACCCCGATGTCTCCGCGGCGATGGGTGCCGACAAGGTGCGCAACGCCGAGTCGACGGGCGCCGATGTGCTGTGCGCCGCCGACAACTCCTGCCTGATGCACATCGGGGGCACCATGTCCCGCCTCAACACCGGTATGCGGCCCGTCCACATCGCGGAGATCCTCGCGAGCACGGAAGAGGAGCCGAGCACGGTCACCGCAAAGGAGCCGAGCGCATGAGCGGGACCTTCGTCGGCATGCCAGCCTTCCCCAAGGCCGCGCACGAAGCCGTGCACAACGCGACCCTGCGCGGCAATCTGCGCCACGCCACCCACACGATCCGCACCAAGCGCGCCAAGGCGGTCGCGGAGCTGGAGGACTGGGCGGCGCTGCGCGAGGCGGGCAAACAGATCAAGGACCACACCCTCCGCCATCTCGACCAGTACCTGGTGCAGTTGGAGGAGTCGGTCACGGCCGCCGGCGGCACCGTGCACTGGGCGGCCGACGCCGACGAGGCCAACCGGATCGTCACCGAGCTCGTGAAGGCGACCGGCGAGACCGAGGTCGTCAAGGTCAAGTCGATGGCCACGCAGGAGATCGCCCTCAACGAGGCACTCGAAGCCGAGGGCATCCACGCCTACGAGACCGATCTCGCCGAACTCATCGTGCAGTTGGGCAAGGACCGCCCCTCGCACATCCTGGTCCCCGCCATCCACCGCAACCGCGGCGAGATCCGGGACATCTTCGTCCGCGAGATGAGCGAGTGGGGCCGCCCGGCGCCCGAGGGCCTGACCGACACACCCGCCGAACTCGCCGAGGCCGCCCGCCTCCACCTCCGCGAGAAGTTCCTGCGCGCCAAGGTCGGCGTTTCCGGCGCCAACTTCATGATCGCCGAGACGGGCACGCTGGTCGTGGTCGAGTCGGAGGGCAACGGCCGGATGTGCCTCACCCTCCCCGAGACGCTGATCTCGGTCGTCGGCATCGAGAAGATCCTCCCCACCTGGCAGGACCTGGAGGTCTTCCTCCAGACCCTCCCCCGCTCCTCGACGGCCGAGCGCATGAACCCGTACACGAGCACCTGGACCGGCACCACCGACGAGGACGGCCCCCAGACCTTCCACCTGGTCCTCCTCGACAACGGCCGCACTGACACACTGGCCGACGAGGTCGGCCGCCAGGCCCTGCGCTGCATCCGCTGCTCGGCGTGTCTCAACGTCTGCCCGGTGTACGAGCGTGCGGGCGGCCACGCCTACGGCTCGGTCTACCCCGGCCCGATCGGCGCCATCCTCAGCCCCCAACTCCGGGGCACCGCAAGCGAGATCGACGCCTCGCTCCCGTACGCCTCCTCGCTGTGCGGCGCCTGCTACGAGGTGTGTCCGGTCGCCATCGACATCCCGGAAGTGCTCGTCCATCTGCGCGAGCGGATCGTCGAGGGCGGTCAGACCACCAGTCAGGGCAACAAGGTCGTCCTCAAGCCCGCCAAGGGGCACGCGGCCGAGCGGGCGGCGATGCGCGCGGCACGCTGGGCGTTCAGCCACCCAGGCGCGCTGCGCACCGGCCAGCGGCTCGCCTCCCGGACGCGCCGCTTCCATCCACGGACGCTGCCGGGCCCCGGCAGGGCGTGGAGCGAGAGCCGCGATCTGCCGGCGGTGCCCGCAGAGCCGTTCCGGGACTGGTGGCAGCGTACGAACGGTGGAAAGGACACGGCGAAGTGAGCAGCAGAGATCTGATCCTGGGCCGGGTGCGGCGCGCGATCGCGGACGTACCACAGGACGACACGCCGTACGAGCAGGCGGTTGCCCGGGACTATCTGCGTGAGCACGGTGCCCGGAGTGTCGCGGAGACGGTGGATCTGCTGGCGGAGAACCTGGCGGATTACCGGGCTCTCGTGCACCGGACGGACACGGAGGAGCTGCCGGATCTGATCATGAGGCTGCTCGCGCAGCGGGGCCCGCAGTACGTACTCGTGCCGCCGTGGTTGCCGCCCGAGTGGATGTCGGCCGCCGATCCCACCCGAGTACACGACCGTGGAGTGAGCACCCCTCAGGAGCTGGACAAGGTGGAGAGCGTCGTCACCGGTTGCGCGCTCGCCATCGCCGAGACCGGCACCATCGTCCTTGACGGCTCCCCCGACCAGGGCCGCCGCCGCATCACCCTGGTCCCCGACCACCACATCTGCGTCGTACGGGTCCCGGACCAGGTCGTCTCCTCGGTCCCCCAGGCCCTGGAACGCCTCGACCCGGCACGCCCGCTGACCTGGATCTCCGGCCCGTCCGCGACCAGCGACATCGAACTCGACCGGGTCGAGGGGGTGCACGGGCCGCGCACCCTCGAGGTGGTGCTGGTGAGCGGAGAGTGACCGGCGCGGTTAGCGTGAGGGAATGATCCGGTTCGAACAGGTCACCAAGCGGTATCCGGACGGTACGACCGCCGTGGACGGCCTCTCCTTCGAGGTCGCCGAGGGTGAACTCGTCACGCTCGTCGGCCCGTCCGGCTGCGGCAAGACGACGACCATGATGATGGTCAACCGCCTCATCGAGCCGACGTCCGGACAGATCTTCGTGAACGACGAGGACATCGCCAAGGTCGACCCCGTGCGGCTGCGGCGCCGGATCGGATACGTCATCCAGCAGGTCGGCCTCTTCCCGCACCGGACGATCCTCGACAACACGGCGACTGTGCCGTCGCTCGTCGGCTGGAAGAAGGCGAAGGCGCGGGCGCGCGCCGCCGAGCTGCTCGATCTGGTGGGTCTGGACCCGAAGACGTACGGAGCGCGCTATCCGGACCAGCTGTCGGGCGGTCAGCGCCAGCGGGTCGGCGTGGCGCGGGCGCTGGCCGCCGATCCGCCGGTGCTGCTCATGGACGAGCCGTTCGGAGCGGTCGACCCGGTGGTGCGGGAGCAGTTGCAGGACGAGTTCCTGCGGATGCAGCAGGCCGTGCGCAAGACGGTGCTGCTGGTCACGCACGACATCGAGGAGGCGGTGCGGCTCGGCGACCGGATCGCGGTCTACGGGCAGGGGCGCATCGAGCAGTTCGACACGCCCGGGGCGGTCCTCGGCACGCCCGCCACGCCGTACGTCGCCGAGTTCGTGGGCGCCGACCGCGGGCTGAAGCGGCTTTCGGTGACGGAGATCGAGCCGAGCGACCTCGAACAGCCGCCGATCGCCCGGCTGGACGAGCCCGCCGAGCAGGCGGCGGCCCGGATGCGGACGGAGGGCGCGCGCTGGGCTGTGGTCCTCGACTCCGAGGGTGATCTGCACGGCTGGGTCGGCGTCGACGAACTCGGGGCGGGCGGCTCCGTCCGCGACCTCGCCCACCGGATGAACTCCTGGGTGGCCGTGGGCGCCCCGCTGAAGCAGGCCTTCGGCGTGATGCTCCAGCACGACGCGGGCTGGGTCGCCGTACTGGACGGGGCGCGCTTCCTCGGCGTACTGACCCCGGCGAAGCTGCACGAGGCACTGCGCCGGTCGGTGGACGCGGACGCGCTGGGCGTGCCGCGCGGGCAGGTGGAGTTCGACTCGGTGGCCGATGCCTAGGGCCTGTCCGCCGGACAGGCCCTAGCCGCGTGACTGTCGTGTCGAAACCTCACGTCCGACCAGTCCGTAGGCCCACCGTTCGTTGAAGCCCGCCAGGAAACCCACGGCGCCCCAGAATCCCCAGAAAACGGTGCCGCTCTCCGTGGAATCCGAAGAACAGACGTCAGCGACAGCAGCGGGAATCTCGATCGCGGCGACAAGACCGGAGCTGAGCAGCAAGTAGACGGCGATCGCAAGCAGCCAGCCGAGGAAGATCCGGTGGACACCACCGCGCCGCATGCTCCGGGACCGCTGGCCGGGCACGACAACCGCTCTCCCCCCGTTGGCCGGTCGCCGCGTCAGCCCGTCGCCGCTGTTCCGCAGCCGGGTCAGAACGCTGAGCACCGCCCCGAACGCTCCGGCGCCCCCGCACACGAAAGCACCGAGCAGGCTCCACCGGTCGGTGCAGTTCAACGAGACATCGCAGAGACCGAGCAGCTTCTCCCCTGCCACCAACGGCACGAACAGCAGGAACACACCGGCGATGAATCCGATGTTCAGACCGCGGTTGACGGCCAGCTCACCGTCCTGGTCGATGCGGACCCGGATGCGGAGGATCTCCCGCTCCAGATAGGCGGCCAGGTACTTGTCGGGCTGCGGATCGCCCAGCCGCTGATCGCGCAGGACGTTGCTCAGCACGTGGTGAAGCGTGGTCTTCAGCGACTCCCTGGTCTTCTCCTCGAAAGCTCGCTGCGAGTCGCCGTAGAGCGACTGCAGTTCCAATTGCTGCTCCGGATACGCGACACCGAACTGCCTGTACGCGTCGTGGAATTCGGACCCCACCAAGTCCATCAGCCCTTGGGGCTTGAGATCGGTGGTCGCCCCTTCGACCGTCTCACACACTTTCTGCCACCGAGACCGGTGGACTTCCCCGTTGTCCCCCATGAAATACGTGTACCGGCGCCCGCCCCGGGCGGATACCCACCCCACCGCTCCAGTCCGGTAACCGACGTCACGGTCCTGTCACTTCAGCAGGCCCTTCTCCTTCAGATAGGTCCGCGCCACGTCCTCCGGCAGCCGCCGCCAGCTGTCCACCTGTTCGTTCATGGACGCCAAGTCGGCAGTCGTGAGTACGTCGTTGAGTTCGCCGAGCGCCTTGGTGACGCCTTCGCTGCCCGCACGGGAGCGGTTGACGACGGGCACGATGTAGTCGGCGTTCTGCAGGTGTTTGTCGTCGGCGAGCAGGACGAGCCCGAAGTCGCCCAGGGTCGCGTCCGTCGTGGTGGTCAGCACCATCTGGTCCTGGCCGTTCTGTACGGCGAGCTTGGCCTGTGTGGTGCCGACGCCCTTCGGGTCGACTGCGGTGATGTCGATGCCGTAGGTCTTCTTCAACCCCGGTTCGCAGTACGGCCGTTGCACGCACTCGTCGCCCGCCGCGAGCCGCACCTCCAGTCCCGACTTCCCGAGGTCGCTGAGCGTCTTGAGGTGATTCTGCGCGGCGTACGCCTCGGTCACCGCGAAGGCGTTCTGGTCGACGGCCCTGCCCGCGTCGAGGACGGTGAGACCGCGTGGCGTGGCCAGCTTGCGCAGGGCGGCCATCGTGGCGTCGAGGTCGGGCGAGCCGACGGGCGGTGCGTCGGCGCCGTTGGTCTTGGCGTTCAGCCAGTCGGCGAAGGTGGCCGCGTATTCGGCTACGACGTCGATCTGGCCCGATTCCAGGGCGGGTTCGTACAGTTCGCGGTTGGCGACGGTGAGCATCGACGTCTGGTAGCCGGCCTGGTTCAGGAGCAGCGCGTACATCTGGGCGAGCAGGTCGCTCTCGGTGAATCCGGCCGAGCCGATGGTCAGGTGTTTGCTGTCGCCGGGCGGGGCGGTGACCGCGCCCTGGTTTTCCAGGGACGGGCCGGTGGTGCAGCCGCTCAGCAGGACCAGCGTCGCCAGTGCGACGCGGCGGCGGCGAGGAGCGTGTGGTTGCCTCGGCGATCGCGTACGTCTCATCGCGAACCCCTCGCCCAGCTCGGCGCCAGCCGCTCCGCGACCTCGAAGATCCCCTCGACGATCAGCGCGAACACGGCAACCAGGACGGCACCGGCGACGACCTGGGGCGTGCTCGCCAGATTGAAGCCGGCGGTGATGATCCGGCCGAGCCCGCCGCCGCCCGCGAGCGCGGCGATGGTGGCGGTGGCGACGAGCTGCACCGCGGCGATCCGGACCCCGTTCATCACCATGGGGAGTGCAAGGGGCAGTTCCACGCGGAACAGCATCTGCCGCCCGGTCATCCCCATACCGCGCGCGGCCCGCACCACGCTGCGGTCGACCTCGCGCATCCCCACGTACGCGTTGGTGAGCAGCGGCGGTACGGCGAACAGGACGAGGGCGACGACGGTGGGGCCCTCGCCCCAGTTCCCGATCGGCGTGAGGAGGAGGAGCACCAGCACGGCGAAGGTGGGGACGGCGCGGCCGACGTTGGAGATGTTGACGGCGAGTGCGCCGCCCTTGCCGAGATGGCCGAGGACGAGGGCGATGGGCAGCGCGATCAGGCAGCTGATGACCAGGCAGACGACGGTCAGGACGAGATGCTGGGCGAGCCGGTGCCAGATGCCGTCGGAGCCGGACCAGTTCGCGGAGTCGGTGAGCCAGTCCCAGGCGTCGGTCAGCGTGTTCATCCGCGGGCCGCCCTTGTCCAGGGGGTGATGAGCCACTGCACGCCGAGGAGCAGCAGATCGGCGGCGACCGCGATAATGACGCACAGCACGGACGCGGTGAGGACCTGGGCCTTGAAGTAGGTGTTCATGCCCGCGTAGATGAGGTTGCCGAGTCCTCCGAAGCCGACGATCGCGCCGACCGTCACCAGCGACACGGCCGAGACCATGGCGATCCGGAGGCCGGCCATGGCGGCGGGCAGGGCCAGCGGGAGTTCCACGGTGAGCAGGAGGCGGATGGGCCCGTAGCCCATGCCGCGCGCGGCCTGCCGGGTCTCTTCCGGGACCGCGCGCAGTCCGGCGAGGATGTTGCGGACGAGCAGGGTCAGCGAGTAGAGGACGAGGCCCGCGACGACCAGGGCCGCCGAGAGCCCGTACAGCGGCAGGAGCAGCGAGAACATCGCCAGCGACGGAATCGTGTAGAGGATCGTCGTCACGGCGAGGACCGGCCCCGCGGCCCAGCCCCAGCGGCGTACGAGGACGGCCAGCGGGACCGCGACCACGACGGCGATGAGTACCGCGATGGAGGTCAGCTGGAGGTGCTGGACCACCGCGTCGAGGAGGATCCGGCTGCGGGTGCTCAGATACTCCCCGCAGATCCACTCGTTGCGCGCGAGGCAGTCGTCCGGGGGCGCGGTCACCTGTCCATTGCACCTGTCCCGTAGGAGGGTCGGCGCGTTCTGGTGGCCCGTACGGGGTGTCGCTGAGTACACCCCCGGATACGGGTTCTGCGCCCAATGTGGCCGGGCTCGGCCCTCCGTAGCGTCGTTGGCGAGGCACAGGGCGTGCCGGACGGAGAGTGATGACGATGTTTCGCCGCACCGCGCGACGTACGAACGACTCGGGACCCGCCTCGGAGGCTCTGCGACTGGTCAAGGTCACCAAGACCTATGGAGCCGAGGAGAATGCGGTGACCGCTTTGGACGGGGTGACGCTCGCGCTGGCGCGTGGCACCTTCACCGCGGTCATGGGGCCCTCGGGGTCCGGCAAGTCCACGCTGCTGCAGTGCGCGGCCGGGCTCGACCGGCCCGACTCCGGCATCGTGATGGTCGACGGCGCCGAGATGACCGGTGGCAGTGAGGCCGAGCTGACGAGGTTCCGGCGGCGTCGGATCGGTTTCGTCTTCCAGCAGTACAACCTGCTGCCGACGCTGACCGTCGCTCAGAACACGGTGCTGCCGCTGAAGCTCGCCGGGCGACGCGTCGACCGTGTCCGGGCGCAGGAGACCCTGACGGCCGTCGGTCTCGGCGACCGGCTCGGGCATCTGCCCGACCAGCTCTCCGGGGGCCAGCGGCAGCGCGTGGCGATCGCCCGTGCACTGGTCACAGAGCCCCGGGTGATCTTCGCGGACGAGCCGACCGGGGCGCTGGACACCCGTAGCGCGCGGGATGTCCTGCGGCTGCTTCAGGAGGCGGTACGGGTGCATGGCAGGACCGTCGTCATGGTGACGCACGATCCGGTCGCCGCCTCGTACGCCGACTCCGTCGTGTTCCTCGCGGACGGGCGGCTGGCGGGCGGGATGCAGGCGCCGACGGCCGATGCGGTGGCCGAGCGTCTTGCGCACCTGGGTGACGACACCACGGTGGGGGTGTGAGCCATGTTCGCTCTGGCCTTGCGTTCCATCCGACAGCGCCCCGGGCGCTTCACGTCGACGCTGCTGTCCGCCTTCCTGGGCGCGGCGATCATCATGACCTTCAACGCGATGCACGACACGGCCGGGCAGCCGGGCGTCGACTCCGTGAGCGCGGAGTCGCTTACCACCTCGGCGAGCGTCGTCGGCGGTTACGGTTCCCTCCTTGTGTTCTTCGCGGTCGCCTCGACGCTGACGGTCAATGTCCGTCAACGCGCCGATGAGATCGAGCTGTTGCGGTGCTCGGGGGCGACTCCGGCGCAGATCAAGCGGATGGTCGTCGGCGAGTCGGTGGTGGTCGCCCTGGTGGGCGCGGTGCTGGCGATCGGTCCGGCGATGCTCGGCGGCATGGCCCTGCTTGACGTGTTCCAGGACAGCGGTCAGGTCGCCCGGTCCGTGGACTACTCGTTCGGTTCCGTCGCCCTCATGTCGGGCCTGTGGATCACGGTGCTCGCGGCGGCGGGCGCGGCATTCCTCGCAGTGCGGCGGGCGACGCACCGGCGTCAACCGCGGGGCGGCGTACGGAAGTTCTTCGCGTACGCGGCACTGGCCGTCGGTGGCGTCGCGGTCTGCTCGACCTTCGGGTTCTCCGCGACGGACGCCGCGCTGATGGCGCCTGCCGCGTACGGGGCGATCCTGCTGTCCGTGGGGTTCGCGCTGCTCTCGCCGCGGCTGCTGAAGGGCCTGCTCGACCGGCTGGCGCTGACGAGCCCCAGCGGCTACCTCGCCGTACGGAACCTGCGCCGCCGGGCCGTCGAACTGTCCGGCGTCCTGATGCCGCTGATCCTCTTCACCGGCATGGCGACGGCGACGCTCTACATGCAGGCGGTCGAGAGCGACGCGATCGAGGCCTCGGGCGTCCCGAAGTCCATCGACGCGAAGAACCTCGAAACCCTCAACCTCGTGGTCGTCGGCATCATCGTGGTCTTCTCCTGCATCATGCTGGTCAACTCCCTGTACGTGGCGACGACTTACCGCAGCCGGGAGTTCGGCCAGCAGCGGCTGGCCGGTGCGACGCCGGGCCAGGTGCTCGCAATGATCGGCGTCGAGGGCCTTGTCGTGACGGTCACCGGTGTCCTCCTCGGCACCGTGGCCGCACTCGCCGGACTCATCCCCTTCACCATCGTCCGCACGGACGCGACCTGGCCGGACCAGGGCCTCGGCATCTGGTTCACCATCGTCGCGGTCGCGGCGACGGTCACGCTGGGGACCAGCCTGTTCACGGCCCGGCGGACCTTGCGTACGCCTGCGGTGGCGGCGGTGACGATGGCCGCGTGACCACGGAGTACGGGGGCGGCCGGGCCTATTCGCCCGGCCGCCCTCATGTGCTGGGCCTCATCGGTGCAAACCTGCTCACACAGCTTGGCGATCCGGGCATGGCTGAGAGCTATGGTGGGCAGAGACGTCCCAGACCCTGGCGGCATGTTGTTGCTGAGCACAGATTGCTGCAGGGTACGGACTCTTCGTCCGGTGACCCGGCGCATTGCCCTGGAGGGAACCGGGCCGGTCTCGTGTCCGGCACAGAGACTGCCGGACCGGCCACCGCTCCGCCTCCGCCGAACGTACGCCCGACCGTACCGAGCGCGTGCCAAGAGGGGCCGGGAGCCCGGCTCAACCACTGGCTTCGCTGCCCGGACGGTCTCCTGAACCGAGGCGTCATGCCCCTGCCCCAGTTGAATGTCTACCGGCACGACAGCAAGAAACGGGCACTGATCACCCTCACCGGTGAGATCGACCTGCAGTCGGCGCCTCTGGTACGCGAGGCGTTGGAGCGGTGCCTGCGTGACGGCGTCCGCACCATCGACGTCGACCTCACCCCTGTCACCTTCTGCGACTGCAGCGGTCTGAACACCTTCATCAAGGCCTCGCAACGGACCGCCGAGGTCGGCGGGTCCCTCCAACTCCACTACCCGCCCTACACACTGGCACTACTTGTGGAGCTCACCGGCACGGGCTTCCTGCTCGCGGGCCTTCCGCCCGTCCAAGGAGAGTCACCTCTCACTCCCGCCCCCACCGCGACCGACCCGGCCCCGGGGCTCTTGGCCTGCTCCGAGGCACACCGGAGCGAGCTGGTGCGGCCCGGCTGATGCCCGGCAACCGTTCGGCCCGTATCCAACTGCTGGTCGCCGAGCAGGCGGCCCTGCGCGGTACCCGGGTCGGTGTGGTGGACGTGTGCACCGCCGCAGTGGTCGCGCTGCCGGTCGGCGGGGCCGGGCTGTCGGCGATGTCCAGGGAAGCGGCGAGCCATCCGTTGTGCAGCACCGACGACATCAGCGAGCAACTGGAGGAGCTGCAGCTCACGCTGGGCGAGGGGCCCTGCGTGGACGCCTTCACCCACGGCTCGGCCGTCCTGACGTCCGATCTGCGGACGGGTGAACTGCAGGACCGCTGGCCCGTGTTCGTCGATGCGGCCCTGGCCGCCGGAGCACTGGCCGTCTTCGCGCTGCCTCTTCAGGTGGGGGCGATCAGCCCCGGAGTGCTGGACCTGTACGCCCACGTTCCGGTGCGGTTGAGCCCGGAGGAGCTGGCCGACGCGCTGGCGTTCGCCGATCTCGCGACTCTGGTGCTGCTCGACTCCCGGATCGACGAGACGGGCGGGCCGCGCGGTGGGGGCAGGGAGGACCTGGGCGCGTACCGGGCGGAGATCGACCAGGCCACCGGGATGCTCACCGTCCAGCTCGGCGTCGGCATCGAAGAAGCCTTCGTCCGCCTCCGCGCGCACGCCTACGCCCACGAACGCCGGCTTGCCGACGTGGCCGCCGACCTGGTGGCCCGTCGCCTCCACTTCTCCCCCGGCGCGGACCCGGTTCAGGACGACGACGACACCTACAACGGCACTTGACGCCCTCACCCGCTCAGCCGGACCGAATGCGCACTTCCCGCCCCGTCCCGGCAGGAATAGTCTCACCAGAGGGTGCCCACGATGAATCAGCAGCTTCTAGCCAAAACCTTCGTCGAACTGGCTGACAACCTGGTCGCCGACTTCGACCTGATCGACTTCCTGCGCCTGCTGACCGACCGCTGCGTAGGACTGCTCGGCGCGAGCGCCGCAGGGGTACTGCTCGCCGACCGGGACGGCGAACTGCGCGTGGTGGCCGCCTCCGACGAACAAGTACGCCTGCTCGAGCTCTTCCAGCTCCAGAACGACGAAGGTCCCTGTCTCGACTGCTTCCGCACGGGTGCGCCCGTGGCAGTCGCCGACCTGGGCGCCGCCACCATTCGCTGGCCGCACTTCGCCGTACAGGCCCGACGCGGCGGGTTCGGGGCGGTGCAGGCCCTGCCGATGCGCCTGCGGGACGAGGTCGTGGGCGCCCTGAACCTCTTCCGCGCCACCCCCGGCCCCTTCGACCCGGCCGCCACGCCCCTCGCCCAGGCCCTGGCCGACGTCGCCACCATCAGCCTGCTGCAACAGCGCTCCGCGCACCGCAGCACCGTCCTCAACGAGCAACTCCAGACGGCGTTGAACAGCCGAGTGCTGATCGAACAGGCCAAGGGAAAGCTGGCCGAACGCCAGAACATCGACATGGAGCGGGCCTTCTCCGCGCTGCGCGGCTACGCCCGCGCCCACAACCGCCGTCTGTCCGACGTGGCCCGCGCCTTCATCGACGACTCCGAACCCCTCCCGGGCCTCGTTCCCTGACCGTCGTCGGCGGCGCTCGTCGGCCCAACTGGCCCCGAAACCGGGCCGATCCGGGGCTATGCTGAACGCACGTCCCGGACCCAGGCGCAGCACGACCCATCGGCCACGATGGCTGTCCCGCACGTCTCCCGGTCCCCTGAACCGAGGCGCCCCATGCGCACTCCCCCGCAACCGTACGAACCCGAAGGCGCTGAACCGTCCGCCATGGACACCGTGCGTCTGCGCCGGCTGAACCGCTGGCAGGCCGAGGGCCTACGGGAGTACCTGGCGGATCTGTACGTGGAGTCCTCCGCCCCCGCGCCGGGTGAGGAGTTCGCCGGCCGGCAGAAGTTCCTGGAGCGCCTGGCGGACGACGTACAACTGCCGGGGTTCGACATGCTGGTCGCCGAGGCGGCGGCCCTGACCGGCTGTGTCTTCGGATTCCCCGTATCGCGCGACGGCTCGTGGTGGCAGGGGTTCGACGGACCGCTGCCGCAGAACCTGGAGCAACTGACGGCGTCCGGGCATGTCTTCGCGATCCTCGAAACTCTCGTCCATCCGCACCGGCACGCTCTCGGACTCGCCCGACGGATGCAGGAGCGGCTGCTCTCCGATCACCAGGCTTCGCTCGGGGTCACTTTGGTGGATCGGTCCGACCGTTCGGTCTCTGCCGCCTTGAAGGACTGGGGCTGGCAGGACGTGGGACAGATCCGTCGGCGGCCCGACCCAACAGCCCTACGGTTACTGGTACTTCCCCTCGGAGAGCGCACGGCCGAGCATCCGGACGGCCTCGCCCACAACGACCGGACCCAACGGCCCGAATAGCCGCCCGCCGCAGAAGAGCCCGGTGGGTCGATGTTTGGGGCGGACCGGCAGGGCTACTCCAGAGGGGCGTCCGGCGGTCGGCCCGAACGAAGGCACCGGAGAGTTGAGATCACAGCTCCCGGTGCCGCCGGGCATTCAGGTTGTCACCGCCGGTCGACCGCGTGGAGACGCCTCATCGCCCCGCGCAGCTCCCGTCGTATCTGCTCCGGGAGTGTCACGCCGTTCGGCGAGGCGACCAGAGCCGCGGCCACGTCCCGGAGTTTGACGTTGCAGTGCTGCGACACGTCCACCAGCAGATCCCAGGCCCTCTCACTGGAACACGGTGCCAGGGCCATCACCATGCCGCGCGCCTGGTCGATCACCGCACGGCTCGCCAGCGCCTGCACCAACTGATCGTTCTCCACCCGTAGTTCGAGTATCTCCGCGATCAGGAGCGCATCCCCCGGCAAGGGCGCGGCCGTCAGGATCCCCTCGGCCGCGTGGGGCGATTTCGCCTGATGCATGATGCCTACCTCACAGCGCAGTCGCGGTGTCCAGCCTGGGTGGAGCCGCCCTGGAGGAGAGCCGTCAGCGGCCGGCGAGTCCCTGCTCGCCGGCCGCGCCGGGCTGGTAGGCCAAGCCGTGGTACCAGAAGTTCGTGTTCCCGATTTCGTGTCCCCGATTTCGCGTCCTCGACTGGGACGACGACCAGACGATCCCGTATGCCGGTCCGTGTGGCCGGTCCGGGCGTCCGCGCAGCCATGGCCGGTGAGCATCACAGCCGGTCTGCCGTACTCAGGCTCCGCGCCCACGGCTCGGTGGCCGCAGCGACGGACCCTGCGGGCCTCACCCACAGCGTAGCCCTGCCCAAAGGTTGCAGATACCGTGCGACGTAAGCGCGTACTGTCCAAGGCGGATGGCTACTCGACACCTGGACCGGCGGGCGTGCTCTCCGAAGGCTTCCTTCGCCCCATCGGCCCCGGCCGGCACCCAAAACTCCCCCATGTCGACATCACGTTGACACAGGAAGTGGCCGGGCGTTCACTGACGGCACGGCGTAGGGCCATGCCACTCCGGATCATTCGGGCGACGCATTCCGCCTTCCCGCTTCGCCCGGACCCCGCGGAACTCAGGAACTCCGCGATCTGGAGGTCCGGCGACGGTACGGATCACGGCCGCAGCGCAGGTGGTCCACCTTCAGCGACGAGGCCGACCATGAGCGCTGGACGTACGCTCAAGAGGCAAGACGCAGGAAGTGAAGGGAAGGATCATGGAAGCTTTCGGCCGGGCCGGCCGCGACAGGAAACTGGAGCGCACGGCAGGGCCGAACGGGTCTCCGGCAACCTGAAGCAGCCCGGCGAGAAGGCCGGGCACGCTTTCAGGCGGTGACCATGACAGCCCCGGGTGGTGCCCACGTCGCGTGAGCGCCACCCGGCAGGCTCAACACGCAAGGTCCCACAAGGAGTTGGGGAGTGGCAGCCGCGTCCCGCCGTCGTGATCGACATCGCGACGCCAGCCGTACTCATGGACGGATGCAGCGCCAGGTCCGGCCGGCACGACGCACAGGAAAGCGGCACACGATGATGTACGACCAGACACGCGCCCAACAGCCCCCGGACAACCGGCCCGGCTCCGCCGGGCGTCAGATCTCCGGCCCGGAGTCGCTGCTCGCGCCGGACGCACGGGCCAAGCTCACCAAGCGCCTCCACATGGCCCTCAACACCTTCGCCGACAGCCCGCGCCAGGCGCTGGAGGACTCCGACGGAGCCCTCGACGAGATCACCACCCAGCTCGTGAACGCCCTCGCGGAACGTCGGCGCGTCCTTCGCGCGGGCTGGCAGGACCAGGACCCCGAAACACAGTCGACCGAGTACCGGCTCGCCCTGAGGCAGTACCGAGAGCTCACGGAGCGCCTGCTGCGCCTGTAGGCACTCGCGCCGGTGGCCGCTTCGCAGCACCAAGAGTGGTGTTGCCGCGGCATCCCCGGTGCCGGAAGAGCATTCCGGTCATACGATGAAAAGTGGGCCGGTGCACTCTCACGTGCGGCGGCCCGGAAGGGCGGCCCCGGTGCGTAGACGCCGGGGCCGTTGTGCCATGGTCGGCGGGCAGACAGGGAGCAGGGGCATGATCCGTTCAGCGGACATCCGCGAGTGGCGCAACCATGACGTGGTCGACCCGAAGCAGCGCAAGATCGGCACGCTCGAAGCGATCTATGTGGACACCGCGACCGACGAACCCGCCATGGCCACCGTCCGGACGGGGCTGCTCAGCCGCCAGCGACTGGTCTTCGTCCCCCTCGACGAGGCGGTGCTCGGGCCGGACTACGTCAAGGTCCCCTACGACAAGGGACAGGCGCGGAAGGCCCCGTCGATCGGCACGGACGACGTACTGCCCGCCGAGCAGGAGGAAGCGATCTTCCAGTACTACGGCATGACGTACAAACCGGGTGCCAACGGCGAACGCAAACTCGCGCGGCGCTGACCGCCCACACGCAGTACAAGGAGGTGTTCGGGTGATGGCGCTCTTCCTGCTGCTCGTCCTGGTGGCCGTCGTACTGGGAATCATCGGCGCGGCCGCGGACGGCATGGGCTATCTGCTGGTCATCGGCATCGTGCTCTTCGTGGCCGATGTGGCCTTCTTCGCCATACGAGGGTCCCGGCGTGCCGGACGGCGTCCCATCCGCTGACGACGGCAGCCGTGCCCGGGCACTTCGGCCGGTGCCCTCGCACCCGTCCGTCGGGCCCTGGCCAGGAGTAGCCTGGAACTACCGAGGACACTTCGCGCACCGGCTTGTGCCTGTGTCGTTTTCGGCGATCCACGACACCGGGCCGGTTCAGGCCGTCCTGGGGGGCTGAGGGCATGTCATGACCGCGACCATGTTGGACGGACCGGCGGTCGACGACCGGGCCCCTTCCTCGTCACCGCTCCGGCTCATGCTGGCACCGGCGGGCACCACTCCGGCACTGATCGACGGTGCGTGGTGGCCCCGCACGCGGGATCTGGCGGCCGAACTCCCGGCGCTCACCGCGGTTTTGGACCCGCTGTGGGGGCGGATCACCCACGTCACCGTGAACCCCACGTTCTGGCCGGTCGTTCCTCGGAGGGTGCCCGTCCACGGCCACGTCGTGCGGGTCGGCTGGTTCAAGGCCGAGCAGGACCCGCACAAGTTGCTGCTGCTCTCCTACACCGCCGGCCGCTGGGACCTGTTGGTGATCCCGCCGGAGACGAGTCCGGCCACAGCCGCCCGCCTGATGACCACCGCAACGGATCCGTCGCGCAGCCTCACCGCGAGCGGCCTGATCCAGGAGGCGGACTTCTTCCGGACCGCGGCCGAGGCCGACTGGGACTCGACCAGGGAAAGGGTCTGGGACTCCGAAGGCGGGCACGAGGCCCACCGTACGAATCCTCGTGGCCCTGCCGGTGCCGTCATCGCCCGCGCATCGGCTCCGGCGCAAGGAATGTGAGCGGCCGCGTACACGTCGAAGGCATGCAGGGAGCGCTGCGAACCCGCGCCTCGTCGGGGTCCGTTCGACCTCCCGGGGGAGTAGCGTGGGGGCATCGAGAGTATTTCGCACACCGGCCTCCACGCCGGTGTCGTTCTCGGCGAGTGACGACACCGGGCCGCTGCCCAAATGCAGCGGCTGGGAGACAGGTTCGCGAGATGTCCGCGACCACCGACCGTCCGCCGCTGCGGATCGTGCCCTTCAGGGCCCCGACCGCCCGTCTCGCGCTGAAGCCCGTGAGCACCACCCGAGGACTTCTGGACGGCGCCTGGTGGCCCCGCTCCCGGGACCTGACACAGGAACTCTCCACCCTGGCCGACATGCTGGACCCGCTGTGGGGACGGATCACCCGGATCGCTGTCAACCCGACGTACTGGCCCGGCCTCCCGGACATGGTGCCCGTCAACGGCCATGTGGTGAAGGTCGGTTGGTTCACACGGGAGCTGGACCCGCACAAGATCCTGCTGCTGTCGTACACCGCCGGCTGCTGGGACCTGCTGGTGATCCCGCCGGAGACCAGCACCGCGGCAGCCGCACGCCTGATGGCCGCCGCGAGCGAGAGCACCGGCACCGCGACCACCGCGAGCGCGCTCATGGCGGCGGAGGAAGCCGTCCACGGCAGCTCCGTGGCCGACCCGGACCGGGATTCCCCGGAGACCTCCGGGGACGAGGACGGCGCCTCCCCCTACCCGGCCGCTGCGGCGGCCGGCCCGAGCCGCCTGCTCATAGGGATGTGAGCCTCATGGTCACCGCCATGGCCTTCAGTACCCTGCTGATCCTGTCCGTCGCGGCGGCACGCGTGATCCACCGGATCGACGCCCGGAGAACGCAGCGCACCACTGTCCAGTCGTCCGAGGTCCTGCCACCGAACTGACGTCATCCGCCCGAAGGGCCGCCGGCCGCGCCCGCCGCCCGGTCAGACACCGCCGGCCGCGGCGGCGGCCATGAGCTGCTCGGCGGTGTCCTGCGGGGTGTCGGGCGGTACGACGAGCAGGTCCCATCGTCCCCGGTTGGGGGCAAGCAGACAGACCGTGTGCGGGGCGGACGTGGCCGTGGATCTGCGCAGGCGCACGACCCGGTCGAGGACGAGCATCCGGCCGGGTGTCGCGGGCCATGTCGCCCCGTTGACCGTGACGCCGGCGATGTGACCCCAGGTGCGGGGCAACCCGGCAAGCAGTCGCGGGAGTTCCGCGAGCAGGTCGTACGAGTGGGGCCACCACGCACCGTCGATGTGGTGCGGCAGGCCGCTGTGGGGCGCGAGGCTCAGGCGGAGCAGGGGATGCGGGGTGAGCGGGGGCTGCAGTACGGCGGTCATGCGGGCTCCTGTCGACTGCCGTGCGGAAAGGGTGGACCGGATTCGGTCGGACGGTCCGGGCTCACAGGCGGCGGGCGGCCACGCGGTCCGGGGCCGGCCAGCGCACCTCGCTCACCCAGCCGAGGCGTTCGAGAAGTCGGATGACGGCGGCGGAGGGGTCCACCTGGCCGCGGTCGACGCCGTGGCGGGCACACGTGGGGTCGGCGTGGTGGAGGTTGTGCCAGCTCTCGCCGAAGGAGAGCAGGGCCAGCGGCCACAGGTTGGTGGCCCGGTCGTGGCGACGGGTGCGGAACGGGCGCTCGCCGATCATGTGGCACAGGGAGTTCACGCTCCAGGTCACATGCTGGAGCAGTGCGATACGCACAAGTCCCGCCCACAGCAGGGCGGTCAGCCCGTGCACCCAGGTTCCTCCGATGGCCCAGCCCGCCGCGAACGGCAGCGCGAGCGTGAGGACGCACAGGGCCGGGAAGGCGCGGGAGACGGCGCTGATGTCGCGGTCGGCGAGCAGGTCGGGGGCGTAACGGTCCGCGGGCGTACTGTCGTTGCGGAACAGCCAGCCGACGTGCGCGTGCAGCAGTCCGCGCAACTGGCCGCGCAGATGCGTGCCGTAGCGGTACGGCGAGTGCGGGTCCCCCGGCCGGTCGGTGAAGGCGTGGTGGCGGCGGTGCGTGGCGACCCAGCCGATGACATCGCCCTGGAAACTCATCGAACCGGCCACAGCCAGCGCGATACGCACGGGACGCACCGCACGGTAGCTGCCATGGGTGAGCCCGCGATGGAAGCCGACCGTGACGCCGAGGCCCGTGACCGTGTAGAGGACAAGGGCGAGCAGGATGTCGGCGGGATGAATGAGACTCCCCCACAGCAACCAGCCGGCGAGGCCGAGTGCCACGAACGGCAGGACGACGATCGCCGCGGTCACGGCGACGTACAGCCGCTCGCCGCTGTTCCGTGGCGGAGTCGGAACCTCCGCGGGGAAGGGACCCGTCCCGTCGTATCCCTCGGGCGACTGAACAGCGTTCGGCGGCGCGACCGCTGAAGGGGGTTCGGCCGCGGACGTGGTGGAACCGATTGACATGCGGAACTCCTTGACCTCGGTGCGGGTGGCGCGGCCGGGGTCACGGGCTGCTCCTGCAGGGACACGTGGTGGGCTTCGAAGCGGCGGCCCGGCGACTTCGTCCGGATCCGTACGGTCCGCCGACTGCCTGCCGGCATCTGCCCAGGAAGAGTCCTCAGTTCCTACACCGTACTCGCGCCCGCCCCGAAACGATGCGGCCCGGCTTGTCCGGGGTTGGCACCGCTGCCGACAGGGCATCCTGCCGACCGTCGAACATCCGGGCAAATCATGACGAATTGGCTTCGCTACAAGTACCGAAGTCATTCGTGACGGGTCGGCGATGTGGCCGACGTCCTCGTCGTCGGCAGCGGCAGCGGCCGTCAGACCTTGCAGAATCCGAGTCCTTCGAGGGCGGCGTTGATCTGCTTGCCCTGTGCCTCGGTGGTGGTGACGTCCTTGTACGTGAAGCGCTGCGAGGCGAGCCAGTCGGCCTTGCCGCTCTCGACGGCACTGCACTGATTGCGTGCGGCGTCGATGGCCTTGTCCTCGTACTTCACGGTGTCCGGATTGGCGGCGGCGAGAGCCCTGAGCAACACCTCACGGTCGGCGCCTGTCGGCACGGGCGGGATACCGACGGCGGTGACGGTGGCGGAGGGCTGGTCGGGCGTGACCTCGGACGCGGTGGCACTGGCCGTGGTCTTCGCTGCATCATCGCTGGTTTCGTCGCCGCTTTCGTCGCTGCTGCAGCCGACGAGGGCGACGGCGAGCGCGGCTGTGACGGTCGCGATGGTGATGCGGGTGCGCATGATCCCCCCTGGGAATGGTGTGCCTGAGGAGGCATCATCCGGCATATGCGGGGTGAGCGAAGGCTCTGTGACTGCGCTGTGACATGACGAAGCCCTGGCCGGAGGCGGTGGCCGCGAGCAGCGTTTGCCGTTGGGCTCTCTCGGCCGTGCGCATGCAGCGCGTTTGCCGGGCTCAGCACCGGCTGAAGGTGATGCAGTCGGGCTTCGGTACGGGTACGGACGCGCCGGTGTCCGTCAGTTGTCCGGACCGTGGGTCGACGGCGAAGAGGTTCACCGTGTTGCTCGCCTGGTTCGCGACGAACAGCCAACTCCCGCTGGGATGAAGGGAGAAGCTCCAGGGCGTGAGTCCCCCGCAGGAGATGCGCTGTACCTGGGTGAGCAGGCCGGTCCTTTGCGTTCGGCGCGGGCTACAGAGCGGCAAATGCCGGAACCCCGGCGGACTCGCTCAGCTCCGCCCAGACCGTCTTGCCGTGCCGGGCGTGGCGTGTGCCCCAGCGCTCGGCGAGTTGGGCGACCAGGAGCAGGCCGCGGCCGCCCTCGTCGTAGACGCGGGCGCGGCGTTGGTGCGGGGTGGTGCTGCTGTCGTCGGAGACCTCGCACAGGAGGGTGCGGTCGTGGATCAGGCGCAGCCGGATGGGGGGTCGGCCGTAGCGGACGGCGTTGGTGACCAGCTCGCTGACCACCAGCTCGGCGGTGAAGCCCAGGTCCTCCAGGCCCCAGGTACTCAACTGCTCGGAGACGCTCGATCGGGCACGCGAGACTGCGGCAGGGTCGAACTCCAGGTCCCAGCTGGCGACCTGGAGGTCGCCACGGGCATGGGGGCGGGCCAGGAGCAGGGCGACATCGTCGTCCGGGCGACTCGGCAGCAGGGTTTCGAGCACCTTGTCGCAGGACGCCTCCAGAGAGGGGGCGGGCTGGTCGAGGGCCCGGCGGAGCAGGGCGAGGCCCGTCTCGATGTCGTGGTCGCGGGCTTCGATCAGACCGTCGGTGTAGAGGGCGAGGAGGCTGCCTTCGGGGAGTTCGACCTCCGCCGCTTCGAACGGCAGCCCGCCCAGGCCCAGCGGCGGCCCCGGGGGCAGGTCGAGGATGTCGGCGGTGCCGTCCCGGGGCACCAGGACGGGCGGCACATGGCCTGCGCGCGCGAGGGTGCAGCAACTGCTCACCGGGTCGTAGACCGCGTACAGGCAGGTGGCGCCCACGTCCGTTGCCTCTGTGACGGTGTCCGGGTCCATGGACGCTTCGGCGGACAGGCGGATGACGACGTCGTCGAGGTGTGTGAGGAGCTCGTCGGGCGGCAGGTCGATGTCGGCCAGGGTGCGTACGGCCGTCCGCAGCCGGCCCATGGTCGCGGCGGCGTGGACGCCGTGGCCGACGACGTCGCCCACCACGAGGGCGACGCGGGCGCCGGACAGCGGGATGACGTCGTACCAGTCGCCGCCCACGCCGGTCTGGGCGCCGGCGGGCAGGTAGCGGCAGGCGACTTCCACGGTGGACTGCGGTGGCGTACGAGACGGGAGCAGGCTGCGCTGGAGGCTGAGGGCGGTGGTGCGGGCGTGTGTGTAGCGGCGGGCGTTGTCGACCGCTATGGCCGCCCTGGCGGCGATCTCCTGGGCCAGGAGCAGGTCCTCGTCGTCGTAGCGGTCGGGGTTGCGGTGGCGGGAGAACTGGGCGACGCCGAGCGTGGTGCCGCGTGCACGCAGGGGCACCACCAGCGTCGAGTGGACCGGCGGTGGCTCCGCCGTGCGGCTCCCGTCGGGGTGGTGGCGTTCGGGCCGGCCGGTGGTCAGGGCGCGGTCGGGCGGTGAGCCGTCCGGGTAGGTGTGGAGCTGCTGTGGCGTGATCGTCGGTTCCGGGTGGTCGTCCGTCACTGATCGCAGGGCGAGTCTGCGCAGTACGAGCTGTCTCTCCACCGGGTTTGCGGGTCCGTGGAGCGCGGAGTCGAGCAGGTCGACGATGGCGAGGTCGGCGAAGTACTCGGTGGCCAGGTCCGCCAGTTCCTGGGTGGTGCGGGCGATGTCCAGGGTGGTGCCGATGCGCAGCCCGGCCTCGTTCACCATCGACAGCCGCCACCGCAGTCGGCGGTCCCGCTCCTCCTGGTACGCGATGACGCCCTGCTCGGACGCGCGGTCCACGTATCCGGTCGTCGTCGCGACCAGTTTGCGTGTGGCCGCGCTGATCAGCTCGGGGTCGCTGGTCAGCCGGGACAGTACTTCGAGCAGCCGGTCGAGGGCGATGCCCTGCGCAAGCCGGTAGCCCCGCAGCATGACCGTGACGGGTATCCCGTGGCGGGCCAGCCGACGGGCGCGTTCGACATCGGCGGCGGGCGGATCGATCCGGCTCGGGTCGACGCCGTGCTCGAGGCCGGTCAGCGCGCCGAGAACGTGCTCCGCGATGTTCTCCGAGGTCAGTCGGGCCATTCCCGGGTCTTCCCACAGTTCCGGGACTTCGCTCCGCAGGCACCTCTCCACGTCGGCGATCAGCCTGTCCGCGCTCCGGCTGAGCTCATGATGCGCGGCACGGGCGATGAGGCTGTCCGCGGTGACGTCCACACTGTCGACGCTACGCCGTACGGGCGCGTACGCATCGCCGGCGGCGGACCGAGTGCACCCCTGCCGCTGGCCTACGCCCGCTGTCCGGCCTCGACAGGACGAGGTCGGACAGAGGTCTCAGGGGTCCTGACCGGTTCACTGGACCGAGTCGACGTACTCCTCGTCCCGGCCGGCCTCCGGCTCCACCGGCTCCTCCTGGCCATGCTTGCCGGCGGTCCTGTCGCCGGGCAGGACCAACAGGACGACGACGGTTCCGGCGGCCATGACGATGCCGCCTATGAGGCTGGTGTGGGCGATGGCGTGGGCGAAGGACTCGTGCACCGCGTCGACCAGGATCTGGGCCTGCTGGGGTCCGCCGTCGGGGTTCTTCGCGACCTGCTCGGCGACCGCGAGGCCGCCACCCACCGAGTCCGTGGCGGTGTCCGTCGCCGCGCCCGGGAGGTTCCCGCCGACCAGGCCGGTCAGCTTGTCCTTGTAGGAGGTGGCGAGGAGCGAGCCGAGGATGGCGATGCCCAGGGAGCCGCCGAGTTCCAGCGCGGTGTCGTTGGCGCCGCCGCCGACGCCCAGTTCCGACTCGGGGAAGGAGCCCATGATGGTGTCGGTGGCCGGGGACAGGCTCAGGCCGATGGCGAAGCCGAGCATCAGCAGGGGCGCCAGGAAGTCGGTGTACGTCGAGCCCGACGCGATCTGCGTGAGCAGGAAGACTCCCGCGGTGCCGATCACCATGCCGGTGCCCACCACCAGTTTCACGCCGAGCTTCGGGCCCAGTCGCCCGGTCACCGCGGCGCCGACGAACACGGCTCCGGCCAGCGGCAGCAGTCGTACGCCGGTCTCCAGCGCGTTGTAGCCGAGGACGAACTGCAGGAACTGGGTGGAGTAGTAGATCGAGCCGAAGGTGCCGAAGAAGAAGAACAGCACCGCGAGCATGGAGCCGCTGAAGGGGCGCTCCTTGAACTTGCGCACGTTCAGCATGGGGTGCGGGTGGCGCAGCTCCCAGGCGACGAAGGCGGGCAGGCCGACGGCGGCGACCACGACCGCGGTGACGGGGCCGACGCCCCAGCCGAAGTGCGGGCCCTCGATGGTCGCGTAGACCAGGCTGCCGACGGTGACGATCGAGAGCAGACCGCCGACGTAGTCGATCCTGCCCATCTTCTCCGCCTTCGACGGCGGCACGAGGAGGAGTGCGCCGACGACGCCGACGAGCGCGAGGGGTACGTTCATCAGGAAGGTGGAACCCCAGGCGTGGTCCTCGAGCAGCCAGCCGGCGGCCAGCGGGCCGACGGCGATGGCGAGGCCGGAGGTGGCGCTCCAGGCGGTGATCGCCTTGGCCCGCTCCCCCCTCGGGAACATCGCGACCAGCAGCGACAAGGTCGCCGGCATGACGACGGCGGCGCCCACACCCATGATCGCGCGGGCGGTGATGACGAGGATGGTCTCGTCGACCAGGCCGCCCATCACCGCGCCCCCCGCGAAGATCAGCAGGCCCAGGATCAGCGCACCGCGACGGCTGTACTTGTCGCCGATCGAGCCCAGTACGAGCATCAGTGCGGCGTACGGGACGGTGTAGCCGTCGACGACCCACTGCAGGTCACTGCTGCTGAGGCCCAGGTCCGTGGTCATGTCCGGCGCGGCCACGATCAGTGAGGTGTTCGCCATGACCACGATCAGCAGGCTCAGGCACAGCACCAGCAGAGCCCACCAGCGCCGCGGGTAGGGCCCCGTCATCTTCTCGGCGGGTGTGTTGGCAAAGAGCGGCATCGGAAGCTCCTCAGGGCGAAAGCGGCAGGTACGGGGGTCGTGGATCGGCGGGTGCGGTGCGGGCACGGCCACCGCGCCGCACAGTTATTTGCCCAACGATGTGCAGACTAGTTTATTGCCCATCCGTGTGCAAGTATCGGGCTGCCCTCCCCCGTCGACCGGAGGTCCGACATGACCAGCCCTCACGTCACAGGCGGCGGGCGGCGCCAGACACAGCTCACCCGGGCCCGCATCCTGGAAGCGGCACGGCAGGAACTCGGCCGTGATCCCGACAGCAGCCTCGGGGACATCGCCGAGGCCGCCGGCGTGGTGCGCCGCACCGTCTACGACCACTTCGCCGGTCGGTCCGCGCTGATCGAAGGCCTTGTCGCGGAAGCCGCGCAAGCTCTGCGACACGCGTTGGCGACCATGTCGCACCCTGTCCCTGACGCCGTCACCGCGATGACACGCTTCGTCGCGGCCCTGTGGCCCGTCGGCGACCGGTATCGCACGCTGCTGAGACTCGCGCCCCAGGACCTGTGCGCGGAACGGGTGGACGAAGTCCTCGCCCCCGCCCGCGACATGGCGGCGTCGATCATCGCCCAGGGACAGCGGCAGGGCGTCTTCCGGACCAACGTCCCGCCCGAGCCGCTCAGCCGGGCGCTCGAAGGGCTCCTGCTGGCACTCCTGGAGTGCGTGAACGCCGGCACCTGGAGCGACGACGGCACGCGCGCCGCGACCGCCGCCCTGATCGCGGTGGGGACGGACGGCGACCTCGCCCTCGCGCGGCTCCGCAAGTCCAGCCGCCCTGAGCGCACCGCCTAGAAGCCCGGTCCACGTCCGACTCCGGCGGCTCGTGCCCACGACCGGAGATCACTTCCCGAACTTGCTGAATCTCCCGAACTTCCTGAATTTCCTGAGAGGAAAGCCATGTACCAGTCCCAGCATGACGAGGAGCCCGTGGGCGGGCCGTACTACGGTGAAGGCGCCCTGTATGTGGGCTCCCCGACCCCGAGGAGGCGGCGCAGGATCCTCGCCGTCGCGTCCCTGGCCGCGTTGCTGGTCGGAGCTGTCGTCGTCGACCGAGTTGCCGCGGCCCGCGCCGAGAGCCGTACGGCCGAGGCGTTCCAGGAGGGCATGGGGACGCCGGAGCGACCTTCGGTGCACGTCAGCGGCTTCCCCGTACTGACGCAACTGGCCCGGGGGAACCTGCGGCACGTCGACATCACCGCGCATGACATACCGGCCCGCGGAACGACGCGGCTCCTGCCGGTGACGCAACTGACAGTCGGCATCGACGGTTTGAAGACCTCGGAGAACGCCGACGAAGCCCATGCACGCAGTGTCGAGGCGACCGCCTTCCTGTCGTACGAGGACGTGTCGGAGGCGCTCGGCCTGAAGGTCTCGCAGGGTGATGAGCCGGGCCGGGTCGACGCGACGGTCGGCCTGCCGCTCGCCGGTGACGTGACCGTGAGCGCGGCGGTCTCGGTGGCCGACGGCAACCGCATCGCCTTCTCGGACTTTCGCATCGCCGAGGGCGAGTTGATCCCTCCCGTGAAGGCGCTGCTCGACAAGGCCCTGGAAGAGCCCGTCCCTCTCCGGAACATCCCCGAGGGCCTGCACCTGCGTTCGGTCACCACCACGGAAAAGGGGATCAGCGCCCGCTTCACCGGTAAGTCGGTCACCTTCCGCCCGAGTTCGACGTCCGCGTGATCCACCGGGGGTGTCCGGTACGGGATCAGCCGTGGGAGCCTTCGGCCCGCATGTCCGCCGCCACACCCTCGACGGTCATGGTCGCCGTCTGCTCGGACACGCCCGCCGCGACCAGGGTGGCCACAGCGGTGCGCGTCCCGTCGTCCTCCCACGTCCCCGTGTTGACGCTCTCCAGGAGGGAGAGGTTCAGGGCTTCCAGGGCGGCGCTCAGCACGGCTGCGGGCAGGTGGCCGTGGAACACGCCCGCACGCTGCCCCCGCTCGAGGATGGCGGTGGCCTCGTTGCGGGCCGGGGCGAGGATCTCGGACACCCGTTCCGCGCCCAGGTCCTGGCGGGCGAGGGCGAGGAGCAGCCGGTAGCGGTCGCCGACGGGCCAGATCGACAGGACGAACCGGGCCAGGGCGCGCCGAGGTGCCTCCTCCGCGTCGGGCCTCCGGACCAAGGTGCCGCGCAGGGCCTCGGACGCCTCCTCGGCGAGCGCTTCCAGCAAGGCCGCGCGCCCCGGGAAGTGCCCGAAGAGCGTACGGCGAACCACGCCGGCGGCCCGCGCGATCTCCTCCAGGGTCACGTCGGGGTTCCGGCCGAGCTCCTGCCGGGCGGTGGCGAGGATGCGGGCCCGGTTGGAACGCGAGTTGCGTCGCAGCGGTTCGCGGACGACAGGCTTGGACACGGCGCTCTCCCCGTCAGTCAAGGTCGGGCAGTGGGCGGCGGGCGACGTCGTGGGCGTCCTCCGGCGGGACGCCCAGCATGCGCAGCAGCATCTCGGCGAGGTTCGACGCGGTCTCGTCACCGTCGAGTTCCGGCCGGGCGAACCGCAGTTCCACCAGCGCCAGCAGGGAGCCGCCCAAGGCGGTCAGCGCGACGGTCGGATCAGCGATGGTGAATCGGCCGGAGGCGATGCCGGCCTCCAGGTCACGCATGGCACGCGAAGCCAGGCCCGAGTCGGAGTGGATGTGACCGAGGCCGCGGTGGCGCAGGATCTGCATCAGCTCGGGCTGGGAGTCGGCCAGGCGCGCGCCGAGGCGGAATCCCGCCGCGACGAGCTCCGCCGGGTCGTCGATTCCCCGCAGGTGCTCGTCGAAGGTCTGGCCGAGTTCCTCGAGGGCGTCCCGCACGGCCGCGTCGAACAGTTCCGTCTTCGACCCGAAGTGGTTGTAGAAGGAGCCGAAGCCGACGTCCGCGCGCTCCGCGATCACCTGGATGCTGGCACTGGTGTCCCCGGTCTCGGCGAGTATCCGCCGGGCCGCGCGGACGAGCGCCTGGCGGGTCTCGGCGCGACGCCGTTCGAAGCGGTTGCTGGGCGGGGCTGACGTCGGCATACGCGCGAGCTTAGCAACGGAGTCCCACACCTCCACAGTTCTGATGAATCCATCAGTTCCTTTGCGGTCAAGCTATTGACGATCGAAGAATCAAAGTTGATGATTTCCTCATTACGGCAATGTTGCTTGGAGGACACCATGTCCGGAACCCGCGTCAACGCGGTCGGCGTCACGGACGTCAGGACGGCCCACCAGGACCTCCACAGCGCGCAGGGTGCCCTGCGCGGAGAGCATCCAGGACGTTCGCGGAATCCAGTGATCAAGGTGGCCGACCTGGCCTGGCTGGAGTTCGAGAAGCCCGACCTGGACCGCGCCGAGGTCTTCGCGCGGGACTTCGGGTTCGCGATCGCCGCGCGGACCGAGTCCGAGCTGTGGCTGCGCGGCAGCTTCGCCGGCTCACCGTGCATGGTGATCCGCAAGGGGCGCGCTAGCCGCTTCATCGGCCCCGTGTTCCGCGCGGCCGAGCGGGCCGACCTGGACCGGCTCGCCCGGGCGACGGGGACGGACGTACGCGACGCGGACGTCCCGGGCGGCGGCCGTGCCGTGAACCTGCTCGACCCCTCGGGCTTCCCCGTACGCGTCGTGCACTGTGGCGAGGAACTGCCTGCGCTGCCCGAACAGCGGCCGCTGCTGCTCAATTTCGGCACCGATCACCGTCGCAGGAATGCCACGCAGCGCCCGCCGCGTGAACCGTCCCGTATCCAGCGCCTGGGGCATGTGGTGCTGGAGACGCGGGTGTTCGCCCGGGCCCTGGACTGGTATCTGGACACGCTGGGCATGATCGTGTCCGACTTCCTGTTCCTGGACGGGCAGCGTGACCGTGGTCCGACCATGGCGTTCGTCCGCTGCGACCGGGGCGGTGCGGAGGTCGACCATCACACGCTGGCCATGCATCTGGGGCCGGGCAACGGCTATGTGCACTCCGCCTACCAGGTCACCGACCTGGACTCGCTCGCCACCGGCGGCGAGTACCTGAACGAACGTGGCTACAAGCGCAGTTGGGGCATCGGGCGGCACATCCAGGGCAGCCAGCTCTTCGACTACTGGCGCGACCCCGACCGCTTCATGCTGGAGCACTTCGCCGACGGCGACCTGTTCTCCTGCGACCTGGAGCCCGGCTGGGCACCCATGTCGACCAGCGGCCTCGCCCAGTGGGGCCCGCCGGCCACCCGCGACTTCCTCGGCGCCAGTCCCTCCCCCGCCCGGGTCCGCGATGTCATCCAGGCCCTGCGCGGCGACAACGAAATGGACCCGGCGCGCCTCCTTGGCCTGCTCAAGGCCGCGAACTCCTGAACCCCCGACTCCCCTATGAAGGCACTGATATGAGCACCAACGTCCTGCGTACCGCCGATGGCTGGTGGGTGGTGCGCGACGCGCGCGCTGTCCGTATCGACACCAAGGCCGTCACCACCGCCGAGCTGCTGGCCGACCGCGACGCCGTCCGGGAGACCGCCCTCTCTGGCGAGACGGGCACACCCGTGGCCGACCTGGTGGCACTCTCCCCGGTCACCACCCCTTGCCGGGTGGTCGCCCAGATGGTCAACTACCGCAGCCACGCCCGCGATTCGGGCTTCACCGGCGACATCCCGCCCGCCTTCTTCCGCAAGGCGTCCGGATCGGTGAGCGGCCCGGACGAGGCGATCGTCCGGCCGTCGCATGTGAAGTTCCTCGACTACGAGGCCGAGTTGGGCTTGGTGATGGGCGCGCCGCTGCCTGTGGGCACCGTGGTCGAGGAGCGGGACCTGCCCTCGTACGTCGCCGGGCTCGTGATCACCAATGACGTCAGCGCCCGGGACGTACAGCTCACCAAGACGCAGTTCTACGAGAGCAAGTCGTACCCCACCTTCACGCCGACCGGGCCCTACCTGGCGCTGCTTGAGCCGGAGGACTTCGCCCATCTCCTGGATCTGCGGCTGAAGTTGAACGTCAACGGGGATCTGCGTCAGGACCGCACCCTCGCCGACATGATCGTCCGACCGGCGCAGGCACTGACCCTGCTTGCCCGGTTCCAGACCCTCGATCCCGGCGATCTGCTGCTGACCGGCACCCCCGGCGGCACGGCGCTGAAGGCTCCGCCCAAGCCGGTCGAGAAGCTCGGGGCGCTGCTGCCGCCCGCGCTGAAGTGGAAGGCGTTCTTCAAGACCCAGGCCAAGAACCCGCACTACCTGCACCACGGAGACCAGGTGACCGTGACCATCGCCACCGGGGACGGGCGCATCGACCTCGGCGAGCAGCGCACCCCCGTGACCGACGCCGACTGAGACCCGACCCGAATCGAGCCGCACATGACCGTCGAGCACAACTCGGCAGAGGTACCCGTGGTGATAGTCGGAGCCGGGCCCGTGGGTGTGACCGCCGCCCTCCTGCTCGCCCGGCGTGGAATCCGTACCGTCGTCCTCGAACGCCACCGGGAGGTCTACCCCCTGCCGCGTGCCGTCGCCACCGACGACGAGGTGCGCCGCATTCTCCAAGCCGCGGGAGTCCAGGCGGAGTTCGCCGCCATCGCCCGCCCCGCGCGAGGGCTGCGGCTGCTGGACGCCGGGCACCGGGTGATGGCCGAGTTCCCGCGCGCCGCGCAGGGGGCACACGGCTTCCCGCAGACCAGCATGTTCGACCAGCCGGAGTTGGAGCGCGTGCTGCGCGACGCCCTGGCTCGCACCCCGGAGTGCGAGCTGCGCGGCGGGGTGGAGGTCGTCGGCGTCGAACAGGACGGCGACGGCCCGGTCCGTGTGACCTACCGGGACGACGAGGGCGAACATCTGCTGCGGGCGGACGCCGTCCTCGGCTGCGACGGCGCGGGCGGCCTCACCCGCGACGCCATCGGCGCCGCCTGGGAGGACCTGCACTTCGAGGAACGCTGGACCGTCATCGACGTGCGCACCAGCCTCCCGGTCCGCTGCTGGGAAGGCGTCGACCAGATCTGTGACGCCGAGCGTCCGGCCACGTTCATGCGCATCGGCGAGGACCGCTACCGCTGGGAGTTCCGGCTGCGGGACGACTCGGAACTCGATCACGAGCGGCTGCGTGAGCTGCTCGCCCCGTGGGTGGACCTCGCGCACGGCGCCGACTTCGAGCTGTTGCGGCAGGCGCAGTACACCTTCCGGGCGCGTCTCGCCGACCGCTGGCGCCGAGGTCGCGTCTTCCTCCTCGGCGACGCGGCCCACCTCACCCCGCCCTTCGTCGGACAGGGCCTGTGCGCGGGCCTGCGCGACGCCTACAACCTGACCTGGAAACTGGCCCGGGTCCTGCAACAGGGCGCCGACGAGCGGCTGTTGGACACGTACGAGAGTGAACGCAAGCCCCACGCCCGCCATGTGATCCGCCTCGCGGTCGCCATGGGCTGGGCCATGACGGGCGGCCAGGACGGTGCCGCCGCCCTCCGCCGCGGCGTCCTGGGCGCGGCCGTCCGCATCCCCGGCGTGACCGCGGCCGCCGCCCGTGACCTCAGTCCGGCGCTGACCGCAGGGCCACTCGTACGGCGCCGTGTCCGCCTCGGCGGGCGCGGCCTCGTCGGTGGACGGGGTCTCGTCGGTGGACGGGGTCTCGTCGGCGGGCGCGGTCTCGTCGGCGGCTTCTGCCCCCAGCCGTGGGTGAGCGTCGGCGGGCGGCGCACCCGCCTCGACGAACTGCTCGGCGACTCCTTCGCCGTGCTGACCGCCGTACCGCTCTCCCCCTCGCTGAAGGCCGTCGCGGACGGTCTCGGCGCGCGGATCCTCTCCGTGGCCGGCCTCGGCGACGACGGAAGCCTCGCCGACTGGCTGCGCGCGGGACGGGCCGACGCCGCGCTGCTGCGACCTGACCGGGTCGTGATGGACATCGTCCCGTCCGGCGGCCGCGACTTCACGGGTACAGCCGGCTGGGCGTCCCTGCTGCACACCACACGAAGCCCTTCCCCTTCCCAACAGACCGTTGAGAAGACCCTGTTGAGGAGTTCGACACGATGAACATGCCGCACCCGGCCCCCTTCTTCACGCCCGATCCGGAGGCGGCGGCAACCAGCCGCATCGCGGACTTCACCCGGCGTCAAGGCATCGATGCCGGTGACTACGCCGCCCTGCACCACTGGTCGGTCACCGACCTGGAGGGCTTCTGGCGCGCGGTGTGGGAGTACTTCGACATCGACGCCGACACACCGTACGACCAGGTGCTGGCCGAGGAGACCATGCCCGGCGCCCACTGGTTCCCCGGCGCCACCCTCAACTACGCCCACCACGCCCTGCGCAAACTCGCGGACGAGGAGGTGGCGATCATCGCCCTCGACGAGACCGGCTCCGGGTACGAGGTGACCGGCAAGCGGCTGCGTTCCCAGGTCGCCTCCGTCGCCGCCACCCTGCGCGACCTGGGTGTCGGCAAGGGCGACCGGGTCGTCGGCTACCTCCCCAACACCCCGCACGCGATCGTGGCGTTCCTGGCCGCCGCAAGCCTGGGCGCCGTGTGGTCGGTGTGCGGGCAGGACTACGCCCCCCAGGCCGCCGCCGACCGCTTCGCCCAGCTCGAGCCCACCGTCCTGATCGCGGCCGACGGCTACCTCTTCAACGGCAGCACCCACGACCGCCGCGAGGCCGTCCTCGAACTGGCCTGCGCACTCCCGACGTTGAAGGCGACCCTGCTGGTCGACCACGTGGGACTGCCCTGGCCCTCGCGGAACTACCCGTCGCTGGTGGTCCCGTGGGAGGACGCGTCCACCCGCACCGAACAACTCTCCTGTGCCGCCGTACCGTTCGACCACCCGCTGTGGGTCGTCTTCTCCTCAGGGACGACCGGCCTGCCCAAGGGCATCGTGCACGGCCACGGCGGCGTCCTCCTTGAGCACCTCAAGACCCTCGGCCTGCACTCGGACCTCGGCCCCGGCGACCGCCTCCTCTGGTACACCACCACCCACTGGATGATGTGGAACCTGGTCGCCTCCACGCTGCTCACCGGCGCGACCACCTGCACGTACGAAGGCAGCCCGGCGCCACTCACCCGCCCCGACGTGCTCTGGGAGCTGGCCGCCCGCCACCGTGTCACCGTCTTCGGCACCAGCCCCCAATACCTCCTCGGCATGGCCAAGTTCGGCATCGACCCGTCCGTACACGACCTGTCGTCCGTCCGCGTGGTCGGCTGCACCGGCTCCGCCCTGCCGGCCTCCGCCTACCCCTGGGTCCGCGACCACGTCGGCGAACGCGTCCTGCTCGCCTCGATCAGCGGCGGCACCGACATCGTCTCCGGCTTCGCCGGCAGCGCACCCACGACACCCGCCTGGGCGGGCGAGCTGTCCGCTCCCCACCTGGGCGTGGCCCTGGCCGCGTACGACGCCGAGGGCGTCCCGGTCGTCGACCAGGTCGGCGAGCTGGTCGTCACCCGCCCGATGCCGTCGATGCCGCTGTCCTTCTGGAACGACCCCGACGGCAGCCGCTACCACGACGCCTACTTCTCCACCTACCCCGGCGTCTGGCGGCACGGCGACTGGATCACGTTCACGGGACACGGCTCGGTGATCGTCCAAGGAGGCGATCCGCATCGGCGCCTCCCCCCGCCACGTGCCCGACGAGATCCTCGAAGTCCCCGCCATCCCGCACACCCGCACGGGCAAGAAACTCGAAGTCCCCGTCAAACGCCTCCTGCAGGGCGCTCCGGTGGAGCAGGTAGTCAACCCGGCCGCGGTGGACGCCCCCGGCCTCATCGACTACTACGCCCGCCTGGGGGCCGACCGCCGCGGACGGAGGAGCACGGAGGCCTGAGGCCGGCACGGATCACCGGACGAAGGTGCGGGTACGACGGCTCAGTCGTCGGCCGCGGACTCAGCGGCCACCGTCGGCGCGACAGCCTCGGCCACTGCCCGTGCCCGTTCCTGGGGCACCCCGGCCGCGATGAGTGTGGAAGTGGCGACCCGGACCCCGTCGTCCTCGAGACCCCCGGTGTTGACCGCCTCCAGGAACGCGACCGACATCGCTTCCAGCCCGGCGCTCAGCACGGCGGCCGGCAGATGCGTGTGGAAGACGCCGTCCCGCTGCCCACGCTCCAGAATGGCCGTGGCCTTCTCACGGGCCGGCGCGAGCACCTCGGCCACGCGTTCCGCGCCCAGGTCGCGCTGAGCCAGCGCCAGGAGCAGGCGGTAGCGGTCCCCCACGGGCCACAGCGAGAGCGAGAGGTGCGCGAGCGCCCGCTCGGCAGGCTCCGGTTCCGCGAGCCGCGCACCTGCCAGCGCGCTCCGAAGGGCCTCGGATGCCTCCTCGGCGAGCGCCTCCAGCAACGCCGCTCGCCCCGGAAAGTGGCCGAAGAGAGTACGTCGTACGACACCCGCGGCCTGTGCCAGTTCCTCCAGCGTGACGTCCGGGTTCCGCCCGAGTTCCCGGCGGGCCGTGGCCAGGATGCGCTCCCGATTGGCCCGCGAATTGCGTCGCAATGGCTCGCGGACAACGGGCTTGGCGGCCACGGAAACCTCGATGGATCAGTGCGGGGAGCGGAGGACGGGGCTGGACGAAGGGCGCGGTCATTGTCGCACGGAGCACATGTGTCGGGTTTGGTCAGTCGTCCGGGATGCCAGGGCCGCTGAGGGCGGGGACGGTGATCTCGGGGTGGGCGAGGGAGCGGGCGCCGAGCCGGAACTGGACGAGTTTGTCGATGATGGTCTGGCCTACGGGGGTGTGGCCCCAGACGCTGATGCCCTGGTGGGTGCTGGGCTGCCAGGTGTTCTCGTCGATGACGACGGGGTTCCAGCCCACCTCCCACTCGAAGCCGGAGGGGGTGCGGGCGTAGTAGGAGAGTTCCTTGTCGTTGGTGTGCTGGCCGACCGACAGGGCCATGTCGAAGCCGAGTTCGTGCACGCGCTGGTAGCTGCGGGCGACGTCGTCGAGGGTGGCGGCCTGGATGTTGAGGTGCTGGACGCGGGTGCGGACGGGGTCGACCGGCAGGCCCCGGACGGCGGCGATCGCGATGGAGTGGTGGCGTTCATTGACGCGCAGGAAGCGGATCTTGAGCTTGACGCCGCTGATGGTCTCGTCGATGTAGTCGGTCAGGCGGGCGTCGAAGACGGTGTTGAAGTAGCCGCGGATCTGGGCCGGTCTGGTGGACGTGATCGCGATGTGGCCCATGCCGGAGTCGCCCGTAACGAAGCCGGTGGCAAGCATGGTCAGGGGCTCCGCGGACTTCACCGGGGCGGTGTAGATCTCCTGCGTGATGCCCTTGGGGCCGGGGAAGCGCAGGAGGCGTTCGACACCGCGCAGCGTGGCCTCTTCGGGCGTGCCCTCGACGACGGGGACGCCGTGGGCGCGGATACGGGCCTCGATCCGTTCGAAGGTGGTGTGGTCGTCGATGTGCCAGCCGGTGGCGACGACGTCCTCGGCCGGGCCTCGCCGGAGGAGGAAGCGGCATTCCTGGTCGTCGAGGCGGAAGCGCATCAGGCCGGCGTCGAGGTCGTCACGGTGCATGCCGATGGCGTCGGTGCCGAAGCGGCGCCAGTCGGCGAAGCGGTCGGTCTCGATGACGACGTAACCGAGGTGGACCGAACCGAAGACCGGAGTGTTCATCGACGGCCCGCCAGGAAGTCGGCGCACAGCCGGTTGAAGAGCTCGGCACGTTCGAACTGCACCCAGTGCCCGGTGTTGGCCACCAGGTAGAGGTCGCAGTTGGGCATCCGGTCGGCCAGCATGGCCGCACCGCCGGGCCGGTTGACCCTGTCCTCGGCGCCCCACAGGACCAGGGTCGGCACCGGCAGGCGGGCGAGGCGTGGATCACGGGTGAAGTCCATCTTCCAGAGGGTGCGCAGCGCGTTCGGGCCGGAGGGGCGGCGCAGTGGCGGGGCCGCGACGACCTCGGGGTCGATGCTGGCCTCGTAGCGTGCGTCGATGACCGAGTCCGGTACGTCGGCGGCGTTGAAGACCAGGTGGTTGCGGATGAACTTCTCCAGCTTCAGCCTCGAAGGACCGTCACCGGAGTAGTAGTTGAGCAGGCCGTTGAGGCCAGGCGTGGGCAGGGCACGGGTGGTTCCGATGCCGCCGGGGCCCATGAGGACCATGCGGTCGACCCGGTCGGGGGTGTCCAGGGCCAGGCGCAGGGCGCAGGCACCGCCGTAGGAGTTGCCCACCAAGTGGGCCTTCTCCAGGCCGAGTTGATCGAGCAGACCTCGGATGCTGTCGGCGAGGTACCCGAACGGGTCGGCGGCGCCGACGCCCTTGGTGCTGCGTCCGTAGCCGGGCAGGTCGGGCACGATGACCCGGTACTCCTTCGCCAGCGCGGCGATGTTGCGGGCGTAGTTGGAGACTCCGGAGGCACCGGGGCCGCCGCCGTGCAGGAGCAGCACGGGCGGTCCGTCACCGGTCTCGGCTACGAAGATCTTCTTGCCGGCGACGTCGAGCAACGACTCCCGCATCGACGGCAGTTCGGTGTACGTGGTCATGGTGGTCCTCACTGGGCGGTGGCGGCGGGGGTCGGGTGCGGTGCCGGGGCGAATCCGGCCGGGGGCGGCGGGAGTTGGGCGCCCGAAGGGGCGGCGGCGTAGACGTAGGCGTCCGGGCGCAGGGCGAGTACGGCGGCGCGGTGCTCGGCCATCCAGGCCAGCAGGACGCCGTCGCTGTCGACGACGGTGCCCTCGGCCGGGCGGGACCCGGCGGGCGTGACGGTGAGCGCCGGGAGCCCGAGGCGGTCCCAGGCAAGCTGGGGTGTGGCGGATCCCGCGTGCAGGAGCAGCCAGTTGCCGCCGAGCGCGTCGTCCAGCCGGACCCGTACGCCGTCGGGCCCGGTCACCCACGGCTGGGGCACCTGGCGGCCGGACGCCTTGGTGCGGGGTCGGGCCTGCAGTCCGTCGGCGTAGTGGGCGACGGGTATCCAGCGCGAGTCCTGGAGCCAGTTGCCGAAGCCCGGCACATGGTTCAGGGCACGCAGCGCGGAGTCACGGACCCGGGTGACGGGCAGGCGTCGTTCGGTGATGATCCGCCCGACGAAGGCCGCCCGCTTGGTGATCTCCTTGACGTGGGGCTTGCGCTCGGTCTCGTAGCTGTAGAGCACGGTCTCGGGCAGTTCGCCGCGCAGCACGGAGTCGAGCTTCCAGCACAGGTTGGCCGCGTCACGCACGCCGGCGGCCATGCCCTGGCCGATCCACGGCGGCATGGCGTGGGCGGCGTCACCGGCGAGGAAGACCCTGCCGACCCGGAAGCGGGAGGCGAAGCGCACGTGGTGGCTGTAGACGGTGGCCCGCAGGATCTTGATGTTGTCCCGGCCGATCCCGTACCGGGAGACCAGCCCGTACACGGCGTCGTCGGTGGTCAGATACGTCTCGTCGTCGCCCGGCAGGATCGGGAACTCCCAGCGGTGGTGCCCGAGCGGGGTCGGGCAGTCGACGGCGGGCCGGGCCGGGTCGCAGCGGAAGCGCAGCCGGTCGTGGTCCGGCCACGGCTTCAGCATCTCGGTGTCGATGACCACCCAGCGGTCCTCGTAGGTTCGGCCCTCGTAGCCGATGTTCAGCTGCGCGCGGGTGAGGCTGGAGCCGCCGTCGGCCGCGATCACGTACGAGGCGCGCAGCCGTCGTACGGAGTCGTCGGCACCGGCCACGGTCAGTTCGCACCCGTGGGCGTCCTCGCGCAGCCGCAGGCACTCGTGCCGCAGCAGGATCTCCACGTTCGGGTAGCGGCCGACTCCGTCACGCAGGACCTGTTCCAGCGCGGGCTGATAGATGAACATCTGCGGCGGATGCCCGTGTCCGCGCGGGGTGGGGTGCGCACTGAGGAAGGGTCGGCCGCGCGCGTCGACGAAGTCGAGGGGCCGCTCGGCCAGCATGTCCTGCTTCAGCCGGTCGGCCAGACCGGTGCGCTGCCAGATCCGTAGGACCTCCTCGTCGGTGGAGATCGCGCGGGCGCGGGTGTAGATCTCGGCGTCGCGTTCCACGACGACCACCCGTAGGCCCATCGCCCCCAACAGGTTCGCCGCGGTGACGCCCGTGGGGCCGTATCCGATCACCGCCACGTCATAGGCACTGTCTTCGCGCACCGGGCCACCTCACTGTCGCCGTCGACATGTCTGGTCGTCATGCTTGCTGTAGCGTTTACTGCAATTGGAACGACCGCTACGGTAAGCTCGGCGCAGCAGACGGTCAAGCGCCGGACACGACGGAGGACACCCACATGACCAAGCCGCAGCCGACACGCAGGAAGCGCGCCAACGGCGTGGAATCGCGGCAGCGCATCCTCGACGCCACGGTGGAGATCGCGGGCGAACGCGGTTACGAGGGCACGTCCATCGCGGCGGTCAGCGCCAAGTGCGGGCTGCCGGCCAGCTCGATCTACTGGCACTTCAAGGACAAGGACGACCTGATCGGCGCGGTGATCGAGCGCAGCTTCGAGAGCTGGCTCGCGGCGGTGGAGTTGCCGGGCGAGGAGAGCGGTACGCCGCTGGAGCGGGCCACGAGTATGGCGGCGAACGTGGCCAAGTCACTCGTCGACGCCCCGGACTTCCTGCGCCTCGGGCTGATGCTCGCCCTGGAGCGGCGCCCCACGGAGCCCCGGGGCCGCACGGTGTTCCTCCAGGTCCGCGAGATCGCCAACCAGAAGATCCAGGAAGTCGTCGAGGACCTCTTCCCGGATCTCGACGAGGACTCCGTCCACACCCTCACCACCTACGCCGTCGCCGGGGCCGACGGGCTGTTCGTACAGCGCGAGATCAACGGTGACGCCGTCGACCTGATGGCCCTGTTCGAACTCCACGCCCAGCTGGTCTACGACGCGGCCACCCGCATGGCAGCAAGGAGCAAGGGATGACCCTGACCGAGCGACAACGCGAGGAAGCCGCCCGGCTGCTGCGCGAGGCCGAGCACCACGTGGCACCGGTCGACCCGCTGTCGGCACTGCTGCCCGGCCTGGACCTGGCCGACGCCTACACCGTCCAGCGGGACAACATCGCCCGGCGTCTCGCCGACGGCGCCACCGTCATCGGCCACAAGGTCGGCCTGACCGCGGCCGCGATGCGGCAGCTCCTCGGCGTCGACGAGCCCGACTTCGGCCATCTCCTTGACGACATGGTCCACCGCGACGGCGCAGCGGTCCGCGCGGCGCGCTACTGCGCCCCGCGCATCGAGCCGGAGATCTGCTTCCGCCTCGCCCGGCCCCTCCGCGGTCCCGGCGTCACCATCGCGGACGTGCTGGCCGCCACCGACGCGGTCGCGCCCGCCCTGGAGATCGTCGACAGCCGGATCCGCGACTGGAGAATCACCCTGGTCGACACGGTCGCCGACAACGCCAGCTCGGCGGGGATCGTCTACGGTGCCTGGACGCCGCCGGCCGACGCGCCCGATCTCGCCGCCGTCACCGTCGATCTGGCCGTCGACGGCGAGCACGTCGCGGCGGGCAGCGGTTCGGAGGTCCTGGGCCATCCCGCCGCCGCGGTCGCCTGGCTGGCCAACACCCTCGCTGCCTTCGGCACCGCCCTGGAGCCGGGACACCTGGTGCTGCCCGGCGCCATGACCACCGCCCCCTTCGTCCACGCCGGCCAGAAGATCGAGGCACGCTTCAGCGGCCTCGGGCCGGTGTCGGTGACGTTCGTCTGACCGGCCGCTTTCCCCACCTGCCCGTCTCCGTCTGCCCCGGCATTTCCAGCCCACGCAGCATTTCCGGCCCGTCCGGCGTTTCCAGCCCGTCCGGCGTTTGAGGACAAGGCCCCTTCAGGGCCGAAGCGGGGGCCCGGGGGCGCAGCCCCCAGGGATGGGACGGGCAAGGGCGGCGGGGGCGAAGAAGATCCCACCCGCACCCGCACGCCGACCCGAACCACCCGCCCGAGGAGAACCCCGCATGCCTCCCACCCCCGCCCCCTGGCCGGTCGCCGTCATCGGCTCCGGCAACATCGGTACCGACCTGATGCTCAAGATCCTTCGAGGTTCCGGCGCGCTCACCATGGCTGCGATGGCCGGTATCGACCCCGCCTCCGACGGCCTGGCCCGCGCCCGCCGCCTGGGCATCGCCACCACAGCCGACGGCATCGAAGGACTCCTCGCCCTGCCCCAATTCGCGGACGTCGAGCTGGTCTTCGACGCCACCTCCGCCACTGCCCACCGGGCGAACTGGGCCAAGCTGGAGCCCACCGGCGTTCGAGTCCTCGACCTGACCCCTGCCGCGATCGGTCCTTACTGCGTGCCCGTGGTCAACCTCGACGCCCACCTCGACGCCCCGAACCTGAACATGGTCACCTGCGGCGGCCAGGCCACCGTCCCCATAGCCGCCGCCGTCGCCCAAGTCGCCCCCGTCGCCTACGCGGAGATCGTCTCCTCCATCGCCGCCCGCTCCGCAGGACCCGGCACCCGCGCCAACATCGACGAGTTCACCGAGACCACGTCACGAGCTCTGCGTGAAGTCGCCGGGGCCCGGCGGAGCAAGGCCGTGATCGTCCTCAACCCGGCCGAGCCGCCGCTGCTCATGCGCAACACCGTGTACTGCCTGGTCGACGGCGACTGCGACCACGCCCAGATCGAGAACAGCATCCTGGCCATGGCGGACAAGGTGCGCGCGTACGTGCCGGGTTACCGGCTCAGGCAGAGGGTCCAGTTCGACACGCACGGCCCGGACAACCCCCTGCACATCCCGCAGACGGGCAGGTTCACCGGCACCAAGGTCACCGTGATGCTCGAAGTCACCGGCGCCGCCGACTACTTGCCCGCGTACGCCGGGAACCTCGACATCATGAGCTCCGCGGCCGTCGCCGCCGCGGAGCGCATCGCCCAGCACGCCCTGACCACCGCGGGAGCCGTCCGATGAGCCGCCTCTACATCAGCGACGTGACCCTCCGGGACGGCATGCACGCCGTTCGCCACCAGTACACGGTCGACCAGGCCGTCTCCATAGCCACCGCCCTGGACGCGGCCGGGGTGGACTCCATCGAGGTCGCCCACGGCGACGGCCTGGCCGGCTCCTCCTGCGTGTACGGCTTCGGCGCCCACACCGACCTGGAGTGGATCGAGGCCGTCGCCGGCGCGGTCACCCGCGCGCGGGTCGCCACGCTCCTCCTGCCCGGCATCGGCAGCGTGCACGACCTGCGCGACGCCCACCGCGCAGGAGCCTCCGTCGTACGCGTGGCCACACACTGCACCGAGGCCGACATCTCGGCCCAGCACATCGCCGCCGCGCGGGAGTTGGGCATGGACACCGTCGGCTTCCTGATGATGAGCCACATGGCCGACCCGGCGGACCTCGCGCGGCAGGCGAAACTGATGGAGGGATACGGCGCCACCTGCGTGTACGTCGTCGACTCCGGCGGCGCCCTGACCATGCACGGAGTCGCCGAACGCGTCGACGCCCTGCGCCAGGCCCTCGCCCCGGACACCGAGATCGGTATCCACGCCCATCACAACCTCTCCTTGGGCGTGGCGAACTCGATCACCGCCGTCGAGCACGGCTGCAACCGGGTCGACGCCTCCCTCGCCGGCATGGGCGCCGGCGCGGGCAACGCCCCGCTGGAGGTCTTCGTCGCCGCCGCCGACAAGCTCGGTCTGGCGCACGGCTGCGACCTGTTCGCCCTCCAGGACGCCGCCGACGATCTCGTACGACCGCTGCAGGACCGCCCGGTCCAGGTCGACCGAGAGACCCTCACCCTCGGCTACGCCGGCGTCTATTCCAGCTTCCTCCGCCACGCGGAGGCCGCCTCGGCGCGCTACGGCATCGACGCCCGCAGCCTGCTCGTCGAGGTCGGCCGGCGTGGCATGGTCGGCGGCCAGGAAGACATGATCACGGATGTGGCGCTCGACCTGCTCGCCGCTCGGGCGACCGCGTCATGACCCCTGCGACGGGGCGGGTCGACGTCCACCAGCACATCGTCCCCTCCTTCTACCGCGATCTCCTCGCCAAGGCGGGTATCGCCGAGGCCGGCGGCCGCCAACTGCCCGACTGGAGCGCGGAAGCGGCCCTGGAAGTGATGGATCTGCTCGGCACCACCACGGCGATCGTGTCCGTCTCCACTCCCGGCACCGGCTTCCTCACCGACCCGGCCGAAGCCACCGCGCTGGCTCGTCGGCTCAACGACCACTCCGCGTCCCTGGCCGCCGAACACCCCGGCCGTTTCGGCTACTTCGCCACGCTGCCCATGCCGGATGCCGCCGCCTCCGCGACCGAGGCCAGGCGTGCCCTGGACGTGCTGGGGGCCGACGGGGTCACCCTGCTCGCCAACAACCAAGGCGCCTACCTCGGCGCGGGCGGCCAGGACGAAATGTGGCAGGTCCTCGACGACCGGGACGCCGTAGTGTTCGTCCACCCCGCCGAACTCCCGGCGCCCGCCGTCGAGAACATCCCGCCGTTCGCCGCCGACTTCCTCCTGGACACCACCCGGGCCGCGTATCTCCTCGTCCGCAACGGCATCCTGCGCACGTACCCGAACATCCGGTTCATTCTCAGCCACGCGGGCGGCTTCGTGCCGTACGCCTCCCACCGCATGGCCGTCGCCATCGCGGGCGACACCGGGCGCAGCCCTCTGGACGTGCTGGACGACTTCCGCGGCTTCCACTTCGACACGGCCCTGTCCTCCAGCCCCGCCGCCCTGCCCACGCTGCTCGCCTTCGCCCGCCCCGGGCACGTTCTCTTCGGCAGCGACTGGCCGTTCGCTCCGACCGCTGCCGGCCAGTACTTCACCAGTGGCCTCGACACCGGCGTGGCCCCGGACGCCCTTCAGGCCGTCAACCGCGCCAACGCCGAAGCCCTGTTCCCCCACCTGGCCACCGCTCCCATACTGACTCCGGCCCGTCCGATCGCGGCCCGTCTGCGCCAGTCCGCCCAAAGAACCGGCGCCCGTCTCCTCTTCAAACTCGTCCAACCCGGCACCCGTTGAGTGCCCGGCAAGTGGTCACGCGGCCTCCTGCAAGGTGATCGCGTCGCCCACTCGGACCGTCCCCGCTTCAAGGACGTCCAGGTACACACCGAGGCATGAAAGCCGGCCCAGGTCGAACACCGGTATGCGGTGGTCACGGGCAACCGCACGCATGATGGCGGGGTCGGGCGGCAGTTCGTCATGGCCGAGGGTGGGTACCACGCAGCGAGGCGTGGGCACCACAACCCGGAACAGCGCCTCCCCCACCCGCAGTCGTGACCCCACCCAGGCGTCCTCCGGGAAACCCGGCCCTCCGTGGGTGTCCACGACCAGGTTCGGCCGGAAGCGGCGCGCGTCGAAGTCCCCGGCGGGATGGACGGTTCGCATCCGGGCCAGGGCCGACGTGGTGACGAGGTGGACCCGGCCGAAGTCGAAGAACGTCCCCGGCGCGACGCTGCCGGACGTGATGCTCTCCCCGGTGGCATCGACGGACGCCGACTCCCGCACGGCATCAGGGACACCGCCTTCGTACTCGGGCACGGCGCGCTCCAGCCTGCCGTGCTCCGGTACGGCGGCCGAGACGAACACCTGACGGCCCAGCAGCTTGGACAACTCCACGTCCAGATCAGGGTCTTCGACCGACAGGGCGGTCCCGTCCGGCAACACGACCCGGACCACGCCGGATTCGTCCAGTCGACTCCGGCAGCGCAGCAACGCCCCCCACTTCCGCGGGTGTTTGGCACTGCCCACCGCGTCGGTCTCATCGAGCACGGCGTACACCCGGTCCCCGGAGAGCCCGCCCTCCGTGACCGCCACGGCAATCACGGCCTCACCCAGCATCGACTTCACCGGATACCGGTACAGCGCTGTCACAGTCCCCATAGATCGATTATGGCCGCCGGTCCCGCGGAGCCTCCGCGAACACCTCGGGGAGGTCGTCACGCAGCCGGTGCTTGACCGGGTCGTCGCCCAGGACGAAGGTCCGGCCGAAGTCGGCCTCGTACTCCTCGAAGATCGGCCCGAAGTCCGCGAACACGATGTCGTCCGCGCCGATCACCCGGTCCGCCGGATTCTCGCTGTACGGCATCAGCGTGCTCGGCCCCGAACGCACGATCCGCTCGTGCCAGTGCCGATCCGTGCCGAACAGCTCGTTCGCCAGGTCCCGGATCCGGTCACTGACCGCCCGCTCCCCCTCGCCGGGCGCCACGGGCGCTGGTCCTTCCTACTCGGAGAGCGGACGGCCGCGCGGCCAGATGCCCTCGCGCACCATGCGCGGATCCAGCGGCCGCAGGAGCACCAGGGGCGAGGACCGCACGTGAGAGTCACCGGATGAGCGGTGGGACGCCAGGTGTGCCCTGTAGCGGCTGATGGCCGGTCGACCCGGGCCCAGGGCTGGTGGCCGAGCGGGCGGCGGCCCCGTGCCGACATCGCCATCGTGGTCCTGTGCGGTACGGGGGCCGTCCTGATCGTCTGACCACCCGCGACCGAACAAGAGCGCATCGCAGTCCGCCGTCACCAGCAGGTTGTGGTGCGGGCGGCCGGCGGTATCGTCGCTCGGTCGTCATTGGCGCGTGGACCCGGCAAAGCGGTGAACGGCAGCCTTACGGGCCGCGCCGAGGACACGACCGGAGGCAGCAGTCGCGAACTGACGGCAACCGCAGCAGGCATCGGCAACTCCCGTTTCTGCCTGCGGGTTTCGCACGGTGCGAGGCCGAACGGTCAGGCGATCCCGGTGCCGCGCAGCAGCAGCAACGCCACGTCCACCGCCGCCACAGCGACTGCTGCCGCGAACGCCAACCGCTCCCAGCGGCGTCCCAGCACCGTCCCCGCCGTCGCGATCAGCGCGGTCACCACGAGCACTGCCATTCCCCATCTGCCGGGTGGTCCGGTGGGCCCCAGCACCAGAACCGCGGACGCGGTGACCAGCGGAACCGGCAGCAGCAGCCGCGCGCCGTCCGGGCCCAGCCGGTGCGGCCATCCCCGTACACCCGTCGCCAGATCCCCGCGGATGTCCGGCAGCACATCGCCCAGATGGGCGCCGACTCCCAGTAGCGCCCCGGCGGTGACGACCCACCAGGCCGGCCGCGGATGCCCCGGCAGCCCCAGCGCCACGAATGCCGGGAGCGCGGCGAAACCCACCGCATACGGCGCCCAGGACCATGTTGTCGCCTTGAGCCGCAGGTCGTACGCCCACGCGGCCGCCACCCCGGTCAGGTGGACGGCGCCCGCCCACAGGCCACAGGCGAACGACAGCGGCACGCACAGCGCCAGCGCGGCATACGCGGCGACCCACACCTCCGTCACACCGACCGTGCCGTCGGCCACGGGTTTGCCATGGCGGCCGGCGGCGATGTCCCGGCGCGCGTCGAACGCGTCGTTGCACCAGCCGACGGACAACTGCCCGGTCAGCACGGCGGCGCCGGTCAGCACACAACGCGCGGCGCTCTGACCGGCGGTGACAGCGAGCGCGGCCATCAGTGCGGTGACCGCCACGACGGGCCCGGGGTGGCACGACCCGGCCAGGCCACCCACCCGGCCGGCCCAACTCGCCTCGGGGCCGCCGGTCGTCAACTGCTCGGGTGTGCCCACCAGCCGATCGTAGGCGCCCGGGCCCCCACCCGGCTGGTGCACGCGCCCTCCGGGGCGAACCGCCAGACGGGCGATCCGTGGTGTCGAAGTCCCGGTCCGGGGAACACGTGGGGAGCAACTCACCCCAGTCGGTAACCAGACGGGATCTATATGACGCGGATCGCCGCCGTTCACGGTGCCCTCGCACCGCACCGTCGCACCCAGTCCGAGATCACCGACATGGTGGCCCGCACCTGCCTGCCGGAGGGTACGGACCGCCGGGTCCTGGACCGGCTGCACCGCAGCGCGAAGGTCGGCTCGCGTCACATGACTCTGCCGCTCGAACGGTACGAGGAACTGGACGGATTCGGCGCCTCCAATGATGTCTTCATCGCCGCCGCCACCGACCTGGGCGCCAAGGCCGTCCGGGGCGCACTGCACGCCGCCGATCTGTCCGCGGCCGACGTGGATCTGCTGATCTTCACCTCCGTCACCGGCATCGCCACCCCCTCGATCGACGCACGGCTGGTCGGCCGCCTCGGGCTGCGGCCGGACGTCAAACGACTGCCCCTGTTCGGCCTGGGCTGTGCCGGTGGCGCCGCCGGCCTGTCCCGTATGCACGACTACCTGCTGGGCCGGCCCGACCACGTGGCGGTGCTGCTCTCGGTCGAACTGTGCTCGCTCACCTTCCAGCGCAACGACGCCTCCATGGCCAACCTGGTCGCCACCGGACTGTTCGGCGACGGCGCAGCCGCAGTCGTCGCCTGCGGCGCGGGCCGCCCGGAGCGCCCGGACGAGACCGCCGGCCCGACGATCGTGGACACCCGCAGCCACCTGTATCCGGACACGGGGCGCGTCATGGGCTGGGACATCAAGAGCACCGGCTTCAAGGTCGTCCTCGACCCGCAGGTACCCGATGTGGTGCGCCGTTACCTCGCCGACGACGTCGAGGGGTTTCTCGGCGACCACGGGATCAAGCCGAAGGACGTGACCGCCTGGGTGTGCCACCCCGGCGGACCCAAGGTCCTTCACGCCGTCACCGAAGCCCTCGACCTGCCCGCCGACGCACTCGATGTGACCTGGCGTCACCTGGCCGACGTGGGCAACCTGTCCTCGTCATCGGTGCTCCACGTACTGCGCGACACCCTGGCCGAACGCCGCCCGCCACCGGGCACACCGGGCCTGCTGCTGGCGATGGGCCCCGGCTTCGCCTGCGAACTCGTCCTGCTGCGCTGGTAGTTCAGACCGCCGAAGGACCATCGAAGGACCATCGAAGGACACAGGACACATGATCTGGTACGGACTGCTGGTGGCCGCCGTCGCCGGCGAGCGCCTCGCCGAACTCGTCGTCGCCCGCCGCAACGAACGGTGGAGCACCGCCCGCGGCGCGACCGAGACCGGGCAGGGCCACTACTCGGCGATGGTCGCCCTCCACACCGGCCTGCTGATCGCCTGCCCGGCCGAGGTGTGGCTGGCCGACCGGCCCTTCGTCCCCGCCGTGGCCTGGCCGATGCTCACCGTGCTGGTGGCCGCCCAGGCGCTGCGGTGGTGGTGCATCCGCACCCTGGGACCCCGTTGGAACACCCGGGTGATCGTCGTACCCGGCCTGCCGCTGGTGACGGGCGGCCCCTACCGGTGGCGGTGGCTGCGGCATCCGAACTATGTGGCCGTCGTCGCCGAGGGCGTGGCCCTGCCACTGGTCCACACGGCCTGGGTCACCGCGGTCGCGTTCACAGCACTCAACGCCGTCCTGCTCACCGTGCGCATCCGCTGTGAGAACCGGGCGCTGGCCGCCGCGGCCACACCGACCGCACCCGCTCCGGCGTGATCGACGTACTGGTGGCCGGCGGCGGACCCGCCGGTCTGGCCGCCGCCATCCACGCCGCGCTCGCCGGCCTGGAAGCCGTCGTCGTCGAACCTCGAACCGGCCCCGTGGACAAGGCCTGCGGAGAAGGCGTCATGCCCGGCGGAGTGTCCGCGCTGCGAGCACTGGGCGTCGAGGTCACCGGCCGCGAACTGCGCGGCATCCGCTACGTGGACGGCACCACCCGTGCCGAAGCGTCCTTCCGCGGCAGCAACGGGCTGGGAGTCCGCCGTACGACGCTGCACTCCGCACTGCACCAGCGCGCTGTCGACGTCGGCGTGCGGATGCTGCCGGGCAAGGTCGGCGAGGTGCGCCAGAGCGCGGACACGGTCACCGCCGCGGGCACCACGGCCCGTTGGCTGATCGCCGCCGACGGCCTGCACTCTCCGGTGCGCCGCGGTCTGGGGCTGGAACTGCCGGGCCGCCCCCACGGCCGCTACGGCCTACGCCGGCATTACCGCGTCGAGCCGTGGACGGACTTCGTGGAGGTCCACTGGTCCGCGCACGGCGAGGCCTATGTGACACCGGTCGGCGACGACCTGGTGGGCATCGCGGTCCTCAGCCGCAGCCGTCGCGGATACGACGAGCACCTGGCCGGCTTCCCTGACCTCGTGGCGTCGCTGCGCGGCCCGGCCGCGACGGAGGTACGCGGCGCCGGACCACTGCGACAGCGGGTGAAGCGCAGAACCGCCGGCCGTGTCCTGCTCGTCGGCGACGCCGCGGGCTACCTGGACGCCCTCACCGGTGAGGGCATCGCCCTCTCGCTGGCGACAGCCGGAGCGGCCGTCCGCTGCCTGGCCGCCGGGCGACCAGCCGAGTACGAGCACGCCTGGGCCCGGCTGACCAGGCGCCACCGTCTGCTGACCGGAGCCCTGCTGGCCGCGAGCCACCGCCCTGGCACCGCCCGCCTCATCGTCCCCGCAGCGTCCCGGATGCCCCCGGTGTTCTCGGCCGCGGTCCGCGCACTGCAGTAGGGACCCGGCCCTCTTTCACACGCCGCGCTGTGGATGCACAGCCCCATGCCCACACAACAAACAAATGGGAAACCAACCGGCCCCCGGGGACACCGTCGACGCCCTCCTCCGCCTTGCAGCCGGACGCTCCCCCACGCTCGAACAACCTCGCGCGGGGGACCCCCATTCGCCCCGCTCACCTTCGTCCATTCGGCGCCGCAGCTATTCTCCGACCTGATCCGCCGGACAGGCCCTGGCCTGCCTCGGTACAGAGAGCCCTGGCGCGCCGGTCCTCGCCAGCCTCTCGGCCCGCCCCGGCCACCTCCCCGTCGGATCAGACCGTGAACTCCCGGATCACCACGTTCCGGAACACCGCCTGCCCGTCGATCGTGAACAGCGCCAGTGCGGTGTCGGACGGGTCGGGGAAGGCCTCGGTCGAGTGCACGTACCGGCCGTCGCCGACGAACATCTCGACGGACGTGCGGTCGACGAGGATCCGCAGGCGGACCGTGCCGGCGGACAGGTCGAACGGCGTGCGGCTCTCCTGCCAGCGGCCGGAGGTGTCGGGGCTCACGGTGTAACCGCGGTTGACGAAGGCGTAGTCGCCGTAGACCCCCGCGTCGATGTGCCGCCCACCGTCCGAGGACCGCCGCAACTGGAGGCCGGCGCCCAGCAGTTGGTCCCAGGTGATCTCACAGGTCAGTTCGTACGCGGTACCCGTGTAGTCGAGCGTTCGTGTGCCGTCGACCACGATGTCGCCGAGGTCCACCGTGCGCGACACATGGTCGTCCAGGGCCGCCACCGGCTGGGACGCCAGGTAATACGTACCCGACGCGTACTTCAGTCGTACCTCGCGGACGATCGAGTCGGTGCCGTTGAAGCCGTCGCACTCGATGGTGGGCGTGGTGTTCGCGTAGTCCCAGTGGTTCATCCAGCCGATCGCATACCGCGCGTCAGAGTCCAGGACCCCGCTCGCGTCACGTTTATCGAAGGTGACCGCCGCGTACCAGTCCCAGCCGTGGTCCAGCCACTGGGGATCGGACGCGTCGGCGGTGAAGGTCGTACCGTCGAAGGAACCCGTCCAGTACGCGAACGTGCTCGGCAGCCCGGAGCCCTTGCCGTTGGCGCTGACGCCCAGCACCCATTTCCAGGTCCCATCGTCCGCCCTGATCCGGAACAGGTCGGGGCACTCCAGGACGCCGATGCCGCCCTTGATGAAGCCGCCGACGTACGTCCACGCCTTGAGGTCGGCGGAGTGGTAGAAGCCGACTTTGTCGTTCTCGGCGAGCAGCATCACCCACCGCCCGCGCTCCTCGTCCCGGATCACCTTGGGGTCGCGGAAGTCCCGTACGCCGGGGTTGGGGAGGACCGGGGCGGTGCCGTGGTTCGTGAAGGTGCGGCCGTCGTCAGTCGAGTAGTACAGGTACTGGGCCTGGGTGACATCGTCGGGCGCCATGGTGGCGATGACGATCACCGCGCCCGCGCCGAAGCCCGCCGTGTCGTCCGTGTCGACCACCGCCGAGCCGGACCAGACATCGCCGTTGGGGGTCGTGTCCTTCGGCACGGCGATGCCCCGGTCGGTGAAGGAGACGAGGTCGGTGCTGGTGGCCAGGCGCCAGGCGGTGCCGGCCGAGGTGCCGCCCGTCGAGTAGTCGGGGTTGTAGAGGTAGTAGTAGTGGTACTCGCCGTCGATCCAGATGGGGCGCTGCGGGTCGTTCATCCACTGGTCGGGGACCGTGAAGTGGTACTCGGCGCGGTAGCTGCCCGTGCACGCGGCCGTCGCCTCGCGGGGCACCGCCACCGCCGGTCTCACGAGGTCCGGCAGCAGAACACCGGCGGCGCCGGCGGCCGAGGCCGTCAGCAGCAACCGCCTGGACAGTGTCTCCCCCGGGCCGAGCGAACTCCTCTTCATGCCACGCATCGTGCGGCTCCCTTCCCCGACGTCGTCGTCGGGACACGGCTCATGTGGTCCGGAACCGTATACCTAACTCGTTAAAGGTCAAGCCCTCACGCAAGCCCTCACGTACCGACCGTTCCCGTAACTTCCCATCCGCGCACATCCCTTGACAGAGCCGCAGCGGGGTTCCCATCATCATGGAATCCAACTTCGGCTAACACGAGTTAGGCTCGCCGATGACCGACTCGCTCCTCTCCCGACGGGCCCTGCTGCGCTACGGCGCGTACGGCGCCGGAGCCGCCGCTCTCGCCGGGGTCGCGGCCGGCTGGGACCGCCTCACCGCCGCCGACATCCCCGGCCGCGACGACGGCTCGCTCGTCATCGCCACCCTGGGCTCCGCCTTCAACCCCGAGGCGCAGCGCGCCCTGCACGACGGATTCCACGAGGTCCACCCCGACATCAGGATCCGCATCAACCCCGTACAGGCCTACGACTGGTCGGACTTCTTCTCCAAGATCCTCACCCAGATCGCCGCGGGCACGGCACCCGACCTCGTGTACGTCGCCACCGAGGGCGTGCAGCTCTTCGCCCAGCGGCTCGGCGTACCGCTGGACAGGTGGGCGAAGCGGGACGCGGCCGAGCTGCGCACGTACTTCGCCGACGTCCATCCCTCGCTGGTCGAGTCGATGATGTACGAGGGGAGCCTCTACCAGCTGCCGGTCGAGTTCAACGCGGCCGACATGTACCTCAACAGCCGGGTCCTCGAACGCGCGGGCGCCGACCTCCCCGACGACGACTGGACCCACGACGACTTCACCACGCTGCTGCGAGCGATGAAACGCAGCAACGGCGACGGGTTCACCCCGTACTTCTGGACCAACCGGCTGTGGGGCGGAGTGGTCCCCTGGCTCTTCGCCAACGACACCAACCTCCTCACCGAGTCCAAGGCCCCCGGCGGCGACTGGCTCTGGAACTCCTTCTATCCCGAGGCACAGCGGCGCGGCCGGGGCGGCGGCTACCGGTGGACGACACCCCTGGCCGACTCCGACCGCGTCGCAGAGGTCTACGACTACCTCTCCTCCCTCGTCCAGGAGGACCTGTGCACCCGGCCGGAGGGCGGCGACGGCCGCAACCTGGTCGGCGTCTTCTCCACCGGCCGCGTCGGTGCCACGCCCGCGGGCGGCTTCTGGGCGGGCGGCCTGCATGAGGCGGGCATGAAACCGGCCGACTACGACGTGCGGTACTTCCCGCGCTGGCGTACCCGGCGTCACCAGTTCGGCGCCGCCGGGTACGCGATGCTGCGCACGTCGAAGTTGCGGGACGAGGCCTGGGAGTTCATCAAGTACACCGCCCGCAAGGACGTGATGACCCAGCTCTTCGCGGCCAACCAGACCACTCCGGCCCGCCGCTCCATGGTCGACGAGGCCCGCTACCGGGAGACAGGACCGGCCCACTGGCAGGTCTTCTACGACACCCTCGACAAGATCCCCACCACCGGCCCGATCCCGGCCCCGCCGCAGGTCAACGAGGTCGAGCAGCTGCTGATCAAGCACACCGGAACCGCCCTCGCGAGCCCCGGCGCGGTGCGTCCCGCGCTGCGCCGGCTGCAGGGGGACCTGGAAAAGGCCATGGAGCGTGAAGTGTGACGAACACCGAGATCAGGCCCGTGGGGCCGGAGCCCGCCCGCACCCGCAGGAGCCGCAGGAACCGCGGGACCGGTCGGACCCGTAAGGCATCCGAGTCCACGGCCGCCACCACCATCCGCACCCGGGGCACCCGCCTCCTCGCCGTACTGTTCCTCGCGCCCACCGTCGTCGGCATCGTCGTCTTCACGGTCGTACCGATCGTCGGCTCGGTCGTCCTCAGCTTCTTCCAGTGGGACGTGATCGACGACCCGCGGTGGACCGGAGCGGCCAACTACCGGGAGATCCTGACCGATTCGACGGTCCTCGTCTCCTTCCGCAACACGCTCGTCTTCATGGTGCTCGCGGTCGCACTCCAGTTGCTGATCGCGCTCGTGCTGGCGATCGCGGTGAACGGCCGGATGCCCAAGTGGCTGCGGTCCGTGTTCCGTTCGGCGTTCTTCTTCCCGCTGGTGCTGTCCGCCGCGTCCATCTCGGTGGTGATGAAGTACCTGTTCAACCAGGACTTCGGCCCCGTGAACTGGCTGCTCGGCACGGTCGGTATCCCCTCGGTCCCCTGGCTGACCTCGGAGAACGGGGCGATGGCGGCCGTGGTCCTGGCGTACGTCTGGCAGCAGTTCGGCTTCTCGTTCCTGCTGTTCGTCGGCGGCCTGAACAACATCCCGCAAGAGGTGCACGAGGCGGCTTCGCTGGACGGCGCGAGCGGGGTGCGCAAACACCTCGCCATCACCCTGCCGCTGCTCTCGCCCACGCTCCTTGTGGCGTCCGTGGTCGGCATCATCAACGCCCTCCAGGTCTTCGAGCAGCCGTACGTCCTCACGGCGGGCGGTCCCGGCGACTCGACGCGCACGGTCGTGATGGTCATCTACGAGACGGCCTTCGAGCAGCTCCGCTTCGGCGAGGCGTCCGCCGTGGGCGTCCTGCTCTTCGCCCTGATCATGGCGGTCACCGCACTCCAGTTCCGGCTCAGCCGGCGTTACGTCCACTACCAGTGAGCCGGGTGAGTCAGATGAGTACGAGTTCCCTCTCGGGTTCGATATCGGGTTCGGCATCGGGTTCGATGCCGGGTCCCCGCACGAGCGTCACCGCGTCACGCGTACGGCACGGCCTGGCGCCCTGGGGCCGGATCGCGGGCCTGGCGCTGTGCGCGCTGTTGACGCTCGGCCCGGTCATCTGGACGGTGTCGACGTCACTGCGCACGCCGGCGGAGTCCTTCGACCTGCCGCCGAAGATCATCCCCACGGCCCCCACCGTCGACGCCTACCGCGGGGTCTTCGACCAGATCGACGTCTGGCTGTACGCACTGAACTCCACCCTGGTGACCGCGCTGATCGCGGCCGGCCAGATGATCACCGCGGGCCTGGCGGGCTATGCCTTCGCCCGCCTCGAATTCCGCTTCAAGAAGCCGCTGTTCGCGCTGGTCCTGGCCACGATGATGGTGCCGTTGCAGGTCACGATGGTCCCGGTCTTCCTGGAACTGAAGACGATGGGTCTGACCGACACCCTGCTCGGCCTCATCGTCCCGGCCTTCCCGACGGCCTTCGGCACCTTCCTGATGCGCCAGTACTTCCTGGGCATGCCGAAGGACCTGGGCGAGGCGGCGATGATCGACGGCGCGGGTCCGTGGCGCGTCTTCCGGTCGGTGTACGCCCCCTTGGCGGCCCCCGGTCTCGCCATCGTCGGCGTGCTGGCCTTCAACTACCACTGGAACGAGTTCTTCCGGCCGCTGATCCTCGAAACCTCCACCGAGAACCTCACGCTGCCCCTGGGCCTGGTCTCCCTCCAGGGCAACCTCGGCACCGGCTCGATCTCCGTCGTCCTCGCCGGAGTCGTCCTCTCCATGATCCCCGCCGTCGTCGTGTTCGTCGTCGGCCAGCGCCCTCTGCGCGAGGGCATCACATCCGCAGGAGTCAATCGTTGAGTTCCGTGAGCCGGTCGACCGACGCCAACAGCCCGCGTTTCAGGGTCCGCCCGCCGGCAAACTGGATGAACGACCCGAACGGCCCGTTCCGTTGGGGCGATCGATACCACCTCTTCTACCAGCACAACCCCGACGCCCCCGTGCACACGAACGTTCACTGGGGCCATGCCTCCAGCCCTGACCTCGCCCACTGGGACGACCACGGGATCGCCCTGCGCCCCACGCCCGACGGCCCGGACGAGGCGGGCTGCTGGTCCGGCTGCGTGGTGGACGACGGTGGTGTACCGACAGCGGTGTACTCCGGGATCGACCACGACCACCAGGGCCTGAGCGCGATCTGTCTCGCCGTGGCCGAGGACGACGGCCTCCAGAGGTGGAAGCAACTGCCGGTGCCGGTGGTCGCCGGCCCACCACCCGGCCTGGACGTGACGATGTTCCGGGACCCTTTCGTCTTCCGCTTCGCCGGACGCCGCTGGGCGCTGATGGGCGCCGGCCACGCCGACGGCACCCCGTCCGTCCTGGTGTACGACTGTGAGGACCTGTACGACTGGCGGTTCGCCGGGGTCCTGCTGGACGGCCGGGACCCGGCGGCGGCCCGCGCCTTCGGCAAGCGGGCGATCGGCTGGGAGTGCCCGCAGTTGTGGGCGACCCCCGGGGGCGACTGGGTGCTGGCGGTGGCCCTGTGGGACGGCGACCCGCTGAGCACCGCGTACGTCACGGGCCGTCTGGTGGAACAGGCGGACGCTGGACCGAGGTTCGCGGCCGGTACGGGCGGCGGCCCGCTGGACCTCGGCCGTGACTTCTACGCCCCCTCCGTCCTCCAGGACACGGAGTCCGGCCGCGCCCTGCTCTGGGGCTGGTCCTGGGAGTCACGCCCGCCCGAGGAGGTGGACCGCGCGGGCTGGTCCGGCGTCCTCACGGCACCCCGGGTGATGGACACCCACGAGGACGGCACGCTACGGGTCGTACCGGCTCCGGAGCTCGAACTACTGCGAGCGGCCGTCCCGTTCACGGCCGCACCAGGACCGCACCGGCCACTCCCCCTCGCGTACGACCTGCTGGTGACCGCCCGTTCAGCGGCGACCGTGAGTCTGCTGCGGGCCGCGTCCGGGGCCGAACTGACCGTGCGACTCGACCCGGCGTCCGGCACGGTGACCCTGGACCGCACGGCCTGGCCACGCTCCCGCCCGGACGGCACGGCCCCCCTGGTCCTGGCGACCCCGCCGGGCGAGACCCTCACCGTACGGATCCTCGTGGACGGCTCCCTGCTGGAACTGTTCGCGGGTGACCGGGCGACGGCCACGGAACGGGTGTACCGACGGGACGACGACATCGCGGAGCTCACCGTGTCGGGGACGGACGTCGAGGTCACGGGCTGGGAGCTGGTCCCACCGAACCCCGCGTGACGACGGGGCACTCCAGCCGCCGGGTGGTGACCGGCGGCGCGGTCCCGCTGTCGATGGCGTCCAGGAGCAGGCGGACGGCCGTCTCTCCCATCGCGCGATGGGGCAGAGCGACCGTGGTGAGGGGCGGGCTGAGGAAAGCCGCCATGTGTTCCTGGTCGTCATAGCCGACGACGGACAGCTCGGCGGGCACGTCGAGGCCCAGGCGCGCGGCGGCGTGGAGGACGCCCGCGGCCACCCGGTCGTTGTAACAGACGATCCCCGTGGGCCGCCGGTGGGCGGGAACACCGTCCAGCAGCCGCAAGGCTCCCTCGTACCCGGCGGAGATCTCCCCTCCCGTGCGCACGACCCAGTCCTTCCCAGCCGTCAGCCCCACCGTCCGCAGCGCGTCCCGGAAGCCGCGCAGCCGTTCCGCGGTCGCGATGTCGTCGAGACCGCCCACCAGGGCGACACGGCGGTGGCCCGCGTCGAGAAGGACGCGCGCGGCACTGCGGCCACCGGCCCGCTCGGCGGGGATGACGGCCGGGAGGGAGCCATCCTCGGGGAGACAGTTGGCGAACACGGCGAACGTGCGGTGCAGCCCTTCCGGGACTCGGGCGCGGCGCAACGACAGCGCGGCGTAGATGATCCCGTCGACCCTCCGGTCGAGCAGTTCGGCGACAGCCGCGTCCTCGGCGACCGGGTCCTGCCCGGAGTCGACGGTGAGCACCAGGTGCTCACTGCTCCACGCCATGTCCATGGCCCCGCGCAGCAGCCGCCCGGCGAACGGCGAGGTGGCGATCTCGTCCGTGACCAGACCGATCACGGCGGTACGACTCCGGCGCAGGCCACGGGCGACCGCGTTCGGCCGGTAGCCGAGCTGTTCGGCCGCCTTGCGGATCTTCTCCTGCGTCTCGGCGGAGAGGTTGCCCTGGGCACGCCCGTTGAAGACGAAGGACACGGCCGTGTGCGACACCCCGGCGAGCCGGGCGACGTCCCGCGAGGTCGCCCGCTCAGCCCCGCCACCCCGCGTCTTCTCCACCCCGCCCATGCCTCGTCCCCGCCGACTTTGCCTGATCAGGCAAAGCCTACCCGCGGGAGATGTTGCTGAGCCCGCCGCCGCAGATCGAATGGGACACCGCGGTGGAACAGCCGCTGACCTCGGCACGCCGGGGTGCAAGTCGCCGTGCGACCGTGGACGCCCGACCGCCGCCCCTCGCGGCTGTCAGCACGCCTCGACGAGACTCGGCCTCGACCACATGCTGACGCCGGACCGGCGGGCGCTCGACGTGCTGAGGGTTGAAGTGCGCACCGGAGACGGGACCGAGAAGGCGCTCGCGCCGTCGGGGTCTACCGCCTGCGGCACGACGGCGGCTTCGCCATCGCGCCCTCCTCGCCGACGCCTACGGCATCACCACCACCTCAGAATGGCCTCAACGCCGCAGCAGAGCCGACCGGAACACACCTCACCAGCTACGTTTTCGGGCGCATACGCGCAGGTCAGAGCAGCATCAGCCGACACAGAGCAACCTGGCGTCAAACTCGCGAGCAGCGGACTCAGTCCGTTGAGCGGGAGTTGACGGTCCGACACCCCGTGTCCACTACGAGCCACACACGACCTCTCCGGCTCGTCTCGGGGAGGGCAGCGACGACATCCATGCACGTCGTGGCATCGGGCCAGAACTCGCGCGCAGCGGAGTTCCCTACCGAGGAAGAGGTTTCCGCCCTCTTCGCCCGAGGATGGAGCCGCACCGCGTCTTCGCAGGTCAGCCGCCTGATCTCAGGGTATCGCTCCCCTTCCCCAATCCGCCCACCCCGCCCAAGCCCGTAGCGACCGGGTCGCTCAGGGACCGGGGCCAACCGGCCACCACCCCGGCGCGGCCCGTCAAAAACGTCGCATGTGGTCCTGTACGCCCTGGCCGTAGTCGGTCGGCGTCCCCTCGTAGCCGGTGATCAGGGCGGGGAAAGCGGCGCAGTCGTAGGTGGTCCAGGCCCAGGCGAGGTAGCCGGTGCGGTGGGCGTCGAGCCAGTTCATCAGGGTGGTGACGTGGTCGGCTCGGCAGTCGGTCTGGCCGATCTCGGTGACGACCACGGGGGTACGGGTCAGCAGGGGCACGATGTCGCGGTTCCAGCAGGCGGGTGTGTTGCAGGGGTTCTTGTCATACGCGTGCCAGGAGGCAGCGAGGTTGCCGGTCGGGTCGGCGGGTCGATGGCGGTGCCACTGGGACAGATCGTGGGCGTAGTTGATGCCTGCGAGCAGGATGACGTTCTTGGCGCCGGTGCCGCGTACCGTCTTCACGAGGGTGTCCATGCCGACGGGCCGGTATGCGGAGATGCCCGGTGCGCAGGCGGCTCCGCCGTCGCGCCAGCACATCCATGCCGTGGCGGTGTCCGGCAGGGCGCGATCGGGGAACGGTTCGTTGTAGAGGTCAAGGACGACGGCAGTGTTGTCCTTGAACGTCTCGGCCACCGACCGCCAGAACGGTACGGCTCCCGCGTCGGGCATCGGTTTCGCGCACACCGCTCGCGCCGTGGCGCACTGCGTGTCGGGGCCGGTGTAGCGGCCCTCGGACCAGTGCAGGTCGAGGACGGGTGTCATGCCGTTTCGGTCGAGCAGGTCGACGTACCGGCGTACGGCGCTTCGGTAGGTGTCGGCGGATACAGTGCCGCGGGTGTACGCGGCACCGTTCCAGCAGGCCGAGTTGAGCGGCACGCGTACGGCCTTGACGTGCCAGTCCTTCATCGCGGCCACGGCGTCGTCGTCCATGGGGCCGTCCCACACACCGCCCATGCCCTTCGCGCAGGCGTACTCCCCTCCGGGACGGTTCACACCCCGCAGGACGACCGGCGCTCCCGTCCCGTCGACGAGCCGACTGCCCTCGACATGGAGCCGGGGCGCGGTCCGTGTGAGGTGCGGAACGGGCCCGGCGATCCCGAGAGTCAGAAAGGCCGCGAGGGCGAGACCCAGGACAATGAGACGCGACATGAGACCGGTCAGGGTTCGATGACGTTAATGCGGGAGATCGTCACGGCGAGGTTCGGGTCGAAGTCCTTCGTTCCGCCGACCGCAAGCATGCCCTTGCCACCGCGGTTCGGGTTGCCGCCCTCGTATCCGATCAGGGGAATGCGGAAGGAGGGGAGAACGCCCGGGGCGACGAGCAGTTTCGGATCCGGAACCAGGGAGAGCCTGGGCACCTTGAAGGAGACGATGTCCGGCACGTCCGTGTCGGTGACGTCGTGGTGGTAGGTGGGATGGAGTGCCTTGAAGGCCAGGTCGTCGCGGTCGACCTTCACGCGGAAGGGTGTCACGAAGCTGAAGACCGCGTCCGCCGTCGGAGCCTTCGGTCCCTTGTTGCCGACATACACGCGCAGCGGGCTCGTCGAGCCGGCCTTGAGTCGCGGCTGGAGGTAGGTGAAGTAGAGGTTGACCAGGTTCGCGTCGTCGGGGGCCGTCGGCAGTGCCGGGACGTCCTGGGCGATGGTGGCGACCGCCTCGTTGCTGATGAGTTCGGTGTCCCCAGTAGTCGGGGCGAATGCCTGGAAGAAGTCGAAGAACTGCGGTCCGTTCGGCACGCTCTTCACGCTCACCGAGAAGGCGGCTGCTTCACGGCGGGCGGTCAGTTCTGATGCGGGGATCCGACAGCGGATCATCTCGGGAATGTTCGGGGCCGGGTTGTGGACGATGTAGCTGCTCTCGTACCCGGTGGGCAGCCCGTCGAAGTTCACGTAGTAGGGCGTGATCAGGTAGACGTACACGTCGCCGGTGACGTCGGCGTAGCCGGAGTTGCCGATCCTCACCTTCGCCGTGCCCTTGCCCTCGGCACTCAGGACCACGCTCTCGAGCGCGACGTACACGTTCGGTGCGTCCGCTCGGGCCCGACCGGACGCACTGCCCTGGTACGCGTGTGCCGGAGCCGCGTCCAGCGCGGCCGCCCCGCCCGTGACAAGAGCGGACATGCCGACAGCCTTCAGCAGAGACCTGCGCCCCAAAGCGCCCTGACCGTCTGCGTGGTGATGGTTCAACAGAAGCCTCCGTGCGTGTCCACGCCCGGCACGTTTGCCGGACATCGCGAGCACCGTATCCTCTGAATTGACACATAAAGTCTGCTATCACCCGGTCAGAGCAGGTGTTTCCTTCTCGGCCTCCACCAGACCATGCCGGGTCGCCTCCCAGTAGAAGCGGCGGCTGGGGCGCGCCAGTTGGACCAGGGCCCGGTAGCCGGCGGCGGCGAGGAGCATCCAGTACGCGGGACCGGTGATCAGAGTGGGGACCGCCGCGACGAGGCGGCGGACCGTTGCTCCTGCCGCCTGATGGGACAGTGCCAGCAGGACGCCGGTCACGCAGAGGGCCAGCGAGAGGCCGTGCAGGTCGGCGGGCAGGAGCCGGTTGCCCAGTCCTGGTACGAAGAGTGAGACCACGCTCAGTGCCCAGCCCAGGGGATTGAGCAGCATACACAGCAGCGGGAGGCCCAGGGTGAGCTGGAGGCCGATGAATCCGGCCGTGCCCAGTTCGCGGTGGAGCCGCATGGGTCTGCGCATGTGGACCAGCCAGGTCTGGATGTGTCCCTTCATCCAGCGACTCCGTTGGCGCAGCCAGTTGCCGAGGTGGCTGTTGGCCTCCTCCTCGGTGACCGAGGCCAGCGGGCGGACCTGCCAGCCGCGCCGGGCGATACGGATGCCCAGGTCGGCGTCCTCGGTGAGGTTGTGCGGGTCCCAGGCGCCCAGCTCGCACAGGGCGGCCGTGCGGAAGTGGTTGGAGGTGCCGCCCAGCAGGATCGGGAAGCCCAGCCGGTACAGGCCGGGCAGGATCAGGCTGTACCGGGTGGCGTACTCCATGGCGAAGCATTCGGTGAGCCAATTGGTGCCGGGGTTCCAGTACTGCAACTCGGCTTGCAGGCACATCACTTCGGCGGGCGCCGAGGAGAACGCGCCGACTGCGGCCTTCAGCTGGCCGGGGTCAGGGCGGTCCTCGGCGTCGTAGATGACGCACAGTTCCCCGGTGGCCCGCCGCAGCGCCAGGTTGCACGCCTTGGGTTTGGTGCGGGGCATCGACGGGGTGATCAGACAGGTCTCGAAGTGGTCCGGCACGACGAGGGAGTCCAGGACGTCGCGGGTCCGTCGGTCGTCCTCCTCGATGGTGAGCAGGATCTGCAGCCGGTCGGCCGGGTAGTCCAGCCGGGCCAGGTGAGTGACGAGGTCGGGCAGGACTTCGGCTTCCTCGTACAGCGGGACCAGGACGGTGTAGGAGGGCAGGTCCTCCCGGGCCGACGTGCTGGACGGAGCGGTCTGCCTGCGCCGGTCGCGCGCACCCAGCAGCACGACCAGCGTATTCGTGGCCACCACCAGGAGATTGGCGCAGACCAGAGCCAGCATCACCCCGCGGACCCACGTCAGACCGGACGGTCCGACACCCGTGAGCACATGGAGGGCCAGTGCCGCGACCGGCAGCCCCAGACAGGCGGCGAGCACCTGACACTGGGGCCGCGTCAGCAGCGTTCCGGCACTCAGTTCCGCGGGCAGGGGACGCAAGAACTCCCCGGCCTCGACCCTGAGCACCGGTGCAGGGGCCGCTTCGGTCGTCCTGGGGCGAGGTGCCGGCAGGGCACTTCCTTCCTTCCTGCCCGGCGGCAGCCATCCCTGCCACGACGGACGGCGCGCTCCGCGCAGGAAGTGCGATTCGAACCCGTACCAGGACAGGGCGGACACCGCATAGCTCAGCGTGATGACGACGGCGGTGCACGACCACGGTTGGTCGGAGAGCGACAGGAACTCGGTGACGGCGGCGAGGATCGGCAACTGGTAGAGATACATGCCGTAGCTGATCCGGCCGGTGAAACGCAGAGGCCGACACCCCAGGATCCGGCTCAGCGTGCCCCGGGGGCGCAGCACCAGTGCCGCGATCAGGACGGCGGCCAGGGCCGCCATCGACGGCAGCCGCAGCGCCAACGGCATCTCCGCCCACCCCACGTACACGGCCACGGCCACCAGAGGCCACGCAGCCCCCTGCGCACCGAGGGGGCGGGTCAGCCACCCCTGGCGCAGGGCGAGGGCGGCCAGGCAGCCGATCAGTAGCTCCGCCGTGCGCAGGTAGGGGCTGAAGTACCCGTCGTTCGCCATGAACATCTGGTCGTTCCCGGCCAGCACATCAACCAGGAACCACACCGCCGCACCGGTCAGCACCAGACGCAGAACGGCCGGAAGCCTCAGCAGGAGGCCAAGGGCGAGCGGCCACAGGAGATAGAACTGCTCTTCCTGCGCCAGCGTCCACGTCGGCGTGAGCGGGCCGAACTCACCCAGGCCCGCCGCGACGACCCAGTTGGCGCCGAAGGACAGCGCCACGGCGGCATACCGGACGGAACCGACCACCACGGCGTACACCACCAGCAAAGCGAAGAGCGCGGGCAGCAGGCGCCGGGCTCGGCGCAGATAGAACGCCCGCAGTCGCACCCTGCCCGTCGCGTCCCACTCCGCACACAGGCCCCGGGTGATCAGGAACCCGGAGAGCGCGAAGAAGATGTCCACGCCCAGGTAGCCCCATCTCACGACACCAAGGTGGTTGAGCAGAACGAGGAGTACGGCGATCCCGCGCAGACCGTCCAGGGCAGGGAGCCGTTCCGGTCTCGGGTTCGTCTTCTGTTCCGGATTGCCGACCTGCGGCGCAAGTGCGAGACCGCCCGAGGTCATCCCCATGCCACTCCGTTCACTGCGGACAAGATGTCGTCAACGCGAACAACGAACGAATTGGACAAAAGGGTCGCCCAGCTGATCGCGTGTGACTCGCACACCCGAAGCTTGAGGAGGACTGATGGTTGCCCCGTCACGTCGTCTGCTGTTCAAACGCGCAGCGATGATCGGCGGCGGATCCCTCCCGCTGCTCTCCGCCGGATCTCCCACCCGCGCCGAAGGTCCGGACGCGAGGACCGTCGTCCGGCCCGGCGACCCCCGCTACCCCGCGCTCGTCCGCGGGGCCAACCAGCGGTGGGCCGGGACCCCGGACGAGATCTGCGTGGCCGCGTCCTCCGACGACGTCGTCCGAGCCGTCCAGGACGCGGTCGCGGCCGGCCGCCGGATCGCCCTGCGCAGCGGAGGTCACTGCTACGAGGACTTCGTCGCCAACGCGGCCGTCCGCACCGTCATCGACCTCTCGCGTCTCAACTCCGTCGAGTACGACCCCGCGTTCGGCGCCTTCTGCGTGGGACCCGGAGCACGCCTCTCCCAGCTCTACGAAACCCTCTACAAAACCTGGGGAGTCACCGTTCCCGGCGGCGCATGCCCTTCGGTCGCCGCCGGCGGGCACATCGTCGGCGGCGGCTACGGCCCGCTCTCCCGTCTCTTCGGACTGACCGTCGATCACCTCTACGGCGTGGAAGTCGCCGTGGTCGACCAGAGCGGCACCGCACGCAGCGTGATCGCGACCCGCGACGATTCAGATCCGGCACTGAGCGACCTGTGGTGGGCACACACAGGTGGCGGAGGAGGCAACTTCGGCGTCGTCACCCGATACTGGCTCCGCTCCCCCGGCGTCCCCGCCGAGACCGAACCCGGCCGCCTGCTTCCGGCGCCGCCCGCGGAACTCCTGGTGAACACCACCAACTGGATGTGGGGCGACCTGAACCGAGAAGGCTTCGCCACCCTTCTGAGGAACTACGGCCGCTGGTACGAGCGGCACAGCGGACCGAGTTCGCCCCTCCTCGGCCTCTACAGCCAGCTGCGCCCTCTGCACCGATCGGCCGGTGTCGTCCAACTCGCCACGCAGATCGACGCCACCCGGCCGCGCGCCGCGCACCAACTCGCCGAGTTCGTCGCTGCTGTGGGCACCGGGGTTGCCGCCAGACCCCTCCAGGGCCCCGTCATCCGGCTCCCGTGGCTGCAGGCCACCCAGTGGCAAGGGCTGTCCGGAGGCGATCCCTGCCGGCGCTTCGAGATCAAGTCCGCCTACATGCGGACGGGTTTCACCGACCAGCACCTCGGTTCCATCCACCGGCATCTGACTCGCACCGACTACCTCAACCCCTCGGCGCTGCTGGTCATCGCCGGGTACGGAGGCCGGGTCAACACCGTCGCACCCAAGGACACAGCTGTACCCCAGCGGGATTCGATCCTCAAGCTGCAGTACGTCGCCTACTGGGAGGAACCCACCGACGACACCCGGCACGTCAACTGGGTCCGCGACTTCTACCGCGACGTCCACGCCGACACCGGAGGCGTCCCGGCCCCCGGCCCGACCACGGACGGCTGCTTCGTCAACTACCCCGACAAGGATCTGGACGACCCCCGCTGGAACACCTCGGGACTCTCCTCGCACGCCCTCTACTACAAGGACAACTATCCCCGCCTGCAACGCGCGAAGGCCCGTTGGGACCCGCTCAACGTGTTCCGCCACGCCCAGTCCGTCAGGCTCGGGACGGTGTGACCGGAGCGGCTCGACTCAAGTCGACACTCCGCCGACCGGATCGACAGTCCTTCCTTCCAGCGTGAGCCCGGACTACGACAGCGCACTGAGCGCCGATGCACTGACCGGGGCATACGTGTCAGAGCAGTCCCCACCATGAATGAGATCGCGCGTCCTGCGCCCCGGCGGCCTGCACGTCTACACGGTCCGCCACATCGGCGACGCACCCCCCATCGGCGTCGGCATCTCCCACGGCGACAACATCTACGAACACGGCGGCTTCGCCGTGCACTTCTTCGACGGGACGCCTGAAAAACCTCGCCCAGGGCTGGCACCCGCATTCCCATCTGCCCTCTGACCTGCTCATATCTCGTCGACCGGGTCCGGTCGAACTGTCCGGTCGAAAAGCAATTAGGAGCCGGATCGGAGGTCTTCGACCGATCGACCGGCTCCTTTAGGGATGGGGTAGCCGGTCCCCGGCGGACTTGAAGCCGCTCTGGGAGTACCCCAACGCCCACATGGACGGCTTCCCCCGCTTCATGTCCGACCGCGCCGAGGTCGAACGCTGGAAGCAGACCTTCACCCTGTGCTTCGGCGACTTCAAGGGCGGCCCGACACCCGGCCGGCTCGGCCTGCCTCCGAGGCGTAGCGCCTCATGTCCATGGTCGTACCGACCCTCCAAGGCATGATCGGTACGGTGGTACCGGGACGACCAGAGGGGCGACGCGACCGTGGGCGAGCAGACGGAGATCACGACGGCGAAGCAGGCCGCGGACCACGAGCTGATCCTGGCGTTCGGCCGACTGCAAGGCGCGGCCAACCGGCTGGAGTACATCCTCGGCCGGGCGCTCGAGGTGGAGTGCGGAATCAGCCACCTGATATTCGAGGTGCTGCTGATCCTCGGCCGGGCGGGCGAGCCGGGACTCTCCATGCGGGCCATCGCCCAGGAGCAGGTCCTGACCACGGGCGGCGCCACCCGGCTGGTGGACCGGATGGAGGCGGCCGAACTGGTCGAGCGGGCAGCGGATCCGGGCGACCGGCGCGCGCGACTGGTCCGGCTGACCGCATTGGGCGAGGAGACCGTCGTAGGCGCGTCCCGGGTCCATCTGGAGAACATCAAGCGGTATCTCGTGGACCCCCTGCCCGCAGCGGACCGGAAGCGATTCTCGGAGGATCTCCGCATCCTCAGCCACACGGCCCGGGACCTACTACCCCGCCTGCCCTGACCTGCGGAGCGGCGGCAACGTTGGCGCAATGACGTGGTCAGCCACGCCCATGTGCCCCACCTCACACGAACCTTGAAATATCTGACGCGTCAGATACTGTTCTGTCAGGTGAATCGCTCGCAACCCGCGGGCGCACATCCCTGCCGAGGTCCTTGATGAAGCTCGTCTACGTCTTCGACGCCTATTGCGGCTGGTCGCACGGGTTCTCCGGAACACTGAGCGAGGTCGCCTCCCGTCACCCCGAACTGCCGGTCGAGGTCGTCTCCGGCGGCCTGTTCACCGGGTCTCGCCGGGTACCCGTCCGCGAGTTCGGCCATGTCCAGGGCGCGAACGCCAAGATCGCCGAGCTGACCGGCGCCGAGTTCGGCGAGGCGTATGAGCGGCTGATCGCCGACGGCTCCTTCGTGATGGACTCGGAGGCCGCCGCGCGCGGTGTCGCCGCCCTGCGCCAGGCCGCACCGGCCCGCGCGGCGGAGCTGGCGATCGCCCTGCAGCGGGCCTTCTACGTCGACGGCCTCAGCCTGTCCGAGGCGGCCACCTACCGGAAGGTCGCCGAGGAGGCCGGACTGAATGCCGACGCTGTGGTCACCGCCTTCGAGGGATCCGAGGTTCGGGTGGCGGCGGGCGCCGACTTCCACCGGTCCGCCTCACTGCACGTCACCGGCTTCCCCACGCTGCTGGCCGTCGACGGCGACTCCGTCACTGCCGTGGCCCACGGCCACGGCACCGCCGACGAGATCGACCAGCGGCTCGCGGCGCTCCCCACCCACTGAACCTCCCGCTCCCCACCCCCCCCTCCCCGCAAGGAGTCATCGATGAGCACCCTCTCCTTCAAGATCCTCGACCTGGACTTCCCAGCCGGCAGCAAGAACAAGACCGCCACCATCGTCACCGGCGAGCACGAGGCCCTCCTGGTCGACGCCGCCTTCACCCGCGCCGACGGCCACCGCCTCGCGGCCGAGATCCTCGACTCCGGCAAGAAGCTCACCACCGTCTTCGTCAGCCACGCCGACCCCGACTTCTACTTCGGCGCCGAAGTCATCGCCGATGCCTTCCCCGACGCGACCTTCGTCGCCACCCCGATCGTCATCGAGCACATCCAGGACTCCTACGAAGGCAAGCTCAAGGCGTGGGCCGCGCTCGGCCCGAATCTGCCCACCCGCCTGGTCGACCTCACCCCGCTGACCGGCGACCTCACCCTGGAGGGCCACCGCTTCGAGCTCAAGGGCGGCCCGGCCGCGCTGCCGGACCGCCACTACCTGTGGCAGGCCGAGCACCGCGCGCTCCTCGGCGGCGTCCTCCTCTTCCAGCAGGAGCACGTCTGGGTCGCCGACACCCCCACCCCCGGCGACCGTGCCGCCTGGATCGACCTGCTCGACGAAATGGCCGCCCTGCAGCCGGAGTTGGTCGTCCCCGGCCACCGCCTGCCCGCAACCCCGGCCGACGCCTCCGCCATCACCGCAACCCGCGAGTACCTTCTTGCCTTCGAGGAGGAGCTTGCTACGGCGGCCGACGGTGCGACGCTGACTGAGGCGCTGGTCAAGCGTTACCCCGACAACGGCATGCTGATCGCCGCCCAGATCGGCGCGAAGGTCGCCAAGGGCGAAATGAAGTGGGGCTGACCATGGCCGAGTTCACGACTTCCACCGCCCCCGCCGATGTCGTACGGCGTCAGTACCTGGCGTCCGCGGCAGGTGACTTGGAGGCCCTTCGGGCCACCCTCGCCCCCGACGTCGAGTGGACGGAGATGGCCGGCTTCCCCCTCGCCGGCACCTACCGCACCCCCGACGGCGTCACCGCCAACGTCATGGAGAAGCTCGGCCAGGACTGGGACAGTTGGACCGCCCACGACGACACCTACGTCGTCGACGGCGAGAACGTCGTCGTCCTCGCCCGCTACACCGCGACCAACAAGGCCACCGGCAAGCCGATCGACATCCGCGTCGCCCACCATTTCGTGGTGCGCGGTGGGCTCATCGTCCGCTTCGAGCAGTTCGTCGACACCGCCCTCGTCCGCGAGGCGATGGCCGGCTGAGCGGTTCGGATCCGGGCGTCGGCAACGACGCCCGGATCAACCGCGTGGACGAACCGGACGAGCATGTCTGACGGCCGAACGGCCAGGTGGGCCACCTCTTTGGGCGGCCGGTGCGCCGAGAGCGGGCCACTGTTCCCTTGACCGGTACGCGGACACTGAGCACCGCGCCGGAAGGGACGGTCGGACTCGTCACCCCGCACCGGGCCGTGGTGGGATTCCCACAAGAGAGCCCTTGTCACCGCCTTCTCCTCCCCTTCGTCGCCCAGGCACTTGGTGGCGTCTTGCCCTAGTCTTCTGAGTCAGGAATTCTATTCAGATAACTGGCGAGGCGTTCGAGGATCTCGTCCGCGGTCTTCGTCCAGACGTAGGGCTTCGGATCGGTGTTCCAGGCGGCGATCCAGGTGCGGATGTCCTTCTCCAGCGCTTGGACGGTCCTGTGGACGCCTCGCCGTATCTGTTTGTTGGTCAGTTCGGCGAACCAGCGCTCGACGAGGTTCAGCCAGGACGATCCGGTCGGCGTGAAGTGCAGGTGGAAGCGGGGATGGGCCAGCAGCCACTTCTTGATGGCGGGGGTTTTGTGGGTGGCGTAGTTGTCGCAGATGAGGTGGACATCCAGGCCGGCAGGCACCTCTTTGTCGAGCTTGGTCAGGAACTTCTTGAACTCCTCGGCACGGTGTCTGCGGTGCAGGGAGCCGATCACTTTGCCGGTGGCGACCTCAAGGGCCGCGAACAGGGTGGTGGTGCCGGCCCGGACGTAGTCGTGCGTTGCCCGCTCGGGAACCCCGGGCATCATCGGCAGGACGGGCTGGGACCGGTCCAGCGCCTGGATCTGCGACTTCTCGTCGACACAGAACACCAGGGCCCGCTCGGGCGGGTCCAGGTAGAGGCCGACGACATCGTGGACCTTGTCGACGAAATACGGATCGGTCGACAGCTTGAAGGTCTCCGACCGGTGCGGCTGCAGGCCGAAGGCCCGCCAGATCCGTGACACCGACGACTGCGAAAGACCCATCTCTTTCGCCATCGCCCGCGTCGACCAGTGCGTCGCGTTCTTTGGAGTGGACTCCAGTGTCCTGGCGATCACCGCGGCGACCTGCTCGTCCGTCACCGTCCTGGGACCGCCCGGACGCGGCATGTCTCCAAGACCAGCGATCCGGTACTGCACGAACCGGGCCCGCCAGCGGCCCACCGCATGAGGTGTGGAGCCGAGTTCAGCAGCCACGTCCTTGTTCGACGCACCCGCGGCACAGGCCAGGATGATCCGACACCGCAATGCCCATGCCTGCGGCGTGGAATGTCGCCGCACCCACCCCTCGAGTGCGGCCCGTTCCTCGTCCGACAGCGTCAACTCGGCCTTCGGCCGCCCCGTCCGTGCCATGGAACAAGCCTATACATCTGAATAGAAGTCCTGACTCAGAAGACTAGTACAAGTCACCGAAGTCAGCATTGGGCCAGCATCAGGCTGACTCAACCCGCCTACAGATGGCCAGACATGAGAACGCAGCGTTGCCCTCGATGGACTCCTCAGGAGCGAACGACCCCTCGAGAAAACGGGGTGCCAGGCAAGGACAGCCGCGTATCGCGAGAGGCCTGCACTAGAGCGGGAACCCCAGGTCAGCGAACCCTTCCACGCGGCTTCAGCGCCACCGGCGGGAGTTCGGGAGCGGGCAGCGGAGCACCGTCGTAGCCCACCACCTCGCCGAATCGGGAGCCCGAGGTCCAGTCCGCCCGAGCCTGCTCGATGTCCGCCTGCGTCCGCCCGATGAAGTTCCACCACATGATCAGCTCCTCCTCGAAGGGCTCGCCGCCCAGGAGCATGAGGCCCGCGTCGGACTCGGCCCGCAGGGGGAGTTCGGTGCGGCCGCAGCCGAGGTAGAGCATCGAGCCCGGGAGCAGCGGTACGCCGTCGACGTGGGCCTCGCCCGACATGGACAGCACGGCGTACTCGAAGTCGGGCTCCAGGGGCAGGCGTACGTCGGCGCCGCTCGCCAGGGCGAGGTCGGCGCCGACGATCGGGGTGTACGTCGTGCCGGGCGAGGTCGTGCCGTCGACGGAGCCCAGGATGAGCGCGGCGCGGAGACCGGGAGCCGTGACGAGGGGCAGTTCCGCGTGGTGCTCGAAGCTCGGGTCGGTGTGGCGGTGGCTGTCCGGGAGGGCGACCCAGAGCTGCGCGCCGTGCAGGAGACGGGCGTGCGACTTGGGGCTCTCCTCGGAGTGGCTGATGGCCCGGCCGGAGGTCATGAGGCCCAGTTCGCGCGGCTGGATGGTCTGCAGGCTGCCGGTGGAGTCGCGGTGCAGCACCTCGCCCTCGTGCAGCCAGCTGACGGTCTGCAGGCCCATGTGAGGGTGCGGCGGAACCTGCATGCCGGGCTCGTCGGCGATGTCGTCGGGCCCGTAGTGATCGACGAAGCACCACGCGCCGACCATCCGGCGGCCCAGGTTGGGCAGCAGGCGGCGGACTTCGGTGGACTCGCCGAGCTTCACCCGGCGGGGGCTGAGGAGTTCGCGCACCGGCTCGGCCACCACGAAACCGCGGCCACCGCACAGGGCGGGAACTGCCTCGCGATCAAGATTGCTCATGGCCCACAACCTAGCCCTGCGGGGTACCCGCCGTCAGTCCATCGACCCGCCCATTGAGGGGCACTTGGCGCAGAACCGGCGGAGGGCCTAGGACCCGGGTCTCAGGCGCGTACGCCGTTGGTCTGACCAGATTCAAAAATAGTAGCCATGGATATAGTAGCCATGTACCGTTTCCCGCATGAGTTCGATCAAGTCGATGAGCTGGTGAGTTCGGTGCCCGGGAACGCGACGCCCGGTTTCCTCGTCTGGCGGCTGTCGATGAAGTGGCGGGTCGCCGTCGACCGGGCGCTCGCACCATTGGGCCTGACCCACGCGCAGTACTCGCTGGTGGCATCGCTCTACGGCATGCACCGGGCCGGCCACCGGCCGAGCCAGCGCGCGCTCGCCGACCACACCGGCCTCGAGCCGCTCTACGTCTCGAAGCTGGCCCGCGCCCTGGAGGCGGCCGGAACCGTCGACCGGACGCGGGATCCTGCCGACCCCCGCGCGGTCCGGCTGTCCCTCACGAAGGAGGGGCGCGAAGTCACCCGCCGCGCGATCGGGGTGGTCCACGACCTTCTGGACCAGCTCCTGGAGCCACTCGGCGGACTCGACGGCGAGCGCACGAAGGTGCTCAGCCGCGAGTTGGCGACCCTGCTCGACGTACCACTCGATCCACGTTCCGAGACCGAGAAAGCACGACCTGAGAAAGCACGACCCGAGAACGAACACCCCACGGACGAACACCCCACGGACGAACCTTCCGAGAAGGAGCAGTCATGACCACCGCCACTCCCCTTGTCAACGGCCAGACCATAGGCCTTGCCCACTACGCGAGCCGTGCCCTCCTGGAGATCGTGCTCGCCCGCAGCGGAACCACGTTCAACCAGTCGGTGGCCCTTCGGGCCGTCTCGGACAGCGGCGGCACGGTCGAGCGAGCGTGGCTCGTGGACCGCCTGACCGGCACGCTGAAGATCGACGAGTCGGCCGCTCACGAAACGGTCTCCGAGATGACCGACGCGAAGCTGCTGGAGCCCGCGGCCGGGCGGGTGTCACTCACGGACAGCGGCAGGGAGCTGTTCGAGGGGATCCGCGTCGGCGGCAACGCGATCGCGGCCCGGCTGTACGCGGGCATTACGGCCGAGGATCTGGCTACCGCGGGTCGCGTACTGACTCTGGTCACCGAGCGGGCAAACGCGGAGCTGGCCGACGCGTAGCCCCAGGACTGAGGTCCCGTAGCCCCAGGGCCGAGGTCGTGGAATATTCAATCATTGCCCGCCGTTGAGGCCGTCGAAGGAGGTCAGCAGTGAACACGACTTACTACGACCACGGGACGGCCGCGGAGCGCTGGGAGCGGGCGCGGATGTTCTTCGACGCCAAGGACTACGCCGCTGCGGCGCGGGTTCTGGGTGGCCTGGTCGAGGAGGTGCCGGAGCAGGTCGGACCCCGGCTGCTGCTGGCCTGCTCGTACTACCACTCGGCTCAACTTCGCCGCGCGGAGGCCGAGTTGCGCGTTCTCGTGGAGCTCGACCCGGTCGAGCACTACGCCCGGCTGATGCTGGGGCGCACGCTTCAGCGGCAGGGGCGGTCCGCCGAGGCGGAGCCGCACCTGAGGATCGCCTCGGCGCTCGCGGGCGATTTCTCGCAGGTGTAGCAGACCCTGCGGAGAAAGGCCGGTCACCACGGTGACCGGCCTTTTCGCATGCCCCGGCGGCGAGTTCGGCCTTGGGACTGGTGGACTCGCATGTTGAGGTGTCGCGTATTCAATGTCTGCGGAGGAGTTCAGCCACTCAGCGTGTGCTTCGCATCTCTGACTGCGGCTGCGATGTGGCGACTTGAGAAAGGGGGGCGCGCCCACACCGTCCGCCCAGCCGACCTCGCTGTCAGCGCTCTGTGTCATGATGCGGACGCGTCACAGGGGAGTGGGCTGCGGTCTGCTGATTGCCAGGGGGTTGGGGATGGGCGCGGGTAGCGAGCCGGACGGCTCGTCCAGGTCCGACGAGGAGTGGGAGCGGTTTCTGCGCGAGTCGGTGGCGGGTGCCGCCGACTCGCCCAAGGAGCCGTCGGCGCGGGCCCGCCACGTGACGGAGCAGCTGCGCGCGGAGCCCGGCCCCGGCCTGGAGGGCTGGCGCAGCCACACGCCCGCGCGGCCCAAGCGGCGCACGGGCTGGTACGTGGTCGGACTCCTGGCCTCGCTGGCGCTGCTCGCGGTGGCGCTCGCGCCGGGGCGGACAGTGAACCTGTTCGCCGGCGACGACCCTGACTCCCCGCCGCTGGCGGCTGAGACCGCCCGCCCGACCCAGGCACCCTCGGCGGAGGCGGCCCAACGCCCCACCATGGACGAGCCGTTCCGCGGTTCGCCGGCGGCGAGCTGGGCGAGCGGAGCGGCGGGGATCACCGTGCCGAAAGCCAGGGCGGTCGGCTGGATGAGCGCGGCCGAGGTCGAGCGGGCCCTCGCCCGCAGCCGGGAATTCCTTGTCGCGTCCGGCCTGGACCGCGGGGTGCTGCAGGGCGAGCGCCCCGAGAAGGCGATTGCACTGATCAACCCGTACCAGACGGACGTCCAAGACCTCCTGAAAACCGCTTTCCAAACCCCGAGCGAGAAGAACGACCCCCTCCTCCTCTTCAGCCGCTTCCAGCCCTCCCGCACCCAGCTGGTCGGCGACGTCGTGAAGACCCGGGGCCGGCTCACCTACCGGGAGGGCGAGCGCGGCGCGCTCCAGGTGACCGCCGACGTCACCTTCGTCTACCCGGTCACCCGCGCGGACGCGGGCGGCGACGACGAGATCGTGCGCACGATCGTCCGGCGCGAGCTGGTCCTGAGCTGGGACGACCCTGACAAGGTGATCACCGAGCCGGGCACGTTCTCGATCGTCTCGTACAAATACGACATGACCAACGGCGGCTGCGACGCCCCCACGGGCTACTTCACCCCGCCCTTCGGCACGGACAGCCGGGCGGACGAGGGCGGCACGGAGGTCGACCCGTACGACCGCAGCGTGCCGGTCGGGCGGGGCGAGTCCTCTGGGGACGAGTGCGGGAGGGCGACGCGGTCCTAGGTCGTGTCCGCAAAGTGGGTTGGTCGTTGGTCTGTTCGTGGTGCGTCGTCATGAGTTGACTGATGAGTCGTGGGCGGTGATCGGGCCGTTGCTCGCTCCGCCGCGGATGGGCCGTCCGGTGCGGGACCGCCGTCAGGTGGTCAACGGCATCCTGTGGAAGCTGTCGACCGGGGCGGCCTGGCGGGACCTGCCCGAACGGTACGGGCCGTGGAAAACGGTCTACGAACGCTTCCGCCGCTGGTCCGCCGACGGCACATGGGACCGGCTGCTGGCTCACGTCCAGCAGCATTCCGACGCCGTCGGCGCGGTCGACTGGACGATCGTGTGCCTGGACTCCACGACCGTGCGGGCCCACCAGCACGCCGCCGGGGCCCGAAAAGGGGGCCGTGGCCGGGCGAGGCGATCGGCCGTTCCCGCGGCGGACTGACCACGAAGATCCACCTGGCCTGCGACGGCCGGGGCCGGCCGCTGGCCTTCACCCTCACCGGCGGGAACGTCAACGACTGCACCCAGTTCGAAGCAGTGATGGCCCGGATCCGGGTGCCGGGATGCGGGCCGGGGCGACCCCGGACCCGGCCCGAGCGGGTCGCCGCCGACAAGGGCTACTCGTCCACGAAGATCCGCACCTACCTGCGCCGACGCGGGATCAAGGCAGCGATCCCGGAACGCATCGACCAGATCAACGGCCGCATCCGCCGCGGCGAGAGCCGCTGCCGGCTCGACAAAGCGGCCTACCGGCGCCGCAACCTCGTCGAACGCTGCTTCAACAAGCTCAAGCACAACAAAGCCCTCGCCACCCGCTACGACAAACGCGCCCGCCACTACCAAGCCCTGGTCACCATCGCCTGCCTACGACTCTGGCTCCCCTGACATTGCGGACACGACCTAAGGCTGACCTAAGGCCTGTCTGGTGGCTCGCATCTTGAGGCGTCGCATATTCCTCGTTGAGTTCGGTCCTGATGTCACCGTGTGTGGTCGCCGGGGGCGTATCGGTTCCAGGTTCCTCCAGCCTCGGTGACCAAGGGATCGCGGAGGTCGTGCCGCGCTGTGGCGGGACGCCGATCCGGTTGTGCGGCTGCCGGGCGCCGTCATCGAGGAGGGCCGGGACCTGTCCTCGATGACGGCATCACGGCCGACGCCGCCTACCGGCTGCTGCCGGCCCGACGGTCCGGCCTCACTTCAGGTGGCGGTCCAGGAACCGGCACCCGTCCTCCAGCTCGAACCACGGGGTGCCGGTGTGCCCTCCCAGATTTGCGTGCAGCGTCTTCTCCTTGCTGCCGAAGGCGTTGAACAGGTCCAGGGCCCGTTGCCGGGGGTTCCCTTCGTCGTCCCACTGCAGCAGGAACAGGAGCGGAATGGTGACCTGCCGGGCCTCCTCACGCTGGGCACGGGGCACGTACCCCCCGGCGAAGAAGCCTGCGGCCGCGATGCGTGGCTCGACCACCGCAAGGCGGATGCCGAGGGCGGTCCACCCCCCGGAGTACCCGACCGGGCCGCCGATCTCCGGCAGTTCAAGGAGGGCGTCCAGCGTGGTCTGCCATTCCGGGACCGCGTTTTCGACCAGCGGGCCGATGAAGGACTCGAAGATCTCGTCGACCGGCTCGCCGGCCTGCATCGCCCGCCGGAGGTCGGCGCGGGCCTGCTCGTCGGCGGCGGAACGGGGACGGTCACCGCACCCGGCGGCGTCGATGGTGGCCACCGCGTAGCCGCGCGCCGCGGTGTACCGGGCCCGGGCCACCAGCCGGGGATCCGCCTTGGGCAGGCCGTTGTTGTGGGACATCAGGATCAGCGGGGCCGGGGCGGCGGATTCAGGCGTCCACAGGGTGCCAGGGGTCTCGCCGAGGGTGAATTCGCGTTCGAGGACGCCGTCGTCGAGGCGTTGTTCGGAAGTGAATTGCATGGTCGTGCCTTTCGGGAGGGCGCAGAGCGGCGCTCCCGGACGACCTATCGCCCGACCGTGACCCCGGAGGAGAGCACCCATGTCGATACTGTGTTCACGGGTACCACCTCCTCGTTCTCTCGCACGGCCTCCGGAAAAGTAGCAGTGGTCGCCGTGGTCCGCCAACGGGTTTTTGCGGAGGCTCCGTGGACGGTTGCCACGGAGCCACTCGCCTGCGGGGCGCGACGCGGCGCTGCGGGGCAACCTGCCGGTGGGGGTTGGGGGTTGGGGCGGTTTTTTCGCCCCCTCCGCCCCTGCCCTTCCCGTACCTGGGGGCTCCGCCCCCAGACCCCCGTTCGGCCTGAACGGCCTCGTCCTCAAACGCCGGACGGGCTGAACTACGCCCGCTTCCCCCGCCGGTGCGCGACCTCGCCGAGCAGTACGTCCACGGCGATGAACACCGCCAGCGGGATGCCGAGCAGTGGGACGAAGTAGCCGAGTACGGCGATGGTTGCCATGGCCGGGACCAGGATCTGTGGCGGGACCTGTGCCCAGGCACCCCGTGGGATGGGTCGGCCGAACGCGGAGGCGCGGCCGCGCAGCCACCACATGCGGTAGCCCAGGACGATCAGGAGGATCAGCGAGCCCGTGAGGGCCATCAGCACGATCTGGTTGACGAGGCCGAAGAGGACGCCGGTGTGGGCGTCGATGCCCCAGCGGGTCAGCTTGGCGAGCACGGGGTAGTCGGCGAAGCGGAGTTCGTCGGTGACCTCGGCGGTCGTCGGGTCGACGGCCACCGCGTCCTGCTTCGTGGGCCAGCTGCGCTGGACCTGCTTGACGACGTACGTGGAGGAGGCGTCGGCGGGCGGGATGATCTCGACCGGGTCGCCGAGGCCCTTGGCGCGGGCGGCGGCGAGGATCTCGTCGACCCCCGCTCCACTCTCCGTCTCGCCCGTTCCGGCCGCGGCGTCGTGTTCCGCGTGCTCGCCAGCCGCCGCCGAGACCGAGGGGGTCGACTGACCGAGCGAGGTCCTGAGGACGTCGATGTTCGCCCCGGCGTACGTCGACCAGGTCAGGCCGGTCGCCGAGAGGAAGATGAAGCCGGCGGCCGCCCAGACGCCCACCGTGCCGTGCAGTCCCAGGGTGCGGCGGCGCCCGCTCGTCCCGCGGACCTTGCGCTGCGAGCGGCGGCGGGCGAACCACAGCCCGAGGCCGCCGCTCGCGATCACCCACAGCCAGCTGGCGGCGAGTTCGCTGTAGAGGCGGCCGTTGTCGCCGAGGTGCAGGTCACGGTGGAACTCGTCGATCCAGGTCCGCACCGGGAGCGCGCCCGTGGAGCCGTACTGCTCCAGAGCGCCGCGCACCTTCGCGGTGTACGGGTCGACGAAGACCGCGAGGGTGTGGTCGGCGTCGATGCCCGGGGCTCCCGAGATCATCACCCGGGTCGTCGCATCCGCCTCGGGTGAGGGGCGTACGGCCGAGACCGTGCCCTCCGGGTGGGCCTTGCGGGCGGCGGCCACCTGGTCGGACAGTGCCAGCTTCTTGTCGCCGACCGGGACGGTCAGCTCGTGGGAGTAGATGATCTTCTCGGCCTGGAAGGAGGCGGCGTACAGGAAGCCGGTCGCTGCGGCGACCAGCAGGAAGGGGGCGACGAGCACTCCGGCGTAGAAGTGCAGGCGGAGCACCAGGGGGCGAAGTGAGGACCAGGTTTTTCGGGTGGGTGCCGGGGAGACGGACTGCGGGGACTGGTCCGTCGTGGTCGGGGGAGCGGTGGACATCGGCGGGGTTCTCCGGTCGTGCAGGGGACGGAAACGGGCCGCGGGCCGGGAGTGGGCTCCCTTCACCGGTGGCAGTCCAGTAGTCGGGACCCGGAGGCGTCGAGTTCCCGGGCATGGACGTGGCGTGCGTCACATTCGGGAAGGTGCGGCACTCCCCTGGCGCCGCCTCGCACCGCGCGGGCCCGCTTGACATCCTGGCGCGATGGCATCCGAACGTGACCACAGCACCTCCCGTCCCCTGAGCGACCAGGTCGAGGAACTTCTCGCCCACGAAGGCCCGTTGCCGATCGTCGCCGCGGGTGACCCGGTGCTGCGTCGTGCCGCCGAGCCGTTCGACGGCCAGTTGGCTCCGGGGCTGCTGGCCCGTTTCGTCGCCGCCCTGCGCGCGACGATGCACGCGGCGCCGGGTGTCGGCCTCGCGGCACCGCAGGTCGGTGTACCGCTGCGGCTCGCTGTCATCGAGGACCCGGCGCCGGTGTCGGAGGAGGTGCGGCTGGTGCGCGGGCGGGTGCCGCAGCCGTTCCGGGTGCTGGTCAATCCGTCGTACGAGGGGATCGGCGCGGAGCGGGCGGTGTTCTTCGAGGGCTGCCTGAGTGTGCCGGGCTGGCAGGCCGTGGTGCCCCGGCACACCGAGGTGCGGCTGCGTGCGCTGGACGAGGAGGGCCGCGCGGTCGACGAGGTGTTCACGGGCTGGCCCGCGCGGATCGTCCAGCACGAGACGGACCATCTGGACGGTGTGCTCTATCTCGACCTGGCGGAGACCCGCTCGCTGTCCTCGAACCAGGCGATGGCGGAGCGCTGGGGGCAGCCGACGCCGGAGGAGGCGGCCGCGGCCCTCGGCTTCACGCTGCCCGGCTGAGACGTGTCACCCTCAGCGAGGGTGCCACACCGGTCCGGCGGAACACCCTCGCCAGGTCCGCGTCACACGTCCCGGTACGCCTCCAGCAGCCGCAGCCACACCTCGCTCAGCGTCGGATAGGACGGCACCGCGTGCCACAGGCGTCCGATGGGCACCTCGCCGGCGACGGCGACGGTCGCCGAGTGGATCAGTTCGCCGACGCCCGGGCCGACGAAGGTGACGCCGAGGAGGACTTCGCGGTTGACGTCGACGATCATGCGGGCCTTGCCCCGATAGCCATCGGCGTACAGGCCCGCGCCCGCCGCCGAGGACATCTCGACGTCCACGACCCGGACACGGTGGCCCGCCTGTTCGGCCTCGGCGAGGGAGAGGCCCACGGCGGCGGCCTCCGGATCGGTGAAGACGACCTGCGGGACGGCCGCGTGGTCGGCGGTCGCGGCATGAGCGCCCCACGGGTCCGTCTCCAGGAGCGGTACGCCGGCCGCGCGGGCGGCGATGGCGGCGCCCGCGATCCGGGCCTGGTACTTGCCCTGGTGGGTGAGGAGCGCACGGTGGTTGACGTCGCCGACCGCGTACAGCCACTCGCTGCCGGTGACCCGGAGGCTGTCGTCGACGTCGAGCCAGGAGCCCGCTTCCAGGCCGATCGTGTCGAGGCCTATGTCGTCGGTGTGGGGCGCGCGGCCGGTCGCGAAGAGGATCTCGTCGGCCTCCAGGCGGTCGCCGGTGTCCGTCAGGACCACCACGGTCGAGCCCTCGCGCGTCACCGCGGAGACCGAGGTGCCGGTGCGCACGTCCGCCCCCGCCTCCGCCAGTCCCTCGGCCACCAGCTCCCCGGCGAAGGGTTCCATGCGGGGCAGCAGTCCCTTGCCGCGGACCAGGACGGTGACCTGGGAGCCGAGGGCCTGCCAGGCGGTGGCCATCTCGACGGCGACCACACCGCCGCCGACCACGACGAGCCGGCCGGGCACGGCCTGCGCGCTGGTGGCCTCGCGGCTGGTCCAGGGCTTGACCTGGGCGAGTCCCGGCAGGTCGGGGAGCAGGGCGCGGGTGCCGGTGCACACGGCGACCGCGTGCCGGGCGGTCAGCACGTGCCGCTCGCCGTCGGGCCCCTCGACCGTCACCGTGCGCGGTCCGTCGAGCCGCCCGTGTCCGCGGTACAGGTCGGCGCCGATGCCGTCCAGCCAGCCGACCTGGCCGTCGTCCTTCCAGTGGGAGGTGAAGTAGTCGCGGTGGGCGAGGACCGCGGCGGCGTCGAGGGGGCCCTGCACGGCCTGGCTGAGGCCGGGCACGCGGCGGGCGTCGGCGCGGGCGATGACCGGGCGCAGCAGGGCCTTGCTGGGCATGCAGGCCCAGTAGGAGCACTCGCCGCCGACCAGTTCGCTCTCCACGATCGCGGTGGAGAGGCCTGCCGCGCGGGCGCGGTCCGCGACGTTCTCCCCCACGGGCCCGGCGCCGAGCACCACGACGTCGTACGCGATGGATTCCGTTTCCGTCATGGGGTCAGTCTGGTTCCTCGTGTGCGCCGTGGCCACACGGGTAGGCAGGCGGAATACGGCACCGGCAGGCGGCGTTGTGCGAACCGGCATGACCCGGACACGAGAAAGAGGGAGACACGCATGAGCAGCACCGTGGAACTCACCAAGGAGAACTTCGACCAGACGGTCACGGACAACGAGTTCGTCCTGATCGACTTCTGGGCGTCCTGGTGCGGGCCGTGCCGTCAGTTCGCGCCGGTCTACGAGAAGGCGGCCGAGGCCAACCCGGACCTGGTGTTCGCCAAGGTCGACACGGAGGCGCAGCCCGAACTGGCCGCCGCCTTCGACATCCAGTCGATTCCGACGCTGATGATCGTCCGCGACCAGGTCGCGATCTTCGCCCAGCCCGGTGCGCTGCCCCAGGCCGCTCTGGACGACGTCATCGGCCAGGCCCGCAAGCTGGACATGGACGAGGTCCGCAAGTCCGTCGCCGAGCAGCAGGCCCAGGCCGGCCAGTAAGTCCCCCGCTCAGAACGGGTACGCCGCCACATCCCCGCGCACCGTCGTCCAGCGCACGTCGGTGAAGGCCTCCAGGTTGGCCTCACCGCCGAAGCGGGCGCCGGTGCCGGAGGACGCGATCCCGCCGAAGGGCGCGACGGCCTCGTCGTTGACGGTCTGGTCGTTGATGTGGGCGATGCCGGTGGGGATGCGCTCGGCGAGGTCGAGGCCGCGCGCGGTGTCCCTGGTGACGATGCCCAGGGAGAGGCCGTACGGTCCCGCTGAGGCGAGAGCGGCGGCCTCGTCGACGTCCGCGAAGGAACGTACCGGCGCGACCGGGCCGAAGACCTCCTCCGCGTACGCGGGGGTCGAGTCGTCGACTCCGGCAAGGACCGTCGGCCGGTAGAACAGCTTCTCGTGCGTGCCGCCCGCCGCCAGCTTCGCCCCGCGTGCGGTGCTGGACTCCACCAGCCCCTGGATCTTGGCCAGTTGGGCGCTGTCGATAATCGGCCCCAGGTGCACCTGCTCGCGGTGCGGGTCACCGACGGCGAGCGAGTCGGCCTTGGCGGCGAGCCGCTCGACGTACTCCTCGTAGAGCGAGGCGTGGACGAGGTGGCGGCCGGTCGTCATGCAGATCTGGCCCTGGTGGAAGAACGAACCCCAGGCGGCCGTGGAGATCACCGCGTCGATATCGGCGTCGGCCAGGACGATCAGTGCGGAGTTTCCGCCCAACTCCAGGTGCACGCGCTTGAGTTGACGGCCCGCGGCCTCACCCACCGCGCGCCCGGCGGCAGTCGACCCCGTGAACGAGATCACCGGCACCTGCGGGTCGGCTACCAGCGCCTGACCGGCCTCGGGACCGCCGGGGAGTACGTGCAGCAGGCCGTCCGGGAGGCCCGCCTCCGCGAAGACGGCGGCGAGCGCGAGGCCGCCGCAGACGGCGGTGCGCGGGTCCGGCTTCAGGACGACGCCGTTGCCGAGCGCGAGCGCCGGGGCCACGGAGCGGATCGAGAGGATCAGCGGGGCGTTGAAGGGGGCGATGACCCCTACCACGCCGACCGGGACACGCCGTGTGTACGACAGACGCGGAACCTCCGACGGCAGGATCTGGCCGGTCGGGCGCGAGGCGAGCGCGGCTGCCTCATAGCACTCCTGAGCGGCGACGTGCAGTTCGAAGTCGGCCTTGCCGGGGATGGAGCCGGACTCGCGGACGATCCAGTCGCGCAGTTCGTCGGCGTGTGCGGCGAAGAGGTCGCCGGCCCTGCGCAGCACGGCGGCGCGGACGAAGTGCGGGGCCCTGGCCCAGTCGGACTGGGCGGCACGGGCGGTGCGCGCGGCCGTCGAGATGTCCTCGGCGGTGGCGAGCGTGACGGTACCGAGCCCCTCGCCGGTGGCGGGCTCGGTGACGGTGTACTCACCGCCCGACAGCGTGCGGGACTGCCAGGTCTTGGGGTCGAGCAGCGGCATGACGGCTCTCCGATCGATCACTGATCACCAGCGGGACACTCACAGTGAGAGGGGTAATCCCGTGTAGTTCGCGGCCAGTTCGGCTGCCGCGTGGCGGGATGCCGTGATCCGGCGCAGTCGTGCGAGCTGCACCCGGTGGTCGAAGACATCCCCATCTGGTTGAGCGTGCAACATCCTAGTCATGTCGTACGAGAAACGTGTGGCCTGCCACACCCGGTCGAGGCACAACTCCGAGTAGCGGTCCAGGAGTTGGGCCGATCCCGTGCGGTGCAGCGCCGCGAAGCCGCGTGCCAGCACCCGGACGTCGGACACCGCGAGGTTGAGCCCCTTGGCGCCGGTCGGCGGCACGATGTGGGCGGCGTCCCCGGCGAGGAACAGCCGTCCGTAGCGCATCGGCTCGTGGACGTAACTCCGCATCGACGTCACGGACTTGGACGTGACGGGGCCGCGCTCGAGGCGCCAGTCGCCGTCGATGGCGAAGCGTGCCGCGAGCTCGTCCCAGATGCGCTCGTCGGGCCAGTCGGCGGCTGCGGTGCCGTTCGGAACCTGGAGGTACAGCCGCGACACCGACGGCGAGCGCATGCTGTGCAGGGCGAAGCCCCTGTCGCCGCGTGCGTAGATCAACTCCTCGCAGGAGGGCGGCACATCGGCGAGGATCCCGAGCCAGGAGTACGGGTACTCGTGCGCGTACGTGTGGCTCGCCCCGTCCGGGAACGCGTCGCGCGCGATGCCGTGCGAGCCGTCGCAGCCCACCACGTAGTCGCAGCTCAGGGTCTGCTCGCGCCCCTCGTGCACGAAGCGCACGACGGGTGCGTCGCTGTCCGGCTTCTCGATGGCGATCGCCTCGGCCTCGAACAACAGCGGTGGCCCGTCGGCGAGTTGAAAGGCGATGAGATCCTTCACGATCTCCGTCTGGGCGTAGATCGTGACGGTGCGGCCGCCGGTGAGCGCGGGGAAGTCGATGTGGTGGCGCTCGCGGTCGAAGCGCAGCTCGATGCCGTGGTGGATCAGGCCCTCGGCGTCCAGGCGGTCGGCGGCGTCGCACTCGCGCAGCGCGTCGACCGTGCCCTGCTCCAGCATTCCGGCGCGCTGGCGCTGCTCGGCGTACTCCCGTGTCCTGCTCTCCAGGACGACGCAGTCGACGCCCGTCCGGTGCAGCAGCCGGGCGAGCAGGAGCCCGGCGGGACCGCCGCCGATGATGCCGACCGTGGTCCGCATGACGCGCCTCCGTGTCCGGTCCGGCCGGGGAACAGTCCCAGCCTCTCTCAGCTCGACTCGCGGTGCACGACCCTCGCTCCCAGTACCTCGTGCGTTTCGGGCGCCGCGCCGGGCTCGCGCACCGCGCGGTCCACCAGCTCGGCGAGGTCACGCCCGGACGGCAGCTCGATGTGGACGGTGCTCAGGCGGGGCCGCAGCAGCCGGCCGAGCATCAGGTCGTCGGCGCCGATGACGGCCGTCTCGTCCGGGATTCCGATGCCCTCGTCCTGGAGGGCACGCGTCAGCAGCATCGCGTACTCGTCGTTGTACGCGAACACGGCGTCGAGATCGAGGGAGCGCCAGCTCGCCGCGAGCCGGGCGGCGGCCACCTCCTCGTACGCGAGCGGCAGCTCGGTCACCGAGGCGTCCGTGCCCCGCAGAGCGCGCCGTACGCCTTCCAGGCGGGGCTTGGAGAAGATCTCCAGGCCCGTTTCCTGGGGCACCACGACACCGATGCGACGGCGGCCACGCGCCGCGAGGTGGACGCCCGCGCAGTGGCCGACCCGCTCGTGGTCCATGAGCAGCGCGTGCGCGCCCTCGACGCGCTCGGGGCCCATCGTGACGACGGCCCGGGCTCCGGAGCGCTTGAGGACACCCACGCCCTCGGGGCCGAGCCCGCTGCCCGGCACGAGGACGGCGACCGGCCGCAGCTCGGCCCAGGCGCGGGCGGCCTCGTCGCCCTGCAGGCCTACGCTGCCGTACTGCACGACGGTGTAGTCGAGGCGGCCCAGAGCCCACTGGAGCTCGTTGAAGAACTGGCTGTAGAGCGGGCCCACGGGCACGGAGGGCGCCGGCATCAGAACCATGCGGCTGTGCCCGGCGCGCAGGCTGCGGGCAGCCGCGTGCGGGACGTACCCGAGTTCCTTGGCCGCCTCGTGGACGCGGCGGCGGGTGGGTTCGCTGATCCGGACGGCGCTGGTGTTGTTCAGGACGTACGAGACGGTCGCGCGGGAGACGCCCGCCAGGCGCGCCACATCGGCACTCGTCGGCACGGGTCGTTGTGCGGACGATGGAGGAGCGGACTGCTTCGGTATCTGCACCATGACGTCACGCATCCTTGCAGAAGCACGGCGCGCCGCTTTGCGCCGGGGGAGCCCGGCGCCCCCGGGTGGCCGGAACTCTCCCTTCCGCAAAGGATGTTCGATATCCCGTACCGGATGGCCCGTCCGGAGGTTACCGTGCGGTACACGACCTGCTTCGGAGGTGCCCCTCTTGGCTCCCGACCGTGCTCATGGCCTGGCTGAAAGTGCTCGCTCCCTCGCCGACGGCGAGGTGACCGCGCGCGAGATGGCCGAGCGGACACTGGCCCGCATTGAGGCGACCCAGCCCTCCCTGAACGCCTTCCGCCTGGTGCGCGCCGAAGCGGCGCTCGCCGAGGCCGACGCGGCGGACAAGAAGCTGGCCGCCGGGGTGCGGCTGCCGCTGCTCGGGGTGCCGGTGGCGGTGAAGGACGACATGGACGTGGCGGGCGAGCCGACCGCGTTCGGCTGCCGGGGCGAATTCCCTGCCCAGGCCGAGGACGGGGAGGCCGTACGCCGCCTGCGCGCGGCCGGCGCGATCGTGATCGGCAAGACCAACACCTGCGAGCTCGGGCAGTGGCCCTTCACAGAGGGGCCCGCCTTCGGAGCCACCCGCAACCCCTGGCACGCCGACCACACACCGGGCGGTTCCTCGGGAGGCTCGGCCGCGGCGGTGGCGGCGGGTCTGGTCCCGGCGGCGCTGGGCTCGGACGGCGCGGGCTCGGTCCGCATCCCGGCCTCCTGGACCCATCTGATCGGGATCAAACCGCAGCGTGGCCGGATCTCGACCTGGCCGCGCCCGGAGTCGTTCCAGGGCATCACGGTCAACGGGACGCTCGCCCGCACGGTCGCGGACGCGGCCCTCCTGCTGGACGCGGCGAGCGGCAACCACGACGGCGATCTGCACCGCCCGTCCACGCTTCGCGTGTCGGACGCGGTGGGCCGTGATCCGGGCCGGCTGCGGATCGCGCTGTCGCTGAAACCGCCGTTCACGGCGCTGCCCGCGCGGCTCGATCCCGCCGTACGGGAGCGGGTCCTCGCGCTCGCGGAGCGGCTCGCGGAGCTCGGGCACGTGGTGGAGGAGGCGGAGCCGCGGTACGGGCAGATCGGGCTGTCGTTCATCCCGCGCGCGACGGTCGGTCTCGCCGAGCGGGTACGCGACGTGCCGCAGCAGGACCTCCTCGACCGGCGCACCCGCGACGCCGCCCGGCTGGGACGCGTACTCGGCGGCGCACCCCTGCGGGTGGCCCGCCGGGCCGAGGCGACGCTGCACCGGCGGATCGGGGCGCTCTTCGACACGTACGACGTGCTGCTCGCCCCGACGACCGCCGCTCCCCCGCCCCTCATCGGCTCGATGGTGAACCTGAACGGACTGGGCACCGACCGGGCCATGATCGCCGCGTGTCCGTTCGCGTGGCCGTGGAACGTGCTGGGCTGGCCCGGGGTCAACGTGCCCGCGGGGTTCGTGGGCGACGCTCTGCCGGTCGGCGCCCAGCTGCTCGGTCCGGCGAACAGCGAGCCGCTGCTCGTGTCGCTGGCCGCCCAGTTGGAGGCGGATCTGCGGTGGCACGAACTGTGGCCGCCCCACGGGACCGTCGTGGACTCCCCTGCGGTGTAAAGGAGTTCGTCGGGGCCGCTGTGACCAGCGGATTCCGGCCGTAGTCTGTGGTCATGGACGATGCGCCGATGGTCGGGTTGATGGGGCGGGTCACCGGCACGGTCGGGCCCGGGCTCGTCGGCGAGGTGATCGTCCGGGTACGCGGCGGCGCCGAGCACTTCCTCGCGTATCCCGCCGCCGCCAAGGACCGTATCGAGACGGGCACGGTGGTGATGGTCGTGGAGTACCTGCCGCCGCGGACCGTGTACGTCTCGGCGGCGTACGACAGTTGACGAGTGGGCGGCGTACGGCGATCAACGCGTCCCCAGCTCGTCTGCGCACGCGCCGTCCCAGGTGAGAGCCGTATTCGTCAAGATTGCAACAAGGATTCGTCAGTGCCTGTCCCCCGGCCTTGCGCAGGAGCACACTCCCTTCGTTCGGTGCCGAAAGGGCACCATCCAAAGGGGGCGTATGCCGATGGTTGTCGGCGTCGTGGCGGGGGCTGTTGTCCTCGCGCTGATCTTCATCGTTGTGGTTTTCAAGCTCATGTGGCGGGTCGCTGAGCCCAACGAAGCGCTGATCATTTCCGGTTCGAAGCATCGGACCGAAGGCCTTGAAGAAGGCATGGGATTCCGCATCGTGACGGGGCGCGGCACGCTGGTGCTGCCGGGTGTGCAGGCGGTGCGCAAGATCTCGCTCGACCTCAACGAGACCGAGCTGCACGTGGACTGCGTGACCCATCAGGGCATTCCGCTCAAGGTGCGGGGCGTGGTCATCTTCAAGGTGGGCGACGACTTCGTGTCGATCGCCAACGCGGGCCGCCGCTTCCTCGACCAGCAGAAGCTGATGTCGGAGCGGGTGCACAACGTGTTCGCCGGTCATCTGCGGTCCATCGTCGGCGGGTTGACCGTCGAGGACATGATCCGCGACCGGGAGAAGCTGACCGGCCAGACCCGGGCCGCCTGCGGGACCGAGATGGAGAAGCTGGGTCTGATCGTCGACTCGCTGCAGATCCACGAGATCGAGGACCCGACCGGCTACATCAAGAACCTGGCCATGCCGCACGCCGCCGCCGTACAGCGCGACGCGCGGATCGCGCAGGCCGAGGCGAACCGGCTCGCCACCGAGGCCGAACAGAAGGCCGCGGCACGGATGTCGGAGGCGACCCGGGACAGCGAGATCCTCCAGGCCGGCTACCAGGCCGAGCGCGACAAGGCGGCCGCCAAGGCCCAGCAGGCCGGACCGCTCGCGGATGCGGCCGCCCGGCAGGACGTCGTCGTACAGGAGACGCGCATCGCCGAACTCGAGGCGCAGCGCCGTGAGCAGCAGCTCCAGGCGGATGTCCGCAAGCCGGCGGACGCCAAGGCGTACGAGACACGGGCCAGGGCCGAGGCCGAGCGTGACGCGCGGATCTCCGCCGCGCAGGCCAAGGCCCAGGAGACCGAGCTCGCTGCCGCGGCGGAGGCGACCCGGGTCAAGACGGCCGCGGGCGCCGAGGCCGAGGCGACGAAGGCGCGGGGCGTGGCCGCCGCGTCGGCGACGCGGGCCACCGGTGAGGCCGAGGCCGCCGCAGCTCAGGCCAAGGGGCTCGCCGCCGCCGAGGCGACGCGTGCCCAGGGTCTCGCGGAGGCCGAGGCCATCAAGGCGCGGGCCGCCGCCCTCGCCGAGAACCAGGAGGCCGTGGTCGCCCAGCAACTCGCGGAGAACTGGCCGGAGATCGTCCGGGCGGGAGCGAGCGCCTTCGGCAACGTCGAGCACATGGTGCTGCTCAACGGCGCCGACGGGATGTCGGACATGTTCGCCAAGGCGCTCACCATGGGCGGCACGGGGCTCGGCCTGGCACGGCAGTTGCTCGCGTCGATGAACCAGAACGGTACGGCGCCGGACGGTGCAACGGCCGGGGTCAACGGCGTTGTGCCGCCGCGTTCGGAGAGGGTGCCGGTGGAGCAGGACAAGGCGTGAGGCGGTGAGCTTCGGGGGTACGGGAGTTGGCTTCCGTACCCCCGAAGTAACGTGACCCCGTGACTGCCTCAACCGATGAAGACGTTCCCGGCCGCTACGGCCCCTCCGCGACCACCGAAGCCGAGCCCCGCGAGGTGGGCCGGGTGCGGACGGAGTACTCCCCCGCGCACGACGGCGACCCGGATCCCGGCGAGATCGTCTGGACGTGGGTGCCCTTCGAAGAGAACGACGGGCGTGGCAAGGACCGTCCGGTGCTCGTTGTCGCCCGGGAGGACGAGGGGACGTTTCTCGCCGTCCAGCTGTCGAGCAAGCGGCACGACGGTGACCGCGAGTGGGTGCCGATCGGGAGCGGGCCGTGGGATCGGACCGGGCGGGACTCGTGGGTGGATGTGGATCGCGTGCTGCGGCTGCATGAGGAGGGGATGCGGCGGGAGGCTTGTGCGCTGGACCGGATGCGGTTCAACTCCGTTGTGCGGCGGTTGCAGGAACGGTATGGGTGGCGGTAGGCCGTGTTTCGACTGCGGGTGCGTTGTGGCTGGTCGCGCCCCGCGGCGGAGCCGCAAATGTCACAGCCCCGCGCCCCTGAGTCTGTTACCCAACCCGGAAATGCGATTCAAACGTACGCTCGAATGCGCCTCTCGTCGCCGAACCCGCCGTGCGGTCCAGGATCCCGAACACGACGTGCTCGAAGTGTCCCTCGAAGCGGCCCTTGACCAGCAGGCCGTGGAAGGCGCTCGCCACCTGCGCCGGATCGTTCTGGAAGACACCGCAGCCCCATGCGCCGAGCACCAGTCGTCGGTAGTCGTGGGCCGCGGCGACCTCCAGGACCCGCTCGGCGCGTACGGCCAGGGCTTGTGGGAGTTCCGGTGTGCGCTCCGGGGCGGTGCGCAGGACTACTCCGGCGTTGGGTGCCGCGGCGGTCAGGAATGCGGCCGTGTAGGGATCGTCGAGGAGCCGCCCGCGGTCGTCGCGGAAGACGGGCACGGCGGGTGAGTGGATGACACGGTCCGTGTAGAACGGATCGCGGTGGGTGCGGTGGTGGTCGTAGAACGGCCGGGCCCGCAGCAGGCAGGTGTACAGCGCGGAGGCCCGGCAGAGGGCCTCTTCCTGGGCCTGCGCGCCCTTGAGATAGCCGCCGCCGGGATTGCGCGCCGAGGAGAAGTTCAGGACGGCGACGGGGTCCGTCCCGCCCGCGAGCCGCCGGGCGGCCTCCAGGCTGCTCTCCCCCGTGACCTCGAACGTCGTGTCCACAGGGCTGACCGGGGAGATCTCCACGGGCTCGGGGCCGTACATCCGCGTGCCGTCCCTGGCGGTGTCGACCGCCGCGGCGATCGGCACCGTGCGCCCGTCGGACGCGCGGTACGAACCGGCCGCGACGATCTCCTCCGTGTGCTGTGCGATCCCGCGCAGGCGCGCGCTCACGGCGCGACCCCCGTACGCTCCGTGAACGCGCCCCGCGCGATCTCCCCCGTCGTGCTCATGAACGCATCGTGAGCGATGCTGGTCATGCTGCGCAACAGAGTTTCTTGGGTTTGCAAACAGTGGTTCCCGGTCCTTAAAGCGACGATCTGCACCCTTGTGCGAACAGGCGTGCGTGGTCTTGGGTAGGACGAGCATTGCCGGTCCGGCCCTACAGACGGCGGGCCGGCGGCATGGTGGAATCTCAGGAGGATCCCGACATGTCCGATTCGGTGAGTGACTGTACGGAGCACCGCTCCGTCGTCACCGAGGCCGAGGTGGAAGCGCTGGTCCGAGGCATCTGCTTCAAGACCGGACCACCTCGATTCATCGGTGTCGAAGTGGAATGGCTCGTCCACGAGCTGCGGCTGCCGCGGCTCCCGGTAAGACCGGAACGACTGGAAGCGGCCTACGCCGCACTGCGGACCCTGCCCCTGCGTTCGGCGCTCACCGTCGAACCCGGCGGACAGCTGGAGCTCAGCTCCCTTCCCGCCGCCTCCCTGATGGAGTGCATCGGGTCCGTCTCCGCCGACCTCGACGCCGTACGCGCGGTACTGCGCGAGGCGGATCTCGGCCTCACTGGCTACGGCCAGGATCCCTGGAACCCCCCGAGCCGCTTCCTCCATGAGCCGCGGTACGACGCCATGGAGCAGTACCTCGACCGCACGGGTCCCGAGGGGCGCGCCATGATGTGCACTTCCGCCTCCGTCCAGGTGTGCCTGGACGCCGGGTACGAGGAGCCGGGCCCGCTCGGGCACGGGCGCCGCTGGTGGATGGCGCACCAGCTCGGCGCGGTCCTGCTGGCGGCTTTCGCCCACTCCCCGATGGCCCGGGGACGGCACACCGGCTGGCGCTCCACGCGGCAGTCGCTGTGGGCGGCGATGGACCCCGGGCGGTCCAACGCGCCCCCGCTGGGTCCCGAGCCGCGTGCCGCCTGGGCCAGGCGTGTCCTGGACGCGCCGGTGATGTGCGTACGGGCGCCGGACGGCCCCTGGGACGTACCGGAGGACCTGAGCTTCCGGGCGTGGACCCGCTCCGACAATCCGCCGGACCGGGCTGACCTCGACTATCACCTGACGACGCTGTTCCCGCCGGTGCGACCGCGCGGCCATCTGGAACTGCGCATGATCGACGCGCAGCCGGGCGACGACGGGTGGATCGTGCCGCTCGCCGTGACGACGGCGCTCTTCGACGACCCGGAGGCCGCGGAGCTCGCCTACCGAACTGTCAAGCCCCTTGCTGAGAGGGCGGGTTCGCTGCCGGCTCCGCGCAATCCGCTGTGGGAGGACGCCGCGCGGCACGGTCTGACCGACCCCGAGCTGCGTGAGGCCGCCGTGATCTGTTTCGCGGCGGCTGCCGAGGCCCTGCCCCGGCTGGGCGCCACCACCGAGGTCCTGGACGCCGTCGCGGAGTACACCGACCGCTTCGTGGCCCGGGGCCGCTGCCCCGCCGACGATCTGCTCGTCCAACTCCAGGGCCGGTCCCACAACCGGTCCGAGGGCCCGTCCCGCAGTCAGCGCCGCGACGGGTTCCATGACCGGCTCGACGGTCGCTTCCACGGTCAGTTCCAAGGGAAGGACATCGGCTCATGACCGCCCCCGAATCAGTCACGGACCCCGAATCGCTCACGGATCCCGAGTCGCTCAGGGAGCGTGCCCTCGACGCGCTGACCACGGCCCGCGACCGCACCGCGCTCCTCACCTCGTGCGTCGAGGAGCCCGAACTGACCGCGCAGCACTCGCCGTTGATGTCCCCGCTGGTGTGGGACCTGGCGCACATCGGCAACCAGGAGGAGCTGTGGCTGCTGCGCGCGGTCGCGGGGCGTGAGGCGATGCGGCCGGAGATCGACGGGCTGTACGACGCGTTCGAGCACTCGCGCGCCGAGCGGCCCTCGCTGCCGCTGCTGCCGCCCGGGGAAGCCCGCCATTACGCCGCCGAGGTGCGCGGGCGGGCGCTGGACATCCTGGAGAGCACCGCGTTCGGCGGGACCCGGCTGACTGAAGCGGGCTTCGCCTTCGGGATGATCGCGCAGCATGAACAGCAGCACGACGAGACGATGCTGATCACCCATCAGCTCCGCAAGGGACCCGCGGCCCTGACGGCGCCGGATCCCGCGCCCGTCCCGCTGTTCACCGGTCCCGCCGAAGTCCTGGTTCCCGGCGGCCCGTTCACGATGGGCACGTCCACCGAGCCGTGGGCGCTGGACAACGAGCGGCCCGCGCATCGACGTACGGTCCCGTCGTTCTTCATCGACACCACACCGGTGACGAACGCCGCGTACCAGGCCTTCATCGCGGACGGCGGCTACGGCACCGCCCGCTGGTGGGCTCCGGAGGGCTGGGACCACATCCGGACGCACGGCATCGAGGCGCCGCTGTTCTGGCGTCACGAAGGCGGGCAGTGGCTGCGGCGCCGCTTCGGCGTCACCGAGGTGGTGCCGCCCGACGAGCCCGTGCTGCACGTCAGCTGGTACGAGGCCGACGCGTACGCCCGCTGGGCGGGGCGGCGGCTGCCCACCGAGGCCGAGTGGGAGAAGGCGGCCCGGCACGACCCGGCGTCCGGCCGCTCCAGGCGCTATCCGTGGGGCGACGCCGACCCGGCCCCCGAGCACGCCAACCTGGGCCAGCGCCATCTGCGTCCGGCGCCGGCGGGCAGCTATCCGGCCGGCGAATCACCGCTCGGTGTACGGCAGTTGATCGGCGACGTGTGGGAGTGGACGTCGAGCGATCTGTCGCCCTACCCGGGGTTCGCGGCCTTCCCGTACAAGGAGTACTCGGAGGTGTTCTTCGGCCCGGAGTACAAGGTGCTGCGCGGCGGTTCGTTCGCGGTGGACGCGGTGGCCTGCCGGGGGACGTTCCGCAACTGGGACTATCCGATCCGGCGGCAGATCTTCTCCGGGTTCCGCACCGCCCGCTCGGAGAATGCCTGATGTGCCGTCATCTGGCGTACCTGGGAACCCAGGAACCGCTCGGGAGACTCCTCGTGGAGCCGCCGCACAGCCTGTTCCGGCAGTCCTGGGCACCCCGGCGGCAACGGCACGGGACGGTCAACGCCGATGGTTTCGGGGTGGGTTGGTACGCCGAGGGAGACCCTCTGCCCGCCCGCTACCGCCGTACCGGGCCCATCTGGGGGGACCAGTCGTTCGCCGACCTGGCACGTGTCGTCCGGACCACCGCGTTGCTCGCGGCGGTCCGGGACGCGACCGTCGCGGGTGCCGACGGGGAGGCCGCGGCGGCGCCGTTCGCCGCGGGCCCCTGGCTGTTCAGTCACAACGGCGCCGTCCTCGGGTGGCCGCGCTCCCTGGCCCCGCTCGTCCAGAGCCTGCCCGCGATGGAGTTGCTGTCGATGGAGGCGCGCTGCGACTCGGCGCTCGTATGGGCGCTGCTCCTGCACCGGCTGCACGAGGGCGACGACGAGAGCCAGGCGCTGGCCGACACGGTCGTCGAGGTGGCCGAGGCGGCGCCCGGGTCCCGGCTCAACCTGCTCCTCACCAACGGCGATTCGATCACCGCGACGGCGTGGGGCGACACCCTCTGGTACCTCACCGAGCCCGGCCGTCGCACGGTCGTGGCCTCCGAGCCCTACGACGAGGACCCGCGCTGGCAGGAGGTGCCGGACCGCACGCTGCTGTCGGCGACCCGCGACGACGTCCTGCTCAGCCCGCTGAAGGACCCGCACGACCACATGCCATCCGCACCTTCGAAGGAGCCCCGTACGTGAGCCCGTTCCTTCTCACCCGCACCCTGGCCGAGGACGCCACGGAGGCCGCGCTGCGCGCCGACGTCCTGCACGGTCTCACCCGTACCCCGAAAACGCTGCCGCCGAAGTGGTTCTACGACGCGCACGGCAGCGAGCTATTCGAGAAGATCACCGAGCTGCCCGAGTACTACCCCACCCGGGCCGAGCGGGAGATCCTGATCGCCCGGGCCGCCGAGATCGCCGGGGCGACCGGTGCGCGCACCCTGGTCGAGCTGGGGTCCGGCTCGTCCGAGAAGACGCGGTATCTGCTCGACGCGCTGCCGGGGCTGCACACGTACGTGCCGGTCGACGTCAGCGAGGCCGCCCTCACCCAGGCAGGGCAGGCGCTGATCGCCGAGCAGCCGGACCTCAGCGTGCACGCGCTGATCGCCGACTTCACCGGCGGTCTCTCGCTTCCCGGTACTCCCGGGCCGCGGCTGGTGGCGTTCCTCGGCGGCACGATCGGCAATCTGCTGCCCGCCGAGCGCGCCACGTTCCTGTCGTCCGTACGGGCCCTGCTGTCGCCCGGCGACGCGCTGCTGCTCGGCACCGACCTGGTCAAGGACGAGTCGGTCCTGGTCACCGCGTACGACGACACGGCCGGAGTGACCGCCGCGTTCAACAAGAACGTGCTGAGCGTCGTCAACCGCGAGCTGGGCGCCGACTTCGACCCTGACGCGTTCGACCACGTCGCCCTCTGGGACAGCGAGCACGAGTGGATCGAGATGCGGTTGCGCTCGCGCGCCGAGCAGACCGTGAAGATCCCGGCCCTCGACCTCGCCGTCGACTTCGCGGACGGGGAGGAACTGCGCACCGAGATCTCGGCGAAGTTCCGCGAGGAGGGCGTACGCGGCGAGCTGGCCGCGGCGGGCTTCGAGTTGGCCCACTGGTGGACGGACACGGAGGGCCGTTTCGCGCTTTCGCTGAGCACCGCCGGGTAGCGGAGGGCGCTCACGTCATCCACGGTATGCCCCCACACCTCGCGGACCGCCGCACTGTGGGGCACCGTGGAATGACGCGTGGCACACCCGCCACGGCGGAGAGGAGTACCCGCATGTCCGACCACACGTACCGGGTCACCGAGATCGTCGGCACCTCCCACGAGGGCGTCGACCAGGCCATTCGCAATGGCATCACCCGCGCCTCGCAGACCCTGCGCGGGCTGGACTGGTTCGAGGTCACGCAGGTCAGGGGGCAGATCGTGAACGGGCAGATCGAGCACTACCAGGTCGGCCTGAAGGTCGGATTCCGCCTGGAGGACGGCGCCTGACCCCGTAGCACCGCCGCCAGGCCGGCGGGGGCCTCAGGTTCGCCCCTCACGCTCCTGCGCGTCCTTCAGCGCCTCGGACGCGCCGGTCCAGCGTGCCCGTACGACCGTGAAGCCCGCCCGCTCCGCGTCCTCGCAGACGAGCTCGTCGTCGTCCACGAGGACGCGGATCTCGCGGTCGCGGGCGAGCCTGCGGAGGATTTCCAGCTTGGTGCGGCGGGCCGGCCTGCGGTCGTCGTTGCGCCGCATCCAGACGCGGCCCTCAGGCAGCCCCTGTGCGGCCAGCCAGTCGAGCGTGTCGCGTCGGCACCGCTCGGGGCGGCCGGTGAGGTAGACGACCTCGCACTCCTCCGCGCTCTTCAGCGCGAGTGCCACGCCCTCGGCGAGCGGCGGATCCTGCGGCGCCGCCGCGAAGAACGCGGCCCAGTCCCGCGGCTGACGCTCCAGGAAATGCTGCCGATGCGCGGAGTCCGCGAGTGTGCCGTCCAGGTCGTACACGGCGAGTGGTCTGCTGCTCTTCTGCTCCACGCCCATCAGCCTAAACAGCGCCCGCCGCGCTCGGCGCGCCGTGGCAGCCGATCCCCCGCGTGAACACGTACAACTTCCGTCTCCGCGGGCACTGTTCACAGCAGCAGCAAGCCCTTACCGTATTGCCTCGCACAGCATGTCGTACAACGTTCGGAATTTCGAACCAGAGCAGGGCGGCGGAGGGACACCATCGCCCGGCTCATCGGAATGCGCAGGTCTCCGCGTCGCCCCCGCTCGACAGACGTCACTTCCTCATCCCCACGGGAGAGCCGCCCATGAACACACCGGACCCAGCCGCGCCCGCAGTCCCCCGCTCGCCGTCCCGCCGGAGCCTCCTGCGCGCGATGGTCGCCCTGCCCGCCGGTGCCCTCATCCTGAGCGAACTGCCCGGTCTTGTCGGCACCGCCGCGGCGGCACCCGCCCGTGGCTACGCCACCCGCTACACCATCGTGCCGTTCCTCAACAGCAACGACGGCACCGTCAACGTCTACGAGTCCGACGACGCGACCGACTTCAGACTCCTCAAGGCATCCGCGTACACGCCGCCCAGCAACCGCATCCGCGACGCCAGCGTCTTCCGGCACACCGACGGCTACTACTACATCACCTACACCACGCACACCTGGCAGGACACCAGCACCACCATCGGCTTCGCCCGCAGCTCCGACCGGCTCAACTGGACGTTCCTGTACGACTACACGGTCCCGATCGCCAACCTCTCGCGTGCGTGGGCGCCCGAGTGGTTCGTCGACAGCGACGGCAGCGTGAACATCATCGTGTCCTGCTCGGTCACCAGCGACGAGTGGATCTTCACGCCCTATCTACTGAAGGCCACCAACTCCGCGCTCACGTCGTGGAGTTCACCCGTCGCGCTGTCCGGCATCGGCGCCAACCACATCGACACGTTCATCGTGAAGATCGGCTCCACCTATCACGCGTTCACGAAGAACGAGACGACGAAGTACATCGAGTACGCCACCGCCTCCAGCCTCACCGGCACGTACACGATCAGCAGGACGGGCAACTGGGCGGGCTGGGGCGGCACTCGAGAGGGTCCGGCCCTGGTCCAGCTCGACAACGGCGGCTGGCGCATCTTCTTCGACGGCTACGGCGACGGCAGTTACTACTTCAGCGACAGCTACGACACCTTCGCCACCTGGAGCGCCCCGAAGGCCCTGCCTGTCATCTCCGGCACCGCCCGCCACTTCACCGTGATCAGGGAGACGGTCTCCGGCGGCGCGACCCTGCCGACCGGCGTCACCCGCTCCTTCCGGTCGGGCAACTACACCACCCGCCACTGGCAGGAGCAGTCCGCCCTGCTCAACCTCCCCGTGGTGACCAGCTCCAGCACGACCGCGGAGAAGCAGGCGTCCACCTTCACCATCGTGGCGGGCCTCGCCGACGCGAACGGCTACTCCTTCCGGGACGCGGCCGGCAACTACCTGCGCCACTGGGACTTCCGCGCCCGCTTCGACGCGAACGACGGCACCTCGACGTTCGCCAAGGACGCCACGTTCATCGCAAGGTCCAGTGCGACGAGCGGCGCCGTCCGCCTGGAGTCGTACAACTACCCGGGCTACTTCCTGCGCCACTACAACTACCAGCTCCGTGTGGACCTGACGGCCGGCACCGACCTGTTCCGCCAGGACAGCTCCTTCGTCCCCGTCACCGCCTGGGCATGACCGACACCGCGAGAGAGAAGACCAGGATGAGCAACGGCTCGAACCCGTCCCGCCGTGGTGTGCTCGGTGCGATGGCCGCCCTCACCGCCGGTATGACCATCGGCGCCCCGTCCGCCCGCGCCGCGGACGCAACCGCGTACGTGATGGGCTACTTCACCGAGTCTCCGGACTTCAGCGGCGCCGACTACGGCCTGCATCTGGCCGTCAGCACCGACTCGCTCCAGTGGACCCCGCTCAATCAGAACAACCCCGTCGTGACCCCGACCGGAGGCACCGGCGGCCTGCGCGACCCGTTCATCATGCGCAAGCAGGACGGCACCTTCGTGGTGATCGCCACCGACCTCAAGGGCACCGACTGGAGCCTGCAGAGCCAGTACATCCATGTCTGGGACTCCGCCGACCTCCGCTCCTTCACGGGCTACCGCCGGCTGAAGCTGCACGAGATGGCCACCCACAGCTGGGCGCCCGAGGCCTACTGGGACGCGGGCCGCGGCCAGTACGGAATCATCTACTCGGCCGTCAACTCCAGTGGCCACAACGTCATCATGGTCAACTACACGACCGACTTCGTGACGGCGTCGGCCGCACAGGTCTTCTTCGACCCCGGCTACGACGTGATCGACGGCGACCTGGCCGTCGGCGTGAACGGCGTGAACTACCTGTACTTCAAGAAGGACCAGACGCTGGTGGGCGCCAGGTCCACCACCCTGAACCCGGGCAGCTTCACCGTGTTCAGCACGCCGGTCGCCCATGGCGGCACCGAGGCCCCGACCCTGGTGAAGTCCCTGACGTCCAGCGCCTGGTACCTCTGGGGTGACACGTACACGCCCAACGGCGTCTTCTACGCCTGGCAGTCCACCGACCTGGCCGCCGGCACCTGGACCGCGGTCGACCAGCGGCTCTACACCCAGCCGCTCAACTCCAAGCACTGCACGATCCAGTCGATCACCACGGCCGAGTACAACAACCTCGTGGCGAGGTACGGGACACCGGCCTGGAACCGGATCAAGTCCTACAACTACCCGGCCCGTTACGTCCGCCACTCCGCCTACGTCGGCCGGATCGACGAGTACCCGTTCGACCCGTTCGCCGACTCGCAGTGGAAGCTGGTGCCGGGTCTCGCCGACGCCTCAGGTGTGTCCTTCCAGTCGGTCAACTACCCGACCCGCTACCTGCGGCACTACAACTACGAGCTGCGGCTGGACGCCACCGACAGTACGACGGCGTTCGCGCAGGACGCCACGTTCTACCGGACCGCGGGCCTGGCCGACACCTCATGGTCATCTTTCCGCTCCTACAACAACCCGGACCGTTACATCAGGCACGCAAACTACGTGCTGCGCATCGATCCCATCTCCACCGCCACAGCCAGGGCCGACGCCACGTTCTCGGTCGGCTACTGACCCCCACGGTTACTGACCCCCCTCGTACCCAGGAGACATCCCCATGTCACCCCACCGCAGACTTCTCGCCTGTCTGGCAGCGGCAGCCGCCACCCTGGGCGGACTCACGGCGGCCGCTCCCGCCGCCGCGGCCGCCGACTCGGGCACCTTCAACGTGCTCTCCTACAACGTCGCCGGACTCCCCGAGGCCATCTCCAGCGCCCCCACACCCCGTGAGTCCAGCACCACGACGATCGGCCAGCGGATCGCCCCGTACGACATCGTCCAGGTGCAGGAGGACTTCAACTACCACGCCTACCTCTACGCCGCCGACACCGCGCACGCCTATCGCACCGCGACCAGCGGGGGCGCGGGCATAGGCAGCGGTCTCAACACCCTGTCGAAGATCTCCTACGACGGCGACGACTTCGAGCGCTCCGGCTGGAACTCCTGCCAGCTGGACTCCGGCGACTGTCTGACCCCCAAGGGCTTCACGTTCATGCGTGAGCGCCTCTCCGAGGGCGTCTACGTCGACTTCTACAACCTGCACACCAACGCCGGTACCAGTGACGGCGATCTCGCCTCGCGCGCGGACAACCTCAACCAGCTCTCCGCCTTCATCCAGAGCCACTCGGCGGGCAACGCCGTCGTGGTCATGGGCGACACCAACACCCGCTACACCCGCTCCGGCGACACCATCGCCGAGTTCGCCGCCGCCAACGGGCTCACCGACCCCTGGGTGCAGCTGATCCGCGGCGGTGTGCCCCCTACCAAGGGCAGCGACGCGCTGGTCTGCGACCAGACCGGGACCACCGTGCCCAACACCTGCGAGGTCGTGGACAAGGTCCTCTACCGCAGCAGCAAGCTGGTCTCCCTCAACGCGACTTCGTACAACAACGAGCACGCCAAGTTCCTGGAAACCGGCAGCAACCTCATGCTCTCCGACCACGACCCGATCACGGTCGGCTTCACCTGGTCGCGCAACTCCGCCTTCCAGCTGAGCGACCAGTTCGGCGGCCCGCACGGGAACTACTTCACCGACATGAACAGCGTGCCGGCCGGCGCCCGCGCCACCACCGTCTCGCTGCGCGCCGGTTCACGCGTCGACCAGATGGCGCTGACGCTGAGCAACGGCACGACGCTCGCGCACGGCGGCACGGGCGGCACCGCTTCCTCACTCACCCTCGGCAGCGGCGAGTACGTCACCTCGACGCAGCTGTGCCAGGGCGTGAAGGACAGCCAGACGCGGATCTTCTACACGAAGTTCACCACCAACCTCGGCCGCACCCTGGCCGGCGGCACGTCGACCTCCGACTGCGTGACCCGCACGGCGCCGTCCGGCTGGCAGATCGCCGGCTTCCACGGCCGCACGGGCGACGAGGTCGACAAGATCGGCTTCATCTACACCCAGCGCTGACCGGTTCCCCGCCACGCCTCGATGGGCGTGGCGGGGTCCCCGCTGCTACCTCACGAGGAGAGCCACTCGGTGGCGTTCAGGGCGAGGGCGGCGTTCGTCGCGCCGGTGTCGTTCCAGCCGTCGTAGAGCGTGTTGCCGGACTGGCCCGTGCCGTCGTCGATCGGTGAACTGTCGCCCCAGAAGGCGACCTTGCCGCTGCCGAAGGTGCTGGTCGCGAAGAACGCGCCGGTGTTGCCCGAGTAACCGCTGCGGTAGAGAAGCCCCTTGGCGGCCGAGTTGTCGCCCGGCTTGAGCGTGGCGGTCGTACCGCTGGCGATCAGGCTCTTGGTGACCGTGCCGAACGAGCCGTGCAGGACCGGGTCGGTGCTGTCGGAGATCGCGCTCGGGTAGCCGGAGCTGATGCTCAGCGAGTCGATGGAGAAGCCGAACGGGTCGGTGCTGTCGACGCTGTTGTTGCTCATCAGATCGTTGAGGACCTCCACCGCGTCCTCGCCGTCGTTGTTGCGGTCGGCGCCGGTGTGGTCGGAGATCATGAAGAGGCCGCCGCCGTTCTTGACGAACGACATGATCGCGGTCTTCTCGGCGGTGGTGAAGAGGGTGTTGGGCTCGGGCAGCACCAGCGTGTCGAAGTTCGACAGGTCGGTCGCGGCGGAGCCGCCGTAGGTGAGACCGGAGCCCGAGGGCAGCGTGTCCAGCGAGTAGTCGCCGGTCTTCTGCAACGCCACACCCCAGGAGGAGAGGGCACCCGTCCAGTCGGTCTCCGAGGACGGCGACGCGTCCTCGTCGAGGGGGTCCGGCTGGCTGGTGGAGACGATCCAGTCGGCGTTGCCGGCCGTCTCGGCGTGGGCGTTGTCGAACAGAACGCGGTGGGGGGTCGCCGCGTGGGCGGGTGCGACGGTGGCCGCCTGAAGGGCGGCGCCCGTGGCCAGGAGGGCGAGCACCGTGAGAGCGGTGGTGAGTCCCTGACGGGGCTTTGTGGGGCCGAGCATCCTGCGTTCCTCCATGAGTGGGGGATATGGGGGGAGGGCAGTGCGGGTGCCGATCTGCGCGCGTAGAACGGCAGTTGGGGAAGGGCCGTTCGACACGAAGGTGGACGGTACCCACAAGATCCGGACCTCCGGCAGGCCCCGCCGCGAGTTCACGTAGATCTCTTACCTACAACCCCGGCCTCGTTACCCCGGCCCACGGATCTGTCACGAAGCGTCGGCGAGCCAGGGCCTGACCTGCTTGCGCGCCTCGTGCAAGCGGGACTTGAGCGTGCCCAGCGGGATACCGACGCGCTCGGCGACCTCGGCGTAGTCCAGCTGGCAGATGTCCCGGTAGACCAACGGCGCCACCAGATGCGGGTGTTCACGCTCCAGGCGCTCCAGCGCCTCCAGGAGATCGACCCGGGACCCCGCGATCACACTCGTGGTGCGCGGGTCGACATGCTGCGAGGCGTCGATCTCGGCCGGCTGCTCGGCGGCCCGGCGCTTCAGCTCGCGGTACTTCTGGCGGGCGCAGTTGGCGACCACCGTGTACAGCCAGGTACTGAAGCGGCTGCGGCCCTCGAACGTGGTGATCTTCCGCGCCACTTGGAGCAGTACGTCCTGCGCCGCTTCCTCGGCGTCCTCGCGGCAGGGCAGGAAGCGCCCGCAGCGCCGTAGGACCTCGGGCCGGATCTTCTGGAGCAGCACGTCAAGGGCCGCCCCGTCACCGGCGGCCGCGCGCAGCGCGAGCTCCTCGGTCTCCGCCGCGTCCTGCACCGCATGCTCCCCTCGGGGTCGATCAGAGGCCAGGCATGATAGTCGCATGCGCTCCCTGCAGCGGATCGGCCGCTACCGTCTTGACCGGCGTCTGGGCTCCGGCGGCTTCGGCGTCGTCTGGCTCGCCCACGACGACGTGCTGGAGGCGGCCGTCGCCGTGAAGGTGCTGTCCGAGAACTGGGTCGACCACCTCGACATCCGGGAACGCTTCCTCTCCGAGGCCCGGCTGCTGCGCCGCGCCAACTCCAATCGGGTCGTCCAGGTCTACGACATCGGTGAACTCCCCGATGGCAGGCCTTACTTCGTCATGGAGTACGCCGACGGAGGCACCCTCGCCGAGCGGGTCGCCGCAGGTCCACTGCCCGTCGCCGAGGCCCTGCGGCTGACGGCGCTAGCGGCCCGGGGAGCGGCCGCGCTGCACGAGGCCGGCATCGTGCACCGGGACATCAAGCCGTCCAACGTGCTGCTGCGGACCTCGCCCGGCGGCTCCGACCGCGTCCTGCTCGCGGACCTCGGCCTGGCCAAGAGTCTTGCCCAGGCGTCCGGGCTCACCATGGCGGCGGGTTCGGCGGGTTACACACCGCCCGAGCAGGCCGAGCCCGGGTCCGGGATCGACGCGCGGGCCGATGTGTACAGCCTGGGCGCCCTCGGCTACCACCTCGTCACGGGCTCGGTCCCCGGGCCGCCCGGCAAGGTCGTACGGCCGGACCGGCTCCGTACGGATCTGGCCCCGGACGTCCAGCGGGCGTTGCTGCGCGCCATGGAACCCGACCGCGAGCGGCGCTGGCCCACCGCACTGGGGTTCGCGGCGGAGCTCGAGCGGCTGGCCGGCCAGGTGTCGCCCGGAGCGGCAGCCGGGCCGCGCCGCCGTCGGCGGGCCGTGGTCATCTCCCTGGCCGCCACGGTCGTCGTCGGCGCGGTCGGTGTCACCGCCGTGCTCGTGCTCCGCGAGCCCGCCGTCAAGACCGTTCAGGTGGCGGACAGTTCCGGCCGGGTCACGGCCCAGGTGCCCCGCGCCTGGGGCCGTCAGCTGCGCGACTCCGGATGGAATCCGCAGACCCTGGGCCTGCGGGACGGGACGGAACCCGGTCTCGGCGTCGCGGACGATCTGGCGAAGTGGCAGGACCTCCGCTCCGGCGTCAACGGGGCGTTCATCGGTCTCAGCGAGCACGGCGACGTCACCGCCGAGGTCGGCGCGATCACGCACACCGGATGCCACTACGACGGCAGCCGCACGTACACCAGCGCGCGTTGGCGCGGGCTGATACGGACCTGGAACGACTGCCCGGGCAGCGGCGGCTCCCTCACGGAGGCGGGTCTCACACCGGCGGGCGGCGCCGGGCAGCCGCAGGTGTACGTGCAGATCCGGCAGGACGACGGCGCTGACGCGACGGACAGTGTGCTCGACTCGGTGCGGGTCGGAGCCTGATCCGCATCCGGGCAGTTACGTGATCCGCGTCCGTGCGCTGATGGGCCTGGCTCGGAAGTCCGTGCGGTGAAGGGTCTGGCTCGGAGGTCCGTGCGGTGATGGGCCTGGCTCGAAATCCTCGCCGAACCCGTGAACTTTTCCGTGGCCCGGTGCATCGGACCTTGATGACGGGGCATTTGGCGCCGTGCGCACGCGTCAGGACGCGTGCGGTGATCCTCGAAGAGATTCTCAAGGAGTGGTGAGATGGCGACCTTCCCGCATGGCACGGCGGACCCGGACCGGCTCAGCTCGGTTCCCGCACGCCGTACCTCGACCCCGGCTCGCCTGGCGGCGCTGGTCGCGGGCATCGCGATGGTGGGCCTGCTCTCCGGCTGCGGTACCGGCAACGGCGCGAGCAGTGCGCCGCAGACACTGCCGGGCACGGCCCAGCCCGCCTCCGGTGACCGCACCACTGACTCCGGCGGGAGCACCGCCGCCGACCCGACCAGCGCAGCGACGGAGAGCGCCACCGCACCCGGTTCCGGCACGACCACCCCGGCCTCTTCCACGACCGGCTCCTCCAGCGCCCGCTGCCACACCTCCGAGCTGAGCGCGTCGGTCGGCGGGAACGATCCCGGCGCCGGGCAGGAGAACTTCCCCATCGTCCTGACCAACACCTCTCAGCGCACCTGCACCCTGCGCGGCTTCCCCGGAGCGGCGTTCGTCGACGCGTCCGGCAAGCAGCTGGGGCCCGATCCCGAGCGTTCCTCGGAGTCACCGACGACGGTGAAGCTCGCTCCGGGGCAGCAGGCATGGGCTGGCCTCACCTTCTCCAACCCGGAGATCAGCGGGGCCCGTACGGCGACTCCCGCCGCGCTGCTCGTCACACCGCCCGACGAGAAGGACTCGCTCAAGGTGAAGTGGACGCAGGGCAAGGTGCCCGTCTCCGGCAACGCCTCGTCGGTGTCCCTGACGGTCATGCGCCCGGGCAGCTGATTCCTGACCCGCACCCTCACCCTCACTCGGGGCGCGGCTGGAGGCTCAGGATCCGCTCACCGGTGACCTCCGCCGTATCCGTCGTTCCCGTAGCCGTCCCCGTACCCATAGCCGTAGCCGTCCCCGTAGCCATAGTCGGACCCGCCGTGCTGCCCGTCCCCGGAGCAGTAGTAGTTGTACGGGTAGTAGCAAGAGCCGTACGTCGGTGACGCCGACGACGGGGTCGCCTTCGGAGTCGAAGGTGTCGCCGAGGGCTTGGGGGTGGTGCTGGGCGACGGTGTCTTCGAGAGGGTGGGAGCGGGGTCGGCCGCGGGCGCCCTGGACTCGCTGTCGGCGCCCCAGTTGACCACCTCGAGCTGGAGCGAGGGCGAGGTGGTGTCGAGCGTCCAGCGCTGGGCCGGCTCGTCCTCGCGGACCTTGAGGACCAGGGCCGCTTCTTCCTCGGGGGAGGCGGGGGTGAGGGCCAGGTCCTGGTTCCAGCGCGGCACCAGGGCGCCCTGGAGGGTGAAGTCGTAGCGCACGTTCTTGGTGTCCGGCTGGGAATCGCCCGTGCACGGGGCCAGTTGGACCGAGTAGCCGAGGTGGGAGTCGAGGCAGAGGTCGGGGTCGGCCACGTTGCGCAGCTGTCCGTCCTCCTCGTACGACCACTGCTGGACCGACTTCGAGGTGCACGAGGTGAGTTGGGTCTCCGCGCCCTTCACGGGCCTGTCGCCGACGATGCCGATGCACAGGCCGTTGCCGGAGTTGCGCAGCCGCCCTCCCGTGGTGATCGGCTGGTCACCGGATCCGATCCAGGACGGGTTCGCGCCGGGCGCCTTGTCCGGGCCGGAACTGGGCTCGGCCACGCTGTCCCCGCCGGAGCCGAGACCGGCCCACGCGACGAGCGGGACCACGATCAGCGCGCTCAGGGTCAGCACGGCGAGTGCGACGTTCCGGCGACGGGAGGCGCGCCGGGGGGCCTTGTGCGTCGGCGGGCGGGAGTCGGTGTGCGCGGAGCCGCGCGGCGTGGGCCGAGGCGGGAAGCTCGGAGGGCGCGGGGCCTCGACCGGAAGGGGGAAGTGTCCGGTCTGGGCGGTGGCCGCGGCCTCGGGGGCCTCGGTCACTTCCACGATCGCGGTGGCACGTCCCTGCCGGGTTTCGAGGTAGGAATGCGCGCCCCAGCCGAGCACGGCTTCGGCGAGCGGGCGGGCGAGTCGGCCGTTGAACTTGTTCAACTGGTCGGCGGCGTGACGGCAGTGTGCGCATCTGGCCATGTGGCGCCGCAGGTCGGGGTCGAGGTCGCCGCCGCCGCGGCGCAGGGACACGTCGAGCATGCGGTTGTAGCGGCGGCACTCCTCCGCGGGGGCCAGTTCGCGATGGACTTCCAGGCAGCCTTCGCGCAGGCGTTCGCGGGCCCGCCGCAGTTCCACGGCGGCGTCGTCCTCGTCCAGGCCCAACAGGGCGGCCGGCACGTGCAGTTGCTCCGCCTCGGCCTCGGTGTGCCAGAGCAGGCAGCGGGCCGGCTCCGAGAGCCGCTGGAACGCCCTGGCCAGCAGGCGTCTGCTCTCCGGCGGAAGGAGCCGCGCCGCGGCCCGCTCCTCACCGTCGGGGCCGGGCCGCAGTTCGGGATGGAGATGTTCGCTCCGCCGGTCCGTGAGCCACTCGGCGGCTATTCGGCGCACCGCGACCAGAAGCTGTGGGCGCCACGCGGCCGTCGGCCCGGTCTGCCGCAGCGATTCCCCGAACAGTCTGGTGAATGCGGCCGTGGTGAGCATTCCGGCGGGGCGCACACCATCGGTGCACAGTCGCGCGTAAGAGAAGACCGCTTCCCAGTGCCGGTCCAGAAGTTCACCGACGGGATAGTTCGCCGGCGTGCTCCCCGGACTCTTCTTCAGGTCGGCCGCGAGCCGCTCATCCGATACCTCGAACAGACGAGCGGGAGTTGGAGAATTGGACAGAGCCGCGTCATTCACGTCCGCTTTCCTCCCAAAGGTAACGCAGGAATTAGTCCATACCAATGGGTATGTAGCCCGCCCGGCGAAGCGGAGGGACTACCCATGGGGGGTTGCACCACGGACAGCCACCTCAGGCACTGCTGGTGAAGCGAGGGGCGGACGAGTGCACCGTATGCGTACAGAAGGAAGCGAATATTGTCTGCACGCCGACAACGCACACCTTTGCACAGAGTGACGAGTCGGAACAAGCACTCTCGCGATTTTCCCTTTTCCTTCGAGAGCGCGAATATTGACGGAAGGTCAGTCCGGGTGCCTCTGCAAATGAAATTCGGATTCCCGCAGCGGCCCGAGCCGGGTCCGCTGCACCGAACTCACCACTCCACCCACCAGGCGAACACCCATCCGCCCAAAAGGCGACCGACCGTCAATGACACCCTGGCATGCCCATGCAATGCAGGACATTGGGAGCGCTCCCAATGCCGTTTTCCATTCGCCGCGTCACCGGGCAGCCGGGCCGTCGGACGCGGGTTGCCGCATCCCGCGGTCAGTGGCCCTTGATCGCTCGGGGCGCGTACGGCTGCTGCAGTTCCTCGATCTCCTTCTCCGTCAGTTCCACGGAGACCGCGGCGACCGCGTCCTCGACGTGGTGCGGCCTGGTGGCGCCGATGATCGGGGCGGTCACCGTGTTCTGCTGCAGCAGCCAGGCGAGGGCGATCCGTGCACGCGGGACCTCACGCGTGGCGGCGATCCGGGCGACGGCGTCGACGATCTCGCGGTCGCCCTCCTGGTAGAGCCTCTTACCGTACTCATCGGCCCGGCTGCGCGCGGTGACCGCGTCCCAGTCGCGGGTGAGCCGGCCTCGGGCCAGCGGGCTCCACGGCAGTACGCCGACGCCCTGGTCCTCGCAGAGCGGCAGCATCTCGCGCTCCTCCTCCCGGTAGAGGAGGTTGTAGTGGTTCTGCATGGACACGAACCGCGTCCAGCCGTTCAGCCGCGCCGTGTACTGAGCCTTGGAGAACTGCCAGGCGTACATCGAACTCGCCCCGATGTACCGGGCCTTGCCCGCCTTCACCACGTCGTGCAGGGCTTCCATCGTCTCCTCCACGGGAGTCGCGGGGTCGAACCGGTGGATCTGGTAGAGGTCCACGTAGTCGGTGCCCAGTCGGCGGAGGCTGCTGTCGATCTCCGTCATGATCGTCTTGCGGGACAGACCACGTGCGTTGGGGCCCTCGTGCATCGCACCGTTCACCTTGGTGGCGATGACGATCTCCTCACGGCGCGCGAGGTCCGCGAGCACCTTGCCGACGATCTCCTCGCTGGTGCCGTCGGAGTAGACGTTCGCGGTGTCGAAGAAGTTGATCCCGGCTTCCAGCGCCTGGCGGATCAACGGGCGCGACGCCTCCTCGTCGAGGGTCCACTCATGGACGCCACGGTCGGGAATCCCAAAACTCATGCAGCCCAGGCATATCCGGGACACGTCCAGGCCGGTCGAACCGAGCTTCACGTACTGCATGCTCACTCCTGCTCTCAACGGCGGTGGGGGGGAGGCTCGGCACAGCGGCCGTGGTGGGCCGCGGTCAAGACCTTCGGGGGAGCCATTCCCGATCGCGGACGCCTTAGTCGCACGGCCGTCGCTGTGACGCGCGTTGTCCCGCGCCGTCGGGCGGTCACCGCCCGGTTGATGGGGGAACCGCCACCCGGCAGGCGCTCACCCACCGCTGTCACGGGAGGAACCGCTCGGGGCGAAAGTCCGCAAGCATCTCGTCTCTTCTCCCGCTGAGGATCTCCGAGGCGAGCAGCCGGCCGATCACCGGCCCGAGCGTGATGCCGCTGTGGGAAACGGCCTCGTAGTAGCCCGGCACAGACGGCACCGCTCCCACCGAGGGGAATCCGTCGGCCGGGATGGGCCGGAAGGCCACCCGTGTCTGTGCGATACGGGAGTTGCCGAGCTCCGGAACGACGTGCCGCGCCGATTCGTGGAGCAGCCGTGCGAGTTGCGCCGGCTCTTCGCCGGTGTCGATGAGTGCGTCGATCTCGCGGCTGTGGAGGACCATGGAGGCGTCTCCGTCAGGACGGATCTCGATGTGGGGCGCGTGCATGACCCGGTGAACCGGGATCTGAGCACAGCCGATCCGGGTGACCATGCCGGGTTCCCGGCGCATCGGCAAGTGCCGTGCGATGAGCCCGGCGACGTGGGAGGCGCTGGGGCCTGCCGCGTTCACGACGACGTCGACGTCGAGACGGCTCCCATCGGCCAGAGCAACTGTCCGGACGCTCCCGTCGGCACCGGTGCCGATGTCACGGACCACGGTGCCGGACCGGAGCTCGGCGCCGGAGGCAACGGCCTGACCGACCAGGCGGCCGACGAGATGCCGTCCGTGCACCCACGCTTCGTCGGGATACAACACGACTGGAACCTCGCTGGGCATCGCGAGAGCAGGCTCGAGGTGACGGCGAACCTCCGCACCCGTGTACGCCTCGACCCGGTAGCCCCAGCTGTCCAGCAGTTCGGCTGTTTCCAGGAGCTTCGCCTGCGCTGCGGGATCGTCCGTCCAGCGCAGGTGGCCGCTGGGATACCACCATGAGTCCGGCCCGATGGCCCCGGCAAGCTCACGGTGGGCCGCCATGCCCGCGACGTTCAGGTCGAAGTAGGACTTGCGCAAGGTCTTGTTGCTGGCGTTGACCCACGAGAAGGACCAGTTGGTGACGCCCTCGCCCGGCCGGCCTGCGTCGATGAAGACCACCTGGGCGCCGCGCCGGGACAGGTTCCAGCCCACGCTGGCTCCCAGGATGCCCACTCCGATGACAGCAACACGTTCAGGCCGCTTCACGGACCCGATCCCCACGAAAGCCCCCTTCCCGGAGCCCCGCCTGCTGCCGCTGCTGCCGCGCCGACAGGCGGGGCTCCCCCTTTAACGCCGAAGTATCGGATTAACGCCTACGAATCGGATCCCACCCTTATTACGTAAGGGTGGGTTTCGGCTATACGAGGTAAAACATGTTGCATGTTCAATTTACCTGACCGAAAACCATCCTTGTTCAAGCAGTCCCTGGGTACTAGTTTCTGACGATCCGTCAAGTCAGCTTCGCGTCAGACTAGTTGGGACGAAGGTGGACAGGTGTGAACGACTCCCCAGCTCCATGTGTGCTCCCGGTGGAAGCCGGGTTACCAGCTGGTAAGTCAGGCCCTCAGAGCTGTGTCGTCGACGTTAAATCCCGCACGCCAACCCCCCTTTGAGAGTTTGACTTTCACATGTGTGCGCAATGACTATGAGCGTGCCGCGCACCGAAGTCGCTGCGCGTTCCAGCGCTCTCCCCCACCATTCCTCACACTTGTGTGATTTGGAGCGTTCGCGTGCCTGTGCCGAATTTTGATACTTCCGGGCTGTTTGCCGTAGAAGACATCGTCATCGCCGTGAACCCGTTCGCCGTCGCGTCGGCACGGCTCACCGCGGCCGCCGTACAAGCCGGTGGCCTGGGCGTGCTCGACCTGACCGCGGGTGGACGCCGTGCCGCGGCTCAACTCACGCTCGCCGAGGAGTGGTCGGCCGCCGGATTCGGCGTACGTGTGGCTGACAACGATGCCTTTCCCGCGCAGGATCTCCCCGCCTGCGTGCACACGGTCCTGCTGCCCACCGACGCCTTGTGCACGCCCGCCGACTTCCCCGGCCGCCGCGTACTCGTCGAGGTGACCGGTCGTGAACAGGCTCTGCGGGCCGCGTCCGCCGGGGCTCACGGACTGATCGCCCGGGGCCACGAGGCCGGCGGTCCCGTGGGCGAACTGAGCACCTTCGTGCTGGTGCAACAGCTGCTCGCCGACCCGGAGTTGGACCTGCCGGTCTGGGCCTGCGGCGGTGCCGGACCGCACACCGCGGCGGCCGTCGTCGCCGGTGGCGGCGCCGGTGTCGTGCTCGACACCCAGCTCGCGCTGCTCGCCGAAACCGAGGCCGAACTGCCCGCCGGGACCACCGCGTTGCTCGCCGGTCTTGACGGCTCCGAGACCACCGTGGAGGACGGCCGGCGCGTCGTACGGCGCCGCAGACCCGGCGCCGTCCCGGCCGAGGACGGCGCCCCGGCCCCCGAGATCGGCCAGGACGGCTTCCTCGCGGCCCGCTTCCAGGAACAGTGGGGCACCGTCCACGCGGCGGTGCGCGGCGTACGCGACTCGGTCCTCGACACCCTGAAGAACGCGGGCCCCGCTCTCGCCCCCGGCGGCGCGGGCAGCCTCGCTCTCGGAACCCGACTGCCGGTCGCCCAGGGCCCGATGACCCGCGTCAGCGACCAGGCCGCGTTCGCCGCCGAGGTGAGCGGCGCGGGCGCGCTGCCCTTCATCGCCCTCGCGCTCTCCGGCGCCGAACAGACCCGCGCCATCCTGGAGGAGACCCGGGACTCGCTCGGCGACAAGCCGTGGGGGGTCGGCGTACTCGGATTCGCCGACGAGGGGATCAAGACCGCCCAACTCGACGTCGTACGGGAGATCCGCCCCTCTCACGCGATCATCGCGGGCGGCCGTCCCGCGCAGGCCGCCGCGCTGGAGGAAGTGGGCATCTCGACGTTCCTGCACGTGCCCTCGCCCGGGCTGCTGAAGCAGTTCCTGGAGGCGGGTGCGCGCAAGTTCATCTTCGAGGGCGCCGAGTGCGGCGGGCATGTCGGGCCGCGCAACAGCTTCCCGCTGTGGGAGGCGCAGCTCGGTGTGCTCGACGACTTCCTCACGGGGGCGAAGAAGGGCACGGCTGCCGAGCTGCAACTCCTGTTCGCGGGCGGCGTGCATGACGAGCGGTCCGCCGCCATGGTCACCGCCCTCGCCGCGCCGCTCAGTGCGCGGGGTGCCGCGGTGGGCGTGCTGATGGGCACTGCGTACCTGTTCACCGAGGAGGCCGTGACCGCGGGCGCGGTGCTGCCCCTGTTCCAGCGGCAGGTGATCGATGCCGAGCGCACCGATCTTCTGGAGACCGCTCCCGGTCACGCCACCCGCTGCGTGCGCAGCCCGTTCACCGACGAGTTCGCCGCCGTCAAGGAGGACCTGGCCACCCGCGGGATACCCGGCCGCGAGGCCTGGGAACAGTTGGAGCAGCTCAATGTCGGGCGGCTGCGGCTGGCCAGCAAGGGCATCGAGCGGACCGACGGCGGGCTCAGCGCGGTCGGCGAGGAACGGCAGCTCGCCGAGGGCATGTTCATGGCCGGTGAGGTCGCCGTGCTGCGCTCGGGGGTCACCACCCTCGCCGCGCTGCACACCGCGGTCACCACCGGCGCGGCACACTTCCTCACGGCACGGCTGCGCGGCCTGGGCATCGAGGAACCGGCCGCTCCGCCCGCCCCCGAGCCGCTGGACATCGCCATCGTCGGCATGGCCTGCATGTTCCCCGGCGCCCCCGACCTCGCCACCTTCTGGGCGAACGTCCTCGCCGGAGAGGACGCGGTCACCGAAGTACCCGCGACCCGCTGGGACGCGGATCTCTACCACGACCCGGACGGCGCGGGCGAGAAGACGCCGTCCCGCTGGGGCGGATTCCTCCCCGAGATCCCCTTCGAGCCGCTGCGGTACGGGATTCCGCCCGCCTCACTGCCCGCCATCGAGCCCGTGCAGCTGCTGGCCCTCGAAGCCGCGCGCCGTGCTCTGGAGGACTCCGGCTACGGGAGCCGGGCGTTCGACCGGGCCCGCGCGTCGGTCGTGTTCGGCGCGGAGGCAGGGAGCGACCTGTCGAACGCCATGACGCTGCGTTCCGTACTGCCGTCCTACCTCGGGGGTCTGCCGCCCGCGCTCGACGAGCAGTTGCCGCACCTGACCGAGGACTCCTTTCCCGGCATCCTGGCCAACGTCATCTCCGGCCGGATCGCCAACCGCCTCGACCTCGGCGGCGCCAACTACACCGTCGACGCGGCCTGCGCCTCCTCCCTCACCGCCGTCGACGTGGCGTGCAAGGAACTGGTGAGCGGGACCAGCGACCTGGTGCTGTGCGGCGGCGCCGATCTGCACAACGGCATCAACGACTACCTGCTCTTCGCCTCCGCCCACGCCCTCTCGCCCTCCGGCCGCTCCGCCCCCTTCGACAGCTCGGCCGACGGCATCGCGCTCGGCGAGGGCGTCGGCTGTGTCGTACTCAAGCGGCTCGCCGACGCCGAGCGGGACGGCGACCGGGTGTACGCGGTCATCAAGGGCGTCGGCAGCGCCAGCGACGGCCGGGCGCTCGGTCTCACCGCGCCCCGGCCGGAGGGTCAGTACAACGCGCTCGCCCGGGCCTACCGCAATGCCGGTGTCTCACCCGCCGAGGTGGGACTCGTCGAGGCGCACGGCACCGGCACCGTAGTCGGCGACCGTACCGAACTCGGCTCCCTCACCCGGGTGTTCGAGGACGCCGGTGCCCTGCCGGGCAGTTGCGCGCTCGGCTCGGTCAAGTCGCAGATCGGGCACACCAAGTGCGCCGCCGGACTCGCCGGGCTCATCAAGACCTCGCTCGCCCTGCACACCGGCGTCAAGCCGCCGACCCTGCACCTCACCGAACCGAACCCGGCCTGGGACGCGCAGAGCAGCCCGTTCGCCTTCCACACCGAGGCCCGCCCCTGGGCGGCGCCTCCGGCCGAACGGGTCGCGGGAGTCAGCGCCTTCGGCTTCGGCGGCACCAACTTCCATGTCGTCCTGCGCGCTTACCAGGACGGTCCGCCGCCCGTCACCTCGGCCCAGCAGTGGCCTGCCGAGCTGTTCACCTTCCGGGGTACGGACCGCGCCACTGCTGTACGGGCCGTCGCCGACCTGCTCGCACTCGTGGAGGCGGACCCCGGCCCGTACGAGCCATGGCGGCTGAGGGACTTCGCACTCGCCGCGTCCCGGCGCGCCGAGTCCGTCGCCGCTCGTGGCGCGCGGGCCTGGATCGCGATCGTGGCCGGTTCGACCGAGGAACTTGCGGCACTACTGCGCCGTGCCGTGACGGGTGAACACGCCCCGAAGGAAGGCCTGTTCGCAGCCGATGACACGGAGCCGGGCGACCTGGCGCTGCTCTTTCCCGGACAGGGCAGTCAGCGGCCCGGGATGTTCGCCGAGTTGTTCGTGGCCTTCCCCGAGCTCCAGCGCCATCTGCGGCTCGACGAGGAGACGGCCCGGGTGCTCTTCCCGCCGACCGCCTTCGACGAGAAGAGCCGCAAGGAGCAGCAAGAGCGGATCACCGACACGACCGTCGCCCAGCCCGCTCTCGGCCTCACCGGACTCGCCGCGCACCAGCTCCTCACACGGGCCGGTGTGCGCCCCGCGATGGCAGCGGGACACAGCTACGGAGAGCTGGCCGCCCTCGCCGCGGCGGGCGCCCTCGCACCCGACGTACTGCTGCGGGCCAGTCGCGACCGGGCCGCCGCCATCCTGGGGGCCACCGGCGACGGCGACCCCGGCACCATGGCCGCCGTCGCCGGGGGCGAGCCGGAGGTGGCGGCGGCGCTCGCGGAGGCGGGACTCGCGGGATCGGTGGTGACGGCGAACCGCAACTCGCCTCGTCAGACGGTGATTTCGGGCCCCACCGAGGACGTGCTCACCGCCGTTGAGCGCTTGCGGGCCCAGGGGCTGAGCGCCAAGCGGATCCCGGTGGCCTGCGCGTTCCACAGCCCGCTCGTCGCCGCGGCCGGCGAGACGTTCGCCAAGGTCCTCTCCGACGTCCCAATCGACGTCACCGACTTCCCCGTGTGGTCCAACCGCACCGCCGAGCCCTACCCCGAGACCCCCGAGGCGATCCGGGCCGAACTGGCCGCCCAGATCGGCGCACCGGTCCGGTTCGCCGACCAGATCGAGGCCATGTACGAGGCCGGAGCCAGGCTCTTCGTCGAAGCCGGGCCCGGCTCGGTGCTGACCCGGCTGGTGGGCAGGATCCTCGGCGACCGGCCGCACCGGACGGTCGCCCTCGAGGACGGCCCGCGCACCGGGCTGACCGGTTTCCTCGGCGCACTCGCCCAACTGGCCGTCGCCGGTGCGGACATCAGGACCGCATGGCTCTTCCAGGGCCGGGACGCGATCGCCGCCGACGCCCGCACTCCGCGCCGCAAGCGCGCCGCCTGGACCGTCGACGGCCATCTGCTCCGCACGGCGGACGGCGCGCTCCCCGCCACCGCTCTCCATCCCGCCCAGTGTGTCCCGGAGGCCCTCGTGACCCACAGCACGTCAGCCGCGCCGGTGGCCGCCACCGGATCCGAGGCCCTGATCAGCGAGTTCCTGCGGACGAGCCGGGAGATGATCGCCGCTCAGCGGGATGTGATGCTCGGGTATCTGGGGGCGGATCCGGGAGTACGGCCCGCAGCTCCGGCCCCGGTCACGTACACGGACATTCCCGTCACGGTCACCGCGCTCCCTGCCATCCCGGCACCACGGCCTGCCTCGGAGCAGCTGCCGGTCGCGGCGGCGGTGCCCGCGGGTGGCTCGGTGCTGTCGGTCGTGCTCGATGTGATCGGTGAGCGGACGGGCTATCCGGTCGACATGATCGAACCCGACCTCGATCTGGAGGCCGACCTCAGTGTCGACTCCATCAAACGGGCTGAGATCGCCGGTGAGTTGGCAGGGCGGCTGGGCCTGACCGCGACGGCCGACACCGACATCGAGGAACTCGCCAAGGCGCGCACGGCCGCCGCCATCACCGCGCTGGTCGAGCGCGTCACCGGACCGGGTTCGACTCCCGCCCCGGCTCCGGCCGACACCGCCGCCGCTGACGCCGTACCGACCGCCGAGTCCGTCCTGGCGCTGGTTCTCGACGTGATCGGCGAACGCACCGGCTATCCCGTCGACATGATCGAACCCGACCTCGACCTGGAAGCCGACCTCAGCGTCGACTCCATCAAACGGGCTGAGATCGCCGGGGAGTTGGCGGGGCGGCTGGGCCTGACCGCGACGGGTGATGCCGACGTGGAGGAGCTGGCGAAGGCACGTACCGCCGCGGGGATCGCCGCGCTGGTGGCGGGCGTTCGGGGTGAGGCGGCGGGGACGGCCGGAACGGCCGAGGCCCTGGCCGCCGGCGGCGGGGCGATACCCGCGGGTGGACCGGCCACCGGCGGGAGGGCGGCGGCCGAGGCAGCTATCGGTGCCGGCGCGGGTGCCGCTGTCGGGGCCGGCGCGGGTGCGGGTGCGGGTGCGGCAACCGAGCCCCAAGCCCCGCAAACCACCCCGGTCGACCCCGCCCCCGTCGTCGTAGCCCCCAAGCGTCTAGTCATGCAGGAGTTCGACCTCACCCCGGCCGCCCCCGCGCCCACCGACGGCGAACTCACCGGCCGTACCTTCCTGTTGCTCGGCGACGGGCCGGTGGCCGACGCACTGGCCGCCCGCCTCTCCGCGCACGGAGCCGAGACACTGACCGCCGACGAGCCCCCGGCCGACCGGACCTTCGATGGACTCGTCCACCTCGTCGCACCGGACGCCCCGCCCGTCCTGCCGGACGTCTTCCCCGTGTACCAGCGCACGCTGGCGGGCAACCCGCGCTGGGTGCTGGCCGCCGGTGCCTCGGCCGGGCTCCGTGGCTTCTTCCGGTCGATCGCACGCGAGTACCCCGACACGGTCGCCCGGGTCGTCGAGCACTCCCCCGGTACCGCGCCCGAGGACATCGCCGCCGATCTCCTCGCCGAACTCACCGCGCCCGACCGTGAACCGGTCGTGCTGCGCTCGCCCGGCACCCGCCGCGGACTGCGCATGGCCGAGGAGGGTCTGGGTCTGCTCGGCAGCACGGGCGCGGGCCCGGCCGGCGACGGCGCCGCCGAGGCCGCCGCACTCGGCCTCGACTCGGAGTCCGTCGTGCTCCTGGTGGGAGGCGCACGCGGGATCACCGCACGCTTCGCCGCCACCCTCGCCGGCGCGAGCCGCTGCCGGATCGAACTGTTCGGCCGTACCGCGCTGCCCGAGGGCGAGGAGGACCCCGCCCTCGCGGCGGCGGTCACCGCGGGCGAACTGCGGGCCGCGCTCATCGCGGGCGGGCTTCGGGTGCCGGCCGAGATCGAGCGGGCGATCGGCCGGATCCAGGCCGAACGCGAGGTGCGCGGCACCCTGCGCAAGCTCGCCGGGCTCGGCTCCCAGGTGCGGTACCGCGCCGTCGACGCGCTGGACGGCGACGCCGTACACCGGGCGGTGAAGGAGATCCACGCCGAGCACGGCAGGCTCGACGGCGTCGTGTACGCGGCGGGTGTGATCGAGGACAAGCTGATCGCGGAGAAGAGCCCGGAGTCGTACGAGCGGGTGTTCCGTACGAAGGTGGACGGCGCGCTCGAACTGCTGGACGCGGTGGACGAGTTGCCGGACGGACCCCGGTTCGCGGTGCTGTTCGGCAGCATCGCGGCGACCCTCGGCAACCGCGGTCAGTCCGACTACGCCGCCGCCAACGACGCCCTGGAGACCCTCGGTACCCGCTGGGCTCGCGCGGGCACGGACCGCCGCGGACTCACCGTCCACTGGGGCCCGTGGGCGCCGACGGGCGAGGACAACCACGGCATGGTCTCGCCGGAGCTGATGCGGCACTACGCGGGTCGCGGCATCCAGCTCATCGACCCCGACGAGGGCACCATGAGCCTGCTGCGCGAACTGGCCTGGGGTCCCGAGGGCGACACCGCCGTCGTCTACACCGCCTCCGGCTGGTGAAAAGCGTGACAGGAACGCGCGCCGAACCCATCGCCATCGTCGGCATGTCGGTGCTCTTCCCCGGCGCCCCCGACCTCGCCACGTACTGGCAGAACCTGGTCTCCGGCGTGGACGCCATCACCGAGGTGCCGCCGGGCCGTTGGGACACCGACGAGCACTACGCGCCCGGCGCCGAGCCCCGTGCGGACCGGGTCTACTGCCGGCGCGGCGGTTTCGTGGACGAGCTGGCCGAGGTGGACGTCACCGAGTTCGGGATCATGCCGGCGGCGGTGCCGGCCACCGAGCCCGACCAGCTCATCGCGCTGAAGGTGGCCGCGCAGGCCATCGCCGACGCGGGCGGCGCGGACCGGCTGCCCGCCGACCGGCACCGGATCGGGGTGGTACTCGGGCGCGGTGGCTATCTGACCCCCGGCCTGGTCAGGCTCGACCAGCGGGTCCGCACCGCGAGCCAGCTCGTACGGACCCTCGGCGAGCTGCTGCCCGACCTCGGCGCCGACCAACTGGAGGCGGTACGGCAGGCGTTCACCGACCGGCTCGGGCCGGAGGCGCCGGAGTCCTCGATCGGACTCGTGCCCAACCTCGCCGCGTCCCGGCTGGCCGGGCGGCTCGACCTGCGCGGTCCCGCGTACACCGTGGACGCCGCCTGTGCCTCCTCGCTCATCGCCGTCGACCACGCGGTGCGCGAACTCGCCAGCGGGCGCTGCGACTTGATGCTCGCGGGCGGCGTGCACCACTGCCACGACATCACCTTCTGGAGTGTGTTCAGCCAGCTCGGGGCGCTCTCGCCGAGCGAGCGCATCCGGCCGTTCCACAAGGGCGCGGACGGGGTGCTGATCGGTGAGGGCACCGGCGTCGTCGTCCTCAAGCGCCTCGCCGACGCCGAGCGGGACGGCGACCGGGTCTACGCCGCGATCACCGGAACCGGCGTGGCCTCCGACGGACGTACGACCAGTCTGATGGCCCCCGACTCGGGCGGTCAGGTCCGCGCGGTCCGGCAGGCCTGGGAAGCCGCAGGGCTGGACCCCGCCGCACCCGGTTCGATCGGGCTCCTGGAGGCGCACGGCACGGCCACCCCGGCCGGTGACGGCACCGAACTCACCACGCTCGCCGAGGTGTTCGGGCCGGGTGACGTCGACTCGGACGAACCAGCCGCCGTCATCGGCTCGGTGAAGTCGATGATCGGCCACACCATGCCCGCCGCGGGCGTTGCCGGGCTCGTCAAGGCCGCGCTCGCCGTCCACCACGGGGTACTGCCGCCGACCTTGCACTGCGACGACCCGCATCCAGCGCTTGCCCGCACCCGGTTCACCCCGATCGGCACCGCCCGTCCCTGGCACACCGACACCCGGCAGCCCGTACGCCGCGCGGCTGTGAACGCCTTCGGGTTCGGCGGCATCAACGCGCATGTGGTGCTCGAACAGGTCGCGGCCAGGGCGAAGGTGGAGGTGTACGAGCCGGAGCGGGTGCTGCGGCTGACCGCGCCGACGACCGAGGCGATGGCCGCACTCCTTGACCGCGACGACGCGACGCTCCTCGCCGCCGGTCTCGACGAGCGTGCGGCCACGTCGGGCGCGGACCCGGTGCGGCTCGCCGTCGTCGGGCCCACGGCGAAGCGGCTGGCACTGGCGCGGAAGGCGGTCGCTAAGGGCAAGGGCTGGCGAGGACGCAACGACGTGTGGTTCGTGCCGCGCCCGCTCCTTGGCCCCGGCGGCGGCAAGCTCGCCTTCGTCTTCCCCGGCCTGGAGGCCGAGTTCACCCCCAACTCCACTGATGTTGCACGCCACTTCGGTCTGCCCGACGTCGCCGACGCCACCGTGGGTGACGTGGGCCGACAGGGCACCGGCGTTTTCGAACTCGGCCGGCTCCTGGACGCCGCGCTGCGACGGCTCGGTCTCGTACCGGACGCGCTCGCCGGACACAGCCTCGGTGAGTGGACGGCCATGGCAGCCGCCGGGATCCACGCGGCGGAGGAGGTCGACGCCTTCCTCGCCGGCTTCGACCCCGACGAACTGAGCGTTCCCGGCCTTGCCTTCGCCGCGATCGGCGCGCCCGCGGAGCAGGTGCTGCGGGAACTGTCCGGCCGCGGCGACGTGGTGCTCTCGCACGACAACTCCCCCAACCAGTCGATGATCTGCGGCCCGGAGACCGCCGTCGGAGAGCTCGTCGACCTGTTCCGCTCCCGGGCGGTGATCTCGCAGATCCTGCCGTTCCGCTCCGGCTTCCACACGCCGATGCTGGAGCCGTATCTGGATCCGATCAGGAAGGCGTCGGAGGCCTACTCCCTGCATCCGGCGCGGCTGCCGCTGTGGTCCGCGACGACCGTCGCGCCGTACCCGGCCGAACCCGCTGCGATCCGCGCCCTGTTCACCCGTCATCTGCTGGAACCGGTCCGCTTCCGGCCGCTGGTCGACACCATGTACGCGGCGGGCTTCCGCGCCTTCGTCCAGCTCGGCGCCGGACAGCTCGGCTCGCTCATCGCCGACACACTGCACGGGCGCGAGCACCTCGTCGTCCCCGCGCACTCGCCTCATCGGGCGGGGCTTCCCCAACTGCACCGGGTGGCAAGCGCGTTGTGGGCGGACGGAGCGTCGCCGGAGCTCGCGACGCTGCTGGGCATGCCCGAGACCGCGGCTCCTGTGCGACGGCGCCGTCCGATCAAGCTGGATCTCGGGGGCGCGATGGTGTCCCTCGACGCGGAGACGCGCCGCCGGGTGGGAGCCGCGCTGACCCGGCACCGGACGCCCGGCCCGGAGGCGAGCCCGAGTATGGCCGAACTCGGCGAACAGGGCCTACTGGGAGCGGAGTTGTCCGCTCTGCTGCGTGACGCGACCGCACTCGCCTCGGACGTGGTGACGGCGAGCCGCCTCAAGCGTCGCCCCGGCCCGCCAAGCATCACCGCCTCGCGAACCCCCGCCGAACCGGACTCCCAGCCTCGTCCGCTCCGCCCCCTCGAATCCACCCTCCACGTCTCCGTCGACGCCATGCCGTACCTCCTCGACCACTGCTTCTTCAAGCAGCCCGCCCAGGCCGAACCGGCCGACAGCTGGCCCGTCGTCCCTGGCACCACGGTGATCGCCCACCTCATGGACTTCGCCGAGCGGGCCGCACCCGGCCGGCGCGCGGTGGCCGTCCACGACGTACGGCTGCATCAGTGGGTCACCGCCACTCCGCCGGTCGAGATCCCGGTACGGATCGTTCCCGAGGGCCCGGACCACCCGGACCGGGTCACCGCCTCGCTCGGCTCGTACGCGCGGGCCGTCGTCGAACTCGCCCCTGACCACGGGCAGTTCGATCCCGCTGCGCCCTGGACCTTCCACGCGGCACAGGAGCGGAAGCCCGATCTGACCGCGGCGGAGCTGTACGCCCGCCGCTGGATGTTCCACGGCCCGCGGTTCCAGGGCGTGAGCGAGCTGACCGCGATCGGGGACCGGCATGTGCGTGGCGTCCTCGTCACCCCGCCGGCGCCGGGGGCGCTGCTCGACAACGTGGGGCAGCTGCTCGGCTACTGGATCATGTCCAGCCTTCCGGTCCGTACCACCGTGTTCCCCGTCGGTATGAAGGAGATCCGCTTCCACGGACCGCACCCATCCCCCGGCGAACCGCTGGAATGCCTGATCAGGATCACGTCCGTCACCGACGCCATGCTCGAAGCGGATATGCAACTGGTCCACCGGGGGCGGGTATGGGCGGAGTTCACCGGCTGGCAGGACCGGCGCTTCGACAGCAATCCGCGTATCCGCGCGGCGGACCGCGAGCCCGAACTCCACACCCTGTCCCTGATGCAGCCGGGCGGCTGGGCACTGGTCCACGAGCAGTGGCCCGACCTGGCCACCCGTGAACTCATCATGCGGAACATCCTGGCGGGCGAGGAGCGCGAACAGTACGCGGCGCATGCCCCCCGCGGCCGACGGCAGTGGCTGCTCGGGCGGATCGCGGTCAAGGACGCGGTACGGCATCTGATGTGGGACGGCGGTGCGGGCCCGGTCTTCCCCGCCGAGGTTCGGGTGGGCAACGACCCGGCGGGCCGCCCGTTCGTCACCGGCGGCTACGGCAGGACCTTGCCCGCGCTGCACGTCTCCCTCGCCCACCGCGGCGAGACCGCCGTGGCGATGGCCAGGACCGACGGGCCCTGCGGCATCGACATCGAGGAAGTCATCGAACGCCCCGAGGGCACACTCGCCGTCGCCCTCACCCCGCGCGAGCGCGAACTGCTCCGCGCACTCACGGGGGACACCGCCGAAAGGCTCTGGTTCACCCGGTTCTGGGCCGCCAAGGAAGCCGTCGCGAAGGCGCGCGGCACCGGACTCGGCGGCGAGCCCAAGCAGTTCGAGATCACCGCGGCCGATGGCACCCTGCTGACCGTCCGTGCCGCGGGCGAGGAGTACCGCGTCCGGCACTGTGAGCTGACCGCCCCCCAGCCGTCCGGCCACCCCGGCAAGGAGTACGTCGTGGCCTGGACGGCCGTCAACGATCAGGAGAACGAAGATGACCACTGAACTCGAAGGCGCCGCACCCCGGTCGACACTCGAAGGCGCCGCACCCCGATCGACCCCGGACGGGGCGACCGTACTCGCGGAGATCTCGGCCATCCTGCGCACCGTCCTGGAGGAGTACGGGCTCGACGACTCCGAGATCACCCTGGAGACGTCGTTCCACGACGACCTGGAGCTGGAGAGCATCGACCTCGTCACGCTCTCGGCGCAGCTGCGCGAGTTCTACGGCGAGCGCGTCAACTTCGCCGCGTTCATAGCCGACCGCGGCCTCGAGGAGATCATCGCGCTGACCGTCGGCGACCTCGTCGGCTACGTGGTGGGCTCGCTCGCCGTCGCGGAGGTGGGCTGACCGTGGCGACGATCCGGGTGAACGGACTCGACGTCCACGTCCAGCGCCTCGGCCACACCGGTGACGCGCCGCGTCCCGTCGTCGTCCTCATCCACGGCCTGCTCATCGACAGCCTCGCCAGCTACTACTTCAGTCTGGCCCCGCGGCTCGCCGAGGAGGGCATGGACGTCGTCATGTACGACCTGCGCGGGCACGGCAAGACCTCCCGGCCGCCGACCGGCTACCTCATGGAGGACTTCGTCACCGACCTCGACGAGCTGCTCGACGCACTGGCGGTCGACCGCCCGGTGCACCTGGTCGGCAACTCCTTCGGCGGCGCCGTCGCGTACGCCATGGCCGCCGCCCACCCCGAGCGGGTCGCCAGTGTCGTCGCCATCGAGGCCGAACCGCCGTCCCGGGCCTGGCAGGAGAGCATGTACGCGGGCCTGGTGGAGGGCAACCTGGTGATCGAGCGGGTCACCGAGTGGCTGCGGGAGAACCCGGGCGAACGCAATGCCCGGCCGTTCCGGGCCGCCGGAAAGATGCTCGACGAGACCACCGTCGCCCAGGAGATCCCACAGAGCCGGCTCATCGACGAGGACCTGTCCGCGATCCGCTGCCCCGTCTTCGCCCTCTACGGCGGCGCGTCGGTACTCGCCGCACAGGCCGGCCCGACGGAGGCCGCCCTGGCGGACTGCCGTGCGGTCGTGCTGCCCGACCGGGGTCACTCCCTGATGGTGGAGGCCACCAAGGAGACGTACGACCTGGTGCGCGACTGGCTGTTCGGCCAGGAGACGCACGCCCTGCGGGAGGCCCGCTAGATGGGCAGATTCCTGTTCGTGGTGCCTCCGCTGGTCGGGCACGTCAACCCGGCGGTGGGCACCGCGGCGACGCTGGCGGCCCGCGGGCACGACGTCGCCTGGGCCGGCCACCCCGAGCTCATCCGGAGCCTCGCGGGAGCGGACGCCGTCGTCTTCCCCTGCGGGCTGCCCGAGGGTGCGCCGTCCCGGCCCGCCGAGCTCAAGGGACCCGCCGCCTTCCAGTTCCTCTGGGAGAGCTTCCTGATCCCGCTCGCGGACGCGATGGCGCCCGGGGTGCGCGCGGCGATCGAGGCGTACGATCCCGATGTCGTCGTCACCGACCAGCAGGCGGTGGCGGGCGCGCTGATCGCCGAGTCCCTCGGCCGGACCTGGGTGACCTCGGCCACCACCTCCGCCGAACTGGTCGATCCGCTGGCCGGCATGCCCAAGGTCGCGGCCTGGCTGGATGGACTGCTGGCGGAACTGCGCGGACGGATCGCGGGCGGTGTGGGCGAGGCCGATCCCCGTTTTTCGCCGCACGGTGTTCTGGCGTACACCACGCGCGCACTGCTCGGTCCGGCCGAACTCCCGGACCGGGTCTGGCTGGTGGGCCCGTCCGTGACCGCCCGCCCGGCGCGTCCCGACGACTTTCCGTGGGACTGGCTGGACGCGTCCGCGCTGCCCACCGTCCTCGTCAGCCTGGGCACCGCCAACACGGACGCGGGAGCCCGCTTCCTCAACACGGCCGTCGCGGCGCTCGCCGGGATGGCGGACCGGGTGCGCGCCGTGCTCGTCGATCCCGGCCGGGTCGTCGAAGGCCCGGTCGCCGAGAACATCCTTGTACGCCCGCACGTGCCTCAACTCGCCCTGCTGGAAAAGCTGGACGCCGTCGTCTGCCACGCGGGTCACAACACCGTCTGCGAGGCGCTGTGGCACGGCGTCCCTCTCGTCGTCGCCCCCATCCGGGACGACCAGCCGATCGTGGCTGGCCAGGTCGTCGACGCGGGCGCCGGGGTGCGGCTGCGCTTCGGGCGGGCCGACGCGGCGAAGATCGGTGCCGCGGTCGAGGCCGTGCTCGATCCGGCGGGCGGTCACCGCAAGGCCGCCGAGGCGATCGGTGAGTCCTTCCGGGCGGCGGGCGGCAGCGCGGCCGCGGCGACCCGGCTCGAAACAGTGCCGGCCGTGTCGGCCGTGACCGGAGTACGAGGCGCATGACCGAGAACAGCACGGCCGTTGACCGGCCCAGCATGAGCACCGGCACGCCCGTTGACCGGCCCATCACGCCCGCTGCCGAACCAGACGCCCCCACCGGCACGTTGGCCGCCCTGATCGGTTATGCCAGGCCGCACTGGCGGGTGTTGCTCCTCTCCCTCGTCCTCACCCTCCTGGCCAGCGTCTCGGGCCTGGCCCAGCCGAAGTTCGCCCAGACGATCCTGGACCGCCTCGACAAGGGCGCCGATGTGGGCGCACCGGTCGCACTGCTCGCCGCGTTCCTGGCGGCGGGCGCGCTGCTCACCGGGGTCAACGCCTGGCTCCAGCAGAGGACTTCGGAGCGAGTGGTCCGCCAGGTCAGGAGAGGGCTGGTGCACCGGCTCATCCGGCTGCGGGTCTCCGAACTCGACCAACGGGCGCCCGGCGACCTCATCGCCCGCGTCACGTCCGACAGCACACTGCTCAAGAGCGCGGCCACCGAGGGCCTCATCATGACCGTCAACGGCGTACTGACCTTCGCCGGGACCCTGATCATGATGGCGACGCTGGACGCACGCCTGCTGGGCGTCACCATGCTGGTCCTGGTCCTGGTGGGCATCGTGATCACGATGATCCTGCCCCGGATCAAGGCAGCGGTGGCCCGTTCCCAGACGTCCGTCGGCGCGGTCGGCGCCGTCCTCGACCGCACCCTCGGCGCGGCCCGCACGGTCAAGGCCAACGGCGCCGAGGGCCGCGAGACGCGCGCCGCCGAGGAGGCGGTCGACGAGGCGTACGCGGCCGGACTCGTCGGCGCCCGATACAGCGCCCTGATCGCCATGGTCGGCGGCGCCTCCATCCAGACCGCGTTCCTCGTGGTGCTCGGCGTCGGCGGCGCCTTCGTGGCGAACGGCACCATGTCGGTCTCCGAGCTGATCGCCTTCCTGCTGTACGTGTTCTTCCTGGCGATACCGGTCTCCCAGCTCGTCGGCGGCGCGGCCCAGCTGCAGCAGGGCCTGGGCGCGGTGGGCAGGATCCAGGAAGCCGCCGGACTGCCGGTCGAGGACGACATCGACTCGCCGGCCCTCACCGGCTCCGGCCCTGCGCCGTACATCGGCTCCGCGGCCGCCACCACCTCCGGCCCGGCGCCGGACACCGACTCCCCGTCCGCCACCGTCTCCGGCCCACCGCCGGACATCGAGCTGACCGAGGTCGAGTTCACCTACCCCGGCCGCGCCCCCGCCCTGCGGGGCGTGAGCTTCACCGTCCCCGGCGGCACCCAGACCGCCCTCGTCGGCCTGTCAGGCGCGGGCAAGACCACCCTCTTCTCCCTCCTCCAGCGCTTCTACGAGCCGACCGCCGGCACCATCAGGATCGGCGGCCAGGACATCTCCACCCTGCCGCGCGGCGAGGTGCGACGCCGTATCGCGTACGTCGAGCAGGACTCCCCTGTCATGTCCGGCACCCTCCGCGAGAACCTGCTGTACGCCGCGCCCTCGGCCACCGCCGAGCAGCTGGCCGAGGCCCTGGCGGTCACCCGTCTCGACGGCCTGGTCGCCCGCCTGCCCATGGGCCTGGACACGGCGGTGGGCCCGCGCGGCGTCACGCTGTCCGGCGGTGAGCGCCAGCGCCTCGCCATCGCCCGCGCCCTGCTGCGCCGCCCTCAGGTGCTGCTGCTGGACGAGGCGACGGCCCAGCTCGACGCCCGCAACGAGCAGGCGCTGAGCGAGCTGATCGGCCGCACCGCCGGACAGTGCACGGTCCTCCTGATCGCACACCGGCTGTCCACGGTGACCGAGGCCGACCAGATCGTGGTCCTGGAACACGGCGACGTCCGCGCGATCGGCACCCACCACTCCCTCGTCGACGACGACGAGCTCTACCGGGAACTGGCGTCGACGCAGCTCCTGGCGGCCGAGCCCCGGCCCTGACCGCCGCGGGACCGGGGAAGCACCGGAGGAGATCCGTGGTTGACGGTGGAGACGACAGCGACCGATCTCCACCGGAGCACCCATGCCGAGCCCGGGCCAGCAGGCCCCCTCAGCGGGGCCCCACGCCGAAGCCGTCCGCTTCTCCGTGCTCGACCGCTCCCGTACCCGCGAGGGCCACGACGCTCCCGAGGCCCTGCGCGACACCGTACGGCTGGCCCAGGACCTGGAGGCGCTCGGCTACCACCGCGTCTGGGTGTCGGAACACCACGGCGTCCCCGGTGTCGCCGGGTCCGCGCCGACCGTGCTGGCCGCAGCGGTCGCCGCCGCCACCCGTACGATCCGGGTCGGCACCGGCGGTGTGATGCTGCCCAACCACCAACCGCTGGTCGTGGCCGAGCAGTTCGGTGTCCTGGAGTCCTTGTTCCCCGGCCGGATCGACATGGGACTCGGCCGTTCCGTCGGCTTCACGGACGGGGTGCGCAAGGCGCTCGGCCGGGACAAGGACGACGCCGATGATTTCGCGGCGCAGCTCGCCGAACTGCTCGGCTGGTTCCGCGGGACGTCGTCGACCGGGGCGCACGCCCGCCCCTCCGAAGGCCTGACCGTGCCGCCTTTCATCCTCGCCATGGGCGAGGGCGCGACGATCGCGGCGCGGGCCGGTCTGCCCATGGTCATCGGCGACCTCCGGAACCGGGACAGGATGCGGCGCGGGATCGATCACTACCGCGAGACGTTCCGCCCTTCCCTCTGGGCCGGGGAGCCGTACGTCGTCATCTCCGGCACGGTCGCGGTGGCCGCGACCCCGGAGGACGCCCACCGTCTGCTGCTCCCCGAGGCCTGGTCGATGGCGTACTCCCGCACCCACGGCACGTTCCCCCCGCTGCCGCCGGCCGAGCGCGTCGAGGGCCTCCCGATGAGCGCCAAGGAACGGGGTTTCTACGAGTCCGGTCTGACCGGGCACATCGCGGGCACCGAGGAGCAGGTCGCCCATGAACTGGAGACGGTGATCAAGGAGACCGGCGCGCAGGAGGTGCTGGTCACGACCAGTACGTACGACAGGGACGCCCTCCTGGACTCCTACCGGAGGCTCGCCCGGGTCGCGGGGCTGACCGGGTCTCCGAGCACCTAGCGCACTACTGGGAGAGGTGGTCAGGACCAAAGCGCCGTCACCGCTTGGTGCACTGCCGTGGCCGCCCCGGCCAGAGCGCCTATGGAACGGCCCATGACCGCGATCGTGTCGGCCGCGCCCTCGATGGTGTCCCGCTGTTCCGCGGGGTCATCCAGACCGCGCTCGATCCGCCCCACGGCGCGCTCCCCAGTGTCACGGTCGTCGCCCTCTTCGAGTTGGTCGAGGGCAGACCGGAACTGCCGGAGACTCACGCGCACTTCCTTGAGCGCTTGATCGCCCACGAGCGGAGACGCCGACTGGCTGACGCGACTGACGTCCCTTCCTGCACTGATCGACTGGACGGTGCTGCCGTCGCCAGTGCTCACGTCCGACGATACTTGCGCACGGCCTTTCCTGTTCCGCCAGCCGCCTTCGCGCCGTAAACGGGTCATTCCGTATCACCCTTCCTCGTTGCCTTCTCGCTCGTCTCTCGCTCGCTCGGCCGACTCGGCTGCCGGTCCTGGGAATCCTCCTTTCCCTGCCGGACGTCCTGCACGTCCCGCCCCGCGGTGACAGCCTGGATGATGCTGTTGTCACCAGCGTGGATGACCGTCATGATCTTCTGCACCTGGCGCTGGAATTCCGTGACGTCGACACCCTTGTCCTCCAGGAAATCCTCGACCGTGGCGAACATGCGCGACTGCATGATCTCGACGTGGCGTACCGCGTCCTCGGACACGTGCATGTCGCTGGTGTACACGGGTGAGTAGCGCTCTCGCAGGCTCGTGGGCATCGGCCTCTTCGGAACCTTCGTCAACGGCTCGTCGGTTGTCATCTCCTCACGTTCATGTGTCCACCACCGCAGGAGGCGCCAGCAACCGAGCCCCAAAGCCAGGAGGTCTCCCAGGGCCTGCACCGGGATCTGTACGAAGGAGGTGATCCGGCGGAGCCGTTCCGGGTCCACGGCTTCCTCGACCTCCTCGAAGAGGGGCGAGAGAACGTGCGGCCGCACGACGAAGTGGAGCTCCTGACCTTCGATCACTGCCGAGGCCAGGACCGTGACAACCAGTTGCCCCGACCAGGTGCAGACCTGCGCGGACAGGTACCGGCGGACCTCCAGCCCGGACGCGGTCACACCCTGTGCCCGTCCCCGGTCGTGCTCGTCGCTCGGGCTGTCGCCACCGGGAATCCTGGGTAGGCGCGCCCACCGCCGGTCGGGCCCACCCCGTACCTCCTCGACCTCGCAGCGCAGGGGGTTGAAGGGCGGCTCGCCGAGACTCAAGTCCTCCAGGTCTTCCCTCACCGCCGCGAGCAGTTCCTCGGGGTCGAAAGCCTCGAATTCCTTGCGGACCTCTTCGCTCTCCTCGTCCTTCGCGCCTCGCAGCTTGATGCTGACCGTTGACCGGCCCCACGGAGACTTCCCCGCTCCGATAAAACGCCAGCCTGTCTCGTAGAGCTCATACGCGAGGGCGTTGCCCTTTTGTGCTCGTTCGATCGCGTCGATTCGACTCCGATTCCGCGGCCCCGTCCATGGATTGCGGCGGTCACGGTCGCAGACCAGGGCATAGACGGTCGCGACGAGCCGGTCCACGATCCGCACTGCCATGAAGGCGAGCGTGGCGAACTCGGCAGCCCGGAAGGTCTCCGCGCTGACCCGGCTCGTGGGCCGGAGCACTATCACCAGCACAGGAAGCAGGAGCAGGAGGAACGTCGCCACCCAGGCCCGGCCCGCCCAACGACGTCGCAGCGCAGAGCGCCACGGGTGCCGTCCTGGGGGTCGGGCGACCGCAAGGGCAAGAGCAGCCGTGAGCGCCCACACGCCGAAGCCGAGCGGAAAACGGTAGGCGATCCAGCCCAGGGCGAGGGCCAGCATCGTACGGCGAATGCGCCACTGTCTGCGTGCCGCGAGGCAATGCGCGAGCACGGGACCGAGATCGAATCCGAATGACGGCACCACGCGTATTCGCGACAGAAGCACCTTGCCTATCGCCTATCGTGCGAGGGGTTCGCCCAGGGGCGGACAGATCGACTCCGGCTGCTGCCACCGCGGCCGCTCGTCGTTCCGCAGTGTGCGCACCGAATTGACCCCGAATCCGTAGGTCCGCAGATGACGCCATGCCGCCCTGACCGGCTCCAGTCGATCGGGGCGAGCGTGCGCGGCCGCAGACAGTCGCCTGGTCACTTCCGTACGCGTGGCATGACTCGCTTTGCCACCCCGTTCACCCTGTGACTTGTCGGGCGTCGTCACCTGTGGTGTGGGTGGGTGAATGGAGATGGCCTGAAAGTAGCGTTCTCGTCGTTCCTGCATGGACACACCCACCACAACGCCCTCCCCCGAGAGGGCGCCCTGAGGTGCGATGGTGGCCCTCTGTGACGCTCCGCAGTCTGGACCCATATAGTCCCTGCCCCGCAGCACTCGCGCAGCGTCGAATTCGGCCTCTGTGAGAAACGGCGCGGGCCGAGTGTGATTCAGCACTCCACGCGGCGGATCACTGCAGGTGAGAGCAGCGGAAGCGGTCGGTGGCCTTGTACCGTGGGCCCCTTCCCCAAGCCCTCAGGAGTCCGGCCCATGCCAGCCCCCACGACCTGTACGTCCGCATTCGCGGCACCCTTGAGCCCAATCCCCGGGGTGTCAGCGTTCCACGGGACGTTCTGGCGGTGTTCACCGGCGTCTCCGGCTCCGGCACGTCCTCGCTCGCCTTGGGGACCATCTACGCGGAGGCCCAGCGGCGCAACCGGGTTTCATTCGCAATGCCTCGGGCCTTCAGGCCGATGGTGAAGCGAATGTGAGGGTGGCGACGCGGAGCGTCGCGGGTTTCTGTCCGGCGGGGTCGGGCCACGCGTGCCCACTGGCTGCGGCGGTGAACACCGTGACTGCTGGTTCACACCGCCCGCATGATTTCCGCTCTGCGCGTCAGATGGACATCGGTGAGCACCTTGTGCCGGAACTTGGTCACGAAGACCAAGTGAACATTCATCGCAAAGCACACTGACGGCCCGTACACATGTTCCCTATGCATCCCATAAAGCAACCGTAGTACCGTCGCCCGCATGCAGCTCAGGTACAGCTTCGCCCTGTACCCGAACACCCCTCAACGCACCGCGTTAGCACGGGCGTTCGGGTGCGCCCGCGTCGTGTTCAACGACGCGGTGCGCGCTCGCGAGGACGCCCGCACGACGGGTGAGGCGTTCCCCGCGGCAGGGGAACTGTCCAAGAAGCTGATCACGGAGGCGAAGCAGACCGATGCGCGGTCCTGGCTGGGTGAGGTCTCCGCCGTGGTGCTCCAGCAGTCCCTGCGGGACGCCGAGGCCGCCTACCGGAACTTCTTCGGGTCCCTTAAAGGCGCCCGCAAGGGTCCGAAGATGGGTGCACCGCGTTTCAAGTCCCGTAAGGACAGCCGTCAGTCGATCCGGTTCACCGCCAACGCCCGCTGGTCGATCACCGAGAGTGGGCGGCTGAAGCTCCCGAAGATCGGCGAGGTCAAGGTCAAGTGGTCCCGGACCCTGCCCACCACTCCCACCTCGGTCACGGTGATCAAGGACGCGGCCGGTCGGTACTTCGCCAGCTTCGTCATCGACACCGACCCTGCCGCCGACGCTGCCCGGATGCCCGACACCGACCAGAGCGTCGGCATCGACCTCGGCCTCACCCATTTCGCAGTTCTCTCCGACGGCACGAAGATCGACTCCCCGAAGTTTCTGCGCCGCGCGGAGAAGAAGCTGAAGAAGGCGCAGCGGGAACTGTCCCGCAAGCAGAAGGGATCGAAGAACCGGGAGAAGGCCCGCCTCAAAGTCGCCCGCGCCCATGCGAAGGTCACCGACGCCCGGCACGAGTTCCACCATCACCTCTCCACCCAACTGATCCGCGACAACCAAGCGATCGGCGTGGAGGACCTGGCGGTCAAGGCGCTAGCACGCACCCGGCTGGCCAAGAGTGTCCACGACGCCGGATGGTCGACGTTCGTGACCATGCTCGAATACAAAGCGGCACGGTACGGCCGTACCCTGATCAAGATCGGCCGGTACGAACCGACCTCCCAGACCTGCTCGGTCTGCGGCACCAAAGACGGACCCAAGCCCCTGCACATCCGGGAGTGGACCTGCGCCGCCTGCGGCACCCTCCACGACCGGGACCACAACGCCGCGATCAACATCCACACGGCCGCCGGACTGGCGGTTACGGCCTGCGGAGCGCCGGTAAGACCAGGACTCGTCCCGGCACAGCGCGATGAAACAGGAAGCCATGGATTCCCGCCCGAACCTCGTGCCGCGTAGCGGCACAGCAACGGAGGAGAAGGCCAGAATCCTCGGGCTTCAGCCCGAGGAGCAAGTCAAAACCCCGAGACGCTCGAAGCGTCGCGCGCAGCCTCAGCACACTCTTCGACGTCGGCCTCGGCTATCTGCGACTGGGCCAGCCCGCCACCGAGTTGTCCGGCGGGGAGGCTCAACGGATCAAGCTGGCCAGCGAGTTGCAGCGGGTGCGCCGTGGCCACACGCTCTATCTCCTCGACGAGCCGACGACCGGGCTGCACCCGGCCGATGTCGAGGTGCTGCTGCGCCAGTTGCACGGTCTGGTCGACGCGGGCCACACCGTCGTGGTCGTCGAACACGACATGGCGGTGGTCGCGGGCGCGGACTGGGTGATCGATCTGGGTCCGGGCGGTGGTGACGCGGGCGGCCGAATCGTCGCGGCAGGGCCGCCGGCCGAGGTGGCACGGGCGGAGGGGAGCACCACGGCTCCCTATCTCGCCCGCGCGCTCCCTCAGGCCCCGTAGGGGTGTGCGTGCGGGCCCGGCGACCGCAGCCCTCCTTGCGCGGCGTGGGCCAGGTCGCGGCGGTCGGCGTGGTCGCCCGGTGCGAGTACGGGCCGCAGGTCCAGCTCCGCGACCAGGGAGCGGGCCGACACGACCCGCCACACCGAGGTGAGCAGGGAATCGCTGCCGACGAAGGCGGGCGCGGTGCTCGCCGCTCCCCCGTCCAGCCGGTAGTGGATGCGTACCGGCTGGACCGGCACGCCTGCGTCGAGGGCGGCCTGGAAGACGGCCCGGCGGAAGTACCCCTGTGCCCGGCCGCACCAGGTGCTGCCCTCGGGGAACACCACCATCGTGGACCCTTCGCGGAGGGTGTCCGCGATCCGCTCGACCGTCCGCGGCAGCGCGCTCAGCCGGTCGCGCTCGATGAACAGCGCGCCGCTGCTCGCGGTCAGCGCGCCCGCCACGGGCCACTGCCGGATCTCGGCCTTGGCGATCATCCGCCCGGGTCGGACGGCGGCGAGCAGCGGGATGTCCATCCAGGAGATGTGGTTGGCGACCACCAGCAGGCCGCCGGCGGGCGGGGTGTCACCGGTGATCCTCAGGCGCACGCCCGCGGCCCGCACGATGGTCCGGCACCAGGTCCTGATGAGCCGGTCGCGCGGCGCGGCCGGGATCCGTCCGACGACGGGGATCAGCACGATCCCGAAGGTGAGCACGGACAGGAGGGTGGCCAGCCGCAGCAGCGCGCGCGGCACGCCGGCCATCGACCCCGTGGACTCCAGGCAGAGGCGCGGGGTGCACGGGGCGCTGGGCAGCCAGGCGCTGCTGGGCGTCTGGACGGGCCGGAACGCGACCGGCCGCACGCCGGCCCGGCGCGGCGACGGCACCTTAGTGGTCGTGGCCGGGAAGGCCGCCGTGGCGACACCCGGGTTGACGAGCGCCGTCGTGTCGCGGCGAGGGCGCAGTATCACGCCCACCCGGGACGCGCGGATGACCCCGTTGCGAGTGGCGCCTATGACGCCAGTGCGGGAGGCGTTCATCAGGCCGGTACGAGCGAGAGGAAGTGCCGGAGGTAGCGCGGGTTGACGTTGCGCATGGACAGCAGCACGTACAGGTCGGCGACGCCGAAGTCGGCGTCGTGCGCGGGCTCCGCGCACACCCAGGCACCGAGCCGCAGATAGCCGCGCAGCAGCGGGGGGAGCTCGGTGCGCGCGGGCCGGGCGATGCCTTCCGCGCTCCAGGGCAGCAGAGGCCGTACGCGGAACTCCTCGGGCGCCAGGTGCTTGGCCTGGACCCGGTCCCAGGTGCCCGCGGCGAGCGCGCCTCCGTCGGCGAGCGGGATGGAGCAGCAGCCGGCCAGCCACTCGTGGCCGCCCTCGACCATGTAGCGGGCTATCCCGGCCCAGATGAGTCCGATGACGGCGCCGTCGCGGTGGTCGGGGTGCACGCAGGAGCGGCCGACCTCGACGAGTCCGGAGCGGATCGCGGCCAGCGGGCCGAGGTCGAACTCGTTCTCCGAGTACAGGCGTCCGGCGACCGCGGCCCGCTCGGGCGGCAGCAGCCGGTAGGTTCCGACGACCTGACCGGTCTCCGTGTCGCGGACCATGAGGTGATCGCAGTAGGCGTCGAAGGCGTCGATGTCGAGACCCGGCTGGGGGGTGGTCAGCAGGGCGCCCATCTCTCCCGCGAACACGTCGTGGCGCAGCCGCTGCGCGGCGCGGACGTCGTCCTCGTCGCGGGCGAGGGTCACGGTGTAGCGGGTGGGGGCGGTCGACAGTGGGGGGCTGTCGAGGGTGGAAACGCCGTTCATGGCACTCTCCTGGTCACGGGCCGGTTCGGCGGAGCGGTGGCAGGCCGGATCTGTTCGGCCTGCGCGCTCCTGTTCTTCCGACGCCGGTTGGCGTACGCGTGACCTGTGCCGAGAGCCAGGATGTGAGGATGCTGAATGCCAGGGGACGGCCGGAACGATTCCTTCTGCGGAATCCGTCGCTCCGGAGTTGCGAGACGGGACCGGGGCTGAGCACCACCCCCGGTCCCGCCCGTCCGCACATTGACGGCGAACGTCCTACGGCTACCGCTTGCCCGACTTCCGGGTCGCGCGCAGCCACTCCTTGTTCATGCTGGTGATGGATACCAGCGGGATCCCCTTCGGGCAGGCGGTCGCGCACTCTCCGGCGAGGGTGCAGCCGCCGAAGCCCTCGTCGTCCATCTGCGCCACCATGTCGAGGACCCGGGTCTCGCGCTCGGGCGCGCCCTGCGGCAGGACGTTGAGGTGGTTGATCTTCGCCGATGTGAACAGCATCGCGGCGCCGTTGGGGCAGGCCGCGACGCAGGCGCCGCAGCCGATGCACTCGGCGTGTTCGAAGGCGAAGTCGGCGTCCGGCTTGGGCACGGCCGTCGCGTGGGCCTCGGGTGCGGCGCCGGTCGGGGCGGTGATGTAGCCGCCTGCCTGGATGATCCGGTCGAAGGCCGACCGGTCGACGACGAGGTCCTTCACGACCGGGAACGCCGAAGCCCGCCACGGTTCGACGTCGATGGTGTCGCCGTCCTGGAAGGACCGCATGTGCAACTGGCAGGAGGTCGTGCGCTCGGGGCCGTGTGCGTCGCCGTTGATGACGAGCGAGCAGGCGCCGCAGATGCCCTCGCGGCAGTCGTGGTCGAAGGCGACGGGGTCCTCGCCCTTGAGGATGAGTTCCTCGTTGAGGGTGTCGAGCATCTCCAGGAAGGACATGTCGGCCGAGATGTCGTCCACTTCGTAGGTGGACATCGCTCCGTCGGCGTCGGCGTTGCGCTGCCGCCAGACGCGCAGGGTGAGCTTCATGCGTAGCTCCGCTGAGTGGGGTGGACGTACTCGAAGACCAGGTCTTCCTTGTGCAGGACGGGCGCGTCGCCGGTGGCCGTGAACTCCCAGGCGGCCGCGTACGAGAACTCCTCGTCCTTGCGGGCCGCTTCGCCTTCCGGCGTCTGGGACTCCTCACGGAAGTGCCCGCCGCAGGACTCGCTCCGGTTCAGCGCGTCGAGGCACATGAGCTCGGCGAGCTCGATGTAGTCGATGATCCGGTTGGCCTTCTCCAGTGACTGGTTGAACTCCTCGCCGGTGCCGGGGACCTTGATGCGCCGCCAGAACTCCTCGCGGATCTGCGGGATGCGCTCAAGTGCCTTGCGCAGCCCGGTCTCCGTGCGGGCCATGCCGCAGAACTCCCACATGAGTTCGCCGAGTTCGCGGTGGAAGGAGTCGGGGGTGCGGTCGCCGTCGACGGCGAGGAGCAGCCGCAGCCGGTCCTCGGTCTCGGCCAGCACCTCCTGAACCTCGGGGTGTTCGTCGGTGACCTGCTCGTGGTGCGGGTTGCGGGCGAGGTAGTCGTTGATCGTCGAGGGGAGTACGAAGTAGCCGTCGGCGAGGCCCTGCATCAGGGCCGAGGCGCCCAGCCGGTTCGCGCCGTGGTCGGAGAAGTTGGCCTCGCCGATCGCGAACAGGCCGGGGATCGTGGTCTGGAGGTCGTAGTCGACCCAGAGTCCGCCCATCGTGTAGTGCACGGCGGGGTAGATCCGCATCGGCACGGTGTACGGGTCCTCGGCGGTGATCCGGGCGTACATGTCGAAGAGGTTGCCGTACTTCTCCTCGACCTTGGCCTTGCCCATCCGCTGGATGGCGTCGGCGAAGTCGAGGTAGACGCCCTGGCCGCCGGGGCCGACACCGCGGCCTTCGTCGCAGACGTTCTTGGCGGCCCGGGAGGCGATGTCGCGGGGCACGAGGTTGCCGAAGGCGGGGTAGATGCGCTCCAGGTAGTAGTCGCGCTCGTCCTCGGGGATCTCGTTCGCGGGACGGGTGTCGCCCTGCGCCCTCGGGACCCAGATCCGTCCGTCGTTGCGCAGCGACTCGCTCATCAGGGTGAGCTTCGACTGGTGTTCGCCGGTGCGCGGGATGCAGGTGGGGTGGATCTGGGTGAAGCAGGGGTTTGCGAAGTAGGCGCCGCGCCGGTGCGCCCGCCAGATCGCGGTCGCGTTGGAGTTCATGGCGTTCGTGGAGAGGTAGAAGACGTTGCCGTAGCCACCGCTCGCGAGCACGACGGCGTCCGCGTAGTACGTGTCGATCTTGCCCGTGATCAGATCGCGGGCGACGATTCCGCGTGCCCGCCCGTCGACGACGATCACGTCGAGCATCTCGGTCCGCGCGTGCATCTCGATGTTGCCGGCGGCGATCTGCCGCGACAGCGCCTGGTAGGCGCCGAGAAGCAGCTGCTGGCCCGTCTGGCCGCGGGCGTAGAAGGTCCGGGACACCTGGACGCCGCCGAAGGAACGGGTGTCGAGGAGGCCGCCGTACTCACGTGCGAAGGGCACACCCTGCGCGACGCACTGGTCGATGATCTCGACCGAGATCTGCGCGAGGCGGTGGACGTTGGACTCCCGCGCCCTGAAGTCCCCGCCCTTGACGGTGTCGTAGAAGAGCCGGTGGACGGAGTCGCCGTCGTTGCGGTAGTTCTTCGCGGCGTTGATGCCGCCCTGCGCGGCGATCGAGTGGGCGCGGCGGGGCGAGTCCTGGTAGCAGAACTGCACGACGTGGTAGCCCTGTTCGGCGAGTGTGGCGCCGGCGGAGCCGCCCGCGAGGCCGGTGCCGACGACGATCACCGTGTGCTTGCGGCGGTTGGCGGGGTTGACGAGCTTGGCCTCGAAACGGCGGGTGTCCCAGCGTTCGTTGACCGGGCCCTGCGGGGCCTTGCCGTCGACGACCGGCTCACCGGTCGTGAAGTCTGCGTAGGAGGTCATGGTCAGCTCACCAATCCGGTCATGACGCCGACGGGTACGGCGAGGAAGCCCGCCGTCAGCACCAGCGCGAGGGCGTTGGCGATGGTCTTGAGGGCGCGGTCGCGGGAGCGGCTGCCGGCGCCCAGCGTCTGTGCGGCGCTCCAGAAGCCGTGCCGGATGTGCAGGCCGAGCGCGAGCATCGCGACGATGTAGATGGTGTCGCCGTACCAGGTCGAGAAGGTGTCGATGACGTTCTGGTACGGGTGTCCGGACTGGAAGCCGTCCGGGTGCACGGTGCCGGTCGTCAGGTCGAGGATGTGCCAGACGATGAACAGGCCGAGGATGATCCCGCCCCAGCGCATGGTGCGGGTGGCATAGCTGGCCCGTGCCTTCTTGTGCACGTACTTGCTGGGGCGCGCCCTGATGTCGCGGCGGCTCAGCTGGTAGGCGGCGGTGGCGTGCGCGACGACGGCCACGACGAGGACGACGCGGATGATCCACAGCGCCCACTCGTAGTGCAGGAAGGGCTCACCGAGGGTGCGGAGCCAGTGCGCGTAGTGGTTGAACTCGCCAGGACCGAAGAAGATCTTCAGGTTGCCGAGCATATGGACGACCAGGTAGAGCAGCATGATCAGGCCGCTGACGGCCATCACGGTCTTCTTGCCGACGGACGAGTCCCACACGGTGCGCGTCAAGGACGGTTTTCGGTCCGTCCGCGTTGCCAGAGCCATGGAACAGCACGCTAGGGCCCGAGAGGCCGATCGGTCCAAGACATGGTCCGGCTCGATTCCATAGGCATGACCTATCGTGGCTGCTGTGCACTTCCAACAGCTCCAGTACTTCGTGGCGGTCGCCGAGACCCGGCACTTCACCCGGGCCGCCGACCTGGTCCATGTCGCGCAGCCGTCGCTCTCCCAGCAGATCAAGGCGCTGGAGCGGGAGTTGGGGGCGGACCTGTTCCTGCGGGCGCGCGGCAACATCACACTTACGGACGCCGGGGAGGCACTCCTCCCGCTGGCCCGGCGCATCCTCGCCGACGCGGACACGGCCCGGCAGGAGGTGCAGGAGCTGGCCCAGCTGCGCAGTGGCCGGGTCCGTCTCGGCGCGACCCCGAGCCTGTGCACGGGCCTGCTCCCGGACGTGCTGCGCGCCTTCCACGACCGCTATCCGGGCATCCGGCTGCTGATCGAGGAGGGCGGTTCCCACGACCTCGTACGGGAGCTCGCCCGCGGCGCCCTCGACCTCGCCCTGGTCGTCCTGCCCCTGCCCACGCCGTCCCCCGCGCTGACCACGGTGGAGGTACTGCGTGAGGACCTGGTGGTGGTGTCGTCACCGGACGCGTCCGCACCCGGAGGGGGCCGCCGCAACGTCCGGATCTCCGATCTGGAGAGCGAGCGCCTGGTGATGTTCCGGCACGGCTACGACCTGCGCGAACTGACGGTCGCCGCGTGCCGCGCCGAGGGTTTCGAGCCCGACTTCGCCGTCGAGGGAGGCGAGATGGACGCGGTCCTCGGCTTCGTCCGGGCGGGGCTCGGTGTCGCCGTCGTACCGCGCATGGTCGCCACCCGGTCCGGGCGCGGGCTGCGGGTGACTCCGCTGGCGCGGCCCGGACTCCATCGGACTATCGCCCTGGCACACCGCAGCGATGTGGCTCCGCCTCGGGCGGCACGGGAGCTCCAGCGGATGTTGCTGGAACGGTGACGCTCCGCTGGGTGCGGCGTCCCCGGTAGCGCCGTTCTCTTTGGCGCCGTGCGGGACTGCGGGTCGTTTGTGGCTGGTCGCGCAGTTCCCCGCGCCCCTTGCGGGGCCCTTTCACCAGGTGGGGATGAGGCCGCCGTCGATGATGAAGTCGCTGCCCGTGATGTTGCTCGCGCGGTCCCCGGCGAGGAAGAGCACCAGGTCGGCGATCTCGGCGGGCTTGGAGAAGCGGCCGGTGACGGTCGCGTCGGAGGCCTGGGCGACCACGTCGGCGGCGGTGATCCCGGCGGCGGCCGAGACCGACGCCGCCACTCCCCCGCCGCCGAGCCACAACTCGGTCTCCACCGGGCCCGGGCTCACGGTGTTGACCCGGATGCCCTTCGGGCCGACCTCCTTGGACAAGGCCTTGGAGAACGCCACCAAGGCGGCCTTGCCCGCGCTGTAGTCGATGACCAGGGGGTCGGGCAGGGTCGCGTTGACCGAGGCGATCGTCACGACCGAGCCGTGCCCGGCGGCCAGCATCGACGGCAGCGCCGCACGGGTGACCCGTACGGCCGCGAGCAGGTTCAGATCGACGGTGCGCCGCCACTCCTCGTCGGTCACCGACAGGAAGCCGCCGGTGCGGGCGGGGGCCGTACCCACGTTGTTGACCAGGATGTCGATCCGCCCGCCCGCCGCCTCGACCAGCCGCCCCGCGGCAGCAGGATCGGCGAGGTCGACCGGCACCCAGGTGACGTGTCCCTTGTCGACCAGCGCGTCGAGAGCCGGGGTCGTGCCGCGGGAGCCGGCTATCACCGTCGCGCCCGCTTCGACCAGCGCCTCGGTGATCGCGAAACCGATGCCCTTGCTGGCTCCGGTGACGACGGCGGTCCTGCCCTGAAGTTCAGTGCTCATCCGGTCCACGGCTCCATCTGAGAGAGGTGCGTTCCACCAGTGAGACACACAAAGGGCCGGGAGCGCGAGGTGCCCCGGCGGCGGGCGCCCCGTCCGCCGGGCGGGTGACGAAGTCCGGCACGGTCCGGCGGGCCTCCCTTCCGGGAGGCCGCGCCGCGTGCGAGCGCTCAGCCGACCGCGTCCACCAACGCCAGGTCGTGCAGCCGCTCCGGCGGGCCCGGGCGGGCGTAGTACCAGCCCTGGGCGGTGTCGCAGCCCAGTATCCGCAGCTGCTCGGCCTGCGCGCCGGTCTCCACGCCCTCGACCGTCACCGCGAGGTTGAGGCTGTGGGCGAGGGTGACGATGCCCTCGACGATCTTCAGGTCGACCGGGTCCGCGGGGAACTGCTGCATGCTCTGGGTGAAGGACCGGTCGAGCTTGAGGATGCTGACCGGGAGACGGCGCAGGTTGGCGAGGTTGGAGTAGCCCGTGCCGAAGTCGTCGAGGGCGATGTCCACACCCATCTCGGCGAGGCGGCGCAGCGGCTTGAGGAGGTCGTCGTCTGCGCCGATCAGCGCGGACTCGGTGACCTCAAGGCACAGCGCGTCCGGGTCGAGCCCGGACCGCTCCAGGATGTCGACCGTGTCCTGGACGAGGCCCGGGTGGGTCAGCTGGCACGGCGACAGGTTGACGTTGATGCGCAGTGGCCCCGCGTCGGCGTGTCGTTCCTGCCAGAGGCGGGCCTGACGGACCGACTGCTCCAGGACCCAGCGGCCGAGCGGCACGATCAGTCCGGTGTGCTCGGCGAGCGGGATGAACCGGTCGGGGCCGAGGACGCCGTGCTGCGGGTGCAGCCAGCGCACCAGCGCCTCGGCGCCGCGCACGCTGCCGTCGCCGAGGTGGACGAGGGGCTGGTACTCGATGAAGAACTCGCCCCGGTCCAGTGCGGCCGGGAGCGCCGTGGTGAGCCCGTGCCGGGTGATGGCACGCGCGTCGGCCTCGGGGTCGGCGAGCTCGAAGCGGTTGCCGCCCGCGGACTTGGCCCGGTACATGGTGATGTCCGCGCTGCGCAGCACCTCCGCGGGGCCGCGTTCTCCGGCGGGACCTTCGACGACGCCGATGCTGCCGCGCACGGTCAGGTCACGCCCGTCGATGCTGATCGGGGTGACCAGCGCGTTCATGATGCGTCCGGCGAGTTCGTCGACCTCGCGCTCGGTGTCGGTGCCGGTGGTCAGCGCCACGAACTCGTCGCCGCCGAGGCGGGCGACCATCTCGCCGGGAGCCGTCGCGCAGGACTGCAGGCGGTCGGCGACCTCGACGAGCAGCCGGTCGCCGGCCGCGTGCCCGAGGCTGTCGTTGATGGTCTTGAAGCCGTCGAGGTCGAGATAGCAGAGCCCGAAGCGCTGCCCCTCGCCGGCGGACAGCGCCTTCTCCAGGCGCTCGAAGAACAGGGTCCGGTTGGGCAGTCCGGTGAGCGCGTCGTGCGTGGCCTCGTAGCGCAGCCGCAGATTGAGCAGCCGCCGCTCGGTGGTGTCCTCCATGAGCGCGAGCTGGTACTGCGGCCGGCCGTCCGCGTCACGCAGCAGGGAGACCGTCAGGTTGGTCCACAGGGCGGTACCGTCGGGACGGTAGAAGGCTTTTTCGACGTGGTAGTGCTCGCGCTCGCCGCGTACCAACTCCTCGTACAGCGGCCATACTTGCGGAGCGTCGTCGGGGTGCGTCCACTCCGTAACCTTGCGGCCGCGCATCGACTGCTCGGAGCCGCCGAACATACGCATCAAGGCTCCGTTGACCTGAAGGATGTTGCCCTCGAGGTCGGCGATGCCGATTCCTATGGCCGCGCCCTCGAACACCGCGCGGAAGCGGGCCTCGCTCGCGTGCAGCGCCTCAGCCACCAGACTGCGCGCGCTCATGGCGGCCCGGGAGATGGCCTCCTGCTCGGCCAGCGTCCGCTCCCGCAGCGCCTGTGCGAACCCGGCGGCCATGGCGTGCTGCAGCCGCGCCGAGCGGGTCCGCAGCGCCTCCTGGGGCCCGTCCTCGCCGCAGTAGAGGACCAGATAGGCGTCGACGCAGTCGAGGGTGCGGCTGAGCGCCTCCGGGTCGGTGCAGTGCGCGTCGATGAGCGCGGCGCCGACCGCCTGGCCCTCGGCGGCCTCGAAGGTCCTCGCGAGCAGCGCGTCGCTCAACCGCCGTGCGAGCGGCATCAGTTGTGCCTCGAACTCCGGCCTGGTCAGCGACGTGGAGGTGACCGGAAAGACCGCCCGGCTCCAGATCGTCGCGAACCTGCGGAGTCTGTCCTCCGGCCCGTCCGGCTCGGCGGTCACGCCGTGCGCCCCACGCCGGCGAACCCGGAGAAGGAGAACGGATCCTCGTCCTCGCGTGCCGTGTCGGGCCGCCAGTCCGGCATCGGCACCAGTCCCGGTTCCACCATGTCGTACCCCTCGAAGAACCGCGCGATGTCCTCGCGCGAGCGCATGATCAGCGGGTTGCGGATGTTCTTGTACACGTCGACCGTGCCCTCGGCCTGTTCCCGAGGAAGCGGGATTCCCTCGTACGAGGCGTGCGTGACGACGAACAGGCTGCCCGGCGCGAGCGCGTCGCGCAGCTCGGCCACCGCCTCGTACGGGTCGTCCGCGTCCTCCACGAAGTGAAGTATGGCAACGAGCAGCAGGGCGACCGGCCGGTTCAGGTCGATCAGACGCTGAACCTGGGAACTCGCCAGGATCTCCCGGGGCTTGAGCAGGTCGGCGGCGAGGACGTCGGCGTCCTCGTTGCCCTCCAGGACGGCCTGGCTGTGCGCGACTGCCACGGGATCGTTGTCGACGTACACGACGTGCGCGCCGGGTCTGGACGCCTGGGCGATCTCATGGACGTTGCCGAAGGTCGGGATGCCTGAACCGATGTCGAGGAACTGGGTGATGCCCTCGTCGGCCGCGAAGCGCACCGCGCGGCGCATGAACGCCCGGTTCGCCTGCATGATCTTGGGAAGTCCCGGCATGAACTCCATGGCCTTGCGGGCCGCTTCCCTGTCGACCTCGAAGTTGTGCGAACCGCCCAGGTAGTAGTCGTAGATCCGGGACACGCTCGGCACTGAGATGTCAATGCTCCGAGGGGCCCAGGCGGGACGCTCCATCTATCTCTCCAAGGCGTAGTCGACGGCGTAGGCGATCCGGTGTTCGAGCTGAGGCTACTGATCGCCCGCCAAAGGAGCGAGCCAAAACGGAAATTGACCGTCCGTTCCCGGTCACTGCCTCCGGCAAGTGCCGAATTGGCCCGCTGTGAACGGCCTTGGAACAACGCCGTCCGGTGTAACCGGGAAATCGATCCGAAGCATTGCAAAAAGTTCCCGGAGGTTACGAAGAGTTGCCGAGGATTCCCCCGCCCGGGTACGCCAAGGGGCCCGCTCCCCCCGTGCGGTGCGGAGGGAGCGGACCTGGGTCGCGCGCGCTTTTTCGTTCGTCCGGCACTCTGGCCTGTCTGTGTCCACTCCCTTCCGCGTTCCGATGCCGTCCTGGTGAGGCGATCAACCCTGGGGAGGTGATCTGTCTACTGCTTCGGCGCGCCGACCAGCTTTCCTTCGGGCGAGACGGCGTACCAAGTGCCGCCCACACCCTGGCCGTTGGTGTCTCCGGGGGCCTCGTCACCGGTGAAGGTGTAGATCGGCCAGCAGTCGAGGGCCATCTGCTTGATGCCGTCGCCCCGGGTGAAGGGCATCAGGCCGTCCGAGTCGATGTTGAGGCCCTTGATGTCGGCCTCCTCGACCGGCGCGACCGCCGGCCACTTCTCCAGGCAGGCGCCGGTGCAGGCCGAGATCGAGTCGGGCCAGGCCGTGTCCTTGGTGAAGCGGTAGACCGTCATGCCGTTCTTGTCGACGACGATCTCGCCGAGCTTCGCGTCCTTGCGGGTCGACAGGCCGGGCAGGTCGGCAAGGGTCGCCTTCTTGCCCGCAGGGGACGATGCGAACCAAGTGCCGCCCACACCCTGGCCGAGGGTGTCACCGGCCTTCGTGTCCTTCGCGTACCGGTACATCGGCCAGCCGCCCACGGTCAGTTGCTTGGTGCCGTCAGGCCGCGTGACCTCGCCGAGAAGCGCCGCGTCCACACCGGTGGCGGCCGTGGCCCCGTCGGCGGGAACCGGCGGCCAGGCCGTGGCGCAGTCGCCCTCACAGGTCGACTTCGGCGGTTCGGCCGTGTCCTTGTCGAAGCGGTAAAGGGTGAGGCCGCCACTGTCGGTGATGACCTCGCCGAGCTTCGCGTCCTTCGCAACGGCCAGCGCACCTGCGGACTTCGCCTGGGTCGCGGCCTGGGCACCGACCTCGGCAGGGCTGGGACTGCTCAGTCCGTAATCGCCCGCGGCCGCGGTGGCGCCCACGTTCTGGCCCACGGTCGAGGTGCCCTGTTCCTGACCGCACGCCGTCGTGAGCGCCAGCATGGCCGCAGCTGTCGCTACGAGTGAGGCGCTCCGCCAGGAGGTCTTCATTTTGGTAACTCCCGCTGTTGGCAAAGATGTTGCAGCGCTCCACTGCGCCGCGCATGGCCATAGGTACGGGCGGGAGTGGTGGGAGTGTTCAACCGCCTCGCAAAAATCTTTCCGAACCCTGTGACCCGAGGGCCTCCACGCGGATCGCACGCCCGTTCGCCTCCGGGGGTGTTTCCCGCTCAGCCCGTCAAACCACCCGGCCGTGGACATCCTCCGTTCGGGGTAACCCCCGGCCACTCCCGCGTACGCGGGCGCAACACGACCGATGATCGCCGTCGTGCATGGACCCAAGCGGACCCGATCCGCGCTCGTCATACGGGTATTCGCGCTGCTGACACTGACCTGGATCCTCGGCGGGGCCTCGGTCGGCCCGGCGGTCGCCGACGCCTGCGCGTACGCCTCCGTCGGCCCGGACGGCAACGACGCGGTGGCGGTCGCCGGCGACGGCTACTGCAGCCCGAGCCCGACACCTCCCCCGCCGCAGCCCACCCCGAAGCCGACGCCGACCCCCAAGCCCCCGCCGCCGCCCAAACCCACCCTCACACCCACGCCAACACCCACACCCGCGCCGGAACCACCACCTCCGCCGCCTCCCCCGTCCCCGCCTCCGCCGGCACCGGCGCCACGGCCCGTCGCGCCGCCACCCAGGCCGGTGCCCGCGCCACCGCCGACTCCCACACCCAAGCCGACGCCGACGCCCACTCCGAGTGCGCGCCCCAAGCCGTCGCCGTCCCCGGTGAGTTATCCGGCGTACCACGCCCAGGCGCGGCGGCATCCGCCCCGCGGTGGACCGTCCCTGGTCTCGCTCACCCTGCTGATCACCGCGCCCGCGGTGCTCGCCGTCGCGGCGCTGCGCCCGCGCTGACTCTGGAGGCATCTTTGTCGGAATGGCTTGTTCTCGCCCTCGCGATGGGGGCGGCGTGTGTCGTCGTCCTCATCGTGGCCCTCGTACGTCATCGCACGGCCCGCGAGGACGAGGATCCGTCCGAGACCCCGGACGTGATCGAGTACATGACGATGATGATCGGCGTGGTCTACGCCATCGTCCTCGGCCTGGCCATCGCCGGAGTCTGGGAGGCCCGCGGCGTCGCACAGGACCATGTGCAGACGGAGGCCCAGGCCCTGCACGAGATCTCGGAGCGGGTCCGCGTCTACCCGCCCGACGTGCAGGACCGGATCCGCGGCGACATCGACTCGTACGTCGGCTACGTCGTCACCACCGAGTGGAAGACCATGTCGGACCAGGGCCGGGTGACCGTCAAGGGCGGCCGGCTCTTCGAGCGCATCCGCGGGGACGTCACCGACTACGAGCCGAAGACGGACTTCGAGGCCCAGGCGTACCAGCCCCTCGTCGACCAGGTCACCGTGGCCGCCGCCGCGCGGAGCTCCCGCGCCGACTCGACCGGGGCGACCATGCCGGGCGTGGTGTGGTTCGGTCTGATCAGCGGGGGCGTGGTCACCGTGGGGATGGTCTTCGCGCTGCAGATCCGGCGCACCACGCGTGAGCTGATCCTCGCCGGGCTCTTCTCCTCGCTGATCGCCTTCCTGCTCTTCCTGATCTGGGACTTCGACGCGCCCTACAGCAGGGGGATCACGGCCTCGGCGGAACCGTTCACGGCGCTGTTCCCGAACCTTCCCGGTTGACGGACCCTCAACAGGCGCTCCGGGACAGTGCTCCCCGGCCGGGGGACGGATGCCACGCCGCGCCCGTCCCCCGACTGCACGCACTCCGTCCCCTGTGCGGCCCACACGGTTGCCCCATTCGCGCGACTGCGATCGCGCCCACGCTCACCCTTTCCTAGCGTTTCGATCATCGAGGTGCATTTCTGGCGCAAGCGGAAAAGGTCCGCAGCAAGGCTCCTCGGGGACCTGGAGGCTCACCATGCGCGCGATACGCGTCGCTTCGGCCGCTCTGCTGGGCGTGACTGCCCTGACCTTCGCCGCACCCGCCGCCTTCGCCGGCGACGAGAACAACAACATCACCCCGTTCGGCTTCAGCGTGCAGCCGTCGACCATCGCCGCCGGCGGCCAGGTCTCACTGCTGCTCAAGAGAGACGGGGGCTGCCAGGGACGCGCCACGGTCACCTCGGGTGTCTTCGACACCGTCAACATCCCGAAGGGTCAGTCCTCGGCCACGGCGATGGTCGACTGGGACGCCAAACCGGGCGCCGTGTACGAGGTCACCTTCACGTGTGACGGCGTGAGCGGTCACACGGATCTCACCATCGCCACCGGCCGGACCCCCAACCAGACGGACTACCCCGTCCCCGTACAGCGGGGCGTCAGGGCCGGTGTCGGCGGCACCGTCGGCGGCTTCGACCTCAAGGAGATCGGTCTGGGGGCCGCGCTCATCGCGGGTTCCATCGGCGCGGCATGGCACATGTCGCGCCGCCGTGGCGCGACCGACGACTCCTGACGGCACGGCACCGCACAGCCCTTCGCCCCGGACCCTCGAGAGAGGGTCCGGGGCGAAGGGCTGTCACGTGCGGTTTCCGAAGTCTCCGTTACGGAGTGCCGGTCAGATCCTCTTCTCGGACCGGCGCCGCATCCAGAACACCCCGCCACCGACGGCGGCGGCGGCCACAAGCCCGCCACCGATCGCCATGTCGGTGGGCGTGGCACCACTGGAGCTGCTGCCGCCGAGACCACCCCGGACACCGCCGATGACGGTGAAGGCCGCGGGACGGGTCAGGGTGCCCGTCCCGTTGCAGTTGACCGAGATGTCGTACGAGCCGGGGCGCGCGTTCCGGTCGATGGTCGCCGTCCCGCTCGATGTCTCGTTGCTGCCGGTGATCCGGGAGAGGGTCGCCTGCCGGAAGGCGGGCGAGGTCATGGTGCCGCCGGTGGGGCAGCCGTCGACGGTCACGGTCAGTTGACCGCCGCTGGCGATGACGCTGGGCATCGCGACGATGTTGCTCGGGTTGTTCCACGCCGCGGCCATCGGCGCGGCGAGCCCCACCGCGGCGACCGCGGCGGCACTGACCGCCAGGGCACGAGAAGTACGCATGTGATCCTCCGCGGAAGGCGCCCCGGGAACCGTCCCCGGTCGATCGGCGAGAAAACGCCTCCCAGACAGACCCTCAGATGCCGTGCACAGGGCCGCATTTCGAGAATGGTCCGTCCTGGTGAGAAGACACGCCGAGAGAATTCCACACAATCGGATATTGCCGCAGGTCACGGACCGTCAGAAAATTCCTGGCCTCGGCAACTCGGATGGCTCACGAAGGGCGTACTCCACCACCCGTTCGCCTTTGCCCCGTCGCCCGCCGGGCGTGCTGCACTTAGCGTTCTCATATGCGCGACGGACGCGGCGACGGCCGCGTCGAGAGGGGATTGCAAATGTCTGCGTCCGAGCTGGCCGAAGAGGAGGAGCGGCGGAAGAAGCGCGCCCCGTGGGGCGTGATAGCGCTTGTTCTGCTGACCGGCCTCGCACTCATTCGGAATGGTTCCGGTGAGTTCGACGTGGGCCCGCCGCAGCCCGCTTCGGCGGCGGCGGCCGACAGCAGCCGCGCCCCGGGCGGCACCTTCTCCAATCTGCCGACACCGCTGCCGTACTCGGTGGCCGACCGGGTCAGGATCCCGGCGATCCGGGTCGACGCTCCGGTCCTGCCGGTGGGCCTGGACATGGACGGGTGGGTCGACGCACCGCCGCCGGACGACCCGAATCTCGCGGGCTGGTTCACCGGCGCGGTCTCACCCGGCGAGAAGGGCACGGCCGTGATCGACGGCCATGTGGACAACATGCGCGGACCCGCCGTCTTCTACGGGCTCGGGGCGCTCAAAAAGGGAAACCGGATCGAGGTGCAGCGCAAGGACGGGAAGACCGCCGTATTCGAGATCTACGGCATCGAGGTCTTCGAGAAGAACAACTTCCCCGGGGACCGCGTCTACGGCAGCAAGGGAGCCCCCGAATTGCGGGTCATCACCTGCGGGGGCGGTTTCTCCAAGCAGCACGGCTACGACGGGAACGTCGTCGTGTTCGCCCGCCTGGCCGAGGTTCGCTGAGCGCTCCCCGGCCGGGCGGGCGAAAGCCCGAGAGATCTATGCGAACTGCCGTCGCGGGACGGTGATGTGGTAGCCGGAATCCAGCAGTTGCGGCAGATAGGTGCGCAGCGCCCGTACGCTCTGCGAGCGGTCGCCGCCCGCGTCGTGGGACAGCACCACGACGCCCGGAGCGGCACCGTCCTCGACCCGGTTGACGATGGTGCGGGTGCCCGGGGACGTCCAGTCGAGCGTGTCGACCGTCCAGGCCAGCGGTTCCATCCCCAGTTCGGCGCCGAGCTGGAAGGCCGCCCGGTTCCAGGCCCCGTAGGGCGCGCGGAACCAGCCGGGCGGCTCACCGAAGGCGTCGTCGATGACCTCGCAGGTGCGCTCCATCTCGGAGTGGATCGCCGAACGCGAGAGCTTGGTCAGCAGCGGATGGGACCAGGTGTGGTTGCCGACGGTGTGTCCGTCGTCGGCCATCTCGCGCAGCAGGTCCTTGTTGTCGACGGCCATCTCCCCGCACACGAAGAACATCGCGTGCACGTCGTACTCGCGCAGGGTGCTCAGGATGTCGGGGGTGTAGCGCGGATCGGGGCCGTCGTCGAAGGTCAGCACCATGCTGCGGCCGCGCCCGGACATGCGCAGGAACGGCTCGTGGCGGACGAGGGTCCGCGCGGACGCGGCGCGCGGCGGGCCGTATCCGGTCATGGGCTGGAGACGGTAGGAGGAGGGCTTGAGGGCACGGCGTGCCTGTGGGCCCGCGGCGGGTGGGGCACTGCGTACCGGGTGTGTGGCCGGTTCGGTGGTGAGGACGTGGGCCGTGCCCGCGGCACCGGCCGCCCCCAGGACGGCGGCACCGGCGATCAACGCCCGGCGCCGGGTAAGCAGCTGATCCTTTTTCATGATTCATCAGTCACCCAGTTGAGGGGCGTCGCAGCTCAGCAACACCGGTGCGGGCCCACGAAAGCACCCACCTGGACCAAATCGGCGGCGGCACACCAACAGACCCGGGAATTCGGGGCACCCGGCCCGGCCGTGCCCGTGCGCCTCCCGGACCTGGGGGTTCCGATAGCCTCACAGCTGTGACGGAACAGCAGCACTCGCATCAGTTCGAGCGAGGCACGGACGGCCCCAAGGTCATCGTCGTCGGCGTGGACGGCTCCGACTCCTCGATGCGCGCGGCGTCGTACGCGGGGGGTCTGGCCCGACGGCAGCACGCGCTGCTCGCCATCGTCTATGTCCAGCCTGTGATGGCGGCGGGCGCGGCGCTCGGAGTGCCGATCGCCGATACGACGGACGAGATCGCCGAGGACCTGGTCGCCCAGATCCGGGACACCGCCGAGAGGCTCAAGGGCATATTCGAGGTGCGCTGGGAGTTCCACACCTTCCGCGGCGATCCGTACAACGGACTGGTGGCGGCGGCGGACCAGCTCAAGGCGGACGCCGTGGTGGTGGGCGCCTCCGAGCAGGCGGGGCACCGGATCATCGGGTCGGTGGCGATCCGGCTGGTGAAGGCCGGGCGCTGGCCGGTCACGGTGGTGCCGTAGCGGTTACGGCACGTCGGACACCGCGGGTCGGAACAGGCGGAGCTACTCCCCCATGACGAGGCCGTCCTGGGCCGCCCCTCGGCTGAGGACGACGGAGCGGATCCGGTCGCGTACACCGACGACGTCGGCCCCCTGTGCCAGGGCGGCGTTGAGGTCGACCACGCGACCGGCGTCGAGGTCGAAGGCCTGCGGGATGAACTCGGCCTTCTTCACCTCCCATCGGGCGCCCTGGCGCGCGGGCGGGGCGAAGGTGAAGCGACCGATGGTGCCTTCGTTGCCCCGCGGATCCCGGACGCCCTGGTAGTTGGACATCTCGCCGGCGATCTGGTCCCCCATGCCGTAGATGACCCATGTGCCGTTGACCTTCTCGTACGCCTGCGGGACATGGGCGTGCGTGCCGAGGATGAGGTCGATGTCGGGCCGCCCGTTGGTGCGGGAGGCGGTCAGCTGCTTGCTCAGCGTCAGTTGCCGCTCGTCCGGCTCGTCCTGCCATTCGGTGCCCCAGTGCAGGGATACGACGACCACGTCGGCGCCTGCCTTCCGGGCGGCCCGGGCGTCCGCGACGATCCGGTCGGGGTCGATGAGGTTGACGGCCCAGGGCTGCCCCTGCGGGAGTGGAATGCCGTTCGTGTCGTAGGTGTACGCGAGATGCGCGACCTCGGCGCTGCCCGCCCGCATCATCGTGGCGCCGCTCTCGGCCTCCGTACGCGCCGATCCGGCGTGCCGCACACCCGCGCGGTCGAGCGCGTCCAGGGTGCGCTGGATCCCCGCGGCTCCGTCGTCCAGGGTGTGGTTGGAGGCGGTGGAGCAGGCGTCGTACCCGGTCGCGGCGAGCCCCTCGGCCACCTGCGGCGGGGACTTGAAGGTCGGGTAGCCCGTGTAGTCGCCGTCCGCGCCGTACACGGTCTCCATGTGACAGATCGCCAGACCCGCGCCGGACACGACGGGCTCGACGCCCGCGAGCATCGGCCGGAAGTCGTATCCGTTGCCGCCCGCGTCCGCCTGCGCCCGTTCGATGATCGAGGTGTGCGGCAGTACGTCACCGGAGGCGACGAGGGTGAACCCGCGGGGGTCGGATGGTGCCGCGGGCCGGCCGCTCGGCCCGGGGTCCGGTGGGTCCTGGGCGGCCTGACAGCCCGTTACGACGAGTACGGCCGCGAGGGCAAGGGTGGTCTGTCGCCGGCGTGGGGTCATACCCAACCTCGTTTTAGTCATATTTACGTATGAAGTGTCAGAATCCACGTACAGGAGCGGCCAGGAGTCAAGGAGCAACGCAGACCTTCAGCCAGTCCGGCGTTCCAGGACGAGCCCTTCGGGCGAACGCGGGTCCGGGGGCAGCAACCCAGAGCCCCGATGAACCGCTCACCGCACCGTTCACCGACGGCTTCGACCGCCCAGCGCACAACCGTGCGCCGACCCTGTCCCCGCGGAGCGGCACCGGCTGGCATACACGCCATGACGGCCGGAACCACCACCATCACCCGCGGGACGACCGCCGAGCACGAGCTGGCCGCGTTGCAGCGCGATCACGGCCGGCCCCTCTTCGCGCTGCTGCTGCGACTCTCCGACGGCGACCGGCAGCGCGCCGAGGATCTGGTGCAGGAGACGTTCGTACGCGCCTGGCAGCACCCCGAGGCGTTGCGTGCCGACGACTTCGACTCCGTACGGCCCTGGCTGCTCACCGTGGCGCGGCGGCTGGCGATAGACGCGCGGCGGGCCCGTCAGGCGCGGCCCGCGGAGGTCGGGGACGCGGTGTTGGACAGTGCGCGCGTCTGTGCCGATCACGCCGAACGGTCCGCGGCGATGCTCGATGTGCGGGAGGCTGTGAAGACACTCACTCCCGAGCACCGTGAAGTCCTGGTGCAGGTGTACTTCCAGGGGGCGAGTGTGGCGGAGGCCGCCGCGGCCCTCGGGATTCCGCCCGGTACGGTGAAGTCTCGCGCATATTACGCGCTGCGCGCCCTGCGCCGGGTGCTTCCGGGCTATGCGGCCGACCTGCGGTGAAACCAAAGGTCGAGTCAAGCCTCGGTAAAGCGCCTGCCGAGGACCATGGTTGAGCAATCTGCTGTCTTCATCCGTGTTCCGGACTGGAGCCCGGGGTCGGGCGACGCGCACGCACCGGAGGAAGGCGGAAGGGATGCTGCACAGAGGTCAAGAGAGCACGGACGGCACCGGCGGTGGTGAACTCACCGTCCCCATGGCTTGGTTGTACGCCGAGTACATCGCCGACGAACTGCTGCGGACCGGCGACCTGATGCCGCCCACATCCTTCGAGTTCCGCGCCGGGCGGGATGCCCTGGCGCTGACCATCTTCCTGTCCGACGCCGGCGGTGAGCTCTCCGGCATCAGGGTCATCACTCAGTTGGAGACCTGGCTTTCGCTGACGGCGTACGACCAGCCGTGGCGGGACTGGGTGCGCGAGCACATGGCGCGGCTCGCGGCCAAGGCCGTCGAATCGGGCGCCCCTGACCCGGACTTGGAGCTGGCCTCGGCGGCCTGGCGCTGGCTGGAGGAGACCGAGCTGCTCGCCCCGGATCTGGACGCCGTGCCTGGTGGCGGGCCGGTCCCGGGCGAGGACGACGGCCCGAAGGTGTGGACGCCTGCCTGGCGGCTGGGACTGCCGCTGGGGCATCTGGCGATCCATCTCTTCTGACCGTCCGGCCAGGGCGCCAAACTTTTTCCGGCCCGCACCAATCCGCGGGCCCTCTCACTCCGAATGTCCTGGCCGCTATTCCGAACGGGTCTTGAGTGATTCGGCGGTCCGGTGCGTATCGGTGGGCAACAGCAACACCACCCCACCCCGCACCATCGCCACCATTGTCACGAGGATTCGGTAATCGGTATGAGGTCCCTGGAACGGCATCGCGACGTCGGCGCATACGCGCTCGGCGTGCTGAATGAGGCGGACGCCTTCCGCTTCGAGGATCACCTCATGGAGTGCCCTCAGTGCGCCGCCCATGTGAGTGAATTCCGGCCTGCGGCACGGCAGTTGATGCTGTACCGCCGGGCCACCCCGCGCTCCGTGCACCCCTTCGCCGCCCCCGGGCCCAGGCTTCTGGACCGGCTGCTCGGCGAGGTGGCGAACCGGCACCGGGCCGGGCGCAGGCGTTGGCTGTACGCGGTGGCCGCCTCCGTCGTGTTCGCGGCGGGCGGGCCCGCGATCGCGATCGTGACGGCGGACGGCTCACCGAGCACCCTGATCGCCGCGACCGACACGGAGACCGGCGTCTGGGCCCAGGTCACGTCCGAGGACCGGGCCTGGGGCAGTGAGGTCGACGTACAGGTCAAGGACCTGGGAGGCCCCCGCGCCTGTCAGCTCGTCGTGATCGGCAAGGACGGTTCCGAGCAGACGGTGACGAGCTGGATGGCGCAGGGGGACAACAACGGCGAGGCCGCCAGCATGCAGGGCGGCGCCGCGTTGCAGTCCGAGGAGATCAGCCGGTACGAGGTGCGCACGACGGAGGGCGAGCGCCTCGTGACGCTCAAGCCCGGCACCGGAAGCTGACGCCAAGTCCGGTCGGCGGACGCCTACTTGAGGAGCTTTGACATCCGCCGGTCCGCGAGCGGCTTCCCGCCCGTCTGGCAGGTCGGGCAGTACTGCAGCGAGGAGTCGCTGAAGGACACCTCCCGGATGGTGTCGCCGCAGACCGGGCAGGGCTCGCCCGTTCTGCCGTGCACCCGCAGTCCGCTCTTCTTCTCCGCCTTCAGGCGTCCGGCCGCCACTCCGTGGGAGCGCTCGACGGCCTCGGTGAGCGTGGAGCGCAGCGCCTCGTACAGGCGCCGTGTCTCCTCGGGACTCAGCGTGGCGGCGAGCTTGAAGGGCGACATCCGGGCGGCGTGCAGGATCTCGTCGCTGTACGCGTTCCCCACGCCCGCGATGAGGCTCTGGTCGCGCAGCGCGCCCTTCAGCTGGCGCCGCTCGCCTTCGAGCAGTTTGGCGAACCGCACCTCGTCGAAGTCCTCGGCGAGCGGGTCGGGGCCGAGCCGGGCGACGCCGGGGATCTCCGCCGGGTCCCTTACGAGGTACACGGCGAGCTTCTTCTGGGTGCCGGCCTCGGTGAGGTCGAAGCCCTCGCCGGTCTCCAGGGCGACGCGCAGTGCGAGCGGGCCCTTGCCGGGGCGGGGCCGGCCGTCGGGCAGCGTGTCCTTCCACTGCAGCCAGCCCGCGCGGGCCAGGTGCGTCACGAAGTGCAGGCCGTCCGCCTCGATGTCGAGGAACTTGCCGTGCCGGCGCACGGCCGTGACCTCGCGGCCCTCGAAGGCGGTGACGGGAGGGTCGTACGTCTTCAGGACGCTGATGGCGACGGGCAGCACGCGCACGACCTGACGGCCGACGAGGTGGTCGGCCAGGAAGTCCTTGAGTGCTTCGACCTCGGGCAGTTCCGGCATAGGTCCAGAGTGCCACCAGGTGCCGACGACACGATGTGGACCGGTGGTCAGTCCCGTTCCGGAACGATGAACTCGCACCACACGACTTTGCCGCCACCGCGGGCCTCCACGCCCCAGACATCGGTGAGCCGGTCGACGAGAAGGAGGCCGCGGCCCGAGACACCGGACTCCCCGGCCTCGCGGCGGCGCGGCAGGGCGCTGGAGGAGTCCTCGACCTCGGCGCGCAGTCTGCGGTCGGAGCCGGTCAGGACGCGCAGGGTGACGACGGCGGAGCCCTCGGTGTGCAGCAGGGCGTTGGTGATCATTTCGTCGGCGACCAGCTCGATCTCGTCGGCACGCTCCCCTGCGCCCCAGGCGTCGACGGCGGCGCGGATCATGTGCCGGGCCGCGGCGAGCGCCTCGGGGTCGCCGGCCGCGACATGCTGCTGGAGTCTGCCGCCGGTCTGGTGGGTGGTGAGGCCGCGGCGGCGCAGGAGCAGCAGCGCGACATCGTCGTCGCCACCGCGGTCCTCGGCCACCTCGATGAGCCGGTCGGCAAGGTCGTGGACGTCGTCCGGGCCGGTGCTGACGAGCTCCCTGAGGGTGCGCACGCCTTCGCCGAGGGAGATGCCGGGCTGCTCGACCAGGCCGTCGGTGTACAGCATCAGCGTCTGGCCGGGGTCCAGCTCGAAGGTGCTGACCGGGTACTCGAGGCGCCCGAAGTCGGCGGACAGGCCCAGCGGCAAGCCCCCTTCCACGGGCTGTCGTCGGCAGGTGCCGTCGGGCTGCCGGACCAGGGGGTCCATGTGGCCGGCCCTGACCAGCTGGACGACGCCGGTGGACAGATCGGCCTCCGCGTACAGGCAGGTCGCGAAGCGTTCGGTGTCGAGTTCCTTCAGGAAGACGGAGGCGCGGGCCATCACGGTGGCGGGGGTGTGGCCCTCGGCGGCGTAGGCGCGCAGCACGATGCGCAGCTGGCCCATGACGGCGGCGGCGTGCGTGTCATGGCCCTGTACGTCGCCGATGACGGCGCCGACGCGGCCGCCGGGCAGCGGGATCACGTCGTACCAGTCGCCGCCGATGTCCCTGCCGAGGGAGGCGGAGCGGTAGCGGACGGCGATGTCGGCGCCGGGCACGCTGGGGATGGAGCGCGGCAGCATGGCCTGCTGGAGACCCTTGGCGAGGTCCTTCTCCTGCTCGTAGAACATGGCCCGTTGGAGGCTCTGCGCGATGCTGCTGCCGAGCGCGAGGAGGACGTTGCGGTCCTCCTCTGAGAAGCCGTGCCGGTCGTTGTAGAGCAGGCCGATCGCGCCGATGGGCCGGGCCTGCACGATGAGCGGCAGATACGCGGCCGAGGTGATCTTCAGGTCGGTGATGTGCGGCCACAGCAGGGGATACGCCTCGGCGAACTCCTCCGGCGACTCGATGAAGTGCGGCACCAGTGTCCGTACGACCTCGTTCATCGGGTACTGGGCGTCCATGCGCGTGATCCGGGTGCCCGGCACATAGCTGTCCTGGGGGCCCGCGGCGACCATGTTGATGCGGCCGGCCTCCACCAGGCCCATGACCAGGCTCGTCGCGCCGAGGTGGGTGAGGCCGTGGGTGTCCTCCAGGACGTCGATCACGTCCTGGACGGTGCGGGCGTGGGCGAGTGCCGCCGTGGTGAGCTGCACGACGCTCGTCTGCTGGCGCCTGGCCTGGAAATGGGCGGCCTGCTCACGGCGCGCCGCGCGCTCGTTCAGCTCCTGCGTCGCGTCGCGCACGATGCCGATGATCCGGCGGGGCCTGCCGGTCTCGTCGCGGCGGATGTAGCCCTGGGTGTGGGTCCAGCGCAGCGTGCCGTCTCTGCAGCGGATGCGGAAGTAGGCGCCGTAGTTCTCGCTGCCGTCCTTGAGCGCCTGGGAGACCAGGGTGTCGAGGCGTATGGCCTCGGGCGGGGGCACGCGCATGGCCAGCGTCTCCGGGTGCCCGTCGTATTCCTCGGGGTGCACGTCGAAGACCTCGTGGGCCTGGGCGTCCATCTGGAACAGCCCGGAGTCCAGGTCCCAGTCGAAGCTGCCCATGCGGTTGAGCGCCAGGATCGGATCCGGGTGGGCGGGCCAGTCGTCCGGGAGTGACAGGGCGCTCGCTCCCCGATCAACCATGGGGCCACTTTGCCAGGATTTGCACGATTATTCGACTCCGGCCTCCGTGGAGCCCGGTGCCGCGCTCCACGGCCGGGCGGGCTCTCAACTGCCGGACATGTCGGTCGCGGCGTCGAAGATGCTGTCCGACGTGGTCGGGTCGTCGGGGATCAGACCGCCGCCGTCCGGCAGGTCCGGGCTTTCCGGGACGGTTTCCGGGCCGACTTCCTCGGTCGATGTGGTCGAGTCGAGGGGGAACGAGGGTTCGTCGGGGGTGGAGGGTTCCTCGGGCGTCGAGGAGTCTTCGGGTGCCGACGGGATCTCGGGGGTGGACTGATCGGGCGTGATCGTGCCTGTGTCCGTCCCCGACTCCGGAGTGGTGCTCTCGTCCGAGGGCGTCAGCGTGCTCCCGGGATCCGTCGTGGGCGGGGCGGTGACGGTGGCCGTGGCACAGTCCGCGGGCTCGACCGGAGCGCGGTCGGCCGGATCGCCCGGAGCGCTCTCGGTCTCCCCCGGTGCCACGGTCACGGTCGGCGTCACGCAGTCGGACGCCGACTCGTCCGGCCGGGTGCCGTCCTCCCTCGGGTGGGCGCCCGAGGAGGAATCCTCGGGGTCCGGGGACCGTGTCCAGTCGTCCGGCGGCGGTACGACGTGGTCGTGGTGGTGGCCGTCGTCGCCGGTCCGTCGCTCGATCCAGGTGTTGTCGACGATGTTGATGATCGTGATGTTGGTGATCACCGTGGTCGCCGGGGTCACGACGACGACCTCGCTGGGCCGGTACCCGGACCAGGCCCGCCCGCGGGTGCCCGGTGCCCCCTTGGACTCGACCTTGGATTCGACGGGCGGCTTCAGCGGGTTTCCGCAGGCGCACCGGACGCGGGGCACCCCGCGGTTGTCGACGAGGACGGCGGTACCCGCCTGAAGGACCGACTGGTGGCCGGTCGCCCGGCCATCGCTGAACTCGTGGTTCGTGACCTGTGTGTCCGCACGCAGCACGACCGAGGTGAGACCCCGCAGAAAGCTCGGGACCGAGGCCTGCGAGACGCCGGTGACCTGCGCGAACGCGCGGGCCTTGGCCCGGTCCGCGGTGAGGAGGCCGATCTGCTTCTCGACGTCGCAGCTCCCGGCGGAGTGGACGCCGCCGTAGAGGCCCGGCGTGGAGCCCGAGAGCTTGCGCGCGCCCTGCGTGGCGGAGGCGCCGCCGGTGGGCGTCGGTTGCTGCGTTCGGGTGACGGGCGGCGGGGTCGCGGTGGAGGCGGCGGTGGAGTCCGTGAAGGGGCCGGAGCCCTGAGCCGCGATGGGCTCGAGGAACAGCTCACCGCTGGATCCGCCGGACGTCTGGTCCTTGTCGCCGTCGTCCCCACCGCACCCGGCGACAAGGAAAGCCGCCGAGAGCGCGCAGGCCGTGACGAGGGTTCTGGTGGGTGTGCGCACCGCGTTCTCCCGTCCATCCCGGGCAATTCGTCCACCATTGTCTGCGTCACCCACTTGGACCACGCAAGCGGAGGAAGGTCACCGAGCGTCACAATGGGAGGGAGAGGGGTGGTGCGGCGTGGAGTGGTTCACGGCACCCGAGTACTGGCTGAGCCGGCTGGTCTTCCAGCGGGCGCTCGCCGTGGTGTACCTCGTCGCGTTCCTGGGCGCGGCGCTGCAGTTCCGCGCGCTGATCGGGGAGCGCGGGATGCTGCCGGTCCCCCGCTTCGTGGCACGGGTGCCGTTCCGCCGGGCGCCGAGCGTGTTCCAACTGCACTACTCGGACCGCTTCTTCGCGGTCTGGTCCTGGGCGGGCTGCGCGGTGTCGGTGGCGCTGATCGCCGGAATGGACTCACTACTGCCGCTGTGGGGCGGCATGTTGCTGTGGCTGGTCCCGTGGGTGCTCTATCTGTCCATCGTCAACGTGGGCCAGACCTGGTACTCGTTCGGCTGGGAGTCACTGCTCCTGGAGGTGGGTTTCCTCGCCGTCTTCCTCGGCAACGACGAGGTGGCCCCGCCGATCGTCGTCCTCTTCCTGCTGCGCTGGGTGCTGTTCCGCGTCGAGTTCGGCGCCGGGCTGATCAAGATGCGGGGCGACGCGTGCTGGCGGAAGCTGACCTGCCTGTACTTCCACCACGAGACCCAGCCGATGCCGGGCCCGCTGAGCTGGTTCTTCCACCATCTCCCCAAGCCCTTCCACCGTGTCGAGGTGGCCGCCAACCACTTCACCCAACTCGCCCTTCCCGTCCTGCTGTTCACCCCGCAGCCGATCGCCACGGCCGCCGCCTCGCTGATGATCCTCACCCAGCTGTGGCTGGTCCTGTCGGGCAACTTCTCCTGGCTGAACTGGATCACGATCGTGCTGGCCCTGTCGGCGGTCGAACTCCCCACCACCGCACCGGACGTGTCCGGGACACCGATCTGGTACGAGGTCGTGGTCCTCGCCGTGGCCACGGCGCTGCTGGCCCTCAGCTACCGCCCGGTCCGCAACATGCTCTCCCGGCGACAGGTCATGAACTGCTCCTTCGACCCGCTCCATCTGGTGAACACCTACGGGGCGTTCGGCAGCGTCAGCCGGCTGCGCCACGAGGTGATCGTCGAGGGCACCGCGGACGACCCGCCTCGGGAGGACTCGGACTGGCGGGAGTACGAGTTCAAGGGCAAGCCGGGCGATCCGCGGTACTGGCCGCGCCAGTTCGCGCCGTACCATCTGCGCCTCGACTGGATGATGTGGTTCGCGGCGCTCTCCCCCGCGTACGCCGAATCCTGGTTCGCGGGTCTGGTGGAGCGGCTCCTGGAGAACGACCGAGACACGCTACGACTGCTGCGCCGCTCCCCGTTCCCCGCCGACAGCCCGCCCCGCTACATCCGCGCCCGCCTCTACCGCTACCGCTACACGACCTGGCGCGAGCTGCGGGAGACGGGTGCGTGCTGGCACCGGACGTATGTGCGCGATTTTCTGCCGCCTACGCGGCTCGACTCCCTGACTCAGAGGCGGTAGACGTCTGTGGCTCAGAGGCGGTAGACGCGGGTGGCGGTGCCCTCGAAGACCTGATCGCGCTCGTCGTCACCGAGACCTGCGGTCAACTCCCGCGTGGACTCGGCCACTTGACCGTAGGTCGCCGCCAGCGTGCACACCGGCCAGTCGGAGCCGAACATCAGGCGGCTTGGGCCGAAGGCCTCCAGGACCGTGTCGGCGTACGGGCGCAGGTCATCGACGGTCCACTTCCCCAGGTCCGCCTCCGTCACCATGCCCGAGAGCTTGCACACCGTGTTGGGGAGGGCGGCGAGGGCACGGACGCCGGACGCCCAGGGTTCGAGGTCTCCGGCGGCGATGGGCGGCTTGCCCAAGTGGTCGAGCACGAAGGTGAGTTCGGGCAGGGCTGCCGCTGCTTCGGCGGAGGACGGCAGTTGGTGGGGCTGGACGATCAGGTCGTAGACGAGCCCCGCCTCCGCGACGGCGGCGAGTCCCCGCCGTACGTCCGGACGCAGCAGCCACTCAGGGTCGGGCTCACCCTGGACCTGATGGCGAATGCCCTTGAGATACCGGCCGCCCGGCAGCTCCCGCAGCCGCGCGAGCTCGTCGGCGACCTCGGGCGCGGTCAGGTCGGTCCACCCCACCACTCCCCCGATCAGCTCGCTCTCCGCCGCGAGGGCGAGGAACTCCGGGGTCTCCGCGGCCACGGTGATCGTCTGCACGAGGACGGTGCGGTCGACACCGGCGGCCCGCGCCTCCGGTTCGAGGTCCGCGACGGTGAAGTTCCGCCTCAAGGACTGGAGTTCGGGTCCGGTGATCCAGTCCTGGTCCCGGACGGAGAGGTCCCAGACGTGGTGGTGGGCGTCGATGGTCATGGCAGCTCCCATACAACGGGCAGGCTCGCTTCGGCGCCCTCGCCGGAATAGTCGTGCACGACGTCGAGGAGCTGCGTCATCCTGGCCTGCCAGGCGATGTTGACCGGCAGTTTCTCCAACTCAGCGAGCATCTTCCCGTAGTCCTCGCACTCCAGGAGGTGGAAGAGGTCGGTGCCGCTGCGCCAGATCGTCCAGGAGGTGGCTCCGGCGGCGCGGATCGCGGTGGTCAGTTCGGCGGGGACCTTGAGATGGGCGGCTTCGTACTCGACGATGCGGTCCGCGCGGACCTTGGTGTGCAGGGCGACTCTCATGACGGCTCCTGTACGGGTACGGGCGCATCGGAGGGCAGCAGGCCTTCCGCGCGCAGTTCCTGCCAGAAGGCCGCGGGCACCGGTGTCGCGAACTGCTCGGCGCAGTCCCGGACTTCGTGCGGCGAGCGGGCGCCGACGAGGACGCTCGCCACGGCCGGGTGGGCGGCCGGGAAGGCCAGGGCTGCGGCGCGCAGGGTCGTGCCGTGCCGCTCGGCGATGGCCTTCAGGCGCAGGGCGCGGTCCAGCAACTCGGGTGGAGCTGCGGCGTAGTTGTACGTCGCTCCCGGTTTCGGGTCGGCGAGCAGGCCGGAGTTGAAGGCGCCGCCGATGACGACCGACCTGCCGCGTTCCTGTGCCGTCGGCAGCAGATCGGTCAGTGCCCGGTGGTCGAGCAGTGTGTACCGGCCTGCGCAGAGCACGACGTCGACGTCCGTGTCGCGCAGGAAGCGGGTCAGCATCTCGGTCTGGTTCATGCCCGCGCCGATCGCGCCCACGACGCCTTCCGCGCGCAGCTTCTCCAGGGCCGGGTAGGCCTCGCGGAAGGCCTGCTCGGCGTGGTCGTCCGGGTCGTGGAGGTAGACGGCGTCCACGCGGTCGAGGCCGAGCCGTTCGAGGCTGGCGTCCAGGCTGCGCCGTATGCCGTCCGCGCTGAAGTCCCAGACACGACGGTGGGTGGCGGGCACGGCGAAACCGTCCGCCAGGTCGTCGCCGTCAGCGCCGTCCGTGGGCTCCAGACGTCGGCCCACCTTGGTGGAGACGGCGTACTCGGAGCGTGGGCGGTCGCGCAGGGCCGCGCCGAGGCGTCGCTCGGAGAGGCCGAGGCCGTAGTGCGGGGCCGTGTCGAAGTAGCGGATGCCGCCCGACCAGGCGGCGTCGAGGGCCTTCTGCGCCTGCTCGTCGGGGACCGCCGTGAACAGGTTGCCTATGCCGGCGGCGCCGAAGGACAGAGGGCTGACCTCGACGCCGCTCTTCCCGAGGGTGCTCACTGGCCCGCCGGACGCAGCCGCAGCCCCTGCATGCCGCCGTCGACGGCGAGGGCCGTACCGGTGGTGGCGCCGGACAGCGGGCTCGCCAAGTAGGCGATGGCGCCCGCGACTTCGGCCGCAGAGACGAGACGGCCGCTGGGCTGGCGGGCCTCCAGCGCGGCGCGTTCGGCGGCGGGGTCGGTCGCCGCGTCGAGGAGTCGGCCGACCCATGGGGTGTCCGCCGTACCGGGGTTGACGCAGTTGACGCGGATGCCCTCGCGGACGTGGTCGGCGGCCATGGCGAGGGTGAGGGAGAGGACAGCGCCCTTCGAGGCGGAGTACAGGGCGCGTTGCGGGAGCCCGGCGGTGGCGGCGATGGAGCAGGTGTTCACGATCGCCGCGTGCTCGGAGGCGCGCAGATGGGGCAGGGCCGCGCGCGCCGTACGGACCATGCCGACGACGTTGACGTCCAGGACCCGGTGCCACTGCTCGTCCTCGTTGTCCTCGACGGTGCCCGCGGCGCCGATACCCGCGTTGTTGACCAGGACGTCGAGTCCTCCGAGTTCGGCGACGGCGGCGGCCACGGCCTCGCGCACGGACGCGTCGTCGGTGACGTCGGCGCGATAGCCGAGGAGCGGCTTCTCCACGGACGACAGGTCCAGGTCGAGGACCGCGACCTGGGCTCCTCGGGCGGCCAGGAGGTCTGCGGTGGCCCGGCCGATGCCGGAGGCCCCGCCCGTGACAAGCGCCTTGAGCCCCTCGAAGTCCGTCATGCCGCTGCTCCCTTCGGGTCGGTGAGTGACTGCTCGGCGAGGTCGGCGGCCCAGAAGGTGCCGTCGGGGAAGGTGAACTCCGCGATGGACTCGGGCCGCATGGTGGCCGAGAAGCCCGGTGCGGTGGGTGCCGTGTAGTGACCCTCGCGTATCACCACCGGGGCGAGGAAGTGGTCGTGCAGATGGTCGACGTACTCGATGACCCGGTCCTCGGTGGTGCCGGAGAGCGCGACGAAGTCGAACATGGAGAGGTGCTGGACGAGTTCGCACAGGCCGACGCCGCCCGCGTGCGGGCAGACCGGCACGCCGAACTTCGCGGCGAGGAGCAAGATGGCGAGGTTCTCGTTGACGCCGCCGACCCGGGCCGCGTCGATCTGGAGGACGTCGATGGCGCCGGCCTGGAGGAGCTGCTTGAAGATGATGCGGTTCTGGACGTGCTCGCCGGTGGCGACCTTGACCGGTGCGACGGCCTTGCGGATGGCGGCGTGGCCGAGGACGTCGTCGGGGCTGGTCGGCTCCTCGATCCAGTAGGGCTCGAACTCCGCGAGCGCCTTCGTCCAGGCGATGGCCTCGTCGACGTTCCAGCGCTGGTTGGCGTCGATCGCGATGCGGATGTCGGGGCCGACCACGGAACGGGCGACTCGGCAGCGGCGTACGTCGTCCGTCAGGTCCGCGCCGACCTTCAGCTTGATCTGGGTGAAGCCGTCGGCGACGGCCTCGGCGGCGAGGCGGGTGAGCTTCTCGTCGCTGTAGCCGAGCCAGCCGGGTGAGGTGGTGTAGGCGGGGAAGCCTCGCTCGACGAGCCGGGCCTGCCGGTCCTGGGCGCCCTGCTTTCCGCGGCGCAGCAGATCCAGCGCCTCGTCGGGGGTGAGCGCGTCCGTGATGTACCGGAAGTCGACCTGCCGTACCAGCCATTCGGGTTCGGCGTCGGCGAGCAGCTGCCACAGCGGCTTGTTCGCGCGCTTGGCCGCCAGATCCCATACGGCGTTGATGACGGCGCCGATCGCCATGTGCATCACGCCTTTCTCGGGGCCGAGCCAGCGCAGCTGGCTGTCGCCGATCAGGTCGCGCCCGAGGGAGCCCGGGTCGGCGCACAGCTCGTCGACGGACCGTCCGATCACATGCCCGCGCAGCGCGTCGATCGCGGCGACCTGGACATCATTGCCCCGCCCGATGGTGAAGGTGAAGCCGTGCCCCTCGACGCCGTCGGCCGCGTCGCTGCGCAGCACGACGTACGCCGCCGAATAGTCGGGGTCCGGGTTCATCGCGTCGGAGCCGTCGAGCTCCCGCGAGGTGGGGAAACGGATGTCGTAGGTGTCGACCGCGGTGATGCGGGCGGGGGTCGGGGACACGGAAGGCCTTTCGATCGGTGGCAGGGGATCCTCGGTGGCCGTGCGGGGCCTAGGCGTCAGTCCTGGGGGTTCAGTCCTGGGCGCGTCAGTCCTGGGCGCGGCCCGTGGTGACGCGGGCGATCATCAGGGCGACCAGGATGATTCCGCCGTAGATGGCCTGGATCCAGAAGGACGGCACCTGGGCGAGCGTGAGCAGGTTCTGTACGACGCCGAGCAGCAGGACACCGGTGAGGGCACCGAACATGGTGCCCTTGCCGCCGTCGAGGCTGATACCGCCGATGACCGCGGCCGCGAACACCGTGAAGATCATGTTGTTGCCCTGGTTGGCGCTGATCGCGCCCACATAGCCGGTCTGCATGATCCCGCCGGCGGCGGCGAGGACTCCCGCGACGACGAAGACGCCGAGCATCACGCGTTCGACCCGGATACCGGCCGCCCGGGCCGCGTCCGCGTTGCCGCCGATGGCGTACAGGGCGCGGCCGATGCGGTGGTACTTGAGGATCAGGCCCGCGACACCGAAGGCCACGGCGGCCAGCCACACGGACATCGGGATGCTCAGGAACGTGGTGGTGGCCAGCGAGAAGAACGAGTCGGGCATCCCGAAGAGCGTCTTGCCCTCGGTGGCGCCGACCAGCAGCCCGCGCAGGACGATCAGCATCGCGAGGGTGACGATGAAGGCGTTGAGCTTGAACTTCACGACCAGGATGCCGTTGAAGGCGCCGACGACCCCGCCCACCACGAGGATCGCGAGCAGGGCGAACACGGCGGGGAACTCCGTGCCCCAGCCGGACTGCGCGGCGGGCAGCACCAGGAGCGCGCCGACGGCCGGCGCGATGCCGACGACCGACTCGAGGGACAGGTCGAACTTGCCGGTGATGAGGACGAGCGACTCGGCGAGCACCACCATGGCGAGCGCCGCGGAGGCGCCCAGGATGGAGATCAGGTTGCGCTCAGTGAGGAAGGAGTCGTTGACGAACGCGCCGAGGATGACGAGCAGCAACAGGGCGGGAACGAGGGCGAGTTCGCGGGCCCGGCGGAGCATTACCGTCTTGGCTGCGCGGGGGTCGGGCACGCGTACGGGGGTGGCGGTCGAGGCCGACGGGGCCTTCGTGTCAGCCATGGTCCACTCCTTCGATGGAGGCGATCAGCTCGTGGTCGTGCCAGCCCGCCGGGTGCTCGGCGACGACGCGGCCGTGGAAGAGGACGAGGACCCGGTCGCAGCGGCGCAGGTCGTCGAGTTCGTCGGAGACGACGAGCACGGCGGTGCCGTCCTCGCGGGCGCTGTCCATGCGGGACAGCAGGGACTCCTTGGACTTCACGTCGACGCCCGCGGTGGGGTTGATGAGGACGAGAAGGCGCGGGTCGGAGGCGAGCGCGCGGGCCATGACGACCTTCTGCGCGTTGCCTCCGGAGAGGTCGGAGACAGGCTGCTCGGGGCCCTCGGTGTGGATGTCGAGGCGGTCGATCAGCTCGGTGGCGAAGCCGCGTTTGCGGTCGGTGCCGATGAAGCCGTAGCGGCCGAGACGGTTCAGGACGGTCATGGTGGCGTTGTCGCCGATGCTCATCCCGGAGACGAGTCCCTGGTCGTGCCGGTCGCGCGGGACGAAGCCGACGCCCGCCTTGAGTGTGGCCCGCACGTCACCGAACGGGAGCCCCTTGCCGTCGAGTTGAGCGCTTCCGCCGGTCGGTGTGTGCAGTCCGGCGAAGGACTCGGCCAGCTCGATCTTCCCGCTGCCGCTGGAGCCGGCGAGGCCGACGACCTCACCGCTGCGGACGGTCAGATCGACACTCTCGTACGACTCCGATGTGAGCCCCTTGGCATCCAGGATGACCGGCGCCTCACGGTCCGTCCTCCTGATCTGCACGGACTTCTCGGCGATCGCCTCGCCCGCCATGGCCTCCACCAGTGCCGGGCGCGGGAGTTCGGCGACCGGCGCGGTGGTGATCCAGCGGGCGTCGCGCAGGACCGTCACCGTCTGGCACACCTCGTACACCTCCTGGAGGTGGTGCGAGATGAACAGGAAGGTGACGCCGGAGTCCTGGAGTGCGCGCATGCGGGTGAAGAGCCGCTCGATCTCGCGGTTGTCGAGCTGCGCGGTCGGCTCGTCGAGGATGATGAAGCGGGCGCCGAAGCTCAACGCCCGTGCGATCTCCACCATTTGGCGGTCCTCGACCTTGAGGTCGGCCGTGCGCGCCTCCGGGTCGACGTGCACGTCCCAGGTCTCCAGGACCTCCGCCGCCTCGGACCTCAGCCTGCGCCAGCTGATGAGGCCGCCGCGGCCCGTCGGCTGACGGTTGATGAAGAGGTTCTCGGCGACCGTCAACTCCGGTACGACGGTGGGCTTCTGGTAGACGCAGGCCACCTTGCGGCGCCAGGCGTCGCGGTCGGCGAGCGCGGGCGCCGGCTCGCCGTCGAAGCGGACGGTGCCCTCGTCGGGGGCCTGGAGGCCGGTGAGGATGGTGACGAGGGTGGACTTGCCCGCGCCGTTGCGGCCGACGAGAGCATGCGACTCACCGGGGAGGACAGTGAGTTGGCCGTCTTGGAGGGCGACGGTGGGGCCGTACCGCTTGGCCACCCCCCGTGCCTCCACCAGTGGTGTACTCATCAGACCGTGTTGCCCCAGAGTGAGGCGTCGTCCACGTTGTCCTTGGTCACCAGCGGCGCGGGCAGCTGGTCCTCGAGGATCCCGCTGGGCAGCTTGACGATCTCGGAGTCGTGGTCGGTCGGGCCGGGCTTGAACGTCTTCCCCTGCATCGCCGCCTTGATGTAGTACATGCCGTACTTGGCGTACAGGTCGGCGGGCTGCGAGACGGTGGCGTCTATCTGGCCCTTGCGGATGGCGTCGTACTCCTGCGGGATGCCGTCGTTCGAGACGATCGTGATGTGGCCCGCCTGGCCGACCGTCTTCAGCATTCCCTTGGACTTGAGGGTCTGCAGGGTGGGCGCCAGGTAGACGCCGCCCGCCTGCATGTAGATGCCCTTGATGTCGGGGTTGGCGTTCAGGAGGGTGTCCAGCTTGGAGGCGGCGGTGTCGGACTCCCACTTCGCCGGTATCTCCAGGACCGACAGCTTCGGGTACTTCTCCTTCACGCAGGAGCGGAAGGCCTCCGAGCGGTCACGGCCGTTGACGGACGCCAGGTCACCCATGATCTGCACGACCTTGCCGGACTTGACCTGCTCACCGAGGTAGTCGCAGGCCTTCTCGCCGTAAGCCACGTTGTTGGCGCGGACGACCATGGCGACCTTGCCCTTCTCGGGCGCCACGTCGACGGCGACCACCGGGACGCCCTTGCGCTCGGCCTGGTCGAGGCCCGCGGCGATCGCGGCGCTGTCGAGGGGGGCCACGACTATGCCCTTGACGCCCTGGTTGAGCTGGTTGTTGATGTCGGTGATCTGCTGCGACGGGTCGCTGTTGGAGTTGACGGTCTTGAGCGCGTTCACGCCCTCGGACTCCGCCATCTTCGGCACATAGTCGTTGTACGACTGCCAGAACGGCGAGGTCAGCAGGGGCAGGATCACCCCGACCTTGCCGGTGCCGTCGCCTGCTCCGTCACCTGAGGCGACGGTGTCCTTGGTGCTGCCGCAAGCCCCGAGCACGAGGGTGGCGCACGCGGCCGCAGCCGCCGCACGCACCGCTCGCGACGAGTTTCGCCTGTTACGCACAGTTCTGCCGGCCATCTGACGGCTCCTCATTGAGCGAGATCGAGCAGGACGCGTGGCCGGAGGGTCCCTCTTCCAGCCGCCGCGACGAATATTTATCAGACCACTTCGGGGTCACAACACCCCTCGACGCCAAATTTTCACGGTTTCGAGCCGTAGTGGTCCGACCACTTGCCTGGTTAGACTGCGGCGCATCCGGCAACAGGAGGAAATCGCGTGGACGAGCCCGCCCCGCAGAAGGGCACCGTGACGCAGCGCGCCATCGAGCGGATCAAGGCGATGATCGGCGAGGGCAGTCTGGAGCCGGGGCAGCGGCTGCCCACCGAGCGCGATCTCGCCGCCCAGCTGGGCATGTCCCGCAGCTCGATGCGCGAGGCGATCCGTGCGCTCACCGTCCTCGGCGTTCTGGAGGCGCGGCACGGTTCGGGCATCTACGTCACGCAGCTGGAGGCCGGGGACCTCCTGGAGACCTTCGGTGTGGTGGCCGATCTGTCCCGGGGCCCCCGGCTGGTCGAGCTGCTGGAGATCCGCCGGATCCTGGAGTCGACGGCGACCGCGCTGGCCGCCGCCCGGATCACCGAGGACCAGCTCGCCGACGTGGAGAAACACCTGGCGGCGATGAACGCGACGGACGATCCGGAGGAGATCCTCTCGCACGACCTCGCCTTCCACCGCGCCATCGCGGGCGCGGCCGGCAACGAGACGATGGCGGCCATCCTGGAGGGCCTCTCCTCACGCACCTTCCGCGCCCGGGTCTGGCGCGGCTACCAGGAGGAGGGTGCCTTCGAACGCACGCGGCGCGAGCACGCGGCGATTCACCGGGCGCTCGTCGCGCACGACCCGGAGGCGGCCAGGGCGGCCGCCGCCGCGCACGTGGGTGAGGTGGAGCAGTGGCTACGCTCCCAGCTCACGTCATGACAGGTTGCTCAGGCTCGTGTCAGCCGTAGCGTCACCAACTCGAAGGCACGCAGCCGCAAGGTGATCCGGTCGCCGTCGCGCCCGGGTGCCGCCGCGTCAGCCAACGGCCGCTCCAGCAGGTCGGTCACCGTCACTCCGGCAACCTCGAAGCCCGTCGTCAGCGTGGCGCGCGTACGAGCGCCGCGTGACTCGTGGAAGCGGACGATCACGTCACCGCTGCCGTCGTCGGCCAGTTTGAGCGCCGTCACGACGACGGCGTCCTGGTCGACGGTCACCAGCGGTGCGACCTCCTGGGAGCCGGTCAGGCGCCTCTCCGGCAGGTTGATCCGCCAGCCCTCGCGCACGGCGTCCCCGATCCCAGCGCCGGGCACCAGAGCGTGCCGGAAGCGGTGGACGCCCTGGTCGGTCTCGGGGTCGGGGAAGCGCGGGGCCCGGAGCAGCGAGACGCGCACGGTGGTGGTCGTACCGGAGTCGGTGTCGCGGACGGAACGGGTCACGTCGTGCCCGTACGTCGAGTCGTTGACGAGTGCGACGCCCCACCCCGGTTCCTCGATGTGCACGAACCGGTGGTTGCACGCCTCGAACTTGGCCGCCTCCCAGCTCGTGTTGGTGTGCGTGGGCCGGTAGAAGTGCCCGAACTGCGTTTCGGACGCGTACCTTTCGGCGTGCACGTCGAGCGGGAAGGCCAGCTTCAGGAACTTCTCCGTCTCCTGCCAGTCGACCTCGGTGTCGATGCCGAGCCGCCGCTCCCCCGGTGCGAGGGACAGCACCTGGGTGACCCGCGACGCGCCGAAGGACCGTACGATCCGGACCGACACGCCGTCGTCACCGGGCACGACCTCTTCCGCGTCGACCAGGTCGGTGACCGTGTTGCGGTAGAACTCGTCCACGTCCCAGGCGTCCCACATGTTCGGGAAGTCGGGGTGGAGCTGGAGCAGGTTCGCGGCCTGACCGGGCGCGACCGTCTCCCGCTCGGCTTCGATGTCGTACGCCGATACGACGAGACCCCGCGCGTCGATTTCGACCCGCAACAGCCCGTTGTCGAGGACGAATCCGCCGTCGACGCGAGGTGCGAGTGCGGTGCTGCCGTCGATTGCCGGGGTCCGCGCGCCGCCCGCCGGGACGCCGTCACGATGGTGCGGCGCCGAGTTGAAGACGAGGGCCGCCGAGCCCTCGCCCGCCAGGGCGCGCTGGGCCGCGTCGATGATCGCGTTCAGCTCGCCGGCGAGGCGCTCGTAGGTGGCGCGGGCCTCCCGGTGCACCCAGGCGATGGAGGAGCCGGGCAGGATGTCGTGGAACTGGTGGAGCAGGACCGTCTTCCAGATGCGGTCCAACTCCTCGTACGGATAGGGGGATCCGGTCCGTACGGCTGCTGTCGCCGCCCACAGTTCGGCCTCGCGCAGGAGGTGTTCGCTGCGCCGGTTGCCCTGCTTGGTCTTCGCCTGGCTGGTGAGCGTGGCGCGGTGGAGTTCGAGGTACAACTCGCCGACCCACACGGGGGCGTTGGGGTACTCGGCCTCCGCCTTCTGGAAGAACTCCCCGGGCGTCTCCCACGTCACCGTCGCGGAGCCTTCGAGGTCCTTCAGCCGCGCCGCCTTCGCGATCATCTCCCGCGTCGTGCCGCCGCCTCCGTCGCCCCAGCCGGTGGGGGCGAGGGAGTGCCGGGCGACGCCCTTGTCCTTGAAGTTGCTCGCCGCGTGGGCGATCTCGCTGCCCTTCATGGAGCAGTTGTAGGTGTCGACGGGCGGGAAGTGCGTGAAGATGCGGGTGCCGTCGATGCCTTCCCACTGGAAGGTGTGGTGGGGGAACTTGTTGGTCTGCGACCAGGAGATCTTCTGCGTCAGCAGCCACTTGGAGCCGGCCGCCTTGATGATCTGCGGCAGCCCGGCGGCGAAGCCGAAGGTGTCGGGCAGCCAGGCCTCGTCGTTCTCGATGCCGAACTCGTCGAGGAAGAACCGCTTCCCGTGCACGAACTGACGGGCCATCGCCTCCGAGCCCGGCATGTTCGTGTCCGACTCGACCCACATTCCGCCCGCGGGCACGAACCGCCCGTCGGCGACGGCCTTCTTGACCTTCGCCCACACCTCGGGCCGGTGCTCCTTCACCCACGCCCACTGCTGGGCCTGGGACATGGCGAAGATGAAGTCCGGCTCGTCCTCGATGAGGGCGGTCATGTTGGAGGTCGTCCGGGCCACCTTGCGGACCGTCTCGCGCAACGGCCACAGCCACGCCGAGTCGATGTGCGCGTGCCCGACGGCGCTGATGCGGTGCGCGGAGGGCACGGCGGGTTCGGCCAGCACTCCGGCGAGCCGTGAACGTGCCGCGTCCGCCGTGCTGTTGACGTCCTGGAGGTCGACCGCGTCGAGCGCCCGGTCCACCGCCCGCAGGATGTCCCAGCGCCGGGCGGACTCCACCGGCAGTTCGGCCATCAGCTCGCCGAGCACCTCCAGGTCGAGGACGAGGTGCCACACGGTCTCGTCGAAGACGGCTAGGTCCATCCGCTCCAGCTTGTACTGCGGCTCGCTGCCCGCCGTCTCCTTGTCGCCCAACTGCGTGGGCAGGAAGGGGTGGTAGTCGAGGATGACCGGGTTGGAGGCGGCCTCGATGTGCAGCCTGACCTCCTCGCCGCCCTCTACCGGGGCGCCTATGCGGACCCACTGGTTGCGCGGGTTCAGGCCCTTCACCGGGGTCCCGTCGGGCCGGTAGACGAGCCCTTCGCACTGGAAGCCGGGCATGTTCTCGTCGAAGCCGAGGTCGAGGAGCGCCTCGACGGTCTTCCCGGCCCACGCCTCCGGAACGGTCCCGGTGACGCGGAACCAGCTGGTGCCCCACGGAGCACCCCAGCGTGCGCCCGCCTCGATCGGCTCCGTCCGGGCGGCGAGTCCTTCCGCCACCGGAACCGGCTCGCCCGGCGCGTGCCAGACCGCCACCTCCAGCGGCACGGACTCGGGGTACACGGCGGGTCGAATGCGCTCGTCGAGGACGCGCTTGAGGCGGCGTTCGACCAGGGTGCGGTCGTCATGCATGAGAGTGCTCCGTGGGGTGTGGGTGCGGGCTACCAGGTGTGCGTGGTCGTACTGGCGGTCGAGACGGTGAACAGCTCCCCCACCGAGCGCAGTTCGAACCGTGCGGCGGTCTCTCCCTGCTCGGGGACGAGGCCGCCGACGTAGAACGCGCTCTGGCAGGTGCCGCCGAGGAAGCGGCGCGTGCCGTCGGGGAACGTCCGGTACAGCTCGTAGTGGCGTACGGGACCGGGGGCGCCGTCCCAGGCGAAGCGCAGGCTGCCTCCGTCGGCGTCCGTGACGCGCAGGCCGGTGGGCGCGGCGGGGGTCACCACCGCATCCCGGACGGCGAGCCCGCCCAGCCGCCAGCGCACCGGACCGCTGGTGGCGGTGAGCCGCACGCCCAGGGCGCGTATCTCCCCCGACAGCCCTGTCAGCCGCACGGTCGAGGTCACCCAGCCGGAGCCCGTGCTCAGCGGGAAGTACGTGTACGGGGGCGCCCCGCCCGCCGTGTCCGGCTCGGCGGTGGCGACGGCCAGCTCGACCTGGACACCGCCGGTGTCGGCGCGGTGGGTCAGTTCGACCATCGTGTCCGCGCCGAGCGGCAGCCTTGTCGAGTACAGGTCCAGTGTGGCCGGGGCGTCGAGGGCGCCGTCGACGAGAAGGCTGCTGCCGCCGCGCCAGGCGTCCGCGAAGTCGAAGGTGACGGCGGGGCGTTGGCCCGTTGTCCGCACGACCCAGCGGCGGGACGGAAGCCGGTCCTGGAGACCGAGATGGTTCCAGGCGGCTTGCGAGGTGGCCGCGCCGTTCTCGTACCACTTCAGACCGTGGCCGGTGTTGAAGACCGTCGCGAAGGGCACTGAGGTGACGGTCGAGCGGTCGGCGACGGAGACGGCCGGGGCGCGCCAACTGGCCGTCGTGTTGGGCTTGGACGGGTCGAGGGTGGCGCCGGTCCAGAACAGGTCGTCGGAGGCGTGGAAGTCACCGGGTGTGCGGCTCGCGGGCAGGTGGTTGCGGGTCCATTCGGGCCGGTAGAAGCCGATGGAGGTGACATGGGCCGCGGTGGTCGGCACGATGGCGTTCCAGTTGACGACCTTGCTCGTGCCGCTGGCCTCCACATCGACGCCCGCCCACAACTCGTAGCGGCTGCGCCCAAGTTGCTGGGCCAGCGTCCCCGACGATGCCAGGGTGCTCTGCGACCAGCGGAAGTCGATGAACATGGAGTCGGCGGACTGGAAGAAGGTCTGGTTCTGGCTGTTCAGGGCGCCCTGCCAGCTCACCGAGCCGCCGACGGTCATCGAGTCGTACCAGGTGACGCGCTGGCCCTTCGCCGTGCCGAGCGCCTTGAGCTCCTTCAGGAAGCCGAGCATGTCGGTGGCGAGCGCGGCGTTCCCGCCGCTCGTCTCGGGGTTCACGAACCAGCCGTCGAACCCGTACGCCTCGGCCACCGCGACGAGTTGGGCTGCCAGCGGGTAGTGCCCGGCGGCGTCCTTCTGGACCAGGTCGCGGGTCCACTGGAGCTGTCCGCCGTACGCGACCGGCGGCAGGAAGATGTTGCCGAGGACCGGCACCCCGTGGCGGTGGGCGGCGTCCACGATGGGTGCGTTCGGGGCGAGGATCAGGCCCTCGCCCGACGAGCCGCCCCAGAAGATGAGTTCGTCGACGTACGACCAGTGGGTGAGCGCGTAGTAGTCGGCGGTGGCCGCGCCCTGCGAGGGGTTGCTCGCCGTGGGGCCGAAGGAGACGAGGGACTGGATGCGGGCCTGGCCGGAGCGGGCGGTCGTGTTCGCCGGGGTCGGTGTGAAGCGCGCGGCGAGTGGCACGGACGACGCGTTGAACGCCAGGTCGGCGTCGCTCGCGGCGCTCCAGGTCTTGAGGCTGCGCCAGGTGATACCGGTGCCCGGGGTGCCGGCGGGCAGCGAGTCGGGGTACCAGTAGGAGGCGTACGGCTGGAGGTCGCGGGCGGCCGCGACCGCCGTACCGGAGAGGCCGGGGACGAGTCCCGCAGCTGCTCCGGCTCCGGCGAGCAGGACGGTACGTCTGTTGAGGTTCACTGTGTGCTCCGTATGGTCGTGGGGACGGGCTACTCGGTGACCTGATCGGGTGTGACGACTTCGGTGATGCCACGGGCCGCGAGGTGTTCCTTGTCATCGGTGCGGCTCGCGAGAACGGTGGTGGGGCGGGCTCCGTCGGCGGTCAGCCGGGCGAAGGCCTCGAAGACCTGCCCACCCGGTGCGCAGACCGAACGGCGGCCCGGAGTGGTCTCGACCACTAGGGCCGTGGTCCGGGGTGCGGGTGCGTACACACGCCGCTCCTCGATGATCCGCTTGATGGTCCGGCCCGCGGGCTTGACCTGCCTGTCGTTGGTCAACAGGCCGAGGCTGTACTCGAGTTCGGGAAAGTCGGCGAGGTCGCGGCTGACGTCGTGCGAGCACCACCAGGTGACGCCCCAGACGTCGGGGCAGTCGAGGGCGTTCACGACGGTCGCCTCGGTGAACGCGGCCGCGTGCCCGGCCGGGATCAGCGGGGCGGGCGCGCCGACCTCCTGGAGCCATACCGGTCGGTGCGGGTCGTCCGCCCAGGCCTTGGACAGCTCGATGAGGTACGCGGCGTGGTGTTCGGTGGCGACGCCCGTACGGCCGTGGCGCTGGGCCGTGCCGTTGAACACCCAGGAGTGCACGGCGGTGACCGCGCCGAGCCGGGCCGAGTGCTCAGGCGTGAACGGCTGGTCGTCCTGGTACCAGGCGGCGTCGTACGAGGCGTGCAGATGGAGCTTGCCGGGCGCGCCCTCCTCGCAGGCGGCGAGCAGCCGCCGAAGCCAGGCTCCTGCCTCGTCCGGCGTGATGCGATCGGGGTCGGGATGCGGTCCCGCGGCGAACTGGTTGACCTCGTTGCCGATGGTCATGCCGATGAAGTTCGGCCGGTCGGCGAGCGCGGCGGCGAGCACCCGCAGGTACTCCGCTTCGCCCTCGACCACGTCCGGGTCGGTGAAGATGTTCCGCCGGTGCCAGGTCTGCGTCCACGCGGGCAGGAAGTCGAAGCTCGACAAGTGCCCTTGCAGACCGTCCACGTTGACGTCGAGCCCGCGTTCAGCGGCGGCGTCGGCGAGCGCGACGAGCTGCTCCACGGCGCGTGGGCGGATCAGGGTGCGGTTCGGCTGGAAGTAGGGCCACAGCGGAAAGACACGGATGTGGTCCAGGCCGAGCGCGGCGATCGAGTCCAGGTCGGCGCGTACGGCGTCGAGGTCGAAGTCGAGCCAGTGGTGGAACCACCCTTCGCTCGGGGTGTAGTTGACGCCGAAGCGCATGGCACGAGGCATGCAGAATCCTGATTCATGAGCGGGAACACGGGAGGTCAGCCCTTGACGGCGCCCTCGCCCACTCCCCGGAAGAAGTACCGCTGGAGACAGGCGAAAAGGATGATCAGCGGCGCCACGGCGATGATCGTTCCCGCGGCGACGAGCCGTTCGTCGTTGGCGAAGGTGCCGTGCAGATAGTTGAGGCCGATGGTCAGGGTGAACTTCGACGGATCGCTGAGCACGATGAGCGGCCACAGGAAGTCGTCCCAGGCGCCCATGAAGGCGAAGATCGCGACGACGGCGAGCGTGCCCTTCACCGACGGCAGCGCGATCCGCAGGAACCGCTGCCAGGCGTTGGCCCCGTCGACGTAGGCGGCCTCCTCGATCTCGTAAGGGAGGTTGAGGAAGGCGTTCCGCATCAGCAGGACGTTCATCGAGCTGATGCAGGCGGGGAGCACCACACCGATCAGCGTGTTGTTCAGGCCGAGTTCCCGCATGGTGGTGAACTGGGCGATGATGATGCTCTCCGCGGGGACCAGCATCGCGAGGATGAAGACGAGCGTGCCCACCCGCCGGCCGCGGTAGCGCATCCGGGCCAGTGCGTAGCCCGCGAGGGCCGAACCGACGCAGTTCGTCACGACGTTGGCGCCCGCGACCTTCAACGAGTTGAAGGCGTAGTCCCAGACGGGGATGGTCTCGGCAACTCGCTGATAGTTGTGGAGCGTCGGGTCGCTCGGCAGGAACTTGGGCGGCGAGGTGTAGATGTCCTCGGTCGGGCCCTTGAGCGAGGTGGACAGCTGCCACACGAAGGGCCCGACGGTGAGGGCGAGCACGGCGAGCAACAGCAGGTAGCGCAGGGCGAGTTCCCAGGTTCGTACGCGGCGGCCCTGCTCGTCGGTGACACGGCGGCGGGGCTTGCCCTGCGTCGCCGGCCGCTCGGCCGGACGTACCTTCTCCAGCACGCTCACGCGTCCTCCTTCCGGTCGGCGCGCAGTACGAGCAGCATCAGCGCGACGGTGACGACGAAGACGACGACCGAGATGGCGGAGGCGTAGCCGACGCGGCCGGTCAGACCGGTACCGGTGCGCTGGACGAGCATGACGAGGGTGGTGTCCTCGCCCGCCGGGCCGCCGTCGGGCCCGGCCATCAGATAGACCTCGGAGAACACCTTGAAGGCGGCCACCGACGACAGCGCCCCGACCAGCACCATCGTGGAGCGGACCGCGGGAACGGTCACCGTGAAGAAGCGGCGCACGGCCCCCGCGCCGTCCACCGACGCGGCCTCATGCAGCTCGCGCGGCACATTGGCGAGCGCCGCCAGATAAATGATCATGTAGTAGCCGAGGCCCTTCCAGACCGTGACGGCCATGGCGCTGAGCAGAAGCAGCCACTGGTCGCTGAGGAAGCCGACCTTGCCGACGCCGATCGTCTCCAACAGCGAGTTCACCAGGCCGCGTTCGTCGAGCAGCCACACCCAGATGAGCCCGACCACGACGATCGACGCGACGACCGGGGTGTAGAAGGCCGACCGGAAGAAGGCGATGCCGGGGATGTTCTTCTGGACCAGCATGCCGAGCAGCAGCGGCAGCAGGACGAGCGCGGGGACGACCCCGACGACGTACAGCGTGCTGTTGCGCAGCCCGATCCAGAACATGTCGTCGTGCAGCAGCTCCCGGAAGTTGGCCAGGCCCACGAACTCGCCGGGGATCAGGGTCCGGCGGTCCGTGAAGGCGTTGACCAGCGTGGAGAAGAACGGGTACAGGATGAAGATGCCTACGACCAGGAACCCGGGGGCGGCGAACAGCCAGGGGCTGGTGGGCAGATGGCGCCGCACCCGCGTGCCCGGAGGGCGCACCCCGGGCCGGACTCCGCGGTCGACGGTGGAGGAACTCGCCATGTCTGGTCAGCCCTGCTGTTCGAGCAGCTTGTTGCAAGCCTCGACAGCGTTGTCAAGAGCTTCCTTCGGGCTCTCCTTGCCCTGGAGCGCCTTGGCGACCTCGTTGCGCAGCTCGGTCTTCATCTGGTCGCTGAACAGGACAGGCGTGTAATTCACCGCGTTCTTCAGGGACTTGGCGGCGGCCACCCGCACGCGTGTCACATCGGTCCCGTCCTCCTTGGTGAAGTACGGGTCGTCCAGCGATCCGGCGGTGCTCGGGAAGATCGCGACCTGCTTCGCGAAGGACATCTGGTTCTGCGCGTCGGTGACGAAGTGTGCGAAGGCGACCGCCGCCGGGGTGTGCTTGGTCTGGGAGTTCACCATCACGCCCATCACGTACATGTTCACCTTGCCGGTGCTGGTGATCTGGTCCGTGATGCCGATGTTCTTGTAGAGGTTCGGCGCCTGCTTCTTGAAGTTCTCGAGGTCCAGGGCGCTGCCCGGGTTCATGGCGACGGCCCCGGTCAGGAACTTCTTGCCGGAGGACTCCGGGGTCGCGGTCAGCGCCTGTGAGTCCAGCGCCTTCGCGTCGTACAACTCCTTGTACTTGGTGAGGAGTTCGATCCCCTTGGCGTCGTTGAAGGAGAAGGCGGTGCCCTCCTTGTTCATCAGCTCCACGCCGTAGCGGCCGAAGTCCTCGACGGTGGGCACGTTGGCGAGTGTCGCGACCTTGCCGTCGCTCTTCTCCGCCAGCTCCAGGGCGTCGCTGAAGAGTTCGTCGTACGTCGTCGGCGGCTTCGAGGCGTCGAGTCCGGCCTCCTCGAAGAGTGACTTGTTGTAGAAGAGCGGGCCCGTGTTGAGGTACCAGGGGAAGGCGTACGTCCCGGTCATGCCCGGTATCTGGTGGCTGGCCCAGGCGCCCTCCAGATACTCCGACTTGTACTTCGAGGCGGCCTTGTCGAGGTCGAGCGCGAGCCCGGCCTTGGCGAGCGGCGCGACGAGGTCCGGCGAGACGTTCACGACGTCGGGCAGGGTGCCGCCGGCCGCGTCCGCGCTGATCTTGTCGGCGTAGCCCTCGGCGGGCTGGTCGATCCACTTCACGTGCGTGTCCGGGTACTTCTTCTCGAAGTCGGCGATCACGCCCTCGAAGTACGACTTGAAGTTGGCCTGAAGGTTCCAGGTCTGGAAGGTGATGTCGCCCTCGACCTTGCCGGAGGCGTCCGTGGAGCCGCTCCCTTCGTCACCGGAACCGCAAGCGCTCAGCGGCAGGACGAGGGCGATGGCGGCAGCGGCGAGTGCTCTGCGAGGCTTGCGCACGGTGACCGGGCTCCTTTGCGGCGGGTTGGCGAACAGTGCCGGGGCAGACCTTGCAGGCAACTCGCGGGGCGAGTCAATGGATTCGGTCGAACTAAATTCATTAGTCATCCAACATGGCAGCTCAGAGCCTTGCGGCCTGCCTCTTGCCATCGATCACTAATGCGCTTTAGATTGCATCAGCTCAAGCGCATTAGTACACAGCCACAGATGACGTCGGAAGAAGATCTCGAAAGAACGGGGAGCAAGGGTGCCAGCCAAGCGGTCTCCGGCGCGCCGGCCGACGATGAAGGACATCGCCCAGCGCGCCGGAGTCTCCGAGAGCGCGGTCTCCTTCGCGCTCAACGACCGGCCGGGGGTCTCCGAGATCACCCGCGACCGGGTGCGCCGGGTCGCCGAACAGCTCGGCTGGCGGCCGAGTACGGCGGCACGCGCGCTGTCCGGGGAGGGCGCGGCCACGGTCGGCTTCGTGCTGGCGCGGCCCGCGGACACCCTCGGCGTCGACTCCTTCTTCCTGCAGCTCGTCTCCGGCATCCAGGAGGTGCTGGCGGAGCGTCATCTCGGCCTGCTCTTCCAGGTGGTGGAGGACGTGGCCGCCGAGTGCGCGGTCTACCGGCGCTGGTGGGCCGAGCACCGCGTGGACGGAGTGCTCGTCGTCGACCCGCGTGTCGACGATCCGCGTCCGGACCTGCTCGACGAGCTGGGCCTGCCCGCCGTGGTCATCGGCGGCGTACCCGACGCCCGGCACCCCGGGCTCTCCATCGTCTGGGCCGACGACGCGGCCGCGATGGCCGCGCTCGTGGACGAGCTGTACGCGCTCGGCCACCGCCGGATCGTGCACATCGCGGGCCTTCCCGGGCTCGCCCACACCGAGCGCCGGATCCGGACACTGCGCGCCGAGGCCGAGCGTCGGGGACTGGCGGAGGTGCGCTCCGTGCCCACGGACTACTCGGACGCGGAGAGCGCGGCCGCCACCCGCCGCGTCCTTGAGGGCGCCACCCCGCCGACCGCGCTGGTCTACGACAACGACGTGATGGCCGTCGCCGGAGTCGCCGCCGCCACCGAACTGGGCTTCTCCGTGCCGGGCGACGTCTCGGTGGTGGCCTGGGAGGACTCCGCGCTGTGCCGCATGGTCAAGCCGTGGCTGTCCGCGCTCTCCCGGGACACCGTCGAGTTCGGACGCACGGCCGCACAGGAGCTGACCGCTCTCCTTGACGGCGGTCCGGCCCGGACGGTGCAGGTGCCGGTGCCGCGGCTGATCGAGCGGGACAGTACAGGGCCCCGCGGGGCATGAAGGGGGTGGACGTCACGTACGACGCCCACCCCGCCCACAGGACTCAGCTCTGCCAAGCCACCTTGAACACCCACACGTGCTGCCCTGCCTTGCGGGCGGCCTCCGGTACGTCGATCACCAGCGAACCGTTGCTCACCGACCAGGTCAGAGGCCGGTGGTAGCCGAGCATGGTGACCTTGTCGCCGCTGCGGATCGGTACCGGCGCCTGGACGGTCAGCTTGCTGCCGGGCGCGGTGAGCGAGTGGATGTAGAAGGCCTTGTTCTGCTTGACCGTGAAGCGCAGGTCCTCGCCGAGCTCCGCCATCCGCGACCAGTACGTCGTGTCGTAGATCGCCTCGCCGTTGGTCTTCAGCCACCGGCCGGTCTCGCGCAGCCGGGTCTCCATGATCTCCGGGATGGTGCCGTCGGCACGCGGACCGATGTCGAGGAGGAAGTTGCCGTTCTTCGAGACGATGTCGACGAGGCTGTGCACGACCTCCTCCGTGGTCATGTAGGCCTCGTCGGGAGTCGCCTTGTTGTAGCCGTAGCTGCGCGGGTCGAGGCCGCGGCTGGACTCCCACTTGGCGACGACGGTGTTGTCGTACGTCGTGTACTCGGGGGTCGTGAAGTCGTGGAAGCCGATCCCCGAGCGGTCGTTGACCGTCACCTCGTACGGCTTGCTCCTGTTCTTGCCGTGGTTGAAGTACTCGGCGAGTACCTCGATGCTGTCGTTCGCGCCACCGATGTCGCACCAGATCAGGGCCGGATCGTAGCCGTGGATCAGTTCCAGCATCTGCGGGGCCTGATAGTCCTTCACATAGTCCTTGCCCGCGGTGTATCCGGTGTAGGGAAGCGGCTCCAGGGTGTACGGGTTGCGCGGGGCGTGGCCCATCCACGGGTTGTCCGGGTTGAACCACTCGGGCATCGAGAAGTACAGGCCGCGTTTGAGCTCCGGCGTGAACTGCTTGGAGGCGTCGAAGAGTTCGCGGATCAGATCGCGCTTCGGCCCCATCTTCACGGAGTTGCGGTCGGCGAACTTGGTGTCCCACAGCGCGAAGCCCTCATGGTGTTTCGAGGTCAGCACGTGGTACTCCGCGCCCGCGTCGCGGAACAGCTCCACCCAGGCCCGCGGATTGAACTTCTCCGCCGTGAACATCGGGATGAAGTCGTCGTACGCGAAGTCCTCGCCGTACGTCTCCCGGTGATAGGCGTACACCTCGTTGTCGGGGCTCTCCATGTGGTTCCAGTACCACTCGGCGTACTGCTTGCCGACCGGCGACCAGGCGGGCACCGAGTAGACACCCCAGTGGATGAAGATGCCGAACTTGGCGCGGTGGAACCAGTACGGCGCCTGATGACCCGTCAGTGAAGCTTCGGTGGTCTGGTAGTCGGGAACACCGAGGGTCAACTCGCGACTGCTCACGCCGACTTGCTCACCGCGCCCGCTGACGACCACCTTGCCGTCCTGCGCCGTTCCGGGTGCCGTGCCCACACGGTTGCGGATGCCGACACGGACGCGCGCCTGCTCACCGGGGTCCAGCCGCGTCACCCGCGCGGGTTCGACGGTGCGGGCGCCCGGCACGTCGACGCCGACCGAGACGCGGTCACCGGCGAGGACGGCGACCGTGCCGGCGTTGACCACGGTGGCCTCCACACTCTGGGCCCCGCTCGACTCCAGGAGGGAGAAGGTGGAGTGCGCGTCACGCAGGGCCAACGCCCGCCCCTGGGCCGCCGGTTGAAGGGAGAGGGCGAAGACGTGCAGGGACGCCTTGTTCTCCTCGGCGGGGTTGGTGGTGGGCAGAGTGACGGCGACAGCCTCGCGCACCGGGTCGATCCAGACCTCGGCCACGCCGATGCCGACGCGGTGCTCGTCCTTGCTGCCGTCAGGCGTGTAGCGGTACGCGGCCGACAGCGAGCCTCCCGCCGAGTACCAGTCCGAACCGCCGAGGCCCGCGGTCGTCGTGGAGCCGTCCGCGTAGTGCACGGTGGCCTTGCCCGACGGATTGCCGTAGCTGCCCGCCGTGAGGAACAGGGCGGACAGGTAGCTCCCCTTGGGCAGTTCGATGCGCTGACCGAGGGCGACCACGTTGTTCTTGGCGCCCGCCTCGGCGGACGGGAAGACAAAGGCGATGCCGTCCACCTCGACCGGGCCCGCCGGGAGTTCCTCACCGGGGAAGGTGTAGCCCGAGCCGTCGAAGTTCCCGCCACGGGCGGCGGCAGTGTCGATGGCATCGTTGTCGAAGTAGGCGTCGAGCGGCACGGGTATCGGGTCGGGGACGGGCACCCAGTCGCTCTGTCGCTCGTCCACCGTCAGCGCAGCGGCCGTGCCCGCGAGCGGAAGAGTGGCGGCTGCGGCGACCACGGCCGCGGCTCCCAGCACCTGACGTCTTGGATACGTACTCATGGGGCGGCTCCCAATCATCGGATGTCTGATGATCGAGCTGCCACCAAACCCTGTCAATGGGGCGCGCAGCGAAGGAAGTTGAGCGAGTGATCGGATGATCTCCCGTGTCGGCGAGGGTACCGGCCGCCGCCCGTGCGAAGTCCCGGAACACCGCCCCGGAGTTCCGGGGCCGCCGGCTCTCGACGTGACACCCCACCCCCGGGCAGAGTGCACCTCGTACTACTCACCAGTACACAAAGGAGCACCCGTGACCACCTGGGTCGGCCGGACCGCCGCCGAGATCGCCGCAGCCGTACGGGAGAAGCGGGTCACGCCCCGCGAGGTGGTGGCCGAACACCTCGCCCGGATCGAGCTGCTCGACGCCCGCGTCGGCGCCTTCCGGGCGCTGCGGGCGGAGGCGGCCCTCGCCGAGGCCGACGAGCTGGCCACGCGTGATCTCAGTGGGCTCCCTCTCGCGGGTGTGCCCGTGGCCGTCAAGGACAACCTCCCTGTACGCGGCGAGTCCAACCGCAACGGAACCGCCGCCTCCTCCGACACTCCCGCCGACCACGACCATGTCACCGTGGCCCGGCTGCGCGCGGCGGGCGCGGTGGTCGTGGGTCTGACAAACGTGCCCGAGCTCTGTGTCTTCGGTACCACCGACGGAGTGCACGGCATCGCCCGCAACCCGTGGGACACCTCGCGCACGGCCGGCGGCTCCTCCGGCGGCAGCGCAGCCGCGGTGGCCGCCGGGATGGTGCCGATCGCGCTCGGCAACGACGGGATGGGCTCGCTGCGCATCCCGGCCGCCAACTGCGGTCTCGTCGGGCTGAAGCCGGGCCATGGCACGGTCCCGGCCGGCATCGGTCACGGCGACTGGTTCGGCATGTCGGAGAACGGGCCGCTGGCGACAACCGTCGAGGACGCGCGCCTGATGTTCGGGGTACTGGCCGGCACGGAGGCGGCCACCGAGGCCGTACGCCCCTCGGAGACCTCAAGCAAGGAAGTCCTCAAGGTGGCCGTCTCCGTACGCAGCCCTCTGGTCGGCGTACGGGTGACCCGTCCGTATACGGCCGCGGCCCGTGAGGCGGCAGAGCTGCTGGCCGGGGCAGGTCACCAGGTGCGGCGCGCCGACCCGCCGTACCCCCTCTGGCTGAGCACGACCTCGCTCGCGCACTGGACGGCGGGCACCGCCGTGGACGCCGAGGACCTCGACCCGCGCCTGCTCGCCCGGCGCACTCGCGTGCACGCCGCCTTGGGCCGCCGCTTCGTGAAGGGCGTTCGCGAAGGTGACCGTCGCGAACAACTGCGCAGGCGTCTGGAGCCGTTCTTCGCCGAGCACGACGTGCTGATCACGCCGGCGCTGGCCCGGCGGGGTCCCGCCGCGGCCGCCTGGCACAAGCGTGGCTGGCTGCGCAATCTGCTGGTCAACACGAACTACTCGCCGCTGACTCCGCCGTGGAACCTCACCGGCTGGCCCGCGATGTCGGTGCCGTTCGGCACACTGCCGGGCGGTGCCCCGTGCGCCGTACAACTTGTCGGCCGTCCCGGTTCCGAGCTCGATCTCCTCGCTCTGGCCGGTCAGTTGGAGGAACTGCACCCGTGGCGGCGTACGGCGTCGCTGGATTGAGTCACAGCGCCCGGTACATGATGTGCAGCCCCACCCGTCCGTGCCGGGGGTGCTCGTACGCGTCGGGCACGGTTCCCAGGATGGTGAAGCCGAGCGAAGTCCACAGTCCGACGGCCGGGTTGGTCTCCACGACGGCGTTGAACACCATGCCTCGGTAGCCGTCGGCCTTCGCCGTGGCGAGGACGTGCCCGGCGAGTGCGCGGCCGATGCCCCGCCCGCCGTGCTCGGGGTCGACCATGAATCCGGCGTTGGCGATCCGGTCGGCGGGGCCGCCGTAGTTGGGGGTGACGAAGGCCGAGCCGACGACGGCTCCGGTGGCGTCCTCTGCGACGTACACGCTCTTGCCCGGCGCCATCCACAGGGCGCGGGCCGCGTCCTCGGAGGTGTCCGGGTCCCAGGTGTAGGTCTCTCCGGCGGCGACGATCCGGTGCCAGAAAGGCCAGATCCGCGGCCAGTCGTCAGCCGCGGCTTCTCTGATCAGCATGGGCGTGAGTCTGGCACGCCCATGCTGTCAGGGTTCGCGATGGGTCCTGCCGGGGGGATCGCGATGAGTTCTGCCAGGGTCAGTCGACGCTGGGCAGGATGTGCGGCTCGGCGAGGTCGTCCTCGTAGCCCGCCAGGCGGATCGGGGCCGACCTGGCCCACACGTCGAGGCTGCCGAGCTTCTTCTCGGGCCGACGGCCCGCGCCCTCCGTGAGTTCACTGGGGCGTTGATCGCGATTCTTCTCCGGTGTCACCGCGCACTCCTTATGTGTCGGGTCACCCTTGGGACGCACAAGGCCAGTCAACTGCCGGTCGCCTGACGTCCACTCGGGTCTGAGTCGAAGGCAGTTAGGGACGCGGTGGCGCCGGTAACTCGTGTGAGAGCAGGCCGTGATGACCGGCTTGTCCCGTGACGGACTGTGGGTGTGGGTGGAACCCCGTGTCGCTGTCCGTCCGGTACAGAGTAACCAAATGAGCGGGGGTCCGCTCGATGGGGCTGAAAAATCGAGGTAACTGTCTCGCGTCAATCAGCATCCACCAGGCCCCGATCTGCGGCGATTTGAAACATTACGCCCTCTTTACCGCCACCCATTCGGCTCAATACCGACTGTGGATGGAGGGATGCCGGCGGCCATCACGGTCACGGCCGAACACGGTGCGCAGTTCAGATCCCGTTGGCCGATTCGCAAGAACGCCATGATCTGCTGATTCTCGGCAACGGCCTTTCTCGCGGGAGGACTGAAGCATGGAGCTGCGCAGCATCAAGGAGCTGATGGATCTGCTGCATGCCTGCCGGGGGGCCTGGGACACCCCGGACCGCAGTGGCGACCCGGTCGACCTGCACGATCACGCCCTGCAGACCGCCGCGCTGCTGCGCCGCGGTCATCCCGCCGACAAGGAACTCCAGGTGGCGGGCCTGGTGCACGACATCGGTCACCTGCTCAGGCCGGGCGACGACGCCGGTCACGCCGACCACGCCGCCGACGCGGTGCGGCCGCTTCTCGGCGAACGGGTCTCCCACCTCGTACGACTGCATGTGCCGGCGAAGCGGTATCTGGCCACGGCCTCGCCGGGCCGCGGGCTGTCCGCGCAGAGCTCGCTGACCCTCACCGTGCAGGGCGGGGCGATGACGCCTCGGGAGGCGGCCGCGTTCGAGCGTGATCCGTTCGCCGAGGACGCGGTCACGCTGCGGCAGGCGGACGACGCGGGCAAGGTGGTCGGCCTCGACGCCGGGGTCCTGGAGGACTGGCGTACGGTGCTGGAGCTCGTGGCGGCCCAGCACTCACGGCAGGGGGCGGGGTATCGGCCCACAGGTCGGAGCTGGTGACCGGCTGAGGCCTGTGACGGCCGACTGACCGTCGGCTGAGGGCTGTTGGCTGACGGCCCGTCATGAGACCGTACGCGGATGATGTCGCCGTACGGTCTTGAGGGCAGGGCCGCCATCGTCACCGGGGCATCGCGCGGGATCGGACTTGCCGTCGCGGAGGCGCTCGCCGGAGCGGGGGCGCGGGTGTGCGTGACCGCTCGGGATCCGGACGCGGTGGCCCTGGCCGCCGAACGGCTCGGGGGTATCGGGCTCGCGGGTTCGGTCGCCGACCCCGTGCATCTGCGGGAGCTGACCGAGCTGACGCTGCGGGAGTTCGGGCGGATCGACGTCGTGGTGAACAACGCGGCGACCAACGAGCCGTACGGCCCCCTCATGGACGCCGATCCGGACCGCTGGCGGAAGGCGTTCGAGGTCAATGTCGGGGCGCCGCTGCGGCTGGTGCAGTGCGCCTGGCGGGCGTGGATGTGCGAGCACGGCGGCACGGTCGTGAACGTCTGCACCGAGGGCGCGGGGCACGTCGGCCCCAACGTGGGGGCGTACGGCACCAGCAAGGCCGCCCTGCTGCACCTCACCCAGCAGTTGGCGGGCGAGCTGGCCCCCAAGGTGCGGGTCAACTCCGTCTCCCCCGGTCTCGTCCGTACCGAGATGGCCCGCTTCGTGTGGGAGCACGCCGAGGACGAGCTGGGGGCCGGCCTTCCGCTGGGCCGTATCGGGCGGCCCGAGGACATCGCGAGGGCGGTGACCTGGCTGGCCTCGGACGCGGCCGGCTGGATCACCGGTGCCGATCTGCTGGTCGACGGAGGGACCCGGGTCAGGGCCGCGTACACCGGCGCCCCCGACAGCCTGGCGGTGCAGGAGCGGCTGCGGACACGGGCACCCGGTGTCCAGGGGCCCTCCGCTCCGGCAGGTCCCCCCGGCTCGGCAGGACAATGACCGCGACCGCGCGTTGAATGGTGAACATGGGTGTTCGGCGACAGGCGAGAACCCAGAAAAGGACGGCGCTGATCGCAGCAGCCGTGGCCTCCCTGCTCTCCGCGAGCTATGCGGCCTCCGGTTCGGCCGCGGCAGCGGCTCCGCCGCCTCAGCCACCCCCGCAGCTCACACAGGCGAAGGTGGACGACGCCGTCGCCACGCTAGACCGCGTCATCCAGGACGGCATGAAGAAGACCGGGGTCCCCGGCGTCGCCGTGGCCGTCGTCTACAAGGATCAGGTCGTCTACGTGAAGGGCTTCGGCGACCGTGAGGTCGGGCAGTCCGGAGCCGTCGACCCGGACACCGTCTTCGAGCTGGCGTCGCTGTCCAAGCCGCTGGCCTCGACCGTGGTCGCGGGCGCCGTCGGCGACAAGACGATCGGCTGGGACGACCCGGTGGCCGGAGAGCTGCCGCGCTTCGCGCTCAAGGACCCGTGGGTCACCGAGCACGTCACGGTCGCCGACCTCTTCTCGCACCGCAGCGGCCTGCCCGACCACTCCGGAGACCTCCTCGAAGACCTCGGCTACGACCGGACGTACATCCTGGAGCATCTCAAGTACGAGCCGCTCTCGCCGTTCCGCGCCAGTTACGCGTACACCAACTTCGGAGTCACCGCCGCGGGCGAGGCGGTCGCGAACGCGAACGACACCACCTGGGAGAAGCTCTCCGAGGAAACGCTCTACGGCCCGGCCGGCATGAACTCCACCAGTTCCCTCTTCAGCGACTACGACCAGGCCAAGGACAAGGCAGTCACCCATGTGAAGGCCGCGGACGGCTCCTGGGACGCCAAGTACGTCCGTGACGCCGACGCCCAGTCGCCCGCGGGCGGTGCGAGTTCCACGGCCCGTGACATGGCCACCTGGATGCGGCTGCAACTCGCGAACGGCAAGCTCGGCGGCGAGCAGATCATCCCTGCCGACCCGCTGGAGCGCACCCACCTCCCCGAGATCGTCAGCAACCCCCCGCATGCCCCGGCGGGCCGCACCGGCTTCTACGGCCTCGGCTGGAACGTCAGTTACGACGACCAGGGCCGGCTGCGCCTGAGCCACTCCGGCGCCTTCGCACTCGGCGCGAACACCAACGTGTCGTTGCTGCCCGGCGAGGAGCTCGGCATCACGGTGCTCACCAACGGAGAGCCCGTGGGGCTGGCCGACTCGGTCGCGCTCGACTTCTTCGACACCGCCCAGTACGGCAAGCCCACGGCCGACTGGCTCTCCCTGGCCGCACAGGTGTACCAGCAGGGAGAGGAGGCGGGCCGCTCCCCCACCGACTACACCAAGCCCCCCGAGGACGCGGCCGACGCCCAGCCCGACGACACGTACACGGGCACCTACGACAACGACTTCTACGGCCCGCTCACCGTCACGGCCGCGAAGAACGGTGAACTGACCATGAGCCTCGGTCCGAAACCGATGACCTTCCGGCTCACGCACTTCGACGGCGACACGTTCAGCTTCGAAACGGTCGGCGAGAACGCGACCGGCCTGTCCGGCGTCACCTTCACCACCGACTCGGACGGCGCGAAGGCGGGGAAGGTGACCATCGAGGCCTTCGACGAGAACGGCCTGGGCACCTTCACCCGCTCCTAGGGCCTGTCCTGCCGTCTACCACTTGCCGGGCGCGTAGTCCTTCATGAACACGCCGTACAGGTCCTCGCCCTGCTCACCGCGGACGATCGGGTCGTACACGCGGGCCGCGCCGTCGATGAGGTCGAGCGGGGCGTGGAAGCCCGCGTCGGCGAGGCGCATCTTGTCGGGGTGCGGGCGTTCGTCGGTGATCCAGCCGGTGTCGACGGCGGTCATCAGGATGCGGTCCTTCTCGAACATCTCCTGGGCGCTGGTGCGCGTGAGCATGTTCAGGGCGGCCTTGGCCATGTTGGTGTGCGGGTGTCCCGCGCCCTTGTAGCCGCGGTTGAAGACGCCCTCCATCGCGGAGACGTTCACGATGTACGTGCGGTTGGCGTCGGCGGCGGACATCGCCCCGCGCAGGCGGCTGATGAGGATGAACGGCGCGGTGGAGTTGCAGAGCTGGACCTCCAGGAGCTCGACCGGCGTGACCTCCTCGACGGACTGGATCCAGCTGTTGGTGTCGTGCAGGTCGGGGACCAGCCCGCCCGCGTCGATCGCCGTACCGGCCGCGATCCGCTCCAGGGACGCCGAGCCGGACACCAGCGCGAGGTCGGTGACCTCCTTCGCGGTCAGCGCGCCGCCCCCGGCGACCGGGAGCGCGGCCACGGCGCCCGAGCCGAAGGTGCCGATCACCTCGGCGGGCGGCAGCTCACCGGTGGGCAGCGGGCCCGATTCGGCGGCGAGCAGTTCGCTGTAGGCGCCCGGTGAGCGGCGTACGGTCTGGGCCGCGTTGTTGATCAGGATGTCGAGCGGGCCCTCGGCGGCCACGGACTCGGCGAGCGCGACGACCTGGGCGGGGTCGCGCAGGTCGATGCCGACGATCTTCAGTCGGCCGATCCACTCGTCGCTGTCGGGCATGGCCTTGAAGCGGCGGATCGCGTCGTTCGGGAAGCGCGTGGTGATCGTGGTGTGCGCGCCGTCCCGCAGCAGCCGCAGCGCGATGTACATGCCGATCTTGGCGCGGCCGCCGGTGAGCAGCGCGCGCTTGCCGCTGAGGTCGGTACGGGCGTCGCGGCGGGTGCGGTTCTCGGCCGCGCACTCCTGGCAGAGCTGGTGGTAGAAGTAGTCGACCTCGACGTACCGCTTCTTGCAGATGTAGCAGGAGCGCGGGCGCTGGAGTATCCCCGCGATCTCGCCGGCGTCGGTCACGGAGGAGGGCAGGATGCCTTCCGTCTCGTCGTCGATGCGCTGGGCGGAGCCGGTGGCCGTGGACTCCGTGACCGCCTTGTCGTGGGCGGTCTTGGCGGCGCGGCGGTCCTGACGGCGGCGCTGCTTGACCGTCCGGTAGACGCCCGCCGTGGCGCGGCGCACGGCGATGGCGTCGGGGTGGTCGACGTCGATCTTGTCGAGCTCGTCGAGCACGCTGAGGCAGACGGCCAGCCGCTCCGGGTCGATGCCGGGCCCCTGCGACGCCTCCGCGACCTCTGCCGTGTACCCGGCGGGGGTCGCCTGGCTGTCCTCTGTCACCGTCATCGCCGTTGCCGTTCCTCGGGTTCCGCGCCGCGCTCGAACCGCGCTCGCTTTCGAAGGCGGAATTTTACGGAGCAATCGCCCGTGGTACCAAACCCGCGATGATCACCGGCGTTCTCAGGGAGCGCAAGCGGCGTTCAGCGCCGCCACCTCCTCGGTCAGCGCACGGGCCAGCACGTCCAGGTCCGGGACGGCCTCCGCGTCGGCCACGAGCCCGTAGTGGACCTGCCCGCGATATGTCGAGACGGCCACCGCGAGCGCTTGGCCGCGGGCGAGCGGGGCGAACGGGAACACCTCGGTGAGCGGGCAGCCGCCGAGTTTCAGGCCGAGGCTGGGCAGCGGCACGCTGGTGACGAGGATGTCGAAGAGCAGCCGGGCCGCCTGGCCGACGACGGGTCCGCCGATCCGGTGCCCGAGCGGCGGCACATGGTCGGCGAGCAGCGCGACGGCGCCCGCTCCCCGGTTGGGCCCTGCGTCCTTGTTGCGGTCCATGGCGGTACGGACCGCGCGCAGCCGTCCGAGCGGATCCGGATCGTCGACCGGAAGCCGTATCAAGTACCCGGAGAGCCGGTTGCCCTGTGGGTGCGCGGTGCGCGGGCGGCGCTTGGAGACGGGGATCAGGGCCCGGGGTGCGACGCCTTCGCTGCCGTCGCCGCGCTCGTCGAGCCAGCGGCGCAGGGCGCCCGCGACGACGGCGATCAGGACGTCGTTGACGGTGCCGCCGACGGTCTTGCGGACGCGGTGCACGTCGTCGAGGTCGACCACCACGCCCGCGGTACGCCGAGTGCCGGTGGGCTCCGAGGTCAGGGCGGGCGACGACTGTACGCCCAGGGTCGCGCGGGCGACCGAGGCGCCGATGTCGAGGGCCCGGCCCACGTCGGAGAGGGTGCCGCGGACCAGGCCAGGCAGCTTGCGGACGTCCGGGAAGAGCCCTCGGGGCGGCTCGGCGGGGCGCGGGCGGGGTTCCGGCAGGTCCATCGGGTCCATGATCGCGGCCGCGAGCATCAGCGCCCTCAGCCCGTCGGCCAGTGCGTGGTGGAACTTGAAGAGCACGGCGAACGACACGCCGTCCTCGCCGGGCAGCACATGCGCCTCCCACGGCGGCCGGTCTCGCTCCAGCGGGCGCTCCATGAGGCGGCCCGCTTCCGCGTGGAAGTCGTCGGTCGGCGCGTGCAGTGTCACGTGGTCGAGCGGCTCGAAGTCGGGCGCGGGCTCGCGGGTCGCGCCGCCGAAGGCCGGCGGGAAGGTGAGCGGGAAGGCCAGCGGCTGCCATACGTCACGGATCCGCATGCGCAGCCCGGGGACCCCGGCCGCGCGGGCCGCCAGCAGGTCGGCGGCGTGCGCGCCCGCGGTGGGCGAGTGGGCCGTGAAGACACCCAGGGCGCCGAGGTGCATGGGGTGCTGGGCGGACTCGATGTTCCAGAACGCCAGGTCGAGTGGTGCGAGCAGGTCGGAGGTCAAAGGCTTGCTCTCGCGTCGACGACGGGTGAGCAAGCAGTCAAACCCGGACAGGTGATTACGGTCAAGTACGATCAAGCTACGCTCAGTTAACAGCAGATTAAGTCCAGTCACGGGTCCCGCCCCGGTGGGAGAGGCGGGACCCGTGTGACTCCTGAGGTCAGTTCAGCGCAGGTGGGGCCGCCTCCGCGGACGTCCCCCACTCGGACGGCTCATCGCCGACCGTGAAGGCCAGCGAGCCGATGCCCCGGAGCGCGTCGGTCGTCAGGTACGTACGGCCGTACGAGGATCCGTTCACCTGGGCCGACTGGATGTACCGGTCACTGTCCGAGGTGCCCGGAGCGGTCACCGTCAGAGCGCCGCGCGGGTAGTAGCGCCGGTCGAGTGTGAGGTCGATCCGCTCGAATACGGGCGTCGACAGGCCCCAGGTGTCGTAGCCGGGCTGCACCGGGAAGATCCCGATCGACGACAGGACGTTCCAGGCGGACATCGTGCCCAGGTCGTCGTTGCCGGTCATTCCGGTCGGCGCGTCTGTGAACAGGGTCAACGCCGCATGCACCACGTCGGTCGTCTTCCACGGCTGACCGGTCGACAGATAGGTGTACGGCGCGATCAGGTCGGGCTCGTTCTGCGGGTTGTACTTGTCCGCGTTGTAGTAGTCGTACGGACCGTTGACCCACACCTCCCGCGCGGTCTTCGCCGGGTCCTGAAGGAGCTGCTGGTACGCGAAGAAGGAGTCGAGCCGGTCGTTGGCCGCCTGCTTGCCGCCGATCAGGTCGACCATCCCCGGCAGGTCCTGCGGTACGAGCCACTGGTACTGCCAGGACGTGCCCTCATGGAATCCCTCGCTCTGGGCCGGGTCGGCCGGCCCCGTGAAGGCCCCGGACGCGTCACGCGCACGGAAGAAGCCGGTCGAACTGTCGTAGATCTTCCGGTAGTTCTCGGACCGGGCGGCGTACCGCACCGCGTCGGCGTCATGTCCCAGGTCCCGCGCCATCGCGCCGAGCATGGCGTCCGACAGTGCGTACTCCAAGGTCGCGGACGCACCGTGGTCGTAGTCCGAGTCGCCGGGCTTCGCGTGCGGGCGGTCCTTGACGTAGGGCGCGAAGCCGTTGGCAATGTATTCCTTGTTGGCCTCGCGCCCCACGGCCGACGAGTCGGCGGGCGGCACCCCGTCGGCGTTCTTCTTCAGCGCGCGGTACGCCCGCTCCTCGTACCCCTTGAGCAGACCCTGCTGGTAGGCGTTGGTCAGGAACGGGGTGACCGGATCGCCGGTCATGATGTTCGTCTCGACGGTGCCGTAACCCCACTTGGGCAGCCAGCCGCTCTCCTCGTCGATCTTGATCACGGAGATCGCCATGTCCCGTGCCTCACGCGGCGCGAGCAGGGAGAGCAGCTGCGACTGGGTGCGGTAGGTGTCCCACAGCGACCAGTTCTGGTAGTAGGTGAAGCCCTTTGCGCGGTGGACCTTCTGGTCCCAGCCGGTGTAGCGGCCGTCGGCGTCGCTGCCGATGTTGGGCGCGAGGAAGGACCGGTAGAGGGACGAGTAGAAGGTGCGGCGCAGGGTGTCGGTGCCTCCCTGGGCGCGTACGTCGTTCAGCCGGTCCTCCCAGGTGCGGTCGGCCTCGCCCCGGACGGTGTCGAACGAACGGCCGCCCTCGGAGCGGAGGTTGAGCGCCGCACCGCGGGCATCCACGTAGCTGAGTGCGGTGGTCGCCTCCACCGTGCGGTCCTTCGTCGTGTCGAAGCGGACGAAGGCGCCGTCACGCCCGGCCTGGGACCCGGTGGTGACCGTTTCGCCGTCCCAGGTGCCGTAGGTGGTGAACGGCCGGTCGAAGCGGGTGATCGTGTAGACGGTGTACGGCTTGGTGTCCTGGCAGAAGCCGCTGCCCGTGATCGCGGTGCGCACGGTTCGGTCGTCGAGGATCTCGACCTTGGTGGAGACCGTCCTGTGCAGCGACTGTCCCGCGTTGAGCAGGACGTTGGCCTTGTCCGTGGCCGGGAAGGTGTAGCGCTGCACACCGGTGCGTGCGGTGGCCGTCAGCTCGGCGTCGATGCCGGTCTTCAGGCCGACCTTGTAGTAGCCGGGGCTCGCGGATTCCGTGTCGTGGCTGAACTCGGCCTGATACCGGCCGTAGTCCGTCTCGGTCACGTCGCCGGTGGTCGGAAGGACGGGCAGGTCTCCTCCGAGCCCGCAGCCGACGCCCGACAGATGGACGAGGGAGAAGCCGCGGATGTGGTTCTGGGAGTAGTCGTAGCCCGTGTTGTGTCCGGTGTCCGGGGAGAACTGCACCATGCCGAAGGGCACGGCGGCACCGGGGTAGGTGTTGCCGTCGTTCTCCGTGCCGATGAACGGGTTGACCAGATGGGTGAGTCGACCGGCGCTGGGCCCGGCGGCCTGGGCGGCGGGGGCGGCGAACAGCGCGGACGCTGCCACCGCCCCCGCCATGAGCAGGCGCAGGTGCCGGGCCCATCTCATTGGACTCACAGGATTCATGGGACTCAAGGGGAGACCTCCGTTGTCGTGACGTCAGGAACTGGGGCAGCCCGCCGGGGTCGCCCGGGACGCGTCACGGATCAGTGCCTGGTGCGCGGCCCTCACCCGCTGGACGTCCGGTTTCATGACCTTGCGGTCATAGGTGAGGAGCCCGTTGAGCTCTCCCTCGACGTCCGAGATCTGCGTGTAGACGGCGCCGTTGGATCCTCGGCAGGCCAGTTGGCGCACCTCGTCGAGCCGGGCCAGGTAGTCGTCCGTGTAGGTCGCCGGGTCCACGTCGACGTACGACTGCTGCACCGACCAGGCATGCCCCGGTACCGCGAGCCCGAGGCCGCCGTACTCGCCGGTGACCAGGGCCCGTTTCCCGTCGGGGGCGGGTGGCAGCGCGGGGCTCGGATAGCCGTGCTCGTCCATGATGTCGCCGGTGCCTCCGTCGGCCCCCAGGTTGAGGCCCGACATGCCGTTCACCAGCCGCGTCGGATCCCAGGCCTTGGCCTGGTCCGCGATACGGGCCTCGTCGTACTGCCCCCAGCCCTCGTTGAAGGTCACCCACATCACCACCGACGGGCTGCTGATGTGCTCGTCGATCAGCTGCTTCATCTCGCGCTCGTACTCGGCGCGGGCCGCGGCGTCCGGGTTCACCCCGGCGGTCATCGCAGGCATGTCCTGCCAGACCAGCAGGCCGAGCCGGTCGGCCCAGTAGAACCAGCGGTCGGGCTCCACCTTGATGTGCTTGCGTACGGCGTTGAAGCCCAGCTCCTTGTGCATCCTCAGGTCGTAGGCGAGGGCCTCGTCCGTCGGTGCCGTGTGCAGGCCGTCGGGCCAGAAGCCCTGGTCGAGGGTGGCCATCATGAAGACGGGCTCGCCGTTGAGGACGGTGCGCGGGGTGCCGTCGATCTTCTCCACCGCGATCGAGCGCATACCGAAGTAGCTGCCGACACGATCGCCGCCGACGGTCACCCTGAGGTCGTAGAGGAAGGGGTCGTCCGGGGACCAGAGTCGCGGATCGGCGATCTTCAGTGTCAGTGGCTGTCCGGTGCGGCCGCTCACCGTCGCGACCTTGTTCTTTCCGTCGTACGCCGTTGCCGTGACCGCGAGGCCGTCCCGAACACCCCTCGCCTCTATGGCGAGTTGGCCGTTCGCGACGTCGGGCGTGAGCTTGAGCGAGTCGATGTGGTCCGCCGCGACGGGCTCCATCCACACCGTCTGCCAGATGCCGGAGGACGGGGTGTACCAGATGCCGCTGGGGTCGAGGCGCTGCTTGCCGAGGGGAGGGTTCTCGCCGTTCGCCGAGTCGGTCGGGTCGTACACGCCGACGATGAGTTCCTGGGTGCGGCCGGGCTTCAGCGCGTCGGTGATGTCGGCGCTGAACTTGTCGTAGCCGCCCTGGTGTTCGGCGACCTTGACGCCGTTGACGTACACCTCGGACCGCCAGTCGACGGCGCCGAAGTTGAGCTGGAGCCGCTTGCCGGAACCCACCTTCCAGTCGGCGGGGACGGTGAAGGTGCGGCGGTACCACATGCGGTCCTCGTGCCGCTGGACACCGGAGAGCTGGGACTCGACCGGGTATGGAACGAGGATCCGCTCACCCAGGTTCCTGCCCACCGGCGGCTGCTCGCCCGCCGTGGCCGCGGCGAACTGCCAGCGCCCGTTGAGGTTCCGCCAGGCGTCGCGGGTCAGTTGGGGCCTGGGGTACTCGGGGAGCGCGTTGTCCGGTCCGACCTCGTCGGCCCAGGGGGTGCGCAGTTCGTACGTGGAGTGGTTGGGGCCGCTGCTCCAGAAGGCGCCGATCGGCTTGCCGGCCGTTGCGAGTCCGCCCTGGCCGTCGTAGCGGACGTCCGCGGTGCCGCGCGCGGTACCGGTCTTGTTGCCCACGACGGGCTCTTTGAGCGTGACCAGGAGGGCCTTGGGGTCGGCGGGGTCCAACTCGGCTGCGCTCAAGGGCCACTTGGCGCCGCCGATCACCGCTTCGAGGTGGTCGGTGACGGTGGCCGGTGGCGCGAGGAGGTCATGGGCGAAGTCGAGCCTGAGGGTACGGCCGTCGGCCAGGACCGTGGTCGCGACGGCGCCGTCGTAGTCGTAGCCGTCGGGCAGGCGGAACGCGGACTGCGGGACGGCGACCTTGCTGCCGCCGGGCTCGGTCCAGCGCAGGTGGAGGTTGGAGCCGCCGTAGTGCTCGAAGTACTCGAGTCTGAAGTCGTAGGCCTGGCCCGCTGTCAGGTCGACGGGTTCGGCGGTCTGTTCGCGGTCCCAGTCGTCGACCCAGTGGTCGATGGCGAGTTCGCCGTCGATCCAGAGACGGAAGCCGTTGTCGCCGATGACCGAGAACGTGGTGAGACCGGTCTTCTCGGGCACGATCTGGCCGGTCCAGCGGACGCTGACATCGTTGTCCTGGCCTGTGGCGGACTTCAGGCGGGATTCCAGGTTGTCGAAGTCGAGGTTCGGGTCGAAGCCGGTGGCCTTGAGCTCGTGGAAGTCGAAGGCGCCGGGGGCGGACTGGGTGTAGTAGTCGCCCTTCAGCCCGTGGATCTCCACGGGATCGTCGGCCGACGCGGGTACGGCGGTCAGACCGGCGAGGCCCAGGGCCCCGGCGAGCAGTAAGGCGAGTCGGTCTCTGAGTCGTCTGATGCGCACGGATCCTCCTCGTTGAGGACGGGTGTGGCGGCTCTTGCTCAGGCGGTACAACGTTGTCATCAACGGCAGTTGGCATGACAGCACGGGAAACGTTTCCTGTCCAGGGACATGACAACGGACTGACATGACAACGGACACGGCAACGGCCTTGGCGGGTGATCGTCCACCCACCAAGGCCGTTGTCAGGCGCCTACGACACGCGCTGGCCCTTCCCCAGGGCGATCACTCCGCCCTTGGAGACCGTGTAGAGCTCCGAATCCCGGTCCGGGTTGACGCCGATCGTCGCGCCGGGCGGCACCTCGACGTTCTTGTCGAGGACCGCGCCGCGCACCACCGCGCCCCGCCCTATGTGGACGTTGTCGTGCAGGATCGAGCCCTGTACGACGGCCCCCGGGTCGACGACGACGCCCGGCGAGAGCACGGACCTGGTGACCTGCCCGCGGATCAGACAGCCGGCGCTGATGATCGACTCGCTGGCGATACCGCCGGCGTTGAATCTCGCCGGCGACAACTGCCCGGAGTGGGTGTAGATGGGCCAGCTGCGGTTGAAGAGGTTGAAGGCGGGGCGTTCGGCGATCAGGTCCATGTGGGCGTCGAAGTACGCGTCGAGAGTTCCGACATCGCGCCAGTAGCCCTGGTCCCGGGTGGTCTCGCCGGGCACGTGGTTGTCGCTGAAGTCGTACAGCTGCGCCTCGCCCCGGTCGGTGAGCATGGGCAGGATCGAGCCGCCCATGTCGTGCACGGAGTGCTCGTCCTCGGCGTCCCGCTGGAGCGCCTCGATCAGGGCCTTGGTGGTGAAGATGTAGTTGCCCATCGAGGCGAAGACGGACTCGGGATCGTCCGGCAGGCCCGGCGGATCGGCGGGCTTCTCCAGGAAACCCTGCACCGTCTGGTTGTCGGAGCCCGGGCTGATGACGCCGAACTGCGAGGACTCGGTGCGCGGCACCCGTATGCCCGCCACGGTCACACCCGCGCCGCCCTCGATGTGCTGGGCGAGCATCTGCCGCGGGTCCATGCGGTAGACGTGGTCGGCGCCGAACACCGCTATGTAGTCGGGCCGTTCGTCGTGCACCAGGTTGAGGGACTGCAGGATCGCGTCCGCGCTGCCCAGGTACCAGCGCGGGCCGAGCCGCTGCTGGGCGGGGACGGGCGTGACGTAGTTGCCGAGCAGGCTCGACATCCGCCAGGTCGTGGTCACGTGCCGGTCCAGCGAGTGCGACTTGTACTGCGTCAGGACACAGATGCGCAGGACGTCGGCGTTCACGAGGTTGGAGAGTACGAAGTCGACCAGGCGGTATGTGCCGCCGAAGGTGACCGCGGGTTTCGCGCGGTCCGCGGTGAGAGGCATGAGCCGTTTGCCCTCTCCACCCGCAAGTACGATTCCCAGCACCGAAGGTCCACCGCGCCGCATGCCGCCGCCCCTCTGAACACGGTCGGGCCAAACTCTCCTCGCGGAGCCTGGCCCCTGTTGCTGAACTGCGCCTGTCCGATGGTTACCCCGGTTTGAGGACTTCTTCGTACAACTGGACGGTGCGCCGGGCGACCGCGTCCCAGCCGAACTCCCGCACCGCGCGCTCCCGCCCGGCCTCGCCCATGCGCCGTGCGGCCTCGGGGTCGGCGAGCACCGAGTCGAGGGCGCGTGCCAGACCGGCTTCGAAGTCCCCCTCGACCTGCACCAGGACGCCGGTCACACCGTCCTCGACGACCTCGGGAATCCCGCCGACCCGGGACGCCACCACGGCCGTGCCGCAGGCCATCGCCTCCAGGTTGACGATGCCGAGCGGCTCGTAGACCGAGGGGCAGACGAACACGGCGGCGCGCGTGAGGAGTTGGATGACATCCGGGCGGGGCAGCATCTGCGGGATCCAGTGCACCCCGTCGCGTACGCCGCTCAGCTCCTGGAAGAGGTCGCGGAACTCCCGGTCGATCTCCGGGGTGTCGGGGGCGCCCGCGCACAGCACCACCTGTACGGCAGGGTCGATGTCCCTTACCGCGCGCAGCAGGTGGGGCACGCCCTTCTGACGGGTGATGCGGCCGACGAAGAGTATGTACGGGCGGCCGGTGTCGATGCCGATGCGGTCGAGGACGTCCGTGCCGTGGTCCGGCTGGTAGAGGGCGGTGTCGATGCCGTTGTGCACGACACGCACCTTGGCCGGGTCCAGGGCGGGGTAGCAGGTGAGGATGTCCTCGCGCATGGCACCGGAGACGGCGATGACGGCGTCGGCGGCCTCGATGGCGGTGCGCTCGGCCCAGCTGGAGAGGGCGTAGCCGCCGCCGAGCTGCTCGGCCTTCCAGGGGCGCAGCGGCTCCAGCGAGTGGGCGGTCATGACGTGCGGTATGCCGTACAGGAGCTTGCCGAAGTGGCCGGCGAGGTTGGCGTACCAGGTGTGCGAGTGGACGAGCTCACGGCCTTCGAGGGCGGCGGCGATGGAGAGGTCCACGGAGAAGGTGCGCAGGGCGTCGTTGGCGCCGTCGAGGGCGGGCCAGGGGCGGTGGCGTACGACGCCGCTCCCGGCGCCCTCGCCCCAGCAGTGCACGTCCAGCTCGGTGAGGGCCCGCAACTCCCGGGCGAGGAACTCGACATGGACGCCCGCCCCGCCGTACACGTCCGGCGGGTACTCCCTGGTCAGCAGTCCAACTCGCACACAGAACCCCTGTCGTAGCGGCCGGTGCCCCTCATGGTCACTCACCTGGGGCGGATGGGGAAGAGCACGGCTGTCCCCAACGAGGCTTTCCCGTTCGGGGGTTTCATGAACGCGGTTGCCGTCAATGCTCTGGCGGTCGGGTGAAGCAGCAGTCGCCGCAGAGTCCCCCTCCGGGGAGTCGGTAGTAGAGGCAGCAGCTGCGGCGCCGGAGTGTGGTGGGGTCGAGGGTGTTGGAGAGGTCGGGGTGGGCGAAGAGGTCGGCGGCGAGCGTACGGGCCCGGTCACCCACCTCCGTACGGCCGTTGGCCTGTGCCCAGCGGTCGAGTTGGCGCACGGCTCCTGCCAGGGCCGATCCGGCGTTGCCCCACAACAGACCTGCGGAGATGCGGTACCGGGAACGCAGGACCGCCGCCAGGGGGGCGAGATGACCGGCTCGTACGACCTCGCCGATCGCCGTGGCGGGCAGCGGGCGCACCTCGGACAGCCACAGGTCGTCCGGAGCGCTGCCGTCCGGATCCCAGTGCAGCAGCCGTGGGTCGAGGTCGGGCAGCCGCCCGTACAGCGCGGCGGCGCCCAGCGCGACCGACCACAGCCGGGCGGCGAGGGCCTGGTGCGCCACGGACACGGCGATCCGCGGCTCGGGCGCATGGATACTCTGCGTGACTTTATGAATGCGGAAAGTTATCGGATCCGCGTAAACCTCTTTGTGGGTGTCGAATCGTGATGCCGTATAGGCCTGCGCGAGCGTGGGCAGGGGGCCTCGCGGCGGTACGCCGGTGCGTAGTACGAAGAAGCCGCCGAGCGGGCCGAGCGCCGCGAGTTGGGGGTCGAGGTCCACGAAGAGCAGTAGTACCAAGGCCCCTAGGGGATACCACCAGCGGGTCCGGGTCCCGTGTCGCCCACCTTGGGTATGACAGAGGGCGATTCGTACTCCATCGGCAGTAGGACCCAATGCCTGCTCAGGTACGACGACGCGAACAGTTTTGCGGGGCATCGTAGTCACCATGGAAGCCGACCGTTCGTCGCGACGGGCCCAGCGCCCCCGCCGTACGCAGAGGAGGGACTCATGAGTGCCCTCGCTTTGTCCGTGTTGCTCTCGTTCGTCTCCGCCGTCGCGTATGCGGGCGGAGCGATCGTGCAGGAGCAGGTCGCGGTGACCTCCCCCGACCAGACCTACGCACCGCTGCGCAGGCCCATCTGGTGGGCTGCCGTGGCGCTGAACGGCCTCGGCGGACTGCTGCACGTGGCAGCGCTCGCCTACGGCCCGCTGAGCCTGGTGCAGCCGCTGGGCGCGCTGACCATCGTGTTCGCCCTTCCCATGGCGGCCCTGTTCGTCGGCCGCAAGGCCGGGGCGACCGCCTGGCGCGGCGCGATCATGGCCACGGTGGGTCTCGCGGGCCTGCTGTCGCTGGTCGGCTCCTCCGATTCGCAGTCCCTGGGCAGCACCGAGCGCGTGGTGCTGGCCGTGGTGACCGGCGGCGCCGTGGTGGCGCTGATGCTGGCGGGACGCGCCGCGCACCGGCATCCGGCCGTGCGCAGTGTGCTGCTCGCGGTCGCGGCGGGTATCGCCTTCGGTATGTCCTCGGTGTTCACGAAGACGGTCGCGGTGGACTGGACGAACCAGGTCTCGCTTTCCGACCTGCCCAGCCTCGTCGTGATCGGCGTCTTCGCGACGGCCGGCATGCTGCTGTCGCAGGCCTCCTACAAGGGCGCCGGTCTCGCGGCACCGCTGGCCACACTGACGGTCGTGAACCCCGTCATGGCGGCAGCCGTCGGCATCACGATGTTCGGCGAAACCTTCCGCTACGGCACGACGGGCACCGCTCTCGCACTGGGCTGCGGGGTCGTCGCCGCAGGTGGCCTGATCCTGCTCACGACGGAGAAGATCGGCGGCACTCGGCGCACGGCGGCACCGGCGGGGCTCGAGGCCGGATCGGCTCCTGGCACGGCTGAGCCGGCGGTCCCGGTCCCTTTGGCGGCCGCGAGCCCCTCCGCTCTCTCGGACACCGGGTCAGCCTCCGGATCAGCCGTCGAAGAGCTGCTCGCGGGGCTTCCCGGGCAGGCCGGCGCCGGGGGCCGCGAAGACATCCTCGTACCGGGTCCACCGGGTCCGATGACGACGGTCGCGACGGCGGAGACCGCGTCTGAGGACACGGAGCCGCCGGACCAAGTGCCCTACTACAGCCCCATGTACGGCGGGCCCTACGTACCGCTGCCGTTCGTGAGCCACCACCGCACCCGAGTCAAATCCTGACCCCGCCCGCTCGCAGGTAGGCGACCGGGTCGACGTCAGTACCGAAGCCGGGCCCCGTCCGCACCTCGAAGTGCAGATGCGGGCCCGTGCTGTTGCCGGTTGACCCGGAGCGTCCGATGCGCTGGCCACCCGTCACGCTCTGCCCGGCCTTCACGGAGATCGCGGACAGGTGGGCGTACTGCGTGTACCGGCCGTCGGCGTGCCGGACGACCACCTGGTAGCCGAAGGAGCCGCCCCAGCCCGCGCTGACGACACTGCCGGCCGCGACCGACTTCACGGAGGTGCCGGTGGCCACGGGAAAGTCGACGCCCGTGTGGTAGCCCTTCGACCAGGAGGATCCGGCGGCGTGGTACGGCGTGCCGGTGGAGGCGTTCACCGGGGCGACGAGACCGGAGGCCTTGTCGGTCGTGGTGGAGGACGCCTTGTCCGTCGCGGCCTTCTGGGTCGGAGCGGGCTTCGGAGTCGTCTTGGGCTTCGGAGTCGCGGTGGGCTTCTTGGTCGTGGTCGGCGTCGAAGCGGACGCGCCCCCGGTGTCCGTCGTGGCGGCCGTGCCGCGCAGGCTCAGCCGCTGCCCGGGGAGGATCAGATCCGGGTCGGAGCCCACGGTCGTACGGTTCGCCGTGTACAGCTTCTGCCAGCCGCCCTGGACGTCCCGGGAGTCGGCGATGCCGGAGAGCGTGTCGCCGCGGACGACGGTGTACATCTCGGCGGTGCCCGCCTGGGACTGGGGTGTGGTCTGCGGCTTCACGTCCTGCACGGAGCGCTTGGTGCCCTGGGCGCTCTTGGCGCTCTGCGAAGTGGCCGGAGAAGGGCTGATGTCGGGGGTGTCGCCGCCCCGGGTCAGACCGGCACGGACGGAGCACACCGGCCAGGCGCCGGGCCCCTGGCCCTTGAGCACCTTCTCGGCGATGGCTATCTGCTGGTCCCTGGTGGCCTGATCCGCGCGCTGCGCGTAGGCCTTGCCGCCGTAGGCCTCCCAGGTGGACTGGCTGAACTGCAGCCCGCCGTAGTAGCCATTGCCGGTGTTGATGCTCCAGTTGCCGCTGGACTCGCAGGCCGCGACCTTGTTCCAGGTGCCCACGTCGGCCGCGTGGGCGACACTGGTTCCGACGAGCGGGAGCGCGATACCTGCGCCGCCGGCCGTGACAGTGAGTGAGGCGCGGTTGATCCTGTTCGGCTGATACCGGCGGTGCCGGCCGCGTACGGCCATGAAGGAGCCCCCTCAACATGCTCAGGAGCGGCAAAAGTAAGCGCTGCGAACAGGCCATGACAAGAGGGCAATCAGCCGACCCATCACCTCAAGTGACCAGGAATCCACCGCGCTTGCACGGCCAATGAGGCGACTGGGGCCTCTGCTGCGTACACAACACTGCCAAGCCGGGGTGCGCCGACGCCGGATCATGGAGTGGCGTAATACTGGCAGGCAGGACGGCATTGATGATTACAGCAGCTATGGGAGCCAACCGTATGAGCACTTCAGCCCAGATCGGCGTCACGGGTCTCGCGGTCATGGGGCGCAATCTCGCCCGCAACTTCGCGCGCAACGGCTATACCGTCGCGCTGCACAACCGCACCGTGGCAAAGACGAACGCGCTGGTGGAGGAGTTCGGTCACGAGGGCGAGTTCGTGGCGGCCGAGACCGCGAAGGAGTTCGTGGCGGCGCTGGAGCGGCCGCGGCGCCTGGTGATCATGGTGAAGGCGGGCGAGCCGACCGACGCGGTGATCCAGGAGTTCGCCCCGCTCCTGGAGCCCGGCGACATGATCGTCGACGGCGGCAACGCGCACTTCGCGGACACCCGGCGCCGGGAGCGTGAACTGCGCGAGCTGGGCCTCCACTTCGTCGGCACCGGAGTCTCCGGCGGTGAGGAGGGCGCGCTGCTCGGCCCGAGCATCATGCCGGGCGGCTCGGTCGAGTCGTACGCCTCCCTCGGTCCGATGCTCGAGAAGATCTCCGCGAAGGCGGCCGACGGGTCCCCGTGCGTGACGCATGTCGGTCCCGACGGTGCCGGGCACTTCGTGAAGATGGTGCACAACGGCATCGAGTACGCGGACATGCAGCTGATCGGCGAGGCGTACCAACTGCTGCGTGACGTGGCCGGCTACTCCCCCGCGCAGATCGCGGACATCTTCCGCACCTGGAACACGGGACGGCTCGACTCCTACCTGATCGAGATCACCGCCGAGGTCCTGTCGCACGTGGACGCGGCGACGGGCAAGCCCTTCGTCGACGTGGTGGTGGACCAGGCGGAGCAGAAGGGCACGGGCCGCTGGACCGTGCAGATCGCGCTGGACCTGGGCGTTCCGGTGTCCGGCATCGCGGAGGCGGTCTTCGCCCGCTCGATCTCGGGCCACGCGGCGCTCCGCGAGGCCTCGCGGGGTCTCGCCGGGCCCAAGGCGACGGCGCTCGGCGAGTCCGAGGCCGCGGCCTTCGCGGACCGGGTGGAGCAGGCGCTGTACGCGTCGAAGATCGTGTCGTACACGCAGGGCTTCCACGAGATCACCGCGGGCAGCGACGAGTACGACTGGAACATCGACCTCGGCTCCGTCGCCTCCATCTGGCGAGGCGGCTGCATCATCCGGGCGGCCTTCCTGGACCGTATCCGCGCCGCGTACGACACCCGGCCCGACCTGCCGAGCCTGCTGTCCGACGAGACGTTCGCGCAGGAGATCGCCGCCGCGCAGGACGACTGGCGCGAGGTGCTGGTCGCCGCGACCCGTCAGGGCGTCCCCACGCCCGGCTTCGGCGCGGCCCTCGCCTACTACGACGCCCTGCGCGCCGAGCGCCTGCCCGCAGCCCTCACACAGGGCCAGCGTGACTTCTTCGGCGCGCACACCTACCGGCGGACCGACCGGGAGGGCTCGTTCCACACGCTGTGGGGCGGGGACCGGTCCGAGGTGGCTGGCTGAGCGGGATCGCGTACGACGGTGGCCCGGTGCGGAACCCCGCACCGGGCCACCGGTCTTTCGGGCTACGGCCCGTGCTCTAGGCCAGCGGTCCAGGCTGGGGTTCCGGCTCCGGCACCGGGTCCGGGCCCGGCGGCTGCGGGATCGGGGACGGCGACGGGTAGGGCTCCGGTGACGGAGACGGGCGCGGGCCCGGCTTCGGCACCGGATCCGGGAAGGGCTGCGGGCGGTCGGGGCCCGGGCCCGGAGTGGGGCCCGGCTTCACGGGGTCGGGAAACGGGTGCGTCATGGTGTCCTCCAGCCAGTCGGTACGTCGGCCCTGGACTTTTCCCACGCGTACCCGGCCCCCGCGCACCCACTCACCCCGTCGCGCGAGGGATGGCGACCAGGTGGAGCAGAGCGAGCCGACCGGCCCGGGCATCGGGGACACCCGGAGGTCAGAAGCGTCCCGGGTGCGCCTCGAGCCAATCCATCGCCGCCGTCAGCAGCTCCGGGTCGGCCGCCGGAGCCTCCTCGGGGTGGCGTGCCGCCCACTTCACGACGTACGGGCAGAGCGGCGCGACGACAGTGCCCTCGCGCGCGGCGATGGCGTACAGCTCGCGCGCGAGGGAGCCCGCGATGCCCTGGCCCTCGTGCTCGGGTTCCACGATGGTGTGCACCGGGACGAGTGCGCGCCCGGGGGCTTCCAGGACGAAGTACTCGATGTGGCCGACCACTTCGTCCCCGGCGAACGCTTCCAGGCGGCCGCCCGCCCGGTCGTCGCGGATCTCGATGTCGCTCATGGGCACCACTTCCTCGATTGCCTCTGGTGAGGTCAGGCCACCACGGCCTGCGGGCTGCGCTCCTGGTCCGAGTCCGGCACCGGCTCGGACGGGTCGGCGCCCAGGGCCACGATCCGGTTGTCGCGGTCCACGTGCACGACCCGCGGCCGCAGTTCCCGCGCCTCGGCGTCCGAGACCTGAGCGTAACTGATGATGATCACCAGATCACCGGGGTGCACGAGATGGGCCGCCGCTCCGTTGATACCGATGACTCCCGAGCCGCGTTCACCCTCGATGACGTACGTCTCCAGGCGAGCGCCGTTGGTGACGTCGACGATGTGGACCAGCTCGCCGGGCAGCAGATCGGCCGCGTCCAGCAGGTCGGCGTCGATGGTGACGGACCCGACGTAGTGCAGGTCGGCCTGGGTCACGGTGGCTCGGTGGATCTTGGACTTGAACATGGTACGAAGCATGAAGGCACTCCCGGATCAAGGCTCCCTGCCTGCGTTATTGCAGGTCAAGGGCCGTTCCCTACCCTACAACCAGTCGCGGCGGAACAGGGCCCGTTCGCAGGCGCCGCCCGCGCACCCGGGACGTCCTCACGCGGCCCTCCTCGGACCGTGGGCGTCGGTCAGCACCTGGTGGCGCAGACGTGCACAGGTACGGGTGATCAGACGGGAGACGTACATCTGCGAGATACCGAGCTGGAGGCCGATGCGGGCCTGTGTCATCTCGCCGAAGAACCTCATGTACAGGATCTGGCGTTCGCGTTCGGGCAGTGCTCGCAGCAGGGGGCGCAGGACCTCGCGGTCGAGCACCCGGTCGAAGCCGGGCTCCATGGCGCCGAGGGTGTCGGTCAGTGGACGGTGGTTCTCGAGGGTGCCGGGCACGGTGTCCACGGACAGAGCGGTGAAGCTCTCCAGCGCGCCCTGGCCCAGTCGTACCTCGGCCTCGGTCAGGCCGGTGTACGCGGCGATCTCGGGGACGGAGGGTTCGCGGCCGCCCGGCGAAGAGCTGAGCTCATGGCCGGCGGCGCGGACCCGGCCGCGCAGTTCCTGTACCCGTCGCGGCACATGCACGCCCCAGAGGTCGTCCCGGAAGTGCCGTTTCACCTCGCCGAGGATCGTCGGTATGGCGAAGCTCGGGAAAGCCGTGCCGAGACCGGGGTCGAAGCGGGACACCGCTTTGACCAGACCCAGTTGCGCGACCTGGTTGAGGTCTTCGAAGGTCTCGCCGCGGTGATGGAAGCGCCGGGCGAGCCGTGCGGCCATCGGCATCCAGGCGCACACCACCTCCTGCCGCAGCGCGGATCTCTCCTGACCGTCCGGCAGAGCGGCGATACGGCTGAACGCTGCGGCGGTGTCCGGCGCGTCGTCGTAGTCGTGGGGGCGTGTGCTGCGTGGGCTCTGCGTGCGTACGTCCGGCATGAGCGCGTGTCTCCCCGATCGGTGGCATCACTCACCGTGGGAGCCGGCAGACCGCAGCGCACAGGGGAGCAGCGGAAGCTGCTCGCACGGGCGTGCCTCCGGTCCGAAGCACAGCGGACGGCTTCCCGGACGGCCCGCGTTCAAACAGGGAGGCCTGCCCAGCGCCGAGTGCCTGCGCTGCCCTCTTCGTACGACTGATCGGCGCCGTCCTGGGAACCCAGCGGACAGCGGCGCAGCCACCGGGATCACGTGTGGTTCGCCGTCCATCGGCAGGAGTAGACAGATGCTGGCATTCGTGGCGGCCGCGCTCTTCATCATCGCCTTCCTCATCCGCGTGACCGAGACATCGACCGAGGCGATCTTCAGCCCGACGAGTCTCATGCTCGTCGGACTCGCCTTCCTGGCCGTGCACTTGGCCGGCGTGGGGTCGGGCTGGTCCGGTCGGCGAAGCTCCACCCGCGCAAGCTCCACCCGCGGAAGTTCCACCCGGAGAACCAGAAGTCGACGCTGAGCACAGCGCCCAAGTGCCGTTCGGGGCACCGGACATCCGCGCGCCACCGTGTTTTGGCACCGTCCCCCCCCCTGAGACAGGCGGCTTGAGGACCGCCCCCGCACCGGGCGACGACTATGCTGCGGTACGGGCGTCCCAGACCCTGGCGGCTTTGTCAATGCTCGACACAGTGCACCACAGCGTCGGCTGCCGAACGGTCTTCAGAACCGAGGCGTCATGCCCCTACCGCAGCTCACCGTTCACCGCCATGACCGAAGGAACCGGGCCCCGATCACCATGGCCGGTGAGATCGACCTGGAACTGCCGGACGGCTTCCGTGCGGACTGGGCTCGGTGGCCCGGGTGAGGCCCGACAGTCGTTCGACCCGTATCCAGTCGCTGGTCGCCGAGCAGGCGGCCCTGCGCGGTGCCCGGGTCGGCGTGGTGGACGTGTGCACCGCGGCCGTGGCAGCGCTGCCGGTCGGCGGGGCCGGACTGTCGGCGATGTCCAGGACCGCGGCGAGCCATCCGCTGTGCAGCACCGACGACATCAGCGAGCAACTGGAGGAGCTGCAGCTCACGCTGGGCGAGGGGCCCTGCGTGGACGCCTTCACCCACGGCTCGGCCGTCCTGACGCCCGATCTGCTCACCGGTGAACTACAGGATCGCTGGACCGTGTTCGCCGACGCGGCCCTGGAAGCGGGCGCACGCGCCGTCTTCGCCCTCCCCCTGCAGATCGGGGCGATCAGTCCGGGAGTTCTCGACCTGTACGCCAATGTGCCGACCGTGCTGGGCGCGGAGGAACTGGCCGACGCGATGGCCTTCGCCGATCTCGCGACGTTGCTCCTGCTCGACGCGCGGATCGACGAGACGGGTACAGCGGCCGACGGAGCACTGGCGGACCGCGGCTTTGAGGACCTGGGCGGACACCGGGCGGAGATCGACCAGGCCACCGGCATGCTCACCGCCCAGCTGGACGTCGGCATCGACGAGGCCTTCGTCCGGCTCCGCGCCTACGCCTACATGCAGGGCCGCCGGCTTGTCGACGTGGCCACCGACGTCGTGGCCCGTCGGCTCCACTTCTCCCCGGACGCGAAACCCCAACAGACCGACGAGGAACCCTGATCCATGGGTGCCATCCGATGAACGTGCCGTGCCTCCCGCCCCTCCCGGCGGGACCAGTCCCAATCGAGGGTGTCACCATGAATCAGCAGCTCCTGGCCAAGACATTCGTCGAGCTGGCCGACAACCTGGTCGCCGACTTCGACCTCATCGACTTCCTGCGCCTGCTCACCGACCGCTGCGTGGGCATGCTCGGCGCAAGCGCCGCCGGTGTGTTGCTCGCCGACCGCGACGGCGAACTCCGCGTCATGGCCGCCTCCGACGAACAGGTACGCCTCCTTGAGCTCTTCCAGCTCCAGAACGACGAAGGCCCCTGCCTCGAATGCTTCCGCACCGGCACACCGGTGGTCGTCCCCGACCTGACCCGGGAGGTCGACCGCTGGCCGCGCTTCGTCACGGCGGCCCACCGCAGCGGGTTCGGGGCGGTCCAGGCCCTGCCCATGCGTCTGCGGGACGAGGTCGTCGGCGCCCTGAACCTCTTCCACGCCGCCCCGGGCCCCTTCGACCCGGCGGGCACGCTCATCGCCCAGGCCCTGGCGGACGTCGCCACCATCAGCCTGTTACAGCAACGCTCAAGCCATCGCAGCACGGTCCTCAACGAACAGCTGCAGACCGCGCTGAACAGCCGAGTGCTGATCGAACAGGCCAAGGGAAAGCTGGCCGAACGCCAGAACATCGACATGGAGCAGGCCTTCACCGCACTGCGCGGCTACGCCCGCGCCCACAACCAACGCCTGTCCGACGTGGCCCGCGCCTTCATCGACGACTCCGAAGCCTTCCCCGGCCTGGTGCGCTGACTAGGACCGGCCGACCCGGCCGGCTGCGGCGTGACCGATCAGCAGGTAGACGAGAGCAGGCAGACCGTAATTGACCACGGTTCGCCAGTTGTCCGACTCGATGGTGAACAGGTTGCGCGACCAGCCCGAGAGCCAGTTCGCCGCGTCGTGGATCCAGGAGACCGTACCGTTTGTGGTGTTGGCGTCGAACAGGTAGAAGGCGATCCACAGGATCAGGATCAGCGCGGTGATGTCCGCGATGATGAGGATGGCCCTCCCCGCGAGGCTTCCGCCGTAGCGTCTGGACATGTCCAACGAGTGACCCTCGCCGAAGAGTTGAAACCTCGCCGACCCGACAGCTCCTGGCATGCTCGGCCCGGTTTCGCCCCCGGTACTGCTCCGCGCAGTTGCCCGGCGTCAGATCCGTCGTCGCCGGGTCCGCTCTTTCAGAACCTGTGCCACGCGGGGGAGTTCCTCGTACAGCAGGCGGCCCACCAGCGCTCCGCCGAAGACGACGACGCCCACTCCGACCAGCCAGGACTGGATGACCAGGACGGTTCCGAAGGGACCATAGGTGACCGCGCTGGATGCGATCAGCGGTGAGAAGACGAGACGGGAGAAGACCCGAAGCCCGAGCAGCCCGAGCACCGTTGCCACTGCGCCGGGCAGCAGAGCGCTCCAGGCGATCCGCCTGCCGAGCAGCATCCGCTGCGACCACCAGAAGAACAGGACGGCGCTCAGCGTCGCGCCCACCGCGCCTGCCGGGGAATGGCGCCACAGCGTGGTGGTGGCGGTCAGGTAGAGGGACCCGACGAGCACGCCGAGCCACAGCACCTGTCGCCATCTTGCGTACCAGCGGGCCGGGGGCAACTCCCAGACCTTCTCGTAGCCGGTCTGCACCGCGGCACCGAAGGTCAGACCGAAGACGGCGAGGGCGGCAAGGCCGAAGGCGGTCGTGGTCTGCAGCACCTGGCCGGGCCGGGAGAACAACCGCGCGATCTCGTCCTTGGCGGCCCCCGACACACCGAGTCCGTCCCCCAGCCACTCCGCGAATCCCCGCCCCTGCGCCGGATCAGCCGCGGAGACAACGATCAGCAGGGGGACCAGCGTGAGGAATCCGAGCGCCGCGAAGCCCAGCGACCTCGGCCCCAGTTCGATCTCTCTGCTCCGCCGCCATCCGCGCTCGGCCGGCGAATCACGGATCGCTCGGCCCAGCCGTCCCGATACAGACGATCGGTCCGCGGCACCGGAAGGCTTCTTCGGCATGCAGGTCGACTATCACATGTGGCGACGTCACCCAAGCCGTTCGGGACAGCGGGCGAATCGTCACCGCCGCTCCAGCGTGTGAAGGCGCCGCAGCGCGCGACTCCACTCGCGCCGTATCGGCTCGGGGAGTTCCTGGTCCTTCGTGGTGGCGACCAGGGCCGCAGCCACGTCCCTGAGTTTCACATTGCAGTGCTGCGAAACGTCCACCAGCAGCTCCCAGGCCTTGTCGCTGGTGCACGGTGCCAAAGCCATCACCATTCCGCGCGCCTGGTCGATCACCGCACGGCTGGCCAGCGCGCGGCCCAACTGCTCATTCATGGCGCGCAGTTCGAGAACCTCGACAGCCAACGCCGCGTCCCCCGCGCAAGTCGCAGCCGTCAGCAACAGCTGTTCTTCGGAGATCGCGGTCACCTGGTTCATGGTGCGTACCTCACAAGTCTGTCCTCACGAAGGCAGTCGCCGGGTCGATAGGCGGTCAGCGGCGCGCCAGTTGCCGTTCGCCGGCTGCACCGGGCTTGTAGGGCAGGCCGTAGTGCTTGAAGATCGCTTCCTCCTGGTCGGCGGGCAACACATCGTCCGTGCCGATGGAAGGGGCCTGCTTCACCAGCGTTTTGACATAGCCGACCTTGAGATGACCCGGCCCGACGATCGCGTCCTGAAGGGGGACGAAGACTAGGCGGTGCCGGGTGGGCAGTCCGATTCGTACGGTGGCCACCGCAGGCTCGTCGGTGGTGGTGTCCACATAGACCGCCTCGAGGACACCGATCTTGTGCGACTGGGTGTCGACGACATCGAGGCCGCGCCACTCCCGGACATCAGCTGCGTGAATCATGGCCTTCCCCTTCCGGACGGCTCATCCGGCAGGCGTGAGTCACACCCCCGGTCTTCCGCGTAGAACCGCCGCAACGCACGCCGCAACGCCTGCTGCGTCGGCCACGGGAGCGGCTCACCCTCCCAGGCTGCGATCAGGGCCGCAGCCACCTCGCGCAGTGTGACGTCGCACTGCCGCGAGACGTCCGCCAACAGGCCCCTGGCCGTCCCAGAGCGGCAGGGAGCCAGCACCATCACCATGCCGAAGGCCTGATCGATGGCCGTACGGCCTGCCAGTGCCCGCCGCAGCTGATCGATCTCGGATCGCAGCGCCGCGACATCCTGACCCGCAGGGCCCCTTGCCGATGCCGGGGCCTCCACCGTCAGATCCCACCAATTCTCCGGAAGCATGGCTGTGCGATGCATCGCATCTACCTCTCCACGATTTCCGCGCGTCCGGCATGGCCTGAGCCGTCCCGGAACCTCTGGATGTCAGGCCAATTCGTCGGTCACCCGCGGCGTTCGCGGTCCCGTCGGTCCTCGCGCCTCCAACGCGCCCGGTGCTGACGGCTGTAGCGACGGTCCCAGCGGTCTTGACGCTCCCGGCGGTCCCGGTACTCCCCGTACTCGGAAGCGCCGCCACGACCCCAGCCTCCACGACGATCACGGCCATAGCGGGTAACGCCGAACACCAGCACGGCCGCGGCCACCCACCAGATGGGATTGAGGAAGCCCAAGCCGAACAGGACCACGATCAGGATGAGCAGGAGAACGAACACGGCGGGCCTCCCCGGAGCGGAACAGAGCGTCAATGCCGGGGGCCGGGGCCTGTTCACACAGCGTAGTCCTGCCCAGAGGATTACGGACAGCGCCCCGTGTAACGGTCTTGCACCTGGAGCGGATGGCCACTTGACATCTGTTCAGGGGATGCGGCAGGGGCTAGCGTGCACGGTACGGCCCGAGCCCCCGGCGCGTTGATCACCTCTCGCGCTCCTTCGGGGGCGCACCTTGCGCATCAGTGCCGGAACCTGCCCCGCACCTGTCGGGCCGCTTCCACACTCGCCGTCGCCACGCGATCCTCGCGCGGCCTCGATGCGCCCCATGCGGGCACCATCCATCTGCTGGCCCGCCGCGTCGCACGCAATTCACTACAGGCGGTAGGCATGTACGCGCTGCTCGTTCCGGCTTCGGTCCCCTTCGTCCTGCTCGCCACCGTCATGGGCCTGTCCTGGTGGGAGGACCACGTACTCCCACCGGCCGAGCCGGTCGAAGCTCCCCCCGAGGCTCCGTTCACCCCAACAGCCCCTCCCCCGCTCGCGGAACTCCCGCGCGTAGACACGACGTTGACAAGGGAAGTTGCCGGGCGTTGACTGACAGCACGGCGTAGGACTATGCCACTCCAGATTGTTCGGGGCAGCATTCCACCTTCCCGTTTCGCCCGGACCCCGCGGACCAGGAAATTCCCGCGATCTGGAGGCCCGGCGATGTTGTGGATTCGCCGTCCCCACCGCCCCTGCACACCAGACGCTCTCCCACCCGCGGGAGCAGCGGCCTGTAGGGCGATCACGCGCGGGAGCCCATGCGGCGAATGAACACCAGAGGACAGCCATGAGCGTCGGACAGACGATCAAGCACAAGACCCAGGAACTCAAGGGCCGGATCACCGAACGCATCGGCCGGACCACCCGCAACAAGCGACTTCAGCGCCAAGGCATGACCGACCGGGTCTCCGGAAACCTGAAGCAGGCCGGCGACAAGGCCAAGGACGCCTTCAGGCGCTGACCACGAACGCCCCGGGTGATGCCCGCCTCGCGCGGACACCACCCGGCAGGCCAACGCGGATTCAGCCCACAGGAAGTGACGGGCACGGCTATGAAGCAGAGCAACCCACGAACTGAGAACCAGAGAAGGCAGCCATGCTCACGATCGTGATCATCGCCGTGATCGTCATCGCGGCGGTCGCCGTCCTCGTCGTCGGACGTGGACGTATCCGGGACGGCGGTGGGCGCGGGCTGAAACACCGCTTCGGACCCGAGTACGACCGTGCCGTCGTCGACCACAACGGTGACACCAAGGCCGCCGAACGGGAACTGGGCGAGCGCGTCAAGCAGCACGGCTCCCTCACGGAACAACCACTGCCGGCCGAGGCCCGCGCGCGGTACACGGCCCAATGGGCCGACATCCAGGACCAGTTCATCGACTCGCCGCAGAAGGCCGTCACCGAGGCGGACGCGCTCCTTGCCCGCCTCGCCAAGGACCGGGGCTTCCCCGGCGAACAGTTCGAGCAGCAGTTCGCCGCCCTCTCCGTCCACCACGCAGCCCAGGTCCCCGGTTACCGCAGCATGCACACGGCCGCCCGCGGCCAGAGCGCCACCGAGGAAATGCGGGAGGCCATGGTCGAAGCCCGAAGCCTCTTCGAGGCACTTGTCGCCGAACACGCAACCGACTTCGACCTGCACAGTCCGCCGCCACCCGAGAGCCGACTTGCCTGACCGAAGCGATCCCGAGTGTGCGATGCGGCCGACTTACCCGAACGGGGGTTCCTGCCCATGCCGGTTCTGCGCACGCTGATCCTCCCGTCGTTGCCGTCGGCCGTCTCCGGTACGACGGCCAGCGTCTTCGCCGGTCTCGCCGGTCTCGCCGACAGGGGCGGCGGCCGCGCGCTGGCTGCGGCGGGTCGGCTCGTCGACGCCCTCGCGACTCCCCTCGCGCCGTACGACTACCTCGGCCTGATCGACCCGCTGCTGTCCGCCCGCCATCCCGCGGGCCGGGTGGTCACCGTACGGCCCGGGTGCACTGGGGCCGCCACGCTGGAGATCCGTCCCGGGCACGGCTGGGCGGGGCACCGGGCCGGCCAGTACCTGCCGTTGGGGGTGGAGATCGACGGCGTACGGCACTGGCGCACGTACTCGATCACCTCACCCCCCGAGACACCGGGCCCGACGCTCACCATCACGGTCAAGGAGGATCCCGGCGGCCGGGCGTAGACCCTCGTACTGGACGTACTTGGGTCTGCGCCCGGTGCGGCGAAGGGGGTCCCCCCGCCCGAGCCGGGCGAAGCCGGTTCGAGGGTGGGGGCGCGTGCATGGCGTCGCGAGGCAGACGGGAACTGTCAGACAGGCCCTAGCTCCTGGCCGGCACCGCGAAGCGCAGGATGCGGCCGCAGGTGGAGCCGTACTGCCGCCACAACGGGCCGGTGACGTACGGGATGCCGTACCTCTCGCAGAGTTCGCGCACCTTCGGGGCGATCTCGGCGTAGCGGTTGCTGGGCAGGTCCGGGAAGGCGTGGTGCTCGATCTGGTGGCCGAGGTTGCCGCTGAGGACGTGGAAGAGGGGGCCGCCCTCGATATTGGCGGAGCCCTGGATCTGGCGGAGATACCACTCGCCGCGGGTCTCGCCGTCGATGTGCTCCTCGGTGAAGGTCCGGACGCCTCCGGGGAAATGGCCGCAGAAGATGATGGTGTGGGTCCACAGGTTGCGCACCGTGTTGGCGGTGAGGTTCCCGAGCAGGCAGGGCAGCGCGGAGGGCCCCGCGAGCAGCGGAAAGATCACGTAGTCCTTGGTGAGTTGACGGGTGGCCTTGGCAAGAAGCCCGCTCACGTCGTCCAGGAAGGAGCGCCACGGTTTGCGGCCTGCGGCAACGGCATCGGGTTCAAGGTCGTACAGCGCGATGCCCCACTCGAAGAGCGGCGCGAGCAGGAGGTTGTAGAGCGGCTGGGCGAGATGGCGTGGACGCCAGGCCTGCTCGGCACTCATCCGGAAGACGGTGTACCCGAGGTCGCGGTCGAGGTCCACGACGTTGGTGTACGTGTGATGCAGATGATTGTGAGTGTGCTTCCAGGCCTCGGCGGGCGAGAGGAAGTCCCACTCCCAGGTCGTGGAGTGGATGGCCGGGTCGCCCATCCAGTCCCACTGGCCGTGCAGGATGTTGTGGCCCAGCTCCATGTTCTCCAGGATCTTGGCGAGGGAGAGCATGGCGGTGCCCGCGACCCAGGCGGGCGGGAACAGCGAGACGGCGAGCGCGAGACGGCCGCCCGCTTCCAGACCGCGCTGGGTGGCGATCACGGTACGGATGTAGTGGGCGTCGTCGGCGCCGCGGGTGGCGATGACTTCGGAGCGGATTCGGTCGAGTTCCGTGCCGAACTCCTCGGCGAGGGTGGCTTCGTCGGGCGCGAGAGCGGTGGCAGTCACAGGGGACTCCTTGGAGGGCTGGGCGTCGAGGACCGGCGGTGCGGACACCGCCGAGACGCGGGTCTGGGTCAACTGGCTGGCCAGGCCGCGGAGTTCGCTGGTTCGCAGGTCACGGGCGCGCCCGAACGCCCGTGGGGTGAGGCAGTCGATACAGATCCCGCGCCGGCAGCCGTCCTCCCGCTGGCGGGAGGACCACGTCACGGTTGGCTCGATGCCCTGACATCGACCTGGGACGTGGCACATCGCCGCCTTCGAGGCAGCGCCGACGATTTCCAGCGGTCCAATCCGCTCTCGCCGAACGGAGGATCACGAAGGTGTTGTCGAGACCTGCGTGCACCACGCGCCTCCCTGGAACGGAGCAGTTGAGCAGCTGCCGGGGGCTCGGGCCTCACGACGCAGCCTAACGCCACGCCCGTCGAGCGAACAGTGCGCCTCTGGCCGACCTCCGGCCCATCGGGGCCCGGGCCGGCTCGTCACTGCTCAATCAGCGGTGGCTTCGGAACTGCTCACGGCACCCTCGCTTGACGAAGCGGACGGCGCCGGAGCACTGGCACTGGGGCTGGCACTGGGACTGGAGCTGGGAGCAGAACCGGTGCCCGGTGCCGCGCTCGCGCCCGGCGAGGCAGGGCTTGTCGTCTGCGGCACCGCGCCACTGGACGCACCCGGGGTGGGTGTCCGGCTGTCGGCGGGTTCGGGGGTACCGGCCGTGCCACCGCCCACCGAGGTTCCCCTGCCGGGCTCATTCTTGACCACGGCGGCCACCGGCTTGCCCGCGATCAGCTCCACCGCGGTCACCGTGATCATCGCGAGGGCGAACACCAGGCCCGTCGCCAGGGCGTACTTCTTCCAGCTTATGGACCTCCGGCCGGAGCCACCCCGATAGGTGGTGACCGACTCGCCTTCGGAGGACGAAGAGGGCGAGGAGGCCGCCGTTGTCCCGCCGTGCTCACCAACCGGGCCATCGCGTCCGAAGGACGGCCTCTCGTCAGAGGCCGTGGCGTCCGCCGGTAAGCCGAACGCCGCCCGGGCGTCCGCGCGGTGTTCCGCCCGTTCCTCGCCCGGTGTCCTCGGCACTCCTACGGACGGCACCCGGCTGCGGATCCCCTCGCCGGTCCGTCGGAAAGCATGCGAGAAGACCGCTGCGCCGGTGGTCGCGCTGGTACTGATCACGGCGGCGCCGATGATCGTCCCGGTCACCCCCAGCAGGGACGCCAGCACCGCGCCCACCACAGTCGCGAGTGCGCTTGCCACCACCTGCACGAGCGTCAGGTCGAGCACCTTGCGCTTGGGCGCCCGCTCCTCTTCTTCTCTTTCTTCTCTGCGATTCTCCATCGACATCCCTTGATAGTTCTGGAGCCCAACAGCCCTGTGCTGCGCGTGATTTCTGCGTTCGGACCCACCCCGGGAAGATCGAGATGGACTTCTGGAAACGCGGAGGCCCCTGGGACTCCTTCAGCGGTGCGGGCAGTGCCACGGGACGACTGCCCCGCTGACGGTGTTTCATCTGCGATCAGTGACCGCGGCCTGTGCCCTGTCAGCCACACCTGGCACTCACCGAACCACCGTCCGGCAGACGCCGATCCACCACCCGACCGCGGGACCGGCCTCACGACTATGCTGGCTACGGACGTCCCTGACCCCGGCGGGCCATCACTGCTTGGCCCACATGCCCGCGGAGAGCGGATCATTCGTCCGGTCGCCCGGCGCATCCCCGAGGGAACCGACTGGGTCCTACGCCCCGGAACACCGGCTGCGGGATCGGTCACCCACCTGCCTGCACGACCGTACGACCGTACCGGGAGCCCGGCACGGTCTCGTGAACCGAGGCACCCTGCCCATGAGTACCCCACCCTTCCTGAGCGTCCACCGGCACTACGCGGACAACCGGGCGTTGATCACCCTGACCGGTGAGATCGACCTGAATTCGCTGCCCCTGGTGCACGCATCACTGGAGCGATGCCTGCACGATGGCATCCTCGCCATCGACGTCGATGTCACCTCCGTGACCTTCTGCGACAGCAGCGGCCTCAACGCCTTCCTCCACGCCTTGATGCACACCACCGCGGCCGGAGGGTCCCTGCAACTGCACCACCCCAGCCCGGCGTTGGAACGACTCGTCGCCCTCACCGGCTCCGGCTCCCTCTTCGTCACCCTCCCGGATGCCCTCGCCGGGAGCCGACCGCCCCCGTGGCCCTCGCCCATGCACCAGGCCGCGCCCTGGCTCCCACCGGCCATGCCTGCTTTCCCGGGCGGTGCTTGGTGACCGCCCCGCCCGGGCCGAGCCGACCGCGGAAACGCGTGGACCACCGCCCGCCCGCCAGGCGCGGGATGCCCCTGAGCCTGCGCCGGCTCAACCGCTGGCAGGCCGAGGGCATGCGGGAGGACCTGGCAGACCTGTACGCGGAGTCCTGCGCCACAGCGCCCGGTTGGCAGCACCGCGGCCGGCAGGACTTCCTGCGCCGCCTCACACGCAACACGTGGCGACCGGGATTCGCCATGCTGACCGCGCAGGCACCGGACTTGGTGGGGTGCGCGTTCGGATTCCCCGTGCCGCGCGACGGCTCCTGGTGGAACGGATTCCGCGGAACACTCCCGCAAGACGTCGGGCAACTCACTGCGTCCGGACAGGTGTTCGCCATCAGCGGGATCGTGGTCCGCCCCTCCGAGCGGCACCACGGCCTGGCCGACCGTCTGCAGGAGCAGCTGCTCGCCGACCACCGGGCCCTGCTCGGCGCGACCCTGGTGGACCGGACCCACCGCGCGGCCTGTGCCGGGTTCCGGTCGCGGGGATGGCGCGACATCGGCCTGGTCTACAGGCCACCAGGCCCAACCGTGTTGCGGGCGCTGGTCCTTCCCCTCGGAGAGCCGACGGCGGCACAGCCGGGCGGCCTCGCGCACCACGCACGATCGCGGTGAACGCTTTTCACCCGCCGACAGCCCGCTTCCCGGCGGCCCTTGGGCCAGATTCCGCGTACTCGCGTCGGCCTCTTGCGCGTTCTTCGACGCCACCTCAGACAAACGCGACCAGGGCCCAGCCGACCCCATATGCCCAAATTGCACGGTTCATTACATGGGCATATGTTTTATGTAGGGGAATTTTCTGAACGGCTCTGAGTGGGCCTAAGCGCGGGGGAAGCCCTTAGGCGGCACTACGCCGGGGATCGTGCACATCTGGACGTCTCGGCGGAGGCTTGCCATGACGAGCTTGGATGACAGCGCGGGGCGGGTGATCGCGGGACGGTATCGGCTGATACGCAGGATCGGCGCCGGTGGCATGGGAAGGGTCTGGCTCGCCTACGACCTGGACCTCGCATGCGAGGTCGCCGTCAAGGAAGTCGCCGTACCGAGGGATCTGCCTGAGCCGCAGCTGATCGCACGCGTGGCCAGAGCACGGGGTGAGGCACGCCTGGCTGCCCGGCTGCGCGACCACCCGCACGTGGCCACCGTGCACGACGTCGTCGAGGAAGACGGCCTTCCGTGGATCGTGATGGAGTACGTGCCCGGCGCGACGACCCTCGAAGACGTCGTACGCGAGCAGGGCCCCCTGCCCGCCGCGGAAGCGGCCCGCATCGGCCTTGGCGTACTGGACGCACTGACGGCCGGCCACCGGCTCGGGATCCTCCACCGCGACGTCAAACCGGCCAACATCCTGCTGGCGACTCCCGACCAGGACGCCACGTACCACGAAGACCGCGGGCGAGTGCTGTTGGCGGACTACGGCATCGCGCTCAGGCCCGACTCCGGCGAACCCCGCCTCACCGCCACATCCTCGCTCGTCGGAACCCCTGGCTTCCTGGCGCCGGAACGAGCCCGAGGCGCACCGCCGAGTCCCGCGTCCGACCTCTTCTCACTCGGCGCCACGCTCTACTTCGCCGTCGGCGGGACTGGCCCCTTCGACCGTGACTCGGAAGCCTCCACGCTGACCGCGCTGCTCTTCGAGGAGCCCTCGCCACCGGACCGGGCGGGGGCCCTCGCGCCTGTGCTGCTCGGGCTGCTCGCCAAGGATCCCGACCAGCGGATGGGCGGCGACGAGGCGGGACGTCTGCTCACGGAGCTGGCCGGCGGGCCGGCGAAGGTCGTCGCCCCGCCCAGCACCGCTCCAGCCGCTCCGACCGCACCGACCGCACCGACCGCACCGGCCGCTCCTGCCGCTCCTGCCGCATCAACCGCACCGACCGCACCTGAGCCCACCGTGGTCGTGGGCGTGGGGGACCAACCGCCCGACCACCGGGAATCGGACGCGGAGCCCACTGCGGTGGTCGAGCCGGCACGGGGTGAACCGGCCCCGGATGAAACGGCCCAGGATGAACAGACCCGGCTGAGAAGTTTCGCGGCGCCGCCCGGCGGACACGACGACACTCCGGCAGGCACGGGGCAGCCAGAACCCCAGCCGTCCCGGAAGATGCCACGCGGCCGGATCATCGCCATCCTCGCGGCGATCGTACTGATCGCCGGCGGAGGTGCCTGGGCTGGAACCTCGCTCCTCGACAGCTCTGAAGACACGTCGAGCGACAGCACTCCCAGTCAGACCGGGCCCGTGAAGACGTACGGGGAAACCGTGGAGCTGACAAGGGAGTTGCAGGTCGGGGAATGCGTCTCCGCAGTGTGGGGCCAGGAGAAATTCAACGGCGCGCCCGATTCCCTCGGGGTCGTCGCCTGCACGCCCCAGAGCGACACGGTGGACGGCCAAGTACTCGAACTGGACGCGGCTACCTCCCTTGACGACGCGAAGGAGAACGGAGAGAGCCGCTGCGAGGGGCTGCTCGGCGACACCGTGGGCGGCATGGCCGACGCTCAGTCGTACGCACTCGTGCCCAGTGAGCAAGGGTGGGCCAGCAACGTGCACAACACAGCCTGTCTGGTCTTCAACAAGACCGCCTCCCTTTACGGACCGGTTGGCACCGACCGCGATCTCGGGGCGGAGTACTGGATGTTCAACGGCTCCGTCGGCGACTGCATGGACACGAAAACAGAAGGAGATGCGGTCTCAGCATTCCTCGCCGACTGCAGCGCCGCCCACAACCAGGAGGTTGTCGGCTTCGTGAACGCGCCCGAGGGCATGACTTTCAAGGCAACCTGGGACGAGTCACTGAAGCTCTGCTCGAACAAGTACGGGTCTACCCCTGAGAAGGGTCCCGCTGAGGAGCTGCAAGCCTGGATGGAAAAGGAGGACTACTGGAACGACGGCTTCCGATACGTGATGTGCACGCTGTACCGGCCCGACGGCAAGAAGATCGAAGGCAGCGCTTAGGGGTGCACCCCCACCACCTCTCCCGCATCCTCCCGCGCATTCTTGAACTGCGTCCTGTACAGCTCCGCATACCGCCCGTCCACCGCCAACAACTCCTCATGCGTGCCGCGTTCCACGATCCGCCCCGCCTCGACGACGAGGATCACGTCGGCGGCCCGCACGGTGGACAGTCGGTGGGCGATCACCACGGCGGTCCGTCCCGCAAGGGCCTCGGTCAGCGCCTCCTGGACGGCGGCCTCGGAGGTGTTGTCGAGGTGGGCGGTGGCCTCGTCGAGGATGACGACGCGCTGGCGGGCGAGGAGCAGGCGGGCGATGGTCATGCGCTGGCGTTCGCCGCCGGAGAGCCGGTAGCCGCGTTCGCCGACCACGGTGTCGAGACCGTCGGGCAGGGAGAGTACGAGGTCTTCGAGACGGGCGCGGCGCAGGACGTCCCACAGGTCGTCCTCGGTCGCGGACGGGCGGGCCAGCAGCAGGTTCGCCCGCACCGAATCGTGGAACAGGTGACCGTCCTGCGTGACCATGCCGAGGGTGTCCCGCACTGACTCCGCGCTGAGGTCGCGGACGTCGACGCCGCCGATGCGGACGACGCCCTCGTCGGTGTCGTACAGCCGCGGCAGTAGCTGGGCGATGGTCGACTTGCCTGCGCCGGAGGAGCCGACGAGTGCGACGGTCTGGCCGGGTTCGGCGCGGAAGGAGACGCCGTGCAGGACCTCGGCGCCGCCACGGGTGTCCAGGGATGCGACCTCCTCAAGGGAGGCCAGGGAGACCTTGTCGGCGGAGGGGTAGGCGAAGCGGACGCCGTCGAACTCGACGGCTGCCGGCCCGTCCGGCACCGTGCGTGCGTCGGGCTTCTCCTCGATGAGCGGCTTGAGGTCAAGGACCTCGAAGACGCGCTCGAAGCTCACGAGGGCGCTCATGACCTCGACGCGCGCTCCCGCGAGTGAGGTGAGCGGCGCGTAGAGGCGGGTCAGCAGCAGGGCCAGCGAGACGACGGCGCCCGGTTCCAGGCTGCCGCGCAGCGCGAACCAGCCGCCGAGGCCGTACACGAGCGCGAGGGCGAGAGCGGATACGAGTGTCAGAGCCGTGATGAACGCCGATTGCGCCATCGCCGTACGCACGCCGATGTCCCGTACCCGACTGGCGCGTTCCGCGAACTCGGCGGACTCGTCCTCAGGGCGCCCGAAGAGCTTGATGAGTGTGGCGCCGGGCGCGGAGAAGCGCTCGGTCATCCTGGTGCCCATCGAGGCGTTGAGGTTCGCGGCCTCCCGCGTGAGGCGGGCCATCCGGCTGCCCATCCGGCGCGCGGGCACCACGAACACGGGCAGCAGGGCGAGCGCGAGCAGCGTGATCTGCCAGGACAGGGTCAGCATCACGGCGAGGGTGAGGAGCAGCGTGACGACGTTGCTGACGACTCCCGACAGGGTGTTGCTGAAGGCGCGTTGGGCGCCGATGACGTCGTTGTTGAGTCGACTGACGAGCGCGCCCGTACGAGTACGTGTGAAGAACGCGACCGGCATGCGCTGCACATGATCGAAGACAGCCGTACGAAGATCGAGGATGAGGCCCTCGCCGAGAGTCGACGAGAGCCAGCGGCCAAGGAGTCCCAGCGCCGCTTCGGCGAAGGCGATGAGTGCGATGAGCACGGCAAGGCGGATGACGGTTCCGTCGTCGCCGTCGGAGACGATCACGTCCACGACGCGCCCCGCGAGCACCGGCGTTGCGACGGCCAGCAGCGCGGTCGCGATGCTGAGTACGACGAACTGGCCGATGCGGCGGCGGTGCGGACGGGCGAAGGCGGCGATACGGCGCAGTGTCGCGCGGGCGAAGGGGCGGCGTTCCTGCTGCGCGTTCATGACGCTGTGCAGCTGTGTCCAGGCTGTGGTCTCCATGCTCATGGGAGTGACGGTATGACCTCAAGCAATGTTGAGGTCAACCATCGGTCGACGCCCCTTTCATCTTGCCCAGCACGTCAGCCGCCGTCTCCGCTCCCGCAACCCCCCGTTGGTGCGAAGTGGAAAACCTCTCCCAATGTGATAGCCGTACGACTCCCCCAGGCGCTCCCCCGCCGCCTCGCCTTCCGGTCGGCCCTCCGATCGGCCGTCCGGCCGGTCCTCTGCCTGCTCCCGCTCGCCCTGGTGATCGTGGTCGCCGTGCGGCACTGGTCCGTGCTCGCGGAGGGTTTCCATCATCTGGCGACGGCCCAGTGGCCCTGGCTGGTGGCCGCGGCCGCCGCGACCTGCGGGACCTGGGTCGCGGCCGCCTTCACACGCCAGGGCGCGGTGATGGAGCGGCTGCCCGTACGCCGACTGCTGGCCACGCAGTTCGCGGCGGGCGCCGCCAATCACCTGTTCCCGACAGGTCTGGGCGCGAGCGCGGTCAATCTCCGGTTCATGACGGTGTGCGGCGTCCCGCTCGCCCGCTCGTCGGCCGCGCTCGCGCTGTACCTGCTCGCGGAGTCGATCGCCCGCCTGACCCTCCTGACGGGCCTGCTGATCGCCTTCCCCGGCGCGCTGCGGATCGGAAGTCTCCTTCCGGACGGGGCGGTCGGGCCCTTGCTGCTCGGCATCGGCGCGGTGCTGGCCGTCGCGGCGCTGGCCCTCCTCCTGGTACGGCGGCTGCGTACGGCCGTCTTCTCCTTCCTGCGCACGGCCCTCGGCGAGGCCCGTTCCGTGCACACCCGCCCGATGCGCGCGCTCGCCCTGTGGGGCGGTTCGCTCGCCTTCCCCACACTGCAGGCGGCCGGCCTGGTCGCGGTGGGAATGGCGTTGGGCCTGCCGGTGCCACCCGCGTACATGGTGGTCGCCTACCTCGCGGCGACGGTCGCGGTCGCGCTGGTACCGACACCGGGCGGCATCGGCTCGGTGGAAGCCGCGCTGATCATCGCGCTGGTCGCGGCGGGCGGCCCGGTGGCCGTGGCGACGGCGGTGGTACTGGCGTACCGGATCATCACGGTGTGGCTGCCGTTGCTGCCCGGGGCGCTGACGCTGGGGGCGCTGGTCCGTCTGAAGGTGATCTGAGCACGCGCATGTGCGCACCCGGGGATAGCCTCGGCATAAAGCAGCCCGGGTGAAGGGGTCAGCGATGCCGGTCCGGATCGAGCGTCAGGGTTACGTCACCACGGTCGTCCTCTCCCGTCCCGGGGCCCGCAACGCCGTGGACGGGCCCACGGCCGTCGAACTCGCCGATGCCTTCCGGGAGTTCGAGGCCGATGCGTCGGCCAGGGTGGCGGTGCTGTGGGGCGAGGGCGGCACGTTCTGTGCGGGTGCGGACCTCAAGGCGATCGGTACCGAGCACGGCAACCGGGTGGCCGAGGACGGCGACGGGCCGATGGGGCCCACCCGGCTGCGGCTGTCCAAGCCGGTGATCGCGGCGGTCGCCGGGCATGCGGTGGCCGGGGGTCTGGAGCTGGCGCTCTGGTGCGATCTGCGGGTCGCCGAGGAGGACGCCGTCTTCGGGGTGTTCTGCCGCCGCTGGGGCGTACCGCTCATCGACGGCGGCACGGTGCGGCTCCCCCGGCTCATCGGCGCCAGCCGCGCGATGGACATGATCCTCACCGGCCGTCCGGTGCCCGCCCCCGAGGCGTACGAGATGGGCCTCGCCAACCGCCTCGTGCCGACCGGCCGCGCCCGCGCCGCGGCCGAGGAACTGGCCGCCGACATCGCCGACTTCCCACAGGCCTGCCTTCGTAGCGACCGCGCCTCCGTCCTCGACCAGGAAGGCCTGGTCGAGACCGCCGCGATGCGCGGCGAACTCCGGCACGGGATGGGCGTGCTGACCGAGAGCCTGGAGGGCGCCGCGCGGTTCGCGTCGGGGGACGGGCGGCACGGCTCGTTTCGTCCGTCCCGCACAACTGCTGGTGACGGACATGCCCGCTGATGCGGCAGGATGAGCGGTCGTCCCGGATGACGAACACCAGTCCGGGCATGATCGCGCATTCCCGGATTCGAGCAGGTGGCAAGTGACGACACATCACATCCGGCCCGCGGGCCTTCCCTTCGGACGCACGGGAGGCGGGCGATGAACCGCACTCTCACCCTGGACGACTGGATGATCGCCGGCATCGCCGTGGTCGCGGGCCTCATCGCGGCGTTCCTGTCGCGCATGTTGCTGCGCTGGCTCGGCAAGCACGCGCTGCGCACCAACTGGAGCGGCGACGACCTCATCGTCGCCGCGCTGCGAACTCTCGTACCCGCGGCGGCCGTTGCCGGGGGAATCGCGTCGGCGGCCGCGGTACTTCCGCTGAACGCCTCGGTCGGGCACAACGTCAACCGGACCCTGACCGTGCTCCTCATCCTGGTCTCGACGATCGCCGCGGCCCGGTTCATCGCCGGCCTGGTCCGGTCGCTGGCCCAGTCCCGGTCGGGTGTCGCCGGTTCGGCCACCATCTTCGTCAACATCACCCGGGTCGTGGTGCTGGCGATGGGCTTCCTCGTCATGCTGCAGACGCTGGGCATCTCCATAGCCCCGCTGCTCACAGCCCTGGGCGTGGGCGGTCTTGCGGTCGCGCTGGCCCTCCAGGACACCCTCGCCAACCTCTTCGCGGGTGTGCACATCCTCGCCTCGAAGACGATCCAGCCCGGCGACTACATCCGCCTCAGCAGCGGTGAGGAGGGCTACGTCGTCGACATCAACTGGCGCAACACCACGGTCCGTCAGCTCTCCAACAACCTGGTCATCATCCCCAACGCCCAGCTCGCGGGCACCAACATGACCAACTTCAACCGGCCCGAGCAGCAGATGACGCTCCTCGTCCAGGTGGGCGTCGGCTACGACAGCGACCTCGACCACGTCGAGCGCGTGACCAGCGAGGTCATCGCCGAGGTGATGACGGAGATCGCCGGCGCCGTCCCCGACCACGAACCCGCCATCCGCTTCCACACCTTCGGCGACTCCCGCATCAGCTTCACCGTGATCCTCGGCGTGGGCGAGTTCAGCGACCAGTACCGGATCAAGCACGAGTTCATCAAGCGCCTGCACAAGCGCTACCGGGACGAGGGCATCCGGATTCCGTCGCCCGCGCGGACGGTGGCCCTGCAGCCGGGTGGAGCGGAGGTCCTCCAGTCGGGCATCCCGCAGCAGCGGGACTCCACGACACGGGTGTAGAGCCGGGCGCAGCGAGCCCGCCCGGCTCCGTGCCTCAAGTCGTCACAGGGTGGCGGACGAGTCGGGGTAGTGGCCGGGCTCGCGGTTGCGGGGGGCGACCAGGGTCGAGGGCACCGGGGTGACTGTCCAGTCGGGGTGGTTCGGCATCCGCGGCGTCTTCGTCCCGTACAGCCAGTCCGTCAGGAAGCCGGACTGGTCCTGCCCCGAGACCTCGGAGGCGACCGCGATGTAGTTCGCGGTACTCGCGGCGGAGTCGCGGTAGCGCTCCAGGAAGGTGCGCTCGATGCGGCTGAAGACGTCCTCCCCGACGAGCTCGCGCAGCGCGTACAGGACGAGTACGCCGCCCAGGTAGCGCTGGCTGTCGAAGAGGTTGGCCGCGTTGGGGGCGGCGACCGGTCCGGAGGACTTCCGCCACAGGTCGCCCCTGGCGTACGTGTCCTTCATGCGGGCTTCCATGGTGGTCAGGCCGAGCGAGTCGGTCCAGCCGCGCTCGTAGCGGTACAGCAGTCCGTAGAAGTCCGCGTGGCCCTCGTTCAGCCACAGGTCGGCCCAGGTGGCGGGGCTGACGCTGTTGCCGAACCAGGAGTGGACCAGCTCGTGCATCATGTGCGAGCCGATGCTCTTCTCCGCCTGGAGCAGGAAGTTCGGCTTGTACAGCGTGAGGGTCTGCGTCTCCAGGCCCGTGAAGTCGAAGGCGTTCGCAGCGTCCGTGTTGCACGGCAGCAGGCCGTACGTCTCGAACGGGAAGGCGCCGAGCCGCTGCTCCAGCCACTGGACCAGGCCGGGGGTCAGGGCGAGCGCGGGTTCCAGGGCGGCGGCCCGCGCGGTCGGGACGACGTCACGCAGCGGCAGCCCGTTCGGGCCCTGCCGGTCCTTCACCACGTAGTCGCCGACCGTGATCTGCACCAGCTCGGTGGCTATCGGGGAGCGGGAGACGTACGTGTACCCGGTCCGGTCGCCGTCCAGGCTCTCCGTGCGCACCAGGCTGCCGCTCGCGACGCCGCGCAGGCCGGCGGGGACGGTGATCCGGAAGCTGAAGGCCGCCTTGTCCAAGGGGTGGTCGTTGCACGGGAAGACGGTGTGCGCCGAGTCCGGCTGGGGGCACACCGCGAATCCGTCGGGTGTCGGGACCCAGGCGGTGTGCGCGAGCGTCTTGCGCGGGTCGGCGGAGTACTCGACGCAGACGGTGACCCGGGCCTGCTCCGGCAGGGTCCGGGCGGGCGTGACGCGCAGCTTCTCGTCCACCTGCTCGAAGGTGGCCGGGCGCCCGCCGACCCGCACGGCGTGGATGTCCAGGCCGAGTGAGTCGAGCGAGAAGCGGGAGAGGGCCTGGGTGGTGCTGAGCGTGAGGGTCGCGGTGGCCTCGACGAGCTGGGTCGTCGCGTCGTACGAGAAATCGAGGTGGTACGCGGTCACGCGGTAGCCGTCGTTGCCGAGGGCCGGGAAGACCGGGTCGCCGAGGGTCTCCGCGCCCGGGGTGCCCTCACTCCGTAAGGCCGGGGTCTGCGCGTGGGCCGGGGATCCCACGGTGAGCGCGGCGGCCGTGCCGAGCAGGGCGGCAGCGGGGGCCGTCACTCTGGTGCGATATCTCATGGTTCGCTTTCGTCGGGACGGCCGGGGCCGGGGCAGGCGCCCTGCCGTCGGAGCAGGTGGACGATCTTCTTGCGGGACTGCAGAATCGATCTCCTTGCTTGACCGCAAGATCGAGGAGTGTGGTTGCCTCCGGCGCGCCACTTCCTGCATTCACTTGCCATTCCTGTGTTCACTCGTGCCTCGGCCGTCCGATTGGTCGCGGTCTGAGGGCACTGTTCACCCGGCCCGGGGCAGACCCCTGTCGAGCCGGGGTCACTCACGAGATATCTTGATGTCGAGCAATGTTGCAGACGTGGAGCGGAGCACCCGGTGACTGACTCGACCATCATTTACACGCACACTGACGAGGCCCCGGCCCTGGCGACATATTCGTTCCTGCCGGTGGTCCAGGCGTACGCCTCGCAGGCGGGTGTCACTGTGGAGACCCGTGACATCTCGCTGGCCGGGCGCATCATCGCCCTCTTCCCGGAGTTCCTGGAGGAGGGTCAGCGCATCCCGGACGCGCTCGCGGAGCTCGGTGAGCTGGCGAAGACGCCCGGTGCGAACATCATCAAGCTGCCGAACGTCTCGGCCTCGGTCCCCCAGCTGAAGGCCGCGGTCGTCGAGCTGCAGGGGCAGGGCTACGCGCTTCCGGACTACCCGGAGGACCCGAAGTCGGACGAGGAGCGCGACATCCGCGCCCGTTACGACAAGGTCAAGGGCAGTGCCGTGAACCCGGTGCTGCGCGAGGGCAACTCCGACCGCCGTGCCCCCGCGTCGGTCAAGAACTACGCGAAGACCCACCCGCACCGCATGGGCAAGTGGTCGTCCGAGTCCAAGACGAACGTCGCGACCATGGGCGTCGACGACTTCCGCTCCACCGAGAAGTCCGCGGTGATCTCCGCGCCGGGCTCGCTCCGTATCGAGCTGGCCGGCGACGACGGCTCCACCACCGTGCTGCGCGAGTCCGTACCCGTGCTCGCGGACGAGGTCGTGGACGCGTCCGTCCTGCACGTCGCGCCGCTGCGCGAGTTCCTCACGGCGCAGATCGCCCGCGCCAAGGCCGAGGGCGTGCTGTTCTCGGTGCACCTCAAGGCCACGATGATGAAGGTCTCGGACCCGATCATCTTCGGTCACGTCGTGCGCGCCTTCTTCCCGAAGACGTTCGCGAAGTACGGCGAGACCTTCGCCGCCGCCGGTCTGACCCCGAACGACGGTCTGGGCGGCATCTTCAAGGGCGTGGAGTCCCTGCCCGAGGCCGCCGAGATCAAGGCGTCCTTCGACGCCGAGCTCGCCGAGGGCCCGGAGCTTGCGATGGTCGACTCCGACAAGGGCATCACCAACCTGCACGTGCCGTCCGACGTGATCGTCGACGCGTCGATGCCGGCGATGATCCGCACCTCCGGCCACATGTGGGGCCCGGACGGCCAGGAGCAGGACACCCTCGCTGTCCTGCCGGACAGCAGCTACTCCGGCGTCTACCAGGTCGTCCTCGACGACTGCCGCGCCAACGGCGCCTTCGACCCGTCGACCATGGGCACGGTCCCGAACGTCGGTCTGATGGCGCAGAAGGCCGAGGAGTACGGCAGCCACGACAAGACCTTCGAGATCGCGACCACCGGTACGGTCCGCCTCGTCGACGAGGCCGGGAACGTCGTCCTGGAGCAGGCCGTCTCGGCCGGCGACATCTTCCGCGCCTGCCAGACCAAGGACGCCCCGATCAAGGACTGGGTGAAGCTGGCTGTCACCCGCGCCCGCGCCACCGGCGACCCGACGGTGTTCTGGCTGGACGAGACCCGCGCGCACGACGCCGTGCTCATCGAGAAGGTCAAGCGGTACCTTCCGGAGCACGACACCGAGGGCCTGGACATCCGCATCCTGTCCCCGGAGGAGGCGACCAAGCTCTCCGTGGAGCGCATCCGCCGCGGCGAGAACACGATCTCCGTCACCGGCAACGTACTGCGTGACTACCTGACCGACCTGTTCCCGATCCTGGAGCTGGGCACCAGCGCCAAGATGCTGTCGATCGTCCCGCTGATGGCGGGCGGCGGCCTCTTCGAGACGGGCGCCGGCGGCTCCGCGCCGAAGCACGTGCAGCAGCTGGTCAAGGAGAACTACCTGCGCTGGGACAGCCTGGGCGAGTTCCTCGCGCTGGCGTCCAGCTTCGAGCACCTCGCGACGACCACGGGCAACGCGCGCGCCCAGGTCCTCGCCGACACCCTCGACCGTGCGACGGCGACCTTCCTCAACGAGGACAAGTCGCCGACCCGCCGCGTCGGCGGCATCGACAACCGCGGCAGCCACTTCTTCCTGTCCCTGTACTGGGCGCAGGAGCTGGCGCAGCAGACGGACGACTCGGACCTCGCCAAGGCGTTCGCCGCGATCGCCGAGACGCTCAGCGCGCAGGAGCAGACGATCGTCGACGAGCTGAACGCGGTCCAGGGCTCCCCCGCCGACATCGGCGGCTACTACCAGCCCGACCCCGCCAAGGCCGCCAAGATCATGCGCCCGTCGGCGACCTGGAACGAGACGCTCGCGACTCTCGCCTGACGTGTCGTCCGCGGGCTCCGGTCCGCGACTTGTGCCGCCCCGGCCGGATCTTCCGGCTGGGGCGGTTCGGTTTGCAGGCGGTTCTGTGCGTGGCTCGATCAGGGGTGTTGCAACGGCCGTTGTCAGGGGCGCCCGCAGCCTTCTGCCGCCCACTCCTGCGCCGGGAGGTCGAGGAGCCGTTTGATCCGGGCCCTGTGCGGCAAAGGACCATGATCACCCGTCACCTTCAGTGCCGACGTGGCCGTGATGTGTCCGAGCCGCAGCGCGCTCTGCATGTCCCCGCCTCGCAGGAGGCCGGTCAGGAATCCGGCGGCGAAGGCATCGCCCGCTCCGACGGGCTCCACCACGTCCGCGCGCAGAGCGGGCACGGTCCAGGCGCCTTCGTCGCTGAAGGCAGAGGCCGTACGGCCGCCGTCCTTGACGACGAGGAGACGCGGGTGAGGCAACAGCTCCCGTACGTCGGCCGGTTGGAGGCCTGGGTCCCAGAGTTCCTGGGCCTCGTCGAGGCCGACGAAGGTGATGTCGGCGCGGTCGGCCAGGTCTCGGAGTACAGGGGCGGCCGTCCCTGGCGGCCACAGCGCAGGGCGGTGGTTGACGTCGAAACTGATGGCGTAGGAACGCTCGCTCGGCGGGGTGGCGAGCGCCTCTTCGACCAGGATCCGGCAGGACGGGGACAAGGCCGCGGTCACGCCCGTGAGATGTACGACGGACGCCGACCTGAGTTTGTCGTCGTCCAGTACCTCGGGGCCCAGGGCCGAGGCCGCCGAGTTGCCGCGGTAGTAGTGGACGCGGGTACGGGTGCCGGCTGGGTCCTTCACGAGCAGGCCCGTGGGCCGGTCCTGGTCGAAGCGCACGCCGCTGACGTCGACGCCGGCCGCACCGACCGCGGCGCGCACCCGCCGCCCCAGCGCGTCGTCGCCGAGTGCGGAGAGCCAGGAGACGGGGACGCCCAGGTCCGCCAGGTACATCGCCACGTTCGACTCCGCCCCGGCCACCGACACACGCAGGTCTTCGGCCGTCTCCAGTGACTGGGACGGGGCGGGGGCCAGAGCGGCCATGGTTTCCCCGATGCACACCACGGGTCCTTCGGCAGGCCGCCAGACGCTCGTCATGACGCCTCCGGAGCCGAGGTTGAGCCATGGCGACGGTAGGCGTCCGCCGGCCCGCCCGGCACGTCGACCCGGGCGGTGAACACGGCGCCGTCGTAAGGGCCGGGCGCGGCGAGTCCCACATGGGCGGTCGTGATGTGGAGGAGGTCCTCTTGCAGACATACGCCGGCGGGCTGCAGTGCGGGCAGCCGCAGTGTGCGGTCGAGGCGGCCGTCCGGCAGATACCGGCGTACGGTTCCCGTGCCCCACACCGCGACCCACACCGCGCCTTCGGCGTCCACCGCCATGCCGTCGGGGCTGCCTTCGTCGACGGTGACGAACACCTCCGGGGTCCCAAGGTCGGCGGTGGCCGGGTCGACCGGGTAACGCCGGACGACTCCTCGGGCGCTGTCGGCCAGGTACATGGTGTCGCCGTCGGCCGTGAACGCCGGCCCGTTCGGCACCGTGATGCCGTCGAGGACACGGGTCACCGTGCCGTCGTGGTCGACCCGGTAGAGGGAACCGGCTCCTTCGTGGGCGTCGTAGGCCATGCTGCCCGCCCAGAAGCGGCCGTACGGATCTGCGGTCGCGTCGTTCATGCGCATGGGCCGTGGGGCGTCCGCTTCCGGCTGTGCCAGCCACCGCGTCGATCCGTTGGGGGTGAGCAGGCAGATCCCGGTGCCCGCAGCGGCGATCCAGGTGCCGGGATCACCGGCGACGGGGGCCACCGCGCCCAGGGGAACGGGTAGTTGGGCCAGCTGCTTGAGTGGGGCGGTCGGGTTGTCGGGGGCGATCAGCAGTCGGCCGGCGAGGATGTCCACGAGGACGAGGCCGCGCTCCGTCCAGCGGATGCCCTCCCCGAGTTCCAGGCGGTCGGGGCGGAGGGCTTCGGCTCTCACGTCTCTCGCGTCTCTCGCGTCTTCAGCATGCGATGCGGCTTCGGTCACGGCGCGCCCTCCTGTACGACGGTGAGGAAGGCGCGTGCGCGGTCCCGCAGCTCGGTCAGGCTGCCGCCGTCGGCAGCGTCACCGATCAGGGGCGAGCCGACTCCGACCGCGGTTGCTCCGGCGGCCAAGTACGCCCGGGCGGCCGCCTCGTCGACACCGCCGACCGGCACGAACAGCTCGTGCGGGAACGGGCCGCGCAAGGCCTTGAGGTAGGCGGGGCCTCCGGCCTCCGCGGCCGGGAAGATCTTCAGCCCGGCAGCCCCGAGGGTACGGGCGGCCAGGATTTCGGTCGGGGTCATCACCCCGGCCAGCACCGGCAGGCCGAGCTCATGCGCCGCGCCGATACCGTCCCCGAGCCCGGGAGTGACGACGAAGTCCGCCCCGGCACGCTGGGCGGCACGAGCGTCCTCGGCGGTCAGGACGGTGCCGGCGCCGAGGGTCCGGTCGGGGCCGAGTGCTTCGCGTGCCCGCTCGATGACGGACAGGGCGTCCTTGCCGCTCAGGGACACCTCGATCAGCTCGACGCCTTCGTCGGCGAGGGTCAGCACGGTACGTATCGCAGCCTCGGGGTCGTCTCCGCGCACGATCGCGACCAGACGGTGGGCGGCCAGGGCCGCTTGAAGATCCATGGACGAACTCCTTGTCGCACAGGGCCGGTTCAGGGGCAGCGGCAGGTCGTGGTCAGCGTCAGCCGCCACCGCACCTCGCCGGACGCGGGTACCCGGGCGGCGTCACCCGGGCCTGCCTCGGAAAGGTCGAAGACGCGGCCGAGCATCGGCTCGACGCCCGTACTGCGGTAGGGGTGCACGGCCGGGAAGCCGCCCAGGTTGCGCCACAGCGCGATGGACATCGGCTGCCCGTCGGCTTCGAGAGCCAGCGACAGACGGTCCGGGTGATCGTGGACACAGCAGCCGGAAGCGTCCACGACCGCTCCGACCGCGGTGCCGTCGACCGGCCCGAACCGGTCCAGGCGCAGTCCGCAGGGCGCGGGCCAGTTTCCCTCCACCCACGCGGCGCCCTTCGGCCACGCCCGGTCCAACAACGGGGCCGCTTCGGGAAAGAGTCGCGTACTCGCTCCGTCGCGGGTGTGCACCGACGCGCCGTCGGAGAGGTCGAGCAGGGCATGGGCGGCCCACACGAAGCGGAAGCCCGGGTCGGCCGTCAGCACGTAGTCGGCCTCGGCTCCGTCGGTGGTGGCGTGGATCCTGCGGGCCAGGGTGAAGCGGTCACAGTGGACGACGTCGCTGTCCCCTTCTCTCGTCCAGGGCCGTGCCCAGGCGTCGCCGTGGTCGGGGATGCCGCGGACTGTGGGGATGCACTCCTCAAGGCCGCCCGCGTCCACGAAGGGATCGCCAGGCGACACGCCCTCCCGCTCGGGTGCCTCGCGCCGCCACAGCCATTCCCGGCCGGCCGTACGCAGAGACGTCCAACGGCCGCCGTGCGCAAGGTCGGTGACGATGTCCAGCGGCACGCTCACCACTCCGCGAACGAACCGTCGGGGTGCCGCCACACCGGGTTGCGCCAGGCATGCCCGGTGCGGTCGGCGGCGCGTACGGCAGCCTCGTCGACGGTGATGCCGAGGCCAGGGGCGTCGCTGCGGGAGGCATGACCGTCGACGAACCGGAACGGCTCGGGGTCGACCACGTAGGACAGCAGGTCGGCGTCCTTGTTGTAGTGGATACCGCGGCTCTGCTCCTGGATCAGGAAGTTCGGGGTGGCGAAGGCGACTTGAAGGCTGGCCGCAAGTGCGATCGGGCCGAGCGGGCAGTGCGGGGCGAGCTGGGCGCCGTACGTCTCGGCGAGCGAGGCGATTCGGTGCACCTCCGAGATGCCGCCGGCGTGGGACAGGTCCGGCTGGGCGACCGCCACGCCTGCGGCGAGCACGGGCAGGAACTCGGCGCGTCCGTAGAGGCGTTCACCGGTGGCGAGCGGTACGGGGCTCGCGGCGACCAGCCCTGCCAGCAGATGGCCGTGCTCCGGGAGGACGGGTTCCTCGACGAACAGCGGGTGCAGTGGGGCGAGTTCGGCGAGGACGCGGCGGGCGCCGGCGGCGGTGAAGCGGCCGTGGAAGTCGACGGCGACATCGCGGTCCGGGCCGAGTGCCTCGCGGGCGGCGGCCACGCGGGCGACGATCGCGGCGGTCTCGGCGGCGGTGGGGACCGGCGACGTGGCTCCGGCGGCGTTCATCTTCACCGCGGTGAAACCCGCCTCGACCTGGGCGGCTATCTGCTCACTCAGTTCTGCGGGTTCGTCACCGCCCACCCAGGCGTAGACCCGGACGCGGTCGCGCACCGGGCCGCCGAGGAGGGCGTGCACCGGAGCGCCGTACGTCTTCCCGGCGATGTCCCACAGGGCCTGGTCGAGGCCGGCGACGGCGCTGGAGAGGACCGGGCCGCCCCGGTAGAAGCCGCCCTTGGTCAGCACCTGCCAGTGGTCCTGGATGCGCAACGGGTCCTGGCCGACGAGGTGTTCGGCCAGGACGTCGACGGCGGCACGGACGACCTCGGCGCGCCCTTCGACGACCGGTTCGCCCCAGCCGACCACGCCGTCGTCGGTCTCGACGCGGCAGAACAGCCAGCGGGGCCGGACCAGGAAGGTCTCGATGCGGGTGATCTTCACTGGGAGCGGGAGCCTTCCACGGAATCGGAATCGGAATCGGAATCGGAAACCGAGCCGGAATCTGATTCGGAGTCGGAGTCGGAGTCGCCGACGCGGTCCAGATCGCGGCCGGCCTGGTCGAGGAGGGCACGCATCGCGGCCTCGGCGGCCGCCGGGTCCCGGTCGCGTACGGCGTCCAGGACGGCACGGTGGGCCGGGACCGGGTCCTCGCTGTGCGGGGAGCTGTGCACGATGCGGTCGCGGTGGGCCAGGCCGGACTCGATCACCATCTCCATGCGTTCGAGGAGTTCGTTGTGGGTGGCGGCGAGCAGGGCACGGTGGAAGGCGAGGTCGGCCTCGACGGCGTGGGCGGCGTTGCCGTCCCGCTCCCCCATCGCGTCCAGGGCGCCGTCCAGGGCCGCCAGGTCCGCGTCGGTGCGGCGCTCGGCGGCCAGGCGGACGGCGGCGGGTTCGATGATGGTGCGTACTTCGGCGAGGTTGTGCAGCAGTGCCCGGTCGGAGGCAGTGGTGGAGCCGCCCTCGAACTGCCAGCGCAGTACGTCGGCGTCGAGCAGGTTCCACTCGGCGCGGGGGCGTACGAAGGTGCCGCGCTTCTGGCGGGCGTCGACCATTCCCTTGGCGGCGAGCACCTTGAGCGACTCGCGCAGCGCGGTCAGGCTCACGTCCAGCTCGCTCTGCAGCGCCACCAGGTCCAGCGTGGCCCCCTCGGGGATCTCACCGCCCAGGATGCGGCGGGCGAGGAGTTCCACGGTCTGGCCGTGCACCCCGCGACGGGCATAGGGCGTCATGTCGTACAGCCTTTCTGCTGTTGAGGGAGCGTGGTCATGCGGAGGCCTTGACGACGCTCCAGCCGCCGTCCACGACGAGGCTCGTCCCGGTGATGAAGGAGGCTTCGTCGGCGCTGAGGAACGCGATGGCCGCGGCCACCTCCTCCGGGGAGCCGAAGCGGCGCACCGCTGTCTCGGCGATGCTGCGTTCCCGGTCCTCGGGCGGGACCCTGTCCCAGGCGGCGGTCAGGACCGGGCCCGGCAGGACGGCGTTGACGCGTACCTCGGGCCCGTACTCGACGGCGAGTTGGCCGCACAGGGACAGCAGGGCGCCCTTGGACGCGGCGTAGGCGGGATGGCCGGGGATGCCCTTATGCGCGTGGACGGACGAGGTCAGGACGACCGCGCCCCGCCGGTCCCGCAGATCGGGCAGCACGGCCCGGAAGCCGAGGAAGCTGCCGGTGAGGTTGACGTCGAGCTGCCGCCGCCACGAAGCGAGGGACATCTCGTGGGCGGGGGCGACGTCGACGGTGAAGGCGTTGCTGACGAGGACGTCCACCGGTCCGTAGGTGTGCGCCGCGGCGACGACCCGGGCCCAGTCCTCCTCGGCCGCGACGTCGGCGACCACGAACCGGGCCCGCCCGCCGTCCTTGCCGATCCGCTCCGCCACGGCCTCGCCCCTCTCCTCGGACACGTCGGCGAGCACGACGGCGGCTCCTTCCTCGGCGAGGCGTACGGCCGTGGCGGCTCCGATGCCGGAGGCCGCTCCGGTGACCACGGCCGTGCGGCCGGTGAAACGGGCGCCGTGCCGTCGTACAGGCTGGTCCATCGTGGGGTTCTGCTCCTTTGCCGGAGGGACGAGGGAAACATATGCGGTCCTACTGGCGTATCAGCACCACCAGCTCGGCGTCGCGCTCGGCGCTCCACACGAACGGCAGCCCGTAGTGGAGCAGATGGGCTCCGCTGTACGTCGTCCCCGTCGCGGTGTCGTGGTAGCGCGCCGCCGGGTCCAGGCCCCGCAGCCGCAGCCGGTCGGGCCGTCCGGGCAGAAGTGGAGCCCCGTCGAGCCGACCGGTGCCGAGCGCGGCGACGACCGTACGGTCGTCGAGGTCGTACTGCACGCCGCAGGTGCTGTCGTCCGGCGTGCCCAGGAGCCGGGTCTCTCCCTGGTGGACGACGTCCCGCACCTCCTTGTACCGGGCGATCCACCCGGCGGCCTCGGCCCGCTCCTCCGGTGTCCAGGCGCGCAGGTCGGCGCCGATGCCGAGCACCCCGCAGATGGCGTTGACGAAGCGGAAGGCGAGACTGCGCGGGCGCGGGTCGAAGAGTCCGGGGGCGTCGGTGACCCAGGAGCTCATGACGTGCGGGGCGTGGGCGTGCAGGAAGCCGTGCTGGATGGACAGTCGGTCCAGCGGGGCCGTGTTGTCGCTGGGCCACACCACGTCGGTGCGGGCGATGGTCGCGTGCTCGATGCGTCCGCCGCCGCCCGCGCAGCCCTCGACGGTGACCTCGGGATGGGCGGCGCGCAGGTGGTCCAGGACGCGCAGGTACCCGGCGACATGCTCCGCGTCCAGGTCGGCACGGCCGGCACCGGGGCGTCCGCGCTCGGTGGGCGGGCGGTTCATGTCCCACTTCAGATAGCCGACGGCGTGGTCGGTGAGGAGCCTGTCGAGCGTGCCGATGACGAAGTCCTGGACGTCGGTCCGGCCCAGGTCGAGCAGCAGTTGGTTGCGGACCAGGCGGGTGGGGCGGCCCTCGATCCGGTAGACCCACTCGGGGTGTTCGGCGTAGAGGCGGCTCTTCGGGCTGACGGCCTCGGGCTCGACCCACAGGCCGAAGTCCAGCCCCAACGCCCTTACGTCCTGCACGAATTGGCCGAAGCCCCGAGGGAACGCCGCCGGATCCGGGAACCAGTCGCCCAGTCCCCCGGTGTCGTCGGCCCGCCCGGTGAACCAGCCGTCGTCGACGACGAACATTTCGGCGCCGATGTCGGCGGCCAGCTTGGCCAGCTCCAGTTGGCCGGCCGCGTCGACGTCGAAGCCGGTGGCCTCCCAGGAGTTGTAGAGGACCTTGCGGGGACGATGCAGCCGCTCGCCCGAGAGGTGGCGTTCGTAGCGGTGCCACACACGGGAGAGGCCGTCGAGCCCGTCGGGGCTGAAGGCGCAGGCGAGACGGGGGGTAGTGAGGGTGTCGCCAGGGGCCAGGTGTACGACGCCCTCGTGCGGGACCCGTCCGGCTCGGACGCGCACGCTGCCGCCCGGCTCGGCCTCCGCGGTGATGTGCCAGTTGCCCGGCCATTCGAGGGCGATGCCGTAGGCGGCCTCCGCCTCCCCGTCCTGTACGGCGAGCCAGGGAGCGTACGCGTGTCCGGGCGCGCCCTGAAGACTTCCCATGGTGAACGTGCCTCTGGTCAGGTCGAGTTGGGTGCGCTGGAACTCCTGCGACCACTGACCGGTCAGGTACGTCAGGCGGGCGGCTCCGGTGACGGGGATGTTCACGGCGGCCGAGTCGAGCCGCTCCAGACGCAGTTCCTCCGTGGCGGTGAACTCGGTCCAGCGCAGGATCACGTCCGTGCCCGGTACGGGTTCGTAGCACAGGACGGTACGCAGGCCAAGGAGCTCGTCGCTGAAGGTGAGGCGCAGCGCGCCCGATTCCTCCTCCGCCCCGGCGAACTCCCACCACACTCCCGGCGCCTCGTCCGGCCGCGAGGCCAGCAGCTCGGATCCGGTGAACGGCCGTAGCCCGTACGGCAGATACTCGGCGGGCGCCGCGTCGGCGGGCGTGATGAAGTGCGTACGCCTCGACCGGTCAAGGGCGGACGGGCCGTCCTCGACCCCGAGCGGCCCCCACGCGTCGAGTTCGGCCCACTGTCCGTCCGGCGACAGGCGCACGGTGTAGCTGGTGTTCTCCGTGCGCAAGGTCCAGCGCTGGTACGTCACTTCACCGCTCCCAGGTTGAGCCCGGCCACGAAGTGCCGCTGGAACCGCAGGAATACGGCCACGGTGGGCACGGCGGCGATGACGGAACCGGCGGCGATCACGTTCCACATCGACACGTACTGTCCCTGAAGTCCGATGAGGGCCGCGGTGATCGGCATCTTGGTGTCGCTGCGCAGCACGGTGATAGCCCAGAGCAGGTCGTTGAAGATCCAGGTGAAGGACAGCGCGCTGAGGGCCGCGAGGGCGGGGCGGGTCAGCGGCAGGATGATCCGCCAGAAGATCTGCCACGGTCCGGCGCCGTCGACGACTGCCGCCTGCTGGATCTCGGCCGGTATGGAGCGCATGAAGCCGTGCAGGACGAAGACGTAGAAGCCGACTCCGAAGCCGATCTGTACTCCGATCAGCGCGGGCAGGGTGTCGAAGACGCCCATCAGCTCGCTGAGCTTGGAGACCGGGATGAGCAGGATCTGTGGCGGGAGCAGATTGCCGCCGAGCATGAGCAGCAACAGGGAGCGCCGGAAGGGCAGTTCGTAGCGGCTGAGCGAGAAGGCGGCCATGGCGGCCAGCGCGAGTGTCACCGCGACGCATGGCAGGGTGACCAGCAGGCTGTTGATCAGGGCGCGCTGCTGGCCGCCGTCGACCCAGGCCTGGCTGTAGTTGCCGAGGGTGAAGGACTGCGGCCAACTGCCCAGGCCGTGCGCGGCGATGTCGTCGAAGGAGCGCAGGCTGGTCACCAGGACCAGGGCGATGGGCAGTAGCCACAGGAGGGACAGCGCGCCGGCGCCCAGGTGGAATCCGGCGGTCGCGGCCCGCTTGCGGCGCAGGGCCGTGGAAGTGGCGGACATCAGTCGGCCTCCCGGAACGCGCGGACGAGGTAGGAGCAGATGACGCCGAAGGCCAGCGCGAAGATGACGACGGCGAGTGCGGAGCCGTAGCCAAGGCGCAGGGACTGGAAGGCGGTTGAGTACATGTAGGTGCTCAGCAGCTCGGACGAGTGGTAGGGGCCGCCGCGGGTCAGCGACCACACGACGTCGAAGGAGCGCAGCGAGTCGATGACGATGACCGACAGAACGACCGCGTTGACACTGCGGAGTTGGGGCAGTGTGACGTGGCGGAGGCGTTGCCAGGCGCTTGCGCCGTCGACCTTGGCCGCCTCGTACAGCGCCGGGTCGATGCCTTTGAGGCCGGCGAGGTAGAGGACCATGACGTAGCCGATCTGGCGCCACAGGGCGGGGACGATCACCGCGTACAGGGCGGTGTCCTGGTCGGCGAGCCAGGCGTGGCGCAGGTTGCCCAGGCCGACGGATTCGAGGAGTTGGTTGAGGACGCCGTCGGGCTGGTAGACCGCCTGCCAGACGAGGGCGGTGGCGACCAGGGAGAAGACGACGGGCAGGAACAGGGCCGCGCGGTAGAAGCCGACGCCGCGCCGCTCCTGCTGGAGGAGGAGCGCGGCGGCCAGGCCCAGCAGGGCGGACAGGCCGCCGAAGAGCACGAGCCACAGCACGGTGTGGCCGGCCGCGCTGCGGAAGACCTCGTCGTGGGCCATCTCCCGGAAGTTGTCCAGGCCGACGAACTGCGGTGCGGAGACACCGTCCCAGCGGGTGAGGGCGAGGTAGAAGCCCTGCACAGCGGGCCAGAACACCCACACTGCCTCGACGAGGAGCGGGACGAGGACGAACGCGAGCACCAGCGGGGGTGTACGGCGGGGGCCCCCGGTCCGCCTGCCGCGAGGCGAAGGCGGGGCCGGGGACTTCCGGTCGGGCGCGGTCAGAACAGCCATGTCACGCGTTCCAGATTTTCTCGGCGTCGCGCTGCCAGTCGGTGAGGATGCTGCCGATCTCCTTCGGCTTGGCCAGGAACTTGGTCAGCGCGGTGTCCGCGGTGGGCTGGAGGGCGTCGCTGGAGTCCCGGTTGAAGAACTGGGTTATCTCGGCGGCCTCCTCGATGTGCGCGCGGCCCTTCTTGACCAGGGCGGTGCCGGAGTCCTTCGCCTTCGGGTTGCACGGCAGGACGGTGCCCGACGAGCCCTTGATGTAGATCTCCTGGGACTCGGCGGTGGCGAGGTAGCTCATCAGGTCGACGACCTGGTCGCGGCGGCCGGTGCGGGCGCTGGCGAAGTAGCCGTCGGTGGGCGCCTCTTCGGCGAGCGGGACCTTCGCGTCGATGATGGGGAAGCGGAAGAAGTCGATGTCGTCCAGGGCGTCCTTGGGCGCCGCGTCGGCGAAGAAGGTGCCTATGAGCATCATGCCGCTGCGGCCGTTGAGCAGGGAGGTCGTCGCGTCCTGGAAGGCGACGGCGGCGCCGTCCGGGTCGAAGTACGGCAGCACCTCCTGCCAGCGGTCGAAGACCTTGCGGACCTCGGGGTCGTCGAACCGGTGCTTCCCGGCCAGGAGTTCGCGGTGGTACTGGGCGCCGTTGATACGGATGTCGAGGTAGTCGAACCAGGCCGAGGCCACCCAGGCCGTTCCGCCGCCCGCGCCAAGGCCGATCGGGGCGACACCCTTGCTCTTGAGCTTGTCGCACAGGTCGAGGAAGTCGTCCCAGCTCTTGGGCTCGCTCACGCCCCACTTGGCGAAGTTGGACTTCCGGTAGAACATGCCCCACCAGTAGTAGGTGGCGGGGACGAAGACCTTCTTGCCGGAGCTCGCGGTGCACAGCGAGTTCAGCGCCTTGGAGTAGCCCTTGAGGTCGGGCGAGGAGCTCCAGACCTCGTCGAGGTCGAGCAGCAGGTCCTTCTTGGCGTAGGCGTCCGCCACCGAACCGGGGTACCAGGTGTACACGTCCGGCGGGTTGCCCGAGGTGAGGTACGTCGGCAGCTGGGTGCGGTAGGTCTCCGCGGCGACCGTGTTGAGGCTGGCGCGCGCGGACCCCTTCTTGGCGAACGCCGCGACGAGGTCCTCCATCGCGGCCTTGGCCTGCGGGGCGGAGAGGTTGGACTGGAGGGTCACCGCGCCCTTCGAGGAACTCTTGCTGGAGGAGGTGTCGGTGACACAGCCGCTGAGCAGTGCCGTCGTCCCGGCGGCACCGAGTCCGGCGAGGAACCGGCGTCGGCTGGACTGGTAGTTCGTCATGAATGGCTCCCTGTGGATCCCGCGCGGGCGGGGCAGGCCCTCCTGACGGCCGGGCCCCGCTCGCGCTGATCCAGATTCGCGTGGCACTCACGCCACGTCAAGAATAATTACTAATTTATTTGAACTGGGTCCGGTGCACGTAGCCGTCGACTCCGCGGTACACCGCGTCGACCGTGCCGCCCGGCCCGGCCACCGCTCCGAGCGCGCCGTCGAAGGCCGCGCTGGGGAACTCCTGCCGCTTGGTCCAGCCCTGCCAGGCACCGTTCTCGTACCGCTGCTGCCAGAGCGTGTAGTCGGAGGCCCGCGCGTACAGCACCACGGCATCCCCCACGGCGACCAGCGTCGGGCTGCCGCCGACGGTCCCGCCGAGCGACGTCCACTGCGACCACTCCCCCGACGCCTCCCGGGACCGCGTCCACACGTCGTCCGCCGCGCTGCGTACGGCCACGTGGACCCGCCCCTGGGAGTCGACGACGGCCGACGGCCGCCCGTACACCGGCCGGTCACCGGGTGCGCCGAGCGAGGACCATCCGGTCGACGGTCCGCGCTGCACGACCTGTCCGTCGGAGCCGGTGGCGAACAGCGTCCAGTGCCCGGGGTCGGTGAACGCCACCGACGGCGCGTCGGTCACCCGGCCGCCCAGGCTCTGCCACGCGCCCCAGCGGCCGTCGGCGAAGACCCGCCGGTACACCCGCGAGTCGGTGCCGCGCACGAAGACATCGATCCGGCCGCCGGCCGAGGCGTACGCGGCGGGCTGGCCGAGAATCCTGCCCTTCGTGGGACCGCCGAGGTCCCTCGTCCTGCCGTCGGCCTGCTGGACGAGCGAGCCTTGCGGGCCTCGCAGGAAGGTGGTCAGCGTGTCACCGTCTCGGACGACGGCCGGGCTCGCCGTGGCCTTCACGCCCAGACTCGTACCGGGCAGGGCGTCCGCCCCGGTCAGCTTCAGGAACGCGGTGCCGTGCGCGGGGACTTCGACGGTGTACGACCCTGTGTGCGCGCCGCGATCGGCGCGTGCCCGCAGGTCGCGGACCTGGACCGGCCCGCCGAGCCCGACATCGGCGAACTGCACTGTGCGTTCGACAGGCGTGTCGGAGCGGTTGAGCAGCACGACCGCGCGACGCCCGTCACCCGCGAGAACCTTGCTGTAGACGTCGCCGACGGAGTCACTGGCCACCCGTACGCCCTGGATGGCGAGGGGGTCCTGGTCGACGGCGATGATCTCCGGGTTGCGCAGCGTCTCGATCATCGGGTCCGACAGGGTGCGCGGGTCGGATCCGAGGACGAGGGGCGAGCCCATCTCGGCCCACATCACGAACTGCGTGGTGGACTCCTCCTGCGTCAACTCGACGGTGCCGTCGGCCATTTTCCGCATGGGGATGAGGTAGTCCGGGTCGTTGTAGTGGCCCGGCCCCTGCGCCTCCGGGTGCCAGGCGTTGGCGTCCATGTTGCGCAGCACGTTGGGCCACTGTCCGGGGCTCGGGGTGCCCCAGGCGATGTCCGTGCCGGTACGCCAGGAATCGGCGATCGTCGGGGCATAGACGTACGTGTTGTGCGCGTCCTGCTCGGGCGTGTGCGGCAGGCCCCAGTCGTCGGTGAGCGGGTTGCACAGGTTCAGCAGCATCTTCCGGCCGGACTTGGCCACCGCGTCGCTGAACTCCTTGAAGGCCGGGCCCGGATCGAGCTTGGCGCCGATCCCGCACAGGAAGTCGACCTTGACCGCGTCGATCTTCCAGCCGGCGAACTGCCGGGCGTCCTCCTCGTAGTGGCCTCTGCTGCCGAGGCCGCAGGTCTTGCCGCCGTCGTAGGCGCCGGCGTCGGTGTAGATGCCCGCTTTCAGGCCACGCTTGTGGAGGTAGGAGACCAACGCCGGGATGCCGGAGGGAAAGCGGTCCGGATGGGCGACCAACCGCCCGTTCGCGTCACGTGGATTGTCGGCCTGCCAGCCTCCGTCCAGCCACACGATGTCGTAGCCACTGTCGCGCAGACCGCTGCTGACCAGCTCGTCCGCGACGGAGCGCACCTGCTCTTCGGTGGGTGCGCCAAGCCCGTAGTACGTGTTCCAGCCCATGTAGGGCGTGGGCGCGAGACCGCTGTCGTAGTACTCGGGCGCGCCCTGGTCGACGGCGGTCTGCGCCGTGGCCGTCGGGGCCGCGGTCACCGCCAGTACCGTCGCGATCGCGACCGCGGTGGCACGGCGGGTCAGTCTCGATGCCGCGGGTGTGCGGACCTGCGGGTGTGAAGTCACTTGCCTCTCCCGAGGGTTGGGAAGCATGAGGACGTGACGCGGGCCGCTGGCTGCGGCAGGGGGGCCGTCGACGTCACGGCGAAGACTGTGGCGTGCGGCCGAAACCCTGTCAATATTAATTCCTAATTTAATAGAAAGAGGCTGCCGACGGGTGCCGTGGCGCCCCGCCCCGTGCGCAGAACACCCATCGCCGGCCCGGCCTCATGAGACGAAAACTGCACCAGGGGTTGACAGAACTCCCCTCACGTCACAGCCTTTGGCAACGTTGTCAAGCCGTAGGCATCACATGCGCCGTGTCGTATCCGGCCCGCGCCGCTGTCTTTTGATGGGACATCACGCTCATGACAGATCAGTCGAGCTCGCCACGCCTCTCGCGACGCTCCCTCGTCACCACGGGCTCAACCCTGCTGGCGGGGTTCGGACTTGGTTCCCTGTTGCCCGCGTCGACCGCCGCCGCTGCCGGCACCGACACGTCGGCCGCGCCCGCCACACCCCGTGAACTGGCGCTCTACCGCCCCGTCACGGTCTCTTCGACGGCCTACGCGCCCACCCCGGGCTCGTTCGTGGTCGACCGGCTCGCCTCGCCGGGAGTGCGGGGCAGCGGCTGGCGAGCCGCCGCGGGTGACTCACAGTGGATCTCGATCGACCTGCAGGCCGCCTGCGAGGTCACGTGGATCCGCCTCACGTTCGAAGCCGATGCCGCCGACCCGGTGTTCACTCCCCCCACCACGGGCAATCCGGCCAACGGCACCACGGGCAAGGAGATCCAGTCGAGCTACGCGGTCGAGTACGTGGTCGAGACATCGACCGATCGCACGTCCTGGACCAGCGTGTACCGCACGACGGCGGGCACCGGCGGAGTGGTGAACATCCAGCTCCCGCGCCCGGTCACCGCGCGCTGGGTGCGGATGACCTCGCGCAGGCACTCCAACCCCAATCCACTCGGCCTCAACGCCTTCGAGGTCTACGGCAGCCCCAAGGGGCACCGGCCGTCGGCCACCGGCTGGACGGACTGGGGCACGCACTCCGGACCCGCGCCCAAGCTCGTGGTGGCCGACGACGGCACGGTGCCGGTGGAGTCCGGCTGGCGGCTGACCCTGGACGACTGGGCCGACGCCGAAGGCAAGGACCTGTCGAAGACGACGGTCGACACGAGCAGCTGGCTGCCGGCCACCGTTCCCGGCACGGTCCTGGCCTCACTCGTGGAACAGGGCAAGCTGCCCGATCCCGTCGCCGGACTGAACAACCTCCATGTCCCCGAAGCCCTGTCGCGGCACGCGTGGTGGTACAAGCGGGACTTCGACCTGCCACGCGGTCTGCGCACCGGAGCCGGGCGCCGCATCTGGCTCGAGTTCGACGGCATCAACCACAAGGCCGACATCTGGCTCAACGGTCAGCAGGTGGGCGACCTGACGTACCCCTTCGCCCGCTCGGCCCACGACGTGACCAAGCTGCTCTCGACGGGCGGCGCGAACGCGCTCGCGGTGAAGATCACGCCGATGCCGGTGCCCGGCAGCCCCGGTGACAAGGGCCCCGCCGGCGAGGCCTGGGTGGACGCGGGCGCCAACCAGATGAACCTCAACTCCCCCACCTACCTGGCCTCTTCGGGCTGGGACTGGATGCCCGCGGTACGCGACCGGGCCGCCGGGATCTGGAACCACGTCCGGCTGAGGTCCACCGGCCATGTCCTGATCGGCGATCCTCGAGTCGACACCCTCCTGCCGAACCTGCCCGACGTGTCGGTCGCCGAGCTGACCATCGTCGTCCCGGTCCGCAACGCCGACACCGCCGACCACAGGGCGACCGTCTCCGCGGCCTTCGACGGCGTACGAGTGTCCAAGGTCGTCACCGTGCCGGCCGGCGAAAGCATCGACGTCACGTTCACCCCCGACGCCTTCGGCCGACTGCGGCTGCGCAACCCCGAGTTGTGGTGGCCCAACGGGCTCGGCGACCCCGCCCTGCACGATCTCACCCTGGTCGCGTCGCTCGACGGCGCCGAGAGCGACCGCCGCAGCACCCGGTTCGGCATCCGCCAGTTCGGCTACGAGTACGAGGTGCCGCTGCCGTTCACCGCATCCGGCGACGCCTACACCCAGTCCGTGACCTTCGACCGGCAGCAGGCCCGCTACGTACGCATCAAGTGCCTGACCCGGGCCTCCGGTTGGGGCAACTCGCTGTGGACCCTGGCCGTGTCCGACAGCGCCCGGCCCTCCGTCGACCTCGCCCTGCACGCACCCGCCGACGCGTCGACCAAGGACGGTGACGACCACGGCCCGGCCAACGTGACCGACGGCGATCCCGCCACCCGCTGGTCCTCGGCCTACGAGGACGACCAGTGGATCCGGGTCGACCTGGGGTCCCCGCAGTCCTTCGACCGGGTCGACCTGACCTGGGAACAGGCATACGCCAAGACGTACTTGGTGCAGGTCTCCGCCGACGACGCCGACTGGACCGACGTGGCGTCGGTGGACAACGGCGCGGTGCCGTTGCCCTTCAACAGCGGCAACGCCAGCCTGCAGGTGGAGGAGTTCGCTCCGCGCACCGCCCGTTACGTCCGTATCGCCTGCGGGGTGCGCAACACGAGCTGGGGCAACTCGCTGTGGTCCCTCGGCGTCATCGACAGCGCCGTGCCCGGAACCGACCTCGCCCTGCGCCAGAAGGCGACCGCCTCCACCGAGGAGTCCGACCACCCGGCCGCCCACGCCACCGACGGCGATGCGGGAACCCGCTGGTCCTCCCAGTACGAGGACCACCAGTGGATCCAGGTCGACCTGGGCTCCGCGAAGAAGTTCGACCGGGTGGCGATCCTCTGGGAGCCCGCCTACCCGAAGACCTACGTGATCCAGGTGTCCGACGACGCGGACACCTGGACCGACGTGAAGTCCGTGTCCAACACCCCCGACCCGCTGAAGATCAGCGTGAACGGCGTACGGGTCCTGGCCCGCGGCGGCAACTGGGGCTGGGACGAACTGCTGCGCCGGATGCCGCCGGAGCGCATGGACGCGGCCGTACGGATGCACCGCGACATGAACTTCACCATGATCCGCAACTGGGTGGGCACCTGCGACCGGAAGGAGTTCTTCGCCGCCTGCGACGAGCACGGGATCCTGGTGTGGAACGACTTCCCCAACGCGTGGGCCATGGACCCGCCGGACCACGAGGCCTACAACTCGATCGCGCGGGACACCGTCCTGCGCTACCGCATCCACCCCAGCGTGGTCATCTGGTGCGGAGCCAACGAGGGCAACCCGCCGGCCGCCATCGACAAGGGCATGCGCGAGGCCGTCGAACAGCAGGTCCCCGGCATCCTCTACCAGAACAACTCGGCCGGGGGGATCATCACCGGCGGCGGACCGTACGGATGGGTCGAGCCGGACAAGTACTTCGATCCGTCCACGTACGGCAGCAAGGACTTCGGCTTCCACACCGAGATCGGCATGCCCGTCGTCTCCACCGCCGCCAGCATGCGGAACATGACGGGCGACGAACCCGAGTGGCCGATACGCGGAGCGTGGTACTACCACGACTGGAGCGAGCGCGGGAACCAGGCACCCCAGACGTACAAGGCCGCCGTCGAAGCCCGCCTCGGAGAGGCCGAAGACCTGGACGACTTCGCGCGCAAGGCCCAGTTCGTCAACTACGAGAACACCCGCGCCATGTTCGAGGCATGGAACGCGAACCTGTGGGACAACGCCAGCGGCCTCATGCTGTGGATGTCCCACCCGGCCTGGCACAGCACGGTCTGGCAGACCTACGACTACGACTTCGACGTCAACGGCACCTACTACGGCGCCCGCACGGCCTGCGAGCCCCTGCACGTCCAGGCCGACCCCAAGGGACAGGTCCTCGCCGTCAACCACACTCGGAAGGACCTGAAGAACGCCACCGTCACCGCGCGACTGCTCGACCTGTCGGGCCGCCAACTCCGCGCCGCCGACAGCGCCCGACTGGACGTGGCGCCGGCCGCCACCGCGAAGGCGTTCACCGCCGCCTGGACCGACGACCTGCCCGACCTGCACCTCCTGCGCCTGACTCTGGAGAACGGTTCCGGCCGCGTCCTGTCGCACAACACCTACTGGCGCTATCGCACTCCGGCCGCCATGGAGGCTCTGACCACGGCGCCGCAGGCGAAGTTGTCCGCGACGGTGACACGCCTGTCCCGTTCCGGGGCACGTCACGAGCTGACCGCCACCATCCGCAACCGCGGCGCGGCCGTCGCCTCCATGGTCCGGCTGTCCCTGCTGGACAACACGACCGGCGATCGCGTGCTGCCGACGCTCTACAGCCACAACTACCTGTGGCTGCTGCCCGGCGAGTCACAGACCGTCACCTTGTCCTGGCCCGCCCAGGCCCTGCCCTCACACCATCCGCTGCTCAAGGCCGAGGCGTACAACAGCCCCTCCGCGATGGCGCGCCCCTAGGCCCTAGGAACGGCTGGTGCTGCCGGGAGTTCCCACCCTCCCGGCAGCACCGCCCGTACATCGGGTGTACCTCAACTCACCGCCTGCCGCACGAGCGCACTGATCCGCGCCTCCACCTCGGCCGTCACCTCGGTCAGGGCGAACCCGGCCGCCCACATCGAGCCCTCGTCCAGCTTCGCCAGGTCGCTGAACCCGAGCGTCGCGTAGCGCGCCTTGAACTTCTCCGCGCTCTGGAAGAAGCACACGACCTTGCCGTCCAGCGCGTAGGCGGGCATTCCGTACCAGAGCTTCGGCTCGAGGACCGGGGCGCCGGCTTTGACGACCGCGTGGACGCGCTCGGCCATGATCCGGTCCGAGTCCTGCATCTCGGCGATCTTCGCGAGTACGTCCCGCTCAGCCTCAGCCGCCTTGTCCGCGCGCGAGGTGCGGCGGGCCGCCTTCTTCAGCTCTTGGGCGTGGTCCTTCATCGCGGCCCGCTCCTCGGCCGAGAATCCCTCGTGCTTGCTGCTTTCGGTGCTGCTCATGGCAGATCTCCCCCTTGAGAACCTGATGTGCTGCATCTTGGGTGCGTGGGTGGCGACCTGCCGCCACACCCCCATCGGCACGCACAGTGCCGATCATGGCTGAATATTGCGCGGAGCCCTCCCGGATTGTCAACGGCACGCTGCGTGCCGTTAGGGTGGCGACATGACCGACCCACCCGCCACGCCGAGGCGCCGAGGCGCCGCGCGCACCGAAGAGCTGCTGGAGGCAACCCTCGAACTGGCCGCGGAGGTCGGCTACGCAGGCCTGAGCATCGAGGCGGTCGGCCGAAGAGCCGGGGTCGGAAAACACACGATCTACCGGCGCTGGCCGTCCATGCCGACACTGCTGCTCGACGCGCTCAGCCGCGCGTGGACCAGCGACCTGGGCTACCGCGACACCGGGGACGTCCGCGCGGATCTGCGCGAACAGTTCCTGCGCTCGGGCCGCGCCCTCTCCAGCCCGCCGATCGGCCCCGTCTACCGCGCGGTCATCGCCGAGGCGCAGGCCGATTCCACCCTGCGGGCGACCCTGCACGAACGGTTCCTGGTCACCGTCGAGCAGCGCACTCTGGACCGGATCACCCGCGCCCAGCGCACCGGTGAACTGTCCGCGGAAGCGAACCTGGAATTCGCCGCGGAGGTGCTGTGCGGCACGCTGTACTACCGCAGCCTGCTGTCGACCCGCCCCATCGACGAGTACGCGGTCGACGGGCTGCTGGACATGTTCATGGCCGCGTATGGAACCACCGACTAGGACTCGAAGGCGCCTCAGGCAGGTTCCGCGGTGGTCCCGCGGACGACCAGGCGTGGGGTGAGGACGACTTCGCGGGGTTCGGTGCGGTCCTGGTCGAGGCGTTCGACGGCGGCGGTCACCGCGTGCCTGGCCTGCTCCTGGGCGCTCTGACTGACGGTGGTGAGATTGAAGCAGCTCAGCCGGGAGAGCGTGTCGTCGTCGTAGCCGACCACCGAGACCTCGCCCGGGACGGCGACACCGGCGCGCCCGAGGGCGGCCAGGACACCGATGGCACTCTGGTCGTTGAACGCCACGACGGCGGTGGGCAGTTCGGTGCCGCCGAGGAGGTGGCGGGCGGCGCGTTCGCCGGCCGCTTCGGTGTGGTCTCCGGTCAGGACCCGGATGTGCTCGTCGAGGCCATGGCGACGCATGGCCGTACGGTAGCCGCGCCGGCGGTCGGTGGCGATGACGCCCTTGCCGCCGTCGACGTAGACGATCTCGCGGTGACCGAGGCCGGCCAGGTGGTCGACGATCTGGCCGACACCTTCGTCGTCCGCGGTGCGCACGACGTCCAGGCCGACATCGGCTATCCGGCGGCCCACGGCGATCACGGGTGACTTGCGGTCGAGGGCCGCGAGCGTGTCGGCCGGGGCGGTGGGACCGAGCAGGATCAGGGCTTCGCTGCGGAACGCGAGCAACGTCTCCACGGCGGTGTGTTCGTCGCGGGTGCGGGTCAGGGTGCTCAGGACGAGGTCGTACCCGACCTCCTCGGCGGCCGTGTGCAGGTGCTCGACCAGTTCGGCGTGGAAGGGGCTGTGGATGTCGACCATGACTCCGAGCAGCCGGGTCCGTCGGCTGGCCAGCATGCTGGCGGTGCGGTCCACCTGGTAGCCGAGGTCGGCTGCCGCCTTGAGGACACGCTGCCTGGTCCGCTCACTCGGACCGGGCACACCCCGCAGCACCAGGGACACCGACGCCGTGGACACACCCACCCGAGCGGCCACGTCCTCCAGCCTGGGGCGCTTGTGCGTGCCGTTCCCATGACCCGCGGAACCCACATCCACCACTGTGCCTCCCCGGGCAATCTCCTCGCGCAACACCCTTGACACGCTCGCGAAACAAGGCTGATAGTACCAGAACTTAAAGCGCTTTAAATTGTCCTGTTGTACCGACGAAGTCAGCTCGTGAGCGCGGCACCGGATCATCCTCCCCACCCGCTTCCCGCAGCCCCGACCGAGGCCGTCGCGGCCACCCGGCCCACCCACGACCGGCGATCCCCATCCCCCTTCCCGTCGCTTCCAGTCGCACAGTGAGGTGCACCATGAACCGCACGTCTCGTCCTCGTACCCGCAGACTCGTCTCCGTCGCCGCCGTGGCCGCCGCGGCCGCCCTGGTCCTGGCGGGCTGTTCCAGCAGCTCCGGCGGCAAGAACGCAGAAGAGGAAGCCGGCAACGTCTCGGCGGGCAAGGCCGACACCCCCCGCATGACGATCGCGATGGTCACCCACGCACCCTCCGGCGACACCTTCTGGGACACCATCCGCAAGGGCGCCGAGGCCGCCGCCGCCAAGGACAACATCAAGCTCATCTACACCAACGACGAGACCGCGGGCGACCAGGCCAACCTGGTGCAGAACGCAATCGACCAGAAGGTCGACGGCATCGCCGTCACCCTGGCCAAGCCGGACGCCTTGAAGGCCGTGGTCGCCAAGGCCGAGAAGGCCGGCATCCCGGTCGTCGGCCTCAACGCGGGCCTTGGCGTGTGGAAGCAGCAGGGCCTGCTGTCGTTCTTCGGCCAGGACGAGTCCGTCTCCGGTCAGGCGCTCGGGGACAAGATCAACGGCACCGGCGCGAAGCACGCGCTGTGCGTGATCCAGGCCCAGGGCGACGTCAATCTCGAAGAGCGCTGCGCCGGTGTGAAGAAGACCTTCAGCGGCAAGACCGACATCCTCTACGTCAACGGCACCGACATGCCGTCCGTGAAGTCGACGATCACCGCCAAGCTCACGCAGGACAGCTCCATCGACGAGGTCGTCACCCTGGGCGCTCCGATCGCACTGACCGCGGTGCAGTCGGTGTCCGACGCGGGCAGCAAGGCGAAGGTCGCCACCTTCGACCTCAACAAGGACCTGACGAGCGCCATCAGCAAGGGCACCATCCAGTTCGCCGTGGACCAGCAGCCTTACCTCCAGGGCTACTTGGCGGTGGACTCGCTGTGGCTCTACAAGACGAACGGCAACTACAGCGGTGGCGGCGAGGCACCCGTGCTGACCGGACCGGCCTTCGTCGACAAGTCCAACGTCGCCAGCGTCGCCGAGTTCGCCGCGAAGGGCACTCGGTGACCAGCACGGCTCAGCAGGCCGGGCCGGCGGCGATCACGCCGCCGGCTCCCGGCTCCGGGAAGACCGACGGGCGGGCCGCGCGGCGCTCCCTGGCGCTTGGACTGCTCGCCCGTCCCGTGGCCGATCGGCCGCCGCCCCCACTGACACACCAGAAGGCACCGTCATGAAGATCGCCCTGGATCCCTACATGATCCGTAACGTCCCGTTGCTCGAACTTCCCGCTGTGGTTGCCGAGTTGGGCTACGAGTGGATCGAGCTGTCCCCCCGCGAGGACTTCATCCCGTTCTTCCGGCACCCACGCGTCGACGACGCCACCGTTCGCAGGTTCCGCAAGGCGCTGGACGCGGCAGGCGTCGGCATCTCCTCCCTGCTGCCGCTGTTCCGCTGGTCCGGTCCCGACGAGGACGACCGGCAGGCGGCCGTACGGTACTGGAAGCGCTCCATACAGATCGCCGCCGACCTCGGCGTGGACAGCATGATCTCCGAGTTCAACGGCCGCCCCGAGCAACCCGGCCGCAGCGAGGCGCAGTTCTGGAACTCGCTGGACGAACTGCTGCCGCTCCTTGAGCGGGAGGGCATCCGCCTCGCGCTGGAACCGCACCCGGACGACTTCATCGAGAAGGGCTACGACGCCGTCAACCTGATCCGCGGGATCAACCATCCCAACGTCAGCTTCCTCTACTGCGCCCCGCACACCTTCCACATCGGCAACGACGCCCCCGGCATCATCCAGTACGCCGGGGACCTGCTCACCCACGTCCATCTGGCCGACGCCCTCGACCACACCGCGTCCTCCGGGAACCGCTACATCCTCAACCCGCCCGGCACGACGGCCCGGGTCCACCAGCACCTGGACATCGGCCAGGGCGAGGTCGACTTCGACGAGCTCTTCCGCGAACTGCGCGCACACGGCTTCGACGGCACCCTCACCGCCTGCGTCTTCGCCTGGGAGGAACGGGCCAAGGAGTCCTCGGTGTTCATGCGCAAGAAGATCAACGAATACTTGGCGACCTGGTCCTGACGGAACGCCGGTTTCAACTTCCCCACTTCCGGCTGAGATCTGCCGATCCCTCCCCCAAGGACACACCATGACCACGCGCAGCAAGCCGATCTCCGTCGCGGTGATCGGAGCCGGCATGGCCGGCCGCAGCCACGCCGCCGGATACCGCAACGTCAACACGGTCTTCGGTGCCGGTCTGCCGCCCGTCCGCCTGGCCGCGATAGCCGACGCCAACGTCGAGCTCGGTGAGGACGCCGCCCGCCGCTACGGCTACGAGAAGGCGCTCCCCAGCTGGGAAGCCGTCGTCGAGGACCCCACGATCGACGCCGTCAGCATCGTCGTCGGCAACGCACTGCACCGCCCCATCGCGGAGGCGCTGGTCGCCGCGGGCAAGCACGTGCTGTGCGAGAAGCCACTGGCCGGGTCGCTCGAAGACGCCCGCGCGATGGCCGAGTTGGAGCGCACCGCCGATGTCGTGACCGCCGTCGGGTACACCTTCCGGCGGTCCCCCGGCATCGCCGGGATCCGTGACCATGTGCTCCACGGTGAGCTGGGCGATCTCACCCTGTTCAGCGGACGCTACTGGTGCGACTACGCGACCGACCCGAACGGGCCGCTGAGCTGGCGGTTCAAGGGCGGTGCCGGTTCCGGCGCGCTCGGGGACGTCGGCTCGCACATCATCGACGCCGCCGAGTACGTCGCCGGTCCCATCGTGTCCGTCTCCGGCGCCTTCCTCTCGACGCAGATCCCCAAGCGGCCGCTGCCGCTCGGCGCGGTCGTCGGGCACAACGGCGCTCCCGTCTCCGACGAGTTCGGCGAGGTGGAGAACGAGGACACCGCGTCCTTCACCGCCCGCTTCGAGTCCGGGCTCGTGGGCACCTTCTCGGTGACCCGCACCGGCTTCGGCCTGCCCAACGGACTCGCCTTCGACGTCCTGGGTGTGGGCGGCCGGGCCGCGTTCGACCAGCACCGGCCCGCCGAATACCTCTTGGACGACGCCCAGCCCGAGGCCCGTACGCGCGGCGCCCGGCAGATCATCGCCGGCCCACAGCTGCCGTACTTCGCGGGCGGGGTCCCGATGGATGCGCCGGGCGTGGGCGCCGGCAACGCCGACAACTTCACCTACCAGGCCCGGGCCTTCCTCGATCAGGTCGCGGGCGTCGCCGAGCCGCTGCCGGCCTGCGCCACGTTCGCCGACGCGCTGCGGACCATGGAGATCATCCGTGCGGTCGTCGACTCCTCCCGCAACGGCGGCGCGCTCACGCCGGTTCCGCCGGCCTCCGCCTGACCATCCGCATCGCCGTTTCCGCCGTATCGAAGGAGTACGCACATGGCCCTCAAGCTCGGCGCCTACACCGCCTGCCTGCACGACCGCCCTCTCCCCGAAGCCCTCGACATCCTCAAGGAGAACGGTCTGACCTCTGTCGAGGTCAACACCGGCGGCTTCATCCCCTCCCCGCACTGCCCGGTCGACCTGCTGCTGTCCTCGGCCACCGCCCGCGAGGAGTACCTGGCGGCCTTCGCCGACCGCGGCATGGAACTGACCGGGCTCAACTGCAACGGCAACCCGCTCAACCCGCTCCCGGGGGTCGGCCCGAAGCACGCCGACGACCTGCGCCGCACCATCCGCCTCGCGGGCCTGCTCGGCGTGAAGCATGTTGTGACCATGTCCGGCACACCGGGTTCCGACCCCGACGCCAAGTACCCCTCATGGGTGGTGAATCCGTGGGACGGCGTCTACATGGACGTCCTGGACTACCAGTGGGGAGTGGCCGTCGGGTTCTGGAAGGAGATCGACGCGCTGGCCCGGGAGAACGGCGTGCGGGTGGCCATCGAGATGCACCCGCACAACCTGGTGTTCTCCCCGGTCACCCTGAAGCGGCTCGTCGACGAGGCCGGCACGACGAACATCGGCGCCGAGATGGACCCCTCGCATCTGATGTGGCAGGGCATGGACATCGTCGCCTCCATCAAGTGGCTGGGCCCGCTGGTGTTCCACGCCGCCGCGAAGGACGCGACGCTCTGCCCCGGCGCGGACATCCGTGGCGTACTGGACACGTCGTTCACCCGCGTGCCCGCCGACGCGCCCGGCAAGGTGCCGACCGGTTACGGGTTCTGGTGCAACGCCTGGCCGGAAAACCCGGCGTGGAAGTTCGTCGCCGTCGGTGTCGGAAACGACGTCCCCTACTGGACGGAGTTTCTGCGCGCGCTCGCCGAAATCGACCCGGACATGGCCGTCAACATCGAGCACGAGGACGCCGCCTACTCCCAGACCGAGGGACTCGCCCTGGCCGCCAAGAACCTGCACAGCGCGGCGGCCGCTCTGTAATCCGCGGGGGAGTACGGCGGGTCCTTCCTGAGCTACGGCCGGACGTGCGGTACTTGGGCACCTCCGGCCGTGCAGCGCCGACAGTGACGGTGTGTCATTTCTCGGCGAGGATGGTCTTGCTCTGGTTCTGCATGTCCTTGAATATGCTGTCGCCCTTCTCCCCGGCGAAGTACGCCTCGAAGAGCGGCTCGAACTCGGCCTCCAGGGCTGCACCGTTGGTGAGGCTCGGGGCCGGGTAGAGGACCTTGTTGTTGAGCATGTCGGTGAACACCGACAGATCGACGCCCTCGGCCTTGAGGGCCTCCGCGGAGGCCTCCATGGAAGCGGGGATGGACGGGAAGAAGGTGCCGGTCAGCGACGCTTTGGACTGGCAGGCTTCCGAACCCATGTAGGAGACCCACTTCCAGGTCAGGTCGGGGTCCTTGGTGCCCGCCCAGATGTTGTTGCCGTTGGAGTTGCTGAACACCGCGCGAGTCTTGCCGTCGGGGCCGAGCACGGTGGGCGCGATGCCGACCTCGACGCCCGGGATCTTGGTGAAGGTGGATGCCGACCAGGAGCCGCCGGTCTCCATGGCGATCTTGCCGGAGGAGATCAGGTCGACGTCCGAGACGCTGTCGGTGAATGTCCCGATCGCCGGCGCGTATCCCTTTTCGACGAGGGAACGGACCCAGTCCATCGTCTTGATGAACGTCGGGTCGTCGTAGTTCAGGGTCGTGGGCCAGCTCGGCTTGTTGCTCAGCCGCCAGCCGGTGGTGGAGACGAAGGAGCTCCAGGTGGTGTCGCCCAGGAAGTCCTTGGCGGCTATCTGCCCGAAGCCGTACGTCTTGACGTGGTTCTTGTCGAACCCGGGCTCGTCGCCGCGGCGGCCCTCGGTGTCCAACGTCAGGTGGGCGATCATCTTGCCCACGGTGCCGCCGTCGTCGGGGTTCCAGTTGAGCGTGTCGACGTCCGCCTTGCTGTAGCCCGCGTCGGTGAGCATGTCGGCGTTGTAGTAGATGCCGGTCGCGGCCCAGTCCAGCGGCAGGCCGTACTGCTTGCCGTCGGTGTACTTCCACGAGTCCACGCCGACGGAGAAGCGGGACAGGTCGAAGCTGTCCTTCTTGATGAAGTCGTCCAGCGCCAGCAACTGGTTCTGGTCGGCGTACTCCTGGAAGTACGTGATGCTGTCCTGGAAGGCGTCGGGGGCGTTGCCCGCGACGAACCCGGCGGTCAGCTTCGTGAAGTAGTCGGCGACGGCGTACTGCGAGATCTTCACGGTCACGCCGGGGTTGGCCTTCTCGAAGTCCGTCGCGCAGACCTCGTACGCGGCGGCCTGCTTGTCGTCCCAGGTCCACCAGTTGACGGTCTGGGAACCGGAGCCGGAGTCCGAGCCCGAGGAGCAGGCGGAGACCACGGCGGTCAGGGTGAGGGCAGCGCCCAGCGCCACGACCTTGCGAACTCTCATGATTCCTTCTTTCGCTTTCTGGGGCAGTTCGGCTTTTGAGCCCGTACTTGAGGCCCTACTCGAGCCCTTACTTGAGGCCGTTGAAGCCGATGGAGTTGACGATGCGTTTGCCGAAGGCGACGAAGATCAACAGGATCGGCAGCGCCGCGATGAGGGCGGCGGCCATCAGTCCGGCCCAGTCGGGGGCGGCCTGAGGCGAGGACTGCTTGAACACGCCGAGGCCGAGCGTCAACGGCTGTACGTCCTGGGAACTGGTGACGAGCAGCGGCCAGAAGTAGTCGTTCCAGGCGTTGACGAACATCAGCAGTGAGACGGTCGCGATCGGAGCGGACGACATGGGCAGGATGATCCGGAAGAAGATCCGCAGTGGCCCGGCGCCGTCGATGATCGCGGCTTCCTCGATCTCGCTGCTGAGCCCGAGCATGAACTGCCGCAGGAAGAACAGCGTGAACGCCTGGAAGAGCCCCCCGGGCAGGATCAGCCCGGCGAACGAGTTCAGCAGCCCGAGGTCCTTGATCATCACGAAGTTCGGCAGCAGCGTGAAGACGGTCGGAACCATCAGGGCGGTGATGAGGATGTTGAAGACGAGGTCGCGGCCGCGCCAGTGCAACCGGGCGAAGGCGTAGGCGCCCGCGGCGGAGAACAGCACGATCAGGAAGGTCTGAGTGGTCGCGTAGACAAGGGAGTTGCGCAGGAACAGGGCGATGTCGAGGGAGGCGCCCGAGCCTCCCTGAGCCTGGGCCTCGGCGGCGGAGGCGATACCGAGGGCGCGTTCGAAGGCCCCCCAGGTGAAGCCGACCGGGAGCGGCGAGGAAGGGTCGGTCGAAAGGAGGTAGTTGTTGGACAGCGCCGTGCGCAGGATCCAGTAGAACGGGAAGAGCGTGACGGCCATGACGACCGCGAGGTACGTCCACGCCGCGATCCGGCCGGGCGAGGCTTTGCGGAACCGGCTCGGGGCATCCGGGCGCTGCCCGTTGCGCGTGGGTGCGAGGGTGAGGGCCATGACGGTTTCCTTCAGTTCAGATCGGATTCGTTGGCGCGGGCGAGTCGTAGCTGGGTGAAGGTGACCGTGATGAGCAGGGCGAACAGGGCCAGCGACATAGTGGCGGCGTAGCCGAAGTCGAACTGGCTGAAGGCCTTGTCGTAGATGTACTTCTGCAGCACGTTCGAGGCGTGGGCCGGACCGCCCTTGGTGGTGACCTGCACGATGTCGAAGACCTGGAAGGAGTTGATGACGGTCAGCACGACGACCATCGCCAGGATCGGGCGCAGCAGGGGCACGGTCAGGCGGCGGAACATCTGCCACTCACTGGCGCCGTCGACCCGGGCGGCTTCGTAGATGGTCGGCGGGATGGTCTGCAGGCCGGCGAAGATCAGCAGGGCGTAGTAGCCCATCCACTTCCAGACGCTGATCGCGGCGATGGCGGGGACCACCCAGTCGCCGCTGCCGAGGAACAGGATGGATTGCCCGGTCAGGTGCTCCAACGCGATGTTGATGATCCCCATCGTGGGGTCGAGCATCCACTGCCACACCAGCGCGGCGATCACGTTGGAGATGAGGAAGGGCAGCAGGATGACGCCGCGCAGTGTCGAGGAGCGGGTGACCCGGTGCAGCACCACCGCCGTCAACAGCGACATCAGCGTGCCGAAGACCACCGACAGAAGTACGAAGTAGACCGTGACCCACAGCGACTGCCAGAAGACGTCGTCGTGCACCATCGTCCGGAGGTTTTCCAGGCCCACCCAGCTCGGCGGGGACAGTACGCGGAAGTCGGTGAAGCTGAGGTAGATCCCGCGGAAGGTCGGATAGGCGTAGAAGACCAGGAAGCCGACGACCGACGGGACGATGAGCAGCAGCGCGACGGGCAGGTCCCTGCGGCGGGCCGCGAACGACCTGGTGGGCGTGGACCGTCGTACCTTCGCGAGTTTGCCGCCCTTCGCGGGCCGACCGTCCTTCTTCGTGAGCAGTGAGGTGGCCGTGGTGACCGCCGCCCCGGCTGCGCCGGACGATGGTTTCACCGGCGTCGTGTGGTTGCCCTTGGATGTGACCACCACGGCACTCTCCTTTGCGTGTGGTGCGTAGAGCGGGTGGAACGGTGAGCGTGAGTCAGACGGTGATCTTGTCGATGTCGGGCGCCCAGTCCACAGGGTTGGTGAAGGTCAGGGAGTTGCTGCCGGCCTTCAGCTCGATGGGCATGGTGATGGTCTGCGCGGTGTCCCAGTTGTTGTCGTTGGTGCCGGCGAGCGGGACCTGGACGGTTTTGCCGTTCACGGTGATCTCGATCCCCCGGCTGGAGTCGCCGTCGACGTAGTCGAGTTTCATCAGGTAGGTGCCGTCTTTGGGCGCGGTGACGTTGTTGACCGCCACGGCACCCCACGGGAGGTTGCCGACCTTCTTGCCGCCGGAGCAGCCCGAACAGTCGAAGACGCTCGCACTGCCGGTGAGGGTGTTGGCAGAGGCCTCGGCCTCATATCCGGTCGGCCCGCCGGCCGCGGGCGTGGTGACGGGGACGGCCTTGCTCGGGGCGGACCGTCTGCCCTTGGTGTCGTTCGCGACGACGGTGAAGGAGTAGCCGGTGGCGGCGCGCAATCCGCTGACGGTGGTAGCCGTGCCCTTGGTGGTGGCGACCTTCGTGCCGTTCGCGTAGACGGTGTAGCCGGTGACGGGTGAAGCGCCGGAGTTCACCTTGTCCCAGGCCAGCGACACGCTGTTCGCGGTGGAGGCGGTGCCGTGCACGGCGAGCGGGGTGCCGGGAGCGCTACTGCCCTTCGGGGTGAAGGTGAACAGCCGGGAGCCGTGCGCAGGAAGGGTCTCGGTGAGGCTTCCGGAGACGTTGCCGAGGTTCTTGTGGCTCCACAGATCGCGTACCGACGCCTTGCCGCTGATGCCGAGGTCGGAGAAGTCCGCGGTGACCTCGCCGGCCTCGCTCCCCAGGTTGAACAGGGCCACGGTGTAGCTGCCGTCGGCGTTGCGGGCGTACCAGACCTGCTGCTGGGAGTTCTGGTCGACCGGCTTGGCCGGGTTGCCCGCCTGGTTGACCGCGATGACCTCGTCGTTGGTGAGCAGCGACAGGCCGTACGCGTCGAGCTTGGTGAGGTCGTCACCGGAGTAGAGCGGCGCGGACTCGATCGCCCACAGGGTGGCGTAGCTCTGCCTCTCGGCATCGGTGATGCCGTCCATGGCTCCCACGCCGACGTTGAGGGCGTCGAGGTTGTTCCAGTAGCCGGGGCCCGCGTCGTCGATCCACTGGACGACGTCGTTCCAGCGTCCCTTGACGGAGTTGTTCCAGGTCACCAGCGTGTCGCAGTAGCACTCGACGTCCGTGTCGATCCGCGCTCCGTTGGAGTTGGCCTTCCACACGTCGGCCTGGGTGTGGCTCAGCGACCAGGACAGGGTCAACTCGATCGGGCGGCCCGTCTGTTGCAGCGCCGTGTGCCACGCCTTCACGTCGGAGGTGTTGTCGTGGTCCGCGTCGCCCTGCCACGAGCCCGGGCCGACGCCGTCGACCTTCAGGAAGTCCGCGCCCCAGCTGGCCAGTTGGTCGGCGAGGGAGTCGATGTACTTCTGCGAGCACGGATCGCTGAAGTCCATCTTGTACGCGTAGTTCCACCCGTTGGTCTTGCGCAGGTCGGGGTAGACGATGTCCGCGGTCGTGCAGCCGGGCGCGTTGTGGATGGGGGTCTTGCCGTCGTTGTACGCCGCGGGGTCGAGGCCGACCGCCAGGTAGAGGCCGAACTTCAGGTCCTTGGCGTGCAGATAGTCGCCCAGGGACTTCATGCCGCTGGGGAACGTGTCGCTGTTCGGTACCGGGCGGCCGTACTCGTCGAAGCTGGTGGCCCAGCCCGCGTCGATGTTGACGTACTCGTAGCCGTGGGACTTCAGCTTCGAGGCCATCACGTCGGCCTGCTCCTTGACGTGCTCCTCGGTGAGCCAAGGCACCCCGTAGCCGGGGTACTTGGTCGACTCCAGGCTCCAACTGCTCCAGCCCATGTACGGCTTGGCGGCCAGGATGGGTGTGGCGCCCTGGCCTCCGCCCGCAGGGGAGGGAGTGGCCGCGGACGCGGCGGTCGGCACCGCCATCGACGCCGCGAGGATCGTTGCGGCGACAACGGGCAGGGCGAGTTCCCTGATGCCTCTGGGGCGCAGTCTGTGGCGTGCGTAATCTGCGGGTTTTGCTGGACGAACCATGGGTTACTCCATCTCGGCGCTGAAATGGCACAGCGGACTGCCGGGCGAGTCCGTGTAGTGCCCATGCACGGTCAGCCGCATGAGGAATTGGTTGGCCGGGGCAGCTCGGGCCTGCCCCTCTTGCCCTCATCAGCGGTGGCCGTCCCGGAACACCGCTGAAGGGTGACAACAACGCGGCCGGACGGGGAGGAGACCGGCCGCCACCTGCGCCGGAGGAGTATCTGGTCCACCTGACGCAAGGTGCGGCGAATGTAGTCAGGCTTTCCTTCCAGCGTCAACATATTGCGCGACGCGAATAATGAACATTCGTCTAAAGAATGGGCCGGACTGGACCAGGAAATGGACTAAGAGGCGACTATCCGGGCTGTGCAGAATTGCTTTCTTATTTTCCGTTGGAAATGTATGGTCGCCGCATGACGCTCGCCGACCAGCCACCCGCGGCCGCCCTGGTCTTCCAGGCCCTGCTCGCCCACGGCCCCCTGACCCGGGCCGAGGTCGGCCGACGCACCGGACTGTCGCCCGGCGCGGTCACCAAGGTGGCCACTCCCCTGCTGGCGGACGGCTGGATCACCGAGTTGGGCCGGCCCGCCGTCGAGCGGGCACACGGCCGCCCCGCCACCCTGATCTCGGTACGCGCGCAACGTGCCCGCTTCTTCGGTGTGAAGGTCACGGCGGACGAGCTCATCGGCGTCGTCACCGATCTCGTGGCGCAGCCGCTCGCCACCGCTCGGGCCGGCCTCGCCTCGCGCGACGTGGGCACCGTCGTACTCGCCATCGCTCAGCTGATCGCGCGGCTGGGGAACGAGGCGGGAGCGCTGGAGGAGAGCGTGGTGCACGGTGTCGGCGTCACCATCTCCGGGGACGTGGACGGCCAGAACGGCACCGTGCAGTACTCACCGTTCCTCAACTGGCGCCGGGTGCAGCTCGGCAGGCTCGTCGAGGCCGCCACCGGACTCCCGACGGTGATCGAGAACGACGTACGGGCGCTGACCGTCGCCGAGCAGTGGTTCGGCGCCGGGGCAGGCCTGTCTTCGTTCGCTCTGGTCACCGTCGGCGCCGGCATCGGCTGCGGGCTGTCCCTCGGCGGCCGGGTGGTGTCGGGTGCGCACGGAGTGTCGGGAGAGCTCGGACATCTACCGGTGGGCGGCAGCGACCGCGTATGCACCTGCGGCAACACCGGTTGCGTAGAAGCCGTCGCCTCCACCCACGCCATCACCGAACAAGCCCGTCAGGCCAGTGGCAACCCCACTCTGACCATGGACGAAGCAGTCGGACTCGCACACGCCGGCGACCCCGCCGTACGCGCCGTCTTCTCCCGCGCCGGACACGCCATGGGTCTCGCCCTGGCCTCCGTCGCCAACCTCATCGGCCCCGAGCGCATCATCATCTCCGGTGAGGGCGTGGCTTCGTACGCCCTCTACGAGGACCAGATCCGGCAGACCTTCGGGGCCCAGGTGTTCGGTGCGGCCTCCGACTGCGACCTCGTGGTCAGACCGCTGCCGTTCGAGGAATGGGCCCGCGGCGGGGCCGCGGTCGCCGCCCAGCACCTCTTCGCGCCCACCAAGTGACGCCTGCGGACGACTCGTTCGCATGAGCCTGCAGACGACTCCTTCGCATGAGCCTGCGGATGACATCCGCCCTCCCGCATACGCACTCCCTCGACCGTCCGGCTTCCGCACTCCTGGAAAGTCCACGCCATGCTCAATCTCGCTTCCGAGTGGAAGTCCCCCGGCACCGACGCTCCGTCCGGCGCTCTCTGGTACGCCCGCCCGGCCACCCGCTGGTTCGAGGCGCTCCCCATCGGCAACGGGCGCCTCGGCGGAATGGTCTACGGAGGTACCGACCGGGAGAGAGTCCAGCTGTCGGAGTCGACGGCCTGGTCCGGCGAGCCGTCGACGGCCGATGTGAGCGCCACCGCACGGCAGTACCTCGCGGACATCCGCGAACTCCTCTTCGCGGGCCGCCACGGAGAGGCACAACAGCTCGCCACCGAACACCTCGTGGGCAGACCACAGTCGTTCGGGACCAACCTCCCCCTGCCCGAAGTGCAGTTGGACTTCCTCTCCGAGGCCCCGGTCCTGGACTACCGGCGGACCCTGGACCTCGACACGGGCGTCGCGTCCATCAACTACGAACAGGACGGCATACGCGTCACGCGCGACGTCTTCGCCTCGAATCCGCACGGCGTCATCGCGATCCGCCTCACCGCCGACCGGCCGGGTTCGATCGGATTCTCCCTCTCGATCCAGGACGGGGTGATTCCCGGACGCATCACGGCCACCGACACCGACGTCGTCCTCCGCGGCCACGCCTACGAGAACCTCCACAGCAACGGACAGCAGGGGGTCGCCCTGGAGATCCGCACACGCCTCGAAGCCGAGGGCGGTTCCGTCCGGTGTGTCGACAACACGGTGTACCTGGAGGGCGCGGACTCGGCTGTGGTCTACGTCGCCGTCGGAACGAGTTGGGCAGGGGACGACCCGGGGTTCCGTACCGACGTACTGCTGTCAGCGGCAGTGGATGCCGGGTACGCGGCGGTCCGCGCCGCACACATCGTGGATCACCAGGCCCTGATGCGACGGGTCTCCATCGATCTGGGAAGTGCCCCGGCCGACGCGGCGGCTCTGCCGACCGACGAGCGCCGTGCGCGGCTCGCTTCCGGGGAAGCCGATGCCGAACTCATCGCGCTGTACTTCCAGTTCGGCCGCTATCTGACCGTCGCCGGTTCCCGCCGCGACTCACCTCTGCCGCTGGCCCTCCAGGGACTCTGGAACGACGGCCTGGCCAGCAGCGCGCCCTGGACGAACGACTTCCACCTCGACATGAACACACAGCAGAACTACTGGGCAGCGGAGGTGACGAACCTCGCCGAGTGCCAGGAACCGCTGTTCCGCCTGATCGAGACCACAGCCGCACACGGGCGTACGACCGCCAAAGAGATGTACGGCGCTCCCGGTTGGGTCGCGCACACCGTCACCAACGCCTGGGGCTACACCGCACCTGGATCAGGCATCGGCTGGGGCCTGAATGTGACGGGAGGGGCCTGGATCGCCCTCCAGTTGTGGGAGCACTACCAGTACGGGGGCGACGAGGTCTTCCTGCGTGAGCGCCTCTACCCGGTCTTCCGCGAGGCCGCCGAATTCTTCCTCGCCCATCTGGTGGCGGAGCCGGAGCACGGCTGGCTGGTCACCGGCCCCTCCGAGTCACCGGAGAACTGGTATCTGGCGCCTGACGGAAGCCAGTGCTCGGTCTCCATGGGCGCCACCGCCGACCGGGTCTTCGTGGAGGCCGTACTGCGTATCTGCGCCGAGAGCGCGGAGTTGCTCGACGTCGATGCCGAACTCAGGGCCCGGATCGCCGAAGCGCGCCGTCGACTGCCCCCGTTCCGGATCGGGCGGCACGGGCAGTTGCAGGAGTGGCTGCACGACTACGAGGAGGCCGATCCGAGCCACCGTCACACCTCGCATCTGAGCGCTCTCTTCCCGGAACGGCAGATCACTCCGCGCGACACACCGGCCCTGGCACATGCCGCGGAGGTCACGATCGAGCGCAGGCAGCAGGCCCCGGGCTGGGAGCAGACGGAGTGGGTCGAGGCGAACTTCACCGTCTACTTCGCCCGCCTGCTCAAGGGCGACCGGGCACTCGCGCACCTCACCAACCTCATCACGGACGCGAGCGAGGCCAACCTGATGTCCTACTCCGCGGGCGGGGTGGCCGGGGCGGCGCAGAACATCTACTCCTTCGACGGCAACGCGGGAGGGACCGCCGGGATCGCCGAGATGCTGCTGCAGTCCGACGGGAGCGAGATCGAACTGCTGCCGGCACTCCCGGCGAGTTGGCGGGACGGATACGTCCACGGACTGCGTGCCCGCGGCGGCTTCACCGTCGATCTCCGCTGGCGCGACGGGCGCCTCGATGCCGCACGCATCCGCTCCTCCTCCGCCGCCGGGAGCACCCGACTGCGCTACGGCCAGGAGATCCTTGACGTGAAGTTCGACAAAGGGGAAGCGGTTGTCGTCCGTTCAAGCTGACGACAACCCCTTCTCCCGGTGGTCACTGGGCGATCTGACCGCCGTCGACGAGAAGCGTCTGCCCGGTGACCGCGGACCCGTCGAGGGCGATGAACGCCACGGCCGAGGCGATCTCATCCGCCTCGAGCAGCCGACGCATGGGGATCTGCTCGATCCACTGCGTCATCCGCTCCGGGTCGTCCATCCCGACCGTGTCGAGGATCGGCGTACGGGTACGGCCCGGCGCGACGGCGTTCACCCGTACCCCGTACTGTGCCCACTCCACCGCGAGCGACCGCGCCAGCTGGGCCACGCCGGCCTTCGCGACGTCGTACGCGACGTGGTACTCGGGGTTGGATCCGATGAAGGCCGCGATGGAGGAGATGTTCACGATCGATCCGGAACGCTGCCGGACGAAGTGCCGGCCGAACTCGCGGCAGGCCACGAAGGTGCCCGTCAGGTCGACACTGAGGATGCGGTTCCACACTTCGTCGGTCACGTCGAGGGCGTCGTCCTCGTGAGCTATCCCCGCGTTGTTGACAAGGATGTCTACGCGTCCGAACTGCCGCACCACCTCGTCGGCCGTCGCGGTGACGGCGAGCGGGTCCGACACGTCGAGCGGCAGGAACACGCAGCCAAGTTCCTTCGCCGCGGCGGCTCCTGTGTCCGGATTGCGGTCGGTGACGACAACGCGCACACCGCGGGCCACCAGGGCCGCGGCGATGGAGTAGCCGATCCCCTGGCCCGCGCCGGTGACGACGGCGACTCTCTCCTCGGACCGGTGCGGCTGCGACTCAGACATGTCAGTCCCTTTTCGTTCGTGTACGTCGGCTCTGCGCGCCCTGGGGCGGCTCTGATCGTGGAACGGATGCGGGCGCACGGCGACTCTGCGACCGCGCGTGCGTCACAACGTCCTGTCGGCTCCCACTCCCGGAATCTGCCAGCGGACCCGCGCGGACGGAGCGATCGCGGTCGAGGCGCCCGGACTCTGCGGACGCTCCAGCAGGCCCTCGTGGACGATGCTGCGTTCGACGAACGCCTCCTGGGTCCACGGGATGAACTCGACGAGGGGAGGCACTTCGGAAAGGACGGTGCCTGCCAGGTGCTGGTGGACCTGCATCATGTCGCCGGCGTGAGGTGCCAGCCGCAGTCCTCTCGACGCGGCATGGCCGGCGATCTGCAGCCACTCCGTGACTCCGCCGACCCGGGTGACGTCGACCTGTACGACCCGGATGGCGTCCGCCGCCATGAAGGAGGCGAACTGGTGGTAGGAGTAGATGCTCTCCCCGGCGGCGACGTCCAGCCGGGTGGAGGACTGCAGCCGGGCGTGTGCCTGAAGATCGTCGGCATGGAACGGCTCCTCGACCCAGTCCATCGCCGCTTCCTCGAGGGTCGGCATGATCTGGTTCGCCGTCGACAGGTCCCAGCGCTGGTTGGCGTCGCACATCAGCGTGACGTCGTCCCCGATCGCCTTACGGACGGCACGCACCCGTCGTGCGTCCTCCTTCCAGTCGGGGCGGCCCACCTTGATCTTCACCCGGGACCATCCGTGGTCGATCAGCGACGTGAGGTCCCTGACCAGGTCCGCGTCGGAGAGGTTCAGCCAGCCTCCGTCGGTGTTGTACGCCTCGATGCTGTCCTGCGTCCCGCCGAGAAGCTGCCACAGCGGCATGCCGGCGCGCTGCGCGGCGAGGTCCCACAGGGCGATGTCGACCATCGCCAGGGCCATGTGGACGACACCGGCGCGACCGATCCAGTGCGTCGGCAGCCAGTAGAGGCGCTTCCAGGTGCCCAGGATGTCTTCCGACGAGGTGTCGAGGAGAGCGTCGGCGTAGTACGAGGTGATCACGTCGGTGAGGAGTTCGGGGGCGCAGTGGATGCCGGAGATCCCGGTCCCGACAAGGCCGTCGGCGGTGCGGATCTCCACCACGGGCACCGTCCAGTGCGTCATGGCGGCTGTGGAGTCGGCGATGGGCCGCTGCAGGGGCACGGCGAGGGCATACGTCGTGACGGACGTGATCACCGCACCGTCGTCGCCGCGCGGAAGGTCGGCGCCGTGTACGGAGAGAAGCCCGCGGGCGATACCGAAGGAAGTCTGATCGGTCATTGTCCCAGTCGGCCATGGCCGCTGGGGCACGTCAACGTCGATATGCGTATGCGGGCGATCTGCCTCGCAGATGTCACGCCCATGGATTGTCGCGCGGACAGCGGTAAAGCTGTTGCCCTGAGGAGGTTTTGTCAATGGCACTCGAGTTGGCCTGGCTGCGTACATGGGTTGAAGTCGTGGATGCCGGCGGATTCACGCGAGCGGCTGAGCAGATGCACTTGTCGCAGCCGCGGGTCTCGGCGCACATAGCGAGTCTCGAACGCGAACTGGGTTGCTCGTTGATCGAGCGCCGGATAAGGCCGCTCACTCTCACCGACGACGGCCGTGCGTTGCTGTCGAGAGCCCGGGCCGTCCTCGCGGCAGCCGACGAACTGGTCACCGCGCGCCAGACGGACCGCGGCACCATCGCGGGCAACGTGAGCGTGGCGAGTTTCGCCAGCGGAAGCTCCGAATTCCTCCCGGGTGTCATCACCGAACTGCGGGAAAAACACCCGCAGATCCATGTCGCGGTGCTCGACGGAGACGTCGCCTTCATCGAGGCGGCACTGTCCGAGCGACGGGTCTCCGTGGCGCTCCGGCCGGTCCGCCCCGAGCCGCACGACCATGCGTTCACCATGCGTCCGCTGTGGCGGGAGCCGTTCGTCATGCTCGCTCCGACCGGCCATCCGCTGCTCGAGAAGAGCGAGGTGGATCTACAGGACTTCGTGAATCAGCGGGTCATCACCATCGGCAATCCGCTTGCCAACACGGTGGTCGGCTACGAAGCCGAAGTCGAGCTGAGCATCAAGGACACGGTCGCCCCCTACGGCACCGTCTCCCATCAGCCGACCACACTCGGCGCGATGGTGCGGGCCGGACACGGTATCGGAATCATCAACTACCTCGGTGCGGTGATGATTCAGCGTGAGGGCATGGAAATGCGCCCTATACACAACCTGAACCGATACCGAGATGTCGGTATCTGGTGGCATTCGCAACGCCCCTTGGGCGCGGCCGCACAGGCGTTTATCCGTGCGGTCATCCGGGCGCCGCGACCAGAGGGCACAACTGCTATTCCACCGCTCTGATTTCCGCGGTGCGATTCGCGGTTCGGATACCGGTCATCCGGGACTCACCATTGACGTGGCGGCTTCTCGGGGCAAGGTTGGTCGGCAGCGGTCCCCCGCGTGGGAGCAGCCCGATTGTCGGCTGCCGAAAGCAACGAACGGAGTCGGGCATGACCAATGTTCGGACCTACTCGGATCTCGATGTCGCGGTTCGCAGCGACACGTCGGACGTGGGCGAGGGACCCGTCTTCGATCCTCGCACCGGCCGGCTCGTGTGGGTCGACATCTACGGCTGCAAGGTCTACGAGGACGACTTGTCCAGCGGCCGGCAGACCGTGACCGAGGTCGGCATGATGGTCGGTGCCGTGGCGCCGCGTGCCGACCATGACGGCTTCGTCGCCGCGGTGTCCGACGGGTTCGGCTTCATCGTCGACGGTGAACTGAAGGTGGTCGACCCGGTCCTGCCCGAACCGAACCTGCGCATGAACGACGGCAAGGTGGACTCGCGGGGACGATTCTGGGCCGGCAGCAACGACATGAAGTTCGCCCCCGACCAAGGACGGTTGCACCGCTGGGACGGCGAGTCCCCGAGCGTCGTCGAGGTGGGCGGTCTGGTGCTGCCGAACGGTCTTGGCTGGAACGCCGACGACACGGTCATGTACCTCGCCGACAGTTACGCCAACCTGCTCTACCGGGCGGACTTCTATGCGGAGCCGGGGTCTCTCGGTCCTCTCGACGTCCTTGCCGAGACCGAGGGACCGGGCGTTCCCGACGGCCTGGCGGTCGACGTGGACGGCTGCTTCTGGGTGGCCATGTTCGGAGGCCGCGAGGTACGCCGATACGATCCGGCCGGGCGTGTGGTCGGGGTCGTACCGGTGCCCGCCCACCAGCCGTCGAGCTGTGTCTTCGGTCAGGACGGCCGTCTGTACATCACCTCCGCGCGCAACGGCTTGTCCGCCGAGGAACTGGCGCGCTACCCGCTGTCCGGTTCCGTCTTCGTCGTCGAGACCGGCACGACCGGGGTTCCCGTACAGCCGTTCCGGGCCTGAACTCCTCCGCCCGACCCGGGAGTTCACCGCTCCCGAATCCGCGACCGTCAAGCATTCGGCCACCCGCATCGTGTGCGGGTGGCCGTCTCCATGCCGCCGGGTGGCGCCCTCGTCTACCAGCGCAGGGTCACCGATTCGCCGCGCCCGAGCCGTACGGTCAGGGTCACTCCTCCCGCGGTGACCTCGGTGGTACGGCCGCCCACGCTGCGGATCACCGCTTGCCTGACCTTGCCGTCGCGCCAGGACACGTCAACTGAGAAGCCACCACGGGCGCCGACACCGGTGATCCGCCCCTTCTCGGCCCACGCGTCGGGCAGCGCGGGCAGCAACTCGATCCGGCCCGGCCGGGAGTGCACCAGCATCTCGACCATGGCCGACGGAGTGCCGAAGTTCGAGTCGATCTGGAAGATGCTGCTGGTGTCGTCGAGCGGCCATACGTCGAACAGGTTGAGGGCGGATCCGCCGGTGCTGCCCGTCGAGGGCCGCAGATTCGTCATGATCATCTCGTACGCCTTCTCGCCCTCCTTGAACCTGGCCCAGCACAGCGCACGCCAGGCGTTGGCCCAGCCGTACAGGCTCGTGCCACGGTCGGTGAGCAGCTTCCGGACACCGGTGAGGAGTTCGGCGGGTGAGGACTCCAGGCTGATGCGGTCGCCGGGGAAGAAGCCCATGAGCGGCGAGAGGTGGCGGTGCTGGACCTCGCCAAGGTTGTCGGGGGTCATCCACTCCTCCAGCCAGCCGGTGGTGGGGCTGACCTGCGGGAGATAGAGGCGGTCGCGCAGGCCGTCGATGACCTTCCGGTAGGCCTTGTCCTTGCCGAGCGTCGCACTCGCGGTGTGGAAGTTGGTGAACAGCGCCCACACCAGTTCCTGCGCGTAGGTGATGCCCATGGCATCCTGCGGTCCGTGCTCGGGTGACCAGTCCTTGTCGTTCACGAGGACCTCGCGCGACTGCCCGGTGGCGGGGTCGGTGACGGTGACGGGCACCAGCCGGGCTTCCCAGAACTCGCAGGCGCCCTTGAGCAGTGGGTAGATGCGGGCGAGCAGCCGGGTGTCCTGCGTGTACTCGTAGTGCTCGAAGATGGTGTTCACGAGCCAGGCGCTGCCGGCCGGGTGCCACTGCCAGCCCGAGCCGCCGTGGATGTTGGTGGAGATGCCGACGGTCCAGCCGGCGACCTTGCCCGAGGAGTTGCGGAAGCGGTTGCGCGGGTCGTTGAAGAGCCGCACCGTGGTGTCGGTCCAGGCCGGCAGTTGGGCCAGGCAGTAGTCGGTGAGGGCGTCGAAGCAGCTGGGCAGGCCGGTCCGGTCGGCCATCCAGTAGTTCATCTGGATGTTGACGTCGGTGTGGTAATCGCCCATCCAGCCAGGGGTGTTGGTGTCGATCCACGCTGCCTGCAGACCCATCGGTACGCTGTCGCGCGAGCCGCAGATCATCAGGTAGCGGCCGAACTGGAGGTAGGACGCCTCCAGTTCGGGATCGGGTGCGGCGCCGTCCTGGGCGCGGGTCTGGAGGCGGGTCCAGGTGTCGAGTTGGCGCTGCTGTTCGGTGGAGGTTCCGAGCGACAGTGTCATCGCGTCGAAGAGGTTCCGGTAGTCGGCTATGTGGGTGTCGGCGAGGCTGTCGGGCGTCTGACGAACCGCCGTACGGACCTTCTTCCGGGCCAGGGCCTGGGGGTCGACGGACGGGTCGCGGTAGCCCTGGGCGAAGTCGGGGGCGTAGTCGGTGCCGCCGCTGAAGATGACGGTCAGATCGCCGCAGCCGGTGAAGTCCACGCCGGAGCCCGTGACTTCGACCTGACCGGTGCCGCTGACCGCCGTGATGGCGGCGCCGTAGCGCAGGCCGTTGTCGAATTCGGCGCTGAAGGAAGCGGTGGCGTCGGAGGTGTTGGCGACCGTGTTCTCACCGTGGGTGCCGGCCAGGGTGATCCGACCGGTGTAGGTGCCGCCGCCGCTCTGCGAGAAGCGTACGACCACGACGTCGTCCGGGTGGCTGGCGTACACCTCCCGCCGGTAAGTCACGCCGTTCTGCGCGTAGGACGCCGTGACCAGGCCGTTGCTCAGGTCCAGGGCGCGGCTGTAGCCGGTGACGGAGTCCAGGGTGTGGCCGGGTATCTCGACGGTGAGGTGGGCGAGTTGAGTCAGGGTGCCGAACGCCGTCTGGTCGTAGGGGAACTGGCCGTCGCTGCTGAGCACGTCGTTGCGCCCGCCGGTCCACATGGTGGCGTCGGTGATGAAGAGCGCTTCGTCGGCGGGGTCCCCGCCGACGAGGGCGCCGAGCCGTCCGTTTCCGATGGGCATGCCCTGCTGGATCATGTTGCCCGCGGCTGCGGGCGCCGTGTGCCACAGGCGCACCGCCGTGCTGTCGTCCACCCGGGGGTCGGTGGCGGGCCGGTGCGGCTCGGCCGCGGCGGCGGTGAAGGCCGGCAGTCCCGCGAAGGCGGCGAGGGTTCCCGCGGCGCCGGAGCCGGTCAGCTCAAGGAATCTCCGCCGACTCGGGAAGTCCGGGTGGGCAGGCTGGCGCGAGCTCATGAGGGCTGTTCCTCCTGGGGAGTTCTGATGCGCAAAGTGCTGCTCAGAAAGGCAGGAGAAACATAGATCCGGTAATTGGGGAGCTCAAGGTCCCTGACATTCGCATAGAGCATCCTGGTTATTCGCGGAATGTCCTTCGCGTCGGTGCCGGTTCCCTCCCCCATCGAGGACCGTCGCGATCACAGCACCGCTCCGATCCGCCACGGGGCGATCTCCTCGGAGCCGAATCCAAGCAACTCGGACTTGCTCGGCTCGCCCGAGGCCAGGTCCACCAAGCGCTCGAACAGCCTTACGCCCGTGGTGATCTGCTCCTCGCGGGTGAACGCGGCCCCGGCGTCGAAGTCCATGTCGCCGGCCATGTGCTGGTACAACCGGCTGGTCGTGGTGATCTTGAGGCAGGGGGCCGGGCGGGAGCCGAACACCGAACCGCGGCCGGTGGTGAAGGCCAGCAGGTTCGCCCCGCCGGCCACCATGCCGGTCGCCGACACCGGGTCGTAGCCGGGGGTGTCCATATAGGTCAGACCAGGGGCCTCGACCCGCTGGGCATAGTCGACGACTGCCCGCAGCGGGCTGCTGCCGCCCTTGAGGACCGCGCCCAGCGACTTCTCCCAGATGGTCGTGATGCCCCCGTCGCGGTTGCCGCGCGAGGGATTGTTGTCCAGTTCGGCCCCGTTGGCGCGGACGTACTCATTCCACCACTCCAGGATCTCGTCGAGCCGATCGGCCAGTCCCGCTTCGGCGGCCCGCGCCACGAGCAGATGCTCGGCCCCGAAGATCTCCGGTGTCTCCCCGAGGATCGCCCGGCCTCCGGCGGCGACCAGCAGGTCGGCGGCAACTCCCAGAGCGGGGTTGGCGGTCAGGCCGGAGTAGGCGTCGCTGCCGCCGCACTGCAGGCCCAGGGTGAGCCCGGACAGCGGCAGCGGCTCCCGGCGAAGCCCGGCGACCCCCTCCGCGATCACCGCGACCTGCCGCAGCGCCTCGTTCACCGTCGCGACCGACCCGCCCAACTCCTGGATGGTCAGCTGCTCGACCGGGCGGTGCAGGTCCTCCAGAAAGTTCTCGGGCTGGTTGACCTCGCAGCCGAGGCTGACGGAAACGACCCCGACGAGGTTGGGATGGGCGGCATACCCGCGCAGGGTACGGCGCAGGATCTCGTCGCCCCGGCCGCCCTCCGCCAGGCCGCAGCCCAGGTCATGGCCAAGGGCGATCACCCCGTCCAGGCCGGGGGTCCCGGCGTGCGCGGCCTCCGCCGCCTGGGCGACCATTCGGGACACCGTGGCGGCGCAGTTCACCGACGGCAGGATTCCTATGTAGTTGCGGGTTGCCACGGCGCCTCCGGGCCGCTTGTAGCCAAGGAAATGGTCGCGCGTCGGGGCCACTGGCGGCGTCCACGGGACGGCGGTCTGCCGGGCGCCGCCGCGATTGGGCGAGGCCGCGCCCCTGACCTCCACGTTGTGGACGTGGACATGACTGCCCGGCGTGATCGGAGCCGTCGCGTACCCGATCACGGCTCCGTATTTCACGATCGCCCGGCCCGCCGGGATGTCGGTCAGCGCGACCTTGTGGCCGGCCGGAATGTCCTGAGTGATCGGGATCCGCACCGGATCGGCATCGCAGACCGCCCCCTCGCGCAGATCGTCCAACGTCAGTCCGACGTTGTCGGCGCTGCGGTCGGCCACCAGTAGCCGAGGCCGCCCTAAAGCGGGCACGAGGCCGTCCGTCGTCTCACTCACTCGAGCTCCTTCAAACTGACGTACGGCGTCCGCTGCCGAATCCGGCACCTTCCGCTGTCGTGGCGCAAACGCTAGGCGGCGATTGCTGCTGTTGAGAAGCGTGAAAATCGGATGGAAAACATCTGTCAGACGACTGACGCAGACAATTGCACGCGCAATGGCTCATGGCGACCACCATCCGGTGGTCCACTTCAACCTGCTCGGTCGCCGACCGGTGGACCTTCGCCGGCGCGGTGATGAGGGTTTCACGCTCAACGCCGACGCGTTCCGACGGCCCGAACAAGCCTGAGCCGCGAACTGCCGCGCACAAGAACCCCTCAACTCACTTCCGCCGCCCGGGAGTTCCAGCCTGCGCTTTCGCCACTCTGGACCCCCGTCGCCTCGAGAGTGACCCCCGCGCACTTCCTGCACGCTCCCTTGACAGCCCCTGCGCCCCCTCCCGAAACTACCGAACATTCGGTTGATGACTACGACTGAGTCAGCTGCAGATCCTCACCAACCTCAAGGGAGCCCCATGACAGGGTCCAAGGTCGGAAACAAGGTCAAGCTGTCGCGCACAGCCTCGGTACTGGCCGGCGGTTCGGCTGCGCTCGCCCTCTTGGTGGCGGGACAGACAGCGACCACCGCCGCGCCCGCATCAGCTTCTGCCTGGCAGCCGCCGGCGCCCACGTTCGCGACGAGCGCGCCCGTGCGCACCACCGTCACCATGGACGACGGCGTGAAAATCGCGGTCGACATCGTCTATCCGACCGACCCGAGCACCGGGGCACGCGCGTCGGGCGATTTCCCTGTGCTGCTGGCGCAGAACCCCTACGGCACGCAGCCTTCCGACCCTGCCGACAACGGCACCTACTTCGTTCAGCGGGGATACGTCTTCGTGGTCTCCGCGGTACGGGGCACCGGTGACTCCGGCGGACAACTCGACTGGTTCGGCGACCGGCAGGGCAAGGACGGAGCCAACCTCGTCAACTGGGCGGCCCACACGCTGTCGGGGTCCAACGGCAAGGTGGGGCTGGAGGGTTGCTCCTACCTCGGAGTGAACCAGTGGTTCACCGCCGCGGCTGTGGGCAAGAACTCCGCCCTCAAAGCCATCGCACCGTTCTGCACCGATTCGGACTTCTACAACGACCTCACGGCCAACGGCGGCATCCCCACCTCTTTCGTGGCCAACATCGCCCGAGCCCAACCACGCGGTCCAGAAGACGACCCTGCGACCGACCCGCAATCCGTGACGATCACCCAGCAGGCCAACGGCGGCTCACGCTCGTACAACGATGCCTATTGGCGGGCGCGAAACGTCCAGAAACTCATGCCGCGGATCGTGAGCAACAACATTCCGGCGCTCAGCCAAGCCGGGTGGGAGGACCTGTTCCCCGGTGGGAACCTCGGCGCTTATGTCGCGGCCCAAAACGCCTACTTTCACCGGCCGTTGACCGATCCGATCACACCGGGCGACCCCGTCACCGGCCGGTACCAGGCGATCGTCGGGCCCTGGACCCATGGCGAGCACGTCAACGAATCCACCCTGCAGGCCATTCGCCTGGAATGGTTCGACACCTGGCTCAAGAACGCACCCACCGGCATGGCCGCCACCTCGAAGCCCCTGCACCTGTTCGAGAACGGCGCGAACACCTGGATCGACAGTTCCGCATGGCCGCTGTCTCTGGACGCTCGGACCTACTACCTCGGCAACGGGTCGCTGACGGCAACCAAGCCCACGGAGCAGGGAAGCGAAAGTCTCTCCTGGGGCGCGTCGACCGCAGGAAACACGCTGACCTACACAACGGCCCCGCTCGCCGACACAGCCCTGCTCAACGGACCGGCCGACGTCACTCTCTACGCCAGATCAACGACCGTCGAGACCGAACTGACGGCCACACTGAACATCGTTGCGCCGGACGGCACGGTGACCAAGCAAGCCGACGGAATTCTCCTGGGCAGCCAACGCGCCGTGGACACCGGCGAAAGCTGGTACGGCAGGAACAAGGCACTTCTCAAGCCCAGCCACCCCTTCACCCAAGCCTCGCAGCAACCGGTGACACCCGGCCGGACCACCCGGTACGACATCTCCCTGCTGCCGAACTTCACCAGGATCCCGGCCGGTTACAGGATCCAGGTCACCATCAACAGCCAGCCGCCGGCCGACTTCCACTTCCCGGTCTCCCCCACCCCGCAGCAACTGGCCAACCTGACCGGCGGTCTGTACACCGTTGAACGCTCCGCGGAAGCGGCATCGTTCGTCAATCTTCCGCTGACATCACCCGGTGCGGCGGCCCCCAGCAACGACAACTGGGGGCCGGCGTCCTGACCCGACCGCGTGGGCACGGGCAGTAGCGGTTCAGAGCGGGTTGAGGCGGGCCTTGAGCAGGCAGAACTCATTGCCTTCGGGGTCGGTCAGGACATGCCACTGCTCCTCCCCCGTCTGGCCGATGTCCGCCGGGCGCGCACCGAGCTTCAGGAGGCGTTCGAGTTCGGCGTCCTGATCGCGGTCGGTGGCGTTGACGTCGATGTGCAGCCGGGACTTCCCCTTCTCCGGCTCATCCCTGCGACTGAGGATGATCGTCGGCTGCGGACCGCCGAACCCTTCGCGCGGCCCGATCTCCAGCGTGCCGTCGTCCTCGCGATCGAGCACGACGAAGTCCAGGACCTCGCACCAGAACCGCGCCAGCACCTCGGGGTCGCGGCAACCCAGCACGAGCTCACTGATACGACATGCCATAACGAAACCTGCTCTCAGCCTCGGAACTGCAGGGGAGGCCACAAGCGAACCTTGTGGGCTCCCAGCAGTGAAAACAACCCCGCGACCGTACCGGACGAGGCGCGCACCGGCGAAGTGATTTCAGGGTGCTTGACTTCAGTCGAACAGATCGGGCTGTTCCGCGGTGATCTGGTCCCACAGGGGGCGGAATTGGAACCAGCCCGGAAGCGCGCCGGAGATCTGTGAACGCACCATCCGCGCCGTCTCGGAGTCGATCAGCTTCGGCTTGCCGGCGGCCATGGCCAGGAGCTGCGCCTGGCAGGACCGCTCCATGGTGATGAAGTACCAGGCGGCCTCGGCCACGGACTGCCCGACCGTGAGCAGCCCGTGGTTCTGCAGGACGACGGCCTTGGCGCTGCCCAGAGCCACACCGATCTTGCGGCCCTCCTCCGTATCGTTCACGACCCCTTGATAGTCCGAGTAGAGGCCGTGATCCTCGAAGAAGGCACAGGAGTCCTGCGTGATCGGGTCCAGCCGGATACCCAGGCTCGAGAAGGCCTTTCCGTGCAGTGAGTGGGTGTGCGCGGCCGCGACCACATCGGGCCGCGCCCGGTGCACTTCGGAGTGGATGCAGAAGGCGGCGTTGTTGACCGGCCGCTTCCCCTCCAGCAGGGTGCCGTCGTGGTCGACGAGGATCAGGTCCGAGACCCGTATCTGGCTGAACGCCATCCCGAAGGGGTTGACCCAGAAGGCCGTGGGGTTCTCCGGGTCGCGTGCGGTGATGTGGCCGGCCACCCCTTCCGAGAAGCCGAAGCGGGCGAACACGCGGAAGGCCGCCGCGAGTTCCTGCTTTCGGACTTGCCGCTCCTCCTCGACGGACAGGTTCTCCGGCGGCAAGGGCAGGGTGACGCCCTCGGGCATGGGGCCGACGGATGCCTGCTGGACGGCTGTGGGTGTCAGGGACATGGGTTTCCTGCCTCTCAACGTTCCTACGGGTCGGGCTACTTCTTGTTCTTGTGGACGCGGCTACTGCTCGTTCGTGCGGGTGCCGCTACTTCTGGTCGGAGCGCAGGCGTTTGCCGTACATGGCATTCACCAGCCGCAGGATGAAGCGATACGACGAGGGGGCGAACGGGAGCATGTGAAGGTCGCGGCGCATCGGGAACCGGTTCACGGAGATCGCCTGCAGCTTGGTGTACTTGCGGAAGCCCTCGGCACCGTGCCGGACACCGACTCCCGACGCCTTCCAACCCCCCATGGGCAGGCCGAGGGCCAGGTAGTTGCTCTGGGCGTCGTTGATGGTGACGCAGCCGGCCTCCAGTCGCGCGGCCAGCTGCCGAGCGCGGGCCATGTTCGAACCGATGATGGTCGCCTGCAGGCCGTACTCGCTGTCGTTGGCCAGCCGAACGGCCTCCTCGGCGTCGGCGACCTTCATCACGGGCAGCGTCGGGCCGAAGGTCTCCTCGCGCATGCACTTCATGGTGTGATCGACATTGACGAGCAGCGTGGGTTCGAAGAAGCGACCGGGGCCGGGAGCCGCATGGCCCCCGACGAGGACACGCGCACCGCGACTCACGGCGTCCGTGACCTGGTCCTCGACGATCCCCATCTGCGGCGGGAAGGTCATGGCGCCCAGATCGGTGCTGCCCAGTCCCGCGGGCCTGCCCATGGTGACCTCACGGAACCGCTCTTCGAGCCGGGCGACGAACTCGTCGTACACGGGGGCCTCGACGTAGACCCGCTCGACCGAGGTACAGGTCTGGCCCGCGTTGAACAGAGCGCCGTGGAGGGCGACGTTCACGGCCCGTTCCACGGAGGCGTCCGCGAGGACGATCAGCGCGTCCTTGCCGCCGAGTTCCAGCGAACAGGGGATGAGCCGCTCGCCGGCCCGGGCCGCGACGGCGCGGCCGGTCTTCGTCGACCCGGTGAACATCACGAAGTCGGCGGCTTCGACGAGGGCCTGGCCGGTGGCGCCCGCGCCGGTGACGACCTGGAACACGCCGTCGGGCCAGCCGCATTCGCGGGTCATCTGCTCCATGAGGCGCGCGGTCAACGGGGTGTATTCGGAGGGTTTGAGCACGACGGCGTTGCCTGCCGCGAGGGCTGGGATGGCGTCACCGAAGGAGTTGATCAGCGGGTTGTTCCAGGGGCCGATGACCCCGACGACGCCGACCGGTGCCCGGCGGGTGTACATGCTGCGCCCCAGCACGAAAGGTGACAGGGACCGCACCTTCGTGTCGGCGAGGAGGCGTCGTGCGTGCTTGGCCCAGTAGGCGAAGGCGCTGACGCAGTAGACGACTTCGACGATCGCGTCCTCCTCCGCCTTGCCGTTCTCCGCGACGATGGAGTCCGTGATCTCCTGCCGGTGCGCCAGCAGCCAGCGGCGGCTGCGCGTGAACAGCTCCGCACGCGTTCGCGGGCTGAGCCGCGCCCAGCCGGCCTGCGCCTGCCTGGCCCGGAGGACCGCTGACACCACCTCTTCCGCGGGCGTGTCGGCCACGTGTCCGACCACTTCCCCGGTGGCGGGATTGTCCACCGCGATGCCCGCGGGCGCCGAGTCAGCGGCTGCGGTAACGGTTCGAGTCTGAGTCACGGAATCTCCTGCAGGAACGTTGACTTCGGTTCATCCAGAATGGGACGGTCGTTTGTGCAAGTCAAGAGTCTTGGACAATTGACCAACTTCATCGCAACGGGGAAAGTTCCCGCGTCGCCGCCAAGGAGCATTCGGAATGAAACGGACAGCGTCGATCACACTCAACGGCTTGGGCGTCCCCGAGTCGCTGCGTTGGCATGAGAACGCCCTGTGGTTCTCCGATCTCGCGCACGGCACAGTCCACCGCTGGGACGGGAGCGGAGAGGCGAAGACGATCGCCAAGGTCCCCGGACGCGCCGGCGGACTGGGCTGGCTCCCGGACGGGAGGATGCTGGTCGTCTCGATGGACGGCGGCTGCGTCTACCGCCTCGAGCCCGATGGACAGCTGGTCGAACATGCGGATCTGCGCCACCTCGTCGGCGGCCCGGTCAACGACATGCTCGTCGATCCGAAGGGGCGGGCATACGTCGGAAACTTCGGCTTCGACTACCACGCCTTCGTCCGGGAGCACCCGAACTCGATGCTCTACGCACCCCCGGGTCCCCCGAAGACCCCGATCGCCTGCCTCGCCCCGGACGGGGAACTGATCGGGCTGACGGAACCGACCCTGTTCCCGAACGGCTGTCTGCTCACCCCGGACGGTAGGACCTTGGTGGCCGCCGAAACCCTGGGCATGCGCCTCACCGCCTTCCCCGTCCATCCGGACGGCACTCTCGGCACCCCACGCCCCTGGGCAGCGCTGATCTCACCGCTGCTGTGGCGCATGGTGAACCATCCAGGGCTGCCCGGGCGGATCACGCGCAGAGTGTCAGCGGCGCTGGACCACCCGGCCATCGCCAAGCGTTCCTCGTCGCCGATCGCCCCCGACGGGATCGCCTGGCACAGCGACGGCGAAAGCATCTGGATCGCCAACGCCCTACGAGGTGAGTGCGTGCGCGTGGCGGAGGGCGGCCGAGTTCTGGATCGCGTCGCGACGAGCCAGAACACCTTGAGCTGCCTGGTCGCCGGGGGTGACGGCCGCACATTGTTCGCGGCGACCGTTCCGACCGACGACCCCGTCCGCGCCCGCGAGCTCAATGGCGGCCGCATCGAGATGTACCGACTGTGAACCGTCCGATAACGGTCCGGTTCAATCTCATGTCGGACAGTTGACTTGGACACTCGACCAAGAGACGCTGTGAGCATGAGCCGAAACTCGGAAAGAAGCCAGGTCGTGCTGGTGACTGGGGCCGCCGACGGGATCGGCGCGGCGATAGCCGCGCTGGCGGTGGCCCGCGGTCATCGCGTGATGCTGACGGACGTCAACGGGGAAGCCGTCCATTCCGCCGCCCGCCGACTGGGCGACCGCGCCGCAGGCTGCGTACTGGACATCAGGGACCCGGAGGGCTGGGCCAAGGCGTTCGACGCGACCGAAGCGCAGCTCGGTGCCGTCGATGTCCTGATCAACAACGCGGGGATCACCCACACCGGACATGCGCGGGACCTCAGCCTCCAGCAGCACCGCGACATCGTCGAGGTCAACCTGCTCGGGACCATCACGGGCGTGCATACGGCGCTCCGCCGCATGACCGAGCGGGGCAGCGGCCACATCATCAACGTCTGCAGCATGACCTCGTTCCTGCCCCTGCCGGGATACTCCACTTACGGCGCCAGCAAGTACGCGATGCGGGGCTTCCACCACAGCGTCGCGCTGGAGGAGCGGAACGGCCCCCTGGACTTCACGATCATCCACCCGCCGTCCACCCGGACGAAGATGCTCGACCAGGAGATGGCCGACCCCACGTCCGCGATCTCCTTTGCCGAGAAGTCGTACGCGCCGGAGCAGATCGCGAAGGCCGTCGTCGACGCGATCGTCTCCAAACCGCTTGAGGTGGTGTTCCCACCCCTCGCCGGACGCTTCCAGCGGATCGCCGGTGTGTTCCCGCGACTGATGCGCTGGGTGCTGCCTCGGGCCGAGGCCAGAGGCGTGCGCCAGAGGGAGCGGCTCGTCTCCGACGGGAAGACCTGCACGTCCGACGCGTCCGAGACCCCGCACCGGTCGGTTTCCTGACCGGTCCTGCCGCCGGCCGCCTTGACCGGCCGGCGATACGAACAATCCAGAAGGGTGCAGTTGTGAGCGCACATGTGGTGTCCCGGCCGGACGTGAAATCGGCTGTCTCCGCCCTCGCCGGCCTGAGCGAGGACCGGATGGCACAACTCTCCAGGGCGACCGAGCACTTGGATCCGCCGTTCGCCGTGGTGGACCTGGACGCCTTCGACGCGAACGCCGCTGAGCTGGCGCGCAGGGCCGAGGGCCGCGCCACCATCCGCCTGGCCAGCAAGTCAGTGCGCAGCCGCGACCTGATCACGCGTGCGGCCGAGCGGCAGGGCTACCACGGCATTCTCGCCTTCACCCTGCCCGAAGCCCTGTGGCTGGCCGAAGAGCACGCGGACGTGGTCATCGGATATCCGACAGCGGATCGCACAGCCCTGAAGCGGTTGGCGGCGGACGAACGTGCGGCCTCGCGCATCACTCTCATGGTCGACTCGGTCGGCCAGCTGGACTTCATCGACGAGGTGGTGGGCTCTTCCCGGCCCGACATTCGCCTCTGTATCGACCTGGACGCATCCCTGGAACTGGCGGGCGGCCGACTGCACTTGGGCCCGTACCGCTCTCCTGTCCACACTCCGCAACAGGCCGCGTCGCTCGCCCGGGCGATCGTGGGGCGAGCCGGGTTCACGCTCGTCGGTGTCATGTCCTACGAGGGCCAGATCGCCGGACTGGGTGACAATCAGCCCGGCTCTCCCCTCAAGCGACTCGCGGTCCGCGCGATGCAGCGCCTCTCCGCCCGCGAACTGGCCGACCGGCGGGCCGCGGCCGTCGCCGCCGTCGAAACCGTCGCACCGCTGGAATTCGTCAACGGCGGCGGCACCGGCTCCATAGAGCAGACCTCGTCCGAGGACGTCATCACCGAGATCGGTGCAGGCTCCGGTCTCTACGGCCCCGGGCTGTTCGACCACTACCGCCGCTTCCGCCCCCGGCCCTCCGCCTACTACGTCATGTCCGTCGTACGCCGCCCGGCAACCAGGATCGCCACTGTCCTCGGAGGCGGATGGATCGCCTCCGGCCCGCCCGGAAACGACCGCCTGCCCACCCTGAGCTGGCCCCAGGGCCTGCGGATGAATCCAAGGGAGGGGGCGGGGGAGGTCCAGACCCCGGTCCTCGGCGCGGCGGCCGAGGGGCTCCGGCTCGGTGACCATGTGTGGTTCCGGCATGCCAAGGCCGGCGAACTGTGCGAACGCGTGAACGTCCTCCATCTCGTATCCGGCTCGCAGATCGTCGAGCAGGTCCCGACCTACCGCGGTGAAGGCCACGCCTTCCTCTGACGTCCCCTTCCAGGCCCCTCATCCCCCGGAGGCCCGATGTCCACCGAGTCCGAATCCGCGGCGCCCCTCCTGGTGGCGTCCGTCGGGCCGGCTTCCGCCCAAGGACCGGCCGAACCCGTCTCGCGCAGCTGGACCACCTTGTTCAGCCTGGTCTGGTTCGGCTACTGGATGGCGAACCTCGTGCCCCTCCAGCTGCTGCTCCCGCAGCAACTGGAGGCGATCAGTCCGGCGTCCAAGGTGCGCGACTTCGCCATCGTCAACGGCATCTCCGGGCTGGTCGCACTGATCGCCCTGCCGCTGTGCGGGGCGCTGTGCGACCGCTCCCGCAACCGCTTCGGCCGACGAAGGATCTGGCTCGGCGCCGGTGCGCTGACATTCGCCGCCGGATTGATCGTCACCGGTGAACAGAGATCAGTGACAGGCGTGAGTGTGGCCTGGGGGGCCAGCATGCTGGGGCTGAGCGCCGCCACCGCCGGTCTGACCGCTGTCATCGCCGACCGCGTTCCCGTGCCGCAGCGCGGCATGATCTCCAGCGCCATATACGGTCCCCAGGCCCTCGGCGTGGTGGCCGGAATCGCCATCGTCTCGTCCTTCGGCCTCTCCTTCACACACAGCTACACCGTCCTCGCGGTACTCCTGATCCTCTGTGTCGTGCCCTTCTTGGCGGCCTACCGCGACACCACGTACGACACCGAGCCCCCGCTGCGGCTGCACCTGGTGATCGCTTCCATGGGCAGCTCGCTCAGGAACCGCGATTTCGCCTGGGCCTTCGGCGGACGACTGCTGGTCAACCTGGCCAACTCACTGGGCACTTGCTACATGCTGTACTTCCTCACCGACGACCTGAGGGTCTCGGACCCGGAGAGCAGTCTGCTGGCGGTCACCGTCGTCTACCTGCTCGCGGGAATCCTGGCCACCACGGTGGCCGGCGTGCTGTCCGACCGTCTCGGCCGACGACGGATCTTCGTCGCGCTGGCGGCCGTACTCCAGGCCGTCTCCGGCTTCCTTCTCGCCGGCTTCCCGAGCATGACGGTCGCGCTGATCGCGTCGGCACTCATGGGTGGCGGGTTCGGTGCCTACATGGCCGTCGACCAGGCACTGATCACCCAGGTCCTGCCCGACGCCGAGAGCCGGGCAAAGGACCTCGGCATCATGAGCATCGGCTCGGTCGTCCCCCCGACGCTGGCTCCCCTGATCGCCAGCTTCATCATCACCTCCAACCGCGGCTATTCCCTCCTGTTCACCGCCGTAGGTGTCACGGCGGCCGTTGGAGCGGCCCTCGTCTACCGAATCCGTTCCGTCAGATGAGGGCGCCCAGCTGACTCCCAACCGGCTTAGCCCGACTCGCAGTTGATGAAAAGACCAGAACCTGGAAGGACCCGGCAGATGGCGATCGGCACGAGCAGTACATGGCGCAACTGGGCCGGGAACGTCACTGCCCGTCCCGTACGGGAGGTGACTCCCGCCTCCGTCGAGGAGCTCTCCGCCGCCGTACGGAAGGCAGCCGACGACGGCCTGAAGGTAAAGGCCGTCGGCACCGGACACTCCTTCGCAGCCGCCGCCGCGACCGACGGCGTGATGATCCGGCCCCAACTCCTCACCGGCATACGGAAGATCGACCGCGAGGCGGGCACGGTCACCGTGGAGGCCGGTACGCCCCTGAAACACCTGAACGTGGCCCTGGCCCGCGAGGGACTCTCGCTCACGAACATGGGCGACATCATGGAGCAGACGGTTTCCGGGGCGACCAGCACCGGAACGCATGGCACCGGGCGTGACTCGGCTTCGATCGCCGCACAGATCAAGGGACTTGAGCTGGTCACGGCCGACGGCTCGGTACTCACCTGCTCGTCGAAGGAGAACCCGGAGATCTTCGCCGCGGCCCGAATCGGCCTGGGCGCGCTCGGAGTGATCAGCGCGATCACCTTCGCCGTCGAGCCGCTCTTCCTGCTCACCGCACGCGAGGAACCGATGACCTTCGACAGGGTCACGGATTCCTTCGACGAACTCATCGCGGAGAACGAGCACTTCGAGTTCTACTGGTTTCCGCACACCGAGAACTGCAACACCTTGAGCAACAACCGCAGCGCGGGCCCGACCGCCCCTGTCGGCAGGCTCAGAGGATGGTTCGAGGACGAGTTCCTCGCCAACGGCGTCTTCCAGGCGCTCAGTTCGCTGGGCCGGGCCGCGCCCGCCGCCATCCCCGGGATCGCGAAGATCACCAGCCGCGGTCTCTCGGCGCGGACGTACACGGACATCCCGTACAAGGTATTCACCAGTCCGCGCCGGGTGCGCATGATCGAGATGGAGTACGCCGTCCCGCGCCACGCCCTTGTCGAAGCCCTGCGTGAACTGAAGACCATGGTCGACCGCTCGGATCTGCGGATCAGTTTCCCCGTCGAGGTCCGCACGGCCCCTGCGGACGACATCCCGCTCTCCCCGGCGGCCGGCCGCGACAGCGCGTACATCGCCGTCCATCTGTACAAGGGCACGCCGTACCAGGCCTATTTCGACGCCGCCGAGCGGATCTTCACCGCGTACGAGGGGCGCCCGCACTGGGGCAAGCTGCATACGCGCGACGCCGATTACTTCGCCAAGGCCTATCCGCGTTTCGGTGAGTTCACCGCCGTACGGGACCGCCTCGATCCGGAGCGGCGCTTCGGCAACGACTATCTGCGCCGCGTGCTGGGGGACTGAGGACACCCGGCGAGCAGTACGGATCCGGCGATGAAGCCAGGTTTCAGTCCAGGTCGGGGTCGGGCTTGCGGGCGAGGGTCACGAGGTGCTCAGCGGTCAGCTGGAGCACCTCCCGGCTGCGTTCGCCCTCCCGGTCGACCAGCCAGCACAGGGTGACCCCGTCGAGCACCGCGTTCAGGTAGCGGGCGAGGACGGGCAGAGGCACCGTCCATTCGATGCCGGCGCTCGCGGCCGCCTCCTCCAGGACTTCCTCGTGAACCTCCAGGTAGTGGGCGTACTGCCGGCGCGCCAACTCCTCGAAGCCGGCCTGGCGCAAGGCGTAGTGGGTGAGCTCGTATCCCACCTGATGCTCGCCCGGGGCGAGCTCCACGCCCTCCCAGAACGCGTACAGACTCCCGGTGATGCGGTCGCCGAGATCACCTTCCCCGGCGAACGCCTTCCGTGCCGCCGCGCCGCTGCTGTTGGTAAATCGCGTGATGACCTCATCGAGGAGGTCCTCACGCGAGTCGAAGCAGTAGTGGAAGACCCCCAGCGGCATGTCGGCCTCGTTGACGATGGCGCGCGTCGTCGCCTTCGCCACTCCATCGCGGACCATCACCCGGATCGCCGCCGCGATCAGTGCTTCCCGTCGGTCCTTCGCTGCCATGCGGGCCATTCGGCTGCCGTTCTCCTGAGGTCGACTACGTTCACCTCACATGCTAACTCGCGTCTTGGACGATTGACCAAAACCCTGTGAGCTGCATGCTCGACTTCGAAGATCGGAAACGACCCATACCCTCATCCACAGGCCGACTGTGGAATCCGATGCTTCCCTCACCGCCGCTTCGCATGCCGGGTGAGTACCTGTGCATCGACGTCTTACGCACGGGAAACGAGGGGCTCGCCGGGCCGCCTCTAGCCTCACGGGGCATGACGGGGAACCGAATTCGCCGACCTGACCAGTCCGTCCGCATTCCCGGCTGGGGCTCCATCCGCGGCCGTGTGGCCATCGTCCTTGCCGTACCCACTTGTCTGCTCCTCGCCCTCACCGGGCTGGGCGTCGTCGACCGCGCCCATGACTGGTCCGCAGCGCGGGCCACGGAGTCGCAGGTCATCGTCCTGCTGCGGGTGCAGGACCTCGTCCGTGAGCTCCAGCGTGAACGCGGCCTCACCAACGGCCTGTTGGGCGGCGACGAGGAGTACCAGGACGACGTCCGCGAGGCGCGGGCGCGCACCGATGACGCCCGCACATCCTTGACGGGGGTGCTCTCGGCGGAGAGCGGTGATCTGCACGAGGCCGCAGCCTCCGCACTCCGCCGGGCCCAGCTCCCCCTCGCCGACCTCACTGGCACCCGTACCGGCGTCGACACCGGCACCGCCGACCGCACCGTCACCCTCCGCTTCTACACCGCGGCCGTCACCGCCCTGATCGACGCCGAATCGACCGGCGTGCCCGACGGCGATCGCGGTATCGCCCAAGGTGTGCAGGCGTTGCAGGCCCTGGCCCGCGCCACGGAGGCCGTCGCCCTCGAACGCGGTTCCCTGAACGGCGTGTTCGCCGCGAAGGGGTTCCGTTCCGGCGAGTACCTCGACTTCACCGAGATCCGGGCCACCCGTGTCGCCGACCTCGGCCAGTTCCGCCAACTCGCAGGCGGTGACGAGGAGTCCGCCCTCGACCGAGCCTTCAAGACGGCCGCGGCCCGCCGCGTCACCGCGTACGAGGCCAAGGCCGAAGCGGGCGCCGACGGCTCACCCCTCGATGTCGCCCCCACCCGCTGGTGGACCGACATGACGACGCTCGTCGACGATCTGCACGCCGTCCAGAAACAGGTCGGTGACGACGTACGGGCAGGAGCGGGCCGGACCGGCGACGCGGCCACCCGGCAGCTCATCGGCTTCCTGGGCCTGGGCGCGCTGATCCTCGCCGTCGCCTCCGCACTCGCGGTGTTCTCGGCCCGCTCCATCACCCGTCCCCTGGGCGCACTGGCCGACGAGGCGGACGCGGTCGCGGGCACCAGGCTCGCGGAGGCGGTCAAGCGCATCCAGGAGGCCGACCCCGACACCCCGCTGCCCGAGGATCCCGAGACTGCCGAAGTCCCGGGTACCGCACGGGAGATCACGCGGCTGGTCGCCGCCCTGCACAACGTCCAGCGCACAGCCGTCCGTCTCGCCGCCGAGCAGACCGTCCTGCGCCGCAACAGCACCGAGTCCCTGGCCAGCCTGGGCCGCCGCAACCAGTCCCTCCTCATCCGCCAGCTGGGCCTGATCACCACCCTGGAGAGCCAGGAGCTCGACCCTGACGCACTCGCCGAGCTCTTCGAACTCGACCACCTGGCCACACGCATGCGCCGCAACGCCGAGTCCCTGCTCGTCCTTGCCGGCGAGGAGTCCCCGGCGCGCCCCTGGCCCGGCACGGTCACCATCACCGAGGTGGTGCAGTCGGCCATCTCCGAGGTCGAGCAGTACCAGCGGGTCGCCGTCACCGACATCGAACACTGCCGCATCCGCGGCCACTGCGTCGCCGAACTCTCGCACCTGCTCGCCGAGTTGGTGGAGAACGCGCTGATGTTCAGCTCGCCCAAGCAGCCCGTCGAGCTCTACGGCTGGCGGGACGGCGGCGAGTACTGCCTCGCGGTCGTCGACCGGGGCATCGGCATGACGGCGGAGCGGATGGCCCAGGCCAACGCCCTGCTGTCCGGCAAGGGTGGCTCCCTGCTCGCGGCGCCCACCCGGTTCCTCGGCCACCATGTCGTCGGCGCGCTCTCCGATCGCCTCGGCGCCCATGCCGAGTTGCGGCCCACACAGGGCTCGGGCGTGACAGCGTACGTAGCCCTGCCCGCAACGATCGTCCAGGCAGCGGATACCTCAATCACCTCCGCAGCCCTGTGAGTTCACGCCGGTGCTCGCAGCCGTTCGCGTCACCGTGCCCGCGTGTCGTGTCACGGCGTGCGGGCTGTCATACGGTGTTGCTCCAGTCGTACGGCCCTCCGCCGCGCCACTCGATCAGCTCGGGGTCGTCGATGGCCGTATCCGTTGTGGGCAGACCCGCACGGTGAAGGTATTCCAGCACGTCGAACAGGCTGTACGCGGTGCCCATGCGCTCGCCCTGGACCGTCACCCGCCGCCCTCCGTCCGACTGTGGCGGAAGCACGACCACAGGGGGGCTCTCGTCCATAACTCCACCATGCGCCGGAACCGGCCGTCACGCAGCTCGGCGACCATCGCAGCGGTCTGACGCCGCTGGTCAGCGGGGTCGCCCGGAGATTTAGCGAGGGGCGTTCTGTACGGTGAGAATGTGCACCCCGGAAGGGTCCTGATCCTCCAGAACGCGCCAGCGGTGCGGGGTTCCGCCTGGGTAGAGCAGACTGTCACCGGCGTGGAGGCGGTGCAGTTCGCGGCCGCCGGGGCCCAGTAGGTCGATTTCGATCGCGCCGTGGACCACATAAAGGAACTCGTCGCCCGGGTGGTCGTAGTACTCCTCGAAGTCGGTGGGTCCTCCCGTGTATTCGACCGGATGGACGGCGAATTGGGGTGCCCCGAGCATCCGCGCCGAGCCGCCGCTGTTGACGACGGGGGTGCCGGTCCCTTCCCGTACGACATGGATGTCGGCGGGAGAGGTCGCCGAGTGCGCCAGCAGGGCCTGTTGGGTGGTGCCGAGCGCCTGGGCGATCCGGTGCAGCGAGGGCATGCTCGGGCGGGTCAGCCCGCGCTCCAGCTGGCTGAGGAAGGGGTGCGAAAGGCCTGCGCTGCCCGCGAGTTGGACCAGGGTAAGGCCGCGCTCCTTGCGTAGCCGTCGGATCGCGTTGCCGAGCTGCTGGTCCGGATCGGCGGGGGTTTCGGTGGGGCGGTCTGCCATGACGGAGATCCTAAGCGGTCACTTCGGAGTGGGATTTACTCCCGCGAAACACATACCTCTTACGCTCAATGTTGATGTGACGAACATTCTAGGCGAGGAGCCCGAATGACCGCGACCACCGCCGACCGGCCCGCCACGGCCGGATTCCTCGATGCCATGGCTGCCCTCGCTGGCGGCGTCTGCGTGGTGACCGCCGCCGCAGCCGATGGCACACCTGCCGGATTCACCAGCACCGCCGTGATGAGCCTCAGCCGCACGCCGGAGCTGATAGCGATCGGCGTCCAGCGCGGCAGCCGCACCCTGCCGCTGCTCCAGGACGGCGGCAGGCTCGCCCTCAACATCCTTGCCGCGAACGGCGAATCCGTCTCACGGCGGTTCGCCGATCCGGCCGCCGACCGGTTCGCCGGGCTGGATTGGACGACGGGAGAGGGAGGTGTGCCGCTGCTGCTCACGCAGAGCACGTACGCCGTCGTGTGCCGCGTACGGGAAGAGGTGGCGGCCGGGGACCACATGCTGCTGATCGCCGACATCGAGGAGATCATCCCCGGCCGAGGCCGGATCAGCGCCCTCGTCCACCACGCCCGCCGCTACCACGGCATCGGCGCATGAGCGGGCGCGACTGGTTCTCCGTACAGGAGACCGGGCCCGGGACCTTCCTCCTCGCCGAGCCCGGGCACGTCAACAGCTATCTCGTCGTGGGCGACGACCTCGCCCTGCTGTACGACACCGGGATGGGCATCGGGGACATCGGGCGCGAGGTGCGAGCGCTGACCTCGCTGCCGCTGCTCGTCGTCAACTCCCACCACCACTACGACCACCGGGGCGGCAACGCCTCGCTTGTGGGCGAGGCCAAGGAATTCGCCGTCCACGAGGCGGGCGGGAACCTGCACGGCGAGCCCGCACCGCGCGAGTGGCTCGAGATGTACGAGCACATCGCCCAGGACATGCGACAGCGCTACATCGAGCTGAGCGCACTCTCCGCCGAGGGCTTCTTCCTCACCGACTCGCGGATCGAGGTGCGGCCCGTCCCCGAACTGACCCAGTGGCGTATCGACGCGGTGCGACCGACGCGGCTGCTCAGGGAAGGGGAGCACCTCGACCTGGGCGGGCGGAGGCTGCACGTCCTGCACACTCCCGGCCACTCGCCCGACGGCATCTGCCTCTGGGAGCCGGAGAGCGGCCAGCTCCTCGCCGGCGACACCCTGATCAGCGGCCCTTTCTTCGCCCATGTGCCGGGCGCCGATGTACCCGCTTTCGCCGCATCGACTCGGCGACTGGCCGAACTCCCGGTCAGGACGGCGCTGTTGGGGCACAACTTCCGCCACCGTGAGGACCACTACTTCGTGGGACGGGTCGCCGAAGCCTTCGATCAGGTGGTAAGCGGACGGACCTGCCCCGTCCGCCGCCAGGACATGTTCGGCGCGCCCGCGATGTGGCACGCCTTCGACGGCTTCGCAGTACTCACGGCACCGGAGAACGGGGACGCACGATGACGGTGACGGCACTGCTGCTGCGCGGGGCGCGGCTGCCCGAAGGACAGGTCCGGGACGTACTGATCGAGGACGGGCGGGTGTCGGCCGTCGCACCGGCCGGTCAACTCCCCTCCATACGCGAGGAGATGGACCTCTCCGGCTTCATCCTGCTGCCCGCCCCCGCCGAACCCCACGCCCACCTCGACAAAGCCCTCACCTGGGACCTGGCCGGCGCCCCGCCCTGCGACCTGCCCGGGGCGGTCGCCGCCTGGCACGGCTATGCCGAGCAGGTGACGGAGGAGGACGTGCTGGTCAGGGCCCGCCGCGCCCTGGACGAGCTGGTCGCCAATGGTGCGACCGCCGTCCGCACCCACGCCGACGTCCTGCCCGGCCCCGATCCGCTCCGGGGGCTTCGGGCGCTGTTGCGGCTGCGCGAGGAGCTGAGCGAGCGGGTCGCACTGCAGATCGCCGTGCTGCACATCGAGGCACCCGACGAAGTCCTCGACGAGGCACTGGAGTTGGGGGCCGACCTGCTCGGTGGCTGCCCGCACCTCTCCGAGGACCCGCAGGCCGCTGTCGCCCGCGCCCTGACCATCGCCGAGCGGCACGGCGTCGGCGTCGATCTGCATGCGGACGAGCATCTCCGTCCGGATCCGAAGGATCTGCTGCTGCTCGCCCAGGCGGTACGGGAGCGGGGCTTCGCCCACGGTGCGACCGCCGGCCACTGTGTGGGACTGGGAGGCCTGGACCCGGCCGAGGCCGCCCGGATCGCCAAGGAGGCGGCGGCCTCCGGGATCGGGGTCGTCGCACTGCCGCTCACCAACCTCTACCTCCAGGGCCGCGACACCCCTGCCCGCACTCCACGCGGTCTGACCGCCGTACGCGCCCTCCTGGACGCGGGCGTGCCCCTGGCCGGGGGCGGCGACAACATCCGTGACCCGTTCAACCCGGTGGGCAGGGCCGATCCCCTGGAGACCGCTGGACTCCTCGTCGTAGCAGGTCACTTGACGCTGCCCGAGGCCGTCCACGCGGTGACCACCGGCGCCCGCACGGTCCTCGGGCTGCCCGCCGCAGGGCCGTACGAGGGTGCGATCGCCGACCTCCTCGCCGTACGGGCCGACTCGCTCTCCGGGGCTGTCGGTGCCTCGTACCCGGACCGGATCGTCTTCAAGGGCGGGAGAGCGGTGAGCCGCACCACGGTGACCCGCGAAGCGCTCTGACTGGTCCCGGGCGTAAACGCCCGGGACATCACCCCGAAACAAAGAATGTTGATGCTACGAACATCGGTGAATGCATCACAGGTCCAAAGGAAGGAGTCGACGTGGCGACAGCAGTGCAGACGGCGCTGAGCTTCGTAGCCGTCGACAAGCGTTTCGACAACCGGACCACCGCGCTCTCGGGAGTGGAACTCCATGTCGGTGCAGGGGAGTTCGTCGCAGTCGTCGGCCCCTCCGGATGCGGCAAGTCCACCCTGCTGCGGCTCGCCTCCGGTCTCGATGCCCCCAGCGCGGGCGAGATCAGCACCCCGGGCGGGGATATCGGCTACGTCTTCCAGGACGCCACCCTGCTGCCCTGGCGCAGCGTCCTCGCCAATGTGGCACTGCCCGCCGAACTGGCCGGCCGTCCCAAGGCCGAACGGCACGAGCGCGCCATGGACGCCATCCGTCTCGTCGGCCTCGACGGCTTCGAGGAGCAGTTGCCGGGACAGCTCTCGGGCGGGATGCGGATGCGCGTCTCGCTGGCCCGCGCGCTGATGATGAACCCCGCGCTCTTCCTCTTCGACGAACCTTTCGGCGCGCTGGACGAGATGACCCGGCTTCGTATGCAGGAGGAGCTCCAGCGGATCTTCACCGAGACGGGATTCGCGGGTCTCTTCATCACGCACTCGGTGACCGAGGCGGTCTTCCTGGCCAACCGGGTTGTGGTGATGTCGGCCCGACCTGGACGTATCACCGCAGAGTTCGAGGTCCCGTTCGCCCACCCCAGGCCCGCATCGCTCCGTTACGAACCGGAGTTCGCCGCGATCGCGGGCGCGGTCTCCGGGGCCCTGCGAGGAGAGGCCCAGTGAGTACGAACACCCCGGCTGCCACGGCCACCGACGCGCCGACTGCCCACGCAACCACTGCTGCCTCGGTCGCAGCCGGCCCGAACCCCGGCGCAACGTCCGCGGCCTCCGAACCTGCCGTCACCGGTCCGAGCACTGCCGCTCCGGCCCACGAGGCGAAGACCCCCGTGCACCAGCCCGATGCTGCCGCCGACGCCACGGTCGAGACATTCCCGGCCGCCGAGGCGTCCGTCCGCACACGGCGGGGCCCCGTCGCCCTGCTCGCCCCCATCGGCTCGCTCGCAGTCGCCATCGGCCTCTGGTACGCGGTGAGTTACCTGCTCCTCGCCCCCTCCCGCCGCTTCCTCGTGCCGCCCCCGCATCAGGTCCTCCAGGTCGCCGTCCTCGACTGGACCCACCTGCAGCCCATGCTCCAGGCCCTCGCCCTCACCGCGCAGGTCGCCCTCGCCGGACTCGCCATCGCCGCCGCCCTCGGCATCACCGGGGCCGTCGTGATGAGCCGCGCCCGCTGGCTGGAGCGCTCCCTCTATCCCTACGCCGTCATCCTGCAGACGGTCCCGATCCTCGCCATCGTCCCCCTCATCGGCCTCTGGTTCGGCTTCGGCTTCACCAGCCGGGTCGTGGTCTGCGTCCTCATCGCCCTCTTCCCGCTGATCGCCAACACCCTCTTCGGGTTGCAGTCCGTGGACCGCGCTCACCACGACCTCTTCACCCTCCAGAAGGCGAGCCGCTGGGACCGCCTGCGCAAGCTGGAACTGCCCGCGGCGCTCCCCGCCATCTTCACCGGGCTGCGTACCTCCTCCGGGCTCTCCGTCATCGGCGCGATCGTCGGCGACATGTTCTTCAAGCAGGGGGCGGCCGGAATCGGCACCCTCCTCGACATCTATCGCTCACGGCTCCAGTCCGAGGACCTCTTCGCCGCGATCATCCTGGCCTCCTTCTTCGGGGTCGCCGTCTTCGCGCTCTTCACGTTCCTGTCCCGCCTCGCCATCGGCTCCTGGCACGCGTCCGGCCGCTGAGCGCTCTCCGCTGGCTGTGCCGCGATATGCCGTCGGCCGTCTGCGACACCGTCCTGGCTGGTCGCGCAGTTCCCCGCGCCCCTTCAGGGCGCTTCCCAACCGCAGCGGACTTCACCCGAACTGCTCAGCCGTCCCCACCCCCTCTCCGCTTCCCCTCAGAGCCCCTTCCGGGAGACAGTCATGCCAATTTCCGCCAGAAGAAGCCTTGTTGCGGGACTGAGCGCCTCGCTCCTTCTCGCCGCCACCGGCTGCGGAGCCGGCGCCACCACCGCCGCCGGTTCGTCCACCGACCTCAAGCCTGCTCCCGCCGCTCAGCGCCTCGACAAGGTCTGCCCCGCCACCGTCGTCGTCCAGGCCGACTGGGAGCCCGAGGCCGAACACGGTCCGGTCTACAACCTCGTCGGCCCCGGCTACACCGTCGACACCGACAAGAAGCGGGTCACCGGCCCCCTCGTCATCGGCGGCAAGGACACCGGCGTCAAGATCCAGGTACGGGCGGGCGGTTCGGCCGTCGGATACCAGACCCCCGCCTCGCAGATGTACATCGACCAGTCCATCACCCTCGGCATGGTCACCACCGACAGCGCCATCCAGTCAGCGGGCAAGCAGCCCGTCACCGCCGTCGCCGCGCTGATGAAGAAGAGCCCGCAGGTCCTGATGTGGGACCCCGAGACCCACCCGGACTGGAAGACCGTCGCCGACATCGGCAAGAGCGGCGCCAAGGTCGTGTACCGCGACGGCGAGGTCTTCGCCCCGATGCTGGTGGCGAAGGGTCTCATCAAGAAGAGCCAGCTGGACGGGAGTTACGACAGCGCCCCGTCCCGCTTCGTCGCCGACCCCTCCATCGCGCAGCAGGGCTTCGCGACCGCGGAACCGTACATCTACGAGCACGAGGTCACCGCCTGGAAGAAGCCGGTCAAGTACCAGCTGCTGGCCGATGTCGGCTACACCGTCTACCCGGAGGCACTCTCCGTCCGCACCGGTGCACTGAAGAAGCTCAGCCCCTGCCTCAAGAAGCTGGTTCCCGTCATCCAGCAGTCGGCCGCCGACTTCGCCGCCGCACCGGACACCGCGGTCACGCTCATCGACGACATCGTCAAGCAGTACGCCACGAGTTGGGTCTACTCCAAGGGCACCGGCCAGTACGCCGCCAAGGAGATGGTCGAGCTCGGCATCCTCGGCAACGAGGCCGACGGATCGATCGCGAGCTTCGACAAGACGCGGGTGACCGACTCCCTGAAGACCTTCGGGCCGATCCTCACCGAGAGCGGCGTCAAGATCCCGGCCGGGCTCAGCGCCGAAGACCTGATGACCAACGAATTCATCGACACCAAGATCGGAATGAAGTGATGGCCGTCGACCCCAAGGGCACGACCCTGTCCGCCGCCGAACTGCGCCGGATGACCGAACTGGTCGCGGACGAGGCGGTATTGGACGCCGGAGGAAGTACCACGCACCGCACCCCCGGCATCGACGAATTCTGTACAGAGGCCGCCGCACTCCTGGGTGAGGATGCCGTCGTACGCGAGGACTCCGCCCTCGACAAGGCGTCCCGCGACTGGGCGCACATGTCGCCGATCCTCGCCGCCAAGCTCCCCGCCGGCCGCGCCGAGGTGGTGCTTCGCCCGTCGTCGTACGAGCAGATCCAGCCCCTCGTCGCCCTCGCCCACCGCCTGCGCATCCCGCTCACCCCGCGCGGCAAGGGCACCGGCAACTACGGCCAGGCGATCCCGCTGCACGGCGGCGCAGTCCTCGACCTCACCGGATGCGGACGCGTCCTGGGCGCGGGCGACGGGTGGATCAGGGCCGAGGCGGGCGCGAAGATGTCCGACCTGGAGGTGCATGCGCGCACGCTGGGCCAGGAGCTGTGGATGTTCCCCTCCACCTTCGGGACATCGCTCGGCGGCTTCCTCTGCGGCGGGAACGGCGGCACGGGATCGCTCGCCAACGGCACCAACGGGGACGGTTTCGTACGGGAGTTGACCGTCGTCCCGTGCACAGCGGAGGCCGAGCCCTTCACCGTACGCGGCGAGGAAGCCCTCCCGTACATCCACGCCTACGGCACCACCGGCATCACCGCGACCGCGACTGTCGCCCTCCAGCCGGCCCGGGACTGGACCGGCCTCTTCGCCTCCTTCGACACCTGGACCGCCGCCACCGCAGCGCTCTCCGACCTCGTACGCCTGGAGCCCGCCCCGCGCCTGGTCTCCCTCGACGAGCCCGGCCTCGTCGAGACCTTCGAGGCCGACCCGGCCCTCGACCCGGTCGCACTGAGCGTCCGCGCGATCATCGAGGAGCGGGCCGAGGACGACGCCCGGGCGATCATCGAGAAGCACGGCGGCCGGGTGACCGAGGTACGTCCCGCGCCGCGCGGTCCCGCCCTCATCTCCTCGCTCTCCTTCAACCACCCCACGTACCACCTGATGAAGGCCCAGGACGGCTACTTCCACCTGGAGATCGGCGGCGACGTACTGCTCGGCGACCCGGCGGCGGTCAAGGCCGTCTTCCCCGGGACGGTGCTGCACCTGGAGGGGATGCGCTCGGGGACCGTCGGCATGCTGATGGCGCACTACCAGGACGAAGCCACCGTGTACGAGGGGATCGCCGCCCTGGAGGCCTTGGGTGTCGGCATCCATGACGTCCACAACTGGTACGTCGACCGGCGCCTCGACCTCGTCCGTGCCACCGCCCGCACCGCCGACCCGCTGGGGCTGCTCAACCCCGGCCACCTCCTGGGAGCGCGCTGACCATGGCCTTCACCCGCTTCACCGACCTCAGCGGACCGTCGGTCACCGACCTGTCCGCCGACACCGTGGCCGTCCTTCCCGTCGGCGCGATCGAACAGCACGGACCCCATCTTCCCGTCGCCACCGACTACTTCATGGCCGAGGCGATAGCGGAGGGCGCTGCCCTGGCCGCCTCCGACAGCTGCGACATCACGCTGCTGCCGGGCCTCGCCTACGCCAAGTCCGACGAACACGCCTGGTCGCCGGGGACGCTGTGGCTCAGCGCCTCGACGCTCTTCGCGGTACTGGACGACCTCGGGCGATCCCTCGCCAAGGGCCCGGTCCGGCGGCTCGCGTTCCTCAACGCACACGGCGGCAACAGCGCGCTGCTGGGAGTCGCTCTGCGTGAACTACGCACCAAGTACGGCCTGTTCACCTTCCTGCTGCACGCCGCGCTCCCCGCGGACCAGGGCGGCGCGTCCCCGTCCGGCGAGCTGGGTCTGGGGGTGCACGGCGGGCGACACGAGACCGCGGCGATGCTCCACCTCCACCCGGAGACGGTGGACATGTCGCTGGCCGAGCGGAGTGTCCCCGAGCACCTGACCGCCTACGAGCACATCGGCTTCGGCAAGTCCGTCTCCTTCGGCTGGACGAGCGACGACTTCGGTACGGGCAACGGTGTCATCGGCGACCCGACCGGAGCCACCCCCGAACTCGGCCGCAAGCTCGTCGACACCGCCATCGCCGACAACGCGGCCGCACTGCGCGAATGCGCCCGCTTCCTGCCTTCCGCCTGACCCTCATCTCCTGACCGCCTTCTCCTGAACGCCTTCTTCCTGACCGCCTGACGTCGAGGACACCCGCCATGGCCATCCCCCCGCTCCACAAGCCGCTCAGCGAGATCACCGCCCACCACATCACCGCAGGCGACACGGTCAAACTCGCCGTCCTCACCGGACCGGCCGACGGCTCACCGACCACCGTCGTCTTCGAGGTGTGGGAGCCGGGCGGCGCCCAGCCGCTCAACTGGCACCCCGAGTCCGTGGAGACCTTCGTGGTACTCGCGGGCGAGGGCCGGGCGGTCAGCGACGAGCACGAACACGACCTCGCACCCGGCGACGTGCTGGTCCTGCCCGTCGGATCCAAGCACCGGATCACCAACACCTCGGCCACCGAGCGGCTCTACACCCTCACGATCATGTCCCCCGACGAGGGCTTCGCCGACCTGATCCAGCGCGGCCCCTTCGCGGTGCTCGACGACGCGGACCTGGCCGTCCTCGGAGCCGCCCGATGAGCGAACTCCTCGACGCCTTCTGGTCGTACGAACAGGCCCTCGGCGCCAATGACTTGGTGGGTCTCGACCACTGGTTCCTGGACGCCCCGGACACGGTGCGCGCCGAGGGCTCAATGGTGCTGACTGGACACGCGGCCATCTCGGACTTCCGCCGCGACCGCAGCGGGGGAGCCCCGGTCCGTATGGTCGAGCGCGTCCATGAGGTGCGGATCGCCGAGGACGTCGCCGTACTGACCGCCGAAACACTGCGGGCCGGCGGGACGCGCGGGATACAGACTCAGGTGTGGCGACTGACGGACGAGGGCTGGCGGATCGCGGCCGCGCACGTCAGCACGGTGCCGGGCCCGATGGCGGAGGAGGTTCAGGACCCCGCGGTGTGGCGGGTCGTGGGCGAGCCGCTGGTCGCCGGGGCGGAGGCGGGGCCGCTCGCCGGTGTACGTACTGCCGTCAAGGACCTCTTCGCCGTTGCCGGACAGCGGATCGGCGGGGGCAACCCGCAGTGGCTGGCCGAAGCGCCGGTGGAGCTCCAACACGCCGACGCTGTACGGGAATTGCTCAGCGCCGGCGCCCAGCTCGCCGGGATCGTCCAGACCGACGAACTCGCCTTCAGTCTCGCCGGGACCAACATCCACTACGGCACCCCCGTCAACCCCGCCGCCCCCGGCCGGATCACCGGCGGCTCCAGCAGCGGTCCGGCGGCGGCGGTCGCCCGCGGTTGGGCGGATCTGGGGCTGGCCACGGACACCGCGGGCTCGATCCGGGTCCCCGCCTCCTACTGCGGCCTCTACGGCTGGCGCCCCACCCACGGAGTCGTCCCCACCGGCGGCCTGCTCCCGCTGGCCCCGTCCTTCGACACGGCTGGACTGCTTGCCCGGGACCCGGACCTGCTGCGTACAGCGGCGAAGGTGCTCCTGCCCCGGGACGACGAATCCCCGATGACCACGCTTCTGGTCGACGACGCCCTCACCGCGCTCGCCGAACCCGAGGTCCAGGCATCCTTCGAGGCGGCATGCCGGGCACTCTCCCTCCGCACCGGCCTGGAGCTCGTCCGGACCGACACCGGCATGGCCCCACACCTGGAGGAGTGGTTGCCCGCCTTCCGTACCGTCCAGGCGGCCGAGGCATGGACCGCGCACGGGGCGTGGATCGAGAAGCACCCGGGCACGCTGGGGGCCGACATCGAGGCCCGGTTCGCCGGGGGGAGCCAGGTCACGGAGGGCGAACTGCGTGACGCCAACTCCGGGCTCCTGTCCGCCCGTTCGGTCATCGTCGAAGCCCTCCCGCCCGGCACCGCGCTCCTTCTCCCCGCCACGAGCAGCCCAGCTCCCCGCGCCGATGCGACACCGGCCGAGGTCGACACCGTACGAGCCGCAACCCTCCGCCTCACCTGCATTGCCTCGCTCGCCGGGCTGCCCGCCGTCACCATGCCCCGGCTGCGGGTCCGCGACCTCCCGGTCGGCCTCTGCGCGATCGGCGCACCGGGCACGGACCACGCCCTCCTGGAGCTGACCCATGCTTGAAATCGGCCCCAACTCCCGCAACTCCTGGCGCGCGGACGCCAAGCACGTCGACCTTCGTCGCCCGCAACGCCCGGCCCGCCCCGTGACCGTGGAGGCTCAGCCCCAGATCCTGACGCTCGACCTGGCCAGGACGGCGATCGTCGTCATCGACATGCAGAACGACTTCTGCTCGCCCGACGGCTGGCTGGCCTCGATCGGCGTGGACGTGTCCCCGGCCCGCACCCCCATCCCCGTACTCCAGCGGCTCCTCCCCGTACTCCGGGCGGCCGACATCCCCGTCGTCTGGCTCAACTGGGGCAACCGCCCCGACCGCGCGAACCTCCCACCCGGTGTCCTCCACGTCTACGACCAGGATGGAACCGGAGGCGGCCTCGGCTCCCAACTACCCACCGGGGCAAGGGTCCTGGAATGCGACAGCGCGTCCGCCGACATCACCGCACCCCTCTTCGCGGCACCCGGCGACCTGCACATCGCCAAGTACCGCATGAGCGGCTTCCAGGACACCGAACTCGACAGCGTCCTGCGCAATCTCCGCGCCGACACGCTCCTGTTCGCCGGAGTGAACGCCGACCAGTGTGTCCTCGCCACCCTCATGGACGCGGCGAGCCTCGGCTACGACGTGCTGATGCTTCAGGACGCGGTGGCCACCACCTCACCCGCGTACTGCATGGACGCCACCGTCTACAACGTTCGCCAGTGCTTCGGCTTCACCCTCACCGCCGCCGACCTCCAGGAAGCCCTGTGACGCTCCTCCAACCCCACTGCGGCCCCGTCGACGGCGACCACTACCTCCCCGCCGACCCAGCCGCCGTGCACTGGGGTCTGCTCCCCAACGCCCGCTCCAAGCCGGCCCTTTCGGTCCCTTCTGGCGCGAGCGTCAGCCTCGACACCATCAGCCACGAGGGCATCCTCGCCGACCAGGGGCGAGACCCGGCCGCCTTCTTCGCCGCGTCCGGCATCCACGGCATCCTTCACGACACGGCCGAACTCGCCGCTTCCACCCGACTTCACGACCCCGCCGTCCACGGCCCGCACGTGGTCACAGGACCCGTCCACATCCAGGGGGCCGAGCCCGGCGACGTACTCGAAGTGGAAGTCCTGCGCCTGCGCCGCCGCGCCCCCTACGGAGTGATCAGCAACCGCCACGGCAAGGGCGCGCTCCCCGGCGAATACCCTCAGGGCCCCGACCCGGTCAGCCTGGTCGCCACCGTCGACGACGACGGCCGTGGCCGCCTCCCCGTGGGCGACGGTCGCGACATCCGCTTCCCGCTCCGCCCCTTCCTCGGCATCATGGGCACCGCTCCCGCAACCGTTGCCCCGGTCCACTCGGTGCCTCCCGGCCCGCACGGAGGTAATCTCGACGTACGCCACCTCGGCGTCGGCGCCCGCCTCTTCCTGCCCGTCGCCGTCGAGGGCGCCCTCTTCTACGCCGGCGACCCGCACTTCTCCCAGGGCGACGGCGAAGTGGCCCTCACCGCCTTCGAAGCCCCGCTGCGCGCGACCCTCCGCCTCACCGTCCACCGCGACCCCGCCCTGCGCCGACTCGCCTCCCGCCTGCGCGCCCCCTTCGCAGAGACCGACACCGAGCACATCGTCATGGGCCTGGACACCGACCTCGACGAGGCAATGCGCCATGCCGTACGCGACGCCCTCACCCTCCTCGACGAGCGCTTCTCCGTTCCCGGACCGGTGGCCCTCGCCTACCTCAGCTCGGCCGCCGACTTCCAGGTCTCCCAGGTGGTCGACATCGTCAAGGGCGTCCACTGCCGCATTTCCAAGGCGGACCTGACCTTCTGACGCCGGGTGGGGACCCAACATCGCCCTCCGGCCAGGCGGCCGCCCATTGCAGGGCACCGAGGAGATGCGCCCTGAAGGCTGGATCGGCGTAGGCCTCGGGCGCATGGCCGAGTGCGGTGTAGAAGCTGCGCCCGCGGCCGTGGTGCCGGTACCAGACGAGGGGGTGGTCGGCCCCCATGCCGCCGCCGGTGTAGGTCGTCTCGTCCACGGTGGCCAGCACCGTGACGTCGCGGGGCGGCGCCCTGAAGTCGTACCACTCGTCGGTCCAGTGCCACTGCCGCGGAAGGTGTGCGGTGGCCGGGTGCGAGCGGTCGACCGTGACGACGGCAGGCTGCACCGGCGGATGCCCGGCGAACCGGGCGCCGAGGAGTTCACCGTAGGCGGGCCACTCGTACTCGGTGCAGGCGGCGGAGTGGACCCCCAGGAATCCTCCACCTCCCGCGACGTGTTCCAACAGCGCCGACCGGCCCGGTTCGTCGAGGACCTCGCCGCTGGTCGACAGGAACACGACGGCGTCGTAGCCGTCCAGGGAGCGCAGGGGCTCCTCGGTGGCGTGGACCACGAACCCGTGTTCGGCGCCCAGTCCACGGAAGGCGGCCACGCCGGCGGGTATGGAAACGTGCCGGTACGCGGCGGTCGCCGTGTACACGAGGATCTGGCGGTCAGACATGCGTGCTCCGGTGCGAGGAGGGATTCATCGGCGGGTGAGGGACACCCGGCAGCGCAGGACGTGCTCGCCGGGATCGAGTACGCCGCGCAGTGTCGGCAGGGCTGTGCGCGGGTGCAGGAGATGCGAGCCCGGCAGCGGCAGTACGACGACACCTTCGCGGGGTGATGTGTCGGCGGCGAGGCAGACGATCTCGCTCACGGCGGTGTCGGCCGTCGCCCGGGCCAGGCCGGGGTGCTCCGTGACGTTGTGGGGTGTCGCTCCGAGGCCGGTCTTCGGGACGCAGAAGGCGCCTTCGGCTGTGTAGAGCCGGCAACCGGTGGTGATGCGGTGCTCGCGCAGGTGCCCGCCGTCGGTGTGCCGCAGCCGGGTCTCGACGGTCACGTCCGGCCATGGCTGCCAGCGCACGACGAGCGTGTCGCCGTCGATCCGGGACTCTCCCCCGGAACGCGTGCGCCAGCCTTCGCCGTCGTCGGACAGGGCCAGCGCGCTGTCGAAACCCCCTTGTTCCAGGGTCGGTTCGCCCGTGGGCACACTGAAGGCGGCGAGCGTGGAGTAGGCGAACTTCGCGTACTTCGCGGTCCCGCCGCGGGGGTTCCAGGCGGGCGCGTTCTGCCCGGCGAGCGCGACGACGTCCCCCGCCGTGTCCCGCGCGAGAATCATCGCGGCGGCCGGCTGCCTGCTGATTCCGGGCGGCGGGACCGGCGCGGGCGTCGCCGTCCAGAACGGGTGGTCCTCGGTCGCGGCGAGGCTCGCGAAGACCTTCGTGCCCCAGTACGGGGAACCGCCGGCCAGGTACTGCTCGACGACGCCGGTGTTCGGGTAGGCGTAGCCGACGGTCAGGGAGCCGTCCTCGGCGAGGACCGGCCGCTGCCACCACCAGGCGAGGTTGCCTTGCGCCAGCGAGCGTGCCGTGCTCCAGCCGACGGCGGGCTGGTCCGCCGCGGCGAGGGCCGACCAGAAGGCGCCCTGGGCGAACCGGTAGCCGAGGCTGCGTCCGAAGGGCAGGGCGGCTCCGTCGGCGGCGAACCAGTGCTGGAACTGCGTGGCGAACTCGGCGGCCCGCTGCCGGTAGCGCCGGCTCCGCTCCTCGTCGACCGCTTTCAGCGAGGCCAGCAGCAGCCCGTAGAAGTGGAATCCGAACGGGACGTAGTAGTCGCGCGAACCGGGGCGCTCCGGTGTGCCGGGCCCGTCGGCGTACCAGCCGTCGTTCAGAGCGAAGTCCTCGATACGGTCCAAATGCGCGGCCATCCGCGTCTCGTCCACGGGCACGCCCACCGAGCGCAGCCCGACAGCGGCAAGCACCGGGAAGAAGCACCAGTTGTTGTCCCACGGCGTCGCCGAAGCCGCCGTCGACAGCCAGTCGGCGAGCTGCTGCCGTTGCCGTTCGGTGAGCGGGTCCCAGAGCTGGTGCCGTGCGACGGCGAGCGCGTAACCGACGGCGGCGGATTCGACGAGGCGCTGGTCCATGTCGGCCGGACTGCCGACGTACCACGGGTGTTCGGGGTCGACGGCGGAGGTCAGCGCGTGGCGCGCCTCCTCCCACTGCCGGTCCGCGCCGGACAGGCCGCCGGCGGCGTGCGCGGCGAGTCCCCACAGGGGGCGGGCGACGAGTTCGAACCAGACCGCCCAGTGGTCGCTCATGCTCGCGTGCACCGGCATCCGTCCGGGACCGGCAGCCGCCGTGCGCGTGGCGGGTGCGGCAAGGGCGAGCAGCGCGTCGGCCCAGCCTTCCCTGGTGGTGGGGGCTGGGCCGAACAGCTGTGACGGGGTGGGCATGGCCGTCATCGTAGAGATCGATCACAGGGTATGCAATCGGTTTCATCTGTTTCCTAAAACCAGTTCACCCGGTAATGACCTGCAAGAACGGCTGGTTCACCGAGCTGCTCCGGCTGGCCAGGAGGACGGCGACGCCGGCCGCGCTCTCGGCAAGGGCCACAGTCGCCGTCCCATCGCCCGCGTACTGGGTCTGGAGGTGGCCGGTGACCTCGATCGGGATCCAGTCCTTGGCGTTTCCGATCGATCCGGAGGACTGCGCGTCGCCGAGCGACGGCTGGGTGTTCCAGGTCAGGCCGGTCTCCGTCCAACTGTCGCTGCTCACCGCGTACCCGGTGAGGGTGGCCTGGGTGCCGGTGGAGTCGGAGGTGGCCCCGCGCACCCACAGCACCGCGCGCCTGGGTGTGCCCGCCAGGGCGGACAGGTCGAACTTGAGGAAGGACCGGCGGTGGTAGCCGGTGCCTGCGTTCTTGACGACCAGGTCGGTGGTGCCGCCGTAGTTGGTGTCGGCGTAGGAGCCGTCGCGGACGTAGGCGTCGGCGGTCGGGGCGAGGGCCGTGTACGTGCCGGCGGTGACGGTCGCGCCGGTGCCGAACGTCACGGTGCGGGAAGCGCCCTGCGCGCCGCCGACCTCCACGACCAGGGTGAGGGGAGCAAGGCCGACGACGCTGACGCCGTCGTCCGTGGTGCCCGTGGTGTATCCGCTGCGGGCGACGGTGACGGTGACGGTCGCGGCGGCGCGGGTGGGGTCGGCGACGCTGACCGACAGCGTGCCGCCGGACTCCCGTACGAGGACGGAGCAGGGGGCCGAGACGGTGATCGGGCCCGCGGTGCCGGCGACGAAGAAGTTGGCGGCGGTCACACCGGTGGCGGTGTCCGTGACCGCCTGCACGGAGGCGGTGTTGGCGAGGACGGTGACCGTCGGGGCGGCCGCGCGGGCGGCGGTGAGGCTGGGCGTGGCGCCGGGCAGGAGGATGTAGCTGTAGGTGGCGCCGACGGGGTCGGTGCCGTGGTCGACCCACAGGGTCAGGTAACGGCGGGTCAGGGAATCCGTCGAGCTCTCGGTGTTGATGTCGCTCCAGGCGCCGGTACGGGCCTCGCGCAGCGCCTTCAGGGTGGCCCCGCCTGGGAAGACATAGCCGGCGACCCCGGTGATCGACGCCCAGGAGGCAGCGGAGAAGGTGCCGGACCAGCCCAGCGTGGTCGACTGGGCGGTGCCGTCGATGGTGAGCGCATTGGAGGCGGCGGAGCCCAGGTTGCGGTTGTCGACGGTGGTCTCGACCGCATATCCGTCGCCGGCGGTGATCCCGGCGCCGAGGCAGACGACCTGGTCGTCGAGGCAGAACCAGGATTTCTTGGCGGCCAGCGTGGAGCCGAGGCCACGGGTGTCCTGGCCGAGCGCGCTGTACGTTCCGTCGGTTGCGCCGCCGGCCCAGACGGCTCCCGTGGGCGGGGTGGGCCTGGGGGTTCCCTGTCCGTCCGTCAGCGGGATGCGGGAGACGGTGGTACCGGGCAGGCGGTAGGGGTCGACGGTCGGCCAATAGGCGTCCGAGTACTGGCCGTTGCCGTAAGTGCCGCCCCACCAGTAGGTCATTCCGGAGCCGGTGTGCCAGCCGCGCAGGTTCTCGCCGTTGATGCACTCGTAGAACGCGGTTCTCGCGGAGCACATGGAGACGGCGAGGGCCCAGGAGGCGCGGCGGTGGGTGGCCCGGTCCATGCTGCCGAAGACCCGGGAGGCGACCGGTTCGGCGGTCGCGGTGATGGCGGTGTCGTCGAGGACGGACTTGCCAAGGGCCAGCACGGGCAGCGTCTGGTAGGAGTCCTCCAGGAACGGGGCCCAGTAGTCGCGCTCCAGCCAGCCCTTGGCCAACGCCTTCCAGCTGGCGGCCTCGTCGGTGGAGGCCGCGTCCGCCAGCATCAGGATGCTGCCGATGATGAGATGGCCGCGTACGTGGTCGTTCTGCTGGATGCCCAGCGGATTGTCCACGGTCTTGACGCCGCGGCTGATCGCCCGCCCGGACACGCCGTCCATCATCAGCCCGTTGAACAGGAACGGGGCGAAGGCGTCGGTGACGGCGTCGAAGAGCAGCTGCCGGTTGTCGTCGGTCACTTCCCAGGTCGATCCCGCCAGGAGCGAGAGCAGCCCGGCCAGTCCGCTGATCAGGACGGAGCCGTAGGACCCGGTGTAGGGCACGTTGGTGTGCTGGACGAACGACCCGTCGGCGTAGAGGCCGTCGCCGCTGCGGACCAGCGGGAACACGGCGGAGAGACCGGCGACGCCCGTGGCGATCTTCGCCGAGCTCTTGGCGAGGATGCCGCGGAGGATGAGCACGCGGCACAGGTCGACACGGTTGGCTCCGGTGCTGACGCCGCTGTAGGAGGCGACCGCGGAGTCCGGCACGAAGGCGTCGATCGCCGCCAGGTAGTTGGCGAGTTGGGTGCTGCCGAGTTCGGCGTGGACCAGGCAGGCGATGTCGAGCGAGAGCCGCGAGGCGCCGATCTGCCAGTCCCACCAGTTGTCGTACGTGGTGGTCGTCGGCGTGTACGCGGTGGCGTACATCCAGTCGAGGCCGGTCAGGACGGCGGCGAGGAGATCGGCGTCGCCCGTCAGCCCGGTGCCGTCGAAGGCCCATGCCTGGGCCATCCACTTCAGACGTACGTAGCTGGAGGTGACGTTGGCGCTGACGCTGCCGATCGGCAGGTCGTCCCAGAGTGAGGCCGTCGACGGGTTCATGCCGGACAGAAAGCCGGACGCGGTGCTGCCCGTGAGGGTGAACAGGGTGGCGAACGGCTCCTGCGTGGCGTCGTAGCCGGTACCCAGCAGGGTCCTGTCGATCCAGCGCAGGCGAAGGGTGTCGTACTCGTCGGCGGCGAAGGCCGGCGGTGAGCCGATCGCGGCCATGCCCAGGGTGATGCCCGCAGTGGCGGTGGCGAGGTGCAGCAACTGTCGGCGAGTGAGCATCGGGGGATCCCCTCCGCACCCCGTGCGGGGCGCGCGGTCGTACGGACGTGGGCGCCCGTCGTCGGATGGTTGGCCGGCTCCCCCGCCTGTCGGATGGGGCAGTTGGGCGGGGACGGTAAACCGGTTTCATCCAAGAGGGCAACCCCTCTGGCCTCAACTCACCCGGACTCACAGCTTTCTGACCACCGGAAGCCCATTTCTACAGAGAGCCTCTTGACGGATCGCCTCAACGCTCAATAGCTTGACGGCCATCTCACGTGAAACCGGTTGCACGTCATGAAGCAACCCCAGGCCGTGAAGCAACCCACCATCCCGAACCCCCAAGGAGCAGTGAACCGGTGAGCCGTCGCATGACCGTCGCCATCGCGATGCAGCCAGAGGTCGCCGCCCTCGCCCTCACCGAAGAGCTCACCGCTCGGCTGGACAAGAGCGTGGACGTCCAGTCCGGCATCATCGTCGACTTCGCGACCCCGGTCTCCCGCAGCCGCCTGGCGGACGTGGACGTGCTGCTCACCGGCTGGGGCTGCCCGCTCATAGACCAGGCCGTCCTCGACGCGGCTCCCCGGCTGCGCGCGATCGTGCACGCCGCCGGATCGGTCAAGCACCACCTCACACCCGAGGTCTGGCGGCGCGGAATCCTCGTGTCCTCGGCGGCTTCCGCCAACGCCTTTCCCGTCGCGCAGTACACCGTCGGCGCGATCCTGCTCGCCGGGAAGCGTGCCTTCCGGCTTGCCCACGACTACAGACAGGGCCGGTACAAGAACAAGCTCGCCGACGACACCGGCAACCATGAGCGCGTCGTCGGGATCGTCGGCGCGTCCCGCACCGGACGTCTCGTCCTGGAGCTGCTCGCCCCGCACGGCTTCCGGCTGCTGGTCAGTGACCCGACCCTGGACGCGCGAGCGGCGGCCGGACTGCATCCGGCCGGACAGGTGGAACTGGTCGACCTGGACGACCTGCTGGACCACAGCGACATCGTCAGCCTGCACGCCCCGGCCCTGCCCGAGACCCACCACCTGCTCGACGACCGCCGGCTCGCCCTGCTGCGCGACGGTGCCGTCCTGATCAACACCGCACGTGGACAACTGATCGACACCGAGGCGCTGTTCCGGCACTGCGCGGACGGCCGGATCGACGCAGTCCTGGACGTGACCGACCCCGAGCCGCTGCCCACCGGCCACCCGCTGCTATCCCTGCCCAACGTCATGGTCACGCCCCATGTGGCCGGGGCGATGGGCACCGAGATACGCCGACTCGGCGAGTTCGCCGTCACCGAGATCGAACGCCTCAGCGCCGACGAACCCCTGCGCGGGGGCATCCATGCCGACCAGTTGGCGCTGCTCGCCTGAGCCGAAACGGCCTTCCCCGTGCCGCCCTCGTCCACAACGAAGCCCGTACCAACCCCTTGCGCGGCGAACCTCGCCGCGCAACGAAGCCCGCACCAACCCACCACACAGCGAACCCCGTTGCACAGAGGAGCACCAGTGAACACCCAGCCCCCGAGCTTCTCGAGACGAAGCCTGCTGAGAGCGACAGCCGTCGCCGCTTTCGCCGTTTCCGGCTCCAGCCTGCTGGCCGCCTGCGCCTCCGCCGATGGCGACGCCGAATCCGGCTCGGCCAAGGGCAAGGTCAGCGCCACCAACCCGTTCGGCATCGACGAGAGCGCCGCGCTGGACGTCGTCGTCTTCAAGGGCGGTTACAGCGACGAATACGCCAAGTTCGACGAAAAGCTGTACTCCAAGAAGTACCCCAAGGCGAAGATCAGCCACTCCGGCATCACCGAGATCCAGACCGAGCTGCAGCCGCGGTTCGTCGCCGGCGACCCGCCGGACGTCATCGACAACAGCGGCGCCAAGAAGATCGCGATGGGCACGCTGGTCGCCGAAGACCAACTGGCCGAGCTGGCCGACCTGTTGAAGGCCCCCTCGGTCGACGACCCGGACACCACGGTCGAGGACACGCTACTGCCGAGCACGCTGGACGTGACCACGTTCGACGGCAAGGTGATGGGCCTCCCGTACGTCTTCACCGTCAACGGCTTCTGGTACTCCCAGACGCTGTTCGACAAACACGGCTGGACCTGGCCGACCACCTGGGACGGCCTGACCGAGCTGGCCGCCAAGATCAAGAAGGCGGGCATCGCCCCCTTCGCGTACGGCGGCACGACGGCGCCCGACTACTTCTTCAGCCCACTCATGGCCCTCGCGGCCAAGCAGGGCGGCGTCGACGTGATCAAGGCGATCGACAACCTGGAAGCCAAGGCGTGGCAGGCCGAACCGGTCAAGGCCGCCGCCGAGGCGATCGCGGGGCTGGCCTCGTCCGGGTACTTCCTCAAGGGCAGCGAGGGGCTGGACCACACCCAGGCGCAGACCGCTTGGGTGCAGGGCAAGGCCGCGCTGTACCACGCCGGTTCGTACGTCGAGAACGAGATGAAGGCGATCACCCCGGACGGGTTCGACATGGTCTTCGGCCCTGTCCCCCCGCTCACGGCGGACGGTGCCCTGCCCCAGAGCGCGCTGCACGCGGTCGCCGGAGAGATCTTCGTCGTACCGGCCAAGGCCAAGAACCTCCGCGGCGGCAAGGAGTTCCTGCGGATCATGCTCTCCAAGGAAGCCGCGTCCAACTTCACCGAGACGACCCACGCCCTCACCATCGTCAAGGGGGCCACGGGCGACAACGACTTCGGTTCCACCGCGCTGGGCTCGGTGCTGAAGGCCGTCACCGCGGCCGGGGACGACCTGTTCAACTACCGGTTCATGAGCTGGTACGCCGACTTGGCCACCACGCTGAAGTCCGAGGTCGCCAACCTGCTCGCCGGGCGCATCGACGCGGCCGAGTTCCTCTCCACGATGCAGGCCAAGGCCGACGACATCGCCGCCGACCCCTCCATCACGAAGTTCAAGATCTAGGACCCGTCCGGCGGATCATGCCGCAGACACGGAGGATCCGCCGTTCCTCGCCCCGCAGGAGCGGCGGACCCCGTCTCCCCCATCCCCGGAGTCGTTCGTGAACCACGGAAAAACCCGCATCATCCTTCTCTTCCTCGCACTGCCGCTCGCCTTGTACGGGGCGCTGGTGGTCTCCCCCTACGCGCAGGCGTTCTCGATCGCCCTGACCAGTTGGTCGGGGTTCACCGCCGACAAGCCCTTCGTCGGCCTCGACAACTTCCAACGCCTCTTCCAGGACCCGGAGTTCTGGCAGGCCCTGGGGCACAACGGGCTGCTCCTGCTGGTGGTTCCGCTGGTCACGATCGCGCTCGGGCTGTTCTTCGCCGCCATGCTCAACGTGGGCGGCTCGGACGGCAAGGTGGCGGGAGTCCGTGGTTCGGCCCTCTACCGCCGGGTCTACTTCCTTCCGCACATCCTCCCCGTGGTGATCACGGCGATCCTGTGGCAGTTCATCTACAACCCGCAGATCGGGCTGCTCAACGGCGGACTGGACGCGATCGGGCTGGGCGGGCTGGCACACACCTGGCTCGGTGACCCGGCCGTCGCTCTGTGGTCGCTGATCGCGGTGATGGTCTGGGCCGGCGTCGGTTTCTACGTCGTGCTGTTCAGCGCCGCGATGCAGTCCATTCCGAAGGACATCTTCGAGGCCGCCGACCTGGACGGCGCCGGACGTTTCCAGACGCTGACCCGCATCACCCTGCCGCTGCTGCGGGAGTCCGTCCAGGTCGCCTGGATCTATCTGGGCATCCACGCGCTCGACGCGTTCGCCCTGTTCATGGTCCTCACTCCGACCGGCGGCCCGGACAACTCCACCATGGTGCTCTCCCAGTACCTGTACCTGTCCGCGTTCGGGAACGGCAAGTTCGGCTACGCCACGGCGATCGGCGTGATGCTGAGCCTGCTCAGCCTGCTGCTGACGGCGCTCACCTTCCGCGGCTCCCGCGACAAGAACACGATCGAGTTCTGAGGCCCACCACGATGAAGACTTCGACTCACCCCACGCAGGCCGACGCGAGCCTGCCGAGCCCCACGCGCCAAGAGCACGATCGGGTCCCGAAGCCTGCCACGCCGCCAACTCCCCCGCTGCTCAAGCGCGTTGGCGCTCCCGCGGCCACGGGCGCGACCCACGCCCTGCTCGTCTTCTGGGCCCTGCTGTCCACCGTGCCCCTGCTCTGGGCCCTGATCAGCGCGTTCAAGGACAACCGGGAACTGTTCGGCAACCCCTGGCAGCTGCCCAGCACTTGGCACGCCGACAACTTCACCCGCGCCTGGTCCAGGGCGAGCATCGGCGACTACTTCGTCAACACCCTCATCGTCGTGCTCGGTTCACTGGTCCTCACGATGATCCTGGGCTCCATGGTCGCCTATGTGCTGGCCCGGTTCACCTTCCCCGGATGCCGGTTGATCTACTACGCGTTCGTCGCCGGAATGGCATTTCCCGTCGTGCTGGCCCTGGTCCCGCTCTTCTTCGTCGTCAAGAACCTCGGGCTGCTCGGCAGTTACCACGGCATGATCCTCGTCTACACGGCGTACGCGCTGCCGTTCACCGTCTTCTTCCTGACCAGTTTCTTCCGGACGCTTCCCACGGCGGTGGCCGAGGCCGCCCTCATCGACGGCGCCTCGCAGGAGGCCATCTTCTTCCGGGTCATGCTGCCCATGGCCAAGCCGGGCCTGCTGTCGGTCGGCATCTTCAACTTCCTCGGCATGTGGAACCAGTACCTGCTGCCGGTCGCGCTCAACACCGACCGCGACAAGTACGTGCTGTCCCAGGGGCTAGCGAACCTGGCCAGCCAGCAGGGTTACGAGGCGGACTGGAGCGCTCTGTTCGCCGGACTCGTCATCGCGGCGGTCCCTGTGATCGGCCTCTATCTCGCACTCCAGCGACGCATCCAGGCCGGTCTCACCGTGGGGATGCTCAAGTGAGCCCGTCACCCTCCGAGGAAACACACAGGCAACCGTATACTCCACACATGCACGACCCTCAGGACGCGCCTGCACGAGCCGCCACCATCCGTGACGTCGCTGCAAGAGCCGGAGTCTCCCCGGCGACCGTCTCCCGGGTTCTGACCGGCAGCCGCCCGGTGTCCTCCTCGGCGCAGGCGCGCATCCAGCGGGCCATCAAAGAGCTGGACTATGTGGTCAACGCCCAGGCACGTGCTCTGTCGGCCCCGCACTCGCGCACCGTGGCGATCCTGCTTCCCGGGCTGTCCTGGCAGTACCACAACCGGGTCGCGAGCGGTATCGAGCAACAGGCCGTCAACGAGAACCGGCTCTGCATCGTCTGTTCCACCAGAAGCGACCCGGACCGGGAGATCGCGCTACTGGAGACGCTGCGCCAGCACAACACCGAGGCGGTCGTGCTCATCGGCGGGACCGTCGTGACACCCCACTACGCGGAGCGGATCGCCCGCTTCGCCCGGATCCTCGACGCCAGCGGCTCCAGGCTGGTGCTCTGCGGACGGCCCGCCCCGGCACCTGACCTGCCGATCACGGTCGTGAACTATGACCATGAAGGCGGCGCCCACGCGGCCGTCAGCCACCTGCTGTCCCTCGGCCACCGGCGCATCGCCCTCCTCGGCGGCCCGCGTGACCACACCACGACCGATCTGCGGATCGCCGGTTACCGGCGCGCCCACGAGGACCACGGCATCACTCCGGATCCGGGCCTCCTCCACATCGGAGGGGCCGACCGGACGTTCGGCTATGAGACCGTGCGGTCCCATCTGGCCGCCGGGCGCCTGCCGTACACCGCGGCCTTCTGTTTCGACGACTACCTCGCGGCCGGCGCGATGACCGCCGCCCGTGAAGGCGGTCTGACACTCCCGGACGACCTGTCGCTCATCGGCTACAACGACGAGGCGATCTCCGCCGATCTTCCCCTGCCGCTGAACTCGGTGCACGTGCCCTTCGACGAACTGGGCCGCGCCGCCGTCCGGATGGCGCTACACCGCGACGACCCGATGTACAGCGACCAGAACGTCATGCTGGGCACGCACCTGGTCATGCGCCAGAGCGTGCGCTCCACCCGCGTGAAACCGTAGGCAGGCACTTTCGCCGGAGCGGACCGGACAGCTGGGCAAGCCGCTCACCCGGTCGGGCAGGCCCCCAACCGGCTCGGCTCCCCCGCCCCGCCGGGAACGCAAAAAGCCGCCCTCTCATAGATGAGAGAACGGCCTCCGACCTGCAACAAAGCTGGTCGGGACGACAGGATTTGAACCTGCGACCCCTTGACCCCCAGTTGTGGAGCCACTGCGAGCTCTGGTGCCTCCATCGGCGCGCTTCAAGCGAGAGTCGGCAAGTCAGCACATCTGCACGGTCCTTGCACACTGAGTCATCGGCGCCCGGCGGGAAATGCTCAGGTAACCGTGAGCTCAATCGTGTGCCGGCCTGTTGCCCCGTCAGGCAACGGCTTGTGCACCCGTCCTGTCTGTACCTGGCCGGTGTTGTCAGTGGCGCGTACTTGCAGGCGATGCTTGCCGGGCGTCGCCTGCCACGGCCAGCTCCATTGCCGCCATGTGTCCACCGACGGCACCGCCGCGAGCTGTGCCTGCTGCCATGGCCCGTCATCCACGCGGACCTCCACCGCGGACACCCCACGATGCTGCGCCCACGCCACCCCGGCCACCATCACCAGACCTTGCTCCAGACGCTTGCCCGCGGCCGGTGTGTCAATCCGCGACTGCGTCTTCACCGGAGCCAGCGCCGCGTAATCCCGCCGTACCCAATAGGCGCTGAAGTCCGAGAAACGACTCAGCTCCAGCTCCGTCAACCACTTCGTCGCGGATACGTATCCGTACAGTCCGGGCACCACCATCCGGACCGGGAACCCGTGCTCGACCGGCAGTGGCTCCCCGTTCATTCCGACCGCCAGCAACGCGTCCCGCCCGTCACGCAACGCTGCCGTCGGCGTTCCGGCCGTGTAGCCGTCCACGGAACGGCTCACCACCTGATCCGCCCCGCCGTCCGGCTCGACTTCATCCAGCAGATCCTTGATCGGTACCCCCAACCATCGCGCGTTACCGACCAACTCACCACCGACCTCATTGGATACACACGCCAGCGTGATGTACCGCTCCACCATCGGCCGTGCCAGCAACTGCTCGTACGTCAGCGTCAGCGGCCGTTTCACCCGGCCATGAACCCTCAGTCGCCAGTCCTTCGGTTCCATCTGTGGCACCGTCAAAGCGGTGTCGATCCGGTAGAAGTCCGCGTTCCTGGTCACGAACGACTCCGCTCCGGGCACGCCGACGGAGACCTTGGCGGGCAATGGCGGTGCCGGGCTCGACGGGGACGGAAGTACCACCGCGGCCCGGGCCGCGGCCACGCGCTGTGCCCAGAGCCGGCGTCCGCCCGGTACGGCCACCGCGGCCGCACCGATAGCCCCGACCGCCAGCGCGAGAAACCGTCGCCGGCCCGGGGGCTGTCCTGCACCGTCCATCACCGACATGTCGGCATCCGACGACGGCGAACGGGCGCCCTCCACAGGGGTGGGGGCTTCCTGCGCCACCACGTTCGTGTCCGGGCCGGTGTCCCCCAGGTCTGGTGCCGATACCGCAGCGCGGCGCGGCAGGGTGCGACGCAGCAGCACCAGAAGGCCTGCGGCGGCCAGTGCACCAACCACCGTCGGCAGCGGGTACGCCCACGTGGCGCTGGCCCGGGTGGCTGACGCGAGTACGCCGATCATCCCGAACACCGCGACGCCGGCCAGCCCGTATACGAGCCGACGCATGGCCAGTGCACCGATGAACGCGGCGAAGACCGCCAACACCAGCACGATTCCCGCCTGCAGCGCCAGCTTGTCGTACGTGTAGAACAGCGTGACCGCGAACTCCTTGACCGGAGTCGGCGCGGCGTCCACGGCGACACCGCCCACTGCCACGAGGGGTGCTGAGGGCCCGCCCGTCGCGGCTGCCACCAGCTCACCGACGCCCAGGGCGAGCGCGGTGGCCGCGACGCCGGCAAGCTCGCCGTACCACTGCTTGGGCGGTTTCACCGGTGCCGGTCGTCCTGTCATCGGAGTCTCCAAGTCGGTATCGGACAGTTGGTGGACGCTTATCGGCTGACCCGGCGTCGCCGGGAGATGCCGACGCCAAGCAGGGCCAGGCCGACGACCACCACGATCGGTCCGACGACCGCCCACAGCGTCACGCCGCTCATCGCTGAGCCCTTCATGACGTCGAGGCCCTGCAAGGTCCAGCCCGCGCCGAAAAGGACCAGCAGTGCACCGAGGACGAGGACGAACCAGTTCTTCTTCATGGGGTACCTCCAGGTGTGGAGCCGAGGTTCTCGGTTAAGAGCCTGACGGTTCGGTGGCCGCGACCGGAACAACGCTTGGTTGGACCCCGTTGTCAACCGATCGACGTACGCGCGGCCCCACCGGTGCGTGGACGTTCCTCGGCGCCGGGTCGGGCACTCTGGGTGTGAGCGCCCGTAAACTGGCGGGCAGATCTCGGCGGCTGAAGGTGGGCGGGACGTGACAGCGCGCAGCACCGTCGACTTCGGGTACCGCTACCGCGTCGGATGGCATGTCCTCATCGGCGCCGTCGCGATACCCCTTGGCGTCGCCATAGCGGCCGACGTCACCGTGGCGCTCGGACAACGCCTGCTTGCCCTCGGCACGCTCGCCGTCATCGTCGCCTGGTACGCCCTGGTCGCTCCGCTGGCTATGGAAAACCGCGACGAGCGTTGGGGTGCGGCCTATTTCGCAGTCCTGGCGGTCGCCTTCCCACTGCTGCTCGCCATCGCCCCGATCAGTGGCGCGCTGCTGTTCGCGCTCGGCCCACAGCTGTTCGTGATGGTCGCGAGGTGGCGGGTACGCATACCGCTGCTCCTTATCCTCTACGCCGAGCTCGCCTGGGCCATGCTGGCGCCGGTCGGAGTCGGCCGCTACACGCTGGCGATGATCGGCGTGACCGTTCTGGTACCCATGACCGTGACGATCCTCGTGGGCGCCTATCTGACCGGCATCCGCGAGCAGAACCGCAAACGGGCCGCGCTGATCGAAGAACTGACCCGGACACGGGCCGCGCTGGAACGCGCGGGCCACCAGGCGGGCGTCCATGCCGAACGCGAACGCCTGGCCGCCGAGATCCACGACACCCTGGCACAGGGCTTCACCAGCATCCTCATGCTCGCCCAAGTCGCACGGACGACCCTGCACCGGGATCCGGCGGCCGCCGACAGCCAGCTCGACATCCTTGAACAGACCGCCCGCGAGAACCTCGCCGAGGCACGCTCGCTGATCGCCGCCTTGACCCCGGTCGACCTGACCGGCCGGAGCCTCGCGGATGCACTGGACCGGCTGGCCGCCCGCCATACCCGCGATACGGGTACGCACGTCGAGGTGTCGATCTTCGGCGAGCGGTCCGGCGCACCGACAGGCACCGACATCGCCCTGCTGCGCACCGCGCAGGAAGCCCTGGCCAACGTAAGCAAGCACGCCGACGCCACAACGGTGCAGATTGAACTACGCCACGACGACGGCCTCATGGCGCTGGCCGTGACCGATGACGGTCAGGGCTTCGACCCGGCCACCGTCCGCGGTGGATACGGACTGCTCGGCATTGGCACCCGCGCCACCGGCCTCGGCGGGACCTGCGCGGTGCGATCAGCTCCTGGCCAGGGCACCACGGTACGAGTCGAGCTGCCGCTGGCCCCGGCCGAGCAGTCGGCGCGTAGCCTGCAGCCTGTGCCTGATCTCAGCTCCACACCCGACCACTGAGCGGGCGGAACCGGCTCGATGACTATCCACATCCTGATCGTCGATGACCATCCCGTCGTACGCTTCGGCCTCCGCGGCATGCTTGAGGCCTACGACGACCTGCGCGTCGTTGGAGAGGCAGGCTCCGGCGACGAGGCGATCGTCCTCGCCGCCGCGACGCGCCCGGACGTCATCCTGATGGATCTGCGGATGCCGGGCACCGATGGCGCCACCGCGACGGCGCGCATCCGCCAGGAGCACCCCGGCATTCGCGTGCTCGTGCTGACCACCTACGAAGGTGACGCCGACATCCTGCCGGCGATCGAGGCCGGCGCCACCGGTTACCTGCTCAAGGACACGCCGATCGGTACCCTCACCGACGCGATACGGGCGGCCGCCCGCGGCGAAACCGTCCTCGCCCCACTGGTAGCCGCCCGGCTGGTGACCCACATGCAGGCACCGGCCGGAGAGCAGTTGACCCCCCGCGAGGTTCAGGTACTCGGCCTCGTCGCGCGAGGTCTGTCCAACAGCGAGATCGGCCGACAGCTGTACATCGGCGAAGCGACGGTGAAGACGCACCTACTGCGAACGTTCGTCAAGCTGGGAGTCAACGACCGCACCGCGGCCGTCACCATCGCTCTCTCGCGCGGCATCCTCACCACACCACACCAGTGACGCTTCGCGACGACGAGCAGCGATCAAGGCCAGTCCGCCTGGCAGGCCCTTCGCGCCGCTCGCTCGCCCTGGTCGCCGGTGTGGGCCGCACCATCGGTATCGGCGTCAGCAGCAGATAGTCGTACCGGGTGGTCTCCGGGTGGTCCCCAGCACGCAGCGAGCGGTCCCAGCCCCACAGAAACCCGATCAGGTCTTCGCCGACCTCCGAGTAGAGGCGCCTATGAGCGGCGTGCTCAACCCGACGATCGGAAACGACCCAATACGAAAAGGGCCCCCACAGGCTCTCGCCCGCGAAGACCCTTCGCACCGTCGGGACGACAGGATTTGAACCTGCGACCCCTTGACCCCCAGTCAAGTGCGCTACCAAGCTGCGCCACGTCCCGATGCGTTTCACCCGGGGGTGACCCCGTGTTCATGCAGGTAAACCCTACCGCACCGGAGTGGCCGGACTTGCACGGGCGGTCACGGCCCCTTACAGGGAGGGCGGCATGTGGACCCCGGAGACGATTGAGGCGTCGTTCAGCCCCCGGGGTCCACTCGTCACGCGTTCGAGTCGAACGGGATACCGGAGGGCTCCGCCTGCTCCAGGTGGTAGTTGAAGTTGCCGTCCTTGAGGCCGAAGACGGCGCTGCCCCAGTTGGCCGAGGTCAGCTTGTCGCGCACGCCCGCGGGGTAGCCGTCCCAGCCGACCAGCCGGGGGAACTGCCAGGTGTGCTGGTGGTTCTCCGGCGGCTCGTCGTTGGAGTTCGCGGGGCGGAAGCAGTGGGTGCTGATCCCGTCCTTGTGGTACACGATCTTGGGGTGCGTGCCGTCCCAGCGGATCTGGTCGCTGCTGTAGGTATTGAAGTCGCCGTGGGCGGAGGTGGAGACGTACTTGGCCACGTTGTCCTGCGTCCACACCACGACGTGCTCCCAGTCGTGGCGGTGCCCGCCGAGGCTGCTGCCGGCCACGGCCTGGTCCTTCTCGAAGTAGAGGCCGTACATGATCGCGCACCAGCCGTTGTTGCACTTCTGGCGCGAGTACCCGTTGGTGTTGTCCAGGTCCCATGAGTCGCGGCACGAGCCGTTGAGAGCCCCGGTCGGGTTCAGGCCGCCGTTGAGGGTCCCGTCGGGGCCGATGGCCGGAGTGGGGTAGCAGCCATCGGTGTCGTAGTCATAGGCGGGCTGGAACGTCTGCTCCAGTCCGTTCGCGTTGGCCGGCAGGGCCGAAGGCGGGTCGGCGAGGGCGATACCCGGAAAGGCGACGACCAGCGCGACGGCGCTTCCGAAGACGATCGAAACCTTGCCGATGCGCGAATTTTTCTTCACTGCGTCCTCCTGATCGACCGCGGGGTGGGGGCTGTTCGAGCGGTCGCATTGACATGCTCGGATCAGCTTCCCGGCGCTCGGTCGAAAACTCCAGAGTCTGGAGGTGTCAGAGCGATGAAAGGTCAACTAATCCATGTCGACCAATCAGCGGGCACAGGTGAGTTACCAGCCCGCGCCGGCTGTGAGCGCGCACTCCCGGGGCAACCTGCCCAGCGGGACGGTGTGTTGGAGGACAGGAGCGTGTGCTCCGTCGAAGGACCCCTGGATCCACTACTCCGGCGGCGTAGGCGTGTCATGCGTCCGGTACATCGCCTGTACATCCAGCTCCAGTTGGACCGTCGGACCGACCACCGCGATGCCACGCGCCAGCATGGAACGCCAGTTGAGCGTGTAGTCCTCCCGGTGCAGTTCCGCCTTGGCCAGGGCCGCGCAGCGCAACTCCTCGCCGTAGCCGCCGTTGACCGTGCCGAGGTAGGTCGTGTCGAGTGCCACGGAACGGCTCACTCCGTGCATCGTCAGCGAGCCCTGCAGGGTCCACTTGCTGCCGCCGCGATAGGCGAAGCGCGTGCTGCTGAACTCGATGTACGGGAACCTCTCGACGTCGAGGAAGTCGGCGGAACGCAAGTGGTTGTCGCGGGTCACGTTCCCGGTCGTGATGCTCGACGCGTGGATGCGGACCTGGACCCGGGAGTCGGCCATGTCGGGGGCGATCCGGATACCGCCGTCGAAGCGTTCGAAACGGCCGTGGACGTTGGCCATGCCGACGTGCTTGGCGATGAAGCGGATCGCCGTGTGGGGCGGGTCGAAGAGCCAGGTACCGGATACCGGCAGTTCCAGGACGCGGGCGGTCTGCAGCCAGATCCGCTGCGTGGGGGTCGCCGCTCCGGCCTCGACGTCCACCGTCTCGCGGTGCGGTTGCAGCCCCTCGGCCGCGATCATCAGGCTGTAGCGGCCGGGCGGCAGCGCCGCGAGGAAGAAGCCGTAGGGGTCGGTGATACCGCGGGCCACGACGCGGTGCGAGTCCATCGCGGTGACCGTCACCTCGGCCGCTCCCATGGCCGCACCCATGGGGTCGAGCACCTCGCGGCCGAGCGCGCCGGCACCCTGCGGGAGAGGGAGCGAGAGGCCCGCCGCGTCGGCGGAGGCACCCTTGGATCGCAGGCGCCTGAGCAGAGCGAGGGCCATGGTGTTCACCTTTCTTCGCGAATGTTCAGGGCCGTGCGCGTGACCGCCGAGGCGTGTTCGCGGTCACCAGAGGCGCACACGACGAGCCGGGCGGGCGTGGAGGTCACGGCCCATTTGCGATCCTGAAGCACGTCGCGAGGTCTCGGGTGTCTCATCCTGAGACAGCGGAGGCCACTACTGGACGGCGTCGCTCCGGGGTTCCCAGCCTTCGTACGCCGCCGTCAGCAGACCGAGTACACCGCTCGCGGTGACCTCACGGGGGTTGGGGTACGCGGCCGCGGTGGCCTGTGCGGCGGCGACCGCCAAGTCGGCTTCTTTCAGGCCGAGTTCAGCGAGTGTGCGGGGAGCGCCGAGGTTTCCGGCCAGGTCGCGAAGCGTGCGGGGGACGTCGTCGGTGGCCAGGGCGCGGGACAGGGCCTTGATCGCCTCAGGAGCGGCGGAGGCGTTGTACGCGAGGGCGTACGGGAGGACCACCGTGTGGGTCTCGGCGTGCGGCAGGCCGAAGGTGCCGCCGAGCACATGGCACAGCTTGTGGTGCAGGCCCATGGTGGTGGCGCCCAGACAGGCTCCGCAGAGCCAGGCGCCGTACAGGGCGCGGCCGCGCGCGTCGAGGTCGTCGGGGGCGGCGGCCACCAGGGGAAGTGCCCCGGCCATCGCCCGTACGCCCTCCTCCGCCATCAGCGAGACGAGGGGCGAGGCGTCGGGCGCGTACAGGGCTTCGACGGCGTGCGCGAGCGCGTTGACGCCGCTGGTGACGGAGAGCGGGACGGGGAGCGCGAGGGTGAGCTCGGGGTCGTAGACGACGGTGCGGGGCTGGACGACGGGGTCGCGTCCGGTGCGTTTGGCGCCGTGCTCGGTGAGGCCCCAGACGGGGGTCATCTCGGAGCCGGAGTAGGTGGAGGGAACGGCGATCAGCGGCAGCCCCGTACGCAGGGCGATCGCCTTGCCGAGGCCGATCGCCGAGCCGCCGCCGACCGCGACACATCCGTCGGCGCCGACAGCCCGCGCCACCTCGACGGCCCGGTCGGCGACCTCCACGGGTACGTGCATACGGGCCTCGGCGTGCAGCCCGGCGCAGGAGTCGCCCAGCGCGTCCGCGACCGCGCGAGCGACCGCCGAGCCCCGGCTGCCGCACACCACAAGGACCCGGTGCAGCCCGAGCCGCGCGACCTCGCCCGGTGTCGCGGACACCGCCGCGCCGGGCCGGAAGACGACCCGGGCGGGCCGGCTCTCGTAGGAGAAGTCGAGCGCGGTGGTCATGACGGCTCCAGTACGAGGTCGAAGCGCGCGTGGCGGAAGGGGTTCGGGACGCCGAACTCCCGTGCCAGGGAAGGGTCGTCGGTGTCGGCGAAGTCCTGGATCAGGCTCTGCTTGACGGCGAACACCGCGTCGGAGTCGAGGTATTCGCTGCCCGCCACGAAGATGTGCGTGGTGACGGGGGTGTGGCCCTCGGCCGAGGCGATGAAGTGGATGTGGGCGGGGCGGTAGGGATGGCGGTCGGTCGCTTTCAGGAGCTCGCCGACCGGGCCGTCGGTCGGGATCGGGTACGGGCTCGGCACACAGCTGCGGAACCAGAAGCGGCCCTCGGCGTCCGCCGTGAAGAGTCCCCGTCCGTTCCCCGCCGGTTGGACGTCCGGCCTCTGCACGTCGTAGTAGCCCTCGGGGTCGGCCTGCCAGACGTCGAGTACCGCACTGGGGATCGGGGTGCCGTCCGCCGACAGCACCCGGCCGCTGACCACGCACGGCTCGCCGGTGCCCACCAGGTCGATGTTCGCGCCGAGTTCACGGACCGGCGACTCGGTCATGTGGAAGGGACCGAGGACGGTCGACTCGGTGGCTCCCGGATCGCGGTGGCCGTTGATGGTCTCCACGAGCATCGAGACACCGAGCACGTCGGAGAGGAGGATGAACTCCTGCCGGGTGTCGGTGCACATCTGCCCGGTCGCCGTCAGGAAGCCGATGGCGCGCTCCCACTCCTCCATCGTCGGCTCCGTCTCACGTACGAAGGCGTGGAGGTGCCGGGTGAGCGCGCTCAGAAGCTCGCGCACCCGGGGGTCGGCCGTCCGCTGCAGGCTGTCGACGACCTCGCCGGTGAGGTCGGCCGTGTATTCGGTGGTCATTCCACTCCCCTGGTCCCGTCAGGCATGTCCGACGGTCTCATCGGACAAGTCGGTCCCATCGGACAAGTCCTCTGAACCCTCAGGCATGTCCGAGGATCCGTCGCAACGCCGCCGACAGCAACCGCTCGGCGTCCTCGGACGCGGCCGTGTGCCGGAAGGCCACATACCCGTCCGGCCGTACGAGGAGGGCGCCCGCGTCGGAGATCTCGCTCAGCCGCGCCCAGTCGCCGTACGGGTCCTCGTACTCCTGCCCGGGACCGACGACGACGGTGGCGATGTCGAGGTCCTGTGCCTCGGCCGCGCGCACCCAGTCCTCGCCGCCGATGCCCGTGACGAGGGTGAAACGGCCTCGGCCCACCGTGTCGAGGGTGGACAGGGTGCGGGTCCCGGAGGTGATCCAGGCGTGCGGGAGCTTGGCGCCGGGGCGGGTGGAGGGCTGGTGGTACAGCTCCGGGTCGCGTTCGAAGCCGGGATCCTGCGAGCCGTCGGGGACGATCGCGTCGGACGTGTAGCGCTGGTTGAGGTCGACGCCGTGCGCGTTGAACTCGTACACCTTGAAGGCGATCGCCTCGCGCAGCGCCTGCCGCTGCTTGGCCGCGGCCTCGGTGGCGTCCTTGCGGGCGTCGATGTTGGCCCACAGCTGCTCGGGGGTCTGCGGGGAGAGCCCGTCGAGGGCCTCGAAGATGGGGGCGGTCTCGCCGATGGACTTGTTGGCGCGGGTGACGATCTGCTTGCCGACCGGAGCGCGCTCGGCGGTGTACGTGTCGAGCAGTTTCGGCGCCGCCGTGCCGGTGAGGACCAGCTTGAGCTTCCAGGCCAGGTTGTACGCGTCCTGGATCGAGGTGTTGGAGCCGAGGCCGTTGGACGGCGGGTGGCGGTGCGTGGCGTCGCCGGCGCAGAAGACGCGGCCGTTGGAGTAGGTCTCCGCGTACATCTCGTTGACCGTCCACGCCGAGGACGACTTGATGGTCACCGGGATGTCGTCGTCGCCGACGAGCTGCCGGACGACCGACTCGGCGTACTCGGTGGTCAGGTCGGGGGCGCCCGCCGTGACGTCGTACCCCCAGACGATCATCCACTCGTTCCACGGGCGGACGTTGCGGACCAGGCCCGCGCCGATGCCGCCGACGGTGGCGCCGGGAGCCAGCACCCAGTAGAGGGTGGAGGGCCGGTGAGCGGTGTACTTCGTGAGATCGGCGTCGAAGACGATGTTGATGCTGCCCGCGACCCCCATCTGACCGCCCATCGGCAGGCCCGCGTCCTCAGCGACCTTGGAACGGCCGCCGTCGGCACCGATCAGGTACTTGGCGCGGATCTCGTACGTGTCCCCGCGCAGCCGGTCGCGGACGGTGGCCGTCACGCCGTCGGCGTCCTGGGTGTGCGAGAGGTACTCGGTCTCGAAGCGCAACGAGGTGCCGCGGGCGACCGCCGCGTCGACGATCACCGGTTCCATGAGGTGCTGCGGCATGTCGCACATGCGAGTCGGGCTGGCGAGTTCGTGCGCCGCCTGGACGAGCGGGTCGTTGCCCCAGGAGCGGACGCGGCCCAGCTCCTCGCCCGCGAGGCTGGTGCAGAAGGTGGTGTTGCCCATCAGGTGCTGCGGGGTGGCCTGCGCGACGACTTCCTGCTCCACGCCGAGGTCGCGGAGCACCTCCATCGTGCGCTGGTTGGTGATGTGCGCGCGGGGGGTCTCGGCGAGGCGCGCGTAGCGGGTGGCGACGATGTTGGGTACGCCGTACGTGCTCAGGGCCAGCGCGGCCGAGGCGCCCGCGGGGCCACTCCCGACGATGAGTACTTCGGTCTCGACGGTGTGCACGGGAGAGGCTCCTGGGGGTGGGAACGAGCACGGGCCACTCTTGATCATGGGGTGCGGGATGGGGGTACGGGTGTCTCATTTCGAGACAGCGGGCGCCGCCCCAGGTCACAGGTGCCGCCCCGGGGTGGCGGTCCGCTTCCGCCATACGCCCGATACGGTGAGAGGCGTCGTGAGCATCGCCGAGCACTCCCCCGCCCTCTCCACTCTCGCGCCGCTGCGCCAGGCGCGTGAGCGGTTTCTGACGGGGCGCCCGCTGCCCGACGGAGTGCCGGACGAGATCGTCGCGGCCTGGCGGCGCGCCCGGTTCTTCGGTGTACCGCACGACTTGAAGGAACCCGCCGAGTTCCCGGCTGGCGCGCGGGCGGAGTCGGCCCTGCTGGCCGCGGCCCGTCCCGTCCTCGAGCGGCTCGCCCCCGCCCTCGACACCGGGCGCTCGTCCCTCGCCCTCACCGACGAGCGGCTGCGGGTGCTGTGGGCGGCCGGGAGCGCGCCCGGGGACCAGCCGTGCAACGACCTGTCCGAGCGGGAGGTGGGGCACAATAGCGCGGCCCTCGCCCTGCGCACCCGGCGTCGCGCCGAGGTGCACGGCCCCGAGCACTTCCTCGACCTGTGGCAGGACGTGTCCGCGGTGAGCGTGCCGGTGCTGGCCCCCGAGACCGGGCAGGTGCTGGGCACGGTGACCGTCGCCTCCGGGCTGTGCGCGGAGTGCTCACCGCATCCCGGAGCGGCACTCGCCGAGGCCGCCGCCGCGGCGGTGGAGGCCGAACTCCTCGCACGGACGCGGGCGGTTGAGCGCGTGCTCCTGGACGCGTACCTCAGCGCGACCCGCGGTCCGGCGCCCGCGGTGGTCGCCCTCGACGGGCGGAACCGGCTGGTCAGCGAAGCGGCGGCACGACTGCTGTCACCGGAGGGGCTGGAGGTGCTGGAGCGGGGCGCGGGGGCGGTGCTTCGGCAGGAGGCGGCGTCGGAGTCGTACGAGACGGGGCTGGGACTCGGGCGGGGTGCGCCTTGCGAGCCGCACGACGACACGGGGCTGAGGCTCGGACAGGGCGCGCCCTCCGAGCCGCACGACACGCGGCTCCGGCCAGGCACACCCTCCGCACCGCACGACACGCGGCTCCTGCGGGCCTCGCTCTCCGAGCCGCACGGCACGGGCCTCCAGCACGCCGCGCCCTCCGCACCGGGCGACACACCCCTCCCGGCCTCGCTCTCGGCACCGCACGGCACACCCCTCCCGCACGCCACGCCCCCCGAAACGCCCGACGCAAACCCACCGCAAAGCACGCCCTCCCCGTCCTACGTCGTCGAACTCCCCGACGGCTCGGGCTGCATCGCACGGTTCACTCCCGTGCGTCACCTGGGTTCCATCATCGGGCTGCTCGCCGTGCTCGAGCCGGTCGGCGCCGGGGCCATGCCGGTCGTGCCTCGCGCGGCGATCCCGCTCGCCGGGCGTTCCGGCCCCTGGCGGCTGGCTGTGGGGCGGGCCACGGAGCTTGCCCGGTCGCGGGAGCCGCTGCTGTTGACCGGCGAGCGCGGGACGGGGAAGACCACGCTGGCTCGGGAGTTGCTCGGGGGGTTCGCGCCGCTGGTCGTGGATGCGGCGGAGGGTGAAATCGACTCCGGGTACCAGGAGTTGGCGGACGGTCGGCCTCTTCTGCTGCGGCATGCCGAGCGCCTTGCCCAGCCGGACGTCGCCGCCCTCAACTCCCTGCTCCACGAGCACCCGGGCGCGCCCCTGCTGGTCACCTACACCCCCGGACCGCCTGCCGGCCCGTGCCTCCAGCGGCTCCTGGACACCCTGGCCGCCCGCGGGGTCGCCCTGCCGGCCTTGCGTGAACGCCCGGAGGACATCCGGGAGTTGCTCGCGGCCCTGGCTCCGAGGCCCGCTCCGGGGCAGCCTCCGCTCACCTGGACCCTCGACGCGCTGCGAGCCCTGGAGCAGCATCCGTGGCCCGGCAATGTCACTGAACTCGCCCATCTTGTACGGGCGTTGGCGGAGGACCGTCGGACGGTGGGCCCGGTCCGGCGTGCCGAACTGCCGGACCCCGTCCGGGAAGGTCCCGCGACGCGGCGGCTCAGCCCGATGGAGCATGCCGAGCGCACCGCCATCCTGGAGGCGCTGCGTCGCCACGGCGGCAACAAGGCGCGTACGGCGGCCGCGTTGGGGATCGGCCGGGCGACGCTCTACCGGAAGCTGCGCGGATACCGGGACTCGTCCGCGTAGGTCAGGGCGTTCAGAGTTCGAAGCCGATGAACCCGTCCTCCGCGTCCCGGTCCGGTGCCGTCACCGTGTAGCCGAAGCGGTCCTTGAGCCTGGCGTCGTCCCAGATCGCCGCCCGGTCACGGTAGTTGAAGACGAGCTCCTTCTCGGCGCCGCCGTGTTTCAGGATGCGGGCGATGGCGATCTCGTTGGGATGGTCGTGCCGTGCGCCGCTCGTCGATATGAGGTAGCGGTCGCAGTCGATGAGGTCGAGCAGTTCGTTGGAGAGGTTGTGGTCGCTGCCGTGGTGGGCGACCTTGAGGACGTCGACGTGGAAGCGGCCACCCTCCGCCTCGGCCAAGGGCCGTATCGACGCCACGAGCCGGCGGTCGTCGGCGTCGCCGGTGAGGACGACCCGCTTGTCCTCGAACTCGAAGAGCAAGCCGATGCTGCTGATGTTCGTCTTCGACGTGTCCGGCTTGAACACCGACGCGGCAAGCTGGTCCACGTTCACCCCGCCGAAGTGCTCGAAGCCGGGGACCGGGGGGATCTCGTCCGGGTCGCGGCCCGGGATCAGACCGTTCTTGGCGCACTCCTTGACCCACGCCGGCGCCAGCCGCTCCAGTTGCGCGCGGTCCGGTGAGAGCACGTCCATCGTGGAACCGTCGTCGAACCACGCGAGCTCCCGCCCCACTTCGACACTGCGCCCGCCGAAGGAGTCGTTCCACGGCACCTTCTGCTCCAGGAGCAGGCTGGTGAGTTTCTCGCCGTCCTGGGCGCCGAACCCCTCGGTGTCGAGGAGATGGTCGAAGCCGTTGAACCACACGTCGCCGAACTCCACCGGTCGGTCGGCGTCCTCCAGCAGGGCGAGCACTCCCAGAATGTGGTCCTGGTCGACATGCGTGACGACGAGGACGTCGACCAGGCCGTCCAGCCCGGCGAGAGTGGGCTTCACCAGCGGATACGTGCCCGAGCGGCCGCCGTCGACGAGGATCCGGCGGATGAAGGTGTCGTCGCCGTATTCCAGGAGCAGGCAGTCACCGTCCTCGCCGGGCCCCATGGTGAACCGAATCATCGCGGCCTCCCTCTTCCGTATCGGGCTGTCATCTCACTCGGCTGTCATCCGTATCGGCTGTCTCCCGTACCGGGCCGTCATTGCGGCTTCCCGTGCAGTGCGACGACCACGAACGGCTCGCGCATGTCGACGCGCCAGGACAGGCGACGGGCCTGCTCGAGCCGGTCGGCGCACGCCGGGTCGTCGGGGAACTCCGACAGCCCGTGGATGAGGCGGCTCAGGCCGAGGGTGAAGACGGGAACTCCGCGGTCGAAGGCCTCGATGAGCGCGTCGCGGGCCGCCTGCCGCTCCGCCTCGCTGTGCGCCCGGCGCAGATGGCGCATGGCCCACAGCAGGGAGCCGTCGCTCATCCAGTCGAACTCGTGCCGCAGCCGGGCGAGCCACGGATCCCAGCGGTGCGGTCGCTCGGTCAGCTCGCTGCCGACCAGGACGTACGCGCCGGCCACCGCCGCGAGCGGGTTCGGCATCCTGCCCTTGCCGTAGAGCATGGTCTCCGCGTCCCTGACCAGGGTGGCCGCCGAGTCGAAGGCGCCGCGGGCCATGTACCCAAGGGCGGGTCCGACGCGGCTGTCGCGCACGGTCACGGAGACCGCGCTGCCGGTCGGGCTCTGCCGTTCGTTGACCATGACCTCGATCTGCGCGGAACCCCACGGCGCCGGCAGCGTGACGACGTACTCGCTGCCCGCCAGCGAGACCACCAGGAACTGCCGTGGGCCCATGGGCCCACCGCCGAAGGTGGGCTCGCCGTCCTCGTCGACGGGGCCCTGCGCGCCGAAGCGGTAGAGCCGTGCGGCCGCGTCGCCCAGATGGAGACTGGCGATGGAGTGGGGCGCGGAGTGGGCGATCTCGAACACGGCCGACCGTGTCGGAGGCTCCTCGGTCAGCTTGAGCATCGACGCGAACTGCCAGCTCTTCACCTTCGGGTCGCCGACCCAGGCCGAGTGACCCGGTTCGACGATCGAGTCCCACTCCCAGACCCCGGACCGCGCTCCCTGGGAACGGGGAACGGGGATCGCCTCGCCGTCGTGGTAGGGCCCGTAGGACTCGATGTTGCCCATGAGGTACTGCCACGAGTGCGATTCGTAGGGCGAGGGCGCCGCGTGCAGCGTCACATGGGTGTCGGCGCCCTCCCGTACTTCGGCGTCCTTGGACAGCACGACGCCGGAGGGCAGTGTGGCGGACACCGTGTAGTGGCCTGGGCCGACCTCGTACCGCGTCGGTGGCGCCGAAGTCCCGCAGGGGAAGAGGACGTTGCGGTGGGCGGCGCCGCCCTCGGCCGAGTAGATGTTGCCGACGACCTTCGCGCCATCGGGCAGGTCCGACTCGTAGAGGCTCAGCGCGACGGTCACTCTCAGGCCGGCACTCATGGCTTCACCAGCTGTACGCGACGGAACACCGGTCGTACGGTGATGGACTTGGTCCGCACGTCCTGGTCACCGAGTCTCGCCTCGAAGTCGTAGTTCCCGAAGCGCAGTTCGATGGCCCACTCGCTCTCCGGGGCCGAGTCGTCGATGTCCTCCGCCGCCCGGCGCAGCCGCTCAAGGCCGTTCTCCCTGCAGACGAACTCGGCCTCGGCGTTGTCCCGTGCGGACGCGCACCCCACGTACACGGGGACGACCGGTGGGCCGGGCAGCTGGTGGAGGACGAACACGGGCAGTTCGCCGACCGAGGGGACCTGGACGCCCGCGACCGCTCCGGCGAACTCGGGTTGGTGCATGAAGTGGTCGATCGCTTCGAGGAGATGGGAGGTGTTGACGCGCCATTCGCCCTCGGGATCGTCGCTCGCCGCACCAGCGAGGCTTTTGAGCAGCGCCTCCGTGAAGAGGCTCACCTGCCCGGGGCGTGCGTGCGACCGGTCCCCGGCCAGGGTGGCGTAGTACGGGATGTGGAAGCGGCGCGGGAGGTCGAGCGGACGCGTCCCGGCGCCGAGCGGTGACCGCCCCGCGAACCGTGTGCCCGAACTCTCGATGAGCACATCGGAGTTGGACCGGCAGGCGTCGACGAAGAACACCTGCTGGGTGGCCTTGCAGCGTTTGAGTCCGTTCATCAGGCCGGCGAAGTCCAGTGCCCCGTTGAGGGGGTTGTGCTGGTCGGCGAAGATGTCGGCGGCGAGCAGGGCCATGTCGTCGCCCTGCGAGACGCCGTGTCCGCAGAAGTAGAAGACGAGCCGGTTGTCGACGTGGCTGTCACCGCGGTCGTACCACTGCGTGACCGCCGTGAGGATGTTCTCGATGGTGGCGTCGTCGACGTCGTGCGCGGCCTGGGTGCGGGGATCCACGAACGGGGCCGACTGTTCCTCGCTCAGCAGCAGGGCGAGGCTGCCGAGCGGTCGCCCGGGGTCGTGGTACTCGGAGAGGAGCCAGGTCGCGAGGGCACGTGCGGAGAGGGGCGGCGAACTGAGCTGCCGCATCCCGTCGGAATCCGCGACCGGTGCCTCGCCACCGGCGAGGTGGGGGTATTTGCCGACGCCGATGACCAGTGCGTGGGTGCACCGAGGGCCGGCCTGCTCATCGAGGTGAATTACCGAACCGGCCATGGATCCTCCGGAACCCGCGTGCGCCGGAGACTGCCCTAAGGACAGCATTTCATCTATTATATTGCGGGAAATTGGAATTGTCCTGGTATGGAATGCGTCCGGAAACGTGAGGCCCCTCATGGCGAAGAATCTCGTCATCTGCCTGGACGGCACGGGCAATCAGTTGAAGGCGAAAGGGAATACCAACGTCGTCCGGCTCTACGAAATGCTGGACCTCTCCGATCCCACCCGCCAGATCGCCTATTACGACCCCGGCGTCGGCACCTTCTCCGCCGCGGGCGCCTGGACTCCCGCCGGCCGGAGCGTGTCCAAGCTCCTCGGCCTCGCCTTCGGCTCCGGGATGAAGACCAACCTCGCCGAGGCCTACACGTATCTGATGCAGCGCTACCAACCGGGCGACCACATCTACGTCTTCGGCTTCAGCCGCGGCGCGTACACGGCCCGCGCGCTCGTGGGCATGCTCAAGGCGGTCGGCCTGATGCGACCCGGCATGGAGAACCTCGTCCCGTACGCCATCTCCGTGTACGCGAAGAACAAGAAATGGACCCGGCGCGACTGGGACCAACTCCACCGTTTCGCGGAGGCCTTCAGCAACGCGGTCGACGGGCGCTTCGGCATCCCCGTCACCTACCTCGGGATCTGGGACTCCGTGAAGGCCGCCGGTCTGCTGCGCTGGAACCTGCGGTGGCTGTACACCCGCCAGGTCCCGAACGTACGACGCGTCCGCCACGCGGTCTCCATCGACGAGAAGCGCAGGCCCTACGTCGAGTACCTCGTCCGGCGCGATGACAAGGAGCGGCCCGATGCGGTCCCGGTCGAGCAGGTGTGGTTCGCGGGGGTGCACTCCGACGTCGGTGGGACCTTCGACGACGATCCCAGGCTCGCCACGATCGCCCTCAAGTGGATCGTGGACGGGGCCATCGAGGAGCAACTCCTGCTGAAGAACGGGGCGTACGCGCGCGAGCTGCGTCTCGAGCCCGAGCACGCGCGGGGGAAGGTGCACCGGATGGGCTGGATCTGGGCTCTGCTCACCTACCGGCGCCGCAAACTGCCGCCGGGCGCTCATGTGCACGCGAGTGTCCGCGCGCGACTGGAGAAGGATGCGGGCTACGCAGAGCGGATCCCGTCCAACGCGGTCTGGTCCGACGACGAATGGCTCACCGCACGGGGCTGATTCATTCCAAGGCCGCCCAGTGGAGGAGTTCAACGAGGGCAACCAGTCCGGGCATCAGGCGCGGTCCCTGCCCCGCAGCCGCGGCGTGAAAGCCGCGTGGAAGAGCGTGGAGGCCGCTCCCACCGCCGCGGCCTCCGCGCTGAGCACGGAGCGTTCCACCTCGACGCGGCGCAGTCGGCGAGCGGTGGGGAACTCGTTGACCGTACGGCTGATTTCGTCGAGGTAGAACTCGGCGACGTCGTCGGTGAAGAACGGGCCGCCGAGCACGATCAGGTCGATGTCGAGCAGGTCGACGAGCCCGAGAGCGCCGCCTCCGACCGCGCGTGCCACCTCCCGCACGGCGGTGACCGCGGCCGTGTCGCCCGCGGCGGCGGCCCGGCCCACGGCCCGGTAGGCGGCGGTACTGCCGCCGTCGCCCGCGGGGCGCAGGCCGAGCCGAGCGGCGAAGTCCGCCACGGAAACTGGTGGGTTGCACTCCGGCAGCAGCTCGGGGCGGCCGTCGGCCGCCATCCGGCCCAGGGCGATCGCGCACAGCTGCCCGAACTCGCCGGCGTTGGCGCTCACCCCTCGGTACAGGTCGCCGTTGAGGTAGAGCCCGGAGCCGACGCCCGTCCCCAGGTACAGGTACGCGAAGTCCCGCGCCCTGCGGTCACGCCCGATCCACCGCTCCCCCGCCGCCGCGGCGAGCGAGTCCTTCTCGATGAGCACCCGGCACGGGAAGTGGTCCTTGAGGAGGTACAGCAGCGGCAGATCCTCCCACGCCGTCATGAGCGGCGGGTTGAGCACGGTGCCGGAGGCGATGTCCACCGGTCCCGGTACGGCCACACCCACGCCGAGCAGCCCGTCCTCGCGCACGGCGCCCCGCGCCTTCTCCAAGGCCTCGTGGCCGAGCGCGACGACCTGGGCGACGAACTCGCCGGGGTCGATGTCCGCGCTGACCGGCCGGGTACAGGTGCACACGATCGCGCCGTCGAGGTCGATGACGACGGCGGTGAGCAGTTCGGGGTCGATGTGCAGGCCCAGAGCGTGCGCTGCCGTGCCGCAGAGCCTGACCGGGGTGCGCGGCTTGCCGGAGGTGGCGCGCCGCTGCGCGTCCTCGGCGAGGATCCCGCGGTCCAGGAGCGAGCGGGCGATCCGGGAGACCGACTGCTGGGTGAGGCCGGTGCGGTGGGCTATCTCGCCGCGGGTGATGCTGCCGGAGAGGCGTACGGATTCGATGACCACGCACTCGTTGAACGAGCCCAGGTCGATCTGGTTGACGCCGCTGAACGACGGTGGGTGGGAGGGCAGTTCGGTCCGCCGCGATGCGCGCAGATGCTCGGCGACGTTCTCGCGCAGCCAGTGCGCGGGCTCGGCCGACGGCAGTTGCGTGTGCCGTTCCAGGGCAGCCACGAGGTCGAGGTAGACACGCCGGGAGGACTCGGGGTGGCTGGTGCTGTCGAGCGCGATCATGGCGCGCAGGAAGCCGCGCCAGGTGGTTCTGGCGGGCAGCTCGTGGAAGGTGACGGGGGTGTCGGCGGTGCGTGGCTCCCGAACCGCCGGGGAAGCCTCCTTCTCCCACAGCACTACGGCGTGCAGCGCGATGTCCGGGTGGTGCTCGGCCGCATCGGTCAGGTACGCGAGGAGCGTCAGGCGGTCGTCGGGCTCGGTCCCGGACGCGGTGGCGGTGGTGGTGGTCGCGGTGGTGGTCGCCGCGCGGAGTGTGCAGAGCGCCCGGTCCACGCCCTCCAGCACGTCCTCGCCGATCACTGTCGCGGCCGGGGCGGCTCGCGGCGCCTGGGGCCGGGTGCCCGTGAGGAGAACGGCGCGCAGCGGATCGACGTACAGGCCCATGACCCAGATGTCGGCGCCGGGCAGCGGTGGCCGGGTCGGGACGTGCGGGGCGGGTGACTCGTCGGGCGGGAGCTGCCAGCGGCGGCGGATCGATGCCACCGTCGCATGGGAGAGGCCGAGGTCGCGGGCGATGGCCCGGCTGGCGCCGCTGCCTCCGGGGGCCAGCAGGGCTCGGGTGATGACCTCCGCCTCGTCGACCGCCGCGGGCCTGCCGGTACGTGGGCGCTCCTGGAGGCCGGGCAGTCCGGCGCTCTGCCAGCGATGGCGCCAGCTCCCGACGGTCTGCCGTGAGACGCCGAGACGGCGGGCGATGTCGGCGTCACGCAGTCCTTCCTCGGCGAGCAGGACGACGTGGGCGCGGGTCGCGCGAGGGCCGCCGCTGTCGGCCCAACTGCGCAGCACTGCAAGGGTTTCGGGTGCGAGGCCCGCTTCGGGAGTCGGTTCAGGCACCGCTGTCCTCCTGGCGGTGTCCGGCCCGCCGGAGCCGCAGCGTGCGGATCTGGAACGGTCGCAGGGTGAGCGGAACACGGCCGTGCCGATGGGCGCGGGGCATGGGGTGTTCCTCCAGGAGGTCGGTCTCGTGGACCGCCTCGACGGGGAAGTCCACGGCGAGAGTGGCGTGCGCCCGGCCGCCGCGTGCCTCGTAGAGCCGTACGACGACGTCCCCGCTGCGGTCGTCGGCCAGTTTCACCGTTTCGACGACGACATCCGGGTGCTCCACGCGGACGAGCGGCGCCTGCGGGCCCGTGTCCGGGCCGGGTCGCAGCGGGAGGTTGAGGGCGTATCCCTCGGCGATCGCGTCGCCGAGGGTGGCGCCGGGGCGCAGTGTGTGGCGGAAGTGGTGGAGGCCCCGGTCGGCGTGCGGGTCCGGGCCTCTCGCGGCGCGTAGCAATGTGTGGCGTACGACGGTGGTGGTGCCGTCGTCGCGAGGGTGCCGGGCGACGTCGTAGCCGTAGGTGGAGTCGGCGGCCAGGGCCACGCCCCAGCGGTGCTCGCCGACGTGGATCCAGCGGTGGGCGGCGTCGTCCTCACGGGCCGTGTCGGCGTGGTTGTGCGTGGGGTGGGCGACGTGCCCGAACTGCACGTCGCAGTGGCTGAGTTCCGCGTGCACGTCGAGCGGCCAGGTCAGTTTGAGGGCGGTGTCCCGCTCGCGCCAGTCGACTTCGGTGTCCACCGTCAGGGCGCGGCTCCCCGCGGTGAGGGTCAGATCCTGGAGGAAGGTCGAGCGTCCGGTGCCGCGTCGGACGCGCACCGTCGCCAGCAGGGGTCCGCACGCCCGTAGTTCGACCTGCTCGGCGGCGCTCAGGTCGCGGCTGGCGCCGGAGTCGAGGTCCAGGGCGGCTTCGTCCCGCAGGAGTTGGAGGACGTTGCCCGCCGCACCGGGGGCGAGGGCATCCCGTCCGGTGGTCAGGTCGACGACCGAGCTGACCAGGCCCGCCACATCCACACACACCCTCAACAGGCCGTTGTCCATGACGTGTTGGCCGTCGACCGTGGTGTGCGCGGTGACGCGTGCGGTGCCGGCGTCGAGGGAGAGGCCGGTGCTTCCCGCGCCCAGGGCGGGTGCCTCGGCCAGGACCGCGACGCGCCCGTCGGGCAGGGCCTGTGACGTCCCGGACGCGGGGCCGGTGCCAGACGCGAGGACGAGGACCTCGCGGCGCGGGTGCGGCGCGGCGTTGAGCGCGGTGGCGCCGTCCGGTTCGCCGACCGCGCGCCGCACCAGGCGGGCGAGTCGGCGGTGCAGGTCTCGGTGCTCGTGTTCGGTGTCCTCGTGGACCCATGCGATGGAGGTACCCGCCAGGATGTGTCGGCTCTGCTGGAGCAGTAAGCGCCGCCACAGGGTGTCGAGTTCGTCGTACGGGTAGGGCACGCCGTGGCGCACGGCGGCGGTCGCCGACCACAGCTCCGCCTCGTGCAGCAGGGCTTCGCTGCGTCGGTTGCCGCGCTTGGTGCGTGCCTGACGGGTGTACGTGCCCCGGTGCGGGGCGAGGTCGAGTGCTCCCCGCCAGACGGGCGGATGCGGGTGCTCGTCCTGCGTCTCGCGGAAGAACTGGGCGGGATGACGCGTCGCGAGGCGTGGTGAGCCGTCCGGGTCGGTGAAGTCCGCCGCGGTGTGGGCGGGTTCGGGGCCGGTGAGTGCCGCGGCATCGGGTGCGAGGTGGGTGAGGAGCGTGGTGCCGTCGATGCCCTCCCAGCGGAAGGTGTCGTGGGGCGGCGCTGTCGGGTGGTCGGTGGCGGGGCGCCTGGTCAGGAACCAGCGCGCGCCCGCGAGGGCGGCGATCTGCGGGAAGGCGGCGGAAGCGCCTCTCGCCCCGGGGAGCCAGACGCCTTCACTGTCGGTGCCGAGTTCGTCGCGGAAGAAGCGGCGGCCGAGGACGAACTGACGCACCAGCGCCTCGCCGCCCGCCAGTTCGACGTCGGGCTCCACCCATGTGCCGCCCGCGGGCGCCCAGTTGCCGTCGGCGACGGCTTTGCGTAGCCGCTCGAAGACGTGCGGCTGCTGGTCCCGCATCCAGGCGTAGTGCTGGGCGGACGAGGCCTCGACGACGAGTGCGGGATACTCCTCGGCGAGTGTGACCAGCGTGCTGAAGGTACGGGCGCAGCCACGGACCGTCTCGCGTGTGGGCCAGAGACCGCCGGAGTCGAGGGGGGCTTGCCCGACTCCCGCGAACACATGCGCCGACGCGTGCGCGCGGTGGGCGAGTACGGGAGCGAGGACACGGCGGGCGGCCGCCGCGGTCCGGGCGACCGCGTACGGGTCGACGGTGTCGACCGCGCGCTCCAGGGCCATCCGTATCTCGTGCCGGCGCGGGTGTGCGGTGGGCAGTGCGCGCATGAGTCCGTCGAGGGTCCGCATGTCGTGCAGCAGGTGCCAGACGTCGTCGTCGCGTATGACGAGGTCCGCTCGCAACAGGCGGTACAGCGGCGCGTCCCCGGCGGTGACGGGATCGCCGTAGTGGACTCCGCTGCCGGTGGCCGCGTCGATGTACGGGTTGGCGGCGGCTTCGACGAGGAGGCGGACGGTTTCGCCGCCGCGGGCGGAGGCCGTGACGGGAACGGCACCGGTGCGCGGATGCAGGCCGTGCAGCGGGATGCCGTGTTCGTCGTGTACGAGAGCCTCCGCCTGGTGGCCGCTGGTACGGGCGGGGTCGGCACCGAGGTCGATGAGGGCTTCGACGCGGTGGCCCGCCCACCGTTGCGGAACGCTCGCGCTGGTGCGGAACCATGTCGTCGACCAGGGGCTGCCCCAGGGCTCCCCCACCGCGAACGGCGTGTAGTCGGCACGCAGCGCGACGCCGACGGGTACCGGTTCCCCGGGGATGTGCCAGGCGCCGACGTCCATGGGCAGTCGCTGCGGATACAGCGCGGGGTGGAGCCGTTCGCTGAGAAATGCGGCTATGCGCTCTTCGCCGGACTTTCTCCGGTCATGCATCGGCAGCCCTTCCTGTCCGGCCAGTAACCGCCATGTAAAACCATGTGTGTTATCAAGTCAACGCCTCTCACTCGTTCCTTCTTCTCGCAGATCGCGAGGCCATCTCCGGGAATTGTCAGGCGAATTCAATTCCACTGACGGACATCTTCGTCAATTAATTGGGATGACAGTCGAGATGGCAAAAGACGGCAGGAAGGCCGACGCCTTCCTGCCGCCCGTCCCCCCGGTCTAGAGGATGCGGTGGTCCACGCGCTCGGGCCGCTCACACGTCGTGGCCACCGGCAGGGACCTGCCGCCGTGGGCGGCGTCCAGCAGGGTGAGCATCACATCCAGTACGTGGTGGGCGAGTTCGGCCGATGCCCGATGCGGACGTCCCTCGGCGATCGCCTCGGCCATGTCGGCAAGTCCCGTACCGCGTCCTCCTGTCGGGTATCCGGCGGAGATCGGAAGGGGGGCCCAGTCGCCGCCCCTGTTCAGTTCGACCAGTCCCTCGAACCAGTTCGGGTCGGGGACGGAGAGCGAGCCCTCGGTACCGTGGACCTCGATGCGGGGCAGCCGGGCCGCCTGGACGTCGAAGCTCATGACGAGGGTGGTGAGGGCTCCGCCGGCGTGTTCCAGGATGCCGCTGACGTGGGTGTCCACCTCCACAGGCAGGCGGGTGCCGGCCCGGGGCCCGCTGCCGATCTCGCGTTCGGCGCGGGGCCGGGACGCGGCCCCGGTGACGCGTACGACCGGTCCGAGCAGGTGGACGAGGGCGGAGAGGTAGTAGGGGCCCATGTCGAGGAGGGGGCCGCCGCCCGGAAGGTAGTAGAAGCCGGGGTCGGGGTGCCAGTCTTCGGGCCCTGCCGATGCCATGAACGCGGTGGCCGCGACCGGCGTACCGATGAGTCCGTCGTCGACGGCCTTGCGGGCGGTCTGGGTGCCGGTGCCGAGAACCGTGTCCGGGGCGCAGCCCACCCGCAGTCCACCGGCCCGGGCGGCGGCGAGCACCGACTCGGCCTCTTCGCGGGTGGCGGCGAGGGGCTTCTCGCCGTAGACGTGCTTGCCCATCGACAGCGCGACCAGGGCGACGCCCGCGTGGGCCGCCGGGATGGTGAGGTTGAGGACGGCGTCCACGTCCTCCCTGCTCACGAGGTCGACGACGGAGCCGGCGACGTGCACGTCGCCGGGTGCCTGCATGGCGGCCGCCTTCGCCCGGTCGGGGTCGAGGTCGGTGACGGCGGTGAGCCGTACGGTGTCGAGGCGGGCCAGCGTGTCGAGGTAGGCCCCGCTGATCTTTCCCGCGCCGACCATGCCGATCCTCAGCGGCTCGCCCACAGCAGTCCCCTCTCGGTGAGCGCCCGCACCTCGGGCACGTCGAAGTCGTCCGGCTTGTGTCCGACGGCGGACACGAACACGCGGCCCGCGCCCCAGTTCCTGGTCCACACGGCGGGCATGACGACCGCCCGGTCGCGTACGTCGTCGGGTTCGAAGGTCGTCGTCGCCAGGACGTCGATGAGCGGGTCGGTGGCCAGCCAGTACTGCTCCGTGTGGACACGGAAGTCGCTCAGTCCGCGCAGCACCGGGTGGTCGGCGCGCTCGGGCACCAGGTGCACGGCGTGGTCGTGGAAGCCGGGCGGGTGCATGAGGAACTGCCCGCCGGTCAGGAGCTGGTAGCCGACATCGTCCCGGAAGGAGTCGACGATGCCGCCGTGCCAGCCCGCGAGCCCGGTGCCCGCGCGCACGGCGGCGGCGAGCCCGTCGCTCTGCTCCGGAGTGATCTCGCCCATGGTCCAGCAGTGCACGATCAGGTCGGTGGCCGCGAGGAGTTCCGCGTCCTCGTACACGTCGAGGGACTCGGAGGTCTCGACGGTGAAGCCCTGGTCCTTGAGGAACGGCAGGAAGAGGTCGGTGATGGTGATCGGCTGGTGGCCGTCCCAGCCGCCTCGGACGACGAGTGCTCGTCGCGGTGCGTTGTTCACGGATTCTGGTCGCGGTGCCTCGGTCGCGGACACTCGTCGCGATGCGTCGGTCACGGAAATCGGCCGCGATGCGTCTGTCGCGGATATTGGTCGCGGTGCGTCGGTCACGGTCGTTGTACGCTCCCGTCGGTGTTGCGCAGCAGGGCCCAGCGGTCGTGCTCCAGGGGTTCGGGCACGGGATGGCGGCGGGCCGCCGACTCGTCGAAGTCGACACCGTGCCCCGGGACTTCCGACGGTACGAGGACACCGCCCCGCGGGACGACAGTGCCGGGGAAGACTTCGGCGACAGTTGGCCGGAATGTCGCCGCCTCCTGCACTCCGAAGGCGTGGCTGGAGACGTCGAGGGCGAGGGTCGCGGCCTGCGCGACCGGGCTGACGTCGGCCGGACCGTGCGGTGCGAGCCGTACGCCGCGCAGCTCGCACAGGGCGGCGATCTTGCGGGCGGGGGTGAGTCCCCCGAGCGTCGGGACGCGTATCCGCGCGAAGTCGATGTCGGGTCCGTCGAGAAGCGCCGTGAACTGGGCGGTGTCGCTGAAGAGTTCGCCGACCGCGAGCGGTACCGGGGACACCGCGTGCAACCGCGCGAAGTGCCCGGCGTCCTCGGGCGCGAGGAGGTCCTCGACGAAGTAGAGGCCCGCGTCCTCGACCCGCCGCAGGAAGTCCCGGGCCTGGCGCGGATCGAGCCGCTCGTGCACGTCGTGCAGCAACTCGACGTCGTCGCCAACCAGTTCACGTACCCGGGTGAGGATCCGCGGGACGGTCCGCACATACGCGGCCGAGTCCCACGGGACGCGCCGGGCCCGTACGGCGTCCGGATCGACGGCCGCTCCCCCGGTTCCGTAGGTGTCCGCGCCCGGCACGGCGGCCTGGACGCGGACGTGCCGGAATCCGCGTTCCCGTGCTGCGGCGACCTGGTCGGCGATCTCCCGCTCGTCGGCGCCGTCGACGTGTGTGTAGGCCTCGGCGCCGGTGCGGACGCGGCCGCCGAACAGCGAGTACAGGGGCGCACCCAGCCGCTTGGCCTTCAGGTCCCACAGGGCGACGTCGACGCCGCCGAGGGCGTTGCCGGTGACCGAACCACCGCGCCAGTAGGCGCTGTTGAGGAGCAGCCGGTGAATGTCCTCGATGTCGTCGGGGTCCCTGCCGGTGAGCATCGGGGCGAGGTAGTCGTCGAGGACCGAGCGGACGGCGAGGGTGCGCTGCGGGTCGCTGGCGCAGCCGAGCCCGTAGAGCCCGGGCTCGTTGGTCTCGACGCGGACGACGAGGTGGGGGCAGCCGTGCGGGGCCGTGAGGAAGGTGCGTACGGCCGTGATGCGGATCTTGGCGCCACGCTCCTCGACCCAGGGAGCCGGGGCGAGGAGGGGAGCGCGGACGGGCGTGCGGGTGACAGGCTGAGCCATACGAACTCCCCGCGTACGGATAGCAGAATGACATACCGCCATCGGAACGTACGGAGCGCGTTGCGGGTTTGTCAACGGGCCTGTCAAATATGACACCGGGGTGGCCGGAACGCCATCCCCGGTCCCCCGGAAGCGCTCTCAGCGCTGCCCGATCCGCTTGAGGAGTGTCCGCAGGGAGTGCGCCGCCTCGGTCACGGCCTGTGCGACCTCCTCCATACGCGCGTCGTCCATCCTGGTGCGGGGCGCCGAGCAGCTGAGGGCGTCGCCGCCGTCCGGGGCGACGCCGAGCGCGACGGCCACGCACCGGATGTCCACCGCGTTCTCCCCGTCGTCCACGGCCCAGCCGCGCAACCTGGCCTGGGCGAGCTGGCCGAGCAGGGCCTCCGGTTCGACGACCGTGTCCGGAGTCAGCCGCTCCAGCGGCCAGTTGAGCCGGCGCTGCACCTCCGCCGGATCGTACTGGGAGAGCACGGCCTTGCCCAGGGCGGTGGCGTGCGCGGGCAGCCTGCGGCCCACCGCCGAGTACATCCGCAGGGCGTGCCGCGACTCGCGTTTGGCCAGGTAGACGATGTTCGTACCGTCGAGTCTGCCCAGGTGCACGGCCTCGCCCGTCTCCTCGGCGAGCGCGTCGAGGACGGGTCCCGCCAGGCTCGCGACGTCGTCGCCCTCCAGGTAGGCGGTTCCCGTAAGGAGGGCCTTGAGGCCGAGGCTGTAGCGGGTGCCGGAGGCGTCCACGCCCACCCAGCGGCGCGCCTCCATCGTGCGCAGGATCGCGTGCAGGCTGCTCTTCGGCACCGACATGGCGCTCGCCATCTCGGCGAGCGAGAGCCTGGCGCCGTCCCGCCCCAGGAGCTCGAGCACTTCGAGCACCCGAGCCGCGGACTTGACCTCTTCGACCTTGCGCCCGCGCGCTGTCGCTGTCACCGATTCCACTGACCCTCCGCCTCCCCGCCCCGGCGCCCCTCGGCCGACCGGTCAACACCTCATCGCAGCCTGCGTCTTGACGCTATATCACGACGACCCTAAGTTCGGTCACTCCAACGCTATTCGTCCTTCTGAACGGTCGAACCCTAGGTAGGGGCCCATGCGTATACGTATTTCACGAAAGGCCCGGCTTGTCTCGGCGGCCGTGGCCACGGCACTCTCGCTCACCTCCCTCACCGCCTGCGGCGGCTCCTCCGGATCGGGGGACTCCAAGTCGCTGGAGATGTGGACGTTCAAGCAGTCCCATGTGAGCGCACTGCGGGCCGCCGCGGAGGAGTTCGAGAAGGAGACCGGCATCTCCGTCGGCATCGAGGCCTACACGCCCGACGACGCGTATACGACCAAGGTTCAGAGCGCGGCGAAGACCGGAGACCTGCCGGACGTGCTCGAAGTGCACTCGGACGGCGAGGACCGGGTCCTCGGCGCCGCCGGAATCCTGTCGGACCTCGCCGGCGACTACAACAGCGACTGGTCCGGACGCATCCAGAAGGCGGTCCAGGAGTCGGGACTCGTCACGGACCAGCGGTACGAGAACTCCCTCAACGCGGAGGCCAAGGACCACGGCGTGGAAAAGGGCGCCCGCTACAGCGTGCCCCTGACGGTCGGCACCTTCGGCATCGTCTACGCCAACAAGCAGATGCTCGCCGACGTCGGCATCACCGAAGCCCCCGCGAACTGGGCGGAGTTCCTCGCCGCGCTCAAGGCGACCAAGGCGAAGGACGCCAAGAACGGCGGACTCTCGCTGGGCCTGAAGGTGCAGGCAACCGGCCTGACCTGGGTGCTCCAGCCGCTGGCGTTCGCCCAGTTGGGGCAGCAGGACTACGAGAAGCTGTGGGGCAAGGACGAGAGCGCCGACTTCGGCTCGGCGAACGGCAACAAGGTCCTGTCACTGTACGACGAGCTCACCCCGTACTGGATGCCCGGCTCCCAGAGCCTGACGATCGACCAGGCCGACCAGGCGTTCGCACAGGGCAAGTCGGCCTTCGCCGTGGGCGGCACCTTCACCCTCGCGTTCCTCAAGCAGAACGGTATGAACCCCGAAGACGTCCTCGCCTTCGGCCTGCCCGCTCCCGCGGACGGCGCCGTGCCCGACCGGGGCCTCGGCCCGCTCGCCCTGACGGGCCTCGGCGTGACCTCGACGAGCAAACAGCCCGACAACGCCAGGAAGTGGATGGAGTTCCTCTCCCAGCAGGACACCGCCACGCAGTTCGCCAAGAACTCCCTGGACCTGCCCGCCACGGAACTCGGCGCGGACTCCGCCAAGGTCCTCGGCCCCACCCTCAGCTCCATGGTCGACAGCTTCAAGGGCACACCCGAGACGACGTACGACCCCAGTCGCGGCGACGAGTTCCGCCCGATCGGATACGAGCAGGACGACGCCGGCGCGATCCTCGCGGACCTCACACCGCTCAAGCAGACCTCGGTCGAGGAGACCGCACAGAAGCTCCGGAGCCTCAACCAGTCGTACTGGAAAGCAGCAGGCCAGTGACGACCGCTCCCCGGCGGACCGTGCCGAAGGCGGTGGACGAGGAAGGCGGCATCCACCCGGTGAAAACCGTGGCCGCTCCCCCGCCGCACCGCCGCCGGCGCGGGTACGAAGCCCTGTCCGGGTATCTGTTCGTCGCCCCGGCCGTGGTGCTCTTCGCGGTGATGGGCCTGTACACGGTGGGCTACGGCTTCGCGCTGTCCTTCGCCACCTGGAACGGCTTCACCCCGAACTGGACCTGGGTCGGCCTCGACAACTACGCCGATCTGCTGTGGCGCGACCCGGTCTACGCCCCCCGCATACGGCACGCCACCCTCAACACCCTCTGGGTGATGCTCGCCGCGCCGGCCCTCACGGTCCTGGTGTCGTTTCCGCTGGCCGTGCTGCTGAACCAGGTCACGAGGTTCCAGACGGTGCTGCGGTCCGTGTACTTCCTGCCGTACGTCACCAGCGGCATCGCCGTGTTCTTCGCCTGGCAGTACATCCTGCAGCCGGACGGCGCGGTCAACTCCCTGCTCGGCAGCGTCGGTCTGGGCTCGCTGGAGCAGCCCCAGGGCTGGCTGGGCAATCCGACGACCGCGATGCCGACGATGATCGTCGTGACGGTCTGGGGTGCGGTGCCGGTCGCGATGCTGCTGTACCTCACGGGGCTCCAGGGCATCGACCGCAGCGTCCTGGAGGCGGCACAGCTGGACGGCGCGGGATGGTGGCGCACCAACGGGTCCGTGATCTGGCCGCTGGTCCGCCCCATCACGGCGATCGTGGTGCTGCTGAACCTGCGCGAGTCCCTGCAGGGGTTCCAGACCTTCCTGGTCATGACCAACGGCGGTCCTGGCGACCACACGAACGTCCTCGGTCTGGAGGCGTACCGCCTGGCGTTCCTCAAGAACCTCTCGCCCACGCTCGGGCTCGCCAGCGCGCTCGGCTGGATCCTCTTCGCCGCAGCCCTCGTCCTGGCCCTGATCAACCTTCGAGCGCTGCGGAGCAAGACATGACAACGATTTCTCCGACCCTCTCGAGCGGTGCCGGCGCCCGAAGGATCGCGGCCCGCACGGTCGTCGGCGTGCTCCTTGCCGCGTACGGCCTGGTCAGCGTCTACCCGTTCCTGTGGATGGTGTCGGCCGCCTTCAAGGATCAGATCGAGGTCGTACGCGGCGGGCACCTCATCCCCGACAACCCCACGCTCCAGACCTTCACCGACACCTGGAACGAGCTGCACTTCTTCGACTTCTTCCTGAACAGCCTGCTGGTGACCGGGTACACCGTGGTCCTCACGCTGGTGATCTACGCGGCCGCCGGATACGCGTTCGCGGTACTTCGCTTCCCCGGACGCGGGTTCCTCCAGAAACTCTTCGTGGCCCTGCTGTTCGTGCCCGGGATCACGGTGATGCTGCCGATCGTGCTCCTGGAGGACAAGTTGGGCATCCTCGGCACGCACTGGGGCCTTGTCCTGCCGTTCGTCAACGGCGGCGCCCCGCTGTCGATCCTCCTGATGACCGGCGCGTTCATGGCCGTGCCCGGCGAACTGCGGGACGCGGCGCGCGTCGACGGCGCGAACGAGCTGCGGATCTTCACCAGGGTGTACCTGCCGCTCTCCCAACCGGCGCTGATCACCGTGGCGTTGCTCACCGCCATCCCGACGTGGAACGAGTTCCTGCTCACGCGTGTGTCCCTGAACGACCCGTCGACGTACACGCTCCCCCTCGGCCTCCAGACGCTGTCCGCGGAGAACGTGCCGCACTACAACAACCTGATGGCAGGCGCCCTGATCGTCGTCATCCCGGTGATCCTGCTCTTCCTCAGCCTCCAGCGGTACTTCGTCAACGGCCTTGTCGGGGCGGTGAAGGGCTGATGCGGGTCCTGGTCACCGGGGCCGCCGACCATATCGGGCAGCACGTCCTGGAGGAGCTGTTCGCGGCCTCGTACGAGTACGAGATCGTGGCCACCGATGTCGTACCCTTCGAGGCCCCCTCGGCCGAGCGCGTCCACATCGGGGACCTTCAGGACCCCGACCTGGTGCGCAAGGCCGTCGACGGTGTGGAGGCGGTCGTCCACCTGGGGGCGATACCCCACCCCAACACGGCAGATCCCAGCGCCCTGTTCGCCACCAACTGCCTCACCGCGCACCGCGTCCTGGACGAGGCGGGCCGCGCGGGGGTACGCCGGATCGTGGCCGCCTCCAGCATGGCGGCCGTCGGACTCGCCTGGTCGCCCGTACCGGTCTCGCCCCTGTACGTACCGCTGGACGAGGAACACCCGCTGCTCATCCGCGATCCCTACGGCCTGTCCAAGGCCGTGCTCGAGGAGACCGCCCGCAGTACGCACCGCCGCTGGGGTACGGACATCGTCTGCCTGCGCTTCCCGTTCACCGGCAGCGGCGAACGGCTGCACGGCCAGCTCGCCAAGGTCGCGGCCGACCCGGGAGCCCACCGGCACGACCTGTGGGGCTGGCTGCACACACGGGACGCGGCGGCCGTGGTGCACCGGGCGCTGCGGGCCGACTTCACGGGATGCCATGTGCTCAATGTCGCTGCGGCCGACACCTCCTCCCCGCTTCCCACCGAGGAGTTGATGGACCGCTTCCACCCGGACGTGCCGACGTTCTCGGCGCTGCCCGGCCGCACCTCCCTGTTCGACACGACGGCCTGCGCCGAACTGCTCGGATTCGTCCCGCGGTACGGCCGGCCCGGCAACCAAGGAGAGTGACATGCACGATCCCCGACACCAAGAGTCCCTGTCCCGAAGAGGGTTACTCGCGGGCGGCGCGGCAGCCGGCGCCGCCGCACTCGTCGCGGGGGCGGCCACCCCCGCCGCCGCGAGACCCAAGGGCGTCTCCGCGAACGCGCACATCTTCTACTACCCGTGGTACGGCTCCCCGCGAGTGAACGGCGAGTGGCGGCACTGGCAGCAGGGCGAACTCAGCCCGCCCGACGACATCAGCGCCAACTACTACCCGGTGCTCGGCCCCTACGACTCCGGCGACCTGCACGGGGCGGTCGCCCGGCACATGCGCTGGCTGCGCCGGGCCGGGACCGGCGTACTGGTCAGCAGCTGGTGGGGGCAGGGCAGTTACGAGGACCGGATGGCGCCCGTCGTCCTGGACGCGGCAGCCGCCGAAGGGCTCCAGGTCGCCTGGCACCTCGAGCCGTACGAGGGCCGGGACGCCGCGTCCGTGGTCGCGGACATCCGCTATCTGACCGACCTCTACGGCGACCACCCCGCCTTCCACCGCGCCGCCGAGTACGGCGGACGGTGCGCCTACTACGTCTTCTACAGCCTGCTCTCCGTCGACTGGTCGGCGCTGCACGAGGTCGAGGACATCGCCATCGTCATGGCACAGACCTGGGACCTGTCCCGCATCGGCGACTTCGGCGGCGTCTACACGTACGACGCCATCGCGACGGCCAACCGTCCCGACTGGACCGGGGTCGCGGCGTTCTGCGCCGAGCGCGGCATGGTGTGGGCGCCGTCCCTCGGCCCGGGCTATCTGGACGACCGGGCGGTCCCCGGCAACACGACGCCCACCCTCGACCGGGCCGACGGCCGCACCTACGACCTGGAGTGGGAGTACGCGCTGGAAAGCGGCCACGGTGAGGCGCCACCGGACTGGGTGAGCATCACCTCGTTCAACGAGTGGCACGAGGGCACGCAGATCGAACCCGCGACGGCCCGTACGCCCGGCGCCCTCGACTACCTCTCCTACGAGGGTGCCTACGGACGGCGGGGCGCACGCGCCGAGACGGCGTACGTGGACCGGACCGCCCAGTGGGTGGCCCGGTTCGAGGCCGCGCGAGCAGCCCGTTCCTGAGCAACGCGCTCGCTGCCCCGGCGTCTCGTGCGCGCCGGGGCAGCGAGCCGCCGTACTAGGGCAGCAGGTTGATCTTGAACGCTGGCGTCGTGTTCTTCACGTCCAGCGCGTTGTCGCTCAACTTCAGGTTGTGGAAGGTGACTTCACCGACAGCCGGTCCCTGCCCGGCCTCCGGCATCTCGTTGGCCCACAGGCCGAACCCGGACTTGGCGTCGTAGGCGTCGCCGCTCTTGTGCGCGCCGGAGATCGTCACGTCCGTGAGGATGGTGTCCTTGATCGGGAACTGTGGTTGTCCTCCTACGTAGTTGGTCTGGAACATGATGCCGCTGTACGTCGGATCGACGATGTCGACGTTGTTGACGCGGATCCCCTGGAAGACCTTCGACGCGGAGAACATCCAGATGCCGGGGAAGGTCTGCGCTCCCCAGAAATGGCCGCCCGCCCGCACGATCGAGATGTTCTCCAGGGTTGTCGGCGCCGTGCCGAAGCCGTTCATCGGGTAGCCGAAGTCCAGCGAACTGACGGTGATGCCGGAGTAGACGAGGATGTCGGCGATGTGGATGTTGCGGAAGGTGTTGTCGTAGCCGCCGTAGACGGCGATGCCCGCCGCGCGCCATGTCAGGATCGCCGTGAGGTTCTCGAAGATGTTGTTCTTCTCGTCGGCCCCGCCCGCGTCGATCGCGGAGAACAGCGCGAAGCTGTCGTCGCCGGTGGCCCGCGCCTCGTTGTTCACGACGTGGTTGTCCGTGCTGCCGTTGGTCATGTTGACGCCGTCGGCGAACATGTCGCGGATCCGCGAGTTCTTGATGGTGATGTTGTCGGTGTTGGCGCCCCAGTAGAGGCACACCATGTGTTCGTTCCAGATGTTGTCGATGGTGATGTCGGAGACGTTGGAGAAGTCGAACACCTTGCCCGGACCGTCGATGCGGGACGTGTAGTTGCCGAAGTACGCAAAGTTCGCGAACGACGACCCCTTGGCGGTGCCCTCGGCCCGGAAGCCGATGTCGGTGTTCTCCTGCGAGGACGGCGCTCGGAAGCGCGTGAACCAGGGCCCGGCGCCGACGACCTTGACGGCCTTGCCGTACACCTGGAACTTGCTCGACGTCTCGTAGTCACCGGCCGGCAGATAGACGCCGACGAGCGTGCCCGTGGTGTCCATGCGCACCTTGTCGAGCGCGTTCTGCACGTCCTGGTGCGAGAAGCCTGTCGGCACGGTGTACGTCGCCGGGTCCGGGTTGGCGATCGGCGAGACCTGCTCCAGGCTCACGAAGTCGATCGCGTACGTGGAGGAGTTCGCGGCGTCCTTCTGGAGCCGGATCTTGCTGCCGGCCGGGACGGTCTGGCCGAGCATCAGGTTCGCCTCGTCGTAGATGTGGCGTGGCGCGCCCGAGCCCGGCGAGTTGCCGGGGCCGGCCTCCGCCCCGTACAGCCAGGCGTACTTGGACGTCAGGTCGATGGCCTTGAGGAAGGTGCCGTTGACGTAGACGTTCAGCGTGGAGTTGGTGCCGCCGCCGCCCGCGGAGTCGGGGAGGGAGAAGCGGGTCACCAGGGTGTTGGTGCTGGCCTTGGTGGTCCATTCCACGTAGTTGCCGGTGCTGTTGAGCGTGACGGCCTTGCGGCCCGAGGCCTCGCCGGCGATGTCTCCGACGGTGCGGTTGGGTCCGACGGTCTGGGCGCCGCCGCCCACGGTGCCGTCCTCGGCCTCGTAGTTGTCGAACGGCATGCTGGCGCCGCGGCCGACGAACAGCGACTGGCTGCTGGTGTTGTTGGCGCGCTTGACCTCCAGTTCGTTGGCGTCGGGGTCGATCACCGTCTTCACGGTGAACTTGCCGTTGCCCGCGGTCCAGGTGCCCAGGTTCACCGGTGCGGCGGTCGCGCCCGCCGCGATCGCGCCACTGTGGGCGCCGGTGAGGGTCTTCACCGTCGCGCCCGAGGCGTCGAGCACGGTGAGGGTGATGCCGTGGCTGCCGGCCGCGGTGGCCACCGTGCCCTGGTTCTTGAGGGCGACGGAGAAGGTGACCGTGTCGCCCTCGGAGGGCGAGCTCGGCGACCAGCTGACGGGTGAGGCCACCAGGTCGGAGCTGGATACCGGCCTGACGACCAGGGCAGTGGGGCTGGTGTAGGAGTTGTTGGCCTCGTTCTGCTCGATGACCTTGTTGTCCGGGTCGGCGGTCGCGCTGACCTGGTAGGTGCCGGCCTCGCGGGCGCCGATGTCGGCGGTGACCGTCGCCGACGCGCCTGCCGCGATGGCTCCGACGGCTGCGGTGCCCACCTTGGTGGAGCCCAGCTGGAACTGGACGTCGGTGGCGCCCGAGGCTTCGGTGCCCGCGTTGCGCACGGTCGCCGTCAGCTTCACGGCGTCGGACTCGACGGGACTGGCCGGGGCCGAGGTGATACCGGTGACCTGGAGATCCGGGTTCGGAGCCGGAGTGCCGAGGACCTGGAACTCGGCGACCTGCCCGGCGGGCGCCCCCGAGTTGGCGGTGAACACCAGCTGGACGTCCGCGACGCGGCTCGTGACAGGAATCCGCACCGTGTTAGCGCTTGCCGGGTCGAAGGCGTAGTCCTTCGCGGCGACCAGGCTCGTGAACGCGGTGGCGTTCTGCTCCCGCCCGAGCACCTGGATCCGCTGGGTCCGAGTGGCCCAGGCGGCGTCCGGACTCAGCTTCAGGACAACGGTGTTGACATCGGCGTTCGCGCCGAGCTTCACGGTCAGGCTGTTCGGGTAGCCCGCACCGCCCTCCCAGTACGTGCTGGTCTTGTCGTCGTTGGCGTTCTCCGCGACGAACGTGAAGACGGAGGACGAGGCCGTGATCGCCTTGCCGACAGCGAGGTTCGCGTCGTCGGTAGTAGAGCCGTTGCGGGTGACGGTGTTGCTGTTGGCGGACTGGTTGCCCGCCGCGTCCTTGGCCCGCACGTAGTACGTCACCGTCGCCGACGCGGGCTGCGTGTCCGTGTACGTCGTGACGTTGCCGGCGACGCTCTGCCGCAGGGTGCCGTTGGCGTAGATGTCGTAGGCGGTGACCCCGACGTTGTCCGTGGAGGCCGTCCAGGTCAGCTTGACCTGCCCGCTGGTGGCCTCCGTGAAGGCCAGGCTGGCGGGTGCGGTCGGGGCCTGGGTGTCGCCCGAATCCCCTGTGCGGGTCACGGTGTTGCTGTTGGCGGACTGGTTGCCCGCCGCGTCCTTGGCACGGACGTAGTAGGCGACGGTCGCCGAGGCGGGCTGGGTGTCGGTGTACGTCGTGGCGGCACCGTCGACCGAGGTCCGCAGCTCACCGTTGGCGTAGATGTCGTAGCCGGTGACTCCGACGTTGTCTGTGGCTGCCTGCCACGTCAACTTGATCTGCCCGGTGGCGGGTTCGGTGTAGACCAGCGCGGTGGGCGCGGTCGGTGCTTCGGTGTCACCCGTGGTAGGCCCGTACACCTCCAACTCGGAGAGCTGGCCCGCTGGTTGCCCCGTGTTGGCGGTGACGAGGACCCGTACGTAGCGCGTGGTGGTGGCGTTGAAGCTCAGGGTCTGCGACTGGTCGTTCGCCGCGTTGAAGGCAAGCGCCTGCGAAGCGGTGAGGTCGCTGAACTCCGAACCGGTCGTGCTGCCCTGGAGTTTGAGGGTCTGTGTCCGCGCCCCCCAGTTGGCCGGCAGCCGCAGCGTCACACGGTCCACGCGCAGGGACGAGCCGAGGTCGACCTGAACCCACTGCGGGAGGGCGTTGTTGCTGCTCTCCCAGTAGCTGGCCCGGTTGCCGTCGCCCGCGTTCGCGGCCACGTACGTCTGCGTGTAGCTGCTCGCTGTGAACTGCTTGCCCGCGGCCAGGTTCCCCGAGGAGTCGGTCGCGCCGTGGACCTCCAGTTCGGAGAGCTGTGCGGCTGCCCAGCCGGTGTTCGCGGTGATGTTGACGCGCACGAAGCGGGTCTGGGTGGCCGGGAACGAGATGGTCACCGTGTTGGCCGCGCTCGGCGTGAAGGCGTACGACGCAGAGGACTTGATGGTGTCGAAGCTCGTGCCGTCGGCACTGCCCTGCACGGCGAGCGTCTGGTTGCGGCTCTCCCAGGAGGCCGGGAGCTTCAGTACCACCTCGTCGATGCGGGCCGTGGCGCCGAGGTCCGCCTGCGCCCACTGGGGGAAGCTCGATCCCGAACTCTCCCAGTACGTCACGGCGTTGCCGTCCGTGATGTTGGCGGGCGTGTACCCGGAGTTGGAGCTGCTCGCGGTTGCCGTCTTGCCCGCGGCGAGGTTGGGGCCTCCGGCCGCCGTCGCGGTCGTGGTGAGCGCCGGAAGCCCGATGAGGGCGAGTGCGGTGGTCAGCAGAGCGGCCAGCAGGCGGCCTCTCCAGCGATGTCTGGTCATGGTTCTCCTGCCCTTGAGCGGTGTCGTCACGTGGGAAGCGGAGGACTCACAAGAGAGCGAGAATCGTCTTTTTGCGTTCAGTTATTGAAGATTTGCATGGTGATGTTGTTGAGTCCACAGTCCGTGCAGAGATAGTTGCTCACTGCTGTTGGCGGGGACGCAGCGCCGGACGCACGGAAGCAGGGCCCGGCCGCTGTGCGGCCGGGCCCTGCTGGGTGAGGTTGCGGCGAGTCGCTAGACCCGGGCGGTCGGGTCGTCCGCGGGCGGGACGGCGGTAGCCGCGTCGAACTCGTGCTGGAGGCGGTCGCCCTCGATGTCGAGGTCGGGGATGTAGGTGCCGAACCATTTCGGGTGGTACCAGATCTTCGCGCCGATGATCGCCATGAAGGCGGGCACCAGGGTGAGCCGGACCACGAAGGCGTCGAGGAACACGCCGGCGGCGAAGCTGAAGCCGATGGCCTTGATGGTCGGGTCGTCGGTGAACATGAAGGCCACGAAGATGCTGAACATGATCAGCGCGGCGGCGGTCACCACGCGGGCGGCGAGACCGGTGCCGCGTTCCACGGCCCTGACGGCCCGACCGTTCTTGGTGAAGTCCTCCTTGATGCGGGAGACGACGAACACCTCGTAGTCGCTGGAGAGTCCGAAGATGATCGCGAGCATCAGGAGCGGCAGGAAGCTGATGGTCTGGCTCGGCGTGATGCCGAACAGGTGCTGTCCCCAGCCCCATTGGAACATCGCAACCTGCGCGCCGAACGCGGCGGCCACCGACAGCAGGAACCCGACGATCGAACTGATCGGCACGAGGATGGTACGGAACGCGAACGTCAGCAGAATGAACGCCAGGCCGACCACGACGATCAGGAACACCGGCAGCGCCGAGGAGAGTTTGCTGGACACGTCGATATTGGAGGCGGTGGTGCCACCGACCAGGATCGTGGCGCCCGAATCTCCCGCGATCGCGTCCCGGTCGTCCCGGATCCCGTTCACAAGGTCGGTGGTGGCGTCGTCGTTGGGGCCGGTGCTCGGGGTCACCCGGATGACGGCGACGCCGTTGTCCACCGCCATCGGCGCGGCGGCCACGACGCCGGGGATCTTGGCGAGCCGGTCGGTGATCGGGGCCGCCGCGGCGGCGTTCGGAACACCGTCGGCGACCACCAGGAGGGGGCCGTTGAAGCCCGCTCCGAAGTTGGCGGTGGTCAGGTCGTAGGCCTTGCGCGAGGTGTCGCTCTCCGGTTTCGACGATCCGCTGGGCAGTCCCAGGTCCATCTTGAGGGCGGGCAGGGCGAGCACCACGAGGAAGGCGATCCCGCCGATCAGCAGGGGTACTCGGCCGCGAACCACGAACCGCGCCCAGGTGGCCCCGAAGGTGCGCTCCGGTTCGTTGGCGGCGATCTGGGCGACGTTCTCGTGGTGGCCCGGGCGCAGCGGGGTGCTGATGAACCGCGCCACCTTGTTCCCGGCGAAGCCCAGCATGGCGGGCATCAGGGTCAGGGCGATCAGCAGTGCGACCAGGACGGCCCCCGCGGCGGCGACACCCATCACGGTCAGGAAGGGGATGCCGACCACGGCGAGCCCGCACAGCGCGATCATCACGGTCAGCGCGGCGAAGACCACCGAGCTGCCCGCCGTACCGGCGGCGAGAGCGACCGAGTCATCGATGCTCATGCCGGTGAGCAGGTTGTTGCGGTGCCGGGCCAGGATGAACAGTCCGTAGTCGATGCCGCAGGACAGTCCGAGCATCGTCGCCACGGTCGTCGAGGTCGAGGCGATCGTCATGACGGACGCCAGCGCGGACACGGTCATCAAGGTGACGACAAGGCCGATGACCGCGGTGAGGATCGGCAGCCCGGCCGCCACGAAGGCGCCGAAGGTGACGGTCAGGATCAGGAAGGCGACCAACAGGCCGATGAGCTCGGGCAGTTCCGAGATCTCCTGGTTCCAGCCGGGGTAGACACTCCCGGAGTACTCGACCTGCACACCGGCGTCCCGCGCCGGGACGACGGCGGCCTTGACCGCGTCCAGGGTCGATTCCTTCACATCGGTCGGCTGCGCCTCGAACTGCACCGACCCGAGTGCGACATTGCCGTTCTCGGAGATCGCCTTCGACTCGAAGGGGTCGGTGACCAGGCCTACTTGCGGCACCTTCTTCAGATTGACGATCGCGGCTTCGATACCCGCCTTGTAGGACGGGTCGGTGACCTTGATGCTGCCACTGGTCGCGAACACGATCTGGGTCTGGCCACCGCTCAGGGCAGGCAGCTTCTCCTTGAGCAGGTTGGTGGCCTGCTGCGACTCGGTTCCCGGAACGGTGAACGTGTTGTCGGTCTTGCCGCCGCCCACGGCTGAGAGGGTGATCGCGGTACCGGCCGCCAGGACCCACAGGGCGAGGACGAGGCGGCGGCGCCGGAACGCCCAGCGGGCCAGGCGGAACAGGTAGACGGACACGAATGCTCCCGACGTAAAGGGTCGGCCGTCGTCCAGTGGGGCGAAGAGCCACCGATGGGCGAAGAGCCGCGCTCTCCGCCCACTCTCGGATCGCCCTCGGCCCACCGCGAGAAATGTGGGCCATCCGGGGGAGCCTCGGCCCAACGCCACAGGGGCCTCGGTGTCCTGGCTCTCCGGGGTGTAGGCGGTGGCGGAGGAGGCGCCCCAGGCGCTGCGCGCGGCGGTCGCGGGGGCCGGCACACCGAGCGACCCGCCCGAGCGCGCCCTCGCCAGGTTCGTCCTGGCGATCCGGCCGGTCGGCGACCGCTACCGGATGCTGATCGGGCTCGCACGACGAGACCTCGGTGTGCAGCGCGTGGCGGAGTTATCGCCCCCGCCCGCGAAGCGGTCATCGCCATCCTGGAGCGGGGTCAGTCGTACGGCGCGTTCCAGCGCAACGTCCCCCCGAGGGAACCGGAAGCCGCGACCCCGTGCGACCCGCTGTTGCCCATGCGCTGCCCGAACGCGGCGTCGTGCAGAAACCCCTTGCGGCGGAACCGGGTCAACTCGCCTTTCGCACACGTGTGCTGCGCTAGTCTCACGGGCACACGCGCCACGCTAGAGACCGGGATCCCCATGCCAGACCTCCATCGCAACCGGTCCGAAACGATGGCCTATGCGGCGTCCGGCATGGCACCACCGCCCCTGGTCCCGCTGCGGAAGAACGATCCGAGACAGGCAGGCCCGTACCGGTTGGAGTCGGTTCTCGGCAGCGGCGGAATGGGCCGGGTCTATCTGGGCCGCGACACCACCGGCGGGGCGGGCATCGCAGCCGTCAAGGTGATCCGGCCCGAGTACGCGGAAGACCCGCTGTTCCGCAAGCGCTTCGAGCGGGAGGTGGGCGCGCTCGGCCGCGTCCAGGGGGCGCACATCGTGCGCCTGATGGGAAGCGGTTGCGACGAGGACCTGGTCTGGGTCGCCACCGAGTACATACCCGGGCCCACCCTCTCGGAGGTCGTCACCGAGCGCGGTCCGATCGACTCGGCGGCGGCATGGCGGCTGCTCGCCGACGTGGGACGGGCGATCGAGGCCATCTGGCGTGCGGGGCTCGTCCACCGCGACCTCAAGCCGTCCAATGTGATCCTGGGAGCCGACGGTGCCCGCGTCATCGACTTCGGCGTCGTCCAGGCCACCGACGGCACCTCGATCACCGTCACGGGCCAGAACGTGGGAACCCCCGCCTACATGTCCCCCGAACAGGTCAGGGGCAAAGAGGTGACCGCCGCCTCCGACGTCTTCTCGCTGGCCTCCACCCTCACCTACGCCGTCGCTGGAGAAGCGCCTTTCGGCGAGGGTACGGGCGTCGACGTCCTGCACCGGGTGGCCTTCGAACCGCCCCGGGAGGCAGCCCTCGACAAGGTGGCGGCCGTCGATGCGGACCTCGGGGCGTTCATCCGCACCTGCCTGGACAAGGATCCCGAGCGGCGCCCCTTACCGGAGACGGTCTTCAGGACCGCCATCGGCCACCAGCTGTCCGCACCGGCCGGGAGCCCACCGCGCCCCGCCCCGAAGCGCCCGAGCATCCCCGCCCAGCGGCCCGCCGTCCTTCCCTCCGCGCCACTCGCGGCCCCGCCCGCCGACGACACCGTCAAGCCCGGCGCCCCTGCCGCCCCCGCATCCAAGAAGCGCAGGACGGTGATGGTGGGCGCCGCGGCGATGGCGGCCCTCCTCGTCGCCGGAGGTGCCACCGTGGCACTGCTGCAGGACGACGAGGACCGCACAGACGGCCGGACATCGGCCGCTCCCGTTCCCCAGACGTCCCCGGCCCTGACCGAAGTGCCGACCCCGGCGCCGAGCAGTTCCCCCGCGGCGCCCGCGCCCTCGAAGGGGGACCAGGCGACGGAATTTTCGTCGGCCCCGCCGGTCACGCTGGATCCGTCGACACTGGACATCCGGTCCGACGCGTGCCCCGCCACGATCGCCTCGGCGGCAAACGGCGACTGTGTGCGCGCACTGCAGCTCCTCCTCGCCGGCTACGGCCTGCACGTCACGGTCGACGGGCAGTTCGGGAAGGAGACCGTCGCCGCGGTGAAGGCCCTCCAGACCGAGGCCGGGGCAGTCGTCGACGGGAAGGTCGGCGCCAAGACCAAGGAGCTTCTCTACGGTCAGCCGCGCGGCCCGTTCCGGCTCGGCTCGCTCACCGTGACCCAGAGCGTCAACGCCGTCTCGGTCGCGAGATGCCTCGCCGTCGGCACCGGAGGCCTGAACGCCGAGGTCTGGGGGTGCAAAGACACGGCCGCTCAGCGGTGGGGTCTGTATCGGGTGCCCGGCCAGAACTCCCAGTACATCGTCGTCAACCAGGGCAGCCACCGCTGTCTGGACGCCGGCGGCTACGAAGAGACCGTCCGGGTCGGCAACTGCGACGGGCAGAGCTCCCAGAGATGGCGGCTCGGCGACGGCGGGACACTGGTCAGCGTTCCGGACGGCTTTTGCATGGACGCGGAGGCCTCCACCTCCGGCAAGGACGGTCAGCGAGTCCAGAGCTGGGGATGCGCGGGCAGCACCAACCAGGTGTGGAACTGGTCCTGACGCACCATCAAGCTTCGGACACCGAGCTGGTGTTGTCGTGACGGCCCGGGCGACTAAATCACCTTCCGCAAGTGTCCGGCGTCGGGTTCCATCACGTCACCTCCAATCCAGAGCGCTCATCCGGGTGAGAGCCGGCAGCTTCCACAGCGCGCTCGCGATCGCCTCGGCCCGAGACCGGCCGACGACCGGAGGTACCAGCTCGTCGAACTTGTCGCGCAACTCCCGGTCGCTCAGAGGGTCGTCGGGGTCTCCCCTACGGGTGAGCCGTAGCCGTTCGTACGAGACGCCCTGGCGGTCGGTGACCTGTACGCGGGCGGCCCGGCGCCCGGGGGCCATCAGGTCCAGCTCCGGATCGACCCGTGCCGTGGTGCGGGCCATGAGGTCCCGGATCGCCGGATCCCGCAGTGCCTCGGATTCGAAGGCGCGCAGCCGTACGCTGCCCAGGACCAGCGCGGCGGCGACGGTGTAGGCCAGGCTGAACCGGGCCTCGCCGGGCTCGCGAGGGTCGACCCGCCCGGCGACGCGGGTGGCGGTCGCGTAGGTCTCGATCTCGATGCCGGCGATGTCCTCCACCCGTGGGCCGTCGGCACGCAGTTCGAGTGCGGCGTCGATCGCAGCGAACGTGTGCCCGCAGCAGGCGTGGTACTTCACCGTCGTAGCCGTGACGCAGAACGGATCGCCCAGTCCGTTGACGGACAAGTCGGTGACCCCGGCGGTGGCGACGCCGAAACCGGCCGGCCCCTCCAGGACGTCCAGGGCACCCGCGAGCCCCTTCTCGGCGGCGAGCGCGGCCACCACCCCGGCCTCGGCCGCATGCCCCGAGTACAGCGGCTTGCCCGTGGACGGCGGCGACCGGAAGGTCTGCTGGAGGCCGGCGGCCATGGTCGCGGCGAGTGCCAGCGCGCCCGCGAACCGGACGGTGTCCAGTTGGAGCAGCTCCGCCGCCGCGGCCGCGGCGCCGAAGGTGCCCACCGTTCCGGTGGTGTGCCAATGCCGGTAGTGGGCTGGCCCGACGGCGAGCGCGATCCGCGCACCGATCTCGTACCCGATGGTCACGGCGCGGAGGAAGTCCTCCCCGGACACGTCGAGTTGATCGGCGACCGCGAACGCCGCAGCGATGGTCGGCGCACCGGGATGGTAGAACGCGTCGCGGTAGATGTCGTCGAGCTCCGCGGCATGCGCAGCCGTGCCGTTGAGCAGCGCCGCGGTCCGTACGTCGGCAGGCCGCCTCGAAGGAACGAGCCGGGCAGGACCGGGACTTGGGGCGAGCGCCTCGGTCAGGCCTCGGGCGGCCGGCGTGACGGAGCCCGGGACCGTGGCCGAGACCCAGTCCACGACCGCGCGCACGGCCGCGTGCCGTACCTCTTCCTCGAGCGGCGTCGCCCGCGACCGCGAACTCGGCGAGTTGCTCGACGACAGTCATGCCGACTCCCTGCTCGACTAGAACTGGGCTTCGTACTGGGCAGGGTCGATGCGCGCCTCGATGAGCAGCGGCCCCGTCAGGCCGGCCAGCCCGGTCGTGGCCTTCTCCAGCTCGGCCACCGACGTGACGCGCACCCCGTCGCAGCCCATCGAGCCCGCGAGCGCGACCAGATCGATGTCGTCCAGCCGGGTTGCCGTACTCGGATAGCCGAGCGCTCGCTGCTTGAGTTCGATGCGGTTGAGGCTGCCGTCGACGAACACCACCACCGCGAGCCGGAGTTGACGCGCGACGGCCAGCCGGAGCTCGGTCGCGGCCATCGCGAAACCGCCGTCACCGATCAGCGCGACGACCGGGACCTCGCCGAGCGTCATCTGCGCGGCGATCGCACCGGGGAGCCCCAGACCCATCGCGGACAGGCCGTTGCTCATGAGGACGCTGCGGGGCCGACGGGCCTGCCAGCCCTGGCCGACGAGCAGCTTGTGCGAGCCGACGTCACAGGTGACGACGGTTTCCGGGGGTGCACTCGCGCGTACGACGTCGATGACGTCGGTGGGGTTGAGGCGACCGGCAACCCGGCCCGCTTAGTACGCCGTACGAAGCCGTTCGCGGTGCGCCGCGACGTCCCGTTCGCTCCACCGGGGCTCGCCCCGCCACCCGTCCGCGAGCCAGTCCAGGCTCGCGGAGACGTCCCCGACCAGCTCGCAGTCGCTGGGGTAGATCTGGTCGACGTTGGCTGTGGTGTCCACGTGCAGCACCGGTACCGCCAGAGCCCACGGATTGATCAGCTCCACGGGGTCGAATCCGGCGGCGACGACGAGGTCGCTGTCCGCCAGGAAGTCCCACAGGACCTGGTTGCACGCCATGTCGAGGACACCGGCGAAGAGCGGGTGGTCTTCCGGGAACACCCCCTTGGCCATCGGAGACACCACCACCGAGGCCGAGATGCTCCACCCCCTCGGCGCCAGAGTGGACGTGCTCGAAGGGCCGGCGGGACTGGCCGCCGAACGCAAGCTGCTGCGCAGCGTGTTCTATGACGGCACCTACCTCTGAGTTGGAATCCAGGTAGTCGACTGGCCTGGCCGTGGCCTGACGATGATGGCCGCATCGACCGACGTATGGAGTGCGATCGCCACAAGGAGCTCAGTCACGCCGCACACCGTGGTACCTGTCGGCAGTCGGGCAGACCAAGCCGACGGCCTCGATAGGCTGCCCGGGACCAGTGCAGAAGGGGAACCAGCAGATGAATCGGGTTGCGGTGCTCTCGGCGGGCTCGTGGGGCACGACCATGGCGGCCCTGTTCGCCGACGCCGGCAACGAAGTCCTCGTGCACGCCAGGCGTTCCGAAATCGCTGACGCGATCAACTCACGCCACGAGAACCCTGCCTACCTGCCGGACATCGTCCTCCCGGACACGCTGCGCGCCACGACCGACCCCGCAGCTGCCCTCACCGACGCCGACCTGGTGATCCTTTCGATCCCCGCCCAGACCCTCCGCGACAATCTCGCGACCTGGGCCCCGCTCATCGAACCGCACGCCGTAGTGATCAGCCTCATGAAAGGCGTCGAGACCCACTCCGGACTACGCATGAGCCAGGTGATCACCCAGGTCACCGGCATTCCCGACCAGCGCGTCGCGGTCATCTCCGGCCCGAACCTCGCCCGGGAGGTCGCCGCCCGCCGGCCCGCCGCTTCCGTCATCGCCTGCCCCGACGAGACCGCCGCCAAGAACATCCAGGCTGCCTGCCACACCCCCTACTTCCGGCCCTACACCGCCACCGACGTCGTCGGCTGCGAGCTCGGCGGCGCCGTGAAGAACGTGATCGCCCTGGCAGTGGGGCTCGCCACCGGCATGGGCCTCGGCGACAACGCGAAAGCGCTGCTCATCACCCGCGGCCTCGCCGAGACCGCCCGCCTCGGAACCGCCCTCGGCGCCGACCCGCTGACGTTCTCCGGACTCGCAGGCGCGGGCGACCTCATGGCCACCTGCTCCTCACCGCTGTCCCGCAACAGAACCTTCGGCGAACACCTGGGCCAGGGCCTGACGGTCGCCGAGGCAACCGTCGCCACCAGCCAGACCGCCGAGGGGGTCAAGTCCTGCCAGGCGATCCTCGACCTGGCCCGCGGCCACGGCATCGAGATGCCCATCACCGAACTCGTCGCATCCGTCATCGAAGGACGGGCCACCGTCAAGGAAGCGGCCAGCATGCTCATGGCGCGCACACCGAAGCCTGAGCGGTACGACAGCTGAAGATGACGGCCGGTCACCGGTCCCGACCGCCTGGTGATTCTCAGAAAGCCCAGCTCGTACGACGATGTGGAGCACCGAGCATTGCGGCTAGGGTCCGCCCCATGAAAGCAGCGGCGCACAGCCGGTACGGCCCACCGGACGTGGTCCGGATCGCCACGGTGGACAAGCCCTCGTACGGGGACCTCGACGTTCTCGTCCAGGTGCACGCGACCACGGTCAACCGGACGGACTGCGCCTACCGGGCCGCCAGGCCCTTCTTCATGCGTCTGCTCACCGGCCTTGCCCGGCCGCGGCGGCCCGTGCTCGGGACCGAGTACGCGGGAGTGGTGGAAGCGGTCGGCAGCGGCGTCACCACCTTTGCGGTGGGCGACCGGGTGTTCGGGTACAACGAGGGCGCGTTCGGAACCCATGCCGAGTATCTGTCGGTCCCGCACAGCGGTGCCATTGCAACGATGCCGGCCGGCGTGACCTTCGAGGAGGCCGCTCCCGGTACCGAGGGCTCGCACTACGCGCTGGCGTTCCTCAGGACGGCGGGCGTCCGGGAAGGACAAGACGTCCTCGTCTACGGAGCGACCGGCGGCATCGGCTCGGCGGCGGTGCAGCTCCTGAAGCAACGCGGGGCGATCGTGACAGCGGTGTGCGAAACAGCGAACCTGGATCTGGTGAAGGGCCTGGGCGCGGACCGGGTCGTCGACTACACGGCCCAGGACTTCACCAGCGACGAGCAGCGCTACGACGCTGTGTTCGACGCGGTCGGCAAGAGCACGTTCGGCCGTTGCAGGCGGCTGTTGAAGCCCGGCGGAGTGTATCTGTCCTCGGAGCTGGGCCCCTGGTGCCAGAACCTGCTGCTGCCGCTCGTCACGCCCCTGTTCCGCGGCAGGAAGGTGAAGTTTCCCTTTCCGAAGCAGGATCAGGAGATGGTGCGGTACTTCGGGGACCTGATGGAGGCGGGTGAGTTCAGGCCGGTCATCGACCGACGCTACCCGTTGGAGCAGATCGTCGACGCCTACCGGTATGTCGAGACCGGGCGGAAGATCGGCAACGTCGTCATCACCGTCGTACCGCCGGACTGAACTCATCCCGCCTCGTTCTGATGGTTCGTCAATTCGCCGCGTTCATCAGGTCGAGGGCGCTGTGCTGGCGGGCGGCGTCGGTTGAGTCCAGTGGTCCGGCCCAGTGCAGCCCGTACGCGTCGAGGGCGTTGCGGTCGTTCGCGTACGCGGCGTCGGCCTGCCGCCGGATGTACGACGTGTAGGGGCGGTCGGACAGCCGGGCGTTGAAGGCACTCAACCCCCGGACGTACGCGCCCTTGAATGACGGGCCGTCGCCGCCGCAGCCGCTCGTCTCGCACGGCTCCCGCAGGATTCCGCCCGGGTTGAGGAACGCGGACGAGGTCGAGGCGTCTCCGATCTGGCGGCCGGCGGTGAGCAGGGTGGAGTCCCCGGTCGCCCGGTGCAGCTCCGCCAGGCCGCCGAGCAGCACGCCCTGGTTGTACGACCAGGTGGTGTCACCGTTGTTGCCACAGGTCGACAAGTTGATGCCGTCGTTGACCAGATGGGAACTGTTGATCATGCCGGTGCCCTTGAACCACGCCCACTCGGCGTTGGCACGGCCGAGGTAGACCGTGTCGCCCGCGATGCGGTTGTGCAGGGCGGCGTTCAGCTCCAGGTAGAGGGAGTTGGCGATGGCGTTCTTGTAGGTCTTGGCGGTGCTCCACCACACGCCACCGCCGCACGTGGAGTCCCAGTACCGCGCCATGTAATCGGCGTCGGCGCGGGCGGTGTTGAGGTATCTGCTGTCGCCGGTGAGGTCGTACGCGGCGACCCAGGCCAGCCCCCACCAGCCCGTGTCGTCGATGTAGTCGTTACGGAACTGGCCGCCCTGCGCGCCCAGTTGGCGGTCGTAGGTATTGGCGATTGCGTACCTGTAGCTGGGCATTCCGGTGACGCGGATGTTGTCGATGAGGGCGGTCAGGGCGTTGGCCGAGTTCCACCAGCCGGTGGTGTCGAACAGGCCGGTGGAGTTGTTGTACGACTGCATCAGCGCGGTGGCCGCGGCCGTGGGACGGCTGTACGCGTTCCAGGTCGTCCGAGCCCACGCCGTGCAGGCGATCTCGGGACGGTCACCGGCCTTGCCGCAGGCGCGCAGGGCGCCTACGCCGAGGTTGCCCCAGTCGTCGACGTTGTACATCAGGGTGCGCCAACCGCTCTGCCCCGAGGGGATGGTGGTGTCGCCGAGCTTGCTGCCCGAGCTCCAGGTGCGGCCGCCGTCGAAGGAGCGGTCGAGCCAGACCTCGTCGGTGGGGCTGCCGTTGCTGATCGAGGCCCAGCCCATGGCGTCGGTGTCGTCGAAGTGCAGGGTGAGGGTGCGGGAGTAGATGGTGGCGGTGACCGGCTGCCGGTCCCCCGGGGACAGGGCCGGGTCGCGGGCGTCGCAGTACTTGTTGCAGATCGTCGCCTTGGGGGCAGCGGTCGCGACGCCGGTGGTGAGCGGGATCAGCAGGGCCAGGGCGGCGATCAGGCCGGTCCCGATTCTCCGGATGCGTCTTGCTGCTGAGTTCATGCCGGCTCCAGGGGTGTGGGGGATGCGGGAGGTCAGCCCAGGCGCCACTGCTGGTTGGCGCCGCCGTTGCAGGTCCAGAGTTCGAGTTCGGTGCCGTTGACGTTGCCGGCGGCCTGGTCGCCGCCGGTGACGTCGAGGCAGAGTCCCGACTGGGTGCCGGTGATGGTGCCGTTGGGGTTGAGGCTCCACTTCTGATTGGCGCCCCCGGTGCAGGTCCAGAGCTGCACCTTGGTGCCGGCGAGGGTCCCGTTGTCGCGGGCGTCCAGGCACTGCGTACCGCCGTAGAGCCGGAGTTCACCGGCGGCGGTGATGGTCACGGCCTGGTTGGCGCCGCCTCCGCAGTCCCAGATCTCGATCTTGGTGCCGGGGGCCGTCCGGTTGTCGTACGCGTCCAGGCAGCGGTTGGAGGAGGCGCCGACCAGTGGGCGGGTGGTACCGACGCTGGTGCCGCTGCCGACGGACACCCGGTACATCACCGAGCCGTGGCCGGGGACGCTTGCGGAGATGTTTCCGCTGGTGCTGCTGACGACCTTGGACCAGAGGTTGTTGAGCCGGTAGGAGGACGCCGCGGGGAGACCGGCCGCCGTGGCGGAGGTGTTGATGGTGGCGGCGGAGGAGTTCTCGTTGAAGAGGACCACTGACCGGTCGCCGTTGGCCAGTTGCTTGGTCAGCACGTGGAGGCCTCCCGAGGAGGAGATCTCGGTGCCCTGCTTGCCCAGGGAGTCCTGGTCCACGGCGATGACGTCCTTGTTGCCGTAGAGGGAGAGGGTCGCGGCGGAGGTCTTGCGCATGTCGTTCCCGGCGATCAGTGGCGCGGCCATCTCGGCCCAGAGGCTGAAGTGGGCGCGGTCCTCGGTGAACGACATGCCGTTGCCGACCTCCAGCATGTCCGGGTCGTTCCAGGCTCCGGGCTTGGCGTACGGGGCGAGCTTGACGTTGGCCTTGTAGATCGACACCACCGTCGAGAAGTTGACGTTGATGTCGTCGGTGGTGCGCCAGCTGTTGCCGACCCCCGCACCCCAGGTCCACACGTCGGCCAGGCCCCAGTTGCAGAGGCTGTAGACAATGGGGCGGCCGGTGTTGGCGAGGGCGTCGCGCATCGCGGTATAGCGCTGCTGGTCGGGCACGTTCTGGTGGTTGCAGTTGTCGTACTTGAGGTAGTCGACGCCCCAGGAGGCAAAGCTGTTGGCGTCGGTCTGCTCATGGCCGAGGCTGCCGGGGTAGCCGGCGCAGGTGGCGCTCCCGGCGCTCTCGTAGATACCGAGCTTGAGGCCCTTGCTGTGCACGTACGCGGCGGTGCCGCTGATGCCGCTGGGGAACTTGACCGGGTCGGGCACCAGTTGGCCCGCGGAGTTGCGGGTCGAGGACATCCAGCAGTCGTCGATGTTGACGTACTGGTACCCGGCGTCCTTCAGACCGGAGGAGACGAGGTAGTCGGCGGTCTCCTTGACCAGTTGCTCGCTGACATTGCAGCCGAACGCGTTCCAGTCGTTCCAGCCCATCGGAGGCGTCCTGGCCAGGCCGTTCTCGAGCGCCTGGGCGCGGGGCGCGGTACCGAGGACGAGCAGCGGCGGCGCGAGCACGAGAAGCAGGAGCAGCACGAGCGCGGTGCTCAGCGGCCCCAGGGATCTCGACCGTCCTGACGGTCTTGCAGAGATGGTCATGTCGCTGTCTCCTGCGTGCCTGTGGGGGGCGGACGGGACAAGCTGCGCGGACCTCTGGAAACGTATCCATCGCGAAGGTGCCACCACCCCGGTTCACACGTCAATGGTCTGGGCCAAATCCGTCACACCCGCCAACTACTGCCGCTGTTCGGACCGTTGACGACTCCATAGCACCATGACAACGTTTCCATCACCCCGCACCCGTATCCGAATGGAGACGTTCCCATGCGCAGGTACCCCTCCCGCCGGGCACTGGTCGGCTCCGGTCTGACGGCCATGGCCGCGGCCACGATGACCACGGCCTCCACCGGAAACGCGGCCGCAGCGGACAGCGGCAACGCCGAGGAATCAGAACACCGTTCCCGCGCGCTGTCCCGCGCCAGAGCCGCCTACTCGGCCCTGGAAAGACACTTCGGCACGACGGACGGATCCGGACTGGTCCGTGAGCAGTACCCGGCGGCCTCCGGCGACAAGCCGTACTCCTACGAATGGCCCTTCTCCCAGGTGCACATCGCCGCTCTGGACCTCGCGGCGGTGGACAAGGCCTACGAGTCGGAGCTGACCGTCCGCGCGAAGGCCCAGGAGCACTACTGGAACGCCGGCGGAGGCACGACCGGGCTGCCCGGATACGACTCCTATCCCCGCGCCCCGTACGGCACGGGCGGCGACATGTTCTACGACGACAACGAGTGGGTCGGCCTGGCGAAGGTCCAGCGCCATCTGCAGACCGGGGACCCGGCCGCGCTGGCCCGCGCGAAGGAGATCTTCGAACTCGTCCGGTCCGGCTGGGACACCGACACCACCCACGCCGCACCCGGCGGCGTCTTCTGGACCCAGGCAACCTGGAGCCACGACCGCAACACCGTCTCCAACATGCCGGGCGCCCAACTCGCCCTGCGCCTCCACCTGATCACCGGCGAGAGCGGCTACCTGGACTGGGCAAGACGGTTCTACGACTGGACGAACACCCATCTGCAGAGCCCGGGCGGACTGTACTGGGACCATCTCGACCTCCAGGGCACCATCGAGAAGACCGTCTGGTCGTACAACCAGGGCGTGCCGGTCGGCGTCAACGTCCTGCTCCACCGGGCGACCCGCGAACGCGTCTATCTGCGCCGGGCCGAGCGCATCGCCGAGGCCGCGTACGCCTACTACGTCACGCAGGGGCGGCTGTTCAGCCAGCCGGTGTTCTTCAACTCGATCTTCTTCAAGAACCTGCTGCTCCTGGAGTCGGTGTCCGGAGACGGCAGATACCGCCGCGCGATGGCCGACTACGCCGACCAGGTGTGGTCCACCATGCGCGATCCCTCGACCGGCCTGGTGCACTTCAACTCGTCCGGCGGCACGGAGGCGATCCAGCAGGCGGCCTTCGCACAGCTCTACGCCGTGCTCGCCTGGCCTCGCGACCTCTGGCCGACGCTCTACTGAGACTGAGACTGCGGGCCGAGTTCCCCTGTGCCCCGGGCGATGAGCCGCACCGGCAGCACCGTCCTGCGGGACGGGGCGCCCTCGCCGTTGATGCGGTCGATGAGCAAGTGCGCTGCGTGGCGGCCGAGTTCCTCGGTGTCGGAGGTCACCACCGTGACCGGGGTCGGGAGCATGTCGGCGAGCTTGAAGTCGTCGAATCCCACCACCGCGACGGGCGCGCCCAGTTGCTGGCTCGCCCGCAGAACGCCCTCGGTGAGGAAGCCCGTGGTCGAGAAGATCGCCGTCGGTGGTCGCGCCGACGTCAGCAGGGCGTGGGTGGCGGCGGAGGCATCGTCGGTCGTGCCGCGCCGCAGGGTGACGACCAGGTCGTCGTCGGCGGGGATGCCGCTGCGCCGCAGGGCCTTGCGGTAGCCGCGCAGTCTGCGGCCGGTGGTGTAGTACGAGGGCGCGACCAGGATCGCGATCCTGCGGTGGCCGTGGTCGATGAGGTGCTGGGTCGCCGCCGCTCCCCCGCCCTCGTTGTCGACCACGACGACATCGGCCTCGGCGCCGGTGGCGGGCCGGTCGACGAAGACGATGGGCACGTGGTCGTGGGCGTTGATCTCGTTGAGAAACGCGTGGTCGCCCTGGTCGGGCACGATGATGAGCCCGGCGACCCGCCGCCCGATGAGTTCGCCCACCGCACGGCGCTCGACCTCCGGGTCCTCGTCGGCGGTGCTGAGGAGCACCGCGTACCCGGCCCGGTTCGCCACGTCGACGGCGGCCTTCGCCAGGGACGCGTAGAAGGGGTTGGTCAGGTCGCCGAGCAGCAGACCGACGGTCATGGAGTTCTGCCCGGGGCGCAGTGAGCGTGCGATCTCGTTGCGCTGGTACCCGATGGCGTTGATGGCGGCGTTGACCCGGTCGGCCGTCTCCTCGCGGACCGTGCCGATGCCGTTGACGACGCGCGACACGGTGACGAGGGCGACGCCGGCCCGCTCTGCGACATCGCGCATCGTCGGCCTGGTGCTCTGGCGCTGCGGGGGACGACTGCTCACGTGGGGCGGAGACCAACTTTCATCGCCGGGGCGGCCGGGTGATCGCCCTCAGGATACGTTTCCGGATCCGGACGCATACCCCGGTCGGCAGGGTGGATTCCAGGGGCGACCGGGGCTGTGCGTCCACGCGGTTCGGGCGTTGGGGCCAGTCCTAACCGTTGCTCTTGATCACGTCGTTGATCTTGTCGGTCATGGTCTGCAGATCGGACAGCGGCTTCTTGCCCTGGAGGATGTCCGGCCAGTACGCCGTGATCAGGTCGTTGGACTGACTAGCCCACTGCGTGGTGAAGCGCACGCCCTGGGTCAGCGGGGCGTCGAGGTCCGCCTTGACGGTGGACGCCACGGTCGTCAGCCCCGCCTTGTCCAGGGCGTCGAAGTACGCGTCCTGAGCCGCGGTGTAGGCCGGCACCGCGACGGGAGAGTCCGGGAGCACCTTGGTCCACACGGTGGAGTCAAGGTACGAGAGGACCTTGAAGGTGACGTCCGCGTTCTTGGTGTACGAGGGGGTGCAGATGCCCACCGCGTCGTACAGGGTGGCCGCCTTGTCGACCTGGGGCAGCGGCGCGAAGCCGTACTCGATCTTCGGCTTGTCGGTGAGGAACCCTGCGGCCAGCCACTGGCCGCTCCACAGCATCGGGATCTCTCCGGCGGCGAACAGCGACTGCTGGCTGGAGATGTCGTAGCCGGGCGGGGCCACGGCGCCGCTCTTGATGCCCGCGACGAGTTTGCCGACGCCTTCGGTGTAGGTCGCGTCGGCGGTCACCTCGGTGGGCTGGTGGACGCTGTCGGCGAAGGCCGCGCCGCCGGCGGACAGGGAGTAGAGACTGGCGCTGAAGGGCCCGTCCAGTGCGGTCATGGCGTCGGCGACCAGGCCGTACTTGGCGCCCTTCTTGTGCAGCTTGTCGGCGGCCGCGTACATCTCGTCCCAGGTCCAGCCGGCGGCCGGCACGGGTATTCCGGCGGCCTTGAACGCGTCGATATCGTACCAGATGCCGTAGGTGTTCATCAGGGAGGGGACTCCGCCGATCTTTCCGTCGGCGGTCTTCCAGTTCTTCATGGCGGTGGGGACGAAGCTGCTGGTGGTGAAGTCACCGGAGCCGGAGCCGGACAGCCTGTCGGACCAGTCGGTGAGCAAACCCTGGCCGGTGTACTGCAGTTCGGTGTCGTTGCCGCACCAGAACAGGTCGGGCAGCTTCTTGGCCTGGGTGAGGGAGGCGAGCTTGTCCCCGTAGTTGCCGTTGGGGGTGTCGATGCGCTTGACCGTGATGTCGGGGTCGTCGAAGCCGGCCAGGGCCTTGTCGATGAGCTGGTTGGTCGCGTTCGACTCCCAGGTCATCACGGTGACCGTGGTCTTCCCGCCGGACTCGTTGCCCGAGGAGCCGCCGCAGGCGGACGTGGCCAGCAGTCCGCCTGCCGCCAACAGCGCTCCGGCGGTGTGCAGTGTTCGTTTCAACGTGGCCTCCTGGTACGTGTTTTGGGTCGGCCGACCCCGGTTCGGGTCAGCGCTGGTTGACGGTGCCCAGTGCGCTCAGACCTTGGATGAAGTAGCGCTGGGCCACGAAGAACACGGCCAGTGGGGGGAGCATGTAGAGCAGGTTCGCGGCCATGAAGAGGTTCCAGTCCGGGGTCTGGCCGGCGAACTGGGAGACGAAGGAGGCCATGCCGACGCTCAGCGGCCACTTCTCGGACGAGTACAGGTAGATGAGCGGGTTGAGGTAGTCGTTCCACGAGAACTGGAAGGCCAGGATGGACATGGTGATCCAGGCCGGCCGGGTGATCGGGAGCATGACGCTGAAGAAGATCCGGATGTGTCCGGCGCCGTCCACCTTGGCGGCCTCGTCGATGGAGTGGGGCACCGAGAGGAAGTACTGGCGGGCGAGGAAGATGAACAGCGGATTGCCGCCCAGGAAGGCCGGCACGATCAGCGGTAGCCAGGTGTCGTACCAGCCGATGTCCTTGAAGAGCTGGAACAGCGGGATGATGCCGACCACCGGGGGCAGCATCATGGAGCCGACGAAGACGTAGAACCAGAGCCTGCGGCCCGGGAAGCGGAGCCGGGCCAGGGCGTATCCGGTCATCATCGAGGTCATGACGCCGCCGATCACCGACAGACCTGTGATGACAAGGGAGTTCAGCAGCAGGCGGGGGAAGTGGATCGCCTTCGGTCCTTCGATGAAGTTCTCGAAGTGGAACTCGTTCGGCAGCAGCCGGGGCGGAACCTGGAAGACCGCCGAGTGGCCCTTCAGCGCGATGGTGAGCATCCACAGGATGGGCAGGACCATCACCGAGGAGATCAGCAGTGCGACGGCGTACCAGGACGCGGTCCGCAGTGCCTTCCGGGGCGGCCGGGGCGCACGCGTGGCGGCGGGCGGTCGAGGGGACGTCGCCGGCTCCGAGGCCGTCGTGACGTCAGGAGACATGGTCACTGTAGGTCCAGACGGAGGAGAAGCGGGCGGTGGCGGCGATCACGACGACGATGACCAGGAAGAGCACCCACACCTGGGCGGAGGCGTAGCCGAAGTCGGCGACCCGCCCGAGCGTGGGGAAGCCGTTGTTGTAGATCGACAGCATCAGGACCCTGGTGCTGAATCCGGGTCCGCCGAGGCCGTCCGGCGAGAGGATCTTCGGCTGGTTGAACGTCTGCAGGGCGGTCACCAGTTGGAGCACGACCTGTAGCACCATGATCGGGCTGATCAGCGGCAGGGTGATCCGGAAGAACATGGTCCCGGGGCCGGCGCCGTCGATGCGGGCAGCCTCGTAGAGCTCGGTGGGCACCGCTTGGAGCGCGGCGAGAAAGATGATCATCGTGGAGCCGACGCTCCACAGCATGACGATCACGATCGACGGCATCGCCGAGTTCGAACCCGACAGCCACTCGCTGGTCGGGAGGTGAAGCCACGTCAGCACCTGGTTTGCCAGGCCGACTTGGGGGTTGAAGACGAACTTCCACAGCGTGATCGTGGCGACCACCGGCAGCACCACCGGCAGGTAGACCAGGGTGCGCAGGACACGGACGCCCCGGATGCGCCGGTTGCAGAACACCGCCAGCGCAAGGCCGATGACCAGCGACGCCGGCACATACAGGACGACAAGGAGCAGGGTGGCGCGCACCGAGGGCCAGAACGACGGGTCGGTGGTGAACATCCTGCGGAAGTTGTCGAGGCCGACGAAGGTCGGGGCGGTCAGGCCGTTGTACCGCGTCAGCGCGAAGTAGGCCGACCGGATCAGGGGGTAGACGACGAAGACCGTGAAGCCGAGGAGCGCCGGCGCCATGAACGCGTACGCGGCCCGGGTGTCCGAGCCGAGCTTCGCGCGCCTGCGCGGTTTCGGGTACGGCGGTGGATGCGGGGGGCGGTGTCGCTGCTGGTGCGGAGTGGCTGTCACACGGGCTCACCTTCTCCTCCGAGGAGTTGGCGAAGACTCAGACCGGGCGGACCCGACCGTCTGGTGGTCTCCAGCTCCTTCAAGGTAACGTTTCCATTCCCTGTTGATCACACGGTGGCGCACGTCACAGAGGGAGTCAAGAGGCGCGATGGTAACGTTTCCCGGATCAACATCCGCAACAGCATGGGCAGTTCCGGATTCCCTGAGGACGCTCGGACGACGGCTGGCCACCGAGCTGCGGGGCAGCCCGGCAGCGGACATCGTCGAGAGCTGCCTGACCAACACATGGACCACGTCGATGAGTTGGGGCACACCACCATCGGCAGCCCCGGAGGTCTCGGAGGTCTTCGTCGGGACGGGAGACATCCCGGCGATGTGGCTGCGCGACAGCACGGCCCAGGTCCGCCCCTACCTCGCCGTGGCCTCGGATCCGGAGGTCGCCGACGTCCTGGTCGCCGTATCGCGCCGCCAGATCCGCTGCGTCCTCCAGGACCCGTATGCCAACGCCTTCAACGACGGACCCACCGGCGCGCACGGAGAGCCCGGTGACCGGCCCACTCCCCGGGAGTGGGTATGGGAGCGCAAGTACGAACTCGACTCCCTCTGCGCACCGTTGCAGTTGGCTTACGCGATCCGGCGGGCGACCGGCCGCGAGGACCACCTGGACGGCGCCTTCCACCGCGCCGCCTGGACAATCGTGCGGCTGTGGCAGGCAGAGCAGTCCCACACGCACTCGCCCTACTGGTTCATCCGGCCGTCCGGACCCTTCGCCGGTGACAGCCTTCCGCACGACGGCCGCGGAGCCAGCGTCCGGCGGACCGGCATGACGTGGTCGGGCTTCCGCCCGAGCGACGATCCCTGCCGGCACGGCTACCTCGTCCCGGCCAACGCACTGGCGTCCACGACCCTGCACGGGCTGGCCGAACTGGCCACGACAGCGCTCCGCGACACCGAACTCGCCCGACATGCCCGGACGTTGGCCGACGAGATCGACGCCGGAATCCTGGCGCACGCGGTGGTGGAGGCCGGCGGCGCATCCGTACTGGCCTACGAGGTGAACGGCCTCGGCGCGGTGCTGCTCGGCGACGACGCCAACCTGCCCAGTCTGCTGAGCCTCCCCCTGAGCGGCTGGTGCACACCGCAGGACCCGCTCTATCAGGCCACCCGGCGTCTCGTGCTCTCCGAGGCGAACCCCTCGTTCTTCAGGGGCAGTTACGCGTCCGGTATCGGCAGTACGCATACGCCGGACGGTCACGTCTGGCCGCTGGCGATCGCCACCGCGGGCCTGACCGGCGGCAAGAACGCGACGGCACGGGCCCTGGAGAGACTGGCGGCCACGACCGCGGGCACCGGCCTGATGCACGAGAGCTTCCATGTCGAGGACCCCGGCCGGTTCACCCGGGACTGGTTCGGCTGGGCCAACGCCATGTTCTGCGAACTCGCTCTCGACCTGTGCGGGAGCGGCGTACGGCACCTGTTTCCCGTGCACCCACGGACGCTGCCCACCTGATCCGCGCCGACGGCCGAGGCACCGTCTCCCCCAACTACCCCGAGGATCCTGCCGTGTTGCACCTGCCCGACACCGTCCACGTCATGACCGACGACACCCGACCGCGTACGGCGCTCTCGGCCACCGAAGGCGTCTGGACGGTGCGCGGCGCCCAGGTCACCGCCGAGCGGACGTGTGACGGTCTGCGGGTATGCGCCCGCGCGGGCGCCGAGGGCCTGTCGAGGATCGTGCTGCGCTGGAGGCACCACGCACCCGAAGGCGCGCGGATCTTGGGAGACGCCTGGGAACGCGGGTACGGCGATCTTCAGTGGCGCACTCTGCAGCCGGATCGCGCGCTGCCCTGGTACGTCCTGATCACCGGCGCCGACGGGGGAACGACGACCGGGTGGGGGGTGCGGACCGGAGCCGGCGCCCTGTGCTCCTGGACCGTCGACGAGGGCGGTATCGCCCTCTGGGCGGATGTCCGCAGTGGCGGCCTGCCGGTGCTGTCGGGGGAGCGCGTGCTGGACGTGGCCACGGTGGTGACCGCCGCGGCCCCGGCCCCGTTCGCCGCCCACGAAGCGCTCTGCACTGCGATGAGCCCGGACCCACTCCCTGTGAAAGGCCCCGTCGTGGGCAGCAACAACTGGTACTACGCCTACGGACGCGACTTCGGCCCCGAAGCGGTCCTGCGGGACGCGCGGACGGTCGTGGAGTACGCCGACGGGCACCCCGTCCGCCCGTACTGCGTGATCGACGACGGCTGGACCGAGGGCGGCGGAACCGCGCCCGGCGGTCCCTGGGACACCGGGCTGCCGGGCGTGTTCGACGACATGGGAGACATGGCCGCCCGGATCACGGAGACCGGCGCCCGGCCGGGCCTGTGGTTCCGCCCGCTGCTCTCCCGGACCGAGACCCCCGCGGTCCGGCCCGGCATACGGAGGGACGCCGGTTTCCCCCTCGACCCGTCGCTGGACCTTGCGCTGGAGACGGTCGCCGAGGACGTGACCCGGTTCCGGCAATGGGGGTACGAACTGATCAAGCACGACTTCTCGACGTACGACGTGTTCGGCAGGTTCGCCGCCGACTCCCCCGCCGAACTCGCCTCGCCGGGCTGGGTGTTGGCCGACCGGTCCCGCACGAGCGCCGAGATCCTGGTCCGCCTGTACCGCACGATCGCCGAGGCCGCCGGAGACACGGTGGTGATCGGCTGCAACACGGTCGGCCATCTGTCTGCGGGCCTCGTGCGGGTGCAACGGTGCGGCGACGACACCTCGGGACGGAGTTGGGAGCGGACTCGGCGGATGGGCGTGAACACGCTCGCCTTCCGACTGGCCCAGCACAACAGGTTCTTCACCGTGGACGCGGACTGCGTGCCCTGCACACCACAGACGGACTGGAGCCTCAACCGGCAGTTCCTGGACCTGGTTTCGCGCTCCGGTACCGCTTTGTTCGTCTCGGTTGATCCCGCCGCCCGCACGGACCGCACGGACGCCGACCTCGCCGCGGCCATCAGGCTCGCGCTGGACGGCGGGACACCCGGTGGCGTCGAACCGCTCGACTGGCTGTCCACCACTGCTCCTCGTCGCTGGCGGGCCGGTGCGGAGACCCTCGTCTACGACTGGGCCGAACCCTGGGGAGCGACACCCCTGCCGGTTTGAGTTCAGGGCGTGATGGTGAGGGAGCCGTAATCCGAGAGGTTGGTGAGATTCACCTGGCTCAGCGTGGTCGCCGGGGTCGTGCTCCCGGGCATCACGATGTTCTTCAGCGCGACCCCCGTGATGGGAGCGCCGGGCAGGCCGTTGACGCGCGCGGCGGTGATACCGGCGTTGCGTACCTTCACGTTGGAGATCGTGACCCCGGTGACCGGGCCGATTCCCGCTGTGTTTCCGGTCATCAGGGCCAGCCAGGTCCGGTTGTCGTCGTTCTTGAAACTGAGCCGTTCGATGTCGATGTCGTCGAACTTGATGTTCGTCGCGCCCGCCGTTCCGTACTTGTGGTGGACGCCGATGCCCACGGCGGCGTCGTACACGACGACGTGCTGGAAGGTGACCTTGTTCTGCGGCTGGAAGACGCCCTGGCCCACCTTGACGCCGTAGCAGTAGGTCCAGGAGACCAGGTCGTTGAAGGTGACGTTCTCCAGCGGGCGTGCGGTGCCGGGGACGGTGTTGTAGATGTCGGTGCCGGCGGCCCAGGTCTTGGTGCTGAACGGGTCGTCGGTCCCGATGCCGATCGCGTGGTCGACGGTGACGTCGGTGGACTCCATGACGTCGATGCCGTCGTTCTCGCCCATGTCGAACCTGTTGAACAGCTTGATGTTGCGGAAGGTCATGTTCGAGGACCGCAGGGGAATGACCGCCCAACTGCTGGCCTCACGGAAGGTGATGCCGTCGACCGTGAAGCCGCTCGTGTAGATCGGGGCGAGGAGGTTCACGCCGAGGTTGTCGGGCGCGAGTGCGGCCTGGCCGTTGCCGTCGATGATTCCCCGGCCGTAGATCTTGATGTTGGTCGAGGAGTACCGGGTGGAGATGAACCAAGTGAGGTCCCGCTGCTGCGAGTTCTTGTGCCCGTTCACCACGTAGTGGTCACGGTCTCCCGTGTAGCGGAGGACCGCACCGGGTGCGAGGTAGAACGCGAGGTTGCTGCGCAGATAGAGGTTGCCCAGCGTGTAGACGCCGGCCGGCACGTACACGATGCCCTGGGTGCCGTTCGCGGATCCGTACGCGGCGGCGTCGTTCAGGGCGTTCTGGAAGGCCGTCGTGGTGTAGGCGCCGGTGTTCGGCTGGGCCGAGTAGGGCGCGCTCTGCACATTGAAGATCCCGGTCCCACTGGCCGCCGGACGGTTGGTCTCTGCCGGGTCGGCGGCGATGACCAGGTTGGGGCGGCCGTCGAGCTTCACGATCAGGTACTCGTCGTTCTGGACGGTGAAGGTCAGGGTCGAGCCGCTGACGGACCCGGCGATGCCCAGCTTCTGCGGGCTGATGCTGTACGAGCCGATGTCCGTGTTGTTCACCTTGGTCACCGCGATGGTAGCGGTGCCCGTCCCCAGGGAGAGCTGCGCGATGTCGTACCCCGGGTACTTGGTGACGGGCACGGACGTTCCGTTGACGGTCAGCCTGTAGTCGGTCGACGCCGAGTAGATCGACGGGACCGGGTACACCCCCACGGCCCCTGGCGCGGCCTGGGCGGACTGAGGCAGGCCCAGCAGCGTCGCGACGCCGAGCAGCAGAGCGGTCAACCCCAGTGCCAGACAACGCAGTACGCGACCTTCGGCTCCGTCGGCCGCAATCAGTGGTGATCTCATCCGGTGTCCTCCCCGTCGGACGATCCATCGGGCGCACCCGTTCTGGTCATGTGCTTGGTGAATCGGGTGGCCGGGTCGGTGCGTCACGCTAGGCAGCGCATGGAAACGTTGTCAATGGCATGACAGCCTCGCCATCGAGCGGTTCGGTTTCTCCCCTTCGGTACTCGTCCCGAACACGCTGCACGTTCCTGGGGAACCGCTGTCCGAACCTGAAGCAAGATCGTCACGTGTGGGGCCGGTCGCGCACAGCGGCCGCCGGACACTCCCGTCCAACGGCCGCTGTTCACACATAAGACCGGACGCGTCACGCCTTCGCGCCACGCGCCTTGAGCATGTCGGCCATGAGCTGAATCTCGGCCTGCTGGCCCTCGACCATGCCCTGGGCCAAGCGACGTACCTCCTCGGTCTTCGCCATCCCGGCCGCGCTCTCGGACATCGCGATGCCGCCCTTGTGGTGCGCGGTGAGCAGCTGAAGGTAGAGGATCTCCGCGGCCTTGCCCTTGGCCTGACGCAGCTGGTCCATTTGCCGGTTGGTGGCCATGCCGGGCATCAGGGAGCCGTCGTGCGGCTTGTAGTCCATGCCCTTCATGCCGTCCATGCCGCTCATGTCATGGTCCATCCAGGACATGTACGGCTGTTGCGAGGACTTCGGCAGACCCCACACGTCCAGCCAGCCCAGGAGCATCCCGCGCTGGTTGGCCTGGGTGTTGATGACGTCGTACGCGAGTCGCCGTACGTCCTCGTCAGCGGTGCGGTCGCGCACGATGAACGACAGCTCCACCGCCTGCTGGTGATGCACCGCCATGTCCCGTGCGAAGCCCGCGTCCACCGAGTCCTTCCGCGGTACGGCCGCGGCGCTGCTCGACGGCCACATCAGCGCCGCGAACACCGTGACCGCCGCGAGCACGGCGGCGAGCGACCCGCCGATCAACAGCCGTGACAGCCTCCTGACGTGCCGGTCACCGGTGTCCTCCTCGTGCTCCTCCTCGTGCTCCCGCGTCTCGTCGTCACTCACGAGGACTTCCCGCCGGTGCAGGCGGCACCCGGTTCCGGGGTCTGCGCGCCCTGCACGTACTTCTCGAGGAACTCGGCCACCCTCGGGTCGGACTCCTTCGTCACGTTCAGCTGGTGGCCCCAGGCCGTCAGCGAGATCGGCGAGGACTGCGTCTTGTACGGGCTCATCAGGGTGTACGGCGTCTTGGCCACCTTGGCGGAGAGCGTCTTGACGTCGGCGTCGGCGGCCTTGTCGTTGTAGGTGACCCAGACGGCGCCGTGCTCCATGGAGTGGACGGCGTTCTCGTCGCGCAGTTCGCTGGTGTAGACGTCGCCGTTGCAGTTCTGCCAGACGGGGTCGTGGTCGCCGCCGGCGGGCGGTGTCATGGGGTAGGTCACGTCCTTGTCGACGTGGTTCTGGGTCAGCTTCGACCAGGTCTTCTCGCCGGAGACGGGCGCGGCCTTGGCCTGCTCCTTCTCGTTGGCGGTGTCGACCAGGTACCAGCCCCCGCCCGCGACGCCGACGAGGATGGCCGCGGACACTGCGATCGTGATGATCCGGTTGCGGCGCTCGCGGGCTCTTTCGGCGCGGCGCTGCTCTTCTATTCGGGCGCGGCGGGACGCGGCCTTGGTCTTGGAGTTGGCGGAACCCATGGTGAAGTCCTTTTCGTGCAGCGGAAATTGACGGATGCCGGTGGATGGAGAGGGACGGGCATCCGGTTCTAGGTCCGCAGGACTTGAAGGACGTGCAGGTTCGGCGGGCGCGGGGCGACCCCGTACGCCGTGGTCTGTGCCGGGACGGCGGCCGGCCTGGCGTCCACCTGGACGGGCAGGCTCTGAGGTTGCGGGTGCGGTCCGGGGCCGGTCGTGGGGGTGTCCATCACCCACTGGGCGCCGCACTCGTCCTGGCCGGGGGCAGCGCAGACGTGCTCGTGGTCGTCGCCGTCCGGCCCGTGGTACGCGGTGGACGACATGGCGGCGACCGGCTGCACGGCGGGCCCGTGCGTACACAGGCACGCCAAACCCAGCACCGTGGCCAGGGCCACCAACAGGCCCAGCACCACGGAGCCGGTACGGCGCCGCACAGTCATCGTCAGTCGCCTGCGTCTTCCAGGTAGGTGAAGCAACGGCGGATCAAGTGGTCGGGGGCGACCAGGGTTTCCCGGACGACCCGGTTGTCCTCGTCCAACGTCAGCTCCAGTGCAAGCCGTTCCCCCGGATGTCCCAGGGCAAGCACGGTGTGGCCCTCGGCGTCGGTGAACCGGGACGTCCGCGTCGCCTTGCCCTGCGCATACGGATCGGAGTCTACGAAGTTGTCGCCGGACATCTCCAAGGGGGGCGGGGCGACGGCGGCGTGGGGGACCTCGCACGACCACATCGACATGCAGCCTTACTGTGCCTGCCGCACACCCTGGGGTGGGGGCCCGGCCGCCCCACTGATCATCGGTGACATACGCGGTGAACAGCCACAGCCGTTCACCCGTACCCCTGGTCGTATACCTGGCCGCTCTCGCGGGCAGGGCCAGCACGGATCAGGAGAGGCACGTGCCGCAACAACAGCCGCGAGTACGCACCGACCGTACCCAGCTCACCGCCCGTCTGGCGCGCGCATCCGCGCTGACCGCCGGCCTGGCCCTCCTTCCCCTGGCCACGGCGTGCAGTGGAGGCGAGGACAGCGCGGCGAAGAGCAAGCCGACGACGACCTCCGTGACGGCCGCCGCCGCAGCCGGGGTCGTGGCGCCGGCGAAGGTCGAGGTGATCGCCAATCTGACCGGCTGCAAGCCCACGATCCGTATCGAGGCGGACGAACTGCGCCAGGGTCTCTGCCACACGAAGGAGATCGACTACCTCATCACCACGTTTCCGGAGGACGAGTACAAACAGGCATGGCTGGACGCCGCCGCCGTCTACGGAGGCAAGTACCTGGTCGGCTCACGCTGGATCGTCAGCGCGAAAGAGCCGGAGATGCTGGAGCAGTTCCGCACCAAGCTCGGCGGGACGATCGAGCAACTGCGCGGCATAGGCCCGACCATGGCACCGAGCTCGTCGTAGGCGACGGCCCGTCAAACCCGCTGCGTACATCCCACCGGCCTGGAGGCTGCTGCTCCTACGCGGAGATGGGCGGCCTGTGGGTCTGCCAGTGCCGGGCATCCTCCGCCCGAGCAGCCCGTTCGAGAAGATCATCGCCGCGTCGACGAAGGCGCCCGCGAGCGGCGTGCGACGGGTCATCGCGGATGGCGCGCGCCGAGTCACTGGCCCGGTCGGCCGCCACGGCCCCGCATCGCCCGTACCCTTCGTGGTGTCTACGGCGTCAGATAGAGGGCGCCAAATCACTGGAGGCAACACCTCGTGCTTATTGCTCAGCGTCCGTCCCTGACCGAAGAGGTCGTCGACGAGTTCCGTTCCCGGTTCGTGATCGAGCCGCTGGAGCCGGGCTTCGGCTACACCCTCGGCAACTCCCTGCGTCGTACGCTCCTCTCCTCGATCCCGGGTGCGGCTGTCACGTCCATCCGCGTCGACGGTGTCCTGCACGAGTTCACCACCGTGCCGGGTGTCAAGGAGGACGTCACCGACCTGATCCTCAACATCAAGCAGCTGGTCGTGAGCAGCGAGCAGGACGAGCCCGTCGTGATGTACCTGCGCAAGCAGGGCCCGGGTCTGGTCACCGCCGCCGACATCGCGCCCCCGGCCGGTGTCGAGGTGCACAACCCCGACCTCGTCCTCGCCACGCTCAACAGCAAGGGCAAGCTGGAGATGGAGCTGACCGTCGAGCGCGGTCGCGGCTACGTCTCCGCCGTCCAGAACAAGCAGGTGGGCCAGGAGATCGGTCGTATCCCGGTCGACTCCATCTACTCGCCGGTGCTGAAGGTCACGTACAAGGTCGAGGCCACGCGTGTCGAGCAGCGCACCGACTTCGACAAGCTGATCGTCGATGTCGAGACCAAGCAGGCCATGCGTCCCCGTGACGCCATGGCGTCGGCCGGTAAGACGCTGGTCGAGCTGTTCGGTCTCGCTCGCGAGCTGAACATCGACGCCGAGGGCATCGACATGGGCCCGTCCCCCACGGACGCCGCTCTCGCCGCCGATCTCGCCCTGCCGATCGAGGAGCTCGAGCTCACCGTCCGGTCGTACAACTGCCTCAAGCGTGAGGGCGTCCACTCGGTGGGTGAGCTCCTGGCGCGCTCCGAGGCCGACCTCCTCGACATTCGCAACTTCGGTGCGAAGTCCATCGACGAGGTCAAGGCGAAGCTCGCCGGTCTGGGGCTGGGCCTCAAGGACAGCCCGCCCGGATTCGACCCGACCGCCGCCGCCTTCGGCGCGGACGACAACGCGGACGCGGGTTTCGTGGAGACCGAGCAGTACTGAACACTGCGCTACGGCGGTCGATGCCGACACCCGCCTGATGGTTGCCACCCGTCGTCCGGTGGCGGGCAACATCGCCGACGCGCACACCTTTCGGGACACCGGCCTGGCCGAGGTCTGCTCCGGCACCGCAGTGCTCGCCGACGGCGCCTACTGCGCACCGGCCTCGTCACCCCGCATCGTCGGGCGCACCGCACTGCCCGCACACGGACTTCTGGAACACGCTTTACGGCGTGTTCCAGATGTGCGCTCGGTGCGGGTTGGTGCTGGTCACGATCCAATCGCTGCGGCGTTTCGGATCGTTCCTCAGCGAATCCGCCAGGGTCGGAGCTTCTCGGGGTTTCGCACCGCCCAGATATGCCTGATCCGGTCGCCCGCGATCTCGAACGCGAACACGGTCGCGAGGTTGCCGTCCTGCTGCGCGACCAAGCCGGGCAGGCCGTTGACCGTGCACTCCAGGAACTTCGTGCGGTCGCCCGACACACGCGCGATCTCGGCGTAGGCACGTGCGATCTGCTCACCGCCCACGATCGGGTGCAGGTGGGTGACGGCCAGCCCGCCGCCGTCGGCGGTCGCTGTGGCGTCGGGGTCGAGCAGGCTGATCAGGGCGTCGATGTCCTTGGCCTCCCACGCCGTTTTGAACTGCCTGACGATGCCGGCCTGCCCGGCGCTCGGGCCCGCCGGGGTCTGCGCAGTGCCGATGCGACGGCGGGCGGACGAGGCCAGTTGGCGGCACGCCGCCGGAGTGCGGCCGACGATCTCGGCAACCTCGCCGAAGGGGTAGCGGAAGACGTCGTGCAGGACGAACGCGACACGCTCGGCCGGGGTCATGGAATCGAGGACGACCAGGAAGGCCATCGTCACCGACTCGTCGAGGGTGACCCGATCGGCCGGGTCGATCCCGCCGACGCCGGAGCGCCCGGTGATCCACTCCGTGGGCTCGGGCAGCGGTTCCGGGATCCAGTCACCCACATACGTCTCCCGCCTGGCCCGTGCCGAGCCGAGCAGGTTCAGGCAGATGCGGCTGGCGACCGTCACCAGCCAGGCGCCGGGCGACTCGATGGCCTGCTGCTCCCGTGCGGACATGGCGTACCAGCGGGCGTAGGTCTCCTGCACGACGTCCTCGGCGTCGGCAAGAGACCCGAGGAGTCGATAGCCGAGGTTGATCAGCCGGCGCCGCTCGCTCATGATCGCGCTGAGACCCGGATCGCTCTGATCGTCGCCGGGCTCGGCTCTGGTGGTCATGGTCCGGCCGTCTCCCTCGCTCGCTTCTGTGCCTCTACCCGATACGACAAGACAGCGCACGGGAATGTGAGGCCGACGCTCCGCCTCACATTCCGAAGGGCTGCGTTGTCGTACCGGTGATGACGACAACAAGACCGAGAGGGACCCCGATGAACGACTTCCAGGCCATCGCGGACCGCGTCGAGATCGAGGCGCTGCGCGGCGAGTTCACCGACGCGGTGATGATGCGCGACCGACCCCGCCTGGCATCGCTGTTCACACCGGACGGTGCCCTGCGTATGCCCGACATCCCCGCCGAGCAGATCGGCCGCGAGGAGATCCGTGCCGGGGGCGAGCGGCTGCAGAGCCAGTGGGACTTCTTCGTGCAGACCACACACCCCGGCACGATCCTGCTCGACGGCGACACCGCGACCGGCCGCGCCTACGTCCAAGAGCTCGCGCGCACCCTCGACGGACGCCAGGGTCTGAACTACGCCGTCTACCACGACCGCTACCAACGCACCACGGAGGGCTGGAAGTTCGCCGAGCGGTTGTACGAGGTCAGGTACCTCGACACCTCCCCGCTGGCGGGCGCGGCGCCCCACCCGGCGCAGGGCTCCGGGACCAACCCGGCAGACGCCACGGCCACCCCGGCGCCGGCCGCATCCTTCACCGACCCGGCAACGGCCGAACGACTGGAGCGGGTAGCCGCCGCGCTGCGTGCGGGCGGCTTCGCCGCCGAGATCCTGGAGGACGCCGCAGAAGCGCGCGCCCGCATCAAGGACCTGGTGCCCGAGGGCGCCAGCGTCCTCACCGGAGCCAGCGAGACCCTCCGGCTGTCCGGCATCGACGAGGACATCAACACCGGCGGCCGGTACGACGCCATCAGGCCGCGCCTCCTGGCCATCGACCGTGCCACCGGCGCCGACGAGATCCGAAGGCTGGCCGCCGGCCCGGAATTCGTCGTCAACAGCGTCGCCGCGGTCACCGAGACCGGCTCGCTCGTTCTTGCCTCGGGCAGCGGCAGCCAACTCCCTGCCAACGCCGGCGGCGCCGCCCACGCGGTCTGGATCGTCGGCGCGCAAAAGGTGGTGCCTGACCTGAGCACAGCGCTGCGCCGCGTCGAGGAGCACGCCCTCCCACTGGAGAACGCCCGCGCCCAGGCGGTGTACGGGATGCCCAGCGCCGTCAACCGCCTGCTCATCCTCAACGCGGAACCCCACCCAGGGCGCGGCACCGTGCTGCTTCTCCGAGAGGCCATCGGATACTGACCCCGGCCCAGGGTCCGTTTGACTCACGGGCTCAGAGCCAGTCATCGATGGCGGCGATCTGGACGGCGGCTTCGTAGCGGACTGCGAGCTTGTCGCGACGGGTCGCCACGGTTCCGTGCCGCTTGAGGCGGTTGCTTCCACCGCTCCCCGGCACCTGCGATGACCCGCCTGATCTGCCGGTTCAGGGATGGTGCACCGAATGCCTCGGCGCCACGGAAGGGCGCGGTTGGCGCGAGACGAGTGGGCCCGGTCATCCCGCACCGGTAGCGGGCGAGCGCGAGGACGGCCGCTCGCCCTGGTCCCCGGTGTGGGCCACACCGTCGGTATCGGCGTCGGCATCGCCCGCCGGCCGGCAGCGTCGGGCTGGGACATTGCCTTCACCTACTGGCCGCCTACGACGACCGCACGACCTGGGGCACGGAGCCCGGCGCGGCGGGGCGATCAGCCAAGCTCTGGCCGAGATCGGAAACAACCCATACGAAAAGGGCCCCCACAGGCTCTCGCCTGCGAAGACCCTTCACACCGTCGGGACGACAGGATTTGAACCTGCGACCCCTTGACCCCCAGTCAAGTGCGCTACCAAGCTGCGCCACGTCCCGGTGCGTTTCACCCGCGATATCCCGCGAGATCGTGCGAACAGAACTTTACCCCACGCCGGGGGCTGCTCCGTGAGGGGCTCGGGGCGCGCGACAATCGGCTCATGAGCGGGACATCTGAGGTTGAGCAGGGCGACGGGCGGGACCGGGACCCGGACGGGCGGGCGCGGAATGCCCGGCCGCGTGACGGGCTGGGGCGGCCGCTGCCGTATGGCGCGGACGGTGTGGAGCGGCAGCCGGAGGGTCTCGTACGCAGTCCCGAGGCGACCGTCGCCGAGGCGCAGGCCCTGCTGGACGGCGGGAAACCGTTCCACGCGCACGAGGTCTTCGAGGACGCCTGGAAGGCGGGCCCGGAAGAGGAGCGCGCGCTGTGGCGGGGCCTGGCCCAGCTCGCAGTGGGGCTCACACACGCGGCCAGGGGCAATACGACGGGTGGCGCCCGGCTGCTGCGGCGCGGTGCCGGGGCGGTGGAGGAGTGGTCTTCGGTGACCGGCCGGGCACACCCGTACGGGATGGAGCTCGGGGAACTGGCAGCCTGGGCAAGGGAGTTGGCGGGAGTCGTGGAGCGGGACGGTACGGCGATCAGCGCGGAGACATGGGCGCCGCGGCTGCTGGGACGCGGAGCCTGACGCGGCCGTCGCCTCGGGGCACCCCGGATGCGGTGGACCCACTGTCAGTGGCGTGCGGCAGACTCTCGGTGTGCGAAAGATTCATGTCATCGGGATTGGGTCGGGTGACCCCGACCAGCTCACGCTTCAGGCGGTCAAGGCGCTGAGGGACACGGACGTGTTCTTCATCCTGGACAAGGGCGAGGTGAAGGCCGACCTCGTCCAGCTGCGCCGTGACATCCTCGACGCGCACATACCCGAGGGGGCGTACCGGCTGGTCGAGGCACGTGACCCGGACCGCGACCGGGCCGCCGGGGGTTCGGCGTACTCGCCGGCGGTCGGGGACTGGCGCAGCGCCCGTGCCGACATCTACGAGCGGCTGATCTCCGAGGAGCTGGGCGAGGAGGAGAGCGGCGCGTTCCTGGTGTGGGGCGATCCCTCGCTGTACGACAGCACGCTCGGGATTCTGGAGGAGATCCTGGAGCGGGGTGCGGTGGCGTTCACGTACGACGTCGTTCCCGGGATCAGCAGTGTGTCGGCGCTCGTCGCCAGGCACCGCACGGGGCTGAACCGGGTCGCCCGGCCCGTCCAGATCACCACGGGCCGCCGCCTCGCGGAGGGCTTCCCCGACGGCGTCGACGACGTGGTCGTCATGCTCGACGCCCATCAGACCTTCCGGCAGTACGCCGACGAGGACATCGACATCTACTGGGGCGCCTACATAGGCACCCCCGACGAAATCCTCGCCTCCGGCCCGATAGCCGAGGCCGCCCCCCGTATCGAGCGCCTGCGCGCCGAGGCCCGGGAGCGCAAGGGATGGATCATGGACACGTACCTGCTGCGCAGGCGTCCGAAGGGCTAGCGCGCTCGACGGGCGGGGGCCGTACGCCGGGCGGGTCGTCCCGCATGCACATGGCGTCCTCCGGTGTGAAAGTGACGAATGTGACGACCACCGAGGAATCCGTGCCGCCCGCCGCAGAGGCGTCCGCGCCGCCGGTGCTGGACAAGCGGCGGCGCAATGTCGTCTTCGTGACGATCATGCTGGGCATGCTCCTCGCAGCCCTGGACCAGACGATCGTGGGCACCGCCCTGCCGACGATCGTGTCGGATCTCGGCGGCGCCGCGCACATGTCGTGGGTGGTCACGGCGTACCTGCTGGCGGAGACCGTCGCCACGGTGCTGGTCGGCAAGTTCGGTGATCTGTTCGGCCGCAAGGTGGTCTTCCAGGCCTCGGCGATCATCTTCATCACCGGTTCGTTCCTGTGCGGCCTCTCGCCGAACATGACGATGCTGATCCTCTGGCGAGCAGTCCAGGGCATCGGCGCCGGCGGCCTGATGGTCACCGCCATGGCCCTGATCGCGGATGTCATTCCGCTTCGGGAGCGTGGCAAGTACCAGGGCGCGATCGGTGCCGTCTTCGGTGTGGCCACCGTCATCGGGCCTCTGCTCGGCGGTCTGTTCACGGACCACCTGACCTGGCGCTGGGCCTTCTACGTCAACGTGCCCATCGCAATCGTCGTGGTCATCGCCGCGGCCCGCACCATCCCCGTCGTGAAGACGGCGATCCGCCCCGTCATCGACTATCTGGGCATCGCCTTCGTCGCGATCGGCGCCAGCGCCCTGATCCTGGCTACGAGTTGGGGCGGCAACGAGTACGCCTGGGGTTCGGGCATGATCATCGGCCTGTTCGTGGGCGGTGTGATCGCGCTCGGCCTGTTCTGCTGGGTCGAGACACGCGCGGCCCAGCCGACGCTGCCGATGCGCCTGTTCGCCAACCCCGTCTTCACGGTGTGCTCGATCCTCAGTTTCATCGTGGGCTTCGCGATGCTCGGCGCGCTGACGTTCCTGCCGACGTATCTGCAGTACGTCGACGGCGACTCGGCCACGGTCTCCGGTATCCGCACGCTGCCCATGGTCATCGGCCTGCTCATCGCCTCGGTGTTCAGCGGCAATGTGGTCAGCAAGACCGGGCAGTACCGGATCTTCCCGATCGTCGGCTCCCTGGTGATGGGCGTCGGCCTCTATCTGCTCTCCCTGATGGGACCGGACACCAGCGCCTGGCTGGCATCGCTGTACATGTTCGTGCTCGGCACCGGGATCGGCCTGTGCATGCAGGTGCTGACGATCGCCGTGCAGAACACCGTGGCCTACTCCGACCTCGGCACGGCGACCTCCGGCGTCACCTTCTTCCGTACGCTGGGCAGTTCGTTCGGCACAGCCGTCTTCGGCACGATCTACACCAACATGCTGAAGACGAACCTCGCCGACGGGGTCGGCGAGGCCACCCGGACCGGTGCGGCGGATCCGGCCGTGATCGCCCAGGCCTCGCAGAGCCCGGAAGGGCTGCACAAACTGCCGTCGGCCGCGGCCGAGCCCATCGTCAGGGCGTACGCCGACACACTCCAGGCCGTCTTCCTCTGGACGGTCCCGGTCGCGGTCCTCGGCTTCATCGTGGCCCTGTTCCTCAAGCAGGTGCAGCTGCGCGACAGTGCGCGGATGGGCTCGACCGACATGGGCGAGGGCTTCGCGTCCCCGTCCAGCGCCGATTCGCGGCGGGTCCTGGAAGCCTCGGTGGGAAAGATCATCGGCACTACTCGGCTGGAGACCGCGCGCCGCATCATCGCGGAGTCCGACACCCGCCTCGACATCGCCGGGGCGTGGGCCGTGATGCAGGTGGAGCTGTTCACCCGGATGGTCGGCCATGCCAGTCTCGAGCTGATCTCCGCCCGGCGCCGAATGCCCCCGGAGGTCCTGGTCCCGGTCTTCGACCGCATGGTCCAGGAGGGCTACCTCACCCGTCACGGCTCACTCTTCTCGCACACCGCGGCGGGCGAGCGGGAGGCGCAGGTCATCGGCAATGCGTGGGGTTCCTGGCTCGCCGAGCGCGTGGAGCAGGACATCGGCCGCCCGTCCGGCGACGACCTGCGCGTCGCCGTCGACTCCATCGCCAAGCGTCTTCTGGTCGAGGACCTGACGACCGGCCTGCCGGCCAGCCGGAATCCGGAGCAGGCCTCCAGTACGTCGAGCTGACGGGTCAGGCACGCACGCCCGTCAGAGCGGGCCGAGGTCCAGCCGGGCCAGAGCCGACGCGACGTCCGGGACCGGGTTCACGCCCTCCGGGAGAGGCGGGCGGCGTACGACGACCACGGGCAGCCCGAGGTCCCGTGCGGCCGTGAGCTTCGCCGCCGTCGCCGCTCCCCCGCTGTCCTTGGTCACCAGGACGTCGATGCGGTGCTCGCGCAGCAGCGTCCTCTCGCCGTCCACCGTGAACGGACCGCGCGCAAGCAGCACCTCGACATCCCTGGGCAGCGGCGGCTCGGGCGCCTCCACCGACCGTACGAGAAAGTGGAGTCCGGGCAGCTCCGCGAAGGCCGCGAGTCCCAGGCGGCCCGTGGTGAGGAAGACGCGGCGGCCCAACTCCGGGAGCAGCGCGGCGGCTTCGGCGAGGGACGCCGTCGAATGCCACAGGTCACCGGGGCCCGGACGCCAGCCGGGGCGGCGCAGCACCACGGCCGGAACTTCCGTCGCGGCCGCCGCGAGCGCGGCGTTCGCCGTGATGCCCGCCGCGAACGGGTGCGTCGCGTCCACCACGGCGTCCACGCGGTGCTCGCGCAGCCATCGCGCCAGCCCGTCCGCCCCGCCGAATCCGCCGATCCGTACGTCCCCTTCGAGCGAACCCGGCCGGGACACGCGCCCCGCCAGCGACGTGGTCACCCGCACACCCGGACAGGCAGCCAGCCGGGCGGCGAGTTCTCGCGCCTCGGTGGTGCCGCCGAGGATCAGGACGTGGGGGGACATGGCGTCGAGCGTACGGAGGTTGGGGAGGGGGTTCGCGGGGCGGGTCCGGCAGGCAGTGTGTGCGACGGGCCTAAGCGGGTCAGCGCAGCAGCAGCTGCACTCCGCCCACCACCGTCGCCGCGATCACCAGCTGTTCGAAGAGCCGCTGGTTGATCCGGTTCACAGCCCATTTGCCGAGGACCGCACCCGGCAGGACGAAGGCGGCCAGTGCCGCGTCCAGCAGCAGTGAGTTCCCGTCGATCAGGCCGAGGCCGACGCTGAACGGCACCTTCGACACATTGACGATCAGGAAGAAGAAGGCGGACGTGCCGAGGAAACCGAGCTTCCTGAAGCCCGCCGACAGCAGGTACATGGACATCACCGGGCCGCCGGCGTTGGCGACCATCGTGGTGAAGCCGCCGAGCACGCCGTAGGAGCGGGCCTGGATCCGTCCCCTGCGTGTCGCCACGGAGTCGGGTTCCTCGTCCTTGTCGGCGGTCCGTCTGCGCCACAGCGTGACCGCCGCCATCAGCAGGAGGATCGCGCCGATCGAGGTCCGCACCACACCGTCGTCGGCCCACACCAGGAACAGCGTGCCGAAGACGACTCCCACGGCGACCGCCGGGAACAGCCGCCACAGCGTGGGCCAGTGGGCGTGGCGCCGGTAGGTGAGCACCGCGAGCACGTCCCCGACGATGAGGATGGGCAGCAGCACCCCCGTCGAGGCGCGGGCGGGCAGCACGGCGGCGAAGATCGCCAGGCTGACCGTGTTGGCCCCGCTGACTGCAGTCTTCGAGAAGCCGACGAGCAGAGCCGCGGCGGCGAGAGCGGCGAACTCCCAGACGGATATGTGCCAGAGCGTCATCGTGTTCATGCGGGAACCGATGCTATGCCCATGCATCTCGCGCGCGTAAGGACCGTCTCGCCCATTGGCCCCTGGGGCACCGTCGGACCGCAGATGGATGCGGCGCCACCCTCATCGGCTCTTCGCGGGCCACACGCGTACACGCCTCAGGCAAAAAACGCGCCGGCCGGCCGCAGCCCGCCGCCGATGCGCAGAACCGTACGCCGTGACTTCCGGCGTCAGGACTTCCCCGCCGCCGCACCCCCGGGGCACGAATCGCCGCCCACAAGTCCCAACGTGGCGAAGGCGCCCGCGAACGACGCGAAGCCCTCCTCCCCCAGCGGTTCCACGACGCGGCGGCGCACCGAGTCCGCGAACACCCTGGCCGTGGCCGTGGCGGTCTCGCGGCCCTGCGGCGTCAGCGCGGCGTACGTCACCCTGCGGTCCGAGCTCGACGGCCGGCGTTCGACGAGCCCGGCTTCGGCCAGCCGGTCGACCACTCCCGTCGTGCCCGCGGTGGAGAAACCCAGTGTCTGGGCGAGCAGCCGCATCGGGGCCGCCTGCTCCGGAGCGGTGGCCAGGAAGCAGAGCACTTCGAGCAATGACGGCGGCAGTCCGACCTCGCGCTGCGCATCGCCGAGGAGCTGGTCCGTGAGCTCCCGGAATCCGGTCGCCAGAGAGTTCCAGCGCTGGAGCAGCTCAGCCTCCTCGGCACTGGGGCACCCGTCCGCGGCCGCGGCCGCACTGGGGCACTCGGCCGCGGCAGCCCACTCGATCCGCCCCGCTGTCTGCTGGGACTCCCCCATGTACTGGCTCCCGTCGCCCGGTCCCACATCCTGACCCTCTTGTCGAGAATACCCCGGCGAGCTATTATCTCGCTAACTACCTAATAGCTGGCAATATATTGATTCTTCAAGCGGCTGGCTCGCTCAGCAGCATGCGTTCCGGCGCACGGACCGCCGCCGATCTCCCACGGATCACCGTCGACTCCCCCCAGAAACGCTCACGAAAGGCACGACCGATCATGTCCAACACCACCTCGAACTCCCGCTCCTCCGGTTCGCTCACGGACGTCGGCCCGGGCCGCTGGACACTCGATGCGGCCGGTACGTCGGTCCGCATCCAGCACAGGACGATCTGGGGCCTCGTCAATGTCAAGGGCGTGTTCACCAAGGTGAGCGGCGAGGGCGAGGTACTCGCCGGGGGCGGTGCGCACGGCAGTATCACGATCGACGCCGCTTCCCTGGACACCAAGAACGCCAAGCGCGACAAGCACCTGCGCTCCGCGGACCTCTTCGACGTCGACAAGCACCCCTCGATCGTCTTCACCGCCACCGGTGTCACCCCGGCCGGCAACGGCACCGCCCAGGTCACCGGCGAGCTGACCGTGCTCGGCGTGAGCCACGCGCTCTCCTTCACCGCGGAGGCCTCCGAGGTCTCGGCGGACGCGGTCACCCTCACCGCTGAAGTCCAGGTGGACCGCAAGGAGTTCGGCATGACCTGGAACCAGGCCAACATGCTCAAACCCCTGACGTTCGTCACGATAGCCGCGCGCTTCACCCGTCGGTCCGCCTGACGCGGCCCACCCAAACCCCGGGGACACCACCGAGAGCGGAGTGTGGAGGCCCCGGACCGCACCCGACCCGTGGGGACGGGGTGAGGGCGCGGAAACCAGGCCCCGGCGGCGATCTTCTGTCACCCCTTCAGAAGATCGCCGCCGGGGCCTCCGTCATGGGAGGACGGGGCAGGGCGGGGATCCGTGCGGTACCCATCACTCTCCTCCACGACGGCGGCTTGGAGTCGCTCACCGGACCGAAATAGAAACCGGTCACTGTAGGACGATCAGCAAATCCAGCCCCTCGCGCTGCGAAACTACCTGACCACAGGCCCCATTTGACGTACCCGGCCATTGACCCTCTCGTCGAGCGGCACCTACCGTAGAGAACGGTTGCTATCACCCACCAGGTCGACCACATGGAACTGGAACGCGCCGCATGACCCCGGCCGCAACAAGGCCGCGGGTCGCCCTGCCGGAGCCGTCTCGGCCGTACTCCCGCAGGTGGCACGCCGTTAAGGTGAGCGTCTACGCAGGTGCACGGGGTGGAGGGAAGTAAAACGGTGGACAAGAACGCGGCGGCCTCACCCCACGGCGATGCCTCGACGGTCAGGGATGTCGCCGCGCGGGCGGGAGTGTCGGCGTCCACGGTCTCCCGTGTGCTCGGTGGCACCTACCCGGTGGCCAAGGCCACCCGCGCCAGGGTCCTCAAGGCCATGCGCGAGCTCGACTATGTGGTCAACGCACACGCCCGGGCCCTTGGCGGCTCGACCAACAAGACCGTGGCGTTCGTCGTCGACGATGTCACCGGGCCGTTCTACGCCTATATCGCCCGGGGCGTGGAGGAGCAGGCGTCCGCCGAGAGCAGGCTCTGCATGCTGTGCACCACGCACGGCGATCCGCAGCGCGTCCTCGCCGTCGTCGAGACGATGCGCGAACAGCGCGCCGACGCCGTGATCGTGGTGGGCGGCGCGTGGGACGACAAGGCCTACCACGACCGCATGACGCACTTCGCGCACGCGCTGGACCGGGCGGGCTCACGACTCGTTCTCATCGGCCGGCCACCGCTCGGCCCGGGCGTGCCCGCCACCGTCGTGGACTACGACAACGAGGGCGGCGCCTTCGCCATGACGACCCATCTGCTGAGCTCGGGCCACCGGCGGGTCGCCTATCTGGGGCGGGTGCCGGGTCTGTCCACCAGCAGCCAGCGCATCAGCGGCTTCACCCGGGCGCACGAGATGCTCGGCCTCGAACTCGACCCGAAGCTGATCGTGGACGGCATCTTCACCCGTAGCTTCGGCTACCGGGGAATGCGTGAACTCCTCGCGTCCGGCATGGAGTTCAGCGCGGTCTTCGCGGGCACCGACATGGTCGCCGCGGGTGCCCTCCAGGCGCTGCGCGAGGCCGGCGTGCGAGTGCCGGACGACATCGCGCTGGCGGGCTACGACGACATCCCGACCGCCATCGACGTGTGTCCGACTCTGACCACGGTCCACGTGCCCTCCGAGGAACTCGGCCGCACCGCCGTCCGGTTGGCGCTGCACCGCGAGGAGTTCCCGGAACGGCAGCACCAGGTGCTCGGTACGCATGTCGTCATACGGGAATCGACTCGGCGGCCCGTCCGCTGACCGCACGTACATCCCACCCGGGGTGCCTCCCGCGCGAGCGCGTGGGAGGCACCCCTTTCCGCTGTTCACCCGCCCCTTTCTAGAAAACGGTTCCTAGCCGACGGAGCGCCGGTCCCCGATGTCGCCTGTTCGAAATGCCGTGCATACAGGGGGCATTCACTGCGAACAGAAGATTTCCGCGTACGACGTCTTGTCCGACGAGTGGCACGGCCCTAGCTTCCGTAGAGACCGATTTCTATCCGTCGCTCAGGCGGGGCCGGGAAGCGGATCGCCACGCCATGCCCAAAATCCGAGGAGGACCCTCATGAACCGCAAGCAGGGCAGAGTGGCCGCTGCGACCGCAGTGGCGCTCTCCGTCGTCCTGGCCGGCTGCGGCAGCGGCGGTGACGACGCGGACGCCGAGGACAAGGGGCCGGTCACCATCGAGATGTGGAGCTGGCGGGAGAACAGGGTCGTCGACCCCATCGTCAAGAAGTTCAACGCGACCCACGCCGGCATCAAGCTGAAGTTCGTGAAGCAGGCCGACAACACCAGCGCGGCCGCCAACCTGCGCAATGCCGTCGCGGCCGGCAAGGGTGTGCCGTGCCTGGTGCAGAACTGGGACGCCGAGGCGCCCAGCGTCGCCGCCGAAGGGCTGGCCGCGGACGTCACGGAGTACATCGAGCCGTACGTCGAGAAGGGGGTCTTCAACGAGTCGGCGCTCGCGTCGGCCCAGGTGAACGGGAAGTACTACGGCATACCCAGCGGCGCCGAGCCGTCGTTCATGATCGTGAACAAGGCGGTCTACGACAAGTACGGCGTCGCGGTCCCCAAGACCTGGGACGAGGTCATCGCCGCCGGCAAGGAGCTGAAGAAGCACGGCGTCTACATCATGAACATGGCCGGAGAGGACCCGTCCACCCTGGTCGGTCTGGTCCAGCAGGCCGGCGGCACCTGGTACAAGATCAACGGCGACAGCTGGCACGTCGACTTCCTGTCCCCCGAGTCGCTGAAGGCCGCCGACGTCATCCAGCGGCTGGTCGACAACAACCTGGTGGCGAACCAGACGTACATGGACAAGCCCGCGCTGATCAACTACTTCGACTCGGGCAAGATGGTCTCCCTGATGACCCAGGTCTGGCAGCTGGGCGCCTACGAAATCGACTACAAGAAGTCGCTGGGCGACTGGCAGCCGGTCGATCTGCCGCAGTTCTCCGACGCGACACGGTTCACGACGATGGCGCACGGCAGGCCCGAGTTCGTCCCCAAGGGCTGCGCGCACCTGAAGGAAGCGGTGGAGGCCGGGATCTGGAAGTCGACCAGCAAGGACGCGATCGACGCCTCTTACGACCCCAAGACCAAGTCGTACCCATGGCCGAGCACCATTGCCGACCCGTCGCCGTGGATCGACTCGGCGGTGCCCGACAAGCTCTTCGGCCCGCGCAAGTCGGAGGCCAAGGGCGTGATCCAGAAGGCCGTCGAGGGCGGTCAGGACACCTGGGTGGTCGGGCCGAACTACACCGGTGTCTTCGCCGAACTCCAGGACCAGTGGGCCAAGGTCGCCGCCAAGAAGATCACCATGCGTGAAGCCCTTGAGCACATGCAGGAGTTCACCGTCGACGACCTGAAGTCGAAGAACATCAACGTCGAAGGCTGATCACGTGTCCACCGCCGCCAAGCAGCCGCCCCGCGCCCCGCACCTCCGCTGGAAGAGGGTCATGGCGCTCAAGGGCGCCTCCTTCACCCTCCCCTTCTTCCTCGGGTTCGCGCTCTTCACCGTGACCCCTCTGTTCATGGCCCTCAAGGAGAGCCTGTACAGAGCGAAGAGCTCAGGTCTCGGCTTCGGTGAGAAGACCGTCGAGTTCGTCGGCTTCGACAACTTCGCCGAAGGCCTCGCCGACGCCAAGTTCTGGGGCGGCATGGGCCGGGTCGCCGTCTTCGCGGCGATCTGCATCCCGCTGATCCAGGTGGCGAGTGTCGGCCTGGCACTGCTGCTCGACGCGGCCTCGCAGCGCCTCGCCGACCGCTTCCGGCTCCCGCTCCTCGTCCCGTTCATGGTCCCGGGCATCGTCGCCACCCTGATCTGGATCTACCTCTACAGCCCGGACGTCGGTCCGCTCACCCCGTTCTTCGCCCTGTTCGGGATCGACGCCGACTTCTACAGCGGCTCGCTGATCTGGATCTCCATCGGCAACCTCATGGCCTGGAGCAGCATCGGCTTCAACATGCTGATCGTGTACGCCGCCCTGCGCGCCGTACCGCCCGAGATCTACGACAGCGCGCGCATCGACGGCGCCTCGGAATGGCGTATCGCCTGGTCCATCAAGGTGCCGCTGGTCCGCCGCTCCCTGGTGCTCACCACGGTGCTCAGCATCATCGGCACCCTGCAGATCTTCAGCGACCCGATGCTGTTCCGGTCGATGACACCGGAGACCGTCACCCGGGACTTCACCCCGATCATGGCGATCTACGACTGGGCCTTCGCGCAGGGCGAGTTCAACTACGCGGCAGCCCTGTCGATCATCCTGGCCGTCGTGGTCGGCACAGCCTCCGCCATCTTCTACCGGCTCACGAACAAGGCGCCCACCTCATGACCGTAACCATGGACAGGAAGACCGGTCCTGCCGCCGGCAGCAGGCCCCCGCGAGCGAGCCGACGCACGGAACCGGGCCGGGTCCGCCAGACGACTCGCACCAAGACCCTGGTCATCAGCGGCCTGGTGCTCTTCTCTCTGTACTCGCTCCTCCCGGTCTGGTGGCTGATCGTGTCCGCGACCAAGAGCCGCGGCGACCTGTACACCACCAACGGCCTGTGGTTCACCGACATGAACGTCGGCGAGAACCTCCGGCAGCTCTTCACCTATCAGGACGGGATCTTCCTGAGGTGGATGTGGAACACCCTGTTCTACGGCTTCGTCGGCACCGCGGGCATGACGCTGATCTGCGTGGCCTGCGGGTACGGCCTCGCGATGTACGAGTTCCGGGGCAAGGGCTTCCTGATGGGCTGCATCATCGGCTCGTTCCTGGTGCCGGGGGCCCTGCTCACCATCCCGTCGTTCCTGCTCTACACCGACCTGAACCTGATCGACACCCCGTCGGCGATCATCGTGCCGAGCTTCTTCAACGCCTTCTCCGTCTATCTCGCCAAGGTGTACGCGGAAGGCGCCATCCCGCCCGAACTCCTGGAGGCGGCCCGTATCGACGGCGCCGGTGAGTACCGCATCTTCTTCCGGATCGGTGCCCGGCTGATGTCCACCGGAGCCGCGACGATCTTCCTGCTCGGCTTCGTCGGCTCCTGGAACTCCTTCTTCGGACCGCTGGTCTTCCTGCGCAGCAGCGAGAAGTGGACGGTCATGCTCGGTCTGTACTCCTGGCTGAAGGTGAAGACCGACAGCTCGTACGACCTCACCGGCATGGTCGTCGTCGGCTCGATCGTCTCCCTGATCCCGATGGTGATCCTGCTGATCTCCATGCAGCGCTACTGGCGCTCCGGCGTCACGCTCGGCAGCTTGAAGTAGCCCCGGCCCGGCCAACCCCCCATCCGCTCGCATCCATTCACCCTGCTCGAAAGGGCTCCTCGTCATGCCCAAGCCAGGTCTCAGCCGTCGTCACTTCGTCCAGATCGCAGGTGCCGGAACCGGCGCCGTCACCGCGAGCGGTTGGCTCTGGCAGCAGGCGCCCGCCGCCCACGCCGCCGAGTCGGCGCAGACCAGACAGGCCGGACTGCTCGACAGACTCGTCCTCGGCGACGAGGACTCCGAGGCCGGCCACGGTTTCACCAGCGACGGCAGCGAAGTCGTCACGGGCGGCAACAAGGTCAGGGCCAGGGTCGCCGTACCGCTCGACCCGATCGGCGTGAGACTGGGCGAGCTGCGGTTCACCATGAAGACCGACCCGCAGGCGCAGAACTACCTCACCGTGAAGCTCTGGGGCTCGGACCCCGGCTCGTACAACACCCTGGCCTACCTCAACGGCGAGCAGATCGGCTACCGCCGGACCTTCGACTACGGGCCGGTCGCGCTCGGCCTGGCCAAGCCCGTCCCGGAGCGCTTCTACTACTCCACCGTGATGCTGCCGCTGGAGATGACCACCGGCCGGGACCAGGTGGAGATCACCTTCCGCGCCTACGAGGGCAGTTACACCGGCAAGGCCACCCAGAAGTCCCGCGGCTACTACAGCGTCTACACCCACACCGCCGCCCAACTGGACGTCTCCAGCGAGGACCTACCCAGCTACACCCCGCCGGCCAACACCCCCGACGACATCAGCGACTTGGCCAAGCAGGCGATGATCGACGGCTTCCGGGCCTCCCAGGTCACCCTCTTCGACAACCACTCCGCCACGATGGACAGTTCGGACTCCGCCAAGCTCTCGATCGTCCGCTACGTCGACGAACTGCGCTTCTACGCGAATGTCCTGACGACCGACTGGTGCCCGGCCAGGACGGCCGAGGAGAAGAAGAAGGCCCTGCTGCGCCTCTTCAAGTCCATCGACAACCACGTCAAGGACTACTACGGCAACACCAGGCTGCTGCTGCGCGGCGGCCACCAGGGCGACTGGGGCGGTTATTACGGGGCGCTGGGTGAGGCCCTGTACATCGTGGAGAACGTCATCTCCGACGCGGACATCTACGGCGCCGAGGCCTTCACGGCCCTGCTGGACGAGGAGTTCACCACCGGCACCCCGGAGGGCGAAACCTCCCTGAAGGACGTCGACTTCGACGGCGGGACCCTGACCCGCCGGGCCGCCTGGGGCCGCTGTCTCAAGGCCAACTTCGACTTCGCCCGCGCGCGGCTCTCGTACATCTACAACCAGGTCCTGTTCACCTACGAGGGCGCCTGGGAGGCCCATGAGGGCCTGCGTGTCATCGGCTCGGAGTACTACGAGGGCAGGAAGCGCAGCCACGCGATCCTCGGGGAGACGCTCGGCACGGTGCCATGGCTCGGCGAGGAGGTCCTGGTCGGCCCGGACGGCGAGGATCTGGACCTGTTCCACTCGCTCTTCTACCACGACACCACGGCGCGCTTCACCGACGACTTCGTCCAGGTCGTGGGCAAGGGCCTGGCCAGGAGCAAGCTCGACGCTAACGGCGAGGTCGTACGGCGGCTGCCCTATGGCCGGCACTACACCGGCATCACCGCCGCCGGTCTCACCCGCGAGAACACCTACGTAGGCAATTACGGCGAGGAGGCCTCCCGCTTCCTCGGCGAGTACTACTTCAAGACCTTCGGTCACGCGGGCGACGAGGACCTGGGCGACGACATCCTCAAGCTCACCCTGCGCAACTCGCACGCCCGCGGCCACACCCGCTACCCGGCGGCCGACGACAACAACGAGCACCGCCTGATGCGCACCGAGGGCTTCATCGACGAGCGCAACGTGTACGTCCCCGGCATCCCCGCCTACTCCACCCGCATCAACGCCGGGCAGTCGCTCTACCTCGCCGCCGTCGAGGCGCACATGAAGGCCAACGCCGAGCGGTACACGGGCCCCGGCTGGGACGTCTACTGGGAGTACGCGGCCGAGGCCGTCGGCTTCGCCCAGCAACAGCTGGTCGACCACCAGTACTTCAACCAGTTCAACCTCACCACCAGCAACAACAAGGCGGACCTGCGCCTGGCGGAGACCTGGGCCTACCTGGCCGAGCGCGGCCCGACCGGAAAGGTCCTGCCGCAGACGAACTTCGCCTCCTACACCGACGCGGAGATCTCCGAACTCGGTGTGGACCAGGCCGACTACGAGCAGTTCGCCTGGGTCGACGTCGACAACATGTTCGTCTCGATGCGCGACGGGGACCTGCGTGCCTTCGGCTCGCTCTTCGCCCAGAACCGCGGGGTGGCCGGCAGCGGCAAACTCCACGTGATCACCCCGACGTACGAGCACGTGGTGCAGCTGCGCACCAACGGCCAGTTCCAGTACCGCGACTACTGGGCGCGCACCGACAACATCGACGCCGACTTCATGGAGGACATCAACACCGGCGACAACTGGGCCCCGCAGGCGCTGGCCGGGGAGATCTGCCCGATCGCGTACCAGCCGGGGGTCGGCACGGTCCGCCGCGAGAACTTCGAGGCGGACACCCCGTACTCCGGCTACACCGACTTCCTCACCGCCCGCTACGGCCCCTACCTCTTCGGGATCAACACCACACGCAAGGCGTACGGCAACAAGCAGACCCACCAACTCGCCGTCCCCCGGGGCCATTCCGGCTCCACCGTCCTCGACCTGGTCTCCGGGAAGCGGCTGCCGGTCAGCGGCGGAAAGGTGACGGTCCCGCCGTTCACCGCCGTGGTTCTCAAGCTGTCCGAGGGCGCGAGCGAGGTGCTGCTGCCGTCCGTCGTGCGGTACGCGGCGGCGCTGCCCGGCGAGGCGTACATCGGGGTCACCTGGACCACGACCGCGGGCGCCACCTCGTACACCGTCAGGCGGGCCACGCGGGAGGACGGTGCGTACGAGACCGTCGCCGAGGGGGTCAGGGGCCTGTACTGGCGCGATGGGAAGGTCAAGCAGGGGCGCCGGTACTTCTACACGGTCACCGCCGTGAACGAGGCGGGCAGCGGCTGGGCGTCCTGGCGTGCCGAGGCCGAGCTGTCCGGACCTGTGTCGCGGGGCCTGACCGGCTCCGGGTGGCGGGACGACCGGCTCGGTTCGCAGCGGAGCGGCAGGACGTCGGTCAGCGGGGCGCGTATCACGATCGCGGGCGGCGAAGGCGAGGGGCTGGGCAAGGGCGACGACTACATGGTCGCCACCCGCGACATCGAGGACTCCCTCCTCTTCGTCAGCCGCGTACTCGCCGGCACCGGCACGGTCACCGCCCGCATCGACGACCACCAGGGCCCGCTGACCGGGCTGATGCTGCGCGACAAGCTCGACGCCGACACGCGGTACGTCTACTTCGGCGCCGATTCCGAAGGAAAGCTGGTCCTCGCCAACCGCGACCGCGACAGCCGCCACGACTGGCAGGACCAGGTGCGCTCCCCGCGCGACGCGGGGATCTCCGGCTTCACCGCCTCCAACTACCCCTGGCTGCGGCTGATCCGGGACTACGAGACCCACCAGATCCTCGCCTTCGCCTCGCCCGACGGCACTTCATGGACGTACACCGGGTCTATGCTCACGCCCTTCCCGCACGCCGTGCACGCGGGCGTCGCCGCCTCCGGCGACGCGGTGCTCGCCACGGTCCGGGTGCGGGACACGGCATCCGGCGCGCTGCTGCCGTACGTGGCCGGGCGCGAGGCGGACCAGGCCGTCATCGCCTGGAACAAGCCCGAGGACGCGACCGGTTTCACCCTCTACCGGACGTCGGACGCGGACACGGCCGCCACCAACCCCCTGAAGAACCCGGCGGGTTGGGACACGGTCAGCATCGACACGCGCGACCGGCGCTGGACGGAGCAGGAACTGCGCCACGGCAGGCGCTGGTTCAAGGTCGCCGCCTCCCTCGCCGACGGCGGGAGCAGGGTCAGCGAGGACGCGACGATCGCCGTCGCCGAGACCCTCGCCCAGCTTCTCGCCCGTGCGGGGAAGACCGACGCGGCGGACTGGACGAAGAAGAGCTACGCGGCCTTCACCGCCGAACTCGGCCGAATCGGGAAGGCGGCCGCGGAGCCGGGCGCGGACCAGGAGGCGCTGATCGACGAGGTGTACGCCGCGTACGACCTGCTGATGTCGAAGGACACGCTGCTGGTGAAGTTCGGGATCACGGCGGCGATGGTGGAGGCGTCCACCGTCCAGTGGCCCGGCACCGGCACCAAGGCCGCCAACGGCTGGCGGGCCTTCGACGGCGACCTCGCCACCTGCCCCGACACGCTCGCCGCCGAGAGCTGGATCGACATCGACGCGGGCGACGCCGGGCCCGTCACCATCGACAAGATCCGCATCCGCCCGCGCGGTACCCATCTCTCCCGGGCCAACGGCACGGTTTTCCGCGGCTCCGACGACGGCGCCACCTGGACGGATCTGCACACCATCAGTGGCGTGAGCGCGGATCAGTGGTACGAGGTGAAGCTCGCCGAGCAGGCCTCGCACCGGAGGATCCGTGTGTACGACAACCACGACGGCCGGGTCAATCTGTCCGAAATCGAGTTCTGGTACTACCTGCCCGACGAGGCGTGAGCCGGGCCGGGAAGTGGTGCGGGTCACGGTCTACTTGGAGGGTCTGACCTGGAGCGGCGCGCGCCAAGGGGCAGTCATGGAAAGTACGATCAACGAATGGCTGACACGACCGAAACCACGCCCGGCTGGCTGAGTCCCGACGACCTCGAGCTGGCGCGCGCACGCATGCCGATCCTTTACGTCGAGGCCGTGCCGGTGCGCGTCGACGACAACGGCGAAGTGACCAGCATCGGACTGCTGCTCCGTATCGGGTCGGAGGGGACGGTCAGCCGTGCCCTCGTCTCCGGCCGGGTACTGCACCACGAGCGGGTCCGGGACGCGCTCATGCGCCACCTGGAGAAGGACCTGGGCCCGGTGGCGCTGCCCCGGATCCCGGCCTCCCCGCAGCCCTTCACCGTCGCCGAGTACTTCCCGACGCTGGGGACCACGCCCTTCCACGACCCCCGCCAGCACGCGGTGTCCCTCGCCTACATCGTCCCGGTGGCCGGCGACTGCCGCCCCCGGCAGGACGCTCTCGACCTGGTCTGGTTCAGCCCGCAGGAGGCCTCGTCGCCCGTGGTCCAGAACGAGATGCAGGGCGGACAGGGTGTCCTCCTCAAGCAGGCCCTCGCGCACGTGGGCTGCCTGTCCTGAACGACGGCGTGCAGCCTGTGCTCAGGGCGCCGCTCTGTGCACCGCGAGCAACGCCTGGTCGTCCTGCGGGCGGCCGCCGCAGTGCCGGCGTACGTCCGCGGCGAGCACATGCAGCAGCCGCTCGGCGATCCCGCCGTGGTGGCGGCCCGTGAAACCGTGCGGGAACAGGTGGGGCAGCCGGGTGACCGGGTCGTAGAAGCGCCCGTGCCGGTCGCGGGCCTCGGTGAGACCGTCGGTGAAGCACAGCAGGGTCGCTCCCGCGGGGAGGCGGAAGGAGTCCACCGGCGACTCCCAGACGCCGAGGGCGGTCATGCCCAGCGGCGGGGCTTCTTCCGCCGGGGGCAGGGCGAGGACCGTGGCGTCCACGGAGAGCAGCAGCGGCGCGGGGTGACCGCGGTTGATCACGCGCACCGTTTCCCCGTCGGGGTCGAACTCGACGACGAGTGCCGTGGTGAATCCCTCCTCCTCTTCCAGACCGCCGCGCACCTCCGCTTCACGCAGCAGCGCGGCCTCCAGCATGCCCAGCAGTTCCGGCAGATCGCGGGCATGGTCCGCGGCGTACCGGAAGGCCCAGACGTCGGCGCACGCCGCGCGCACCGCGTCCAGGCCCTTGCCCCGTACGTCACCGATGAGGACCCGCGTCCCGAAGGCCGAGTGCCGTACGGCGTACAGGTCGCCTCCGATCAGCCCTTCCTCCTCGGCAGGCTCGTACCGGGCCGCGATCCGCAGGTCACCGATGCGGGGCGGCGGAGTGGGCAGTACCGCCTGCTGTACGACGGCGGAGATCCGGCGTACGCGACGCAGGCCGTCCTCCCGGCGCGCGAGCATGCGGTTGATGCCGACGGCGAGCACGGTGACCCCCGCGAGGGTGAGCTGGTTCGCCAGTCCGTGATGCCAGCCGAACGTGTGATCGATGGCCGCGAGGAACGCGTGCACGACCATGGCCGTGACTCCCACCGCCACGATGCCCGGCAGGCTCAGCACCGTCGCGGCGGCGACCGGCGCGGCAACGGTGAGCGGAGCCGTGGTCACGTCCGTCGGCGTGGCCAGGTCTCCCACGACGGCCAGCACGAGGATGCCCCAGGGGAGGATCGCCCAGGCGCCTCGATGCCGGTCCACATGCCCACCTTGTCCGGGCGATGGGAGTTCCGCATCCCGGACCGGCGGCGGGGCGATCGGCCCTCCGCCCTTGACCGCGCATCCGCAGGCGTGTGGAAATCCCCGGGATTCGGACCGGCGGGACCAATTCCCGAAAAAACCCTTGGCCGATACGGGGAGCTGTCCCATATCCATTCCGCATGACGTCATCGGCGGCGGAAATGTCCCGCCACGTTTATTTCCGCCGGACCTCGTCCCCGTCGAAGTCGCGGATCAGTTCGTGAAAGAGGTCGTGCACCGCGAGGGCGGGTTCCGACAGGGGCTGGTGGTCGGATGTGCACAGGGAGAGCTTGACCTCGATGGCGGGGTCGGTGATCCGGCGTACGACCAACTTCCGTACGTCGAGGATGGCTTGGGCCGCCGACCAGGGCAGCACCGTCGCGCCGAGGCCGGCGCCGATGGCACTGGTGAGGGTGAGGACGGACTCGATCTCGCCGACGACCCTCGGTTCGAGTGAGGCGTGCCGGAAGGCTGCGTCGACGACCTGGCGGATGGTGTGGATGCGGCTGGGCAGGAGCAGGCCCACGTCGGCGAGTTCCGCGATGGTGACGTCATCGCCCGGGAGAGCGGACGCGGCGGTGCCGGGCGCGCCTATCAGGTAGAGGTCCTCGGTGCGCATGGGCTCGAACTGGACGCCACGCAGGGGCCCGGCGCCGTAGATGAACGCCATGTCCATGCGGCCGGTCATGATGGCCTCGCTGATCACGCCGCCGAAGTTCTCGTTGATGTGCAGCACGATGTCGGGGTAGCGCTCGCGCACGGCACGCAGCAGGGGCAGGGCAAGCGCGGCGCCTGTGCTGTACGGGGCGAGGCCGACGGAGACGCTTCCGGCGGGGGCGCGGCCGGACACGTCGACCGCGGCCTGGGCGAGTTCGAGCTGGCGAAGGATCAGCTGGGCGTGCCGGTAGAGGGCGCGGCCCGCCTCGGTCGGTGCGACACCGCGCTTGCTGCGGATCAGCAGCTGCTGTTTGAACTGGGTCTCCAGCGTGGAGACCTGCTGGCTCAGCGCGGGCTGCGCGATGTGCAGGATGTCGGCGGCGCGCGTGATGCTCCCGGCGTCGACGATCTTCACGAACGAGTACAGACGCCTTGTGTCCATCGGCGGCCTCCAGCCCAGCAGCCTGAGAAGGGGCTCATCGTACGGGCCGGGCGCCCGGCCCGGTGTCATACCGGGGGCCTATCACGTCACACCCAACGCGTATTTGATGCGCCAACACCCCGGTATTACGGTCACCGAAACGCTTAATTCCCGGACGGCGTCCAACGTCCGAAGAAAATGTAACGCCCGAGTTAATCGCGTTACGAATTCTTTTCCGGGAGCCCGCGCGAAGAGGCGCGACGACGCGTGAAAACACGTAATTGGGCACATTCCTGTTTCCGGAGGACGACATGGCACTCAGGGTCGATCTCGTGGCCGACCTCGGTGAGGGGTTCGGCGCCTACACGATGGGCGACGACGAGGCGCTCCTCGATGTCCTCACCTCGGCCAACATCGCCTGCGGCTTCCACGCGGGCGACCCCCGGATCATGGACGCCACCGTCCGCCGGTGCGTGGAGCGCGGGGTCGCGGTCGGCGCCCACCCCAGCTTCCCCGACCTGGTCGGCTTCGGCCGCCGCGCGATGGACCTGTCCCCTGACGAGGTCCGCACCGACGTCCTCTATCAGGTGGGCGCGCTCCAGGCGTTCGCCGCCGCGCACGGAACCCGCGTAGGGCATGTGGCACCGCACGGCCGCCTCGGCAACCTGGTCGCGACCCGCGCCGACTACGCGGACGCGGTGGCCGAAGCGGTGGCCTCGCTTGATCCCGCGCTGACCGTGCTGGCGCAGGACGGTGCCCTCGCCGACGCCGCCCGCGCCCGTGGTCTGCGGGTCGGCATCGTCGGGATCGCCGACCGGGCCTACCGGGACGACGGCACGCTGGTGCCCAGGAGCGAGCCGGGCGCGGTCATCCACGACGAGCACGAGATCGCCGAGCGCACCGTACGGATGGTCACCGAGGGGGTGATCCGCGGGGTCGGCGGCCGTGACATCCCGGTCGCGTGCGACACCGTCCTCCTGCACGGCGACACCCCCGGGGCCATCTCCCTCGCCCACCTCATACGCAAGGAACTCCTCGCGGCGGGCGTAACCATCGCCCCGCTGAACGGCAGGGGTGCCTGACATGGGCGGGCAAATCCTGATCGCGGACTGCGGAGACTCGGCCGTCGTGGTCAAGGCCGAGGGCGCGAACGCCTGGGAGACCGTGCACACGCTGGCCGACGCGATCGAAGCGGCCCGCCTCGACGGGGTGTACGGGATCGTGCCGACGTACGACTCGCTGCTCGTCGAGTTCGACTGCACGGACACCGACCACGACACGGTCCGCGACGCGTTGACGCACGAGATCGGCCGGCTCGCGGAGAGTCCGATACGACGGCTCCCGGCCCGGCGGTTCGTGGTTCCGGTGGTGTACGGGGGCGAGTACGGGCCCGATCTCCCCGTGGTGGCCGAGCAGTTGGGGCTCACCGAGCAGGACGTCGTCCGGCTGCACGCGGGCACGGATCTGACCGTCCGCTGCCTGGGGGCGCCGGCGGGGGCGCCGATGACGGACGGCCCCGCCTTCCCGAGGCCGGTCCCCCGGCTGGCCTCACCTCGTACCAGCGTGCCGCCCGGCTCGGTCGCCGTCGCCGGCCGACAGGCAGTGATCTGCCCCATGCGATCCCCGGGCGGCTGGCCGCTCCTCGGCCGCACCCCGCTCCGCGTCCTGGACCTCGACTCCGAGCCGCTGACCCCCTACCGGCCCGGTGACACCTTCCGGTTCGTGCCGATCACTCCCGAGCGATGGGACGAGTACGACGGCCTCGCGCTGGCGGCTGCGACGTGGGACGAGTACGACGGCCTGGCCCTGGCGCCTGACGGCCTGGCCCCGGTGCCCACGGGGGGCACCCATGGCTGACACCCTCACCATCCACCGCGCCGGTCTCACAGCCGTCCAGGATCTCGGCCGCCCGGGCCGTTCCCGGTTCGGACTTCCGGTCAACGGCGCCCTCGACCAGTACTCCGCCCGCGTCGCCAACGTCCTGACCGGCAACGCCGAGACGGCGCCGCTGCTGGAGATCACCGCGCTCGACTTCAGCTGCACGCCCTCGGCCGATGTGCTCATCGCGGTGACCGGGGCTCCCGCCGACTTCACCGTCGACGACGTACGACGCCCGCAGTGGGAGCCCACGATCGTCCGGTCCGGCGAGACCATCCGGATCACCGGGATCCGGCGGGGCGTACGTGTCTACCTCGCGGTGTACGGCTCAGTGAACGCGCCGTCACTGCTGGGCAGTTGCGCCCCGGACACCATCCTGGGCTTCGGCCGGCAGTTGCGCGACGGCGACGAGATCGCCGTGCGCATCCCCTGCCCGCCCCTCGATCACCCGGTGTTCCGCATCCCGCTCTTCCAACTGCACGCCCCCGTACCGCGGTTCGGCGAGGCGTGCACGGTCGATGTCACCGACGGCCCGGAACTGGCCGAGTTCGGCGCCACCGCCGGGCGGCTCTTCGACTCGCGGTTCACCGTGACCCCGCAGAGCAACCACATCGGGCTGCGGATGAGCGGCGACGTGCCGCGCCGGGTGACAAGCGGCGAGGTGCTCTCCCGTGGCGTGCCCGTGGGAGCGGTCGAGGTGCCCGCGGGCGACGAGCTGCTCGTTCTGCACCGCGGGCGCGGTGTCACCGCCGGCTACCCCGTGCTCGCGGTAGTCACCTCGACAGGCCTTTCCGCGCTGGGGCAGGCCCGGCCCGGCCAGACCGTCCGCTTCCGGCGCCGGACGGTCACCGAAGCCGTGGGCGCCTACCGCGCCCAGCGCCACAGCATCAACGCCCTCCGCACCCGCGTCCGCAGGGTGTTCGACGCCCTCCACATCCCCGTCCCCGTCCCGCAGTTCAGCCACCTCGTCCAGCAAAGGAGTCAGTCATGAGTACCCTGGCCGCCGCTCAGCCAGTGCCCAACACGGTCGACCCCACAACAGCGCGCAAAGTCACCCTCGCCGGCTGCGTCGGTATCTTCGCCGAGCTCTACGACAACGGCATCTTCGGCTTCATGGCGGGCACCCTCGCCGCCGTCTTCTTCCCCGGCTCGGAAAACGCCGTCCAGCTCGTCTTCCTCGGCTACGCCGTCTCCTTCTTCTTCCGGCCGCTCGGCGGGGTGATCTGCGGCCACCTCGGCGACCGCATCGGGCGCCAGCGCATGCTGGTCTTCGTCATCATGCTGATCAGCGTCGCGACAGCCGCGATCGGCCTGCTGCCGACGTACGCGAGCATCGGCATCGCCGCCCCCGCGCTCCTCATCCTGCTGCGCGTACTCCAGGGCTTCTCCGTCGGCGGCGAGGCGTCCGGCGCGATGAGCTTCCTCGCCGAGCACGCCCCCGAGGGCAAGCGCGGCCGCTACACCAGCTACGCGCAGATCGCCTCCTTCCTCTCCCTGCTCACCGGAACGCTGATCGCCGCCGCGATGACCAGCGGCCTCGGCACGGAGCGCATGGAGTCGTGGGGCTGGCGGATCCCGTTCCTGCTGGCGATACCCCTGGGCATCACCGGCATCTACATCCGCAAGCGGATCAGCGACACCCCCAACTTCATGCGGCTGCAGGAGGAGGGCGGACTGTCGAAGAACCCGCTGAAGGAGGCCTTCTCGTCCGCCGAGCACCGCCGCGCGATGCTGCTCGCCCTGTTCATCCCGCTGATGAACGGCTCCGGCTACTACGTGCTGTTCGGCTACATGCCCACCTTCATGAGCACCGAGCTGGACTTCAGCAAGGTGCAGGGCCTGCTCGTCACCGCGACCAGCCTCGTCGCCATCTGTCTCGCGATCCCGTACATGGGCTCGCTGTCCGACCGGATCGGCCGCAAGAAGGTCCTGGCGGGCGCCGCGATCGCGATGGCCGTCGCCGGAGTCCCCTGTTACCTGCTGATCGGCACGGGCAGTGTGCCGCTCGCCATCCTCGGGGCCTGTCTGATGGCGGTCATCTTCGCCGGTCACACGGGCGTCATCCACATCCTGCTCGTCGAGCTCTTCCCGACCCGGGTCCGCTACTCCGCCTACGGCCTGGGCTACAACGTCTCCGCCGCCCTCTTCGGCGGCACCGCCCCGCTGCTGATGACGTACCTCATCGACCGCACCGGCAACGTCAACATGCCCGCCTTCTACGCCGTCCTCACCGCTCTCGGCACGCTCCTCGCCGTGTCCCGGGTGAAGGACAGGGCACACCTGCCGCTGCGCGACGCATAAGCGCCCGGCACCACGGCACCCGCACCCACCTCTCCCCCAGGAGCACCCCACCATGCCTTTCTCCGACTACAGGACCGCGCTGGTGACAGGCGCCTCGACCGGCATCGGAGCGACCGTCGTCGAGCGCCTTGCCAAGCAGGGCCTGGAAGTTCACGCCGTCGCACGCAACGCGAACCGGCTCGACGACCTCGCCCGACGCACCGGATGCACCCCGCACGCCGTCGACATCACCGACACCGCCGCGCTCACGGAACTCCTGAGCGGCATCGAGGTGGACGTCCTCGTCAACAACGCCGGCGTCTCCCGCTCCGGGAACATCCTCACCGCCGACGAGTTCGCCATCGACGAGCAGGTCGCGGTCAACATCCAGGCCGTGCTGCACCTCGTACGCCTGGTCATGCCGGGGATGGTCGAACGCGACCTCGGGCACATCGTCAACATCAGCTCGATCGCCGCGGTCTACAACTTCGGCGGCAACACGATCTACCACGCCACCAAGGCGGCCGTGCACACGCTCTCCCGGCAGCTCCGCGTCGACGGCTACGGCCGCCGTATCCGGGTCACCGAGATCTGCCCCGGCCGGGTGGAGACGGAGATCTTCGGCCGGCTCCTCGGCGACATGGAGGAGGCGCAGCGTACGTACTACGACGGGTACGAGTCGCTGAAGCCGGAGGACATCGCCGACGCCATCGAGTATGCGGTCGGCTCACCGCGCCATGTGAACATCGGCCATCTGGAGATCATGCCGACCTTCCAGGTGCCCGGTGGCCTCAACTTCGAGCGGAGGACCGGCTGATGGCCCTGGCCGAGCGGGTCCACCGCATCAAGCCCTCCCCCAGCACCGCCGCCGCGCAACGCGTCCGCGAGCTCAAGGCGCAGGGCCACGAGATCCTCGATCTCACCGTCGGCGAGCCCGACTTCGACACCCCCGACCATGTGAAGGCCGCCGCCGTCGCGGCGATCGCACGGGGCGAGACCAAGTACACGCCCGTCAACGGCACTTCGGAGCTGCGCGCCGCCATCGCCGACAAGCTGCACGAGCGCCACGGGCTGCGCTATCCGGTGGACCGGATCACGGTGGGCGGCGGTGCGAAGCAGGTCATCTTCCTGGCCCTGATGGCGACGCTCGACGCGGGCGACGAGGTCATCATCCCCGCGCCGTACTGGGTGTCGTACCCTGACATGGTCCTCGCCAACGACGGCACACCGGTCGTCGTCGAGTGTCCGGAGGCGGACGGGTTCAAGCTGACGCCGGACCGCCTGGCGGCGGCGATCACCGACGCCACGCGCTGGGTCGTGCTCAACGCGCCGAGCAATCCGACGGGCGCCGCGTACACGGCGGACGAACTCCGGTCCCTGGCCGACGTGTTGCTGGGCCACCCTCATGTCCTGGTCCTGACCGACGAGATCTACGACGAGATCTGGTACGAGCCGGGCCACGTCCCCACGCTCCTCGGAGTGGAACCGCGCCTCGCCGAGCGGGTGTTCGTCACCAACGGTGTCTCCAAGACGTACGCCATGACGGGCTGGCGCCTCGGTTACGGCGCGGGTCCTGCCGAACTCGTCGGCGCCGTCAACAAGTTGCAGTCACAGATCTCGTCCTGCCCCTCGTCCATCAGCCAGGCGGCCGCCACCGCCGCGCTCACCGGCGACCAGAGCTTCGTCCGCGAGTGCGTAGCCGTGTACCAGGCCCGGCGCGACAGGATCGTGAAGATGCTGGCCGACATCCCGGAGCTCTCCTGCTCCACACCCAGCGGCGGCTTCTACGCGTTCGTCGGGTGCGCCGGGGCGCTGGGCAGGCGGACTCCCGCGGGTGAAGTGCTGCGTACCGATGAGGACTTCGCCCGCTACCTCCTTGAGTCCGGGCAGGTGGCGGTGATCCACGGTGCGGCCTACGGCTCACCCGGATATTTCCGCGTGTCCTTCGCGACGTCGAGCGACGTGCTGACCGAGGCGTGCGAGCGCATCGCCCGCGCCTGCGCCGACCTGACCTGAATCCTTGACCGTCTTCGAGAGGGAACCATGCCGCACGTCACCACGAAGTTCGACCGGCCCGATCCCGCGCTGGTCGAGCAGCTGAGCAAGTACTCCTCCGCGACCATCCACGAAGCACAGGGCCGGCTCGGCGCCCTCAGCTCGTCGATCAAGCCGGTCGACCACACCATGTCCCTGTGCGGCCCCGCGTTCACCGTGCGCTGCGCCCCGCGCGACAACATCATGCTCCAGGTCGCCATCGCCCACGCCCGGCCCGGTGACGTCATCGTGGTCTCCGCCGGCGAGTACGCCGAGGCCGGCTCCTTCGGCGACGTACTGGCCAACGCTTGTGTGGCCAAGGGACTCGGCGGTCTCGTCACCGACACCGGCGTCCGCGACACCCTCGAACTGCGCGAGCTGGGCTTCCCGGTGTTCTCGCACAGTGTCTCCATCAAGGGCACCGTCAAGGAGACCGTCGGCCCGATCGCCCAACCGGTGCTGATCGGCGGCGAGTTGGTCCGTCCGGGCGATGTGGTGCGGGGCGATGCGGACGGCGTCGTGGTCGTACGCCGTGAGGACGCGGCCGACGTCGTGGGCAAGTCCCAGGACCGCGTCGACGCCGAGGCCGCCTACATCGCCGCCTATCGCTCCGGCAGGAGTGTCATCGAGGTCAGCAACCTCGCCGACGTACTCGCGGCCAAGGGACTCGTCATCGACGAGTAGGCGCGGCCCGTGTTCAGGTACGGGCCGCGCCCATCGGGCTCGCGTTCAGTGCAGGTCCGCCCGCGCGGGGCTGTCGTCGAGGAAGCCGCCCGACTGGTGCTGCCACAGCTTCGCGTAAGCACCTTCCGACGCGAGCAGTTCCTGGTGCGTGCCCTGTTCGACGATCCGTCCGCGGTCCAGGACGACGAGCCGGTCCATGGTGGCGACGGTACTCAGCCGGTGCGCCACCACAAGTGCCGTCCGCCCCTCCATGAGCCGCCACAGCGCCTCCTGGACGAGGACCTCGCTCTCCGAGTCCAGGGCGCTGGTCGCCTCGTCGAGCAGCAGGACCGGCGCGTCGCGCAGGATCGCCCTGGCGAGGGCGACCCGCTGGCGCTGTCCGCCGGACAGCTTGACTCCGCGTTCGCCCACCATGGTGTCGAAGCCGTCCGGCAGTGCGTCGGCGAACTCCGTGACGTGCGCCGCCTCCGCCGCGCGGCGGATCTCGGCGTCGGTGGCGTCCGGCCGGGCGAAGGCGATGTTGTCCCGCAGCGAGCGGTGGAACATCGCCGGGTCCTGCGGCACATAGGCGATCAGGCCCCGCAGGTCGGACTGGCGCAGCCTGCTGATGTCCTGCCCCCCGATCAGGATCCGGCCGCCGTCTATGTCCGTCATCCGCAGCAGCAGCCGGCTGAGCGTCGTCTTGCCGCCGCCGGACCGGCCGACGAGACCGATCTTCGCCCCGCTGGGCACGGCCAGGTCGAGGCCCTCGAAGAGCGGCCGCGCGCCCGCGTGGGCGAAGTTCACTTGCTCGAAGCGGATGTCGGCGGCCCGGGACCGCAGCGGCTCCGGGGACGCCGGGTCGAGCACGGTCGGCGGCTTCCGCAGCAGTTCGGTGAACTGCGCGGCCTCCGTCATCGAGCTCTCCAGACGGCGGTAGATCTGGTTGAACTCGAACATGATCCGCGTCGCGTTGGTGTAGTACGTGAAGGCGACCACGACCGCCTCCACGCCGTGCCCGCCCCCGGCGAGCGCGACGGCAAGGAGCAGGCCGAGCGCGTTGGTCAGTACGGACAGCGGCGCCACCAGCGTGTCGATGCGCAGGTTTCCGTAGTCCCAGGACCTCAGCATGAGCCGCCGGGACGCCGCGACGCGGGACCGGTGCTCGGCGGCCTCGCGTTCCTCGGCCGCGAACGCCCGCACCGTGTCCATGTTCATCAGACTGTCGGCGACATGGCCCGACACCCGGGCGATCGCCTCCTCGCGCTGATCGACGAGCCTCTGGCGGCGCCGGATGAGGGGCACCACGCACAGTGCCGTCAACGCGATCATCGCCAACAGCCCGACGACGAGCAGCGGTTCGTAGCGCCACAGCACCACCGATCCGAACACCAGCGGTACGAGACTGCCCACGACCTGGAATGTCAGCGTGTCGACGCAGTCCTCGAAACGGGAGGCGAAGCTCAGGACCCGCTTGGTCAGCGATCCGGCAAAGTTGTCGTGGAAGAACGCGGCGTCCTTGGCGAACAGTTCGTCCATGCCGATCACGTACAGGTGCTCGATGCTGTTGGCGGCAAGGCGGTTCAGATAGTGCAGACCGATGCGCCACAGCGTCTCCGCGGCGAGCAGGACTCCGGTGAAGCCGAGGACGTAGGGCAGCGCCGCGCCGATCTCGATACCGGAGTCGTCGGCGATGCGGCCGACGAGCTTCGCGACGATCAGCGGAGCGATGTAGTTGATGCCGATGTTGCCCAGCGCCGGCAGCAGCATCGCGGGCGCCGTCAGCCACCGGTGCCGGGCCAACTCCCGTACGTAATAACGAAGCGCGAGGAGCACCGAGCCCTTGCCCGGTAACACCTCACGCGATTCAGGCGTTCCCATCTCCCCCACCCCGTTGTTCCGTCGTACGGCATCCCCCAGATGCGCGCGGCGGCGCCAAGGTACGAGTACGGGGAGGCCGGAAGAGGCAGTGTCCCGCGACGTCGCGTGCGCAGTCCAAGCGTTTTTCTCAGCCATCGGCATGCCGGAAACGGAGTGGCCTGGGGTGCCACCGCTCCCGGTGCGATCAGCGAGCCTCGTCGAGCGGACTCGCAGGTGAAGCACCGGGAGGAGTGGCCCCGTTCAGCTCAGCTGTGCGTCACGGTGACCTTGTACAGAGCGACCTCGCCGTAGTTGGAGTTGTCGCACGGCGAGGAGTTGTTGCAGTTCGCCTGGGTGTAGTCGCCCGCCTTGAAGTAGCCGCTGCCGAACGCGGCGGCGACGGTCGCCTTGAGGGCGCCGTTGTAGTAGACGTCGACCTTCCCGTCGTGGGCCACGAACTTGCCCTGGAAGCGGGTTCCGAGCTGGTAGTTGGAGGTCACCAGCTTGTAGTGGGTGGTGTTGTACGAGGTGATGTACAGGCTGGTCCCCTCGAGACGGAACGAGGTGACGTCACTGTCCGAGTCATGTATCTGACCCGCCATCACATGCGGTTTGGTCTTGGGGAGATGAGTGATGGCCTGGTCGACGACCATGGTGTGGGTGCCCGACGTGGACGGCCAGCTCTTGGTCGCCGACCCGTCCGCTGTCATCTCACGCAGTTCCGACCGCGGGTACCCGGTGTTGCTGGTGGTGGCGCCGTTGACCGCGGCCCGCAACAGGATCGCCTTGCAGTCCGAAGTGGTCGTGAACCAGGGCGCGTTGTTGTAGGTCTTCAGCGCGGGCTGCTTGATCTCCACGGGAGAACCCGAACTGGTCGGGGTGGGCAGCTGAAGCTTCCAGGCGGTGCTCAGGCCGATGGCCGCGGCCGGTGCGGGGCAGGCGGCGGCCTTCGCCGACGCATTCTCCGCCGAGGCCAGGAGGCCGACGGTGAGTGCGGGTGCCGCGAGCAGACACAGGGTGCGGCGGCGAGACCTGCGTGAGGACATCGGGGATTTCATGAGCGGCTCCTTCAGTGTCAGGGCCATGACAGACTCGTTGGGGTTTTGAACAGACGGACACACCCGCGCGGTTCAGCAGGCGAGTTCTCGTACGATCCCTTCGTCGACGCCGATACCGAGGCCGGGGCCGGAAGGCACCTCGGCCACTCCTGCGCGCACCTGGATTACAGAGCCGGTGGCGTAGGGAGACTGCAGGAACTGCCGGCCGTTGAGGTCGGCCGGGGCGGTGAGGTCGTGGGCCGCGAACAGGTGCAGGGACGCGGCGAGGCCGATGTCGGACTCGGTCAGCCCCGAACCCATCAGCGCCACACCGCAGTCCTCCGCCAGCTGGCATTGGCGCAGCGCCAGGGTGAGTCCGGCGCAGCGCTGCACCTTCGCCACCGCGATGCCGATGGCGCCCCTGCGGACGAACGAGGCGAGGTCGGTGGGGTGCCGCAGGCTCTCGTCGACGGCGATCGGGACCGGGCTGAGGTCGCGCAGCCGGCGGAGTCCTTCGATGTCGTTGGCGGGCAGGGGCTGCTGTGGCCCGCTCCAACGGACGGCGGGTGATGGAGTCGGACGAGGGCGCGGCCAGTGAGCATGAGCTCGCCGAGGACCTCATGCGCTGTTGCGACGGTGTGCTGCTGTGCTCCCCACGCATGAACCGCACCGCGCTCATCGACCTGTCCTTGCGTGGCCACCCTGTGGTGCTGGTCAACCGGATCGTCCCCGGCCTTGGTATCCCCTCGGTCTCCGTCGACTTCTACGGAGGCATGACCCTGGTCTGCGGTCACCTCACCCAGCTCGGGCACCGCCGCGTGGCGTACCTGAGCGGCCCCGAAGCGTCCTGGGCCAATGCCGAACGCATCCGGGCCTTCGACGCCGCGGCGGCTTTCGGCGTCGAGGTCACGGTCATCCCCTGCGGCCACACCGCACGACACGGCTACGCCGCGGCGGATGCCGTACGGGACTCCGGTGTCACCGCTGTCGTCGCGTACAACGACCTCGAGGCGCTCGGCGCGGTGACCGCGCTGGAGAAGTCGGGCCTGCATGTCCCCGAGGACATGTCGGTCATCGGCTGCGACGACATCTCCCTCTACGACCTGCCCAGTTCACGCATACTCACCACGGCCTCGTTGGCCCGGCACGAGTTGGGCAGGCAAGCCGCCCAGACACTGGAAGCACTGATGACCGCCGACGGCGACACCGAGCCCAGAGTCATTCCGGTGACTCCTCCCCCGGCTGGAGCCGGGGGCTTCTCGCTATGCCGAGTTGGCGTCGCGACGGACCAGCCCGGCCCGTAGAACGTTGGTGGCTCCCACTGTGTCGGCGTGCGCGGTGCGGCCGCAGGCGACGCAGTGGAACTTTTCCTGGGCGGGCCGGTTCTCCTTCGCGGTGTGCCCGCATTCGGGGCAGGTGCGGGAGGTGTTGCGGGGGTCCACGGCGATCACTTCCCGTCCGGCGCTTTCAGCCTTGGCGTGCAGGATCGTCAGGAACACCCCCCAACCGGCATCGTTGACCGACTTGTTGAGCCCGGCCTTGGCCGCGGCCCCGTTGGGCAGGAACACGCCTGCCTGCTCGGGGTCGGGTCTTGGCGCGGGCGACCTGGTCATGTTGCGGATCTGGAGGTCTTCGTGCGCGATGAAATCATGTGCACGGACCAGGCCGAGGGCGGTCTTGTGTGCGTGGTCGAGCCGCTGACGCCGCACCTTGCCGTGCAGAGCGGCGACCTTCTCCACGGCCCGCTGGTGGTTGGCGGTGCGGTCCCTGGCCTTGCGGCGCGGGAACCGGGACAGGTCCTGCTGCGCGGCTCCGAGCTTCACGGCCGCACGGCGCCCGTGGCGCGGGTTGGGCACGAACCCGCCGTTCGAGTCGGCGAGGAAGTTCGCGATGCCCAGGTCGATGCCAATCATGGAGCCGGTCGCGGGCAGCGGCTGCAGCTGGTCCTGCTCGGCGGTGAGCACGACGAACCATTTACGGCCCTCGCGCTTCACCGACACCGTCCTGACCCGGCCAACCACCGGGCGGTGCTGGTTGACCTTGACGTGGCCGACCCCTTGGAAGCGGACCCGGGTGACCGGGTCGTGCGGGGCGGAGTCCCATCGGCAGCCGTCGCCGTCCTTGGGGAAGTCCACCGTGTCGAACCAGTTGACTCCACGGAAACGCGGATAGCCGGGCGTCTCGCCGGACTTGACCCTGCGGAAGAACGCGGCGAACGCCTTGTCGAGACGGCGTAGGGTGGTCTGCTGCGAGCTGAACGACCAGCGGCCCTGCCGCTCCGGGTCGAACGCCCGGATGTCCTTCAACTGCCCGGACTGCATCCCGTACTTGACACTCGTCTTCGAGACGTGCTGGTAGGCGTCGCGGCGTTCCCGCAACGCCCCGTTGTAGAGGGAGCAGTGGTCCCGCAGCATCTCGGACAGGGCTTGCGTCTGCCGGACGGTGGGCCGCAGGAGGAACTTGTACGCACGGATCAACGCGACCCATCCCCCTCAGGTCGAGCTCGCTCGATCCTACTACACTTGGCGCATGTCACCACGCTGGGAACCAGATCCCGATATCAGACGTGGAAACCACGTCATCTACAACCTCCATGCGCACTTGGTGTTTGTCACGAAGTACCGGCGTGAGATCTTCAACGACGAGATGCTGACGCGCTGCGAGGCGATCATGCGGGACGTGTGCGAGAGCTTCGACGCGGAGCTCCGGGAGTTCAACGGCGAAGGCGATCACGTCCACCTGCTCGTGCGCTACCCGCCAAAGGTCGCCCTGTCCAAGCTCGTCAACAGTCTCAAAGGCGTCAGCTCCCGCTACCTGCGCGCGGAGTACACCGGCCGGATCAACCGGATCGGCGCGGGCTCGGTGTTCTGGTCCCCGTCGTACTTCGCGGGGTCCTGCGGCGGCGCACCGCTGAGCATCGTCAAGGACTACATCGACAACCAGAAACGACCAGCCTGACCGCCGCCACACGAGCGCTCCGCCGGCCGTGCCCGCGCGCTGAGCCGCGGACTGCTCAGGGCTTCACCAAGGCGCCGGAAAGAAAATCTTACGAAACCGTGAAAAGCCGCGCGAAACGGCGCGGACAGACGGGGACTGAGGAGTGCACGCGACATAGTGGCGGGGATGCGGCGGACGGCTCAGCCGGCCTCGCGGACTTCATCCCGCCACCGGTTCAGGAAACCCTTCGAGCGTCGGCAGACGCCCGCGGGCATCGGTCCCTCACGGGCCGCGAACGAGTGAGGAAAACAGTCCTTGATCAGTCGACGAACATTTTCTGGTGCGCTCACCGCGGGAGCCGCGACGGCAGTGGCCGGTGTGCCGGCCACCGGAGCCGCGGCCCAGGAACGGCCCGCTCCCTCCCACCCGGGCGACGCGCCGGTGCGCAACGTCGTGCTCGTCCACGGTGCGTACGCGGACGGTTCATCGTGGTCGGAGGTGATCGAGCGGCTCCAGTCGGCCGACATGAACGTGACCTCAGTACAGAATCCGCTCACGTCCCTGGCCGACGACGTCGCCGCGACCGAGCGCGCCCTCGCCCTGCAGGACGGGCCGACCATCCTGGCCGCACACTCCTGGGGCGGCACAGTCATCTCCCAGGCGGGCCTCGCCTCCAACGTCACCGGGCTTGTCTACGTCGCCGCCCGTGCGCCCGACGCCGGAGAGGACTACACGGCGCTCGCCGCGAAGTTCCCCACCCCGCCCGCCAACGCCCAGCTCGTCGAGTCCGGCGGGTTCAAGCAGCTCAGCAAGGAAGGGTTCCTCCGGGACTTCGCGGGCGGGGTCCCCAGGCGCCGGGCGCTCGCGCTCTACGCCGCGCAGGGCCGTATCGCGTCCTCGCTGTTCCCGACCTCGACGACCACGGTGGCCGCATGGCGGCACAAACCCACCTGGTACGCGGTGTCGAAGAACGACCGGACCACCTCGACCGAACTCGAACGGTTCCTCGCCGCGCGCATGCGCGCCAAGACCATCGAACTCGACTCGAGCCACCTGTCGATCGTCACGCATCCCAACGCGATCACCCAGCTGATCCTCGACGCCGCCGAACACAAGTCCTAGCCCGGACCCTGCCCGCGGGCCACTCTCACCAGCCGGTCAGCAGCAGGTGGTTGAGGAGCAGGGCGAGAGTGGCCTGTGCGGCTAGCCAGGCGCGGGGACGGCCGAGGAACGCGCAGGCCGGGAGCAGCCACATCACGAACGGCAGCCAGATCCGTTCCGTCTCCGCCTTGCTCATACCCGAGAGGTCGGCGATGAGCAGGGCGAGCAGCGCGGCGAGTACGAGCAGGGCGAGGCGGAGTTCGGGAGCGGCCGTACGCAGGCGGGCGCGGAGGTCCTTGTGCAGGGACGCAGCGCCGGCCCGCCGCAGGCCCGCCACCGTTGCCGGGCCCGCGATCAGTACCGTGCAGGCGAGGTTCGCCCACACCCAGTAGCCGTACGGCCGGACGCGGGCGGCCCCTTGGTAGTAGCGGGTCACCAGCAGGCGGTACGCCTCCCACCAGTCGAACCCGGCGAGGGTGAACGCGAGCGGGACGACGAGGGCTCCGGCCACCAGGTAGGGCAGCGGGCGGAGTCTTCGCGTACCGAGCAGCAGGACGGCGGCCGCGATCACCGCGAACAGCGTCAGCCCGTACGAGAGATACATGGTGAGGCCGAGGAGCAGCCCGGAGGCGAGGCCGGTCGCCCGCGGCCGGTGTCCTGTGACCGCGAGGGCGAGGAACGCCACGGCCCACGCGGCGACCGCGGCGAAGTACCCGTCCGCGGAGGTCCCCATCCAGACGGCGGCCGGGGCCAGGACGAGGAAGGGCGCGGCGCGGCGGGCAAGCGCCTCCCCGGTCAGCGCTCGTACGGTGACGAGCACCGCGACCGCCGCCGTCGCGCCGACGGTGATGCACCAGACGCCCGCCCAGGCCCCGCCGCCGAGCCCGATCCGGTCGAGCAGGACGAAGGTGAGGGTGGCGGCCGGGGGATGTCCGGCGACGTGCGCGGGCCAGTGGTCGGGGCCGAGCAGGATGTGGTGCGTGAAGTCCCGCAGGGTGTGCGGGATGTCGTGGAAGCGGTCGATGACCTGGAGGTATTCGTACCTGGTCGTCAGCCGCTGGGCGATCCCGCGGTGCCAGCCGTCGACGAGGGCGAGGGAGAACGTCCACGCCATGCCGGTGCCCCAGATGCTCAGCAGCAGCGCGCGCCAGGGCAGCCGGGCGGCGACGAGCGGGCCGTAGGCGACGACCGCGACGGCCACCACGATCGCGGCCGGGGTGCCGGGGCCGACGTGCGGATCCCAACGGGCGAACAGCGGTGGCCAGCCGACGTGGAGCGTTCCATCGCGGTGCTCGATGGCGGTACCGACCAGCACGGCGGCGAGCACCAGCAGCGCGGCGGCCAGGGCCGCGGACAGGTCACGGAGAAGATCGCGGTTCACACCAGCACGTTAGGGCGGGGAACGGTCCCCAGGGCCGCCACCAGGGTGGACGTCAGAGTTTCGTCATGGTTCGCGGACCCTTTCGTGGGCTGTCCCGCGCCTACGGTCGAGGCATGCCTCGGTCCCCTTCCTCCCCCGCTTTCTGGCGCAGTCCGCTGCGCGGCCCCTGGTTCACCTCCGTGCTGGGCATCGTCCTGCTCGGCGGGATCACGGTGCTGTTCGTGACGGGTCTCCTGTCGTACGCCGCCTACAACCCGGGCCTGTCACGGGTGAACGACATGACCCCGGACAAGGGTCTGCTCGGCTTCTATCTCTTCTCGTGGCCGACCGACCCGCACTGGCTGTACCGGCTCACGCAGGGCGTCCACGTCACGCTCGGCATCACGCTGATCCCCGTACTGCTGGCGAAACTGTGGTCGGTGGTGCCGAAGCTGTTCGCACTGCCGCCCGCACGGTCCCTCGCACACGCGCTGGAGCGGATCTCGCTGCTTCTGCTGGTCGGAGGCGCCCTGTTCGAGTTCATCACAGGCGTGCTGAACGTCCAGCTCGACTACCTCTTCCCCGGCTCCTTCTATCGGCTGCACTTCTACGGGGCCTGGGTGTTCTTCGCGGCGTTCGTGACGCACGCGGTGCTGAAGGTGCCGACAGCGCTGCGCAATCTGCGCCATCTGCGGGAGGCACATCCCTCTGGGGATGAGGAGTTGGTGTCGCCGGATCCCGCCGAGCCCACCGTCTCGCGGCGCGGCGCCCTCGGTTTCGTCGGCGGCGGATCGCTGCTGCTGCTCGCCACGACGGCGGGCCACAGTTTCGACGGGCCGCTGCGGGAGACGGCTCTGCTGGCACCGCACGGCGGCCCCGAACCGGGTTCCGGGCCCGGCGCGTTCCAGATCAACAAGACGGCGAAGTCGCGCGGGATCAGCGCGACCGAGACGAGCGAGGAGGCCTGGCGGCTGGTCGTCGAGGGACGCGGGCGAACGGTCCGCCTGAGCCGGGACGAGTTGCTGCAACTCCCGCTGCACAGTGCCGCGTTGCCCATCGCCTGTGTGGAGGGCTGGTCGACGTCCGACCAGCGGTGGCGAGGAGTACGGCTGCGGGATTTGGCCCGGCTCGTGGGCTATGAGCAGGCGCCGGACGTCCTGGTGGAGTCGCTCCAGCGGCACGGGGCGTTCCGGCGGGCGGCGTTGCGTGTCAACCAGGTGCGTGACCCGGATTCCCTGCTCGCCCTGTTCGTCAACGGCGCGCAGCTGACACCCGACCACGGCTACCCGGCACGCGTCATCGTCCCGGCGGCGCCCGGGGTGCTGAACACGAAATGGGTCGCACGGATGACGTTCGGAGACCTGTGATGCGACGACCGTTCACGAAGGCTGCCATCGGCAGTCCACTGCAACTCCTGCTGCTCGCCTGCTCGTTCGGGCTCGCCGGATACGCGGGGGTGCAGCTGCTCGCGGGCGACTGGTTCGGGGTGGCCCTGTGGTTCGTGGGTGCGGCGGTGCTGCACGACCTGGTGCTGCTGCCGCTGTACGCGGGGGCCGACCGCGCTCTCTCACACGCGCTGGGAGCGGTCGGCCGCCGGGAGTGGACGGTCTTCGTCCGGGTGCCGGCGGCACTCTCCGCTCTCCTGCTACTGGTGTGGTTTCCGCTGATCAGCGGGCAGGTGGCGGACCACTACCGGTCCGCGACCGGCCTGTCGGGCGACGGGTTCCTGTCCCGCTGGCTGCTGATCACGGCCGCGTTGTTCGGGGGCTCCGCGGTGCTGCTCGTGCTGCGGTTGCGCAGGGCGACGAAGGAGCGGCCGCCCGCCTCCCACTGAGCGTCCGGGCGCCAGCCCGCGCGCGCCGCGTGCCTCAGCAGGGCCGGGGCGCCGAGGCGGGCCCAGGGAAAGGCCGGGCCCGCGGCGCCGTGGGCGTTGGCGACGCGGACGACATCGACGTCGACGCGTTCGTCGACGTCCATGTCCGGGACGGCCTCGACGATCAACAGGCCGCCGGAGGACAGGAGTTGGGACATCCGTCGGAGCAGGGCGGCCGGGTCGCCGCCGATGCCGACGTTGCCGTCGATGAGGAGGGCGGTGTCCCAGCGGCCTTCGCCGGGGAGCGGCTCGAAGACCGACCGGTGCAAGGCCTGCCCGCCAAGCCGCACGGTGTGGGCGACGGCGGCCTCGCTGACGTCGATGCCGAGCGCGGGCCTGCCCAGCGCCGCAAGCTCGGCGACGAGCCGCCCCGGCCCGCACCCCACATCGAGCACAGCGCCTTCGCAGCGCCGCAGCGCCTCCAGATCGGCCGCGTCGGCCCGTGCGCACCAGCGCTCGACGTCGAGGGGGAGCAACCAGCCGTCGGGACGGCGGAGGTAGAGGGGGCCTTGGCCGGTGCGCAGTGCGTCGGAGTACGGGTCGGCCGACCAGGGGGTGGTGGGACTCGACGACGTGTCCGGCGTTCGAGGTCGAGGCCGTTCGGGCCGGGAGCGGGACCCTCCGGAGGCGGGCACGGGTAGGGGTGACGGGGGCGGGGAAAGCCGCCCGGTGGCGGGAGCGCCAGATCCCGTGCTCATCAGCGGCTCACCGCCTGCACGCGGGCCGGCTCCACAGCAGGCGGGCGGGGCGAGGAAAGCCGTCCGGCAGAGGCAGCGGAAGCGCCAGATCCCATGTTCATCAGCGGCTCACCGCCTGCACGCGGGCCGGCTCCACAGCGAGCGGGCGGGGCGAGGAAGGCCGCCCGGCAGAGGCAGCGGAAGCGCCAGATCCCGTGCTCATCGGCGGCTCGCCGCGGAGCAGGGATGGCGGGGGCGGGGAAACCCGCCCGGCAGGGGCAGCGGGAGCGCCGAATCCCGTGTTCATCGGCGGTTCACCGCCCGCAGCCGGGCCAGCTCCGCGGCGAACCGGCCGCCGGGTGCCGCCGCCGCGACCGCCTCCGCGTCGGCAGCCGTGTCGACGTCCCGGAGAGCAGGCAGTTCGCGCACGCGCAGGCCCGCGGCTGTGAGGCGGTCCCGCTGCACGGCACCCGTGGTCGGCGTCGACATCGGTACGCCGCGCAGCAGTTCGGGGTCGGGGCTGGCGAGCCCCAGCGCCCAGAAGCCTCCGTCCTCGGCCGGTCCGAAGTACGCGTCGCAGTCGGCGAAGTCCACGGTGAGAAGTTCGGGCGTCACCTGAGGGGTGTCCATGCCGATGAGCAGCGTGGGCCCTTCGCAGCCGGCGAATGCGGCGGCGAGCCGCTCGTCCAGACCTCCCGCGCACTGCGGTACGACGTCGAAGCCGGGCGGCAGCCAGCGGCCCGGCGCTCCGTCGAGCACCAGCACGTGGCGCGAGGCTGGCGTCGCCGCCACTGTACGCAGGGTGTCCACGAGGGCCGCCTCGGCGAGCAGTGCCGCTTCCCGGGGCGTGAACGGCGGCGTGAGCCGGGTCTTCACCCGCCCCGGCCGTGGCTCCTTCGCGATGACGAGCAGGGTGCTCACTGGGCGGTTCCTCCCTGGGAGGGGGCGGCCGCCATGATCGGCGCCGGTGGTTCGGCCAGGACGCGGCGCATGTCCCGTACCGCCTGCCAGGTGCCGCGCCAGGTGCCGGTGACCTTGGAGGCGCCGGTACGGGGCAGGTACGGCACGTCGTGCTCGGCGACACGCCAGCCCGCGTCGGCGGCGCGGACGACCATCTGGAGCGGGTAGCCGCTGCGGCGGTCCGTGAGGCCGAGGGCGAGCAGCGGTTCGCGGCGGGCCGCACGGAGCGGACCGAGATCGTGCAGGCGCAGTCCCGTGCGGCGGCGCATCATCCGGGCCAGGGCGAGGTTGCCCGCCCGGGCGTGCACGGGCCAGGCGCTCCGGCTCTGCGGTCGGCGGCGGCCGAGCACGAGGTCCGCCTCCCCGTCCCGCACCTCGCGTACGAAGGGGACGAGCAGCGACGGGTCGAGCGAGGCGTCGCAGTCGCAGAAGCACACGAAGTCCGCGGTGGCGGCGGTCAGCCCGGCGTGGCAGGCGGCGCCGAACCCGCGGCGCGCCTCGCGTACGACGGTCGCGCCGAGGCCGCGGGCCAGTTCCGCCGAGCCGTCCGTGGAGCCGTTGTCCACGACCAGTGCGCGCCAGCCCGGGGGGATGCGGGCGAGTACCCAGGGCAGGGCCTCGGCCTCGTTCAGACAGGGGAGGACCACGTCGACCTGCGGGTCCGTTACGGGAAGGGCGCGATTTGCAGTCACGGCTTTCACCTTACGAACGCGAACGGGACATATCGGGCTTGGCCTCCTTACGAAACACGGACGTCGAGCCGCGCCGGCGGCACGGGGGCGAGGCCGGTGGGAGGCTGGAGGCATGCAGCAGCCGTACGAAACCCCAGGTGCCGGACGTGCTCCGAACGGCCACGGGGACACGACCCCGGGCGGGTCCGGGGCCACAACGCGCGTTCTCGTCGTCGACGACGATCCGACCGTCGCCGAGGTCGTCTCCGGCTACCTCGACCGCGCGGGGTACGCCGTGGACCGGGCCGCGGACGGGCCTGCCGCGCTCGCCCGCGCGGCAGCGCACTGGCCGGACATGGTGGTCCTCGACCTGATGCTGCCGGGGATGGACGGTCTCGAGGTGTGCCGGCGGTTGCGGGCGCGCGGTCCCGTGCCCGTCATCATGCTCACCGCCCGCGGTGACGAGGACGACCGGATCCTCGGCCTGGAGGTCGGCGCCGACGACTACGTCACGAAGCCGTTCAGCCCCCGGGAACTGGTGCTCCGGGTCGAGTCGGTTCTGCGCCGCTCACGGCCCGCCGCCGACGCCCGCCCCCTCCACGCGGCCGGTCTCACCGTCGACCCCGCCGCCCGCCGCGCCACTAAGAACGGTGCGGAACTCGCCCTCACCATCCGCGAGTTCGACCTCCTCGCCTTCTTCCTCCGCCATCCCGGCCGCGCCAGCAGCCGGGAGGACCTGATGCGCGAGGTCTGGGGCTGGGACTTCGGGGACCTGTCGACGGTCACGGTCCACGTACGCCGACTACGGGGGAAGGTCGAGGACGACCCGGCGCGACCGCGGCTGATCCAGACGGTCTGGGGCGTCGGCTACCGCTTCGACGCAACGCCCCGTGAAGAGGCGGTCTGACGATGCCCAATGCCACGCATCCCGGGGAAGCGACCTGACCATGCTCGACACGACACCACGCGAAGAGATGGTCCTGACCATGCTCGACACCACACCCCACCAAGAGATGGTCTGACCATGCGCGACATGCTGTTCATCGCCCTCTACGCCTTCCTCGGCGCCGCCGCGGCCGGGCTTCTCGGGGCGGGTGCGCTCTGGCTGATCCGGCGGCGGTCGCTGACCGCGTCCCTCGCCGTCGTCGCCGCCGTGGCCGTCACCGCGATGCTCGCCGGGACGCTCGCCGTGGCCTGGGCGATGTTCCTGTCCTCGCACGACCTGAGCGTCGTGACCACGGTCGTCGCGATGGCGGCCGTCGTGTCCCTGGCGACCGCCCTCCTCCTCGGCCGCTGGGTCGTCGGCCGCAGCCGGGCACTCACTCTCGCCGCCCGCTCCTTCGGCGACGACGGTGACTTCGCGGCCCCCGACGGCCCGGCAATCGCCGAACTCACCGCGCTGAGCCGCGAGTTGGCGGCCACCAGCGCCAAGCTCGCCGAGTCCCGCGACCGCGAGCGCGCCCTGGAGACCTCGCGCCGCGAACTCGTCGCGTGGATCTCGCACGACCTGCGCACCCCGCTCGCCGGACTGCGCGCGATGTCGGAGGCCCTGGAGGACGGCGTCGCGGCCGACCCGGACCGCTATCTCCGCCAGATGCGCACCGAGGTCGAGCGCCTCAACGACATGGTCGGCGACCTGTTCGAGCTGTCCCGCATACACGCCGGGACGCTCGCCCTCTCCCCCTCCCGGATCTCGCTGTACGACCTGGTCGGCGACGCCCTCGCGGGAGCGGACCCGCTCGCGCGGGAGTACGGAGTACGGCTGGTCGGCGACCGGATCGAGCCGGTGCCCGTCGAGGTGGACGGCAAGGAAATGAGCCGCGTCCTGGGCAATCTGCTGGTCAACGCGATCCGGCGGACACCGGCCGACGGCACGGTCGCGATCGCGGCAGAGCGGTCGGACGAGGGTGTCGTACTGTCCGTCACCGACGGCTGCGGGGGCATCCCCGAGGAGGACCTCCCGCGCGTCTTCGACACGGGCTGGCGGGGCACGCACGCGCGGACTCCTCCCGCGGGAGCCGGGCTCGGCCTCGCGATCGTCCGGGGCATCGTGGAGGCCCACCGTGGCCAGGCCGCCGTGCACAACGTGCCCGGCGGCTGCCGATTCGAGGTCACGCTTCCCACGGCCGAGGCGTGAGCGGAGGCACCCTACGGGGCGCTACTCCCCGCGCAGCTTCGCCGTCGCGAACTCCCGCATCCCCTCAACGAACCCGACCTCGGCCTTCCAGCCCAGCTCGGCACGCAGCCGGGAGGAGTCCGCTGTGATGTGGCGTACGTCGCCGAGCCGGTACTCCCCGGTCACGACCGGCTCGGGTCCCCCGTACGCGGAGGCCAGCGCACACGCCATCTCGCCGACCGTGTGCGGCTGCCCGCTCCCGGTGTTGTACGTGGTCAACGCCCCCTCCCGGGGCTCGGCCTCCAGCGCGGCCACGTTGGCCGCCGCCACATCCCGTACGTGCACGAAGTCCCGTCGCTGGCCGCCGTCCTCGAAGACACGCGGGGCCTCGCCGCGGGCGAGTGCGGACCGGAAGAAGGAGGCGACACCCGCGTACGGGGTGTCGCGCGGCATCCCGGGCCCGTACACGTTGTGGTAGCGCAGCGACACCGCCGAACCGCCCGTGGACCGCGCCCAGGCAGCCGACAGATGCTCCTGGGCGAGCTTGGTCGTCGCGTACACGTTCCGCGGGTCGACCGGAGCGTCCTCACCGACAAGGCCGGGCGACAACTCCCGCCCGCACTCCGGGCACATGGGCTCGAAGCCGCCGACCTCCAGGTCCCGCACGCTCCGGGGCCCGGGCCGCACCACCCCGTGCCGCTCGCAGCGGTACGAACCCTCCCCGTACACGACCATCGACCCTGCGAGCACCAGCCGCCGCACCCCTGCCTCGGCCATCGCGGCAAGCAGGACCGCCGTACCGAGGTCGTTGTGGGACACGTACTCGGGCGCGTCACCGAACCTCGTCCCCAGCCCCACCATCGCCGCCTGGTGGCACACGGCGTCGACCCCCGGCAGTGCCGACGCGACCGCCCCGGCACTGCGCACGTCCGAGCCGTCGCGCAGGTCGAACCCGACGGTCTCGTGCCCTCTCTCGGTCAGCGCCTCGACGACATGGGACCCGATGAACCCGGCTGCGCCGGTGACCAGTACTCGCATGTACGGAACGCTAGGACCGCGGAGGCACCGTGCGGCAGCACCGCGCCTGTCACGTCACCGGTCCGTAAGACCTCGGCGGACGCGGGGCTCAGCTCTCGGCCGGAGCGAGGACCACGAAATCCGCGTTCGACGGGTCGATGCAGACGGCCAGTCGGCCGACACCCTCCATGTCCGCCGGCCCCATCTGCACGCTGCCGCCCTTCTCGGTGACCGTGGCGACCGCGGCGTCGCAGTCGTCGACGGCGAAGACCGGGTGCCAGTACGGTCGTCCGTTCGCCAGGGCGAGGGCGTCCGCCGGGACCTCCATGAGGCCTCCGTGCATACGCTCTTCGGGAAGTCCGGCGGGAGTGACCAGGGAGTATGTGCCGCCGTCGCCCGGCAGCGGCATGTCGCTGAACTGCCAGCCGAGGACGCCGCCGTAGAACTCCTTCGCGGCCGCGGCGTCCGTCGTGTACAGCTCGGTCCAGGACAGTGATCCCGGCTCGTCGACCAGCTCGACGCCCTTGTTCTTCCCCGGCTGCCAGACGGCGAACTGGCCGCCCGACGGGTCGGTGTACTGCGCCATCCAGCCCCAGCCGTCGAGGTCCCTCGGCGCCACCCGGACCGTGCCGCCCGCGCGCTCCACGGCCTTCGTCGTGGCGTCCGCGTCGGCGACGCTGTAGTAGATCATCCAGGCCGGGCGGGCGCCTTCCTCGGTGAGCTTGCCGAGTCCGGCGACGATCTTGCCGTCCTTCCGGAACATCCCGCCTTCCATGTCCTCGCTCTCTCCCATGGACTCGTAGTCCCAGCCGAGCACCGCGCCGTAGAAGGCCGCGGCTGCCGGAACATCGGGTGCGCCGAGGTCGAGCCAACAGGGGGAGCCGGGGACGAAATCAGTGGTGATCACAGCGTTTTCCCTTCGCAGTTCCTGTGTGACCCCAGACTGGCACCCGGCACTGACAATCGCCCCTCGGACCGCGCGACGGTGGGCCTCAGGGGTGGTGGTTGTTCATCCGGGCGAGTGCCGCGTCCGCCGTTCGGGCAGCGGCGAGCCCAACGGTCACCGGATCGGTGACCGTCGGTGGATCCCGCCCGCTTCTACGCCGGGACTCCGCTGCCACGATCCTCGGCGGCCTGCGCCCCCGCACCGTGCCGGCCAACGGCGAGTCGCAGTCCGGGTCCGGGCGGAGGCGGACGACCGGCGGGGTCGGGACATCCGCTTGGAGTGCCTGCGACAGCGGGGCGCGCCCATCAGCACCGGCCAGGCCCACCACGCCTGGACACCGCCCAGTTCGCGCTGAACGCTGGGTGACCACCGGCATCCCTCCGGCCAGGGCGCCCCCGCCTCCAGGTGGACATCTCCGGGTCCGCACAGAGCGTCGCCGCGGGATTCCTCCGCCCGGCCGACGCGCCTGAATTGGTCAGAGCCACCGCCCAATCAGGCATCGGCGGCTGCCCTCGTACATTCCGTGCGGTTGTTCGACAGTGGTCGACTTCGGCACGGCATGACGTCCTTCCAGAGCAGGGCAAAACGGCATACGGGTTGAAGGAGTGTGGAATAGCCGATCATCCTTGGCGCCATGAGTCTCGCCTCCGCCTCCTTCGACGTGCCCACCACGGGCGACTACGCCTACGACTGGGCCTTGGTCGACGTGGAGACCTCCGGACTCATGGCCAGGCGGGACCGGGTGCTGTCCGTCGCGGTGGTGACGATCGGTCCGGACGGCGAGCAGACCGGAGAGTTCTCCACGCTGCTCAACCCCGGCTGCGACCCGGGACCGGTGCACGTGCACGGGCTGACCGTCGAGCGGCTGCGGGGCGCGCCGACCTTCGACCAGGTCGCGGGGCGCATCGGCGCGATGCTCCAGGACCGGATCCTGGTCGCCCACAACGCCCAGTTCGACTACGACTTCCTGGCTCACGAGTTCTCCCGTGCGCGGATGTGGCTGCCGGTGTCGCAGCGGCTGTGCACGCTGGCCCTCAACCGCCAGGTGGATCCGCCGACGGACGACATGAAGCTGGGCACCCTCGCCGCTCATTACGGCGTACCGCAGGTGCGGGCGCATGACGCACTGGACGACACCCGGGTGCTGGCGGGCATCCTGCGGGCATCTCTACGCGAGGCGGCACGGCTCGATCTGCCGTTGCCGCTGGTGACCTGCCCGCCTCGGGCGGAATCCCAGTTCACGCCGCAGCCACCCAAGACGCCCTGCGCGTATCGGAACCCGGGACGGCTGATGCCCGGCGGGCCGCTCCAGCAGGGGATGAAGATCGCGACAACCGGTGAGACCGCCCACGCCCGGGCGGAGTTGGTCGGACGAGCGGTTGCCGCCGGGCTGAACATGATGACGACCGTCAGCCGGCACACCAGCGCTCTGGTCACCAACGAGCCGACGTCCGATTCGGCGAAGGCCCGACGCGCGATCGCCGAAGGCGTACCGGTCATCGATGAGCACACCTTCCTGCAGTTGCTGACCGACGTACGGACCGGGACAGCTCATGAGGCGACGACTACCACTGCCGCCCTGATCGCACCCGTGGCGGAGCCGGCAACCGCACAAGTCCCGGCCGAGGAACCCGTATCCACCACAGGCTCTGCCACACCCGTCCCTGCGGTGCCTGTCCTCCCGGCGCTCCCCCTCGGCGTATCCGTTCCCGCTCCGCGCCTACCTGAGAACTCGGCCGGCACCTCGGATGGACCACTGACGGGCAGTCGGGTACTGGTGCTCGGCGGCGCCCATGCCGATGCCTCCGCAGCCCGTACCCGAGTCGTCGAGTTGGGCGGGTCCGCAGCGGTCAACCTGTCGGCCAGCGTCACCGACGTCGTCCTTCTTGCCGACGGCGCGAAGGACCGTCGGATGCTGCGCATCACCGCTCTTGAACTCCCCGTGCATGACGAAGATTGGCTCACCGCACCGGCAGTAGCCGACCAAGACACCGCGGCTGCCCGCCCGCAGGATCCACAGGTAATGCCCAGGGGCGACGTCATCGACCTGCCCGTCCCGAACGGCACACCCGCGCTCAAGTGGTACGTCACCGCCGGCTGGGCTCCACAGGCCGACTGCGAGATCGACGTCGTCGCCTTCATCCTCGACGAGGACGAACAGGTCACCTTCGACGAGGACTTCATCTTCTACGGCGCCCCGGAAAGCCCCGCCGGCACCGTGCGGCTCCTCACCGGCGGTCCCGCCGAACAGACCATCGCCCTCGACCTGGCGTCCCTTCCGCCCGCAACCCGAAAGATTGTCATCGCCGCGGCCATCGACGGCGCCACCACCTTCGGGACCGTCGGCGCGATCCAGATCGGTGCGGCGCCCGGCAGCAGCGGGGCACCACTCGCCCGGGCCACCCTGGACGCCGCAACGACCGAACGCACCATGCTGCTTGCGGAGATCTACCGCAGGGGTCCGGTCTGGCGCCTGCGCGCTGTCGGCCAGGGCTATGACCATGGGCTCGATGTCCTGGCGCGCGGATACGGGGTCGACATCGCTGACTGAACGCACTCCACGCCGGGCATGGGCGGGTGCTGTGCTCAGTGCCTTCCCGCGCGGTTCAGGGCGTCCTCCGCCTGTGTGGCCAGGGTGCCGACGAGGTCGGCTGCGGGTGGCTGGTCGGTGATGAGGTCGACCGCCTCACCCGCCCAGACCGGTAGCGGCGGCAAGTCGCCCCGGGCGACGCCGTCCTGATACTCCGTCTGGGCCCGGGCGTCCGCGGCGAGTTCGGCCTCCCGGCCGCGCCATTGGTCGAGGTAGCGATGGCCCAGCGTGCGGGCGGTGTACCGGGCGGGCCACCGGGAGCCACGGGCGATGTCGAGCACGCGGTTGCGCTCGGTGTCCTGCCCGTGCCCCTCGACGATTGCGGTGACTGTCGAGGGGTGAACCAGGGCTTCGGCGGTGGCCTGGAAGCGGGTGCCGATGAGCGCCCCCGCGGCCCCGAGGGCCAGGACGGCCGCCAGGCCGCGGCCGTCGGCGATCCCGCCGGCCGCCAGCACCGGCACCGGTGCCGCCAGATCCACCACCACCGGCACGAACGGCAAGGTGGACCGCCCGTGCCGGGCCCCGTGCCCACCGCTCTCGGTGCCCTGCGCCACGATGACGTCAGCGCCCAGGTCCACGGCCTGTCTTGCCTCTTCCAGGTCGGTGACCTGAATGATGAGTGCCGCGCCAGTCCGGCGGACGCGTTCGGTGTACGCGCTGGGGTCGCCGAAGGAGAACATCACCGCCCTGGGCCGGTGTTCGAGTGCCCGCTCCACCGCGGGGGTGTCGATCTGCCAGGTCAGAAAGCCGATGCCCCATGGCTTGTCGGTGCCCTGCTCGACGAGCGGCACTTCGCGGGCCAGCCAGTCCGGATCCCCGTTCCCGGAGCCCAGCAACCCGAGCCCGCCGCCCCGCGAGACGGCTGCCGTCAGCGCACCACCGGCAGACCCGCCCATCGGTGCCAGCGCGATCGGATGCCGCACCCCGAACAGTTCCGTGAACGCCGTCGACAACGCCATGCCCACATCATCGCGCATCGCACTCGTCGGCACCCAAGGCTGAGAGAAATACATCCTAGGCGTTTTCTCACACTCGGAGACACTCGGATTCATTCGGAGACATTCCGATCGCACCAAATGGAGAGTCGTGTATCCGGCTGCGCGCCGAAACTTTATGAATACATCTCACATTCACCTGAGGAACCCTCACGGATGAGGCAGGGAAAGCGCCTTCGGAATTTATCCGTCTGGACCTTCACCAAGGTCCGGTCCGGTGAGCTCAAGCTTTCGGCGCCGGCCGCCAAGGGCGAAGTCACGGCCCGGGTTACTGGCCAACCCTTCCGTCGATGCACTCGCGCAACAGGTCGGCGTGCCCGCAGTGCCGGGCGTACTCCTCGACCCTGTGCACCATCAGCCCCCGAACCGTGATCCCGCCCTCCCCCAGACGCTCGCTCAGATCCGGGTGCTCGGCCAGCGCGGCGTCGGTCGCGGCCTGCTCGCGCGCGAGGTCGGAGTACGCGGCATCGACCTGGGCCTGATCGGCGACGGCTCCGTCGAAGTCCGCGTCGCGCTCGCCGTACAGCTTCGGCAGCGGATCGCCGTCGCCGATCCAGTTGTGCCAGTCCCGTTCCACCTCGACAAGGTGGCGAAGCAGGCCGAGCAGCGACATCGTCGACGGCGGAACCGAACGGCGGGCCAGTTGCTCCGCGTCCAGGCCCTCGCACTTCATCCGCAGGGTCAGGCGGTAGTTCGCCAGGAAGTCCAGCAGCGTCGCAAGCTCCCCGTCCGGATTGACGTCTTCAGTGCGGGGATCGTCGTCCGGGTCGGCCCACATGTCTGGGTAGACGGTCGCCTGGCTCCATCGCGCGGGTTGGTCACTCATGCGTGCCATGTTCGTCCGTGAGGGCCCGAGTTCGCCAATGAGTTTCGGTCCGGAAGAGCGGGCGGCCCTTCTTAAAGTGGTCACAAAAAACTCCATCATCCTGATTCGCGCAGCGCCATCCAAGCAGCGGGACTGGGCTACACGCCTCGGGTGTGATGAGAGGGTGTCCATGGGAACGATTCATCAGGTATCTCCGGACCGATCGCCCCAGCCTCCGGACGGAACGTCACCACGTCCAAAGCGTTACCGGCCCGGGTGGGGAGACCTGCTCGGCACCCTCGCGGTCTTTTCGACCGTCGCCCCTGTCGGTCTGTGGCTGCTCAACCACGGGCTGCCCCTGCCGTTGGGCATGAAGTCCACGGTCGGCATGCTGGGGCTGCTGTCCTCACTCATCGCGACCCAGCTCATGCTCCTGCTGGTCGTCCTGCTGGCGCGGATCCCATGGGTGGAACGAGCCTGGGGGCACGACCGCCTGGCTCGACAGCATCGCTGGATCGGGTTCGCGTCCTTCTGGTTCATGATGGCGCACCTCGTGGCCCAGACCCTGGAGCGGGTCTCCCGCGACTGGTCGGCCGCCTGGCAACGGACCTACGAACTCTACGTAGTTGAACCATGGATGCTCGCGGCCACCGTCGGCACCATCCTCATCATCGGCGTCATGGTCACGTCGATGCGCTGGGCCCGTCGGCGACTGCGCTTCGAGGGCTGGCACCTGCTGCACCTCTACACCTACCTCGGCCTGATCCTCATCCTGCCGCACATGCTCGTGACCGGCCCGGAGTTCCACGCGCAGTGGGCACGGGCGTACTTGTGGACCGAATACGTCCTCGCCGCCGCCTGCATCCTTGTCTTCCGCCTCGGTCTGCCGCTGTACCGGACTCTGTACCACCGGCTCCGGGTCGAGGAAGTGAGCACCGAAGCGCCCGGCGTGGTGTCGATTACGCTGACGGGCCGTCGGCTGGACCGACTGCACGCCAGGTCGGGGCAGTTCTTCATCTGGCGTTTCATGGACGGACCCGGTTGGACCCGCGGCCACCCCTACGCCCTGTCCGCGGCACCTCAGCACGACCGGCTCCGTATCTCGGTCCGCGAGTCCGGCGACGGCAGCGCCCGCGCCGCCACGCTGCGGCCCGGTACCCGTGCGCTGATCGAAGGGCCCTACGGCACCATGACCGCGAGTCGGCGCCGCTGGCCGAAGATGCTGCTCCTCGCGGCAGGAATCGGCATCACGCCGTTGCGGGCACTGCTGGAGGACACGCGATACGGCCCCGGCGAGGCGACGTTGATCTACCGCTTCAGCAGCGAGGACGACCGGCTCTTCACAACGGAGCTGCAGGAGCTCGTCAGACGCCGCGGCGTCGACCTGGCCCTGCTGCCGGGAGGACGCGGTTCCGACGGCTCATGGCTGCCGGCCGACTTCGGCGCCCAACCCGACGAGATCCCCGTACTGCGTCACGCCGTTTCCGACTTGACCTGCCGCGACGTCTACGTGTGCGGCCCTCCCCCGTGGGCCTCCGCGGTCCACGCGACACTGCGCCGCGCGGGCGTCCGCGAGGAAGACATACACACCGAGGTCTTCGCCTGGTAGCCGTAACCGTCCCTGTCCCAAGGAGCGAAGCCGTCATGCATCGCATCACCCTGTGGAGTGCTCTGGTCATCTCCGCCATCGGCCTGGTCGTCTGCTACATGGTCAATGCCGGCGGTCTGACCTACAACCCCGCGGTACCGACCGACAACGACAAGGAGCAGGGCACCCACATGCCGGCTCCAGGTACGGAAAGGAAGTAACCGCCCGCCTCAAGTTTGCGGCGCAAGTACATGACGTACACGTCGACGGTGTTGGAGGTGGGTCCCCCCCCCTGTTCGCCCCAGAGGGACTTGAGCAGCCACTCACGTGTCAGGACTCGCCCCGGACGCGCCGGCCACCAGGTCTGAGCGACGCCAGGAGTTGGCGGACGACGGCTTCGATCTGCGAGGGCGGGAAGTTCGCGAAGGGCAGTCCGCACACGATGTGGTCGTAGTGCCCGAGTTGCCGGTCCTGGATGAGGCCGTGGTGCAGACGGGTACGCGGGGCGATGGCTGCCAGCCGTGTGTCGTGCCGCAGAGCCGCCGCCAGGTGGTCGACGAACGGGCGGTTGGCCTCGACGAGTTCGAGTGTGTCGTTGGGGCCGAGGCGTTGCGCGAGGTGGCGGGTGACAGCTCCGGTGCCCGGTCCGACTTCCAGCACAGCACGCGGCTGGTGCGGGCTGCCCGGTTGGACGTGGCGGGTGAGAGCACGGGACAGGGCGGCTCCGCTGGGCGCGATGGATCCCGTCATTTTCGCGGTTCGGGTGAACTGCCGGAGAAATGCCAGAGCTTCTGCCACAGCAGCTGATGCGGTCGAGGTCGTCACGTGGGCACCTTCGCCTTGCTGATGAATCCGAGTGTGTCGGTGGAGCGGGTGGATGTTCGGGGGCAGCGCACCGTGGACGTAGGTGCGGTGATCCCGGTCCAAGGTGCGGCTCGGGATGGCGAGTTGCTGGGACCGTCGGTCCCGTCAAGGGCGGTCCCAGCAGCTCAGGATGTTGCGGGCAGGGCGCAAGGCGGTGAGCTACTTGTTCTCGCCCGGCTTGCCGGCGTGCTCGCCGTCGCCCGGTGTGTCGTCACCGGGCTTCGCCTGATCGACGGGGCTCGCGGACGCGTCGGTGCCAGGGCTGGCAGGGGCCGTTGCGACGGGTTCCTCGTCCTTGGTCTCGCCTCCCTTCGCACCGCTCCCGGAAAGGTTGAGTTGGTAGGCGAAGAGAAGGGCGGTCACGGCGAGGGTGGCCGTGAGCCAAAGGGTGATGCGGCGCATGGTTACTCCTTCAGGTATTGCGAATTACGGTCGGCGGATTCCACCGGATTACGGGTTATCGATTTCTGGTTATGGACTACGAGTTACGGTTCACGGTTTACGGTTACGGGTTACCAGGCGAATTCCTCGGTGTGCAGACTGTCTCGATGCACGCCGGCGGACCTGGTTGCCTTGCGGACCGCGGAAAGCCAGGCAGGCGGACCGCAGACGTACACATCTCGGTTGGCGACGTCCGGGACGAGTTCCTTGAGCACTTGGGCGTCATCGGCATGGGTGCCGACGCCTGCCGGCAGCCACGAGTCGTCGGCGCGGCGGGGGCCGGGCATGAAGTGCAGTTCGACACCGCGCCGGCCGGCGATCTGCCTCAACTCGTCGGCGAACACGGCGTGTTCCGCCTCGGTGTAGCGGTAGAGGAGAACTACTTCCCCGGGGGCGTAGGCGGTGTCCTCGAGCAGGGCTCGCATGGGAGTGACACCGATGCCGGCGGCGATCAGGAGCATGCGGGGGTGACGCCGCTGCCGTGCCGTGAGCGTGCCGTACGGGCCCTCGATCAGCGCGCGGGTGCCGGGCTTGAGCCGGGCTTGGCGCTCGCTTCCGTCTCCGGCGATCTTCACCGTGATCCTCAGGCGGTCGGCTGTGGGCGCCGCGGAGAGGGTGTACGGATTGCCGCGGGACCAGCCGGGGCCGTCGAGGAAGCGCCAGATGAAGAACTGTCCGGACTCGGTGCGCAGTCTGTCCAGCCGGTGTCCGCGCATGGTGACGGAGAAGATCCCGGGCCCTTCGGGGCGTACCTCTGCCACGCGCAGGCGGTGGTAGAGGGAGCGCCAGGCGGGCCAGCCGAGCCGATAGAGGACGGTGACGCCCGCCGCGAACAGATACAGGGTCCACCAGTAGGTGCGGGCCCAGGCCTCGTGGAAGTCGGCGCCGTCCTCCAGCATGTGCGGGAAGGTGAAGGCGACGCCGAGGTAGGCGTACAGGTGGAGCAGGTGCCAGGACTCGTAGCGCAGCCTGCGACGGGCCGCCCGGACGGACGTGACGACCACCATGATCACCGCGATGGTGCCGATCGTGGCGAACAGCATCCACGGGTCGGTGATGAACAGCTTCCACAGCTCGTCCAGAGCACTGGCCGGGTCCCGGGAAATGCGCTGCACTGCGAAGAGGACGACGTGCGCCATCATCAGCCAGAACGAGGCGAACCCGATCCAGCGATGCCGCCTGGTGAGCAGGTCGTGGCCCCAGGACCGTTCGACCCAGGGGATCCGGGCCAGGAGCACGACCTGCAGCAGCATCAGATCGGCGGAGACCAGCCCGGTGAGCAGGCCGAGCGATCCGACGGCGGTGTCCACGGTGGCCAGGCTCAGCAGGCCCTGATTGCGGATCCAGAGGAATACGACGGCGACCACTGAGGCGATGGCGGCCGGCCCCAACAGGTCGGCGAGGCTCAACCTGAGGGCGCCGTGCTGCGGCGCGGGCGGCCTTCGGTGGCCGGTGGCCGCCGCATTGGATGTGGTCATCACTACCTTCCCTCGGACATGTGACGGGGGTGACAGGCACCCTGGTGGGCGCTTCGACGACCAGCGTGGAGGGCGTTTTTGTGGCGCCTTTAAGAAGGCGTGGCGCCTTAAGGAGGCGCGGCTCCTTCGAGAAGGCGCGGCTCTTTCGAGAAGGCATGACGCCTTTGAGAAGGCGCGGGCAGCGGCGTGGCCACGCCGTTCTTAATCTGTTTTGTGAAAGATCAGCCATCCTGGTCGTGGACGGCCGGACGGGCCCGTCCGTCTCGTCCGGACCCGGTCATCCGCAATCGCGATACGGCTTGGGTGTCTCGCCCGGCACGGAAAGTGAGGGGCGATGTCGGCTTCCCGGCGAAAGCCGCTGGTGCTCGTGGTGGACGACGACCAAGGCGTCCGCCAGGCCCTGCGGCTGGGACTGTCCGTCGAGGGCTTCGACGTCCACGAGGCCCCCGACGGGGAGGCCGGTCTGGACGCGATCGCCGCGCAGCTGCCCTCGGTCGTCCTGCTCGACGTCGTCATGCCCGGCATCAGCGGGGTGGAGGCGGTACGGCGTATGCGACTGCAGGGGCGCACCATTCCCGTCTGCATGCTCTCCGCACGCGACGAGGTCGACGACCGGGTGGCGGGTCTTGCGGCCGGCGCCGACGACTACGTGGTCAAGCCGTTCTCGGTCGCCGAGCTCGCCGCCCGGCTGCACGCGCTGGTCCGCCTCCACGAAGGCAGTCGGCAGCGCCCTCTCCTGCTGGGCGACCTCACCATCGAACCCGCCCGCCGGGAGGCCACACGCGCGGGCCGTGAGCTGGGGCTCACCACACGCGAATTCGATCTCCTGGTGGCGCTCGCCCAGCGCCCGGGCCAGGTCCTCAGCCGCGCCCAGCTGCTTGAACAGGTGTGGGGTTACACCTGGGACGTGGACACCAACGTGGTCGACGTCTTCATCGGCTACCTCCGCAAGAAGCTCGAGGCCGACGGCGAGAAGCGGATCCTGCAGACGGTGCGCGGCGTCGGATTCGCGCTGCGGACATGAGGCTCCCCCTGCCGCGCAGCCTGCGCTCACAGATCACCGCGAGTGTCGCCCTCCTGGTGGTCCTCGTGGTCGGCGTCGCCGGCCTCGTCATCGTGGACCGCATCGACCACCGTGACCGCACCGACGTCGACCGGCAGCTCACCGCCCGCGCCACCAAGGTGCAGGAGGACGCCGACAAACTCCTCTCCACGGGAGACGGCGCCGACCGGGTCGGGAGCGACGACTACGGCGGCCTCCTCGCCGGCAGCCAGTCCCTGGTCCGGCTCATCTCCGGCAACGAGATCGTCGCCCAGCGCGGTGACCAGCTCACGGTCGACATTCCCGTCCCCACCTCGGACGGCTTGAGCACCATCCGAGCCGGTGGCCAGACCTGGCGTTCCCTGGTGCAGCCCGTGGAAGACACCGGCAGCGAACGCCTTCAGGTGCTTCAAGACCTCGGCCCCATCGAACAGCGGCTGGCCGACAACACCCGCATCGTGGCCGGCGTCGCCGTGCTGTCCATGCTGTTCACGGCAGGCGGCGTGTGGCTGATCACCAGAGTGGTCCTGCAGCCTCTGCAGCGGCTCCGCACCGGCGCACAACGCATCCGCCCCGCCGACACCCACCAGGAGCTGCCCACAGTCACCCGGCCGCAGGAGGTGGCGGACCTGTCCGCCTCCCTCAACCGCATGCTGGGCCAGCTCCAGACCAGCATGCACGCCACCCGCCGTTTCACCGCCGACGCCGGGCACGAACTGCGTACCCCCCTCACCACCATCGGCATGAACCTGGAAACCCTGCAGCGCAACCCGCACCTCCCCGCCGCCCAGCGACAGGAAGCCCTCGACGCGATGGTCGTCGAGCATCACCGCATCACGACACTGCTGGAGGGCCTGCAGATCCTCGCCCGTGGAGATGCCGGTGCGCTCCCGCCCCGTGCCACGGTGGATCTGCCCGCGCTGCTGGATGAAGCCGTACGACATGCGCAGCACCGGCATCCCACGACCACCTACTCCCTGTCCCTCGCTGCCGGCAGCGCTCCCCGCGTCCAGGGCTGGCCCGCCGGGTTGCGGCTGGCCGTGGACAACCTGCTCAACAACGCGGCCCTCCACGGGCGGCAACCCCACGGGCAGGTCCACGCATCACTCGTATGGGACTCGTCGCTGGTCTACCTCTCCGTCACCGACGACGGGCCCGGCATCCCCGCCGATGAACGGGAAGCCGTCAAGGAACGCTTCGCACGGGGCCGTCGGCCCCGCAGTCACGGCTCCGGTCTCGGACTCGCCCTGGTACAGCAGCAGGCAGAACTCCACGGCGGCACGCTCACCCTGGGAGACGCCGTCGGCGGCGGCCTCCAAGCGACGCTGGCCATCCCACTGCGACAGGCCGCTCCTGCCTCCGCCCGCGTCACTCCCCCCGCACACTCCCGACGTGGATAGAACCATGGAGGCGCGGAACGGCTGTTGCTCGGTGGCCTCGGCACAAGCGGTTCGATAGAGGCCCTCGATCGAGCGATAACGAGGCGGGCTTGGACAGGCGTTGGCCTGCGGCGTCAGGATTCAGGGCGTGATCCCCGTCTTCACGGACGACGAGCCGCCGTGGGCCGGAAGCGGGGACGGTTCCGAGGAGTTCCCTTGCTGCTTCCGTGCGCCCCGAAGGTGTGCGCCCCACCCGGCAGGACCGAGATCGCTCCTTCTCCCCACGTGCCGCGGAGGCATGCCGCGTGTCGTCGGCTGGGCAGATCGACGGCTGTCGGCCCTTCTGTAGCTGTCGGCCTTCCATCGGGACAGGTATGTCGTATTCATGGCGTGTGACGCGCCCGGGATACGGGAAGCCGTGAACGCCCCGACCCGCCTGGCGAAGCGGCCTCCCGTTCGCCGTCGGGAAAACAGCGAACCACGGCCGCCACGGCGCACGGTCGCATCGGCGGCCGTGACCACGTCCGTCGGGCTGGCCGTGTTGGTGGCCTTGGGGACGCTCACTCACCAGACGGTGCTTGTGCCACCGCTCGCCGCCACGATGGCGATCGTCACCGCGACTCCCGAGTCTCCTCTCGCCCAGCCCCGCCATGTCATCGGCGGCCACATGCTGTCCTGCCTCGTCTGCTTCGCGGTGCTCGCCCTCGGCTGGCACGGCCCGTGGGCCGCGGCCGTGGCCTGCGGCATCTCCTGCGGACTCGTGCTCGTGCTCAAGGCGGCCCATCCGCCCGCCATGGCGACCGCAGTCATGATCATGGTCACCCACCCGTCCGCCAACCGCTTCGTACCCCTGCTGGCCGCCGGTGCGGCGCTGCTCGTCGCGGTGCAGATGGTCTCCGCCCGTCTGCAGCGAGAGGTCTATCCCACCTCTTGGTGGTGATACCTGGTGGTGATACCTGGTGGTGATACCTGGTGGTGAGCCGACACCGTCGTACGGCTTCGCCTGGCGGGGGCGGTCGTACGGCATTCACCAACTGGTTTCGTCGAAGCGGGCGTCGGTGGGTCCGGCCTTCTTGAGCCGGACGCCGTGAGGTGCTCCTTGCAGTTCCGCGTAGACCCCGCGGCGGGCGAGGAGTTCGTGATGTGTCCCGCCTTCCACCAGCCGCCCGTGGTCGAGTACGACGATACGGTCGGCCTGCGGAGCCAGCTGCAGGTCATGAGTGATCATGAGGGTCGTATGGCCGGACATCAGCTCGCGGAGCGGGCCGATCACACGACGGGCGGCGAGGGCGTCCAGTCCGGTCGTGGGCTCGTCCAGGATCAGTACGGGCGCGTCGCGAAGCATCGCGCGGGCAATCGCGATGCGCTGCAGTTGCCCGCCGGAGAGCCGGGCGGTGTGGGGGTCGATGGGGGTGTCGTAGCCCTGCGGGAGTGCGGCGATGAAGCCGTGGGCGGCCGCGGAGCGGGCCGACTGATCGATCTCCCGATCGGTGGCACCGGGGCGGCCGCAGGCGATGTTCTCGCGGATGGTGTCGTGCAGGATCAAGGTCTGCTGGGGCAGCAGGGTGACGTGTTCGCGCAGGTAGGACACCGGAATGGTGTCGAGGGCAACACCGTCGAGCCGGACACTTCCTTCGGTGGGGTCGTAGAAGCGCAGGAGCAGCTTGGCGATGGTGGACTTGCCGGCGCCGCTCGGTCCGGTGACCACGACGAATTCACCGGGCCGTGCGGTGAGGGATACGTTGTGGAGGGTGGGCGCGTCCTGTCCCGGATAGCGGAAGCCGACCCGGTCGAGTTGCACGGTCCCGCGCACGCGCCAGGGGATGACGGCCCGATGCGCGGGCGGGTCGGTGACGGCCGACTGTGTGTCGAGGATTTCCAGCAGCCGTTCGGCGCCCGCGGTGGCCGCGGTGATGGTCAGGCCGAGTTGGCCGAGGCTGCGCAGCGGCGGGTACAGATAGCCCAGGAAGGCGGCGAAGGACAGGAGTTGACCGATGGTCATGCGGTCCTGGGAGATTTCCCAGGCGCCCAGTCCGATCACTCCGAGGACGCACACCGTCTCGATGACTTCCACGGCCTGTTCGTAGAGTTCACTCATGCGTGCCCCGGTCACTGAAGCCCGCATCCATGCGCGGGCTTCGCGCCGCAGCCGCTTCTCCTCGGCGTTCTTGCGGTTGTAGGCCTGGGTGAGCACGACGTTGCCGAGTGCTTCCTCGACGACCGAGGTGATGGCTCCGTCGGCAACGCGCTCCTCGCGTGCGACCGACTTGATCGGCGCGGAGAACTTCCTGGCCGTGAACCACAGGACAGGGGCCAGGGTGAAGGTGGCGAGGGCCAGGTCCCAGCGCAGCCACAGGGCCGCGGCCGAGAACAGTACGACGTTGAAGATCGCGGAAACGATGCCGACGACGCCGGAGACGACCATCTCCTCGATGGACTCGACGTCTCCCGTCAACCGCTCCACCAGGTCGCCTTGGCGGTGTCGCTGGAAGAAGTCCGGCGGCAGGTCCTGGACGTGCCCGAAGACGCGAGCGCGCAGCCGCATGACGAAGCGCTCCGCGGTCCACACGGCAGCCGAGTTGCCGGCGTATCCGACAGCGGCGCCGAGGAGCGCGACGGCGAGCCACTGGCCCGCCGGTACCCAGAAGGCGCTGAGTGAGCCCTTCTGGAGCGCGTGGTCGGTCAGTTCACCGAACAGCAGGATCGCCGCCGTCTCGCACAGCGCGGCCACGACGACACAGCTGCAGATCAGCACCAGCCAGCGCCGGTCGTCCTTCGTCAGTGGCCAGAAGCGGGAGAACGCCTGCCGCATGGTGAGCTGTGGCGCCGCGGCCGTGTCGCCGCCCTCCGTCTCGGCGGGGTCGGCGGCGACGCGCTCCGGTTGAAGTCCTACGAGCGTCTGGGTGCCGTGCGGGCGCAGGAGACCGGCTCGGCGGTGACGGCCTCTTACGGGTGGCACCTGCGCCAGGCGCAGTTGCATCGTCTGCTGATCGTCGTATGAGGTCACTGCCACTCCTGAATCGGGCTCCGACATGCCAGAAGCGGGCCCGCGACTTGCTGCCGCGGACCCGCCTTTCACCCCGGAACCGTTCAGTGCTTGATCGGGCGCTTGCGGGGCTTCGGCTTCGCCGTCTTGGTCTTGGCGGGCTTCGCCGGCTTGGCGTCCTTGACGTGCTTGATGGCGGCAACCTTCTTGAAGCTCATATTTCCTCCATAAGCGCAGCTCAACTGCCGCGTGGTTCCTTTCGCCGGAGCCGTCCGGCTTCGACACGGAAGACATTAGGAGGCTTTCTTGAGGCGAGTTTAAGAAGCCGGCGGCGAGGCAGTTGTCCACCGCATCTGAAATTCGCGGTCACATCGAACCAGTGGTGGGACCGGCCGTGCGACGGAGCATGGTCACGGCCTACACGGACCCCAGCTGGTCGCCGCTGTTCGTCGGAATCGCGGGCCTGGTGACGGAGGTCGGCGGCCTGATGGACGGACGGGTACGTCGAGATCCTGTCGCGCTGAGGCGTTCGAAAAACCAGTGGAACGGCGCCGCTGTGCGCCATTACCGTGCTGCCGAGCCAAGTCGTCTGGGTAAGGACGTGCCGTTGTACACCCTGTGAGACCTCCCGAGAGCTGATCTGTCGCGCGTCGCGCATGTGCGCCGCGCTCCTTTTTGCTGCGGACTTCTCACTGAAACCGGTGTACTTCTGTGCTCAATATCTGGGTGGTCATGCCCACCTGCCTGCCAACCGTTCTCCGCCGTTGCCACGCGTGCGCGTCCGAACGCTTCCGGACCAGCGGAAAATTTCGCGTCAACGCAAACCACAAGCTCCTCGACGCATGGCTCCTCGTGCTCTGTACGGCATGCGGGGACACGGCCAAGCTCACGATCCTGGAGCGGATGAATGTGCGCTCCGTACGACCTGAGCTGCTGGACCGGATGCACGACAACGACCCTGGTCTGACGGCTGAGTTGCTCCAGGATCCGGTCGTGCGGCGCCGTAATCGCATCGCCCTCGACTGGGACGACGCCTGGCGCCTCGACACCGGCGGATCGGATCACCTGGACCGCGAGGTGATCGACGTATCGGTCCGCTTCGCGGCGCGGATCCCGGTCCGGCCGGTGCGACTGATCGCTGAAGGTTGCGGTCTTTCGCGGGCCGAGGTCGAGCGCCTGATCACGGAGGGGAAGCTCGTTTCGGCCGTCCGGCTGAGCGGCAAGCTCTCCGGCGACTTCACCTTCACGCTCAAGCACTGAGCCCTCCTCGGGACCAGGGCCTGTCCGGCAAGACGCGCCGGACAGGCCCTGGTCCACCGAACGCGGCACTCGGTATGTGGTCGTACGCGGAAAACACCGGATTCCGGTGGCGACCGTTCACCTGCAATGGGCTGATCATGGAACCCTCAAGTACGAAACCTGGAACGGAGTCGACGTGAAGGTAGTTCTCTTCGGTGCATCGGGCATGGTCGGGCAAGGCGTCCTGCGCGCATGCCTGGAAGACCCCGAGGTCGCCGAGGTCATCGCCGTCGTACGGCGACCGCTCGGCAAGAACGCACCGAAGCTTCGCGAAGTGCGGCACGCCGACCTCTCCGATCTCACCCCGATCGCGGCGCAGTTGTCAGGGGCGGACGCGTGTTTCTACTGCCTCGGAGTGTCGTCGGTGGGGCGCAATCGCGAGGAGTACGAGAGGATCACGTACGGCTACGCGATGGAGGCGGCGCGAGTCGTGGCGGCCGGGAATCCGCACCTGACATTCGTGTACGTGTCGGGGGAAGGCACCGACAGCACGGAACGGGGGCGAGCCTTCTGGGCCCGGGTGAAGGGCCGGACGGAGAACGCGCTGATGGCCATGGACATGCGCGCGTACGCCTTCCGTCCCGGATGGATCCAGCCCGTCCACGGGGAGACCTCCCGAACACGGTGGTACCGAGTGGCCTACCGGATCACGTCCTGGCTCTATCCACTCCTGCGCCGCGTGACACCCCGCTACGTGACCAGCACCGAGCACCTCGGGCGGGCGATGATCGCCGTCGCCCGGCTCGACGGTTCCGGACCCCGCATTCTGCGGACGGACGAGATCACCCGGCTCGGCGCGTAGAGACGTACGGACGGCAGGCCGCCGGAAATCACCGGAATCCAGCGATGGCACTTCACCAGCGCGGCCGGGACCTTGACGGCTCGACGACAGAGGGAAGCGGCTCGATGCCGATCCGCATCCGGCCCAACGCCTCGACAGCGGCACCGCGTACTCCTGCGACAGCCCGAGGAGCGTGTGCGTCACAGACTCCGGCTGGGCCTGCCGTTTCTGTTCTTCTGGGCCGAGGTGGCGATCAACTGGTCGATCAGGGCGATCAGTACGTCCCGGCACGACTCGCGGTCCCGGGCGTCACAGAGGAGTACGGGAGTTCCCTCCGGCAGCGCCAGTGAGTCACGGATCTGCTCGGGGTCGTACGGATGCTTTCCGTGGAAGCCGTTGACGCCGACGACGAACGGGATGTCCCGCCGCTCGAAGAAGTCGATCGCGGCGAAGCTGGACTCCGGCCTGCGTACGTCGATGAGGACCACCGCACCCAGAGCGCCGATGGCGAGGTCGTTCCACATGAACCAGAACCGCTGCTGCCCAGGCGTGCCGAAGAGGTAGAGGATCAGTTCCTGGCTGAGCGTGATCCGGCCGAAGTCCAGGGCCACGGTGGTGGCGTGCTTCTCCGGGATGCCGTTGAGGTCGTCGACGTCCAGGCCGGCCGAGGTCAGCGGTTCCTCGGTGCGCAGCGGGACGATCTCGCTGACCGACCCGACCATGGTCGTCTTGCCGACACCGAATCCTCCGGCGATCAGGATCTTGACCGTGTCCGGTGCATCGGGTGCCGAGGTCCCCTGGGTGACGGGGTCAGAGCCGGCCAAGGCCGTCCCTCACTTTCTGCAGCAGGTCCATGTCCGAGGTTCGGGAGATCTGGCGCGGCGCATGGGCGGTGATCCGGCCCTCTTCCAGCAGATCGCACAGCATGATGCAGACGACGCTCACCGACAGGTCGAGCTTGGCGGCGAGCTCCGCCACGACGACCGGCTGCGCGCACAGCCGCAGAATCCGCGTGTGCTCGGGCTGCGGCCGGGCGGCCCGGTCGGGCGGCGGGTCCACCGCGGTGACCATCGTGATGAGGGTGAAGTCGGCGCGGCTGGGCCGGGTCCGACCGCCGGTCAGCGTGAACGGCCGTACCAGACGGCCCGCCGCGTCGCCTCCGTTCACCTCACTCGCCGTTGTCGGTGATGGCGATGCCGGCGCGGGGTGCCGCACTGAGGTGCTCGCCGATCTTCTTCACCAGCATGTTCATCTGGTACGCGACCACGCCGACGTCCGCGCCCTGGCTGGTGAGCACCGCGAGGTGGGCGCCGGGTCCTGCCGTGCTGAGTATCAGATAGCAGTTGGCCATCTCGATGAGTGCCTGGCGCACGGGGCCGCCTCGGAAGTCCATGCTGACGCCCTTACTGAGGCTCATCAGGCCGGACGCGGTCGCCGCCAGCCGCTCGGCGTCGTCCCGCAGGAAGCCCGTGGACCTGCTGACGACCAGTCCGTCCTCGGAGAGCACGACGGCGTGGTTCACCTCGGCGACCCGTTCCACCAGTCCGGTGAGCAGCTGGTCGAGCTGGCTGTGCGTAGCGGGGACGGGACGTGTCATTTCTCTGTCCTTCATGAGCGGTCTGCGGGCGGAGTCGAGGTGACGGATGCGCCTTCCGGTGCGGCTTCTTCCCCTTGGTCGCCCGTCGTATCCGTGGCGTCGTCACGCGCCTGGAGCGTTCCGCGCTGGAAGCCGGCGAGGGAGGAGGCCGCGCGCTCGGCGCTGAAGTCCTCGAAGGAGTCGTCAGCGGCCACGGTGGGCCCGGAGTCCTCCCGCAGCTCGGCGGCCAGGCTGGTCTGCGGTACCCGGCGCGGCAGCGGGGAGAGTTCTCCCCCGCTCTCGCCTTCGCTCGCGTCCGGGTGGGGCATGCCGGAGGCGGACCGGGACGCGTCGGCGGTCGGAGAGGCCGCGGCCGTCCGAACCCGGGCGACGGGCTGGGTCTCCCGCGAGCGCTCGTGGGTCTGCCGCTCCGGGCCGGGAGTGTTCGCAGTGGAGCCCTTCGCGGCTGCGGCCGACTCCTGGGCCGGGGAGTCCGCCGAACCCGCCGACTCCTTGTCCGTGGAAGGGGATTCGCCGGGCTCCCGCACCACGATGTCGTGCGGGATGAGCACGATCGCGGTGGTTCCTCCGTACGGCGAGGAGCGCAGCGTGACGGCGATGCCGTGCCGGGTGGCCAGCCGGGCGATCACGAACATGCCGAGCCGCAGGTCGTCGGCCAGCGCCACCACGTCGAACTGCGGGGGGACCGCCAACTGGGCGTTGAACGCCGCGTAGTCCTCCTCGGACATACCCAGGCCGCGGTCCTCGATCTCGACGGCGAGTCCCTTGGCCACCATCCCGGCCCGCATCCCGACCGGGCTGGGCGCGGGTGAGTACGCGGTCGCGTTGTCGATGAGTTCGGCCAGCAGGTGGATGACGTCCGCCACCGCGGGCGGGGTGAGGAACACCTCCTCATCGGTGTGCACCTCCACCCGCTGGTACTCGGCGATCTCACCGATGGCGCTGCGCAGGATGTCGATCAGCGCGACCGGTTCGGTCCAGCTGCGCCGGGGCTGCCCGCCGCTGATGATGACGAGGTTCTCCTCGTACCGGCGCAACTGGCTTGCGTTGGAATCGAGTTCGTACAGGCCCTTGAGGATCTGCGGGTCCTGGTGCTCGCGTTCCAGGGTGTCGAGCTTGCTGAGCTGCAGGTTGACCAGGTTCTGGCTCTGCCGGGCGATGCCCAGGATCACCTTCTGGAAGCCGCGTCTGGTGTCGGCGAGTTCCACCGCGGTGTGCACGGCCGTGCGCTGCGCGGTGTTGAACGCCTGTGCCACCTGGCCGAGTTCGTCCCTGCCGTAGTCCAGTGGGGGCGCGGCGGACGCCATGTCGATCTTCTCGCCGCGGTCGAGGCGGGCGACCACGTCGGGCAGCCGTTCCTCCGCCAGGCTGAGGGTGGCGATCCGCAGTCCGCGCAGCCGACGGGAGAGGGACCGGGTGATGCGCCACGACATCACGACGCACACCAGCAGGGCGACGAGTCCGCCGGCGCTCAGCGAGGCCGCTTTGATCAGCAGTCCCTGCGCCTTGTCGTCGCTGCGTTCCAGCAGCGCGGCCGTCTCTTGGCGAATCAGGATCGTGTACTCGTCCGAGAGCTTGGCCAGTGCGGCGCTCCACCGCTTCTGCGCGTCCGGCAGAGCGATCTCGCGGTCATCGGTGAGGCCCTTGGCCCGGGCCGCGAGCACCTGGTCCTCGACGGCCTCCAGGGTCTTCCACTCCGGGCTCTGGAGGACCCGCTCGGTCTGTGTCTTCAACGTGCCGCGCACCGAGGGCTGGAGCTGGTCCTCGACGAGCCAGCGCCGTACGTTGACCAGCTGCGTGAATTGGTCCCACGACTTCTCGTCGAGCCGCCCCGACGGCCAGGCCAGGTGCAGTTGGGCGTCCTCCTGGGAGACCAGTTCCGCCGAGTGCTCAAGGGCGACGAGCGGCCCGGCTTGCGAGGTGAGGTCACCGTCGTCGACCTGGGAGAGTTCCTGGAAGGCGTGGATCTGGTCGTCGATGATCGAGGTGTACTGGGCCAGTGCCTGGTCGCCGGTCATGTTGGTGGGGTTGTCCACCTGGCCCCGGTAGTACTCCAGGCTCCCCATCGAGGCGATGACCGAGTACATCCGGTCGGCGATCCGCTCGGGGGCCTGCTGGATCGCATCGGACTGGCCGACCAGTTTGGCGACCTCTTCGTCGGTACGTTTCCGCTGCTCGTCCAGGGCGGTCCGGGAGCTGTCGGGCGAGGCCAACAGCACGGCCGACAGGCTGCGTTCCTGCTGCAGCGCGAGCGTCGCCTCGGTGCCCATGGCTCCGGTCGACTTGCTCAGTCCGGTCTGGTCCAGCAGCCGCAGACCCTCGGAGAACATCTGGATCGTCGTCACACCCCAGATGGCGGCGAGGGTGACGCTGGGGACCAGAGCCAGAAGGATCAGCGAGAGTCGTATGGACCCGAGACGGCGCCGGGCACCTGTCCGTGGAGACATGGTCGTCCTAGGGCGATCAACAAGCGGATGTGGGCTGCGGGGGGTGAGGGAGCGGGCATGGTGAGCGGGGGCGGGGTTTCGGACGAGCGCGGCGGGGGTGACCGTATGTCCGTACAACCCCAAGGGGTGTGCAGGATGCTATCCGTACAAGTGACCGTACACACGGTGAGTACCCGAAACCTTGGTCACGCCGTTATATGACGGCGGCGGATCAGCGGGTCCCCTTGGCCGCGAACTCCGCGACCGCGGCGACGTTCTCCTTGGTGACGAACGCCGGACCGGTGAGCACCGGAGCCACTCCGCCGCCGCTGAGATTGCCGTTGGTCTTGTAGAGCCAGAGCGAGTCCACGGCGAGATAGCCCTGCAGATAGGGCTGTTGGTCCACCGCGAACTGCACATCCCCCGACTGCACGGCCTTGACCAGGTCCGTGTTGAGGTCGAAGGTGGCGACCTTGGCCTTGCTGCCCGCCTCCTTCACGGACTTCACCGCAGCGAGTGCGAAGCCCGCCCCGTTCGTGACGACTTCGTCGATGGTCGGGTCCTGCCGCACCTTGGCCGTGATGGCCTCGGTCGCCGTGTCGATGTCGGCGCCGTTCACGTAGAGATTCTCGGTGTCGCCGCCGAACGTCTTCTTCACACCGGCGCAGCGCGCCTCCAGTCCGACGTTGCCCTGCTCGTGGATGACGCACAGGGCGTGCTTGGCGTTGTAGCCGTCCAGTCTGTCGCCGACGGCCTGGCCCGCGACACTGTCGTCCTGGCCGAAGTACTCAAGGAGGCCCTCCGACTGCCAGGCGTCGATACCGGAGTTGAGGCCGACAACGGGGATGCCGGCCGCCTCGGCCTGGCCGACCGCGCTCTTCATCGCTTCCGGCTTGGCCAGGGTCACCGCGATGCCGTCGACCCGGTCGGCGACCGCGTCCCGCACCAGGTCCGCCTGACCCGTGGCGACGGGGTCGTTCGTGTACGTCAGGTCGATGTTGTCCTTGGCGGCCGCCGCCTGCGCGCCCTTCTGCACCAGCTCCCAGAACACGTCCCCCGGGGCGCTGTGGGTGATCAGGGCGATCTTGAGCCGGGGAGTTCCCGCCTGGCCGGCCGGGGCGGCGTCGCTGCCGGATTCCGACCCGCCGGAGGAGGAGCAGCCTGCGGCGAGCAGGCAGACGGCGGCGAAGGCGGAGGCCAGGGCCGTGCCGCGCACGCAACTGCCGGACAGGTGACGTGAGGGAGTCATGTTCATGGTGGTGCAGCACCTCGCTGTGCGGCCGGGCAAGCGGATGGGGGGCGTCAAGTCGGTACGACCGTCGGCGAGATGTGGACCGACTGTCTGACTATCGCTTGCCGGAGCAAAGCGCGTGTGACGCCTGGTAGTCAAGTGAGCACCTGCTCAGGGTGTCCGGCGGACATGCCCGAGACGCGGAGTCCGGCACGCCCAACCGGCCTGCAGGGGGCTTCCCTCCGGCCCGATCCGCCGCACCCGCCACGAACTCGCCGACGAGCGTCGGCCACGCCCTCGACGACCTGCGAGGCTCCCGCAGCCCGACCAGCCGCAGTCACAACTGAGCCGTATCCCCCTTCCAGGCTTGTAAGCGGTCCGTCGGCAAGAAAAGATTCGTCAGCGACTGTTATTGCGAGTGACCGAGTGTCGACGGAGGGGCATCATGGTGAAACAGGAAAGGGCTTCGAGGACTCACGAGCGGTTCTTGGACGCGTCGGCCCACGAGTTCTCGCGCCATGGCTACGCGGGCGCCAATCTCCAGCGCATCGCAGCCCATGTCGGCATGACCAAGGGGGCGCTGTACGCCCACTTCCCGTCCAAGGACGCTCTCGCCGCCGTGTTCACCGCCGCGTTCGACCGGGTGGGACACGAGCTGCTGCAGGAGATCGGTGAGGGCGACCCGCCGCTGACGAGCCTGCGCCACGTCACGATCGGCTTCGTCCGCCGTATGCAGTCGGACCTGCGCTTCCGCGCCGGTCTCCGACTCGCGTCCGAGGAGGCCTGCACCCAGGGACGGGTACCGGCCCTCATCGTCGACATTTCGGCCGCGCTCACCCGGCTCGTCGGCGACGCCCAGGAGAAGGAGCAGTTGACCAACCGGCAGCATCCGGAACTGATCAGCTCGCTCGTGGTGGCCCTGATGTTCGGGATGTACTACACCGCACCGGCGACCGGAATCGGCGACAACGCCGAACAGGTGCGCCAGGTCTGGCAATTGCTCTCCGTCAATGACACGGAGTGACGGCAGACCGGGGCGGAACAACGGCAGACACTCCCCGGCGGCTCCAGTCCCCCGGAGTCTCAGACCACCGCACCCACCGGCAGAACCCGGGCCCCGGGTATCGCCGCCAGCAACTCCGCGCTGCCGCCCACCACAACAGGGTGTCCGACCTCCGTGAGCATCGGCAGGTCGGACGGATGGTCTCCGTACGCGTAGCAGTCGGCCAAGTCGGTGTCCGGGTAACCCTCGGCCAGGTCCCGTACCACTCTCCGCTTGCCCTCCCCGATGCACGGCTCTCCGGTCACCGCTCCGGTGAGGATCCCGTCCCTCGCCTCGGGGCGGGTGCAGAGCACATGGCAGGCGCCGATGTCGGCCGCGACGGGGTCCACCACCGCGGGGAAGGAACCCGAGACCAGAACGAGCCGGTCCCCGGCCTCCCGGTGCTCGCGCAGTGCCGTGCGCGTGGCCGGCACATAGAAGCCCGGCACGGCGCTGCGCTGCGCGAACCATTCGGTTCCCCAGGCCGTCACGACGTCGAGACGTTCGCCCCTCCAAGCCTCGTAGTACGCGCGGTTTCCCACCTCACGCGGGGCGCCTCCGGCCACCAGGGCGGCGATACGACGCCGTGTTCCGGCCGCGTGCAGGGCTCCGTCGGTGCCGTGCCGGGCGGCGAAGTAGAAGTCCAGGAAGTCGAACAGACTCTTGCCGCTGATCAGCGTCTCGTCGACGTCGCTGAACACCAGCCGGCGGGGCGTGTCAGGCATCGTCGGACCCGCCGACGGTGTCGAGGGAACGCGCGAAGGCCTCCGCGGCGGGTTCCAGGCGCAGTGCGCCGTGGGAGGCGACGGTCAGGACGTCCGTCCAGTGCCGGTGCAACTCACCGTCCACGTCGCGAAGATGGGCGCCGCCGGTGCGAAACAGCCGGTCGACCGCGGTGGCCAGCCACTCCACGGCCACGGCGGCGTCCCGGCGGTTGACGGCGACCGCCCCCGGAGTGATCGGTTCGGTGTCCGCCCTTTGCGCCGCGGTACGCAGCATCAGCTCGGCCGCGTCGATCTCGGCGGCCGAGCGGGCCAGACGCTCCTGCACGGAGGGGCGGTCCAGGGGCCGTACGTCACCGGGGGTGTCCGCCTTGGCCCACCGGGTCCAGACGGCCAGGGCGCGGCGGGCGGCGCCGACCGCGGGCGCGCAGAACATGAGGCCGCCCGCGAGGTGGGCGGGCGCCGCGTGGCACCGGGGCACGCCCGTGTCGTCGCCGGCCAACAACTTGGCGAGGCGGATGCTGCGGGTTTCGGGCACCACGGTCGCGTCGAGAACGACCGTGTTGCTGCCGGTGGCGCGCAGCCCCGTGGCGTTCCAGGTGTCGTGGACGGTCACGAGGCTTCTGGGGACAGCGAAGAGGCGTGCCGGACGATCCGGCTCCGTGACCTCCGGCGCGACCAGCAGGATCCAGTGGGCGCCGTCGACGCCGCTGGCCAGGTCCCACTCGCCGTGGAGCAGCCATCCTCCGGGAGCCCTGGACGCGCTGCCCGACCGGGGCATGAGGGCGGCGGCGATCCGGACGTCGGGCCCCTCGCCCCAGATCTCCTTCTGCCCCTCCTCGGGCAGCAGCGATGCGAACCGTCCGTGTGCCGCCCACAGGACCGCGCACCATGCGGCCGAGGCGCATCCCTCTCCCACCGTGACGGCCGCGCGGAACACCTCGCCGAATGTCCCTTCCTCGCCGCCCCAGCGCCGGGGGACGAAGTGGCGTGCGAAGCCCGCGGCTTCCAGGGCGGCGACCGTCCCCGGTGTCAACCGCCGCTCGCGCTGGGCCTCACGGGAGTCCCGACGGGCTGTGTCGGCCGCCCGCCGAACGGCCTCCGGGCTCAGCGCGCCGCCTTGACCGAGCGGTGTGGCGCGAACTCGTCGTATTTCGGCGTCAGTCATGACGTCCTTCTGTCAATCGGCAATCAGACGTGGGCTGTTGAGGCATGCCGCCAGGCATGGAAAGCGCGTACAGGGAAGCCTTCGATTTTTGGCCACCCTTCAGTACAATTCCTTCCCGACGGTATGTGGCGGCTCGCCGACCATGCCGCAGACAACAAGTGGAGGCGGGGCATGGGGAGTTGGTGCGTGCCCGTGCGGGACGGTGACGTCCGCGCTCAGACCTCAGGCACAGGGCACGGGCAGACCGACCGGCAGTTCCCCTGCCGTCGCCGGTCGCATCGGAGCCCACACCGAAGCGCAGCTCGCGATCGGCGTGTCGCCCTGGAGCGCGTCGAGGCGCAGTCGGCGTTCGGCCCATGGGTCCACGGCCGTCACGTCCTCGTGCACGACGAGGCGGGTGGGTACGCCGACTTCACCGAAGGCCAGACAGTCGACGGCCGCCGACACCAGGGTGAGTGCGGGACCGCCGGGGTGCGGCGTCGCAGGATGGGTCATCAGGTGGCCGAGTTGGCGGAAACCCTCCAGCAGGACCATCAGCGGCAGGTGGTCGGTGGGGTGGTCGAAGAGAACGGCGTGATCGAGGTCCGGTCTCAGCAGCCATTCGGCGGCCGACGAACCGGGGGCCAGCACACTGTCCTTGTTCCGCAGCCGGCCGACCAGGCCCGGCGCCAGCCGAAGGCTCGGCTCCTCGGGCGGGACGGCGGCGGACTCGGCTCCGCCGATGCGCCCGCGGATGATCCGATAGCTGCGCTCGTCGAGCGCGACGACCCGCAGACTGCCGCGGCCGCAGCTCCGGCCGCCGACGGAGAGTGTCACCTCGAGGCGGGCGCCGTAGCGGCGGGGCGGCCGGCGGTCGGTCCACTGCCAGCGCGCGTCCAGTTCCACCGGCAAGGGCTTGCCGCCCACACACATGGCGCCCGGGTCGGTGATCTCGAAGTCCATGTCGTACCCCACGAAGCGGTGGCTGAGCGGGACTCCGTAGTGCCAGTGGGCGAGGTAGACGAGCGCCTGTCTGATCGTCTCGGCGAACAGCAGGGGGTCGCTTCTCCGGTGGACGTCCGGATGGTAGAGCGTGTGGTCGCGCGGCCACTGGCTGCCGATCAGGAAGTGGTCCTCGCCGAGCACCACCGCATCCGTGACGAAGACCTCCGCCACGGCGGCCCGGTGCACAAGACGTCGGGCCACCGTCCGCTGGAATTCGAGCTCCGGATCCGCAAGGACCGGTTCACCTGGAGTTTCTCGCCGTAGCCGACCCTGATACATCCTCGTCTCCCCCTAAAAATCGGGTCAAGCCGACGCAGCCTGCCCCCCGGTCGCCAAATATACCTTCGAGCAGGTTTCTTCAAAAGAGCGAAAGTGGATCATCATGGGAATCGCCGGCGATGCTTTCGGCCCTCAACTCCCCGCGGGCACCAGGGAGCTGAAGCAGGAGCGGGCGGTGCGGACGAGGGAGCGCATACTCGCGGCCGCCGCCCAGGCGTTCGCCGCCAAGGGCTATCCCGCGGTCACGATCCTCGACGTGGCCGAGGCGGCCGGCATGACGAAGGGCGCCGTCTACTTCCACTACGAGAACAAGGACGCCCTTGCGCTCGCGGTGACCGACCTGTTCTACCGCCGGATCGGCGAGATCGCCGACGTGGTCGAGGAGTTGGACCTCTCGCCCATCGGCTCCGTGGCCGAGCTGCTGCTGCGGACGGCCACGGCGTTCCGGGACGAGACGGTCCTCCAGGCCGGGGCACGACTCCAGCTCGAACGCCAACTGATCGGCGTTCGGCTTCCGTTGCCCTTCCAGGGGTACACCGAGCTGATCACCTCGTGGCTGGCCAGGGATCGCGAGACGGGTGCGCGGGACGAACTTCCGCCGCCCGACACGCTCGCCACCGTGCTGGTCTCCGCCTTCTTCGGCGCCCAACACATCTCCTGGGTGCTCGACGACCGTGCCGACCTGGTGGAGCGCACGACCGCGCTGGTGCGGACGATCATTCCGTCGGCCGAGGAGGACATCCAGCTGTGTCCGTCCGCGCCACGACGATGTTGAGGCTCCGGACACCGAACTGTGGGACGACCCCCTCAACCAGCCGCGTTCTCCGGCCAGTCGAGGGCCGTACGGGCATGGCGCACCGCTTCCTCGGCGGTCAGCCTTGCGCCGCACTCGAAGGCTTCCGTGAAGGCCGGTCCGCCCAGGGCAGCCCGTGCCGCCGCCGCGACGCGGTCGACGTCGCCGCGCTCGGCGGGCGGCAGCGGGGCGCCCACCCCTCTGCGGGCCGCGTCCGCCGCTCCGAGCAGCAGCGCGGCGCACTCGGCCGGCATCCCCGGTCCGCCGAGGGAGGCCGCGCCTGCGAGGCCCTCCAGGGACAGGGCGAGGGCGCGCGGTTCGCCGAGGGAGCGGGCGACGTCCAGGCCGTGCAGGTGATGGCGGACCGACTGACCGGCGTCGCCGCGGACTTCGGCGATGAAGCCGAGTTCCGCGAGAAGCAGATGGTCGCCCGCCTCCGAGGAGACGTCGGCGTGGCCGTCGCGGATGTGCAGCAGGTGTGCCTGTGCCGCATCGAGGTCGCCCGAGCGGCGGGCGCCGAGTGCGAGGCCCATCTCGGCGTGGATTTCGCCGTACCTGTAGCCCTGTTCGGCGGCGCTGCGGCGCGCCTGTTCGTGCAGGGCCCGGCCCTGGTCCCAGTCGCGGGCGAGCAGCGCGAGTCGGCCGAGCCCGGACAGCCGCGCCGACACCTCCGCCTCCAGGCCCAACTCCCGTGCCATTCGCAGCCCTTCCCGCTGCAGGCGGGCTGCTTCCTCGTACTCGCCCTTGATCTCGGCGAGCGCGGCGAGCGGTGACACGGTCTGCAACTCGCCCCAGCGGTCGCCCAGTTCACCGAAGAGCTCGGCGCTGCGCAGTCCGTCCCGGCCGAGTGCGCCGAGGTCGCCGCGGACCAGGGCGAGCGTGGCCCGGAGGCCAAGCGCGGCAGCCGTACCCCATTGCTCGTCGGCCGCGTCGAAGAGGTCGAGGGCCCGGGCGTTCAGCTCGGCGCTCGCGGTCGCCTCGCCCGCGCTGAACAGGCCGTACGCGCACAGCCAGAGGGCGCGGGCCCGGCGTACCGGATCGGGGACGGCGTCGGCCGCCGCCGTGGCCGTCGCCTCCGTGGGGTCGCCGGTGAGCAGCGCGAACGCGGCGTGCACCAGGGTGAGTTCGGGGGCGGCGGCGTCCGGAGCGGCGGCGAGGACGGTCGACAGGCTGCGGCGTGCCTCGGTGAGGCGGCCGCGCAGCAGCCACCACCAGGACAGCGCGGTGGCCAGTCGTACGGCCTCCTCGGGCTGCCCGTCGGGGGCACAGCGCACCGCCTCGTCGAGCGCCGCGCGCAGATTGCCGGCGTCCGCGTCCAGGCGGGCGAGCCAGGATCGCTGGCCCGCACAGCGCAGCCGGGACTCGGCGCGTTCGGCGAGCGCGAGATAGTGGCGCAGATGGCGGTCGCGTACGGCGGTCAGGTCCTGCATCTCGTGCAGGCGCTCCATCGCGTACGCGGCGACGGACTCCAGGAGCCGGTAACGGGGGCCGGTGGGGCCCTGCACGACGACCACGAACGACCGGTCGACGAGCCGGGTCACCAGGTCGAGGACCTCCTCGCGGGCCACGCCGTCGCCCGCGCACACCGCTTCGGCGGCGGCCAGGTCGCAGCCGTCACTGTGCACGGCGAGGCGGCGCAGGACGATGCGCTCGGGTGCGCTGAGCAGCTCCCAGCTCCAGTCGATCATCGCCCGCAGCGTCTGCTGACGGGCGGGCGCACCTCGCTGCCCGGCGGTCAGGATCCGGAACCGGTCGCCGAGCCGGGCCGCCAACTCCCTTACGCCCAGGGCGCGTACGCGGGTGGCGGCGAGCTCCAGAGCGAGCGGGATGCCGTCGAGCCGGCGGCAGATCTCGGCGACGGCGGCGCGGTCGTCCGGGTCGGCGGCGTCCGGGTCGAGCGAGAAGCCGGGGGCGGAGGCGGCGGCACGCTCGGTGAACAGCCGTACGGCGTCGTCGGTTCCAAGCGGCTCCACGAGGAACACGGCCTCGCCCGCCAAGCCGAGCGGTTCCTGACTGGTGACCAGCACCCGCAGCCCGGGCGCGGTGCGCAGCAGCAGCTCGGCGAGTTCGGCGGCGGCGTCGACCACGTGCTCGCAGTTGTCCAGGACGAGCAGGGTGCGGCGGTCCCGAAGGACCGCGGCGAGGCGGTGCGCCGGGGACGGCGAGGGTACCCCAGCTCCGGCGCCCGGCAGTGCGGACGGGGCGTCGTCCCGGATCCCGAGAGCGGAGGCCACGACCTGGGCGAGGTCGGCGGCGGTACCGCCCCGGACTCCGGAGAACTCCACGAGCCAGACGCCGTCGGGGAGTTCATCCGCCCTCGCCGTCCCGGCCGCCGCCCCCGCGAGCCGGGTCTTGCCCACGCCACCGGGGCCGGTGAGGGTCACCAGGCGGGCGGTGGTGAGGAGTTGGGAGAGCCCGGTCAGGGCTTCGGCGCGGCCGATGAGGGGGGTCAGGGGGACGGGGAGGTTCGAGTGGGGTGGTCCGGCGAGGGGGTTCGGGGCCGGTGGGGTGAGGGCGGGGGGTGTCGCGGTGGTTCTGGGGGCGGGAGTGGGTGCGCTCGGTGCCGTTGTGGCCGTGTCGGACAGCTCCGCAGGGCTGCCGGGGGCAGCTGCGGCCTCATCGGTAACGAGGGCAGGAGCGGGCGCGCCCGGTGCCGATGTGGCCGTGTCGGACACCCTCGCAGCGCCGCCGGGGTCAACCACGGCCTCACCGGGGGAGATCGCACCCGTGCCCAGTGCCGTCGTAGCCGTACCGGACAGCCCCGCAGCGCCGCCGCGGTCAACCGCGGCCTTACCAGGTGAGATCGCACCCACGCCCGGGGCCGTCGTGGCCCTACCCGACGCCCTCGCAGCGCCGCCGGGGACAGCCGCGGCCTCACCGGTACCGAGGGCGGGAACGGGCGCGCCCGGTGCCGTTGCGGCCGTGTCGGACACCCTCGCAGCGCCGCCGCGGTCAACCACGGCCTCACCAGGTGAGGTCGCACCCGCGCTCGGCGCCGTCATGGCCGTACCGGACACCCTCACAGCGCCACCGCGGTCAACCACGGCCTCACCAGGTGAGGTCGCACCCGCGCCCGGCGCCACCGCAGCCGCACCAGGGGCCTGCATGCCTGTATCGGGTGCCCGCATGCCCGTTCCGGGCGCCATGCCGAAGGTCTGGCCCAACCCCGGGTCCTGGCGGAGTACCGCCTGGTGGAGGGCGCTGAGGGCGGGGCCGGGGTCGACGCCGAGGTCATCGGCGAGGCGGGAGCGCAGGGACTCGTAGGAGGCGAGGGCCTCGCTCTGGCGGCCGGTCAGATAGAGCGCCCGCATCTGGAGGGCGCGCAGACGCTCCCGCAGGGGGTGGCTGGCCACGAGGTCCGCCAGTTCGCCGGCGAGCATCACATGGTCCCCGGCCTCGAGGCGGGCCTCGGCCTGCTCCTCCAGCACGGAGAGCCGCTGTTCGGTGAGTCGCCGCACGGCCCCCCGTACGAACTCCTCGTCCGCGAAGTCGGCGTAGGCGGGCCCCCGCCACAGGTCGAGCGCCTCGGTGAGCAGCACGGCCCTGGTGTGCGGGTCCCGGACGGGGCGGGCCTCGGCCACGAGGGCGTGGAACCGGCCGGCGTCCACCTCGTCGGCCGCGGGGTCGAGCCGCAGACGATAGCCGGGGGCCTGCAGTACGACGCGGTCCCGGCCGAGGACCCGGCGCAGTTGGGAGACCTTGGCCTGGAGTGCGCCGGTCGGCTTGCCCGGCGGTTCGTCGCCCCACAGGTCCTGGACGAGGCGGTCGGCGGAGACCGGCTTCCCATCGTGCGTGAGCAGATCGGCCAGCAGTGCCCGGACCTTGAGCTCGGGGACCCTGACCGTCTCCCCCTCGTCGTCCCACACCACCAGTGCCCCGAGCACCCCGAACCGCATGCGGGCAACCGTACATGTCCGGCCGCGGCGGGCCCGCGTGCAGGGCGCCCACCTGCGGCGACGGTCGACCATCAGCGAACCGTAAGCGGCTCCGAAGTCTCTCCGAAGCGCCGGCGCGCACAGTCGTTCCCGCCGGGCGACGTGGGGTGCCCGGCAGCGGAACCACCAGGAAGGAGCGGCAGCCATGACCAGGTACGCGGGCAGGAGGGCCGTGGTCGTCGACCAGGCCAACGGGATCGGTCTGGCCATCGCCAAGCGGCTCGTGGAGGGCGGCGCGGAGGTCCTGCTGACCGCGGGCACCGCGCAGGAGCGGGCGTATGCGAGCGCCGAACTGGGTTCCGCCGCCCGGGTGGTCGCCCCGGACGCCGTCGAGTCCGCCCTCGGACCGGTCGACGGCAATGGCCCCGGCGGCGTCGACCTCGTCTTCGCCGACGCCGTACCGACCGCTCGTCCGCTGCTGCCGCACCTCGACGACGGCGGCGCGGTGGTGCTCACCGCCGCCGCCCCGACCCCGGCCTCCGTGCGCACGCTCGCCGCCGAGCTCGTCTCGCGCGGCATCCGCGTCAACGCGGTGGCCCCGAGCTGTATCGAGGCACCGGCCGGCGACGCCGCACCCCTGCCACCGCTGGGGCGACTCGGCTCCGCCGAGGAGGTGGCCCGGGCCGCGCTGTTCCTCGCCACGGACGCCACGTTCACGACCGGCGCCCAGCTCCCCGTCGACGGCGGTCTCGGCCACCCCTAGCCGTTCGCCCCGCACACACAAGAGCCCCGCACACGAAAAGCCCCGCACACAGAAACCCGGACGCACCCCGTCCCCAGATGATCCGGAGATCACGGCATGAGCACGTCGTCGAACACCACGACCACCCCCGGCAAGGACACCCGCGCCGCACCCGATGGCGAGGAACGGCAGAAGCTCCCGCTCTTCGCCCTGCTGGCCCTCGCCACGGCCGTCTTCATCACCAGCCTCACCGAGACCCTCCCGGCGGGCCTGCTCCCCGCGATGAGCGACGACCTCCACATGAGCGAGTCCGCGACCGGCCAGACGGTGACGATCTACGCGATCGGCACCGCCCTGACCGCGATCCCGTTGACCGCGGCCACCGCCGCCTGGCGGCGCAAGGTGCTGCTGCTGACCGCCATGGTGGGCTTCGCCGTGGCCAACACCGTCACCGCCGTGTCGTCGAACTACGGTCTGACGATGGTGGCGCGGTTCGTCGCGGGTGTCGCCGCCGGTGTGGCCTGGGCGCTGCTCGCGGGATACGCACGGCGCATGGCGCCCGTCGCGCTGCAGGGCAAGGCGATCGCCGTCGCCATGGCCGGTATTCCGCTGGCGCTCTCGCTCGGCGTGCCGGCCGGTACCTTCCTCGGCGAGACGCTCGGCTGGCGCACGGCGTTCGTGGCGATGACGGTGCTCACGGTGGTGCTGCTGGGATGGATCCTGGTGGCCGTGCCGGACTACCCCGGGCAGCAGGCCGGTGAGCGCCCGAAGATGCTGGACGCGCTGCGCGTCCCGGGCGTGGCCCCGGTGCTGTTCGTCACGCTTGCCTTCGTGCTGGCCCACACCATCCTGTACGCCTACGTCGCCACGTTCCTGGAAGACCTGGGCATGGGCGGTGACACCGATGTGGTGCTGCTCGTCTTCGGTGCCGCCTCCCTGCTCAGCATCTGGATCGTGGGCGCCCAGATCCACCTCCGGCTGCGCTCCCTGACCATCGCCAGCACCCTGCTGGTGGCCGTGTCGGCGGCGCTGCTTGCCGTGCTCTCCGACAACACCGCCCTGGTGTACGTCGCCGCCCTTCTGTGGGGCCTGGGCTGGGGCGGCGTGCCGACCCTGCTGCAGACCGCCGCGGGCGAGGCCGGCGGCGAATCCGCCGACGCGGCCCAGGCGATGCTGGTCACGCTGTGGAACGTCGCCATGGCGGCCGGCGGTGTCATCGGCGGCATCCTGCTCGACGTGAGCGGCCCCGGCTCCTTCCCCTGGACCATGCTGCTGCTCCTGCTGCCGGTGCTCGTGGTCGTCGTCCTCTCCCGCAACCACGGCTTCCCCGCGAAGCGCCTCGGCGCATAGGACACCGGACGGCCTCCGAACGTCCCCCCGCCTCAGGGGAGTTCGGGGGCCGTCCCGGTGATGGGCCGCGCCTTCCGGTGACCGGACCGGGCGTCAGGACCATCTCGTCGGCCGGGGTGAGCAGTTGGATCTCCTGGAGGACCGTCCGCACCTGCCGTATGCGGCGGCGGACGGCGCCGGACGCAACGTCCGCCTCCACCAACCCCCGGTCGTGGGCTGCCCGTCGGGCGGCCGACCGACACCCTGGCGGCCGGATGCCGACGCGTCCCCGCCGGGCCATGAACGGCCGCCGAAGGTACCTCCCCCGGCCTTCGGCGGTCATCGGCCTTTTGTTCACGATCTGTTGACACTCCGTCCGACCCCCGGACAGCACACTCCCCGCAAGCCGGTTCTCCGGCATCTGTGCCACCCGTCACACCTCCCGGTGTCCTTTCCGCCCTGGTCAGAGGGCGAAGTCGCGAAGTCGCCGCGCAGCCCGTGAAATTTTCCTTCGAGAAGGTATTTTTGTGGCCGCGAGGATGCTCGGTACACCTGCCGGGGTGCGAGCGATCTAGTTCTAGGGGGCGTGACGTCAGATGTCGTCAGGAGAGATACGTGCGGCCGCTGCGGGCGAAGAGGCCCGCATGCAGACGTTCCTCGAGGAGATCTTCAGCCCGCTCCACCGGGCGGAACAACGCCGTTGGGCCCGGGCGTATCTACGGGGCCTGCTCCATGGCACCTGCCGGAAGACGCCACGGCGGATGGCGCGGGCCGAGGCGCTGCCGCCGGCCGCGGCACAGGGCCTGCACCAGTTCATCAACGCCAGCCCGTGGGACTGGGCGCCGGTCCGCGGCCGGCTCGCCCTGCGGGTCGCCGCGAGCACCACGCCGTACGCCTGGACCGTCGCCGAACTCATCATCCCCAAGCGCGGCGAGCACTCGGTCGGCGTGCACCGCCGCCTGGACGCCGGGACCGGACTGACCGTCAACTGCCAGCGCGCGGTGGGGCTGTTCCTGGCCGCGGGCGCCCACTGCTTCCCCGTGGACTGGAGTCTCGTCCTGAACGACGCCTGGGGCCGGGACCGGCAGCGCAGACTCCGGGCACGAATACCGGAGTCGGAGACCGCGCGTCCCGTCGGCGGCCATGTCCTCGACCTCGCCGCCGACGTCGTGGCGCGGCCCCGGCTGCCCGCCGTGCCCTGGGTGCTCGACCTGACGCGCTGCGACGACGCGAGCGGCGTCCTGGCCGGACTGGCCAGGCAGCGGCTGGACATCGTCTGCGAGGTCGACCCCGGCCAGATCGTGTTCACCGGGGACAGCTTCCCGACGGTGATCACCGTGGGCGAGCTGATGGAGGGCCGGTACGCCCGGCAGCCGCAGGTGATCACGCGGCAGGCGGCGGACGGCACCATCAAGGCGATACCGATGCACGCCTACGCCGGGACCGTGCGCCTGCCGCGGCGCAGCACCGGCCGGGACGACAACTCGGTCAGCTACCGCATCCTGAAGCTCCGTGCCCCGGACGGACGCCGGGCCGCCCGGTACTGGATCACCAGCCTCACGGACCGGAGCGTGGAGGAAGTCATCGCCCCGGTACGCAGCCGCGCCGCCGTCCACACGGCCGTCACCGCACTGCAGAAGGACTTCGGCGCCCTCGACTTCGAAGGCCGCTCCTTCCCCGGCTGGCACCACCACATGACCATGGCCTCGGCCGCGTACGCCTTCCGAAATCTCCCCGCCGGCCCAGGCCTGGCACCCGTGGCGCCGGTACCCGCCGCGGCGGCCATGGCCGCGAGCTGACGCGCCGCGAAGAGGAAGGCCCCCCACATGAGCAACGTACTCGTGGTGGAGCAGGACGCCTGCACCGCCGAAGCCCTCATGCGTGATCTGCGCCGGCAGGGATACACCACACTCAGTGTCGACACCGGTGCGCGCGCCCTTCGCATCTACCGTGACGCCGATCTCGTCCTGCTCTCCCTGGAACTGCCCGATATCGACGGGCTGGAAGTGTGTCAGTCCTTAAGGGCCGAGAGTGACATCCCCATGATCGCCTTCACGCGCATCGACGAGGAACTCGAACGGGTTCTCGCCCTCAGGGCGGGCGCGGACGACTGTGTCGTGAAGACCTGGGGATTCCGGGAAATAGGCGCCCGCATCGAGGCGGTGCTGCGCCGCACCCGGCCCCGGTCGATCATTTCCGAAACCATTTCGCTGCGCCCGCTCCACATCGATCCGCGAACCCGGGAAGTGCGTGTGCGCGACCGGATAGTCGACGTCACGTCGAAGGAATTCGAGCTGCTTCACCTGCTGGCCGCCAATCCGGAAACCGTGGTGACCCGGAAGGAGTTGATGGCGAAGGTGTGGGGCAGCAACTGGTCGCGGACGAGTCGCACCATCGACACGCACGTGAGCAGTCTGCGGGCGAAACTCGGATCCAGCGGATGGATCATCACGGTCCGCGGCGTCGGCTATCGAATGGGCCACGCCGGCTGAGACAGGGGCCCCGCGCGACGCACGTCGCCCGGGGCCCTCTGCTGTGTCACGCCGTCCGGTCGTCCAGGCCCCGCAGCAGCGGGTGGGCGGCGCCGGTGCCGTCGCCCAGCGCACGCCGGGCCCACCAGACGGACGCCAGGTTCGAGGAGAACATGGGGCGGCCGGGGTCCTCGCGGGCGAGCTCCGTGAGGGTGGCGAGGGTGCCCATGCCCGTGCCGGTGAACAGCAGCGCGGTGCCGTCGGCGACCCTGCGTTCCCGTATGCGCCGCAGGATCTCCCGCGTGGTCACCCGGTACGGGTCGTAGTGCTCGCTCCCGTCCTGGTTCCGCGCCGCCGGGACGAGCACCACGTCGTCGACCTTCAGCCCGGCCCGCTCCCAGAAGGCGCGGGAGGTGTCGGTGAGCCACGGCTGGTAGGGCGAGACGAGTGTCAGGCGGGCCACGCCGAGCGCCTCGCACAGCGCGAGGATCGCCTGCGTCGAGGACGCCACGCGATAGCCCGCACGCTCCGACAGTTCCTCGCACAGCGCACGGTCGCCGTCGGGGTTCAACAGGTAGTGCGAAGCGCTGCAGGCCACCACGGCGGCGTCCAGGCGCAGTTCACCGAAGTCGCCGAGGGTGTCGGGGAGCACGCGGTTGTACGTCTCCAGCATTTCCCTGAGTTCCGTGCCGGGCGTCACCGGGAAACGCGCGGTGAACACATTCATTCCGGCGCCGGCCAAGTGGTTGAACTCCGGTTCCGCGGTGGGGTTTTCCGGCGGGACGACGAGCCCGAGCCTGGGCAGTGAAAAAAGGTCCATGCCAGCACCGTAGGACGCGCGTCACAGCGGCGGCGGACAACTCCCCCGGAAATGACGTCTGGCGCACACCGGCCTTGCACTCCCTTTCCTACTTGACACTCCTTGACATTCCCTCACAGAGACCTGACCCCAATCCCCTTGTTCTGCCCCGGAGTTCGGGAGAGCGTATGGACCACGGCCTGCCGAACCCTTGAGGAGTGAAGGCAATGACCACCGAAGTAATCCCCGAGGAAATACCGGCGCAGCCCCGCATTTCCGACGCGACCCTGCGGGATTCCGCGCACATGGCCGGCGTGGAGTTCGGCCCGAAGGACGCCGCGACCATCGCCCGGCTGCTGGTGAAGACCGGCATCGAGCTGGTCGAGGTGGGCATGGTGTCGGGACCGGGCTCGAAGGACGCCGATCTCGTCCTCGCCACCCATGAGGCCGTCGGCCCCGAGCGCAGCATGACGCTGGTCGTGGTGCGGGATCGCCAGCAGGTCGCCAAGGCCCTCGACGAGGCCGAGCGGCTGGGCGTACGCCACATCATGTACTCCATCCCCACCTCGGAGCAGCACGCCAAGCTGAAGCTCGGCTCGTCCAGCCCCAAGTTCCTGCAGACGCTGGCCCGTTCGGCGATCACGCAGGCCAAGGAGCGCGGCTTCCACGTCACCTTCAGCGGCGAGGACGGCGCCCGCACCCCGAAGGACCGGCTCGTCCCCTACGTGGCCGCGGGCTTCGAGGCCGGGGCCGACCGGTTCCGGCTCGCGGAGACCGTCGCGTATCTGTCGCCCTGGCAGATGGAGAAGGTGATCGCCGGTCTCACCGCGATCGACGGCTCCGAGATCGAGATCCACTCCCACAACATGCTCGGCATGGCCGTGGCCAACTCCCTCGCCGCCGTCCGCGCGGGAGCCCAGTGGATCTCGGCGACCGTCGGCGGCATCGGCGAGCGCGGCGGCAACGCACCGCTGGCCGAGCTGCTCACCTCGCTGCGCGTCATCCACGGCGACACCCGCTTCGACCTGAGCCATCTCACCGAGCTGTCGCGTGTCGCGCTCAAGGGCGCCGGTCTCGGCGAGGCGTTCCAGTCCGGGCCGACCACACCGCACGCCTTCGCCTACGAGCTGCCCGGCCAGCTCAACCATCCGGCGGCGTACGAGACGCTGCCCGCCGAACTCGTCGGCAACGCCCGCGAGTTGCGGGTCCGCAGCCGTCTCACACCCGCGCTCGTCAAGTGGGCGCTCGACGGCTCGGGCGTCTTCGTCGACGTCGAGGCGTTCACACCGTGGCTGGTCGGCCGGCAGGAGCGCGCCGACAGTCCGCTGCTCGACCGGGACGCCATCCGCAAGGCCGCCATCGACTTCCAGGCCGCCTGAACACCCACCCCGATTCACTTCGACACACCAGGAGTTGTGCCATGCCCACCGCCACTCTCAACGGCGTCTGCCCCGAGTGCGAGACCGACCTGACCGTGCCGCCGATCGACCGGGGCGAGACCCTCTCCTGCCCCGAGTGCATGCTCACGCTGCGCGTCGAGGACGTCCAGGACGGGCGGCTGTCCCTCCAGATGGTCGAGGTGCAGCTGCGCGACTGGGGTCAGTGAGATGACCAAGTCGGTAGCCATCGTCGCGGACCGGATCAGCTGGGAGGAACGCGAACTGATCAAAACCGGGCCGGACTTCGGCCTGAACATCGAGTGGGTCAACGACGAGTCCCTGTGCCTCGGCCACCCGGACGCCCCGTCCGTGCACGACTACGACGCGCTGTTGCTGCGCAGCCGCAGCTACACCCGCGGCGGTCTGATCGCCACCCTCGCCGAGGGGGCCGGTGTGCCGGTCCTCAACACCGCGAGGGCGGTGAGCGCCTGTGAGAACAAGGCCGTCCTGCGCACGGTGCTGCGCACCGCGGGGGTGCCCGTGCCGGAGTATCGGCTCGTGCTGTCCCGCAAGGACTTCGAGAAGTCCCTCGAGGAACTGGAACTGCCCCTGGTCCTCAAGCCGGTCTACGGCGGCATGGGCAAGCGCGTCACCCTGATCCGGCACGCCGACACCGCCCAGTCCGTGTACGACTACGTCGAGGATCTCGGCCACGCCTTCGAGCAGGCCTGCCTGGTCGAGCCGTACCTCGGCGGCGGCACCTCGGTGCGCTGCCTGGTCGTCGGGCACGAGCTGGTCGGCGCCGCGGAGTTCGCCTCCGGCGGCACCGACTGGCGCAACAACGCGGCGCTCGGCAACAGCAGCCGCGCCGTCGCCCACGACCCCGACGTACTGAAGATCGTCGACGGGGTGGTGGCCGAACTCGGGCCCGGGATCTACGGAGTCGACCTCTTCGGCACCCCCGACGGCTACGTCGTCAACGAGGTCAACCACGCGCCCGGCTTCCGGGCGGTGGCCTCGGCGACCGGGGCGGACATCCCGTCGGCCGTCGCCCGCTACGTCCGGGAGCTGATCGCATGATCCGCGCGGGAGTCGTCGGCGCCTCCGGGCTCGCCGGCGGCGATCTCATCCGACTGATCACCCAACACCCCGATATGGAGCTGACCTTCCTCGGCGGCTCCTCCAACATCGGCCGGCGCCCGGCCGAGCTGCACCCGAATCTCCGTCTCGACCTGGGACTGACGGTGCAGCCGGTCACCGAGGAGATCGCCGACCAGGTCGACGTCGTCTTCCTGGCCACGCCGGCACCGGTGTCGGCGGAGCTGGCCGCGCTGCTCGCGGACCGGGTACCGGCCGTCGTGGACCTCAGCGGCGCCTTCCGGATCCGCACCCCGGAGCTGCACGACCGCTGGTACCCGAAGGTCAAGCGGCGCACCGACCTCGCGGACCGCTTCGTGTACGGCGTACCGGAGCTGATCGGCGACCAGTTGGCGGACGCGGCGCTGATCTCGCTGCCCGGCTGCTACGCCACCGCGATCACCCTGGGCCTCGCCCCGCTCACCCTCGGCCTCGGGCTGAACCTGAAGACCGTGGTGGTGGACGGCAAGAGCGGCTCCAGCGGCGGCGGCCTGCAGCTGCGCACCTCCGACCTGCACCCGTTCCGCAGCGGCGCCATCACCCCGTACTCCCCCACCGGACACCGGCACGCCGCCGAGGTCGGCGACTTCCTGGAGCGCGGCAAGCCCGGAACCATCGGCTCGCTGAGCATGTCCGCGTACGGCGTCTCACATGTGCGCGGCCTGCTCACCAGCTCCTACGTGTTCACCGACGACCCCGTCGACCAGCGCGAGCTGCAGCGGGCGTACATCCGCTACTACAAGGAGCACCGCTTCGTGCGGGTGCGCAGGCACGCCGAGACGCTGATCCCGGTGCCCGACCCGCAGGCCGTACTGGGCTCCAACTACTGCGACGTGACCGCTTTGCACGACGAGGAGGGCGGCCGGATCGTCGTACTCGCCGCCCTCGACAACCTGGTCAAGGGCGCGGCGGGCCAGGCCGTCCAGGCCGCCAACATCCGGTTCGGGCTGCCCGAGGAGACAGGTCTGACGATGCAGCCGGTGATGCCCGCATGAGCGAGACGACATCCGGGACCACACCAACCGTGGTGAAACTGGGCGGCAGTTGCCTGGACGACCTGGCCGGCGACTGGTGGGACGACCTGGCCCGGCACGGCCGGGAGCGGCCGCTGGTCCTGGTGCACGGCTGGTCCAAGCCGCTGAAGCGGCTCAGCCCGCGCTACAGCGAGCCGTCGGCGATCCTGCGCGACCGGTACGGCAACCAGAGCCGCTGGACCACGCCCGAGGTCATCGCGGACATCAAGACCGTCAGCGCCCGCCTTGGCGAGGACGTCCTCGGCCGCCTCGAACAGCGCGGCATCACCGGGGAACGGCTGCTCGGCAGCGACGGGCTGGTCGCCGCCGGCGAGGGCGAGCGCTGGTGGTGGCAGGACAGGCAACTCGTCGAGCTGGAGAACCTGGTCGGCCCGATCACCGGGGTGGACCCGGCGGCGCTGAAGAACCTCCAGCCGGGCCACGCCTACCTCGTCACCCCGCTGGCCAGGAACGCGGCGGGCCAGGAGGTCAACACCGACGCCGACCGGGCCGCCGCCGCCATCGCCGCCGCCACCGGCGCCACCGACCTGGTGCTCGTCACCGATGTCGCCCATCTGCTGATCGACGGGGAGCCGGTGCGCCGGATCACCGCGAAGGCCGCGGGCACCTTCCGCGACAAGGGCGCCACCGGCGGCATGCGCAAGAAGCTGCGTGCCGCGGGCGAGGCCCTGGACGGGGGCGTGGAGCGCGTCGTCATCGGCAGCGCGACCGTCACGGACCTGCTCGCCGCCCGTACCGGCACCGCCATCACCCGCACCTGAGGAGCAAGCACGTGGCGCACTCCCGCGTACTCGTCGTCAACAACGGAACGCTGTCCCTGAAGCAGCTCCGCACCCGGTTCGAGGAGCTCGGCTCGGACACCGAGGCGGTCGACGCCGCGTCGGTGCCCGCCCGGCTCGACGGCCGCTACCAGGCGATCGTCCTGAGCGGCACCAAGGTGCGGGCCTACGACCGCGACTACTACAAGCCGCTCGTGGACCTCGTCATGACCTCCGACGTCCCGGTCCTCGGGATCTGCGGCGGCATGCAGATCCTCGCGGTCGCGGCCGGCGGCCGGCTCGCCGAGGGGCCGCAGCGGGTCGGCGGCCACGAGGCGCAGGTCGACAAGTCGGAGCCGCTCTTCACCTATGTGAAGCCGACGGTGACGGTCTTCCACCGGCACACCCTCTACCTCCAGGAGGCCCCCGAGGGCTTCCGCTCCATCGGCCGCTCCGAGCACGCGCCCGTGGAGTTCCTGCGCTCCGACGACGGCCGCATCTTCGGCGCCCAGGCGCATCTGGAGTTCCGCAGCGACGGCCTGGAGATCCTGCGCGGCTTCGCCCAGCTCTACCGGTGACGGCCCCGCATTCCCGTACTCAAGGATTTGGACTAGGCAATGAGTGATCTGGAAACCTCGCAGGACCCCGCGTTCACGGTCCACCTGAACGGCAGCGGCGGCGCGCTTAAGGGCTGGGTGGTCGTCGACACGCTGTACGACGGTCTGGCCATGGGCGGTGTACGGATGACCCCGGGGGTCACCGAGGAGGAGGTGGCCGGCCTCGCCCGTGACATGACCCAGAAGTTCACGCTGGCCGGGCTGCCCATCGGCGGCGCCAAGGGCGGCATCGTCTCCGACGGCACCGACCGCGAGGAGACCTTCCGCACCTTCGGCCGCACCGTGAAGCCGCTGCTGCACGGCGGCATCCACCTCGGCATCGACATGGGCGTCACCCCGGCCGACCGGGCCGTGTTCTTCGACACGGCCGGCTACGACCCCCGCTACCGACTGGGCGCCCCGGACATGCCGATCGACTGGCGCACCTACTACGAGCCGTTGATCGACTGCACCGGACACGGCGTCGGGGTCGCGGCGGTCACCGCCCTGGAGGCGAGCGGCCGTACCGGGTCGAGCCGGGTCGTGGTGCAGGGCTTCGGCGCGGTGGGCCGGGCGGTCGCGCGGTTCCTGGAGGACCGCGGGCATGTGATCGTGGGCGTCGCCGACGTCGAGGGCACCATCAGCGCCGACCGGCTGCCGGTGGCCGATCTCGTCGCCGTCACCGACGAGTTCGGGCGGATCGACCGCTCCCGGCTGCCGCAGCAGGTCACCGTCACATCGGAACCGGACGCCTGGCTCGACGTCGACGCCGACCTGCTGATCCTGGCGGCGCAGAAGCACGCGCTGAATGCGGACAACGCCCACCGGCTGCGCGCCGGCCTGGTGGTCGAGGGCGGCAACATCTCCTCCACCGCCGAGGCGCGGGACAAGGTGCGGGCCTCGGGCGCCTTCCTGGTGCCGGGCGTGATCGCCAACATCGGCGGGGCCGGCTCCGCCGCCCTAGCCGTCACCCGGGTCGTGCCCTTCGACCTGCCGGCGGAGGCCCGGAAGGCATGGGTCTTCGACTGGGTCGGCGACTGTGTACGCCGCAACACCCGGGATCTGCTGGAGATCGCCGCCGCCAGTCCGGGCGACCCTCTGACCGAGCTGCTCGACGTCCGCGGGAAGGAGCGCGGATGACCACGGCGGCGACCAAGCGCGCCACCCCGGACCCGGCCCCGCACACGGCCGAGTACCGGCGCCGAGGCTGGTGGCGGGACGAGACCTTCCTCGACGACCTGCACCGCCAGGCGCAGATACGGCCGCACAAGCTCGCGATCGCGGGCCGCCGCATCGCCGAGTCCCGCACCGACACCCTCGACTACGCCGAACTGGCCCGCCTCACCGACCGGTTCGCTCTGGCTCTGCTCGAACTCGGCGTGCGGCGCGGGGACTTCGTCGCCGTCCAGCTCCCCAACCAGTGGGAGATGGTGGGGCTGATGTTCGCCTGCATGCGGGTCGGCGCCGTCATCTGTCCCATGTCGCCGGTCTGCCCCGAGGACGAGCTGCGCCACCGTCTCGGTCTCACCGAGGCCCGGGTGTGCGTGACGCTCCCGGAGTGGTCGGGCACCCCGCTGGCGGAGATCGTCACCGGCCTGAAGGACGAACTCCCCTCCCTCGACCACGTGTTGGTGGTGGACGGGCAGGCTCCCGAGGGCGCGCTGTCCTTCCACGACCACTTCGTGGCCACGGCCCGCGAGGAGCACCGGGCCGCCGACCTGGACGGCCTGGCGCTGACGGCCGACGAGCCGTTCGTCGTGCTGTTCACCTCCGGCACCACGGGCGAGTCCAAGGGCGTGCTGCACAGCCAGAACACCGTCCACTCGGCCGTACGCGGCTATGTGGACGCCTTCGGGCTCGGCGACGACTGGGTCGCCGCCGTGTCCACGCCTCTCGTCCACTACTCGGGCTTCGCACAGGGCGTCCTCGCGGGCGTCATGCTCGGCGGCACGGTGGCGTTCCAGGACATCCGCAGGAACGAGGCGCTGCTCGACCTGGTCGAGCACTACGGCGCCACACTCCTGTACGGGCCGCCCGCCACCCTCGCCGACGTGGCCGCCTCGCAGCGGACCCGGAAGCGGGACACGAGCTCCCTGAAGCACGTGGTGATCGGCTCCGCGCCGGTCCTCGCCGAGCTAGCCACCGAGGTCCACGACGCCCTCGGCGCCCGCGCCCACTCCCTGTGGGGCATGTCGGAGAACGGTCCGGTCACCATGACGCGGCCCGAGGACCCCGCCGACTGGGCGGCACACAGCAACGGCCGGGCCATCGACGCCATGGAGACCCGCGTCGACCTGTCGGACATCAACGGCGAGAGCGACTTCGTGGGCCGGCTCCGGGTGCGCGGCGCGTCCCTCGCGCTCGGCTACCACCGGCGCGAGGAGGCGTTCGCGGCGGAGCTGGGCGCGGACGGCTGGTTCGACACCGGGGACCTGGCGCGGGACGACGGGCGGGGCGGCATCCGCATCATCGGCCGCGCCCGCGACGCGATCGTCCGCGACGGCCTGGTGGCGCCGATGACGGAACTGGAGGCGCTGATCGGCAGCCACCCGAACGCGGTCGAGGCCGCGGTGGTGGGTCTGCCGTCGGAGACGGCCCCCGGCGGGACCGAGATCTGCGCGGTGGTGGTCCCGGCCGGCGGCGCGGACCCGTCGCTCGACGGCATCCTCAGTCACCTGAACGAGTCGGGCCAGGACCCTCGCTTCCTCCCGGACCGTCTGGAACTGCTCCCGGCTCTCCCGAAGACCCTGACCGGCAAGGTCCGCAAGGCGGAGCTGCGGCAGCGGTACGCCGCGCCGACGAGCTGAACACCCCTCCTCCCCCTCCCTGTTGGAGCCAGAAATGCCCGAACCCGCACCGGTCGCCATGTCGGCGACGCTCGCCGCCGACGAGGCCATGGCCCGGCGGCGTCGCGCCGGGGAGCAGGTGCTGTCGATGACCAGCGGCGAGATCGGCCTGCCCGCCCACCCCGCCCTGCGGGAGCGGCTGGCCGCCGCGGCGGACGAGAACGCGTACGGCCCCGTGCCCGGCAGTGAGGCGCTGCGTGCGGCCGCCGCCGGGTACTGGGGGCGCCGCGGACTCGCCACCGATCCCGCGCTGGTCGTCGCCGGTCCGGGCAGCAAGCCGCTGCTGTTCGCGCTGCTGCTCGCCGTCGGCGGCGACGTGGTCGTGCCCGTGCCGAGCTGGGTGAGCTACGCGGCGCAGGCCCGGCTCGCGGGGGCCCGCCCCCTCGGCGTACCGACCCTGCCGGGCCAGGGCGGCGTACCGGACCCGGAGCGGCTGCGCGAGGCGGTCACCGTGGCGCGTGCCGCGGGGCAGGACCCGCGGTCCGTGGTGGTGACGGTGCCGGACAACCCGACAGGCACCGTCGCCTCGCCCGAAGTGGTGCGGCAACTGGCTTTGGTGGCACGGGAGTTGGATTTGGTCATCATCTCGGACGAGATCTACTGCGACCTCGTGTACGCCCCCTCGGCGCCCGCCGAGTCCCCGGCCCGGCACGCCCCCGAGCGCACCGTCGTCACCACCGGGCTCACCAAGAACCTGGCGCTGGGCGGCTGGCGCACCGGGGTGGCCCGGCTGCCGGACAGCGAGCTCGGGCGGGCCCTGCACGGCCGGCTCGTCTCGATCGCCAGCCAGATCTGGTCCAGCCCGACGGCACCCGTGCAGACGGCGGCCGCGTACGCCTTCGGTGAGCCCCCGGAGATCACCGGGCACATCGCGGCGAGCCGTCGGCTGCACGAGGCGGTGGTGCGCGCGGTCGCCGCCCGTTTCACCGCGGCCGGCGCCACCCTGGCCCCGGTCCGCGCGACCTGCTACCTCTACCCGGACTTCGAACCCCTCCGGGACCATCTGGCGCGGACGCACGGCATCCTCGACGGCGACGACCTGGCCCGTTTCCTCTCCGAGCGACACGGCCTCGGCGTACTCCCCGCGAGCGCCTTCGGCGAGTCCCGGCACGCCCTGCGCATCCGGGCCGCCACCAGCCGCCTCTACGGCGACACGGACGAGCAGCGCCGGGCCGCCCTCGCGGCACCCGACCCTCTCGAACTGCCGTGGATCCGTGGGGCAGTTGACCGTGTAGGCGCGATCCTGACCGACCTCACCGGCACGGCCGCTGTCTCCCACTCCCCGCAGTCCTGATTCCCCATTCCCAATTCCCACGAGCCCAGGAGAACCTTCCCCATGTCTGACCCGATCCTCTTCGAGGCCCTCTACCAGGGCGAACGGCACGTCGGCTTCGGCCTCCCCGAGCCGGGCACCGAGCAGACCCTGTACCGGGTCGCCGACGGGCAGCTCGCGGCGGCGTTCATCGCCACCGACGGCTCGGCGGACGCGATCAAGGCCGCCGTCACCGAAGGCGCCGAGACGGTCACCGTCACCGTCGGCGACCCGGAGGTGCGGCCGCTGCCGCCGCTGCTGCCGACGGCCACCGGGAACGCCCTGCTGAGCGGCTTCATGGGCACGCACAAGAAGAAGTGGGGCGGAAAGAGCGCCCCGGAGGGCGAGTTCACGCCGCCCAAGTGGTTCTTCAAGGGCTTCGGCGACTGGGTGCGGCTGCCGGGCGAGCCGCTGACCGTGCCCGCGAACCCGGTCGCCCTCATCGAGGAGCCCGAGGTCGCCCTCGTCTACGTCAACGACGCCGACGGCACCCCGCACTACGCGGGCTACACCTTCGGCAACGACCTGTGCGACATCGGCCTGCACCGCCAGGACCCCGGCTACAACCCGTACTGCAAGCTGTGCGACACCGCCCTCACGCCCTGGCTGTTCCTCGGCGAGCCGCCGGCCTCGGTGACCGGCCGGGTCACCATCGAGCGGGACGGCGCGACCGCCTGGGAGGGCAGCTTCGACTGCGGCGACGACGCCCTGTATTTCCGGATCCGGGACATGGCGGAGCACCTGTTCTCGTTCCCCGCGGTACGCCGGCCCGGACTGGTCAACTACGTTCTCCTGGGCGCCGATGAGGCCAGCTTCCACGACGGTTTCCGGATCGCCGACGGCGACCGCATCGCCATCGACGTCAAGAGCCACGGCGTGGCCTTCGACAACACGGTGCGGTACGTCTCCCCCGCTCCCCTCGTCTGAGAGGCAGGCCCCATGACCGCGGTCGTCAGAAAACAGGTGCACCTCGCGGCGCAGCTGCCCGGCATCCACAACGTGACCGTCTGGTCCGACCCGCGGTCACGGAGCCAGATCGCCCTCGACTCCTTCGTACGGCTCGCGCAGACCGCCGAACGCGGCAGGTTCGACTTCTTCTTCCTCGCCGAGGGACTGCGACTGCGCGAGCACAAGGGCGAGTTCTACGACCAGGACGTCGTGGGCCGCCCGGAGAACCTGACGATGCTCGCCACGCTCTCCGCCGTCACGAACCGGCTGGGACTGGCCGCCACCGTCAACGCCACCTTCAACGAGCCGTACGAGGTGGCGCGCAGGCTCGCGACCCTGGACCACCTCAGCGGCGGGCGGGCGGCCTGGAACGTGGTCACCAGCTTCGACGCGTTCACCGGCGAGAACTTCCGCCGGGGCGGCTTCCTCGCCGAGGCCGACCGTTACTCCCGGGCCGCCGAATTCCTGCGTGCGGCACGGGCGTTGTGGGACAGCTGGGCCGACGACGCGGTACGGGCGGACGCGCGGGCCGGGGAGTTCGCCGGCTCCGGCGCGGGTGCCTTCGCGCACCGGGGGCCCCACTTCGACATCTCGGGGCGGTTCAACACGCCGCGCGGCCCGCAGGGACACCCCGTGGTCATCCAGGCCGGGGAGTCCGACGCGGGGCGGGAGTTCGCCGCGCGGGACGCCGACGTCATCTTCAGCAAGTACAACACGCTCGACGAGGCCCGCGCCTTCTACCGGGACGTCAAGGGACGCCTGGCCCGCTACGGCCGCCGCCCCGAGGACCTGTTGGTCGTCCCCACGGCCACCGCTGTGGTCGCCGACACCGACGCGGAGGCCGTGGCATACGCCGAGGAGATCACCCGGGCCCAGGTGAGCCCGGGGACCGCGATCGCCCACCTGGAGGCGGTGTGGGGCCGTGACCTGTCGGCGTACGACCCGGACGGGCCGCTGCCCGACGTCGACCCGGAGCCCGACTCCCAGCTCCTGAAGGGGCATTCGGTATTCCGCAACAGCAGCCGCAGGGAGGAAACGGCACGGCGGTGGCGCAAGCTGGCCGAGGAGCGGGGGCTGAGCATCCGCGAGCTGGTCATCGAGGTCCACGGCGGCCAGACCTTCGTCGGGGGCCCGCGCACCGTCGCCGACGCCATCGACCACTTCGTGCAGAGCGACGGGGCCGACGGCTTCGTCCTCGTCCCGCATCTGACGCCCGGCGGCCTCGACGACGTGGTCGACCGGGTGGTGCCGCTGCTGCAGGAGAAGGGCGTCTTCCGCGAGGACTACACGGGGACGACGCTCCGGGACCACCTGGGCCTGCGCCCGCGCACCCGTACGTCCACCGAGGAGGACTCTTGACCGGCACCCCGCTGCACCTCGCCGCCGCCCTGGACGGCGCCGGCTGGCATCCGGCGGCCTGGCGCGCCGCGGGCGCCCGGCCCGGCGAGCTGTTCACGCCCGGATACTGGGCGGACCTGGTGGCCGAGGCCGAACGGGGCCTCCTCGACTTCGTCACCCTGGAGGACGCCCTGGGCCCGCAGTCCGCGGCCTTCCATCGCCCCGACGACCGCGTCGACCAGGTCCGGGGCCAGCTGGACGCGGTGCTGCTCGCGGCCCATCTGGCCCCGCTGACCACGCACATCGGCCTGGTCCCCACCACGAACGTCACGCACACCGAGCCGTTCCACCTCGCCATCGGCATCGCTACCCTCGACCACGCCGCCGAGGGCCGGGCCGGCTGGCGCCCGCAGATCTCCGCACGCGCCGCAGACGCCGCCCACTTCGGCCGCCGTACGACACCGCAGCTGACCGACGACGATGTGCGCGACCCTGAACTGATCGCGGCGCGGCTGCGACCGCTGTTCGCCGAGGCCGTCGACGTGGTGGAGGTGGCGCGGCGGCTGTGGGACAGCTGGGAGGACGACGCGGAGATACGGGACACTGCGACGGGCCGTTTCATCGACCGCGGCAAGCTGCACCACATCGGCTTCGAGGGCCCGCACTTCACCGTCAAGGGCCCCTCGATCACGCCACGTCCGCCGCAGGGCCAGCCGCTGGTCGTGAGCCTGGCGCACGCCTCGACGCCGTACGAGTTCGCGGCGCACGCCTCCGATGTCGTGTTCGTGACCCCGCACGACCGGCTGGGTGCCGGGGCGATCCTCGGGCAGGTCGACGAGGCGGTGGCGGCGGTGGGCCGGGACGTACGGGCCCGGCCGCTCAAGCAGTTCGCGGACCTGCTCGTCTTCCTGGACGACGAACCGGGCGCCGCCGCCCGCCGCAAGGCCTCCTTGGACGCGCTGGACGGCGCCGAACTCGCCTCGGACGCCGAGATCTTCACGGGCACGCCCGGCGACCTCGCCGACCTGCTGCTCGACTGGCGCACCGCCGGCCTAGACGGCTTCCGCCTGCGCCCCGGCGCCCTGCCGCACGACCTCGCCGCGATCACCCGTGCCCTGGTCCCGGAGTTGCAGCGCCGCGACGCGTTCCGCACCGCGTACGACGCCACGACCTTGCGCGGACACCTGGGTCTGGCACGCCCGAACAGCCGTTACGCGCACGTGAGTTGACCATCACACTGGCAGCCGGCGATCCCGTTCTCCGCCCGGCCGCTCCTTCAGCCAAGCCACGCTTTCCCCGACCAGGTCGAAGATGTCCGCCCCTTCGGCGATGCCGTCCGCCTCGATGATGTGCACGCGGATCGAGTCCCGGCCGGCGTCGAGCGCGTCCGCCAGGGCCACCGAGCCCTGCCCGGCGGCGACTTGGGGTTCGCCGCGTACCGCCGGGCCGTCCTTGACGTGGACGAGTTCGACGCGCTCGCCGAGCCTGGCGACCACCTCGGCGGGGACCTGGCCCGCGGTCTGCGCCCAGTAGAGGTCGACCTCGGCGACGACCGACGGGTCGAGGGCGTCCCACAGCACGTCGTAGCCGTAGCGGCCGTCCTCGATCGGGGTCCACTCCCAGTCGTGGTTGTGGTAGCCGACCCGCAGACCGTGGGCGGCCGCCGCCTCGGCCAGGGCGTTGAGCCGGTCGGCGTACCGGCCCACCCCGTCGGCCGAGACCAAGGCGTCACGTGTGAACCCGGGGAGGGCTTCGGGGGTGGAGGCGATGGCGATGGGCACGCCCGCCTCGGCCATCTCCTCGAAGAACCAGCCGGGATCCTCCGCGTCGGGCAGCCGGGCATGGGTCGAGGAGACCGTGAGGCCGGCGGCATCGATGTCGGCCTTGAGTGAGCGTGCTTCGGCGAGGCGCGCGGCACGGTTCAGCTCGCTGCGGCCGAGACGGAAGGGCTCCACCGAGGTCACCCCGAGGTCGGCGATCCTGGCGAGCGTCGCGGGACGGTCCTCCAAGACGTTCTTCAACGTGTAGAGCTGCAAGCCGATGGCCGGCATGCCAAGTTCCAATCTGTCGGGGCCACTTGGTCACTTCACCGCACCGGCGGTGAATCCGGTGATGAGGAAGCGCTGGAGCAGCAGGAATCCGGCGACCACCGGAACGGACACGACCAGCGAGGCGGCCATGACCTGGTTCCAGTAGACGTTTGCCTCGGTCGAGTAGGCCTGTAGGCCCACGGCCAGTGTGCGGGTCTGTGTGTCGGTGAGGACCGAGGCGAAGAGCACTTCGCCCCGGGCCGTCATGAACGCGTAGATGCACACGGCGACGATTCCCGGTCGCGGCGGGCACGATGACCTGCAGCAGGGTGCGCAGCGGTCCTGCGCCGTCCACCTTCGCCGCTTCGTCGAGGTCGCGCGGAACCGTGTCGAAGTACCGGACCAGCATCCACACCGCGAACGGCAACGAGAAGGTCAGGTACGTGACGATGAGCCCGGTACGGGTGCCGAAGTACTGCGCGAGCGGCACGGTGTGCCAGATGTCGATGAAGGACTGGATCGTCGGCGAGAACGGGATCCAGGTGACCTCGCCCTGTACGTCGGGGAGTGTCTTCAGCGACGAGGCGAGCATGACGTACAGCGGGGGTGCACGGAGATCAGGCCCCCCGCCGGCGGTGCCGAGCCGCCGAACAGAGCGAACGGGGTGCTGAAGTCGTTGAAGGTGTGCAGGAACATCACGAGGACCAGCACCTTGTTGACCGACGACAGCAGCGGCAGGGTGATCATCTGCAGTTGCCGCCACGGTCCCGATCATGCTGTTCGTGCCCAGCATCGAGGGCCTCTCCCACAACGAGGGCGAGTCCACGAACGACCAGGACATCAGCGCGGGCACCGACCTAGTGACCACGGTGGTCCACCGGCTCATGTCGGGCGCGCCGGACACGCCCGAGTGACGGGGATCTTCGCCGGCCTCCGAGTAGAGGCGCCTTGAGCGGCGTACTCAACCCCGAAGATCGGAAACAACCCACACGAAGAGGGCCCCCACAGGCTCTCGCCCGCGAAGACCCTTCGCACCGTCGGGACGACAGGATTTGAACCTGCGACCCCTTGACCCCCAGTTGCGGAGCCCTTGAGCGGCGTGCGATGGGGCGCTCTTCGAGGTCAGTGTCCAGCGTACTCAGCCGAGTAAAAGAGTCTGTGCACTCAGGCCTCCGCCGGACCGCCTCGCGCCTCGACTTCCGCTCATCGAGGGAACCGCAGCGAACTCTGACCTTTCCATCGTCTCGCTTGCCAAGAGCCAGCAATTCGGAACACGTATACGTTCCTTACACTCTGCGGCGACTCTGGCCAACATGCCGTCGAGACCCCATCTGGCAGTGCGAGTCGTTCAAAGGAACATCTTCGTCGAGCCCCTACCCTCCCAGCGGCCGCGGGTTGCGTCCTGGGAAGTGGTGTACGGGTTCAAAGCCTGATCCGGGGTCTGCCGGTGCGTGTACGAGATGGGCCGGCTGCCGGCCCCGGCAGTGCAGAGCGAGGGCTCCTGCCGGGAACCGGGTGCAGCCCGTTTCACGCGTCGATCTGCTTCGGAGGCTCGCCGCCCGAGATCTGGATCTTCCGCGGCTTGGCTTGCTCGGCCACCGGGATGCGGAGCGTAAGGACCCCGGCGGCGTACGAGGCGTCGATCCGCTCAGTGTCGAGGCTGTCGCCGAGGAACAGCTGACGGCTGCACGTCCCGGTCGGGCGTTCGGCCGCGATCAACTGTGCACCATCCGGTGAAAGCCCAGTTCAGGGTGGCCGGCCGTGCCCGCCGCCCTGGAAACCGTGACGGCGTGGAGGGCCCGGCGGCAGTGGACATCAGCACCCGGTCGGCGCCGTCGACGAACCGGCGCAGGCCGGCCTGGACAGTCCTCATGCCCCTTGCGGAGGCGGGCCGGGCCGGTGTCCGGGGAGGGTTTGCTCGACCCACGGGCGCAGGACGTCCGCGGGTGTCGCGCCGCCCCTCCGGGGGATGGCCTGCCCTTTGCGGAGCAACAGCAGGGTGAGCACCGCCTGTACCTCGAATCGCCGGGCCGGCCGGGGGGACTGGTCGACATCGACTCTGTGCCGGGCCGACCCGCAACGCCGGCCCTCCGGGTGTCCGCGGTCAGCGCCCGCCACACAGAATGATCTTCCAGACGCGCGTTGCCACCTGCAGATTGAGCCGGGTGTCCACATCCGCCAGGTCCCGGTCGCTGATCTCACGGATGCGCTGCAGCCGGTAGCGCAGGGTGCTGCGGTGGACCGTCAGCGCGACAGCCGCGTCATCGTAGTTGCCTCCCCAGTCGAAATAGCGCGTGAGCGTCTCCACCAACTGCGTGTCGTGCCGTGCGTCGTAGTCGATCAGCCGGCCGAGCCACTCTCGCACGAAGCCTTCGAGCTCCTGGAGATCGTTGCCGGGTCCCAGGATCCGGTACAGCCCGAGGTTGTCGAAGAACGTCGTCCCGCTGCGCTGGCGGGAGTTCTGCCGCACCTCCAGGGCCCGCAGTGCCTCCTGATAGCAACGGGGAACGCTGTCCGGAGAGTCGCAGCGGGTGCTCACCCCGATCGCTCCGTCGGGCGTCACCAGCTCATGGGCCAGCGCCGCGTGTACGGCATCGTGGTTGGGCATCGCTTCGGTCAGCAGAACCACCTGGTCGCCGCGACGGGTGATCAGCGGACGGGCCGCTGTCGTGGCCGTCGCTTGCTCGACAGCACGGGCGAAGCAGTCGCTTGCTGCGTTGCCCGGCGAATGCACCACGACGACATAATGGGTGCGTCGCAGGTCATGGCCGACGGCTTCGGCCCGGGCGTAGGCGCTCTTCCCGTCAGTACCCTCCAACAGGTCGTCGATCAGCTGGCGCCGCAGTCGCAGTTCGACCTCGGTGAGTTCGCGCATATGCATGAGCTCTTGGGCCAGCAACCGCTGGGCGTGATCCAAGGCGAACATGGTGTGCTCGTTGGCCGTCGCCTCGGGGTCCTCGACGGCGAGTACACCGAGGACGTCGCCGCGCGGCCGGGCCAGGGCGATCAGCCGGTCCTTGACTCTGACCGGGCCCGCTTCGCGCGCGACCTGCCGCAGCATCTCTTCCTGGTGGGTCTGGGACCGCACCGGATACGGGTCGGGCCGGTCGGGACCGGCCCAGGACCTCAGGTTGCCGAACCGGTCCTCGATGAGCGTCGGCAGCCCGGTGAGCTCGTACAGCGCTTGGGTGATGGCGTCCTCGCCGCCGCCCCGGGCAGTGACACGGGCGAGAGTCTCGTGCACGGTCCTCTGCAGATTCAGCTCGGAGCGCATTGTGTCCAACTGCCGCAGTGCGGTGTCCCGTTCGGTGCGGAGTCGGCTCAGTTCGCCGACGTCGTCGTGGTGCACGGTGCGCGTGCCCGCCAGTGACAGGGCCACCGATGTGAGCCCCATGAGGGTCGAGAGGAGGATGTGCCCATGCTCATCAGGCCGGGAGTGGGAGGAAACCACGATGTAGCCGAGCAGACCGCCGACTCCGCGCAGGCCGAACGCCCAGTTCCAGGACCGCTCTGGAAGGGATACGGAGCCGTCGGCCTCGCCCAACTCCTTCATCTGTGTGTCGTCGACCGTTGATGCTCCCGCGTCATGGCCGGGTACGCGGGACAAACCGTCGCCCGTCGCGAGGTATCCGGCCTCGGCGTGATAGGACCCAAGGGCACTGACATGCCGCATGGCCAACCGCACGATCTCACTCTGCTCCGCGCAGGTGAACAGGGTGTGGGACAGCACCAGCAGTCCGTGTGGGTCCAGCGCCGCGAGCGGACGGGGGTCGTGCCGTTCGGTGCCTGCGGTGTTGCTCGGGTGGCGCACCACTTCCTGGTCGGAGACGTGAGGGGACAGCCTCTGTGACGGATGGCGGGCCATAGATCACTCCATTTCCCCCGGTCATCGGAGGCCGTCGAGCGAGTTGCGGGATCCACGCCTGGGCAAGCCCTGAGCACCCAGCCTAGGCAAGGAAATGCGACTTGTCCCAATTTGGGACTTGTTCTCGTGGACCGACCGGCTGCGTCGATTTCCGACCTGCCGGGTGCAGGCGGAGCGCGCTGCTCTCTTGCCACTCTGGGCTTGTCAGGCATCGCCTGGAGCATCGGTGGCCATGGCAGGAAGGACTGGCTGATGGACGAGGAGGCCCGCAGGACCATCGCCTCGTACACGACCTACCGAGAGGCTGAACGCGCCGTCGATCACCTTTCCGATCCGGGTTTCCCGGTCCAGAGGCCGGCCATCAGGCAGGACGTGCGCCTGGTGGAGCAGATGACCGGCCGCATGGGACATGGCGGGGCCGCGCTGCACGGCGCGGCGAGCGGGGCACCGATCGGGGGGTCTCCGGGTTGCTCAACCGGCTGGACCTGCTCGTGTCGGGACTGCTACTCGCCCTGTACGGGCTGGTTCTCCGAGCACTCGTCGGCGCTCTGTCCGGCCTGCTGGTGAACGCGGCCCAGCGTGGCCGCCGGGACTTCGCCCCGGTGAGTTGCACGCAGCCCGGCCGGTACGACGTCGCCACCGACGAGGCGGTGCAGCTGCCGGCCGAGCTGCGCAGCGGGACCGGCACCAGCAGCGGGGCTCGGAAGGGCGGCCTCCCGCGGAGCGGTCCCGCCGCCACCTGAGCGAATGCGGAAGACCGGGCGCGACCCCGAGGGCAAACGGGGACCGTCCGTCGCGGAAGGAGTTCCTCATGGCCAAGGCAGTAGGCATCGACCTGGGCACCACGAACTCGGTGATCGCCGTCTGGGAGGGCGGCGAGCCGACAGTCGTGCCCAACACCGAGGGCAACCGCACGACACCGTCCGTGGTGGCCTTCACCGACACCGGCGAGCGCCTGGTGGGCCAGCTGGCCCGCCGCCAGGCGATCCTCAACCCCAAGGGCACCATCTACTCGGCCAAGCGGTTCATCGGCCGGCACTTCGACGAGATCTCCGAAGAGGCCAGGGCCGTCGCGTACGACGTGGTCGAGGGAGACGGCGCCGCCGCCCGCTTCAAGGTGCGCGACAAGCTCTACGCGCCCGAGGAGATCAGCGCGCAGGTGCTGCGCAAGCTCGCCGACGACGCCTCCAAGCAGCTGGGAGAGCGGGTCACGGAGGCGGTCATCACGGTGCCCGCCTACTTCAACGACGCCCAGCGCACCGCTACCAAGGACGCCGGACGGATCGCCGGCCTGGAAGTGCTGCGGATCATCAACGAGCCGACCGCGGCCGCTCTCGCCTACGGCATGGACAAGAAGGAGCACGAAACCGTGCTCGTCTTCGACCTGGGCGGCGGCACCTTCGACGTCAGCATCCTCGACGTCGGCGACGGCGTGGTGGAAGTACGGTCCACGGCGGGCGACAGCCATCTGGGCGGCGACGACTTCGACCGCCGGCTGGTCGACCAGCTCGCCGACGGCTTCCAGAAGGAGAACGGCATCGACCTGCGCCAGGACCCCCAGGCGCTGCAACGCCTGTTCGAGGCCGCCGAGAAGGCCAAGACCGAGCTCAGCTCGGTGACCCAGACGCAGATCAGCCTGCCGTTCATCACGGCCGACGCCTCCGGGCCCAAGCACCTGACCACGACGATCATGCGGTCCACGTTCGAGCAGATCACCGGCGACCTGGTGGAGCGCTGCCTGGGCCCGGTACGGCAGGCCATGGACGACGCCAAGGTCAGTGACAGCGACATCGACGAGGTCATCCTCGTCGGCGGCTCCACCCGCATCCCCGCCGTCCAGGCCCTGGTGCGGAGGCTGACCGGCGGCAAGGAACCCAACATGAGTGTCAACCCCGACGAGGTCGTGGCGCTGGGTGCCGCGATCCAGGCGGGGGTCCTCAAGGGCGAGGTCAAGGACGTCCTGCTGCTCGACGTCACCCCTTTGTCGCTGGGTGTGGAGACACGCGGCGGCGTGATGACGAAGATCGTCGAGCGGAACACCACCATCCCGGTACGCCGCACCGAGACCTTCTCCACCGCCGAGGACAACCAGCCCGCCGTCGACGTCGTCGTCCTGCAGGGCGAGCGTGAGAGGGCCGCCGACAACCGGGTCCTGGGTCGGTTCCAGCTCACCGACATCCGCCCCGCGCCGCGCGGCGAGCCGCAGGTCGAGGTCACCTTCGACGTCGACGCCAACGGCATCCTCAACGTCACCGCGCGGGACAAGGACACCGGCAAGGAGCAGGGCATCACCATCAGCGAGAGCTCCAACCTGGACCGCAGCGAGGTCGAGCGGATGGTCCAGGAGGCCGAACACAACCGCGGCCAGGACCAGGCCCTGCGCGAGGCAGTCGACGCCCGCAACGAACTGGACGCCATCGCCTACCAGGTCGAAAAGCGCCTCGGCGAGCTCGGCGACGCCGCACCCGCACATGAGAAGGCCCGCGCCGAGATGCTGGTGGCCGAGGCTCGCGAGGCGGTCAAGAACGAGGCCGGGGTGGACAAGGTCCGGCCGCTGGCATCCGAACTCCAGCAGGTCTTCGCGGGGCTCGCGGCCCACCAGGCGGGATCCGCCGCGGGCGGTCCGGCGGGCACCGGCTCACCGGACGGATCCGGGGCCGCGCCGGGCGGCGCCGAGGGCGGCGACGATGTGATCGACGCCGAATTCGACAAGGGCTGAGGTGCCCGCCATGCCCATCCCACCCCAGGGCCGAGAGCCCGACCCGCCGCCGGAAGGCGCCGTACAGCCGCCGCGCGGGGACCTTGCACAGCCTCGACCGCCGACCGAGGAGGCCGAGCCGTCGCCCGACGCCGCAACCGGCAGCGCCACACCCGACGACGAATCCTCGGCCGCGTTGCGAGAGGCCGAGGACCGCTGGCGCCGCGCCCTGGCCGACCTCGACAACCTGCGCAAACGCCACGCCAGGGAGCTGGAGCGGGAGGCCGCGGCCGAACGCGCCCGTACGGCTGCGGCCTTCCTGCCCGTCATCGACAACTTGGAACTTGCCCTGAGCCACGCGGCCGCCGACCCCGGTGCGATTGTCGAAGGTGTCCGGGCTGTGCGTGACCAGGCCGTGAACGTCCTGGAGCGGCTGGGCTACCCGCGCCACGCAGAGAGGGGTGTGGCGTTCGACCCGTCCCGGCACGAGGTGGTCGGCGTGGTCCAGGATCCCGATGCCGATCCGAACACCGTGGTCCAGGTGGTGCGACCCGGCTACGGGGAGGCCGAGCGGCAGCTGCGGCCGGCCGCCGTGACCGTCGCCAAGCGGGAGTGACCGTCCATGTCACGCGACTTCTACGAGGTGCTCGGCGTTCCGCGTACCGCCGACCGGGACGAGATCCAGCGGGCCTATCGCACCCTGGCCCGCAGGTACCACCCCGACGTCAACAAGGACCCCCAGGCCGAGGAGCGGTTCAAGGAGATCAACGAGGCCTTCAGCGTCCTGTCCGATCCGGAGCAGCGAGCCCGGTACGACCGCTTCGGCGAGGACTTCCGGAAGGTCCCGGAAGACTGGGAGGAGCGGGTCGCCGCCGGCGCCGGAGCCGGCAGCGGCTTCCGGTGGACCGCTGGCGGCGATCCCCGGGCGCGCTACTCCACGGCAGGCTTCGAGGGCGAGGGGATCGACGTCGAGGATCTGTTCGGTTCGCTGTTCGGCGGTGCCGGGCGGATGCGTGTGCCCGGCGCCGACCAGGAGGCCGAACTGCCACTCACCGTCGAGGAGGCCTATCGGGGCGGCCGCCGTACGGTCACCCTCGCCGGGCCGGCCGGGCAACGGCGCTACCAGGTCGACGTGCCGCCCGGCACCACCGACGGGCAGCGCATCCGGCTGGCCGGGGAGGGCGGGCGCGGGAGCGGCGACGACGCTCCCGCCGGGGACCTGTACCTGAGGGTGCGGATCCGGCCGCACCCCGAGTTCCGCCTCGACGGCCGGGACGTCCACGTGACGCTTCCGGTTACCCCGTGGGAGGCGGCGCTGGGCGCGACCGTACCGGTGCCCACTCCGAGCGGCGCCACGGCGAAGGTGACCGTGCCCGCCGGGTCCTCCAGCGGACGGCGTCTGCGGCTGCGCGGCGAGGGCATGCCGGGCCCGCGCGGCGCGAACGGAGACCTGTACGCGGAGCTGCGGATCATGGTGCCGCCACGGCTGAGCGACCGGGAGCGCGAGCTGCTGGAGGAACTTGCCGCTGTCTCCTCGTTCGACCCCAGGAGGACCTGATGAGCGACCGACCGGCCGAGGCCCGCCCGTCCCGCGCACGCACGACCGAGGTGGGCGTGAAGTACGCGATCGTGCCAGTGCCCGTGCTCTCCCTGGAGGCCGTGGCCCGCAGCTCAGGCCTCCATCCCGACCTGATCCGTCGGTTCGTCGCCCTCGGACTGGTGGACGCCGGCCTCGACGCCTCCGGACGGATGGTGTTCGCTCCCACGGCTCCGGCCGCCCTGGCCCGCGTCCAGCGGTTGCGCACAGGGCTGTGCCTGAACTACGCATCCATCGGTCTGGTGCTCGACCTGCTCGACCACATCAGCTTGCTCGAAGCCGCGCTGCGGCGTGCAGGCATGAGGAGTGATCTACCACCATGGACATGAACCGCCTGACCCAGAAGTCCCAGGAAGCCCTGCAGGAGGCCCAGAGCGCCGCCGGCCGACTGGGGCACACCGAGGTCGACGGCGAGCATCTGCTGCTCGCCCTCCTCGACCAGGAGGAGGGCCTGATCCCGCGGTTGCTGCAGCAGACGGGCACCGAGCCCAAGGAGTTGCGTGCGGCCGTACGCGAGGAGCTCTCCCGCCGGCCCAAGGTGACCGGCCCGGGCGCGACGCCGGGCCAGGTCTTTGTCACCCAGCGCCTCGCCCGGTTGCTGGACGCGGCCGAGCGGGAGGCCAAACGCCTCAAGGACGAGTACGTGTCCGTGGAACACCTGCTGCTGGCCCTGGCCGAGGAGGGCTCGGCGACCGCCGCCGGGCATCTGCTGAAGGAGCATGGCGTGACCCGGGAGTCCTTCCTCGGCGCGCTCACCCAGGTCCGCGGCAACCAGCGCGTGACCTCTGCCAACCCCGAAGTGGCTTACGAGGCCCTGGAGAAGTACGGGCGTGACCTGGTTGCCGAGGCCAGGGCCGGGCGGCTCGACCCCGTCATCGGCCGGGACGCCGAGATCCGCCGCGTCACCCAGATCCTCAGCCGCAAGAGCAAGAACAACCCCGTCCTGATCGGCGACCCCGGCGTCGGCAAGACCGCCATCGTCGAGGGCCTGGCCCAGCGCATCGTTCGCGGCGACGTCCCCGAAGGCCTGCGCGACAGGACGGTGTTCGCCCTCGACATGGGCTCGCTCGTGGCGGGCGCCAAGTACCGCGGCGAGTTCGAGGAACGTCTCAAGGCCGTGCTGAGCGAGGTCAAGGCCGCCGGGGGGCGGATCCTGCTCTTCGTCGACGAGTTGCACACGGTCGTCGGCGCGGGCGCCGCCGAGGGCGCCATGGACGCGGGCAACATGCTCAAGCCCATGCTGGCGCGCGGCGAACTGCACATGATCGGCGCGACCACCCTGGACGAGTACCGGCAGCACATCGAGAAGGACGCCGCCCTCGAACGCCGCTTCCAGCAGGTACTGGTCGAGGAACCCAGCGTGGAGGACACCATCTCCATTCTGCGCGGCCTGCGCGAACGCCTTGAGGTCTTCCACGGTGTCAAGATCCAGGACACCTCGCTGGTCGCGGCGGCGACGCTCTCCCACCGCTACATCACCGACCGTTTCCTGCCCGACAAGGCCATCGACCTCGTCGACGAGGCCTGTGCCCGGCTGCGTACGGAGATCGACTCCATGCCCGCCGAACTCGACGAGATCACCCGCCGGGTGACCCGCCTGGAGATCGAGGACGCGGCCCTGTCCAAGGAGACCGACCCCGCCAGCAAGGCCCGCCTGGAGGAACTGCGCAGGGAACTGGCCGACCTGCGCGGCGAGGCTGACGCCAAGCACGCCCAGTGGGAGGCCGAACGGCAGGCGATCCGCCGCGTGCAGGAGCTGCGTCAGGAACTGGAGCAGGTCCGCCACGAGGCGGAGGAGGCCGAACGCGCCTACGACCTCAACCGCGCCGCCGAACTCCGCTACGGCCGCCTCCAGGGCCTGGAGCGCCGACTCGCCGCAGAGGAGGAGCAACTGGCCGTCAAACAAGGGCAGAACCGGCTGCTGCGCGAGGTCGTCACCGAGGAGGAGATCGCCGAGATCGTCGCCGCCTGGACCGGCATCCCCGTCTCCCGCCTCCAGGAGGGCGAACGCGAGAAACTGCTGCGCCTCGACGACATCCTGCGCGAGCGCGTCATCGGCCAGGACGAGGCCGTCAAGCTCGTCACCGACGCCATCATCCGCGCCCGCTCCGGCATCCGCGACCCTCGCCGCCCCATCGGCTCGTTCATCTTCCTCGGCCCCACCGGCGTCGGGAAGACCGAGCTGGCCAAGACCCTCGCCCGGACCCTGTTCGACTCCGAGGAGAACATGGTCCGCCTCGACATGAGCGAGTACCAGGAGCGGCACACCGTCAGCCGGCTCATGGGCGCACCGCCCGGATACGTCGGCTACGAGGAGGGCGGCCAGCTCACCGAGGCCGTACGCCGCAAGCCGTACTCGGTCGTGCTGTTCGACGAGATCGAGAAGGCGCACACCGATGTCTTCAACACCCTGCTGCAGATCCTCGACGACGGCCGCATCACCGACGCACAGGGCCGCACGGTCGACTTCCGCAACACCGTGATCATCATGACGTCCAACATCGGCTCCGAGCACCTCCTCGACGGCGCCACCGCCGAGGGGGAGATCAAGCCGGACGCCCGCGCCCTGGTGATGGGCGAGCTGCGCGGGCACTTCCGCCCGGAGTTCCTCAACCGCGTCGACGACATCGTGCTGTTCAAGCCGCTCGGTGAGCGGCAGATCGAGCGGATCGTGGAGCTGCAGTTCGACGAGCTGCGGCAGCGGCTCGCCCAACGCCGCATCACCGTCGAACTCACCGATGCGGCTCGCGAGTTGATCGCCCACCAGGGCTACGACCCGGTGTACGGGGCCCGGCCGCTGCGGCGTTACATCTCCCACGAGGTCGAGACACTGGTCGGACGCGCCCTGCTGCGCGGCGACGTCCAGGACGGCGCGACGGTGCGCGTCGACGCCGAGCACGCAGAGCTAGTGGTCACCTACGACCGGCCCGAGGACGTGAAGGGAGCGAGGGCGGCATGAGTACCGTGCAGGCCACCAACGTCACCTGTCCGCACTGCGGGCGCACCAACCGGGTACCCGTGGCCGCCGAGGGCCGTCCCAGGTGCGGCAACTGCAAGCAGCCTCTGCCGTGGATGGCCGACGCGGGCGACGACGACTTCACCGAGGTCGTCGAGCAGGCCACCGTGCCCGTCGTCGTGGACCTGTGGGCCACCTGGTGCGGCCCCTGTCGCATGGTGAGCCCCGCGCTGGAGAAGGTCGCCGCCGATCTCGCGGGAACGATCAAGCTGGTCAAGGTCGACATCGACAAGAACCCGCGCCTGGCGCGGCGGTTCGAGGTCCAGGCCGTACCGACGCTGCTGGTCCTCGACAAAGGACGGACCATCGCCCGGCAGGCGGGTGCCGCACCTGCCCCTGCCCTGCGGCGGTGGGTGGAACAGTCGATCGCCGGCCGCGAACCGGCCGGGAAAGGATGATCGGCCATGACCGTACGGACCGACCCCCACCTCGCCCTCGTACGCCCCGTCACCCCGCGCGCCCCGGGATGCGAGGAATGCCTGGCCACGCACTCCCCCTGGGTCCACCTCAGGCTCTGCCTGACCTGCGGCCACGTCGGCTGCTGCGATTCCTCTCCGAACCGGCACGCCCGCCGTCACGCCGCCGCCGACGGCCATCCGATCGTGGCGTCGCTGGAGCCCGGCGAGGACTGGCGGTGGTGCTACGTCCACGAGGCGTTCGTGTGATGCCCGGCGACGAGACGCGGACGGGCGAAGCGCCCGTGCCGGAGGAGGCGGAGGAGAGCGTCCCCTTCGAGACCCCCGACATCTACGGCGCCTATCCCCGCCTGCCGGACGACACGATGGCCCGTCTGGCCCAGCATGGCCGCAGGCGCCCGGTGGACGCCGGTGACGTGCTGATCCGGGAGGGCGAGCGGTGCGAGACGTTCTACGTCGTCCTCAGCGGCTCGGTCGCCATCGTCGAGGGCTACGGCACGCCCGGTGAACGCCTGCTCCGGGTGCACGGCCCTGGCCGCTTCATCGGCGAACTCGGCCTCCTGAACGGACAGGTGGCCTTCTACACCGCCGTGGTCAGGGACCCCGGCGAGATCCTCGCCCTGTCCATGGACCAGCTGCGTGACCTGGTGACCCGGGACTCCACCCTCGGTGACGTGGTGCTGCGCGCCTGCCTGGGCCGCCGTGCCCTGCTCGTCGGACAGGGCGCCGGTTTCCGCATCATCGGCTCGCGCTACTCGCCCGACACCCGGCGGCTGCGCGAGTTCGCCGCCCGCAACCGGCTGCCGCACCGCTGGATCGATCTGGAGTCGGACTCGGAGGCCGAGGCGCTGCTGCGCCGCTTCGCGGTCGGTCCGGAGCAGACGCCGCTGGTGATCTGGCGGGACACGACACTGCTGCGCAATCCGAGCAACGCCGAACTGGCCCGGTTGATCGGCCTGCCGCCCCTGCCGTCGGGCAACGGCCGCGACGATCTCCTGATCGTCGGCTCCGGACCGGCCGGTCTCGCCGCCGCGGTGAACGCCGCCTCGGAGGGCCTCGGCACGACCGTGGTCGAGGCGATGGCCACCGGCGGCCAGGCCGGGACGTCCTCCCGCATCGAGAACTGCTTCGGCTTCCCCTCCGGCATCTCCGGCGCCGAACTCACCGAGCGCGGGGTGCTCCAGGCGGGCAAGTTCGGTGCCCGGATCAGTGTCCCGGCGGAGGCGGCCCGGCTCGAACGGCGGGACGGCCACTACGCCGTCGGGTTCGCCGACGGCAGCGAGATCACCGCCCGTACCGTCGTCCTGGCCACCGGCGCCCATTACCGCCGCCTCCATGTGCCCGGCATCGAGCCGTTGGAGGGCACGGGCGTCCACTACTCGGCGACCGTCTACGAGGCCCAGCAGTGCCGTACCGACCCGGTGGCGGTTGTCGGCGGCGGCAACTCCGCGGGCCAGGCCGTGCTCTTCCTGGCCGGGTACGCACCGCAGGTGTACCTGCTCGTCCGTGCGCCGAGCCTCGATGCGCACATGTCCCGCTACCTGATCGATCAGATCGAGCGCCACCCGCGGGTGCGCGTCCTGCTGCACACCGAGGTGACGGAGGCACTCGGCGACAAGGCGCTGGAGGCGGTCACCGTGGTCGACCACCGTACGGGCGAGCACCGCCACCTCGAGGTGCGGGCCCTGTTCGTCTTCACCGGCGCCGACCCTCACACCGAGTGGCTGTCCGGCGCGCTCGCCCTCGACGCACGCGGCTACGTGCTCACCGGCGCGGAGGCACAAGCCTGCTCCGTTCCCGAACTATGGCAGAGCCAGGGCCGCGACTGCCTGACCTTGGAGACCAGCCTGCCTGGCGTCTTCGCCGCCGGCGACGTCCGCAGCGGCTCGGTGAAGCGCGTGGCCTCCGCGGTCGGCGAAGGCGCGATGAGCATCCACTTCGTGCACCGCTACCTGGACCACACGGCCGCGCCAGGCGGCAGCGACAGCTCCCCGCACATCCGTCCGAAGGAGTCCGCTTGGCTCGCGTGACACCCAGCGGGCGACGAGATCACAAGACGGAGAATGCGGCGAGGGGAATGGCCACGCCCGTCCGGCGCCACCGTGGTGGCGGAATGCAGGACAGGCCCCTTGGCAATGACGTTCCACCCCTGTGAGTGGAGGTAGAGGGCGTTCTCCCGCCCATATCCAGATTAGGCACCTCCGGATACGGCGAACAGTCCCCCAGGTAGCGGCCCAACTGCGCGGCCGCCAGCAGGTAGTTGTACCGGGTGGTCTCCAGGTAATTCCCCGACCGCAGCGAGCGATCCCAGTCCCGCGGAAACCCCGACCAGGTCTTCGACAATCCCGCAGTGATCTTGTCCAGGTCCAGTAGCAGCATTTTCGCCGGCCTCCGAGTGAAGGCGCCTATGAGCGGCGTGCTCAACCCCGAAGATCGGCAACGCCTCATACGAAAAGGGCCCCCGCAGGCTCTCGCCTGCGAAGACCCTTCGCACCGTCGGGACGACAGGATTTGAACCTGCGACCCCTTGACCCCCAGTCAAGTGCGCTACCAAGCTGCGCCACGTCCCGGTGCCGTCTGACCTGGGGTTTCCCCCGGCTGAACGTGCATCGAAACAATACCGCACTCGCGCTGCTGATCGCGCCCTCGTTTATACGGGCCATGCGAGGGCCTGCGTCTATACGGGTCGTACGAGGGCCCGCGTCCCGAGTTGACCTGAAGTTTGGTTGAGGTTGCAGAGTCGTCTGTATGACGACGACAGCGGAACAGAGCTACGTGTACGCGGACCTGCCCCACTTGATGGGGCTGATGACCGGCGACGAGAAGCACGGGCCGGCGGCGACGTCCACCCTGGACGCGCTGTGGGTGCTGTACGACCGGGTGCTTCGGGTGGGGCCAGAGCGGATGGGCGATCCGGAGCGGGACCGGTTCCTGTTGTCCAAGGGGCACGGGCCGATGGCGTACTACGCGGTGCTGGCGGCCAAGGGGTTCGTGCCCGTCGCGTGGCTGCCCGGGTTCGGGTCGTACGACTCGCCGCTCGGGCACCACCCGGACCGGGTGCTGGTGCCGGGTGCCGAGATCGGGAGCGGGTCGCTGGGACACGGGCTGCCGATCGCCGTCGGCATGGCCCTGGGGCTGCGGGCGCAGGGGCTGGACGAACCGCGCGTATGGGTGCTGACCGGCGACGCCGAGCTGGACGAGGGCAGCAACCACGAGGCGATCGCGTACGCCGGTCCGGCCGGTCTGGAACGGCTGCACACCGTCGTGATCGACAACTCCTCGGCCAGCCATGCCCGGCCGGGCGGCATCGCCGCGCGGTTCGAGGCGGCCGGCTGGTCCACGGCGACCGTCGACGGCCGTGACCACGAGGCGCTGTACGCCGCCTTCACCGCCCCTCACCCGGGCCGTCCGCGGGTGGTCGTCGCCCAGGTCGAGCCGAAGCTCGACTGAGGCTCGGCCGTGCCCCGTCCCGCACCTCTCCGTTCCGTAAGCCCCTTGGAAGGACACGAGTACCCATGGACACCATGCGTGACCGTTTCGCCCCTGTCGTCACCCAGCTGCTCGACGAGGATCCACGCGTCGCCGTCGTTCTCGCCGAGATCGGCACGGACGGCTTCACGGAGGCTCGACGCAGGCACCCGAAGCGGGTGATCAACGTCGGCATCCGCGAACAGCTCCTCGTCGGGGCGGGTGCCGGACTGGCGCTGACCGGGCTGCGGCCCGTGGTGCACACCTTCGCCAGTTTCCTCGTCGAGCGGCCCTTCGAGCAGGTCAAGCTCGACCTCGGGCACCAGGACGTGGGCGCGGTGCTGGTCAGCGCGTCCGCGTCCTTCGACTGGCCCGCGGGCGGGTACACGCACATGGCCCCCGGCGACGTGGCCCTGCTGGACACGCTGGACGGCTGGACCGTGCATGTGCCGGGCCACCCGGACGAGGCCGAGACCCTGCTGCGCCACGCGATCGCCGCCGGGGACGACAAGGTGTACGTCCGGTTGTCGGTGCAGTCCAACGCGCAGGCGCTTCCGGTCGACGGGGCGCGCTTCATCACCGTCCGCGAAGGGCGCGCCGGGGTGGTCCTGGCCGTCGGCCCGATGCTCGACGCCGTGCTCGACGCCACGGAAGGGCTCGACGTCACCGTCCTGTACGCGACGACCGTCCGCCCCTTCGACACGGCCGCGCTGCGCCGGGCCAGTGAGGCGGCGGGCACCGATGTCGTCCTCGTCGAGCCATACCTGGCCGGCACGTCCACGGCCTTCGCGGGCGACGCTCTCGCCGACGTGCCCCACCGCGTCCTCGGCCTGGGCGTGGGCCGCCGTGAGCTGCGCCGTTACGGGCAGGTCGACGAGCACCTGACCGCACACGGTCTCGACGCGGGCTCGTTGCGGCAGCGGATCAGCGGCTTCCTGGAAGCAGGCGTCCTCCGGTGAACGTCAGGTCAGATTCAGTCGACGGCCGGAAGACCCAACTCCGGGTAGGACTCGAGCAGTCGGGTCGGGGCCGCCTGGCGCCAGGAGTCGGCGAGGATGTCGCGCAGCTCGTCGGTGTCCTCCAGCGCCGCGAGGCGGACGCGGACCCAGGCGAAGCCCGCCTCGTGGTCGGCGATCCAGAACTTCCCGGGCTCGGCCCTGGACAGTTCGTCCCGCTCCTCCTTCGGGCAGCGCACGGCGATGGAGGTCTCTTCCTCGGGCAGCGTGGCGAACATCTTTCCCGCGACCCGGAATGTGGGCATGCTCCAGGCGATCTTCTCCGTCGTGTCCGGCAGGGAGAGGGCGATACGTCGTACGTCTTCGGCATCCGGCATGAGAGGCACCGTAGTCAATGGCACCGACAATCGCCCCGGCCCACCGCCCCACCCAGTCCGGCCACCCCTCACCTGTCACCTGCGCCGACACTCCCCGACCCGACCCTCTTGTAGAAGATCGTGGTCGGCCGCAGCTCGCCCGAAGGCGTCGCGGCGTAGTCGGGTATCGCCCCGAGCCGGGTCCAACCCGCCGAGCAGTACAAGGACTCGGCGGGGCTGTCGGTCTCGGTGTCCAGGTGCAGGAGGGTCACTCCCGCCGCGGCTGCCGCCTGTTCGGCCGTCGTCAGGAGGGTGCGGCCGAGGCCCCGTCCACGGCCGGCCCGGTGCACCATCAGCTTCACGAGCTCGGCGCGGTGGCGGCTGTTGGGCTTGTCGGGGAAGGCGAGACTCACGGTGCCGAGCAGCCGGCCCTCGGTCCGTGCCACCCAGACGGCGAGGTGGCCGGACGACACCGCGTCCGCGCGGTCCTCCCACCAGGACAGGGCCGCGGCGCGGTCGAGCGGAGCGAGGAAGCCGACCGAGGCGCCGTCGTCCACAGTGTCGGCGAGCAGGTCGGCCAACTCCTCGGTGCAGGCGAGGAGTTCGGGCGCGCTCAGCCTTGAGACGGCGGTCACGGCTCCACCACGACCAGCGCGTACCGTACGCCGTCGGGGCCGGGGCACCGGAACCGCGTCGGCCCCCACACCCGCAGCCGTAGGCAGTCACCGACGCCGAGGTGGTGCTCGACATCCCCGGCGGTCACGTCCAGCGCTCCCTCCAGGATCCAGATGTGCTGCTCCAGGCCGGGTACGGGGGGCCGGTCGTACGCGATGTCGGAGCCGCCCGCGAGCCGTCCCTCGACGAGTTCACCGCGCAGCCCGGAGTGCGGCGGCGACACCGAACGCCGTACGAAGCCGGAGTCCCGGTCTTCCCACACCGTCTGCTCGACGGCGCGCACCAGCAGCGCGGGCTCCGCCTCGACCTCACTGAGGAGCTGCGACATGGTGCGCCCGTAGACACCGCACAGCCGGTTGAGGAGCGAGGCGGTGGGGCTGATCTCGGCGCGCTCGGCCCGGGACAGGGTGGAACGGCTCACCCCGCTGCGTTCAGCCAGCTCCCCGAGCGACCAGCCGCGTTCGGCCCGGAGCTCCCCGAGGCGTGCGGCGAGCCGGGCATCGACGGGGTCCGGGGCAAGACCGTCTCCATCAGGCCGTTTCATATAAGGGACGATATCTCATATCCGAGAAACACCGGGAGCGGAGTTGGCCTGAGCGCCTCACGCAACAGCAGCACCGGCCCGTACAAGCGGCCCGCGCTACCCCTCCGCGGCACCCCGGAGCGCGTCCAGCACCGGCCGGATCAGCGGATGCCCCTCCGCTCCCCGCCGTACGGCCGCGAAGACCCGCCGCGTCGGAGCCACCCCGTCGACCGGGCGGACGACCACACCGGTGAGGTCCATGCCGCGCAGTGCCGAGCGCGGTACGAGCGCCACTCCCGCGTCTGCCGAGGCCAGGGCCACCACCGCGCGGAAGTCGTCCGAGGAGTGTTCGAGGCGGGGCTGGAAGCCGGCGCTCTCGCAGGCCAGGACCACTACCTCGTGGCACGGATTGCCCGGGTACGGGCCGATCCACGTGTCCTTGGCCAGCTCCGCGAGCGGCACTTCGTCGGCGTCGGCGAGGCGGTGGCCGACCGGGACGACCGCGTCGAAGGGCTCGGCGTACAGAGGTACGTGGGTCAGGCGGGGGTCGTCGGCGGGCGGGGCCCCGCGGTACTCGACGGCCACCGCGACGTCGACCTGCCGGTCGAGGACCATCGGCAGGCTGGCGTCGCCCTCGGCGTCCTGGACGCGGATGCGGATGCCGGGCGCCGACACGGCGAGGCGGGCCACCGCGGGGGCCACGACCAGGGCGATGCCGGTCGCGAAGGAGGCGACGGTGACCGTGCCGGCCGCGCCCGAGCTGTAGGCGGCGAGCTCCGCCTCGGCCCGCTCCAACTGGGCGAGGACGGTGTTGGTGTGGCTGAGCAGGATCTCCCCGGCCGGAGTCAGCCGTACGCCCTTCGCGCCGCGCTCCACGAGCCGGTGACCCGTCTCCTGCTCCAGGGCGGTCAGCTGCTGGGAGACGGCCGAGGGCGTGAGATAGAGCGCGGCGGCAGCCGCTGTCACCGTGCGGTGGTCGGCCACCGCACGGAGGATGTGGAGCCGCCGCGCTTCGATCATGCGACCGATTCTCTCAGGTCGGGCAAACAGGCCGGGCGAACCGGAACGGCCCTCGCTCAGGCGTCCAGCTCCGCGCGGGCGGCCACGAACGCGTCCACCGCCCGGTTCACGTCCTCGGTCGAGTGCCCGGCGGACAGCTGAACCCGAATACGCGCCTGCCCCTGCGGCACGACCGGGAACGAGAAGCCGATCACGTACACGCCGCGCTCCAGAAGCAGCTCCGCCAGGCGTCCCGCCCTCGCGGCGTCCCCGATCATGACGGGCGCGATCGCGTGGTCGCCGGGGAGGATGTCGAAGCCCTCCTCGGTCATCCGGCGGCGGAACAGCGCGGTGTTCTCGGCGAGCCGCACCCGCAGGTCGTCCGCCGACTCCAGCAGGTCGAGGACCTTGAGGGAGGCGGCGGCGATCACCGGGGCGAGCGTGTTCGAGAAGAGGTACGGACGCGAGCGCTGGCGCAGCAGCGCGACGATCTCGGCGCGGGCGGCGACGTAACCGCCGGAGGCACCGCCAAGTGCCTTGCCGAGCGTGCCGGTGATGATGTCGACGCGGTCCATGACGCCGTGCAGTTCGGGGGTGCCGCGGCCGCCGGGGCCGACGAAGCCGACGGCGTGCGAGTCGTCGACCATGACCATGGCGTCGTAGCGGTCGGCGAGGTCGCAGATCTCGCGCAGCGGGGCCACGTACCCGTCCATGGAGAAGACGCCGTCCGTGACGATCAGCCTGCGCCTGGCGCCCGCCGCCTCCTTCAACTGCTGTTCCAGATCGGCCAGATCACGGTTGGCGTACCGGAAGCGGCGGGCCTTGGACAGGCGGATGCCGTCGATGATCGAGGCGTGGTTCAGGGCGTCGGAGATGACCGCGTCCTCGGCACCGAGGAGGGTCTCGAAGACGCCGCCGTTGGCGTCGAAGCAGGAGGAGTAGAGGATCGTGTCCTCCTGGCCGAGGAACGCCGACAGCCGCTGCTCCAGCTCCTTGTGCACCTCCTGCGTACCGCAGATGAAGCGCACGGACGCCATGCCGTAGCCCCAGCGGTCGAGGGCCGCGTGGGCGGCGGCGACGACCTCGGGGTGGTCGGCGAGGCCGAGGTAGTTGTTCGCGCAGAAGTTGAGTACCTCGCCGGGTCGCCCGCCCGCGGTGACGCTCACCGTCGCCGACTGCGGGGTGCCGATGACGCGCTCGGGCTTGTGGAGACCGGCGGCGCGGATCTCGTCGAGGGTGGTGCGCAGATCGTCGCGTACGGAATCGAACATCATCAGTTCCTTAGAAGTCTCAAGCGGTCCGGGCAAGTGTCGGACAGCCAGGGAAAGTCTCGGACGGCCAGGGAAGGTCTCAGACGGCCAGGGAAGGTCTCAGACAGTCCAGTCGAGGATGACCTTGCCGCCGCGGCCGCTCGCCGCGTCGGCGAAGGCCGCCTCGTAGTCGCGGTAGCCGTACCGGCCGGTGATCACGGGCGCGAGGTCGAGGCCGCCTTCGAGGAGGACCGACATCGCGTACCAGGTCTCGAACATCTCGCGGCCGTAGATGCCCTTGATCGTGATCATGGAGGTGACGATCCGGGACCAGTCGACCGGGAACTCCTCGGCCGGCAGGCCGAGCATCGCGATCCGGCCGCCGTGCGTCATGTTGGCGATCATGTCGCGCATCGCCTCGGGACGTCCCGACATCTCCAGGCCGATGTCGAAGCCCTCGCGCAGCCCCAGTTCACGCTGGCCGTCGGCGATCGTGGCGTTCGAGACGTTGAGGGCGAGGCTCGCACCGATCTTGCGGGCGAGCTCCAGGCGCTCCTCGCTGACGTCGGTGACGACGACGTTGCGGGCGCCCGCGTGCCGGGCCACCGCGGCGGCCATCAGGCCGATGGGTCCGGCGCCGGTGATCAGTACGTCCTCGCCGACCAGCGGGAAGGAGAGAGCCGTGTGCACGGCGTTGCCGAACGGGTCGAAGATCGCGGCGACGTCGAGGTCGACGGGAACGCGGTGCACCCACACATTGGCGGCGGGCAGGACCACGTACTCGGCGAACGCGCCGTCGCGGCCGACGCCGAGGCCGACCGTGGCACGGCAGAGGTGGCGCCGCCCGGCCTGACAGTTGCGGCACTTGCCGCACACCAGATGGCCCTCGCCACTGACCCGGTCACCGATCTTGATGTCGGCGACATCGCGACCGGTCTCGACGACCTCGCCGACGAACTCGTGCCCGAGCACCAGCGGCGTACTGATGGCCTGTTGCGCCCAGCCGTCCCAGGACCGGATGTGCAGATCGGTGCCGCAGATCCCGGTTCTGAGGACCTTGATCAGTACATCGCCGGGGCCGGCCTGCGGCTCCGGAACGTCCACGAGCCAGAGCCCGGGCTCCGCCTTCTCCTTGACCAGCGCCTTCACGCAACGGCTCCTGTGGGTGAGGTCCCGAAGCAGGGCACGCCGGAACGGCCGGCCCGTACCGGGGAGAGGGGTGAGATCCCGTAGAAATCTGCCGTACGACGGCGCCCTGGTCCATCGAGGATTTCTTAAGCACCGCCGCAGCTTTGCTTCACGCCACCGTGCGCCTCACCCCTCGGGCAGCCCCCCGCCCTCCCGTAGTTCGATCTGCTCGACCAGCTCCGCCGCCATCGACTTGATGATCTCCAGGCCCGCTCTCCCCCACGGGCGCGGCTCGATGTCGACGGCACAGACCGTGCCGAGGACGATGCCCGTGTGGTCGATCAGCGGGGCGCCGAGGTAGGAACGGACACCGATCTCGTCGACGACCGGATTCCCGGCGAAACGCGGGTAGTCGCAGACGTCCTCAAGGACCAGCGCCTTGCGTCGGACCACCACATGGGGGCAGAAGCCATAGTCGCGGGCCATATAGCGGCCCACGCCAGGACCACCGCCAAGCTCCCCGCCAAGCTCTCCGCCGAGGCCACCGTCCAGGTCACCGCCGTCCGGAGTGTGCAGGCCCGCGAAGAACTGCCGGTTCTCGTCGATGAAGTTGACCATCGAGTACGGCACGGCGGTGACCTCGGCGAGCCGGTCCGCGAAGGCGTCGAAGGCAGGCTCCGCGCGCGCCCCCAGGCCCAGCCTGCGCAGCCGCCGCACCCGGGCGGCGACGTCCTTGTCCTGCGGGGTCAGCAGCAGACGACCGGCAGGACGCGCGGGCTCATAACTCATATACGGACTCCACGACTTGGGGCAGATGTCATACACGGGCTCCGTGGTTAGGTGCGGGCCTCACATGTGGGCCCCGTGGCTCGGCGCCGTGGCCGGCGCGTGGGCGAGGAGGTGCCGCACCAGGACGAGCAGGGTCTGCACGCCCGAGCTGGAGATCCGGGCGTCGCAGCGCACGACGGGGATCCCGGGGTCGAGGTCGATGGCCGCGCGCACCTCCTCGGGGTCGTAACGGTAGGAGCCGTCGAACTCGTTGACCGCGACGATGAAGCCGAGACCGCGCTGCTCGAAGAAGTCGACGGCCGCGAAGCAGTCCTCCAGACGTCGTGTGTCGGCGAGGATCACCGCCCCGAGCGCACCCTCGGAGAGCTCGTCCCACATGAACCAGAACCGCTCCTGTCCGGGCGTTCCGAACAGATACAGCACGTGTTCCGGATCGAGGGTGATGCGGCCGAAGTCCATCGCCACGGTCGTCTCGACCTTGTTCTCGATGCCGTCGAGACTGTCGGTCGCGGTGCTGACCGTGGTGAGCAGCTCCTCCGTACTGAGCGGCGCGATCTCGCTCACCGCGCCGACAAAGGTCGTCTTGCCGACCCCGAACCCTCCCGCCACCAGGATCTTCAGTGCGGTGGGGAAGGGGTCAGAGCTGTCGTCGTAGTCCATCGAGCACTGCCTCCAGAAGAGACTGGTCAGTGGGGTTGTGGTGGAAGGTCGGAGGCTTCGTCGTCAGCGCCCCGCAGTCGACGAGGTCGGACAGCAGCACCTTGGTGACCGCCGCCGGCAGCTTCAGGTGTGCGGCGATCTCCGCGACCGAGACGGGGGCCCGGCACAGTTCGAGTGCCTGGGAGTGCTCGGGCCCGAGGTAGCCGAGGGGGGTGGCGCCGGTGGCCATGACCTGCGACAGGAGGTCGAGCGCGGTGGTGGGCCGGGTCCGGCCGTTGCTGACCGTGTAGGGGCGCACCAGCCGGCCGGCCGCGTCGTCGAGCCAGGGCCCGTCGCCGGCCGCGGCCACGCTCAAGGCCTCATCGCCGAGGGTTCGGCCGCGGGCTGCCGGGGGGCGGTGATCAGATACGGCCGGACGCTCTTGACCAGCATCGCCATCTCGTAGCCGAGCACCGCCGCGTCGGCCTCGCGCCCGGCGAGTACGGCGAGACAGGTGCCCGAGCCGGCCGTGGAGACGAACAGCAGGGTCGAGTCGAGTTCGACGACGATCTGGCGTACGTCGCCGCCGTCCCCGAAGCGGATGCCCGCGCTGCGGCCGAGGGAGTAGAGGCCGGAGGCCAGCGCCGCCATGTGGTCGGCGCTGTCCGTGTCGAGGCCGTGGACCGACTTCACGAGTCCGTCGCAGGACAGGAGTACCGCGCTCGTGGTGTGCGGTACGCGCTGTACGAGGCCGCTCATCAGCCAGTCGAGATCGGATACCTGGCCGGTCGGCGCATCGCTCGCCATGGTGGATCGACTCCTTGAGGTACGAAGGTCTGTGGGAGCGGAGGGGGTGGGTGTGGGGATGGAGAGGCCACTGGTCATCCGGCCGGTGCGCTCCCGTCGTGCCGGGTGGTGAAGTCCTGTCCCGGCGCAGGCGCGGGCGCGGCGTCGCGCGCCCCCTGCGCCTCGTGCGGCGCGGGCGCATGGGCCGTGTGCGCTTCGGCTATGTGCGCCACGCCGATGGGCGCTCCGGGTACTCCGTCGACTCGGGCCGCACCGTCCATGTGCAGCCCATCCATATGCGGTCGCTCCATGTGCGGTCGCTCCATGTGGGAGGCATCCGCATGTGAGACATCCACGTGTGATTGCTCAACGCGCGGAGCATCGGGGACGTCCATGTGCTCCGTGCCCCTATGGCCCGCACCCATAGGGGCGGTGTCCATGTGGCCGGAGTCCATGTGGCCGGAGTCCCTGGCGGCGCTGTCCATGGCGGCGGTGTCCCTACGCCCCGCACCCACGATCGGCACATCCACCCGGACCATCTCCAGCGGCGGCAGCGAACCCGTGTCCACCAGGTCCAGGTGCGCCCGGTCCCGCGGAGCCTCGGTGCGCGCCGACTCCGCATGGGCCGCCTCCGCGAGCCCGATCCCCCGCTGGAACGCCGCCATGAGGCCGGGGTCGTGACCGGCGACGTGCTCCGCGTCCTGTCGGGGCGCGGGCCCCTCACGCAGCTGGGGGACGATGTGTTCCTGGGCGCGCCGCGTGGGCAGTTGGGGCTTGCCCATGGTGCCGCGGACCGCACCGCCTCGCGCCGTGGGTGGCTTGCCCGCGTGCTCCGTCACCGCGTGCCGGTCGTCGGGGCGGATGCCGGGCACGGCCTCCGCCGGGTTGGGCCGCTCCAGGTGGCTACCGCGCACGGGCAGCGGCGCCGGACCGCTGCGCCCCGTGGCCCCCGCGCCCCGCGGCGTCTGGTCCCGCGGCGTCTGCTCCCGCGGCGTCTGCCGAGGCACAGGAGACACGCCCCCGGGCGGCGCGGACACCGGACCCGCCTGCACGGCCTGCGGTCTGGCCGGCGGGCGCCGGTCCGCGCCCGGCTCCTGGGGCTGCGCCCGTGTGAGCACCCCGGGGTCGCCCTGCGCCGTCCCCAACAGCGCCTGCGGCACGACGAGTACGGCTTGGACACCGCCGTAGATATTGTTCTGCAGCCGCACATGGATGCCGTGCCGCCGGGCGATCTGCGAGACCACGAACAACCCGATGCGGCCGTCCTGGAGCAGGCTGGCGACATTGACCTGGTCGGGATCGGCGAGCAGGGCGTTCATCTTGTTCTGTTCGCCGAGCGGCATGCCGAGGCCCCGGTCCTCGACCTCGACGGCGAGTCCGGAGGTCACGAGGTTGACCCGCAGCAGCACTTGGGTGTGCGGGGCCGAGAACACCGTGGCGTTCTCCACGAGTTCGGCCAGCAGATGGATGACGTCGGCGACGGCGTGCCCGCGCAGGGTGCCGTCGATCGGAGGCACCAGCTTCACCCGCGAGTACTGCTCGACCTCGGCGATCGCGGACCGCAGCACCTCGGTCATGGAGACGGGGTTGCTCCACTGCCGGCGCGAGACGGCGCCGCCGAGCACGGCGAGGTTCTCGGCGTGCCGCCGGATGCGGGTGGCGAGATGGTCGATGTGGAAGAGACCCTTGAGCAGATCCGGGTCCTCGATCTCGTTCTCGAGCTCGTCGAGGATCGAGATCTCGCGGTGCACGAGAGACTGAAGCCGCCGCGCCAGATTGACGAAGACCTCGACCTTCTGCTCGCTGCCCGCGTGGCTGGAGAGCTGCGCGGCCTGTACGACGGCGGTGACGGCGCCGTCGTGGGCGCGCGAGAGGTCGGCCGCGAGCAGCTCGAAGTCGTCGGCGTCGGCGGGGGGCTGGCGACGCGCTTTGCGCGCCGGCGGGCTCTCGCCTCGGCGCAGTCCTTCCACGAGGGCACGCAGGTCGCCCTCGGTGCGGGCGGTTGTGCGGCGCAGGGCGCCTATCCGCTCGTGCACGGACGTGGCGGCGCGGTCGGCGGCCACGGCGGCGATCACGATGCCCGCGAGCGCCACGCCCACGGCGCCCGCGAGCACGGCCCACAGGATGAGCGTGGGGCGTGCGCCGGTCGAGCGGACGGTGAAGAGCACAGCCGCGCACGCGCTGAGGGCCACCGCGGTCGGCGGCAGCACCGCGAGGCGCAGCAGCTGGGGCCGCAGGTGGGTCTCGGGCAGCGAGGGTGCGGTGTGGGCGACCGGCCGTCCGTGCCGTCCGCCCTCACGGCGGTCTGCGCGTGCGGCCGGTGCGCGAAGGTGAGACATCGGCGTCCTCGTACTGGTACGTCGGGGGTGGGGGGCCTCTGACGGGTCGGAGACGGGTCGGATGCCCCCTGGGGCTCCCGCAGGTCTGCGCGACTCGGTCGTGCGTCATCGCGGTGCCGGTCGAGAGAGCCGAAAAATTCGACCCCGCGTCGCCCGACGGCAACTGACAGTAGTCGGCAACGCATCATGTGCGGTGGGCAGTTGACAAACTCCCACGGCCAGGGTCCCGCTCTGGTATGAGGCCTCGTACGACAGACCGATAACACCCTCGGACACACGTTCGCGTCGCGGCCCGGATTCGATCAGAGCTGGTCAGAAGCGGTCGGGAACAAACGGCGAGGGCCGGGGAGCAGTGCGCTCCCCGGCCCTCGCCGTCGATCGAAAAATCAGCCCCCGTGATCCGAGAATCAGCCCGCGGGCACCGTTTCCGGCTCCCCGGTGCCCTCCGGGGTCCCGGCGGCGACGTCACCCGGTGTGCTGACCGTGGTCTTCTGAGCGGCGGGCCAGCCACCCTCAGGCGTGACGGCCACGGCGCGCCACCAGGGCTCGGACGGAACGGTCTCGGCCGTCGGTTCGAAGGGCTCACCGGGGCGGGGCAGCGCGACCCGCGCACCGGCCGCGTCCGCGGCCGCGATCGACCCCTCGCCGGGCTCCGCCCACGGGTGGGCCGCCAGGTTGAACGTCGCCCAGTGGATCGGCAGCATGACGCCGCTGGGCCGCCCGCCCTGAAGGCCCAGGTGGGCGCGCATGCCCTCCTCGGGCGTCATGTGGATGTCCGGCCAGAACTCGCTGTACGCCCCGATCTGGATCATCGTGGCGTCGAACGGGCCGTGCTCGGCGCCGATGTCCTTGAAGCCCTCGAAATAGCCGGTGTCGCCGCTGTGGTAGATCCGGTGCTCATCGCCCGCCACCACCCAGGACGCCCAGAGCGTGTGCTGGGTGTTGCGCAGGCCCCGGCCGCAGAAGTGGCGGGCCGGCGTGGCGGTCAGGGTGATTCCCCCGACCTTCGTCGACTCGTTCCAGTCCAGCTCACGCAGCCGGTCCGCCGACACACCCCAGCGCTCCAGGTGGGCGCCGACACCGAGCGGCACCGCGAACAGCGTGTCCGAGTCGGCCAGGGCCTTGATCGTGGGCAGGTCGAGATGGTCGTAGTGATCGTGCGAGATGACGACGACGTCGACCGGGCCGAGCGCGGCCAGTGGCAGCGGTACCGGGTGCAGCCGCTTGGGTCCGGCGAAGTCGAACGGGGAACAGCGCTCACCCCAGACCGGGTCGAACAGCACACGGTGCCCGTCGATCTCGGCGAGGACGCTGGAGTGCCCCATCCACGTGAGCCGCAGCCCGGTGGGCACGGGCCTACCCAGGTCGGCGAGCGTCGTGGCGTGCACCGGCACCGTGCCCGCCGGGGCGCGCAGGACCCGCTCCTCCTTGCGGAAGAAGGTCTTCGCGAACTCGCGCATCGCGCCGTCCGGCCGAGGGGTACCCGCCGGGTTCTTGAAGACACCGTCCGCGAAGTTCGGCGATCTGCGGATGCGCTCCAGGCGCTCACCCGCCGGATCCGCGCCGAAGGCGGCGGGCCGCAGCGCGCGGAGCCCGGAGCTCAGGGTACGGAAACCGGTCACAGTACCTCCAGGTGGAGTCAGTCAGGCTTTCATTATGGTCGCCGCCTCTGACAGCGCCGGGTCGGCCCTGTCACAGCACAATTTCCGTGACCCCATGGCCTGTATCTCCACAACCCCACGGCGCCCGCTCTTCTTCCTGGCCACGGGACGCGCGTTCCGCCGTCCACGGGGCGGACGCGTGTTCGGTTCCACGACGCGAGCTCGGTTACTGACCGATGGTTCAGTAGGCGTACTGTGACCGTCCGGCCCCGTACATCCGGCCGCCTTTGGAGACACCATGTACCGAGGACTCCGACACCCCCACGGCGGTGGGCCTCGCGCCGGCCCTCCAGCCCCCTGACCGCCGTACCCGAGGAGACCCCCGTGACCGCCCCCCTGATGCTGCTCACCTGGACCGACCACGTCACCGGCCACCAGGGATTCCTCGTGGTCGACCGGCTCGTACGGGGCGTCGCCAGCGGCGGGCTGCGGATGCGGGCGGGCTGCACGCTGGACGAGGTCGCGGGGCTCGCCCGGGGGATGACCATGAAAGAAGCCCTGCACTACAACCCCGAGGGCCGCTACATCCCGCTCGGCGGCGCCAAGGGCGGCATCGACTGCGATCCCCAGGACCCGGCGGCGTACGGCCTTCTGGTGCGCTACCTGCGCGCCATGCGCCCGTACATCGAGAGCTTCTGGACCACGGGCGAGGATCTCGGCCTCACCCAGGACCTGGTCGACCGGGCCGCCGAGGAGGCGGGGCTCGTCTCGTCCATCCAGGCCGTGTACCCGCTGCTCGACGACGAGGTGGCGGCCAGACGGCGGCTCGCGGACGCCTTCGCGGTCGAGGTGGACGGGATCGGGCTCGACGAGCTGGTCGGCGGCTGCGGTGTCGCCGAGTCGGTGCTCGCGGCTCTGGACCGCGCCGGGATGCCGTACGCGGGAACGCGCTTCGCCGTGCAGGGACTTGGCACCATGGGAGGGGCCACGGCACGCTTCCTCACGCGCGCGGGACTCACGCTGGTGGCCGTCGCCGACATCAAGGGCACGATCGCCAACCCTGAGGGCCTCGACGTCGACGCGCTGCTCGCGGCACGGGACGCGTACGGGACGGTCGACCGTTCGGCGCTGCGCCCGGCCGACCGTGAACTGCCGGGCGACGCCTGGCTGTCCGTCGACGCGGAGGTGCTGGTGCCCGCGGCGGTCTCGTACGCGATCGACACCGCGAACCAGCGCCGGATCACCGCCCGTTGGGTCGTCGAGGCGGCCAACATGCCGGTTCTGGCGGAGGCGGAGGAACTGCTCGCGGCGCGCGGGGTCATCGTGCTGCCGGACGTCGTGGTCAACTCCGGGACGAACGCCTGGTGGTGGTGGACGCTGTTCGGCGACATCGGCGCGGACGCGGACGAGGCGTTCGCGTACACACGGCGCTCCATGCGCGCCCTCATCGACCGGACGCTGGCCCGCGCGGAGGCCGACGGGATCACACCGCGGGCCGCCGCGCACGCCATCGTCGCCGACCGGCTGCCGGTGATCGCGGAGCGGTTCGGCTGGTACGCATGACGGCGGGACCACCGGCACGACCAGCGCGAACCATGGAGACCCGGCTCCGACACCACGTCTGGCGAGGGATTAGGGTTGCCGCGTGGCGAGAGTGCGTTTGAACGTGGCGGAGCGGCGTGAGGAGTTGCTGCGCGCCGCCGTCGAACAGATCGAGGCGCGTGGTGTGGCGGCGGTACGGATCGCCGATGTTGCCTCGGCACTCGGAGTGAGCAACGCGCTGGTGCTGTACCACTTCTCGACCAAGGAGAAGCTGGTCGCCGAGGCGTTCGCATACGCGGCCGAGGACGATCTGGCCCATCTGCGCAAGTTGCTCGGCCGTCGTACGTCGGCGCTGCGACGGCTGCGGGCCGCGGTGCGCTGGTACGCGCCGACCGGGCAGGCCAAGGGCTGGCGGCTGTGGATCGAGGGCTGGGCGGCCGCACTGCGCGAGCCCGCGCTGCGGGAGGTCACGTGCTACCTCGACAAGCAGTGGAAGGCCGCGATCATCGAGGTGATCGCGGAGGGAGTGGCCGCGGGTGAGTTCCGCTGCCCGGATCCCACCGGCACGGCCCTGCGGCTCACGGCGCTGCTCGACGGTCTCGCCGTCCAGATGACCTCGTACGCGGGTGCCGTTTCGCGAGCGCGGACCCACGAGTGGGTGGACGAGGCACTGGCACGCGAACTGGGCCTCGACCGCGAGGCGTTGACGGCGGCGGTGCGCTGAGGCACGCGCTTCTCCGGAACGTCGAGGGGTGGTTGGTGGTGCCGGGTCCCGGCACCACCAACCACCCCTCACTCAGCCGTCGAGCCCGGCATCGCGCCCCGGTTCAGGCCACCGCGTCGATCCACGTCTTGATCTCGTCCGGCGAGAGCGTCCCCTTGGCCGCCACATGATCCCCGGAGGACTCGCCGCGCAGGCGCCGCCCGATCCACGGGACCAGGTACTCACGCGCCCAGTGGATGTTGTCGCGCCTGGCCTCGAGCGTGCCGCGCGGCGGAAGGGGCGGCCACGGCTGGTCCGGGTCGGCCGGTACTTCGAGGCCGAGGACCTGGCCGGCCCGGAGCGCGACGCGGGTGTGGCCCTCGGGTGACAGGTGCAGACGGTCGCCGTCCCAGGCGCGGCGGTCCTGAATCGTCTTCAGGGACCACAGGTCGAGGACATGGCAGCCGTACCGGTCGGCGACGGCCCGTATGTGCCCGTTGTACGTGGCGATCTTGCCGCGCATGTGCTTCAGCACGGGCACGCCACGGGTGTCGAAGCCGGTCGTCACCATGACGGTGCCGACATGTGAGGTGAGATCGGCGACCGCGCGCTCGAAACGCTCCGCGACCTCGTCGGGGTCGACGCCGGGCCGGATGATGTCGTTGCCGCCCGCACAGAAGGAGACCAGGTCGGGCGCGAGCTCCTTCGCCCGCGAGAGCTGGTCCTCGACGATCTGGTCGAGCAGTTTGCCGCGCACGGCGAGATTGGTGTAGTTGAAGTCGCCCTCGGGCTGCCGGTCCGCGAGAAGTACCGCGAACCGGTCGGCCCAGCCGACAAAGGCCCCGTCAGGCCCGGGGTCGCCGACGCCCTCGGTGAAGCTGTCCCCCACCGCCACGTACGACCCGATCACTGATCTGTTGACACTCTTCGAATCGTCTGCCACATCGGCCCATGATTCACCTTCGGGTGTGAGCTACGCGACCGTAGGAAGGGGTTGACGTGTGGTGAGATAAGCCACTCATAAAGTCTGGGTCAAGCTCGGAATAAGGGCCTGTCAGGGGCGGTTGAACAGCCGCCATACCTGGAAGTCCGTGATCCTGAAGTGGCTCCAGGTGGTGCGGAACGCGAAGTGCCCACTCGTGTACGGCTCCGGGTCGCTGTAGTCGAAGACCAGCCGCCCGTTGTTCCACCACTGGACGGTGGAGCCGTCCGACACGATCCGCACCCGGTTCGGTTCGTTCGCCGTGAGCAGCGGCTCCGTGTAGTCGTGGATCAGTGGACGCACGCCGGCCTCGCCGACGTAACGGCGCAGCCTCGTCGTCGTGTTCGTGTTGGCGCCGTATCCGACGTAGTACGTCTTCAAGTAGTCGTACTCCGCGAGCGCGCCGCCCCGAGGCGTGGCGAAGAGGTCCGCCGGGGAGCGGACGTCGACGGCGTTCCAGAAGTTGTTCAGGTCGGACACCCGGTCGTTGACACCGCCCGCGGAGACCGGCGTCGCGGTGTACTCGATGACGTACGGCCCTTCGAGCTTCCGTCTGAACCAGACCGTCGCGCCGGCCGGCACGTCGATGTCCAGGACACCGCGCGAGGCCGTGACCGTGCCGCCGTTCTCCAGCTCGGCGGCCCAATGACCGAGTCCGTGCCGGAAGCTGTCGTGGGCGAGGAGCCGGCCCCGACGGTAGCGCGGCGAGGCGCTCGCGGCGGTGGCCGGGACGAGCGCCGCGAGGGCGGCACCGGCGGCCAGGGCTCCGAAGGTTCTACGAGTGGTCGTCACGGGAAAGCGGACCTCCGCGCGGAGTAGAAAGCGCTTACGGAGATCACTGTGCGGCCACCGCGGCACGTCTGTCGACACCTCGTCCGGGCTGTCCACAAGACCGCAATGTGCCGCTCATGAATCCGAAGGAACGCGGTCCGTCGGCCACGAAACACCGAAGGCCGGACCCCGGGGATCGTGGGGTCCGGCCTTCGGAGGTAAGGGAGAGGCGTCAGCCGACGGTGACACCGTGCGCGCGCAGGTACGCGACCGGGTCCACGTCCGAGCCGTAGTCCGGCGTCGTGCGGATCTCGAAGTGCAGGTGCGGTCCGGTGACATTGCCGGTCGCGCCGGAGAGGCCGATCTGCTGCCCCTCGGTCACGGTCTGGCCCGCCGAGACGGAGAGGGAGGACATGTGGGCGTACTGCGAGTACTGGCCGTCGGTGTGCTGGATGACGACCTGGTTGCCGTACGCGCCGCCCCAGCCCGCCGAGACGACGGTGCCCGCGGCGATGGACTTGATGGTGGTGCCGGTCGGGACCACGAAGTCCACGCCGGTGTGGTAGCCGCTGGACCACATGCTGCCCGCGGTCTTGTAGGCGGTGCCGACGGTGGCACCCTCGACCGGCAGGGTGTAGCCGGAGCTGCTGGCGGTGTCGGTCGCCGGGGTCGTGGTCTCGGCGGCCGTCTTGGTGGACGACTCGGAAGACTTGGACGACTGGGTGGACGACTTCGACTTGGCGGACGACTCAGTGGTGCCGCTCGACGCGGCCTTCTTGCCGATCGTCAGCTTCAGGCCGGGGTGGATCAGAGCCGGGTCCTCGCCGACAGCCTTGCGGTTGTCCGAGTACAGCTTCTTCCAGCCGCCGCTGACACTCTGGTCGGTGGCGATCTTCGAAAGAGAGTCGCCCGCCTTTACCGCGTAGGTCTTCGTCGCGGTCTTCTTGGCGGCGGCCGGAGCAGAAGTGGCGGCCTTTTCCTGAGCCGTCGCGGCCTTTTCCTGAGTCGAGGAAACCGTGGCCGTCGGAGTCGCTGCATGGGCACCGGTGGCCCCCATCAGCGGCAGCGCGAGCGCGGCGCCACCCGTTCCGGCAACGGCGATCGAGCGCGTGAAACGCTGGGACTTGGGACGGCGGTGCTTACCCTTCGCGGGCATGACGAATTCCTCTCCGGCGCCTGCGAGGTGAGCTGTCGGGTGCGGGCTGGAGATGCCCGGCCGCGCTGCTGCGCGGCTATACCCCTAGCCGTTCCGGAGACCGGAACAGGCGTCTTACCTGTGGGTCCCCCGCTCCTGCCACATACGGGTGAGTGCGGATTCCGGGCGGCGGCAGGATTGGGCGTCCGTCCGGATTGAGGGCGAACGTAAGCGAAATGAGAGCGCGTCGACAACCATGTGGACTTTCTGTGGGCGTGACCCCCTTGATCCATGCCGGAATTCCCGTCACCCTCTGTGGACCGATGACCTTTCCGGCCTCTCAAATAGCCCGGGAATTCGGGCAGGTTGACAAAAAGGCGTCGCAACACATCGTCACGAATATGACGCTGCTCACGCACGTCGACCCACGGCACCTTATTCCAGGGCCAGTTGTAATGAAGCAGCTAATTCGGACAGAACAGTCACATGCGACGCAGGCGGATAACCGTCGCATCGAGATCCCCGCGCAGCCCCGCCCTCACCCCGTGATGCAGCAGTACCGCACCTCTGTGCATTTCGCCCGTTTCGCGGCACTCGTACGCTTGTGTCGGGTCGAGTCCGCGTAGCCGGAGCCGCGCGACCGGCTCACCGTGACGCTGGGCCTGGAGCCAGGCGAGGACGACGACCTCGTCGCCATGGACGTACTGCACCGCGCTCAGCCCACCCTCCGGGGGCCGCAGCCGGTAGAGGTCACCGCGCTGCACGACGGGCCGGATCTCCTTGTACAGCTCCACCCAGTCCCGCGCTTCGGCGAGCTCCTGCTCACTCCACTCACTCAGGTCGCCGCCGACGCCGAGTACCCCGGCCATCGCGCTCACGAACCGGAAGCGCAGCGAGCTGACCCGCCCGTTGAGCTGCGTGTTCGGGCTGTCCGTGACCCAGGCGGCCATGATCCGGGCCGGGTGGATCTGGCTGAAGCCGTCCTGGATGGCGAGCCGGTCGAGCGGGTCGGTGTTGTCGGAGGTCCACACCTGGTCCGTACGGGCCATGACACCCAGGTCGATACGGCCGCCACCGCCCGAGCAGGACTCGAACGCGACACCGGGGTGCGCGGCCCGCAGCCGGTCCAGAAGGCCGTACAGGGCCTCCACGTGCGCCACCCACAGCTTCTGCGGATAGCGCTCGCCCGGCCAACCCGCATCCGTGAAACAGCGATTGAAGTCCCACTTCACGTAGTCGATGGGGGCGCTGGAGAGCAGTCCGTCGAGCTGCTCCCACAGGTACTCCTGGACGTCCGGGCGCGCGAGATTCAGTACGAGCTGATTGCGGTACTCCGTCCTGGTTCGCCCCTGCTGGAACTGCACCCAGTCGGGGTGCGCGCGGTACAGCTCGCTGTCCGGATTGACCATTTCCGGCTCGACCCAGATGCCGAACCGCATACCCAGCGCGTGTACGTCCTCGGCGAGCGGCTTCAGGCCGGCCGGGAAGCGGTCCGGGTTGGGCGTCCAGTCGCCGAGCCCCGCGCGGTCGCTGGTGCGCGCCCCGAACCAGCCGTCGTCGACCACGAACAGCTCGACACCCATGGCCGCGGCCCGCCGCGCGAGCTTGCGCTGCTGGTCCTCCGAGATGCCGAAGTCGGTGGCCTCCCAGGAGTTGTAGAGCACGGGCCGGTCCTGGTCCACGTCCGGGATGACGTACATGCGCTGGTACGCGTGCCAGGCGCGGCTCGCCCCGCCGAAGCCGCCGTCGCTCCAGAGGCCCGCGAAGACGGGCGTGGTGAACGACTCCCCCGGCTCCAGGCGCAGCAGCCCCGAGTCGTCGTACCCGGCGCCGCCGGTGATCTGCACGCGCGCGTCGGGGAGTTGGGCCACGGAGATCCGCCACGAGCCCGACCAGCCGAGCGCGCACCCGTACACCTCGCCGCTCTCCTCGGTCGCCTCGCTGTCGAGCGCGACCCACGGCAGGTGCTGGTGCCCGGTGTGCCCGCGTCGGCTGCCGATGACCTTCTCGCCGTAGGTGAGGTGCGATCGTACGAGCCGGGACTCGGCCGCCCACCGCCCGTGCAGCTGGGACAGCCGCCAGCCGTCACGCTCGGGCAGCGTCCAGGTCGCGGAGTCGGCGCGCAGCAGCTCCAGAGCGGGCCCCTCGTTGACAAGGCTCACCCGGCGCTCGACGACATCGCCGCGCATCCGGTAGTGGAGGGTGATGCCGAGCCCGGAGTCGGAGAAGCGCAGCCGCAGCTCGTCCCCGTCCGCCTCGTACTCCTCGAAGCGCCACTCGGTCCCGCGCCGCTCGTCCGTCCGCACGGACAGGGCGGGGCGTGCGAAGCGGGGGCCGCCCTCGACGGGGTACTCCTCGCGCCCGTCGAGCGGGGACTCGAACGGCCAGTACTGGGGTGCCGGCAGGGCGGCCAGCGCCTCGGCGTCGGCGAGCGTGATGCGCGGGCCCCAGTGGAGATGCAGTAGCTCGTCGAGTTCGGTGAGCCGCAGTGCATAGCTGCTCGTCGGCCCCGAAAGAAGCCAGGTACGACCGTCCGCGCCGATCTCCGTCATCAATCCCCCACAGATACGAACAGGTGCGATCAGGTACCAACATCATCACGCGCTCCGTGCCCTGGAGGCAACGCCTCCGCACCTGCGAAGACGGCGCCTGTGGACAACTCATTGCCCCAGGTACCCATGTCGTATCGTCGATAGCGCAACGTCCGTCGGCGGGCGACGCCGAGCAGCGCCGACGGTTTATTGGGAGGAGTTCCCGTGACGCAGCAGATCCCGTCGACCGAGCCCGAACTGGCCGCAGTGCGCAACTTCCGCGATGTGGGCGGTCTGCCCACCGTGGACGGCCGACGGGTGCGGTACGGGGTGCTGTTCCGCAGCGGCCACCTCGCGCACGCCACCGATGAGGACGCCGCGTTCCTCGCCTCCCTCGGCCTGCACACGGTCTTCGACTTCCGCAATGCCTCGGACCAGAAGCTGGAGGGTCCGGACGTCGAGCTGCCGGGCGTGCGGAACGTGAATCTTCCGCTGACCGACCCGGCCGACGGCGCCGAGTTCTGGAAGATGGTCCGCGACGGCGATCTCGACCAGCTGCGCGCGCTCCTCGCGGACGGCAAGGGGGCGAACCGAATGATCAACTCCTACCGCGCCATCGTGAAGCAGCGCACCGCGGAGCATTCCCAGGTGCTGCACTCCCTGGCCGAGGACAGCGTGCCCGCCCTGATGCACTGCGCCGCGGGCAAGGACCGCGCGGGCCTCTCCATAGCCATCACGCTCCTCGCCGTCGGCGTCGAGCGTGATGCCATCGTGGCCGACTACCTGGAATCGAACGCCGCGCACCGGCGCTACAAGGTCCACCGCAGCAGCGCCTCCGCCTCGGCGTACTCCCCGGAGGTCATGGAGCTGCTCAGCCCGCTGTTCGATGCGCGCGCCGAATACCTGACGGCGGCCTTCGAGACGATCGAGGAGGCCTGGGGCGGAGTCGACGCCTATCTGGAGCAGGCGCTGCGGATCACCCCGGAGCTGCGGGACCGCCTGCGCGAGCGGCTCCTCGACTGACGAAGGCCTCCTGGTCCCCTCCGAGCGGCCCCTACTGGTTCTGCGCGCCCAGCGTGAACAGCAGGTACACGAAGGCCGCGAAGAGGTGGCCGACGGCCACGTAGATGATCAGCCGCACCCACAGAGCGCGGGGGAGCCTGTCGTCCATGTCACGGCGAGGGCCGGATTCCGTCGGTTCGGTCATGGTGTCTCTCCCAGGGTGGGGTGCCCCGTCACCGGGCCGAGGCACAGCGCGGCGGTGGGGCTCTGCAGCAGGGTGTGTACGAAGAGGAGCTCGGCGCCGTCCCGATCGGCGGCGGCGATGCGGTGCGGGGTGAGCGAGTCGAAGTGCGCGCTGTCTCCCGGCGCGAGCACCTGCGCGGTGTCACCGAGGCGCAGCCGCAGCCGCCCCCTCAGGACATGGAGCCACTCCTCGCCGGGGTGGACCCGCACGATGTCGCCCTGCGAGCCGTACGGGACATGCACCCGCAGGGCCTGCATCCCGCGCCCGGAGGCGCCGGCCTGCCAGTAGGTCCAGCCGCCCGCCGCTGTCGGCTCCATGTCGGCGGCACGCACCACGGCGTCCCGCTCTGCGACCGTCTCGCCGAGCAGCTCCGAGACGGTCGTACCGTAGATACGAGCGAGCGCGAGCAGCATCGGCAGTGAGGGCTGGCGCTGCCCGGTCTCCAGGCGCGAGAGGTGGGCGGGCGAGAGCCCGGCGGCGCGGGCCGCGGCCTCCAGGGTCAGTGAGGCACGGCGGCGCAGCTCACGCAGCTGGGGTGCGACGACATGGAGGTCGTCGGCGGCCCTCTGCGGGGAAGGGTTCGAACCCTCGGCGGTGCTCATGCCTCCATTGAGCCCGAACCTTACCTCTGGGGCAAATTTCTTACCTCAGAGGCAAAAACCCGACGGTTCGCCATCGCCCGCTCTTTCCGGTGCGCCACCGCCTGCTCTGTCAGCGGTCCGCCACCGCCCGCTCTCTCAGCGGTTCGCCACCGCCTGCTTCACCAGCGTCTTCCCGAAGTCCCACATCAGTCCGCCGCCGCCGTGCGCGTCGTCCATCACGGCCGTGAAGGCATCCACAAAGCGGTCCACGTCCCGCTCGTCGACGACCAACGGCGGGATCAGCTTGATCACCTCCAGGTGATCGCCGGAGACCTGGGTGAGGATGCGGTGCCGTTGCAGCAGCGGTACGACCACCATCTGCGCGAACAGACCCTTGCGCGCGGCCTGCAGCATCGTCCAGCGGCTGCGCAGCTTCAGGGACTTGGGCCGCCCGAACTCGATGCCGATCATCAACCCCCGGCCGCGTACGTCGCTCAGCAGCTCGTACTTGTCCACGAGCGCCGCGAGCCGGGACTTCAACTGCTCTCCCGTGGCCCGGGCGTTGGCCACGATCTGCTCGTTCTCCATGACCGAGAGCACCGCGAGCCCCGCCGCCATGGCCTGTGCGTTCGACCCGAAGCTCGCCGAGTGCACGAGGACCCGGTCGATGGACGAGTAGACCTTCTTGAAGATCCAGTCCTTGCCCAGCGTGGCACCGACCGGCACATAGCCGCCGGACAGCGCCTTGGCCACGCACACCAGGTCCGGCTCCACACCCTCCTCGTGCTGATAGGCGTAGAAGTCCCCGGTCCGCCCAAGACCCGTCTGCACCTCGTCGACGATGAGCAGCGCCTTGTGCTTGTGCAGCAACTCCTGGGCGGCGCGCAGATATCCGGGCGGTGTCTCGTGCACCCCCTTGCCCTGGATGGGTTCGACGATGAGGGCGGCGACGTCACCCTTCTTCAACTCCCCTGCCAGGGCGTCGAGATCACCGAGCGGGACGGCCGTGTCGGGCAGCAGCGGTGCGAAGCCGTCCCGGAAACCGTCCTCGCCGTTCACGGACAGCGACCCGGTGGTCAGCCCGTGGAAGGCGTGCGAGCAGTACAGGATCCGCGGTTTCCCGGTCGAGTACCGGGCGAATTTCAGCGCGGTCTCGACGGCCTCCGTACCGCTGTTGCCGAAGAACACCCGGTCCAGGTGCGGGCTGTGGACGAGCAACCGCTCCGCGAGAAGTCCGGGCAGCGGCTGACAGTCGAAGCGGGTGAGGTCGGCGAGCGAGGCGTCGAGAACGTCGTGCAGCGCCTTGCGGACCACGGGGTGATGTCGGCCAAGGCCCATCACCCCGAACCCGGCGAGCATGTCCAGGTAGTCCTCCCCGTCCGCGTCCCAGAAGTGCGCGCCCTCGGCCCGCTCGTACACCTTGTCGAAGCCGATGGTGTGCAGCATGCGCGGGAGCTGGTGGTTCAGGTACTTGGTGTGCAGCTCGTAGCGCTCGGCCCCGCGTTCGGCGAGCAGCGCGCCGAGGTCGAACTCCTGCTTCCCGGAAGGCGTGGTCATTCCTGTTTCTCCTTGGACAGCTCGTCCTTGACTGCCAGACCGGCGCTGATCCGACCGGCGATCTCCACGGGCGTGAGACCTATGTCGGCCAGCACCTCACCACGTTTGGCGTGCGCGAGGAACTGCTCCGGAATGCCGAACCGCCGTACGGGTACGTCGACTTCGGCGTCCCCCAGCGCCAGCGCGACCGCCGCGCCGACCCCGGCCGCCCGGCTGTTGTCCTCGACGACGGCCACCAGGCGGTGCTCGGCGGCGAGCCCCGGCAGCGAGGGATCGACCGGCTTGACCCAGCGCGGGTCGACGACGGTGCACCCGATTCCGCGGGCTTCGAGCAGTTCGGCGGCCTGGAGGCAGACCGGTGCCATGACTCCGATGGCCACCAGGAGCACCGAGGGCCGCTCCCCCCTGTGCAGGACGTCCATCCCGCCCACATGGTCGACCGCCGGAATCGCCGGCCCCACCGACTCCTTCGGGAAGCGGATCATCGTCGGCGCGTCGTCGACGGCGACCGCCTCCCGCAGCTGCGCCCGCAGCTGGTCGGCGTCGCGCGGCGCGGCGATCCTGAGCCCCGGCACGACCTGGAGGATCGACATGTCCCACATGCCGTTGTGCGAGGCGCCGTCGACACCCGTGACTCCGGCCCTGTCCAGCACGAAGGTCACGCCGCACCGGTGCAGTGCCACATCCATCAGGAGCTGATCGAAGGCCCGGTTGAGGAAGGTCGCGTAGACGGCGACGACGGGATGCAGTCCGCCGGTGGCAAGGCCCGCCGCGGACACCGTGGCGTGCTGCTCGGCGATGCCGACGTCCCACACCCGATCGGGGAACTTCTCGGCGAACTTGGCGAGCCCCACCGGATGCAGCATGGCCGCCGTGATCGCCACGACGTCCTCCCGCTCCGCCCCGATCCTGACGATCTCGTCGCCGAACACCGAGGTCCAGGAAGGCCCGTTGGAGGGCGCGAGGGGCTCGCAGGTGAGCGGGTCCATCACGCCGACGGTATGGAAGTGGTCCTCCTCGTGTGCGAGCGCGGGCTCGTAGCCGCGCCCCTTCTCCGTCAGGCAGTGGATGAGAACCGGCCCGTGGAACCGTTTCGCCCGTCGCAGCGCGGACTCCACCGCCCCCACGTCGTGCCCGTCGATCGGCCCGACGTACTTGAGCCCCAGATCCTCGAACATGCCCTGCGGGGCGAAAGCGTCCTTGAACCCCTTCTTCGCGCCGTGCAGCGACTCGTAGACGGTGTTCCCGATGACCGGCGTGCGCAGGAGTACGTCCTTGCCCCAGGCGAGGATCTGCTCGTAACTGTCCGTCGTACGCAGGGTCGCCAGGTGATTGGCGAGACCGCCGATGGTCGGCGAGTACGAGCGCTCGTTGTCGTTGACGACGATGATCAGCGGCCGGTCCTTGGCGGCGGCGATGTTGTTCAGCGCCTCCCACGCCATGCCGCCGGTCAGCGCGCCGTCGCCGATGACCGCGACGACGTGGCCCTTCTCGCCCTGCACCTGGCGGGCCTTGGCGAGGCCGTCCGCCCAGCCGAGCGCCGTGGAGGCATGGCTGTTCTCGATGATGTCGTGCTCGGACTCCTCACGCGACGGGTAGCCGGACAGGCCGCCCTTGCCGCGCAGTTTGGAGAAGTCCTGACGTCCTGTCAGCAGCTTGTGTACGTAGCTCTGATGGCCGGTGTCCCACAGGATGCGGTCGACGGGCGACTCGAAGGCCCGGTGGAGTGCGATGGAGAGTTCCACCACCCCCAGATTGGGCCCGAGGTGACCGCCGGTCCTTGCGACCGCGTGCACCAGGAACTCCCGGATCTCATCGGCCAGTTCACCGACCTCCGCCTCGGACAGCGCCTTCAGGTCGCGTGGTCCCCGGATGCTCTCCAGAATCGTCACGCTCGGGCCCCCTCTCGGTCCGTGCTGATCAACTCACGGTGACGGCAGGTTCGCCTGACGCGACGCCGTCGTTCTCCATCTGCTCGGCGATCTTCATCGCCTCTTCGATGAGGGTCTCCACGATCTTCGACTCGGGCACGGTCTTGATGACCTCGCCCTTGACGAAGATCTGTCCCTTGCCGTTGCCGGAGGCGACCCCCAGGTCCGCCTCCCGCGCCTCGCCGGGACCGTTGACGACGCAGCCCATGACCGCGACGCGCAACGGGACCTCCATCCCCTCCAGACCGGCCGTGACCTCGTCGGCCAGCTTGTACACATCAACCTGGGCGCGCCCGCAGGACGGGCACGAGACGATCTCCAGGCGCCGTTCCCGCAGCCCCAGCGACTCCAGGATCTGCATGCCGACCTTGCACTCCTCTGCGGGCGGTGCGCTCAGGGAGACCCGGATGGTGTCCCCGATGCCCTCGCTGAGCAACGCCCCGAAGGCGACGGCCGACTTGATGGTCCCCTGGAAGGCCGGTCCTGCCTCCGTCACACCGAGGTGCAGCGGGTAGTCGCACTGCGCCGCCAGCTGCCGGTACGCGTTGACCATGACCACCGGGTCGTTGTGCTTCACCGAGATCTTGATGTCCCGGAACCCGTGCTCCTCGAAGAGCGACGCCTCCCACAGCGCCGACTCGACGAGCGCCTCGGGCGTCGCCTTGCCGTACTTCTTCAGCAGCCGCTGGTCGAGCGACCCTGCGTTGACCCCGATCCGGATGGGGGTGCCGGCGTCCAGGGCCGCCCGCGCGATCTCCCGCACCTTGTCGTCGAACTGCTTGATGTTGCCCGGGTTCACCCGGACCGCCGCACACCCCGCGTCGATGGCCGCGAACACGTACTTCGGCTGGAAGTGGATGTCCGCGATCACCGGGATCTGCGACTTCTTCGCGATGGTCGCGAGGGCGTCCGCGTCGTCCTGCGTAGGGCAGGCGACGCGGACGATCTGGCAGCCGGACGCGGTGAGTTCCGCGATCTGCTGCAAGGTGGCGCCGATGTCCGACGTACGCGTCGTCGTCATCGACTGCACGGAAACAGGCGCTCCGCCCCCGACCGCCACCGGTCCGACCTGGATCTGCCGCGAAACACGGCGCTCCGCGATCGGTCGGACCGGCACCTCGGGGAGGCCCAAGGAAACGGCGGTCATGACGTCACCCGCGGCTTTCCGTGAAGGTCTCACGGGAGGCGCGCAGCGACTCCTTGAGGGAACTCATGGTGGCGAGCACGGCGGTCGGCTCGTAACCGCAGTGCGCCATGCAGTTCGCGCACCGGTCGTCCTTGCCGCGGCCGTACGCGTCCCAGTCGGTCTCCTCCAGGAGCTGCTTGTACGTCTGCACGTACCCGTCGCTCATCAGATAGCAGGGCTTCTGCCAGCCGAAGAGCGAGTAGCTCGGGATCGCCCAGGCCGTGCACGGGAAGTCGACCTTGCCTTCCAGGAAGTCCAGGAAGAGCGGGCTGTGGTTGAGCCGCCAGCGGCGCCGGTTGCCGCCCGCGAAGGCCTTCTTGAACAGCTCGCGGGTCTGCTGGACGCCGAGGAAGTGCTCCTGGTCGGGAGCCTTCTCGTAGGCGTAGGCGGGCGAGAGCATCATCTCGTCGACCTTCAGGTCGTCGTTGAGGAAGTTGAGGACCTCGATGATGGTCTGCGGGGTGTCGGTGTTGAAGAACGTCGAGTTGGTGGTGACCCGGAAGCCGCGCCGCTTGGCCTCCTTGATGGCCTCGACCGCCTCGTCGAAGACGCCTTCCTTTGCGACGGACTCGTCGTGCCGCTCACGCAGCCCGTCGATGTGCACGGCCCACGCGAAGTACGGCGAGGGCTTGAACTTGTCCATCTTCTTGCGCAGCAGCATCGCGTTGGTGCAGAGGAAGACGAACTTCTTCTTGGCCACCAACTGCCGCACGATCTCGTCGATCTGAGGGTGCATCAGCGGCTCGCCGCCAGCGATGGAGACCATCGGCGCACCGGATTCGAGCACCGCGCCCACGGCCTGGGCCACGGGCATCCGCTGCTTCAGCACCCCGGCGGGGTGCTGGATCTTCCCGCAGCCCTCGCACGCGAGGTTGCATGCGAAGAGGGGTTCCAGCTCGACGATCAGCGCGAACTTGTCCCGCTTCCTGAGCTTCTGTTCAAACAGGTATGCAGCGACCTTCATGGACTGCCGAAGCGGCATGGCCATCTGGCTCACCTCCGAGGGAGCAGCAAAGAACGGTGCCATTCAAAAAAAGCGGGAAGGACGGCACGAAGAACACGGAAAGCTGATATTCCACCGCGCACCGTCCCGATTCGGACGAGTTCATGTTCTGGAGCGTCCACGACCACCCGTACGGCCGCAACCGGGCGCGCGCCCGTGCGCACGGCGCTGTGGAGCGTGGACGCCGATTCCATGTCGACCGCGATCGCGCCGGTCGCGAGCAGACCCGACCGCTCGTGACCGCGGACGACGTGATCGGAGCCGATGAGCGGCCCCGTGTGGACGGTGCGCCCGGGCAGGGCACGCACCAGTTCCTTGACCAGCAGCTCGGTACCCACGCACGGCGTGATGCCGCGCGGGTCCCGGGTTTCTTCGGCGACGACCAGGTCCCCGGGGTGCATGCCCGGGGCGAGCCCCGCGCAGAATCCCGTGGCCAGGACCGCCGCCTCGCGCAGCGCCGGGTCCGCGAGGATCCGCGTCACCGAGCGCTCGGCGGCCTTGGGGCCCATGCCCGTACGCAGCACGGTGACGGGCCCGTCGGCACCGCCTCGGTCGCCGCTGCGCAGGGCGAGGTGCTCGATGCCGAGCGCGCAGGCGATGAGGAGCGGGGCCGGCGCAGGCTTGCTGTCCATCAGCCCCCCTTGGCCTCGGCTAGCGGCTCGCCGTGGATGTACCGGCCGAGCGCGGTGAGCGGGAAGACCTGGCGGTAGAGGTGGTAGTTGATCGAGAAGTCCCACGGGAACCCGGTGCCGGTGAAGTACGGCTCGTCCCAGGAGCCGTCCGCCAGCTGGGTCTCCGCGAGCCAGGCGACCCCGCGCTCGGTGGCCTTGGAGTCCCGCTCCCCCGCCGCGAGCAGCGCGAGCAGCGCCCACCCGGTCTGGGAGGCCGTCGAGGCACCACGACCGCTCCACTCGGCGACGTCGTGATAGGAACGCAGGTCCTCGCCCCAGCCGCCGTCCTCGTTCTGCACGGTCTCCAGCCAGGCCACGGCCCGGCGGATCGCCGGATGTGAACCGGGCAGTCCCGCGGCGACAAGCGCGGGCACCACCGACCCTGTTCCGTATACGTAGTTGACTCCCCAGCGCCCGAACCAGGAGCCGTTCGCCTCCTGTTCCGCGAGCAGCCACTCGATGCCCCGGCGGGTGCGCGGGTCGTGCGAGAGCCCCTCGTAGGCGAGCATCTCCACCACGTGCGCGGTGACGTCGGCGGACGGAGGGTCGATGACCTCGCCGAAGTCGCAGAACGGCAGCCGGTTGGGGAAGGCGCTGGTGTTGTCGACGTCGAAGGCGCCCCAGGCACCGTTCTTCGACTGCATGCCGAGGTTCCAGCGCACTCCACGTCCGATGGCGTTCTCCAGGCGCTCCGGGTCGTGGTGCTTGACCCGGCGCAGCGCGAGGACGACCTCGGCGGTGTCGTCGATGTCGGGGTAGTTGTCGTTGTGGAACTCGAACGCCCAGCCCCCGGGCTGGAGTCGGGGCCGCTTCACCGACCAGTCACCGGGCCGGACGATCTCCTCCCCCAGCATCCAGTCCGCCGCTTTCACGAGCTGCGGATGGTCGGCGGGAACGCCCGCGTCGGCGAGCGCGATCGTGGCGAGACAGGTGTCCCACACCGGCGACTGACAGGCCTCGATCATCCGGGCGCCGTCCTCCCGCCAGATGGCGAAACGGTCCAGCGACTCCAACCCGGCACGCATCACCGGGTGTTCGAGGTCGTACCCGAGCAGATGAAGCGCGATCACCGAGTACACGGCGGGCGGCTGGATGCCTCCCCAGCAGCCGTCGTTCTCCTGCCGCTCGATGATCCAGCGCCCCGCGGTGTTCATCGCGGCCCTGCGCAGGCGACGCGACGCCACCTTGCGGTACTGGTGCAGAACCTTGTCGAGTCGCTCGAACACGCCGTCCCAACTCGCCACCGGGGCAAGCGGCTTGACCGGGTTGGGATTGCGGGCGTCGATGTGCAGCTCGTCGAGCGCGAACGGCGCGGGCCGCACCGGACGCTTCGCCGAGACGATGGTGAGCGGCACGATCGTCTGCCGCGCCCAGCACCCGAAGTCGTAGATGTTGAGCGGCATCCACTTCGGGAAGTAGATGAGCTCCGGCGGGAGTTCGGGCAGGTCGTCCCACTTCCACCAGCCGAACAGGGCGAGCCAGATCCGGGTGAAGACACGGGCCGAGGCGATGCCGCCCCGCTCGCGGATCCACGCGGACGCCTTCGCCATGTGCGGCTCGTCCGGGCTGTCGCCGGCCAGTCGCAGGGCGACGTACGCCTCGATGGTGGTGGAGAGTTCGCCGGGTCCGCCGTAGAACGTGGCCCAGGTGCCGTCCTCGCGCTGCTCGCCCCGGATGAAGAGTCCGGCGGCGCGTGTGGTCGTCTCGTCGCGGATACCCAGGAACTGACGGAGAAGCAGGTCCTCGGCGTCCATCGTGACGTTCGTCTCGAGGTCGCCCTTCCACCAGCCCTGGGCGTCCTGCCGCGAGAGCAGGAAATCTGTGGCGCGCTCTATCGCGCGCGTGGCGGCGTCTCGAGTCTCGACTGTCCCGGCCGCCCCGGGAGTTGTCGTTTCTGCGGTTTCGCGGGCCGAGGCAGTGCGGGGCGGCAGGGCCCCGGTACTTCCGTCGGTCGTCGCTGTCATGGCTTCCCCTTCGTGCAGTGGCATGTCTCTGCTGTGGGTCCGCCGTCGGCCGGTGCGCGTTTCCCGCGGCACCGGCCGGCGACTACGCGAGGTTTATTCGACCGATACTGATCATCTCTTCCGTACGACGACGAAGTCGGCGAGCTCCACGAACTGGGCCCGTACCTGTTCCGGCATATGGATCGCGTCGAGGGCCTCGACGGCGATCGCGTGCTGGCGACGCGCCTCCTGGGCGGTCCAGTCGCGGCCGCCGGCCTCCTCGATGAGCGCGGCGCGCGCGGCGAACTCCTCCTCGGAGAAGTTCTCGAAGTCACTGGCCTTGGCGTCGGCGGCGAGCAGTTCGCCCAGGCGCTCGGATGCGGGCCCGCCCGCGGCGAGCGCGGCCACCACCGGCAGGGACTTCTTGCGCTGGCGCAGATCGCTCCAAGTCTGCTTTCCGGTGGCCTCCGGGTCGCCCCAGATGCCGAGGAGGTCGTCGACGGCCTGGAAGGCGAGGCCGAGGTGGTAGCCGTACTTCTCGAGGGTGTCGGCGGTGTGGTCGTCGGCGCCGCCGAGCACCGCGCCGATGGAGCAGGCGCAGGCGAGCAGCGCGCCCGTCTTGTTGCCCTCCATCTCCAAGCACTCCTCGACGGTGACCCGCTCGCGGTGCTCGTAGGAGATGTCCTGGGCCTGGCCGTCGATGAGGGCGCGGGTGGCGGTGGTCAGGCGCCGGGTGGCGCGGCCCGCCTCCACCGTGCCGAGCTCCAGCAGGAGTTCGTTGGCCAGCGCGAACAGGGCGTCGCCGACGAGGATCGCCTGGGCGGGGCCGTGCACCTTCCATACGGTGTCGCGGTGGCGGCGCTGCTCGTCACCGTCCATCAGGTCGTCGTGCAACAACGAGAAGTTGTGCACCAGTTCGACGGCGACCGCACCCGGCACGCCCACCTCGGGGGCGGCACCGGCGGCCTGCGCGGACAGCACGGCGAGCGCGGGGCGTACGGCCTTGCCGCCGTCACCGTCCGCGGGGTTCCCCTCGGCGTCGATCCAGCCGAAATGGTAGGCGGCGACAGTGTCCATGGGAGGCGCCAGGCGGTCGACGGCCGCCCGCAGCACCGGTGTGGCCAGGGTCCGGCCGCGCTCCAGGAGCGCGGTCACGTCCACCGCGTCGGCAGCCGTTTCGGCCGGGGGCACAGTGGGCACAGTCTCTCCTCTTTTTGCGGTACCGGGGGTGCGGGGGTCCGCCGCGCGCTGATCGAGCATCAGGCCGCCTCCTCGACTTCGAAGAGGTGATCGCGAGGCCGGCCCAGGGCGCCCAGCGCGGCTCCCGCCGCACTGACACCACTGCGGACCGCACTCTCCATGGTCGCGGGCCACCCTGTGGCGGTCCACGCTCCGGCCAAGTACAGACCGGGAGCTTTGGTGCGAGCGCCGGGCCGCAGCCGCCCGACGCCTGGGGTGGGGGCGAACGTCGCCGTACGCTCCCGGGTCACGAAGAAATCCTTCACTTCCGCGCCGCGCGCGCCGGGCAACAGCCGCTCCAGCTCCGGCAGATAGCGCTCGCGCAGTACGGACACGGGCTCGTCGATCTCGTCCTGCGCGGCCGACTGGGAGAGGGCCAGGTACTGCCCCTCCCGGAGCCCGGAGGCCTCGGTGCGGTCGAAGACCCACTGCACCGGGGAGCCGAGCGCCGCGAAGAACGGCCGGGTGAGCACCGTGCGGTCGTAGATGACATGGACGTTGAGGATCGGCGCCGTGCCGATCTCAAGGAGCCGTTCGGGGGCGTCGAGCGCGCCCTCGGGCAGCAGATCGTGGGCCTCGCGATGCGGTACGGCGAGGACGACCGTGTCGGCGTCGAGCGTCTCGCCGGGAACCTGAACGCTCCAGCGGCCGTTCTCGTTCTGGGAGATGGAGGTGACGCGTGTACGGACTTCGGTGCGGACGCCCGCGGTGTCGAGCGCCTTGCGAGCCAGAGTGTCGTGCAGTTCGCCCAGCGGGACGCGCGCCCAGCCGATGTCGGCCGCGCCCGGGTCGGACAGCAGACCGGTCTTGAACACCATCGCGGCGAGCCCGAGCGACGAGTCGCCGGCCACCGCGTTGAGGGTGGCGACCCCCACCAGGTCCCACAGTGCCTCGACGGCACGCTCGGACTGACCGTGCGCGGTCAGCCAGCTGCCGAAGTTCTGCGCGTCGAGCGCCGGATCGGCGAGGTCGAGCCCCTTGAGCGCCAAGGCGGCACGCCCGACTTTGGCGCGCTCGGCGAGCGAGAGATGGGGATAGGTCGCGAGGCTTTTCGCCAGATGCAGCGGCACGGGCAGCGCGGTGCGGCCGATTCTGCCGAGCCGCCGCCCAGGTTTCGCCTCGGCGTCGAGAACGGGCACGTCGAGACGATCCTGCAGTGGCGCGAGCGAGGCTCCGTCGACGCGGTCGAGGAACCACCGGTAGGCGGTGCAGCAGCGCAGATACACGTGCTGTCCGTTGTCCACGGTGAGATCGCCGCGCTGGAAGGAGAAGGCGAGCCCGCCGAGCCTCGGCCGGCCTTCGAGGAGCGTCACACGCACCCCGGCGTCGGCGAGCGCCAGCGCGGCGGTGATGCCGGCGAGCCCTCCGCCGACCACCACGGCGGTTGCCGTGTCCGGGCGGGCCGTGGTGTCCACGGGCCGCGTGACCTCGCTCATCGTGCACCCTCCCCCTCGGCCGTGCCGCGGTGTTCGAGCGGTGTGCGGCAGGCCATTGCAGTCAGGGACGCCCCGCGGCTCCGGAGGGTTGCGTGCCACTTTTCGCCGTTGGAATCACCTTGGCCCAAATTGTCCATCAGGTACGCCTCCTGACGGTCCGGCGGGACACATGCCGGGCGTCCAGGCCGGAGAGGCCGCGCACGGCGACGTACGCCTTCTCACGTCCGGGCAGCGAGACACGGCCGCGCAGCACGGCCTCCGGCTCGCGCTCGATGCGGTCGAGGAGGCGGCGGTAGATGCCGGCCATCGCCGCGACGCACGCGCCGCTGCGCCGGTCCAGCATCGGCAGCAGCCGGTAGCCCTCGGCGAAGAGAGCGCGGGCCCGGCGCACTTCGAAGTGCACGAGGCCCGCGAAGTCGGAGCCGGGCGGTGGTGTCGGCCCGTTGAACCCGGCCGAGCAGCCGAACTTGGCGAGGTCGTCGGCGGGCAGATAGGTACGTCCGCCCTCGGCGTCCTCACGTACGTCCCGCAGGATGTTGGTGAGTTGGAGCGCGAGCCCGAGTGTGTCGGCATACTCCGGCGCACGCTCAGCTCCGCGCGCCCCCGGCTCCGTACCGAACACGCCGAGCGAGAGCCGCCCGATCGCCCCGGCCACACACCGGCAGTACACCTTCAGGTCGTCCCAGGTCTCGTACGTCTCTCCGCGTACGTCCATGAGGACGCCGTCGATGAGTTCGTCGAGGCCTTCGAGGGGTACCGGAAAATACTCGGCGGTGTGGCTGAGGGCGACCGCGACCGGGTCGGTGTCGTCCTCCTCCACGGAACCCTCGCGGACCCGGGCAAGCAGTGCCCGGGTGTCCTCGAGACGGGACGCCTTCACGTCCGTTGCGAGCGTGCCGTCGCCGATGTCGTCGACACGACGCGAGAACGCGTACAGCGCCGACATCGCGCGGCGCTTGGACGTCGGCAGAAGTCTGATGCCGTACGCGAAATTACGGGCCTGCTGACTGGTTACTGCTTCGCAGTAGCTGTAAGCGGCGAGTACCGGTGCGGGCACGTGTTGTTCAGACTCCACGGTCCGGATCACCCCTTTCCTCGCAGAGTCACTCCCACCTCGCGCAGCAGCTGGAGCTTGCCGTGCTTGGGCGGGCCTGGAAGTACGTCGTATTCGGCGGCGGCAATCGCACGGATTGCCGCCCTTCCCCCCGCAACGAACCCCGCGAGCAGCAGCTTCAGTCTGCCGTGGACGCTACCCACGAGGGGGGTGCCTTCATTCAGGAGGTTCCGGGCGCGTTCTGCTTCGTATGCAACCAGTGCGCGCACCGATGCGCCTGCCGTGGCCGGGGCCAGATCCGCCTCTTGGACATGAAAGCGCTTCATGTCCTCGGCGGGCAGATAGATACGGTCGCGGCCGAGATCCTCGGCCACGTCCTGGAGGTGTTCGACGATCTGCAGTGCCGTGCACACCGCGTCGGAGCGACGGACGCGCTCCGGGGTCTCGGTGCCCGTGACGGCCAGCACGAGGCGGCCGACGGGGTTGGCGGACAGCTCGCAGTAGGCGACCAGGTCGTCGTAGGTCTCGTACCGCTTGACCAGCTGGTCCTGGCGGTTGGCCGCGATCAGGCCGAGAAAGGGCTCGGGGGTGAGGCGGGCGCGGCGGACCGTGGGCTGGAGGCGGCGCAGCAACGGGTGGCGCGGGGTCGAGCCGAACACCCGGTGGAGGTCGGTCTCGAAGGCGTCGAGGAGGACGACGCGGTCCTCGGCCTCCGTGGGCGACACGCCGAGGAGGCGGGCGTCCGCGCCCCCGGGGGCCAGGTCGCCGTCACCGATGTCGTCGACGAGGCGGGCGAAGCCGTACACGGCCATCAGATCGTCACGCCAGGCCTTGGGCAGAAAGAAGGGCGCCACCGGGAAGTTCTCGTCCGCGGCCTTGTCGAGGGTGCCGCGCTCCGGGTCTCCGGTACGCGCCGTCCCGGCTTCGGTCACCGCTCGCCGCCCGGCGCGGGGACGGCACACGCATCGCGGAGCTGGAGAGTTTCCGTAGCCATTGCCGTCACATCTCCCGTTCTACACTGCTGACCCAATAGTGCCCATTTCGGACACGCCGCCCGGACGTCCGCGCGGCGCTGCCGTGCCGGGTGCGCGCATTATCGCCCTACTTGCCGCGAATCAGCACCGGTACAGCTTACGTTGTACAACGCGGCACAGTCCGTCGGGGTGTCCTGCACATCACAACAACACACCGATTGGCGTCAAGATTCCTAAGGCCGCCAGGAGTTGGCGTTTCCTTTGCAGACGCAGGGCCCCGCCGAAGAGTTCCGGCGGGGCCCTGGGCGAAACGGGCTACTTGCCCGTGAACTTCTCGTACTCCTTGAGGACCTCTTCGGTCGGGCCGTCCATCCGCAGCTCACCGCGCTCCAGCCAGAGCACGCGGTCGCAGGTGTCGCGGATCGACTTGTTGTTGTGGCTGACCAGAAAAACCGTGCCGGCGCTCTTGCGCAGCTCGCGGATGCGCTCCTCGGAGCGCTTCTGGAACTTGCGGTCGCCGGTGGCGAGGGCCTCGTCGATCATCAGGACATCATGGTCCTTGGCGGCCGCGATGGAGAAGCGCAGGCGGGCCGCCATGCCGGACGAGTAGGTGCGCATGGGGAGGGTGATGAAGTCACCCTTCTCGTTGATGCCCGAGAAGTCGACGATCTCCTCGTACCGCTCCTTGATCTGCTCGCGGGTCATGCCCATCGCGAGCCCGCCCAGAATGACGTTCCGCTCGCCCGTCAGATCGTTCATGAGGGCGGCGTTGACGCCGAGCAGGGAGGGCTGGCCGTCGGTGTAGACCTTGCCCTTCTCCGCGGGCAGCAGCCCGGCGATGGCGCGCAGGAGGGTCGACTTGCCGGAGCCGTTCGAGCCGATCAGGCCGACGGCCTCGCCCCGGTAGGCGGTGAAGGAGACGCCCCGGACGGCGTGCACCTTGCGTACGCCGCGCTCCTCGCCGCGTCTGAGGATGCGGCTGAGGGCGGAGGTGGCACTGCCCTTGCCCGTCTTGGCGCCGTTCACGCGGTAGACGATGTGCAGCTCGTCCGCGATGACGGTGGGGATGTGGGAGTCCTTGCTCGGCTCAGCCACGGCCGTACCTCTCTTCCGCCTTCCAGAAGTAGACGAACCCGCCGAGCGCGACGAGTACGGCCCAGCCGCCCGCGACCGCCCAGACGTGCGGGGGCAGGTTCTCGGAGCCGTAGGAGTCGATGAGGGCGAAGCGCATCAGGTCCATGTAGATCGCGGCCGGGTTCCACTGCAGGACGTCGGCGATCCACTGCGGCTTGTCGGCGAGCATCACAGGGATGGAGTACATGACACCGGACGCGTACATCCACGTACGCATCACGAACGGCATGAGCTGCGCCAGGTCCGGGGTCTTGGAACCCAGCCGCGCCATGATCAGCGCGAGGCCGATGTTGAAGAGGAACTGCAGCGCGAGGACCGGGAAGATCAGCAGCCACGACGGGCTCGGGTAGCTGCCGAAGCCGATCGCCACGGCGAACAGCACGATCATCGAGAACAGCAGCTGCTGGAGCTGCTGCAGCGAGAACGAGATGGGCAGCGCGGCGCGCGGGAAGTGCAGCGCCCTGACAAGCCCGAGGTTCCCGGAGATCGCCCGGACTCCCGACATCACCGAGCTCTGGGTGAAGGTGAAGGTGAAGACACCCGTCACCAGGAACGGGATGTACACGTCGATCGACATGCCGCGGTCGGCCTGCAGGATCAACCCGAAGATCAGGAAGTACACGAACGCGTTGAGCAGCGGCGTCACGACCTGCCACAGCTGGCCGAGCTTGGCCTGGCTGTACTGCGCGGTCAGCCGCGCCTGCGAGAAGGCGAGGATGAAGTGCCGTCTGCCCCACAGCTGACGCACGTATTCGGCGAGCCCGGGACGGGCACCGCTGACCGCGAGCCCGTACTTGGCGGCCACCTCGGCCGCGGAGAGCCCGTCATCGGGCGACGGTCGTTCGCTCACCGCGACTCCGCCGTCATGCGTTGTCTCACTCACAAGTGGAAACTTTCGTCTTCAAGATGCGCACAGCCTGGTCGGGCATAGGCATGAGCCAGGGACCGGGGTACGGCCACGAATGCTCTCAGAAATGAGCTTGTCAGATGACAGGAGGTCGGCCCAGTCGGGTCAGCCGCCACACCGTACGCCACTTCATGGGACGCCTGGGGCCGCATGGACTGGTCCAGCCTTCCCGGAAGCCGCCGAACCAGGCCCTCAGGGCGGGCTTCGATGGACGGCGGGCCAGCGTCAGGAGCATCCAGACGCCCAGGTAGACCGGGACGAGGGGGGCCGGGAGGTTGCGGCGCGCGAGCCAGACGCGGTTGCGGGCCACCATGCGGTGGTAGACCGCGTGCCGGGAGGGAGCGGTCGTGGGGTGGTTCAGCACCATGTCGGACCGGTAGTCGATCATCCAGCCCGCGTCGAGGGCACGCCATGCCAGGTCGGTTTCCTCGTGTGCGTAGAAGAATTCGTCCGGGAGGGCTCCGACCTCGGCGAAGACCTTCGTACGTACGGCGTTGGCGCCGCCGAGGAAGGTGGTGACCCGGGAGTTGCGCATCGGGTCGGAGGCCCGCAGCCGCGGGACGTGGCGGCGCTGGGTCTCGCCCGTCTCCGGGTCGGCGATGCGGAAGCTGATGATGCCGAGCCTCGGGTCGGCCGTGAAGGCCTCACGGCACAGCTCGGCGGTGTCGTGGCGGGCGAGGAGGCCGTCGTCGTCGAGGAAGAGGAGGACGTCCACGTCGCTGCCGCCGGGGCCGAAGGCCTCTATGCCGATGTTGCGGCCGCCGGGGATGCCGAGGTTCTCGGGCAGTTCGACCGTGCGTATGCCCTCGGGGACGTCGGGCACCGGCGAGCCGTTGCCGACCACGACCACCTGGACCGCGTCGCCGTCCTGCTTGGCGACCGAGTCCAGTAGGGCTCGGAGTTCCTCGGGGCGGTTGCCCATGGTGATGATGACCGCGCCCACCTTCGCGACCGGACCCGCGTTCGTCACCGCACCCGCCTCCATCGCCGCGCTCACTTCAGCCTGCTCGAGGCGAGGATGGACACGAGGTGCAGCAGGGTCTGCAGGATCGCGATGCCGGCCAGGACCGCGATGCCGAGGCGGGTCCAGAAGAGGTCGCCGCCGATCAGGTCGAGGACCGCGACGAAGAGTACGAAGAGGCTGGCTTCGACGCCGCCCACCAGCCGGTGGAACTTCAGGGCCGCGGCCGCCCGGCGGGCCAGGGCGAGCCCCGAGGAGCGCGGCGTGGACGCCTCGTCCTTGGCGGCGGGCAGACCGCTGCGGGCCCGCGCCACGTCGACCAGGTCGGTCTCGGCCTTGATCAGGATCGCGCCGAGCGCGGCCAGGGTGCCCACGAAGGCCCAGAGCCACTCGGGGCCCTCGGAGCCGTCCCACAGGTCCGCGCCCCGCAGACCGAAGCCCACGAGGAGGGCCGCCTCGGACAGGTAGTGGCCTATGCGGTCGAGGTAGACGCCGGTGATCGAGGTCTGCTTGCGCCAGCGGGCTATCTCGCCGTCGACGCAGTCGAGCAGCAGGTAGAGCTGGATCAGGATCGCGCCGAGCAGCGCGCCGGTCAGGCCAGGTATGAGGAGTGCCGCACCGGCCAGGACGCCTGCGACGACCATCAGGTAGGTGAGCTGGTTGGGCGTGATCCTGGAGTTGACCAGGAACGGGTCCACCCGCAGCGAGATCTCTCGCATGTACAGGCGTCCCGCCCAGTGCTCACCACTGCGCCGGTCCTTCACCCCTTCGGGGTGAACGACGGGGCGGAGTTCAGCTACTGATGGCCTTGGCATAGTCGGCGTAGATGTCCTTGATCTGGTGGGTTTTCAGGTCTAGGTGTTCGAGGATCGTGTAGCGGCCGGGCCTGGTCTGCGGAGCGAACTCCACGACCTGGCAGAACTCGTCGACGGTGAAGCCGATCTCCTCCGGTGTCACCGGTAGCCCGTGCCGGTGGAGCACCTCAGCCATGTACACCGACTCCTCGTGCGCCCCGCGCAGGTACATCGCGAAGGCCGCGCCCAGGCCGCACTGCTCGCCGTGGCTCGCCGCGCGCTTGGGGAAGAGGAGGTCGAAGGCGTGGTTGATCTCGTGGCAGGCGCCGGAGGAGGGGCGTGAGTCGCCCGACACCGACATGGCCACCCCGCTGAGGACGAGGGCCTCGGCGAGCACCTGGAGGAAGGCGTTGTCGCCGATGCCGCCGGGGTGCCGCAGCACGGCCTCACCGGCCTGGCGCGCCATCGCGGCGGCGAGGCCGTCGATCCGCTCGCCGTTGACACGATTCGCCAGTTCCCAGTCCGCGATCGCGGAGATGTTGGAGACGGCGTCGCCGATTCCGGCGCGCACGAAACGCGCGGGGGCCTCACGGATCACATCGAGGTCGATGACGACCGCGATGGGGTTCGGCACACCGTACGAGCCGCGCCCGGCGTCGTTGTCGAGCGTCGCGACCGGTGAGCACAGGCCGTCGTGCGCCAGGTTCGTGGGCACCGCGACCAGCGGGAGGCCGACGCGCGCCGCGGCGAACTTCGCACAGTCGATGATCTTGCCGCCACCCAGGCCCACGACCGCGTCGTAGTGCCCGGCCTTCATGGCGCCGGCCAGCTCGATCGCGTCGTCGAGGGTGCCGCCGCCGACCTCGTACCAGGTGGCACCGGGCAGTGCCGGGGCGATCCGGTCGCGCAACTTGGCGCCGGAGCCGCCGCTCACCGCGACGGCCAGCTTCCCCGAGTGCGAGATCCGCTCGTCGGAGAGCACCCCCGCCAGGTCGTCCAGGGCACCCGGACGGATGTCGACGACGACCGGCGAGGGGATGAGCCTCGTCAGTACTGGCACGCGATCTCACGTCCCTTGGCAAGGTCTTCGTGGTTGTCGATCTCGACCCACGGGACCTCGCCGATCGGCGCGACGTCGATCTGGAAGCCGCGGTCGACGAGCTCCTGGTAGCCGTGCTCGTAGAACTGCTGCGGGTCGGTCTCCCACACCGTCTTCAGCGCGTCGGCCAGCTCGTCGGCGGCCGCGCCCTCGATGAGGGTGACACCGATGTACTCGCCGGTGGCCTCGGCGGGCTCCATGAGCTTGGTGATCTTCCGGACGCCCTTCTCGGGGTCCACGACGACCTTCATCTCCTCGTCGGCGAGCTTCTTCACCGTGTCGAGGGCGAGGATGATCTTCTTGCCGTCGCCGCGGGCGGCCAGCAGCGTCTTCTCGACGGAGACCGGGTGCACGGTGTCGCCGTTGGCGAGGATCACACCGTCCCTGAGGGCGTCACGTCCACACCACAGGGAGTAGGCGTTGTTCCACTCCTCGGCCTTGTCGTTGTCGATGAGGGTGAGCTTGAGGCCGTACTTCTCCTCGAGGGCCGCCTGGCGCTCGTACACGGCTTCCTTGCGGTAGCCGACGATGATGCCGACCTCGGTCAGACCGATCTCCGCGAAGTTGCCGAGGGTCAGGTCCAGAACCGTGATGCTGTCCTCCGCACCCGCGGGGCCCACCGGCACCAGAGCCTTGGGAAGGCTGTCGGTGTAGGGGCGCAGACGCCGGCCGGCGCCGGCCGCCAGCACGAGGCCGATCATGCGGGTTCTCCTTCATCGTGTACGGCGGGCGCCCCGGAGGACACCCAGAAGCGGATGCTCTCGACGAGCACCAGCAGTGCCACGGCCACGGCGAGAGCCGTGAGCGCGACCTTGAACTGCGCGGCGGTGAGCAGCGCGGCCAGCACGACGACCAGCAGCGTCCTGCCTTCGTGCCCGCCGATCGCCCGCACCAGCCAGTGCGGCGGCGCGCCGGCGTTGCCGCGAATGCGGTACACCGTGTCGTAGTGATGGTAGGCGACAGCGGCCACCAGGCCGAAAGCTGCGGGAAGTGCTCCGTTCACCTCCGCTTCAGCTGCGAGGACGAGAACGGTGCCGTATTCGGCCGCGCGGTAGATCGGCGGGACCAGCCAGTCCAGGGGGCCCTTGAGCGGCCTGGCAAGGGCCACGGGCGACAGCAGTACGTAGATCACGGCGCCCAGGACGGGCCACCAGCTGCCGTACGGGGCAAGCGCGGCGCCGAGCACGACGAGGGCCCCGGCGACGAAGGCGACGTACGCCGGACCGAGGCTTGCGACCCCGCGGGTGAAGCGGGTCAGCAGCTCGGCGAGGGGCCCTGAGTCCGTGAGGTCGGCGAGGGCCTTGGCCGCGCGGTCGGTGCGTTGGGCCTTACGGGTGAGCGAGCGCAGTACGCGGCCCGCCGTGGTGTACGTCGCCGCGAAGGCGCAGCCGATGAGCAGCGCGTACAGGGTGATGCGCGGTGTCGTCAGCGCGGTGAGTACGGCGATCATCGCCCAGCGTTCACCGATGGGCAGCACGATCATGCGGCGCACCCAGACCGTCCAGCCGACGCTGTCGAGCTTGTCCGAGAGAGCGGCGGTGGGGCTGGTGTTGGCGGTGGCGTCGTGGTTCGCCTCGTTGAAGGAGAAGTCGACGACGTGGCGGCAGGTCTGCAGGATCATCGCGCCGAGGGCGAGTGCCCATACGTCGTCGCCGCCGCGGGCCGCTCCGAGGGCGAGGCCCGCGTAGTAGGCGTACTCCTTGGCTCGGTCGAAGGTCGCGTCGAGCCAGGCGCCGAGCGTGGAGTACTGGAGGGAGTAGCGGGCGATCTGGCCGTCCACGCAGTCCAGGACGAAGGAGAAGAGGAGCAGCAGGCCGGCGGCGACGAAGCCGGCGCGGGTGCCGGTGGCGGCGCAGCCCGCGGCTATCAGGGCGGTGAGGAGTGAGGCGGTCGTCACCTGGTTCGGGGTGAGGCCTCGGCGTGCGCACCAGCGGGCTATGTAGCGTGAGTACGGGCTGATGAAGTGGGTGGTGAAGAAGCCGTCGCGGGCCTTCACGGCGCTGCGCAGACGTACGGCCTCGTCGTCCACGGCGGAGACGGCCTGCCGGATCTCGTTGCGCTGCTGCGGGTCGGCCGGGACGGCTGCGACGAGCGTGCCGAGCTCGGGGCGGTGCACGTCCACGCCGTCCGCGTCGAGGGCCGTGACGATGCGGTCGGCGACGTTCTCCGTGGCTATGGCGACGCCGCCCGCGGCGGATGTCTCGTGGGCCATCGCCCTGATCAGCGCACGGCGTGCGGCGGGCTGCACCGAGACGGCGCCGGGCACCGCGGCGACGGGGAACCGGGGGTCCGTGAGGCCGAGGCGCAGCGCGTGCACGTGTCCCACGAAGCGGGCGTCGACGACGGCGACCCGCTGGTCGGCCGGCACGGCGGCCAGAAGTGTCCCGGTGTCACCCGCGTCGGAGGCGAGCCGCACGTCGAAGCCGAGCGACCGGAGGTCGCCCTCGATCGACGATCCGGGAACCGGCTGGCCGGTGAGGATGGCGGTCGACAGCGAACTCACTCCCTGGGTGGCCGGCACGGCCTGCCGCACCGGGGCTGTAGGTGATGGGGCACCCGGCGGCCTGGACCGGGCGACATGTCGGCAGAGGCTATCGGATGAATGGAAGCGGGCGTTCACCACCCGTTCACGGCCCGATCAACCAGATCTGCCTAGCCGCCTCCGCCGCGATCATCATCAGGGATCCAAGGGCCGCGCCACAAACCGTGCCGCCATTTCTTACCATTTACGACATCGGGGGCGGGCCCTCACGCCCCGGCCGCACCGGCGCCGAGCTGCCGGAACGGCGGACCGGCATAGGGTTGGCGCCCATGACATGGCTGATCACAGGCGGGGCCGGATACATCGGCGCACACGTGGCGCGGGCAATGGCCGGGGCCGGGGAGCGCGTCGTCGCCCTCGACGACCTCTCGGCGGGCGTTCCGGGCCGGCTCCCGGAGAGCGTCCCGCTGGTGCGGGGCTCGTCGCTGGACGGGGACCTGGTGAGGAAGGTCATCGCCGAGTACGACGTGACGGGTGTGGTGCATCTCGCCGCGCGCAAGCAGGTCGGCGAGTCCGTGGACCGGCCGGCGTACTACTACCAGGAGAACGTGGGCGGTCTCGCGACACTCCTGGAGGCGGTCGCCGAAGCGGGCGTGAAGCGCTTCCTCTTCTCCTCGTCGGCGGCCGTCTACGGCAACCCGGATGTGGACCTCATCACGGAGGACACCCCCTGCGCCCCGATGAGCCCGTACGGCGAGACGAAGCTCACCGGGGAGTGGCTGGTGCGGGCGGCGGGCCGGGCGCACGGCATCGCGACGGTGTGCCTGCGCTACTTCAACGTGGCCGGCGCGGGCGCACCCGAGCTGGCCGACACCGGCGTGTTCAACGTCATCCCGATGGTCTTCGACCGCCTCACCCGCGGCGAGGCCCCCCGGATCTTCGGTGCCGACTATCCGACACCGGACGGCACCTGCGTACGCGACTACATCCACGTCGCCGATCTCGCCGAGGCCCATCTGACGGCGGCCCGGCGGCTCACCGAGGGGGCTGCGGGCGACCTGACGGTCAACATCGGCCGTGGGGAGGGTGTTTCGGTCCGCGAACTCATCACGGCCATCGCGGAGGTGAGCGGCGACAGCACACCCGCGGTCGTCGGGCCGCGCCGTCCCGGTGACGCACCGCGCGCGGTCGCCTCGGCCGAGCTTGCCGCGCGGGAGCTGGGCTGGAGCGCGCGGCGCGGGGTACGCGAAATGGTCGAGTCGGCATGGCAGGGGTGGCAGCTGCACCACTCCAGGACACCAGCCGTGTGATCTTGTGGGTGCTCTGACCTGCGAATCGTTTCCGCAGGTCAGAGCATATGACAACGGTGTTCAGTGCCGCGTTGCCCGATACCCCCCGCCCGTAGTTCACTGTGATTCCGGGCAGAGCGAAGGAGGCGGCTTCCATGGGGGCTGGGCACGATCACGGGCATGCGCATGGTGCTCCCACCACGGGTACGGCGGCAGCGGCGTACCGCGGGAGGCTGCGCATCGCGCTGTCGATCACGCTCACCGTCATGGTGGTCGAGATCGTGGGCGGTGTCCTCGCCGATTCGCTCGCGCTCATCGCGGACGCGGCCCATATGGCGACGGACGCGCTGGGCCTCGGCATGGCACTGCTCGCGATCCACTTCGCCAACCTCCCGCCCAGCGAGAACCGCACCTTCGGGTACGCGCGGGCCGAGATCCTCGCCGCCCTCGCCAACTGCCTGCTGCTGCTCGGCGTCGGCGGCTACGTCCTGTACGAGGCGATCCAACGCTTCATGACGCCCGCCGACACCCACGGCGGTCTGACCGTTGTGTTCGCTCTGATCGGCCTGGTCGCGAACATGATCTCGCTCACGCTGCTGATGCGCGGGCAGAAGGACAGCCTGAACGTGCGGGGCGCGTTCCTGGAAGTGGTGGCCGACGCGCTGGGTTCGGTGGCGGTGCTGATCGCCGCGGTGGTCATCCTGACCACGGGCTGGCAGGCCGCCGACCCGATCGCCTCGATCGTCATCAGCCTCATGATCGTCCCGCGCACCTGGAAGCTGCTCCAGGAGACCCTCAACGTGCTCCTGGAGGCGGCTCCGAAGGGCGTCGACATGGCGGAGGTGCGCGCGCACATACTGGCGCTGCCCGGCGTCGAGGACATCCACGACCTGCACGCCTGGACCATCACCTCCGGTATGCCGGTCCTCTCCGTGCACGTGGTCGTCAGCTCGGACGTCCTGAACGCCATCGGCCACGAGAAGATGCTCCACGAACTCCAGGTCTGCCTCGGCGACCACTTCGACGTCGAACACTGCACGTTCCAGCTGGAGCCGAGCGGACACGCGGAGCACGAGGCGAAGCTCTGTCACTGACCCGGCTCCGTGGACCCGGAGGGGACGGACCGGCCGCTGTACGCGCGGTACGGCAGTCCGCCCGCTTCGGAGTACGGCATCCGGCCCGGATTTCGCCTGCCGCCCGAACACCCGATGGCCCCTGTCCCGGACGGTTCCTCGTCCGTGGCACCGGGCACGAACAGGTATCCGGCGCTTTCGGTGCGTGACGTACGCCGCCCCGCGCGTCCCGGTCCGAGCTCCCGGAGCGGGACATGCGGGGAGCAGCGAAGTGCCGGGAGTGCCGGTTTCGTACGGCAGACTTGGGGCTCGAAGACCGATGCGAAGGATGGGTATGCCGATCACACCTGCCACCGCGACGCACAGTTCGTCGAACGGCACCGTTGAAGCGATCTTGCTGGAACTGGTCGACGAGGACGGCAACACGATCGGTACGGCGGAGAAGCTCGCCGCGCACCAGGCGCCCGGGCAGTTGCACCGAGCGTTCTCGGTGTTCCTCTTCGACGAGCGCGGGCGGATGCTGCTCCAGCAGCGCGCCCTCGGCAAGTACCACTCCCCCGGCGTCTGGTCCAACACCTGCTGCGGCCACCCCTACCCCGGCGAGGCGCCCTTCGCGGCGGCGGCCCGGCGGACGTACGAGGAGCTCGGGGTCTCCCCCTCGCTGCTCGCCGAGGCCGGCACGGTCCGGTACAACCACCCGGACCCGGACTCGGGCCTGGTGGAGCAGGAGTACAACCACCTCTTCGTCGGGATGGTGCAGTCGCCGCTGCACCCCGACCCGGAGGAGGTCGAGGCGACCGCGTTCGTGACCGCCGACGAGCTGGCGGAGCGGCACGCGAAGGAGACCTTCTCGTCGTGGTTCATGACGGTCCTGGACGCGGCCCGTCCGGCGGTCAGGGAGCTGACAGGACCGTCCGCCGACTGGTGAGATCGGCCCGCTGAGCTAGACCACGCTGGGGGTGAGCGGCAGGGCGGCCCAGATCACCTTGCCGCCGCCCGAGGTGTGCTCGACGTCGCACACTCCGCCCGATTCCCTGGTGACCTCCCGCACGAGCAGCAGGCCCCGGCCACCGGTCTGCCCGTGGTCCGCTTCAAGGGCGGTCGGGCGGTAGGGGTGGTTGTCCTCCACGGAGACCCGCACCCACTCGGCGCCGACGGCGACCTCCACGGCCAGCACCGGTGAGAGGAGCGCCGCGTGCCGGACCGCGTTGGTGACGAGTTCGGAAACGATCAGAAGGAGACCCTGGACGAGCTCGTCCGAGACGGGCACTCCTTGGCGGACCAGCAGGTCCCGCACGGCGTGCCGCGCCTGCGGTACCGAGGCGTCGACGGCGGGAGCGGTGAACCGCCACACTCCCTCGTACGGCAACGGGCCCGGCGGTCTCCCGTCGGGAGGGATCTCCCCGCCGACTTCAGGGCTCGGGTCGGACCCCCGCCCGAGGTTCTCCATCGTCCGGTCGCCACCCTTGCGCTCGATTGTCACCACCCAATGAGTGTTGGTACTGGGCCCGTCCGCACCGGAGTACTGAACAGAAGTCAGCGACTATCGACAGCTTCTGATCGTCGTCGTATGACACGGTCACTTGTGGGACTGATCCTGTACCGGTTGTGCCGACTTCGGAAACTATTCGGGTTGTACGGGTTTGACGCCGGGCTCGCCCTGTCCGTCCCGTGCGGAGTGGCCACCTCCGTGTGGATAGCATCCGGCACATGGAGCCGCAGCTGCCGCACAGCGTCACGGACGGGGTCGCCGCCGTCGTCATCAACCATCCGGCCAAGCGCAATGCCATGACGGCCGGCATGTGGCGGGCGTTGCCGCCCTTGCTCGACGAGTTGACCGATGACGCCGATGTACACGCGCTGGTGCTCACCGGTGAGGGCGACACGTTCTGCGCCGGGGCCGACATCTCGACGCTGCGGGGCTCGCCGGACGAGGCACAGGGCCTGGCCGTGCTCGCCGAGGAGGCGCTCGCGGCCTTCCCGAAGCCGACGCTCGCGGCGATCCGCGGGTACTGCGTGGGCGGCGGGTCACAGCTCGCGGCAGCCTGCGATCTGCGGTTCGCGGAGGAGGGGGCGCTGTTCGGGGTGACTCCGGCGAAGCTGGGGATCGTCTATCCGTCCTCCTCCACCCGGCGGTTGGTGTCGCTGGTGGGTCCGGCCACCGCGAAGTACCTGCTGTTCTCGGGCGAGTTGATCGACGCGGAGCGGGCCCTGCGTACCGGCCTCGTCGACGAGGTGCTGCCCGGGGGCGAACTCGACAAGCGCGTCGGGGAGTTCACGCGCGTACTGGCCGGGCGCTCGCTGCTGACACAGGCGGCGGCCAAGGAGTTCGCGAACGGGCGGACGGACCGGGACGCGTACTGGGCGGAGCGGGCGCGGGGCAGCGGCGACACCGCGGAGGGGGTCGCCGCCTTCCTGGAGCGCCGGCCGCCGCGCTTCACATGGAGTGTGTCTACGTCAGGGTGAAGCGGCTGTTGGCGCGGAACTCCTCGACGAGGTGCGCGGGCGCCTTCTGGGGGGATCCCGCGTCATAGGGCGGCTGGGGGTCGTACTCGGTCAACAGCTGTACGGCCTGGGCGTGTTCGTCGCCCGCGATCCGGCCGAGCAGGGTGAGGCCCATGTCGATGCCGGCCGAGACACCGGCCGCGGTCACGTACTTGCCGTCGAACACGACCCGCTCCCCCGTCGGCTCGGCACCGAACTGCTTGAGGAAGTCGAGCGCCAGCCAGTGCGAGGTGGCGCGGCGGCCATCGAGGAGCCCGGCGGCGGCGAGGAGCAGTGAGCCCGTGCACACCGATGTCGTCCAGGTGCTCGTGGCGTCGACGGCCCGCATCCAGTCCAGGAGGGCCCGGTTCTCCATCTGCGGGGTCTGGCCCGGGCCGCCGGGGACCACGACGATGTCGGGGTGCTCCACCTCGGCCAGAGTCTTGTCCGCGGTGAGCGCCAGGTTGCCCGTGTCGGTGCGGACGGGACCGGTCTGCTCGGCGACGAAGACGACCTCCGCGCCGGGCAGCCGGCCGAGGGTTTCGTACGGACCCACCGCGTCCAGGGCGGTGAAGCGGTCGAACAGGACGATGGCGATCTGCATGAGGTTCTCCTCAGCGGGTGGATGCCGGGCTGAACCGGCGTCGGTACTCGGCCGGTGCCGAGCCGAGGGTTTTGACGAAGGCGCGGCGCATCGCCTCAGGGGTGCGGTAGCCGCAGGTGCGGGAGATCTCCTCGATGCCGTCGGCGGTGTCCTCCATCAGGCGCCGGGCGTGTTCGAGGCGGACCCGTTCGACGTACCGGCCCGGCGTCATGCCGGTCTCGGCCTGGAAGGCGCGGGCGAAGTGGCGGGGCGAGAGCCGGGCGCGGGTGGCGAGGGACTCGACGCTCAGGTCGGCGTCGGGGTGTTCGGTGATCCACTGCTGGACTTCGCGCAGGGGTTCGCGCTGGGCCGTCTGGGCGGCGAGCTGGGCGCTGAACTGGGCCTGGTTGCCCGGACGCCGCAGGAAGACGACCAGGTAACGCGCCACCATGAGTGCGGCGTCCCGTCCCAGGTCCTCCTCGACGAGGGCTAGGGCCAGGTCGATGCCCGAGGTGACGCCCGCCGAGGTGGAGACCTGGCCGTCGCGTACGTAGATGGGGTCCGGGTCGACGTCGATCGCCGGGTGGTCGCGGGCGAGCTTGTCGCAGTACGCCCAGTGGGTGGTGGCGCGGCGGCCGTCCAGGAGACCCGCCGCGGCGAGCGGGATGGCTCCGGTGCAGACGGAGACGAGCCGCTCGGCGCGCGGCCCGTGCTCGCACAGCCAGTCGGTCAGGCGGGGGTCGAGGTGCCGGGTGCCCGCGCCGCCGGGGACGAGCAGGGTGTGCGGGGCGGGTGCGTCGGCGAGCGCGTGGTCCGGGACGAGGGTGAGGCCGCTGGAGGTGCGCACCGGGGCGCCGTCCAGGGAGGCGGTGAGGATGCGGTACGACCCGGCGCGGCCGCCCTCGGCGCCCGCGAACACCTCCACGGGGCCCGTGACGTCGAGGCTCTGTACGTTGTCGAAGAGGACGACCAGGACGGTTCGCATGTCCTCGATTGTTGGCGGGCACTGCGATGTCCGCAATGACGAGTACCCCTCCTTTCCTGCCATGTGCGTGCCCTTGGGTCCCCCGGGATTCCCCCCGTACCAACCAGTCGGTAACGTGCGGGGCATGACGACACCTCTGCCGGAGCGCGCCGGGCGGCGCTGCCACAACGTCCTCAATTCGATCGCGGCGACGCTGTACTTCTCACCCGACCTGGGCCGGGAACTGGCCGCTGTCGGGATCGAGGACAGCAACGGCGCGTACTTCGCGACGCGGGCGGCGGCCATGGGCGCGGTGGGCCCGGGCACGGTGACGGCGACGTTCTACAACTTCCGCCACGAGCTGATCGCTGAGCACGTGCCCGCGGTGTGGCAGGTGGCCTCCCCTGAGGCCGTGCTCGCGGCACGCACGCGTGCCGTCGACGCGACGCTGCGGCGGCTGCTCGGCGAGGACGTCATCGCCTCCAAGGAGCTGGCCGAGGCGGCGGACCTCGCGCTGCGGGCGGCCGAGGCCTGCGGCAGGTCCGCGCGCCCCCTGTACGCGGCCCACGCGGACCTGCCCGTCCCCGACGCGCCGCACCTCGCGCTCTACCACGCGGCCACCCTGCTGCGTGAGCACCGCGGCGACGGTCACCTCGCGGTGCTGCTCGACGCGGAACTCGACCCGGTCGAGGCCCTGGTGAGCCACACCGCCACCGGCAGGGGCATGACCCCGAAGTGGGCGCTCGGCACGCGCGGCTGGTCGCGCGGGGACTGGGAGGCGGCGGTCACACGGCTGCGGGAGCGCGGACTGCTCGACGCGGAGGGCGAGTTGACCGACGCCGGTACCGCCCTGCGCAAGGACATCGAGGCACGCACGGACCGCCTGGACCGTGCGCCGTACGAGCATCTCGGCGCCGCGGGCGTGGAACGGCTCACCGAGCTGGCGAAGGAACTGCTGATGACGGCGTTCGCCGCCGGTGCGTTCCCGGAGGGCATGATCGGCAAGGGGTGAGCCGCCGGCACCGCTCCGTTTCCGGGGCGGTCCCCGCGCCCCGTGCCGCCCTGATCCACCGTTGTCGGTGTCACCTGCCACAATTGCCGCGCAACCTCAGTGGAGAAGGCGGTACGGGATCGTGACGACACCCCTCGTAGGGTCCATCGAAGGCAGGATCGCCGAGGAACTCGGCGTACGGGAGCGGCAGGTCAAGGCCGCCGTCGACTTGCTCGACGGCGGATCGACGGTGCCCTTCATCGCCCGCTACCGCAAGGAAGCGACCGAGATGCTCGACGATGCGCAGCTGCGCACCCTCGATGAGCGGCTGCGCTATCTGCGGGAGCTGGAGGAACGGCGCACCGCGATCCTCGAGTCGGTGCGCGAGCAGGGCAAGCTCACGGAGGAGCTCGAGGCGCAGATCCGGGGCGCCGACACGAAGGCGCGTCTCGAGGACATCTATCTGCCGTTCAAGCCGAAGCGGCGCACGAAGGCGCAGATCGCGCGCGAGGCAGGCCTGGAGCCGCTGGCCGAGGGCCTGCTCGGCGATCCTTCGGTCGATCCGCTCGCCGCGGCCGCGGCCTTCGTCGACTCCGACAAGGGCGTCGCCGATCCGCAGGCCGCGCTCGACGGTGCCCGGTCGATCCTCACCGAGCGGTTCTCCGAGGACGCCGACCTGATCGGCGAGCTCCGTGAGCGCATGTGGGTGCGCGGACGGCTCGTCGCCAAGGTGCGGGACGGCAAGGAGGAGGCGGGCGCGAAGTTCTCCGACTACTTCGACTTCGCGGAGCCCTTCAAGGCGCTGCCCTCGCACCGTGTCCTGGCCATGCTGCGCGGCGAGAAGGAGGACGTCCTCGACCTCGTCCTGGAGCCCGAGGAGCCTGCCGAGCAGCCAGGACCGTCCTCGTACGAGGGGATCGTCGCCCACCGTTTCCAGATCGCCGACCGTGGCCGTCCCGGCGACAAGTGGCTCAAGGACACGGTCCGCTGGGCCTGGCGGACCCGCCTTCTGGTGCACCTCGGCATCGACCTGCGCCTGCGGTTGCGTACGGCCGCCGAGGACGAGGCGGTCAACGTGTTCGCGTCGAACCTGCGGGACCTGCTGCTGGCCGCCCCGGCGGGCACACGCGCGACGCTGGGCCTCGACCCCGGGTTCCGCACGGGCGTGAAGGTCGCCGTGGTCGACGCGACCGGCAAGGTCCTCGCCACGGACGTCATCTACCCACACGTCCCCGCCAACAAGTGGGACGAGGCCATCGCCAAGCTCGCACGGCTCGCCAAGGAGCACACGGTCGAGCTGATCGCGATCGGCAACGGCACGGCGTCCCGCGAGACGGACAAGCTCGCCGGTGAACTCATCACCAAGCACCCGGAGTTGAACCTCACCAAGGTGATGGTCTCCGAGGCCGGGGCGTCCGTGTACTCGGCGTCCGCGTTCGCCTCGCAGGAGCTGCCCGACATGGACGTGTCGCTGCGCGGCGCCGTGTCCATCGCCCGCCGGCTCCAGGACCCGCTGGCCGAGCTGGTGAAGATCGACCCGAAGTCCATCGGGGTCGGGCAGTACCAGCACGACCTGTCCGAGGTGAAGCTGTCCCGGTCCCTTGACGCGGTAGTCGAGGACTGTGTGAACGGCGTGGGTGTGGACGTGAACACCGCGTCGGCGCCGCTCCTCTCCCGCGTCTCCGGCATCACCTCCGGACTCGCCGAGAACATCGTGTCCCACCGTGACGCGAACGGGCCTTTCCGGTCCCGTACCTCCCTCAAGAACGTGGCCCGGCTCGGACCGAAGGCGTACGAGCAGTGCGCGGGCTTCCTGCGGATCCGCGGCGGGGACGATCCGCTGGACGCGTCCAGCGTGCACCCCGAGGCGTACCCCGTGGTGCGGCGCATGGTGAAGACGGCGGGGAACGAAGTCGCTTCCCTGATCGGCAACTCCGGGGTGCTGCGGTCGCTCAAGCCCGTCGACTTCGTGGACGAGAAGTTCGGTCTGCCGACCGTGACGGACATCCTGAAGGAGCTGGAGAAGCCCGGGCGTGACCCCCGGCCCGCCTTCAAGACGGCGACCTTCAAGGACGGCGTCGAGAAGCTGTCCGACCTCGTGTCCGGGATGGTGCTTGAGGGGGTCGTCACGAATGTCGCCGCGTTCGGGGCGTTCGTGGATGTGGGCGTCCACCAGGACGGGCTTGTGCACGTGTCCGCGATGTCCAAGACCTTCGTCAAGGATCCGCGGGATGTGGTGAAGCCTGGCGACATCGTCAAGGTGAAGGTGCTTGAGGTCGATATTCCGCGGAAGCGGATTTCGTTGACGCTGCGGTTGGATGACGAGGCGGTGGCTGCGGAGGCTCAGGGTGAGCGGCCTCAGCGTGGGGGGCGGCCGCCTCAGCAGCGGCAGCAGCAGGCGCGTCAGGGGCAGGGCCGTTCCGGCGGGGGGTCTCGGCAGGCGGCGCCGCCTGCCAACAGTGCGATGGCGGATGCTTTGCGGCGGGCGGGGTTGACGGATCCCAAGCGGGGGCGGGGCTGACGTTTCTGTGGCGCCGGGGCTGGGGTGGAGGGTTTTTCGCCCCCTCCGCCCCTACCCGTCCCGTTTCCGGGGGCTGCCGCCCCCAGACCCCCGCTTTCGGCCTGAACGGCCTCGTCCTCAAACGCCGGACGGGCTAAAAGATCCTCCCCGGCCGGGGCGAAAGATTTCAGCGGCGGCCGGGGAAATCTTCAGCCCCTCCAGCGTTTGAGGAGCGGGGGTTTGGGGGCGGAGCCCCCAAGCGACGGGAATGGGCAGGGGCGGAGGGGGCGAAAAACCCCACCCGCCGCTAGCGCTCGGTCACCTTGCCGGCCGCGACTTCCAGCCTTCGGGTCGTGTGGACCGCGTCCAGCATTCGGCGGTCGTGGGTGACCAGCAGGAGTGTGCCCTCGTACGAGTCGAGGGCCGATTCCAACTGCTCGATCGCCTGTAGGTCGAGGTGGTTCGTCGGTTCGTCCAGGACCAGGAGGTTGACGCCTCGGCCCTGGAGGAGGGCGAGGGCGGAGCGGGTGCGTTCGCCCGGGGAGAGGGTGGCTGCCGGGCGTAGGACGTGGTGGGACTTGAGGCCGAACTTGGCCAGGAGGGTGCGGACTTCGGCGGGCTCGGTGTCGGGGACGGCCGCGCAGAACGCGTCGAGCAGCGACTCGGTGCCGAGGAAGAGCTTGCGGGCCTGGTCGACCTCACCGACGACGACACCGGGGCCGAGGGAGGCATGGCCGGCGTCCAGCGGGACGCGGCCGAGCAGGGCACCCAGGAGCGTCGACTTGCCCGCACCGTTCGCGCCGGTGACCGCGACCCGGTCCGCCCAGTCGATCTGCAGCGTCACCGGGCCGAAGGCGAAGTCACCGCGACGCACCTCCGCGTCACGCAGCGTGGCGACGACCGCGCCGGATCGCGGTGCCGCCGCGATCTCCATGCGCAGCTCCCACTCCTTGCGCGGCTCCTCGACGACATCGAGCCGTTCGATCATGCGCTGGGTCTGCCGCGCCTTCGAGGCCTGCTTCTCGCTGGCCTCGCTGCGGAACTTGCGGCCGATCTTGTCGTTGTCGTTGCTCGCCTTGCGCCGGGCGTTCTTCACGCCCTTGTCCATCCAGGAGCGCTGCATCTGGGCTCGGCCTTCGAGCGCCGACCGCTTGTCGGCGTACTCGTCGAAGTCCTCGCGGGCGTGCCGTCGCGCGGTGTCGCGCTCTTCCAGGTATGCCTCGTAACCGCCGCCGTACAGCGTGATCTGCTGTTGCACCAGGTCGAGTTCGAGCACCTTGGTGACCGTCCGGGTCAGGAACTCGCGGTCGTGGCTGACGACGACCGTGCCCGCGCGCAGACCGCTCACGAATCGCTCGAGCCTCTCCAGGCCGTCCAGGTCCAGGTCGTTCGTCGGCTCGTCGAGGAGGAACACGTCGTAGCGGGAGAGCAGGAGCGAGGCGAGTCCGGCGCGGGCCGCCTGGCCGCCGGACAGGGAGGTCATCAGCTGGTCGAGGCCGACGCCGAGCCCGAGGGAGTCGGTGACCTCCTCGGCGCGCTCGTCGAGGTCTGCGCCGCCGAGGTCGAGCCAGCGCTCCAGACTGGTCCCGTACGCGTCGTCCGAGCCGGGCGCGCCGTCGACGAGCGCCTGCGTGGCCTCGTCCATCACACGCTGCGCCTCGGCCACACCCGTGCGGCGCGCGAGGAAGTCCCGTACGGTCTCGCCCTCCCGCCGCTCCGGTTCCTGCGGCAGGTGCCCGACGGTGGCGGACGGCGGGGAAAGCCGCAGCTCGCCCTGTTCGGGGGTGAGGAGACCGGCGAGCAGTCGGAGCAGCGTGGACTTGCCCGCGCCGTTGGCACCGACCAGCCCGATCACGTCGCCGGGCGCGACGACCAGGTCGAGCCCGGCGAAGAGGGAGCGGTCGCCATGTCCGGCGGCGAGATTCTTGGCGACGAGGGTGGCAGTCATCAGGAGGCCGATCCTAACGGCCCGGCCGCCCTCCCCTCGCCCCGGTTTTCCGTGCGCACAGTCAGTGGGCCATCGGCTCCACCAGCACACTCCCCGAGGTCCGCGCCACGATGAAGGACTCTCCCCGCACGGCCCTGGCATCCAGCGCGAGCCGGTGCCGGCCCGTCTCCAGGACTCCGTCGAAGACCTCCTGCGCGTGGGTGCGGTACAGGCGGTCGAGGCGGTACGCCGTCAGCTGGACGCGGCAGGTCGAGGTGACCTCGATGCCCGCCTCGCCGTCGGCGGCGACCAGGCGCGTGAGCCGGCGCAGCTCGCGCGGGCTGCGGTCCAGGGCGTGTTCTATCTGGGCGACGAGGAGCGGAATGATCGGGGCGAGGCCTTCGACGTACGCCACCTCGACGTTCGCATGTTCGAAGGAGCGGCGTACGGCGGCACGTTCCTCCTCTCCGACGGCCCGTCCGAAGGCCACCGCGCCGTATGTACGGAGTTCGTCGGCCGGGACGTTCGTGGCGTCCCGTGTGATGTCGGCGCCGATGCCGATGGTGCGCAGGGCGGCGGCGAGCTTGGCGAGGACGGCGACGCGCGCGCCGATGAGGAGGACGCGGCGGCGGGGTCCTGCGTCGCCGTTCAGCAGGGAGTTCAGGGCGCTGCGGTACTCGGCGCCGTGGAAGCGGAACGGCCCTATCCCGTGGTAGCCGTTGAGCTCCAGATCGGGCCGCTCGTCGGTCTGCCAGGCGAAGTCGCGCCACACATAGTCGTCGCCCGCCTTCTCGATGACGGCGGTGACGGCACCGCATTCGAGGCCCTCGCACTCAGGGCAGCCGTAGATGACGTACCGGCCGCCGGTGAGCGGAGCGTCGGCCTCCAGCAGGAGGCTGCGCACCTGCGCGGTGAAGATGGCGGGTGGTACGTCGGAGGCGAGCGGGGACACCGCGTCGAGGTCGGAGAGGTGGAAAAGCAGCGGGCGTCCGTCGACGATGAAGTCGACGAAGTCCCGGTGCACTTGGTAGTCACCGTTGGCGAGGACTCCACCGGCACGCATCGCCGGTGCCAGGCCGAAGGTCGCGTACTCGGCAGACATGGTGTGAGTATCCCCAGAGTGGGAGTGATCTGAGCACGGCATGACATATTCCGCTACCGTCCCCGCGTGGGGATCGATCCGAGCGGCGATGTGATCGTGGTGGGCGGCGGTGTCATCGGGCTGACGACGGCCGTGGTGCTGGCGGAGAGCGGCAGACGCGTACGGGTGTGGACGCGGGAGCCCGCCGAGCGGACCACCTCGGCGGTTGCGGGTGCGCTGTGGTGGCCGCACCTCATCCGGCCCAAGGCACTTGCCCGCCACTGGGCTCTTCAATCACTCTCCGTGTACGAGGAGTTGGCGGCGCGGCCCGAGGAGACGGGCGTACGCATGGTCGAGGGCGTACTGGGCGAGTCACGGCTGGACGAGCAGGGTCCATGGGCCGCCGCCCGGGTGCCTGGGCTGCGGGCCTCGACGGCCGAGGAGTACCCGGGGACCGGGCTGTGGGCCCGGCTGCCGCTGCTGGACATGCCGGTGCATCTGCGGTGGCTGCGTGAGCGGTTCCTGCGGGCGAGCGAAGCGAGATGGGGGTCCCCCCGGACGAAGTCTGGGGGAGGGGCGGTCGAGGTTCGCCTGGTGACCGACCTCGCGGACGTGGCGGCGCCCGTCGTCGTCAACTGCACGGGGCTCGGCGCCCGCGAGCTCGTCCCGGATCCGGCCGTACGGCCCGTGCGCGGGCAGCTCGTGATCGTGGAGAACCCCGGTGTCACCACCTGGCTCGCCTCGACCGATTCGGACACCGGGAACAGCACCTACTTCTTCCCGCACGGGGACCGGCTGGTCCTTGGCGGTACGGCGGATGAGGACAACTGGTCGCTGACGCCCGATCCGGCGGTGGCCGCCGAGATCGTCAAACGGTGTGCGGCGCTGCGCCCCGAGATCGCCGGGGCTCGTGTGCTCGGCCACCGGGTGGGGCTGCGGCCGGTGCGTGACACGGTCCGGCTGGAGCGTGAACCGCTGCCGGACGGCCGGGTGTTGGTGCACAACTACGGTCACGGCGGTGCGGGCGTCACGGTGGCGTGGGGGTGCGCGCGGGAGACGGCGGCGCTCGCCTCCCGCTGACGGTCGACTGCGATCACACCCGATGTCGCCGATCGCGGCGCCGCCGAAGAGCAGACCTGGTCACCCGTGGTCGTGACCGATCGGATCCCCCTCCGTGTCCGTACCGGGCCCCGGACCGATACTGATCTCGAACTCGCCGTCGTACTGCTTGTGGCCCTCGATCACGGCGAGTTCGATGGCCTCTGAGGCCATCTCCCCCCGCACCATGAGCGGGTCCTTGCGCAGGTCACGCATGAGCGCGACGCACATGCCGATCATGACGAGGACGAATGGGGCGGCGGCGAGGATCGTGAGGTTCTGGAGGCCGGTGAGCGCGTCGCCCTCGCTGCCGACGAGCAGCATGATGGCGGCGACGGCACCGGTCAGGACACCCCAGAACACCACGACGAACCGGCCGGGTTCGAGCGCGCCCTTCTGGGAGAGCGTGCCCATCACGATGGACGCGGCGTCTGCTCCGGAGACGAAGAAGATGCCGACCAGGATCATCACGAGGAGGCTGGTGGCGGTGGCGACGGGGAACTCGGCGAGCACACCGAAGAGTTGGCCCTCGGGTGTCGACTCCCCCGCGAGCTGTCCGCTCTCCTTCAGCTTCATCGCCGTACCGCCGAAGACCGCGAACCAGACCAGACTGACGGTGCTGGGGACGAGGATCACGCCGCCGACGAACTGCCGGATGGTGCGGCCGCGGCTGATGCGGGCGATGAACATGCCGACGAACGGCGTCCAGGAGATCCACCACGCCCAGTAGAAGACGGTCCAACTGCCCAGCCAGGCCGCGACGCCCTCGCCGCCGCTGGCCTCGGTGCGTCCGGCGAGCTGGGGCAGGTCACCGAGGTAGGCGAAGATCGAGGTGGGCAGCAGGTCGAGGACGATGATGGTCGGGCCCGCGATGAACACGAAGACCGCGAGGATCAGGGCCAGCACCATGTTGATGTTGGACAGCCACTGGATGCCCTTCTCGACGCCGGAGACGGCCGAGGCGACGAACGCCACCGTCAGCACGGCGATGATCGCGACGAGCAGACCGTCGCTCACCTTGTCCATCCAGTCCAGCTCGGTGAATCCGGATCCGATCTGGAGCGCGCCCAGGCCGAGGGAGGCGGCGGAGCCGAAGACGGTGGCGACGATCGCGAGGATGTCGATCACCCGGCCCGCGGCGCCGTTCGCGTGCCGCTCGCCGATGAGTGGGGTGAAGACCGCGCTGATCGTCTGGCGCCGGCGTTTGCGGAAGGTGCTGTAGGCGATGCCGAGGCCGACCACCGCGTAGATCGCCCAGGGGTGCAGTGTCCAGTGGAAGAGGGTCGTGGCCATCGCCGTCTCCATGCGCTCGCCGGAGTCGGCGGGGGTGGTGCCCGGCGGGGGCGTCGTGTAGTGCGACAGCGGCTCGCTCACGCCGTAGAACATCAGGCCGATTCCCATGACTGCGCTGAACATCATCGCGACCCACGACACCGTGCGGAACTCGGGTTCCTCGCCCTCGGCGCCCAGGTGGATCCTTCCGTAGCGGCTGATCGCGAGCCAGAGGGCGAAGACCACGAAGCAGGAGGCGGCCAGCATGAAGGCCCAACCGCCGTTGTGGATCAGCCCGTTGAGCATCCTGGTCGAGGCGCTCTCCAGCGAGTCCGTGGCGACCGAGCCCCAGATCACGAACGCCAGGGTGAGCACGGCGGTGACGCCGAACACCACGCGATCGGTCCGCCCGCCGTGGGCCGTCTCGTCTTCTTGCCCCGTCATGGGCAGCGCCTTTCGCGGTAGGGCGTATGGATGCTATTGCACCCATACGCCCTATCACAGGCACGGCCGTTCTCCGCGTCTCAGCAGTCGGTGTCGGGCTCCCCGGCCGTGAGGTGGTACGGAGCGCGCTCGTCGAGGAGCAGCGGGACGAGTGCGCGCAGGGACTGCCGAAGGGGTACGAGTACGCCGTCGGCCTCCTGCCGTACGCGGACGCCGTGGAGGGCGAGTTCGTCGCTCAGGTCCGTGTACTGGTCCGCCGTGAGCCGGTATCCGCAGGGCGGGTCCTGGATCACCTCGGCGGGTTCGGCCGGGTCGTTGTCCGCGCCGCCGAGGTAGACCGGGCCGGCGTCCAGATATCCCGCGAGCCGGGCGGCCGAGGTGGCTGCCTCGACCTGCTGCCGGCGCTCACCCGTGAAAGTGAACAGGCCCCCGAGCGCGGCCAGTTGGGAGTCGACTCGGCGACGGTTGTTCAGGGCCGGGTCGGCCTGTTCGGCATCCGTGAGGGGGTCGACGCGGCTCTCGATGAGGAGTCCCGCGGAGTGTTTGACGCCCGACATGTTCCGCAGGATGCGTTCCTGGCCGTCCCCCGCCACCTGCTGGATCGGATCGCCGGTCACGGGGTCGGTCCAGATGCCGTAAGTGCCCGTCGAGTACCCCTCCTCCTGGGCGGCGGGGCGGACGTAGTCCAGCGACAGGGTGTGCGCCTCGTCGTGCACGGCCGTGTCCGTGTTGAGGTTGCGCGGCCAGAGGTCGAAGAGGTCCTTGTCGTAGTACGGGGGCGTGGCGCCGTACTCGTGCAGGTCGTAGACGACGTCGGGTTCGCGGTCGCGGACGACCGCTGCCATCGCGCGGGCCTCGGCGGTCTGGAGCGCGAGGTGGTCGCGATTGACGTCGAGACCGTCACTGTTGCCGCGGGTGTCGGCGGCGCGGCCGTCAGGGTTGGCGGTGGGCACCACCAGCAGGGTGGTTCTCTGCAGGAAGCGCTGGGTGCTCTGGTCGTTCGCGTACGCCAGGTCGCGGATCGTGGTGAGACAGGCCTCGCGCCCGGACGGCTCGTCGCCGTGCTGGCTGCACACCAGGAGCACGGTGGTGGCCGCTCGTTGGGCGCCCACGCGGACCAGTTGCAGCGGGCGGCCCTGTTTGGTCGTGCCGATCCGGGCCACCGAGACGCGGTCGCTCGCCCGGTCGACGGCCGCCAGGAAGTCCTGCTCCTCGGGCTGGCTGGTCCAGCGGGCGCCGTCGGTCTGCTCGAAGCCGGTGCGCGGCGGGGTCTCCGCCGCGTACGCCGGTGCGGTCAGCAGGGGCGCGGCCAGGGCCGTGGCGGTGACCGCCACGGCCAGGGCGCTGATACGTAAGCCGGTCAACTGGTCTCTCCCGGGACTCGGAGGGCGGTGCTCGGGTCGCGTACGCCGTCGAGGACGGAGCCGCTCGGAGCCGCGACGGAACCCGACGTGGCCTTGGCGAAGGCCTTGGCGCCGCCGACCAGCGGGACCTTGGCCGAGGTACGGGCCAGGTCGAGCGTCAGGGTCGGCGTGCTCGACGGCGGGTCGATGAGGTCCTTGTCGGTACCCGCGACGATCAGGGCGAGCCGGTGGCCCTTGGGGACGACGTGGTCGGTGAAGGCGAGGTCGAGGGTGATCGTGTACGCCTTGCCGGGGGTGAGCGGGACGCCCTTCTTCGCCGAGGCATAGTTGCCGAGGTCGGCCCAGCCGCGGCTGAAGACCGTGTAGTCGACGTCCGCGTTCTTCGACTGCGTCACCTTGAAGCAGGAGCTGTCGCCGGTCGTGCTCGGGCCCCAGCAGGTGCGGTCGGTGAGGGTGCTGATGCCCTCACCGGAGGCGGCGTAGTCGCGGATGGTGTCCGGGCCGAGGTCGACAAGTACAGCGGTGAGATGGGCCGTTGAGGTCGTCGGGGTGGCGGTGACCGTCACCTTCGACGAGCCGGACAGACGCAGGTCCTTCGTCAGCGGCTGGGTGACGAACCCGGCCTTCTCGGGGGTCGGCTGGTCGATGTAGGCGGCCCAGTCGGTCTCGCTCAGCTGCGGGTTGTCGGTGAAGGTCTCGGTTCCGGAGCCCTTGGTCAGCCCGAGGGTGCCGACGCCTGCCGCGGAGCCCGTGGCCGGGCGGAGGGTGGTCGTGTCGGTGGCGCGCGGCGGCCAGACGCTGGAGGTCACCCACTGGTCGGGGTGGCGCTCGATGTCGGCCATGGGCTCGTCGTCGATGCCGTTGTCGTAGCCGAGGAGTTCGTGGTCGAACCAGCGGTGCAGGGTGTCGACCCACTCGGCGCGGCGGAAGTCGAAGGGGTCGACGTGGCCGGTCTGCGAGATCCAGATCTTGCGGTCGACGCCGTTCTCGGCGAGGGCGTCCCACCACGGGCCGACGTGCTGGGTGCGGACGTTGAGGTCCTGAGCGCCGTGGATCAGGAAGACGCTGGCCTTGACCTTGCTCGCGTCCTTCACGTAGTCGCGCTCGGTCCAGAACGGGGTCCAGTCACCGGTGCGCGGCGCCCCGTCGACGATCTTCTGCTGGACGGCGGCGCACTTGGTGCGGGCGTCGGGGCTGTCGACGTAGTCGGACAGCCAGTCCGGGCCGGAGTCGTAGAGCGGGGCGCCCTCGCTGAAGTAGTAGTCGTACCAGGAGGAGATGGCGCTGATCGGCACGATGGTTTCCAGGCCCTTGACGCCTGTGGCGGCAACGCCGTTGGCGATGGTGCCGTCCCAGCTCTTGCCGATCATGCCGGTCTTGCCGTTGGTCCAGGTGGCCTTGGACGTGGCGGTCCCGGTGCGGGTGGTGTACGCCTTGGCCCGGCCGTTGAGCCAGTCGACGACGGCCTTCGCGGACTGGATGTCGGAGCGGCCTCCCACGTCCACGCAGCCGTCGGAGCGGTTGGTGCCGGCCAGGTCGACGCCGACGAAGGCGTAGCCGCGGGGCACGAAGTAGTTGTCGTAGAACAGCGGCATCTGGACGACATTGCCGTTCGCGTCGTACGTCTTCTTCTGGCTCTCGTTGCCGCGTCCGCAGCACGAGTAGTAGGGACTGGCGTCCATGATCACGGGTATCTTGCGGCCCTGCGCGGCGAGTTCGCGGGGCCGGACGATGTCGACGGCGACGCGGTCGGCCTTCCCGTCGCTGTCGCCGTCGAGGCCGGTGTCCACCCACACGGATTCGCGGATCGCGTTGTCGTACGAGTAGATCGGGGTGCTCTCCCGCGGGGCACTGTGTGCAGCGACCGGGGTGAGCAGGGTTGCCATCAGGGCGGCCGTGGCCGCCGTCGCGAGCGTTCTCCAGGTCGTGAAGCGCATACGGCGCGCACGTATCGGCATGCGCGGAAGGTACCCCGGTCAACTCCCGTGCAAAAGAGGGTCCGTGAAAGGTCCCTGGGGCGGGATTGCTCATGACGGCCGAATGGCGATCGTGTGACAGGGGTGGCCGTGGACATGACCGGGGCCACAGGGTCTGAATAGGCTCCGAACAGACTTCACGGCCCTACGACTTGGAGCTTGACGTGCACCGCAGACTCATCGCCCCGGGCGCTCTCGCGGCCTCCTTCCTGCTGGCGATCCCAGCATCGGCGGCCAGCTACTCCCCCGGAGCGCCGGGCATCGGCGACCCCTACTACCCGGCCTACGGCAACGGTGGATACGACGTCTCGCACTACGATCTGCGGCTCCAGTACCAGCCGCAGACGGATGAGTTGGAGGGTACGGCGACCCTCCTGGCGACCACCAAGCAGGATCTCTCCCGCTTCAATCTGGACTTTCTGCTCGATGTGAGCGAGGTGCGGGTGAACGGCGTGAAGGCGTCGTTCGCCACGTCCGGCGAGCACGAGCTGGAGATCACCCCGAAGACGCCGCTGGCCAAGGGCAAGACCGTGACCATCGTGGTGCGTTACAGCGGTGTGCCGTCGTCGAAGACGGCGTACGGCTTCACCAGCTGGCACCGCACGCCGGACGGCGGCGTCGGCGCGAACGAGCCCGAGGCGGCGTGGTGGTGGTTCCCGAGCAACGACCACCCGCTCGACAAGGCGACGTACGACGTGTCCGTGGCCGTTCCCGACGGCACCCAGGCCATCTCCAACGGCACGCTCCAGTCGACCAGTTCACGGCTCGGCTGGACGCGCTACAACTGGCGGTCCAACAAGCCGCAGGCCACGTATCTCGCGACGCTCGCGGTGGGCAAGTTCGACATCACGACCGGGACGACCGAGAGCGGTATCCCGGTCATCAACGCGTACAGCAAGGACCTGGGCGACAACGCCGGGGCGGCGCGGGCGAGCATCGAGCGCACCGGTGAGGTCGCCGACTTCCTCACGGAGTACTTCGGTCCTTACCCCTTCAACGCGCTCGGCGGGTACGTCCCCAACACCACCACCGGGTACGCGCTGGAGACGCAGACGCGGCCGTTCTACAGCCCGCGCCAGTTCGCGAACGGCTCGAACGTGTCGGTCGTCGTCCATGAGCTCGCCCACCAGTGGTACGGGGACGAGGTGTCCGTCGCCGGGTGGAAGGACATCTGGATCAACGAGGGCTTCGCCCGGTACGCGCAGTGGCTGTGGTCGGAGCACGAGGGTGAGGGGACGGCGCAGGAGCTCGCGGACTACGTGTACGCGTCGCACCCGGCGGACGACGCCTTCTGGACGGTCGCGCCCGGGGATCCGGGTCCGGAGAACCAGTTCGACATCGCGGTCTACGACCGAGGGGCACTCGCCATTCAGGCGCTGCGCAACGAGATCGGGGACGACGCGTTCTTCGCCATCCTGAAGGGGTGGCCGAGCGAGCACGCGTACGGGAACGCGTCGGTCGGCGACTTCCAGAAGTACGCGGAGGACGTGTCCGGCCAGTCGCTCGGCTCGCTCTTCGACACCTGGCTGTTCCAGCCGTCGAAGCCGGGGGCGCCTGCGGCGCAGGGCGCGTCGATCCCTCGGGCCGCGGGGACGGACGGGGCTGCTTCGGGGACTCCTTCTCAGCCGAAGTCCTGGAAGAAGATCGCCGCGACCGACTCGGTGCACGATCACTGAGGTGTGACGTGAGGCGGGTGGGCGCCATCGGCTTCCAACTCCTTGACGCGGGTCAGGAGTTCGTCGCGGCTGATGGCGTCCGCCCGCGTCGACGGCACGGTGCAGGCGTGGGCGCCGGCCACCGCGCCGTACAGGGCGCAACGCCTGGGCGGCTCGCCGGCCAGCCATCCGAGGAGGAAGGCGGAGGCGAAGGCGTCGCCCGCGCCGTTGGAGTCCACCACCGGGGCGGGGGGTGTGACCGCCGGGATGTGGGTCACCTCGTTGTCCGCCAGCAGGTACGCGCCGTCGGCTCCCGCCATGGCGACGACCACCTCGGCCCGGCCCCGCTCGACGATCTGCCGCATCGTCCGCTCCGGGTCGGGCAGCGCGGTGGTGGATACGAACACGACGTCGGCGGCGTAGGCGAAGGGCTCGTGGTAGGGATTCTCGCCGTCCCAGTTGTGCAGGTCGGTCGAGAGGGTCACCCCGGCCTCCCGCAGCGCGGGGAGCGTGAAGGCGCACGGGTAGGTGATGACGACATGGGCGTGACGGCTGGCCCCGGCCAGCGCCCGGACCGTCTCCTCCGGGAGCCGGTCGGTCTCCCGCGAGCGGCTCTCGTCGTACAGCGACAGTCGCCGTCCTTCGGGGTCCACGAGATTGACCGCGCGCTTGGTGCCGCCGGGCTGGTGGACCTCGGTGAGCGGGATGCCCCGGTCGCGGTGCAGCGCGCGGATCAGCTCGCCCTCGTGGTCGTCGCCGATCATGTCGAGGTGGTGCGTGCGCAGGCCCAGGCTGTGCACGCCGAGGGCGACGAAGTCCCCGCTCTGGCCGGCGCGGGTCTCGATGCCGGGCCGGATCATGTAGCTGTCGGCGTACGGGAGCGGGAGTTCGGGGACGTACACGATCGTGTCCACGCCCGCGCCTCCCAGGACGAGGACGTCGATCTCGGTACTCATGGGGTTCCTCTCGGCTCTGAGCAGGTGAGTCAAGCAGGGTCCGCCAGGCCCGGCAATGACTTGCAGAATCTTTCCGCAAGTCATTTCTGTTGCTCTGCATGGCCGTTGGCGGTTCTCAGTCCCCGTGGTCGTACACCGTCACAGCGATCCCCGGCTTCACCAGCCGCTCCATGACGAGCTGCTCCACACCCAGCAGTCCGAGGGCGGCGTCAATGGCCTACTGACAGTGACTGTCGACCGGGCGGACAGCGGGGCGCGGCTTTCACAACACTGGTGAGACAGCAATACTGTTGCACCTGGCCGCTGTACAACCCGGAGAGGCAGGATCCGCCATGACCACGGACACCGAGGAGCCGGCGCTCACGGTCGATGAGCTGGCCGCGCGTGCGGGGGTCACGGTCCGTACGGTCCGTTTTTACAGCACCAAGGGGCTGCTGCCGCCGCCGGTGATCGGTCCTCGGCGCGTGGGGCACTACAGCCAGGAGCATCTGGCCCGGCTCGCGCTCATCGAGGAGTTGCAGCGCCAGGGCATGACGCTGGCCGCGATCGAGCGTCATCTCCAGCAGCTGCCGGCCGGCCTGAGCGCCCACGACCTCGCCATCCACCGTGCCGTGGTGGCCTCCTGGGCGCCCGACGCGGCGGAGGACGTGACGCGCGAGGAGTTGGAGCGGCGGGCAGGGCGCTCACTGGGCGAGGAGGAGCTGGACCGGCTCGCCGCGATGAGCGTCATCACTCGGACCGCGGACTCGTTCCGCGTGGACCCGGGGTTGCTGCGGCTCGGCGTACAGCTCCTCGACGTACCCATCGCGCACGAGACGATCCTCGCGGCCCGGACCGTACTCCTTGAGCACTCGCGCGCGGCGGCCCACGAGCTGTCCGCGCTGCTGCGTGACGCGGTGGGCAAGCGCGAGTCCGTGGCGGCGGTGAAGTCACTGTCGGCGCACATGCAGCCACTGGTGGTGCAGGCGCTGCTGACCACGTTCCAGCGCTCGCTGAAGGAAGAGCTCCGGGAGTGGCTCAAGGAGTCCTGAGCCACCCGGCTCCGCAAGCAACTACAAGTAGGCGGAACCGCCCGCCACATTGAGGGTCTGGCCGGTCAGGAAGCCGCTGCCCTCGTCGACGACGTACAGCAGGGTCGAGACGAGATCGGACGGCTCCTGGGTCCTGGGGACGGCCTGCTGGGCGCGGACGTGCTCGAAGCCGCCGTCCGCGCCGACGGTCCGCTCGGCGGTGGCGGTGCGGACCATGCTCGGCGCGATCGCGTTGACGGTGATCCCGCAGGGCCCGAGCGCGGAGGCCAGCGAGCGCGTGAAGCCGATCAGGCCCGCCTTCGAGGAGACGTACGCGACCATCGTCGGGGGCGCGGTCAGCACGGCCGCCGACACGATGTTCACGATCCGGCCCCAGCCCGCCTCCTTCAGATACGGCAGCACGGCGCGGGACAGCAGGAACGGCGCCTCCAGATTGACTCGCATGACCCGACGCCACTCCTCGGGCGTGGTGTCCTCGAAGTCCAACTCCGGGTACACGCCAGCGTTGTTGACGAGGACGTGCAGTGTCCCGAACCGGTCGATGACACGCTCCAGCGCGTCCCTGATCTGCTCCTCGTCGGTGACGTCGGCGATCAACTCCACGTAGTCCAGTACCCGTTTGGCCGTCTCGGGCTGCGGAACGAGATCGATCCCCGCGACTCGATAGCCACGCCCGGCGAGCGCGACGGCGAACTCCTGCCCGAGGCCCTGTGCCGCTCCGGTCACCAGGGCGGTACGTGTCTCCATGGGGCGAGTGTGATGAACCGTCAGTCGGTCGGCAAGAGCGCATTCCACTCGCCGGAACGGCCCTGTTGCCGCGGGCGTTTGAGAGGCCCAGTCTGCGGGGCGAACGCCCAGCCAGCGTCAGCCGTACGGGAGCCGTGCCCGATGACCGAGACCGAGCGTGCCGTGGACGACGCCGAGCGCGCCCGTGAACAGGGCGGCGACGAGCGGCGGTTGAGGCTGCCGTCCGGCTGGCCCCGGCCGCACTGGTCCCGAGTCCGGAGACTGGTCCCGGACGAGCTGGGCGTGCTGGTCGTCCTCGGGCTGCTGATCGCCGGGATCGGTATCCCGTACCCGGACTTCCTCGACACCGACAACCTGCTCACCACCGCCCACAACTCCGTCTACATCTCGCTGATGGCGTGCGGAATGGTGTTCGCGCTCGCCATGCGCGAGGTCGATCTGTCGGTGGGCGGCACCTACGCGATGTGCCTGGTCGTCGGGGCGCTGCTGATACGGGACGGCACGGCACCGTGGCTGGCGGTCCCCGCGATCCTGCTCACCGGGACCCTGCTCGGTGTCTTCAACGCGCTGGTCACGACGCTGCTCGCGCTGCCCTCGTTCATCGTGACGCTGGGCACGCTGATGCTGTTCCGGGGCGTGGGGCTCGCGCTCGCCGACGGCAAGCAGATCACCGATCTCCCGCTGAACGACTCATTCTTCACGCTCGCGGGCGGCGACGCGGGCGGGGTGCCGTTCGCCCTGTGGGTGCTGGTCGCGGTGGTCGTGGTGCTGACGGTCGTACTGACCCGGACGCGCTTCGGCGCCCGGGTACGGGCGATCGGATCCAACCCGGACGCCGCCGAGTTCAGCGGTATCCCCGTCGTCCGCACCCGTGTCCAGGCGCTCGCCCTGTCGGGGCTGACCACGGCCTGCGCGGCGTCGCTCGCGCTCGCGTTCTACGGCGCCGGTGACCCGACTCTGGGCCAGGGCTACGAGTTGCAGGCCATCGCCGCCTGCATCATCGGCGGCACTCCGCTCGCGGGAGGGCGCGGATCGGTGGTCGGGGCGGTGGCCGGAGCGATGATCCTGTCGGTCGTCGCCTCGGGGCTCGTGTTCTTCGAAGTACCCATCAACTGGACGTCGTTCGCGACCGGCGGAGTGATTCTCGTCGCCGTGGCGGCGGACAGCGCGCTGCGCCGCAGCGGACGGCGACGCCGATGAAGGCCGCCGGTCACAAGGACCAAGCACCGTCGGATGTGGACCGGTCACAAGGACCGTCTGATGTGGAGGCCGTGATGCACCCCCGATTGCGTACGTTGTTCGCCGTGCCCGCCGCGCTTGCTCTCCTCGCTGCCGCCGCCGGCTGCGGCGACGGGAACGGCTCGGGCTCAGGCTCGGGCGGAAAGCTGAACATGGGCATCGCGGTCGCCAACATCAGCCTGAACTTCGCCCATGAGATGGTCCTCGGCGCCGAGAGCGCGGCGGACCACGCGGGGAAGATCGACTTCAAGGCGGTCGGTCCGCCCAACACCGACGGGCCCGCCGAGGTGCAGCTCTTCCAGAACCTCACCGCACGCGCCAAGGACGGCATCGTCCTGGAGAACCTCGACCCGCCGATCTTCACCCGGCCCGCCGCGCGCGCCGTCGACCAGGGCATCCCGATCGTCGCCCTGGACACCTCGCCGACCGACGGAAGCAAGGTGAACTTCTATGTGGGCAACGACAATTACGCACTCGGCGAGCTCATGGCGACGGAGGCGCTGAAGCGGCTCGGCGGCGACCCGAAGGGCGAGATCGTCATCGGCGTGCCCAACCCGGGGACGCCAGTGCTCGACAACCGGGCCAAGGGCATCTCCGACACCTTCGCGAAGGAGGCCCCGAACGTGAAGGTCCTGGGCCCCTTCCAGACGTACAGCGACCCCGGGCAGAACTACAGCTCCTGGTCGGCGCAGGTGAACGCGCACCCCGACGCGCTCGCCTTCCTGGGCGTCGGTGACGCCGACAGCTACAACCTCGCGAAGATCAAGAAGGCCGAGCAGGGCACCTGGCTCACGGCGGGCTTCGACGTCGACCCGAAGACCCTCGACGCGGTCAAGGACGGCTCGAACTTCGTCACCATCGACCCGCAGCACTTCCTCAAGGGCTATCTGTCGACCGCGATGCTGATCGAGGCGGTGCGCGAGAACGACGGCAAGCTGCTCGACGGCTGGTTCCTGTCCCCCGGCGGGGTCGTGGACAAGACCAACATCGACGACATCATCGCGCGGCAGAAGACCCCAGAGGCGGCGTACGACTGGTACAAACCGACGATCGACAAGCTGCTCGGCGACCAGGAGGCCCAGCTCAAGCCCCTGAAGGACGCGCGCTGAGATGAGTGAAGGCGACGACATGCTCGTGGCGCGGGACCTGGTCAAGTCCTACGGCGGGGTCAAGGCGCTGGACGGAGCGGGCATCAGGCTGCGCGGCGGCGAAGTGCACGCGCTCGTCGGCGAGAACGGCGCCGGTAAGTCGACGCTGGTGCGGATCCTGTCGGGCACGGTGGCGGCGGACGCCGGGACCGTTGACCTCGCGGAGGAGGCGCGGGCGGGTGGAATCGCCGTCGTCTCCCAGGAGTTGAGCCTCTTCCCCGACCTCACCGTCCGCGAGAACCTCTACCCCTACCGGCCGCCCCGCCGCTTCGGCCTGCTCGACCGGCGCGCCATGGACCGCGCCGCCGGTCCGGTCCTCGCCGAGCTCGGACTCGACGTCGACCCCGGTGCGGGTCTCGGCGAACTCACCCTGGCCGACCAGCAGTTGACGGAGATCGCGCGGGCGCTGCTGCGGCGCCCCAAAGTACTGGTCCTCGACGAGCCGACCTCCGCACTGCCCGCCGCCGCCGTCGACCGCCTCGAACAGGTGCTGCGCACCCTCACCGGGCAGGGCATCGCGGTCCTGTACGTCACCCATTTCCTGGAGGAGGTGATGCGCTTCGCGCAGCGCGTGACCGTGATGCGGGACGGGCGCGTCGCACTGGCCGGTGCGCGTCGCGAGGAGGTCGACGTGCCGGAACTGGTGACGGCGATGCTGGGCGGACAGCCGCCTCCGCCCGTACGCCGCACGCGGGTCGTCGCCGACGGGCCGCCGCCGGTGGTGCTGTCCGAGGTGAGTGTGCCGGGGCGGCTCTCCGACGTCACCTTCACCGTGCGCGCCGGGGAGGTGGTCGGTGTGGCCGGGCTCCAAGGGGCGGGCCATCTCGACGCGTTGGAGGTGGTGTGCGGGCGTGCGTCGATCTCGGCGGGGCGTGTCGATGTGGGTGGCAAGGGGCTGCCGCGCTCTCTGCGGGACGCCGTCCGTGCGGGGGTCGCTTTCGTGCCCAGTGATCGTAAGCGGTATGGGCTGATGGCCGAGCGTACGGTCTGGGAGAACGCGACCTCGGTGAGCTGGCTGGCTCTGGGGCGTGGTGGAGTGCTCCCCTCGCAGGGTGAACTGGTCAGGCGTACCGGTGACTTGACGCAGCGGTTGCGGCTGCGTGGCGGTCCCTACGACGTCGTCGGCCGGCTGTCCGGGGGCAATCAGCAGAAGGTCGTCTTCGCCAAGTGGCTTGCCACCGAGCCGCGGGTTGTCGTTCTGGACGATCCGACGCGGGGTGTGGATGTCGGGGTGCGGGCCGAAATGCATCGCATCGTGGGTGAGTTGGCTGCGGGTGGGGCGGCGGTTCTGCTCGCGTCGACGGATTTGGCGGAGCTGACCGAGGTGTGCGATCGGGTGTTGGTGTTCGTGCGGGGGCGGGTGGTGGGTGAGGTGTACGGGGAGCGGCTCACGGAGCATGCGTTGGCTGTGGCGGTGCAGTCGGGGGTTGCGCGGTTGGCTGGGGGCTAGGTTTTTCGCCCCCTCCGCCCCTACCCGTCCCTTGTTCCTGGGGGCTGCCGCCCCCAGACCCCCGCTTCGGCCTGAACGGCCTCGTCCTCAAACGCCGGACGGGCTGAAAGATCTCCCCCGGACGGGCTAGAAGATTTCCAGCTCAAGCCGACAACGCTCGCGTCAGCGCCCGTGCCGCCGCGCACACCCGCGCGCTTATCCGGTCCACGTCCAAACGCCGCGTGCCCGCGGTGACGGAGATGGAGGCTATGGGGCGGGGGCCGCGGGCGCGTTCGTAGACCGGGGCGGCTACCGCGGAGATGCCGATCTCCGCTTCCTCCAGGTTGACGCCGTAGCCGCGGACTCGGGTCGCGGCGAGGTCGCGGGCGAGCTGGCCCGGCAGGGTGAGGGTGCGCGGGGTGAGGCGGGGCAGGGAGAGGTGCGGGGGTCTGGGGTCGTGGGCGAGGAAGACCTTGCCGGTGGCGGTGCAGTGGGCCGGGAGGCGGCCGCCGGCGCGCGAGACGATCGGGGTGGCGCGGCGGCCGGTGATCTTCTCCAGGAAGAGGGTGTCGGTCCCGTCGGGGACGGCGAGGTGCACGTTCTCGTGCGTCTCCTCATGGAGGTCGCCGAGGTAGGGCAGCGCGATGTCCCTCAACTCCCGTGCGGACGGCGCTGATTGGCCGAGTACGAAGAGGTCGAGCCCGATCCGGTAGTGGCCGTCGTCGGTGCGCTCGACGAGTTCGAGCCGGACCAGCTCGCCGATCAGGCGGTGCGCGGTCGGCTTGGGCAGCCCTGTGCGGAGTGCGAGCTCGGCGAGGCTCAGCGCACCCTCGGAGTCCCCGCAGGCACGTAGCAGCGCCGCTCCGCGAGCGAGCACCGACTTGGGCGCCGTCCCGTCCGTCATGGACCGATGGTGGGGCGCCCAGGGGAAGTTGACAAGGTGCGGGTCAGTGTTGGTCGGCCGCGCTCACCGAAGTGGTACGTCGATCAGCATGGGGCGGGTCAACTCGCCTGCGTCGGAGACGAGTTCGCGCAGCTGGTCCGCGCTCGCCGCCCGCACCGCGTCGATCCCGAAGAACCGTGCCGCCTGTGTGAAGTCGAGTGCGCCCAACTCGGTGCCGGGGCAGGGGCCCTGGCCGCCCATGGCCTCGTAGGTGTCCTGAAGGGTGCGGTAGGCGCCGTTGTTCAGCACCACGAACAGCACCGGTGCCGCACTGCGCGCCGCGCTCCACAGCCCCTGCAGCCCGAACAGCGCGCAGCCGTCGCCGAGTACCGCGACCACCGGCCGCTCCGGTTCGGCGAGAGCACGGCCGACAGCGGCCCCGATCCCCCAGCCGAGACCGCCGCCGACTGTGTGCGTATAGCTGCCGGGACGGTCGAGGCGCACGAGCCGCCGCAGCAACAGGCCCACGGTGATGGCCTCTTCGACGACCACGGCGTCGGGTGGCAGGCCGCGCGCCACGGCGTGGGCGGCGGCCCAGGGCGCGAGCGGCGCCGGGGAGTACGCGGCGCGGGCTGCAGCTTCCGTACGGTTGCGCTCGGCCGTGTGCCGTTCACCCGCCCGCAGCACCCGGGCCTTCGCGGTGTGCGCGGGCACTCGCTGGGCCAGCAGCTCGGCCAGCCGGTCGAGCGAGGGCGCGAGGGCGCCGACGAGCCCGGTGTCGGCGGGGAAGTTGCGGCCGATCTCGTCCGGGTCGGAGTCGAGCTGCACGACCGTGATGCCGGGCGGCAGCGGAGGGCCCGGGCTGTAGTGGTGCGGGGTGAACGCGTGCGCACCGGCGATGAGGACGGTGTCGTACGGCTTGAGGGCCTCGCGGATCGCCTCGTGACGCGGCGGCAGCATGCCCGCGTACAGGGCGTGTGTGGTCGGGAAGTCCAGGAAGTCGGCCATCGGCTGATGGTGGACGGGCGCGCCGCAGGCCTCGGCGGCGCGTACGAGCGCAGGGAGGGCGTTCTCCCGGCCCACGCCGTCCCCGGCGACGATCACCGGGCGGGCCGCGCCGCCGAGCAGGACGGCGGCACGGTCGAGGCCGACGGCCGCTCCGGTGCGGGGTGTCGGGGTGCGGGCCGGAACCTCGACCTCGGTGTCCTCGGTGAGCAGGTCCATGGGTACGGAGAGGAACACCGGCCCCGCGGGCGGCCGTACGGCGAGGGCGAAGGCGCGGCGCACGGCGAGTGGCAGGTCACGGGCGTGCTGGACATCGAAGGTGGCCTTCACGGCGGGTGCGGCGAGGCCGGTCAGATCGCCCGACAGCATGGGGTCCTGCTGGAGGTGGCGCCGGTCCTGCTGTCCCGCCATCACCACCAACGGGGTGCGGGAGCGGCGGGCGTTGAGCAGTCCGATGAGACCGTTGGCGAGCCCGGCCGCTATGTGCAGGCTGACGAACGCGGGCCGGCCGGTGGCGCGGGCGTACCCGTCGGCCATGGAGACAACGGCGCCCTCGTGGATGCCGAGGACGTACTCGGGTGCGTCCTCGGCGTCCATCAGCGCGGCGAGGAAGGGCAGTTCGGTGGTGCCGGGGTTGCCGAAGACGCGGTCCACGCCCTCGCCGCGCAGGATCTCCAGCAGGGCGAGGGCGGGGCGGCGACCCATGGGGAACTCCTCGGCAGGGGGCGGGGACCGGTTCGCGGTCAGCGTCGGGTCCCCGAACCACCGGGAGCAAGGGCGGCATGTCACTCAGCGACACGTCATCGCCGTCGTCAGCGGGCGTCGGTGAACCGCTCCCCCTTCTCCGCCTTCTCCACCAGCAGCGCCGGAGGCGTGAACCGCTCCCCGTAGCGCTCGGCGAGTTCACGCGCGCGTGCCACGAATCCCGGCAGGCCGGTACCGGCCCCGCCGCCCGTACCTGCCCCGGCGCCGCCGTCGTACCCGTTGATGTACTGCAGGACGCCGCCAGTCCAGCCCGGGAAGCCGATCCCGAAGATGGACCCGATGTTGGCGTCCGCGACGGAGGTCAGCACGCCCTCCTCCAGGAGCCGGACGGTGTCCAGCGCCTCGGAGAAGAGCATGCGCTCCTGCATGTCGCGGAAGGGGATCTCGGATCCCGGCTTCGTGAAGTGCTCGCGCAGGCCGGGCCACAGCTTGCCGCGCTTGCCGTCCGCGCCGTACTCGTAGAAGCCCGCGCCGCCGCTGCGGCCGGTGCGGCCGAACTCGTCGACCATGCGGTCGATGACCGCCTCGGCCGGGTGCGTCGTCCAGGTGCCGCCCGCCTCCTCGACGGCCTGCTTCGACTCCTTGCGGATCTTGCGCGGGAGCGTGAGCGTCAGCTCGTCCATGAGCGAGAGGACCTTGGCCGGGTAGCCGGCCTGGGCGGCCGCCTGCTCGACGGACGCGGGCTCGATGCCCTCGCCGACCATCGCGACACCCTCGTTGATGAAGTGCCCGATGACGCGCGAGGTGAAGAAGCCGCGCGAGTCGTTGACGACGATCGGCGTCTTGTTGATCTGCCGTACGAGGTCGAAGGCGCGGGCCAGCGCCTCGTCTCCGCTCCGCTCGCCCTTGATGATCTCGACGAGCGGCATCTTGTCGACCGGCGAGAAGAAGTGCAGTCCGATGAAGTCGGTCTGCCGCTCCACGCCCTCGGCGAGCACGGTGATCGGCAGGGTCGAGGTGTTGGAGCAGAGCAGCGCGTCGGGCTCGACGATGTGCTGGATCTCCTGGAACACCTTGTGCTTGAGCGAGGTGTCCTCGAAGACGGCCTCGATCACGGCGTCGCAGCCGGCCAGGCCGTGCGGGTCCGCGGTGGGCGTGATGCGGGCCAGGAGCGCATCGGCCTTCTCCTGGCTGGTACGTCCCCGGGAGACCGCCTTCGCGCAGAGCTTCTCGGAGTAGGCCTTGCCCTTGGCCGCCGCCTCGGCCGACACGTCCTTGAGGACGACGTCGATGCCCGCGCGGGCGCACGAGTACGCGATGCCCGCGCCCATCATCCCGGCGCCGAGGACGGCGACCCTGCGGACCTTGCGCGGCTCGATGTCCTTGGGGCGGTTGGCGCCGGAGTTGACCGCCTGGAGGTCGAAGAAGAACGCCTGGATCATGTTCTTCGCGGTCTGCCCGGTGACCAGCTCGGTGAAGTAGCGGGCCTCGATGACCAGCGCGGTCTCGAAGTCGACCTGGGAGCCCTCCACGGCGGCCGCGAGGATGTTGCGCGGCGCCGGGTAGGGGGCGCCGTTCAGCTGCTTCCTCAGGTTGGCCGGGAACGCGGGCAGGTTGGCGGCGAACTTCGGGTTCGCCGGCGTACCGCCCGGGATCCGGTAGCCCGGCTTGTCCCAGGGCTGGCTCGACTCGGGGTTGGCGTCGATGAAGGCGCGCGCCTTGGCGAGCAACTCCCCGGGGGTGGCCGCCACTTCGTGGACGAGGCCGTTCTCCAGGGCCCGCTGCGGGGAGTACTGGGTGCCCTGGAGCAGCACCTTAAGGAGCGCGTCCGCGATGCCCATCAGGCGGACGGTGCGGGTGACGCCGCCGCCCGCGGGGAGCAGACCGAGGGTGACCTCCGGGAGGCCGATCTTGGAGCCGGGGGCGTCGAGGGCGACGCGGTGGTGGGAGGCGAGGGCGATCTCGTAACCGCCGCCGAGGGCCGCGCCGTTGATGGCGGCGACGACCGGCTTGCCGAGGGTCTCGATGCGGCGCAGGGAGGACTTGATGGCCGTACCGGCGTCGAAGGCCTGCTGGGCGTCCTCCGGTCCGGCCTGGATCATCTCCTTGAGGTCGCCGCCCGCGAAGAAGGTCTTCTTGGCGGAGGTGTAGATGATCCCGCGGATGGAGTCCTTCTCGGCCTCGGCGCGTTCGGCGATCGCCGCGATCGAGGCCTTGAAGGCCTGGTTCATGGTGTTGGCGGACTGGTCGGGGTCGTCGAGGACGAGGGTGACGACGCCGGTCTCGTCCTGTTCCCAGCGGATGGTGGTGGGCTCAGTGCTCATCAGGGGATGCTCCGTTGATCCGTTGGGAGGGTTCAGACGCGTTCGACGATGGTCGCGATGCCCATGCCGCCGCCGACGCAGAGCGTGGCGAGGCCGTAGCGCTTGTCCTGGCGCTCGAGTTCGTCGACGAGCGTGCCGAGGATCATCGCGCCGGTGGCGCCCAGTGGGTGGCCGAGCGCGATCGCGCCGCCGTTGACGTTGACCTTGTCCAGGGACAGGCCCATGTCCCGCGCGAAGCGCAGGACGACCGCCGCGAAGGCCTCGTTGATCTCGACGAGGTCGATGTCGTCGATGGTCAGACCGGCCTTCGCGAGCGCCTTGCGGGTCGCGGGCGCGGGCCCGGTGAGCATGATGGTGGGCTCGGAGCCGGAGACGGCCGCGGAGACGATCCGCGCGCGCGGGGTGAGGCCGTGGCGCTCGCCGACCTCCTTCGAGCCGATGGCTACGAGGGACGCGCCGTCCACGATGCCGGAGGAGTTGCCCGCGTGGTGGACGTGGTCGATCGCCTCCACCCAGTGGTACTTCTGCAGCGCCACGGCGTCGAAGCCGCCCAGGTCGCCGATGTCGGCGAACGACGGCTTCAGCCTGGCGAGCGAGTCGGCGGTGGTGCCGGGGCGCAGGTGTTCGTCGTGGTCGAGGACGACGAGCCCGCTGCGGTCCTTCACCGGGACGACGGACTTCGCGAAGCGCCCGTCCTTCCATGCGGCGGCCGCCCGCTCCTGGGACAGCGCCGCGTACTCGTCGACATCGCGGCGTGTGAAGCCCTCGATGGTGGCGATGAGGTCGGCGCCGATGCCCTGCGGTACGAAGTTCGTGGCCAGGTTGGTCATCGGGTCGGCGAACCAGGCGCCGCCGTCCGAGGCCATCGGCACCCGCGACATCGACTCGACGCCGCCCGCGAGCACCAGGTCCTCCCAGCCCGAACGGACCTTCATCGCGGCCAGGTTGACGGCCTCCAGGCCCGAGGCGCAGAAGCGGTTCTCCTGGACGCCGGCGACCGTGTCGGGCAGTCCGGCGGCGATCGCGGCGATCCGGGCGATGTCGGAGCCCTGGTCGCCGACCGGGCCCACGACACCGAGCACGATGTCGTCGATCGCCGCGGGGTCGAGGCCGGGGAGGCGGCGCTGGACCTCGTGGATGAGCCCGACGACCAGGTCGATGGGCTTGGTGCCGTGCAGGGCGCCGTTCGCCTTGCCGCGGCCGCGCGGGGTGCGGATCGCGTCGTACACGTACGCTTCGGTGCTCACTGGTCAAGCCTTTCAGGAGGGTTAGCCGAGGAGGGAACGGCCGATGATCTCCTTCATGATCTCGGTGGTCCCGCCGTAGATGGTCTGGATGCGGCCGTCGGTGAAGGCCTTGGCAACGCGGTACTCGGTCATGTAGCCGTAGCCGCCGTGCAGTTGGAGACAGCGGTCCGCGACCCGCTTCTGCAGCTCGGTGGCCCACCACTTGGCCATCGAGGCGTGCACGGCGTCGAGTTCCCCGTTCGAGTGATCGACGATGCAGCGGTCGAGGAAGGTCCGGGTGACGGCGCACTCGGTGGCCATCTCGGCTATCTCGAAGCGGATGTGCTGGAGCTTGGACAGCGGCCGTCCGAAGGCCTCGCGCTCCTTGACGTACTCGGTGGTGATCTCCAGCAGGTGTTCGGCGGCGGCGATCCCGCCGACGGCGATGGTCATCCGCTCCTGCGCGAGGTTCGTCATCAGATGGACGAAGGCGCCGTTCAGCTCGCCGAGCAGGTTCTCCTTGGGCACGGTCACGTCGTTGAAGAACAACTCGGCCGTGTCCTGGGCCTTCTGGCCGATCTTGTCGAGGTTGCGTCCGCGCTCGAAGCCCGCCATGCCGCGCTCGACGACGAGCAGGGACAGTCCCTTCGCACCGCCCTCGGGAGTCGTCTTCGCCACCACGATCACCAGGTCGGCGAGGATCCCGTTGGAGATGAAGGTCTTGGAGCCGTTGAGCAGCCAGTGGTCGCCCCGGTCCTCCGCGTGTGTCGTGATGCCCTGGAGGTCGGATCCGGCGCCGGGTTCGGTCATGGCGATCGCCGTGATCAGCGAGCCGTCGCAGAACCCGGGCAGCCAGCGCCGCTTCTGCTCCTCGGTGGCCAGGCCCGTCAGATACGGCCCGATGATGTCGTTGTGCAGCCCGACCGCGATCCCGGCGGCTCCCGCGCGCGTGAACTCCTCGGCCAGTACGGCGCTGTAGCGGAAGTCGGCGTTGCCGCCGCCTCCGTACTCCTCGGGCACGGCGAACCCGAGGAGCCCCTGCTTCCCGGCCGCCAGCCAGGCGTCGCGCGAGACGATGCCGTCCTTCTCCCACTGTTCGTAGGACGGCAGCACCTCCTTGGCGAGGAAGGTGCGCACCGTCTCACGGAACGCGTCGTGCTCGGGCTCGAAGATCTGCCGCTTCATTCGGGACTGCCCTTCAGGAGGTCCGGTACGTCCCAGTCGTGGGCCACGTCCGCGACGTCGGCGCCCGGCTGGGCGGGGCCGCTGCGGACGGAGGTGTGGGTGACGGAGAAGCGGGGTGCGGGGGCGGGCTGGGTGATGCCGCCGTGGTCGGTGAAGGTGCCGCGGGCGGCGAGGTGCGGGTGGGCAGGGGCCTCGCGCAGCGAGAGGACCGGCGCCACGCACGCGTCGGAGCCCTCGAAGACGGCCGTCCACTCGTCCCTCGTACGGGTCTTGAAGCGGGCCGCGACCGTCCGGCGCAGCTCGGCCCAGCGGGTCCAGTCCTTGCGGGCGTCCGCGAATTCCGCGAGGCCGAGAAGGTCCACGAACCTGTCGTAGAACTGCGGCTCCAGGGCGCCCACCGCCATGTACTTCCCGTCGGCGGTCTCGTACGTCCCGTAGTACGGACAGCCGCCGTCGAGGAGGTTGGCGGCACGCCGGTCCTGCCAGCCGCCTGCGGCGAGCATGCCGTGGATCATCGTGGCGAGGTGGGCTGTGCCGTCGACGATGGCTGCGTCGACGACCTGGCCGGTGCCGGTGGCGCGCGCGTGGTGGAGGGCGGCGAGGACGCCGACGACCAGGTAGAGCGAGCCGCCCGCGTAGTCGCCGAGCAGGTTGGCAGGGGCGGGCGGGGGCTCCCCCGGGGTGCCGATCATGCCGAGGGTGCCGGTGAGCGCGATGTACGCGATGTCGTGCCCGGCGCGCTGAGCGAGGGGGCCGTCCTGGCCCCAGCCGGTCATCCGGCCGTAGACCAGCCGGGGGTTGCGGGCGTGGCAGGTCTCGGGGCCCACGCCGAGGCGCTCGGCGACGCCCGGGCGGTAGCCCTCGATCAGGATGTCGGCGCGGTCGACCAGGTCGAGGACGCGCGCGGCACCGTCGGGCGACTTCAGGTCGATCAGCACCGAGCGCTTGTTGCGGTTGGTGACGTCGTACTCGGGATTGACGGCGAGTCCGGCGCCGCCGGGCCGGTCCACCCGCACGACGTCGGCGCCGAGGTCGGCAAGGAGCATCGCGGCGAACGGGCCGGGCCCGATCCCCGCCAGCTCGACCACGCGCACCCCGGCGAGCGGACCGTGCGCTGCCGTACCTGTCACTGCCATCAAGCCCCCAGCGCTGTGACACTACTGATGTGACATCAGTGATGTTAAGAACGTGTTCCACATCGGGCAAGCCCCTGACGAGCAAGCGCTTAGTTAAATTCCAGTGCGATCGAGACGGCGGCAAGCGCGCGAACGCGCCCGCAAACACCCGACAGGCAACCGAGCACGGCGCCTCGGCGCCCGGTACTAGCGGGCGTCCAGCTCCGCGACCAGCTTCTTCGGAGCGATCACGCGATAGCTCTCCTCGACCCAGTCGCACAGCAGCTCCGCGGCCGGAGCCCCTTGCTCCTCCAGGGGTATGCGCACCCAGCCGGACTTTCCGAGGCCATAGCCGGCGGGCTCGGCGCCGGGCGAGGTCAGGGCGTGGGCGTGCGCCTCCTCGTCCTTGAGCTTCAGCGTGACGCCCAGCGGATAGCTGCCGTCGTCCATGCCGAGGAAGACGAACACCTTCTTGTTCACCTTGGCGACTGATTCGCTCCAGGGAAACTCCTCGGTGGCGCCGGGCAGCCCGAGGGCGAACTCGCGCACCTTCTCCCACTTCTTCAGCGCGCTCTTCGGCACCGCCACGGCTACCTCCGGCCTGTTCGTCCTGCCTCTTCTTCGGACCTCGTCGTTCGGCTGCTCGTACCTCACGCTAGCCTCAGCCACCGACAACGGCGCTTCGCGCACGGCTGGCCGGATCACGAGCAGGAGTGTCATGAGCAGGCTGAACGGGACGGATCACGCGGATCGCGCGTACGACATCGTGCTCTTCGGAGCCACGGGGTTCGTCGGGGCGCTCACCGCGGAGTACCTCGCCGCGCACGCGCCCGAGGGGCTGCGATGGGCGATCGCCGGGCGCAGCCTGGAGAAGCTGGAGCGGTTGCGGGAGCAGCTGGCCGGTGTCCCCGGCACCGCGACTGCGCCCAGTGTCCCCGGTGTCCTTCACGCGGACGTGTCCGATCCGGCGTCGCTGCGCGAACTCGCCCACCACGCGCGCGTGGTGGCCACGACGGTCGGGCCGTACATCACGTACGGCGAGGAACTGGTGGCCGCCTGCGCGGACGCCGGTACCGACTACGTCGACCTCACCGGTGAGCCTGAGTTCGTCGACCTGATGTACGTCCGGCACGACGCACGCGCGCGGGAGACCGGGGCACGGCTCGTGCACGCCTGCGGTTTCGACTCGGTCCCGCACGACCTGGGCGCCTACTTCACCGTGCGGCAGCTTCCCGAGGGCGTTCCGCTGCGGGTCGACGGGTACGTGCGCACCCACGCCATGTTCTCCGGCGGCACGTTCGCCTCGGCGCTCACCCAGTTCTCGCGCGGGCGGCACATTCTGGCCGCGGCGCGGGACCGCAGGCGGCACGAGCCGCGGCTGGTGGGCCGCCGGGCTTCCACGCCGGCGAGCGCACCGCGGTTCGCCAAGGAGGTCGGGGCGTGGGCGCTGCCGCTGCCCACGATCGACCCCCAGGTGGTGCAGCGGTCCGCACGGGCCCTGGAGCGGTACGGGCCCGACTTCCGTTACCGCCACTACGCGGCCGTCGAACGGCTGCCCATCGCGGTGGGCGGCGTCGCCGCGGCGGGTGCGGTCTTCGCGGCCGCCCAACTGCCGCCCGCACGCCGCTGGTTGTCCGACCGGTTCAAGCCCGGGGACGGACCGAGCGCCGCGCTGCGTGCGAAGAGCTCGTTCTCGGTGCGGTTCGTCGGTGAGGGCGGCGGGCGCCGCGTCTTCACGGAGGTCGCGGGTGGCGACCCCGGCTACGACGAGACCGCCAAGATGCTCGCGGAGGCCGCGCTGTCCCTGGCCTTCGACGAACTGCCGGAGACGGCCGGGCAGGTCACGACGGCGGTGGCGATGGGGGACGCGCTGACGGAGCGGCTGCGCGGGGCGGGGATCACGTTCCGGGTGGCGGCCACCCTCTGAACGGGCTCTGTTGGGCCCACTTGAACGGCTTGGGCTCTACTGGGCCCACCCGGTGACCGTGTAGATCATCCCGCCTATCCAGGCGACTCCGGCGATCACCGCGAGGAACAGCGCGCCCATCACGGCGCGCTCGACGGGCTGGGTGGGGTGGGCTTCGGGCTTCGGGGCGCGGTGCGTCGTCATGGGACACAGCCTGCCGATCATGACCGTGCCCCGACATCCGTACAGATACTCAGATCACGTACTCAGTCAACGGGGCGGCCTCCAGGAGTTGCCTCCTGGAGGGCCCGTCCGCAGAGGGAGTCCGCTCGTCGGGTGGACTCCGGGAGGCGGTACTTCGGGGTGAGCGCGAGCGTGTGCGCACACGCGTTGTCGAGGCTCACCCGGTGGCCGACCGACACGAAAACCGGCTTCACACCGTCCTGGGTGCGCAGGGCGCGTCCCACCTCGTCCTGGCCCGCGTCCTCGCCTGCGACGAGCGGGGACGCGCTGCCGCGCCGGGCGCCCGGCTCCTCGTACGAGAAGGTGAAGGGGTTCTTGGCGACCCCGATGGTGGGCAGCCCGGTGAGCACGCCGAGGTGGCTGGCGAGGCCGAAGCGCCGCGGGTGGGCCAGGCCGTAGCCGTCGCAGACGACGAGACCCGGTGCGCAGGGCAGGGCGTCGAGTGCGGCCAGGACGGTCGGGAGTTCACGGAAGGCGAGGAGTCCGGGAACGTATGGGAAGGAGACCTGGCCGACGGCGGTCGCCTCCGCGACGACATCGAGCGTCGCCGCGTCGAGCACGACGGCCGCGGCCACGACGACGTCCCGTTCGTCGTCGTACGCCACGTCGACACCGGTCACATGGCCGGTGCCGGGCGGCGGTCCCGGTTCACCGAGGACCACCCGCCCCCGCAACTCGTCCTGCACTGCGCGCGCTTGCTCTTCGGTGGCGGGCCAGCCCGCGGGGATCCTTACGGTCGTCATGGTGGGCACGAGCGTACGACCACGAAGCGGGCCGGTCGCGGCCTGTCCATGTCCGAGCGGCCGTGGATCAGGTCAGCGCTCCAGGCGTGCCACCCGGCCCTGTTCGCCGGATGCCCAGCAGCCGAGGTCGGGGGCGCAGTCCACGGTGTCGTACGAGCCGGTGTCCAGCGTGCGCCAGGTGCGGCCGCCGTCGGTCGTCAGGTCGGTGCCGGTGGGGCCGACGGCGAGCGCGGACGTGCGGCTGTGCGGGAGCCAGGTGACGCCGGAGCGGTAGGCGGGCGGCGGCTGTGCCGCGGGCGTCCAGGTGCGGCCGCCGTCGGGGGTGAGCGCCGCCGCCTGCGGGGAGGCCTGGTCGGCGCGGTAGTCGCCGCCGACCGCGAGGCCGTGGGTGCGGTCGCGGAAGGCGAGGGCGAAGACGCCGCGCGCCGGGTCGCCGGCCGGAATGGTCGTGTCGGCGGCCGTCCAGGTCAGGCCCCGGTCGGCGGAGTGCAGCACGCGCGCGCGTGCACCCCCGCCGGTGGCAAGCCACACGTCACGAGGCCCCGAGCTCACCAGGCACTGCCCGCCGGCCGCGAAGCCCGCCTCGCCTGCCTGGGCCGCGGGCATGCCGTCGTCGGGCAGAACCTTCCAGGAGCGGCCGCCGTCGCTCGTGGAAAGGATGCGGAACTTGCCGTCCACCGGGTCGCTCATCGCCAGACCGTGGCGGCTGTCGAAGAAGGTGACGCAGTCGTAGAAGGCTCTGGCGTCGGTGTTGCGGAACGACTCGGTCCAGGTCGCGCCGCCGTCATCGGTCCTGAACACCCGGGAGGCCTCGCCCTCACCGATGGCCAGGACCACGGCGCGCCGCGCGTCGAAGGCCTCGATGTCGCGGAACTGCAGGTCCTGGGCGCCGGGCGGCGAGACGTTCCGCCAGTTCGCGCCGCCGTCGACGGTACGCAGCACGGTGCCGCCGGAACCGGCCACCCAGGCGGTGTTCCGGCTGACGGCCGACAGCCCGCGGAAGCGTACGTCCGCGCCGCTGTCCTTCAGCTCCCAGTGGGGCATCTTCGCCGCCGCCTCCGCCACCGTTTGCGCCTGCGCGGGCGCCGCCGTCAGCACGGCGGCGAGTGCGGTCGCGCACAGTCCCACGGTGGCCATCCGACTCGTACGTCTCGTGCGTCGCGTCTTTCCCAAGCCCCTCATGGCGGGCGAAGCTAGCCCACTCCCCCGGTGACGTCCAGATGGCATCCTCCGGGAACCCGGAGACCTCTACTGGGTGTCCTCTTGGATGTCCGGACACCACAGGACGGGAACTGGATCACCACAGCAAATGAAAGCGGTGACACAGGTCACTCAGGTTTCATGTGCACGGATCGACTCGTTCTTTCGTCTCTTCAATTGACCGGCCTCATCCGCCCGGAGTTCGTTCAGCTGTCACAAAGGGAGCAAGGCGTTGTCCATCGTCATCGAGCAGCCCGTAGAGGCACGTCTCGTCGCCGCCGCGCCGAGGATGCCGAGCATTCCCGCAACCCTCCACTACGACCGAAGCGATCCCTTCGCCGTCCGTATGACCTTCCCCGCCCCGGCCACTCTGGAAGGCGTGGAGGTCTGCTGGACGTTCGCGCGCGAGCTTCTCGTGTCCGGACTGGAGGGCGCGGTGGGCTTCGGGGACGTACGCGTACGCCCGTACGGCTACGACCGCACCGTTCTTGAGTTCCACGCCCCCGAGGGCACCGCGGTGGTGCATGTGCGCTCGGGTGACGTACGGAGTTTCCTGAGCCGCAGCACTGACCTCGTGCCCGTGGGGCTCGAGCACCTCCAGGTGGACCTGGACCACGACCTCGCGGAGCTCATGCGCGGCCCCTGCTGAGCGGCTCCCGACCTTCCTCAGCAACTGCCACTCATCAGCGCGTCGAGCTCGGTGCGGTCGAGCCCTGCCGCCGGCGAGTCGTAGGTTCCCGTGCCCCGCAGCTCCCGCGCGGCACGAGACACCACGACGCGCCCGGCGTCCTCAACCGCCGGCGGCCCCCGTCGCCACCCCCGCGGTCACCGCGACCATCACCGCTGTGCGCACCTCCTGGATGACCTTCTTCAGGGCCGGAGCCGCCGCGCCGCTGCGTTCGGTCAGTTCCTCGATGCGGTCTTTGTAGAGCTTGCGGTCCTTGCCCGGCAGGAGGGTGCGGAGTTCGGCCGCGGCGGCGAGAGCCACCAGGGCCGCGTCGCGGTCGGAGACGTCGGCCACGGGCACCGGCCCCACCAGCACCTGCCGTGCCTCCGCGCGCAGTCCGTCAACGGCGGACGCCCGCGCCAGCTCGTACTCCACGGACGGGAACAGCCCGAGCACCCGCTTCTTCTCCGCCCGCAGGTATCCCTCGGCCACCAGCTGCGCGCGTACGGCGTCCAGGGTGACGCGCGCCCGAAGGGTCACCCACGCCTTCCATTTCCGTGGCCGGGACTCCTCGACGAGTTCCAGGAGGCCGTCCAGGACGAGATCCCCCGTGGAGGCGTCGGGATCGACGGGGGTGGCGATGCCCTCCACGTCCGCGAGGAGTCCGCGCTGCGCGAGTTCGGTGAGGGCGCCGGCGCGCACCAGGTGGTGGAGGTCGGTCGCGCCGGTGACCCTGAGCTTCTCGGTGTCCCAGGAAAGCAGGTAGAGCCGGGCGGGCAGCGAGAGCGAGTCGTCGGGCACAGGGTCTCCTTCGCGTCGTCTGACGGCCACGCTAATTCCTTTGACAGCGGTGAGGGCCCGCTCCTACCGTGTGTAGCGGTCCTGTTGCCGTCGATTGGAGAAGGACGTTGCTCGTCTGAGGTCTGAGACACCGCGTCACACACAGCTGGCTCCTGTCGGCCTCGGTGTGCGCAGCGTGCGACCTCGGCGTACGAGCCGTCCTTCCGGTACAGGGCCTTTTCGCTGCCCTCGGAACCGGATCCGTCCTCGGACTTGATCTGCCTCGTACCTTGGCCGTCCCACCTCGCGGTGTCCCCCACACGTGCCCCTGACCACACCCGGCAAACCGCGAGGCCACTTTGTCTACCTTCCCCACCTCCATCACCTGTACCTCCCTCACCTTCGCCTGGCCGGACGGCACCGCCGTCTTCGACGACCTCCAGATCGCCTTCGGCCCCGGCAGGACCGGACTCGTCGGTATCAACGGATCTGGGAAATCCACCCTGTTGAAGCTGATCGCCGGGGAACTCACCCCTGCGGACGGCACGGTGCGCGTGGCGGGCGAGGTCGGTTATCTGCCGCAGAACGTCACGCTCGACACGGGCCTGCGTGTCGACGAGGCGCTCGGCATCGCGGCCACCCGAGCCGCGCTGCACGCCATCGAGGCGGGCGACGCGTCCGAGGGGCACTTCGACGCCGTGGGAGACGACTGGGACGTCGAGGAGCGTGCGCTCGCGACACTGGGCGAACTCGGGCTCGGCCACATCGACTTGGACCGCACCATCGGTGAGGTGTCGGGCGGCGAGTCGGTACTGCTGCGGCTGGCCGCACTCCTGCTGCGCCGTCCCGACGTACTCCTGCTGGACGAACCGACCAACAACCTCGACCTGTACGCGCGTCGACGGCTGTACCCGGCCGTCGAGGCCTGGTCCGGCGTCATGGTCGTGGTCAGCCACGACCGCGAACTCCTCGACCTGGTCGACCAGATCGCCGATCTGCACTCCGGTGAGGTCACCTGGTACGGCGGCAACTTCTCCGCCTACGAGGAGGCGCTTGCCGTCGAGCAGGAGGCGGCCGAGCGCATGGTGCGCGTCGCCGAGTCCGACATGAAGAAGCAGAAGCGTGAACTGGTCGACGCCCAGGTCACTTTGGCCCGGCGCAAGCGGTACGGGCAGAAGATGTTCGACCAGAAGCGCGAGCCGAGAGCTGTCATGCGGGTGCGCAAACGCACGGCGCAGGTGTCAGCCGGCAAGTACCGCGGCCTGCACGAGGAGAAGCTCGCCGAGGCCAAGGAACGCCTCGACGAGGCGGTGGACGCCGTACGGGACGAGGACGAGATCCGCGTCGAGCTGCCGTACACGGCCGTGCCTCCGGGCCGTGAAGTCCTCACCCTCCAGGACCTGGAGCTGAGGTACGGCGCGCGTGTGGCCGGCGGTTTCGATCTGCGCGGGCCCGAGCGGATCGCGCTGATCGGGCGCAACGGCGCGGGCAAGACGACGCTGCTGCGCACGATCGCCGGGGAGCTGGACGCCGTGTCCGGAGAGGCGCGGGCCCATGTGCCGCTGCGGTTCCTGCCGCAACGGCTCGATGTCCTCGACGACGAGCTGAGCGTCGTCGAGAACGTGGCCCGCTTCGCGCCCGCCGCCACCAACAACCGGATCCGGGCGCGGCTGGCCCGCTTCCTGTTCAAGGGGGCGAAGGCCGACCAGTGCGCTGCGACGCTCTCCGGCGGCGAGCGCTTCCGCGCGGCGCTCGCTGCGCTGATGCTGGCCGAGCCCGCGCCGCAGCTCCTGATGCTCGACGAGCCGACGAACAACCTCGACATGGCGAGCGTCCGGCAGCTCACCACGGCCCTGGAGTCGTACGAGGGGGCGCTGATCATCGCCAGCCACGACATGCCGTTCCTCGAATCGGTAGGAATCACGCGCCGGCTGCTCATGGAAGGAGGAGAACTGAAAGAAATCGGGCGGGAAGCTGTGGGGTATCCCTCCTAGCGCCGGGCGCGGGGAACCGCATAGCTTCGGAGACAGGGGCCGCCCGGCCTCGCCTGCCATGACTGCCTCGCGTGGGTCCTGGGGGCTGTTGTCGGCGCGGATCGGCGCTGCATGATGTGCGCCGACGCCCCCTGCCGATTCGGAGACCGCACGTGCCCAGCCAGAAAGCGCTCATACGCCGGCCCAGCCCCCGCCTCGCCGAGGGGCTGGTGACGCACATCGAGCGCGAGAAGGTGGACGTCGACCTGGCGGTCGAGCAGTGGGAGGCGTACGCGGAGGCCCTGCGTACGCACGGCTGGGAGACCGTCGAGGTGGATCCGGCCGACGACTGCCCGGACTCCGTGTTCGTCGAGGACACCGTGGTCGTCTTCCGCAACGTCGCGCTGATCGCCCGCCCCGGCGCCGAGTCCCGGCGCGGCGAGACCGCCGGGGTCGAGGAGGCCGTGGCCCGTCTGGGCTGCTCGGTGAACTGGATCTGGCCCCCGGGCACCCTGGACGGCGGTGACATCCTGAAGGTCGGCGACACCGTGTACGTGGGCCGGGGCGGTCGCACCAACGCGGCCGGGGTCCAGCAGCTGCGGGCGGCGCTCGAACCGCTCGGGGCCCGGGTCGTCGCCGTACCGGTGAGCAAGGTGCTGCATCTGAAGTCCGCGGTGACGGCGCTGCCGGACGGGACGGTGATCGGCCACATCCCCGAGGTGGACACGCCTTCGCTGTTCCCGCGCTTCCTGCCGGTACCGGAGGAGTCCGGTGCGCACGTGGTACTGCTCGGCGGCGGAAAGCTGCTGATGGCGTCGAGCGCCCCGAAGACCGCGGAGCTGTTCGCGGACCTCGGCCATGAACCCGTTCTCGTGGACATCAGCGAGTTCGAAAAGCTCGAAGGCTGTGTGACATGCCTCTCGGTCCGGCTTCGGGATCTGTACGTCTGAACGGGTGATCGAGTCGCCCGTTCGGCCCCGTGAACTGCGGGTCCGAAGCCGGTTCGAACGAGTGCCGAAGGGTACTCGATCTCCAACGGAGACCCCTGCTGATCAGGGGGTCTTTACACAGTGCTTAACCTACGGTTTCGTAACCTACGGATACGTAGCCTACGATGCCGTAGGTTTCAAAACCGCTCAGCACCGCTCAACCCTCCCGTCCCCCTGGAGCCCCCGTGACGATCACTTCTCCCCACCTCGGCAGCCCGTCCTCCGACTGGACCGACGCTCGGCTGCTGTATGCGCTGGAGGAAGTGGTCGAGACGGAGCTCAACCGCCACCTCAAGGTGACCAAGGACTGGATGCCGCACGAGTACGTGCCGTGGAGCGACGCCCGTAACTTCCCCGGCTTCTTCGAGGACGGCGAGGCCTGGGGCAAGGAGCAGTCCAAGGTCACCGAGATCGGCCGGATCGCGCTGGTCGTCAACCTCCTCACCGAGGACAACCTGCCGAGCTATCACCACGAGATCGCCTCCCTCTTCGGCCGTGACGGCGCCTGGGGCACCTGGGTGCACCGCTGGACCGCGGAGGAGGGCCGCCACGGCATCGTGATGCGCGACTACCTGCTCGCCTCGCGCGCCGTGGACCCCGACCAGCTCGAAGCGTTCCGCATGATGCACATGAGTGAGGGCTTCGAGTCGGACAACCGCCACTCGATGCTGCACTCCGTCGCGTACGTCGCCTTCCAGGAGCTGGCGACCCGTGTCTCGCACCGCAACACCGGTCACCAGTCGGGCGACCCGGTCTGCGACCGCATGCTGGCGCGCATCGCGACCGACGAGAACCTGCACATGGTCTTCTACCGCAACCTCCTGAAGGCCTCGTTCGAGCTGGCCCCCGACCTCACCATGCAGGCCGTGCGTGACGTCGTCGTCAACTTCCGGATGCCCGGACACGGCATGCCCGGCTTCGAGCGTGCCGCCGCGCAGATGGCCATCGGCGAGGTCTACAACATGCGCATCCACCACGACGATGTGCTGCGGCCGGTACTGCGCCACCTGCGGGTCCTGGAGATGGAGGGCTTCGGCCCCGAGGGCCTGCGCGCCCAGGAGGAGCTCGGTCTCTACATGAACGGCCTGGACTCGGAAGCCTCGAAGTTCGACGAGAAGCTCGCGGCCCGCAAGGCCCGCATGGCAGCCCGCGCCGCCGGCTGACACCCCGCGCCTCCCGGACACCCTCCGGAGGTCACCTCACTCGTACGCCGTCACCTGGTCCAACGCCGCGTCCCGCACGTCGGCCACCGGGTGGCGGCGCAGTGCTCTCAGCTGCTCCCGCCAGGGCGCGGCCCAGCCCGTGCGGGTGCCGATCGCCCCGGTGAGGGCCGCTGCGAGCAGTCCCTCGCCGTGACCGCCGTGCGCGGTCAGCCGCCGGGCCATGTCGAGCAGCACTTGAGGATCACCTTCGTGCGCCTGTCCCCGTCCCCGCAGCCGCGTCGCGAGTTCCGCGGCCGTCCGGGCCCCGAGGGCCGGGCGGCCTTCGGTGAGCGCGGCCAGGCGGTCAAGGCCGCCCGGTTCCGCGTCCAGGTCCAGGTGGAACACCGTGATCGCGGCGGCCTGGGGCACGAAGGCGTCGTACCCGGCGAGCAGCTCGCCCGCGGCGAGGGCCGCGGGCCGGATGGGCCCCGGGGCCGTCCTCGCGTGCTCGGCCAGGCGGGCGACGAGGTACTCGACGCGTTGTCGAGCGGGGCGGTCACGGCGCTCGCCGGCTTCGGGGCCGGGTACGGGCACGGGTCCGGCTTCGGCATCGGCCTCCGCTCCGGCCCAGGCCCCCGCTCCGGCTCCGGCTCCGGCTCCGGCTCCGGCTCCGGCGTAACCGAGTGTTTCTGTGCTGGTGACAGTCCCGGTGTGCTCTTGGGTAGGCGGAACCTCGCGCTCCACGGCATCGGCGGAGTCGATCACCTCTGCTGAGGGAACGGTCCCGGCGAGGTCCGAGGCCGGACGAACGTCACGCTGTGCGTCACCGCCTGCGGACTCCGTATCCGACCGCCGCACTCCCCCGCCGGCAACCGCGTAGCGCGCCTCCGCCTCGGCGAGGGTCCGCAGCGCCTGCTGGAGGCCCACGCCACCCCGTGGCGAGCCGGCCGCCGCGGTCACCAGGCCGTTGGCCGCGGCACGCCAGCTCGTGCGTTCCGTCAGGTCGGTGGTGGCTTCGGCGAGGACCGTGGGGGCGTCCGAGGACCAGGGCGCCCAGCTCGCGAGCGCGTCGAAGGCGAGAGTGGCTGTCTGCGGGTCGTCGGTGGAGCAGACGTCGCGGATCAGGCGGGCGTAGCGCTCGCGAGCGGGTTCAGGCAGGTCCAGGGGCGATGTCCGCAGGACGGCGGTGCGGAGTACGGACTCGGCGCCGGCGGCGTCGCGCAGCAGGTCCCAGACCGGTTCCTCGGAGAGCAGCACGCCCGCGACGGCGACGCAGGCGGCACGGACGTCGAGGTGGGCGCCGGGTGCCGCGTACGCCTGTGTCACCAGCTCCGCCGCCCGCGGTAACGGGAGCCGTACGGCGGCGAGCCGGGCGGCCTCCTTCCGGCTGGTCACCTTGGCGTCCGGCGCCAGCAGCAGGGCGCGCAGCTGCTCGGCCAGCCGCGACGGCGCCGCGTACCGGGACGCCTGCGTGGCCGCGTACACGGCGACACGGGCGCGGTCACCACCCGCGTACGCCAGCAGTTCGGGCAGTGCCTCGGCGGGCCGGTCGGTGTCGGCGAGCGCGCCGAGGGCGGCCTCGGCGACCACCACCTCCGGGGAACCCGTCCAGCGGCGTACGAGATCGGCTCCTCGGCCTGGGATCAACGCGCACCGTGCGATCGCGGACGCCCGCTGGTACAGCGGCGATCCGGCATCCTCCGCCTCTGACGCCAACTGCCGGACCGCCGCCGCCTGTTGACGCGGCACCCAGCGCCGTACGTCCCGCCCGACGGGTGCGCTCCAGGTCGCGCCCTTGGTGAGGAAGCGCCCGTATGGCGGGGCGTCGGCCAGCAGCGGGTCGAGGAGATCGGTGCGGCGCCGGGTGACGACCTCGCGGACGGGCCACAGCGCGGCGGCGGAGGGTTCCAGCGCCAGGATCCGCGCCACCCGCTCGTCCCGCGTCGCGGGCGGCTCCAACCACAGGGCGACCGCCGTGCGCGCGGTGGCGTCGTTGCCGTACCGGACGGCCTGCCACAGGAGTTGCTGCAGCTCGGGCATGCCCGCGGCGCGGCGCCCCACGGCGCGGGCGAGCGCGAAGGCGAGGCTGTAGTCGACCCTCTCGGCGCCTGCCTCGATCCAGGGGCTCAGCGCCTCGTACACCTGGTGCTCCTGGCCACGGAGCAGCGTCGCGTCGAGCCTGCCGAGGTCAGCACCTCCGGTGTTGCCGGATATCCGGACCAGGGTGCGCAACGCCCAGTTCACCAGATCCCGTTGCCCGCCCGCCGCATGCTCACGCAGGACGACGAGGGCCAGCCGGCTGAGGTTCTGCCGGGTGCCGGGCGAGGAGTCGCGGGCCTCGACGGCGTCCGTGGTGATGCGGTCGAGGTGCGGCTCGGCGTCCTCGGTGAACAGCGTGGGCCGGACTCCGCAGAGCGCGTGGAGCGCGGCCGAGCGCACCGGGTCCTGTTCGTTGCGCAGCCGCGCCATCTCCTCCAGTACGGCGGTGATCGCGGCGGGATCGCCGGAGCGTGCGGCATTGGCGATGAGCAACGGCCAGGCCTTGGCGCGGTCTTCGGCGGCCGGGCGCCGGGTGGCCTCGACGAGCCGCTCGCGCACCTCGGTGACGGGCAGGAAGGAATCGGCGAGCAGCAGGGTGTCCCACAGGGCGCCGCGTTCACGGGCGACGGCGGCCATTCGCCGGGCCTCCTCGGCGACACAACTGCGCGGCAGCACTTCGAGCATGACCGCGTCGACGGTGACGGGTCCGGCTCCGTCGAGGGTGGCAGGTCCCGCTCCCCGGCCCTCGTGTGCGGCCCGGTAGAAGGCGTGCCGCTGGGCCGGCGGCAGCGCTTTCACGAGCGGCGCGAGTTCGCCCCACCCGGCCAGGATCTGTCCGCACGCGGCGAGTTCGGGTGCGCCGGAGCGGGCCAGCCGGCGCAGTACGGCGGGACTCAGGGCCCTGCCGCGCAGCGCGGCGAGTCCGGCCGGAGTGAGCAGCAGCCTCAGCAGTCGGCCCGGTTCGGCCGACGCGAACTCGCCGAAGCGGTCACGGAGTTGGTGCGGCAGGGTTGCGGGTGGCCCGAAACGTTCCAGCAGGTCGAACACCCGGAGCGGCTCCACTGCGACCGTGGCGGCCACGCCCCGCGCGTACCGGTCCCACCAGGTTTCGCGCAGCCCCTCGGGCAGCGTGCTCAACTCCCGTTCAGCGACGTCGAGAAGGGCGCCGGGGTGCCGTTCGGCGAGTGCCTTCCAACCGGTGACGGCGTGGAAGAGTTCGGGCAGCAGCCTGGCGACCGTCTCCGGCGCGCAGCCGGGCAGCAGCCGCGCCGCCTCCGCATCGCCCCATTCCCGCCGCAGCGCGTCCACCAGCCGGTCGGCGAGCGCGGTGCGCCGCCCCGCGACGATCGCGCGCAGCAGCTCTCTGCGGACCACCTCCGGGGCGTCGTCGAGCGCCGACTCGTAGGCGAAGTCCGGCACTTGGAGACTGTCGGCGACGCGCAGCGCATGGCCGCGTACGAACGCGTCCGGGTCTGCGATGCGCTCCGCGATCCACTCGTCGTCCCGGCCGACCGACGCCGCGACGACGGCGATCCCGCGCTCGTAGGGACCGCGTGCTTCGAGTGCTTCCAGCACCGGCCGCAACTGGTCCATCTCCCTGACCCGCAGGGCGAGTTCACGCATACGCTGCGGATGAGCGAGCGGATCGAGGGCGTTCAGCAAACTCTCGGCGCGCTGCTGCGGGGTGCGGGTCATGCCGGGGATTGTGCCTGCTCGGGACAGCACGGCGGACCGATTTCCCGGTGCGGACCCGGGCGCGCCTGCGGCATCATTCGGCCATGCATGACAACAGCACGACAGAACGGGCGGTCGAGTTCCTGCTCGGTCTGATCGAGGCCGAAGCGGCCGAGCGGGCACGGCAGCGGATGGGACTGCGACCGTTCCAGAGCAAGCAGCGGACAGGCCTGCGGTCGTTCCTGGGCAGGAAGTCCGAGGAGGACGAGCAGTCCGAGGACTCCTTGGACGCGCGCCGCAAGCTGTACTCCCGGTGGACGCAGACACCCGTGCCGTGCTCCGTGCTGCTGTGGGTTCTGGAGGAGGACGATCCGGAGCTGAACGCCATCGTGTGGCGGCACATGAACGCGGACGACGCGATGCGCCGGGCCATCGCGAGGGGAATCCCGTACGGCGCCGACCGCACGACCCCCGTACCGTTGACGCATCCCCTGAGCCGCAGCCAAGAGCCGCCGGTTCCCGAGCACTTCACCAAGTACGGGCTCATCGGCGCGCTGCGGGCGTCCACGTCCATGGCTCCGGCCAGGAGCGCGGGATCCATGGTCCTGGGAGCCGCCGACTGGCAGGCGGTCACAGAAGCAGATCAGGAGCATCCGCTGCCCGGCTATGCGCGCTGGGTCCTGGCCGTACGCCCCGACTGCCCGCCCGCTCTGCGCGCCCAGTTCGGCTCGCACGCGAAGTTCACTCACCGGGTGCGGCAGGCCGGCGTCATCGACAGCGCCGCGCAGTACGCGCTGTCCTGGAACCCCGCCGCCCAGGTGCTGCAAGTGCTGTCCCTTGGCCGGACGATGTTCCCGTCCCGCGTCGGGGAGGCCGAGGACGCGCTACGGCCGCTCGTGCGCGACCACTTGGGCGACCGCGAGGAGGCCTGGGCCGTACTCGCCCAGCTGATCGGGACCTACCACCGGACGATCCCGGAACTGGTGATCACGGCGGGGGCGATTGCCTGAGGGCGTTGTCCGAACGCTCTGGGATCCTTCTCCCGTACGGCAGATGGGGGGCGGGGCGGCTGGATTCGAACCAGCGTGTTCTGGTTTTGGAGACCGGTGCGCCTGCCTCTGCGCTACGGCCCCGCCCTTGGGGCCGAGCGTAATGCCTTGGCCCGATGTCAGTCGCACCTGGTACCAAGGAGGCAATGGGGGAGACACGACACGGGGGCGGGTCATGGCGTATGGAGTGCGGGGACGGCATCGCCCCGTGGTCGATCTGGCGGACCGCAGGGCGCTGGAGCGGTACCGCCCGGCCGATGCCGAGGTCATGGAGCAGGCGCGGCGGCTCAAGGAGGCCGCGCTGCTGGACTTCGGGCTGACGGAGTCGGCGGTGGCCTCCTGGCTGTACGCGAAGTGCCACCACCAGCTGGCGACCACGGCCGTGGACACGGCGGCGGTGGTGGCCTCGGGCGACGGCTCCTGCCTGCTGCTCTACAACCCGGACTTCTTCGTACGACTCGGCCTGGACGGCGTGAAGTTCGTGCTGTTCCACGAGGCCCGGCACCTGGTGCAGCGGCATCTGTTCGCCGACCCCGAGCTGCGTGCGGACCCCGTCTTCGAGGTAGCCACCGAGGTGTCCATCAACCATGTGGCGCTGGTGCGGCTCGGCCGGGAGGAAATGCCGCTCCTCGACGGCCGTCCGACGGGCATCGATCCACGCAAGGTCCACGAGGCGTACAGAGAGGATCTGCTCGGGCAGGGGCTGGAGCCGGTCACGTACGGCGAGTTCACCGAGACCGATCTGACGGTGTACGGCGAGCTGAAGAGGATGCGACAGCCGCCCGTGCCCGTGCGGCCGTCGTGCGCGCATCTGACGTCCGACGTGCCCGCCGACCAGGAGACCGTCGCCGAGGTGACCTCCTCCGCGCTGCTCAACTCTCTGCTCGCGGCCCGCCGTGGGCATGCCGGCGCCGAGCAGGAGCTGCTTGACCTGATGGGCCGTACCGAGGGCGCCTCGGCACGTGCCGCGAAGATCTGGGGGCAGCTGGGCGCCGGGATGCTGCGCGGCGAGACCACGCGGACGCGGACGGTCGACTGGTGGCAGCGCTGGCTGGTGGACGTGCTCGGTTCGAAGCTGCGTGACGGCGAGCGGCTGGTGTACCCGAAGAAGCGGGGCGCGCTGCTCGCGGCGCTCGGCCAGGACCCGATGCTGTCGCGCCGCGGCCCGGTGCGCGACAAGGTGCTCGTCATCGCGTACGACACCTCGGGCTCCATGCCGCACCGGGTGATCGAGTGGCTCACCGAACTCGTCGGACGGATCGACGGGGTCGAGGCGCACTGGCTGTCCTTCGACACCGTGGTGATGCCCTTCGCGGCGGGCGAACGCGTGTACGGCGGAGGCGGCACGAGCTTCCAGGCCGTCGCGGACTACGTGGAGGGGCGCACCGAGGTGAACGGCCGCCTCTGCGAGGCGAGTCCGGACGCCGTGGTCATGCTCACCGACGGATACGCCCCACCGATCACGCCGGCCGAGCCCGACAAGTGGATCTGGCTGATCACCGAGGGCGGTCATGAATGGCCCGAGACCCATACACCGGCCATGGACTGTCATCGCGTCACCACGGGATCGCGGTAACCCATCAACTCAGCACAGGATCAGGACGGATGACGACCGCCACCAACCCCAGGCCCAACTCACGGCCCAGCCCCAGCGGCGGCACCCCGCCCGCGCCCTCCCGGCTCGAGTCGTTCATCGACGCGATGATCGACATGGGGCAGACGGGTCAGATCTTCGGCGAGCACGGCATCGGAAAGACGGCGACGTTCTTCTCGCACGTGGCACGCAGCCGCCCCGACGCCACGCTGGTCTACGTGCCGGCGGCCAACCTCACACCGGACGACCTGCTGGTCAACGCTCCGGTACGGGACCCTCGGACCGGCGAACTCGTGCTGCGCCAGCTCGTGATGAGCCAGCTCAAGCCCGGCACCCCCTTCGTGCTGCTCATCGACGACTCGCTCCAGGCGGGCGAGACGATCCAGTCGCAGCTGATGCAGATCGCCTGCGACTGGACGCTCGGCGAGCACGATCTGCGCGCCCTGGGCTGCGTCGGCGTCTTCCTCACCGACAACGAGTCGCTGGCCGAGACCTCGGCGCGGCGCAGCGACCTCGCGCTCCTCGACCGCATGGTCACGATTCGGATCTCGGCGAACGACACCTCGTGGCGGAGCCAGCTGGCCGCCAAGTACCGGGAGTGGGACCTGAATCCGGTCTTCTCCCTGTGGGCGTCCCTCTCCCCCACGCTCCGCGAGCTGCTGTCGCCGCGCACCCTGGACCACGTCCTGGCGAACGCCCGCGAGGGTTTCCCACTGCGCTGGGGCCTGCCCCTGGTGGGCGGCGACCGGCTGCGCCTCGTCGAGCCCCGCCCGGACGTCAAGCCGGGGCAGAACCGTACGGCCGAGATCCTGGACCGGATCGCCGAGTACCTGGGCGTGTCCAATCCGGCGGCTATTCCCGATCCCGTACGCCAGGTGGTGCGAGCCGCACTGCGCAATCGCTGGACGGTGCTGCTCCAGGGCCCGCCGGGCTGCGGCAAGACGGAGCTCGTACGGGAGACGGTGCGCGACGCCCTTGGCCGGCCGCCGCTGTACTTCTCGCTGCCGGTGACCAACGTCGAGGACCTGTGCGCCCCGATCCCGTCGGCGGACGGCACCCTGGACAACCTGCTCGCGGCGAACTTCACCGGTCCCGAGCCGAAGGCGATCGTCTGGGACGAGTACAACCGGCCCAAGGACAAGGCGGCGTTCGCCAAACTGATGGAGATCACCCAGGAGTGGTCCCTCGCGGGGCGGCGGATCGAGAACCTGCGCGCGCAGATAGCCGTCCAGAATCCGCCCTACCACCTCGGCCGCAAGCTCCTGGTGTCCCGGAACAACATCGCCCAGGCGACCCGCTTCACGGCCTCGCTGACGGTCGATCCCGAGGACATCCCGGCCAACGAGTGGCTGCTCGCACGGTACGGCTCGGATGCCGAGACCGTCCTCGAGTGGTGGAAGCACGACATCGACGACGACGGCCGCGCCTGGATCACCAAGCGGACCCTGGAGCGGCTCATCAAGCTGCACCGGCGCGGGCTGCCGCTGGAGATGGGAACGGTCTACCTCGGCGACGGCGAGTACGCCCCCGTGCCGCTGACAGCCCTCATCGACCGGCTGCGCGGACGCCCCGTGACCGGCCTGCGCGAGCTCGCCCGCGAGGCGGACACCTGGGAGGCCCGGCTGCGCCGAGCGGCCGAGCACTCCGACGAGGGCGCCGACGACAGCGACGTGGTCCACCAGATCCTCGCCAACGCCGAACTGTCCCAGCTGAAGAAGCACCGGAAGGTGGTCGCCCGACTGGTGGCCCTACTGCCGCCGAAGCTACGGGCGACGTACCTGGTGGGGGCGACAGAGGGGCAGCAGCGATTCTGGACGGAGATATTCGTGGGGATGCGGCGCTGATCTTTCAGCCCGTCCGGCGTTTGAGGACGAGCGCGTCAGCGCGATGCGGGGGTCTGGGGGCGGCAGTCCCCAGGAACAAGGGAAGGGTAGGGGCGGAGGGGGCGAAAAACCCACCGCCTCACCCCCCACTCACCACTCCGCCACCCGGTAGTCCTTGAGGAACACCCCGGACACAGGCGCCCCCGCTTCCCCCCGCACGATCGGGTCGTACACCCTAGCCGCCCCGTCCACGATGTCCAAGGGCGTACGAAACCCGGCCCCCGCCATCCGCTCCTTCTTAGGAGCGGGGTTCTCATCAGTGATCCACCCGGTGTCCACGGCACACATGTGCACCCCCAACTCCGCGAGTTCACCGGCACTGGTACGCGTGAGCATGTTCAGCGCGGCCTTGGCCATGTTGGTGTGCGGATGCCCGGCCGTCTTATTACGGACGGCGAAGCGCCCCTCGACGGCCGTCACGTTGACGACATACCGGCGCGGGTGCGGCGAGGCGAGCAGCAGCGGCAGCAACCGGTCGCAGAGCAGGGCCGGGGCGAGCGCGTTGACCAACTGGGTCTCCAGCACCTCGGCAGGGTCCAGTTCACCCAGCCGGGCGGACCACGAGTTCTCCGGCGAGGGGTCGGGCAGCAGCCCGGCCTCGTCGGCCTCGTGAAGCATCACGGGCAGCGCGGAGGCACCGCCGCCCTCCAACGCCCGCATCGGCGTGAACCCGGGTGCATGCCGGGCGCCTTCGGGCAGTTCGGCGTACTCCCCCGCGGCCAGCACGGCGTACGACTCGGCAGGCCGCCGCACCGTCTGCGCCGCGTTGTTCACCAGGATGTCGAGCGGCTCACCCTCCTGCCTCAACTGCTCACACAGACCGAGGACTTGACGCGGATCCCGCAGATCCACAGCCAGCACGGTCAGCCGGTCCAGCCACTTCTCACTGCCCGCCTCGGCACGGAACCGGCGCACGGTGTCGTGCGGAAACCGGCTTGTGACCAGGAGTTCGACGCCGTCGCGCAGCATCATCAGGGCCAGCTGGAAGCCAATCTTGACCCTGCCGCCGGTGAGCAGGGCGCGGCGACCACTCAGGTCGGTGCTGAGCGCACGCCGGGCGGTGTTGTCGGCGGCGCAGTCCGGACACAGCCGGTGATAGAAGGAGTCGACCTGTCGATAGGGCGTCTTGCAGACGTAGCACGCACGCGGCTTCGCGAAGACACCCTGCGCGCCGGGCGTGTCCAGGGGCGCGTCCTCCCGCCGGTCGAGCGCGCCCGTCGCGGTCGCGGCCATCGCGGCCGCATCGGCCACGGTCACCTCGGCGCCGCGCGTCTTCCGCCGGCGCAACCGCCCGTCGCGCGCGAAGGATGCGGCGACCTGCTCGGCCCGCAGTCGCACGGGGTCGTCGACGGGCAGTGCCCGCAGCTTCCCGACCGTACGGTGGAAAGCCGCCAGTTCCTCCTCGGTGATCCCGTCGCCGTCGGCCATGCGTCCCGCCCCCCGCGTGTTGCTGGTGTTCTCGGTGGGCCCGGCCGGATTCGAACCGGCGTATCCGCCCTGACAAGGCGGTGAGTCTGCCTCTGCTCTACAGGCCCCCGCGTGATCCGGGCGACCGGATTCGAACCGGCGTGTTCGCCTGAGCAAGGCGGTGCGCCTGCCTCTGCGCTACGCCCGGACGCGCCCCCGGATCCTAACCGCACGCCCGTCGGGCCGCCGCATCGATTTACGGCGCCCTCCTGCGGTGCAACGGTTCTGTGCGGCGGCGTACTTCCATCCACTGCGCCTGCACATGGGCAGCAAGCTGGGCGACGATGTGGACCGCGCGGAACGCTTCACGCTCGACAGGATGTACGCGCACTTTCGTGACGGGCGGCTACCGTCACGAGGCGGCCTGGAACGCGTACGGGCCTTATCTGACCATGCAGTTGGCGCACGCGTATCTGCTGGCCGGTGATCCGGCGCGGATGGACGCGCTGCTCGACTGGGTGCTCGGCGCGGCATTCCCGGAGACCGCGGGACGGGCGGCGGCGCTGAGCGCGTGGAACGAGCAGCGTGCCTTCCCCGTCGCCTCGGACTTCGCCGAAGTCCCGTCCCGGCACTGGTACATGGGCGACATCCCGCACGGCTCGGCGGCGGCCGAGTACCTGCTGCTGATCCGCGACATCCTCTTCTTCGAGGCCGACGAGGACCGCGATCCGCACGTCTACATCGCGCCGGGGGCGCCCGGACTGAGCGCCGGCGGCGAACGAGTGGCGGTGGACGCGGCGCCCACGATATTCGGGGAGCCGTTCGGGTACCGGTTCACGCACAATCCGGACCAGCGGACGTTGACGGTGGACATCACGCAGGCGCCGCAGCGGGTGCGGTTCGTCCATCCGTGCCGGTTCGGCGCGGTGCGGTGCGGTCGGCGTCCGCGGACGGACGGGAGCTGCCGGTGACGGGGAACGACGTACAAGCTCCGGCCAGGACATGGCAGTTGACGGTGTCGTACGACTGAGGGACCAGCTGACGAACCCGGTCAGTTCTGGTCCGCGCGCCGGAGGCTGAGCCGTTCCTTCTCGGAGAGGCCGCCCCAGACTCCGAAGCGCTCGTCGTTGTTCAGGGCGTACTCGAGGCAGGCGGAGCGCATCGCGCACATACCGCAGATGCGCTTCGCTTCCCGGACCGAACTGCCCGGCTCGGGAAAGAAGAACTCGGCCCCGGTCTGCGCGCACAGCGCCTGGTCCTGCCAGGCGATGTCGGGCGGGGTGATGGTGTCGGTGTGCATGGCGAGGATCGTGCCGCCCGACGAAAAACGTTCGATCAATGACTCATCAACGCCGTGTCAATCCGGTGCCTACAGGCGCCACGACATCCGTGATGATGGCCCGGCGGGGGCAGGGCCCGCACGGCGGCGCGCGGCACGGTCGCCGAGTTTTCCCGGCGGCCGTGCCCGCCCCGCCCGCCCCCAAGTCCTGGGGCCGGCCGTCAGCCGTGCTGCGGCGCGCTCTTGATCACCGCGAAGCGTGCCCCGTACGGGTCGGCGAGCTTGGCGATGCGGCCCACGCCCTCCACGTCGATGGCGGGCATGCGGACCTTGCCGCCCAGTTCCTGGGTCTTGGCGACCGTGGCGTCCGCGTCCTCGACCTCGAAATACGGCAGCCAGTACGAGCCTGTCTCCACCTCGATCGGGTCGTCGGCCAGCGGGACCACACCGCCGAACATGTCCTCTTCCCCGGCACCCGCGGGGTTGATACAGGTGTACGTGCCACCAGGGAACGGCTGGGCCGAGGTCTCCCAGCCGAACACTGAGTTGTAGAAGACGGCCGACAAGGCGATGTCCTGGGTGTAGAGCTCGACCCAGCACAGCGAGCCGGGGTCCCCTGCCACGTCGATGCCCTTGAGCTGGTCCGGCTGCCAGATACCGAAGGGCACTCCCGCCTGGTCGGCCAGGATCGCCATGCGGCCCTCGCTCATCACGTCCATGGGCTGCATCAGCACCGAGCCCTTGGCCTGCTCGGTCGACTTGGCCGTGGCGTCCGCGTCGGGGGTCTGGAAATAGACGGTCCAGGAGGGCGGGCCCTGGTCCGGAGTGGTCTGCATACCGCCCGCCGCCGACTTTCCGGCGAGTTGGAAGAAGCCGTAGCCGCCGGATTCGGACCCTGCGGACTGGAACTGCCAGCCGAAGAGGCCTCCGTAGAAGGTGGTGGCGCCTTCGATGTCGGGTGTGCCGAGATCGACCCAGTTCGGAGCGCCGGTGACAAAACGGGTGGTGAGCATAATGCCCTCCTTTGAGGGGTCCCGTTGCCTGCACCGCCGAGTCTTCCACCGCCCACTGACAATCGCTGGCGGAGCCGCCACCTAGAATTCCCGGATGTTCTCTCGGCGCCGGGCACAGAAGCGACAGGAGCTCCTCCTCACCCTCTCCGAGCGGCTCAGGTCGCCCGACTCCACGGTCCGCGAGAAGGCCTCCGCCGAGGTCGCCGAGACGCGTGACCTGGAGTGGGCGCTGCGCGAACTGGCCCAGGCGCTCGATCACGAACCGTCACTGGACGCCTTCGTGGCGGCGACCGGAGCGTTCTCCGACGCGCTATGCCGGGATGAAGCACTCCGGGGGCGCGCGGTGCGGGTCTTCGCGCGGAACCTGGACGATCCCGAGGGCGTCCTGCGTGAGTGGACGGCACTGGTCGCGGAGCTGGGTGGAGCGCCGGCCCTGGAGGTGATCGACGCGGACCTCCGGCACGACGCCCGCCTGCGCCTCGAGGCCTTGCGGAAGCAGGGCTGGACGCCGGAGGGACTGCCCGGGGTCCAACCGGGAACATTTATATTCGAACTGCAATTCGGTATTGCCGTCTCAGCCATCCATGCCGCCGTACGCCGCGGATCGCCACTCTCCGAAGAAGACGCGCAGCTCACCCGCGTGGAAGCACGAGCCGTGTTCAAGAAGGCGCTGCCGCACCCTCGGGGCAGCACGGAAGGCGCCGATCAGCTCATGCCGCTGGCCGCGCTGCCCGACGAGGACTCGTGGTCGGACCGCGCCCGGACCGGTCTTCGCGTCGATGAGGCGCTCTCGCTCTGCGGGAGCGGCGAAGAGGACCTGGTGGCGTTGGGTATGGAGGTGCTGGGCTGTCTGGTGACGCTGCACGACGGGATCCGGCGGGACCGCGTGCGCGAAACCCTGGACGATCTCGCCTCGCGGGACCAGGAGCCGTTCACGCTCGGCGAGATCCTGGACTGCTACAGCCTCATGCACGCGGAGCTCCCGCTGCCCGACCCGCCGTTGAATCTCTTCCTGGACAAGGTCCGGCACCCGGCCGCCCAGGTCCGCAGCTCCGCGGCCCTCGGGCTCTCGCATCTCGCCCCGGGGCACCCGAAGGAGGCCTCGGCGGTGGACGCCCTGGTCCGTCTGCTGGACGAGGACGTGGATGACGAGGTGCGGCAGTGTGCCGCCGGCGCGCTGCACCGGGGCGAGTACAGCAGCCAGGACAACGCGAGCGCCGCGTCCTCAGCCCTGGCCCGCCACGCCGACTCGGCCGTCCCCGCCATTCGCGCCCAGAGCCTGGCCGACCGGCTCGGCCAAGGCGCGCCGGACGCGTTCCCCAGACTGCTGACCGAGCTCGAACTCCCCGACCCGCACTGGCGGTTCATGCCGGTCGTCGCCCTCGCCGCCACGCGGACTTCGGACCCTCGGATGCCGCGCCCGATCCGCACCGCTCTGATCAAACGCGTCGCCCACCTGCAGAAGACCGGCTGGGCCGACCGGCACGCCGACCCCGTCCACCCCGACGCGCAGGACCGGGCGGAGCTGTTGGAGGACGCCTTGACGAACCTTCGCGCCTAGGGCCTGTCCGGCGGATCATGCCGGAGACGCGGGGTGGTGGCGGTGACGGGGCTGCCGAATCTGCGGCTGTCCCGGGTGGTCGGCTGAGACGCGGGTGGTCGGCCGAGAGCTGAGCGGGACCGGCCGCGCCCGGTACGGAAGCAGGGCCCGGACCGCGACACGCGGTCCGGGCCCTGCCCCGTGCGGTGCCGCCCGGCGGCGGCGGCGCGTCAGCTCTGTGCGGTGTCGTCGCCCGCCTGCGCGGCGCCCTCAGCTGCGCCTGTCTTCTCACGCATCTTGCGCACCAGCTCCGCCTTCTTGTCGGCTGCACTCTGGCGGTCGAGGTTGCGGTGCGGACCGTGGTTCTGCCGTTCGGCGCGGGACTGCTTCTTGCGCTGGCCGCCGCCCATGCCCACGGGGTTGTTGATGTTCTTGCTCACGGTCACGGGTTCTCCCGGTAGTGATGTGAAGTGATCTACGGATTCATCGGTGGGGGACGGGCGGCGACGTCGAACGACGTCAGCAGGGGCCCATCACGCTCTCACTCGTAAATCGGCGCCTGGAAGAACATGACAAGGACGTTACCCGGTTCCGTCGGCCCCGCACACCAACCTCTTCGCCGCCCCGGCGTCGGCGGGGCCTTCGGCGAGCGCCCGAGGTCAGCCTTTTCCTTCCGGGAATCTCAGCACCGCCGGCACCCGCCGGTGGTCGCCGCCCGGCCGGGGCAGGTCCAGATGGGCGTTACTGGGCCGCCTTTAGGAGTCCTCTCCGGCCGATCGATTCTGCCGCAGAAGCGTGTCCGGTGCACGGGCGACACCACGTCCCTACGCCGAAACGCGTCGCACCAGTGTCGTCGGCAGCACCACGCTGGACGGCGCGCCTCCCAGACCCGCCTCGCCGCCCCGGCGGTCGAGGCCGCGCAGCAGCAGCCTGGCCATCAACCGGCCCATTTCCTCTATGTCCTGACGGACCGTCGTAAGAGGCGGGTCCGTTTGTTCGGCGACCGGCAGCATGTCGTCGAAGCCGATCACGGCGACGTCCTCGGGCACCTGGCGCCCCTGGTCGCGCAGGACGCGCAGGGCGCCGGAGGCCGACAGGTCGTTCGCGACGAACACCGCGTCGATGTCGGGGCGGCGCTCCAGGAGCTCCCGCATCGCGCGCTCGCCACCCGCGGGCGTGAAGTCGCCCTCGGCGATGAGACCCGGGTCGCCGTCGACCATGACGTCCCGGAACCCGTCGAGCCGGTCCACCGCCGACGTCTGGTCGAGGGCGCCGGTGATGTGGGCGATGCGCGTACGCCCGAGCCCGACGAGGTGACGTACGGCCTCGCGGGCGCCGCCCCGGTTGTCGGAGTCGACGTAGACGGCCGATACGGCGTTCCGGGGAACGTCGCCCCAGCCGGGTCGCCCGCCGAACACGGTGGGCACGCCCGCGCCATGGATCAGGCCGGGCAGCGGGTCGTCGAGGTGCAGCGAGAACACGAGCGCGCCGTCGACATGGCCGCCGGCGAGATAGCGGCCGACGCGGGCGTGGTCGTCGCGGCCCTCTGTGAGCAGCAGCACGAGTTGCGAGTCGTGTGCCGTCAACTCCTTGCTGATGCCGCGGAGTTGGAGTGCGAAGAAGGGGTCCGCGAAGACCCTGGTCTCCGGTTCGGCGACCACGACGGCCACCGCGTCATGGCGCCGGGTGACGAGACTGCGGGCGGCCTGGTTGGGGACGTATCCCAGTTCTTCGACGGCCCGCCTGACTCGCTCGACGAGCGGTTCGCGCACCCCGTCGCCCCCGTTCACGACGCGCGACACGGTGGCCCGGGAGACCCCGGCCCGCGCGGCCACGGCCTCCAACGTGGGGCGCGACGCTGTCTCGGTCACCTCTGGGCACCTCCTCGACGGATGCCGATCAGGATAGCCGCGCCGCCGCCCACGTGTGAGAGCGCTCTCGGATCACCGAAGGCCCGTTGGGGACATCCGCCTAGTGATCGTGCGGTTCGTACCCCGGAATCGTCCCGTCCGTCTTCTTCACCAGGAACAGCCCCACCATCCCCATGTCGGAGTGGCTCTGCACGTGGCAGTGGTACATCCACGCCCCCGCTCCGACCCCCTCCCCCGCGATCACCTGGAAGCCGAACGAGTCGGCGGGTCCGACGATCTTGTTGTCGATGACCTGGCTCGGGTCCTCGGGGCCGGTCAGCAACCCCGTGCGGTTGTCGGCCCAGCGGTGACCGTGCATGTGGAAGGTGTGGTAGTACTCGCCGTGCGTGATCATCACGATCTCCACGCGATCCCCCACCGTGGCCTCGAAGTTGGGGCCCGAGTGGGCGGGCTTGTTGTTGATCAGCATGTCGTTGAAGACGATCGTGAAGGTCGCATCGGGCAGGATGTCGCCCTTGCGGCGGACGATCACCGGGCCGTAGAGGCCCTTGCGGATGCCGCCCGTGCCGTGCTCGGTGCCGACGACGTGGTCGTGGTAGTGCCAGTACCCCGCGCTGCCCGCGCGCCAGGTGCCGTCGGCGCGGCGGCCCGGCGCATGGGTGCGCCAGGTGTAGGTGCGGGTGCCGCCCGGCTCGACGTCGCTCCTGTTCAACTTCGTTCCGTCGCTGGAGATTTCGTAGTCGAGACCGTGGACATGAAGGCTCGCCGCCACGTCCATCGTGTTCTCGAACTCGATGTGCAGCGTGTCGCCCTCGTTGAGCTCGATCAACGGGCCCGGTATCGACGCCTTGCCCTTCTCGAACCCGTAGCCCATCTGCCCGTCGGCGAGCTTCTCGGCGTACAGCTTGATGTGCCGGACCTCGCCGCCGGCCGGCGCGGTCCGCACCGGACCACCGGCGCTCACGGCCTGTGTGGCCGAGGACAACGATGTCGCACCGGTCGCGATCGCCGCCCCGCCCAGCAGCATCCGCCGATTGAAGCCGCGTCTGTCCATGCCGAACTCCCCACGCTGGTACGGAATTTACGGAGATGAACCTGTGAGACCGTAGCCGCGCCGCCCTCGTTTATCCACACTCAGGACAAAGTTTGTTCCATCCCGGTCATACCTATTGGCGAGCCGCGAAAAGAGGTCTAGCTTCCTTTGCGCTGTCTGTGACCGACGAGGAGTGGATGACCACATGCGGCTCACATCGCATCAAACACCGTCAGTTTTACGAGAGTTGAGCGCGAGAAGACGCAGAAGGCACCGCCGCGCCTGGGCAGCCGCCCTGGCCGCCGGAGCTGTCACCGCCGGGGCGCTCTCGGCGCCGTCCGCGAGTGCGCGCCCCGCCCCCGATCCGACTCTGACAACGATGTCCATCACGTCGCCACCGGGCGGCGCCAACGCAAGGGTGCTGGTCTTCTACGGCTCCGCGGCCGCCGGGGACGAGTCGCCGGTCGTCAACGCCGGGATCGAGGCGATCGAGAAGATCGGTCTGTCGGGTCCGGCCGCACAGCAATTCAAGGTCGAGGCGACGGACGACGCGTCGGTCTTCACCAACGAGACGAAGCTGGGCCGGCTCAACGCCATCGTCTTCCTGACGGGCGGCGGTGATGTCCTCGATCCGGAGCAGGAGGCCGGCCTCGAGGCCTACATGGAGGCGGGCGGCGGTTTCGTCGGCATCCATGACGCGGCCCGCGCCGAGCCGTACTCGGACTGGTTCACCGGGCTCGTCGGCGCACGCCCGGCAAGCACCAGCCCGACAACGGTGCAGCGAGCGACCGTTGAGGTCGGCGACCGGCAGCACCCCGCGAGCAAGGACCTGCCGGTCCAGTGGAAGCGCCCCGACCAGTGGCTCAACTGGGTGAAGAACCCCTCGGGGGACGTGCACACGGTGGCGCGGGTGCGCGAGTCGACGTATCAGCCGGGCGCGAGCAAGAACGGCTGGGACCACCCGGTGAGCTGGTGCCGCGACTACGACGGCGGCCGCTCCTTCTACACCGGCATGGGCGGCACGGTCTCCTCGTACGACGAGACCGACTTCCGTACCCATCTGCGCGGCGCCCTGCTCTGGACGACCCGCCTCGCCCAGGCCGACTGCAAGGCGACGATCAACGCCAACTACAAGGCGGAGCGCCTGACCCAGCCCAACCAGCCGGGCCAGAACGACCAGATCGGCGAACCGCACGGCCTGGTCACCGCGCCCGACGGACGGGTGCTCTACATCGGCCGCGGCGGAGCGGACTCCTCCCAGCCCGTGATCACCGACTGGAACAACCCGGACATCGGCAAGGGCAGGGGCGAGATCCACGTCTACGACCCGAAGACCAAGAAGGTCACCCTGGCCGGAGCGCTCACCGTGTTCGGCAACAAGGGCGGCGGCGACGAGCTGGTCAAGGTCGAGGAGGGGCTGCTCGGCATAGAGATCGACCCGGGCTTCGAGCGGAACGGCTGGGTGTATCTGCACTACACACCCCACTCGCAGATCAACCGCGATACGCGGATGGCCGAGCGTCGCGTCTCCCGCTTCACGCTCGACCCCGCCACCAACAAACTGGACCTGAGCAGCGAGAAGGTGCTCCTCAAGTGGCCGGTGCAGATCCACAGTTGCTGCCACGCGGGCGGCGGGATGGCCTGGGACTCCAAGGGCAACCTGTACATCGCGACGGGTGACAACAACTCCAGCGGCTTCAGCGGCGGTTACTCGGGCAACAACCCCGAACCCAACTACAAGGGCGTCTCGTTCGCGGACGCGCGCCGTACCGCGGGCAACACCAACAACCTCAACGGCAAGATCCTGCGCATCCACCCGGAGACCGACGGCACGTACACGCTGCCGGCAGGCAACCTCTTCACGGGCGAGGAGCCCGACGAGGGCGGCGGCAAGACGCGCGGCGAGATCTATGTGATGGGGGTCAGGAACCCCGCCCGCATCTCCGTCGACAAGAACACCGACACCTTGTACGCCGGATGGGTCGGCCCCGACGCGAGCGCGCCGTCGACGACCTGGGGCCCGGCCAAGTACGACACCTTCGCCGCCATCACCAAGGCGGGCAACCGGGGTTGGCCGTACTGCATGGGCAACAAGCAGCCCTACCGCGACCGCAATCTGCCGGACCCGACGAAGCCGCTGGGCTGGTACGACTGCGCCCACCCGAAGAACGAGTCCCCGAACAACGACGGTCTCGTCAATCTCCCGCCTGTCACCGGCAACAACATCTGGTACTCGCCCCAGGGCGGCGCCCCGGACTATCCGCGCGACGCGAACGGCATCCCCTCATACAAGCAGGAGGAGGCCACGTACCTGCTGCCGTGGCTCAAGGGCGGCGGTCAGGCGGCGATGAACGGGCCGGTCTACCGGTACGACTCCTCGATCACGGGCGACGCGAAATGGCCCGCCTACTGGGACGGCAAGTGGTTCGTCGGCGACTTCTACGACTCCGACCAGCCGCGCAATGCCGTCATCACCGACCCGAAGACGGCCGGGGACGGCGGACTCCCGATCCACTCGGAGTCGCTGAAGAAGATCGTGCCCATCGGCAACGACGGCATCAAGAACCTCATGGACTGGAAGTTCGGACCCGACGGCGCGCTCTATGTCCTCGACTACGGGCGTGGCTTCTTCACCTCGGACGCCAAGTCGGCGTTGTGGAGGGTGACTTACACGGGCGGTGGGCCGACTCCGGCCGCCGACCAGCTCGCCAGGAAGGCGGAGTGATGCGCGTACGAAGGCGAAGAACAGGACGTCTGTGGACGGCCCTGCTGGCGTCCTTGCTGATGGTGCTCGGGCTGACGTCGACGTCGGCGTTCGGGCGTACGGAGGACGCTCCCTCGGGCGCCGCCGCCGCGCAGACGCTCACCTGGACGGCGGGCGACGACATCACCAAGTACACGTCCGCGCCGGTGACGGCCGTGGCGGGACCGACCACGATCGTCTTCGAGAACAGCGCGGCGACCGGCAACACGACCGGGATGCCGCACACCCTGACGTTCGTGACCTCCGACCCCGAGTTCAACAACGACGTCGAACTCAACATCCTGGCCAACCCGTTCGACGACCAGGGCGGCCGGCACACCGCCGAGGTCACCCTCACGCCCGGCCGGTACTTCTACCACTGCACGATTCCGGGCCATGGATCGATGCAAGGCATCCTCGTGGTCACCGAGGGCAGCGGCGAGGACACCACGGCGCCCGAGACCTCGGCCGCCGTCAGCGGTACGCAGAACTCGGCGGGCGCGTACGTCGGTTCGGCGACGGTGACGCTGAGCGCCTCCGATGCCGGATCGGGCGTCGACAGGATCGAGTACGCCATCGGTGACACGGGGGCCTGGCAGCCGTACACCACGCCTGTCGTGATCGACCAGGTCGGCTCCCACAAGGTCCGCTATCGGGCGGTCGACAAAGCGGGCAACACAGCCGCGGAGAAGACAGCGGAGTTCACCGTGGTCGCCCCGCCGACGGACGACACGACCGCGCCCGAGACCTCGGCGACCGTGACCGGGGAGAAGAACGACCAGGGCGAGTACCTGTCGATGGCTACCGTCACCGTCTCCGCCTCGGACACCGGTTCCGGCGTCAACACCATCGAGTACTCGGTCGACTCCGGTGCCTGGCAGCCGTACACGGCTCCCGTGATGGTGCACTCACTCGGCGCACACCAGGTGCGTTACCGCGCGACCGACAAGGCGGGCAACACAGCGCCCGAGAAGAGCGTCGCCTTCACGGTGGTCGAGCCGCCCGTCTCCGACACGACACCACCGATGACCGGGGTGACCGTCGACGGGACGAAGAACTCCGACGGCGCGTACGTGAACAGCGCCAAGGTGACCGTGAGCGCTACGGACGAGGGCGGTTCGGGTGTCGCCGCGATCGAGTACTCGCTCGACGCCGGGCCCTATCTGGCGTACACCGCACCGGTGTTGATCGACCGCGTCGGCGCCCACACGGTGGCGTACCGGGCGAGCGACAAGGCGGGCAATACGTCCGGGCCACGCACCGTGAACTTCACGGTCGCACCGGGCGGCGGGGTTCCGGCGCCCAACTGCCCCGAATTCGACGAGCGGTTGACGGTGATCGTCGGCACGGTCGACTCGGGTGTGCCGAACCGGGTGACCAACAACCGTTGCCGCATCAACGAGTTGATCGAGGACGAGAAGGAGTGGACCTCCCACGCGCTGTTCCTCAAGCACGCGAGGACAGTCCTCGACAAGCTCCTCAAGGAAGGCGTCATCGACCAGCGGGAGTACAACGCGGTCTACAAGGCGGCCAGGCAGTCCGGCATCGGCAAGCCGGGCCAGACGGACGGCTACAGCAAGATCTTCGACGGTTCACAGGAGTCGTTCGCCAAGTGGGCGCAGGTGGGCGGTGGTTCGTTCGGGCTGAACGCGGACGGGTCGATCACCTCCGGCACCTCGGTGGGCGGGCTCGGCATGCTGTGGTTCCCGCAGCGCAAGTACGGCGACTTCTCGCTGAAGCTCCAGTGGCGTGACGACGCTCCGGGCACCGGCAACGCCAACTCCGGTGTGTTCGTGCGGTTCCCGTGGGTCCACGACCACCCGGAGGAGTCGCGCCCCGAGTGGGTCGCCATCAAGTACGGGCACGAGGTGCAGGTGCTCGACCGGCCCGACGGCGACATGTACAAGACGGGCTCGGTCTACGGCTTCGACCGGGTGGGCCTCGCCGGTGCGGGCGTCACTCAGAAGGGCACCTGGAACGACTACGAGATCCGCGTGGTCGACCAGCACTACTCGGTGTTCCGCAACGGTGTGCTGATCAATGAGTTCGACAACATCGGCGGCCAGGACTTCACCCCGCCGCGCTCGGACGACCCGGGCACGGACGGACGGCGGTTCGCCTCCGGCTATGTCGGGCTCCAGGTGCACGGCACCTCGGATGTGGTCTCGTACCGGGACATCCGGATCAAGGAGCTGTAGCCGACACTCTGTGCGGGGAGGCTCCGGGGACGCCCCGGAGCCTTCCCGTTCAGGCTGCTAGCTCTCCTCGTGCTTGGCCCTGCTCGGCTGCACTCGCTTCGGCTCGCCCGGCATCTTGGGGTACTCGGGCGGATACGGCAGGTCGCCCAGGCCGTGATCGTGCTCGTCGCGGTTGGCGAGCTCCAGCAGGGCTTCCAGGGAGAAGGCGTGGTCGTCCATGTCCGCGTGCACGTCGCCGAGTTCGGCGAACCGCGCGGGCATGGTCACGAGGTCGAAGTCACGGGGCACGGCGTCGTCCACCTCGTCCCAGCGCAGGGGCGCGGAGACGGGGGCGTGCGGGCGGGGGCGTACGGAATAGGCGGAGGCGATGGTGCGGTCGCGGGCGGTCTGGTTGTAGTCGACGAAGATCCGCTCACCGCGCTCCTCCTTCCACCACTTGATGGTCACGCGGTCGGGCATCCGGCGTTCCAGTTCGCGCCCGACGGCGATGGCGGCCCGGCGCACCTGCGTGAACGTCCAGCGCGGCTCGATCGGCACGAAGACGTGCAGGCCCCGGCCGCCGGAGGTCTTTGGCCAGCCGCGCAGACCGCCGAACTCGTGCAGGACGGCGCGCAGTTCATGGGCGGCGTGTACGGCGTCGGCGTAGTCCGTGCCGGGCTGCGGGTCGAGGTCGATGCGGAGTTCGTCGGGGTGGTCGACGTCGTCGCGGCGCACCGGCCACGGATGGAAGGTGAGCGTGCCGAACTGGGCCGCCCACAGGACCGCGGCGGGCTCGGTGGGGCACATCTCGTCGGCGCTGCGGCCGCTGGGGAAGGTGATGTGGGCGGTCGGGATCCAGTCGGGCATGTTCTTCGGCGCCCGCTTCTGGAAGAAGGACTCGCCCGCGACGCCGTCCGGATACCGCTCCAGGGTGGTGGGGCGGTTGCGCAGCGCGCGGAGGATGCCGTCGCCGACGGCCAGGTAGTACTGGGCGAGGTCCAGCTTCGTGAAGCCGCGCTCCGGGAAGAAGACCTTGCCCGGGCTGGACAGACGTACCGTCCTCCCGGCTGCTTCCAGTTCCACCGCTTCGCCCATGCGAGCCACGGTAGGCCCACGATGGTTGCCCCGCACACCGGGCGGACGGGCCCGCGACCGCGCAGAATCGAAGCATGGATCTGCCGGTGATGCCCCCCGTGAAGCCGATGCTCGCCAAGTCCGTGGCGAAGATTCCGCCGGACATGCACTACGAGGCGAAGTGGGACGGCTTCCGGGCGATCGTGTTCCGGGACGGCGACGAGATCGAGATCGGCAGTCGCACCGGGAAGACGCTGACCAGGTACTTCCCCGAGCTGGTCGAGGCGCTGCGGGAGCGGCTGCCGGCGCGCTGTGTGATGGACGGCGAGATCGTGATCGCCAGGGACGGGCGGCTCGACTTCGACGCGCTCACGGAACGGATCCATCCGGCGGACTCCCGGGTGCGCACGCTGGCCGAGCGGACGCCCGCCTCCTTCGTGGCCTTCGACCTGCTGGCACTGGCCGACCGCTCGCTGCTCGACGTCGAGCTGGGCGACCGGCGCGCCTTGCTGGTGATGGCGCTGTCCGGCGTCACCGCTCCGGTCCACGTCGCCCCGGCGACCACGGACATCGACGTGGCACGCCAGTGGTTCGAGCAGTACGAGGGCGCGGGTCTTGACGGTGTGATCGCCAAGCCGATCCATCTGCTCTACCGGCAGGACGAGCGCGCCATGTTCAAGATCAAGCACGAGCGGACGGCGGATGTCGTCGTCGCCGGTTACCGCTTCCACAAGAGCGGGCCGATCGTCGGTTCCCTGCTGCTGGGTCTGTACGACGACAAGGGCACCCTGCAGCACGTGGGGGTGAGCGCCGCGTTCCCGATGAAGCGGCGCGCGGAGCTGGTGGAGGAGCTGGAGCCGCTGCGTCTCGAGGACGTCGGGGAGCATCCCTGGGCCGCCTGGGCGGACGAGTCGGCGCACGAGACGGCACGGTTGCCGGGCGCGCCCAGCCGGTGGTCGTCGAAGAAGGACCTCTCCTGGGTGCCGCTGCGGCCCGAGCGGGTGGCCGAGGTGGCGTACGACCACATGGAGAACGGCGTCCGGTTCCGTCACACGGCCCGCTTCCGCCGCTGGCGCCCCGACCGCACCGCCGAGAGCTGCACGTACAGCCAGCTGGAGGAGCCGGTGGGCTACGACCTCGCGGAGATCTTCAGCCCACAGGACTGACCACGCCGATCAGCCCCTCGTCCCACCCTCCCCCGAAGCCCCGAACCTCCTCCGATGCATCCCGCTGAGCCGAACAGCTCACTTGACGCGCGCAATCACAACCGAACGGGTATGGCCACCGATGAACCTATAAGCGCACAATCGATGACACGGGACAGGGTGGCCACGGTGGGCATGCGACAGATGGCGCGGATGCGGCGCGGCGCGATGACGGCGGCGCTGCTCGCCGCCGCGATGACGGGCTCCCTGATCACGGGCTGCACCGCGGGCGGCGACGCGATCGACGACGGGCGCGGGAACAACCAGATCCCGGGCCCGAGCCAGGGGACCGAGAGCCCCACCCCTCCCGCGAGCTCCGGTTCGGTACTCGCCGTGAAGATCGACAATGTGCATGCGGCCCGCCCCCAGACGGGTCTGGAAGCGGCGGACATCGTGTACGCGGAGCAGGTCGAGGGCGGTCTGAGCCGGCTGATGGCGGTCTACGCGAGCAAGCTGCCGAAGGTGGTCGGCCCGGTGCGCAGCGCGCGCGAGTCAGACCTTGAGCTGCTGCGCCAGTTCGACGAGCCGACGCTGGCCTTCTCGGGCGCCCAGCGCAAGCTGCTGCCGCTGATCAACAAGGCGCCGCTGCGCGCACACCCGCCCGGCAAGGCATCCGAGGACGCCTACTACCGGGGCACGGGCAAGTCCGCCCCGCACAATCTCTATCTGCGCCCCCAGCGGCTGGCGGCATCCGCACCGGGCTCCGGGGCCCTCACCACCGGGTTCCACTTCGGCACGGCGCCCGCGGGCGGCAGCCCGGAGACCTCACGCACGGTGAAGTTCCCCGCGGCCCGTTTCACCTTCACCTGGTCCGAGAGCCGGCAGCGCTGGCTGGTGGCCATGGACGGAACCCCGACGGTGACGACGGACGGGAACAGGGTGGCTCCCGCGACGGTCGTCGTGCAGTACGTGAAGGTCCGCAAGTCCAAGTACCACGACATCCTCGGCAGCAACTCGCCGTACACGGAGACGGTGGGCTCGGGGACCGCGAAGGTGTTGCGCGACGGCCGCGTCTTCAACGTGAACTGGGCGCGCCCCAGAGCCACGGACGGTACGGAGTTCACGACGGCGGACGGAGCGCCGATGAACTTCGCGAAGGGCCAGGTGTGGGTGGTCTTCGCGAAGGCCTGACCCCGAAGGCCGAGCGACAGGCCCTAGCGCTGGGTGACGAGCGGCTCCGCCGGATTGCGGAGCCCCTCCGCCGCGTCCGAGACGCGCCGGATGAGGTCGAAGAACAGGGCCTGCTCGTCGGTGGAGAGCGGGGCCAGGAAGACCTGGTTCATCCGTGCCGTGCGGACGGTCAGCTTGCGGTGCGTGCGCGTCCCCTCGTCCGTGAGGCGCAGCAGGAAGCGGCGGCCGTCCTGGGGGTCGCGCACCTTGTCGAGCAGGCCGCGCCGCCCGAGCCTGCTGATGACCTCGGCGATGGTGGACCGGTCCAGGCCCACCCGCTCCCCCACCGTGCGCTGGTCCATGCCCGGCTCCGCGACGAGCGCGTTGAGCACCGCGAACTGCGGCGAGGTGATCTCCTCGGACACCATCGTGTTCCACAGCAGGTAGTGCGCCTGCTGCAGTCGCCGGGCCAGGTGCCCGGGGTGGGTGGAGAGGTCCACCGCGGCCATGTGCGCTCCTCGGCTCGGCCCGTGCGGCGCCGCGTAGGCGCCACTCGTACGGATCAAATTCGTTGGTGTACTGAACGATACCCGGCCACACCGCCGCCTGTCTCGTCGCGTTCCAAGACTCTCACCTGCACATTCCCTGGAGGTCTTGACTGAAGTGGGTCCGGGTGGCAGCGTATTTGAAACCTCGAAGAAATAATCAGTGCCCTGACTAATTGGGGCGCTGGACGCTCGGGAGAGATGGGGCTTCTCGGATGGACAAGGTGGTCGCCACAGCCGCGGAGGCGGTGGCCGATGTGCCGGACGGCGCGACACTCGCGGTCGGCGGTTTCGGCCTCAGCGGCGTGCCGAACGTGCTGATCCAGGCCCTGTACGAGCGCGGTGTCACCGGGCTCGGGGTGGTCTCCAACAACTGCGGGGCGATGGAGTCCGGCCTCGCGGTGCTGCTCGCGGCCGGGCGGATCGCCCGCGTCACCGGCTCGTACATCGGCGCGAACAAGGAGTTCGCCCGCCAGTACCTGGCCGGCGAGCTCGAGGTCGAGATGATCCCGCAGGGCACCCTCGCCGAGCGGCTGCGCGCCGGTGGCGCCGGGATTCCCGCGTTCTACACCCCGGCCGGTGTCGGCACCCAGGTCGCGGACGGCGGACTGCCCTGGCGCTACGACGGTGAGGGCGGCGTCGCGCTCGCCTCGCCGCCCAAGGAGGTGCGGGAGTTCGACGGCACGGAGTACGTGCTCGAGCACGGCATCCGTACCGACTTCGCCCTCGTACGCGCCGCCAAGGGCGACCGGCACGGGAACCTGGTCTTCAACAAGTCCACCCGGAACTTCAACCCCCTGGCCGCGATGGCCGGGCGGCTGACGATCGCCGAGGTGGAGGAACTCGTCGAGCCCGGGGAGATCGACCCGGACGCGGTGCACCTGCCCGGCATCTTCGTGCAGCGTGTCGTCGCCCTCACGCCCGAGCAGGCGAACGCCAAGATGATCGAGCAGCGGACGGTCTCGGCGCCCGCGGCCAACGGAACGGTGAGCAACTGATGGCCTGGACCCGCGAACAGATGGCCGCCCGCGCCGCGCGCGAGCTCGAGGACGGCCAGTACGTGAACCTCGGCATCGGGCTGCCCACACTGATCCCGAACTACCTGCCGGACGACGTCGAGGTGATCCTGGAGTCGGAGAACGGCATCCTCGGCACCGGCCCGTACCCCACCGAGGACCAGGTCGACCCCGACCTGATCAACGCCGGCAAGGAGACCGTCACGGTCCTGCCCGGCGCCTCCTACTTCGACTCCTCGCTGTCCTTCGGGATGATCCGCGGCGGCCACATCGACGTCGCCGTGCTCGGGGCCATGCAGGTCTCCGCGGGCGGCGACCTCGCCAACTGGGCCATCCCCGGCAAGATGATCACCGGGATCGGCGGCGCGATGGACCTGGTGCACGGCGCCCGCACCGTCATCGTCGTCATGACGCACACCGCCAAGGACGGATCCCCGAAGATCCTGGAGGAGTGCGCGCTGCCGCTCACCGGGAAAGCGTGCGTGAACCGGGTCATCACCGATCTCGGCGTTCTCGACGTCACTGCGGAGGGCCTGGTCCTTGTGGAGACCGCGCCCGGCGTGGCGGTGGAAGAGATCGTGGCGAAGACCGCCGCGAAGGTTCACATCCCCGAGGGAGTCAACTGATGACCGGCCTGCGCGACGTCTACATCGTCGATGCCGTCCGTACCCCGTTCGGCAGGTACAACGGTTCCCTGGCCACCGTCCGCCCGGACGACCTGGCCGCCCACGCCATCCGTGAACTCCTCGCCCGTACACCGGACTTGGACCCCTCCCGGATCGAGGACGTCTACTTCGGCAACGCCAACGGCGCCGGCGAGGAGAACCGCAACGTCGGACGTATGGCCGCGCTCCTCGCGGGCCTGCCCACCTCCGTGCCCGGCGTGACCGTCAACCGGCTGTGCGCCTCCGGGCTCGAAGCCGTCATCCAGGCCGCGCGGGCCATCGCGGTCGGCGACGCCTCCATCGCCCTGGCCGGCGGTGTCGAGTCGATGACCCGCGCCCCCTACGTCCTGCCCAAGAGCGACAGGCCCTTCCCGGCCGGGCACACCGAGCTGTACTCCACCACGCTCGGCTGGCGCATGGTCAACCCGAGGATGGACCCCCAGTGGACCATCCCGCTCGGCGAGTCGGCCGAACTCATCGCCGACAAGCACAAGATCACGCGCGAGCAGCAGGACGAGTTCGCCCTCGCCAGCCACCGCAAGGCCGCCCGGGCCCAGGCGGACGGCCTCTTCGACGGCGAGCTGGCCCCGGTCTCCATCCCGCAGCGCAAGGGTGAGCCGCTCGTCTTCGGCGCCGACGAATGCGTACGCGACGACGCCTCCATCGCGGCGATGGCCAAGCTCAAGCCGTCCTTCCGGACCGAGAACGGCACCGTGACTGCGGGCAACGCCTCCCCGCTGAACGACGGCGCCGCGGCCCTGCTCCTTGTCGACGAGGAGGGGCTCGAAGCCACCGGCCGCGAGCCGCTGGCCCGCGTCTCGGCGTCCGGCGTCTCCGCGATCGAGCCGCAGTACTTCGGACTCGCTCCGGTCGAGGCCGTCAACCGCGCACTATTCAAGGCGGGCAAGACATTTGACGACCTGTCAACCCTGGAACTGAACGAGGCCTTCGCCGCGCAGGTCCTCGGCTGCGTGGCCGAGTGGCCCGAGTTCGACCCGCAGGTCCTCAACCCGCAGGGTGGCGCGATCGCCCTCGGTCACCCCCTCGGCGCCTCCGGAGCCCGCCTCGCCGGAACCGTCGCCCACCAACTCGCCCGCAAGGGCAGTGGAGTTGGTGTCGCCACCCTCTGCATCGGCGTGGGCCAGGGCCTCGCCCTCGTCCTGGAACGATAGGAAGTCGACCATGGCTCTCACTCAGTCGGACATCGACGTCGAGATCAAGGACCGCCAGGACGCGTACGACAAGGCGGTGGCCGGCGGCGGAGTGGTCCTGAACCACGCGCAGCGCGACTACGCCCCGTACCGCAGCTCGGTGCTGCGCCACCCCAAACAGCCGCTGGTCGCCGTGAGCGGTGGCGACCCGGAGACGGTCGAGCTGTCGGGTCCGGTCTTCGGCGTCACCGACATCACCGAGATCGACAACGACCTCACCCGCCACCACCGGGGCGAGCCGATCGGCGAGCGCATGACCGTCTCGGGCCGGCTGCTGGACCGCGACGGCCGTCCGGTGCGCGGCCAGCTGGTCGAGGTCTGGCAGGCCAACGCCGCCGGCCGTTATGCCCATCTGCGCGAGCTGCACCCGGCGCCTCTGGACCCCAACTTCACCGGTGTGGGGCGGACCCTGACGGACGATCAGGGCCGGTACTCGTTCACCACGATCAAGCCGGGCCCCTACCCCTGGGGCAACCACACCAACGCGTGGCGGCCCGCCCACATCCACTTCTCGGTGTTCGGTACAGCCTTCACCCAGCGGCTCGTGACGCAGATGTACTTCCCGAGCGACCCGCTGTTCCCGTACGACCCGATCCTGAACTCCGTGACGGACACGGCGGCCCGCAACCGCCTGATCGCCACCTACAACCACGACCTCTCGGCGCCCGAGTTCTCGCTCGGCTACGAATGGGACATCGTCCTCGACGGTCCCTCCGCCACCTGGATCGAGGAAGGCCGTTGAGCATGACCGAGCGGTTGCTCCCCACCCCGTCCCACACCATCGGCCCCTTCTACGGCTACGCGCTCCCCTTTCCCGAAGGCGGGCAGGTCGCACCCCAGGGCCACCCAGAGGCGATCACCCTGCACGGGTACGTGTTCGACGGCGCGGGCAAGCCGATCCCCGACGCCCTCCTGGACTTCTGGCAGGCGGCGCCCGACGGCTCCCTGACGGGCGCCCCCGGCTCGATGCGCCGCGATCCGTCCACGGGCGGCTTCCTGGGCCGCAACGGCATCGACTTCACCGGCTTCGGGCGGGTTCCCACCGACGCCGACGGGCACTACGCGCTGTCGACTCTGCCGCCGGGCAACGCCGGGCAGCCGTACATCAGCGTGTGCGTGTTCGCGCGCGGCCTGACGAACCACCTCTTCACCCGCGCGTACCTCGCCGACGGCGCCGACCCGCTGCTCGACTCGCTCCCGGCCGACCGGCGCGCCACGCTGATCGCGGCCGGGGGCGCGAACCGGACGTACCGTTTCGACATCCGCCTTCAGGGCGAAGGCGAAACGGTCTTCCTGGAGTTCCAGTGACATTCGGTGATTCCGAAGCCCTGCTCGCCCCCGGGTGGGCGGGCTCCCCGGCGTCGGCCGCGACCAGCGACATCGCGTATCTGCAGGGGTTGCTCGACGCGGAGGCCGCGCTGACCCGCGCCCAGGCGTCCCTGGGACTGGCTCCGGCGGAGGCGGCCGACGCGGTGGACGCGGCCGCCGACGTCTCGGGCTTCGACGTACGCGCGATCGCGCTGCGCGCCCGTGACGGCGGCAATCCGGTGATCCCGCTGGTCGCGGATCTGACGGCGGCGGTCGGCGAGGAGTACGGGGCGTACGTCCACCGGGGTGCGACGAGCCAGGACATCATGGACTCGGCCACCATGCTGGTCGCCGCGCGCACCCTGGATCTGGTCCTGGGGGATCTGGACCGTACGGAGCGGGCACTGGCCCGGCTCGCGGCGGAGCACCGGGACACGGTGATGCCGGGCCGGACGCTGACCCAGCACGCAGTGCCGACGACCTTCGGGCTGAAGGCGGCCGGGTGGCGGTCGCTGATCCTTGACGCCAGGGACAGGGTCTCGGCCGTACGGGGTTCACTGCCCGCCCAACTGGGCGGTGCCGCCGGGACCTTGGCGGCGTTCACCGTGTTCGGCGCCGAGGACACCCGGGCCCTCACCGCCGCCTACGCCCGTGAACTCGGCCTCGCCGAGCCCGCGTTGCCCTGGCACACCCTTCGTACGCCGATCGGTGACCTGGCCGGAGCGCTGGCCTTTACGGCAGGGGCGCTGGGCAAGACCGCTGTCGACGTGCTCACGCTCGCCCGTACCGAGATCGCGGAGCTCGCCGAAGGCACCGGCGGCGGTTCGTCCGCCATGCCGCACAAGGCAAACCCCGTGCGGGCCACCCTCATTGCCGCCGGGGCCCGGCGCGCACCTCAGCTCGCGGCCACGCTGTACGGGGCGATGACGGCCGAGGACGAGCGTCCCGCCGGGGCCTGGCATGCCGAATGGGAGCCGCTGCGGGACCTGCTGCGGCTCGTCGGCGGGGCGGCGCGCGATGCCGCGGAACTGGCCGAGGGACTACGGGTGAACGCGGACGCCATGCGTGAACACCTCGGCCTCACCCACGGGTTGATCGTCTCCGAGCGGCTGGCCGCCTCGCTTGCTCCCGTGCTCGGGCGGGCCCGTGCCAAGGAGCTGCTGACGGCGACCGCGAAACGGGCCGTCGCCGAGAACCGGCCCCTCCTGGAGCTGCTCGGCGAGGAGCCGGAGCTCAAGGACCTCGATCTCGCGGACCTCACCGACCCCACCCGCTACACGGGCTCCGCGGGAGCCCTCACCGACCGTGCCCTGGAGCGACGTTGACACCGCCGACCTTCCCGAACGGCAAGCTGCCGCACTACCGCGCCGAGGGGCCGGCCACCGCTCCCCCGCTGCTGCTCGGGCCCTCGCTCGGCACGTCGACCGCCCTGTGGGACAAGGTCGCGCCCGAGCTGTCCGTGACGCATCGGGTGATCCGCTGGGACCTGCCGGGCCACGGCAGCTCGCCTGCCGACCTGATCGGGCCCGGCGCGACGATCGCCGACCTGGCCGATCTGGTGCTGGCCCTCGCCGACTCGCTCGGCATCGGCCGATTCGCCTACGCGGGCGTCTCGTTGGGCGGTGCGGTCGGTCTGCACCTGGCCGTGTACCACCCGGAGCGGGTGTCGTCCCTCGCGGTCATCTGCTCCTCGGCCCACTTCAACGGCGCCAAGGCGTGGGAGGAAAGGGCCGCTACCGTTCGCCGCGAGGGCCTTGCCGCGCTCGCGGAGACCGCGAACTCCCGTTGGTTCACGCCCGGTTTCACCGTGCCGGAGCTGGTCGAGGACCACCGCACCGCGGACCCGGAGGCGTACGCCGCCTGCTGCGACGCGCTCGCGGCGTTCGACATCCGCGACCGGCTGACGTCGATCGGCGCGCCGACCCTGCTCATCGCCGGCCGCGAGGATCCGGCGACGCCGCCCGCGCATCTGCGGGAGATCGCGGACGCGGTGCCCGGCGCCACGCTCACCGAGATCCCGGGCGCCTCGCATCTGGCGCCGGCCGAGCGCCCGGAGGCCGTGCTCGCCGCGCTGCGCGGGCACTTCGACGGGTACGCGCCACGCGGCATGGAGGTACGCCGCCAGGTACTCGGCGACACCCACGTGGACCGCGCGCAGGCCCGCCAGACCCCCTTCACCGCCCGTTTCCAGGACTTCATCTCCCGCTACGCCTGGGGCGAGATCTGGACGGATCCGACGCTCGCCCGCCGTGAGCGCAGCATGATCACGCTGACCGCGCTTGTGGCCCACGGCCACTACGACGAACTCGCGATGCACGTCCGCGCGGCCCGCCGCAACGGGCTCACGCCGGAGGAGATCGGCGCGGTCCTGCTCCAGACGGCCGTGTACTGCGGTGTCCCGGCGGCCAACTCGGCGTTCGCGGTGGCCCAGCGGGTGCTGGCCGAGGAGGACGGGGCAGAAGCCTGATCCGCAGCGGCCGATTCGGCACGGTAACCCGGCCAAGGGTGGTGACGACTGCACCAGGCACCGGTGCTCGCCCTGTGCCTACGCTGGACGGAGATCCTCTGCGAACGGAGCCCCGCGTGCCCACTGTCCTGATCACCGGCGCCACCTCCGGCCTCGGCCGCTACGTCGCCTTCGAGCTGGTCCGCTCCGGGTACGTCGTCCTCGCTCACGGACGCGACCGTGCGCGTACCCGGCAGCTTGTCTCGGAGCTGTCGGCGGAGGGCGGTGAGGCGCACGACTTCGTCGCCGATCTGGGTTCGCTGGCGCAGGTGCGTGCGCTGGGTGCGGAGGTCGCGGCTACGTATCCGCGCCTCGACGTGCTGGTCAACAACGCGGGCGTGGGCGGCGGTTCCCGCGGCGCAGGCCGTGAGGAGAGCGTCGACGGGCACGAGCTCCGCCTCGCGGTGAACTACCTCGCCCCGGTGGCGCTGACCCGGGCGCTGCTGCCCGCGCTCCGTGCGGGCGCCCCCTCCCGCATCGTCAACGTCGGCTCCGCCGGCCAGGAACCGCTGGACTTCGACGACCCCGAACTCACCCGCGGCTACAGCGGCGTATCGGCGTACTGCCGCGGCAAGTTCGCGCTCGCGGCGCACACGTTCGCACTGAGCGAGCAGCTGGCGGGAAGCGGTGTCTCGGTGAACGTCCTGCACCCCGCGACCTACATGGACACCGCGATGGTCCGCGAGGCCGGTGTCAGCCCTTGGTCCTCCGTGGCCGACGGCGCCAGGGGTGTACTCGCTCTGGCCACAACGGAGTTGGGCACGGGCGAGTACTTCGACGGTACGAGCCCCTCGCGGGCGCACGAGGAAGCGTACGACCGCGAGGTCTGGAAGCGACTGGAGGCGACCACCGAGCGGCTGCTCGAAGGCCGGAACCCGACCGGCTAGAAGCCGTCCAGTGCCCGCTGCGCCTGCGCCACCACCCCGTCCGCCCCGCATGAACGCGCCAGCGTCAGGCCCTTGTTGAGCTCGGACACCGACCGGGCCAGAATGCCGTACTCGACGCGGGCCGCCGCGTGTTCGTACTGGCAGGGAGAGGCCTCCAGATAGGTGACCGCCTGCCCTGCGAGCCGTACCGCGCGCTGGCCCGACTCCAGGGCGGCTGCACAGCGCAGGGCCTCGCCGATGGCCGTGTCCGTGCCGAAGCGCTCGGCCTGGCGGCGGGCGTCGGCCGCCAGGGCGGCGGCGCGTGCCGGGTCCTCCGTGGCGAGGGCGCGGGCGAGGTCGACCGCCCAGGGAGCGAGCACGGTGTTGTGGTGACCTCGTACGGCGGCGGCCTTCTCGGCTGCCTCCAGTTCGTTGATGCCTTCCTTGGCGCGGCCGGCGGCGAGCAGCAAACGGCCGCGTACGGAGCGGGTGTCCGGGAGGACGATGGTGGACGGGTACGGCGCTGCGAAGCCGTACTCCTCGGCGATCTCCTCGGCCTCCAGGACATGGCCGCGGGCGAGCAGGGTGTCGATGAGCCCGCAGGTCGCGGACCAGTACAGGGGCAGCCCGCGCCCGACGCGTTCGGCGAGGCGCAGTGATTCGCGCTGGTAGGTCTCCGCGTCGGCGAGGCGGCCCCGTCTGCGGTGTGCGAGGCCGAGGTAGGCGTTGGCCAGGGAGAGGTGGCCGCCGCTCCAGCCGGCCTTCATGTAGGCGTGCAGGGCCTCGCTGAACAGGCTTTCGGCCCGGTCCAGCCGGTCGCTGTAGGCGTACGCGCTGCCCAGCATTAGGAGGAGTTCGATGCCCCACTCGGTGTCGGTCCAGCCGAGGCCGGGTGCCAGGCGGCCGTTGACGAGGGCGCGGTCGCAGAGTTCCGCGACCTCCTCGGCGTTCTCGCCGCGCGTCATGGCGTCGAAGCCGCGCAGTATGAGGAGCGCGCGCTCGGAGTTGTCGCGTCCGGTGCAGGTCTTGGCGAGTTCGGCGAGACCGTTGGAGCGTCCGGAGGTCCGCTCCTCGCCGGCGTGGATGCCCTCCCACATGTAGTGCACGGCCTGGAGCCGCATCCTGGCCGGGCCCGGATCGAGCCTGGCGGCCTCCATGTCGACGGTGCGGACGGCCTCTTCCAGCTGGTCGTTGTGGAGGAGCGCCTGGGAGAGGCGGAAGACGGCGTCCACGCGGAGATCGCCTTCGAGGCCGGGCCGGTCGAGCGCGGCCTGCAGATGGCCGATCGTCTTGGCGGGCGCGGTCAGGAGGGTGGCGCAGCCCAGTTCGAAGAGCACGCGCGCGTGGACCTCGGAGGGCGGGGGCTCGGCCAGTGCGCGTTCCAGACAGCGCCTGGCCGCGTCGGGCGCGCCGACGGCGAGGTGTTCGCGGGCGGCCTCGCGCATCTGCTCGACGAGTTCGGGGTCCTCGTCCGGGTGCACTTCGAGGAGGTGGCGGGACGCGGCGGCGGCGCCGCGTCCGGAGTCGGTGACCGCCCACGCGGCCTGGCCGTGCATCGCGGTGCGCAGCGCGTCCGGGATCGAGCGGTAGACCGCGCTGGCGATGAGCGGGTGCACGAACTCCAGGTCGCCCTCGCTCACCCGGCCGTTCACCGGCTCGGATTTGGTCAGGATGCGGGCGGCGCCGAGCCGTTCGGCGCAGCGCAGTGCCTCCTCGGCCGGCATTCCCGCGAGGTGCGCGGCGAGGTCGAGGGAGATTCCGGTGCCGAGGATCGCGGCCGCCCAGGCGAACCGCGTGGCGTCGATGCCGAGCCCTTCGAGGCGGGCGACGAGTCCGCGGCCGCGGGCCGAGCGGTTCAGGGCGCGCAGTTCGGCGGCCGATCCCTCGACCGGATCGAGTCCGCTGTCCTGCACCTTGGCGAGCAGCTCGACGGTCTCGTACGGGTTGCCGCCGGTGACCGCCCACACCTCACGGCAGAACGGGGCGTCGGCGTGCTCTCCGACCGTGGCGCGGGTCAGCCCCTCGGCCGCCGCGGGGGTCAGCGCGCTCAGGTTGGCGATCGGCCGGGCCGCGGCGGCGATGGTGTCGAGATGACCGGCGCTCACACCGCTCACACCGCCGGGGCGGCGGGCCACCACGACGAGCACCGACAGGTCGTCGAGGCGCTCGGCGAACGCGGCAAGCCAGCGCAGGGTCTCCTGGTCGGCCCAGTGCGCGTCGTCGATGAGGAGCACGAGCGGCCACTCGCGCTTGGCCAGCCGTCGCACGGCCGCGACCAGGCCGTCGCAGACGCCCTGCGGGTCGGGCTGGCGGTCGCCCGGTTCCGCTATGCCGAGCGCGGGTCCCGCGATGTCGTACCAGTCGCCCAGGTATTCGCGTGCCTCCTCGGACAGCAGCGACACCAGGGCGGGCTGCAGGAGCTGCCGTACGACATTGAAGGGGACGGACGTGACGGTCTCGCCGCCGCGTGCCGACCACACCGCGCAGCCGTTGCCCTCCGCGATCCGGCGCGCCTCGGCGAGGAGCGAGGTCTTGCCGAGACCCGCGTCGCCGCTGAACACCAGCAGGCTTCCCGAAGAGTCGGAGTCCGCACACAGGGCGCCGATCGCCTGTTCCAGAGTGGCGACTTCCTCGTCGCGCTCCCACAGGGGAGCCGAGGCGACCACTCCTGGCCGTGCCTCCGTCATCCCGCTACCTCCCCAGGTCGCCCAAACGACGTACAGGCAACGAGCCTAGCCCTCCCGGAGCCGCCATGTCGGCCGGTCGGGGCAGCTGTTGCCGAGACGAGTGACGGCAGGGTTGCGAAGGCGACGCGCCGAAGCGCCGACCAGCCCGCGTGGAAGTTATTGACAGTCAAAACCCATAAATTGAAACTAACTTTCCTGCATCAGTCCCCGTCATCGGCCGGCACCGCCCGGCCCCGGCACGCCCCGGGAGGAACCGGCATGAGCGCCCCCGCGCATGACTCCGACCTGCGCGCCTCCCCGCCCGGACACTCCCGCAGGGCCCTGCTCGCGGGCTCCGTGGGCAACTTCATCGAGTGGTACGAATTCGGGGTCTACGGCTATTTCGCGACGATCATCGCGGCGCGGTTCTTCACGCCGGAGGGCGGCAGCGAGGTCGAGGCCCTGGTGAAGACGTACGCGTCCTTCGCACTCGCGTTCTTCTTCCGGCCCGTGGGCGCCGCGCTGTTCGGTCGGCTCGGCGACCGGATCGGGCGCCGTCCGGTGCTGATCCTGGTGATCGTCCTGATGACCGCCGCGACGACCCTGATCGGCTTGCTGCCCACATACGCCACCGTCGGCGCTCTCGCCCCGTGGCTGCTCACCTTCCTCCGGGTGCTCCAAGGGCTGTCCGCGGGAGGGGAGTTCGGGGGCGCGGTGTCGGTGATGACGGAGTTCGCGCCGCCGGGCCGGCGCGGTCTCTACGGGTCCTGGCAGTCGTTCACGGTGGCGCTGGGGCTGCTGGCCGGCGCGGGGATCGCGGCGCTCCTTGCCACGATGCTCGGCGCCGAGGAGCTGAGCGACTGGGGCTGGCGGCTCCCCTTCCTGCTGACGCTGCCGCTCGGTCTCGGCGCACTGTGGCTGCGGTTGAAGCTGGACGAGACACCGGCCTTCGAGCGGGAGCGGCTGCAAGAGCGTCCACCCGTACGGGAGTTGGTGAGGGCCATCGCGCTCGGCGCAGGGCGCGTGATGGGCTGGGCGGCGGCCGGCTACACCTTCCTGGTCGTGCTGCCCTCGTACCTCCAGAGCAGCTTGAACGCCACCTTCCAGCAGGCGCTGCTCGCCACCGTCGTCGCCAACCTCGGCTTCGCGGCCACGATCATCCCGGCGGGCCTGCTCAGCGACCGGATCGGGCGCCGTCCGGTGATGCTCACGGGTGCCGTACTGGTCACCTTGCTGGCGGTACCGCTGCTCAACCTCCTTCAGGACAGCGGGACTTCGCATGCGGTGAAGGGTGCGGCCGTGTTCCTGGCGGGTGCGGTGGTGGGGCTGATGGCCGGGCCGGGACCGGCGATGCTCTCCGAGATGTTCCCCACGAGCGTCCGCTACACGGGCCTCGGACTCGCCTACGCCCTGTCCAATGCGGTGTTCTCGGGCTGTGCGGGGCTCATCATCACGGAGACGGTCAAACGGACGGGGAGCGTGGACATTCCCGGGTACTACGCGGCGGCGACGTGCGCCGTCAGCGTCTTCGCACTGGCTACGCTCCCCAAGGGGCATCAGAGGCAAGGGAGTTGAGAGCGTGCGGGTGATCGGCCTGATGTCCGGCACGTCGTACGACGCCATCGACGCGGCGGCCGCCGAGCTGACCCTCGACGAGGACAGCCTCGTACTGCGGCCGCTCGGGCTCGTCAGCGAGTCGTACGACCCCGAACTGCGCGGCGCGCTGGCGGCGGCGCTGCCTCCGGCCACGACCGGCCTGGCCGAGGTGTGCCGCCTCGACACCCTGATCGGGCAGGCCTTCGCGGCGGCGGCCGTCCGCGCCGACCGCGAACTGTGCGACGGAGGAGCCGAGTTGATCGCCTCGCACGGCCAGACCGTCTACCACTGGGTGGCGGACGGACGGGTGCACGGGACCCTCCAGCTCGGGCAGCCCGCCTGGATCGCCGAGGCGACGGGGCTGCCCGTGGTCGCCGACTTCCGCCCGCGCGACATCGCCGCCGGTGGCCAGGGCGCGCCCCTGGTCAGCCTGTTCGACCTGCTGTGGCTGCGCGGCAGACCGGGGACGCCTGTGGCGCTCAACCTCGGCGGTATCGCGAACCTCACCGCACCCGACGGCACCGCCTTCGACACGGGGCCCGGGTGCGCGCTCCTCGACGCCGCGGTGCGGGGCCTGAGCGGAGGCCGCCTAGACCACGACGTGGACGGTGCCCTCGCCGCCCGCGGCACCGTGCACGGACCGCTCCTGCGACGCCTGCTTGCGGAGCCCTACTACGCGCTGCCCGCGCCCAAGACGACGGGCAAGGAGCTGTTCCATTTCAGCTATCTGCGCGACGCGTTGACGGGCTTCGGGACGCTGACCGCCGAGGACGTCATCGCGACGCTCACCGCGCTCACCGCCCGCACGGTCGCGGACGCGGTGCGGACGGTGCGGGCCACCGAGGTGATCGCGTCCGGCGGCGGCACCCGCAATCCCGTACTCATGGCGATGCTCGGCGCCGAACTCCCCGGGGTCGCCCTGCGCAGCTCCGACGCGCTGGGCCTGCCCTCGGCCGCCAAGGAGGCGTACGCCTTCGCCGTACTGGGATTTCTGACGGTGCACGGGCTCGCGGGTACCGACCCGGCGAGCACCGGGGCACGGCATCCCAGCGTGCTCGGCTCGGTCACGCCAGGGCGGGACGGGCTGCCGCCACTGCCGAGAGCGGATCGGGCACCTCTTCGACTGGTCCTGAAATGAACCTTGCCCGCCCCCTCTCATCCGTCTTTCACCCACGCCTCATACGGTGGGCCCCATGACGCAGGTGACTCCTCCCGGCTGGTATCCCGACCCCGGGCAGACAGATGACAGTCCCGCCGCCGAACGCTGGTGGGACGGCAAGACATGGACGGACCAGACCCGCCCCGTCGGGTCGGCCGCCGCATGGGGTCCCCCGGTGCACCCACCGGGCGCCGGACCGTATCCGGCCTTTCCGCCGGGTCCACCGCGGCGGGGGCTGCGCACGGGCATAGCGGTCGCCGCGGCGATCGCGGTCCTGGCGGGCATCGGGGGTGGTGTGTACGCGCTGACCAAGGACGACGGCTCCAGCGACACCACCGCCAACTCCCAGGGTCCCGGCGGGCTCCAGGGCGGTACGGGCGGTCCTTCGGGTGCTCCCAGCGGCGCCCCCGGTGGTCCCGGCGGCGGCTCGGGCGGCTCCGGCGGCCAGACCCCGGCGCCGGGTCAGTCCGGGCAGCCGCAGACCGAGGACGGGTTCGCCACCGACGCGGTCAACGGCATCAGCATCCCCGTGCCCGACGGCTGGACCGGCTCGAGCATCTCGGTGGGCGCCCAGGTGACCTCGGACGATTCCTACAAGTGCCCCGGCGACACCACGGCGACCTGCACCGCCGGCGGGTTGTACTCGGCCCCCGCGCTGGCCCTGGAGCTGAAGGCGACCACCGCCGAGGCGGCTGCCAAGGAGGACATCTCCAAGAACGCGGAGGAGTCCTACGGCGGCAAGTCCTACGGCGAGATCACCTCGCACGAGGTACTCGCCTCCAAGGCTGTCACCGTGGCCGGACAGAAGGGCTACCTGGTCCGCTGGAAGGCGGTCACCAGCAAGGGCGAGGACGGCTATGTCGAGTCGCTCGCCTTCCCCTCCCCCCTCAGCTCCGAGCAGCTCGTCGTGATCCGCTTCGGCGTCGACGTCAGCGAGAAGCAGGACGTGATCGACACGATCACGAAGGGCATCAAGGTGGCGTCCGGGTCCGGCAGCGGCCAGGGCGTGTAGCAGGAAACAGTTCGGCCGGGTGAGGCGCCTCTCCGCTCAAGAGGAACCCCACCCGGCCGGGGGGTGCGCGCCGCCCCCGTCCCCACGGTGCGGCGCGAGCAGGCCGACGTCCGGTCATCCCGCGGACGGCGGCCTGGGTCTCAGGTGAGGCCGAGGGCCGGAATCACGACCGCCTCCACGAATTGTGTGAGATACGCCGCATCCGCGTACTCGCCCTCCAGGACGGGGCGGACCCGCATGACGCCGATGATCTGCGCCGGAATGAACCCGAGCGCCGGGTGATCGGCGGCGATCTCACCCCGGTCGACCGCCCGGTCGATCATCTCCTTGAGCGAGGCGACCTCGGGCTCGACCAGCGCTTCGCGCAGCGCCCGCTGGAGCTCCTCGTCCGCCATCACGGTATGGCCGAGGGCCTGGAGCAGCTGGGTGTCCTGGCCCGACCACTCGCCCGCGGCGCGCGCCGCTTCGCGCAGGTCCCCCGCGAGTGAGCCGGTGTCGATGCCCATGAACCGAGGACAACGGTTGGCGCGCAGCGCCGCCGCCACGAACTGGGGCTTCGTCTTCCACTGCCGGTAGAGCGTGGACTTGCTGCACCGGGTGCTGGCCGCCACGCCCTCCATGGTGAACGCGTCGTAGCCGCACTCGCGCAGCTGGTCGATCACGGCGTCGTAGAACTCCTGCTCACGCTCGGGCGTGATTTTGGAGCGGCGCGAGGCGACGACCGTCTCCGGTCCGTCCGCGGCCTGCGACGTCATGCTCTTCTCCTCGCTCGGTTCGGGGCGACTGGGTTCGTTCCGGTGGTGCTCTTCACACAGTCTAATCGATACGCCAGTGTACCGATACGGCGGCGTATCGGTACACTGGCGTATCGATGAGCCTTGGACAGGACCTACTCCCGTGTCGAGTGGACCTGCGGGGAGTGGACCTTGTCCTGGGCTCACCACGCACCACCCCGCGCAAGACCGTCAGCAAGGGGGCCGGGGGATGGATTCCCGTACCGAGCCTGCAGAGTCCGAGACAGAACCGGAGCCCGCGTCGGCCATACGCCGCCGGGCGTCGCCGGAAGACACCGCCGCACGCCCGCCTCTCCTTCGCGAGCTCCTGCTCGTCGTGGGACTCTTCCTCGTCTACAAGGTCGGCCGACAGCTGGCCACCGGCCACACCGCCGAGGCCTTCCGCAACGCGGACCGCGTGTGGGACTGGGAGCGGTCCCTCCACCTGCCCGGCGAAGGCGCCGTGCAGAACGCGCTGCTGCACAGCGACACCCTCGTGCACATCGCGAACACCTACTACGCGACCGTCCACTTCCCGGCCACGGTGGCCTTCCTGGTCTGGCTGTACCTGAAGCGCCCGGCCCACTACGTGTGGGCGCGCCGCGTCCTCGCGGTGGTCACCGGCGCCGCCCTTGTCGGGCACCTCTTCTTCCCTCTCGCGCCGCCGCGGCTGCTGAAGGCCGCGGGTCTCGTAGACACGGGGCAGGCGTACGGGCCCACGGTGTACGGGGCTCATCCCGCGACCGACGCGGTGGCGAACCAGTTCGCGGCGATGCCGTCGCTGCACTTCGGCTGGGCCCTGATGGTCGCGATCGGCCTGATCGCCGCGACCCGGTCCCGGTGGCGCTGGCTGTGGCTGCTGCATCCACTGGTCACCCTGGTGGTGATAGTCGGTACGGCCAACCACTACTGGCTCGACGCGATCGTGGCGGCCGCGCTGCTCGGGATCGCCCTCGCGGTGATCCACCTGCCGCACCGGACGACGACAACGGCGGGGCGCGTTCAGGAACGTGCCGACGACTCCGTACGGGACATACCGGAGCTCGTGGGAGCCGGCCGATGAACGCCACGGCCGCCGCCATCGTCCTGTCGCTGTTCTCGGCCGTCGCGTACGCCGCCGCGGCCGTGGCGCAGGAGCGGCTCGCCTCCCGCAGTTCCGACTCGGGCATGCTGCGCCTGCTGGGCAGCGGGGCCTGGTGGTGGTCGGTCGCGCTGAACGCGTCCGCGGCGCTGCTGCACGTGGCCGCGCTCAAGTACGGCACCCTCACGCTGGTGCAGCCGCTCGGTGCGCTCACCCTGGTGGCCGCGGTGCCGCTGGGGGCGCGGGTCGCCGGGCGGCGGGTCAGCCCGGTCGAGTGGCGCGGCACCGCGCTCACCCTGATCGGCCTTGCGGCGCTGCTCGTCACGGCGTCCGGGCCCGCGCCCGACGACGTGCTGAGCGTGCCGCAGGCGCTGGCCGTCGCCGGCACGACGGCCGTACTGATCGGCGCTCTCGCGCGACGGGGCGCGCGGCCCGGGCTGCGGCACGCGACTGCCTCGGGCTTCGCCTCCGGTGTCGCCTCGGCGCTCACCCAGACGGTGACGGTGGCCGCGACGGACCGCTCGGAGTCGCTGCTCAGTGTCCAGGTGATCGTGGTGGCCGTGCTGGTGGCGGCCTTCGCGGCGGGCGGACTGCTCCTGTCGCAGACCGCGTACCGGGGCGGCCTCGGCGCGCCCCTGGCCGTCGTGACACTCGCCAATCCGCTGGCCGCCGCGGTGATCGGCCTGTCCCTGCTCGGCGAACGCCTTCAGGGCGGCGCGGCGGGCGTACTGCTGGCTCTCATGGGAGCCGGGGTCGCGGCGTGGGGCGTGGTGACGCTGTCGCGGTCGGCGCCCGAGCTCGTCCTCGCGTCCATGGCCGACGATCTACCGGTCCGAGTCCTGGCTGTCGACGACCACCCGGTCGCCGCGGTGCTGGCCCTGGAACCCGAGTCGGCGGCGTACGAACCCTCGTTGCTGCCGCAGCAACCGAACCCTGGGCATTTGACGGCCCACTAGAACCGCCACGGGAAAGGGCGGCCGCGGATATATTCGCGGCCGCCCTTTCCTTTGTGGTGTCGTGTCAGCCCAGCCCGCGGGAGTCCTGCTTGAGGGCCGTGTCGACGGTCAGCGCCGTCGCGACGACCAGGCTCAGCAGGGGTTCGGGGAGCTGGTAGTGGATCTGCAGGACGTAGTTGTCCGCGGTGGTGAACATCGTCTTGGCCAGGCCTTCCCAGGTCTTGGTGATCCGGGCGACCTCGTTGTCCGACTGGTCGACGATCGCGAAGTTCCAGGCGCGCCAGTTCTCCGCCTTGATCGCGCCGACCTGCTGACCGTTCGCGTTGATCGCGAAGTTGATCTTCCCGATCATGTTCTGCTGGACGATCTCGCCGACGGGCGAACCGTCCGGACGCGCCACGAGCACCCGCGACTTCATGAACTTCGCGGGGCGCGTCAGCAGCAGTTGCGGCTGGCCGTACGCGTCACGGATCTCCAGCTTGTGGGTCATGAACTGGTCGATGCTGGCGACGAAGCGGAGGATCTTCTTCAGCGCGCTCTGTCCGACCTGGACGACCGAACCGAGCTGGTTGCCCTGCTGGTCCATGACCTTGTACTCGTTGGTCAGCTCGATGAGCTTGGCCTTCTGGTTGACCACCAGGACCGGCTCGGTGAACAGGGTGCCGCCGCCCGCGCCGTTCGCCGCGACCCCGGCCTGCTGGTGCACCTGACGCTGCACGCGCGGGTCGGGACCCGCGGCGGGCTGCGTCGGGGCGTACGCCGGCTGGGGCTGCTGCGGAATCTGCTGCGCGGACTGGGCCTGCTGGTCCGCATTCGTGTGCTCGGTCCATTGCGAGCCGTCCCAGTAGCGCTGTGTCTGGGGCGCCCCGTTCGGATCCGGGTACCAGCCTGCAGGTGTGTTCGAATGCGTGGTCACCGGGGCACACTACCGCGAGATGTCTTGAAATCAACCAGCAGTTGGTTAGGCATCCTGTGCTCCGTCAGGCGGTCACGATCGCCGGGTCGCTCACGCCCGGGCGGCCGTTCTCCACATGTCCGGCGAACCGGCGCAGGAAGCTCGCGTCCGTGGCCGACACGACGGTCAGGTCGTACCAGCGCTTGCTCGCCCGCAGGTCGAAGGTGTGCTTCACGGTCGCGCCCGCCCGCACCTTGAACGACTTCGACGGGCCGCCGTAGCCGCTGCTCACCTTCAGTTCGACCGTGCCGGAGCCCTTGTTGGTGAGGGTCAGCTCGACGTTGCCGCCCGTGTGCCGCGCGGTGACCTCGGGTCCGGCCTTCCTGCCGGAACCCTTGAACGTGCGCAGGAAGCCGTTCGGGCCGTGCACCGTCAGGTCGTACGCGCCGTTCGAGTACGCCGAGTTCCAGGTGTCCGAAACCTTCCTGCCCGCCTCGGTGGTGTAGGTCCAGGGGCCGTCGGTGCGGTTGCCGGACGTGACGAGGAAGGCGGCGCCGGCCTTGGCGCCGGAGCCGAAGGTGAGCGTGAACTTTCCGGCCGCCGCGTCCGCCGAACCGTCCACCAGGGGCGCGTACTTGAGCGGGCGGGCCGGGCGCGAGCCGCGCTCCTGCTTGGGCAGGGCGGGGTTCGCGGGCGGGGTCGGCACGTAGTCGGGGTGACGGTCGCCGTCCGGCGGCTGGTAGCCGTCGGTGTCCGGCAGCGCGACCGGCCTGGTGTCCTTGCGGGCGAAGTCGAAGGCCGAGCTGAGGTCACCGCTGACCGCACGACGCCAGGGCGAGATGTTGGGCTCGTGCACGCCGAAGCGGCGCTCCATGAACTGGATGATGGAGGTGTGGTCGAGCGTCTCGGAGCAGACGTAACCGCCCTTGCTCCAGGGCGAGACGACGAGCATCGGCACCCGCTGGCCCATCCCGTACGGACCGGCCGTGCGGCTCGCGTCGCCCGCGTAGAGGTCCGGGCCGACGTCGACCGTGGACTTGCCCTGGGCGGCGGACTGCGGCGGGAACGGCGGCACGAGGTGGTCGAAGAAGCCGTCGTTCTCGTCGTACGTGATGAACAGCGCCGTCTTGCTCCACACCTCGGGGTCGGAGGTGAGCGCGTCGAGGACCTGGGCGATGTACCAAGCACCGTAGTTCGCGGGCCAGTTGGGGTGCTCGGTGAACGCCTCGGGTGCGACGATCCAGGAGATCTTCGGCAGCTTCTTGCCCTTGACGTCGGCCTTCAGCTGGTCGAAGAAGCCCTCGCCCTTGCGGGCGTCGGTGCCGGTGCGGGCCTTGTCGTAGAGCGGGTCGCCGGGCTCGGCGTTGCGGTACTTGTTGAAGTACAGCAGCGAGTTGTCGCCGTAGTTGCCCCGGTAGGCGTCGGGGATCCAGCCCCAGGAACCGTTCGCGTCCAGGCCGTCGCCGACGTCCTGGTAGATCTTCCAGGAGACGCCGGCCGCTTCGAGGCGCTCGGGGTACGTCGTCCAGTCGTAGCCGACCTCGTCGTTGCCGAGGACCGGGCCGCCGCCGGTGCCGTCGTTGCCGGTGTAGCCCGTCCACATGTAGTAGCGGTTCGGGTCGGTGGAGCCGATGAACGAACAGTGGTAGGCGTCGCAGATGGTGAAGGAGTCGGCCAGCGCGTAGTGGAACGGGATGTCCTCACGCGTCAGGTACGCCATCGTCGTCGACGACTTGTTGGGCACCCATTTGTCGTACTTGCCCTTGTTGAACGCGGCGTGCCCGTCGCTCCAGCCGTGCGGGAGGTCCTGGATGAACTGCATGCCCAGGTCGTCGGCGTCGGGCCGGAAGGGGAGCACGTCCTTGGTGCCGTCCGACTGGTACCAGACCGACTTGTCGCCCGACGTCGTGGCCGGAACCGGGTCGCCGAAGCCGCGGACGCCCCTGAGCGAGCCGAAGTAGTGGTCGAAAGAACGGTTCTCCTGCATCAGGACGACGATGTGCTCGACATCGTCGATCGTGCCGGAACCGTGGTGCGCGGGCAGCGCCGCCGCACGCTCGATGCTGTTGGACAGCGCGGTGAACGCCGCGGTGCCGCCGGCGAGCTGGAGGAAGCGGCGCCGATTCACTTGAGGCATGGGTGGGTGACCTCTGTCCTGACGGGGCGCGTATCGCCCGATGATGATGGAACCTGCGCGAAGGGAGTTTTGCAGGCACACCAAACGTCAGGAAAGGGTCGGGTGTCGCTGATGTGAAAGTCGGCGGTACGGGAGATGCTCGGCGACTGCCGCTTCCCGAGAGGCCCCTGCGGCACGGCTTTGCGAGCGGTGTCGGCAGGTGCCGCGGCATCGCGTTCGGCGGCCCCGGGTCCGACCTGTCAAAGGCGGGGCGGACACCTGTCGAATCTGCTGCAATGGTCTCTCCAGCCTGTCCCGGACCTGCCGATGCCCAAGGCCGGTCAGGGGTGGGCGACATGCGGCGGGGGGTCGCGGGGTGCCGTATCACGGGGGGCGGGGGAAGCGGCCGGGGAGCGCGTGGGCGCCTCTCGAACTGCCGTTGACTCCTGGGATGACCGGTCACGCGGCCTGGTCCTCGGGGCTGCGCTCCCTCGGCTTCCGGCACACCGCTGAACTGCTCGGCGCCCGGGGCGTACGCCCCGAGTTCAAAGTGCTCGACGGACTCTGGTTCCGTGGACGCGGCATGACGTGGCTGCGCGTCGACGAGGCCTACGTCGAGGCGCAGCGGGAGCACTGGCGGCGCGAAGGCGGGCCGCACCGGGCGCAGGCGACGGCCCTCCTCGACCGGGCGGCGGAAATCCTGGGCGCCGACCCGATGGGCCTGCGCCGTGTCGTCGTCCACGAACTGGTGCTGCTGCTCCAGGACCACCCCGACGGAATCAGTGTCCCGGCCGCGGTGGAGCTGGGCGTGGACAAGGACGAGGCGGCGGAGCTGGTCGCCTCCGTGTCCGCGTGCCTGAAGCCGGCCGGGCGGCTCGACGGGGAGGCGGCCGGGAATATCCACGAGGCCCTGACCGGTCGGCAGTTGTGCCGGGCGGAACGGTACGCGGCCCGGCTGGCCGGGGTCATGGCCGACCCGGAGCTGCGCGGGCTGCTGGCGTCCGTGGCCGAACTGCGCGCCGGCACCGACGAGGCACTGGCCCGGGCGGACACGCTGCACCGGAAGGGCGAATACCGGCAGGCGGCCACCGGCTATCTGGTCACGGCCCGGTACGCCGTCGACGAACCGAGGGCGCTCACCGGTCTGCTGCGGGCCGCGGAGGCCGGGGCACCCGTGGCCCCGGGCCTCCTTCCGGTCCGCGCGGAGGCCGGACACGACGGCGTCACGGTCACCTGGAACGCCGCCACCGACCAGGCCGGGACCATCCTCTACCGGGTCCTGCGCCACCCACCGGGCAAGCCGCACCGGCACACCGAGGTCGGCGTGCCGGGTACGGCGACCCAGGTGACCGACACGGCCGCCGTACCCGGCAGCAGGGTGCGCTACGCGATTCTCCCGCTGCGGGACGGACGGATCGCCGGGCGGCCCCGGATCAGCGACCCCCTGCTGGTCGCCCCGGAGGTGCGTGAACTGACGCTGACCACCGGACGGCACGGCGTCAGCGCCACCTGGCGGGCACCCGCCGCGGCGGTGGCGATCCGCGCGCTGCGCGACCACGGCGGCAGCGAAACCGAAGTGACATGCCGTCAGGACGGCTTCGAGGACGGGCCGTTGGAGCCCGGAACGTATTCCTATGAGATCCACTGCGAGTACGCGGGGCCCGACCGGCGGACCGTCCGCTCCCTGGGCGTGACCGCCCGCGTGGAGGTAGAGGAGTGGCCCCGGCCGGTCGAGTCGCTGACCGGCGAGCAGCACACCGCGACCGGTCCGGTACGGCTCAGCTGGATTCCGCCGGCCCGGGGCGAGGTCCTGCTGGTGCAGTGGAGCGGGCCGCCGCCCGAGGCCGGCGCCGAACTGCCGGACGGCTTCACCACGAAGCTGCCGAAGCCGCCCCTGTCCTCTCCCCTGCTCGAGCCGGCGGCGGGCACCTCGGTGCGGATCACCGCGGTGACGGTGCTCGGCCGCCACGCGGTCGCGGGGCCCAGCGTGCTGGTCGAGGCCCAGACCCCGGTCCGTGGCATGACCGCCGAGCGCGGCCCCGGCGACACGGTGCGGCTCGGTTTCGAGTGGCCCGATCCGGCCCCCGTGGTGCTCGTCGGATGGCGGCAGAGCGGTGTGGCCCGGGAGCGGCGGGTGACCCGCAGCGCCTATCTGCGGGAGGGGCTGAGCCTGACGGCGGGCGGCGAGGCGCTCGACGTGGCCGTGACCCCGCTGCCCTCCGGCGACGCGGAGTTCGTGATCTCCGGGGAGGGGCACATACGGGTGCCGTCCCGGATACGGCTCTCCTACCGGCTGGTCAAGCCGGGCTGGCGGGCAGGCGCGCGGCGCATGGTCGAGGTGCGGGCCGAACTCCCCGGCGCCTCACCCGGCACGACCGACTGCCCGGACTTCCTGCTGGTCGGCCGGGAGAGCATCGCCCCGCTGCATCCGCGGCACGGCATCGAGGAACTGCGCCTGACCGGGGACCGGTTGGCCGCCGGGGAGCCGGTGCGCACCGAGATCGACCTGCGCGGCCGGACCAAGCCCTATCTGCTGCGCGGCTTCCTGCTCGGAGCCGGCGCTCCCGACGCGCAACTGGACCATCCGCCGTCCGACACTCTGGTGGTGCGCTGACATGACGACCATCGTCTGCCCCTACTGCTTCACCTCCGACCGCGCCTCCCGGCTGGCCTACCGCTGCCTGATGGCGCGTACCGGTGTGCGCGGTGCGGCGCCCTGCGCGCCCGAACCGGACGGCAGGTGGGCGGCGTTCACCGGTGCTCCGGCCGGCGGGCCCGCCGCCCAGCGCGGTCCCTGCTTCGACGCGCCGCGCGGCCTGCGCACCGGGCGCGGGCGCGCGCCCTGCCCCGCGTGCGGTGTGGGCACCCCGGTGCGGGTCTGCCGCAACTGCCACAACGACCTGCCCAGCGACTACTGCGACCAGAGCAGCCGGATCATCGCCCTGATCGGCCCGAAGAGTGCGGGAAAGAGCACCTACGTCACCGTGCTCGCCCACGAGTTGCGCAACAGGGTGGGGCGGGAGTTCAACGCGGCCCTGGCCAGCATGGGCAGCGCGACACAGCAGCGGTACCGGGCCATGGAGGACGACCTCTACCACCGGCTGCTGCTGCCCGGGCCCACCCAGCCGGCCGCCATGCGCTTCAACGACCCGCTGATCTTCCGGCTGAGCACACCTCGGCACGGAGTGGGCGGTCTGCGCGACGGCAGCAGGCACACCGCCCTGGTGTTCTTCGACGCGGCGGGCGAGGACCTGGCCAGTGCCGAGGCCATGGACCGCTACACCGCCTATCTGGCCGCGGCCGACGGCGTCATCCTGCTGGTGGACCCACTGCAGTTGCGGACCGTACGGGAGCAACTGCCGGAGCTGGCAGGGCAGTTGCCGCCGGTGGAGACCGCCCCGGAGCAGATAGCCGCCGACCTCGCCGCCCAGTTGCGCGGCCGCCGCAGAGGCGAGGGCAAGGGCAAGGTCACCACACCGCTGGCGGTGGCGATCACCAAGAGCGACGTCCTGCGCGCCTGGCTGCCACACGGATCGACCCTCGGCCGTCCGGCCGTCCGTGCGGGAGCCCTGGACGACAGCGACCGGGTCGCCGTGGGCCAGGACGCGCGTGCGCTGCTCGACGAGTGGGACGGCGGGGTGCTCTACCGCCAACTCGACCGGGACTTCGCCGAGTTCTCACTCTTCTGCCTCTCCGCGCTCGGCGCACCGCCGCCCGCCGAGTCGCCCTCGGACGCCCCGAAGTCGGGGCCTCGGCCGCTGCGCGTCGAGGATCCACTGCTGTGGCTGCTCGGTCGGCGCGGCCTGCTTCCCGTCCGCACGGCCCGTACCGCCCGGAAGGGACGTGAGCCCCGATGACGCTCCGTCAACTGCACTACACCTCCGCCCCACCCGGCCCGGACGGCTCCGGTTTCCGCTTCACCGCCACGAGCCCGGACACCGACCCCGCTCTGCTGCGGCTGGCCGAACCACTCCTTGGCTACGAGCCGCCGCGCGACGCCCCGGCCAGGCCGACCGAGGCCGAACTGCCCGCCTTCCCCGTCGCGTTCGGCTTCAGCCTGCTGCCCGACGGCACCGGAGTGCTCAGCCGTACGCGCTACACCGGCGCCGACTACAGCGGCCGCTACGGCAACTTCCACGCGCACGCCCTGCTGGTCCCGCCGGGCGCCGGGCTGCCCGGCCGGATGCTGCCCATCGCTGCCTGGGAGTCGCCGGACTGGCGGAGCGTCACGCCGGTGGACGGTGCGCCGCCGCTGGAGGCGCTGAGCCCGGGCGACCGGATCGGACGGCAGCGGCTCACGGCCTTCGCCCGGCGCCGGGCCGAACGCCTCGCGCCGTTCCTGTCGGACGTACGGCGGCTGTTCGAGGACGAGCGGGCGCCCACCCTGGTGATGGTCGAGGAGGGTGCGGAGGAAGTCGCCCTGTGGGTCGCCCTGGCCTGTGCGGCGCTGCCGCCCGCCTACGCGCCGACGCTGACCTTCACCACGTACACCCGTCGCCCCTACCTCGCCGAACAGCAGATCGTGGGGGTGCTCGCGGACGCCGAATTCGGGTACGCCTCTGCCGACCTGGGCCACCAGTTCCGCTTCCACCACTGCCTCGGCGGCACGTCGAGCGAGCCCCGCACCGCGCCCTGGGCGGAGGTGGCCGCCCGCGTCTGGCTGGCAGGCCGGCCCGACCTCCTGATGCGGGCGGCGGTCGACGCGCCCTTCGACGCGGAGGTACTGGCCTCCTACGCGCTGTACGAGGGCATCCCCCTGGAGTCGACCGGCCGGGCCGCCGGCACCACCTGGGCCCTGCGCCACGCGGACCAGCGGGACGAGACCTTCTGGCAGCGTTTCCTGGAGACCCTGCTCGCCGAGGACGCCGACAGCACCGGCACCGACGCGCTGCCCGGGCTGCTGGACGCCCTCGCTGCCCGGTGGCCGCCCGAGGTCACCGAAACCCTGGCGCGCGGCACGGTGCGCGCCGTGATCGACGGCCGGGGCGCGGTGCCCGGCAGTCTCCGCTCGGCGCTGACCCCGGATGCCTGTTTCGAGCTGGCCCGGGAGCTGGGTCCTCGGCTCACCGTCCTGCTCGCCGATCCGGACGTGTCGACCGAGCGGCTCCTCACCCTGCTGAGTCTGGGTGAAACGCTGGCCACCGACCTCGTCGGACACCCGCCGCCGGCCGCGCCGGGGGTGCGGCTGGCCGACCATCTGCTGGCGCGCGCCGCGGACGGCTCCCCCGGTTCCGGCCCGTCCGCCCGCGAAGTGGCGGCCGCGGTGTCCGGGCCCGGGTCGCGGGGAGTGCGCGGCGCCCTGCTCGACCGCCTCAACGACGTGGCCCTGTCCGGCGACCCGATCCCGGTGGTTCCCGTACTGGCCGGCCTGGACGCCACGCTGGACCCGGCCGAGCTGGCCGACTATCCCCATCTGCGCGCGGTCGCGGCCGCCGGACGCGGGACGCGGGATCCCGACAGCGGACTGCGGATGATGAACCGGCTGATCCGGGAGGCCAAGTGGCAGGAAGCCGCCGATCCGTCCGTCCTGCGGACCGCCTTCCTGCTGACCTGGCCCGGGCGGCGGCCGTCGATGGACGACGCGCTGATGCTCCTTGCCCAGACCCCGCCGGATCTGCTGACGGCCAGTGGTCTCGATCACCAGCTGGCCCGCACCGCGCTCGCCGCCGACGCCGCCGACCCGGACGCCCCCGAGGTGGCCCGGGCCCTGCTGTCCGCCCTGCCGCCGGGCCTCGGGCTGGCCGAACCGCGTGTGCGTGACGGACTGAACCTGCTGCTGCACGCCGAGGACATCCGCACCGGCCAGGCCGAGCGCGGCTTCACCTCGTACGCCATCGCGCTGCGCGACCGGGCCCGCCCGCTGGACGACAGCCTGGAACGCAGGCTGGCCCGCGGTCTGGTGGCCCGCATCCTCAGCGGCGCCGCCCCCGAGGCCAGGGTCCGCGCCGGCGTGGCCGGGATGCTGCTCAAGGACGAGCTGGAGCAACTCGTGCGCTACGGCGACGAGGGTCTGATGGACACCTACGAGGCAGAGGCCCGGAGTTCGGTGACCCTTGACCGGCTGCAGCGCGACCCGTGCCACCTGGCGGCCCTGTTCATCGCGTGGAACAGCTTCGGCGACTTCAACCCGGCCTGGGACCGCGTCCGGCTCCGCCTGCTCGACCAGTTCCTGAAACCGGCCGTACGCAGACTGCCGGAACCCCATCTGTCAGCGGCCGAGTCGGAGCTGGCCGAGGTGAGCGGCACCTGGGCCGACCGGTGGCGGGACTGGTACCGGCCGGGCCTGGCCCGCCGCTGGGGGCGCCGGCGCGGGTCCGGAGCCGGCGGCGCCCGCCCGTCGAAGAGCTGGCGGGACGCGGGCCCCGGCACGGTGGAGACGCAACCGGGAGCGGAGGAACGCTGATGTCGCCGAGCGATCTCTTCTCCGGCTCCCCGTGGGTGTCGGCCCTCGTCGTCCTGCTCTTCATACAGTCGCCGGTCATCGTCTGGAACCTGCTGCGTTCCGCTCCCGTCGCGTACGCGCGGTTCGTCAGGGAGACCGGCAAGAGCCTGGGTCCGTGGCGGCCCGGAACCTATGACGCCCGGGTGCGGCCGCCCGGCGGAACCGAACCCGCCTACCGGGCCTATTGGGCACAGCAGGCGTGGACGGACGCCGTCAGCGCCACGGCGGTGGGCGCGACCGACATCTGGCGGCGCGTGGTGGACGTATGGATGAAGGACCGGGTCCGCTCGATGTGGAACCTGTACCGGAAACCGTACGGAAGGCGGGAGACGTGGGAGGTGCTCTTCCTGCGGTTCTTCAGCGTCGGCGTCGCCCTGGGCGCGCTCCTCGGCAGCCTCGCCGCCGCCGCGACCGCCGCCGCCACGACGCTGGTGTTCGGGGTGCTGCTCGGCGCCGGCTGTGCCGCACTGGTCCTGGCCGCCCTGTGCCTGCGCGGCATCGACTCGGGCCGGCTGGTCGTGGGACGGATCCGGATGAAGTGCCCCCACCCGGGGTGCTATCACTCGGTGGCGCTCCCCGTGTACCGGTGTCCCGGCTGCCGCCATCCGCACCGTTCGCTGCGGCCCGGCCGCTACGGCGTCCTGCGCCGCGTCTGCGAATGCGGCCAGGTGCTCCGTACCAGCTTCCTCACCGGGCGGCACCGGCTCGACGCCGAGTGCCCCGAGTGCTCCCTCCCGCTCCCGGACGGCCTCGGCTCAGCCCGGCTCGTTCATGTGCCGCTGATCGGCGGCACGTCCTCGGGCAAGTCGATGCTGCTGCAGGCGATGGTCGCCGGGCTGCTCGCGCGGATGAACGGCGGGGAGCTCTCGGTCCGGTTCGCCCGGGACGCGGACCGCCGCGAGTACGAACGCGACGCGGCCCAGCTGGCGTCCGGCGGGGGCATCGGCAAGACGACGGCCGTCCAGCCGACCGCGGTCATGCTGTACGTCGGGAAGCGCTACCGCAAGCGGCTGCTGTACCTGTACGACCCACGGGGCGAGAACCTCGAATCCCACGAGCGGCTGCGCGAGCAGGAGTATCTCGCCCATGCCGACGCCCTCGTGCTGGTCGTGGACGCGCTGGCCGACCCTTCGGTCTACGACGGGCTGCCTCCCGACGAACGGACGCGGGCCGATCTGGCCTCCCCTTCGGCGGAGAGCCCGATGCACACCTACGAACGGCTTTCCGGTGAACTGGCCGCCATGTCGGGACGCCGCCGGCAGACTCCGGTGGCGGTCGTGGTGACCAAGAAGGACGTGCTCCACCGACTGGACTCACTGCCGACACTGACCGACGGCGTCGACGGCTGGCTGCGGGCGGTGGGGCTGGAGAATCTGGTGCGCGGCCTCGAACACGACTTCGGGGCCTGCCGGTTCACCGCGCTGAGTGCGCAGGACGCCGTCGGCACACAGCCCCACCCGGCCGAACGGCGGCATGCGGCGGAGCCGGTCCTGTGGCTTCTGCGCCGGACCGGACTGCGGATCAAGAAGGCGCGTCCGGCGGTTGCCTCCGGTCGGATTCCGCCACGGCCGACGACGGATCCGGGTGTTGCCGAAAGCTCCTGACGGCAGCTCAGAGCCACGAGTATCTTCGATGAGGCAGCCCGGAAATGGGCGAGTCTGCGGAGGGGGAGCCGGAGATGACGCAATTGCCCACCCACGTGTGCCGGCAGCGCCGCGTGATTCTCGGGATGTTCGCGGTGTCGGTGGCTGCCGTCCTGCTGCTCCCCCTGGGCGCCCTGGTCCTCGCTCTCACGAACGGATAGCCGATCGGGCGGACAGCGCGCATCGGGCGGATGGCCGATCAGGCGGACAGCCGATCAGACTGAGGGGGACGAACCGTGAGCGATATCCCAGGCGGAGCGATGGCCAGCCGTCCGGTCCATTTCTTCTGGATACTGGACACCTCGTATTCCATGGGGGTCAACGGAAAGATCGGCGCGCTCAACTTCGCCATCAAGGAGGCCCTGCCCGAGATGCGGGCGGTGGCCAAGGACAATCCGGCGGCCTCGCTGATGGTGCGGGCCCTCACCTTCTCCACCAGCGCGCGCTGGCAGCAGCCGACCTCCACACCGGTCGACGACTTCCACTGGCAGGACGTCCAGCCGGACGGCATCACCAATCTCGGCGAGGCCTTGAAGCTGGTGGCCCGTGAGCTGGAGATGCCGCCCATGCCGGAGCGGGCCCTGAAGCCCGTCCTCGCGCTGGTCTCGGACGGGCAGCCCACCGACGACTGGCGCTCCGGTCTCAGAGCGGTCGACGCGACGCCCTGGGGCAAGCGCGCGGTGCGGGTCTCGATCGGCATCGGCGAGGACGTCGACCGGGCCATGCTCAAGGAGTTCCTCGCCAACCCGGAGCTGGAGCCGTTCGACGCCAACAGCCCCAAGCAGCTGGCCGCCGCCATCCGCTGGGCCTCGACGGTGGCCGTCAAGGCGGCCTCAACCCCGGTCGCGGCCGCGGCCGACAACAAGACGCTGGGCGGCGGGTACGCGCCCTACGCCCCGCCCACCGTGACGACGGCCGACGACGATGACGACGTGTGGTGACCGTGCCCGGCGCGGCTGAAGCGACCGGCTTGTCCTCGGGTGACCACTGGCGGATCCTCTGCGAACACGTGATGGGCCCGCACAAGAAGAACTACCAGGACTGCGTGTACGCCGACCTGGTCCCCGGCCAGGACGCCGCGGTGCTGGCGGTCGCCGACGGACACGGCTCGGCCGCCCATGCCCACAGCGATGTGGGCGCCCGCTACGCGGTGGAGATCTTCGGCCGGCTGGGCAAGGAGTTCGCGGAACGCGCCCTCGGCTCACTGCCCCTGCCCCGGCTCAAGGCCGACGCCCGGGACCGGATGCCCCGCGAGCTGGTCCGGTGCTGGCAGGACGAGGTCCTGGAGCACGCCCGCCGCAACGCCACCGGGCCGGGCCCTGCGCCGCCCGCCCCGGAAGGTGTGCGGCAACAGGATCTGGTGCCGTACGGGACGACGCTCATCGGTGCCGTCATCACCCCGGGACTCCTGGTGGGCTGGCAGCTCGGGGACGGCGAGCTGGCGATGGTCGACCCGCGGGGGAAGATCCGGCTGCCGCTCGATTCCGGCCGGCCGGAACTGGGCGACGAGACGGACTCGTTGTGCAGCCGGCAGGCATGGGACCTGATGCGGGTGCACTGGTCCCCGATCACCGCCGCGGACAGTTCGCCCGCGCTGGTGCTGCTGTCGACGGACGGGCTCTCCAAGAGCTTCGTGGACCGCCAGGGCTACCAGGACTTCGTCCGGGGCACCTATGAACGGCTGCGGGAGCAGGGCCCCTCGGCGGTCGCGGACGATCTGCCCAAGTGGCTGGCCCAGGCGGCGAAATACTCGGGCGACGACACGACGGTGGCCGCGGCCTGGCGGGCCGCAGCGAGCCCGGGCGGCACCGCGGCAAGCCCGAGCGCCACTGCGGCGAGCCCCAGCGGCACCGCGGCGAGCACCTGGACCGGTACGGAGGAAGAATGACGAACGGCATGCTCCCCACTGGCACCACGCTCACCGACGAGGACGGCGCGGGCGTCATGATCGTCGGTCTCCTGGGATCCGGGGGCCAGGGAGAGGTCTACCGGGTGCGCACCCCCGCCGGGGAGCGTGCCCTGAAGTGGTACTACCCCGGCTGCGCCACCGATCAGCAACTGCAGATCGTGGAGGATCTGGTGGGCCGCGGCTTCACCGACGAGCGGTTCCTCTGGCCCCAGCAGGTCGTATCGGACAACGCCGGGGGCTTCGGCTACCTGATGGACCTGCGCCCGGACCGCTTCCGGGGCCTGCCGGAGCTCTTCCGCCGCCAAGTGAGCGTCCATTACCAGGAGTTGGTGACCGCCGGGATCCACATGGTGGAGGCGTACAAGGCCCTGCACTCCAGAGGCGTCGCCTACCGCGACATCTCCTGGGGCAACATCTTCTTCGACCCGGCCACCGGGGACGTACTGGTCTGCGACAACGACAACGCGGTGGTGGAGGGGGCCGTCTCGGGCATCGCAGGCACGATGGAGTTCATGGCCCCGGAGCTGGTACGCGGCGACGACGGCGCGACGCCCAGCACCCAGACGGACCTGCACTCCCTGGCCGTACTTCTCTTCATGCTGCTGATGAACCATCACCCTCTCAAGGGCGTCGCGGAGTTGCGGATCCGCTGTCTGGACGAGGCCGCCGAGAAGAAGCTGTACGGCACGAACCCGGTGTTCGTCTTCGATCCCGCCGATCAGTCCAACCGCCCCGACGCACACGAGCAGACCACCGTGCTGGCGACCTGGGGCGCCGCGCCTCCCGCGCTGCAGGATCTGTTCGTGCACAGTTTCACGGAGGGGCTCAGGGAGCCGTCCCGGCGAGTGCGCGAGTCGCAGTGGCGGGAGACGCTGAGCAAGATCCGCGACACCATCGTGATCTGCTCCGACTGCGGCCGGCAGAACATGACCGAGCCCGACTCCCAGACCGGCCCCTCCTGTTGGAGCTGCGGAAAGACCCTGGTCATGCCCGCCTGGCTGGTGGTCACCACCGCGCATCCGCGCACCGTCCGCACGGTTCGGCTCGGCCGGGACGCCCGGCTCTACGGCCATCATCTGGAGGCCGAGCCCAAGCGCCACGACTACTCCCCCGGCGCGGTCATCGCGGAACTGTCGGAGAACCCCAAGCGCCCCGGCCAGTTCGGGCTGACCAACCGCTCCCAGGAGACCTGGCACGCCCGCCGTACGGACGGCACGGCGCACGAGGTCGAACCCGGCCGCTCGGTCTCGCTGCGGCCGGGGCTCGGGGTGGATCTGGGCGGCGGGGCGGAGGCCGTGGTGCACTCGTCCTGAACCGGTGGCCCGTCGGCTTGTGTCGGGTCCGGTCAGCCGCCGAGGGCGCGCATGATGCCCTCGGAAAGGACCAGCGCGCTGCTGCCGGTGCCGACCCCCAGGCTCACGGTGTTGAGCCAGGCCCGGATCCGGCCGTGGTCGGGCGGTTCGTTGCTCGCCTCGGCGCGGGCCAGTTCGGCGCGTACCGCTTCGGCCTCGGGCGGTGCCGACGGGCCGAGTTCGCGGACGAGGTCGGTGGCCAGCCGCAGCGCTTCGGCGGTCGAAGTCCCGCTGTTGTAGACGGTGTTGTGCTGGACGGTGTGGTCACCCGCCTGGACGGGGCCGCTGATGGGACCGTTGAAGTTGAAGTTGCTGCTCATGGGTGCTGCCTCCTCGGGGAGTTGCTCACGGACGGCCGGGCGGACCCTGCTGGCCTCCGCCGCCCTGCGCGGGACCGGGCGGGGGCGTGTGCTGCTGGTGGTTGACCTGCTGAAGGTGGTTGCCGAACTGCGCGGGGCCGGTGATCGGGCCCGCGAAGTTGTAGGTCTGCGCGTTGACGATCCGCTTCTCGGTCTCCTCGAAGTCGGAGGTGTCGACGTTGTGTGCCCTGAGGAAGGCCCCGGTGGCCAGGAGCACGCCCTGCTCCAGCCGCTTGAAGTAGTGGGAGGTGTCCCGCCGTTCGATGTACCCCATGCGGTCCCAGTCCGCGACGGCCTCGCGCAGCCCGTTCTCCGCGCCGTAGTCCCAGTCCGTCCGGCCCTTGCGGATCTCCTTGCGGATCTGGCTCAGCAGGCGCGCCTTGCGGCGCATCCGCGCACCCTCCCCGTTCAGTCGCCCCAGAGCGCCGAACAGTGTGTGCCGGAAACCGCGGTTGACCGTGCGGACGGTGTGCCACCACAGCCGTACGGGACCGGTCGGCAGGTACTCCACCGCGTCGAAGCGCTCGGACAGCGGCGGGATCACATACGCGGTGACCTCCCACGTCAGACGGGGCATCAGCAGATGGGCCCGCAGATGCATGGTCACCACCACGCGCCCGCCCGGTCCCAGCATGCGCAGACACAGATACGTCTCCGCGCCCGCGCCCGTCTGCACCGTCCCGCTCTTCACCAGCTGCTTGGGCACGACGACGACCGGTGGGCGGGTCGCGTCGGGCAGCACGTCCTTCCCCAGGTACGACACGTGCAGCCCGCGGACGTACAGGCGATTGCGGGCGTGGAGTGTCTCGAGGCCCACGATCTTGGGCATCTCGACGGCCAGGTAGTGGTGCAGATCGGCGGCGTCGAACGGGATGATCTGCTTGTCCCGGCCCTGGTCGTCCTTGGCCGGACGGCTCACGTCGACCGCGTCCCAGACCGACTCGGTGATCCGCCAGCCGCTCCCCACGAAGGGATTGATCCTCTCCACCTTGGCGTTGTACGCGACGAAGTTCGCCCGCTTCATGGACTCCAGCCGCTGCTCCACCTCCGGGCCGAGCGGCGGCGCCAGGTCCATCGCGGGGGCTCCCTCCCGCCCCAGTACCAGCGCCGCGCGCCGTGCCCCCAACTCGGCCCCGTGGGCCACCCACCAGGCGGCCACCAGCGTTACGACGGCCACTGCGGCCGAGACCGCGGCCATGCCCTGGTTACCTGCGACGACCTGCCACAGCGCCAGTGCCGTCGCCGCCGGCAGCACGACAGCCGCGACGGCCAGCGCCTGGTCCCGGTGCCGCCACCGGGCGATGGCCTGCTGCGTATGCCGTACCAGGGCGACCAGATTGATCCCCTGCGGCAGCGCCACCGCCTGCAGCCCGTCCTCCACGTACTCCTCCCACACCGCCCGCGCGAGGACCTCGTCGAGATGGACCGTGGCGCACAGCCGGCGTGTGACGAGGTCCGTACGGTATTTCGGCAAGGGCGTGAGACTGGCACTGGTGAGCGGCATACGTTCCCCCCGGCGGCTGCCCAGCACATCCCGGTATCCGGTGTTGTGCGCTCCCTCCACGGTAGAGCTTGCGCAGGTAGCGGGGCAGCACTTCGCTCAACTCCCGTTCTGCCGCCCGCCGTTCTCCGGAACCGGGGCCTGGGGCCGCGATCCACACCGGCCAAGCCTTCCGTCTGACGGAAGCAGCCTTGCCGACCTGTGGTGCCCGTCACGAACCTGGTGACCAGCGGGGCGACGAGGCCTCGCTCTCAGGGACGGGAACGCCATGCCTCACATGACCTCCTTCGCCAGGAACCAGTGGTACGTCGCCGCCTACTCGCACGAGGTGGGGCGCGAGCTGCTCGGTCGGACGATCCTCGGGGAACCGCTCGTGTTCTACCGGACCGAGGACGACGGGACGGCCGTCGCCCTGTCCGACCGCTGTGTGCACCGCCGGTTCCCGCTCTCGGAGAGCCGGCTCGACGGCGACCGGATCGTGTGCGGCTACCACGGGTTCACGTACGACACGACGGGCGCGTGCGTGTACGTGCCGGGGCAGAAACGCATACCGCGCACCGCCCGGGTCGCCTCCTACCCGCTGGTCGAGCAGGACTCCCTGATCTGGGTCTGGATCGGTGACCCGGCGCTCGCCGACCCGGAGGCCATCCCGCGCGCCCGCCACCTCGACTCCCCCGAGTGGCTCACGGTCTGCGGCATGGAGCCGATCGACGCCGACTACGGGCTGCTCGTGGACAACCTGCTCGACCTCTCGCACGAGACGTATCTGCACGGCGGCTACATCGGCAGCCCCGAGGTCGCCGAGACGCCGATCACCACCGAGGTCGACGAGGGCGCGGGGATCGTGCGGGTCAGCCGGCACATGGACGACGCCGAGTGCCCGCCGTTCTACGCCCGTTCGACCGGCATCGAGGGCCGGATCACCCGCTGGCAGGACATCGAGTACCACGCCCCGTGTCTCTACCTCCTGCACAGCCGCATCGCACCGGCCGGTGTGCTGCCCGAGGCGGACGGCAGCGACCCGAACGGCTTCCACACCGAGATCACCTACGCCATCACGCCCTCCTCGGACGGCAAGGTGTACGACTTCTGGGCGGTCTCGCGCGACTGGGCCACGGACGACACCGAGGTCACCGAGTTCCTGCGGAGCAACAACCACACCGTCGTCATGCAGGACGTGGACGCGCTCAACCTGCTGCAGAAGACGCTGGGTTCGGAGCGCGGCGGCTACCAGGAGCTCAGCATCAACATCGACACCGGCGGCCTGGCCGCCCGCCGTATCCTCGCCCGCCTTGTCGAGGAGGGCGACAAGCCGATGGAGAAGGTGCTGTGACGAGCCCGACCGGCGAGATCTACCGCATCGACTGGGTGCCGGGCACGGACATCCTGCACGGCACCTGTCACTGCGGTGCCGAGCACTCCGCCCAGGACCCGATCGAGATGTGGGAGTGGATGCTCGGCCACCCCGAAGGCCACGAGCCACGAGGACAGGCACAATGACCTTGTACGAGGCCGAACTCGTCGTCGAGCAGAGGGAGTTCGCCGCCGACGGCGTGCTCGCCCTCACCCTCCGCCACCCTCTCGGCGAGGAACTCCCCCGCTGGCAGCCGGGCGCCCACATCGACGTGGCCCTCGGGCCGGAGCTTGAGCGCCAGTACTCGCTGTGCGGCGATCCGGCCGACCGGCGTTCATGGCGGATCGCGGTGCTGCGCGAGCCGGATGGGCGCGGCGGATCGTCGTACGTGCACGAGGAGTTGAGCGAGGGTGACAAGGTGCGGGTGCGCGGCCCGCGCAATCACTTCGCCCTCCAGGACGCCCCGCGTTACCGGTTCGTCGCGGGCGGCATCGGCATCACCCCCATCCTGCCGATGCTCGCCGCGGCGGAGGCGGCGGGCGCGGAGTGGACGCTGCTGTACGGCGGGCGTACGCGCGAGTCCATGGCGTTCACCGAGGAGTTGGCCCGCTACGGGGACAGGGTGACCATCGCCCCGCAGGACGAGACCGGGCTGCTGGATCTGGCCTCCCTCGACGCTCCCGACGCCCTGGTCTACTGCTGCGGACCCGGCCCGCTCCTGGACGCGGTCGAGAAGCGGTGTCCCGCCGGGCTCCTGCATGTCGAGCGCTTCCAGCCGAAGGTCCAGGAGAGCGGCCCGGACCGGGAGTTCGAGGTGGTGCTGTCGCGGAGCGGGCGCACCCTGACCGTCCCCGCCGATGTCTCCGTCCTCGACACCGTGCGGGCCGCGGGCGTGGAGGTGCTCTACTCCTGCACCGAGGGCACCTGCGGGACCTGCGAGACGGACGTCATCGAAGGGACCCCGGACCACCGGGACTCGGTGCTCAGCGACGAGGAGCGGGCGGCCGGCGAGACGATGCTCATCTGCGTCTCTCGCTGTCTGGAGAGGCGGCTCGTGCTGGACCTGTGACCTTGAGGTCCGCCTCGATACGGGCCACGGTGGCGAGCAGGTGGGGCAGCAGGTCGCGGCGCACGGAGTCCATGGAGTTGCGGCTGGCGTGCACCGGGATGTTCACGGCCGCCACGACCTCGCCGTCCCGGTCCCGCACCGGGGCGGCGACCGAGCGCAGCCCCTCCTCCAGTTCCTGGTCGACGATGGCGTACCCCTGGCGCCGTACCCGCAGGAGCTCCGCCTTGAGCGACTCGGCCGAGACGATGGTGCGTGCCGTCAGGGGCCGTAGTTCGGCGCGGGCGAGCCGGGCGTCGATCTCCTCGTCCGGCAGATGGGCGAGCATCACCCGTCCCACGGAGGTCACATGGGCCGGGAAGCGGGTGCCGACGGTGATCGTCGCGGTCATGATGCGGCTGGTGGGGACACGAGCCACGTACACGATGTCGTCGCCGTCCAGGACACAGAGCGAGGACGACTCCCGTACCTGCGCGACGAGTTGCTCCAGATGGGGTTCAGCGAGGTCCGGCAGGGTGAAGCCGGAGAGGTAGGAGTAGCCGAGCTCCAGCACACGGGGGGTGAGCCGGAACATCCGGCCGTCGGTGTGCACGTATCCGAGGTCGAGGAGCGTCAGCAGGAAGCGGCGGGCCGCCGCGCGGGTCATGTCGCAGGTCCGAGCCACCTGACTGAGCGTCAATTCCGGGTGGTCCGCGTCGAATGCACGGATGACGGCGAGGCCCCGTTCGAAGGACCGGACAAAATGGGGCGCGCGGGCTGCTGCAGGCATCGTCGCCTCCAGATGGACGCACGGAGTGCGCCTTCTGCGCACTCCAGGACGCATTTCGGTAACTGTCAACAATATTGTCAGCGAAAAGGATTGACCCCGTCGAAACGGGGTCCTAGTTTCCCGCTGAGCACTATTGTGCGGTGTGCGCACAGCCTGTCGGAACACTCTCGTCTGCACAGGAGGAGTAATGCGTCGTCTGCTTGCCGGTCTCGCGGTCGGATCCTTGATGGTGGCCGCATCGGCCTGCGGTTCGTCCGACTCCGGGTCGTCGGACAAGAGTTCGTCGTCCGGTGGTGGGACCACCACGGTCAAGGTGGGGATCATCCCCATCGTCGATGTCGCGCCCATCTACCTGGGCCAGAAGCAGGGCTTCTACAGCAAGCGGGGCCTGAAGCTCGAAATGACGACCGCTCAGGGCGGCGCGGCGATCGTGCCCGGCGTGGTCAGCGGCCAGTTCCAGTTCGGGTTCTCCAACATGACCTCGCTGATGATCGCCCAGTCCCAGAACGTGCCCGTGAAGGCCGTCGCCAACGGAATCGCCTCAACGGGCGTGGACGGCAAGGACTTCGGCGCCCTCACGGTGAAGAAGGACAGCCCCATCAAGTCCGCGAAGGACCTGGAGGGCAAGAAGGTCGCCGTCAACACCCTCAAGAACATCAACGAGACCGCGGTGCGCGAGTCGGTGCGCAAGGCGGGCGGCGATCCGTCCAAGGTGAAGTTCGTCGAGCTGGCCTTCGACCAGATGCCCGCCGCCCTCGACGGCGGCCAGATCGACGCCGCCATGGTCGTCGAGCCGGCGCTCGCCACCGTGAAGAGCCAGGGTGCCGTCGAGATCGCCTCGTCGCTGGTCGACGTCGCGAAGGACCTCACGGTCGCCATGTACTTCACGTCGACCCAGTACGAGCAGCAGAACCCCGAGCTGGTGAAGAAGTTCCAGGAGGCCACCGCGGAGTCCCTCGCCTACGCCGACTCCCACCCGGACGAGGCCCGGGAGATCGTCACCACGTACACGAAGATCCCCGCGGCGGTGCTGGCGAACGTGGTCCTGCCGAAGTGGCCGGCCGAGCCGAACCGTGCCTCGATCGAGGCGCTGATGAAGCTGGGCGAGGAGGACGGGCTGTTCAAGACGACCCCCGACCTGGACAAGCTGCTTCCGTGAAGGGACTGAACGCCGCACTGGGTGCGGCCGGGCTCGCGGCCTTCCTCGCTCTGGGCGAGGCGGTGCCGCGGCTCGGTCTTGTCAAAGAGGACTACTTCCCGCCCACCAGCCGCATCGCCGAGGCGCTCTGGCGGGAGCTGAAGGACGAGGTGTTCTGGACGGCGCTCGGGGACACCCTCACCGGCTGGGCCCTGGGCCTGGCGATCGCGGTGACCGCCGGAATCCTGGCGGGCGTCGTGATCTCGGTCGTACCCCATCTGCGCGAGGCCACCGCCTCCACCATCGAGTTCCTCCGCCCGATCCCCTCCGTCGCCCTGATCCCCCTCGCCGTCCTCCTCTACGGCACCGAACTCCGCTCCGTCCTCCTCCTCGTCGTTTACGCCTCGTTCTGGCAGATCCTCATCCAGGTCCTGTACGGCGTCCAGGACGTCGACCCGGTGGCGGACGAGACGGCACGCTCGTACGGTCTCGGCACCTGGGCACGGACCCGGCATGTGCTCTGGCCAACGGCCCTCCCGTACGTCATGACAGGCGTCCGGCTCGCCGCCGCGGTCGCCCTCATCCTCACCGTGACCGCCGAACTGGTCATCGGAGCACCGGGGTTGGGCAAGAACATCGGGATCGCCCAGGCCTCTCAGGCGGTCCCGGAGATGTACGCCCTGCTGGTGGTCACCGGTCTCCTCGGCCTGCTGATCAATGTGGGTGCCCGCACGGTGGAGCGGCGGGCGCTGGCCTGGCACCAGTCGGTGCGCGGGGAGGTGGCGGTGTGAGGCACATACTTCTGCGGTCGCTCTACGTCGTCGCACTGCCCGCACTGCTCGTCGCGGTCTGGTGGCTCGCGTCGGACGGCAGCACCGACGTCTTCTGGCCACCCCTGCGCACGATCCTCAAGACCTTCCCCGACGTCTGGACGGGCGAACGGCTGCGCGCCGACGTCCTGCCCAGCGTGCTGCGGCTCCTCGCCGGCTACACGTCGGCGGCGGTCGTCGGCGTGGCGGTGGGCACGGTCATCGGCTCCTACCGGCGGGTCCGGGCCTTCTGCGAGCCGGTCCTGGAATTCCTGCGCGCGGTACCGCCGCCCGTACTCATCCCGGTCATCATGCTGTTCGCGGGCATCGGCCACACCATGAAGATCATCGTCATTGCGATCGGCTGCGTCTGGCCGATCCTGCTCAACACCGTCGAGGGCGTGCGGGCGGTCGACTCCGTGATGGCCGAGACGGCACGTTCGTACGGCATCACGGGGGTCGCCCGGCTGCGGTACGTGGTCCTGCGTGCGGCGAGCCCGCAGATCTTCGCGGGTCTGCGGCAGGCGCTGTCCATCGGCATCATCCTGATGGTCATCAGCGAGATGTTCGGAGCCAGCGACGGCCTCGGCTTCAGCATCGTCCAGTTCCAACGAGGCTTCGCGATCCCCGACATGTGGACCGGAATCCTCGTCCTGGGCCTGCTCGGATTCTTTCTCTCCGTGGTCTTCCAGCTGGTCGAGCGCCGGGTGCTCGGCTGGTACCACGGTCGGCGCGCTTCCTCCCGGCGGTCCCCGTGAAACTCGCGAAAGGGCGGTCCATGCTCGACGTACGCGGCCTGAACAAGGTCTACGAGGGATCCGGGCGCCGGGTGGAGGCGGTACGGGACCTCACCTTCACGGTGGAGGCGGGTGAACTCGTCTGTCTGGTGGGCCCGTCGGGGTGCGGCAAGACCACGCTCCTGAAATGCATGGGCGGACTGCTGACACCTACCGCCGGTGAAGTGCTGCTCGGCGGCCAGCGGGTCAGCGGGCCGCCGCCCGGGATGGCTTTCGTGTTCCAGGAGTACGGGCGCAGCCTGTTTCCCTGGATGCGGGTCGGCGAGAACGTCGAACTCCCGTTGAGGCAGAAGGCGTTGAGCAAGGCGCGGCGCCGGGAGCTGGTCGCCGACGCACTGGAGTCGGTCGGGCTCACGGACGCCGCGGGGGCGTACCCCTGGCAGCTGTCCGGCGGTATGCAGCAGCGCGTCGCGATCGCCCGCGCGCTCGCGTACGAGCCCGATGTGCTGCTGATGGACGAGCCGTTCGCGGCGGTCGACGCGCAGACCCGCGCCGACCTGGAAGACCTGGTGCGCAGGCTGTGGCGGGAACGCGGTATCACCATCCTGTTCGTCACCCACGACATCGACGAGGCCGTCTACCTGGGCGAGCGGGTGTTGATCCTCTCCGCCTCCCCCACCGTCGTACAGGAGCAGCTGAAGGTCGATCTCCCCGACGAGCGGGACCAGTTGCACACCCGGGTCGCCCCGCGCTTCGCCGAACTGCGGACCCATGTGTATGAGCAGATCCAGGCGGCCAAGCGCGGGACACCCCTGGATCTCACGAAAGATACGCCTCCACCTCACTGAACTGGGCGGCCGGCCAGCCCGTGTTGCCGGTGACGTTCACCCTCAGGTAGCGCAGGTTCGTTCCGGCGGGCAGGGACACGGTGGCCGTGTTCCCGGTGGCCGGGTCGAAGCGGTAGCCCGCCGAGGCGACGACGGTCGAGTACGAGGAGCCGTCCGTGCTGCCCTGCACGGACAGGGTCTGCGTGCGCGCGACCCAGGCCGCGGCGGGCGGGAGTTTCAGAACGACCCGGCGCGCGGCCTGGGTCGATCCGAGGTCGACCGTCAGGGCCTGTGGGAAGGCGTTGTTGGTGGACTCCCAGTAGGTGTTGGCGTCGCCGTCGACGGCCTTGCCGGGTGTGTAGACGTCGACCGAGCCGGTGGCCGTGGCGGGGCGGCCCTTGGCGAGGTTGGTGGTCGGGTCGGGGTTCGGGTTTCCGGAGCCGGGCTGGGGCCAGGCGGAGCAGTTGGACCAGGTGGTGTCCCAGCCGGAGTTGCCGCCACCGTTGGTGAGGGTGAAGGTGCCGCTCGGGTATGGGCAGTTGTAGACGCCCGCGGCGCCCACGCCGGTCGCCTGGACGTTGCTGAACCTCGCGGCGCCCTGCGTCTCGGCCTGGACGACGACGGTGCCGACCCTGCTGACCGTCGCGCCGGTCACGTTCACGTTGCTCGTCGGGTAGCCGCGCCCGCCGCCCGACACGAACTCGAACGCGCTGTACGGGCTGTCGGTGATCGTGGTGTTGGTGATGTTGACCGTGGCATTGATCGCGCTGTCGTACGAGTCGACCCGCAACGCCCCCATCGGGTGGCCCCAGTTGGGGTTCATCGCACCGGCGCGCACGAGCGTGTTGCCGTCGACCGTGATGGTGCCGGCCAGCGGGTGGAAGGGGTCGAGGAACTTCTGGTTGGAGATCGCGATGCCGCTGCCGAGCGCGTTGGTGTCGGAGACCAGGTTGTTCCGCACCGCGATGTCGGTGCCGCCGTAGATCGCGATGCCGTTGGCCAGGTTCGGCTGCGAGATGGTGTTGTTCTCGAAGCTGCTGTTGGTGTCGGGCGAGTTGAGCGACCACATGGCGAGCGAGTCGTCGCCCTGGTTGCGCAGGAAGTTGTTGCGGACGCGGACGCCGTGCGCGTTGCCGTTGAGGTTGAGGCCGTCGGCGGTGGTGTCGAGGATGCGGTTGTTCTCCACGACAAGGTTGTCATTGTTTCCCGTCAGCCAGAGGCCGACCTTGAGGTGCTGGATCCACATTCCGGAGACCGTGGAGTTCGGGCCCAGGGAGCCGTTGACGAAGTTGTCCGGGTTGGAGTCGACGCGCTCGGTGACCTCGCCGATGACCGCGAAGTCCCTGAGCCGGACGCTTCCGGAGGAGCTGCTCTGGTCGATGAAGCGCGAGGTGCGCACGACGGAGTACCAGCTGCCCGCGCCCTGGAGGGTGACGTTCTGGACGCCGCTGAGCGAGGAGGTGATGCGGTAGTCGCCCGGCGGGATCCATACGACTCCCCCTTGTGCGGCGGAGATCGCGTCCCGGAAGGCCTGCGTCGAATCGCCCTGCCCTGTGGGGTCCGCGCCCCTGTCCGTGACGGACACCGAACCCGCGGGCCTGACGGCGGCAGCGGCGACCTGCTCGAAGTCGGCCACGTCCACGGTGACTTGGGTGGCGGTGGCCTGGAAGGCGACCTTGTCGCCGGCCTGTACGTTCTGGCCGAGCAGCAGCCGGGCGTTGTCGTAGAAGTGGTGGGTCCTGGCGCCGGCGATCCAGGAGGTGTCGACGTAGGAGTACTTGGAGGTGACGGCGAGGGTCTTGGCGATCTTGATGCCGTTGACGTACACGTCGAGGGTGCCGGACTGGCCGTCCGGGACGCTGTAGGAGACGTTCACCGCGTTGGCCGCTCGGGGGACGGTGAACTCGACACGCTGGCCCGCGGTCAGCCGTACGGCCTGCCTTCCGGAGGCCTCCGAGGCAAGCGTGGCCTGGGTGTAATCGGGCCCGATTCGCGTGCCCGTGGAGGTGGCGGACTCGGCCTCGACGGAGGTGAAGGGGAGGGTGGCGCCCACGGCGGCGACCGCGGAGTGGGCCGTGGTGGCGCTGAGCATGCCGGCGGCGAGGGCGACGGTCGCCGCTGCGATTGCTGTTTTTGGCATGCTCCTGTCAGCTCTTGGCATGTGCTGATCCCTTTCATCGTGGGGTTGCGGGATAGCGGGGTGGAACGGCGGCCGGGCTGCGGCGTCAGGCGCGCAGCCAGGCCGCCGTGTCCTGGGGGAGGTGGCCCTCGGCGTCCAAGGGGCCGCTGGCGAGGAGGAGTTGGGTGTGGCCGGGGAGTTCGGTGGGGGTGTCGGAGAGGTTGACCACGCAGAGCGTGCCGTCCGTGCGGGCGAAGGCGAGAACACCTTCGGGGGTGGGCAGCCAGGACAGCGGGCCGTCGCCGAAGCCGGGCTCCGTGCGACGGATGCGGAGCGCCGCGCGGTAGAGGGCCAGCATCGAGGCGGGGTCGGCTGCCTGGTGGTCGGCCGCGTACGCCGGCCAGTCCGCGGGTTGCGGAAGCCAGGGCTCACCGCCGAAGCCGGCGTGGGGCGCGTCGGCGGTCCACGGCAGTGGAACCCTGCACCCGTCCCGGCCCGGGTCGGTGCCGCCGGAGCGGAAGTGCATCGGGTCCTGGATGCTCTCGCGCGGTATCTCCGCCTCGGGCAGGCCGAGTTCCTCGCCCTGGTAGACGTAGACGGCGCCGGGCAGGGCGAGTGAGAGCAGGGCGGCGGCGCGGGCGCGCCGGGTGCCCAGGGCGAGGTCGCTGGGGGTGCCGAAGGCCTTGGTGGCGAAGTCGAAGCCGGTGTCGGTGCGGCCGTAGCGGGTGACCGTGCGTGTCACGTCGTGGTTGCACAGGACCCAGGTGGCGGGCGCACCGACCGGGGCGTGCTCGGCGAGGGTCTCGTCGATCGACGTACGCAGCCGTCCGGCGTCCCAAGGGCAGGACAGGAAGGAGAAGTTGAAGGCGGTGTGCAGTTCGTCCGGGCGGAGGTAGCGGGCGAAGCGCTCGGTATCAGGGAGCCAGACCTCACCTACGAAGATGCCGTCGTAGGCGTCGGCGACCGCACGCCAGGAGCGGTAGATGTCGTGGAGTTCGTCGCGGTCGACGAAGGGGTGCGGGTCGCGGCCCTCGACGAAGTCGGGGAGGCCCGGGTCCTTCGCGGGCAGCGCGGCCGAGTCGATGCGGACGCCGGCCACGCCCCGCTCGAACCAGAAGCGCAGGACGTCCTCGTGTTCCTGCCGGACCGCCGGGTGCGCCCAGTTGAGGTCGGGCTGCTCGGGCGTGAACAGGTGGAGGTACCAGTCGCCGTCGGGCAGCCGGGTCCAGACAGGCTCGGTGGAGCCCGCGAACTGGGACGGCCAGTCGTTGGGCGGGAGTTCGCCGTGTTCGCCGCGTCCGGGGCGGAAGTGGAACAGCTCGCGCTCCGGGCTGCCGGGCCCTGCCGCGAGGGCGGCGCGGAACCAGGCGTGCTGGTCGGAGACATGGTTCGGCACGATGTCGACGAGGGTGCGGATGCCCAGCTCCCGCGCTTCGGCGATGAGTTTCTCCGCCTCGGCGAGGGTTCCGAAGGCCGGGTCGATGGAGCGGTAGTCGGCGACGTCGTATCCGCCGTCGGCCATGGGTGACAGGTACCACGGGTTGAACCACAGGGCGTCCACGCCGAGTTCGGCGAGGTAGGGGAGTTTGGCGCGGACGCCCGCGAGGTCGCCGGTGCCGTCGCCGTCGCCGTCCGCGAAGCTGCGGACGTACACCTGGTAGATGACGGCGGAGCGCCACCATTCGCCCTGAGTGCGGGCAGGGGAATGCTGTCCCACGGTGCCTACCTTTCTGTGAAGCTCTGGAAGGGGTGGGGGTCAGCCCTTCGTGCTGCCCGCGCTGATCCCGGCGATGATGTGCCGCTGGAACACCAGGAACATCGCCACCATGGGGATGCTCGCGATCACCATCGAGGCGAGCAGCACGGTCAGCGGGATGTTCTGCGACAGCTGGACGAGGGCCACGCTGATGGGCTGTTTGTCGGTGTCGGAGAAGACCATCAGCGGCCAGAGGAAGTCCTGCCAGACGGCGACAAGGGCGAAGATCGACACGACTCCCAGGACCGGCCTGGACATGGGCAGCACGATCGACCAGAGGGTGCGCAGCCGTCCGGCGCCGTCGATCTCGGCGGCCTCCAGGACGTCGCGCGGGATCTGGTCGAAGAAGCGCTTGAGGAGGTAGAGGTTGAAGGCGTTGGCCACGGCCGGCAGCCAGATGCCGAGCGGGTCGTTGAGCAGGCTGGTGTGGATCAGCGGGAGGTCGGCGACGGTCAGGTACTTCGGGACGACCAGTGCCTGCGCCGGGACCATCAGGGTGGCGAGGATGCCGCCGAGGATGATCTTTCCGAAGGCGGGCTTCAGCCTGGACAGGGCGTACGCGGCGGCCGTGCAGAAGACGAGTTGGAGGATCCAGGCGCCGGTGGCCTGCACCACCGTGTTCCAGAGGTGGGTGGGCAGGTCCATCAGGTCCCAGGCATCGGTGTAGCCGGTGAGGCTCCACTTGTCGGGGACGAGCGTCGGGGGTGTGCGGGTGACCTCGTCCGGCGACTTCATGGCGCCGGTGACCATCCAGTAGACGGGGAAGAGGAAGGCGAGCGCGAAGAGCAGGACGATGCCCGAGAAGACCGTCCAGTAGAGGGTCTTGCCTCGGCGGCGGGCCAGGGTGAGCGGTGAGACGAGCGTGCGGGTGCTCATGAGTCCTCACCTCCGGAACTGGTCAGCTTCAGATAGAGCGCGGAGAAGGCGCTGAGCAGGACGAGGAGCATGACGCTCAGGGCGCAGGCTCCGCCGAAGTCGTTGTAGAGGAAGGCGTACTTGTAGATCAGGTACAGGACCGTCACGGTCGAGTTCTCCGGGCCGCCGCCCGTGATGACGAACGGTTCCGTGAAGATCTGCATGGTGGCGATGATCTGCAGCAGCATCAGCATGAGGATGATGAAGCGGGTCTGCGGGATCGTCACATGGCGGACGCGCTGCCAGATGTTCGCGCCGTCCAGCTCGGCCGCCTCGTACAGCTCACCGGGGATGCTCTGCAGCGCGGCCAGGTAGATGAGGACGGTGCCGCCGAGGTTGGCCCAGGTGGCGACGATGACCAGCGATACGAGGGCGGTGTCGGCGCCGTTGGACCAGTTCGAGGTGGGCAGGTGCAGGAAGCGCAGCGCCTCGTTCGCCAGGCCCGCTCCGGGATCGTAGAACCACTTCCAGAGCAGGGCGCTGACCACCGGCGGGATCATCACCGGCAGATAGACCACGACTCTGAAGAAGGCTTTCGCGTGCCGGAGTTCGTTCAGCACCAGCGCCATCACGAAGGGGACGGCGAAGCCGATGAGCAGGGCGAGGAGCGTGAAGGTCAGGGTGTTGCGCCAGGCTGCCGTGAACTCCGGGTCGTGGAAGACGCGGGTGAAGTTCTCGGTGCCGACCCACTCCGCCTCCGCCCCTGGCGTGTACTTCTGGAAGGCGATCACGACCGCGCGGATCGCCGGGTACCACGAGAACAGCGCGAAGCAGAGCAGGCCGCCGACGAGGAAGGCGTACGCGCGGGACTGGTCGGCCAGGCGCCGCCGCAGCGGCGGCCGTTGGCGTCCGGGCCTGGGTGCCTCCACCGGCCGTACAGTCGTCGGTGGAGGCACCGCGGGCTTCGATGCGGTCTTCATGAACGGTGTCAGCCCCGGGCCAGAATGGAGTCGATCTTGCCGGACGCGTCGCTCAGGAGCTTGTCGATGTCGGCGTCCTTCTTGGTGAGCACCGCAGAGACGGCGCCGTCCAGGACGGAGTAGATCTGCTGGGCCTGCGGCGGCTCGATCTTCATGTCCAGGCTCTGGTTGCCGTCGAGGAAGGCCTGGTAGTTCTCCACCGGGACGTTGGCGTTGGCTTCCTTGACCTGCTGGTCCTTCTCGTCGGCCGCGCCGGTGAACAGGCGGGGCTCGGGCAGGCCGACGGGCGCGTCGTTCTGCTTGGCGCGGGCGTAGTCACCGAGGAAGCCGTCGCCGGGGGTGAGGAACATCGAGTCGAGCCACTTCAGGCCCGCCTTGATCTGCTCCGGCGTCGCCTTCTTGTTGAACATGTAGCCGTCGCCGCCGACGAGCGTGCCGTTGCCGCCGGGCATGGGCGCGAGGGCGAGGTCGTTGTAGTTGCCGCCCTTCTCCTTGACCAGGATCGGGATGTTGTCCGGCGCGGAGAGGTACATGCCGAGCTTCCCGGAGCCCATCATCTGCTGGACGTCATTGAGGATGAGGAGCTGCTTGGTGCCCATGGAGTTGTCGGTCCAGCGCATGTCCTTGAGGTTCTGCAGGACGGCCTTGCCCTCGGGGGTGTCGACGTTGGCCTTCTTGCCGTCCTCGCTGACGACGTCGCCGCCCTGCGAGTAGAGCTCGGCGGTGAAGTGCCAGCCGCCCTGGTTCTGGGCGCTGTAGTCGGCGTATCCGACGGTGCCGTTGCCGAGCCCGGCTATCGCCTTGGCGGCCGTGCGCAGCTCCTCCCAGGTGGCCGGGGGCTTGTCGGGGTCGAGGCCCGCGTCCTTGAAGAGCTTCTTGTTGTAGATCAGGCCCATCGAGTAACCGGTGCGCGGGACGCCGTAGATCTTGCCGTCGACGGTGTAGATGTCGCGCAACTGCTGCTGGATGGTGTCGTAGCTCTTGAGGTCCTTGACGTAACTCGTGATGTCCGCGGCCTGGTTGATGTCCACGACATGCTTGGCATCGGTGAAGTAGGTGTAGAAGACGTCCTCCATCTGGCCGCCGGCCAGCTTGGCGTCGAACGTCTTGGGGTCCTGACACGGGAACGCGTCATGCGCGACGACGTCGATGGTCGGGTTGGCCTTCTCGAAGGCCTTGATGTCCGCCTCGAAGAACGAGCGGTCGACCTTGGCGCTCTTGGGCGGCATGCAGTTGACGGTGATGCTGGTCTTGCCGTCGGCCGCGTCGTCGTCGCCCGAACCGCAAGCGGTGGCGGTGAGCGCGAAAGAACACGCCATGAGCGTGATGAAGGTACGGCGGAACCCGGTGCTTCTCATCGGTGGACCCCTTTGGGCAGGAGCGGGTGGAACCCTTTTGGCAACCCGTGGCCTGGAGCGGTGGGCGCCGCACACTCAAGCACCGACGACATCGGTTCGCAAGATGTCGCGCAGAATATGGAATTATTTGACAGTCACCTGTTGCTCAGTGGCGCGGCGCTTGCGCTGTCGAACCACGCACCACCAACTCCGGCTCGAACAGCAGCTCTTCGGCGGTGACACTGCTGCCGCCGATCTGAGCGTTCAGCAGCTCGACGGCCGCGCGCCCCATGGCCTCGATGGGCTGGCGCACGGTGGTCAGCGGCGGCTCGGTGCAGTTCATGAACGCCGAGTCGTCGTAGCCGACCACGGAGACCTCGCCGGGGACGGTGAGTCCCTTGCGGCGGGCGGCCCGTACGGCGCCGAGGGCGAGGGGGTCGCTGGCGCAGATGATGCCGGTGACGCCCCGGTCGAGCAGCCGGGTGGCCGCGGCCTGGCCGCCCTCGAGGGAGAACATGGCCCGGGCGACGTGCTCGTCGGGCAGGTCGGGGGCGAGCACGCGGGCCGCCGCGAGCTTGCGCCCCGAGGGCATGTGGTCACCGGGGCCGAGGACGAGACCGATGCGCTCGTGGCCGAGCGAGTCCAGGTGGCGCCAGGCCTGTTCGACGGCGACGGCGTCGTCGCAGGAGACGCACGGGAACCCGAGGTGCTCGATGGCCGCGTTCACCAGCACCACCGGGATGTTGCGGTCGGCGAGCTGCCGGTAGTGGTCGTGCGGCGCGTCCGCCTGCGCGTACAGACCGCCCGCGAACACCACGCCGGACACCTGCTGTTGGAGCAGCAGCTCCACGTAGTCCGCCTCGGAGACGCCGCCCTTGGTCTGGGTGCACAGCACCGGGGTGAGTCCGAGCTGGGCGAGCGCGCCGCCGATCACTTCGGCGAACGCCGGGAAGATCGGGTTCTGCAGCTCGGGCAGCACGAGGCCGACGAGGCGGGCGCGTTCACCGCGCAGCTGCGTGGGCCTCTCGTAGCCGAGCACGTCCAGCGCGGAGAGAACCGCCTGCCGAGTGGAATCGGAGACTCCGGGCTTGCCGTTGAGCACCCGGCTGACCGTGGCCTCGCTGACCCCGACCTTCTTCGCCACCTGAGCAAGTCGTCGCGTCATGCGCGCAAGAATAGCGCAAGATATGCAAACGGCTTGCGTAAAGTGCGACTTCTCAGCCGCGCTTTACGCCGACCTCGGCCCGTCGCCCGCGTCGGAACACAGTCTTCCATTCAGTCCCGGCAGTCGTGCGCCCAGGTCCGAATGGCCCGCGGGCGTCCCTTCGTCACGACGTCGAGCGGCGGCTCGTCCGTGGGGTGGTAGCCGGCGGAGCGGGCGACCGAGATGCTGGCGGCGTTCTCCGTCGCGATGCCCAGCGTCACTCGGGGCAGGCCGAGGTCGTGGTGCGCGTAGTCCGTCAGGAGCCTCAGAGCCCGGGAACCCAGGCGCTGACCGCGGTGGGCGGACCCGACGGTGTAGCCCAGGCTTACGGCGGGGTCGTCGGGGTTCTTGCGGAACAGGAGGACCTCGCCCAGCGGCAGGGCGCCGTCGGCGGTGATGGCCAGCCGCAGGCTCATGCCGTCGGCGCGCGCCTGCCGGGCTCGGGCCAGATAGGCGCGGGCCGCGGCCGCGTCGAAAGGTGAGGCCAGAGGGGTCCAGTACGCGATGTCCCGGTCGTCGAACAGCTCGGCCATGACGGGCAGATCCGCGTCGGTCCATTCCCGCAGGACGAGGCCTTCACCGGTCAGCCGGACCTGTGCGGCGAAGGTGAGGCGGGTGGTGTTGTCGCTGATCATCAGGGGCGCCTTCCTGTCGTGGAGGATGTCGCGGAGTGCGGGCGGCGGGCGCACAGCGGCCCCCGGCACGCCGGGGCGCCGGGGCCGGGGGCCTGACTGAGTAGTCGTTCAAGGGCTATTCCGAGGCGCCCACCGCGATCTTCACGCGGCCGTCGCGGTACTCCTGCCTCACCGTGACGGTGGTGCCGGAGTCGGCGTCGTAGCTGGAGCCGTAGGGCGCGGTGTCGTAGTGGTAGGTGCCGTTGATGTCGTCGAAGACCGCGACGCCCTCGTGCGAGGGGATCGTCGCCTCGACTCCGCCCAGATGGAAGGTGAGGGCGGTCGTGTCCTTGAGGCCGAAGGGCGCGTCGTAGGACTGGAGGCGGTTGCGGACGACCGCTCCGGTCGTGTCGAGGGCGGGCTCCGCGTGGGAGTCCAGGGGGAGGATCCGGCCGTAACCGGCGTTCGTCTTCGTCCTGTTGTTGGCGTAGGCGGTGTTCCAGTACCAGATCATCACCCCCTCCTCGTACGACAGACGCTCCTTCTTCTTCGGGTAGGTGGAGGCCCACCCCAGGTTGTAGGGGCCGTTCTCGAGGTAGCGGTCGTCGCCGACGTACTGGCGGTTCTCGACGATGTAGTAGCGGGCCTTGCCGTTGACGTCGTCGGGCAGACTGACCACGAGGGCCTCGGCGCCCTTGACCGAACTGTCGACGGACAGCGCGTTCAGGGTGTGGGTGGACGCGGTGGCCGCCTCGGCGGTCTCGTAGTCCAGCCAGCCGAGCTGCAGCTTGCTCCAGGCGCCCAAGTCGCCCGGGTGGGCGGACAGCTGCTCGTCGTCGGTCAGCAGCGAGCCGTTGGACATCACCGTCCAGAAGCCCGTGGAGTTCTCTCCGCCGGAGGTGTCGTACAGGTCGGGCAGGCCCAGGTCGTGGCCGTACTCGTGGGCGATGGTGCCAAGTCCCCGGTTCTCGTTGGTCATCGTGTAGTCGTTGGCCCAGATGCCGGAGTCGCCGACCTCGCTGCCGCCGGCCAGGTTGCCGTTGTCCGGGCCGAGCGTGTCGGCGTCGTCCTGGAGGTAGCTGACGGTACCCCGGTGCGCGCCGATGGCGTTGGTGCCGTTCACACCGCCGCCGTTGGTCTGGGACTCCCCCGCGAACGTGATCATCACTCGGTCGAGGTAGCCGTCGGGTTCGTTGAAGATCCCGTCGGCGTCGAAGTCGTTGCGGTCCCACATGTCGTAGGAGGCAAGGTACTTGTCGATCTCCGACTTGGTCTGCCCCGCCGCGAGCCGGCCCTCGTACCAGGCGTTGAGGCCGTCCGTGGTGAGCTGCTCGTTGCAGTAGTACGTGGAGATCGAGGCGCCGTTCTTCTTGCAGGCGTCGGTGCCGTAGTGCGAGATCGAGTAGTCAACCCTGGTCCACTCCTGGACGGTGCCGGTGAGCTCGTAGGCGCCGCTCGACTGCCGCAGGTAGTACGACTTGAGGGTGTCGCCGGTCTTGGCGCTCGCCGTGCCGAACAGCTGCCGCTGGTAGTAGGCGGGGCTGTAGTCCTCGGTCCACACCGTGGAGGTGTCCACGCTCCGGTCGGGTTCGGCGATCTCGTTGTGCGAGGGGCCGGCGAGGCCGCCGTACGTGGTGTCGACGGCGTCGCCGAACTCCACCGGCAGCACGAAGACCCGGTCCGTGGTGCGGCTGGTCTCCGAGTACTTGCCTTCTGCGTACTCGATCCGCTTCGAGGAGCCCTTGGTCTCCGCGGTCGCCTCGCCCTGCAACACCTTGTCGACCGCCGCGACCCGGTTCTCCCGGAGCGTCAGCTCCTTGGCGCTGAGCAGGTCGTGCTCTTCGTCGTCGTGCCCACCGATCGCGGCGGCCGACGTCTGCTCGTCACCGTAGGCGTACACCGAAACCGTGACGGTCGAGGCGGCGACGGCCAGTACGGCGGCGACCGCGGCCAGGGGTCTGCGGGCACGCTTGTGTTTGCTCAACGGACTTCCTCCTTCAGGGAATTGGGAACAGGGAAAGGAGCGGGAATCAGGAGCCCCCGGCCGAACCGGCCGGGGACGCGGAGGCAATGGACACCACGGACGGCAGCCGGCCGTCGTCGCCCCGGGCCTCCGGGAAGTGACATGCCGTCAAATGCCCTTCGGCTATGGGCTGCAGTGGAGGCTCTTCGCTCGCGCAGACGTCCTGCGCCTTCCAGCAGCGGGTGCGGAAGCGGCAGCCGGAGGGCGGGTTCGCCGGGCTCGGCACATCGCCGGTGAGCCGGATGCGCTCGCGCTGCCCGAGCCTGCGCGGGTCGTGCTCGGGTACGGCGCTCAACAGGGCGTGTGTGTACGGGTGATGGGGATTCCCGTACAGCTCGTCCCGGTCGGCGATCTCGACGATCCTGCCGAGGTACATGACCGCGACCCGGTGCGAGAAGTTGCGCACGATCGCCAGGTCGTGGGCGATGAAGAGGAAGGCGATCCCCTGCTCGCGCTGGAGTCTGCGCAGCAGGTTGACCACCTGGGCCTGGATGGACACGTCCAGGGCCGACACCGGCTCGTCCGCCACGATCAGCTTCGGGCTGAGCGCGAGCGCGCGGGCGATGCCGATGCGCTGGCGCTGGCCCCCGGAGAACTCGTGCGGGAAGCGGTTGTAGTGCTCCGGGTTGAGGCCGACCGTCTCCAGGAGTTCCTGGACGCGCGCCTGCCGGCCGCCGGGCGGCTCGACCCCGTTGACCTCCATCGGCGCCGAGACGATCGAGCCGACGGTCTGGCGCGGGTTGAGGGACGAGTAGGGATCCTGGAAGACCATCTGGATCTCCGACCGGATGGGTGCGAGCTGCTTGCGCGAGGCGTGGGTGATGTCCCGGCCCCGGTAGCGGACGGTGCCGCCGGTGGGTTCGAGCAGCCGGGCGATCATCTGTCCCGTGGTGGACTTGCCGCAGCCCGACTCGCCCACCAGGCCCAGGGATTCGCCCTCGCGCACGGTGAATCCGACGCCGTCGACGGCCCTGACATGGCCCGAGGTACCGCCGAAGAGTCCGCCGCCTTTGAGGGGGAAGTGCTGTTTCAGGTCCTCGACTTCGAGGAGGGGGGTGTCGTTCATGTGGTGCTCCCCTGCAGTCGTGGCAGGACGTCCTGGAGGAAGATCTCGCCGCGCCGCCCCGGCTCGATGTGGCAGGCGGCGGAGTGCGCGCCCCCGGTCGGTGCGGGCCGTTCGGCGAGGCACTTCTCGCCGATCCGGTCGACGAAGGCGCACCGCGGGTGGAAGGCGCACCCCGTCGGTGGATCGAGCAGCGAGGGCGGGGTGCCCTCGATCGGTGTGAGGTCCGCGTCCGGGTCGCCGTCGAGCGTCGGTATGGAGCCCAACAGGCCCCAGGTGTACGGGTGTCGAGGGGCAGTCAGTACCTCGGTGACCGTGCCTTTCTCCACGCAGCGCCCGCCGTACATCACCATCACGTCGTGCGCTGTCTGCGCGACCACGCCCAGGTCGTGGGTGATGAGGATGATCGCCGTGCCGAACTCCTTCTGGAGGTCGGTGAGCAGGTCGAGGATCTGCGCCTGCACGGTCACGTCGAGCGCGGTGGTCGGCTCGTCGGCGATCAGAAGCTCCGGGTCGCACATCAGGGCCATGGCGATCATCGCGCGCTGACGCATACCGCCCGAGAACTGGTGCGGATATGCCTCCGCGCGCCGGTCCGGCTGTGGGATGCCGACGCGGTCCAGCATCTCGACCGCCCTGGCGGCGGCGGACTTTCGGGAGGCGCCGGTGTGCTTGCGGTAGGCGTCCGCGAGTTGTTCGCCGATCGTGTAGTAGGGCGACAGGGCGGTCAGCGGATCCTGGAAGATCATGGCCATTTTGCGGCCGCGCAGCTTCTCCAGTTCCTTCTCGGAGGCGGTGGTGAGTTCCTGTCCGTCGAGGGTGATGGACCCCTCGACGGTGGTCTTGGCACGGTTGTGCAGGCCCAGGATCGCCAGGTTGGTGACGGACTTGCCGGAGCCGGACTCGCCGACGATGCCGAGCGTGCGGCCGCGTTCGACGTCGAAGCTCAGCCCGTCGACGGCCTTCACGATGCCGTCCTCGGTGGAGAACCGGACCCTCAGGTCCTCTACATGGATGAGGCTCATGCGATGCGCACCCGGGGGTCGATGACGGCGTACAGGAGATCGACGATCAGGGTGAAGAGCACCATCAGCGTGGCGGCGATCAGCGTGACGCCCATCATGATCGGCAGGTCGTTCTGGGTGACCGCGTCGACGGCGGCCTTGCCTATGCCGGGGATGTTGAAGGTGGTCTCCGTGATCATCGCGCCGCCGAGGAGGTGGCCGAGGTCGAGCCCGAAGAGGGTGACGATCGGGGTGACGGCGGCGCGGCCCGCGTACTTGAAGAAGACCACCCGGCCGGCCAGGCCCTTGGCACGGGCGGTGCGGACCGCGTCCTCGTTCAGCGCCTCGATCATCGAGGCGCGGGAGTAGCGGGCGTAGGAGGCGGTGTAGACGATCGCGAGGACCAGCCAGGCGAGCAGCAGTCCGCCCGCCCAGGCTCCCGGGTCCTCGAACAGCGAGGTGTAGCCGGGCCGGTCGAGGATCTTGTACTTGTCGACGAGGAAGTACTGGGCGACCAGGCCGATGAAGTAGATCTGCACGGCCGCGCCGATCAGCGCGAAGCCGGACACCAGCCGGTCGGTCCTCGTCCCGCGCCGGGCGGCCGCGAGCAGCCCCGCACCCACCCCCAGGAGCAGGAAGAAGACCGCCGCCCCGACCACGAGCGAGACCGTGGCGGGGAACTTCTGGGCGAGGATGTCGAGTACCGGTTCGTGCTTGAAGTAGCTGTAGCCGAGGCACGGCGCCTCGCAGGACTTGGCGCCGATCGTCCGGCCGGCGAAGAGGCCCGAGAGGTAGATCCAGAACTGCTCGTACACGGGCTGGTCGAGCCCCATGCCGTGGCGGATCTGGTTCAGCGTGGTCTCGGGGCAGACCGTGCCGCAGGCGAGCCGGGCCGGGTCCCGGGGCGCCGCGAAGAACAGGAAGTACGTCACACCGACGACCACCAGCAGAATCGCGAACGCACCCAGGAGCCGACGCAGGAGATAACGGAGCATTGCGGGGCGCGCCCTACTTCTTCACGTAGACGTGCGTGCCCTGGAAGCCTGTGGGCGACATGGCGATGTATCCGCCGCCCAGCTGCTCGCCGTGGAGATACGTCTTGGCCTCCAGGCCCCACGGGACGAGCGGGGCGTCCTCCATGATCTTCTTGTCGAGCGCGGACCAGGCCCTGCCCGCCTCGTCGGCGTCCGTGACCTCGTTCTTGATGCGGTCGATCTCGGCGTTGACCTCGTCGTTGTCGTACATGAAGTAGTTCGAGGAACCGTCGAAGATCAGCCGGCCGTCGAAGGCTGTGGGTATGGTGCCCGCGCCCGTCGGCCAGTCCGGGGTCCAGCCGGCCACGTACATGTCGAACTCGTTGTCGGTCGCGCCGATCTGGGTCCAGTAGGTGGCGGCGTCCAGGGGCTTGACGACGACCGTGAAGCCGGCCTTCTCCAGGGCCTTCTTGACGATGAGGCTCGCCTTGTCCCACTGGTCGGTCTGCGAGTAGGCGAAGACGATCTTCTGGCCGCTCTTGCCGGCCTTCTTGAGGATCGCCTTGGCGGCGGCCGGGTCACCGGCGTCCGGAAGCCCGTACACGTCGTTCTTCGTGAAGCCGAGGGTCACCGGCGTGAGGATGTCGGTGGCGATGTCGCCCCAGGCTGCGCCGCCGAAGATGCCCCGGACACCGGACTTCGGGAAGGCGGTCATCAGGGCCTTGCGGACCTGGACGTCGGTGATCCGCCTGCAGTTGACGGCCGCGTACCGCAGGGTGATGCCACGCTCGCTGAGGGTGCGGGCCTTCAGCTCGGGGTCGGTGCTGACCCGCTGCAGATAGGTCGAGTCGACGACCGTGATGTTGGTCATCTTGGCGCTGCCGTCGCCGGTGGCGTTTGCCAGCTCCTGGGAGAGCTGCGGCGAGGCGGTGCCGATCGTGTACTCGAAACGGTCGGGGTACTGGGCGCGGACCGGATCGGTTCCGGCGTCCCAGTGGGTGTTGCGCTCCAGGACGATCTCGGTGTCGGTGCGGCTGACGAACTTGTACGGCCCGGTGCCGATCGACATCTTGTCGAAGGCGTCCTTGTCCTTCGCCGCCTCCTCCAGGACTGGGGCGGTCACCGCGAAGGCGCAGGCGAACGGGAAGTCGGTCTGCGGCGCCTTGAGATGGAAGACGACGGTCCTGTCGTCCGGGGTCTCGATGGCGTCGTCGTCCGGGGTGGCACCGGAGAACTTCTCGCCGTAGAGCCAGATCGGCAGATAGGTCGGGCCGTCGGTGATGTCCTTGTCGCAGAGCCGCTCGACGGCGTACTTGATGTGCTTCGACGTCAGCGCCGTGCCGTCGGAGAACTTGACGCCGTCCTTCAGCGTGTACGTCCAGGTCTTGTTGCCGTCCGAGGCGGTGCCCGTGTCGGTGGCGAGGTCGCCGACCAGGATCAGCTCGTCGCCGACGCGCTTGTACGAGGTGAGCCGGCGGTGCACCAGCTGCGCGAGGGTGCCGGACTGCGAGTCGTAGACCCGGCCGGGGTCGGCGTGCGCCATGTCGAGGGCCTCGATGACGTTGACCGTGCCGCCCTTGGTGGCGCCCTTGACGGTGACCGGACCCTGGGAGTCGGCCGCGGTGCCGATCTTCACCTTCAGGGCGGAGACGGCCTTGGCCGCGCCCTTCTTGCTGCTGGTGCCGCCGCCACCGCCGCCCGAACTACAGGCGGTGGTGAGTGCGGTGCCGGCGACCATCGCGGCGGCGGACTGGAGGAACAGTCGGCGGTTCATGTCGGGTGTTCCATTCTCGGGTACGGGAGAAAACGGCAGGGTGGTGGCAAGGCGGGGAGGCTTCAACTGGTGGGTCAGCGGTGGGACTTGGGGTCCAGCGCGTCGCGGACCGAGTCGCCGAAGAGGTTGAAGGCGACGACGAAGACGATCATCGCGACGCCGGGGACGGCCATGAACGTGAAGTCGTCCAGGTAGTAGGAGGCACCCTGCTTGATCATGCGGCCCCAGTCGGGGGTGGGCTCCTGGATGCCGACGCCGAGGAAGGACAGGGCGGCCTCGGAGGTCACGATCGCGGGGAGGTCGAGGGTGACGAACACCAGGATCGGCGTCCAGAGGTTGGGCAGCAGCTCCCTGGTGACGATCCGCCAGGGGCTCGCGCCGTACACCTTGGCCGCCTTGATGTACTCGCTCTCGCGGAGGGAGAGGACCTGGCCGCGCAGCAGCCGGGCGATCCGCGTCCAGCCGAACAGCGACAGTGCGATGACCAGGGTGGCGACCCGCATCCAGGTCGGGGTGTTCTCGTCGGAGGCGACGAAGTACGAGAGCACGATCGGGGTGACCGCGATGAACAGCAGGGTCGACGGGAACGCGATGGTGACCTCGATGATCCGGCTGATCACGAAGTCGGCCCTGCCGCCGAGGTAGCCGGCCGCGATGCCGACGAGGCTGCCGACGACCGTGACGATCACGACGACCGCGGCGGCGATCAGCAGCGAGGTGCGGATGCCGTACAGGAGCTGGGTGAGTACGTCGCGGCCGAGCTGCGGCTCGATGCCGAGCCAGAACTCGCCGTCGATGCCGCCGTTGGGCTTGACCGGGTAGTTGAACTCGTTGAGCAGGCCCGGGATGTCGGTGCCGTACAGCGTGTACGGGTCCTTGCCGTACACCGCCGAGATCAGCGGAGCCGCGAGAGCGACGACGAAGAAGAACAGGACCACCGCGCCCGAGACCATCCCCACGCGGTCGCGCCGCAGCCGGGCCCAGGCCAGAGCCTTCGGCGAGCGTCCCGTGCGTCCCGTGGCCGGGGCGGCGGGAGTGATCGCGGAGGTGTCATCAGCGGAAACGTCCGCCGAACGGTTGAGGGTGAGGCGCATGGCCGGACTTTGGCACGCCCTCCAGGGGGCCGGGTAATGCCAGCTCGCTATAACTCCCAGGAGTTATACCCCTCGTTGTTGCGCTGCCGTGATATTCCCTACTCCGTACCGTTACCCGCCATACCGCCGCGCCGCGCGGCCCACGCCAGATATCCGGAGGCGTTCTCCATGGTGGCGGTGTACGACTGCTGCGCCAGCCGCACCAGCTCGTCGCCGTAGGGTGCGAGGGGCCCCTTGCCGTGCCACACCAGGTGGTAGCGCATCCACATCGGGTCGCCCTTGATGGGGCGCACGGTGATGCCGGCGTCGGTGCGGAAGGTGGGCTGAACCGGGCTCACCGCCCGTCCGGTGGCGATGAGTTCGCGGCGCAGCGAGTTGTCGACGAGGCGGTAGCGGACGCGGGGTGTGAAGCCGCGCGCCTCGCAGGTGTCGACCAGGTGCTCGGGCCAGCCCATGCCGTCGGACGGCGGCAGCACCCAGGTCTCCTCGGCCAGCTCGTCGAGGTCGACCTCGTCGCGCGCGGCCAGCGGATGATGCGCGCCGACGGCGATGAAGACCGGCTCGACGGCGATCAGGCGGTACTCGACGGGCGGTTCGGGGCGCGCGTCGTAGCCCGGGTAGTCGCCGACGACGGCACATTCGAGCTGCTGCCCTGCCACCATCTCCAGCAGCGTCCGCACCGCACCCTCGGTCCGTACGGTGACGGGCGCGCCGGACAGCAGGAAGCCGAGCCGGTCGGCGAGGTCGAGGGCCATGGGGCTCGCGACCGTGCCGAGCCGGACGGCGCGGACCGGCGTCTCGTCCGGGTGGGCGGCGAGGATGTCGTCGAAGGCGGACAGCGCCGTGCGTGCCTTCGCGAGGATGAACTCGCCGTACGGGGTGGGCTCGACGCCCCTGGTGCCGCGCCGGAACACCGCGCCGCCCAGCGACTCCTCTATCCGCTTGAGCTGGTTGGTCAGCGCGGGCTGGGACACGCCGAGTGCGGCGGCGGCGCGGTTGAGGCTGCCATGGTCGCGGACGGTCCGCAGGGTCCGCAGGTGACGCAGTTCCAGCTGCATCGGCCCAGGGTAGGGACGGTGTCAGGGTGTGGCCACGGGTGTCTGCATGATGGACCGGAAGCTGTCGGCGAGCTGGGTGATACCCGTCGAAATCCTGTGAGCGGCGAGGAAGATCCGTTTGCGCTCGCCAAGCACCACGCACTGCTCGGTCAGGGGGCGGCACCGCCGCCCGGTCCTCGTACGGACACGGCACGGCGCAGGTCGTCGAGCCGGTCGGTGACCCCGCGCCGCAGGGCCGGTGCGGGGTTTCCGCGCTCCAGCCACCGCTCACCGGCCCCGAGGACTGCTGCGGACGCCGTGTGGGCGGGGAACGTGTGCCGGGCCAGCGCGGCGGCCACGGCGGGGCCCCGGCGTTCGGCGAGCGCGGTCGCCGCGTCGAACCAGCGCGGTGCGAACTCCTCGGTCACATCCGCCTGTTCGGGCTGCCAGAAGCCCTGGCCGGTGGCTGCAAGGAGCGGTACGGGCAGCTCGTCGCCGAACAGCGCGCGCCAAGCCGCCTCCTTGGCCGCCCTGCCGGGCAGCGCGGCCCGGCAGCGGGCGGCACCCTCGCGGCCGACGGCCGTGCGGTCGTCCGCCTCCAGCGCGTCGATCTCCTTCTCGTCCGCCGCCCCGAGCACACAGCGGCGCAGCAGGGCCCGCCAGCGGAGTTCGAGGTCGCCCTCGGGTACGTCCGGCAGCTCGTCGGCGGAGGTCGAGTCGATGAGGGTACGCAGGGCGGCCGCGTGCCGGTCCGTGCCAAGGAGGGCTCGGCACACGTCCGCGAGGCCGGCCAGCGCGGCCGGGCGCTGTCCCGGGTTCACGTATTGGTCGGCGACCGTGGTGCGGGCGAAGCCGAGAACGCTCTCGGTGAGAACCGGGTCGCTCTCGTACGGCAGGTGCCGGGCGACGAGCTCCAGGTAGGCGGTGGGCGGGAGTTCACCGTCGCGAACGAGGTCGCGGGCGACGGTCCACAGCACCGCGCGGGTCCCCGGGTCCTCGATCGACGACAACGACGCCGTGACGGCGGCCCATGAGCCGGCGTCGAGACGCACCTTGGCGTAGGTGAGATCACCGTCATTGGGCAGCAGCAGGACAGGGCGCCGCACGAGGTCGTACGTCCCACCGGGCTCGGCAAGGATCCGCTCACGCAGGACGAGGCGGCTCCGGTCGTCGTAGTCGTAGAGGCCGAGGGCGAGGCGGTGCGGTCGGGCGCCGGTGCTGCGCACGGCGAGGGTTGCATCGGCGTCCGTTCCGTCGGTGCGGGCGGAGCCGATGTGCCCGCGCGGGCACCCGGAGGCGACGCCGTCCGGCTCGCCCTCGCAGGCCCCACGGGCACACTCCGGCGCAGGCTCCGAGGAGGAACCGTCGCCCCAGAGTGCACACCCCGGGGCGACGCCTCCCGGCCCACCCCGGCGGGCCCCACCGGCACGGACCGGCGTCGGCTCCGGGACAGAGGTGACACCCTCGCCCACCCGCCCGCCGCCCGCGGCGACGCCGCCCAGCTCCCCCTCACGGGCACCACCGGCACGTTCCGGCGCAGGCTCCGAGGAGGAACCGTCGCCCCAGAGCGCACACCCCGGGGCGACGCCTCCCGGCCCACCCCGGCGGGCCCCACCGGCACGTTCCGACGTAGGTTCCGCGACGGAGGCGGCGCTCTCGGACACCCGTGTGCCGGTCGCGGTGACGCCGTCCGGCTCGCGGCCGGGCCAGGTCCCGCTCGGCCCCTCCGGGGCCCACTCCGCACGGATCGTGTCCACGCCAGTGGTCCGCAGCCACGCCTCCGCCCAGGTCCGCACATCGCGGCCGGACACCTCGGTCAGGGTGTCGACGAGGTCGGCGAGTGAGGCGTTGCCGAAGCGGTGGCGGGTGAGGTGGGCGTCGACTCCGGCGCGGAAGGTGGACTCGCCGAGCCAGACGGAGAGTTGGCGGAGGGCGGAGGCACCCTTGGCGTAGGAGATGCCGTCGAAGTTGAGGAGGGCGGCGGCCGTGTCGGGTACGGCGGCGGGGGCGACCGGGTGGGTCGAGGGGCGTTGGTCGGCGTCGTAGCCCCAGGTCTTGCGGTGGACCGTGAACTCGGGCCAGGCGCCGGTCACTTCATAAGCCATGAGGTCGGCGAACGACTCGTTCAGCCACAGGTCGTCCCACCAGCGCATGGTGACCAGGTCGCCGAACCACATGTGGGCCATCTCGTGCGCGAGGGTCTTGGTGCGGTAGCCGCGTTCGTACGGGGTGGGTTCGGAGCGGAAGAGGAAGGCTTCCTTGTACGCGACCAGGCCCGGGTTCTCCATCGCTCCGCCGTTGAACTCCGGTACGAAGATCTGGTCGTAGGAGTCGAACGGGTAGGGCTCGGCGAAGAGTTGAGCGTACCGGTCGAAGCAGCGTCGGGTGATCTCGAAAAGTTCGGCCGCATCGAGGTGCGGGGCGAGCGAGCGGCGGCAGTGCAGGCCGAAGGGCAGGTTCGCGTGCTCGGTGCGGACGGAGTGCCAGGAGCCCGCGGCCAGGGCGAAGAGGTAAGTGGAGAGGGGTGGCGTGGGCTCGAACTCCCAGATGTCCTCGCACAGTTCGGCGCCGACGCTGTTGCCGAGTGCCGTCCATCCGGCCGGCACGGCGGCCTGGACGTCGAAGACCGCCTTGAGGTCCGGCTGGTCGAAGCAGGCGAAGATCCGCTGGGCCTGGTCGAGGAACGCCTGGCTGTGGACGTATGTCTCGCCGTCGGCCGGGTCGGTGAAGCGGTGCAGACCCTCCCCCGTGCGGGAGTAGCGCATGTCTGCCTCGACCAGCAGGGTGTGCTCGCCCGACGTGAGGGTGAGCGGGAGACGCCCGTCGGTGAGTGTGGCCGGATCGAGTGGCCGCCCGTCGAGGACGGCCCTGTGGAGGGTCGAGGGCTTCAGCTCGACGAAGGTGTCGGCGCCCTCGCGGGCGGTGAAGCCGATCTCCGTACGGGAGCCGAACTCCTCGTCCCCGCCGGTGAGATCGAGGTGGACGGTGTAGCGGTGGACGGTCAGCAGCCGGGCCCGTGCCTCGGCCTCGGTTCGGGTCAGGGCGGGCACACTGTTCCTTAACTCAGTTCAATTCACAGGCAGTTACTCGGACTCGGCGGCCCACAGGCCCCGTACATGCCCGAGGTGCCGCGTCATGACGGCGCGTACGGCCTCCTTGTCGCGGGCGAGCAGCGCGTCGAGGAGTTCCAGGTGCTCCTCGGCGGAGTCCTCCAGGCGGCCCGCTTCGACGAGGGCGTTCAGGCCGTAGAGGCGGGAGCGCTTGCGCAGGTCGCCGACGACCTCGACCAGGTGCGCGTTGCCCGCGAGGGCGAGCAGTCCGAGGTGGAAGCGGATGTCGGCCTCGACGTACGCGATGAGGTCACCGGCCGCCGCAGCCGTCACGATCTCCTGGGCCACGGGCCGCAGGGCCTCAAGTGCGACCGGATCGGCCGTCGTGGCGAGCTCGACGGTGGTGGGGATCTCGATCAGCGAGCGGATGTGGGTGTATTCGTCGAGCTGCTTCTCGGAGACCGCGGTGACCCGGAAGCCCTTGTTCGGGACCGTGTCGACGAGGCCTTCCTTGGCGAGGTCGAGCATGGCCTCGCGCACCGGGGTCGCGGAGACGCCGAAGCGGGCGGCGAGGGTGGGCGCGGAGTAGACCTCGCCGGCGCGCAGTTCACCGGCGATCAGCGCGGCGCGCAGCGCGTCCGCGACACGCTCGCGGTAGCTGCTCTTCTTGCCGCCCAGCGAGGGCAGGTCGGGAGCGGCGGGCGGGGCGCTGGTGCGCTGGGCGGCCATGGGTCGTTGTCCTCCTGGTACGGGCATATGCAATGTCACGTGCTACCAGTATCTATGCGGCGGAGAGCATCGTGACCGTGCGGGTCCTGGTGTAGAAGTCGAGGGCCGCCTTGCCCTGCTCGCGCGGGCCGTGGCTGGAGGCCTTCTCGCCGCCGAAGGGCAGATGGAAGTCGACGCCGGTGGTGGGGGCGTTGACCTTGACCATGCCGGTGGCGAGCCGGTCGGCGCAGCGCAGGGCGGCGTCCAGGTCGGCGGTGTGCACGGACGAGACCAGGCCGTGGGCCACGGAGCCCGCGCAGGCGATCGCGGTGTCCAGGTCGGGCGCCGAGCTGAGCGCGGCGATCGGCCCGAAGACCTCTTCGGTGGCCAGCAGGTGGCCCTCGGGGAGCCGGTCCACGAGGGTCGGTGCGGCGTACCAGCCGTCGAGTCCGGCCGGGCGTACTCCCCCGGTCAGCAAGCGCCCCCCGGATGCCGCGGCGAGGACGGCGTCGCGGGCCGCGGCGGAGATGAGCGGGCCGCACACGGTGTCCGGGTCGGCGGGGTCTCCTGTGCGCAGGGCGTTCAGCGCGCCGATCAGGGCGTCCCGGAGCGGCCCCGGGTCGCCGACCGCGATGATCCGCTTGGTGGCCGTGCACTTCTGGCCCGCGAATCCGGCGACGGCGGCGGCGAGTTGCGCCGCGGTCGTCTCCACGTCGGCGTCGGGCAGCACGAGGGCGGCATTCTGGCCGCCCATCTCCGCCTGTACCGGAGTGCCGCTCGCGGTCGCGGCCTGTACGACGGCCCGGCCGACCGCGGTGGAGCCGGTGAAGGAGACGACGTCGGCGCCGTCGACCAGCGCCATGCCCTCCTCGGCCCCGCCGGGCACGACCGTGAACACGCTCTCCGGAAGCACTCCGTCGAGGAGTTCGGCGAGCCGCAGCGCGCAGGCGGTGGCGGGCGGTGCGGGCTTGAGCACGACCGCGTTGCCGGTGGCGAGCGCGGGCGCGGCCTTCCAGAGGGGGATGGCGAGCGGGAAGTTCCAGGGCGTGATCAGCCCGGCGACGCCGTGCGGGGCGCGCCGGGTGAACAGCAGTCCTGCCCCGGCCGCCGGTTCGTGGACGGAGCCGACCGGGTCGTAAGGCTGCTGTGCGTAGTAACGCAGGATCGCGACGGCGCGGGCGATCTCGCCGCGTGCTTCGGTGATGGGCTTGCCGACCTCGCGGACGACGAGCGCGGCGAGTTCGTCGCCCGCCTGCTCGACGCGCTCGGCAGCCGCGTGCAGGGCGGCGGCACGGCGCGCGGCGCCGCCCTGGGCCCAGAGGCGGGAGGCGGCACGGGCGCGCTCGACCGCGGCGAGCACACCCTGGCGTCCGGTGGCGGGCGTTTCGGTCAGGATGTCGGCGGGGCGGGCGGGGTTGTGGCTGACGACGAGGGTCATGTGGTGCGCTCCTGGGACCCGTGGGTCTAGAGGATGAGTCCGGCCGGGAACGGGTCGGAGGGGTCTGGAGGATGAATCCGGCGGGGAACGGGTCGGAGGGGTCTAGAGGATGAATCCGGCGGGGAAGGGGTCGGAGGGGTCCAGCAGGTACTGGGCGGTGCCGGTCACCCAGGCGCGACCGGTGAAGCTCGGCAGTACGGCCGGGATCCCGGCAACCTCGGTGGTGCCGAGCAGCCGTCCCGTGAACTGCGTCCCGATGAAGGACTCGTTCACGAACTCGGTGTTCAGGGGGAGTTCGCCGCGGGCGTGAAGCTGCGCCATGCGCGCGCTCGTACCCGTACCGCAGGGCGAGCGGTCGAACCAGCCGGGGTGGATCGCCATCGCATGGCGGGAGTGCCGTGCCGTGGCGCCGGGGGCGATGAGGTGGACGTGGTGGCAGCCGCGGATGGACGGGTCCTCGGGGTGGACGGGCTCCTCCTCCGCGTTGATCGCCTCCATCAGCGACAGACCGGCGGCGAGGATGTCGTCCTTGCGGGTCCGGTCGAAGGGCAGCCCGAACTGCTCCAGCGGCAGGATCGCGTAGAAGTTGCCGCCGTAGGCCAGGTCGTACGTCACCGTCCGGCCGTCGGAAAGCGTGATCTTGCGGTCGAGGCCTGCGGAGAACGAGGGGACGTTCTTCAGCGTCACCGCCTTCGCCGCGCCGTCCTCCACCGCGACCTCGGCGACGACGAGGCCCGCCGGGGTGTCCAGGCGGATGGTGGTGACGGGCTCGACGACCTCGACCATCCCCGTCTCGACGAGGACGGTGGCGACACCGATGGTCCCGTGGCCGCACATCGGGAGATAGCCGGAGACCTCGATGTAGATGACCCCGTAGTCGCAGTCGGGGCGGGTGGGCGGCTGGAGGATCGCGCCGCTCATCGCCGAGTGCCCGCGCGGCTCGTTCATCAGGAGCTGCTTGATGTGGTCACGGTGCTCACGGAAGTAGAGCCGGCGCTCGTTCATGGTCGCGCCGGGGATGGTGCCGATGCCGCCGGTGATCACCCGGGTCGGCATTCCCTCGGTGTGCGAGTCGACGGCGTGCAGGACGAGTTTGCTGCGCATGTCCGAGCTGCTCCCTTGAACGTGGGACACGGATGAAGAGGTGGAGGGGTGACGGGCGCGGCGGTCGGTGAGGGCCGCCCGTCGCGCCCGTCGGTCGGTGTGGGACCGGCCGCACCCGGTCCCGTACCACCGGCGACGGTCAGGCGAGACCGTCGGCGACGGCCTTCTCGGTCGCGGCGCGCACCGCGGCCTCCTGCTCCGGAAGCAGCGGGACCCGCGGCGGCCGGACCGGGCCGCCGTGCCGGCCGACGATGTCCATGGACAGCTTGATGGCCTGCACGAACTCGACCTTGGAGTCCCAGCGGTGCAGCGCGTGCAGCTTCCGGTAGAGCGGCAGCGCGGTCTTCAGATCGCCCTCGACCGCCGCGTGGTAGAGCTCCACGGTGGCCTTGGGCAGCGCGTTCGGGTAACCGGAGACCCAGCCCTTCGCGCCGGCGATCGCCAGCTCCAAGAGGACGTCGTCGGCGCCGATCAGGACGTCCAGCTCGGGGGCCAGCTCCTGGATCTGGTAGATGCGGCGTACGTCGCCGGAGAACTCCTTGACGCCGTGGATGTGGCCCGCGGCGTGCAGCTTCGCCAGCAGTTCGGGGACCAGGTCGACCTTGGTGTCGATGGGGTTGTTGTACGCCACGATCGGGACGCCCGCCTTGGCGACCTCCTCGTAGTGGGCGAGGACGGAGCGCTCGTCGGCGCGGTAGGCGTTCGGCGGCAGCAGCATCACGGACGCGCAGCCGGCGTCGCGGGCCTGCTCGGCCCAGCGGCGTGCCTCGGCGGAGCCGTAGGCGGCGACGCCGGGCATCACACGGGAGCCGCCGATGGCGGCCACGGCCGTCTCCACGACCTTGGCGCGCTCCTCGGGCGTGAGCACCTGGTACTCGCCGAGGGAGCCGTTCGGTACGACGCCGTCACAGCCGTTCTCGACGAGCCAGGCACAGTGCTCGGCGAACTTCTCGTAGTTGACGGAGAGGTCGTCGTTCAACGGAAGGGCCGTGGCGACGAGGACTCCGCGCCAGGGGCGGTTCTCGGTGGTGGTCATGAGCGGTCCCATCTCAATAGGGTGTGACATTTTACTGGCAGTCATGGGTTGCTGGTAATCAGCCATAGGTTGCTGGTAATCACGGGCCGAGGCGCCCTGCCCGGTGCGGGGCTCAGGGTTCCTCGGACTCCCCCGCGCGGGCCAGCACCCCGAGCGGTACGGGCCGGGCGAACGGCCGCCGTGACGGCGTGAGTTCGCATCCGGCGAGCCCCGCGACAGCGGGACCGCACACCCGGCCCTGGCACCAGCCCATACCGGCCCGGGTCAGCAGCTTCACCGTGCGTACATCGCCCGCGCCCAGTTCGCCGACGGCCTCGCGGATCGCACCGCCGGTGACCTCCTCGCAGCGGCAGACGACCGTGTCGTCGGTGATCAGCTCGGTCCAGTGCGCGGGCGGCGCGTAGGCGCCGTCGACGGCCGCGAAGAACTTCCGCAGTTTCGTACGGGTCCTCGCTGCGGCCGCCCAGCCGCGCGGGTCCGGTTCGGCGCCGGAGAGCCGGGCCGCGATCGAGCGTCCCGCGATGTGGCCCTCGGCGAGCGAGAGGGCGGCGCCGCCGATGCCGGTGGTCTCGCCGGCCGCCCAGACTCCGGGAACGTCGGTGCGCTGCTCGTCGTCGACGTGCACGTCGAGCCCGTCGATACGGCAGCCGAGCGCCTCCGCGAGGTCGGTGTGCGGCAGCATGCCGTGGCCGACGGCGAGCGTGTCGCAGGGGATGCGCCGTTCGGTGCCGGGCCGTACCCGGCCGTCGGCGTCGAGGGCGGCGATGGTCACGGCGCTCAGCCGGTCCCCGCCGTGCGCCTCGACCACGGTGTGGTGCACGAGGGTCTTCACCCGGTGCCGCAGCAGCTCGGCCGCGTACTGGGCGCCCTCCGCGATCTTGGCCGGATACGCCGCGAACGTCCCGCCCTGCCGCACGAACGCCTTCGGGTCCGCGGACTCCACGAGCGCGGCGACCTCGGCACCCGCCGCGGCGAGCCCGGTGGCGACCGGCAGCAGCAGCGGCCCGGTGCCCGCCACCACGGCGGTACGGCCCGGCAGGACCAGCCCGCCCTTGAGCATGGCCTGCGCGCCACCCGCGGTCACCACACCGGGCAGGGTCCAGCCGGGGAAGGGCAGCACCTTCTCGTATCCACCGGTGGCGAGCAGTACGGCGTCGGCGTGGACCTCGGCGGGCTCCTCCTGCTCGGGTCCGAGCAGGGCGTGGACGGTGAATCCGTTCAAGTCCGTTTCCACGAACCACACATGATGTTCCGTCAGGTGGACCACGCGTCCACTGGCGATGTGCGCGCCGAGTCCGTCGCGCAGCCGCTCCCAGGTGCGCCACTGGTGGTGCAGGGCCTGGGGGCGACGGGCGCCGAGGCCTTCGGCGGGCTGCCGGTAGAACTGGCCGCCGGCCTCCGCACCGGAGTCGATCACCGTCACGTGGACACCTCGCGCGGCGGCGGCGAGCGCGGCGGCGAGCCCCGCGGGGCCGGCGCCGATCACGGCCAGGCGGGTTCCCTCAGCCATCGTGACCGGTTCCTTCCTGTGTGCGGATGGCGTCCCCCGGGTTCAGCGGCAGCAGGCAAGCCCGTTGATTGGGGCGGCCGTTGACCGTCACCAGGCAGTCGAAGCAGACACCGATGCCGCAGAAGACGCCGCGCGGACGTCCTTCGCCCCGGGTGGTGCGCCAGGAGGTGACGCCCGCGGCCCAGAGTGCGGCGGCGACGGTCTGTCCGGGCAGGGCTTCGATCTCGCGTCCGTCGAGCGTGACCGTGAAGGCCGGTCCGGGCCGGGCGTCGGCCAGTTCCAGCGGGGTACGGGAACTCACTGGGCCTCCTCGGGCGCGGGAGAGGGGAAGCGGTCGGGCCGGAACGGTCCGAGGTCGAGATCCGGGGACTTGCCACTCAGCACCTGGGCGATCAAGTACCCGGTACCGGTCGCGAGCCCGATGCCCGCACCCTCGTGCCCGCAGGCGTGGAAGAGGCCCGGCACCCGCGCGTCGGGACCGATCGCGGGCAGATGGTCGGGCATATAGGGGCGGAAGCCCAGGTACCCGCGCATCGCCTTCACCTTCTCCAGGAAGGGGAAGAGGCGCGTGGCGCCCCCGGCGAGGGCCCGGGCGACCGGCAGCGAGAACGTCCGGTCGAAGCCGACCCGTTCACGGCTCGCGCCGATCAGCACGGGCCCCGCGGCCGTCCCCTCCACGACCGGCGAGGTCTGCAGTGCGGCCGAGTCGCTCGCGACGTCGGCCACATAGTCGGCGGCGTACACCTTGTGGCGGATCATGCGGGGCAGAGGTTCGGTGACGAGGACGAAGCCTCTCCGGGGAAGCACGGGAAGGGAGACTCCGGCGAGCGCGGCCAGCTCTCCGCCCCAGGTACCGGCCGCGTTCACGACGACCGGGGCGTGGATCTCCCCCTTGTCCGTACGGACACCGCGCACCGCTCCGTCCGCCGTGCGCAGCACCTCCGTGACCGTCCGGCCGGTGAGCAGGCGGGCACCCGAGGCGCGTACGAGATGGGCGGCGGCCAGCGTCGGCATCACCTGGGCGTCCTGCGGGTAGTGGACGGCGCCCGCGAGGCCGGGCGCCAAGTGGGGCTCCAGGTCGTGGAGTTGACCGGCGGCGACCGTTGCGGCCTCGACCCCGGCGGCGCGCTGCCCGACCGCGAAGGTCTCCAGCGCGGCCAGCCCCTCGGGCGTGGCTGCCACGACGAGGCCGCCCTTGGCCTCGTACTCGATGGCCTCCCCCACCTCCTGGGCGAGGTCGGTCCACAACCTCCCCGAGAGCAGGGCGAGTTCCAGCTCGGGGCCCGGCTCCTTGTCGGAGACGAGCAGATTGCCCTCGCCCGAGCCGGTGGTACCGCCGGCCACCGGGCCGCGGTCCACGAGGACGACGTCCAGGCCCGCCCGAGCCGCGTAGAGGGCGCTTGCCGCGCCCACCATTCCGGCTCCGACGACCACGACATCGCAGGTCAGTCGCTTGGTCACGTCAGTACTATGTCACATGTTTCCTTTTCGGCCAAGGGCATCTAGGCTCGGTCACGCCTCACCCGAAACCCGAAAAAGACTGCAGAAGAAGGTGCCTGACCGTGGCCAAGGGTCGAAAGAACGGCCTCTACCAAGGTGTCTCCGCGGAGCTCTCCGCCCTGATGAGGACGGGCTGGGCCGACACCGAAAAGCGTGACCTCCAGCCGAACGAACAGACGCCCTACGCGGCCCGCCGCCGCGCCGCGCTCTCCGCCCGCTTCCCGGGCGAGCGCCTCGTCGTCCCCTCCGGAAGCCTCAAGACCCGCTCGAACGACACCCCCTACCCGTTCCGCCCGTATTCCGGCTATGTCCATCTGACGGGGGATCAGGCCCGGGACGGGGCCCTGGTGTTGGAGCCGCGCGCGGACGGCGGTCACGACGCGCACTGCTACCAGCTCCCCCGCGACACCCGGGACAGCGACGAGTTCTGGACGGGCAAGACGGCCGAGCTGTGGATGGGCCGTCGTCGCTCCCTCGCCGAGTCGGAGCGAGTGCTCGGCCTGCCGTGCCGTGACATCCGTACGATCGCCGAGGACTTGAAGGACACCGGCGTACCGACCCGTCTCGTACGGGGCCACGACGCCGTGCTCGACGCAGCGCTTGCCACGGACGACGAGCGGGACGCCGAGTTCGAAGAGGCGGTGTCCGGGCTGCGGTTGGTCAAGGACGCGTGGGAGATCGGCGAGATGCGCCGCGCCGTGGACGCCACCGTGCGCGGATTCACCGATGTCGTACGGGAGTTGTCGCAGGCGGTCGCCACCTCCGAGCGGTGGATCGAGGGCACCTTCTTCCGCCGCGCCCGCGTCGAGGGCAACGACGTCGGCTACGGCTCCATCTGTGCCGCCGGCGAGCACGCCACGATCATGCACTGGACGGACAACGACGGCCCGGTCCGGCCGGGCGAACTCCTCCTGCTCGACGCGGGCGTGGAGACCCGCACCCTCTACACCGCCGACGTCACGCGCACGCTCCCCATCGACGGCACGTTCACCCCGCTCCAGCGCGAGATCTACGACGCGGTGTACGAGGCCCAGGAGGCCGGCATGGCCGCTGTGAAGCCTGGCGCGGACTACCGGGACTTCCACGAGGCGGCTCAGCGGTCGATGGCCGAGCGCCTCGTGGCGTGGGGCTTCATCGAGGGCCCGGCCGAGCGGGCGTACGAACTCGGTCTGCAGCGGCGCTTCACCATGGCGGGCACCGGCCACATGCTGGGACTCGACGTCCACGACTGCGCGAAGGCCCGAAACGAGGAGTACGTCGACGGAGTACTGGAACCGGGCATGGTGCTCACCGTCGAGCCCGGCCTCTACTTCCAGCCCGACGACCTGACGGTGCCCGAGGAGTGGCGTGGCATCGGCGTCCGGATCGAGGACGACCTGCTGGTGACGGCGGACGGGTACGAGAACCTGTCGGCGGGGCTCCCGCGCTCGGCCGCCGAAGTGGAGGCGTGGATGCGGGAGTTCGCCGGATAGCGCCCAGCCGGTTCAGATCCTGCTCTCGGTCACCGGTTCAGATCCCGCTCTCGGTCACCGTGTCAGATCCTGCTCTCCGTCGCCGTGTCCGCAGACAGCCGCTGGGCCACGTAGATCGGAATCACCGAGAGCAGGACGAGGACCGCCGCCACGACGTTCACGACCGGTGCCTGTTGGGGCCGTGTCATGTTGTTGAAGATCCAGATCGGCAGGGTCTCGATGCCGGGTCCGGCCGTGAACGTCGTCACCACGATCTCGTCGAAGGAGAGCGCGAAGGCGAGCAGTCCGCCCGCGAGGAGCGCCGAGCGGATCAGCGGGAAGGTGATGTCGACGAAGGCCCGGAAGGTGTCGGCTCCCAGGTCCATGGCCGCTTCCTCGTAACTGCCGGAGGTGCGGCGCAGTCTCGCGACGACGTTGTTGAAGACGACGACGATGCAGAAGGTGGCATGGCCGACGACCACGGTGAACATGCCGAGGCCGACGCCGAGCGGCTCGAGTACGGTGCTGAACGCCGAGTTGAGCGCGATGCCGGTTACGATGCCGGGCAGCGCGATCGGCAGGACGACCACGAAGGAGATGGCGTCGCGGCCGAAGAAGCGGTGCCGGGCCACCGCGAACGCGATCAGCGTGCCGAGCACCAGGGCGATGGCGGTGGCGCCGAGCCCCGCTTTGACGGAGACCCAGAGCGCCTCGCGGGCGCCCGTGTTCTCCCAGGCGACCGACCACCAGTGGAAGGTGAGCCCTGGCGGCGGCCAGCTCGCGCTGCGGTCCGGGTTGAAGGAGTTGACCAGGACGAGCGCGAGCGGGACGTAGATGACCGCGAAGCCGAGCCCTGCGGCGACGCGCAGCGCGATGCGCGCGGAACGGGACAGTTGCACAGCGGGCTCCTCAGAGACTGCTCAGGGCGCCGGTGCGGCGCATCGCGAGCAGGTAGAGCACGATGACCACGACGGGCACGGTGCCGAGCGCGGCGGCCATGGGCAGGTTGAGTTCGATGTTGGAGTAGACGAGGTTGCCGATGAGCTGGCTCTTGCCGCCGACGATCTGCACGGTGATGTAGTCGCCGAGGCTGAGCGAGAAGGTGAAGACCGAGCCGGCCGCCACGGACGGCAGGACCATCGGCAGGACCACGGAGCGGAAAGTGCGTCCGGCGCGCGCACCCAAGTCCGCCGACGCGTCAAGCAGGTTGGCGGGCAGCTGCTCCAGTGCCGTGTGGATCGGCAGGATCATGTACGGCAGCCAGAGGTAGGTCAGCGCGATGACCGTCGCGGTCAGCCCGTACCCCGGTCCGCTCAGCCCCAGCGGCTTCAACATCCAGTCGGCGAGGCCTCCCTGAGAGAGGATCAGCCGCCAGGCGTACACCTTGACGAGGTAACTCGCCCACAGCGGCGTGAGGATGGCGACCACGAGCAGCGGGCGCCACTTCGGCTTGGCGATCCGGGCCGTGAAGAAGGCGACCGGGAAGGCGATCACCGCGCACAGGGCGGTGACCGCGAGCGCCACGCCGACGCTGCGCAGGATCACCTGGCGGAAGACGGGTGTGGTGAACAGCGCCTCGAAGTTGTCGGTCGCCCAGACCTTCACGACCTCGGAGGTGAACGAGTCCGTCGTCCAGAACGCCGAGATGAACAGCACGGCCAGTGAGCCGAGGTAGAGCACCGCCAGCCAGAGCAGCGGGGCGGTCAGCAGCAGGGACAGCCTGAGCCGGGGTCGGCGGTGCAGGGTCCCGGCGAGCCGCCGGACGGGGGACCGTCCGGCGGCCTGCACGGAAGAAGTCATCGCTCAGCCCTTGATCTCGGTCCAGGCCTGGACCCACTTGGCGTAGGGCACGCACTTCACGTCGGTGCGTCCGTCGAGGCACTGCTCGATGGGCGTGTTCCAGAACGCGATGTTCTTGAAGTAGCTCTCGTCGGTGGCGTGGAAGGTGTCGCAGAAGCTCGCGTCGCTGGTCTCGTCGCACGCCTTGGCGTTGGCGGGGGCCTCACCGAAGTACTCGGCGACCTGGGCGTTCACCTTCGGCGAGATGATCCAGTCCATCCACTTGTAGGCGCAGTTGGGGTGCTCGGCCTTCGCGGAGAGCATCCAGGTGTCGGACCAGCCGGTGGAGCCCTCCTTCGGCACGATCGCCTTCACCTTGGCGCCCTCGCCCTCGGCGAGGTTGGCGATGACCTGCCAGGTGGTGCCGACCACGGAGTCACCGCTCTTGAAGGCGGAGATCTCCTTGAGGTAGTCGCTCCAGTACTCGCCGACGTTGGCGTTCTGCTTCTTCAGCAGGTCGACGGCGGCGTCGAACTGGTCCTGGTCCAGCGCGTAGGGGTCCTCGATCTTCAACTCCGGCTTGGTCGCCTTGAGATACAGGGCGGCGTCGGCGATGTAGATCGGGGAGTCGTACGCCGTGACGTGGCCCTTGTACTGGGACGCGTCGTCGAAGACGGCCGACCAGGAGGTGGGTGCGGGCGAGACCTTCTCGGTGTTGTACATCAGCAGGTTGGCGCCGCGCCCGTGCGGAATGCCGTACGCCGTACCGTCGACGGAGTTCCACGCCTGCTGCTTCAGGCCGCTGAAGACGTCCTTGTAGTTGGGCACGAGGTCGGTGTTGACGGGGGCCGCGTCGCCGGAGGCTATGAGGCGCAGGGACGCGTCGCCGGAGGCGGAGACGGCGTCGTACTGGCCGGTCTTCATCAGCTTGACCATCTCGTCGGAGCTGGCCGCGGTCTTCGTGTTGACCTGACAGCCGGTCTGCTTCTCGAAGTCGCTGACCCAGTCGACCTCGGGGTCGTTGGAGCCGTCCTCGACATAGCCGGCCCAGGCGATGAGGTTGACCTCGCCCTCGGTCTTGCCGAGCTCGGACTGAGCCTTGAGGTCAGGGGGGTTGAGGCCGGTGGACGAGGACGAGCCCGAGTCGGACGATCCGCAGGCCGTGGCCGCGAGGAGCGCCGCGACGGCTACCGCGGCTTTGGTGGTTCGGTTGAGGCGCACGAGTGTCTCCATACGTGAGGGGCCTGGCGTGGTGGGGATCAGCGGGCGTCCGGCACCTTGAAGCTGTGGCGGCGGTGCCACTGGAGCCGGACGCGGGTGCCGCGGTAGGCGGCGACGTCCTCGGAGGAGGTCTCCAGGTTCTGCTGGAGCGCGGTCAGGCGTCCTCCCGCGTCGAGGTCCACGAGGAAACGGGTGGCGTCGCCCAGATAGACGACCTCGACGACGGTGCCGGTGGCGGTGGAGTGCTCCGGCTCGTCCGCGATGGCGGACTCCTTCAGAACCCGGATCTTCTCGGGCCTGATGCTGTAGGTGCCCGGGGCGCCGACGACCTGCTCGGCGGACGCTCCTTCGAGCAGGTTCGAGGTGCCGACGAAGCCCGCGACGAAGGGGGTGGCGGGCCGTTCGTAGATCTCGGCCGGGGTGCCGACCTGCTCGATCCGGCCCTGGTTGAAGACGGCGATGCGGTCGCTCATCGTCAGGGCCTCCTCCTGGTCGTGGGTGACGAAGACGAAGGTGATGCCGACCTCGCGCTGGATCGCCTTGAGTTCGACCTGCATCTGCTCGCGCAGCTTGAGGTCGAGCGCGCCGAGCGGCTCGTCGAGGAGCAGCACCCGGGGGCGCCCGACGAGGGCGCGGGCGAGCGCGACGCGCTGCCGCTGGCCGCCGGAGAGCTGGGCGGGACGGCGGTCGCCGAAGCTTTCGAGGCGTACGCCCGCGAGCGCCTCGCGGGCCCGCTCGATCCGCTCGGCCTTGGGCACCTTGCGGACCTTGAGGCCGTACGCGATGTTCTGCGCCACAGTCATGTGCGGGAACAGCGCGTAGTCCTGGAAGACGGTGTGGACGTCCCGCTCGAACGGGGCGAGGCCTGTGACCTCCTGGCCCGCCAGCTCGATGCGGCCCGAGGTCGGGCTCTCGAAGCCCGCGATCATCCGCAGGACCGTGGTCTTGCCGGAGCCGGACGGACCGAGCATCGAGAAGAACTCTCCGTCGGCAATGTCCAGATCGACTCCGGCCACGGCGGTCGTCTCACCGAACGCCTTGCGCAGACCCTGGAGCCGGATCGCAGTTGCCTCCATGGGCGGGAACCTTTCTGGTGCACTCGAACGTTGAGTGGAAAGATATGAAGTCATAGTTCAAACTTCAAGACCCCCTTAGAGTAAAGGTTGAGTCAACGGACAAGGCGGTGACCGTGAAGCAGCACAACGGCGAAGGCGTCCGGCGAGCCGTTTTCACCCCGGTGGACAACCGGGCCCGGGTCGACACGGTCGTGAGCAGGCTCGGCGACGCCATCGAGCTCGGCCTGCTCGCCGACGGGGAGCAGCTGCCCGGCGAGAGCGAGCTGGCCGGACAGCTCGGCGTCTCCACCGTGACCCTGCGTGAGGCCCTGATGGCGCTGCGGCAGCAGGGTCTTGTCATCACCCGCAGGGGGCGCGGCGGCGGCAGCTTCGTGTCGCTCCCCGAGGACCCCAGTGAGGACCGGCTCAGGGCCCGGCTGGCCGCCTGGAGTACCGAGGAGCTGCGCGACCTGGGCGACCACTGGGCCGCCGTGTCGGGCGCGGCGGCCAGGCTCGCGGCGCAGCGCACGGAGCCTGGTGACCTACAGCAACTGCGGCGCACGCTGGACGAGTTGGCCTCCGCCGAGGAGGCTGCCGCGCGCAGCCGCGTCTACGGCCGGTTTCATGTCGAGCTGGCAGCGGCGGCACAGTCCGCCAGGCTGACCCGCGAACAGGTCGCCCTCCAGACGGAGGTGGGGGCTCTGTTGTGTCTCGTGCTCGGGAACGACGAATATCGTGAAGAGGTCTCGGACCGTCACCGCTCCGTAATCTCGGCGGTGCAGGATGGGGCCCACGAATCGGCCAGAGCGCTGGCCGAGCGGTGCGTGCAGGACTCGACGGCGCGGCTCATCACCCTGCGCCTCGCGATGCCACGCACCGCGTCCGGTCCCCGTCCGCTGGAGGGCACCCATGAGCAGGAGCCCCGCCCCGGCCGGCGCCGCGGCGACGCTTGACGCGACACCGGAGGCGGCCGTGGCCGCACAGGTCCGCTCCACCGTGGAAGCCGTTTTCGAGGCCGTCGCCGCCACCCGGGCCGATACGGCGGCCCTGCTCACCAGGGTCGCCGCGCAGGGCCGTCGTCCCGCGAGCGCGGACCTGGCCGCGCTGCGCCCCGGGCTCCACCTCCGGCTCGCCCGCCAGGAGTTGGTGTCGGGCGTCGGGTTCGTCGCCGCGCCGGGCCTGCTGAGCGACGTACCGGCGTGGCTGGAGTGGTGGCAGCAGGGCGCCGGCGGGGACGTACGACCGCTGCTGCTCGACCTCGACCCGCAGCACTCGGCGTACTCCGACTACACGCACTGGGACTGGTTCGCCCTCCCCCGCGACACCGGGCAGCGCGCCGTCGCCGGGCCCTATGTGGACTACCTCTGCTCCGACGAGTACAGCCTGACGCTGTCCGCGCCCGTGCATGTGGAGGGCGACTTCGTGGGGGTCGCCGCGGCCGACGTCTATCTGCGGCACTTCGAGTCGGCGGTGATCCCGCTGCTCCAACGGCTGCCGGGGGCGGCCTACTTGGTGAACGCGCGGGGGCGGGTGGCCGCGTCCGCAGATCCCGCACATCTGGCCGGGTCGCTCACCAAGGGGCCGGACTTCGGATCCGTGCTGACGCGGGCGCGGGCCGAGAGCTTCGAGGGGATGCGGCTGGTTCCCTGCGACGGGGTTCCGCTCGTGCTGGTGGTGCCGCACGTGTCGCCGCACCACTGAACGGCGCATCTACCCCGTGGCCCCCAAGGGCTCACACCGCCCGCAGCTCCGCCACGCCGTTCCGGGTCTTGCGCGCCTTGCGGGGGCCTGTCGCCGCCTGCCGCGCCTCGCGCAGGACCAGTGTCATCCGCGTGTAGCCCATGTCCTGAAGGGACTTGGGGGTGTCGCCGACGATCCGGCAGTCCGTACGACCCCAGCGCGGGTCGGGGTGCAGCAGCGGGCGCACGGCGCCGTCGGGCTCGACGCCGTCCGGGCCGACCGCGCGGATCCAGTGCGGCAGACCGTGCCGGTAGGCGACGTCCATGATCGGGTCCTGGGCGATGTCCCGGCGGATCGACTGCAGTGCGCGGTCCTGGTCGTGCCGCTCGACGGCGGCCGCGAAGTGGGCCAGCATCGGCAGACACCAGCTCGACTCGTGCTCGCCCAGGACGGTGCTCGCGTCCGGATGGAACAGTACGAACCGGAGGAAGTTGTCGCCCGGCATGGCCGTCGGGTGCGGTGCGACCCCGGCGAAAAGTGTCTCGAACGCGTCGTTGCACAGGACGACGTCCCAGCGGTGGTCGAAGACGACGGAGGGGAACGGGACGGCCCCGAGAAGAGCGGCGTAGTCCTGGAGATACGCCTGAGCTTCGAGACTCTCGGGGACAGGTCGCGGCTGGGACCGCTGCCATCCTGCCTGGTACGCCATCGGGAGGTCACCCCTCTTGCCTCTGCGGCCTTCACGCGGCGCCCTGATCCTGCTGCCCGGAATACAGTCGTGTCAACTATCGTGGCATTTGACGCCTGTTGACGGCTGAATCTCGCCACAGTTGTGGCGAGACCTGGATGTGAGTTCGAGCTAGGGGCTAGTCTCCCGATGGTTCCTGACCATCATGAGAGCGAACTGAGAAGAGATGTAGGAGATCTGTCGGTGACGGATGGCTTCGAAGTTCCGGGCGCCACGGCGACGGTTCTGCTGCAGGCCGTCGTGGCCCGGGTCACCACACTCGCCGACCGGCTCGGGGTGCAGCAGGCCGAGGTCTTCGACCTCCGGCGCCTGTCGGCCGAGTCCGGCGTTCCCGACCTCGTGGTGCGAGCCCTGCTGAGCGGCCGCCGCGCCGGGGAACCCGATCTGCAGGCCCGTTTCCTGCAGCGACTGGACCTGCTGCGCCGCACCCGGCTCAAGCCGAACGGCCGCCGGTACACGCAGCAGGAGATCGCGGACGGCGCCGGCATGTCGCGGCAGCAGGCCGGGGCCCTCATCAATGGCGACCGACGCCCCACCATGGAGCACTGCGACGCCATTCAGCGCTTCTTCAGGGTGCACGCCGGGTTCCTCACGGCCGAGGACTCGGAGGCGCTCGTGGGCGCCCTCCAGCGCTCGGAGCAGGAGCTGCTGCAACGGCTCGCCGACCGTGAGCGCGCGGCCGCCTCGGTGGCCGCCGACCCGCTGGAGCGGCTGCTCCTCGACCACGGTGTCCGCGGAATCGCCTGGCGGGCCGCTCAGTTGCCCACCGACCAGCACCGGGACAAGGTCGCCGAGTGGCTGGACATGCTCTTGGAAAGCGTCAAGCGGCCCGAGTCGTGAGCACGGGGAGAACTGTGGGCATCCGAAGGGAAATGCGCCGCCTGTGCGGGGAGTTGGTCGGAGAACTGACCCTCCCGGCACCGGCGGAACCCGCCGACCTCTACGCGGAGCTGTGCGACGCCATGAGCAGACGTCGCGGCCGCCCCGTCCAGTTCCGCACGGCGGCGTTCCCGCCCGGGACCGCCAGTGGGCTCTGGCTCGACATGGCCGAGCAGGACCTCGTCGTCATCGAGGAACGCACCGCGCCCGACCACCAGTTGGTGATCCTGGGCCACGAGCTGTGGCACATGCAGGCCGGGCACTGCAGTCACCACGTCGAGGGCGCGGCCGTCGCGGCCCGCTTACTCAACGACTCCGCGGACCTCCAGGAGACCGTCCTCAAGGTCGCCGCGCGCACCCGGTCGCACCTCGCGGACGAGGCGGAGGCGGAGAGCTTCGGTCTGTTGCTCGCCAGCAAGTGCCGTACGTGGCTTGCCGGTTCGTCGCTGCGCAGGCCAGTGCGGCGCGATGGACTCGCGGGCCGGATCGAGGCGTCGCTCGGCTACCGCGGGCCGCAGGGCTGAGGCCGCGTGCACGACTCCAGCTACTACGTACCGGCGGCCGCGATGGCGGTCGCCCTCGTCATCAAGGGCCCTTCGGTGCTGCGCGGCCGGCGCGACCCGCTGCTGCGGTCGGCCTACGCACTGATCCTCCTCGCCGGCCTGGTGTTCTTCTTCGCGGCCCCGCCGACGATCGGCTGGGTCAACCGCGCCACCGGGGTCTCGAACTTCTCCGTGGCGATCGTGTACTCCCTGCTGAGCGCCTTCAGCGCCTCCTGCCTGGTGCTGCTGATCAACTGGCGCGGCGGACCGAACACGCGGCTCGTCTCGCGCCGTTGGATCGCCGGGTACGCCGTGGTCATCGCGGCGACGGTGGTGCTCTTCGCGCTGGGCCACGCGCCCATGGAACGCCGGCGGGACTTCGACACCTACTACGCCAACACGCCGTACATGCGCGAGATGATCGTGCTGTACCTCACGGCACTCGCCGTCGCGAACGTCTCGATGACCGTGGTGTGCTGGCGCTGGGCCCTCAAGGTAAGCGGCTGGCTGCGCGTCGGGCTGCTGGTCATGAGTGTCGGCTTCCTGTCCAACATCGGTTTCGCGGCGGCCAAGCTGATCGCCGTCAACGCCCGCTGGAACGGCGGGAACCTCGACTACCTGAGCACCTACTTCGCACCCACGCTGTCCGCCGCCGGAGAACTCGTCTGCGCCATCGGCTTCTGCGTCCCGATGGCCTGCCAGCGCATCGGGGACGTGTGGAGCACGTGGTCGACGTACCGTCGACTCGGGCCGCTGTGGCGGGAGTTGCGGCCGGCGGGGGACCACGGCCACCGCGCCGTGCGGATCGCCTGGTGGGCGCCCGCCGAACTCCAGGTGACCCAGCGGGAGTCCGACATCCACGACGGGATGCTCGCCCTGTACCCCTACTTCGACCCCGAGGTGCGCGCGCGTGCATACGACGCCGCCGTGGCCGCGGGCTCCGGCCCGGACCGGGCGCGGGCCGAGGCCGACGCGACGATGGTGACGGCGGCGCTGCGGGCCAGGGCGGACGATCCGGAGGGCAAGGTCGTCAGCGCCCCGTCCTCCGCCTCCGCCTCGGCGGGCGGTCCCCGGGACCTGGTGGGGATGTCCATCGCCCTGCGCCGGTCCCCCGTCGTCGCGACAGCGCGGGAACGGATCGAGGCCGGGGCGGCGACGGGGTCCCGCGAGCGGATCGGATGAGCACCGGCGGCGGCGTCACGTCGCGCTGCGTTCGCTCGCCTCTCGCAGGTCCCGTTCCAGCGCGCGGTTCTGGGCCGTGTCCGGCTGTCCGACGGCCGTGCCCGGGCGGCCCGCGCGCAGCAGCTCGCGCCAGTGATCACGGCTCCAGTCGGCGGGGCTCGTCGTACTCGTGAACTCCTCGACCAGGGCGAGGAAGCGTGCCGGGTCGCTGTGGAAGGGGAAGTGGCCCGCGCCCTCGAAGATCTCCAGTCGGCTGCCCGGCATCGCCTTGTGCGCCCCGTACGCGTGCCGCACCGGCACCACGCTGTCCCGGTCCCCCCAGAGCAGCATGGTGGGCATGCCCTCGGTCAGATAGCAGCGGTCGAGCATGGTCACCGCCTGCCCACGCCAGTCGACCACGGCGCGCAGGGTGCGGATGAAGGCGCTGCGGGACGTCGCGTCGGGCAGCGCGTCCACGAGGGTCAGCAACTCGGGCGCGTCCTGGCCCAGATCGGTGTCGAGGAGTCTCATCAGGCGCAGGAACAGGCCCACTTGGAGACGCATGCCCGGCAGTCTCAGTGTCGAGAGCATGAGGTGGGCGCCCGGCAGCGAGACCGCGCGCAGTACGGGGTTGACCTCGCCCCCGACGCCGCCCGCGCTGACCAGGATCAGCCGCTCGGTGCGCTCGGGGAACTGGTAGGCGAACTGCATCGCGACACCGCCGCCCAGCGAGTGCCCGACCAGCGTGGCGGACTCGATGTCGAGGGTGGTGAGCAGATCGCGTACCCCGTTGGCGTACGCGGCCACCGAGTAGTCGGCCCGTGGCTTGTCCGACGCTCCGTGGCCGAGCAGGTCGGGCGCGATCACCGTGTGGGTGCGGGCGAGGTCGGGGATCAGCTCTCCCCAGGTGTCCGAGGAGTCGCCGATGCCGTGGATCAGGACGAGGGCCGGACCCTCGCCCGCCATCCGGTAGGCGCGCCGGTAGCCGTGCACGACGCGGTGGTGCAGGCGCAGCTCCCCGTCACCCACCGAGCGCAGGGTGCGCCGCGGTCGCCTGGGCGGTACGTCGACCATGGGCTCGCCTCCTGTTCCCAGGCCGCCGTGCAGGCAGCCCCCAAGCCACCGTCGAGGCAGCTCCCAGCCGCCGAGAAAGCGGTTCCCAGCTCTCCGGTCCAGCCTAGGCCCCTCGTCCCACAAGGGATTTCCGTGAGGTTTCGCCTCCGCTAAGCGGGCGAACCTCCGCGTACCAAAACGGCATTGTCAGTGGCGGACGGCAAGCTGGAGTCACGTACCGCCATGTACCGCTTCGACAATCCGACCCGGGGAGAGCCGTCCGATGCCGACCGCCGTACTGACCGATCACGAACGCGCCGCCGTGCAGGCGTACCTGCGTCTCCTCCAGACCGTACGAGCCGCCTTCGACAGTCCACCGGACGGGCGCCGACCACCCGTGGTGCCGCCCGCCGCCCTGGCCGAGGCGGAGCGGGCACTGGCGGCGGCCGGGCTCGCGGGCAACGAGGAGGCGTTCTTCCGGCTGCTGCACACGTGGTGCCCGGAGCCGACGCAGGTCTGAGGCACGGTGGCCGTGCGCCGGCGTCAGCTGTGCGACACGGCGACTGTGAATCCAGCGCAGCCGGGTGGCCGGGTGTCCGCGAGCAGCCTCAGCCGTTCAGCACGGTCACGGCATGCCGCCTCAGCCGAGCGGCACGGTCACCATGAACCGCATCAGCCATGCACCTCGGTCACTGCGACCCGCCCGACCCGTGCGGCACAGTCACCACCGTCGCGGCCAGGCCCCGCTGGACGGTCCAGCGCCCGTCGAAGAACCCGAGGCGGTCGCCACCGACCAGCGGGCCCGGTACGAGGAGTTCGGCGCGCAGTCTCCCCGACAGGGCGGGGCCGCCGCCGGACCCGGGGTCCAGGATGAGGTCGATGTCCGCCTCGGAGAAGTCCAGCCACTTCCCGGTGAGCGGGAACCACGCCTTGTAGACCGACTCCTTGGCGCTGAACAGCAGCCGGTCCCAGTGGACGGCGGGCATCCGGGCGCCGAGGCCGGCCAGCCTGTCCACCTCGGTGGGCAGGGCCACGGCGTCGAAGACACCCTCGGGGAGCGCCAGGTGGGGTTCGGCGTCGATGCCGAGGGAGGCCAGGTCGGTGGCGCGGGCCAGCGCGGCGGCGCTGTAGCCGTCGCAGTGCGTCATGCTGCCGATCAGGCCTGCGGGCCACTGCGGGGCGCCGCGCTCGCCGGGCAGGATGGGCGCCGGGGCCACGCCGAGCTTCTCCATGGCACGCCGGGCGCAGCCGCGCACGGCGGTGAACTCGCGGCGCCGCTTCTCCACGGCCCGGGTCAGGAGCGCCTGCTCCTCGGGGTACAGGGTCGTACCCTCGGCCCCGTCGTCACCGTAGGTCTCCACGGCCACGACGGACTCCGGGAGCAGCTCCTCGATCACCGGCTCCGACCTCCATCGGCAGAATGCGGCGCAGCGTACCGGGCGGTCCCGGGCGGGTGCGCCACTCGCGGGGGTAGCCCACGGACACCTCTTCGAAGCGGACGCCCTCGTGCCAGGTGGTCCGTGGGATGTGGAGATGACCGTAGACCATGGTCTCGACGCGGAATCTGCGGTGCCAGTCGGCGGTCAGTGTGGTGCCGCACCACATCGCGAACTCGGGGTAGCGCAGGACGTCCGTCGGGTGGCGGTCCAGCGGGTAGTGGTTGACCGGGATCACGGGCAGGTCGTCGGGCAGCTCGGCGAGTCTGCGCTCGGTCTCGGCGACCCGGGCCCGGCACCAGGCCTCGCGGCTCGGGTAGGGGTCGGGGTGCAGGAAGTGCTCGTCGGTGCAGATCACCCCGGTGCCCTCGGCGTAGGCGAGGCCCTCGTCCTTGGTCGTGCAGCCCTTCGGCAGGAACGAGTAGTCGTAGAGCAGGAAGAGCGGTGCGACGACCGCGGTGCCGCCCGGACCCTCCCAGACCGGGTACGGATCCTCGGGGGTCGTGACGCCCAACTCCCGGCACAGGGCGACGAGATGCTCGTACCGGGCGACGCCGCGCAGCTGCACCGGGTCCTTCGGGTGGGTCCACAGCTCGTGGTTGCCGGGCGCCCAGATCACCTTGCGGAAGCGGCCACTGAGCGTTTCGAGGGCCCAGTGGATGTCGGCGACGCTCTCGCTGACGTCGCCGGCCACCAGGAGCCAGTCGTCGTCCGACTGGGGACGCATCTTCTCGACGAGGGCGCGGTTCTCGGCGTATCCGATGTGCAGATCGCTGATGGCCAACAGTTGTCCCGAACGGCCGGCCTTCGACTCCACCCTCGCCCCTTCCAAGAACACGACTGGCCTCACGAGAACACATCCCGCCGAGCCCGTACAAGAGCGTCCCGCGGTGCCCGGGGTCCACAATTCGGGAATCCGTAACACGCCTGTAGCGCCACACCCGTCCCGCGCCCCTTATGATCGCCCCTAACACCACCGCCCTGAACCTCCCTCGGGTGTGCGACGGCCTGGTGCACCTCCCCCTCCCCTGGCCGGGCACGGCCTGCTCCGCTGTGCCCGGAAACCCCGAAAGGCGGCCTGCATGGGTTCTCGCGTACGCGTCTGGCTCAACCGCACGTACGCGGAGAACGTGTTCTTCATGGATCAGCTGCGAAGTAATCCGCAGCGCCGCCCGGTCGAGATCCATGCGACACACGGAGACGCCGACTCGCCCATCCTGGCCGCTGCCGACACCGCCGCCATGGAGCCCGAGGGTCTCTCCCGGGCCGCCTACGTCGAGTACGCCCTCGACCAGTGCGCCCGGCACGAGATCGATGTGTTCGTGCCCGTGCTGCACCAGGCGACGATCGTGGCGCACCGCGCGGAGTTCGCCGCGCTCGGTACAGCCCTGCTCGCGCCGCCCGCCGAGGCCGTGGCCATCTTCCACGACAAGGTGACGGCGTATCAGGCGCTGCAGGCGATGGGCATTCCGGTGCCGCCGTGGTGGCGGGTGCGCGACGAGGAGGAACTCCTCGTCGCCGTCGAGGCGTTGGAGGCGGCGGGTCACAAGGCCTGCTTCAAGCCTGCGGCCGGAGCGGGCGGGGTGGGCTTCCGCGTCATCACGCGCGCCCCCTTCTCACTCAACCACCTCAATGGTTTTCCCAGCTCGTACGTGCCGTTGAGCCTGGTGCAGGACGCCGTGCGGGGGGCCGAGAAGCCCGTCGACTGGCTGGTGATGCCGCTCCTGGCGGAGCCGGAGGTGTCCGTCGACTGCCTGACCGGGCCGGACGGCCGGGTCCGGATGGCGGTGGGCCGCACCAAGAACGGGCGCCGTCGCGGGTTCACGCTCCATCCCTCCTGGATCGACCCCGCGCGCCGGCTCGCGGAGGCGTTCGGGCTGCACTATCTGACGAACATTCAGTTCCGTATGTTCGGGGACGAGCCGGTCCTCATGGACGTCAACACCCGGCCGGCCGGCGGACTGCACCAGCTCGCGCTGTGCGGGATCAACGCCCCTTGGGCAGCAGTGCAGTTGGCGCTCGGCGAGGAGACGGGCGAGGTGGTTCCGTCGATGCTCGGGCAGGACTACGCCGTGGTCACGGGACCGCGTCCGGTGCGTCCGGTGACGTTGCCGCAGCAGCGGGCAGAGATGTTGCCGGCGGTGCCCGCACCCGCCACGGAGGCCACCATCGCAACGGGCGCGGAGACCACGACCGCACCGGCGACGGAGATCGCGCTCACGCCGACCATCACACCGGTCGTCGCACCGGCGGCTGCGTCCGCCGCCACCGCACCCGCCTAGCCCGATACCGCCTCTCCACCTACCGGTCTGGACCAATTCACGCACAGCATCTTGACAGCGTGATTGGTCCATACCAACTTGGTTGCGCACCTTCAGCACTCCCGAATCACCCCCATTCCTTCAGGGAGATCGCGTGCGCATCGACTTCTTCAGGCGTTCCAGACGTCGCTTCTTCGCTCTGCTCGGCACCGCCGCCCTGGCTCTGGCCGGGGCGGTCGCCCTGCCCACCACGGCCCACGCGGCCAACATCCTCACCAACCCCGGCTTCGAGTCGGGCGTCCTCTCCCCCTGGTCCTGCACCGGGAACCTGGGCTCGATCGTCTCCACCCCCGTGCACGGCGGCACCAAGGCCCTTGCGGGGGCGGCGAGTTCGAGCGACAACGCCAAGTGCAGCCAGACCGTCGCCGTCCAGCCGAACACGGCGTACGCCCTGACGGGCTGGGTGCGCGGCAGCTATGTGTACCTGGGCGTGGAGGGCGGCGCCGCGACCTGGACGACGTCCACGGCGGCGTACAGCCAGCTCACCGTGAACTTCACGACCGGTGCCTCGCAGACCAGCGCCACGATCTACACGCACGGCTGGTACGGCCAGGGCACCTACTACGCCGACGACGTCAGCCTTGACGGACCGGGCGGCGGCGGTGGCTCGGACACCCAGGCGCCGACCGCGCCGACGAACCTCACCTCCCCCGCCAAGACCTCCTCCAGCGTGTCCCTGTCGTGGGGCGCGTCGAGCGACAACGTCGGGGTCACCGGCTACAACGTCTACAGCGGCGCCAACCAGGTGCTCACCGTGTCGGGCACGACCGCGACCGTGAGCGGTCTGTCGCCGAGCACGGCGTACACCTTCACCGTGCGGGCACGGGACGCGGCCGGGAACATCTCCGCCGCCTCCAACTCCCTTTCCGTGACGACGAACGCGGGCACCCCCGGCACCACCTTCAAGCAGGCGGCGCCGTACCTCTACCTCGGCTGGGGCGATCCGCCGGCCGTGAGTACGGTGATGAACTCCACCGGGATCAAGTGGTTCACGATGGCGTTCATCCTCTCCTCGGGCGGCTGCAGCCCGGCCTGGGACGGGAGTCGCGCGCTGACCGGCGGCAACGACCAGTCGGTCATCAACTCCATCCGCGCCGCGGGCGGTGACATCGTGCCCTCGATCGGCGGCTGGAGCGGCAACAAGCTCGGGCCGAACTGCTCGACGCCGGAGGCACTGGCGGGCGCGTACCAGCAGGTGATCAACGCCTACGGGCTCAAGGCGATCGACATCGACATCGAGAACACCGACGAGTTCGAGAACGAGGTCGTCCAGGACCGCATCCTCAACGCCCTGAAGATCGTCAAGGCGAACAACCCGGGGCTGCGCACGATCATCACCTTCGGTACGACGACGACGGGCCCGACCTACTGGGGCAACCGGCTCATCGAGCGTGCCTCGGCGCTGGGCGCCAACATCGACGTCTTCACGATCATGCCGTTCGACTTCGGCGGCGGCGCCGACATGTACGGCAACACGGTGAACGCCACCGAGGGGCTGAAGACCAAGCTGAAGTCCACCTTCGGCTGGGACGACACCACGGCGTACGCGCACATCGGGATCTCCGGCATGAACGGGCTCAGCGACCAGCAGGAGCTCACCTCACCGACGACCTGGACCCAGATCCGCGACTGGGCGAACTCGCACCACATCGCCCGGCTCGCCTTCTGGTCGGTCAACCGCGACCGGCCCTGCGCCGGTGGCGGAGTGGTCAGCAACTGCTCCGGCATCAGCCAGAACAACTGGCAGTTCACGTCCATCACGGCCGGTTTCACCGGCTGAAACGCACAAAAGAGGGTGCCCGGCCGATGGAGGCCGGGCACCCTCGTGTGTTCTACGGGCGCCGCGCCAGCCGCAGCGTCTGCACCTCGAACGGCCGCAGCGAGACCGCCACCGTGTCGCCGTCCACCGCGGCCTCGGCTCCCTCGAAGGGGCGCTCAAGGAGGTCGGTCAACTCGGCCCCGGCGAGCGGGAAACCGGTGCGCAGAACACCCTCCCCGCGACCGCCCCGGGACTCGTAGAGGCGTACGACGACATCGCCCGAGGCGTCATCGGCGAGCTTGACCGCCTCGATCGTCACGCCCTCACCCTCGACGGACACGACGGGTTCGGTCGGCCCGGCCTCCGCCACCCGCAGGGGCAGGTTGAGCGAGTAGCCCTCCGCGACCGCGTCCTCGATGCTCGCCCCGGGAAGGAGCGAGTACGTGAAGCGGTGCTTGCCCTGGTCGGCTTCGGGGTCGGGGACACGCGGGGCGCGCACCAGGGAGAGCCGGACGGTCGTCGTCGTACCGCCGTCCTCGCGGACCGTGCGGGAGACGTCGTGGCCGTACGTCGAGTCGTTGATGACCGCAACGCCGTAGCCGGGTTCGCCGATGTGCACCCAGCGGTGGCCGTACACCTCGAAGCGGGCCGCCTCCCAGCTGGTGTTCGTGTGGGTGGGGCGCTGGACGTGGCCGAACTGGATCTCGGCGGAGGAGTGCGGGGCCCGGATGTCCACCGGGAAGCCGGCCTTGAGGAACTTCTCGGCCTCGTGCCAGTCGATCTCCGTCTCGAAGTCGATGCGCGGGCTGCCCGCGCGGACGGTGATCGTCTGGACGATCCGCGACCCCTTGCCGAAGGCGCGCTCCACCCGGATCGCGCCGAGCAGCGGGTCCTCGTCGACGACCGTGATCGAGGCGGCGTCCAGGAGGTCCGTGTAGCGGTTCTTGTAGTGCTTGTCGACGTCCCAGGCGTCCCAGTAGTTGGGGAGGTCGCTGTGCAGGCGGAGCAAGTTGCCTTTGTCGGCGAGGACTTCGCGGTTCGCCTTGAGGTCGCGTACCGAGGCGAGGGTGCCGTCCTCGGCCAACTCGACGCGCACGAGGCCGTTTTCGAGGACACGGCCGGTGACCGTCACCGGGTGCGGGGACTCGGCGACGGCGAGAGGTGCGCTGCCGCTCGCCGGTACCTCCGCGTACATCGGGACACCCGTGGACGTACGGACCACCTCGGCCCGGTCGTACGGACTCGTGTTGAAGACCCGGGTCTCCCCCGCGCCGAGCGCGGCCAGCGCCTCGGCCGTCAGCACCTCCAACTCCTCGGCCACGCGGGCGTATTCGGCCTCCGCCTCGCGGTGCACCCAGGCGATCGAGGACCCCGGCAGGATGTCGTGGAACTGGTGGAGCAGAACCGTCTTCCAGAGCCGGTCGAGCTTCTCGTACGGGTAGGCGTAGCCCGGCGCGTGCAGCGCGGCGGTGGTGGCCCACAACTCGGCCTCGCGGAGCTTGTGTTCGCTGCGGCGGTTGCCCTGCTTGGTGCGGGCCTGCGAGGTGTAGGTCGCGCGGTGCAGCTCCAGGTAGAGCTCGCCGACCCAGACCGGGGCGTCCGGGTACTCCTCGCGCGCGGCGGCGAAGAACGCGTCGGGGTGCTCGACGACGACCTTCGCCGAGCCCTCCAAGTCCGCCAGCCTGCGCGCCCGTTCCATGATCTCGCGGGTGGGACCGCCGCCGCCGTCACCCCAGCCGAAGGGGGCGAGCGAGCGGGTGCCGCGGCCCTTGTCGGCGTAGTTGCGGACGGCGCGGGACATCTCCTCGCCGCTGAAGCGGGCGTTGTAGGTGTCGACCGGCGGGAAGTGCGTGAAGATGCGCGTGCCGTCGATGCCCTCCCACCAGAAGGTGTGGTGGGGCAGCTTGTTGGTCTGATTCCAGGAGAGCTTCTGGGTCAGGAACCACTCGTTGCCGGCGAGCTTGGCGAGCTGCGGGTAGGCGGCGTTGTAGCCGAAGGAGTCCGGCAGCCAGACGCCCTTGGTCTCGACGCCGAAGTGCTCGATGAAGAACCGCTTGCCGTGGATGAGCTGGCGGGCGAGCGCCTCACCGCCGGGCAGGTTTCCGTCGGCCTCGACCCACATGCCGCCGACCGGCGCCCACTGGCCCCGCTTCACCGACTCCTGGATACGGGCCCACACCTGCGGGTAGTTGTCGCGCACCCACTCGTACTGCTGGGCCTGCGAGCAGGCGAAGATGAACTCCTCGTACTCGTCGGCGAGCGAGGTCACGTTCGAGAAGGTGCGGGACGTCTTGCGCTTCGTCTCGCGGATCGGCCACAGCCAGGCCGAGTCGATGTGCGCGTGGCCGACGCCGGAGAGGGTGTGGGCGCTGGCGTGCGCGGGCTTGGACAGTACGGGCACCAGGGCGGCGCGCACCTCGGCCGCCGAGCCGGAGATGTCGTCCAGGTCAAGGAGGTCCAGGGCGTGGTCGAGGGCGTGCATGATCTCGTGGCGGCGCGGGTCCTGCTCGTTCAGCTCCAGCATCAGTTCGCGCAGCACCTGGATGTCCAGGTCGAGGTGCCAGACCTCCTCGTCCAGGACGGCGATGTCGGCGCGGCGGAAAGTGTAGAGGGGCTTGTCGCCTGCCGTGAGGACGTCGCCGAGCGGGGTCGGACGGGCGAAGTCGTTGGCCAGGATGTCCGGGTTGGACGCCGCCTCGACCAGGTAGTCGATCTCCTCGCCGCCGCTCGCCGGGTTGGCGATCGCCACGTACTGGTTGAGCGGGTTGACCGCCTTCAGCGGGGTGCCGTCCGTGAGGTGGACGAGCGCCTCGGCCTGGTTGCCGGGCCAGTCGCCGGTGAAGCCGAGGTCGATGACGGCCTCGACGCGCTTGCCGGTCCACTCGGGCGGCACGGTGCCACGCATCCGGAACCAGGTGGTGCCCCACGGCGGGCCCCAGGGGGTGTCCATGGCGAAGGGCTTGTACGAGGCGGAGGCGGCCTCCTCGAACGGGACGGGCTCGCCGGGAGCCTGCCAGGCCTCGACCTCGAAGGGCACGGACGCGGCATAGGTCGCGGGCTTGATGCGCTGGTCGTGGACGCGTGCGACGCGCTCCTCGATACGGCGGCGTTCGTCATGCATAGGAAGTCTCCAGGAAGGTGGAAAGCGCTTACTTAAGGTACGCCAAGCCTGGGTGGACCGAGGTGTAGCCATCGACCAGTCTGCGCGCGACGTTCACGGAGTCCACCAGCGGGTGCAGGGCGAAGGCCTTCACCGCGGTCGTGCGCGAGCCCGACTCGGCCGTGGCCAGGACCTCCCGCTCCACCGCCTTGACCGCGCAGACCAGTCCGGTGGCGTGGTCGGGCAGCGGGTCGACGGCGACGGGGTGCGCGCCGTTGGCGTCGACATGGCAGGGCACCTCGATGACGGCCTCGGAGTCGAGCACGGAAAGGGTGCCGCGGTTGCGCACGTTGAGGATCAGGGTGGTGCGCTCGTCGCGGGCGATGGCCCGCATCAGGGCGAGCGCGACCTTCTCGTAGCCGCCGGAGAGGTCGTCGGCGTCGCGTTCGCCCGCGTCGGCCACGTCCCGGTTCTCCGCCATGTACGTGGCCTCGCGCTCGGCGCGGGTACGGTCCCAGGCGGTCAGCGCGGCGGCGTCCGGGCGCTTCATCTCGTCGTAGAACGCGGCCTGCTGGTCGCGCAGGAAGGCCCCGCGGGTCTTCTCCACCTGCTGGTAGGCCCGTACGGCCTCGCGGTTGAAGTAGTAGTAGTGCAGGTACTCGTTCGGGATCGCGCCCAGGGACTGGAGCCACTCCGGGCCGAAGAGCTTGCCCTCCTCGAAGGAGCCAAGCAGCTCCTGGTCGGCGAGCAGCCGCGGGAGTTCGTCGCGGCCCGCGACGCGCAGCCCCCGTACCCAGCCGAGGTGGTTGAGACCGACGTAATCGATCCAGGCCTCGCGCGGGTTGGCGCCGAGGACCTGGGCGATACGGCGGCCGAGGCCGACCGGCGAGTCGCAGATGCCGATCACGCGGTCGCCGAGGTGGCGGGACATGGCCTCGGTGACCAGGCCTGCCGGGTTGGTGAAGTTGATGACCCAGGCGTCGGGGGCGAGGCGGGCCACGCGTCGTGCGATGTCTACGGCGACGGGCACCGTGCGCAGGCCGTACGCGATGCCGCCGGCGCCGACCGTCTCCTGCCCGAGGACACCCTCGTCCAGGGCGACCCGCTCGTCGGCCGCGCGCCCTTCGAGTCCGCCGACGCGGATCGCCGAGAACACGAAGTCGGCGCCGCGCAGGGCGTCGTCGAGGTCGGTGGTGGCGGTGACCTCGGGAGCGTCCGGGTCCCCGGCGGCCTGCTCGGCGAGCACGCGGGTCACGGCGGAGAGCCGTCCCGCGTCCAGGTCGTGCAGCACGACCTGGGTGACGCGGCCCTCGGCTCGGTCCCCGAGGAGCGCTCCGTACACGAGCGGCACCCGGAATCCGCCGCCACCCAGAATCGTCAGCTTCACGCTGTTTCCGCCTTTCCTGTCACGACCACTTGCACGCCCGCTTCCTCCAGGGAGGACCGCGTCGCCGCGTCCACCGGCGCGTTCGTCACCACCACGTCCAGGTCCTCGGGACCGCAGACCTTCGCCATCCCGGTCCCGGGGAACTTCGCCCGGTCGGCGAGCAGGACCACCCGTTCCCCCGCCTTGATCATGGCGCGCTTGACCGGCACCTCGACGACGGTCGTGTCCATCACCTGGCCGCCCGGCCGTATGCCGCTGGTGCCGAGGAAGACCCAGTCCGCGTGCAGCTGGCGCAGATTGTCCTCGGTGAGGAAGCCGACCAGGGAGCGGTACTCGCGGCGGACCATGCCGCCGAGCAGCACCAGCTCGATGCCCTCGTCGTCCACCAGTTCCTCGAAGACCACCAGATTGCTGGTGATCACGGTGATCCGGCGGCCGTGCAGCTGTCTGGCCAGCCGGTACGCGGTGGTGCCGATGTCGAGAAGGACGGACTGGCCGTCCTGGACCATCGACGCCGCCTTGGCCGCTATGGCGTCCTTCTCGGCCACGCGGACCTCGGCGACCTCGGCGAAGGGCTGGTCGCCCTCGTCCACGACGGCGCCGCCGTGCACCCGCGTCAGCAGCCCTTCCTCCTCCAGTCTCACCAGGTCACGGCGGACCGTGGCCGGGCTCACACCCAGTTGTTCGGAGAGATCGGTCACGGCCGCGGGGCCCCCTGAACGCAGGGCCCGCAGGATGAGTTGATGTCGTCGCTCTGCCAGCACGTCGTGAACAGTACTCGTCATTCTCAATCATTTCTATGCTCAGTTCTGCTCGACTATTGCCAAATGGCTGGAAGGCGCGCACGATCCTGTGCACCGCTTGCAGACTTTTGACGAGAGGAAGCGCTCGTGGGTGACGAACGGCCCGATGTACTGCTCACCGGGCTGCTCTTCTACGACCTGGTCCTCACCGGGCTGGGCAAGCCGCCGACCCCCGGCGAGGAGATCTGGACCGAGGGCATGGGCGTGAGCCCCGGCGGCATCGCCAACCTGGCCGTCGCGGCCTCCCGCTTCGGCCTGCGCACCTCCCTGGCCACCGTTTTCGGCGACGACTACTACGGCTCGTACTGCCGCACGGTCCTCGCCGGCCAGGAGGGCGTCGACCTCTCGCTCTCCCGCACCGCGGACGGCTGGCACACCCCGGTCACCGTCTCGCTCGCACACGGCAACGACCGCGCCCTGGTCACCCACGGCCAGGAACCCCCGTACTCGCAGGACGAGCTGATGGGCGACCCGCCCGAGGCGCGCACGGCCCTCGTGCACATCGAGGCCGAACCGCGCGCCTGGCTCGCCAAGGCGGCCGCCAACGGCACCCAGATCTACGCGGACGTCGGCTGGGACCCCACCCAGCAGTGGTCCACGGACCTCCTCGACCAGCTCTCGCTGTGCCACGCCTTCCTCCCCAACGAGGCCGAGGCGATGGCCTACACCCGCACCGACAGCGCGGTCGCGGCGCTCGGCACGCTCACCGAACTCGTGCCGGTGGCCGTGATCACCCGGGGCGGCGACGGCGCGGTCGCGGTGGACCAGACGACGGGCGAGTACGCCGAGGTACCTGCCCTCGACATCGATGTCCTGGACGCGACGGGCGCCGGGGACGTCTTCGGCGCGAGCTTCGTCGCGGCCTCGCTCGGCGGCTGGCCGCTGGAGGAACGGCTGCGCTTCGCGGTACTCGCCGCCGGGCTCTCCGTGCAGCGGCACGGCGGTGCGCTGGCGGCGCCCGGCTGGTACGGCGTCCACCGCTGGTGGCACTCCCTCCAGGATCCCGAACTGCGGCGCGCGTACGGCTTCCTGGCCGAGCGGATCCCGGCCGACCCCGGCCCGCCCGTCCGGTACGCACCCGTCACCCCCCACTGAATCCGTCCGCACCACCTCGTCCCCCACTGAACCTTCTGATCGGCACCTCTCGTACAGAAAGCGCTTCATGGCGCTTCGAAGAACCGAAAGGCGGTGGGAGCTGTGCGGCTCTCACGAAGAGGCCTGCTGCGCGCGGGCCTGGCCGGTACGGCCGCCACCGCGCTCGGCGGCCTGGCGACCGGCTGTGCCGTTCCGACCGGCTCGACCGGGCGGAACATGGTCCTGTGGTACTGGAGCGGGGGTCTGAGCGACACGGTCGTCAAGAACGCCAAGACCCGTTACGACAGTTCGGTCGCTCTCGATGCCATCCAGATCGGCGGCCAGTACCGCTCCAAGCTCATCACCACCATCACCGGCCAGGCCCACATCCCCGACATCGCGGGGCTCAAGGGCGAGGACATGGCCGCCTACCTGCCGAACGCGGACCAGTTCATCGATCTGCGGACGCTGGGCGCGGAGAAGTACAAGAGCCAGTACCTGTCGTGGAAGTGGGACCAGGGCATCGCCGACGACGGCACGATGGTCGGCTTCCCGATCGACTGCGGCCCGGTCGCGCACTTCTACCAGTTCGAGGTGTTCCGCAAGGCGGGGCTGCCGTACGAACCGGCCGACGTGTCCAAGGAGTTGAACACCTGGGAGAACTTCTTCGCCGCGGGTGAGCAGCTCAAGAAGCGGATCCCGGGGACCATGCTCCTCACCGACGTCAACTCCGTCTTCGAGAACGTCGTACAGCAGGGTTCCAAACGGTACGTCGACAAGGACCGCCACTTCATCGGCGACCAGGAGCACGTACGCAACGCCTGGGCGCTCGCCGTGGAGGCCAAGCGTCGCGGGATCGTCTCCGACCTCGTGAACGGCACCCCGGACCAGCTGTCGGCCAAGCAGGACGGCAAGCTGCCCAGCGAACTGGGCGCCTCCTGGGCGGCCTTCGACATCAAGAACGGTGTGCCGAAGACCAAGGGCAGGTATCGGGTCGCCGACATGCCGGTGCGGCCGGCCAACAACGGCGGCTCGTTCCTGTCGATCACCAAGGCGTGCCGCGAGCCCGAGCAGGCCTTCCAGATCATCACCTGGATGCTCAACGCGGCCAACCAGGCGCAGGGTTACGTCGACGCGGGCCTCTTCCCCTCCACGCCCGCCTCGTACGGCCTGAAGCAGATGCAGGAGCCGGACGACTTCTTCGGCGGCCAGGTCACGACCGACATCTTCGGGCCCGCCGCGCAGAAAATCGCGGTCGCCTACAACAGCCCGTACGACATCGCGCTCGGGCAGCCCATCAAGGACGAGATCAAGAACGTCGGCGTCCTCGGCAAGGACCCCAAGAAAGCCTGGAGTGACGCCATGAGCAAGTGCCGTCGCATCGCGAAGCACCTGGGGGTGAGCTACTGATGGCCGTCATCGAGCAGACCCCGCCCATTGTGGCGCCGCCCTCCACGGCCGGGCCGAAGAAGGGCTGGCGCAAGTACTGGCACCTCTACGCCGCCATCTCCCCCTTCTACCTGATCTTCCTCGGCTTCGGCCTGTTCCCGGTCGGCTTCTCGCTCTATCTGTCCTTCCACCGCTGGGACGGCCTCGGCTCGATGGAGTGGGCCGGGCTCTCGCAGTACCAGTACCTGCTGAGCGACAGCGACTTCTGGAACTCGATCGGCAACACGATCATCATCTGGGCCCTTGCCACCTTCCCCATGATCTTCCTGGCGATGGTCACAGCCGTGATGCTCAACTCGGCGGTCCGCTTCAAGAACGTCTACCGGTTCGCGTACTTCCTGCCGAACGTCACCTCCGTCGTCGCCATCGCGATCGTCTTCGGCTCGATCTTCTCCACCAACTTCGGCATGGTGAACGCCGTCCTGGAGGCGGTGGGGATCGACCAAGTGGCCTGGCTGAACACACCGTGGGGCATCAAGGTCACCATCGCGGCGCTGATGACCTGGCAGTGGACTGGCTACAACGCCATCATCTTCCTCGCCGGGCTCCAGACCGTCCCGAGCGAGCTGTACGAGGCGGCGCGGGTGGACGGCGCCAACCCGATCCAGACCTTCTTCCGGATCACGCTGCCGCTGCTGCGGCCCACGCTGCTGTTCGTGCTCGTCGTCTCGACGGTCACGGGCCTGCAGAGCTTCTCCGAACCACAGGTCCTGCTCCAGACCTCGTCCAACGACTCGACGTTCGCGGGCGGTCCGGGCCACTCGGGCCAGACGATGGTCCTCTACTTCTTCCAGCAGACCTTCGACAACAACGACTTCGGGTACGGAGCCGCGGTGGCGTGGGGCATCTTCCTCGTCGTCGGCATCTTCTCGATCATCAACTGGCGCCTCGTGCAGCGCCGGGGCGACTAGGAAGGGCCCGCATCATGGCATCCATCAAAGGGTCCCACCGCAGAGGGATCGCGCTGCACCTCCCGCTGGTCATCGGCACGCTGATCTCGGCCTTCCCGTTCTACTGGGCCGTCATCATGTCGACGCACAGCTCGACGGAGATCTTCTCCTACCCGCCGAAACTGCTGCCGGGCACGCACTTCCTGGAGAACGTCCGCAACCTCTTCGACGCCATCGACTTCTTCGGGTCGATGTGGAACTCGCTCCTGGTCGCGACGTCGGTGACCTTCCTGGTCCTGCTCTTCGACTCCCTCGCGGCGTTCGTCTTCGCCAAGTTCGAGTTCCCCGGCAAGGGTCTGCTGTTCGGGCTGCTCATGGTCATCTTCATGGTGCCGGCGCAGCTGTCGGTCATCCCGCAGTTCGTCCTCATGGCGAAGATCGGCTGGATCGGCTCGATGACCGCGCTGATCGTGCCTGCCGCGGCCAACGCCTTCGGCATCTTCTGGATGCGCCAGTACATGAAGACCGCCATCCACGACGAGCTGCTCGACGCCTCCAAGCTCGACGGCGCGAACTTCCTGCGCCAGTACTGGCACGTGGCACTGCCGGTGGTCCGCCCCGGACTCGCCTTCCTCGGCATCTTCACCTTCATGGGCCAGTGGAACGACTTCGCCTGGCCCCTGATCTCCCTCACCAACCCCGACAACGTGACCCTCCAGGTCGCGCTGTCCCAGCTCAACGGCACCCACGGCACCACCGACTACGGCATCGTGATGACAGGCGCGCTACTCGCCCTCATCCCGCTGCTGATCGTGTTCGCGATCGGCGCCAAGCAGATCATCGGCGACCTCGCGAAGGGAGCCGTCCGCGGATGACAAGTGATCCGCTGCTGGCCCTGCGCCCCTGGGAGTCACCTGAGGTGACCTCCTGGGGGCGGCTGCCGATGAACGCCGTCGACCGCCGTTCCGGCGCCCTCTCCCTCGACGGCGACTGGCGCTTCCAGCTCCTCCCGACCCCGACGGCCCCGGTGGGCGACGACTGGTCCTCGTCCCAGGTCCCCGGCGCCTGGACCCTCCAGGACACCGACGACCTGCCCTGGTACACCAACTCCCAGATGCCGTGGGGCGAGTTCCCGCCCGCGTCTCCGGCGGCCAACCCGACGGGCGTGTACGAGCGTGAGGTCGATGTTCCGGCCGAGTGGGCGGGCCGGCGGATCGTGCTCCAGGTGGGCGCCGCCGAGAGCGTGCTGCTCGTCCACGTCGACGGTCGGCCCGTCGGTATCTCCAAGGACTCACATCTGGCGGCCGAGTTCGACCTCTCCTCCGTCGTACGCCCCGGCGCGTCGCACACCGTACGGCTCACTGTCGTGAAGTGGTCGGACGCCTCGCACATCGAGGACCAGGACCAGTGGTGGCACGGCGGCATCACCCGCCCCGTACTGCTGTACGCGACCGATCCGCTGTATCTGGCCGATGTGACCGTGCGGACCCGGCTCGACGGTGAGCTGCGGGTGGACTGCCAGGTGCGGCACGCCTCGGGCGCGCTCTCCGCGGGCTGGTACGTCACCGGGCAGCTGGAGACCCAACTCATCGCCCAGGACACGAAGTTCGACCGCTTCAACGAGGAGGACGGCCGCGTCTCCGACTTCCTCGGCGAAGTACGTCTGCGCGCGATCGTCCACGAGGTCCGCCCATGGACCGCGGAGACACCCGAGCTGTACGGGCTGACCGTCCGCCTGCACCGCGCCGACGGCTCGGTCGCCGACTCCGCGCTCCACCGCATCGGCTTCCGCGAGGTCGAGATCCGCGGCCGGGACCTGCTCCTCAACGGCGAGCGGGTCTACATCCGGGGCGTCAACCGGCACGACTTCCATCCGCTGACCGGGCGGACGGTGTCGTACGACGACATGCGCGCCGATCTCGTGCTGCTGAAGCGGTTCGGGTTCAACGCGATCCGCACCGCGCACTACCCGAACGACCCGGCGCTGTACGACCTCGCGGACGAACTCGGCTTCTATGTGGTCGACGAGGCGAACATCGAGGCGCACGACCACGCCCACGAGATCGCCGACGACCCCCGCTACACGAGCGCCTTCGTGGACCGGGTCGCACGGATGGCGCTCCGCGACAAGAACCATCCCTCCGTCATCATCTGGTCGCTCGGCAACGAGTCCGACTACGGCGCCAACCACGACGCGGCGGCGGGCTGGCTCCGCCGCCACGACCCGACCAGGCCGCTCCAGTACGAGGGCGCCGCCAAGCTCGACTGGGCCGACCCGGCGCTCGCCTCCGACATCGCCTGCCCCATGTACGCGCCCATCGAGGACTGTGTCGCGCACGCCCTGTCCGGCGAGCAGACCAAGCCGCTCATCCAGTGCGAGTACTCGCACGCCATGGGAAACAGCAACGGCACGCTCGCCGACCACTGGGCCGCCATCGAGTCAACCCCAGGGCTTCAGGGCGGTTTCATCTGGGAGTTCTGGGACCACGGCATTCTCCAGCGTGTGAACGACGAAAGACCGGCCGGGCTCGGTGGCGCCGGGCTGTATGACAACGGTGTCGCCGCGCCGGGCCACCGCTGGGCGTACGGCGGCGACTTCGGCGAGACGATCCATGACGGCGTGTTCATCGCCGACGGGGTCGTCTTTCCCGACCGCACGCCCAAGCCGGTGATGTACGAGCACCGGGAGATCGCGGCGCCCGTTCGGCTGGCGTACGACCGCGACGGGCTCCGGGTGACCAATCACCAGCACTTCCGCGGTCTGGATTGGCTGGCCGCCGAGTGGTCGCTCGCTCTCGCGGACGGCGGCACGCTCACGGCGCCGGCCGAGCTGCCCGCCGTACGGCCGGGCGGGACCGCGTCGGTGCCGCTTCCCTTCGCGCTGCCGGAGGACGGCGGCGAGGCCTGGCTCACGCTGCGGGTGACGACGGCCGGTGACGAGTCGTGGGCGCCGCGCGGCACGGAGGTGTGTGTGCCGCAGGTGCGGCTGCGGGCGGCGGATCCAGTGGCCCCGGTCTCGCCGAGAGGCACACCCGTCGAGGTCGACGAGGACGGCCTCCTTGTCCATCCGCTGCTCACGGCCGCCCCCGTGCTGTCGCTGTGGCGGGCACCGACCGACAACGACGTCCTCGGCGGCATGGCGGCGCGCTGGCGAGCGTGGGGGCTGGACGCCCTCGTACGCAAGGTCGTCGCCGTACGCCGTGCGGGCGCGAGCGTCACCGTGCTCGCCGAGTACGTCACCGAGGCCGGCCCCGTGCGCCACGAGCAGGTGTTCACACGCGTCCGGGGCGGCGTGCGCATCGAGGAGACGGCCGAACTGCCGGACGGGCTCGACGATGTCGCGCGGGTCGGCTCCGTCTTCGAGACGGTCGCCGGGCTCGACGTCCTCGAGTGGTACGGGCAGGGCCCCTGGGAGTCCTACCCGGACCGGAGCACGGGCGCGCCCGTGGGGCACCACTCCGTTCCCGTGGACGAGCTGTTCACCCCCTATCTGCGCCCGCAGGAGAGCGGCGGGCGGCACGGCGTACGGCACTTCACCCTGTCGGCGCCGGACGCCACGGGCCTGGCGGTGGACCTCGCGGAGCCCTCCCAGGTCTCCGTGACCCGCTACCTGGCCGAGGATCTGGCCGCCGCCACACACCACGACGAGCTGGTGCCGCGGCCCGGCTGCGTCGTGCACCTCGACGCCGCTCACCGCGGCCTGGGCACCGCCTCGTGCGGGCCCGACACCTCGCCCTCCTACCTCGTCGCGGCCGGTACCCACCGCTGGTCCTGGACGCTGCGCGTGCTCTGAACTCGCGTGTGATCCCCCAACTCTTCGATGGAGCAAGCAGACGTGTGTACTTCGCATGGCCAGACGGAGGCCGAACAGGCCGGCGCCGGCCGACGTAACTTCCTGCGGGCCACGGCGCTGATCGGCGCGGCCACGGCGGTCTCACTGCCTGCGGTCACCACCGCGCAGGCCGCACCGGTCTCGGCGGGATCGACGTGGCGGCCCGATTCCGAGAGCCGCCGCTTCACGCTCGCCGTGATGCCCGACACGCAGTACCTCTTCGACGGGGCGAGCATCAACCCGGCTCCGATCGAGGCGTCGCTCCGCTATCTCCTGGAACACGGCAAGGACGACAACATCGTCTTCCTGTCGCACCTGGGCGACATCACGGAGAACGGCGCGAAGGCCGAATTCGACGCGGCGGGCAAGGCGTTCGAGCTGCTCGACAAGCGGGGCGTGGGCTACAGCGTCCTCGCGGGCAACCACGACATCAGGTCGTCCACGGACGACCAGCGCGGCTCCACCCCGTACCTGGACGCCTTCGGCCCGCAGCGCTTCGCGAGCAAGCGCACCTTCGGTGGCGCATCGCCGGACGGCTACAACACCTTCCACCTCTTCAAGGCCGCCGGCCGGGAGTGGCTGGTCCTCTCCCTGGACTGGCGGCTGTCGGCGAAGGGGTACGCATGGGCCAACGAGGTCATCGCCCAGCACCCGAAGACGCCCGTCATCCTCACCACGCACGAGCTCGTCTACGGCGACGACGCCCTCTCCTCGTACGGGCAGCAGCTCTGGGACCAGCTGATCCGTGACCACGACCAGATCTTCCTCACCCTCAACGGGCACTACTGGCCCGCCGCCCGCGCCACCCGCAAGAACGCGGCAGGGAACGACGTACACCTGCACCTGACGAACTATCAGAACCGTTACTACGGCGGCGCGGCGATGATCCGCCTCTACCACTTCGACCTCGACCGCGACACCATCGACGTCGAGACGGTCTCGCCGTGGATCCTTGGCCGGGCGGCCAAGGGGCTCAACGAGCTGGAGCGCCAGGAGATGGAACTCAGCGGCGACGCCGACCGGTTCTCGGTCGACATCGACTTCGAGGAGCGCTTCTCGGGCTTCGCACCGGAGCCCGCGCGCCCGTCCCGGCCCGCCTCGAAGATGCTGGTGCGGGGCACGGTCGCGTACTGGCGTTTCGACGGACACGAGGACGGCAGCGCGGTCGAGGGAACCGTGCGCGACCTGTCCGGGCACGGCAACGACCTCACGCTGGTCAAGGTCGGCGACAGTTCCCTGACCTTCTCGTCGGCCCATCACCCGGATCAGCCGGGTCACGGCAGCGTCAGCTTCCAGGGCGGCAAGCCTCCGCTGAAGGGGGCCTACCTGCGCACGATCGACGGTGCTCCCCTCAACTCGGCCACCTTCAAGCGTGGTTACACCATCGAGGCCTTCTACCAGGTGCCCGCCGACTGGAGCGCCTCGCGCAACGCCTGGGCCGGGCTGGTCAGCCGCACCGGCACGGGCGGTGGCGCGGGCAAGACCGAGGGGGACCCGGACGAGCCGCTCGCCACGCTCTCGCTGTCCGACGGACCCGGCCCGCAGTGGGCGGCGCGGCCCCTCAACCAGCAGGGCATCGCGACCAACTGGGGCGACGAGACGGCCCGGGAGCAGTGGTGGCACGTCGCCGTCGTCAACGACGGGTCGCACACCACGATGTACGTCCAGGGCTGCCCCGTCGCCCGCAACCCCACCGCGGTCGCCGTCGGACTCACCTCCCTCGGACTGCCCTGGCTGCTCGGCGGCTACGAGTACGCGGGGAAGATCGACCAGATCCTGTACGGCCGTCTCGGGGACGTCCGGATCGTCGAACGCGCCCTGCCCGTCACGTCGTTCATGAACCACTGACCCGAGGGACTCACACCGTCATGACCGAGCAGCAGCTGCCCGTCTGGGCCGATCCGTCCGTCTCGCCGTCCCGCCTCGACGCACAGGGTGTCTCCAGACGCCAACTCCTGCGCCGGGCAGGCCTGTTCAGCGCCGCGTTCGCCGCCGGTTCACTGGCGACCCCCGCGGCCGCGCACGGACAGGGCCTCGGCGGCAACGACCCGCGCCTCGCCTATCTCGTCGGCGACCACCACATCCACACGGTCTACAGCCACGACGCGAAGTACACGTTCTCCCAACTCGCCGCCGCGGGCGCCGAGTACGGCCTCGACTGGATGGTGTTCACCGAGCACTCCAACTTCGGGCACGCCCAGTACGGTGCTCCGCTGGAACGCAAGGAGATCCTCGATGCGCGCGCCGAGAACCCGCGCCAGCTGATCTTCCAGGGCCTGGAGTGGTACATCCCCGCCGCCGAGCACGCCACGGTCTTCGCCGCGCCCGGCCCGCGCGAAGTCGACCTGCTCACGCGGTTCGAGCTGGCCTACGACGGCAAGCTGCTCGGCTGCACCGACGGCGCCGCGGACAACCCGAACACGGCACGCAACCAGGCGCACGCCGTCAAGGCCATCAAGTGGCTGGCCGAGCAGCGCCGTACCGGATACGTCGACGATGTGCTGGTCCTCGCCAACCACCCGATGCGCCTGGGCATCGACTCCCCGTACGAGATGCGCGACTGGCGGGACGCGGCGTCCGAGATCATGATCGGCATGGAGGGCGCTCCGGGCGCCCAGGGCGCGGCCATCCCCGGCTGGCGCGGTACGACCTCGATCCGCGGCGAGTACGAGAACAAGCCGTCCGCGCAGTCCTGGCCCGGCTACCCGGCGGACGCCTACCTCACCTACGGCGGCTTCGACTGGGCGACCGCGACGGTGGGCGGTCTCTGGGACGCCATGCTCGCCGAGGGCAAGCTGTTCTCGGTCACCACCAACTCCGACGCCCACCGCATCGTGTTCGACACCTGGAAGAACGGCGACTGGGCGGCCGGGCAGAACTTCGACAACACCGGCAAGCTGCCGGACCCGGTGAACACCGACACCCCGCAGCCCGGCAGCGACTTCTGGCCCGGCCAGTTCAGCCGCACCCATGTGGGCGTGACCCGCTACGGCTACCGCTCGGTGATGGCGGGCCTCCGTGCCGGCCGGGTCTGGCTCGACCACGGGCACCTGATCGACGGACTCGACGTCCGGCTGAAGCGGGACCGCGACCAGGGCCGGGGCGTGACGATGGGCGGCCGCCTGCGCGTCCGCAAGGGCGACAAGCTGACCCTGTCGGTCACGGTGACGAGCGCCTCACGCCCCAACCCCCAGGGAATCCTGCCCGAGTTGGCCCATGTCGACGTGATCCGCGGCGCCGTACACGGACCCGCCGCCCGCGACGACTGGAAGGCACCCGACACCAAGGTCGTACGCACCGTGGACGTCAGCGGCCGCAAGGGGACGTACACCCTGCGCATCCCGCTGGTCGCAGGCGACGAGTCCTTCTACATCCGGCTACGCGGCAGCGACGGCAACCGCAATGGCACGGGGTATCTGGGCGCCACCGTCGACCCGCACGGCCCGATCACCCACGCACCGGGGAACGGCGACCCGTGGGCAGACACATGGTTCTACGCGAACCCGATCTTCGTGGACGTGGCGGGAGCTTGAGCTGCACCCCGCCAGGGGCGCGGGGCTGCATTCAACATGCGGCTCCGCCGCGTGGGCGCGACCAGCCACGACGGGCCCGCGGATCCCCACGCCCTCGCAGCGGAGCGCCTACGCGTAGAACCTGGACAGGCTCTGGAGGACGGCGGCGGGCTTCCCCCCGCCGTCGATCTCTATCGTGCCGTCGACGGCGACCTGGACCCCACCCGGCACATCCTCGACCGAGGCAAGCTTCGCCACCAGCCGGATCCGCGAGCCCACCTTCACCGGCGAGGGAAACCGCACCTTGTTCAGGCCGTAGTTGACCTTCGTCGACACGCCCTCGACGTCCAGCAGTTCGGTGAAGAGCGGAATGAAGAGGGAGAGGGTGAGATAGCCGTGGGCGATGGGCGCGCCGAAGGGGCCCGCCGCCGCCTTCTCCGGGTCGACGTGGATCCACTGGTGGTCGCCGGTCGCGTCGGCGAAGGTGTCGATGCGCTCCTGGGTGATCTCGATCCACTCACTGGTGCCGAGATCGGTGCCGGCCAGCTTCTTGAGTTCGTCGAGGCCGTTCACGGTGATGGTCATGTGCCGTTCCCTGTCTAGGAGTTGGTGCCGTACCGCGAGCGGACACGGGCCTTGAGGAGCTTCCCGGAGGCGGTGCGCGGGAGTTCGTCCGCGACGACCACCGACTTCGGGATCTTGTACTTGGCGAGGCGTCCGGCGAGCGACGCGAGGACGTCGTCCGGGTCGAGTTCGACGCCCTCGCGGGCGACGACGACCGCGCGCGGCACCTCGCCCCACTTGTCGTCGGCGACGCCGATGACCGCGCATTCGACGATGTCGGGATGGGCGAGGAGCAGATCCTCGATCTCGGCGGGGTAGATGTTCTCGCCACCCGAGATGATCATGTCCTTGATGCGGTCCACGATGAAGACGTATCCGTCCTCGTCGATCCGGGCGGCGTCCCCGCTGCGGAACCAGCCGTCGGCGAAGACGGCGGCCGTCTCGTCCGGCAACCCCCAGTAGCCGGGCATGACATGGGGCCCGCGCACGACCACTTCGCCCGTCTCGCCGACCTCGGCCGGCGCGAAGTCCGGCCGTACGACGCGCACGTCGCTGAAGAAGTGCGGCACCCCGGCCGAACCGGCCTTGCTCACCGCGTGTTCGGCGTCGAGAAAGAGCGTGCCGGGCGCGGCCTCGGTCATGCCGTAGCCCTGGAGGAAGGTGAGCCCGCGCTCCTGGTAGGCGGCGATCAGCGGTGTCGGCACCGGCGACCCGCCGCAGGTGAGAATCCGCAGCGACGACAGGTCGGCGTCGGCCCAGCGCGGCTGCCGGGCGACCTGGTCGAACATCGTCGGTACGCCGAACATGAAGGTGATCCGGTGCCGTTCGATCAGGTCGAGGGTGGCCGCCGGGTCGAAGCTCTCGACCAGGACGCAGGTGCCGCCCTTGAGCAGCACCGGCAGGGTGAGCATGTTGAGCCCGGCGGTGTGGAACAACGGGGCGGAGACCAGGGCGCGTTCGTCGGCGATCAGGTCGGTGTCCACGAGGACGTTGATCGCGTTCCACGTCAGGTTGCCGTGCGTGAGCATCGCGCCCTTGGGGCGGCCCGTCGTGCCCGAGGTGTACATGATGATGCAGGTGTCGTCGGCGGTGACGGGCTGGTCGACCGGCTCTTCGGAGGCTCCGTCGATCAACTCCTCGTACCGGGCGCCGACTTCGACGTACGTCCGCACGTCCGCGTTGCCGGGCAGACCGGCGACGAGTCCGGCCAGCGTCGGCGCGTACACCAGGGCCTTGGCTCCCGAGTCGCGCAGCTGGTAGGCGATTTCGGGTCCGGCGAGGCGGGGGTTGAGCGGGACGAAGACCGCGCCGAGGGTGCCCGCCGCGAAGAGGGTTTCGAGGTAGGACGGGTGGTTGGGGCCGAAATAGGCGATGCGGTCGCCGCGGCGGAGGCCGAGGGCGCGCAGGGCCTGGGCGAGGCGGGTGGTGCGCGCGTACAGCTGCGCGTAGGTGACGGCGGTGTCCCCGTGGATCAGGGCGGTGCGTTGGGGGGTCTTGCGGGCCCGGCGTGCGGGCCATGACCCCAGTCCCTCGTTGCGCATCGTTGCGCCCCTTTGCGAGTTCCGGATACGAGTCGGGGGGTTACGGTTTCGTCAGCCCGAGCAGCCGGGCCGCATTCTCCTTGAGGATCTTCGGCCTGACCTCGTCCTTGATCGGCAGCTTCTCGAAGTCGGCGAGCCAGCGATCCGGGGTGAGTACGGGGAAGTCGGAGCCGAACAGCACCTTGTCCTTGAGCAGCGTGTTCGCGTACTGCACGAGCTGCGGCGGGAAGTACTTCGGCGACCAGCCGGACAGGTCGATGTGCACGCCCGGTTTGTGCGTGGCGACGGCGAGGGCCTCGTCCTGCCAGGGGAAGGACGGGTGCGCCAGGATGATCTTCAGGTGCGGGAAGTCGGCGGCGACGTCGTCCACGTGCAGCGGGTTCGAGTACTTGAGCCGGATACCTCCCCCGCCGGGCACTCCGGCGCCGATCCCCGTCTGCCCCGTGTGGAAGAGGGCGATGGTGCCGGTCTCCTCGATCACCTCGTACAGCTCGTACGCCACTGATCTGTCGTTGGGGAAGAAGCCCTGGATGCTGGGGTGGAACTTGAAGCCCTTCACCCCGTACTCCTCGACCAGACGGCGGGCCTGCTTGACCCCGGCCTTGCCGCGGAAGGGGTCGATGGAGGCGAAGGGGATCAGTACGTCCGAATTGGCGGCGGCCGCCTCGGCGACCTCCTCGTTCGGGACGGGCTCGGTGCCGGTGGCGGACTCGGCGTCCACCGTGAAGATCACGGCGGCCATCTTCCGCTCGCGGTAGTAGGCGGCCGTCTCCTGAAGGGTCGGCTTCCGCTTGCCCTCGACCTTGAAGTAGGCGCTGGAGGCGTCGTGCAGGTCCTCGTCGAGGGAGGAGTGGCCCTTCGACGACACCTCGGCGTGGGTGTGGACGTCGATCGCGACGAGTTCGTTCAGGTCCATCACGCCTCCGGAAGCTTCGGCGCGGGGATGCCGACGGTCTGCGGTTCGGCGCCGACCGAGGTGTGCCAGGCGTCGGCGAGGGTGTCGGGGGTCCAGCCGCCGTCCGCGTACGCCGCCTTGATCTCCTGCGGATGCGACCAGAGTGCCACCTTGTCGCCGCCGATGCCGATGGCCTGCCCGGTGACTCCGCGGGCGGCCTCGGAGGCGAGGAAGGGGACGAGGGCCGCGCAGTCCTCGGGGGTGCCGAAGCCCTCGCCCTTGCGGAGGAAGTCGGGCAGCGGCTCGCCGCGGTGCATGGCCTCGATGTAGGGGGCGAAGGCGGGGATGGTCTCGGTCATCGCGGTCGCGGCCACCGGGACGATCGCGTTGACGGTGATGCCCGCGCGGCCCAGCTCCATCGACCAGGTACGGGCCATGGCGGCGATGCCCGCCTTCGCGGCGGCGTAGTTGGTCTGGCCGAAGTTGCCGCGCTGCCCGGCCGGCGAGCCGACCAGGATCAGGCTGCCGCCCTCGCCCTGCTCCCGCATCCGTACGGCGGCGGCGCGGGCGCAGGTGAACGTGCCCTTGAGGTGGGTGGTGATCACCGCGTCGAAGTCCTCGTCGGTCATCTTCCACAGGACCTTGTCGCGGAGGATGCCCGCGTTGGTGACCAGGATGTCGAGCCGTCCGAACTCCTCGACGGCGCGGCCGACCAGACGGTCGGCGGCCTCGCTGGTACCGACCGGAACCACCTCGGCCACGGCGGTGCCGCCCGCCTCGGTGATCGCCTTGACCGCCTGCTCGGCGACGGCCTCGTCCACGTCATTGACGACCACGGAGGCGCCGGCGGCGGCGAGAGCGTGCGCATAGGCCAGGCCGAGGCCACGGCCGGAGCCGGTGACAACGGCGACCTTGCCGGTGAGATCGATGCTGGGCACGACGGGGTCCCTTCGAGAAGCAGATGCAGATGCGGCTACGAGATCGAAGCTAAGAGCAATAATTGTTGACGTCAATAGTTGTTGCCGACTCAGCTTTGCGTCATGCTGTGTTCCGTACGTACGAACCGCCCCACCCGGGGGCCCGGCCCAGGGAGCCCGTCATCGCAGCTCAGCAGCGCACCGCAGAAATCGCCGGGGGTCCTGCCTCCATCGACGCGCAGGAGCCGTGGATGCGCGGGCTGCACGCGGACACCGGTTATCTGCTGTACCGGCTCGGGCTGCGCTCGGGGCAACTGTTCAACACGTTCCTCCAGGAGTCCGGGCTGCGCCTGCGCCACTACGCGCTGCTCCGCTTCCTGGCCACCTCCGAGGGCGCTCTGCAGAGGGAGCTCAGCTCGCGGCTCGGCTACGACCCGAGCGCGATCGTCGGGCTCGTCGACGACCTGGAGAAGCTCGGTTTCGCCGAGCGGCGCCCCTCGCCCGACGACCGCCGCAGCCGCATCGTCGTGCTGAGCGAGGACGGCCGGGCCTTCCTGCGCGACACCGACGAGGCCGGGCTGCGGGTGACCAACGACCTGCTCCAGCCTTTGGACCCCGCCGAGCGGGACACGCTGCACACGCTCCTGCAACGGGTCGCCGAAGCCGAACTCGACTGATGACCATGGCCACGACCACGCTGTCCGCGCCCGACCGCCTCCTCGCCGTGCTCGCCGCCTTCGACCACGGGCACCCCGCGCTGTCCCTGACGGACATCAGCCGCCGGGCCGGCCTCACCCTCACCACGGCCCACCGGCTGGTGGGCGCGCTCACCGAGTGGGGCGCCCTGGAGCGGGACGAGGACGGCGTCTACCACGTGGGCCTGCGCCTCTGGGAGGTCGCGGCGCTCGCTCCGCGCGGGCTCGCACTGCGGCAGATCGCGCTGCCGTACCTGGAGGACCTGTACGAAGCGACGCACGAGAACGTGCAGTTGGCGGTCCGCGACGGCTCCGAGGTCGTCTACATCGAGTGGATCTCCGGGCGCTCCGCGGTCGGCGTACGCATCCGGGTCGGCGCCCGCTGGCCTCTGCACGCCACGGGAGTGGGGCTCGCACTGCTCGCGCACGGCGACCCCGCGTTCCAGGAGGCCTACTGCGAGCGCCCGTTGGCCGCCTTCACCCCGTACACCGTCACCGATCCGGCGAGGCTGCGCCGGGAGCTGGCCGAAGTACGGCACTCAGGCGTGGCGGTGAGCAGCCGTCAGGTCACCGACGACGCGCTCTCGGTGGCCGCCCCGGTGCGCGGCGCGGGCGGCGCGGTGGTCGCGGCCGTGTCGGTCGTGGTGCCCCAAGTCGACGCGCAGGTACCGGTGTTGATCCCGGCGGTGCGGCTCGCGGCGCGCGGGATCTCGCGGGCGCTTGGGTGGCGGCCGGAGCCGCGCTGAGGTCTCTCCAGCGAGGACACCCTTCGAGTCATTGATTCTGGTAGAGGCATTCCGTCCCCGTCGCGCGCCGGGTGACGGACTGCTTCCTCAGGTCGGCGCGGAATTCGTAGCAGCCCTCGAGCCACGCCTGGTCCAGGGGCCGCACCTCGGCGATGACGGTCACCTCGGTGCGCGAGCGCTCCGTGCCGACCGGTACGGCGACCGGGTCGTCGGCGTCGGGCTGCCCCATCGAGTCCGTCCTCGGCAGGGCGAGGGCGCGCTTCAACTCGGCGTCCGTCAGGGCCCCGTCGGAGACCGCGCGGTCGAGGCGCCGCTCGACCGCCTCGGCACTCGCGTCGAGTTGGGCCGCACGGGCCGCCTCCGCTCGCGCGTCCTGTTTGCGCTGGATGCGGTAACAGCCGTCCGTCTTCAGCCTGTCTGCGGTGACGTTGCGGGGCTTGTCCGTCGCACGGAACTCGTAGCAGACCTCGTCGCTCCCGTCCTCCGCGGACAGCCAGACCAGGGCGGTCAGCCCGCCGGCCGCCACCTCCTGGTCCTCCACCTCGACGCCGACGGTCTCCCAGACCTGGGCACCCTGGACCTCGGTCAGCCCACCGCGGTCCAGCGCCGATCGCAGTTCCACGACCACATCCGCGGCGACCTCCGCCGGTTTGCGGAACCGGTACACCGGCAGATCGCGGCACGTCTCCCGGGACAACTCGTCGGCGGAGACGGAACGCCCGTCGACCTCGAAGCGGTAGCAGCCCGTGGCCTGGGTACCCCCGGCGAACATGCCGGGCCCGAGCCCCATGAGCTCGGCGGTCACGGTCACGTGCTGCCCCTCCCGACGGACGTACGACATCCTCTTGTTCATGGACCGCACCGACCGGTCGATCTCCGTGCCGAGCAGCGTGCCGTCCGCCGCCGCCTGGGTGAGCCGGTCCTTCGCCACGGCCGCGGAACTCTCCAAGTTGTCCTGTGCCTGATCCTCGTAGCGGCCGGGTGCCGTCATGACCCACACCACCACGCCGCCGACAAGTACCAGCGCGATCACCAGCACGGTCAGACAGCCGTTCAGCACGCATCCCCCGCGTCTCGCCATGTCCGCAGGCTTCCCCACGCACGCCTCGCCGGCGGGACCCGTGTCCAACACGTGATCGAACAGGGCCCGGCACGAGACGGGCCGGTTCCGGCACTGCCCGTGCGTCCCGTCACCCGACCGGCGGGTTGTTCACTTGTAGCCTGTCGGCGCTGTACGTCGGGGGGAGCTGACCGTGGAGAACATCCTGTCGGTGGCCATCGGGGCCGCTATCGGCCTCATAGGGGCGGTGTTCGGTTCGTGGTTCACCGCGCGCCGACAGGACCGCATGTGGCTCCGCGAACAGAAGCTCAAAGCCGGGATCAGCTTCAACACGGCCGTGGTTCAGCTACTGGACCACCTCAAGGAAACCCAGCTCAGTGACGACGGCCCCGGACCCAACGAGTTGGCGAACCGGATGCAGGAAGCACGCTCAGCCCTCTACCTGCTGTGTGCCGGCGAGACCGTCGATCTCGCCGATGCTCTCGCGCGTCGGGTCTGGAGCACCCGGCCCACCGACGGCAGGGACGACCGCCGGGCCGAGTTCCGAGAGACGGTGGACCTCCTGCGTCGCTTCACGCACCAGCTCCGGCAAGAAATCGCCAGATCGTAGGGCCTGTCCCCCAAGGGATCACCGGGCGGACCGGAGGAAGGTGCCTCCGGAGGGCTGACGGACGTGCCTCAGTTCACACGCCCCGTGGCGACGGCGACCGAACAAGCAGCGGCAGTTGACCGTCCACCTACATGTGGCTGCGGAGGGGACAGTGTCCCCGGGCCTCACCTACAGCCCATGGGGACGATCGTCCGGCTGAAGCCCCATGGAGCCTTCCGCCGCGAGGCGACCGCCCTCCGCAGATCACCACGCACCGCCCCGGCTGGTCTCCCCCGTCCAGCCGGGGCTTTCTCATTCGGCGCCCCCGGGGTCGTCGTTACCGGGGCCACGTCGCCGAGATGATTCACACATGCGGGATCCCACCTGGCCGTCTTCACGGGAATCTCAGCTGAGACCCCACGGATTCAAAGAAACCACCAATGGAGGAGGCGCAGGATGCAGCGGCAGTGGTGGTCATCCAAGAAAGGCGTGCCGTGGGCGTCCCTGAGATATCGAACCGGACCGAACGTCCGGCGTGGTCCCGGCGCGGGATCCTCGCCGTACTCGGTGCCGTGCCGGCCGCCGTTCTGACGGGCTGCACCGAATCGGCGGACGCCTCGGAGGCGACGGCCGCGTCCGCGGGCACGTCCGCGAGCACCAAGGCGGAGACGACGGTCAAGGCGCCGACGATCACCGTCACGCCCGCCGACGGCACGAAGAAGGCCGGTTTCACCAGCCCGGTCGAGGTCGCCGTGTCCGACGGCACGCTGTCGGCCGTGAAGGTCACCGGCAACGACGGATCCACCCTGGCCGGGTCCTACAACGACGCCCGTACGCAATGGACGTCGGGCGAGAACCCGTACTCCGGCACGAAATACACGGTCACGACGCAGGCGCAGGGGGCCGAGGAGGAGACGGCGACTTTCACCACCAAGTCTCCCGGCGAGACCTTCGTGGGATATTTCACCCCCGAGGCGAATTCGACCTCCGGCGTCGGCATGCCCGTGTCGATCAATTTCACGAAGGCCGTGTCAGACCGGGCCGCCGTCGAGAAGGCGATCACGGTGACGGCGGAGCCCGCCGTCGAGGTGGTCGGCCACTGGTTCAGCGACACCCGGCTCGACTTCCGGCCCGAGGACTACTGGGCCGCGGGCACGAAGATCACCCTGAGTCTGCGCCTGAAGGACGTCGAGGGCACGGACGGGGTCTACGGCACGCAGTCCAAGGACGTGGTCTTCAACATCGGCCGCTCGCAGATCAGCACGGTCGACCTGGCGGCGAAGACGATGACGGTCGAGCGGGACGGCTCGGCCCTCGCCACCTATCCGGTGAGCGGCGGCGACGCCGACCACACCACCTGGTCGGGGATCATGGTGATCAGCGAGCGGTTCAAGGAGACCCGGATGGAGTCCTCCACCGTCGGTCTCGGCGACGAGTACGACATCGCGGACGTGCCGCACGCCCAGCGCCTGACCACCTCCGGCACCTTCATCCACGGCAACTACTGGGCGTCGACGTCGATCTTCGGCAGCAGCAACACCAGCCACGGCTGCGTGGGCCTGCACGACACCAAGGGCGCCGACGACACCGCCGTGGACGGCTACAAGTTCTACAAGAGCTCGATGCTGGGTGACGTGGTGATCGTCAAGAACTCGGGCGAGGACACCGTGGACCCGGCCAACGGCCTCAACGGGTGGAACCTGTCGTGGGCCGACTGGACGGCGGGCAGCGCGCTCTAGTCGCTCTCCGCAACGTGCGGCTCCCCGGGCCGCACCCCCGCGCCACCCTTCCTTCACGGCGTGAGCTCCCGTGCGCCCGAAGGACTTTACCGACTGCGCCTCTTGACGGTCGGGGTGACAGAGAGCACATTGGCGGCGCAGCCGCTTTGAGAGCGCTCTCAAGCGGTTCTCCCCAACACCCGCGCACCCCACTCCGTACCCGAAGAGGCACCCATGCGTGAAAACTCCGGCACACCCACCAGACCCCGCCCCTTACGCCGCGCGCTCATCGCCGTGCTCGGCACGCTCGCCCTGGCGGCCACCGCCGCCACGGCCGCCACCCTCCCCGCGAACGCCTCCGCTCCCCCGCCGCCCACCGGCTGGTCCCAGGTCTTCGTCGACGACTTCAACGGGTCCGCGGGAACCGGCGTCAACACCGCCAACTGGCAGTACACGACGGGCACCAGCTACCCCGGCGGTCCCGCCAACTTCGGTACCGGCGAGATCGAGACGATGACCTCCAGCACCAACAACGTCTCGCTCGACGGCTCGGGCAACCTCCGCATCACCCCGCTGCGCGACGGCTCAGGCAACTGGACCTCGGGCCGCATCGAGACGGTGCGCACCGACTTCCAGCCCCCGGCCGGCGGCAAACTCCGCGTCGAGTCCCGCCTCCAGATGCCGAACGTGACCGGTGCCGCCGCCAAGGGCTACTGGCCCGCCTTCTGGATGCTGGGCGCGCCCTTCCGCGGCAACTACTGGAACTGGCCCGGCATCGGCGAACTGGACATCATGGAGAACGTCCAGGGCCTCGGCACCCTGTGGGCCACCATGCACTGCGGCACCTCGCCCGGCGGCCCGTGCAACGAGACGAGCGGCATCGGCGGCAACACCCCCTGTACGACCTGCCAGTCGAGCTTCCACACCTACGCCGTGGAGTGGGACAAGTCCACGAGCGTCGAGGAGATGCGCTTCTACCTCGACGGCGTCAACTTCCATACGGTCAGGGCGAATCAGGTCGACGCGACCACGTGGACGAACGCCACGAACCACGGCTACTTCCTCATCCTCAACGTCGCGATGGGCGGCGGCTTCCCGGACGCCTTCGGCGGCGGCCCGGACGCCGGCACGGTGCCAGGACACCCGCTGGTCGTGGACTACGTCCAGGTTCTCCAGTCCGGTGGGAGCGGTACCACACCGCCCCCGACCGGCAACCGTGACGCCTACAGCGCCATCCAGGCCGAGTCCTACGACGGCCAGGGCGGCGTGGGCACCGAGACGACCACGGACACGGGCGGCGGCCAGAACCTGAGCGCGCTCGCGAACGGCGACTGGGCCCAGTACAACGGCGTCAACTTCGGCTCCACGGCGGCCACTCAGTTCGTCGCCCGGGTCGCGAGCGGCGCGTCCTCGGGCGTGAGCGGCCTGGTGGAGGTACGCCTCGACAGCCGTACGAACGCGCCCATCGGCAGCTTCGCGGTGGGCAACACCGGAGGCTGGCAGAGCTGGCGGACCGTACCGGCGAACATCAGCGGGGTCACCGGCACGCACACCGTCTATCTGACCTTCACCAGCGGCCAGCCGGCCGACTTCGTGAACGTCAACTGGTTCAACTTCGGTCGCTGACCGAACGCTTGGCGAAGGGGCGGGCCGGGAGGCCCGCCCCTTCGGCGGACTCTTGTGAGGGCCCCTGGGTGTTCACGCCCGGAAGGAATCGCATCCTGTGGCTGCGATGCGGAGCGTCGCAGCCACCCGCCTTCGGGCACCGAATGCCCATATCACTGCCCGACAGAGCCGGGAACATCGAACACCCGACCGGCAGATCACTTGATCGGATGGAAGATGTACATCCCCGGCCGGGTTGTATGACCGACGCGTTAGCGTCCGGGGCATGAAGCTGGTGGTGCGGGTCAAGCTGCTGCCGACGCCCGTACAGGCGGCGGCACTTGAGGCGACCCTGACCGCCTGCAACGAGGCTGCCAACTGGGCCTCGACCGTCGCGTTCGAGAAGAGCGCGTGGAAGAACCTGGCACTGCGCCCCCACACGTATCAGGACGTCAAAGCCCGGTGGGGCCTGGGCGCGCAGGCCGCGCAGCACGTGATCAAGAAGGCCTGCGACGCCTACACCACTCTCAGGGCCAATCTGCGGGCTGGCCGCTACGGCCGGCCGGGATCCAAGCGCCACACCAGGGCCTCGGGCAAACCGGTCGCCTTCCGTCCCGGGGCGGCCCAGCCGTACGACGACCGGATGCTGTCCTGGCAGCACGAGACCCGCACCGTGTCGATCTGGACCACCACCGGCCGCCTCAAGGGGGTGGCTTTCACCGGGGAGGCCGGGCAGCTGGAGGTCCTGGCCCGCTGCCGCAAGGGTGAATCCGACCTGATCCGCCAGGGCGGGAAGTGGTTCCTGATCGCCACCTGCGAGATCGACGAGACGGACCTGAACACCCACCCCGTCGCCTTCCTGGGCGTGGACCTGGGCATCGTCAACATCGCCACCACCTCCGACGGGACCCGTCACTCCGGGCGCAGGATGAACCGCAAACGCGACAACGACCGTGCGCTGCGGACCAAGCTGCAGAAGAAGGGCACGAAGTCCGCGAAGCGGCGGGCGAAGAAGTACGCGGGCAAGGAAGCCCGCCGGAACAAGGACATCAACCACAAGATTTCGAAGCAGGTCGTGGCGGAGGCTCAACGCACCGGTCGCGGAATCGCCCTGGAGACACTCACGGGCATTCGCGAACGGGCACGGCTGAGGAAGCCCCAACGCGCCACGCTCCACTCCTGGCCCTTCGCACAACTCGGCGCCTTCATCGCCTACAAGGCGAAGAGGGCCGGGGTGCCGGTGGTCTATGTCGACGCGGCGTACACCAGCCAGGAATGCTCGCAATGCCACCACATCGAACGCGGCAACCGGCCCAGCCAAGCCCGGTTCGCTTGCAGGTCCTGCGGATTCGTTGATCACGCAGACCACAACGCGTCCCACAACATCGCCCACCGCGGGTGGATGACGTGGGTCCGCGGGGCCCAGTCAACGGCCCCTGCCCTCACACTCACCGCGTGAGGACTGGACGCAGCCGTACCCATCACCACCAGTGATGGTCACGAGCAGCAAACCCGGGACTTCAGCCCCGGGTGGTTGACCGCAGTTCGGCGCGGAACCCCGCCGGACTCATGTCCGTGTGCTGAGAGAAGAACTTGGAGAAGTTCGCGGAGTCGGGAAAGCCCACGGCGACGCCGATGCGGCCGATGGGGATGTCCGTGTGCGCGAGGAGGCGTTTGGCCTCCAGGATCACCCGCTTGTCGATGAAGCCCTTCGGGGTCTCGCCGGTGGCCGCGCGGACGGCCCGGACGAGGGTGCGGCGCGAGTAGCCGAGGGCGTCGGCGTACGCGCTGACACTGTGGTTGGTGGCGAAGCCCTTCTCGACCGCGTCCCGGAAGCGGGTGAAGGTGGTGTCGGTCTGTTCGCGGGCCGCCTCGGCGGAGCTGGCCGCGAGGTGGGCGAGGCGGAGCAGGAATGCGGTCAGGGAGTGCCGCAGCACCGAGGTGTGCAGGCTGAGCGGCAGCGTCGTGGTGTCGACGTACTCGCGTTCCAGCTGGGCGAGTGAGTGCTCCAGGGCGGCCAGCCGGGCCGCGTCGGGACGCAGCAGCGGGGGCTGGTCGTAGCGGTAGAGGCCGGTCGCCTCGACGGTGGCCCGCGGCAGGAAGCCGGGCTGCATGGTGAGGACCGTGCCGCGGTAGTCGTCCGTGTGGGAGAAGCGGTGCACCTGGCCGGGGCGGATCCACAGGATGTCGCCCGCGGAGACCTCGTACTCGGCGAAGTCGACCATGTGCCGGACGGGTCCCGCGTTGAACAGCATCACGACGTGGAAGTCGATGCGGTGCACGCGCTCCAGCGGTGCGTCCGCGTGCCAGGTGCGGCCGGTCCCCATGGCGCCGACCTGCATACCGACGCCGGAGAGGCTCAGATCGACCGGAAACGGGAAGGTCCTGATCCCGTCGGTCCCCTCGCCGGTTCCCCGTTCGCCCCCGGCGCCGCCTTGGGTGCTTCTGTCTGCCATGTCCGTCTCTCGCCGGTTCAGTCCCACGCTGCGTGTCCCACTTTCACCGAAGGCTGACACACGGGCACCTTCCCCGGCAAAAGTCAGACTTTTAGATTTGAACGCATCAGAGCAGTTACCCCGCTCCTATCGAGGACTTCTTGAAGATGAGCACGCAGCAGAGCACGCAGACACCTGCCCGCTTCTCCGACGGATTCGAGTGGACCGAGCTGGACCGGCGTGCCGTCGACACCGCCCGTCTGCTGGCGGCCGACGCCGTACAGAAGGTCGGAAACGGCCACCCGGGCACCGCGATGGCCCTGGCCCCCGCCTCGTACACCCTCTTCCAGAAGGTGATGCGGCACGACCCCGCCGACCCTGAGTGGACCGGCCGCGACCGCTTCGTCCTCTCCCCCGGCCACACCTCGCTGACCCTCTACACCCAGCTCTTCCTTTCAGGTTATGAACTCGAACTCGATGACCTGAAGGCGTTCCGCACGCATGGTTCCAAGACGCCGGGCCACCCGGAGTACGGCCACACGGCGGGCGTCGAGACGACGACGGGGCCGCTCGGCCAGGGTGCCGCCAACGCCGTGGGCATGGCGATGGCCGCCCGCTACGAGCGCGGCCTCTTCGACCCCGAGGCCCCGGAGGGCGAGTCCCCCTTCGACCACACCATCTGGGCGATCGTCTCGGACGGCGACCTCGAGGAGGGCATCTCCGCCGAGGCCTCCTCCCTGGCCGGCCACCAGAAGCTCGGCAACCTCGTCTTCGTCTACGACGACAACCACATCTCCATCGAGGGCGACACGGCGACGGCGTTCTCCGAGGACGTCCTGAAGCGGTACGAGGCGTACGGCTGGCACGTGCAGCGGATCGCGCCCTCGGCCGACGGCGACATCGACGTGCACGCGCTGCACTCGGCGCTCAGGACGGCGCAGGCCGAGACCGGGCGCCCCTCCATCATCGCGATGCGCACGATCATCGCCTGGCCCGCGCCGACCGCGCAGAACACCGAGGCCTCGCACGGCTCGGCACTCGGCGCCGACGAGATCGCGGCCACCAAGCGCGTCCTCGGCTTCGACCCGGAGAAGACCTTCGAGGTCTCGGACGAGGTGCTCGCCCACGCCCGCGCGGCCCTCGACCGCGGCGCCGAGGCACACGCCGCCTGGGACAAGCAGCTCGCCGAGTGGCGCACCGCGCAGCCCGAGCGCGCCAAGCTCTTCGACCGTGTCGTGGCCGGTCAGCTGCCCGAGGGCTGGGAGTCCGCGCTGCCGGTCTTCGAGGAAGGCACCTCGGTGGCCACCCGCGCCGCCTCCGGCAAGGTCCTCCAGGCGCTCGGCGGCGTACTCCCCGAGCTCTGGGGCGGCTCCGCCGACCTGGCCGGATCGAACAACACCACCATCGACAAGACCAGCTCCTTCCTCCCCAAGGGCAACCCGCTGCCGGAGGCCGACCCGTACGGCCGCACCGTCCACTTCGGCATCCGCGAGCACTCGATGGCCGCCGAGATGAACGGCATCGCGCTGCACGGCAACACCCGTATCTACGGCGGCACGTTCCTGGTCTTCTCGGACTACATGCGCAACGCCGTGCGCCTCTCCGCGCTCATGCAGCTTCCGGTGACGTACGTCTGGACGCACGACTCCATCGGCCTCGGCGAGGACGGCCCCACCCACCAGCCGGTCGAACACCTCGCCTCGCTGCGCGCCATCCCCGGCCTGAACATCGTCCGCCCGGCCGACGCGAACGAGACGGCCATCGCCTGGGCCGAGATCCTCAAGCGGCACGCCACGAACCCGGCCCCGCACGGCCTGGCTCTGACCCGGCAGGGCGTACCGACCTACCCCGTGAACTCCGATGCGGCGCGCGGCGGTTACGTCCTTGCGGACTCCTCCACCGGCACGCCCGACGTCGTCCTCATCGCCACCGGCTCCGAGGTGCAGCTCGCCGTCGCCGCGCGCGAGCGGCTGGAGGCCGAGGGGGTCGGCACGCGGGTCGTGTCCATGCCGTCCGTGGAGTGGTTCGAGGAGCAGTCCGCCGAGTACCGCGCGTCCGTGCTGCCGCCGTCCGTGAAGGCCCGCGTGGCGGTCGAGGCGGGCATCGGCCTGACCTGGTACCGGTACGTCGGTGACGCCGGACGCATCGTTTCGCTGGAGCACTTCGGCGCCTCCGCCGACGCCAAGACCCTGTTCGCCGAGTTCGGCTTCACGGCCGAGAACGTCGCCGCCGCCGCGCGGGAATCCCTCGCCGCCCTCCGCGGTTAATCCGATCGCACAAAGGAAGATGATCACCGTGACCGAAGCAACCGCACCCGCGGCAAACCTGAAGCGCCTCTCCGACGAAGGCGTCTCCATCTGGCTGGACGACCTCTCGCGCAAGCGGATCGCGTCCGGCAACCTCGCCGAACTCATCGAGACCAAGCACGTGGTGGGCGTCACCACCAACCCCTCCATCTTCCAGGCCGCGATCGGCTCCGGAGAGGGTTACGAGGAGCAGCTGGCCGACCTCGCCACGCGCGGGGTGACGGTCGACGAGGCCGTCCGCATGATGACGACCGCCGACGTCCGCGCCGCCGCCGACATACTGCGCCCGGTGTACGAAGCGACCGGCGGCCGCGACGGCCGGGTCTCCATCGAGGTCGACCCCCGTCTGGCCCACCGGACCGCCGCGACGATCGCCGAGGCCAAGCAGCTCGCCTGGCTGGTCGACCGCCCGAACGTGATGATCAAGATCCCGGCGACGGAGGCCGGCCTCCCGGCGATCACCGAGGTCATCGGCAGGGGCATCAGCGTCAACGTCACGCTGATCTTCTCGCTCGAGCGCTACCGCGAGGTCATGGACGCCTACCTGGCGGGCCTGGAGAAGGCGCAGGCCGCGGGCATCGACCTCGCGACCATCCACTCCGTCGCCTCCTTCTTCGTCTCCCGCGTCGACAGCGAGATCGACAAGCGCCTCACGAAGGCCGGCACCGACGAGGCTCTCGCCCTCAAGGGAAAGGCGGCGCTCGCCAACGCCCGGCTCGCCTACGAGGCGTACGAAGAGGTCTTCGGCTCCGCCCGCTGGACCGCGCTCGCCCCGTCCGGCGCCCACAAGCAGCGCCCCCTGTGGGCCTCGACGGGCGTCAAGGACCCCGCGTACAAGGACACCCTGTACGTCGACGAGCTGGTCGCGCCCGGCACCGTCAACACCATGCCGGAAGGGACCCTCAACGCCACCGCCGACCACGGCGACATCCACGGCGATGCGGTGACCGGCGGCTACGACCGGGCCCGCGCCGATCTGGCGGCCGTCGAGCGGCTCGGTGTCTCGTACGAGGAGGTCGTCAAGCAGCTGGAGGACGAGGGCGTCTCGAAGTTCGAGGCCGCCTGGGAAGATCTTCTCGACGCGGTGGCGACTTCGCTGCGCGGCAAGGGAGCTGAGGGGGAATGAGCAGGCGTGAGGCGCTTCCCGGTAGTACCCCGCAGGTTGCGGCCACCGCGACGGCGGGATCTGGTGACACGGCCCTGGAACCGGCCGCAGTAACGACGGATTCGGCTGATGTCAGTGGCGACGTGAGTGCCGCGCTCGGTGTCGACCTCGACTGGTCCAACCCGCTGCGCGACCCCCGGGACCGCCGTCTCCCCCGTATCGCGGGCCCCTCCGGCCTCGTCATCTTCGGGGTCACCGGCGACCTGTCGCGCAAGAAGCTGATGCCGGCCGTCTACGACCTCGCCAACCGCGGTCTGCTGCCGCCGGGCTTCTCGCTCCTCGGCTTCGCCCGCCGCGAGTGGGAGGACCAGGACTTCGCGCAGGTGGTGCACGACTCGGTGCGCGAGCACGCCCGTACGGAGTTCCGCGAGGAGGTCTGGCAGCAGCTCGCCGAGGGCATGCGGTTCATCCCCGGCGACTTCGACGACGACACGGCGTTCAAGCAACTGCGTTCCGCTGTCGACGAGTTGGACTCCTCGCGCGGCACCAGCGGCAACTACGCCTTCTATCTCTCCGTACCGCCGAAGTTCTTCCCGAAGGTCGTCAAGCAGCTCAAGAAGCACGGGCTCGCCGACGCGCCGGAGGGTTCCTGGCGGCGCGCGGTCATCGAGAAGCCGTTCGGGCGCGACCTTGCCAGCGCGCGTGAGCTGAACAAGATCGTGCACGAGGTGTTCGACCCGGAGCAGGTGTTCCGCATCGACCACTACCTCGGCAAGGAGACCGTCCAGAACATCCTGGCGCTGCGCTTCGCCAACCAGATGTACGAGCCCATCTGGAACCGGTCCTACGTCGACCACGTACAGATCACGATGGCCGAGGACATCGGCATCGGCGGCCGTGCGGGGTACTACGACGGCATCGGCTCCGCCCGCGACGTGATCCAGAACCACCTCCTCCAGCTGATGGCGCTCACCGCCATGGAGGAGCCGGCCGCCTTCGACGCCGAGTCGCTGCTCACCGAGAAGCTCAAGGTGTTCAAGGCCGTGAAGCTGCCGGACGAGCTGGGCGAGCACACGGTGCGCGGGCAGTACGCGGCGAGCTGGCAGGGCGGCGAGCGGGTGCGCGGCTATCTCCAGGAGGACGGTATCGACCCCAAGTCGACGACCGACACCTTCGCGGCCGTGAAGCTGGAGGTCGACAACCGGCGCTGGGCGGGTGTCCCCTTCTACCTCAGGACCGGAAAGCGCCTCGGCCGGCGGGTCACGGAGATCGCGGTGGTCTTCCAGCGCGCCCCCCACTCCCCCTTCGACTCGACCGCCACGGAAGAGCTCGGCGCGAACGCGATCGTCATCCGCGTCCAGCCCGACGAGGGCATGACCGTGCGCTTCGGATCGAAGGTGCCGGGTACGTCGATGGAGATCCGGGACGTCACGATGGACTTCGCTTACGGCGAGTCGTTCACGGAGTCCAGCCCGGAGGCGTACGAACGGCTGATCCTGGATGTCCTGCTCGGCGACGCCAATCTCTTTCCCCGTCACCAGGAGGTGGAAGAGTCCTGGAAGATCCTCGACCCGATCGAGGGTTACTGGGAGAAGCACGGCAAGCCCGCGCAGTACCCCTCGGGCAGCTGGGGCCCGAAGGAAGCCGACGAGATGCTCGCACGAGACGGACGGAGCTGGCGCAGGCCATGAAGATCGACCTCACCGACACCACGGCAAGCAAGATCAACAAGGCGCTCGTGAAGGGCCGCCGCGAAATCGGCACACCTGCCGTGGGCATGGTCCTCACGATGGTCATCGTGACCGACGAGGAGAACGCCTACGACTCCATCAAGGCGGCCGAGGAGGCCTCGCGCGAGCACCCCTCACGCACCCTGGTCGTCATCAGGCGGGTCGCGCGCACCCCGCGCGACCGCACGAACTCCCGCCTGGACGCGGAGGTGCGGGTCGGTTCGGACGCGGGCACCGGTGAGACGGTCGTCCTGCGGACCTACGGCGACGTGTCCGACCACGCCGACTCGGTGGTCCTGCCGCTGCTGCTGCCCGACGCGCCGGTCGTCGTGTGGTGGCCGGTGGACGCGCCCGAGATCCCGGTCAAGGATCCGCTGGGTGCCCTGGCGCAGCGCCGGATCACCGACATGTACGCCGTCGAGAACCCGCTGCGGGCGCTGGCGGCCCGCGCCGCGGCGTACGCGCCCGGTGACACCGATCTGGCGTGGACCCGGCTGACGCCGTGGCGTTCGATGCTGGCCGCCGCGCTCGACCAGGCCCGTACGAAGGTGACCTCGGCGGCCGTCGAGAGCGAGGCCGAGAACCCGAGTGCCGAGCTGCTGGCCCGCTGGCTGGAGGCCCGCCTCAAGGTTCCGGTCGAGCGGGTCGTCACCGCCGGTCCGGTGGTGACCGCCGTACGGCTGGGCACGAAGAGCGGCGAGATCGTGATCGACCGCCCCGAGGGCCCGCTGGCCACGCTGTCCCTGCCCGGACAGCCCTCCCGCACCCTCGCGCTGAAGGTGCGCTCCACCTCCGAGCTGATCGCCGAGGAGCTGCGCCGTCTCGACGCGGACGAGATGTACGCCGTCGCCCTGCAGGGCGAGGGCACCAAGGAGAACCCCAGTCATGTCTGACTCCCCCAAGCTCACACGGCGCCCCGAGTGGGTGGCCCTGGAGGACCACCGCGCCGGTGCGCTCCTGCACCCGCAGCTGCGCGAGCTGTTCGCCGCCGACCCCGCTCGTGCGGAGCGTTACGTCGTACGGGTCGGCGACCTGCGCATCGACTACTCCAAGCACCTGATCACGGACGAGACCCTCGCCCTGCTCCAGGAACTGGCCACCGCCACCGATGTGTTCGGGCTGCGGGACGCCATGTTCCGCGGCGAGAAGATCAACACGACCGAGGGCCGCGCGGTGCTGCACACCGCGCTGCGCGCCCCGCGCGACGCGGTCGTCGAGGTCGACGGCGAGAACGTCGTCCCGGCCGTGCACACCGTGCTCGACGAGATGGCCGGCTTCGCTCTCAGAGTCCGCTCGGGTGAGTGGACCGGGCACACCGGCAAGCGCATCCGCAATGTCGTCAACATCGGCATCGGCGGCTCGGACCTCGGCCCGGCCATGGCGTACGAGGCTCTGCGGGCCTTCACGGACCGGGAGTTGACGGTCCGTTTCGTGTCGAACGTGGACGGCGCCGACCTGCACGAGGCCGTGCGGGACCTCGACCCGGCCGAGACGCTGTTCATCATCGCCTCGAAGACGTTCACCACCATCGAAACGATCACCAACGCGACCTCCGCACGGTCCTGGCTGCTCGACGGACTGGACGGCGACGAGAAGGCGGTGGCGAAGCACTTCGTGGCGCTGTCGACCAACGCGGGGAAGGTCGCCGACTTCGGCATCGACACGGCGAACATGTTCGGGTTCTGGGACTGGGTCGGCGGGCGGTACTCGTTCGACTCGGCGATCGGTCTGTCCCTGATGATCGCTATCGGGCCCGACCGGTTCCGGGAGCTGCTCGACGGGTTCCGAATCGTCGACGAGCATTTCAAGAGCGCCCCCGCTGAAGCCAACGCGCCTTTGCTGCTCGGCCTGTTGGGCGTCTGGTACGGCAACTTCTTCGACGCCCAGTCGCACGCCGTACTGCCGTACTCGCACTACCTGTCCAAGTTCACCGCGTACCTGCAGCAGCTGGACATGGAGTCCAACGGCAAGTCCGTGGACCGGGACGGCCACCTGGTGGAGTGGCAGACCGGTCCGGTGGTGTGGGGCACGCCCGGCACCAACGGACAGCACGCTTACTACCAACTCATCCACCAGGGCACGAAGTTGATCCCGGCCGATCTGATCGGCTTCGCCAACCCGGTCGACGAGCTGAGCGACGAACTCAAGGCCCAGCACGACCTGTTGATGGCCAACCTGTTCGCGCAGGGCCAGGCCCTCGCCTTCGGCAAGACCAGTGACGAGGTACGTGCCGAGGGGGTGTCCGAGGAGCAGGTGCCGCACCGCACCTTCCGCGGCAACCACCCCACCACGACCGTCCTGGCAGCCGAGTTGACCCCCTCGGTCCTCGGCCAGCTCATCGCCCTCTATGAGCACAAGGTCTTCGTACAGGGCGCCATCTGGAACATCGACTCCTTCGACCAGTGGGGTGTCGAGCTGGGCAAGGTCCTCGCCAAGCGTGTGGAACCCGCCCTCACCGAAGGCGCCGACGTGCCCGGCCTCGATCCCTCCACCGCCGCCCTCGTGGCCGCTTACCGCACTCTCCGGAAGAAGTGAACTGACATGCAGCTCGGACTCATCGGCCTCGGCAAGATGGGCGGCAACATGCGCGAGCGGATCCGCCGCGCAGGCCACACCGTCCTCGGATACGACCGCAACCCCGACCTCGCCGACGTGAGCAGCCTCGCTGAACTCGTGAGCAGGCTCGAAGGCCCGCGTGTGGTGTGGGTGATGGTGCCGGCGGGTGCCGCGACCCAGTCCACCATCGACGAGCTGGCCGTGCTCCTGGAGCCCGGCGACGTCGTGGTGGACGGCGGGAACTCCCGCTGGACCGACGACGAGAAGCACGCCGTCGAACTCGGCATCAAGGGCATCGGCTTCGTCGACGCCGGCGTCTCCGGCGGCGTCTGGGGCCTGGAGAACGGCTACGCCCTGATGGTCGGCGGCGACGCCGAGAACATCGCCAAGGTCCAGCCGGTCTTCGACGCACTCAAGCCCGAGGGCGACTTCGGCTTCGTGCACGCCGGCAAGGTCGGCGCGGGCCACTTCTCCAAGATGGTCCACAACGGCATCGAGTACGCGATGATGCAGGCCTACGCCGAAGGCTGGGAGCTCCTGGAGAAGGTCGGCTCCGTCACCGACGTACGCGAGGTCTTCCGCTCCTGGCAGGAAGGCACCGTGATCCGCTCCTGGCTCCTGGACCTCGCCGTCAACGCCCTCAACGAGGACGAGCACCTCGACAAGCTCCGCGGGTACGCCGAGGACTCCGGCGAGGGCCGCTGGACCGTCGAAGCGGCCATCGACAACTCCGTGCCACTGCCCGCGATCACCGCGTCGCTGTTCGCGCGGTTCGCCTCGCGGCAGGACGACTCGCCGCAGATGAAGATGGTCGCGGCCCTGCGCAACCAGTTCGGCGGCCACGCCGTCGAGTCCGCGAAGTAACCGCCATGGGGGACCTTCTGCTGGTCCGCCACGGCGAAACCGAGTGGAGCGTGTCGGGCCAGCACACCAGCTGGACCGACCTGCCCCTCACCCAGCGCGGCGAGGAACAGGCCAAGTCCCTCGCCCCGCTGCTCGCCGACCGGACCTTCGCCCTCGCGCTCACCAGCCCACTGGGCCGCGCGATACGCACCGCGGAACTCGCGGGCCTGTACGGGGCCGTACCCGAACCCGACCTGCACGAATGGGACTACGGCGCGTACGAAGGCATCACGACCGTCGAGATACACCGCACCCGGCCCGACTGGTACCTCTGGAACGACGGGGTACCGCCCGGCCCCTCGGGCCACCCCGGCGAGTCCCCGACAGAGGTGGGACAGCGCGCCGACCGCGTGCTCTCCCACATCGACACGGCACTCGCCGAAGGCGACGTCGTCCTCGTGGCACACGCCCACTTCCTGCGAGTGCTCGCCGCCCGCCGCCTCGGCCTCCCCGCCGCGGACGGCCGCCTGTTCCAGCTCGCGACGGGGACGGTCAGCCGGCTGTCCATGGAGCACGGGCGTCCGGTGATCGCTCAGTGGAACGCCAGAGGGAATTGAGGATTTCCGCCCTAGGAGCGCTTCAACGCCCCGGTCGCACCGCGTGCTGCGCGGCAAGCCGTACCGGGGCGTTCTGCGCGCCGTAGCCGCGGTAGCCGCCATCGCGCTGGACGAGTTCGAAGAAGACTCGGCCGACGGTCTCCGTGTAGCAGTGGCGGAATTCGCCGTCGGTGTCGCGGTCGTAGAGGATGCCGAGTTCGCGGTACGTCGCCAGCTCGGCGTCGGTGAACTCGAAGCGGGCGGCGAGGTCGTCGTAGTAGTTGGCGGGCATCCGGAGGATTCGGCCGCTGGCGTCGCGGAAGCAGCGGGCGGCGGTGACCACGTCGTCCGTGGCGAACGCGATGTGCTGGGCGCGGGCGCCGTCGTCGCTGGGGGCCGGGCCGACGGAGAGGGCGATGCGGACGGTGCCGTCGGAGTTGGTGACGGCGCGGCTGCGGTGCAGGCCGTAGGGGTCGGCGACGTCGACGCTCTCCTGCGCGCTCAGCCCGAGCACGCTGTGGTGGAAGAGGGCTGCCTCGTCGAACTGGTGCCAGGGCTGGGTGAGGGCCAGGTGGTCGATGCGGGCCACCCGCCGCGGGTCCGGGCCGTGCTCCACCGGCTCGAAGTCGCTGGTCCAGGTGGGGTGTTCGGGTCGGCCGGGGGCAGCGAGCTCGTTGGAGGCGCAGAAGAAGAGTTCGGTGCCGTCGGGGGCGGCCACCGCGTCGAGGGGCGCGTCCTCGAGAGCGCGGCGGCGCGGCAGGACGGGTGCGAGGAGGGATTCCGCGCGCCGGGCCGCGGCGGCAGGGTCCGGGGACTCCAGGCCGATGGCGGCGAGCGCGGTGCCGTCGCGCCGAGCGGCCGGACCGGTGTTGACCAGGACACGGGCCTCGCCCTGCTGCCAGAGGTCCACCGGTTTGCTGCGGTGCCTGGCCGTGCGGGTGAAACCGAGGGCGCCGAGGACCGCGGAGACCGGTACGACGTCGGGTGTGACGAGTTCGGCGAAGGCCACGCCGGTGGGGACCACGGGCGCGGGCGGGGTGGCGAGACCGGTCTCCTCCTGGAGTACGAGGAGGGAGCGCCGGGCGTCGACGGCGGTCGGTCCGGCCTCCGCCTGGCGGAAGACGTCGTTGAAAACCTCGAGGGAGAGCGGCCCCTGGTATCCGGCGCGCACCACATGCCCGAGCAGCCCGGCTATGTCGAAGCCGCCCTGGCCCGGGAAGCAGCGGTAGTGGCGGCTCCACTGGAGGACGTCCATCGCCATCAGCGGCGCGTCGGCCAGTTGCAGGAAGAAGATCTTCTCGCCGGGGATGTCCTCGATGCCTTTGGGATCGGAACCGCGGGCGAGGATGTGGAAGCTGTCCAGGCAGGTGCCGAGGGAGGGGTGGTCCGCGGCCTCGACGATGCGCCAGGCATGGTCGTACGTGCTCACGTGGCGTCCCCAGGCGAGCGCCTCGTACGCCACTCGGATACCGAAGTCCTGTGCCAGGTCGGCCAGTTGGCGCAACTGCCCGGCCGCGAGCGCGTCGTCGTCCACGGCGAGCGGCGAGACGCTGGAGCACACCAGCACGGTGTCCGCGCCCAGCCGCCCCATGAGCTCGAACTTGTGCCGCGCCCGCCGCAGATTGCGAGCGAACTCCTCCTGTGGCACGGCCTCGATGTCCCGCATCGGCTGGTACAGGTCGATGCTCAGTCCGAGGTCGGCCGTCCGCGCCCGGATCTCCTCGGGGAGGAGCGGGCTGGCAAGCAGATCGTTCTCAAAGATCTCGACTCCGTCGAAGCCGGCCCTGGCAGCAGCCGTGAGCTTCTCGGTCAGAGACCCACTGAGCGAGACGGTGGCAATGGACGTACGCACGTTGTCACTCCTTCGTTGTCGCTTCACCGGCACGGCCCTGAAGGGACACCGCCGCAGGAGCGCCCCTTCAGGGGCGCGGGGAACTGCGCGAGAAACCCCCACCGACCCGCACCCGCCACCCTCACCACAGCCACCCCACCCATAAGGCGCCCCCTCAGCTCCGCGCACCGGCCGCACCGGCCGCACCCGCGGCCCCCGCCAGCCCGGCAATGTCCGCCAACATCCGCCCGCTGTCGGGTTCCCGCCCGGTGAACAACCGAAAGGCGTCCGCAGCTTGGAAGACGGCCATGCCACCACCGTCAAGAACGGCGCAGCCAACCGCCCGAGCCGCACGCAACAACTCGGTCTCCAACGGCCGGTACACAACCTCGGCAACCCACAACCCGGGGTGCAACAGCGAGGCGGCAAACGGCAGCCCGGGATGCCCAGCCATCCCCGTGGGCGTGGCATGCACAACGCCATCGGCGCCGGCAAGCAGCGCCCCGAGCAAGTCCGGCGAAGCAGCGGCGGCCCGCCCCTCACCGAAATGCCGGTTCAGGGAGACGGCAAGACCCGAGGCCCGGTCGGGCACCGCGTCGACGACGGTGACATGCCCCGCCCCCAGAGTGAGGACGGCGTGCGCGACGGCAACCCCCGCCCCGCCCGCGCCCAGCTGCACCACCCGCTCCAACGGCACGTCGGGCAGCCCGCGCGCGAAGGACGCCGCAAACCCGGTGACGTCCGTGTTGTGCCCGATCGCGCGGCCGCCCTCGAAGACGACGGTGTTGACCGCGCCGAGCGCCTCGGCCCCCGGGGCCAGCTCGTCAAGGTGGGGGATGACCAGCTGCTTGCAGGGGTGGGTGATGTTCAGGCCGTCGAAGCCGAGGTCGCGGGCGGCGCGCACGAGGTCGCCCACCGCCTCCGGACCGACGCCGAGCCGGTCGATGTCGATCAGCCGGTACAGATAGCGCAGTCCCTGCCGGTCGGCCTCACGCTCATGCAGCGCCGGGCTGAGCGAGGGGCCGATTCCGGATCCGATGAGGCCGACGAGATAGGAGTTCTGGGGCACGGCGGGCCTCCGGGAGCGGCTGGCTAATGTACGAACTGGTTCGTTAGTCATATCAAGCCGCCCGCCGGATGGGAAGGGGCAGGCATCGAGGCGCCCGCCGTCGGACCCTGCTTCTAGAATCGCGGGCACTGACCCATCGCCCGAAGGAACCCGATGACCAGCGTCGAAGAACCGGCACGACCGAACGGGCGCACCCGTGACGCCGCCCGCACCAAGGCCGAGATTCTCGACGTGGCGACCGTGGAGTTCGCTCGGGCCGGTTACGCAGGCGCCCGGGTCGACGAGATCGCCGCCCGCACCCGCACCACGAAGCGGATGATCTACTACTACTTCGGCGGCAAGGAGCAGCTGTTCACGGCCGTCCTGGAGCGCGCGTACTCCGTGATCCGGCAGGCCGAACAGGAGCTGGACGTCGAGCACCTGGACCCGATCGCGGCCATCCGCCGGCTCGCCGAGCTCACCTTCGACCACCACGAGGCGCATCCCGACTTCATCCGCCTGGTGAGCATCGAGAACATCCACGAGGCCGAGCACATCGCGGCTTCCGAGGAGCTCGGCAGGATCGGCTCGCCCGCGCTCGACGTGATCCGCCGCATCCTGGAGACCGGCCGCAAGTCCGGAGTGTTCACGGCCGACGTCGACGCCGTGGACCTGCACGCGATGATCAGCGCGTTCTGCTTCTTCCGGGTCGCCAACCGGCACACCTTCGGCGCCCTCTTCGGCCGTGACCTGGTCGCCCCCGACCAGCGGCAGCACTACCGGACGATGCTCGGCGACATGGTCATCGCCTACCTCACGGCGGACCGCTCGGCGGACTGAGAGCCCCCTGAGCCGGACCGGCCCCGGACCAATTCGGGGAAGATCCCTCGACGCGACCTCTTGACACCCGGGAAACGTGCGCGCAACATCCGTAGCCATCCGCTACTAACTATCCAGTGGGTTAATTAGCCGGGGCGCCCAGCAGTCCAGCAGACGCGCCCCCGGAACGGCCGACCCGCCATCCCAGGGCCCCGGCACCTCTCCCCCTCCGCCACTCCCGTCCCCGGAGTTCCCCAGAAGGAGCACGCCGTGTCCGTCCCCGCCGCCCCGCTCGACGCGCCACCCGGCCAGCCCAGGAAGGCCGCCATGGCCGCCTGGATCGGCAGCGCCCTGGAGTACTACGACTTCTTCATCTACGGCAGCGCCGCCGCCCTGATCTTCCCCAAGGTCTTCTTCGACGAGTCGGACCCGGCAACCGCGACCCTCCTCTCGCTGGGCACGTTCGGTGTCGCGTACGCGGCCCGCCCGGTCGGCGCGCTGTTCCTCGGCCACTTCGGTGACCGGGTGGGCCGCAAGAAGATCATGGTCTTCACGCTGATCCTGATGGGCCTGTCGACCTTCCTCATCGGCTGCCTGCCGACCCGCGACCAGGTCGGCGGCCTCGCCCCGGTCCTGCTCGTCCTCTGCCGCGTCCTCCAGGGCATCTCCGCCGCCGGCGAGCAGGCCAGCGCCAACTCGATGACGCTGGAACACGCGCCACCCAACCGGCGCGGCTTCTTCACCAGCTTCACCCTCAGCGGCACCCAGGGCGGCCAGCTCCTCGCGACCCTGGTCTTCCTCCCGGTCGCCGCGCTGCCCGAGGAGCAGCTGCTCTCGTGGGGCTGGCGCATCCCGTTCTGGGCCAGCGTCGCGGTCGCCGTCGTCGGCTTCGTCATCCGCCGCACGCTCCAGGAGACCCCGGCCTTCACTCAGCAGGCCGCGACCGAGGGCGTCGCCAGGCTGCCCCTCGCCATCCTGTTCCGCGAGCACTGGGCGGACGTCCTGCGGGTCGTCGGCGGGGCACTCATCGCCTCGGTCAGCACGATCTTCACGGTGTGGGCGCTGGCCTACGGGACGAGTGACTCGGTGGGCCTGTCCCGCTCGCAGATGCTGTGGGTGGGCGCGCTCGCCAACCTGGCCGCGCTCGGCGCGATCCCGCTGTGGGCCAAGCTCTCCGACCGCATCGGCCGCCGCCCGGTCTTCCTGGTAGGCGCCGTAGGCAGCGCGATCATGATGTTCGTCTACCTGTGGGCCATCTCCACGGGCTCCTACCCGCTGATCCTGGTGCTCGGCATCGTCACCTTCGGCATCGTCTACAGCGCGGCCAACGGTGTCTGGCCGTCCTTCTACGGCGAGATGTTCTCCACCCGCGTCCGGCTCTCCGGCATGGCGATCGGTACCCAGATCGGCTTCGCGGTCGCCGGGTTCGCCGTCACCTTCGCCGCGCAGATCGCGGGCCCGGACGGCGACGACTGGTCGTCCGTCGCCCTGTTCACCGCGGCCCTGTGCGTCCTGCCGGTCGTCGCCGCGCTCACCGCCCGCGAGACCCACAAGGTGCCGACCGAGCAGCTCGGCGAGCGCCCGGTTCACGAGCCCGCGGGACGGGAGACGGTCGCGGCCTGAGCCCGCTCTCTCTCGCTCCCCAAGTCCCCGGCGCCCGGCAGGCGTTCGGGGACTCGGGTGTTCCCCCGGAGTCCCTCCGGCCATGGCGGCGCTCCCGTCGACTACCGTTGCCCGATCACACGAGTGGCGCCCTGCCCTGAGCTGGGCCGACGGACGCGAGGGGCGGTGCACGAGCGTGGGGCGGGACGGATGGATACGGGTCCCGGTCGGGGACGACGCGGCCCGGTGGGCCACGCGCGGGCACAGCCACCGTGTGCTGCTCGTCGTGCACAACGTCACGTCCGCCACACGACTCCTGGACGTCCTCCCCCTGTTCCACGACGACTTCCGGGTGCAGTTGCTGGTCACGTGCACAGGGTCGTCCGCGTTCCGGTCGGGGGTCGCCGAGCTGCTCGCCGACACCGCCGTGCCGGTACTGCCCTGGGAGCAGGCGGTGGAGACCCCCGTATCCCTGGCGATCTCCGCGAGCTTCGGCGGCCAACTCCAGGCATTTTCCGGCAAATTGACCGTCTTGTCCCATGGCGTTGGCTACACTAAGAGGCTGGCGATACCGGATACCGGATACCGGATACCGGACGCCAAGAGCCTTCACCCTTGCCCGTGTTCGGGATGTCCCGCGAATGGCTGCTGGGCGAGGACGGAGAGCCGATCGCCGACGCGCTCGTGCTGTCGCACCCGGAGCAGTACGAGCGGCTGCGCGTCGCCTGTCCCGAGGCGGCGCCCACGGCCGTGCTCGCCGGGGACCCCTGCTTCGACCGCATGCTGGCGGCCCGGCCCTACCGCGAACGCTTCCGCCGCGCCCTCGGTGTACGCACCGGCCAGCGGCTGGTCCTGCTCAACTCCACCTGGAACCCGGAGTCGCTCTTCGGAGACGGCGGCGGAGATGACGTACTCCCCTCACTGCTCCCCCGGCTGACCTCGGAGTTGCCGGCCGACGAGTACCGTCTCGCGGCCGTGCTGCACCCCAACATCTGGCACGGTCACGGTCCCGGCCAGATCCGTGCCTGGCTCGACCGGGCCCGGCGCGCGGGGCTGACGCTCGTCGATCCGCTGGAGGGCTGGCGCCAGGCCCTGCTCGCGGCGGACGCCGTGATCGGCGACCACGGCTCGGTCACCTACTACGCCGCCGCGCTCGGCACGCCCGTGCTCCTCGGCGCCGCACCCCTGGACGGTCTCGATCCGGACGCACCGGTGTACGACTTCGTACGGGAGGCTCCGCGGCTCGACGCGCGAGCCGCGCTACGCCCCCAGGTGGAGTCGCTGCTCGCCGCCCACCGCGCGCTGCCGGATCCCGCCGGGTTCGCCAGTTCCGTGCCGGGCGAGTCGGCGGTGCGGCTGCGCCGCCTCTTCTACGAGATCATCGGCATCCCTGAACCGGACCGCCCTGCACTCCTCGAACCGCTCCCGCTCCCGCCGTACGAGCCCCCCTCGCACACCGTGCCGCTGCGCGTCCTGACGCGGCTCCTCGGTTCGGGCGAGGTCTCGGTCGTACGCCATGCCGACCCCCGCACCGAGCCGGAGGGTGTCGGCCTGGCGCACACGGCCGTGCACGAGGACACTCGCGACCCCGGCCAACTCGCCCTCGCTGACGTCGTGTTCAGGCACGGGTCAGCGACCGATCCGCGGTTCGGCTCCCCTGCGGAGTGGACCCGCGAGGTGCTCGCCCGTCTCCCGGACTGCGCGCTCGCCGCCTACGTCACGGGGCCGGGCGACTGCACCGTCCGCACCCGCGCCGGGGACCTGCTCCGGCTGACCGGCGAGCCGTCGGCGGCCGACGCCGATCCGGCCGCGTACGCCTCCGCCCTGCACGCCTGGCTGGCGGCGGGCAAGTCGCTGGACGAACTGGCCGCCCAGGGCCTGACCGTGCGCACCGGCCCGGCGGTTCATCGCGTACGGATCACTCCAGAGGACCGGCAGCGCTGACGCACCGCTCGCGCAGCGACCGAAGGTGCGCGAGGTGATAGGCCGCGTTCTCCTTCGCGAGGGCCGCGAGTGCCTCGTCGATCAGTGGCAGCGCCTGCGCGAACTCGTCGCCGTCCAGGCGGGTTTCGGCGAGGTCGGTGAGGGCGCGTGCCGTGTTGTACGCCTCGCCGCTCTCCCGGAAGAACCGCAGCGCACGTTCCAGCCGCTCCCGCGCCTCATCGCGGCGTCCGAGGCCGCGCAGGGCGCGCCCCCGGTGGCGCTCCAACAGGGCGCGGGCGCGCGGCAGATCACCCGCGCCCTCGTCGTCGTGGCCGATGCCGTCGAGGACGACGGCCGCCTCCTCGAAGGAGTCGTACGCCTCCTGCCAGCGCCATTGGCGCAGTCGCAGCAGCCCGAGGAACTCGACGGCGGAGGCGTGTCCGCGTGCGTGACCGGCCGCGTGTTCGTCCCGCGCCGCGGCGCGTGCCTCGGGCTCGGCCTCGTCCCAACGGTGCAACTCGGTGAGGGTGTGGGCGAGTTGGGCGTGCAGCGATCCGGCCGTCCGGGTGCCGGGGAAGTGGGCGTCGGCCGTGCGCGCGCCAATTCGGAGGGCGGGCAGGAGGACGTCGTGGTGGCCTGCCTTGAGCTGGAGCGGCCACAGGGCCTGGCAGAGCCTCGCGACGGTGTCCCAGTCTCGGAACTCCTCGGCGGCGTACACCGCTTGGACGAGATTTCGTGACTCGGTGGCGAGTGCGGCCAGGGCCTCGCCCCGGTCCGCGTACCCGAGCGGGGAGATGCCGGAGGGGACCCGCCAGCTCTCCGGGAGTGCCGCCTGTGCGGCGCCGACCGCCAGGTGCAGGTATCCCTCGACGGTCCGGGACACGGCGGCGGAGCAGACGGCGATGCCGTCGGTGGCGGCCGCGGCGGCTTCCGCGTGGGCGCGGACGACGGGACGGTAGTGGTAGCGGCCGGCGCCGGTGCGCTCAAGGAGCAGCGTGTCGGCGAGTTCCTCCAGGAGCGGGGCCGCCTCGGTCTCCTCGATGTCCGCGGCTCGTGCGGCGGCCGCGGCGTCGAAGGCGGGCCAGTCGCGGAGGCCGGTCAGCCGGTAGAGCCGGGCCGCTTCGGGGCGCAGCAGCCGGTAGGAGTCCTCGGCCGCGGCGCGCACCGGATCGCTGCCGGGCTGCGGTGGCTCTTCCACCGGGGGTGCGGAGAGGCGGGGCGCGGCAGCGCGCAGGGCGTACGGCGAGCCGCCGCAGCGCTCCAGTACGGCGGGCAGCGTGGCCTTGGCCGCGGTGATCGCGGGCTTGCCGGCCAGGTCGGTGAGGAGCCGTAGCGCGTCGCGCCGGGCCAGGGGGTCGACCTGGACCGGCAGGGCGTCGATGCCGGGGAACGGGCGACGGGTGACGACGACCGTGAACACGCCGGGCGCGGGGGTGAGCAGCGGGCGGATCTGCGCGGCGGACTGGGCATGGTCGAGCACCAGCAGCAGGCGTCGGTCGGCCAGGTGACGCCCGAAGCGGTCGACGCGGTCCTCGGTGGAGGGCGGTATCTCCTCGTCGGGCAGGCCGAGTTGGCGCAGCAGTGAGCTCAGGAGCGCCCCTGTGTCGGTCGCGCCGGGGCCGCGCAGGTCGGCATAGAGCTGACCGTCCGGGAAACGGTCCGCCTGGCGCCAGCCCCAGTGCACGGCCAGCGTGCTGGTGCCCATGCCCTCCCGGCCGTGCAGGAGTGCCACCCGGGGGCTGCCGTCGAACGCCCGCGAGGCCTCTTTGTCCAGGAGTTTCAACGCCTTCTGACGGTCCGTGAAGTACCTGGTGGACGGGGGCAGACGGGGATGCTCGGGCCGGGAACCGGCACCCGGCATCCGCACTCCCTGCGCGAACAGGGTCCAGGCGCGGGCGAGTTGTTGATCGCCCTGCACACGCTCGTGCACCAACTGCGCGACCTGCGTCAGCTGTTCGGCGTTCGTCGGTGCCGCGACCTCCCGGCCCGCGATCCGGCGTACCAGTCCCCCGGTCGACTCCCAGGCCCATCTGCCCGCTTCGTTGGCCATTCCCGAGCCGACGGTTCCGAGCACCGCCGAGATGGCCGCCAACGAGATGGGATCCAGCATGCCCCCGCACTCCCCGCTTCCCGCACCCGCGCCCAGCAGGGCGTCTCGCACCGCACACCGATGTCGGGTTCGACCATACGCGGCACGCGAAGCGAGGCGACGGCACAACCGGCCGTTTCAGCAGCCCAGTTGATGGCGCACCACCGCATCCGCGGCCCGGTCGGCCGCCGCCCGCCGGAAGCCCGCCGAGCGGCCGAGAGCCCCCTACCGCTCCGGCGGCGCCTGGTTCGTCGTTCGCGCCCCGTCCAGGAGAGGGCCGAGTTCCCGGGACACAGTCGTCAGGGCGCGTACGTCCCGCTCGGCTCTGGCGATGAGGAGCGCTCCCTCCAACGCGCTGATCATGAGGGTGGCGAGCGGCTCGGCCCTGTCGCGCGGTACGTCCAGATCCGTCAGCGCCTCCGCCACCGGGCGGTTCCAGCGGGCGAACGCGGCGGCGGCAGCGGTCCTCGTGGACTCGGTGGACTCCGCGCAGTCCACGGTCGCCGCCGCCACGGGGCAGCCCGAGGTGTATCCCGCTGTCCGGAGCTCCTCGGTCCACTGCCGCACCATCGCCGCGAACAGACCACTCGGCGTCGGTTCCGGCAGCTCGGCGAGGAAGCGGGCGACGCGCTTGCCCGCGTAGCGCCCTGCCCAGTCGACGGCCTCGTTGACCAACTGCTCCTTGCCGCCCGGGAAGTAGTGCTGGAGCGAGCCGCGCGGCGCCCCGGCATGCACGGCGACCTCGCGCATGCCCGTCGCGGTGACCCCGTCGCGCCGGATGAGCTGCGCCGCGCTGAACACCATCCGCTCGCGCGGGCCCCGCTCGGAACCCGTCATCATCGGCCTCCCGCCCTGACTGCCGTACACATCGGATCTCATTATGACAGCCGTCATGAAGCTCGCTACTATGACAGCCGTCATGGGCAGCAGCGGGGTGGCCCGGCCCTCTCGCCGGCCAGAGACGGCGGTGCGTCGTGTACGTGGGTTTCATCGGCCTCGGAACCATGGGGCAGCCCATGGCCCTCAATCTGGCCCGGGCCGGAACCGCCCTCCTCGTCTGGAACCGCACGGCTGCCAGAGCCGAGCCGCTGCGCGCGGCCGGCGCCGAGGTGGCGTCCCGTCCCGCCGAGGTCTTCGAGCGTGCCCGCGTCGTGTTCCTGATGCTGGCGGACGGAACCGCGATCGACGAGGCCCTGGGACGGGGCACCCCCGACTTCGCCAGGCACGTCGCCGGGCACACCGTGGTCCACATGGGGACGACGTCGCCGGAGTACTCGCGCGGACTGGAGGCCGACATCCGCGAGGCAGGCGGCCGGTACGCCGAGGCCCCCGTCTCCGGATCACGGGTTCCTGCCCAGGCCGGGCAGCTCGTGGCGATGCTCGCCGGGGACGCCGTGGCTGCCGAGGAAGTGCGCCCGCTGCTCGGGCCGATGTGTCAGGAGACGTTCGACTGCGGGCCGGTGCCGAACGCCCTGCTGATGAAGCTCTCGGTGAATCTGTTCCTGATCACCCTGGTGACCGGCCTCAGCGAGGCGTTCCACTTCGCCGACCGGCAGGGCCTCGACCGGAAGCTGTTCCTGGAAGTGCTGGGTGCCGGCCCGATGTCCAGCGCCGTATCCCGCATGAAGGCCCCGAAGCTGCTGGAGCGGGACTTCGCCGTGCAGGCCGCGGTCCGCAACGTACTGGTGAACAACGAGCTGATCGCCGAGGCGGCCAGGAAGTCCGGCCTGGCCTCCCCGTTGCTGGACGTCTGCCACGCCCTCTTCGAGGAGACCGTGGCGCTGGGACACGGCGGGTCCGACATGGCCGCCGTGCTCCACGCGATCGAGGCCCGCACCGAAGGCGCGAGCGGAGAAGGTCCGGTGTCAGCCGGGAATGCCGTAGGCGCGCTCGACGTGGAGCCGTAGCACCAGTCGGCGGTCGCGGACCATGGCGGCGCGGTAGTCGTCCCAGTCGGGGTGCTCGCCCACCACATCGCGGTAGTAGCGGATGAGTTCCTCGACGGTCTCGTCGTGCGGGTCCGAGGCGACGGGCGTCAGATCCGCCGTGCCCTCGGCAACCGTGTAGGCCCTCCGGCTCTCGCTGGTCACGTGGTACGAGGCCCGTGCGTCCCGGCGCAGATTGCGGGTCTTGGCGCGGTCGTCCGTGAGTGAGATCCGGATGATGCGTTCGTCGGGGTAGTAGGCGTGGCTGACATTCGACAGCTGGGGCCGGCCGTCCTTCTTGAGGGTGACGAGCACCCCGCCCTTGTACTCGGAGAGCAGCTTGAGCAGTGCGTCCTGCGTCGCGTCCTGAGTCATGGCCTGGTCAACGCTGCGGGCAGCGCCGGGCATTCCTGGTAGACACTGTCTACTCACCCTGGTAGACAGTGTCTATGAACAGCGAGCAAGAGGCGGGACTGCGGGCCCGCCTGATCGAGACCGGGGTCGACCTGGTGGCCGCCGAAGGCGCCCAGGCGCTGTCCCTGCGTGAGATCGCCCGGCGGGCCGGGGTCTCCCACGGAGCCCCGCGCCGCTATTTCCCCACACACCTGGAGTTGCTGTCCGCCATCGCCCGCCGGGGTTTCACCGACCTCGGAACCCGGGCGGCGGAGTCACTCTCGGGCGAGGCGTCGTCTCCCCGCGCCCAGCTCAGCACACTGGGGCGGGTCTACCTGGACTTCGCGCTCACCAACCGCGGAATGTACGAGCTGATGTTCCGTCACGATCTGCTGGAGAGCAATCGGCTGGGACTCCGCGAGACGAGCCTGCCGCTGTTCGGCGCCCTGGTGGACCTGGTCGGCCAGGTCCGGCCCGAGGCCGACGCGCAGGTCGTCGCGGGTGCGTTGTGGGCGAACCTGCACGGGATCGCCCAGCTGTGGAGCTTCGGCAGCCTCCAACTCACCACGGGCGCGGACGACTTCGTACCCCTGCTGCATGCGGCACTGGACGCGCACCTGGGGCCCGAGCCCCGATGAACTCCCGCTTCCACCGTCGGCTCACGCTCGCGAGCAGTGTCACCGGCGCCGTGGCGGTCGCCCTGGACGGAACCGTGCTCACCGTCGCGCAGCCCACCCTGCAACGCGATCTGCACGCCACGTTCGCACAGGTCCAGTGGACGAGCACCGGCTACCTCATCGCGGTCGCGAGCCTGTTGGTGTTCGCGGGCCGGCTCGGGGACCGCTACGGGCACCAACAGGTCTTCGCCGTGGGGATCCTGGGATTCGGCGCGACGTCGGCGGCGATCGGTTTCGCGCCCGGCATCGAATCGGTGATCGGACTGCGGGTGGCGCAGGGCGTGTTCGGCGCGCTGCTGCAACCTGCCACGCTGGGGATGCTGCGCGCCGCCTATCCCGCCGACCGGCTCGGGATGCCCATCGCGCTGCGCACCAGTGCCATCGGTCTCGCGGCCGCGGCCGGTCCGGTGGTCGGCGGGGCGCTGGTGACCGCTCTGGGCTGGCGCGCGGTCTTCTTCCTCAACGTCGTGCCCGCGCTGGTCATGGGCGTCCTGGCGCTCGCCGTCCGGGGCCCGGCCCGGAGCAGGGCCGCCTCGGGCGGACTCGACGTGCCGGGGGCCTGTCTGCTCGCGGTCGCGCTGGTGAGTCTGGTGCACACGCTGGTCGGGATACCGGAGGCCGGCTGGACGACGGCGTCCACGCTCGGCCTTGTGGTGGTCATGGGCGTCCTGGCGCTCGCCGTCCGGGGCCCGGCCCGGAGCAGGGCCGCCTCGGGCGGACTCGACGTGCCGGGGGCCTGTCTGCTCGCGGTCGCGCTGGTGAGTCTGGTGCACACGCTGGTCGGGATACCGGAGGCCGGCTGGACGACGGCGTCCACGCTCGGCCTTGTGGTGGTCATGGCCGCGGGCGCCGCCTTCGTACGTCACGAGCGCCGCACCGCGAGCCCGTTGGTGCCCTACGACGTCCTCGGCTCCGCGACCGTCGGTGCGGCGCTCGGCATTCTGGTGGCCGGGTCGGCGGCGATGCTGGGCTCATTGTTCGTCGGCAGCTACTACCTGCAGGAGGTCCTGGAGCTGGACCCGCTGCAGACCAGCCTGCGGGCGCTGCCCGGGGCCGTGATGATGGTGCTGGGCGCGCCGGTTGCGGCTGTGCTGCTGCGCCGGCAGGGTGCGCGCCGGACGACGCTGGCCGGGATGATCGCCCTGACTTCGGGTGTCCTGCTGCTCTCCCGGCTCGACCGGGCCTCGACGGCCGTGTCGATCGGCGGTGGGTTCCTGCTGCTCGGCGCCGGTTTCGGGACGGTGATGGTCACCGCGACGGCTGTTCTCGTACGGCAGGCCTCGGCGGAGTCGGCCGGAGTGGCGGGCGGGCTGCAGCAGACGGCGATGAATGTGGGCCCGACGCTGGGCGTCGCGACCGCGACCCTGCTGATGGCACTCGGGACCGGTGTCGACATGGGCCCGCCGCTGACGGCACTCGCGGCCGTGTCCGCGCTCGGCGTCATGCTCGCGGTGAGGCTACCGGGGCCACCGGGATCCCCGGGACGCATTCGCCAGGAGTCCATCAACAAGTACGGGGCAGGCGACGGTTCATGAATCCGTAGGGGACCATGAAGCGAGTTGGTCCAAGAGCCGCAGCCCGGAGGAGAACCATGGGACACCTGCGACAGGAGGCCGAGCCGCGCGAGGCCGGCCTCGATCCGAAGGCGCTGGCCCGCCTCGATCAGCATTTTGCCCACCTCGTCGGGGACGGAAGACTCCCCGGGTACCTCGTGTCCGTGTCCCGGCACGGCCGCGTCGCCCACCTCACCGCCTACGGCTGCCGTGACCGGGCGGCCGGGCTCCCCGTCGAGACCGACACCCTGTGGCGGATGTACTCGATGACCAAGCCGGTCACCTCGGTCGCCGCGCTGATGCTCCTCGAGGAGGGACGCATCCGGCTCGACGACCCCGTCGCCGACTTCCTCCCGGCCTTCGCCGACCCCCAGGTGTACGTCGACGGATCCGGCGCGGACACCAGGACCCGCCCTGCCGCACAACCCATCCTGATCCGGCACCTGTTGACGCAGACAGCGGGCCTGACCTTCGGCTTCTACCACTCGCATCCCGTCGACGCGCTGTACCGGGGCGCCGGTCTTGAGTCGTCCGTGCCGCCGGGCGCGGATCTGGCCGAGACGTGCGAGGTGTACGCCGGACTGCCGCTCCAGTTCGAGCCGGGCACGCAGTGGAACTACTCGGTCGCCACCAATGTCCTCAGCCGCGTCATCGAGGTGGTCTCCGGCCAGGACCTCGACGAGTTCCTGGCCGAGCGGATCTTCGCACCGCTCGGTATGAAGGACGCCGGATTCTGTGTCACGGGCGAGCAGGAGGGCCGGCTGGCCGAGTTGTACGGCGAGGACGACGAGGGCGGGATCACCCCGATCGCCGGGCTGCCCCTGCACGGCCGCCCCCGCTGCGTGTCCGGGAGCGGCGGCATGGTGGCCACCGCCCACGACTACCACCGCTTCATGGAACTGCTCCGCCTGCGCGGAACACTCGACGGCACCCGCCTGCTGAAGCCCGGGACCGTGGACCTGATGGCGTCCAACCACCTCCCCGGCAACGCCGACCGCCGCACCTTCGGCAGCCCGGTCCACCAGGAGCCCGGCAACGCGGGCCTCGGCTTCGGCCTCGGCGTCTCCGTCGTGGTGGACCCGGAGATCACCCAGTCCCCGACGGGGCAGGGCGCGTACGGCTGGAGCGGAGTGGCCGGTACGACGTTCTGGGTCGACCCGGCCAACGACCTGACCGTGCAGTTCCTGACCCAGGTCCGCCCCACCTCCTCCCACTCGGTCTTCCGCGAGCTGAAGCGACTGGTGCACGAGGCGGTGCTGGACTGACCCCGGTCACCCGGTCCGCAGGGTGAAGTCCACTCCGTCCCGGGCCAGTTCGGCGAGCCACTCCTGCGACCGGCCGGCTGTCTCCGCGGCGCGGCTCAGGCCCGGCGGGAGCGAGCCGTCCAGGATGTGACGGACACCGAGGGCGAGCGTGCGGGAGACGCAGCGGGCCATGGCGCTCTCCTCGGCGGTGCCTTCCAGGTCGAGGAGATAGCGCCCGGACCAGTCCTCCCCCGAGCCCGAGCCGCCGCGCACATCCAGCGAGACGGCGAGTACGACCCGGTCACGGTCGGCCTCGGTGGTCGGGTAGGCCGTCGCCAACTCCCGCGCGAGGGCCACGATGCGCTGGTCGTCGCCCGCCTTCAGCTCCTCGAACACCGCGTCCCAGGCCTGCAGCCAGCCGTCGAGACGGAGGGTGCCGCGGACGAACGTCCCCGGTTTCCAGGCCTCCGGAAGCCCGTACTGGTCGAGGAAGGGGACGCTGTCACGGTTGGGGTAGACCTCGAAGCTCTCACCGTCGATCACATGAGTGCGGGTCGCCTCCCAGGGGCGGGCGGCGGTCGTCACCGCGCCGTCCTCGACGTAACGGGCGGGCGAGCGCAGGGCGCCCAGGACGCCTGCCGGTGCCCAGCTGAAGCGGTACTTGAAGTCGTTGGGCACGGCAGGGATGCCGCCGCAGTACGAGGTGAGGCTGTACGAGGCGGCCGACTCGGCGCCGATCGCCTCCTGGGCGCGGGCGATCAGACTGTGCGCGAAGAGATGGTCGATGCCCGGGTCGAGCCCGCACTCGGTCAGCACCACGACACCCGCCGCCGCGGCCCCGGGCACCTGTTCCAGAACCGCGTCGGACACATAGCTGGAGCAGGCGAAGTGGGCGCCGCGTTCGACGCAGGCGGCGAGCAGCGGGGCGTGTTCGGGCGCGGGCAGCATGGAGACGACGACGTCTCCGGGGGCGAGTTCGGCGGTGAGCGCGGGGAGGGTGTACGCGCGGGGCTCGGCACGCCCGGTCAGACCCAAGGCGGCCAGACTGTGTGCAGCGCGCTCCTCGGTGCGATGCCACAGTCGTACGCGGTCGGCGGCGTCGCACGTCGCGGCGAGACCGCTTCCGGTGGACAGGCCTGCACCGATCCAGTGCACGGTGCCGCTCGCGGCCGTCGCCTCAGGCATCGCGGAACTCCCCTTCTCTTGCGCCGATTTCACGGCAGGCTTGACGGAACCGGTCGAGACCGCGGCCCCACGCCCCGCCGGTCTCGAACTCCAGGAGCATCGGCAGCAGGGCCGCCGAGAAGTCGACGCTCGCCTCCAGCGGCAGCAGGGAGGGCAGGTTGTCGATGGCGATCAGATCGAGGGCGGGCCGCTCGCGCAGCCGGCGGACGGGCTCCGTCCAGTCCGTGGTGGTGTCGTAGACCGGCAGTACGTTCATCGGCGATCCGACATCGCAGGTGACGTCGCACAGGGTGCGGAGTCGGCGGCCGGGCTCGTCGAGGTCCTTGTCGGTGAGGAAGGGCGGGACCGGGCTTGTGGTCAGGACGGTGTTGACCATCAACTCGTGTTCCAGCAAGGCGTGCCGGTCCAGATCGCGGGTCTCTGCGAGGTCCCAGCAGGTGGGCTCGATACCGGCCGCCTCCAGCGCGACCCGGGCGCCCCGGCCGCTGCGGCCCAGTGCGCCGATCACGAGAGCCTTCAACTGGCCGCCGTCTCCGGCCAGTTCCGCGTCCAGCTCTTCCTTGGACGTCGGCCGGAGCGGGGTCCGGAGCCTGCCCCGGTGGTGCAGTACGGCGAGGGCGGCGCCCAGATATCCGGCCCAGTAGCCGAAGGCGGCGAGCCTGCGCCCGTCGTCGTCCACCAGATATTCGAGGTCGAGCAGGGTCCCGCCGCCCGCGAGGAATCTGCGCAGCAGGGTCTCGGCGCCGGGCTGCTGCTTGTAGGCGTGCCCGAAGAAGACATGGCGGTGTGTCAGTGCGGCCGGTTCGTCGGGGAGTTCCTTGAGGCCGAGGACGACCGCGTCCGACGGGGCCGAGACCCAGGTTCCGGTCCCGGCGACACGGCAGCCGGCTTCCTCGTACGCCTCGATCGGGAAGACCCGCTGCGGTGACTCCTCGACGGTTAGGGTCACGCCGCTCTCGACGAGCCGTCGGGCGTCCGCGGGCACGACGGGCGTGCGCCGCTCGGTCGTACGGGTCTCGTGGCGGAGCCACAAGTGGAGGGCGTTCATACGCAGTTGATCTCCGGGCGCAGGGCGTCGGCGGCGAAGCGTTCGGCGCTGAGGGGGCTGATGTCGACGAAGGGTACGCGGCCCAGATACAGATCGCGGACCACCTCGCCGACCGCCGGTCCCTGCAGGAATCCGTGGCCGGAAAACCCTGTCGCGTAAAGGAACCGCGTACACGAACCGGCCTCGCCGATCAGCGCGTTGTGGTCCGGTGTCATCTCGTAGAGGCCAGCCCAGCCGCCCGTCCTGCGCAGGTCGAGCAGGGCGGGGGCGCGCCGCTCCATGGCCTCGTACAGGCGCGGGATCCAGCGGTCGTGCGGTTCGGTGGAGAAGCCGGGGGTCTCGTCGGGGTCGGACATGCCGAGGAGGAGACCGGGGCCCTCGGTGTGGAAGTAGAGGCTGCTGGTGAAGTCGATCGTCATGGGGAGGTCCGGCGGCAGCCCGGGTACGGGCTCGGTGACCGCGATCTGGCGGCGCAGGGGCTCCACCGGAAGGTCCACGCCCACCATCGCGCCGATGGCCCGCGACCAGGCACCGGCCGCGCAGACGACGGTGTCCGTCTCGATCCGGCCCCGGCTGGTGACCACCGCCGTGATCTCGTCGCCGCGCAGTTCGATGCCGGTGACCTCGCAGTGCCGGAGCACGGTCGCGCCGTGCCGGCGGGCGCCGGCAGCGTAGCCCTGGACGACGGATTCGGGCGTGCAGTGCCCGTCGTCCGGTGAGAAGGCCGCCGCGAGGAGTCCGTCGGTGCTGATCAGGGGTGAGAGCCGGTGTGCCTCGGCCGGGTCGATCATGCGGCTGGGCACGCCGAGGGAGTTCTGCAGCCGCACGCCCGCCTCGAAGGAGGCGACCTCCTCGGGTGTGGAGAGCAGGAAGAGATAGCCGACCCGGTGCAGCCCGATGTCCTGGCCCAGCTCCTCGCCGAAACGGCCGAACGCCTCCAGACTCCTGGCCCCCAGCTGGATGTTGAGCTCGTCGGAGAACTGCGCCCGGACCCCGCCCGCGGCCCGCGAGGTCGACCCGGAGGCCAGTTCGTCGCGCTCGACGAGCACCACGTCGGGTACGCCCGCACGCACCAGGTGATAGGCGATGCTCGCGCCCATCACCCCGCCGCCGATGACGACGACCCGCGCCCTCCCGTTCACCGGCGGGACTCCTTGGCGCGGGCCGCGTCGATGACGGCCCAGGCCGCGGCGGCGTCCTGGATGCCGAGCCCGACGCTGTTGTAGAAGACGATGTCGTCGGGGTGCCCCCGGCCCCGGTGCGTGCCGGTGAGTACGCCGCCGAGCGGAATCAGGTCCTCCTGGGCGAGCCGCCCGTCCCGCAGCGCGTCGACGACCGGACCTGCGTGCTCCGCCGCCGTCTCCGGATCGTCGACGACCACCGCCGCGGCCCGCCGTACGACCTCCGCGTCGACCTCGCTCCTGCTGGGCTCGAAGGAACCGACGCTGACGACCGTGCACCCCGGCGCCAGCCACTCGCCCCGTACGACAGGCGCGCTGCTGAGGGTGCAGGCCGCGACCATCGGCAGCCCGGCGACGGCTTCCTCGGCCGTTTCGACCGCCTTGACGGCGACTCCGAGTTCGGCCGCGAGGCGCTGCGCCGCGTGCGCCCGGCGACCCGGGTCCGGACTCCACAGCCGTACGGACGCCAGCTCCCGTACCCGTGCGACGGCCCGCACATGGGCCAGGGCCTGGGTGCCGGAACCGAGGACGCCGAGTTCCGCGCTGTCGGCGTTGGCCAGCGCGTCGAAGGCGACGGCGCTCGCCGCTGCTGTGCGCAGGGCCGTCACCGCCGTACCGTCCATGACGGCGGCGAGCTGTCCGGTGACCGGGTCGAGCGCGTTGATCACCGCGTGGACGGTCGGCAGCCCGGCCGCCGCGTTGCCCGGGTTGACGCTGCCGATCTTGGCGACGGCCCCGGTGGCCGCGGACAGCCGCGCGAGGTAGGCGAAGACGACGCTGTCGTCGAAGCGGCTGGGGTGCATGATCTTCCCCGGGAGCTCGGCGGTGCCGTCGCCGAGCGCGGTGAAGGCCGCGCGCTGCGAGGCGATCGCTGTATCGGGGTCGAGCAGCTCCCGCACCTGCTCGCGCGACAAATACAGCGGACCGCCGTCGGCGTCGTCGTCTTCTCTCATTCCTCAGTGATAGCCGTCTTTGCCGATCCGCAAAAGATCGCGGTCGACCAAGTGGGATCCGTTGAGGTGGGATCCGCCCAGGTGGGCTCCGTCCAAGTGGGGGAGGTGGTGGTCCATTCGCTCCCGCTTGGTCAGCAGATAGCTGAGGTTCTCCTCGCACGGCGGGATCAGCAGGGGGACCTGTTCGGCGACCTTGATGCCGTGGCGCAGCAGTGCCTCGCGCTTGCGCGGGTTGTTCGACATCAGCCGCACGGACCGCACGCCGAGGTCGTGCAGGATCTCCGCCGCCACCCGGTAGTCGCGGGCGTCCACCGGCAGGCCCTGGGCGAGGTTCGCCTCGACGGTGTCCATGCCCTCCGACTGGAGCTGCATCGCGCGGAGCTTGGCGAGCAGGCCTATGCCCCGGCCCTCGTGGCCCCGGAGGTAGACGAGGATGCCGCGGCCCTCCGCCACGATGGCGCGCAGCGCGGCGGCGAGCTGGTCGCCGCATTCGCAGTGCATGGATCCGAAGGCGTCACCGGTCAGGCACTCCGAATGCAGTCGGGTGAGAGTGTCCCCTTCACCGATGTCATCCAAGTCCCCGTACACCAGGGCCACTTGTTCCTCTTCACGGTCGTGGTCGAGGTAACCGACCGCGTGGAAAGCGCCGTACACGGTGGGCAATGGGGCAATCACGACGCGTTCGACACCTGTGAGGTGGGCATTCCCGCCGAGTACTCCAAAGTTATCTGTCATGATCTGATTCCTAAGCAGAGTCGAAAGGCCGTGAAAACATGAGTGGTTCGGGAACGCGCTCGACGGTATCCGGTCTGTTGCCGGTTGACACCACCGAAGACGTACGGGCGCGCGGGGCGGATGTGTCACGGCAGGTCGCCGTGCTTCCGGTCGGAAGCTTCGAACAGCACGGTGCGTTCCTGCCGCTCACGACGGACACGCTCGTCGCGTGTGCCATCGCGCGGGAGGTCGCCGCCGCGTATCCGGTCCATCTCCTTCCTCCGGTGACGATCTCCTGCTCGCACGAGCACGCCGCGTGGCCGGGGACCGTCAGCATCTCTTCCGTCACGCTCCACGCGGTGGTCAGGGACATCGCCGATTCGCTCCGCCGGTCCGGCGTCGACACGCTGGTGCTGGTCAACGGACACGGCGGAAACTACGTACTGGGCAATGTGGTTCAGGAATCCGCGGGCAGCGGTACGCGGATGGCGCTTTTCCCGGCCATGGAGGACTGGGACGCCGCGAGGGAACGGGCCGGAGTACAGACCTCGCTGCTCAGCGATATGCACGCGGGGGAAATAGAGACCTCCATTCTTCTGCACGCCCATCCGGAATTGGTCAAGGCCGGTTACGAGACTTCCGATTTCCTCGCGGACGACCGGCGGCATCTGCTCACCCTCGGTATGTCCGCCTATACCGAGTCCGGTGTCATCGGCCGTCCCTCGATGGCCAGCGCCGAGAAGGGGAAGGAACTCCTGGCCGGGCTGACCGAGGCGTTCGCGGCGTATTTCTCCCTGGTGACGGCCAAGACGCTGCCCTTGGAAACCGGGAGTTCGGAGACCGGGAGCGGCGAGACCGGGAGTCGCAAGACCGGGACTGCGGAGATCTGAACCTCGGGGGTCTGCACCTCGGAGATCTGCACCTCGGCGGTCGCTGATCGTCGGCATTCTTCGTGCCCTCCTGCGCTCTCCTCGCGGGGGCGCCGGAGCGCCGCCGCCCACCGGACGACCAGGACGGCGACGCCGGGCAGGCTCGCGGCGAAGCTGAGCACGCCGTAGACCACGGCGACGGTAAGGCCCATGCTCGCGCCGAGCCCCGCGGCTCCGAACGCCCAGGCGGCGACGCCCTCACGCGGGCCCCAGCCGCCGACGTTCAGGGGCAGCCCCATGGCGATCAGGGCCAGCAGCGCCAACGGCAGCAACTCGGCGGGGGACGCGGTGGATCCGGCGACCCGGGCGGCGAGCAGGAACGTGGCCAGGTGACCGGCCAGCACCACGACCGAGGAAAGCGCCAGGCCCGGCCAGCTCCCCCGGGCGAGCAGGGTGCCGCGTGCTTCGACGAGCGCGGCGCGGAAGGCACCGTACCGCTGGGAGCGGCTGGGCGTCCGCACCCGGCGCACCGCGCCGACGGTCACGACTCCGCACACCGAGACGATCGCCAGGACCAGGGCGAAGTGGCGGGTCTCCGTGAGCACCGGGGACGGCTGGGTGAGCAGCACCACCACTCCGACCACGGCCAACACCGCCTGGCCCGCGGTCCGTTCCAGGACCACCGCCCGTACGCCGCGGCCGACGTCCCCGGCGCTCTGGCCGTGCCGTACGGCGCGGTGCACATCGCCGAGGACCCCGCCGGGCAGCGCCGCGTTGAGGAACAGCGCCCGGTAGTAGTCCGCGACGGCCTGCACCAGCGGCAGCCGGATCCGCAGCCCGCGCGCCACCAGGCACCAACGCCAGGCGCTGAACACCGTGGTGACCAGCCCGATCGCGACGGCCGCGAGCAGCGCCATCCCGTCGACCCGCCGCAGCCCGTCCAGGAAGACGCCCGTACCGAGCCGCCAGAGCAGCACCGCAAGAATCACGGCACCGGCGACGGTGCCGATGTGGGTGCGGATCCGGCGGGAGTTGGCGCGGGTGCGCTTCGGACTCGTGGTCACGTCCGCCCCCGCGCTCACAGCGCCCCACCCGTCGGCCGGGGAAGCGCCAGCACATCGCTGTGGTGGACCACCACGCGCAGTTCACCCGCGGCGGCCGCCGCCACCCGGGACCGCAGATACGTCTCTGCGTGGGCGGCGAGTTCGGGTCGCTCCTCGCAGGCCGCGCCGACCCAGCCGCGCAGCCACTCCTCGGTGAGCGCGGCGGTTTCGGGGCCGAGCCGCCAGGGGCTCGGGTGGGTGCGGACCGTCGCGCCGTAGCGGGCGAAGGCCTCGCAGGTGGCCGTGATGGCTTCGGGACCGAGCAGGTCACCGCGGCGCTGGTGGGCGTTGAACGCCTCGGCGAACTCGGCGTCGAGCGGTTCGGCCGGGGTGAATTCGACCCGGCCGACGACGGAGAGCGTCAGCAGGGCCGGCACTCCGGCGCCCGCGCAGGCCGCCGCGAGGCGGTCGATCTCGTCACCGGTGAGCACGTCGAGCAGCGCGGAGGCCGTCACCAGCGAGGCCCCGGCCAAGGCGTCCGCGGTCAGCCGGCCGATGTCACCGCGCTGCGTGGTGACGGTGACCCGGCTGCCGTCGGCGGCAGCGCGCGGTGCGCCCACCGTCGCGAAGTGGAGCAGATAGGGGTCCCGGTCGTGCAGGATCCAGTGCTGACCGCCGTCGAGCCTGGGCGCGAGCCAGCGGCCCATGGACCCCGTGCCACAGCCGAGGTCGTGAATCACCAGGTCGTCGCCGCGTACCGGCCGGTTCGCGAGACGGATACGCAGCGGGTCGAGCAAGTCGGACGCCCGTGCGGCGGCATCGGCGCCTTCGCGCAGCTGCAGCCACTGGGGCGCGTATCGAGGCACGTCATCGGCGCCGACCGCGTCGACGCGCTCCCCCGGCACTCCCGCCCGAATCTCCGGCTCGGGCACGCCGGGCAGACCTGAGGGAGTGGTGGCCGTACTCATGCCGCCCTCCTGGGTTCCCGCGGCAGCCGTCCCAGGACGCCGGCCAGGCTCCGGGCCGTGGTGGCCCAGCCGTTCAGCGCGGCGCGCCGGCCGCGGGCGGCCGCCTTCAGACGACGGCGTACGTCGGCCTCGCCGAACCAGCCGCGCAGTTCCACGGCGAGAGCCGCCGGGTCCTCCGGTGGTACGAGGATGCCGGGCACTCCGCCGTCGGGTGCGCGCCCGACGGCCTCGGGCAGTCCGCCGACGTCGGTCGCAAGGACCGGGATGCCGCGCGCGAGTGCCTCGGTGACGGCCATGCCGTACGTCTCGGCGTAAGAGGTGAGGACCATCAGGTCCGCCGCGGCGTAGCTCGCGTCGAGTTCGGCGCCCACCTGCGGTCCGGCCAGGTGCAGCCGGTCGCCGAGGCCGTGCTTCTCGATCAGGGCGCGGAGCTCGGTGACGTACGCCGGATCCTGGCCGAGTGCGCCGACGCAGACGCAGCTCCAGGGCAGGTCGGTGACGGTCGCGAGGGCCTCGACCAGCCGGTGCTGCCCCTTGCGCGGGGTGACCGCCGCGACGCACAGCAGCCGCGAGACCCCGTCGGTGCCGGAGGCGATCGGCGCGATGTCGGCGCCGGGTTCGGCGACATGGACCCGGTCGGGGGCGAGCCCGTGGTGGGCCACGAGCCGGCGCACCGCCCATTCGCTGGTGGCCACGACGGCCGACACGGCCCGCAGCGTCGTACGTTCCTTGGCGTCCAGTTCGGCCGCCACGGCAGGTGCGAGCCCCGTCTCGTCGCCGAGCGGCAGGTGCACGAGGACGGTGAGGGCGAGCCGTTCGGCCTCGGGGACGATGATCTCGGGGACGCCGCAGGCGACGAGTCCGTCGAGCAGGACGGTTGTGCCGTCCGGCAGTTCCCGCAGCGTGCGGGCGAGTTCGGTGCGGGCGGCGGCTCCGGGGCGCGGCCACTCGCCCGCGACGGCGTGCCGGTGGACCTGCCAGCCGAAGCCGGGGAGGTCCAGGCAGAGCCGGCGGTCGTACGCGTTGCCGCCACTGGGCGCGGCCGGGTCGTCGACGCCGCCCGGCATGACGAAGTGCACGGAGTTCAGGGACATGGGGATGATCTCGGCCTTCTGGAGAGCCGCGTTCTGCACCGGCACGTAGTTCAGGGAAGCCTGGTTCCCGTTCACGGATGCCTGGTCGATGGTCGTGTCGGTCACAGCGCACGCTCGTAACTCGCCCAGGCGATGTGCGACTCGTGCAGGGTGACGGTGATGCCCGCGAGCCCTTGGGCGCCCTCGCCCAGCGCCCCGGCGTGCACGCGGTCGGCGAGGCGGTCGGCGATGACCTTGGCCAGGAACTCCGTCGAGGTGTTGGTGCCCTTGAAGACCGGTTCGTTGTCGAGGTTGCGGTAGTTCAGGTCGCTTACGACAGCGCCGAGCTCCTGGGTGGCCAGCCCGATGTCGACGACGATGTTGTCGTCGTCCAGCTCGGCGCGCCGGAAGGTGGCGTCCACCAGGAACGTCGCCCCGTGCAGGCGCTGCGCGGGGCCGAAGACCTCGCCACGGAAGCTGTGGGCGATCATCAGGTGATCGCGGACGGTGATGCTGAACAACGGACGACCCTCCAGGTGCGGTGCGTCTGATCCCCTGCCGGGACCGTGCCGTGTAGTACGGCTGGTCCGTACTCCTTGTTCAGCTGCCTGTTCCCCTTTCTTCGGAGGTCAGGCAGCTTGTTCCGGACTCAAACCCCGTCGTAGACCACGCGGTGACACAAGGCGGGTATCGAACCGGAGGCCAATTTGCCCATCGCGTCGGGAAGTTCCTCGAATCGGCACTCGCCCGTGACAAGTGCGTCGAAGGCCGGGTCGGCGAGCAGTTCGAGGGCGAGCGCGAACCGGTCGGCGTAGGTGCGGCCCGCTCGCCGCGCGGGGGAAAGGGAACCCACCTGGCTGCTGCGGACCGTCAGGCGCCGTGAGTGGAAGGCCTCCCCCAGCGGCAGGCTGATCCGCCGGTCGCCGTACCAGCTGAGTTCGATCACGGTGCCTTCAGGGGCGAGGAGTTCCAGCGCCCGCGAGAGCCCGGCCTCGGTGGCGCTGGCGTGCACGACGAGGTCGAGATCGCCGGCCGCGTCCTCGGGAAGCGCGAAGTCGACACCGAGTGCCCGCGCGATGTCACCGCGTGCCGGATCGGCATCGACGAGCTGGACCCGTACCCCCGGGAACCGGGCAAGGAGCGTGGCGACGGAGCAGCCGACCATGCCGCCGCCGACCACCGCGATCCGGTCGCCGATCAGCGGCGCGGCGTCCCACAGGGCGTTCACCGCGGTCTCCACGGTCCCGGCGAGCACGGCGCGCGAGGCCGGCACGGAATCCGGTACGACGGTCACGGCGCTCGCGGGGACGACGTACCGCGTCTGGTGCGGATACAGGCAGAAGACGGTCCGGCCGAGCAGCGCCGCGGGCCCCTCCTCCACCAGGCCGACGTTGAGATAGCCGTACTTCACGGGTGCCGGGAAATCGCCGTCCTGGAACGGTGCGCGCATCGCCGTGTACTGGTTCTCCGGTACGCCGCCACGGAAGACGAGGGTCTCGGTGCCCCGGCTCACCCCGGAATAGAGCGTGCGCACGAGCACCTCGTCCTCGGCGGGTTCCGACAAGGCTGTTTCCCGAATCTCGCCGTGTCCCGGCGAGCCGATCCAGAAGGCTCGGGCTGTGAGTTCCATGAGGGTCCCCTGAACGATCCGGCAGATCTTCACGTACGGAGCGGTGACAAGCCGCGCACTGTACGCGGCGTTGATCGACTCTGTCATACGGGCCGGCCGGGGTGACATCAGGCGGCTGCGTCAGAAGGCGTGGGAGTCCGGCTGGGACACGAGCGAACGGACCTCGTTCGCCAGTACCCGGCCCGTGTCCACCTCGGGAGAGACCAGTCGGGTGCGGGTGAGGGCGAAGGAGAGCCCCCGCTCGCGGTCGGCGAAGGCGATGCTGCCGCCGCTTCCGTGGTGGCCGAAGGATGTCGTCTCCCCCGCCATTTCGGGCAGGCCGAGGAAGTAGCCGAGCCCCTTGGTGGACCTGCCGAGGAACGTCCTGTCCTTGCCGTCGACGGCTACGGCGGAGGCGAGCCGTGTCCGCTCCGGGGTGAGCAGCCGTACGCCGTCGACCTCGCCGAGGAGCGCGGCATACATGCGCGCCGCCGCCCGCGCGGTGGTCGTACCGCCGGCGGGCAGGTCCGCGAGCAGGTAGTCGCGGCGGTTGGCCAGTTCGGCGGTGGTCCACACGCTGCGGTTCGGCGCGACGAGCCGGACGAACGGCACGGACGGCGGCAGGCTCTCCAGGTACACCGCCCAGTCGCCCTCCACCAGCGGTGCCGTGCGCGCCAGTTCGCTCTCCGGCAGTCCGTAGAAGAGCTCGTCGGCGACGCCGAGAGGCTCCGCGACGTACATGCGCAGCGCCTCGGCCGGAGTCAGGCCGGTGATCCGGCGCACGGTCTCGCCGAGGATCCAGCCGAACGTCCAGCCGTGGTAGCCGCTGGCGGTGCCGGGCTCCCACAGGGGTTCCTGCGCCGCGACGATCGCGCACATCGTGTCCCAGTCGCACAGCTCGGCCGGGGTGATGGCGGCAGGCAGCTGCGGTACGCCCGTGGCGTGGGTCAGGGCGTGCCGTACGGTGGCGCGGTCCTTGCCGTGGGCCCCGAACTCGGGCCAGTAGTGGGCGATCGGGGTGTCGTAGTCGACCAGCCCGCGGTCGGCGAGGATGTGAACGAGGGTCGCGGTGAAGCCCTTGCCGAGCGAGAAGCTGTGGATCAGCGTGTCGGGTGCGAGGGCTCTGCCCGGGGAGGCGTCGCCCGCGCACGCGTCGACGATCAGCTCGCCGTGCAGATGGACCGCCACCTGGAGACCGTTCTCCTGCCCGGACTCCACGAGCCGTTCGAGAACGGCACCGACCCGCGCCCGCATCCGTGCACCCACGTCGTCGCGACTCACCTGGGCATCATGGCACCGGTCTCCGACTCCGCAGGTGATCCCTCGGAGGACGCACGGGGCTTACCGGAGATCCGCCCGGCACGCTGGACCGGCACGAGGAGCGCCGCCAGGGCCGCGGCGAGGCAGAGCAGGGCGAGCAGGGTGAAGCCGTGGGTGTATCCGGAGGCGTACGGAAGGCCCGAGGGCTGGAGGTGCCCGGTGACCAGGACGCTGGTCACGGCCGCGCCGATGGAGCCGCCGATGGTGCGGATGTTGGCGTTCATGCCGGTCGCGGCGCCGGTCTGTTCGGCCGGGACGCTGCCGACGATCAGGTTGGCCATCGAGGCGAAGGCCAGTCCGATGCCGAGGCCGAAGATGCCCGCGGCGACGGCCACCTGCCACTGCTGGTCGTGCCAGAGGGCGAGGAAGCCGCAGGCCACGGCGCCGAGTGCGGCGCCGGTCGTGAGCAGTTTCTTGGCGCCCAGTACGGGTTCCAGGCGGCCGCTGAGCACACCCGAGCAGAACATCGCGATGAGCATCGGCAGCATGAGCAGTCCGGCCGCGGTGACGCTCGAGCCGAAGCCGTAACCCGCGGAGCTCGGGGTCTGTACGAAGCCGGGGAGGAAGGACCAGATCGAGTACATGCCCGCGCCGAACAGCAGGGCGGCGGCGTTGGTGGTCCACACGGCGGGCAGCCGCATGATGCGCAGGTCGATCAGCGGAGAACGGGAGCGCGCCTCGGCCAGCAGCCACAGCGCGAAGAGCAGCACGGCGGCGGCGAAAAGACCGACCACCCGGGCCGATCCCCAGCCCCACCGGCTCGCCTGGCTGAGCGGGAGCAGCAGGGCCACCAGCCAGCCGGAGAGCAGTACGGCGCCGAGCCAGTTGACGCGTCCCTCGGCCCGGCTGGGCGACTCGGGCACGTAGCGCAGGGCGATCAGCGTGGTGACGGCGACGATGCCGACGGGGAGCCAGAACAGCCAGCGGTAGTCGAGCGCGGTCACGATGGGACCGGCGGCCACCATGCCGACGCCGCCGCCCGCGGCGATCACGGCGGACAGGTTGCTGATGCTGGGGCTGACCTCGGCGGGGGTGAACTCGTCCCGGATGATGCCGAAGGACAGCGGGAACAGCGCGCCGCCGATGCCCTGGACGACCCGGGCGACGATGAGCACTCCGATGGTCGGGGCGAGCGCGGCGAGCAGACAGCCGATGGTCACGGTCACCAGGACGGCGACGAGGGTGCGCTTCTTGCCGATCAGGTCGCCGACGCGGCCGAGTATCGGGGTGAAGACCGATGCGGACAGCAGGTACGCCGTCATCACCCAGGTCGCGGTGGACTGCGAGGTGTGCAGCGCGTGCTGAACGGTCGGCAGGGCCGGCGCGATCAGCGACTGGAGCATGGAGAACACGCCAGCACCGGTCGCGAGGACCGCGAAGGTGAGGCGGGTGGACTTCCGGGGCATGAAAAGGGCCTCTCCGAGCAGGGCAGAGCGGAGCAGAGTCGCCGCGAGGCAGCGCCGAGCACTCCGGCGACGGCGCGGGGCGGTCGCTGAAGGGAAGGGATGGTGGGTACGGGCGGTGCGGCATGCGCAGGGCCCGGTACGGGGTCGAAGCGGGGGGCGGCGCGTCGGCGATGCGTGCGGCCGCACGCATCCACGCGGAGAACACCCCGACTGGTAAAGTGGAGGTACGCCTCCACTGTAGCGGAGGCCAACCTCCGCTTCAACCTCGTACCGGCCCCGGGAGGCAGCAGTGACGGCTCAGCCGTTCCCCGTCAGCGAGATCGTCGCGGCCCGGCGCCCGCACCGGAAGGACGCCGCGCGCAACTACGACGCCCTGATCGCCGCCGCGCGCGAGGCGTTCGCGGAGAACGGCGCCGAGACCTCGCTCGAGGACATCGCCCGCCGCGCGGGCGTCGGGATCGGCACCCTCTACCGGAACTTCCCGACCCGCCGCCACCTCTTCGAGAGCGTCTACGCGGACGAGGTCGACGACCTCTGCCAGGTCGCCCAGGACGTCGCCGTACTGGAGCCGTGGGAGGCGCTGGCCTCGTGGCTGCGCCGGTTCGTGGACTACACGGTGACCAAGCGGGCCATCCGCGAGGCGCTCAACAACGAGTCGGAGATCTTCCTGGCCTGCCGGGACTCGATGTACGCGGCGGGCGGTCCGCTGTTCGAGCGGGCGCAGAAGGCCGGCGAGGCGCGAGCCGACATGGCCTTCGACGACCTCCTGCGGATGGTCGCCGGGATCACCTCGACGACCTTCCTCGACGACGCCCAGCGCGACCGCGTCCTTGCCGTCGCCCTCGACGGCGTCCGCACCGCACGCTGACGAGGGAACTTCCCGACGGGGGCCGCACCGGGCGCGAACCCCAACTGGCTAGACTGCGCACCCTCGTACACGTGATCGCACCACGTGCGAGTGCATGCGCTCCCGAAGGGTTTCGACGCTTGATAGCCATCGAAGATGTCAGCAAGCGATACGCCGACGGCACAGTGGCCGTCGATCGCCTGTCACTCCAGATACCGAACCACTCCATCACCGTGCTCGTCGGGCCTTCGGGGTGCGGCAAGACCACCACGCTGCGCATGATCAACCGCATGGTCGAGCCGAGCGGCGGCACGATCCGGGTCAACGGCGAGGACATCCAGCGCCAGCCGGTCAACGCCCTTCGCCAGTCCATGGGTTACGTCATCCAGAACGCGGGGCTCTTCCAGCACCGCACGATCCTCGACAACATCGCCACGGTGCCGCGGCTGCTCGGCTGGACCAAGCAGCGCGCCCGGGCCCGCGCCGCCGAACTCATGGAACGGGTCGGCCTCGACAAGGACATGGCCCGCCGCTACCCCTACCAGCTCTCCGGGGGCCAGCAGCAGCGTGTCGGTGTCGCCCGCGCACTGGCCGCGGACCCGCCGGTGCTGCTGATGGACGAGCCGTTCTCCGCGGTCGACCCGGTCGTACGCCGGGGCCTGCAGGAGGAGTTGCTGCGCATTCAGGGCGAACTCGGCAAGGCGATCGTGTTCGTCACCCACGACATGGACGAGGCCATCAGGATCGGCGACCGCGTCGCGGTGCTGCGCACCGGCGGCAAGCTTGCCCAATTCGCCACTCCGGACGAGCTGTTGTCGTCGCCGGCCGACTCCTTCGTCGAGGAGTTCCTGGGCGCCGACCGGGGCATCCGCGGTCTGTCGTTCCTGTCCACGCGCGACCTCCCCCTGGACCGCTCCCGGGTCCTCCCGGTCGGCACCGACTGGCAGGAGACCGCCGGGCGCATCGGCGCGGAGGCACCCGTCCTGGTCACCGACGCCGACGGCAGGCCGCTGGGCTGGGCCGACCTCGCGACGTGGGCCGATGACGTCAAGACCCTTGAACCGTACGGGCAGACCTTCGAGATCGGCCGGGACTCGCTGCGCGTGGCCCTGGACCGGGCGGTGCTGTCGCCCACCGGCCAGGCGGTCGCCGTGGACGGCGCGGGGAAGGTGCTGGGCCTCGCCGGGCAGGAGAAGATCGCCGCGGCGATCCGCGCGGCCAGGCAGCAGCGGGCGGCGGACTCACCGGAGCTTCCGCCGCAGGTGAAGGCCGCGCGATGAACGGCTTCTTCGACATCCCGAGCGACCTCCAGAGCAGCTATCTCGGCCTGATCTCCACGCATATGCAGGAGGCGCTGATCCCGGTGCTCGTCGGCCTTCTGTTGGCGCTCCCGATCGGCCTGCTGTGCCTCCGCTTCAACTGGATCTATCCGCCGGTCCTCTGGTTCACCACGGTGCTGTACGCCATCCCCTCGATCGCCTTCTTCGTGGTGCTCATCGACTACACGGGACTGAGCAAGACGACCGTGATGATCCCGCTGTGCCTCTACAGCCTGGTGATCCTGGTCCCCGCGGTCGTCGACGGCGTCCGCTCGGTGCCCGAGGAGACGATCGCCGCCGCCACCGCGATGGGCATCGGTCCCGCGCGCCGTTACTTCCAGGTCCAACTCCCCATCGCCGTACCCGCGATCATGGCGGGACTGCGGGTGGCGACCGCGTCGAGCATCAGCCTGGTCAGCGTCGGGGCGCTGATCGGCAACGAGGGGGCGCTCGGCAATCTGCTGACCACCGCGATGCTCTACCACCGCCCGATCCTCGCCGTGAACTCGGTGGTCACCACCGCCGTCCTCGCGGTGCTGGTCGACGCCGTGCTCGTCCTGCTGCGGCGCGTGCTCACCCCCTGGCAGCCGCCCTCCGGCAGCAAGGCCGCACGCCGTACGCCGCCCAAGACCGCGGGCGCCGCCCGCACCCCGGAGAGCGTCTCGTGAACGTACTCAACTTCATGCAGAACTTCTTCACCGACGGCTCCCACTGGCACGGGTACGACGGGATCCCGCAGCGCGTGTGGGAGCACGTCCAGTACACCGCCGCGGCGCTCGCGATCGCCGCGGCCATCGGCCTGCCCGTCGGCCTTGTCACCGGCCACACCGGCCGCGGCGGCAACGCGCTGGCGTTCGTGGCCTCGGGGGCCCGGGCGCTGCCGACGTTCGGGCTCCTGGTGCTGATGTTCGTCTGGCTGGGCCTCGGCATCGTGCCCGTGATGATCCCGCTCGTGGTGCTGGCGATCCCCCCGATCCTCATCACCACGTACGAGGCGATCCGCACCCTGGACCCCTCCCCCGTCGACGCCGCCCGAGGCATGGGCATGTCGGAGGGGAAGATCCTTTTCCAGGTCGAGGTGCCGGCGGCGCTGCCACTGATCCTCAGCGGTCTGCGCTCGGCGACGATCCAGATCGTGTCGACGGCCACGATCGCCGCCTATGTGGCGCTGGGCGGGGTCGGCCGGTACATCCTGGACGGCCTGTACCAGCGCAACTTCGAGAAGACGGCCGGCGGGGCCGCCCTCATCGCCATCCTGGCGCTGCTCGTCCTCGTGGTGTTCTGGGCGGTGGCCCGGGTGGCGGTGTCCCCGGGGGTGCGCAGGCGCCGTACGGCCTGACGGAAATAGGGAGGGGGCGACGGACATGGTCCGTCGCCCCCTCCCTTGTGTCCTACTTCTGCGCGGTGGCCAGGGCGTGTTCGAGGACGACGAGGAGTGCGTCGCGTACCGATCCGCGTTCGCGGGCGTCGAACACGGTGAGCGGCACATGCTCGCCGACGTCGAGGGCCCACCGTACGTCGTTCAGGTCGTGCTCGACCTTGCCGTCGAAGGCGTTGATGGCCACCGCGAAGGGGATCTCGCGGTGCTCGAAGTAGTCGACGGCCGCGTAGCAGTCGTCGAGCCGCCGGGTGTCGACGATGACGAGGCCGCCAAGGGCGCCCTCCATCAGGTCGTCCCACATGAACCCGAAGCGCTCCTGGCCGGGGGTGCCGAACAGATAGAGCTTCAGCGTCGGGTCGAGGGTGACGCAGCCGAAGTCCATGGCGACGGTGGTCGTCACCTTCTGCGGGGTGTGGGAGAGGTCGTCGACGCCCGCGGCGACCGAGGTGATGGACGCCTCGGTGGTCAGCGGCTCGATTTCGGAAATGGCGCCCACCGTCGTGGTCTTGCCCACGCCGAAGCCGCCCGCGATGACCATCTTCACCGGCATCGGCGGCCGGGGACCCTCGGTGTCAGCGCTCACGGATCGCGCCCCGGGAGTCGGGGATAGCTCGGAGACCATCGATAACCCTTCGCAATACGGTGGCGTCGCGGGCGGAGTCGGCCTGCGGTGCGTACAAGGCCAGTTGACCGTCGGCGCGCAGATCGTCGGCGAGCACCCTGATCACATTCAAGTGCATCCGCAGTTTCGCCGCGATCTCCGCCAGCGACTGCGGCTGGCGGCAGACCGCGATGATGTCGCGGTGCTGGTCGAAGACGAAGGCGTCAAGTGCGGCAAGACCCAAGTCCGTTGCCACCACCTGGGTCTCGATCGGGATCGGCGGTACGAGACTGTCGCCGCCCGCGATCCGGCCCGCGGTGAGCAGGAAGGGCCGGACGACCGACGCGGGGGGCTCCGTGCCCCACGCGCTGTCGTCGTCGCCTGATGGCTCGCCGGCCGTCGTCACGTCCTGATCCCTTCGCCTCGCGGGTCGTCATGGACCGGCGACGTCCTCGTCGACCGTCAGCCGGTCGGTGCGATGCCCACGGTGTTCTTGAGTTCCATGACCAGCTGGGGGCTCAGGACGGCACCCGCGCGGTTGGCGAACAGCGTCATCTCGTACGCGATGTTGCCGAGCTTCGCCTCCTTGGAGGCGACCACGCCGAGCACCGCGCCCGCGCCGAGCGCAGACACCAGGACGTGTCCCTCCTCCAGGTCGATGATGACCTTGTTCAGGCCACCGAGCCCGTAGTTCCCGGACGCGCCCATGGCGAGGCTGGTGATGCCGGAGACGATCGCGGCGAGCCTCTCCGAGTCCGCCTGGCCGCGCAGTTGGGACACCGCGAGGAGCAGGCCGTCGGAGGAGACACCGATGACGTCGACGACCCCGGCGGTCTCGGTGGCGAATCGATTGAGCAGCCAATTGAAGTCGGCAGCGGCGGCCTTGACGTCCGTCACCGGTTCCGCGGCTCCGGATTCCGGCTTGCCTGTCAAATTGGTCACTTGCTCGTGCCTTCCGGGAATGAGGATCTGTTGTTCTGCGTGGTCTGCTCGGTCGGTGCTCCGGGGCTCATGTCCTCAGCCTCGCACTCGCTCTGGGCCCGCAGGACAGCGGCCTCGAACTCGTCGAGCTCGGACCGGGTGGCCTCCGGATCGACGGGCTGCCAGGCGGGCGGCCGCGGAGTCGGCATGGGCTGCTTGGGCAGGCGGGTCGACGCGGTGCTCGACGACAGGGTCGCACCGCGCACCCGGCGCCGCAGCGACCCGGTGGCGTCGTCTGAACCCGACGGGGCGGCGCCGGAGTTGGCCTTGCCGCGCCGCTGAATGAGCCCGTCCCTCGGATGGGCCAGGGCTTCCTCGCCGCCGGACACCGTCGCGGATTCCTGCCTGCGTCCGTGGCCGGGGGCTTCCTCGACCCGGGACCGTGACGGAACCCTGCGGGGCAGGGCCGAGGCGCCGGGCGCCGGCTCGACCGTCGAAGGGCGCGGCTCGGGCGGGCCGGAGCGGCGGGCGGCCGGCATGATGTGCGGGGCCCGCGCCGCGGCTCCCGTCGGGTCGGCGAGCAGCAGATGCGAGGAGGGGACCGCGACCGTGGCGGTGACGCCGCCGCCCGGGGTGCGGGACAGGACGACTTCGATGCCCCAGCGCCGGGACAGACCGCCGACCACGAAGAGGCCGAGGACCTCGGTGGGCGCCAGGTCGAGCCGCTCGCGGCGGATCAGGCGGGCGTTCTCCTCGGCCAGCCGCTCGGTGTTCATCCCGAGCCCATGGTCGATGATCTCGACTAGGGCGCCGCCGATGGAGCCGTGCCGGGGCCGCAGGACCACTTCGACGCTGCTGGACGCCGGGGAGAACATCACCGCGTTCTCCAGCAGTTCGGCGAGCATCAGCGTGAGATCGCCAACGATGTCAGGGGCGACCGTGACATCGCCTTCGGCGTGCGGGGTGACGCGCTGGTAGCCCTCGATCTGGCCGAGCGCGGCACGGACGATGTTGCTCAGCCGCATCGGGCCGGTGCTGAGGCCGCCCTCACGGATTCCGGCGAGCAGCATCAGGCTGTCGGCGTTGCGCTGGAGACGTACGGCGATGTGGTCGATGCGGTAGAGCCGGTCCAGTACCTCGGGGTCGGTCTCGCCGCGCTCCACCGAGTCGATCAGCGCGAGTTGACGTGCCGTCAGGTTGCTGACGCGACGGCCGACGTTGCCGAACATCTCGGCGATGTTGCGGCGGCTGACGACCTGGCGCTCCAGCAGGGCGGTCGCGGTGACCTGAACCTGGTTGAAGGCCTCGGCGAGTTCACCGATCTCGTCGCGGACCGGCACGGGTACGGCTTCCAGGCGCGGCGGGCTGGCGTCCTCGGCGTCGTCGTCCGCGACGCGGGCCAGCTCGTGCTCCGCCGCCGCGGCCACATGCTGGGCCGCCGAGGTGAGGCTCTGCACGGTCCGCACCACGGAACGGCGCATCAGCACCGAGAACAGGAACCAGGCCACGAAGGCGAGCAGGTTGCCGACGACCAGCCAGACCACCAGCCACCAGGCGCTGTTCGACGCGTCCTGGGTCTCGGCGGCGATCTCACCGATGAGCGACTCGGTGATCTTCAGCCGGTTCTGCGCCTGGCGCTCGTAGGTGGGGTCGGCGCTCAACGCTTCGTCGAGGACGCTGCCCAGCTGTTGCGCGTTCTCGGCGACCAGCGCGCCGGGGTCGACCTGGAGCTCGGCGTAGTGCTGGGCGATGACGCTCTGGTACGGGCTGTGTTCGATCCCGGCGAGGTCGCTGCCCTGTTCCTGGCTGGCGAACCGGGTGAACCGCTCGGCCTGGTAGGTGTACTGGTCGTAGTCACCGACGGCGCCGGTGTACTCGATCAGCGCGTTGGAGTTCTTGGTCCGGGCCGCGAAGACGCTGGTCTCGAAGGAGGCGTGGGCGGTGTCGGCGCGCAGCAGTGCGTCGAGCAGATTGCCCGCGGACGACGTGGACTCGCTGGGCGACTGGCCGAGGCCGAGGCCGTTGATCAGCCCCTCGATGACCGATCCGTACGCCGGGTCGATGTTGTCGGCCGGAATGGGCCCCGACTCGACGGTCTGCCGGAGGCTGTCCAGGCCCTCCAGTTCCTTGAGCGCCTGCGCCTCGGCGTCGGGCAGCCGGTCCCCGAAGGCCGAACGGACGGCATCCGCCTGGGTGTTGACCTGCTGCTGGGCATCAAGATAGGCAGCGGTCTCGGGTGGGCCCTCGTCGGAGGCGACGGCCTCGTAGCGCAGCGAGACGAGGAGCGCCTGCCGGTGCTCGGTCTGCACGCCGTCGATGAGCTTGGTGACCTCCGCGCTGTCCCGCACCAGTTGGGCGGTGTCGGCGGCGGAGACGGCCCGGTCGACCTGGAGGTAGACGAAGTAGGAGAGCATCACCGAGACGACCGTGAGCGGCACGATCACCAGGACGTTGAGCTTCCGACGGAAGGGCCAACGGTCAAGGAGGGTCGGAGTCCGGCCTATTCGGGTTGCCGCGGACGGCTCTCCCAGGACGGCTTTCCTGTGCGCGGGCACCAAACCTCCTTGACGTCACTCCATGGAAGCCCGCTGCCCGGGCTTGGTGGGTTCACGATCGCGACAGCGCGCTCAGGCCGGCAAGTGGAACAAGGCCCTCGACTCCGCCAACATTAGCGGCTGCCGGAAGTGTTCGGCCATGATCAACCAAACTCCGACATGCGGATACGTCCCGTTCGCGCGCATTTTGGCCACGTTGCGCCCACGGAATGAAGCCGCGCGGTCTCCAAAGGTGATCCAGTGGTGATCCTGTGGTGATGAAGTGGTCTCCGTCGGTGATCTATTCGTGTCTTGACGGTCCGTAAGCGGGCTCGATTGGATCGTCGGGACCATCGCAACGCCGCGCCCGTCGGGCCGCCGCTCCGCCCCATGCCAAGTCTGGATGACCAAGTGACCTTCGCCAGAAGCACCAGAACGTCCGCAACGTACGCTGTTTCCCTGCTGGTTGCGGCCACTGCCGCCCTGACGGGCTGCGGCTCCTCCGACTCCGGCAGCGACGACCCCTTGCAGGACGACGCCGCCGCCGGCGGGACGGTGGTGGTCGGCTCCAACAACTTCCCCGAGAGCATCCTGCTCGCCGACATCTACGGCGAGGCCCTCAAGTCCAAGGGCATCAAGGTCAGTTACAAGCTGAACATCGGCAGCCGTGAGACCACGTACGGACTGATCAAGAACGGCACGATCACGGTCATGCCCGAATACAACGGCGCTCTGCTGTCCTATCTGAATGCCGACGCGGTACCGACCTCGGTCGAGGACACCAACAAGTCCATCACCGCCGAACTCGATTCCAAGCTCACCCTGTTGGAGCCGTCCAAGGCCGAGGACAAGGACGCGGTCGCCATCAACGAGGCGACGGCCAAGAAGTACAGCCTCACCAGCGAGTCGACGATCGCCGACCTCGCCGACGTGGCCTCTGAGCTGGTCATCGGCGGTTCTCCCGAGTTCCAGACGCGCCAGCAGGGGCTGTTGGGCCTCAAGTCCGAGTACGGCCTTGAATTCAAGTCCTTCAAGGCGCTGGACGCGGGCGGTCCGCTGACGGTCGCGGCCCTCAAGGGGAACAACATTCAGGCCGCGGACCTTTTCACCACGGACCCCACCATCGCCGCCAACAAGTTCGTCGTCCTCAAGGACCCGAAGAATCTCTTCAGTTTCCAGAACGTGACTCCGCTGGCGTACAAGAGCGATCTCCCGGCCGAGGGCGTTTCCGTACTCAATGAGATATCGGCGAAGCTCGACACCGAAACCCTGATCGGGCTCAACAGCGAGGTGCAGGCCGACAACAAGGACCCGCTGGACGTGGCCAAGACGTGGCTGTCCTCCGCCGGACTGTCCTGACCCCTGCATGACGGCCGGGGCGGACAGCCGCTCCGGCCGGCGCCCGCCTCTGGGCGCGCGGTTGCCCTGGAACACACGGCTGAGGAGTACGTCCAGCATGCTCAACGGCCGTGACCTCGACGCGGACGCCGTCAGCCGGATCGCCGAGGGCACGATGACTCCCGCCGTGCACCCGGCGGCCCTGGAGGCGATGGAGCACACCCGGTGCGCCGCGCGGAAGCTGGCGGCGGAGGGCGCCCGGGTGTACGGGCGCAGCACCGGCGTCGGGGCGCACCGGGGCACCGTCGTCGAGGAGCGCGACGGCGACGGCCACGATCTGCGGCTGCTGCGCAGCCACGCGGGCGGCGTGGGCGAGCCGCTGCCCGCACGCCAGGTCCGCGCCATGATGGCGGTCCGGATCAACCAACTGCTGGCCGGCGGCTCGGGCCTGCGCCCGGAGATCGCCGAGACCATCGCGGCCGCGCTGCGAGCGGGGGTGCATCCCGCGGTCACCGAGTACGGGGCGGTGGGTACCGGGGATCTGACGGCGCTGGCCCAGTTGGGGCTGGCTCTTTTCGGGCATGGCGGGTGGGAAGGTTCCACGGCGGACGCCGGGAAGCCGGTTCCGGAGGCCCTGCGGATCGAACGCGGTGACGCGCTGGCCCTGTTGAGCAGCAGCGCCCTCACCCTGGGCCAGTCCGCGCTCGTCAGCCACGACCTGGGCGGGCTGTTGCGCGCCGCGCATGTGGTGGCCGCGCTGTCGCTGTACGCGATAGACGGCTCCCTTGAGCCGTACGCGCCGGAGGTTCACCGGGCCCACCCGCATCCGGCCATCGGGTGCTCCGCGGCATACGTACGACGGCTGCTCGGCGTTCCTGAGCGGCGGCCGGCCGGAGTGCCCGAGCAGCCCCTCCCGCCGTCCGCGCGGGTGCAGGACCCCTTCGGCTTCCGGTGCTTCCCTCAGGTGCACGGTCCGGCGACGGAGGCATGGGCGGGACTGGAGCGTGTGCTGTCCATCGACCTCAACTCCGCCACCGAGAACCCTCTGATCGGCTGGGACGAGGTCACGGGCGCCGCTGTCGCCCAGCATCACGGCGGTTTCTTCGCGGCGCCGCTCACCCTGGCCCTCGACCAGTTGTGCCTGGCCACGCTCGGCACGGCGCGGCTCTCCGCCGCCCGGCTGTCCGGCCTGTGCCGCCCCGAACTGACCGGGCTGCGCTCCTTCCTGGCCGACGGGGCATCGGCGGGTTCGGGCGTGATGATCCTGGAGTACAGCGCGTCGGCCGCGCTCGCGGAGGTCCAGGCGTGTGCCACCCCGGCCGCCCTCGGGCACGTGGTGCTGGCGCACGGGCTGGAGGAGGCGGCCAGCTTCGCCACCCAGGCGGCCCGCAAGGCGCTGCGGCTGACCGAGGCGTACCGGCTGGTGCTGGGCTGTGAACTCGTCGCCGCGGTACGGGCGTTGCGTCAGCGGGGTGCCTCGCCGGACCCGGCGGCCCCGGCGGGCCGGGCCTACGCGCGGGCGGCGGCGGTCCTGGACCCCGCCATGGCGGACCGGCCGCTCACGGACGACGTGGCGGCGACCACGGGCCTTCTCGCCGAATTCGCCGGATTCGCCGAGCTCGGCGGGCCCGATGAGACCGATGAGCCCGACGCCTTCGCGAAACTGTATGCAATATGAATCGTATGCAGTATCCTGACGGCTCTGACGGCCCCGGCTCGGAGGAGACATGGAAGATCTGGATCCCGAGGTGGTGCTGGGAATGGCTGCCCAGGCACCCGACGGCATAGTGATCATCGACCGCGAAGGACTGATCCGCTACTGGAACCGGGGCGCGGAGCGCATCTTCGGGTTCTCGGCGGGCGAGGTCGCCGGTCGCAGCCTGGACATCATCATCCCCGAGAAGCACCGGCAGCGTCACTGGGACGGCTTCGTGACGGCCATGGAGCAAGGGACCAGCAGGTACGGGGAAGCAGACCTCCTCTCGGTTCCCGCACTCGGGGCGGACGGCCGCAAGCTCTCCATCGAGTTCAGCGTCGTGCTGCTCGCCGATGCCGACGGCGGCGCGGCCCACTGCGGCGCGGTCATCCGGGATGTCACCGCACGCCGGGCCCGGGAGAAGGAACGGATGCGGCGCAACGAGGCCGCCACAACAGCCTGAGAAACGCCTCCACGAAGCAGGGCCACCGTCACGACGGTGGCCCTGCTTCGTGATGCGGGACTCAGGTCAGGCGACGACCTTGCCCTCGTGCAGCTTGCGGATGTCGTCCGCGTCGTAGCCGAGGTCCGCGAGCACCTCGTCGGTGTGCTCGCCGAGCAGCGGCGCACCCTCGATCTCGGGCTTGAAGCCGGAGAACTTGATCGGGCTGCCCACGGTCAGGTAGGTGCCGCGCTCCTTCTGCTCGACCTCGACGATCGTGCCGCTCTTGCGCATGTCGGGGTCGGCGGCGAGCTCCTTCATGCTGAGCACGGGCGCGCAGGGCACCTCGAAGGTGCGCAGGATGTCGACCGCCTCGTACTTGGTCTTGTCGGCCAGCCACTTCTCGATCTCGCCGAAGATGTCCATGATGCGCGGCTGGCGGGCCAGAGCGGTGGTGTACTCCGGGTCCTCGGCCCACTCGGGATGCCCGATGACCTCGCAGGTGCGCACCCAGTTCTGCTCCTGGATCGTGAAGTAGATGTAGGCGTTGGGGTCGGTCTCCCAGCCCTTGCACTTCAGGATCCAGCCCGGCTGGCCGCCGCCGCCGGCGTTGCCGCCACGGGGTACCGCGTCGCCGAACTCACCGTGCGGGTACTGCGGGTACTCCTCCAGGTAGCCGATCTTCTCCAGGCGCTGCTGGTCACGGAGCTTGACCCGGGTCAGGTTGAGCACGGCGTCCTGCATGGACACCGATACCTTCTGGCCGAGGCCCGTCGCGTTGCGCTGGATGATCGCGGTCAGCAGACCGATCATCAGGTGCATACCGCTGTTGCTGTCGCCGAGAGCCGAGCCGCTGATGGTGGGCGGACCGTCCCAGAACCCGGTGGTGGACGCGGCCCCGCCGGCGGCCTGGGCGACGTTCTCGTAGACCTTGAGGTCGCTCCACTTGGAGTCGTCGTTGAAGCCCTTGACCGAACCGAGGATCAGACGCGGGTTCAGCTCGTGGATGTAGTCCCAGCTGAGACCCATGCGGTCCATGGCGCCCGGCGCGAAGTTCTCGACCAGCATGTCCGACTCGCGGATCAGCTTCTCCATGATCGCCTTGCCCTCGGCGGTCTTGGTGTTGATGGCCAGCGAGCGCTTGTTGCTGTTCAGCATGGTGAAGTAGAGGGCGTCGAGGTCCGGGATGTCACGGAGCTGACGGCGCGTCACATCGCCGCCGTTGATGCGCTCGACCTTGATGACGTCGGCGCCGAACCAGGCGAGCATCTGTGTACACGCGGGACCGGCCTGGACCCCGGTGAAGTCGATCACCTTGATTCCGGCGAGCGGCTTTTCACTCATGGTGTATTCCTTCTCCTGAATGCTCTCAGTTGCGAGAGTCGGCTGTGCGGGGGCGGTTGTCGCGGGGTGGAGCGCTCGGGGCCGAGGCGCTCACTTCTTCTTGGGCGTGATGTTGCCGACGGTGATGCCCTTGGGGTTGAGGTGCGCGATGTGGCCGCTCTCGGTGCCGGCCGAGGGGTCGATCACACAGTCGATGAGCGCCGGGCCGCCCGTGGCCAGCGCATCGATGAGGGCCGCGGTGACCTCGGCGGGCGTGGTCGCGCGATAGCCCTTGCCGCCGAACGCCTCGATCATCAGGTCGTGGCGAGCCGAGAGCATCAGGGTGGTCGGCGACGGGGCGTCGTCGAGGGGGTTGACGTCGTCTCCGCGGTAGACGCCGCCGTTGTTCATGATCACGGTGACCACGGGCAGCTTGTAGCGGCAGATCGTCTCCAGCTCCATGCCGCTGAACCCGAAGGCGCTGTCGCCCTCGACGGCCACGACCGGGTCGCCGCTCTCGACGGCGGCGGCGATCGCGTACCCCATGCCGATGCCCATGACGCCCCAGGTGCCGCTGTCGAGGCGGTGCCGGGGTACGTGCATATCGATCACGTTGCGCGCGATGTCCAGCGCGTTGGCGCCCTCGTTGACGATGTACGTCTCGGGGCGCTCGACCACGACGTCGCGTACCGCCTTCAGCGCGCCCATGAACTGCATCGGGCTCGGGTCGGCCTTGAGGCGCTCCGCCATCTTGGCGACGTTCTGCGCCGAGCGCGAGGCCAGTTCCTCCCGCCACGCGGTGGGGGCGGCGATCTGGCCGGGCTTGGTCCGCTCGGCGATCGCGTCGAGCACGGACTCGATGTCACCGACCAGCGGGGCCGCGATGGGCTGGTTGCTGTCCATCTCCTTGGGCTCGATGTCGATCTGGATGAACTTCGCGTCCGGGTTCCAGCTCGGTGCTTCGCCGTGGTTGAGCAGCCAGTTCAGGCGGGCGCCGACGAGGACCACGACGTCGGCCTTCTTCAGGGCCAGCGAACGGGCGGTGGCCGCCGACTGCGGGTGGTTGTCGGGCAGCAGGCCCTTGGCCATCGACATCGGTACGTAGGGAATGCCGGTGGACTCGATGAACTCGCGGATCTTGTCGTCCGTCTGCGCGTAGGCGGCGCCCTTGCCGAGCATGACCAGGGGCCGCTGCGCCCCCGCAAGCAGCTCGATCGCGCGGTCCACCGCCTCCGGCGCGGGCAGCTGGCGCGGCGCCGGGTCGACGAGCCGGCTCAGCGTCTTGGCGCCCGCCTCCGCGTCCATGATGGAGCCGAGTACCGCGGCCGGGATGTCGAGGTAGACACCGCCGGGACGTCCGGATATCGCGGTGCGCAGCGCTCGGGCGATACCGCGGCCGATGTCCTCGACCCGGCTCACGCGGTACGCGGCCTTCACGAACGGCTGCGCCGCGGCGAGTTGGTCCATCTCCTCGTAGTCGCCCTGTTTGAGGTCGACGAGGTGGCGCTCGCTGGAGCCGGAGATCTGGACCATCGGGAAACAGTTCGTGGTCGCGTTCGCCAGCGCGACAAGCCCGTTGAGGAAGCCCGGTGCGGACACCGTCAGCGCCACTCCGGGCTTCTTCGTGAGGTAACCGGCCGCCGCAGCCGCGTGTCCCGCGTTGCTCTCGTGGCGGAAGCCGATGTAACGGATGCCCTGCGCCTGCGCGAGGCGGGCCAAGTCGGTGATCGGGATGCCGACCACCCCGTAGATGGTGTCCACGTCGTTCAACTTGAGCGCGTCGACGACCAGGTGATACCCGTCGGTGAGCTCCGTCGGAACGTCGGCGGTCGCCGCTGTCTCCAGTGTCGAGGGGGCGGTCATGATCCGAGGTCCTCCTTGGGCAGGTCCTGCCAGTGCGGCTACTCACCTCACCTTCGTGAGCCGCGCTCCCCGCGTCCAAGACCCATCGACGACCAGCTGATAAACAGCATCTATCGACGGCCGGTGGCGAGCCCCTGACCTGCGGCGCGACCCCCTTGATAGACACCTGCTATCGGCCGGTCGCCAGTGCGTATTGGACGCGCACCGCACACCACCGCAGGCTCGCAGAGGACTGGTTCATCAGACGTGGCACGGGAGGTGGAGTCATGGCCGTTCCGGCGGCGGCATCCGTGCGCGACGCGGACCGGTACCGGCCACCCGCGGTCACGGGCCTCGCCGATCTCCTCGACCGGCACGTACGCGAGCGTCCGCACGCCCGGGCCCTCGTCGTCACCGGGGACCGGGTGCACCTGTCCTACCGCGCCCTCGCGGCTCTCGCCGACGGCGTGGCGGCCCGGCTCGGTGGCACGGGGCTGCGTCGCGGTGACGCGATCGGGCTGATCTGCGCCAACAACGTGGAGTTCGTCGTCGCGCTCCTGGGTGCGGCGCGGGCCGGTCTGGTGGTCGCCCCGCTGGACCCGACACTGCCCGGGTCCCAGCTGTCCGCCCGGCTCGAAGCGCTGGGCGCACAGGCGCTCCTGCTCGGTCCTTCGGTGGCCGACGCGCCGCCGGCCGCCGAGGTCGCTCTCCCGACCTGGCCGCTCCGCGTTATCGCCTCCCGTGCCGGGACGGCGGCGGTCGACCTCGACACCGGCGCGCGTGCGGTGCGCCGAGTGCGGGGCGCGGCCCCCGAACTCTCGGAGCAGGACGCCCTCGTCCTGTTCACGGCGGGCACCACCGCCCGCGCCAAGATGGTCCCCCTGACGCACGCCAACGTGGCCGCGTCCGTGCGGGGCATCTGCGCCACCTACGAGCTGGGGCCGGCCGACGCGACGGTCGCGGTGATGCCGTTCTTCCACGGCCACGGGCTGTTCGCGGCGCTCCTGGCGTCCCTGGCCAGTGGCGGATGCGTACTGCTGCCCGAGCGGGGACGGTTCTCGGCGCGCACGTTCTGGGACGACATGCACGCCGCGGGCGCCACCTGGTTCACCGCGGTCCCGACCATCCACGAAATCCTCCTCGACCGGGCGGAGACCGAATACCCGGGCCCGCAGACACCGCCGCTGAAGTTCGTCCGCAGCTGCAGCGCGCCCCTCAACACGGCCACCCAGCGGGCGCTTGAGCGCACGTTCGGAGCGCCGCTCCTTTCCGCATACGGGATGACCGAGTCCGCGCACCAGGCCACCAGTGAGCCGCTGCCGCCAGGCCCCCTGAAGCAGGGGTCGGTCGGCCGGCCCACCGGAGTGGAGCTCCGTGTCGTCGACCCGAGCGGGCGGACGTGTCCGGTCGGCACCGAGGGCGAGGTGTGGGTGCACGGTCCGACCGTCGCCCGCGGCTACCTCGGCGACCCCGGCGAGACGGCCCGCAGTTTCGCCGACGGGTGGCTGCGCACCGGTGACCTGGGCCGCCTGGACAAGGACGGGTACCTGTCCCTCACCGGACGCATCAAGAACCTCATCAACCGCGGCGGCGAGAAGATCTCGCCCGAGCATGTCGAGGACATCATCGCCGGGTGTCCCGGAGTCGCCGAGGCGGCCGTGTTCGCCGTCCCCGACGCGGTCTACGGGCAGCGGGTCGGTGCCGCCGTGGTCCTGCGCGAGGGCGAGAGCATCGGGTCCGAGCAGATCCTGCGGTACGCCCGTGACCGGCTGGCACCCTTCGAGGTTCCCGACCGGATCGAGCTCGTCGCCGCGCTGCCGCACACCGCCAAGGGAGCGCTCGACCGGCTTGCGGTGGAGGCCACGTACGCGCCCTGAGGCGGCCCCGGCTCAGCGCACGCGGTGCTCCGCGGCCAGCGGCTGGTTGAAGAAGTCGTCGAGTGCCAGTCCCGTCGCCGCGTTGACGAACGCCCGGGCCGCGACCGAGCCGGGGGTCGCCGCGTGGATCGCCACCGACACCTGCGCCCCGGCCTCCGGGTCGACCAGGGGCAGCGCTCTCGTGCGGCCGATCACCGGCATCGCGCGCAGCCACGCGTGCGGCACGATGCTCGCCCACTCACCGCCGCCGACGTGCGCGTAGAGGGAGGCGATCGAGTCCGTCTCCACCTGCGGGGTCACCACGAACCCCTTGTCGGCGAACACGCTGTCGATGATCTGGCGGATCCTCATGTCGGGGGTCAGCAGCGCGAGCGGCAGCTGGGCCGCGTCCGCCCAGGTCATCGTGGAGGTGGTCTGCGAGGTCAGCTGGTCGGCGGAGATCAGGAGCATGTACCGCTCCTGGTACAGCGGGACGACCTGCAGGCCCTCCTGGTCACCGGGGTCGAAGTGGGCGATCGCCACGTCCAGCTCGAAGTCGCGCAGCTGGCGGTGGAGTTCCTTCGTCGACAGCCGGGAGCGGACCTGCACCTTGGCCAGCGGGTGGGCCGCGCAGAACGCGGCCACGGGCAGCGCCAGGGTCGTCGACGCCGTGGGGTCCGTGCCCAGCCGCAGGGTTCCGGTGATGCCGGACTGTACGGCGGCCACCTCGGCCTTGAAGGCGTCCTGCTCGGCGAGGATCCGCTTGGCCCATACGACGAGCCGTTCGCCCTCCGGGGTGAGGCCCTGGTAGTTGTGCCCGCGGTTGATCAGCGTGACGTTCAGCTCGCGCTCCAGCTTGGCGATCGCCGCCGAGAGCGCGGGCTGCGAGACGTAGCAGGATTCCGCCGCCCGGGCGAAGTGCCTCTCCCTGGCCACCGCTACGAAGTACTCCAGCTGACGGAACAGCATGAACGACTCCTCGCTGGTGCCATGTGATCGGCCAAGCCTACCCAGCCTGGCTGGTCACGCCCGTTGTCCGCCCCGTTGTCAGCTCCGTTGCCCGCCCCGTTGCCCGCCCCGTTGCCCGCCCCGTTGCCCGCCCCGTTGCCCGCCCCGTTGCCCGCCCCGTTGCCCGCCCCGTTGCCCGTGCTGCTGCCCGTGCTGCTGCCCGTGCTGCTGTCAGCTCTGCTGTCCGCTCCGCGCCAGCAGGTCGGTCGCGGCGTGGACCGCGCGCAGGTTGGGTGCCTCGGCGCCGGAGATGTCGGCCATCTCCACCACCGCGGTCACGATGGCGTCGAGCTCCAGCTGCTTGCCGGCCTCCAGGTCCTGGAGCATCGACGTCTTGTGGTGCCCCACCCCTTCGGCACCGCGCAGCCGCTTCTCGATGGAGATGTCGGGTGTGCTGCCGACCCTGGACGCGATGTCGAGGGTCTCCTCCATGAGAAGGGTGACCAGCCGCCGGGTGGGAGCGTGCCGGCAGATGTCCGCCATCGTCGCCCGGGTCAGCGCACTGATCGGGTTGAAGGCGACATTGCCCATCAGCTTGATCCAGATGTCGTCGCGCAGATTGGGCTCCACCGGGCTCTTCAGCCCGCCCGCGACCATGGCCTCGCTCAGGGCCGTGCACCGGTCGGAGACCCCGCCCGCCGGCTCACCGATGGAGAACCTGGTGCCCTCGAGGTGCCGGATGACTCCTGGGGCCTCGATGACGGTGGCGGGGTAAACCACACAGCCGATGGCCCGCTCCGGTGGCAGCACCCGGCTGGTGGCGCCGTCCGGGTCGACCGCCTCGATCCGCCGGCCTTCGTAGGGACCGGCCAGTTTGTGGAAGTACCACCACGGAACGCCGTTCTGACCGGCCACCACCGCCGTCCGGTCGCCGAGCAGCGGGGCCACCAGCGATCCGCTGGACGGGTAGGAGTGCGCCTTCAGCCCCAGGAACACGTAGTCCACGGCACCGATCTCGGCCGGATCGTCCGTGGCGTGGGGCCGTGCCACGAAGTCGCCGCGCGGGCTCTTCACCTGGACCCCGTGAGCCCGTATCGCCTTCAGATGCTCACCGCGCGCGATCAGGTGGACCTCTGCCCCACCGCGGTGCAGTGCCGCTCCGACATAGGCGCCGATCGCACCGGCTCCGAGAACGGCGATTTTCATGGCGGCTCCTCTTCGAAGGGGTCGTGATGAATACTGTATGCAGTATCCTTGCGAGATGTACAGTCTCGTGGCACAGAGCCACGTGATACGGAGCCAAGGGGGCAGCTCGTGCTGATCGACACGCATGGCCGGATCGCCACCGATCTACGGGTCTCACTGACCGACCGGTGCAATCTGCGGTGCACGTACTGCATGCCGGAAGAGGGCCTGCGGTGGCTGCCCAAGCCGGAGTTGCTCACGGACGACGAGATCGTGCGGATGGTCTCGATCGCGGTGACCGAGCTGGGCGTGACCGAGGTGCGCTTCACCGGCGGCGAGCCGCTGCTCCGCCCTGGCTTGGTGGGCATCGTCGAGCGCTGCGCCGCCCTGGAGCCGCGCCCCAGGCTGTCACTGACCACCAACGGCATCGGCCTGGCCCGCACGGCCGAGGCGCTGCGCACCGCCGGGCTCGACCGGGTCAACGTCTCGCTCGACACCCTGAACCCGGAGGTCTTCCGCACCCTCACCCGCCGCGACCGGCACCACGACGTCCTCGCCGGCCTCACCGCCGCCCACGACGCGGGCCTCACCCCGGTCAAGGTCAACACGGTCCTGATGCGCGGCGTCAACGACGGCGAGGCCGCCGACCTGCTCGCCTGGGCCCTCCGCCACGGCTACGAGCTGCGGTTCATCGAGCAGATGCCGCTGGACGCCCAGCACGGCTGGCAGCGCGAGGACATGGTCACCGCCGCCGAGATCATCGAGCGGCTCTCGGCCCGTTTCGCCCTCACCCCCGAGCCCTCCGCGGTACGCGGCTCCGCGCCCGCCGAACGCTGGCTGGTCGACGGCGGACCCGGCCGGGTCGGAGTGATCGCCTCCGTCACCCGGCCGTTCTGCCGCGCCTGCGACCGCACCCGGCTCACCGCCGACGGGCAGGTCCGCGACTGTCTGTTCGCCCGCGAGGAGTCCGACCTGCGTGCTGTTCTGCGTTCCGGTGCGCCGGACCGGGAGATCGCCGACAGCTGGCGCACCGCGATGTGGGGCAAGAAGCCGGGCTCGGGCCTCGACGACCCGTCCTTCCTCCAGCCGCAACGCCCCATGTCCGCGATCGGCGGCTGACCACCGACTTGGGGCCGGTGAGCCGCACCGGCCCCGAGCGCCGGTGCGGCCCGCCGGTCAACGCAGCAGCCGGACCGCGGCGACCACCACCGGGTCGAGCCCGTCCGCTCCGGCGTCGACGAACTCGTACAGCCGGTTGCGCATGCGCGGGTCCCAGAACTTGCCGATGTGTCCGGCGATCGCCTCGGCGGCCGCGTCACCCGGCAGGTGCACATGGTTCGCCGCGATCTGGTTCGCCATCCTGGACTCCGGTGCCATCCCGCCCGCCATCTCAGTCCACCACCGTGACGAGTTGGTGATCGTCCTCGACGACCTCGGTGCCGCTCTGCCCGAGCGGGTGCGCGAGGCCGACCTGTACGGCGGTCACCTTGTACTCCGGGCAGTTGGTCGCCCAGTCCGAGTTCTCCGTGGTCACCACGTTGGCGCCGGTCACCGGATGGTGGAACGTGGTGTAGACGACGCCGGCCGGCATCCGGTCGGAGATCTCCGCGTGCAGGGTCGTCTGCCCGACCCGGCTGGCCAGCGTCACCAGGTCGCCGTCCTTGATGCCGCGGGTCTCGGCATCGTGCGGGTGCAGTTCCAGGATGTCCTCGGGGTGCCAGGCGACATTGCCGGTACGGCGGGTCTGCGCGCCCACGTTGTACTGGCTGAGGATGCGGCCCGTGGTCAGGACCAGCGGGAAGCGCCGGGTGCTGCGTTCGTCGGTCGGCACGTAGTTGGTGACCACGAACTTGCCCTTGCCGCGCACGAATTCGTCGACGTGCATGACCGGGGTGCCCTCGGGCGCCGACTCGTTGCAGGGCCACTGGACGCTGCCGAGCTTGTCGAGGACCTGGAAGGAGACGCCGGTGAAGGTCGGCGTGACCGAGGCGATCTCGTCCATGATCTGGCTCGGGTGGTCGTAGGACATGGCGTAGCCCATCGCGGTGGCGATCTCGCTGATGATCTGCCACTCGTGCTTGCCCGTCTTCGGCTTCATCACCGCGCGCACCCGGTTGATCCGGCGCTCGGCGTTGGTGAAGGTGCCGTCCTTCTCCAGGAAGGACGCGCCGGGCAGGAAGACGTGCGCGAACTTGGCCGTCTCGTTGAGGAACAGGTCCTGTACGACGACCAGTTCCATCGCCTCGAGGGCGGCGGTGACGTGCTTGAGGTTCGGGTCGGACTGGGCGATGTCCTCACCGTGCACGAACAGGCCCCGGAAGGTGCCGTCGATCGCGGCGTCGAACATGTTGGGGATGCGCAGTCCCGGCTCGGACAGCAGCGTGCCGCCCCAGAGCCTCTCGAAGACCTCGCGCACGGCGTCGTCGGAGACGTGCCGGTAGCCGGGCAGTTCGTGCGGGAACGAGCCCATGTCGCACGAGCCCTGCACGTTGTTCTGACCGCGCAGCGGGTTGATGCCGACACCGTCACGGCCGACGTTGCCGCACGCCATCGCGAGGTTGGCCATTCCCATGACCATGGTCGAGCCCTGGCTGTGCTCGGTGACGCCGAGGCCATAGTAGATGGCCCCGTTGGGCGCCGCCGCGTACAGCCGGGCAGCGGCCCGCAGTTCCTCGGACGGTACGCCGCTGACCTCCTCGGTGGCCTCCGGGCTGTTCTCCGGACGGGCGACGAACTCGGCCCACTCGGCGAACCCTTCGCAGCGCTGCGCCACGAAGGCCAGATCGGCCAGGCCCTCGGTGACCACCACATGCGCCATGGCGTTGACGACCGCGACGTTCGTGCTCGGCTTGAGCTGGAGGTGGTGCGCGGCCTCGATGTGCGGCGAGCGCACCAGGTCGATGCGGCGCGGGTCGACCACGATCAACTCGGCGCCCTCACGCAGCCGGCGCTTCATCCGGGAGGCGAACACCGGGTGCCCGTCGGTGGGGTTGGCCCCGATCACCATGATGACGTCGGCCTCGGCCACCGAGCGGAAGTCCTGGGTGCCCGCCGACTCACCGAAGGTCTGCTTGAGTCCGTACCCCGTCGGGGAGTGACAGACCCGGGCGCAGGTGTCGATGTTGTTGTTGCCGAAGGCCGCGCGCACCATCTTCTGTACGACGTAGACCTCCTCGTTGGTGCAGCGCGAGGAGGAGATGGCGCCGATCGAACTCGGCCCGTACCGGCCCTGGAGTTCACGCATCTTGGTGGCGACCGTGCCGATGGCCTCTTCCCACTCGACCTCGCGCCAGGGATCGGTGATCCTTTCGCGGACCATGGGCTTGAGCATGCGGTCGGGGTGCGAGGCGTATCCGAAGGCGAAGCGGCCCTTCACGCAGGAGTGGCCCTCGTTGGCGCCGCCGTCCTTGTGGGGCACCATCCGGATCAGTTCGTCGCCGCGCAGCTCGGCCTTGAAGGAACAGCCGACACCGCAGTAGGCGCAGGTGGTGATCACCGACCGGGTGGGCATGCCGAGTTCGACGACCGACTTCTCCTGGAGCGTCGAGGTCGGGCAGGCCTGTACGCAGGCCCCGCAGGAGACGCACTCGGAGTCCATGAAGGTCTCGCCGGCGCCCGCCGAGACCTTGGACTCGAAGCCGCGCCCCTCGATGGTCAGCGCGAACGTGCCCTGTACCTCGCCGCAGGCCCGCACGCAGCGGGAGCAGGCGATGCACTTGGACGGGTCGAAGTCGAAGTAGGGGTTGGAGGTGTCCTTCTCGGCGTCGAGGTGGTTCTCGCCCTCGTAGCCGTACCGCACCTGCCGCAGCCCGACCACGCCCGCCATGTCCTGCAACTCGCAGTCACCGTTGGCCGGGCAGGTCAGACAGTCCAGCGGATGGTCGGAGATGTAGAGCTCCATGACGCCCTGGCGGAGCTTCTCCACCTTCGGCGTCTGCGTCCTCACCTGCATCCCGTCGGCGCACGGTGTGGTGCAGGACGCCGGGGTGCCGCGCCGGCCGTCGATCTCCACCACGCACAGCCGGCAGGAGCCGAAGGGCTCGAGGCTGTCGGTGGCGCACAGTTTGGGTATGTCGATCCCGGCCTGCGCGGCTGCGCGCATCACCGAGGTGCCTTCCGGCACGGTCACCGGCATCCCGTCGACCTCCACCGAGACAGTCGCCTCGCCGGGCCTCTCCGGGGTGCCGAAGTCGGGTTCCTTGAGCAGTGTCATGCCGTGCCCTCCGTCCTCGTGCCGGTCGCGGTTACGGGTTGGATCTCCAGCGTTCGACGGCCGCCGAGGAAGTCGTCGGGGAAGTGAGTGATGGCGCTGCGTACGGGCATCGGCGTCAGGCCGCCCATCGCGCAGAGCGAGCCGTCGGTCATCAGGTCGCAGAGGTCCTCGAGCAACGCCAGGTTCTCGTCCCGGTGTTCACCGGCCACAATTCTGTCGATCGCCTCGACACCGCGTACCGAACCGACCCGGCAGGGTGTGCACTTGCCGCAGGACTCCTCCGCGCAGAACTCCATCGCGAAGCGCGCCTGGGCAGCCATGTCGACGCTGTCGTCGAACACCACGAGACCGCCGTGTCCGACCATCGCGCCGGCCGCCGCGAACGCCTCGTAGTCCATCGGCAGATCGAACATCGACGTCGGCAGATAGGCGCCGAGCGGGCCGCCGACCTGCACCGTGCGCACCGGGCGCCCGGAGAACGTACCGCCGCCGTAGTCCTCGACGAGTTCGCGCAGGGTGACGCCGAACGCGGTCTCCACGATGCCGCCGTGCGCGATGTTGCCGCCGAGCTGGAACACCTGGGTGCCGCGGGAGCGTTCGACGCCGAGTTCCTGGTAGGCCTTCGCGCCGTCCGCGAGCACGACGGGGACGGTGGCCAGCGTGAGGACGTTGTTCACGACGGTCGGTTTGCCGAACAGGCCCTCGATCGCGGGGATCGGCGGCTTCGCGCGGACCGTGCCGCGCTTGCCCTCCAGGCTTTCCAGCATGGAGGTCTCCTCGCCGCAGATGTACGCTCCGGCGCCGACCCGGACATGCAGGTCGAAGTCGAGCGCGGAGCCGAGGATGCCCTTGCCGAGCCAGCCGTGTTCGCGGGCGATGCCGATCGCCGCGCGCATCGTGGCCACCGCGTCGGGGTACTCCGAGCGGATGTAGAGGTAGCCCTCGCTCGCTCCCACCGCGTGTGCGGCGATCGTCATGCCCTCGATGAGCATGAACGGGTCGCCCTCCATGACCATCCGGTCGGCGAAGGTCCCGCTGTCGCCCTCGTCCGCGTTGCAGCAGACGAACTTGAGCTCGTCCGTGCAACCGAGCACGGTCTTCCACTTGATACCGGCCGGGAATCCCGCGCCGCCGCGGCCGCGCAGTCCGGAATCGGTGACCTCCGTGACCACGTCCTCGGGAGCGAGGGCCAGGGCCGCTTTCAGCCCCGCGAGTCCGCCGTGCTCCACATAGTCCTCGGTCGACAGGGGGTCGGTGACGCCGATTCTGGCGAAGGTGACGCGGTTCTGGCGTGCCAGCCAGGGCAGTTCGTCGACGATGCCGAGCCGCAGCGGGTGGTCGGCGCCGTCGAGCATGCCGGCGGCGAGGAGTTCCTCCACGTCCGAGGGGGCCACCGGTCCGTAGCCGACGCGGCCCTGCGGGGTCACCACCTCGACGAGCGGCTCCAGCCAGAGCATGCCGCGCGATCCGTTGCGTACGAGTTCGATGTCGAAGTCACCTCCGACCGCGGCCAGTTGAAGGGCGTCCGCGACCTCGTCCGCGCCGACGGACCTGGCGGCCGAGTCGCGGGGGACGTAGACCTTCGCCGTGGCCTGCGAAGTGTTGTTCACGATGACACCGTCCCGTTGAGGATCGCGCCCAGACCGGCCGGGCTCACTCGTCCATGCAGTCGGCCGTTCACCTCCACCGCCGGCCCCAGGGCGCAGTTGCCGAGGCAGAAGACCTGCTCCACGGTCACCGCGCCGTCCGCCGTCGTCTCCCCCAGGGAAAGTCCGGCCTCGCGGGCGTAGCCCACCAGACTGTTGGCTCCCAGGGCCTGACAGGCCTCGGCACGGCAGATCCGTACCGTGGTGCGTCCGGCGGGCTCGCGGCGGAAGTCGTGGTAGAAGGTCACCACTCCGTGGACGTCCGCACGGGAGAGGTTGAACTCGTCGGCGAGTACCGGTATCGCCTCCTGCGGCACATGGCCCAACTCGGCCTGGACGGCGTGCAGTACGGGCAGCAGTGCACCCCGCTCTCCCCGGTGGCGGGCGGCCACCCTCCGCACCACGTGCTCGACCGTCACGTCACTCCCGCTGGTCGTCATGATCGCTCTCCAAGAGCCGATAGCGATGCTTGCAGGGGACTGAGACAATACCCCATACAGGCTTCTGTATACAGAACTCAACCGCACTCAGCCACACCCGGCCGCACTCAGCCACATCCAGTCGCGTTCCGCCACGGAACCGCGGACGCCATCTTGCATACCAAAACCTGTATGCTGAGGCCCGCCGTCGGCAACCCTCTCGGCGGCCACCACTTGGCAAAGCCGTCGGCCCCACAGGCCCGGTGGCAGAACGGGGCTCCCATGCGCGAGGCACTCACGGCCGCTGCGTCCCGGCGCGTCACCCGCCCGGCACCGCTGCGCCAGGCCGTCTACGACGCGCTGACCGAACTGATCGTCAGCGGCTCGCTCAAGCCCGGCCAGCACCTCGTCGAAGCCGAGCTCGCCGAACACCTCGGTGTCAGCCGCCAGCCGGTCCGCGAAGCCCTGCAGCGCCTCCAGACCAACGGCTGGGTGGACCTCCGTCCCGCCCAGGGCGCCTTCGTGCACTCCCCCACCGAGGTGGAGGCCGCCCAGCTGCTCAGCGTCCGCGCGGTCCTGGAGACCTACTCGGCCCAGCTCGCCGCCGAGAACGCGAAGCCCGAGGACGTCGTACGGCTCTGGGAGCTGCAGGAGGAGGGCGTCGAAGCGCTCGCCGCGGGCGATGTCGAACGCCTGGTCGCCGCCAACACCGCGCTGCACGCCTTCGTCACCTCCGTCGCCGACAACGCCGTACTGTCCGAGTTGATCTCGCTGGTGGGCCAGAAGGTGCGCTGGTACTACACGCCGATCGCCCAGCCCCGCGGCAAGGAAGCCTGGAACGAGCACTCGCAGCTCATCAAGGCCATCGCCAAGGGAGACCCGGACCGCGCGAGCGAGATCATGCGCAAGCACACCGAACGCACCACCGACTTCTACCGCAAGCAGATCGCCGCCGGGGCCGCCCAGAACTGACCGCCCGAACTGCCCCACGGCCGGGTTCAGGACGCCGCGAGAGAGTCGGCGGCGCGGCGGGCGGACCGGAGCGAGACGTCGGCCACCGCCGGATGGGCCGCCTCCGCGCCGACGGCCGCCTGCAGTTCGAGCAGCCACGGCAGGACCGTACGCAGCACGATGTCGAGCCCTCCGCCGTCCGCTCCGAGCATCGCGTCGGCGGGAACCAGCACCGGATCGGCGAACACGGTGGACGTCGCGCTGCCGTGCGGCCCTCCCCCGTCCGGTCTGGCCGGCACGAACAGGTCCGGGGCGTGCGCCGGAACCACCCAGAGGGTCAGGCCGTCCGGCCCGGTGAGCGGCCTGGAGGACCAGACATAGCTGTCGGCCTCCCCCGCCGCGACCACCTGGTGTTTACGGGCACGCAGCGCGACCACGTCACCGGAGCGCGCGGCGGTGGAGCGTGACGCCCAGAACTCCCCCTGCACACCCTGTTCGGCGGGGTCGTCCTCGGCAAGCGCCAGGCTGCCGAGATGGCGTCCGGCGGCGATCTCGCCACGGACCCAGGGGCTGCCGTACGACTCGATGACGGCGACCGCCGCGTAGTGGGACTGGAGCACGGCCGCGGTCGCCGGGCAGATACGGGCGATCCGCGCGACCACCTCGGCGGCTTCCGGCAGGCCCATTCCGAGGCCGCCGAATTCCGTGGAGACGGTGAGCCCCAGCAGCCCGGCGCGGCCGAGGGCCGTCACGGAGGCACGGGGGAACTTCGCCCGCGTGCCGGTCGCTTCGGCGGTCGGCACGATGACGGTCCTGAGGACTTCAGAGAGAGCGGTGCGGTACGACACGGGGTGACCCCCTCCTCGGGAGCGCAGCTCTGCTGTGCGGCGCACATGATTGCATACAGTATTCTGCATCCGGTTGGATGCGCCAGAGGTGAGGAGGGGGCAATTGGCGAGGGGGAGGCGATTTCCGCGAATTCGCGTCACGGACGGCACTCAGAGTGGCTATTGCATACTACAGTCAGTATCCCGAAGCCAGAGGCTTCGGGACAGCAGTCCAACGAGGGGGAGGGTTCCATGCCCGACACGCCCACCGTGGCAGCCCGCGGCCCGATCGCCCGGCCCGCTCCGCTGCGTCAGGCCGTCTACGACGCTCTGACCGACCTGATCATCAACGGCACCCTCAAGCCGGGCCAGCACCTCGTCGAGGCCGAGCTCGCCGACCATCTCGGCGTCAGCCGCCAGCCCATCCGCGAAGCGCTGCAACGGCTGCACACCACCGGCTGGGTCGATCTGCGGCCGGCCCAGGGCGCGTTCGTCCACTCCCCCACTCCGGAGGAGTGCGCCCAGCTCCTCAGCGTCCGGGGCGTCCTGGAGACCCACTCCGCACGCGGCGCCGCGGAACACGCCACACCCCACGACGTCGACCGCCTGTGGGAACTGCAGCAGGTGGGGCTCACCGCCCTCGCGGCCGGCGACGCCCGCGCCATCGTCGAGGCCAACGCCGCCCTGCACGGCCACATCACGCACCTGTCCCGCAACGCGGTCCTGGCGGAACTCATCCCCCAGGTCGACCGGCGCGTGCGCTGGTACTACATGCCCATCGCCAAGCCGCGCGGCACGGACGCCTGGAGCGAACACGCCCAGATCATCCAGGCGATCGCCGACGGAGATCCCGAGCGTGCCGAACAGCTCATGCGCCGGCACACCCGGAACACCGCCGACTTCTACTGCGAGCAGATCGCCGCGGTGACCGCCCGCCGCACCCGGTGACCGGGGCGCGAGCGGTTCACTGCCCCGGGTCTATCTCCCGCAGCAGCCCCGTCGACACGTCGAAGACGAATCCCCGCACATCGTCGGTGTGCGGCAGGAACGGCGAGGTGCGCACCCGCTGCATCGACTGGCGTACGTCCTGATCGACATCCGTGAAGGCTTCGACGGCCCAGGCCGGCCGCTGCCCGACCTCCATCTCCAGCTCGATCCGGAAGTCCTCGGTCAGGCTCTGCAGACCGCAGCCGGTGTGGTGGATGAGGATGACACTGCGAGTGCCGAGGGCGCGCTGACTGATCGTCAGGGAGCGGATCGTGTCGTCGGTGACCACTCCGCCCGCGTTGCGGACGGTGTGGCAGTCGCCCAGCTCCAGGCCGAGCGCGGCATGCAGGTCGATCCGGGCGTCCATGCAGGCCACGACGGCGACGCGCAGGACGGGGCGGGCGCCCATGCCGGGGTCGGCGAATCCGGCGGCGTACGCGCGATTGGCTTCAAGGAGCCGGTCGGTGACCGTCCCGCTTAGACGGGGTGTTGGTGTCAACATGCTGGGCTACCTCACTCCGGTCGAACGCCTGAGAAAGAGGATCTACATACGGCGATCTGTATACGGTATGAAGTAGCCAGTATTCGTAACCGTGCGGCCCCTTGTCCAGAGTGCGTACAAGGGACGCACTGAGGAATGGGGTGCTGTCTCAGGCGACGGCCGCGGGTTCGAGCCGGACGACGACACCCTTCGACGTAGGGGTGTTACTGATGTCGGCCACGCTGTCCAGCGGCACCAGGACGTTGGTCTCCGGGTAGTACGCGGCGGCGGAACCGGGAGTGGTCGGATAGGAGACCACCCGGAACTTCTCCGCACGGCGTTCCACGCCGTCGCGCCACACGCTCACCAGGTCCACCTCGCTGCGGTCGGCGAGCCCGAGCGCCTCCAGGTCGACGGGGTTCACCAGGACCACGCGGCGGCCGTTGTGGATGCCCCGGTAGCGGTCGTTCATGGCGTACGGGATGGTGTTCCACTGGTCGTGCGAGCGCAGCGTCTGGAGCAGCAGATGCCCCGCGGGTGCGCTCAGCATCTCGAAGTCGTTGCAGGTGAAGACGGCCTTGCCGCTCGGGGTCGGGAACACCCCGGAGTTCACCGGGTTGGGCAGCCGGAAGCCGCCCGGCCGGTCGACCCGGACGCTGAAGTCGTCGAAGCCCGGGACGACCCGGGAGATCCGGTCGCGGATCGTGCCGTAGTCCGCCTCGAACTTCTCCCAGGGGATGGACGGTTGGTCGCCCAGGGTCCGCCGGGCCAGCCGCGAGATGATCGCCACCTCGCTGAGCAGGTGCGGTGAGGCCGGGTGCAGGCGGCCCCGGGAGGCGTGCACCTCGCTCATGGAGTCCTCGACGGTGATGAACTGCTCGCCGCTCGCCTGGATGTCCCGGTCGCTGCGGCCCAGGGTGGGCAGGATCAGCGCGGTGTCTCCGCAGACGGTGTGGGAGCGGTTGAGCTTGGTGGAGATGTGCGCGGTGAGACGGCACCGTCGCATCGCCCGCTCGGTGACGTCGCTGTCGGGCGTGGCCCTGATGAAGTTTCCGGCGACCCCGACGAAGACCTTGGCCTCGCCGTCGCGCATGGCCCGGATGGCGTTCACCGAGTCCAGGCCGTGCTTGGTGGGCGGGGTGAAGGCGAACTCGCGCTCCAGGGCGTCCAGGAAGCTCTGCGGCATCCGCTCCCAGATGCCCATGGTCCGGTCGCCCTGCACATTGCTGTGGCCGCGCACCGGGCAGACACCCGCTCCGGGTTTGCCGATGTTGCCGCGCAGCATGAGGAAGTTGACGACCTCACGGATGGTGGGGACGGCGTGCTTCTGCTGGGTGAGCCCCATCGCCCAGCAGACGATGATGTTCTCCGCGGCGAGGACCCGCTCGCCCACCGCCTCGATCTCCTCGCGGGTGAGACCCGTGGCGTCGAGGATGTCGTCCCAGTTGGCCTTGCGGGCCTGCGCGGCGAACGCTTCGAAGCCGATCGTGGACACGTCGATGAATCCGTGGTCGAGGACCGTTCCCGGCGCGGCTTCCTCGGCCTCCAGCAGGAGCAGGTTCAGCGCCTGGAAGAGCGCGAGGTCGCCGCCAGGGCGGATCTGGAGGAACTGGTCGGCGATGGCGGTGCCGCGGCCGACGATTCCGCGGGCCTTCTGCGGGTGCTTGAACCGCATGAGGCCGGCCTCGGGCAGCGGGTTCACGGCGACGATGTGGCCGCCGTTCAGCTTGGTCTCCTCCAGCGCGGAGAGCATCCGCGGGTGGTTGGTGCCCGGGTTCTGGCCCACCACGAAGACGAGGTCGGAGTGGTGGATGTCGTCCAGGCTCACGCTGCCCTTGCCGATGCCCAGCGTCTCCCCGAGCGCGGAGCCGCTGGACTCGTGGCACATGTTGCTGCAGTCGGGCAGGTTGTTCGTGCCGAAGGCCCGGGCGAAGAGCTGGAGGAGGAAGGCGGCCTCGTTGTTGAGCCGGCCCGAGGTGTAGAAGAGGGCTTCGTCGGGCGATTCGAGCAGGCGCAGTTCCTCGGCGAGCAGACCGAGGGCGTCGTCCCAGCCGATCGGCTCGTAGTGGTCCGAGCCGGGCCGCTTGACCATGGGTTCGGTCAGCCTGCCCTGTTGGTTGAGCCAGTAGTCGGACTTCTGGCCCAGCTCGGACACCGAGTGTTCCCGGAAGAAGTCGGCGGTGACGCGGCGTGAGGTCGCCTCGTCGTTGATGTGCTTGGCGCCGTTCTCGCAGTACTCGTTCTTGGCCCGGTGGCCCGGCGCGGGTTCCGGCCAGGCGCAGCCGGGGCAGTCGAAGCCCTTGGTCTGGTTGATGTTCAGCAGGGTCAGCGCCGTGCGCCGGACCGAGGTCTGGCCCAGCGAGTACTGGATCGCGTGTGTGACGGCGGGGAGTCCGGTCGCCCAGGTCTTGGGCGGGGTGACTTCCAGTCGGTCTTCCGGGTCCTCGATGGTGCTCATGATCTGGCCTGTGCCTTTCTGCCGCTCCCGCGCGCACGACAAATCCAGCGCCGCGGCGGGAACCGAAATCCCGCTCGTGATCAGCTTCGGCCAGGCCTTGAGAAGTAGTCAAAGAGAGAACAACTTCCACGCGATAGAAGCCGTCTATCAAACGGTCGGCACCCCTTCTGACCTGCCCTGACGAGGGTCGCCGGGTGGACGGCAGTCGGTCAGATCACACCCTGGGCCTTGAGCAGCGGCAGCTCGTCGCGGGAGAGGCCGAGCTCGCGGAGGTAGATCTCCTCGTTGTGCTCGCCGAGCAGCGGGGACCGCTCCACCTTGACCGGGGAGTCGGAGAGTTTCAGGGGGTTGCCGACCGTGACGTACGTTCCGCGCTCGGGGTGCTCGACCTCGACGACGATCTCGTTGGCGGCGAGCGAGGCGTCCTCGATGATCTCCTTGGTGGACAGGACCGGGCCGCAAGGGATGTGGTGGGCGTTGAGCGCCTCGAGCACCTCCATCTTGGAGAGGGTGCTGGTCCATTCCTCGATGAGCTGGAACATCTTCCCGAGCTTGGGCAGCCTGATCTCGGGGGTGGCCCACTCGGGGTCCTCGGCCAGCTCGGGCCGGCCGATGAGTTCGCTGATCGGCTTCCAGCCGACGGGCTGGACGATCACGTACACGTAGTCGTTCGGGCCGCCCGGCGCGCACCTGACCGCCCAGCCCGGCTGCCCGCCGCCGCTCGCGTTGCCCGAGCGCGGCACCTCGTCGCCGAAGTCCTCGTTCGGGAACTCCGCGAGCGGGCCGTGCGCGAGCCGCTGCTGATCGCGCAGTTTCACCCGGCAGAGGTTGAGCACGGCGTGCTGCATCGCGACGTTGACCCGCTGGCCGCGACCGGTGTGGGTGCGCTGGAAGAGAGCGGCGAGGATCCCCGCCACGGCGTGCATACCGGTGCCGGAGTCGCCGATCTGCGCGCCCGTCGCGAGCGGCGGGCCGTCCTCGAAGCCGGTGGTCGCCATCGACCCGCCCATGGCCTGGGCGACGACCTCGTACGCCTTGTAGTTGGTGTACGGGCCTTCGCCGAAGCCCTTGATGGAGGCGTACACGATGCGGGGGTTGATCTCGCGGATGCGGTCCCAGGTGAAGCCCATGCGGTCGATGGCGCCGGGTCCGAAGTTCTCGACCATCACGTCGGAGCCCCGGATCAGCTCCGTGAGGATCTCTTTGCCGCGCTCGGTCTTGGTGTTGAGGGTGATGCTGCGCTTGTTGCTGTTGAGCATCGTGAAGTAGAGGCTGTCCACGTCCGGGATGTCGCGCAGCTGCTTGCGCGTGATGTCACCGGTCGGCGCCTCGACCTTGACCACATCGGCACCGAGCCACGCGAGGATCTGCGTTGCGGACGGGCCGGACTGAACGTGCGTCATATCCAGGACGCGCACGCCCTCGAGAGCCTTCGTCATGATCGCCGCCTCACTCTGTGTGTCGCCATCCCAGGGGCCCCATACTGTAGATTGCATACCGTATGGAGTTGCTTCATGGTTGCGGCACGAACGAGGGATGTCCAGAGGGCGCTGATGGTTTTCGCTTCGCCGGCTACCGGAGAAGCGCGCTCCGGGCGAGCCAGTCCGCCGTGTACGGGCGGTGGTGGGCGGGCAGGTTCGCGCAGCCGTGGTTGCCCTCGTCCAGCGCGAGGAGTTCGGCGGGGCCTGAGGACTCCTCGACGAGGCGGCGGGCGTCCTGCCAGGGGAAGAGGCGGTCGCGTTTGCCGGTGACGACGAGGAGGGGGCAGGTGATCGACTTCGTACGGCCGGACAGGGTGAGGGCGCGAGCGGCCCGAGCCGCGGCAGACTCGTCCGGCGCGTGGGAGCGGTGACGGAAGGCGGCGCGGGTGAGGGGTGGCAGGAGATCCCAGGCGGCTCCGAAGTCGTAGGGGCCGGCGAGCGCCACGCAGGCGCGCACCCGGTCGTCGCCTGCGGCCACCCGTGGGGCGTAGTAGCCGCCGAGGCTGACCCCCCAGACGGCGATCCGCCCGGCGTCGACGCCCGGCTGGGCGGCGAGGGCGTCGATGAGTGCGCGGCCGGGATCCTCCCAGGCCGCGGTGATGGGCAGGTCGTACTCGGCCTCGCCCTGGCCGGGGCCGTCCACGGAGAAGGTGGCCAACCCCCGGTCGAGGAAGGTGCGTTCGGTGGTACGGAACTCCTCCTTGGCGGAGTCGAGTCCGGGGATCATCAGTACGGCGGGGTGCGGGCCCGGACCGGCGGGCATGCGGAGTACGCCCACCAGCGTGGCGCCCTGGTAGGGGATCTCGATACGGCGTCCCGGTGGGTCGAGGTGCGGCAGGGCGTCGTTCAGACACCGGACCGCCGCGCGGTGGGCATCGCGGGCCTCGTCCGGGTCCTCGAAGTACAGGAACTTCCCGAAGTGGTAGTAGAGGGCGGCCCTGGCGAGGTGTTCGCCGGTTGAGCGGGTACGGCCCTGCGCGAGGGCGTCGCGGCCGAGCCGTTCGTGCCCGGCCGCCGCTCCGGACCAGGCGGCGCACCACTGCCCCCAGTGCTCCAGTGGGCCGGTGACCGCCTGGAAGTCGGAGACGATCACGCCGTTGGTGGTGAAGCGCGGGGCCCAGTTGGCGAGGGCGGAGGTGATGCGCGCGTCCTTGGTCACGGTCCTGCTCCTCCTGTTGTCGGGGCGCCCAGGTAGAGCTGCCCGATGTCGGGGTGGGCGGCGATCTCGGCGGCCCTGCCGGTGAGCCGGACCCGGCCGCCTTCCATGACGACACCGTGGGTGGCGAGGCCGAGCCCGATCCGTACGTTCTGCTCGACCAGCAGGACGGTGGCGCCCGCGAGGTGGATGCGCTCGATCAGTGCGGCGACCGCCGCGAGGCTCTGGGGATCCAGGCCGAGGGACGGCTCGTCCAACATCACGACCTTCGGCTCCAGCATCAGACCCCGGCCGATCTCGACCATGCGGCGCTGGCCGCCCGAGAGGTTCCCGGCGGGTTCCCCGGCCCGCTCGCGTACGAGGGGCACGAGTTCCTCCACGGCGGCGAGCCGGGCGCGCAGCAGGGCACGGTCCTTGCGGATGAGGTAGCCGCCCATCAGGACGTTCTCGGCAATGGTCATCTTGGGGAAGAGCGCCTGGGACTGCGGGACTTGTACGACGCCGTGACGCAGGATGTCGCGCGGGGAGAGCCCCGACAGGGGGCTGCCATCCAGCCGGACCTCTCCGGTACGGGGGTTCAGCAGTCCCGAGATCACCCGCAGGACGGTGGACTTGCCGGCGCCGTTGGGCCCGATGACACAGGTCACGGTGGACGGCGCGCACTCCAGAAACACCCCGTGCAGGACGTCGCCGCCCCCGTACCCCGCCACCACCCCGTCGAGGGTCAGCACGGCTGATCCGCCTCCTTCTCCGGCTCCGGTGACTTGTCCTGCGGCTCCTTCCGCTCCCCCAAGTACGCCTCCAGGACCGCCGGATCGTCGCGGATCAGCCCCGGCGGCCCCTCGGCGATCGGCCTGCCCTGCGAGAAGACGACCACCGGGTCGCACAGGTCCAGGACGAGCGGGATGTTGTGCTCGACGAGCAGGAAACCGACGCCCTGGTCGGCGAGTTGACGGATGATGCCCTTCAAGTGATCGACCAGGGCCGGGTTGATGCCCCCGGCGGGCTCGTCGAGAAGGATCAGCCGGGTGTCGAGCATCAGGATCTGGGCGAGTTCGACCAGCTTCTGCTGCCCGTACGACAGTGAGCCCGCGGGTTCCTCCGCGAACCGTCCAAGCCCCATGAAGTCGAGGAGTTCACGGGCGCGCGCGGCCTCGGCGCCGGTGACTCCGCCTCGTACCGCCGTACGCCAGCGGCCGTCGGGGAGCGGTGCGACGACGTTCTCCAGGACGCTCATCCCACCGAACAGCCGGGTGGTCTGAAAGGTACGGCCCAGGCCGAGGTGGCAGCGCTCCCAGGGAGGCATCCGGTCGATCCGGCGCCCCTCGAAGGTGATCTCCCCCACGTCGGCCCGCAGGGTGCCGGTGACCAGGTTGAACAGGGTGGTCTTCCCCGAGCCGTTGGGCCCGATCAGACCGGTGATGGTGCCGCGCCGTACGACGAGATCGGCGCCGTCCACCGCGACCAGTCCCCCGAAGTTCTTCGACACCCCGCTGATCCGCAAGAGTTCACCGGTCGCCGGCCGCTCCACACGCGAGGCCACCACGGGCGGCAGCCGCCCCAGCGCGCCTTCCTGGTCGGTGTACTCCACCGTTCGCGGATGCCGTGCCCGCCACCAGGCGGCCGCCCCCGGCAGCAGCCCCTGCGGCAGGAACAGCACCACACCCGTGAGCAGCCCCCCGAACAGCAGCAGCCTGCTGCTCGACCCGCCGCCGTACACGGTGGCCGCCTCGCTGCCGATGGCGACGACGAACGCGCCGACCACCGGCCCGTACAGGCTGCCGCGCCCGCCGATCAGGGCCGCGAGGACCACCATGACGCTCGCCAGAACGGCGAACATGGTGGTGGGGCTGATGTAGGAGAGGAAGTAACCGTAGATTCCGCCCGCGACTCCGGTGAAGAAGGCGCCCGACGCGAAGGCCGTCACCTTGTAGCGGGTGGTGGGGATGCCGATGGCGGCGGCCTTGCCCTCGTCCTCCCGGATGGCGAGCAGGCCGGCGCCGAGTTTCCGGGTCCGCACCCAGGCGCTGAAGGCGAGGGTGAGGATCAGCAGGCCCAGAAAGAGGTAGTAGAAGGGCAGGTTGCCGGTCTCGCGGGACCAGGGCGGCAGCGGCATCGCCAAACCCTGGTTGCCGTGCGTCAGTCGGGTGAGGTTGGTCGCGAGGACCTGGAGGGTGAGCAGCAGCGCGATGGTGACGATGACGAAGGCGGCGCCGCGCGAGCGCAGCACGACCGCGCCGAGCGCCACCGCGACGCCTGCCGCGAGTACCCCGCCGAGCGGTGCGGACAACAGCGGGTTGATGCCGAGGCGTTCGGCGGCGATGCCGCCCATGTAGGCGCCCGCGCCGAGGAAGGCACTGTGGCCGAGCGAGATGTAACCGGCGTACCCGGAAAGGATGTTCCAGCTCACCGCCTGGACCGCGAGCAGCAGACAGAGCACGGCGACCGTCAGGTGGTACTCGGTGCCGATCCCCAGCACCGGATAGACAGCCAGGGCCGCCGCAACCGCCACGACCGGGACCGCTGTCTTCGCCCCGGCCCGCGTGAGCACGGCCTTCACGCCGCCAAGCGGTAGCACGGTCTTCATGCAGCCACGTCCTCCCGTACCCGGGCGCCGAACAGGCCCTGCGGACGGACGATCAGCACCGCCATGATGACGCCGTAGAACACCAGGATCGACCACTGCGGGGACACGTACACCGAGGTCAGCGCCTCGGCGAGGCCGAGGATCAGTGCGCCGGTCAGCGCCCCCGGCAGGCTGCCGAGCCCGCCCAGGACGATGATGCCGAGGATGCGGGCTATCCACTCGTAGTGCGAGGCGGGGAAGAACGGCACCAGAACGGAGAGCACCGAGCCGCCCATGCCCGTACTGGCCGTGCCCAGGGCGAAGGCGAGCGTGGCGGTGGGCACGGCGCTCACGCCCACCAGGGCCGCGCCGGACGGGTTCTGCGCCCAGGCGCGGATCGCCCGCCCTGTCCAGGTCCGGTTGAGGACGGCGTAGAAGGCGGCCAGAACCGCGAGCGCGGCCAGGAATCCGTACAGCGGGGCCTTGGGCAGGGAGATGGGACCCAGCGTGTACGACTCGTCGAAGTACCCGGGGGTGGCCGACCGGTAGCGGTTGCCGGCGGTCACGTTGAGCAGGCCCTCGATGAGAAGGGCCACGCCGAACATCAGCAGCACCGACATGGACGGCGGAGCGGACCGCAGCCGGGCCCCCACCAGACGGTAGAAGACCCAGCCGAAGCCGAACATCAGCGGAGTCGTCAGGGCGGCCAGTGCGATCGGGTCGATGCCGGTCGCCCGCCACACCCACCAGGTCACGAAGGCCGACAGGACGAGGAAGGCCCCCTGGGCGACGTTGATGACGCGCATGACGCCGAAGACCAGGGTGAGGCCCGAGGCCATCAGCGCGTACACCCCGCCGATCAGCAGCCCCAGGGCCAGCGTCTGGACGAACTCCGCCACATCAACTCCAGCCCGGCTTGGGGTAGATGGCCTTCTCGGCGGTGGCGGCCTCCTCGGGCGAGACGATCTGCACCTTGCCGCTCTGCCACTGGGCGAGCAGGAAGCTGCCGAGCGGCGCGCCGCGCTTGTCCCACTTCAGCGGGCCGAGGATGGTCTCGACCTCGTTGCCGTGCAGCCATTGCGCGACCTTGTCCTGGTCGGTGCCGTCCGCCCCCTCGATACCGGCCCGTAGCACCTGGGCGGCGGCGAAGGCATCGGCGGCGTCCTCCGCCGGGACGGCGTTGTCGTACTCCTTCGCGTACGCCGCCACGAACTCCTTGTTGAGCGGGGTCGGGGCGCTCTCGTGCCAGCTGACCGAGTAGAAGACTCCCTCGGTGTTGGCCTCGCCGACGCCCTTGCTGTACTGCCCGGCGTTGCTGGGCGCGGACATCTGGAAGAGCGCCTTGGGCGAGAAGTTCTGCTGCTTGAGGGCTCGTACGAGTCCGACGCCGTCCTGGAACACCGCGCCGTGCGCGAGGAGTTCCGGCTTCCTGCCCGCTATGGCGGCGGCGATGGGCTGCATGTTGGTGGTCTCGGCCGGATAGACGCTGGTGTACACGGTCTTGATTCCCAGGTCCTCCAGCAGGTCCTGGAGCCGCTCGATGACCGGCCGGGTGAACGGGTCGTCCTGGGTGGTGTACGCGGCCGAGGCCGGACGTTCGGCCTCCGGCAGGGACTTCACCCAGTCCACGAAGGTGTTCGCCTGGTCGGCGGAGAGTGCGGGCTGGGCGAAGAAGAGCCTGTCGAAGCCGCGCGTGAAGATGTTCTCCGCGCCGCCGGCGGGCTCGACGAAGACCATGCCCTGGCGCTCGGCGACCGCGGAGGCCGGGTAGTTGAGCAGCGAGGAGAAGGTGCCGAGCAGGAAGTCCACCCGGTCCTGGGTGATCAGCCGGGTGTAGTCGGCGACCACCGTGTCCTGGCTGCTTGCGTCGTCGGTGATCTTCAACTGGATCTGGCGGCCGAGGATTCCGCCGTCGGCGTTGACCATCTCGCGCCAGATCCGGTAGCCGCGCTCGGCCTCCTGGCCCGGCTGCGAGAACTGCCCGGTCAGCGGCAACGAGGCACCGATGACTAGCTCCTTGCCGCTGCCCCCGGTCGAGCCCTCGCCCGAGCAGCCGACCAGGACAAGTCCCAGCCCCAGTCCGATGGTTGTGAACTCCCGCCGGGAAAGCCCGTTCGTTCCACCCATGACGCCCATGACGACTCCAGCTAGTCCATGCTCTTGGCGACGGTTTCGGTGATCCGGTCCACGCTCGGCAGCGCCGCGTCCTCCAACGAGTCGGCGGCGGGCAGCGGGACATGCGGGGTGGTGATCCGCACCAAGGGCCCGTCCAGGCTGGTGAAACCCTCCTCGGCGCAGATCGACACCACCTCGGCTCCCCAGCCGCACAGCCGGGGGTTCTCCTCCACGGTGAACAGCCGCCCGGTCCGCTCCAGTTGCTCCAGTACGGCGCGCACGTCCAGCGGGACCAGGCTGCGCAGGTCGAGCACCGCGGCCGCGATGCCGTGCTCGCGCTCCAGCCGCTCGGCGGCTGCCAGCGCGCGCGGCGCCATGAGCCCCAGGGTGACGATCACGCAGTCCCCGCCCTCGCGCCGCAGGACGGCCGACCCCAGCGTGTCGGTGATCTCGCCGTCCGGGACCTCGCCCCGGACTGGGTAAAGCCCCTTGGCCTCAAGGAAGACGACCGGGTCCGGGTCGCGTACGGCGGCCGCCAGCAGGCCCACCACATCGCGCGGTGTGGACGGCACGACGACCTTGAGGCCCGGCACCGCCATCACCCAGTTCGCCACGTCCTGCGAGTGCTGCGCCCCGAAGCGCAGCCCCCCGCCGTTGGCGGCCCGCACCACCAGCGGCAGGGACAACTGGCCGCCCGCCATATAGCGGGTCTTGGCGATCTGGTTGGCGAGCAGGTCCCAGCCGACGCCGAAGAAGTCGCTGAACATGATCTCGGCGATGGGCCGCAGCCCGGTCATCGCGGCGCCCATCGCCGCGCCCAGGATGGCCTGTTCGGAGATCGGCGTGTCCCGGACCCGCCGCGGACCGAACTCCTCCAGCAGCCCGGGCGTCGTCTTGAACACCCCGCCCGCCTCCGCGACGTCCTCACCGAGCAGGACCACCCGCTCGTCGCGCCGCATCTCCTGCGCGAGGCCGCGCGCGACCGCGTCCCGGTAGGTCAGTTGCGCCATGCCGCACCTCCGTCGGCCCACAGGTCCCGCTCCACCAGGGCCGGTTCGGGCAGCGGCCCGTCCTCGGCCGCCTTCGTGGCCTCATCGGTCTCCCGGGCGGCCGCGTCCTCGATCCCGGCGAGTTTCGACTCGGCGATCCCGGCAGCGAGCAGCTTGGTGCGGTACGCCGGCACGGGATCGCGAGCGAGCCAGTCCTCGACCTCCCGCTGTGGGCGGTACGTCCCCGGGTCGGCCCGCGAGTGCCCGCCGTGCCGGTAGGTGTCGGCCTCGATCAGGCTCGGCCCACCGCCCTCGCGAGCCTTCCCCAGGGCGCCGAGCGCGGTCTCGTAGACCGCGTCGACGTCATTGCCGTCGACGACGACGCGCTCCAGTCCGTACGCCGCCGCACGGTCGGCGGCGGGCCGCTCCACCGCTGTCACCGCCCGGATCGGCGTGTACTCCATGTACTGGTTGTTCTCGCAGACGTACAGCACCGGGAGCTGCCATACGGCGGCCAGGTTCAACGCCTCATGGAACGCCCCGATGTTGGTGGTGCCGTCGCCGAAGAAGCAGACCGCGACCTGCTCGGAGCCACGCAGTTGCGCCGACCAGGCGGCGCCGCCCGCGATCGGCAGGTGGGCGCCCACGATCGCGTAGCTGCCCATCATCCCGTGCTCGGTGCTGGTCAGATGCATGCTGCCGCCCTTGCCGGACATCAGGCCGTTGCCGCGGCCCATCAGCTCGGCGAGGATCCCCGCCATGGGGGCGCCGCGCGCCAGAGTGTGGGCGTGACCGCGGTAGGTGGCGAAGGTGTAGTCGTCGGGGCGCATCGCGGCGGCGAATCCGGCGGCTACGGCCTCCTGGCCGGTCGACAGGTGGCTGGTGCCCTTCACAAGACCGCGCAGGAAGAGGTCGTACGCCCGCTTCTCCATGGCGCGCATCCGCACCATCTGCCGGTACAGCTCGAGCCGTACGTCCATGAGTTGCCCTCACTCAGTAGCGGTTGGCGACGAAGAGTTCCTGGGCGGGGAAGAGGGTGAGCACCCGGGCGCCGTCGGCGGTGACCAGGATCTCTTCCTCGATTCGGGCCGCCGAGTAGCCGTCGGTGGCCGGGCAGTAGGTCTCCAGGGCGAAGACCATGCCTTCGTGGATCTCCTCCGGGTGCTCCAGGGAGTTCAGTCGGCTGATGATCGGGCGTTCGTGGAGTCCGAGCCCGAGGCCGTGGCCGAACTGCAGCCCGAAGCAGTCCATTTCGGTGGCGAAGCCGAAGTCCTGGGCCCGGGGCCAGGCGCGGGCGATGGCGTCGGTGGTCACGCCCGGCTTGACGAGTGCGATCGCCGCGTCGATCCACTCGCGGGCGCGCTCGTAGGCGGCGCGCTGCGGGGCCGTCGATGAACCGACGTTCAAGGTGCGGTAGTAGCAGGTGCGGTAGCCGTTGTAGGACTGGATGATGTCGAAGAAGCAGGTGTCGCCCGGGCGGATCAGACGGTCGGTGAAGTTGTGCGGATGCGGATTGCAGCGCTCCCCGGAAACCGCGTTGATCGCTTCGACGTCGTCGGAGCCCTGCTCGTAGAGGTACTTGTTGGCGAGGGCGACGATGTCGTTCTCGCGTACTCCGGGTTTGAGGGCCTCGGAGATGGCCTGGTAGCAGCCGTCGACCATGGCGGCGGACTGGGTGAGCAGCAGGATCTCGTCCGGGTTCTTCAGCTGCCGGGCGTCCAGCATCACCTGCTGGCCGTCGGCGGCGCGCAACCCGGCCTGCTGGAGGGCGAATTGGAACGGCGGCTCGACGATGTCCAGGCCGATGGGCGCGTCTGCGACCCCGGCCTCGTTCAGCAGGCCGCGTATCTCGGCGACGGCCCGGTCGAAAAGCCCCGCCTCGGGCCGTACGGCACCGCGCAGGCCCAGCATTCCGGCCCGGCAGTTCTCCGGCTTCAGCCAGGGCGCGTACAACTGGTGGTGGCGGGCCGCCGAGCCGAAGTCCCAGAGGACCGGCTCGCCTTCGCGGGTGAGCAGTGCGTAACGGGTCATCTTGTCGCGCGACCACTCACCGATCATGGTGCCGGTGAGATAGCGGATGTTGTTGACGTCGAAGAGGAGCAGCGCGCCGAGCCCACTGGCGTCGAGCGCCGCACGCACCCGCTCCAGGCGGTAGGCGCGCAGCCGGTCGAAGTCGACGCGGGACTCGAAGTCGACGGCGGAGTGGCCGGGCGCGTGAGTGGTCATTCCCCGGTCTCCTCTGCGTCCGCCTCCCCTGCGTCCTGCTCCTCCGCCTCCAGCAACAGCCCTGATGCGCGGGCGACTTCGGCGAGCAGTACCGCGAAGTCGACCGGCCCGTCCTGCCCTTGGGCCTGTACGGAGGCTTGCACCAGCTGGTGGACAAGGGCGGCGACAGGCATGCTCACCCCGCTCTCGCGGGCGGCGGACAGGCCCAGTTCGAAGTCCTTGCGCAACAGTTGGGGAGTGAAGGTCGGGGTGAAGTCCAGGCGGGTGAGGGCTGGGGTCTTGTAGCGGGTGAACACGGACCCGAGTACCGACACGTTGATGAAGGCCAGGAAGTCCGAGCGCCGCACCCCGCCCTTCTCGGCGAGCACGGTGATTTCCGCGAGGGACTGGATGACCGCGCCCAGGAACAGATTGTGGGCGATCTTCACGAGCCGGGCTTCCTCGCCCTCGCCGACGTACGCCGCCGCACCGGCGATCGCCGTCAGCAGCGGATTCACGATCTCGTACGCTTGTGGGGGCCCCGAGACGACGAAGGCCGCCGTGCCCGCCCTGACCGCCGAGGGATTGCCGCTGACCGGCGCCGCGAGCATCGGTGCCCCGGCCTTGGCCGCCTCCGCGCGGATCTGGAGGGCGACCTTCTGCGAGACCGTCGAGCAGTCCACCAGGATGCCCGGGGCAGCCGTCTGTCGCAGCAGCCCGCCCTCGGCGACGGTGACCTCGGTGAGCGCGGCGTCCGCGGCGACCATGATGAACACCACGTCCCGGTGGGCGAGTTCGGCCACCGATCCGGCGACGGTCGCCCCGTACTCCCGCAACGACTCGGCCTTCGCGCGGGTGCGGTTGTGGACCGCGACCTCATATCCGGCGGCGAGCAGCCGCTGGACCATCGCGCTTCCCATCCGGCCGGTTCCGAGCCAGCCGATACGCGGTTTCGTACGATCCGTCGGCGTCGTCATCGCGGGGTTCCTCCGCTGTCGTACGCAGGGCAAACGATGGGTCTATCGCGGGGTGTTGAGCGCTCCATGATCTGGATCTAAGCTCAGGGTTCATGGACGGCAATCGTTTGTCTTCAGGACAGTATGAATGCTCTGACTGCCCGTCAAGGGGCGGCGCACGGTGACCGTCACACTCGCCGATGTGGCCCGTAAGGCGCGCGTCCACCCGGGCACCGCCTCCAAGGCGCTCAACCCGGCAACCCGCCACCGGGTGGCCGCGGACACCGTCCGCCGTATCGTGCGGGCCGCGGAATCTCTCGGCTACGAGCCCAACTCCCTTGCCCGCGGCCTGCGCACGCAGCGCTCGCGCACCATCGGGGTGCTCATCCCCGACCTGGCCAACCCGCTCTTCCCGCCCATCGTGCGCGGCATCGAGCAGGTGCTCGGCGCCGCCGACCATCTGGCCCTGCTCACCGACACCGACAACGACCCGGACCGTGAGGAGCGGCTGGTCGCCATGCTCCAGGGGAGGCGCAGCGACGGCTTCATCGTCGCCACCGCCCGCCGCGAGCACCCCCTCCTCGACCGCCTCGCCGACGTGAACACCCCGCTCGTGCTCCTCAACCGCATCACCGACCGCCCCCGCCACTCCAGCGTGACCTGTGACGACGCCGCCGGAGTGCTGGACGCCGTCCGTCACCTGGCCGAGCTCGGCCACCGGCGCATCGCCCATCTCGCGGGCCCGCAGGAACTGTCCACCGGGCATCTGCGTCACCGCGCCTTCCTCGATGCCGTGGACCAGCTCGGCCTGGACCGCCGCGACTGCCCGGTCCTCCCGGGCACCACCTACTCCACCGGGGCCGGCCGGTCCGCCGCCCGTGCGGCCCTGGCCTTGAGCCCCCGCCCCACCGCTGTCCTCGCCGGGAACGACCTGATGGCCCTCGGCGTCCTCGACGCCCTCACCGAGGCCGGCCTGCACTGCCCGCGCGATCTGTCCGTCATCGGCTTCAACGACATGCCGATGCTCGACCGCATGGCCACTCCCCTGACCACCATCCGCACCCCGCAGCACGAGATCGGCGCGGAGGCCGCCCGCCTGATCCTCCGCATCCTCGACGGCCTGCCCGAGCCCTTGCACATCCGGCTCACCTGCCGCCTGGTCGTCCGGGCCTCGACCGCTGCCGCGGGACAGCCGGAATGACGCATACCGGGTACACGAGGCGCGCCGACCATTTTCAGAGGTCGCCCGGCGACGTGTCGTCGCCGGGCAAGGGGTGTATCCGTTGTCCGTCCGCCACGGGCCGATGCTGCGCAGGCCCGCGTCAGCCGGTCCCCGTCGAGCCCCCCGGCGAGATCAGTCCGGTCTCGTAGGCGAGGACGACGGCCTGGACGCGATCGCGGAGGTCCAGCTTCGACAGGATGCGGCCGATGTGCGTCTTCACCGTGGTCGGGCTGAGGAACAGACGGTCCGCCAGCTCGGCGTTGCTGAGGCCTGTCGCGAGCAGGCGGAGGACTTCGAGCTCGCGGGGGGTGAGACCGGACAGGTCGCGGTGCAGGGTGACCGACCGGTCCTCCTCGCGGTGGGCGAAGCGTTCGATGAGCCGGCGGGTGATCGCGGGCGCGAGCAGGGCGTCGCCGGACTGCACCAGGCGTACGGCGCCCACCAGATGCTCGGGGGTGACGTCCTTGAGCAGGAAGCCGCTGGCGCCGGCGGTGAGCGCGGCGTAGACGTAGTGGTCGAGGTCGTAGGTGGTGAGGATGATGACCCGCGTCCCGTCGGAGCCGTCGCCGTCGAGGATCCGCCGGGTCGCCTCGATGCCGTCCATCCGCGGCATCCGGATGTCCATGAGGACGACGTCGGGCCGGGTGCGCCGGACGGCCGCGACCGCCTCGGCCCCGTCGGCCGCCTCGGCCGTCACCTCGATGCCGTCGGCGGTGAGGATCATCCCGAAGCCCGTACGCACCAGGGCCTGGTCGTCCGCGATGACGGCACGCAGAGGCGGCCTCTTCACGCTGTCCGCCACGGGACTCGGGCCTTGATCCGGTATCCGCCGGCGAGGGTCGGTCCCGCCGTGAGTTCGCCGCCGTACACCGCGAGCCGCTCACGCAGCCCGATCAGCCCGCGGCCGGTGCCGTCGGCCGGCGAGGCGTCGGTGTCCGCGGACGGGGAGTCGTAGGCGGCGCCGGTGTCCATGACCTCGATCTCCAGACAGTCGCCGGCGTAGCCGATCATGACGGACGCGTCGGCGCCCGGCGCGTGCTTGATCGTGTTGGTCAGCGCCTCCTGCACGACGCGGTACGCCGCGAGTTCCACCCCGGGCGGCAACGGGTCCGGCGGCAGCGACATCGCGACGTTGACCGGGGTCCCGGCGGCCCGTACCCGCTCGGTCAGGGCGTCGAGCTGGCCGAGGCCGGGCTGCGGTTCGAGGCCGTCGGCGGGGCTGTCGGAGAGGCCGGTGTCGGGGGCGGCCAACAGGCCCATCACATGGCGGAGTTCGGCCATGGCGGCGCGGCCCCCGGCCTCGACCGCCAGCAGTGCCTCCTTGGACCGTTCCGGCGCCGCGTCCATCACCTTGCGTGCCGCACCCGCCTGGATCACCATCACGCTCACATTGTGGGTCACCACGTCGTGCAGTTCGGCGGCTATCCGGGCGCGCTCCTCCTCGACGGCCCGGCGCATGGTCTCCTCCTGCGCCTTCTGCAACTCCGTGAACCGGTCCCGGCTGGCCGCCAGCCTGCGCCGCGAGAATCGGACCAGGCCGGCCGTGACCCCGGCGACCAGCAGCACGACCGCGGGGCTCGACCACGCCGGAAGCATGGGTTCCGCCTCCCGGAACGCGGCACCGGCCAGCACAGCGGCGACAACCATGGCGGCCAGCGCCCCCGCCCGGTAACGGCTGTACATGACGGCGCTGTAGGCGCCGATGACACAGGTCAGCACGTTGATCCAGGAGGCGTCGTCGCCGATGGCCAGCACCGCGACGAGCACCACCGTGAACGCGGCCAGCGGATACCTGCGCATGGCCGCCAGCGGGAGCGCCGACAGGACCACCAGGGGCCAGGGGACGGAGGGAGTTTCGCCGATCTCGACCATCTCACCGGGTGCGGGCGGCCGCGGCGGGACGGGGAACCCGTACTCGTCCTTCGAGATGATCCTGACCGGCCCGTCACCGGGATAGCGCGCCGCCACGATCAGCGCGACGACGGTCAGTACGACCGCCAGCGCCAGATCGACGCGTACCGCCCGCCGCGACAGCGGGGCGGGCTTCGCCTCCGGCCGCAGCGCGTCGCGCAGTTGCCGGCGCCAGCCGCGCCGGTCCTCCGTCTCCATCCCCATCAGCACATTGTGTGGCCCGCCCGCCCCGGCCCGCGTCCGTCTGCGCGACCAGGGTGCTGTCCCCGAGGTGTACGTCGCAGGGATGACCCCGTGACCGGATCCTCCGCGCGGAGGGCCCGATGTCGGTGCCGCGGCCGACGCGGCCGAGCAGCGCCCGCCCCTACGTTCACTGGCGCCGGGAAAGGCACGAGGCCTCTCGGACCCAAGGACGGACGACTCCCATGACTCAGGTGATCCAACTGGAGAACGTGGCCAAGCGCTACGACAGCTCCGGCACACCCGCGCTCGGACCGCTCACGCTCTCCGTCGCCAAGGGCGAGGCCCTCGCCGTGACGGGCCCCTCCGGCAGCGGCAAGTCCACGCTGCTGAACCTCGTCGCGGGTCTGGACAAGGCAACCGAGGGCTCCGTGACGGTGGCCGACCGCCGGCTCGGCGACCTGAGCGAGCACGCGCTGGCCCGGTTCCGCCGCGAGCAGATCGGCATGGTCTTCCAGTTCTTCAATCTGCTCGACGACCTCACCGTCACCGACAACATCCAGCTCCCCGCCCAACTGGCCGGAGCGGCACGGCGGAAGACGGCGGCCAGGGCCGGTGAGCTGATGGAGGCGCTCGGCATCCAGAAGCACGCCCGCGCCTACCCGGGCCGGCTCTCCGGCGGCGAACGCCAGCGGGTCGCGGTCGCCAGGGCGCTGGTCAACCGGCCCGCGCTGCTGCTCGCCGACGAGCCGACCGGCGCCCTCGACACCGCTTCGGGCCAGGACGTACGGGAGTTGCTGGTGGACCTGCACCGCGGCGGGCAGACCATCGTACTTGTCACGCACGACCTGGCCCTCGCGGAGGCCTGCGCGAGCCGCACGATTCATCTGGTCGACGGCCACCTCGCCCTCGACACGCATGCGGAGGCCGTCCGATGAGCCGCTTCGGCTCGGGTTTCGGCACCGGCGCGCTCGGCCGGGTCGTACGTTCCGGGGTGGGCAGGCGCCGGGTGCAGACCTTGGTGATCGCCATTGCCACGATGATGGCCGTGGCCTCCGCCGTGGTCGCCGGCTCGCTCATGGTCGCCGCGAACGCGCCCTTCGACCACGCCTTCGCCGCACAGCACGGCGCCCACCTCACCGCGGCGTTCGATCCGGCCAAGGTGAGTACGGCGCAACTGGAGGCCACCGGAGAGCTGGAGGGCGTCACCGCGACCGCGGGGCCGTACCCCACCACGGCGATCGGCGGGGTGAACTCGCCGACGCTGACTCTCGTCGGCCGTTCCGGGCCCGGGGCCGACGTGGACGACGTGGACCTCAGGTCCGGCCGGTGGGCGACGAAGCCGGGCGAGGTCGTGCTGTCGGCGACGTTCGCCGGACCCGCCTTCAAGCTCGGCTCCACCCTCGAGACCTCGGACGCCGCGGACGCCCCGGAACTGACGGTCGTCGGCCTCGCCGTGTCGGCCAGCAGGACCGCCGACGCGTGGGCGACACCTGCGCAGGTCGAGGCGCTGGCGTCGAAGGACAGTCCGGTCACGAGTCAGATGCTGTACCGCTTCGACTCAGCGGGCACGAAGGGGCAGATCGCCGCCCGCCTGAAGACGCTCACCGCCGCCGTACCGTCCGGGGCGCTGCTCGGCACCACGTCCTATCTGGACACCAAGCGTGCCGCCGACCAGGGCGCGGCGCCGACCATTCCGTTCCTGATCGCCTTCGGCGTGCTCGGCATCATCATGTCCGTGATCATCGTCGGCAGTGTGGTCAGCGGTGCGGTCGGCACCAGCCTGCGCAGGATCGGCATCCTCAAGGCCATCGGCTTCACACCGCGCGAAGTGGTGCGCGCCTATGTGGCCCAGGCGCTGATCCCGGCCTGCGCGGGCATCGCGCTCGGGGTCGTGCTCGGAAACCTTCTGGCCGTACCACTCCTGGAGGACACCGAGCAGGCGTACGGCAGCGCCTCGCTGACGGTGGCCTGGTGGGTGGACGTCGTGGTGCCGGCCGTGGCGCTGGTCATCGTCGGGATTTCCACGCTGGTCCCCGCGCTGCGGGCCGGGCGGCTGCGTACGGTCGAGGCCATCGCGGTCGGCCGGGCGCCGCGCACGGGGCGCGGTCAGTGGGCGCATCGCGCGGCGGGGCGGCTGCCGCTGCCGCGGGCGGTGACGTACGGGCTCGCGAGTCCCTTCGCCCACCCGGTCCGTACGGTCGCGATGCTGCTCGCGGTGGCCTTCGGCACGGTCACGGCGACGTTCGCGGTGGGGCTGACCGCGTCGCTGAACGCGGTGGCTGACTCGTCGGATCCCGAGGAGAGCGCCGCGGTCACCGTGATCAGCGGCGGCCGGCACATGGGCCCGGGCGGACCCGGCCCCGCGGAGGACAAGTCCGAGGCCCCTGCCGTCGATCCGGCGAAGGTGAGCGCTGCCATCGAGGCCCAGGCGGGCACCGCTTCGTACTACGGCATGACCCGGACCGAGGTCACCGTGGCCGGGCTCTCCGGCTCGATCGAGGCCAGCTTCTACCAGGGTGATCTGGACGCTGCCGCCTACGAGATGATCTCCGGGCACTGGATCACCGGTGCGGGGCAGGCCGTGGTGCCCACGGGTTTCCTGGAGAGGACCGGCACCGAGATCGGTGACACGGTGCGGGTGACCCTCGAAAAGGACACCGAGACCCTGCGGATCGTCGGCGAGGCCTTCGACACCTCGGACGACGGTCTGCATCTCCACGCGGATCTCGCCAACTTCCCCGAGGCCAAGCCCGATTCCTTCCTCGTCGACGTGAAGCCGGGCGTCTCCCCCACCCAGTACGCCACACAGCTCAAAGCGGTGGTGCAGCCGCTGGGCGGCGACGTCATGGCCAACTCCCCGTCGGAGGGCGAGAACATGATCCTCATCCTGGAGGCGATGGCGGTGCTCCTCACCCTCATGCTGGTCTCCGTCGCCGGCCTCGGCGTGCTCAACTCCGCCGTCCTGGACACCCGGGAGCGCGTCCACGACCTCGGCGTCTGCAAGGCACTCGGCATGTCACCACGGCAGACCGTGAGCCTCGTGCTCGCCTCGGTGACCGGGATCGGCGTACTCGGCGGCCTGGTCGGCGTACCGCTCGGATTCGCCCTGCACGGCTACGTACTGCCGGTGATGGGGCACGCCGCGGGCACCAACCTGCCCCCGTCGATCCTGGACGTGTACGAACCGTGGCAGCTGATGCTGCTGGGCCTCGCCGGCATCACGATCGCCCTGCTCGGCGCCCTGCTTCCGGCGAGCTGGGCGGCCAAGACCCGCACGGCGACGGCTCTGCGCACGGAGTAACCGACTTCCGCGCGCGACTGGTCAGTGACCGCGGAACGCCTCCTCGAGCCACCAGGCACCGCGGTCGCTGACCACCTTGGCGTCGATCAGCAACGGCGCGGAGCGTGGCCCAACTACCCAGTCCTCTACGGCCTTCAGGTCCGCGGGCGTGCGCACGGTCACCGTCTCGAAGCCGTAGCCCCGGCCCACGGCCGCGATGTCCGTCGGCGGGAACTGGACCGTGCCGAGCGGGTGTCCGTCGGGCCCGAAGTGGTGGACCTCCGCTCCATAGGCGTCGTCGTTGTACACGACGACCACCATCGGCAGCCCGAGCCGCCGTACGGTGTCGAGTTCGACGGCGCTCATCAGCGCGCCGCCGTCACCCAGGGCGGCCACCGGCAGACGGTCCGGGTGGGCGAGCGCCGCGCCGATCGCGGTCGCGAGCCCGAGGCCGATCGACTGGAACGCCTGGGTGAAGCAGAGTCCGTTGTGGTCGGGGACCGACAGATACATGCTCGGGTAGCCCATGAAGTTGCCGGAGTCCACGCCGATCACCCGCTCGGCGGGGAGGAGGTCGTCGAGGGCGATGCTCAGCGTCCGGGGGTCGATCCGCTCACGGGTGCTGGTGTCCTCGTACGGCACATCCCGCCAGCGCACCCGTGCGGCGACGGCCGCCGCGATGTCGGCCGTCCTGTACCCCGGCCGCTGCCCGCCCGCCGCGTCGAGCACGCGCCGCGCCGTGAGTTCCACGTCGCCGGTGACGCCGAGGCGCACCTCCCGGTGTGCCCCGAGTGCCGACGTGTCGTCGTCGACCTGCACGACGGTGGTGTCCGGGCCGATCAGCCGGCCGTGCCGCATGGTCCACATGTTGAGCGCGCAGCCCCAGCCGACGACCAGGTCCGCCTCCTGGATCAACTCGGCTGCCAGCGGCGACGAGAAGCCGCCGGACACGTCGAGGGACCACGGGTTGCCGTGGAAGAGTCCGCGGGCGACGGCCGAGGTCGCGAGCAACGCACCGTAACGCTCGGCGAGTTCGGCGAGGGCGTCCCGCCCGCCGGACGTGCGCGCTCCCCGGCCGGCCACGAAGACCGGCCGTCGAGCCCGCTCCAGCAGCTCCGCCAGCGCCGCCGTGTCGGCGGCAGCCGGCTCGACCGCGGCCCGTGCGGGCGGCGGTGCGGCCAGGGCCGCCGCACCATCGGGGACATCCAGGGCCTGCACCTCCAGGGGGAGGTTGAGCAGCACGGTCCGCCGTTCGTGCAGCGCACGTCGTACGGCGGCGCACGCCTGCTCGACCGCGTCCTCCGCCGAGGTCACCCGCGCCGTGACCGCGCCCACCGCGTGCGCCAGTGCCTCCTGGTCGACGTAGAAATTGGATCGCGGCTCGGTCGCCTCGGCCGCCAACACCACAAGCGGCGTACGGCTCTTGGCGGCCTCGGTGATTCCGGTGAGGGCGTTGGTCAGGCCGGGGCCCTGGTGCACGGTCAGCGCCGCCACGGTGCCGCTCATCCGCGCGTACGCGTCGGCCATCGTCGCCGCGCCGCCCTCGTGGCGCGCGGCGACGAACCGCGAGCCCGCCGCGACCATGCCGTTGGTGAGATGGAAGTTGCCCGACCCGACGACACCGAAGACGCGGTCGATCCCGGCCGCGGCCAACGCCCGGCCGACGGCTTCCGCGACCTTCATCAGTGCTCGACCAGCGCGAGTACGCGTGCCGGAGCACCGGACCCGGACACGATGGGCAGCGGTCCCGCGACGACGACGGCACCGGTCGGCGGCAGCGCCGCCAGGTTCCGCAGCTGGGTCAGGCCGTACTTGCCGCTGCCCATGAGGTACGAGTGGCAGGGGAAGGCCGGGTCGAAGGAGTGCGCGGCTCCGGCGTCCGTGCCCACCGTCTCGACACCGAGGCCGATGACCGGCGCCTCCTCCGCCACCCAGCGGGCGCATTCCGGGGACAGGCCCGGGGTGTGCGGGCCGTTCTCGTCGGCGTTGAGGAACGGCTCCTGCGCGTGCGACCGGGCGTCCCAGCCGGTGCGCAGCAGCAGCCAGCCGCCGTCGGGCAGGGCTCCGTGCTCGGCTTCCCAGGCCTTCACGTGGTCCACCTCGACAAGGAAGTCGGGGTTCTCCGCCGCCTCGGCGGAGAAGTCGAGGACCGCGGCCGGCGCGATCAGCTTTCGCGCCGGGACCGACGCCACGTCGCCGAGGTCCTTCCCGGTGACCCAGTGGTTCGGTGCGTCGAAGTGGGTGCCGGTGTGCTCACCGCTGCGGAAGTTGTTCCAGTACCAGGCCGGACCCCGGTCGTCGTACCTGCTGATCTCCTCCAGTTCGAACACCGCGGTCTGGCCGAACTCCGGGGGCAGCTGGATCACCGGCGTGGACGCGGACAGCGGCGAGGTGAGGTCGACGACCTCGATCGCCCCCTCCCGCAACGCGGCCACCAGGGCGGGGAGGACGGACGGCTGGGGCATGTGGACCTCCTGGGACGACGACGCGTCACACATTCGCCGGTTCACGCGGCGGCGTCCAGCGCAGATGCACGTTCCGGTCGGACTCGTCGGCCCGCAGCAGCGAGAGCCGGGGCCGTACGGCGTCGGTGCGCGAGGTCGGCGGCTTGCGGCGACCGGCCGCGAACTGCACCGGCCACTGGGCGGCGTCGCCCCGGTACTCCTGCTCGGCCGCCGCGTGCAGGGTCCAGTGCGGGTCGTAGAGGTGGGTGCGGCCCAGGGCGCACAGGTCGGCGCGCCCCGCAAGGAGGATCGAGTTCACGTCGTCGTACGAGGCGATGGCGCCGACCGCGATGACCGCCGTCCCGGTGGCGGCGGCGACCTCGTGCCGGATCCGGTCGGCGAACGGTGTCTGGTAGGAACGGCCGTACGCGGGCCGCTCGTCCGCGGTGACCTGGCCCGAGGAGACGTCGATCGCGTCCGCGCCGTGGGCGATGAACGCGCGGGCGATCTCGACGGCGTCGTGCTCGGTGTTGCCGTCGGGCATCCAGTCGGTCGCGGAGAGCCGCACGATCATCGGCCGCCCGGCCGGCCAGGCGGCGCGCACGGCGTCGAAGACCTCAAGCGGGAACCGGAGCCGGTTCTCGAGCGTGCCCCCGCACTCGTCGGTGCGGTGGTTGGCGACCGGTGAGAGGAAGGAGGACAGCAAGTAGCCGTGCGCACAGTGGAGTTCGAGCAGGTCGAAGCCCGCCTCGGCACCTCGCCGCGCGGCGCCGACGAAGTCCTGGACGATCCGGTCCATGTCGGCGCGGGTCACCTCACGCGGAACGGCCGATCCGGCGCCGTACGGCAGTGGCGAGGGACCGACGGTCTCCCAATTGCCGTACGGCAGCGGGTCGTCCATGCCCTCCCACATGAGCCGGGTGGAACCCTTCCGGCCCGCGTGACCGAGCTGGAGGCCGATGCGCGCGGTGCTCCGCTCGTGGACGAAGGACACGACCCTCGCCCAGGAGTCGCGCTGTTCGTCGGTCCACAGCCCCGCGCAGCCGGGGGTGATCCGGCCCTCGGGCGAAGTGCAGACCATCTCCGTCATCACCAGTCCGGCGCCGCCCATGGCCTTGGAGCCGAGGTGGACGAGATGGAAGTCGCCGGGCACGCCGTCGACCGCGGAGTACATATCCATCGGGGAGACGATCACCCGGTTCTTCAGCTCCAACTCCCCCAGCCGGAAAGGCTGGAACATCGCCGGGGTACCGCCGTCGAGCCCCTTCCCCTGGGCGGCGGCGAAGGCGGTGTCGACACGGCCGGCGAACTCCTCGTCGCGGGCGCGGAGGTTGTCGTACGTGATGCGGCGCGACCGGGTGAGCAGGTTGAAGCAGAACTGGGTCGGCTCCTGGTGGACGTACATGCCGATGTTCTCGAACCACTCCAGCGAGGCCTGGGCGGCCCGCTGGGTGGACTCGACGACGGGCCGCCGTTCGGTCTCGTAGGCCGTCAACGCGGCCTCCACGTCAGGGTGTTCGTGCAGGCAGGCGGCGAGGGCGAGCGAGTCCTCCATCGCCAGCTTGGTCCCCGAACCGATCGAGAAGTGCGCGGTGTGCGCGGCGTCGCCGACGAGGACGAGGTTGCCGTGGTGCCACCGTTCGTTGCGTACGGTGGTGAAGTTGAGCCACTTCGAATTGTTGGCGAAGACCTGGTGGCCCGCGAGTTCCCCGGCGAAGAGTCCGCGGATGCGCTCGACGGCCTGCTCGTCGGAGACGCCCGGCGCGAACTCCACGCCCTCGGTGGCGTCGAAGCCGGCGCGGCGCCAGACGTCCTCGTGCATCTCGACGATGAAGGTGGAGCCGCCGTCGGAGTAGGGGTAGCCGTGGACCTGCATGGTCCCCCACTCGGTCTGCTTGACGAAGAACTGGAAGGCCTCGAAGACCCGGTCGGTGCCGAGCCACATGTACTTGTTGTGGCGCCGGTCCAGGGCGGGCCGGAAGACCTCCGAATGGGCCGCCCGGACACGGGAGTTGGCGCCATCTGCGGCGACCACCAGGTCGTACGAGGCGGACAGGCCGTCGGGGGCGGGCGTCCGGAAGCGCACGTCGACCCCGAGGGCGTGGCAGCGCTCCTGGAGCAGGCGGAGCAGCTCCTTGCGGCTCATGGCGGCGAAGCCCTGGCCGCCGACGGTGTGGCTCTCGCCGCGGAAGTGGATGTCGATGTCGGTCCAGCGGGCGAACCGCCGTGCCATGGCCTCGGCGAACTCGGTGTCGGCGTTCTCGATGCCGCCGAGTGTCTCGTCGGAGAAGACCACGCCGAAGCCGAAGGTGTCGTCGGGGGCGTTGCGCTCCCAGACGGTGATGTCGTGGGCCGGGTCGAGCTGTTTCATGAGAGCAGCGAAGTAGAGGCCGCCGGGGCCACCGCCAACGATCGCGATCTTCAAGGGGGTTGTTCCTCTCACTGCTCGCCGTCGGGCACGGCAGGCGCGGCGGCCTGCTGGGCTTCCTGTGCCTGCTCGGCTTCTACGATCTTTCGGAGTGCGAAGCGCTGGAGCTTGCCGCTGGTGTTGCGCGGCAGGGAGTCGCGGAACCGCACGTCACGCGGGTATTTGTAGGGAGCCAGGACCTGCTTGACGTGGTCCTGGATCTCCCTGGCCTTGGCAGCGTCGCCCGGCACACCCTCGCGGAGTACGACGAAGGCGCAGACGACCGAGCCGCGCTCGGCGTCGGGACGGCCGACGACGGCGGACTCCAGCACATCGGGGTGGGTGTCGACGGCGGCCTCGACCTCGGGTCCGCCGATGTTGTAGCCCGAGGAGACGATCATGTTGTCGCTGCGCGCCCGGTAGAAGAAGTAGCCGTCCTCGTCCCGGTGGAAGACGTCACCGGTGACGTTCCAGCCGTTGACGATGTAGTCCTTCTGGCGTTCGTCGTCGAGGTAGCGGCAGCCGACCGGACCGATGACGCCCAGCAACCCCGGTTCTCCGGGGCCGAGTTCCGCGCCGTCCGGGCCGAGGACGGCCGCGCGGTACCCGGGTACCGGCTTCCCGGTGGCGCCGGGCCGGATGTCGTCACCGGCGGCCGAGATGAAGATGTGCAGCAGTTCGGTGGCGCCGATGCCGTCGATGACCCTGAGTCCGAGTGTGTCGCGCAGCCGTTCCCAGGTGTCCTGGGCGATGTGTTCGCCGGCCGACACCCCTGTGCGCAGCCCGGCGAGCCGCTGTTCCTGGCCCGCTCGCACGATCGCCCGGTAGGCCGTGGGCGCCGTCGCGAGCACGGTGACGCCCTCCCGCTCGACGATCTCCGCGAGTTGCGGCGGGGTGGCGGCCTCGGTGAGCAGGGCGCAGGCCCCGGCCCGCAGCGGGAAGACGACGAGCATGCCGAGGCCGAAGGTGAAGGCGAAGGGGGCGGTACAGGCGACCAGATCTTCCGGGACGAGGTTCAGCGTGTGGCGGCCGAAGGTGTTGTCGATGGAGAGGATGTCGCGGTGGAAGTGCATGGTGATCTTCGGGACACCGGTGCTGCCGGACGTCGGCCCGAGGAGCGCGACGTCGTCCGCCGCGGTCTCCACGTTGGTGAACTCGCCCGACTTGGCCGCGGCTCGGCCGACGAGATCCTCCGGCCCTGTGCCGCCGAACTCCACGACCGTGAGCGACGGCAGCGTGGTGTCGCGGACGGCGTGGGCGTCCTCGGCGAACCGGTGGTCCACCAGAGCTATGGAGGGCCGGGTCCGCTCGACGACCGGGGCGATCTCGCGGGCCCGCAGTGCGGCCATGGTGGTCACGACGACGCCACCGGCCTTGAGCGCGCCGAGCCAACAGGCCACCGCCCAGGGGTTGTTGGGCGACCGCAGCATGACGCGCTGCCCGGGGACCAGTCCGAGGTCCTCGGTCAGCACCTGGGCAACTTGGTTGGCCCGCTTGAGGAGTTGGCCGTACGTCCAGGTCTCCCCGGCCGGCGTACGCAGCGCCGGGCGGTCCGCCCCGTACGTCGATACAGGGATGTCGATGAGCTCGGTGGCGGCGTTGAGCCGGTCCGGGTAGTGGAGTTCGGGCGTGGTGAACTCGATCGTCGGCCACAGGTGCGCGGGCGGCAGATGGTCGCGGGCGAAGGTGTCCAGGTGTGCCGAGGCCGAGAGGCTCGGATGGGATTCCGGATGGGGATTCGGGAGAGGTGACGGAGGAATCAACGGAGGAGTCCTTCCGGGCGCCCGCCGACGGGGGCGGCGGGTCAGGCGGTGCGGATCATGCCCTCCTGGACAACTGTGGCCAGGTGACGGTGGTCGCGCGTGAAGAAGCGGCCCGTGCCCAGTCCGCGGCCGGCGTCCGCGGCCACCGCTTCCTGGACGTAGAGGAGCCAGTCGTCCACCGGTCCGGGGCGGTGGAACCACATGGCGTGGTCGAGGCTGGCGGTGATGAGCCCGGGCTTGGCCCACGGCAGGTCGAGCACCCGCAGGACGGGTTCGAGGATCGTGTAGTCGCACACGTACGCGAGCGCGGCCAGGTCCCGCTGGGCGTCGGTCAGCCCCTCGACGGACCGCAGCGGGTCGAACGGCTTCAGCCACACCGCCTGGTGCGGCAGCTGCTTCCCCTCGACGGTGAGGTAGACCGGGCCGGGCACATGCCGCATGTCGAAGCTGCGGCCGCCTGACCAGTAGGCCTTCGACTCCTCGGTCATCGTGCCGCCGGAGCGCTCCGCGAGGTAGGCGGCCGAGTCGGGCAGCTCCTCGGGACCCGGTACGACCTCGGCGAGTTGCGTCCCGAAGGTCCCGCCGGGCTCCCCCGCCGCGAAGTTGGCCAGACAGACGTAGAGGGGCTTGCCGTTCTGGTAGCCGCGTACCTGGCGGGTGCTGTAACCCCGGCCGTCGCGCAGCACTTCCACCTCGTACCGCACGCTCGCCCCGATGTCGGCCGGGCGCAGGAAGTAACTGTGCATCGAGTGCAGCGTCTTGCCGTCGGACACCGACCGCATCGCCGCGGCGGCGGCCTGGGCGACCAGGTCGCCGCCGTACGCCTTGGGCCAGGGGCACGGCTGGGTGACGGCGGTGAAGGCGAGGTCGAAGTGCTCGGGCTCGGCGGCCGTCAGCGCGATGGCCGCGGTGAACGTCTCCGAGGTGAAGTCGGCGGCGGTCATCGGTCGAGCCAGTCACGCAGGTCGGCGTCGGCGACGTCGGGGAGGTTCACGACGATGTTCTCCGGTGTGCGGGTGGTCATCCACGTCAGCGGTTTGGTGCGGGAGAGGTTGCACTCGACGTGCGGCATGAAGGGCGGCACGAAGACCCAGTCACCCTCCTCCATGTCGACGTAGTCCTCGAACTTCTCGCCGAAGTAGATGCGCGCCCGGCCCGACAGGACGTAGCCGCCGGTCTCGGCCTCGCCGTGGTGGTGGGTGACCGAGCGGTAGCCGGGATCGTTGCTGACCTTGCCGAACCAGAGTCTGGTGGCCGGAGTGTGCTGAATGCTCACGCCCGAGATCCGGACGGCCCCGCCCGAGTCCGCGGTGCCCCCGTCCTCGGAGCCGCCGCGGGTCACGACAGGGGCGACGAGACCGCTGGGCAGTCGGTACATCGAGTTGTCGCCTTCGAGGCGGTACTTGCTGAGGTCGGGCTCCACGGGTCGGCTCCGTTTCGGTCGTGGTGGGACGGGCCGTTGACGCGCCGGTTCCGGTGCTGCCGGGTGAGCGGGACCGAGCGCGTCATGTCTCGTATTTTTCACCGTCGTCATTTATTGTCAATACGCATCGCCGGACGGATCGGAACCCGGTCCGAACTCCCCTGGAGGCCCGCCGCATGACATCCCCCGTCGCCGTGAACCCGGACGCCCTTCCGACCCCGCGCGGCTACTCACACGGAACCCTCGCGGGAAACACGCTCCACCTGGGCGGACAGACCGCCCTCGACGCCGACATGAAGATCGTGCCGGGCGGCATCGTCGAGCAGTTCCGCCAGGCCTTCGGCAATCTGCTGACCACGCTCCGCGAGGTGGGGGGCGAGCCCGGGGACCTGGTCAGCGTGACCATCTACCTCACCGACATCCCCGACTACCAGGCCCACGGCAAGGAGATCGGCGAGGTCTGGCGCGAACTCGCCGGCCCCGTGTACCCGGCCATGGCCGGTATCGGCTGCACGGCCCTGTGGCAGCCCGAGGCGATGATCGAGATCCTCGGGGTGGCGGTGATCCCCGAGGACCGGCTCCGGGCGCCGCGCGGATAAGCGGTGCGCACCCGCGGTTCTTCAGGGACCCGCAGGTACGGTTATCCCGCCCCGTGGACGACCACCATCGCGTGCTCACGCGCCGGCCCGCCCAGCGCCTCGTTCAGCTCGTCGAACATCGCTCCCGCCGTCACCCCGTTCCACCCCGGGGGCAGCAGCGACAGCGGGAGTCCCGGATCGCGGTAGGGCAGCCGCCGCCACTGGGTGAGCATCGGGATGTACGTCCGGAACGCCTCCAGGGGCGTCGTCCCGTGCGCCGACGTCCGGTCGAGGACGGGGCGGTAGCGGCGCAGGAAGTCGGCGTACAGCGCGGTGAGTTCGTCCAGGTCCCACCACGTGCGGACCTTCGACCGCAGGTCCCCGAAGGCGAAGTGGTCGCCGCTGAAGATGTCCACGTACGCGGACAGCCCGCGGCGCTCCAGGGTCCGACGCGTCTCCCCCGCCAGGTTCCCCGGCGCCACCCACACCCCGGGGGCCGCGGTGCCGAAGCCCAGGCGGGTCAGGCTCGTGCGCAACGCGTGCCGCTTCTCGCGCTCGGACTCGGGCACGGAGAACACGACCACCAGCCAGCCGTCGTCCGCGACGGCCCGGGCCCGCTCGAAGATCCGCACGTCGCCCTCGGCGAGCACCTCCAGGGTCGGGTCCGCGAGGGAGTAGCCCGCCGCGTTCTCGTGGCGTTCGCTACGGAGCACCCCGCGACGCTTCAGCCGGGAGATCGCGGACCGTACGGCCTGCCCCTCCGCCCCGAGGTCCGCCATGAGCCGCACCACGGAGGCGACCGAGAGCCAGTTGTGCTCGCCTCGCGCGTACAGGCCGAAGACCGTGATGATCAGCTGGCCGAGGCGGGTGTCGCCACCGCCGGCGGCGACCGTGGCCGGCTGAAGATCCGCTGTCATGCCAGCACGATAGCCATCAGTCGCCGTCGGCGAACACGCCGCGGGCGCCCGCGGTGTCTGTCAACGGTTCTCCTGGCCCTGTCACTGCCCAGCCGTAACGTGGCCGCGTGACCTCACACATACAGTCCTACGCCTACTTACACCCGTCGGCCGTGCACGAGTCCACGGCCGGGCGGCGCACCCTCGGGCTTGAGACCTCCGGTGGTGCAACGCCGGCCGGCGAGGCGGCCAATCCGCGGTTGTTCAGCGGCTTCCTGACAGCGCCGGCCGCCACGGCGGCGGCATTGCTCACCGTCGCCGACATCGCGGCCACCCGCTTCTACCAGCCGGCCGCGCCGGCCTCGCTGGACCCGGTGGTGACGGCCGACGGTGACCGGCTGCGGATGGAGTCATTCTCCGGCTGCTGCGGCGCCTACGCCCGCCTCGACGTGCTCGCGCCGGGCCTCGACGGCGACGACGTCGGCCACGGCACGACCAACGTCGACATCAACTCCCCCCTCAGGCGGGCGCTCGCCAGGCTCGGCGGGCTTGATCCACTGCATCTGACGGTCGGACCCGACGAGTTGGCGGTCACCACCTTCGACGGCCGGTTCGTGGAGAAGCAGGTCCCGCTGCCGGAGCGCTGGTTACGCGGCTTCGCCGAGGCACAGGTACTCGCGGCGGGTTTCACCCTGCGCGCCGAGGTACCGGCCGCGGAGGCGGCCGCCTTCCTGCGGACCCTTCCACGGCCCACTCTCCGGTCCAGTGCCCGTACGACGCGCTGGGTGGTGCCCGTGGGCGGCCGCACGCTGCGCCCCACGAGCAGGCCGGCGCCGGACGCCGTGTGCCTGCCGGGCCCCGAACGACTGCTGGCGCTCCAGCAGGTGCTGCGGCATGCGACGACCGTGCGCGTGTACGCCCCGGACCTCGCGGAGTCCGACGCGGCAGCCGTCACCTGGGAGCTCCAACTACCCGGCATGCGGCTGACGTTGATGCTCTCCCAGAACGCCTCACGGGGGTTCTCCGGCGAGGGCGGCGTACTCCACGACCTCGCCACCGGCACGGCGGCGGACGACGCGGACCTGGTCTCGGCGCTGCTGGCCTGGGAGCCGAGGATCGACGTGGCCGAGCTTTCCGGGCAGGCGGACCTGCCCGCCGACCGGGTGCGTGCCGCGCTGACGGTGCTCGGGGCGTCCGGCCAGGTCGGCTACGACCTCGCGGAGGAGGCGTACTTCCACCGGCACCTGCCGTACTCGGCGGGCGACGCGGAGGCGCGCAACCCCAGGCTGCGGCGCGCGCGGGCACTGGTCGCGGACGGGGCCGTACGGCTGGACGGCGCACTGGCGTCGGTCGGCAGGGGCGACCAGGGCCATCTCGTACGCGCCGACGACACGGGACGGCTGAGCTGTACGTGTCTGTGGTGGGCGAAGTACCGGGGAGGACGCGGGCCGTGCACGCACGCGCTCGCCGTGCGCATGGTCCGGGACACGGCGACGGAGGCCGCACGATGAAGCTGATGGAACGTGTGGCGGCCGGCGATGTCGGCGGAGTGGTCCGGGAACTGGGTGAGCTGACGCCGGATCAGCGAGGGGCGTGCGCCGCCGAGTTGACGGCCCTGTTCGAGGTCATCGTCCGGCGTGAGAACACGGAGGCGGAGAGGATCGCCCTGTTCGCCGCCCGACTGGGATGTCAGGTCACCCCCGAGGCCACGGCGGCCTGGATCCGGACGTACCCGTACTTCACGATGGACACCTGGACAGTGGACCTCCTGGACCTGTACCCCGTCGCATGGCGGACCGAGTTGGTCGCGCACCTCGGCGAACAGGCGACGACAGCCGGCGCGGTGTTCGCGGTCACCGAGCACCTCGTCCGCGACACCGGCTGTTCGCCGCCGGCCTCGCACGAGTTCGTCCTGGCCTGGCTGTACGACCGCGCCGACGGCCGGGAGCGGCGCCCGCGGGTGCTGGGCGGAGCACCGGGTGCCGACTTCCTGGAGCGGCTGCGCGCTGACGACTTCACCCCGAAGCTACTCCCACTGGCCGTGGCCCGACCGGGGCGCCTCCTCTTCGGCTGGCACACGTCTCAACGGCCGCTGGAAGCGCTCATCGGTCTCACTGCCGAAGGCGTCGTGGACCGTGACGAGCTGATCCACAACCTCTTCGCGGACATGGTCGGCGATCCGCCGCACGGGACGCAGGCGGTGGTCACGCTGGAAGCATTCGCGCTCAGCCCTGCGGAACACGCCGGGGTGGCCCGCGAACGCGCCGCGCTGGTCGACCACCTTCTCGGGCGTCTCCTCGAAGACGGTACGCGCATGGAGATCGCGCCCTTCCTGGTGTTCCTGCGGGCCCTGGCCTCCACACCGGCCGAGAAGGCGCTCGTGGTGAGGGACTACCTGGCGCTGCTCGACCGGTCGTTGCCGGTGGCCACCTACGCCCAGGAGGTCCTGACCGGCCTTGACGAGGCGGGGCTGCTGGAGCCCGGGTTGTTCACCGAGGCGTGCGAACGGGTCCTGCTCCGCCCGGAGAAGAAACTGGTGCGCGCACAGCTCGGCTGGCTCGGCCGGGTGGCGCGGCGGGATCCGGCGCGGGCGGGCCGGGTGCTGGTCGACGCGGCGACGACGTTCGGCCACCGCGAGATGACACTGCAGGAGCAGGCGCTCAAGCTGGTCGCGAAACATCTCAAGGCCGCCGACGACTCGGTGCTGCCGGAGCTGCGGGCGGCCGCCGAACAGCTCAGCCCGGGGCTGTCGGCGCGGGCCGCCGAACTGCTCGGCACGGCCCAGGATGCCGTGACCGAGCCGTACGCCGACGTACTGCCCTCCGTTCCCGAACCCCGCCCAGTGCCGGGTCCCATCGCGACGGCCGCCGAGGTCGCACAGGAGGTCGCGGCGGTCGTCGCGAACGACAGGGACGTGGTGGCGTTCGAACGCGCCCTGGACGGACTGGTCCGGCACGCCCACCTCGACCGGACCGCACTGGCCGATGCCCTGAAGCCGGTCATGCGCAGGGAACCGAAAAGCCATGTCGACTGGGTGCAGTCCGACCTCTACGACGTGGCGAGCGCGGTGCGGGGCGACGAGCCGAGGAGACGGGCCGTGATGATGCAGCGGGCCGTCCACGTCACGCAGACCGGCCCGAGTCAAACCCACTCTCTGGCCGGTTCGATGCTCGCGGCACGCCTGACCGAGGCGATGGACGTCATCGAGTCCGGTGCACAGCCGTTCCTCCTTGCCGTGCCGACCCTCGCCACCGGCGCGCTGGACGCCGCCGTACTGGTGGAGCGGATCTCGGCGCTCGACAAACTCGGCGTCACCCCCGCGCCGGTCGACCTGGCACAGGCTCTGCTGCGCGTCACCCCGACATCGGACGAGCAGGTGCTGAGTGCGGCCGAGGCTCTCGGTTCCGACGCCGGACAGCGGCTGGCACGCTGGCTGCGCGAGGGCGGCCCGGCGCACCAGGATTCGGAGCCGAAGGGGTGGCCCCACTGCAAGCCGCCGAAGCCCGCGTCGCAGGGGTGGTGGACACCTGCGCGGCCCGGTGTGGTCATCGATCCCCCGCTCCCGCCGGTCGCCGCGGCCCTGATCGGGCCGTACGTCGGCAACCGGGGGCTGGCCGACCCGATGGCACCCTTCTGGGTGGCGCAACTCCCGTACCACCGCGATGAGTTGATGGCACGCGACTACTTCGAGCCGCGCGTGTCCCAGCGAGGGTGGCCCCGCAACCTGCCGTTCGTCGTGGAGTCCGGCGGCCCGGCGGGCTACTCGGTGCACCTCGCCCTGGCGTTCGGACTGCTCTGGGAGCCGGAGAGCGACTCGGCGGTGGACGCCATGCTGGTACTCGCCGCACGGCGGCAGCTGGACGCGGGACTGCTCGGACGGCAGCTCGAGGCTCTGCTGAACCACGGGTTGCCCCACGCGGACAAGGCAGGCGGCTCGCTGCGGGCCGCCGCCGAGACGGGCGCCTACGCCACCGTGTGGTCCGTACTCGAAGCCGCCCTGCCCGGCCTGCTGCGCGACACCCCGGTCCGGGGCACGGCGGCCCTGCTGGCACTCGCCGTCGAGTGCGCTTCGCGGTGCGCGGCCAAGGGAGAGAGCGCCGAGGTCACGGCGGTGGCCGGGCGCAGCGCGTCGAGCCAGACGGTGAAGAACGCCAGGTTGCTGCGTGATGCGTTGCGCTGAGTTGCTGCGTGATGCGTTGCGCTGAGTTGCTGCGTGACGCGTTGCGCTGAGGGGACGCGGGAACGGTCCCGCCCGATTTCGGGCGGGACCGTCGCCACGGCTACCGGGCGGCCGGTGCTCCGTCGGACGCCAGGCCCGATGCCGACGCCGGGGCGTAGCCGACGGGCCGGGTGGTGAAGACTCCCCGGCCCTGCGTCCGGCTGCGCAACCGGGTCGCGTAACCGAACAGCTCGGCCAGCGGCACGGTGGCGGTGATCACCACCGTGCCCGTGCCCGCCCCGCCTCGTGCGGTCGAGCCGGAGACCCGGCCGCGCCGGGCGGCCAGGTCGCCGAGCACCCCGCCGACGGCGTCGTCGGGCGCGGTGACCGTGACCTCGACCACCGGTTCCAGAAGGACGACCGCGCAGGCGCGCAGTGCCTCCCGGAGCGCGAGCCGCCCGGCCGTCCGGAACGCCATCTCCGAGGAGTCCTTCGGATGAGTCGCGCCGTCGGTCAGGACAACTCGCAGCCCCGTCACCGGATGACCGCCGAGCGGCCCTTCGCCCAACGCGTCCCGGCAACCGGCCTCCACGGCCCGGACGTACTCCTGCGGTACGCGTCCACCGACGACGACCGACCGGAACTCGAAGCCCGTCGCACCGTCACCGGCCGTGCCCGAGGGGACCGGCAGCGGTTCCACATCGAGGACGACATGCGCGAACTGACCTGCGCCACCGTCCTGTTTGACGTGCCGGTGGACGTGTCCGGTGACCCCGCGTGCGACCGTTTCCCGGTACGCCACCTTCGGCCGGCCGACCCGGACGTCCAGCCCGTGGGCGCGCCGGATCTTCTCCACCGCCACCTCCAGATGCAGTTCGCCCATGCCGGACAGCACGGTCTGACCGGTTTCGGGGTCGGTCCGTACGACCAGCGAGGGATCCTCCTCGACCAGCCGCACCAGCGCCGACACCAGTCGGTCCGTTTCGGTCCGGGCACTGGCCTCGACCGCGACGGAGACGACCGGTTCGGCCGTGCTCGGCGGTTCGAGGACCAGCGGAGCCCCGGGCGCGCACACGGTCGCACCGGCACGGACGGCCTTCAGCCCGACCACCGCGACGATGTCCCCGGCCACCGCCCGGTCCAACCGGTCGTGGCGGTCGGCCTGGACGCGCAGGATCCGCCCGATCCGCTCGGTGCGCAATGCGCCCGCGTCCCAGACAGCCACAGCCTCTCCCTTCCGGATCGTTCCCGAGTACACACGCAGGTAGGTCAGCCGCCCGGTGGAGGTGGCGTTCACCTTGAACGCCAGCGCCGCGAACGGCGCCGCCGGATCGGCGGCCCGCTCCTCCTCCCCGCCGTCCCGGCCCCGGACACCGCGCACGGCGGGCACGTCCAACGGCGAGGGCAGGTACGCCACCACGGCGTCCAGCAGCGGTTCGATCCCCCGGTTCCGGTAGGCCGAGCCGCACAGCACGACCACACCGTCACCGGTACGGGTCAGGTCGCGCAGCGCGCCTTCGAGGGTCCGCGCGGAGAGGCCGGACTCCGCGCAGAACTCCTCGAATGCGCCGGGATGGAGTTCGGCGACCGCTTCCTCCAGCACCCGACGCCGCCGCCGGGCCTCTTCGAGCAGGCCATCGGGTACGGGCCCCTCCTCGACCGAGTCGCGGCCTTCGGCCCAGACCAACGCACGCATACGCAGCAGATCGACGACCCCGCTGAACCCGTCCTCCGCGCCGATCGGCAACTGCACGACCAGCGGGGCCGGATGCAGCCGCTCCCGGATCGACTCGACCGCCGCGTCGAGGTCGGCGCCGGCACGGTCCAGCTTGTTGACGAACGCGATACGGGGCACCCCGTACCGGTCGGCCTGCCGCCACACCGACTCACTCTGCGGCTCGACCCCCGCGACGGCGTCGAACACCGCGATCGCCCCGTCGAGCACCCGCAGCGACCGCGCGACCTCATCGGAGAAGTCGACGTGTCCCGGGGTGTCGATGAGATTGATCCGATGCCCGTCCCAGGCACAACTCACCGCTGCGGCGAAGATGGTGATGCCACGGTCACGCTCCTGGGAGTCGAAGTCGGTGACGGTAGTGCCGTCATGGACCTCACCCCGCTTGTGCGTGGTCCCGGTGACATACAGGATCCGCTCGGTGACGGTGGTCTTGCCGGCGTCGACGTGGGCGAGGATGCCCAGATTACGGACGGCGGTGAGCGGGTTGACGAGATCGCGGTGCAGTTCGGTACGCACGGCCCATGGCCTTTCAGGATGATCCAGAAGGGGTCGGCGCAATTCCCGGACGAACGGACCATGGCCTACGGGCACTCCGGCACGGGCGCAACCACAGAAGGACGCGCATGCGGGGCGTGCAGAGATCAGGCGTTCGTCAGGGCCATCCGGTCCCGGCCGCGCAGCCGGCACCGGACACCCGAAGACACGAGGATCACCTCGTACCGCGACGGGGGAACAACAACAGCGGTGCGGTAACGCATGGCCGGGCTCCCCTCGTTCGTCACGGGGCGCGCCGCGGTGATGCGCGGCACGCGTTGTGGGGCGAGTGTAGGGAACCAGGCCGGGGGCAGGACACCGGATTTTTCCGCCTCTCGCCGTCACTCTCCCCCACGCCGCTGTTCCGGGCGGGCAGGCGCGATGATGGTGGGGGCGTGGCCGGGTGGTGCGGGGCTGTCCGCTCCGAGTACTTGGCAGCGCGCCGGACCGTGCCGGGACCACAGTGCGGCCGTCCACGCGCAGAGCAGTGCGTCGATGAGGTCCTCCCGGTGCTTGTAGTCGGCGGCCCGTTGGGGTGAGGGCTCGTCGAGCAGCCGGCGGGAGACCGGGTGGGAGGCGAGCAGCAGGGGCGGATCGGCGGTGGCCAGGCCCGCCATGCGCGCGATCAGCCTGTCGCACTCCGCTGCCCTCACCGCTCGCCATTGTGCCGTCGGCACGCGCGCCGGCCGGCGCTTGTACGTGGGGCGTTCCTGGTCGTAGCCCAGCTCGTGGGCCCCGACCAGAGTCGTGTACGGATAGCACTCGGACATGACCGTCCCGCCCGTCGGCGGCCCGCCCCTGCCGTCGTCGTAGACCCAGCCGGACTTCTCCAGCCCCTCCCGCAGGAGAACACCGGCGAGGCGCGGAGAGCTCTGGTTGGTGCTGTTCGCGCTCACCTTCCAGCGTCCGTACCGCTGACCGACCTCCCGCTCGCACGGCCGCTGCCCGGCCGGATTGTCGACGACCAGCGGTGCGTCCACGAAGGCCAGGGCGGATCCGTCGGCGGCTGTCCTGGCAAGCCACGACATCGTCTCCTCGAGACCACGGGTCCAGCCGCACTCGAGCACCACGCCGCTACGGTCGACAGCAGCTACCCCGGTCTCGTTGGGCCTGGCGCGAGTTCCGCCGTGCGCCCAGGCGAGGTCAATGCCGATGAACCGCTCTGTCTCCATGCAGCGGTGGTACCAGATGACGACGGGCTCATTAAAGAAACGCTTGCGTTTCGTTCGCGGCCACCGTAGCTTATGTGTACGAAACCGTTTCGTATTGATGGGAGCCCGGGGCGTGCCCAGTCGCAGCAGTAGCAAGCCCGAGGTGCCGCGTGGGGCGGGGTCCGAGGGGCTGGTCCTGACCGTCGTAGCGCGGGCTTCGCGATGACGGCCTCTCCGGTGTTCCTGGCCGTCGCCCTCTCCCTGGTCTCCGCGGTCTGTTACGCCACAGCCGCTGTGGTCCAGGAACGGACAGCTGCCGGAACGCCGGACCTGCGGGACGCGCTCACCCGTGTCTCGTGGTGGTGGGCCGTCCTCCTCAACGCCACCGGTGCACTGCTGCACGTGGTCGCCCTGCGGTACGGGCCGCTGACCCTGGTGCAGCCGCTCGGCGCGCTGACCCTCGTGGTGGCGGTGCCCCTGGGCTCGCTGGCCGCCCGCCGCCGGACCTCGGGCACACAGTGGCGCGGCATGGCCCTCACCCTCGTCGGGCTGACCGCGCTACTGACCGCCACCGCCTCGGGCAACGCGCCGGACAGCACCCTGCGCACCACCGAGGTGCTGCTGATCGCACTCGCCGCCGCCACCGCCATCCTGGCGCTCATCCGCATCGCCCCGAGCGGCCTCGGCTTCGCGGCGGCCTCCGGCATCGCCTCCGGAGTCGGCTCCACGCTGGCCCAGAAACTCGCCGTAGGGCCGGCGGTGTCCTGGAGCGCGGCCGTGGTGGCGGTCCTCACCGTCTCGTTCGCCGCGGCGGGGCTGATGCTCTCGCAGAAGGCGTACCGCAGCGGCCTCGGCGGCCCGCTCGCCCTGCTCACCCTCGTCAACCCGGTCACCGCGTCCGTCATCGGCATCACCCTGCTCGGCGAAGGCTTCCAGTACGGCGCGACCGGCACCCTGCTCGCCCTCGCCGGCGCCGCGGCGGCCGCCCGCGGTGTGGTCCTGCTCAGCCGGTCCCAGTCCCACCACGACCATCCCGACGGCGGCTACGGCCGGCCGCGCGTACCACGCCCGGCAAAGGCGGAAACCGTGCCAGGGCTGCGGCCCACACGGCTTTTCACCGGCACGAGCCGGGCCACCTGAAATGGAGAACACGAACATGACGACTCTTCAACTGCGTCCTCTGACGACCGTGCGTGCGGCGGGGCTGGTGGACGTACCCGCCGTGGTGCGCCTGATCGCCCCGTCGCCCCCTGCCTCGCTTCCGGCCCCTGACCCGGTTCTGGAGGACTGCGCGCTGGACTGGGAGCAGACACAGAGCGCCATGCGGCTGGTACTGGCCCACCATGCCCTCGAAGAGGGCCAGGTATGGGTGGCCGAGCGTGAGGACGGCACACTTCTCGCGGCCGCCGTCTGGCTGCCGCCGGGCGCCGGGTCCGAGCCCCCCGACACCCGCTTCAGCAGCCTTTTCTCCCGGGAGCTCGCCACCCGCCCGCAGGAACGCCCGGTCCTGGCGACGGGGCTGAAGGGGGCGTGGCCCGACGGGCCGCACTGGAAGGTGGTCGTCGTCGGCGCGCTGGACGACACGAGCGCCTGGGACCACACCGTCGCCGCCGACCTGCTGGCCCCGGGGCTGCGTGCCGTCGACAGCCAGGCCGCCACCGCCGTCGCGGTCACGACCTCCGCCCGCCACGGTGACCAGCTGCGGCCTCTCGGGTTCCGCCGGCCGCGTGAGGTCCGCTCGCTGCCGGGCGCGAGCGCGTGGCTGACGACTCGTCAACCGCAGGGACGGGCGGGCCGCTGACGGGGCGCTCACACGCACTGGCGGAACGGGGCAGGGCCCCTTCGTGGAACTCTCCAGCCAGTACGTCCGAGCAGACCGGTCAGGATTCGAGAAGCGCCGACCTTCGAACCGCGCCTAGCGTGAGTGCCATGGACATCTCCCCGCGCGCGAGCTTCCTCCCTCGTGACGATCCTCGACGGAGCGTGCGCCGGTCACCCCGCAAAGCTGGTTGCGCACATCCCCACGCCGCATCCAGTCTTGGCGCGAGGTGAACGAGCCGCCCGACAGATGGAGACACGATGAGCACGGCCAAGAGGACGGGCACCCCCTCGCCTGAGCTGCACGCCGCCGACAGCCACGATCTGATCCGCGTGCACGGCGCGCGCGTGAACAACCTCAAGGACATCAGCATCGAGATCCCGAAGCGCCGCCTGACGGTGTTCACCGGCGTCTCCGGCTCGGGCAAGAGCTCACTGGTGTTCGACACGATCGCCGCGGAGTCGCAGCGGCTGATCAACGAGACCTACAGCGCCTTCGTGCAGGGGTTCATGCCGACGCTGGCGCGCCCCGAGGTCGACGTCCTCGACGGTCTCACCACCGCGATCAGCGTCGACCAGCGGCGGATGGGCGGCGACCCCCGCTCCACGGTCGGCACCGCCACCGACGCCAACGCGATGCTGCGCATCCTCTTCAGCCGGCTCGGCAAGCCGCACATCGGCCCACCCAGCGCGTACTCCTTCAACACCGCCTCGGTCCACGCCAGCGGTGGGATCACGGTCGAACGCGGTGCCGCCAAGACCAAGACCGTGAAGGCGACCTTCAACCGCACCGGCGGCATGTGTACGCGCTGCGAGGGCCGGGGCTCGGTCTCCGACATCGACCTCACCCAGCTCTACGACGACTCCAAGTCGCTCGCCGAGGGCGCGTTCACCATCCCCGGCTGGAAGTCGGACAGCCAGTGGACCGTGCAGGTCTACGCCCAGTCCGGCTTCGTCGACCCGGACAAGCCGATCCGCCAGTACACCAAGAAGGAGCTTCAGGCCTTTCTCTACGGGGAGCCGGTCAAGGTCAAGGTCAACGGCGTCAACCTCACCTACGAGGGGCTGATCCCCAAGATCCAGAAGTCGTTCCTGTCCAAGGACAAGGAGTCGCTGCAGCCGCACATCCGGGCGTTCGTGGAGCGGGCGGTCACCTTCACCGTCTGCCCCGAGTGCGAGGGCACCCGGCTGACCGAAGGGGCCCGCTCGTCGAAGATCAACCGGAAGAGCATCGCCGACGCCTGCGCGATGGAGATCAGAGACCTGGCCGAGTGGGTCCGCGGCGTCAAGGAACCGTCGGTGGCGCCGCTGCTCACCGCGCTCCAGCAGACCCTCGACTCCTTCGTGCAGATCGGTCTCGGCTACCTCTCGCTCGACCGGGCGTCGGGCACGCTGTCCGGCGGCGAGGCGCAGCGCGTCAAGATGATCCGCCACCTCGGCTCCTCGCTCACCGACGTCACCTACGTCTTCGACGAGCCCACCGCGGGCCTGCACCCGCATGACATCCAGCGGATGAACAACCTGCTGCTGCAGCTGCGGGACAAGGGCAACACTGTGCTCGTCGTGGAGCACAAGCCGGAGGTGATCGCGATCGCCGACCACGTCGTCGACCTCGGTCCCGGCGCCGGTACGGCGGGCGGCACCGTCTGCTTCGAGGGCACCGTCGAAGGGCTGCAGGCCAGCGACACCATCACCGGCCGCCACCTCGACGACCGGGCCTCCCTCAAGGAGGAGGTGCGCAAGTCCACCCGCGCGCTGGAGATCCGCGGCGCGACGGCGAACAACCTGCAGGGCGTCGACGTCGACATCCCGCTCGGGGTGCTCAGCGTCATCACGGGCGTCGCCGGCTCCGGCAAGAGCTCGCTCGTACACGGGTCGATCCCCACCGACGAGGGTGTGGTGTCGATCGACCAGAGCCCGATCCGCGGCTCGCGACGCAGCAACCCGGCGACGTACACCGGCCTGCTCGACCCGATCCGCAAGGCGTTCGCGAAGGCCAACGACGTGAAGCCCGCGCTGTTCAGCGCCAACTCCGAGGGCGCCTGCCCCACCTGCAATGGCGCCGGCGTCATCTACAGCGACCTGGGAATGATGGCCGGCACCGCCACCACCTGCGAGGACTGCGGCGGTAAGCGTTTCGACGCCTCGGTGCTCGAGTACCGCCTCGGCGGGCGCGACATCAGCGAGGTGCTCGCGATGCCGGTGACCGAGGCCGAGGAGTTCTTCGGCTCCGGCGAGGCGCACACACCGGCCGCGCACAAGATCCTCGAGCGGCTCGCCGATGTCGGGCTCGGCTATCTCACCATCGGCCAGCCGCTCACCACCCTGTCCGGCGGCGAGCGTCAGCGGCTCAAGCTGGCCACCCACATGGGAGACAAGGGCGGCGTCTACGTCCTGGACGAGCCGACGACAGGCCTCCACCTCGCCGACGTCGAGCAGCTGCTCGGCCTGCTCGACCGGCTCGTCGACTCCGGCAAGTCGGTCATCGTCATCGAACACCACCAGGCGGTCATGGCACACGCCGACTGGATCATCGACCTCGGCCCCGGCGCCGGCCACGACGGCGGCCGCCTCGTCTTCGAGGGCACCCCCGCCGACCTGGTCGCCGCCCGCTCCACCCTCACCGGCGAGCACCTCGCGGCCTACGTCGGCGGCTGACCGAGGCCCCTGCGGACACCGTGGACGGGTTCGAGGCGCGGAGCAGCGCCTCGAACCCGTCCGCGGTGTATGGCGGCGCCTACCGGACGAGTTCCCACGCGCTGTCGCGTCCGCCGAGGCGGTCGGTGAGCTCGTCGTCCTCAACGGCGGGGCGGGTGTACCGCGTTGCCGGCATCGACTCGCCGCACAAGTACCTGAGCGATCAGCCTCCGACGGCGCCCGTGGTCCCCCGGATCTCCAGTGCGGGCGGGGCGAGGTGGACGCGGCCAGGAGTGCCGGGTGTGTCGAAGCGGTCGAGGAGACAGCGGGCCGCGCGGCGGCCGACCTCGTGGCCCGCATTGTCGACGGTGGTGAGCCAGACGTGGCGCAGCCGGGAGATGCTCGTGTTGTCGTAGCCGGTGACGGAGAGGTCGCGGGGGACGCTCAGGCCGATTTCCTCGGCGGCCGACAGCGCGCCGACCGAGGCGATGTCGTTGACGGCGAGGATGGCGGTGGGCCGCCGCGGGCCGCTGAGCAACCGCACCGTGCTGCGGTAGCCGCCCTCCTCGGTCATGTCGCTGGGCTCGACGATCGCTCCGTCCGCGAGCCCGTGCGCCCGCATCGTCGCCTCGAAGCTGGCCCGGCGCAGCTCGCCGACGGCGCCGTAGCCCGCGATGTGCGCGATCCGGCGGTGGCCGAGGCCGATGAGGTGCTCGGTGATCAGCCGTGCGCCCCGCTCGTCGTCACCCGCCACGACGTCGACGCCGGGCGGTACCGGCTCGCGGGCGCCCGCGACGACGACCGGGATGCTCTCGGCGACCCTGCCGAGCGCGGCCGGGTCGGGCAGGGTGCCGACCACGACCAGGCCGTCGACCCCGAGGTCGAGCAGTGGTCCGGCCGGGTCCTGGCCGGTGCGGCGGTTGAGGCGGGCGTCGGCCAGGAGCATGTGCAGGCCGTTGTCGTGCAGCAGCGGGTTCAGGCCGTCGAGGAGGTCCACGAACCACGGGTTGCGCAGGTCGTTCAGGAGGACGCCGACCGTGCGGGTGCGCTGTTCGCTGAGGCTGCGCGCGGCGGCGTTCGGCCGGTAGCCCAGTTCCCGTACGGCCCGCAGCACGGCCTCGCGCTTCTCGGGGCGCACCTGGTCGGAGCCGCGCAGCACCAGGGAGACCAGCGACTTGGAGACACCGGCCTGGTCGGCCACATCGCGGATCGTCGGCGGTCTGGTGTCCGGACTCGTCGGCGGTCGCATCTCTGGACCGTTCCATGCGTCACTCGCGCTTGTCAAAGGGTTGACACCAGGTAGAACCCCGCTCAGGGTGGCCTGGACAGATTATGGACCGGTCCAAAGAAGGGCTGTCATGGTGGATGCGCTCGGTGTCGCCGTCGTCGGATTCGGCTGGATGGGCCGGGTGCACACCCAGGCCTACTCCCGTGTCCGGCACCACTATCCGCAGTTGGCCCTGCGCCCGGAGCTGGTGACGGTCGCCGAGGAGGTCCCGGGCAGGGCCGAGGAGGCCGCCGCGCAGTTCGGGTTCGCCACCGCGGTCCGCGACTGGCGCGAGGTGGCCGCCGACCCGCGCATCGGGGCGGTGAGCATCACCGCCCCGAACTTCCTGCACCGCGAGATCGGCGTCGCGATGGCCGAGGCCGGCAAGCACATCTGGATCGAGAAGCCGGTGGGCCTGACGGCGGCGGACGCGGGCGCGGTGGCCGACGCGGTCGCCAAGGCCGGCGTCCAGGGGACGGTCGGTTTCAACTACCGCAACGCACCCGCCGTGGAGGCGGCCCGCGAGCTGATCGCCTCCGGTGAACTGGGCGCGGTCACGCATGTCCGCGTCCGCCTGTTCAGCGACTACGCGGCGCACCCCGAGGGCGCGCTGACCTGGCGGTACGAGCGGGAGCGCGGCGGCAGCGGAGTGCTGGGCGACCTGGCCTCGCACGGCGCGGACCTGGCCCGCTATCTGCTCGGCGACATCGAGTCGCTCACCGCCGACACCGCGATCTTCGTACCCGAGCGGGCCCGCCCGACCGGCGCGACCGCCGGCCACACCCGGGCCTCCGGCGGCGAACTGGGCCCGGTCGAGAACGAGGACTACGTCAACTGCCTGCTGCGCTTCGCCACCGGGGCCCGCGGTGTCCTGGAGGCCTGCCGGGTCTCGGTCGGCGAGCAGAACAACTACGGCTTCGAGGTGCACGGCACCAAGGGCGCGGTGTTCTGGGACTTCCGCCGGATGAACGAGCTGGGCGTCAGCCGCGGCACCGCGTACCAGGACCAGCCCGTCAGCACGGTGTATGTCGGCCCGGGCGACGGGGAGTTCGGCGCCTTCCAGCCGGGCGCCGCCAACGCCATGGGCTACGACGATCTGAAGGTGATCGAGGCGTACCGCTTCCTGCGTTCCGTCGCCGAGGGGAAACCGCACGGGGCCACCCTCCAGGACGCCGTGCACAGTGCGGCCGTACTCGATGCCATGGCGCGGTCGGCGGAGAGCGGCACGTGGGTCAACTTGGCGGTGTCGTAGGCGTGTTGTTCAACGCCGCGGTGTCGTAGGCATGTTGTAGGGCGTGACGATCTGGATCGCGGACGGCAGTGCCGGACCGGCGGGCGGCAGGGCGTCGTGGGCCCGCATGACAAGGCGGCAGGCTTCACGCATGTCCTGGCGCAGGTCGTGGTGGAGCACGGCCGACAGGCGCTGTTCGCGCAGCAGCCGGGTGTTGTCGTGGTCGAGGTCGTGGGCGATGAACACGGCGCACTCGCGGCCCAGGTCCGCGAAGGCGCGCAAGGTCGCGATGTTGCCGCCGCCGATCGAGTAGACCGCTCTGATGTCCGGGTCGCGCTTGAGCGCGGCCCGGACGAGGTCGTACTCGGTGGCGTCCAGGCCCTGTCCCTCGGCGATCTCGACGAGGGTCCGCTCCGGGTGCCGGGCGCGCATCGCGCCCCGGAAGCCCATCTCGCGCTCCTCCTCGTTGCGGAAGAAGCCGCTGCTGAGGCTGGTCAGCACATTGCCGGGCCGGTCGCCGAGCCACTGGCCCATGAGGTAGGCGGCCGTCGCGCCCGCCGCCCGGTTGTCTATACCGACGTAGGCGAGCCGGGCGCTGGCGGGCAGGTCGGTCACCAGGGTGACGACGGGTATGCCGGCGGCGACGAGCCTGCCGACGGCGGCGGTCACCTCGGGCACGTCCGGGGCCTTGAGGATCACGCCCTGCGAGCCGCGCCGGGCTATCCGGTCCAGTATCCCGACCAGCTCCTCCCCCTGCCCGGTCTCACGGAAGTGGAAGCGTGAGCGCACGACGGCCGGGTGCAGGTCGGGCAGCTCGGCCTCCAGCGCGGCCCGCACGGCGGTGGTGAACCTCTCCGGTGCCTGCATCACGATGTCGATCATGAACGTACGGCCGACCAGCCGGACCTGGGTGCGCTGCCGGTCCAGATCGGCGATGGCCAGGCGGACCTCACGCACGGTGCTGTCACGCACCCCGCCCCGGCCGTTCAGGACCCGGTCCACGGTGGCCTCGCTGAGACCCGCCTGACGTGCTATTTCCCGGATCGGGAAAGGGTGACCCATGCGGCGGCTCCCTGAGGGGTTTTTGATGGGTTGCTGCTGGTTGTTCGAAGGGTTTGTCATGACAAGAATGACAGAGCCGCACCACACCGTGATCCGAGGGGACGACGATGTCCTTCACTTCCGCAGAACGCCGCGCCTGGCTCTCCGAGCAGGACTGCGACCTCAGCGCCTTCCGTGCGCTGGTCGAGCGGCCGACCGACCTCTCCGAGTTCCCGTACGCCTCCTCCGTGGAGCGGAACGTCCTCGTCTACGACAGTGACCGGCTCCGCAAGGCCGTGGCCGCCGGAGAGCGCCGTGAGGTCCAGGCCGAGCTGGTCCGGGCGTTCGCCGAGGGGCCCGGCATCGCGGTCCTCCAGGGCGCCTTCCCGGACACGTCGGTCGTCGACCGTACGACCGCGGTGTTCGACGCCCTGATCGCCGAGCAGCGTGCCTCGGGCGCGGGCGCCGGGGACCACTTCGCCAAGCCGGGGGCCAACGACCGGGTGTGGAACGCCCTGGAGAAGGCCGCGCTCTACGACCCGGAGACGTTCGCCGACTACTACGCGAACGACATCCTGGCGCTGGTGTCGGCCGCCTGGCTCGGCCCCGGCTACCAGGTCACCTCGCAGATCAACGTGGTCCACCCGGGCGGCGCGGCCCAGACCGTGCACCGCGACTACCACCTAGGCTTCCTCAGCAACGAGGCCGCCGCCGGCTACCCCGCCCATGTGCACCGCCTCTCCCCCGTGCTCACGCTGCAGGGCGCGGTCGCGCACTGCGACATGCCGGTCGAGTCGGGGCCAACGATGTATCTGCCGCACTCGCAGAAGTACGAGCCTGGCTATCTGGCCTGGCGACTGCCCGCGTTCCAGGCCTACTTCGAGGCGCACCACATCCAGCTCCCCCTCGCCAAGGGCGATGCCGCCTTCTTCAACCCCGCGCTCTTCCACGCGGCCGGCACCAACCGCACGGCGGACGTCCGGCGCATGGCCAACCTGCTCCAGGTGTCCTCCGCGTTCGGGCGGGCGATGGAGACGGTCGACCGCGAGGCGGTGAGCAACGCGGTCTTCCCCGTGCTGCTCAAGCGCAAGTCCGAGGGCGCGGGCGAGGAGTGGCTGGACACGGTCGTCGCCGCCTGCGCCGAGGGCTACCCCTTCCCCACCAACCTCGACAGCGACCCGCCGCTCGACGGTCTGGCACCGCTCTCGCAGGCGGCTGTCGTACGCCGGGCGGTGCGCGAGGAATGGACCCCGGAGGCGCTCCGCGAGGAGCTGCGGGCCGGTACCGAACGACGCGAAAGCTGAGGAACAACATGGGACTTCTCGACGACAAGGTCGTCCTCGTCAATGGCGGCAGCCAGGGCGTGGGCGCCGCCATCGCTCGCGCCGCGGTGCGCGAGGGCGCGGTGGTGGCCGTCAGCGGCCGCCGACCCGAGCCCGGTGAGGCCCTGGTGGCCGAGCTGACCGGGGCGGGCGGCAAGGCGATGTTCGTACGCGCCGACCTGTCGGACGCCGAGCAGGCGAAGGCGGCCGTGGCCGAGGTGATCGCCGCGCACGGCCGCGTCGACTGCCTGGTGAACTCCGCCGGGCTCACCACCCGCGGCACCCTGCTCGCCACCACGCCGGAACTGTTCGACCAGCACATCGCGATCAACCTGAAGGCGCCGTTCTTCGCGATGCAGGCTGCGGTGGCCGACATGGTGGCGCGCAAGGCGCCGGGCACCATCGTCAACATCGGCTCCAACTGCGCACACGGCGGGCCGCCCCACCTGGCGGCGTACTCCGCGGCCAAGGCCGGTCTGGCGGGCCTGACGCGCAACGCCGCGCACGCCCACCGCTTCGACCGGGTCCGGATCAACGACCTGAACATCGGCTGGACCGCGACCGAGGGCGAGGACGCGACCCAGAAGGCCTTCCACGGCGCCGGGGACGACTGGCGGGAGGAAGCCGCCGCGAAGCTGCCGATGGGCAAGCTCGGCCAGCCGGACGAGATCGCCGACTTCGTCGTGTTCCTGCTGTCCGACCGGTCCGGGGTGGTCACCGGTTCGGTGATCGACTGGGACCAGAACGTCCTCGGCGCCCTCGGCTGACTCCCCCTCGCAAGACACCCGCACCTCCCAAGGAGCAACACCCTCATGCGTATCGGAATCCTCGGCCTCGGCCGCATCGGCGCCTTTCACGCCGAGACCCTCTCCGGACTCGACGTCGTCGAGTCGCTCGTCCTCACCGACCCCTTCGCTGACGCCGCCAAGACCGCCGCGGAGCGGTTCGGCGGCGAGGTCGTGGACTCGCCCGAGGCCCTGCTGGCCGCCGGCGTGGACGGCATCGTGATCGCCGCCGCCACGGACGCCCACCCCGGGCTGATCCTGGCCGGGGTCGAGGCCGGCATCCCCGTCTTCTGCGAGAAGCCCGTCGCCAAGACCATGAGCGAGGGCGTCCAGGTCCTCAAGGCCGTCCAGGGCAGCGACGTGCCGATCCAGATCGGCTACAACCGCCGCTTCGACGCCGGCTTCGTCGCCGCGCGCGCCGCCGTGCACTCCGGTGAGCTGGGCAAGCTGCACACCGTACGGTCGACCACGCTGGACCCGGCGCCGCCGCCCGCCGCGTACATCGCCGCCTCCGGAGGCATCTTCCGGGACTGCTCCGTGCACGACTTCGACATCATCCGCTGGGTGACCGGCCACGAGGTGACCGAGGTGTACGCGGTCGGCGGCAACCGGGGCGCCGACTACATCAAGGCGGCGGGCGACGCCGACACCACCGGCGCGATCCTCACCCTCGACGACGGCACCATCGCGGTGGTCTCCAACTCCCGCCACAACGCCCGGGGTTACGACGTCCGCATGGAGATCCACGGCTTCACGGACTCCATCGCGGTGGGCCTGGAGGACAAGCTGCCGCTGCGTTCCGTCGAGCCCGGCGTGACCTTCCCCGCGGGTACCCCGCACGACTTCTTCATGGACCGCTTCACGGCCGCCTACCAGGCCGAACTCACCGCGTTCACCGAGGTCGTGGCCGGCACCCGGCCCTCCCCGTGCACGGTCGCCGACGCCCTGGAGGCCGGCTGGATCGCCGATGCCTGCACACTGTCCCTGCACGAGCACCGCCCCGTCACGATCCAGGAGGTACGGGAAGCATGAGCGAACAGGGCCGGGAACCACTGCGCATCGGAGTGCTGGGAGCAGCACGGATCACCGAGAACTCGCTGATCGGCCCGGCCCGGTCGACCGGCCACCGCGTCGTCGCGGTGGCCGCGCGCGACCGCTCTCGCGCGCAGGCGTACGCCGCCGCGCACGGCGTCGAGCGGGTGGCGGACTCCTACGCCGACCTGCTCGCCGACCCGGAGGTGGAGGTCGTCTACAACCCCCTTGCGAACGGCCTGCACGGACCGTGGAACCTCGCCGCCCTGGCGGCGGGCAAGCACGTCCTGTCGGAGAAGCCCTCGGCGAGCAACGCCGAGGAGGCGGCCGAGGTACGGGAAGCGGCAGCCAAGGCCGGCACGGTCTTCATGGAGGCCTTCCACTACCTCTTCCACCCGGTCACCCGGCGCCTGCACGAAATCCTCGAGAGTGGTGAACTCGGCGAACTGCGGCGCGTGGAGACCGTGGTCGCGATCCCCGCCCCGCCGGACACCGACCCGCGCTGGTCGCTGGAACTGGCGGGCGGCGCCGTGATGGACCTGGGCTGCTACAGCCTGCACGCGGTGCGGATGCTGGCCCCCTGGGCGGGCGGCGCGCCACGGCTCGTATCCGCCCGGGGCGGCGAACGCGCCGGCGCGCCGGGTGTCGACGAGTGGCTGGACGCCGACCTGGCCTTCCCCGGCGGCGCCACCGGCTCCGCCCGCTGTCACATGGCGTACGACGAGCTGGAGATGAGCTGCCGGATCGTCGGCTCGCGGGGCGAGGCGACCGCGCCGAACTTCGTACTGCCGCACCGGGACGACCGGGTCGTCGTCCGCACCGGCGACGGCGAACGCACCGAGCGCCTGGGCACCCGCTCCTCGTACACCTACCAGTTGGATGCTTTCGCCGCCCGGGTGCGCGGGGGCGCCCCGCTGCCGCTGGACGCGGACGACGCGCTGGCGACGATGACGCTGATCGACGAGTGCTACCGCGCGGCGGGCTTGGAGCCCAGGCCGCGTGTTTCAGGGCTGCGGTAGACGAACGACGGACGGCTCCCTGGTCGCCTGCTGCCACGCCCGGACGGTCTCGTCCGGGCGTTCGGCATGGGCTTGAGCGAAGGCTCACGTCGGCCGGCAGCGGCCGGGCGAGTTGCGGTTCATGGGGCTCGGGATCGCGGGCCGCCAGGCGCCGGAGGACCGCCGGGCTGCGCTCCGTGGCCATCACGGCCTCGGGTCCGTCTCCGGCTCGCTGGTGGCAGCGGGCCCGGTCGTCCACGGCGTCGGCGAGAAGGACGTCGTAGGCCCCGGGTCGGTCGGCCGCGAGGTCGAAGCTCAGGCCCGCCGGTTTCCGCCTGGCTCTCAACTCCCCGTCCAGCGCCTCGATTTCGTCGAGGACGGAAGCCAGGCGGACCAGGGCCACGATCAGCCGACGCACCCCTTGGCACGGGTCTCGCTCGACCAGCCCACGGGCCTCGTCGGCCGCCGCTTCCCCGCGGGCCAGCCAGCCCGTGACAGTGGCCCAGGGACGCTCAACGCCGACGCCGAGGCCACATCCCCGGGTGAGCGGCCTTCCGCAGGATCAGGAGGCCGCACTCGAAGGCCGTGAAGAGGGCAGCCCCGGCCTTCCGGGTCCTCTCACGCGCCGCAGGACCGGAGGAACTTGCGGGTGCGCACTGCGATCGGCAGCGGCTTGTCCGGCTCGCACGGGTACATGTCCTGCTCGACGATCGCGAACAGCTCGACGCCCAGCCGCTGCGCCGCGACCAGCACCGGCTCCAACTCCGGTACGCCGGAAGGCGGTTCGCACATCACTCCGCGCTGTACGGCCGGACCGAAGGGAACCTCGTTCTTGACCACGTCGGCGAGGATCTCCGGGTCGACCTGCTTGAGGTGCAGATAGCCGATGCGTTCGCCGTACGTCTCGATCAGCTTGACGCTGTCGCCGCCGCAGTAGGCGTAGTGCCCCGTGTCCAGGCAGAGGTTGACGAGTTCGGAGTCGGTCGAGTCGAGGAAGCGCTCGACGTGATCCTCCGTGTCGATGTGGGTGTCCGCGTGCGGGTGGACGACGATGTCGAGACCGTACGTCTCCTTGACCTCGTGCCCGAGACGCTCCATGCCCTTGGTGAGGTGGGCCCACTGCTCGCCGGTCAGCTCCGGCGGCTCCAGGATCTCCGCGGTCTTGTCGTCCCGCCAGAAGGACGGGATGACGACCAGGTGCTTCGCGCCCATCGCCTGGGTGAGGGCGGCGACCTGGCTGACGTGCTCCCAGGTGGAGTCCCAGACGGAGTGGCCCCGGTGCAGGCCGGTGAAGACCGTGCCCGCGGAGACCTTCAGATCGCGCTTGCCGATCTCCTCGGTGAGCCGGGCCGGGTCGGTCGGCAGATAGCCGTACGGACCCAGCTCGATCCAGGGGTAGCCGGCCTCGGCAACCTCGTCCAAGAAGCGCTGCCACGGCACCTGTTGGGGATCGTCGGGGAACCAGACACCCCAGGAGTCCGGGGCGGAGCCGACCCGGATGCGGTCCAGAGAGGGACGGTCGGACATGTCAGGAGGTCCCTTCGGGGGAAGCGGTCGCCGGAGCCTTGAGGTCCTTCACCTCGGGCAGCTCCTCGACATCGACGCCGCGGACTTGGGCCAACTCGTGCTTGAGTGCGGCGAGTTCGGTGCCGCCGGCCATGTGGTTGGTGAGTTCTTCGAGGGTGATTTCGCTGCGTTCGGCGGAGAGTTCGAGGGTGCCCAGGCGCAGGACGCTGAAGTGGTCGCCGACCATGTAGGCGTGGTGGGGGTTGTGGGTGATGAAGATGACGCCGAGGCCGCGGTCGCGGGCGGCGGCGACGTACTTGAGGACCACGCCGGACTGCTTGACACCCAGCGCCGCGGTCGGCTCGTCGAGGATCAGCACGCGGGCGCCGAAGTAGACGGCGCGGGCGATGGCGACGCACTGGCGCTGGCCGCCGGAGAGGGTGCCGATGGGCTGTTCCAGGTTGTCCAGGATGATGCCCATGTTGCGGAGCTCCTGGTCCGCGGTCTTCTTCATCTTCTCGATGTCGAGACGGCGGACGGGCCAGGGGCCCTTGGTCATCTCGGAGCCGAGGAAGAAGTTCCGCCATACCGGCATCAGCGGGACGGTCGCGAGGTCCTGGTAGACGGTGGCGATGCCCTTGTCGAGGGCCTGGCGGGGGGTGGTGAAGTGCACCGGTTGGCCGTCGACGAGGAACTCGCCCTCGGTGTGCTGGTGCAGCCCGGAGATGATTTTGATCAGGGTGGACTTGCCGGCGCCGTTGTCGCCGAGCACGCAGGTGACCTGGCTGGGGCGGACGGCGAGGTCCACGCCGTGCAGGGCGCGGACGTTGCCGTAGGACTTGCCGGCGTTGCGCAGCTGGACGAGGGGGGCATCCCCGTCCTGGTCCTGGGGCGCGGTGTCCTGGAGGATGGCGCCGTGGGTGCCGGATCCGTTGGAGTTCGTCATTGCGGTTACCTCCGGGTCGCGGTGCGCTGGACCCACAAGTTGATGAGGACGGCGCCCAGCAGCATCACGCCGAGGAAGGCCTTGAACCAGTCGGGGTTCCAGCCGGCGTAGACGATGCCCTGCTGCACCATGCCGAACATGAAGGCGCCGAAGACCGGGCCGATCGCACTGCCCGCGCCGCCGGTCAGCAGGCAGCCGCCGATCACGGCCGCGGAGATGTAGATCAGCTCCTGGCCCACGCCCTCGCCGGACTGCACGGTGTTGAAGGAGAACAGTTGGTGCATGCCGATGAACCAGGCACCGAAGCCGACCAGCATGAACAGCGAGATCTTGGTGAAGGCGACCGGGACACCCACCGCGCGGGCGGAGTCCTTGTTGCCGCCGACCGCGAAGACCCAGTTGCCGTACTTGGTGCGCAGCAGCACCCAGGTCGCGATCGCGGCGAAGACCAGCCACCAGATGATGGTGATCTTCACCTGCACGCCGCCGACGTCGAAGGACGAGGCGAAGACCTTCTTGGCCTGGTCGAAGCCGTCCATGCTGCTGATGTCGTCGGTCGCCACGTTGCCGGTGACCAGCTTGGTGACGGCGAGGTTGACGCCCTGGAGGATCAGGAAGCTGCCCAGGGTGACCAGGAAGGACGGCAGGCCGGTCTTGACCACCAGCCAGCCGTTGAGGAACCCGATCCCCAGCGACACCACCAGGGCGGCGATCACACCGACCCACACGTTCATGCTCAGCTGGTAGGCAAGCATGCTCGCGGTGAGCGCCGAGGTGATCACCGCGACACCGGCGGACAGGTCGAACTCCCCGCCGATCATGAGCAGCGCGACGGGCAGGGCCATGATGCCGATGGTCGAGGACCCGTACAGGACGTTCGCCATCGAGCTGGCCTCACGCACCGGCGGCGCCGAGATCAGGAAGAACACATAGACCGCGGCCGCACCGAGGAAGACACCTATCTCGGGCCGCGCCAACAGCCGTATCGCCAGGGGACGTTCAGCGGTCCGGCCGTCGGTCTGCTTCGGGCCGGAGGCCGGCGGTGTGGTCACCGCCGGCTCGGCATGCTGGGTCATGCTCATCACCGGGTTCCGTTGGCCGCGAACTTGGCGACGCTTTCGACGTTGGTCTTGTCGACGAAGGCCGGTCCGGTCAGCACGGGCTGCTCACCGCCGCCGCTGTAGTTGCCGTTGTTCTTGTAGAGCCACAGCGAGTCGACCGCCAAGTAGCCCTGGAGGTAGGGCTGCTGGTCCACGGCGAAGTCGATGGTGCCCTTGCTGATGGCTCCCGTCAGGTCCTTGTTGAGGTCGAAGGTGGCGATCTTCGCGCTGCTGCCCGCGTCGGACACCGACTGCACGGCGGTCAGTGCGAACGGGGCGCCCAGGGTGACCACGTAGTCGATGGCCTTGTCCTGCGTGAGCTTGGCGGTGATCGTCGACTTCACGGACGGCATGTCGGTGCCGTTGACGTTCAGCGTCTCGACGGTGCCGTTGAACGTCTTCTTCACGCCGTCGCAACGCTGGGTCAGGCCGATGTTGCCCTGCTCCTGGATGACACAGACGGCCTTCTTGGAGCCGAGCGTGTTCAGCCTGTTGCCGAGCGCCTCGCCGGCGACGGTCTCGTCCTGGCCGAAGAACTCCAGCAGGCCGAGGCTCTTCCAGTCACTGAGACCGGAGTTGAGGCCGACCACGGGTATGTTCGCGGCCTTCGCCTTGCTCACGACGTCCTTCAGGGCGTCCGGCTTGGCGAGGGTGATCGCGATGCCGTCGACCTTCTGGTCGATCGCGTTCTGCACCAGGTTGGCCTGGTTGCCCGCGTTCGGGTCGGCGGAGTAGATGAGCTTGATGTTGTCCTTGGCCGCTGCGGCCTCGGCGCCCTTGCGGACGATGTCCCAGAACGTGTCGCCGGGCGCCTGGTGCGTGACCAGGGCGACCGTCATACGCGGGGTGGTGGCCTTGCCCGCGGAGGCGCCGTCGGCGCTTTCCTCGGACTTCTTGCCGCCCGAGCTGCTGGAGCAGCCAGCGAGGGTCAGGGCCGCTGCCGCGGCCACGGCTACGAAGGGGGCCATTCTGCGGGAGCGGGTCTGAGAAGAGCGGTCCATCTTTCCTGCACCTCACTGTGCTACGGGGGAAATGGAGCACGGATCACGAGGATCCGGGGGCCCGGGATCTGCGGAGATTCGGGTCGTGTGCGGCGAAAAAGAAGCTGTTGCGCTGGGACGGAATCCAATCCCTGGGCGCGCCCGCTGTCAATACTTTGTTAAGACATCATTTCACAAGCAGGTCCGAATGTAAGTACAAACTATTGACATCGTCGCCCTCCGAGACCTACACCTGAGAGGCGGCAAGCCCCCTGGGACCCGCACACCCCCAGCAGCCCGAGGAGCGTCGCGCATGGCCGAGTCAGCCCAGTCCTTCGATCTGATCACTATGGGCCGCATCGGGGTCGATCTCTACCCCCTCCAGGCCGGCGTGCCCCTGGAGCGGGTGGAGACCTTCGGTAAATTCCTCGGAGGTTCGGCCACCAACGTGGCGGTCGCGGCCGCCCGGCTCGGCCGCAGCACCGCGGTGATCACCCGCACCGGCGACGACCCCTTCGGCGTCTATCTGCACCAGGCGCTCAGGGAGTTCGGCGTGGACGACCGCTGGGTCACGCCGGTCGCCGAGTACCCGACCCCGGTCACGTTCTGCGAGATCTTCCCGCCGGACGACTTCCCGCTGTACTTCTACCGGCAGCCCAAGGCGCCCGACCTGGAGATCCGCACCGAGGAGCTGGACTACTTCGCGATCCGCACGGCCCGGGTCTTCTGGATCACCGGCACCGGCCTGAGCGAGGAGCCGAGCCGCTCCGCGACGCTCGCCGCCCTCAAGGCGCGCGACAAGGCAGGCATCACGGTCTTCGACCTCGACTGGCGCCCGATGTTCTGGAAGGACCCGGAGGAGGCCCGCCCGTACTACGCCGAAGCGCTGCGTCACGCGACAGTCGCGGTGGGCAACCTCGACGAGTGCGAGATCGCCACCGGCGTCCGCGAGCCCCGCGCCTGCGCCGAGGCGCTCCTTGACGCGGGCGTGGAACTCGCCGTCGTCAAACAGGGCCCCAAGGGCGTCCTGGCCATGCACCGCGACGGCAGGACCGCCGAGGTGCCGCCGGTCCCGGTCGAGGTGCTCAACGGCCTCGGTGCGGGCGACGCGTTCGGCGGCTCGCTGTGCCACGGACTGCTGTCCGGCTGGGAGTTGGAGAAAACCATGCGCTACGCCAACGCGGCCGGCGCCCTCGTCGCCTCCAGGCTCGCCTGCTCCTCCGCGATGCCGACCGAGTCCGAGGTCGAGGACCTGCTCGCAGGCGCCGCGGTGGGCGCCCGAGCGGCCGGCTGAGCACGCCGTGGAGTACGCGGCCGAACGAGCCACCCCTGAACGGAGTTTCTCTTGAGCATCAGCATCCCCGACCTGGTCACGGTCAGAGCCCGGCATCCGGAGGCCGTCGCCGAGGCGGCCGCCCGCCGGGTGCGCCGCCCGCTGCTCGGTGACAGCGGCCGGCTGATGATCGTGGCCGCCGACCATCCGGCGCGCGGCGCCCTCGGCGTCGGCGACCGCCGCACCGCCATGGCGAACCGGGCCGACCTGCTGGAGCGCCTGTGCATCGCGCTGTCCCGGCCGGGCGTCGACGGGGTGCTGGCGACCGCCGACATCCTGGAGGATCTTCTCCTGCTCGGGGTCCTCGACGGCAAGGTCGTGATGGGCTCGATGAACCGTGGCGGCCTGGCCGGCGCGTCCTTCGAGATGGACGACCGGTTCACCGGCCACCGCGCCGAGGACATCGCCCGGCTCCGCTTCGACGCGGGCAAGCTGCTGCTCCGTATCGACTACGACGACCCGGGCTCGCTGACCACCCTGGAGTCCACCGCCCGGGCCATCGACGACATGGCGGCACGCCAACTCCCGCTGTTCGTCGAACCGTTCATCTCCCGCCGGGTCGACGGCGCGGTCCGCAACGACCTGTCCGCCGAGGCCGTGATCCGCTCCATCGCCATCTCCTCGGGCCTGGGCGGCACCTCCGCCTACACCTGGCTGAAACTCCCCGTCACCCACGACCCGGACGACATGGCCGAGGTACTGGAGACGTCGACTCTGCCCACCGTCCTCCTCGGCGGCGAGGTCGGGGACGACCAGGAGGGCGCGTACGAGAAGTGGCGCAAGGCGCTGCGCCTGCCCACCGTCCAGGGCCTGGTCGTCGGCCGCTCCCTGCTGTACCCCGCCGAGGGCAGCGTGGCGACGGCGGTGGACACGGCCGTGGGTCTGTTGTGAACCGGAGGCACACGATGACCAGTGCGTATCACCTTCCCGCCGGCAAGGCCCTGGGCGGCCCCTACGTCGTGGACGTCACCCCCGAGTCCGCCGTCTGGGGCTACTCCAGCCTGCGGATCCTGGAGCTGCCGCCCGGCGGCGGGCACACCTTCGACACGGACGACAGCGAGTGGATCGTGCTGCCGCTGAGCGGTTCCTGCACCGTCGCCGCCGACGACGACCTCGGTCACGAGACCTTCCAACTGCGGGGCCGCGACAGCGTGTTCACCGGCGTCAGCGACTTCGCGTACGTCCCACGGGATTCCCGTACGACGATCTCGTCGACCGGCGGCGGACGCTTCGCCCTCACCGGCGCGCGCTGCACCCGCCGGCTGCCCGCCCGCTACGGCCCGGCCTCGTCGGTGCCGGTGGAGCTGCGCGGCACCGGCAACAGCTCCCGCCAGGTCAACAACTTCGGCGCGGCCGGGGTCTTCGAGTGCGACAAGCTCATCGCCGTCGAGGTGATCACCCCGGGCGGCAACTGGTCGTCCTTCCCGCCGCACAAGCACGACGAGCACCGGCCCGGCGAGGAGTCCGTCCTCGAGGAGATCTACTACTTCGAGTTCGCCGACCACGAGGGCACACCCGGCCTCGGCTATCAGCGCGTCTCCCCGTCCGGGCAGGGCCGTAACACCGATGTCCTGGCCGAAGTGCGGGGCGGCGACGTCGTGTTGATCCCCGACGGCTGGCACGGGCCCTCGATGGCCGTGCCGGGCCACCACATGTACTACCTCAACGTCATGGCGGGTCCCGAGGACGAACGCTCCTGGCTGATCTGCGACCACCCGGATCACGCCTGGGTCCGCGACACCTGGCCCGAGCAGCCCGTCGACCCCCGCCTCCCCCTCTACACGGCACCGGAGAAGTCCTGATGAGCACCCCCACCCGCCGTCTGACCGTCGCCCAAGCCCTGGTGCGCTTCCTGTCGGCGCAGTACAGCGAGCGCGACGGCGTGCGGCACCGGCTGATCGCCGGTACCTGGGGCATCTTCGGCCACGGCAATGTGGCGGGCATCGGCCAGGCGCTCCTGGAAGCGGGCGAGGAGACGATGCCGTTCCACCAAGGCCGCAACGAACAGGCCATGGTGCACGCGGCGGTCGGCTACGCCCGCCACCTCGACCGGCTGTCCGCGCAGGCGGTCACCACGTCCATCGGACCGGGCGCCACCAACCTCGTCACGGGGGCCGCGCTCGCCACGGTCAACCGGCTACCGGTGCTCCTGCTGCCCGGCGACTACTTCGCCACGCGCGCCGCCGACCCGCTCCTCCAGCAGCTGGAGCACCCGGTCGAGGCGGACCTGTCGGTCAACGACACGCTGCGTCCGGTGTCCCGCTACTACGACCGGATCACGCGCCCCGAGGCCCTGATCCCGTCCGCCCTGAACGCCATGCGCGTGCTGGCCGACCCCGTCGAGACCGGAGCCGTGACTCTCGCTCTGCCGCAGGACGTTCAGGCCGAGGCGTACGACTGGCCGGAGGAGTTCTTCGCCGACCGCGTGTGGCACGTACGACGTCCCGCGGCCGACCCGTTCGAGCTGGCGGAGGCGGTGGCGGCGATCCGGGCCGCCGAGCGCCCGCTGATCGTCGCGGGCGGCGGGATCCACCACAGCCGTGCCGAGGAGGCGCTGAAGGCCCTGGTGGACGCCACCGGCATCCCGGTCGCGTCGACCCAGGCGGGCAAGGGCTCACTGCGGTACGACGATCCGGCGGATCTGGGCGGTATCGGCCACACCGGTACGGCCGTCAGCGACGACATCGCGCGCACCGCGGACCTGGTCATCGGCGTCGGCACCCGCTACACGGACTTCACCACCGCGTCCAACACCCTCTTCCAGAGCCCGGACGCCCGGTTCGTCAACCTCAACATCGCCGCGTTCGACGCCCACAAGCTGTCGGCGCGTCCGCTCGTCTGCGACGCGAGGGCGGGGCTCACAGCGTTGACGGAGGCGCTGACCGGCCACCGTGTGAACTCGGCTTACGAGGCCGAGTACCGCACCGGCAAGGAACGTTGGGAGCAGGTTGTCGACGCCGCTTTCACCGCCGACGACGAGAACGCCGTACCGACCCAGACCCAGCTGCTCGGCGCCCTCGACTCGGTCGTGGGCGACGACGACGTGGTGATCAACGCCGCCGGTTCGCTCCCGGGCGACCTGCACAAGCTGTGGCGGGCGCGCAGCCGTCGCCAGTACCACCTGGAGTACGGCTACTCCTGCATGGGCTACGAGATCCCGGCCGGCATCGGCGTCCAGCAGGCCGCCCCGGGCACACCTGTCTGGTCGCTGGTCGGCGACGGCACCTACCTGATGATGCCGACCGAGATCGTCACCGCCGTCCAGGAGGGCCTGCCCGTCAACCTGGTGCTGATCCAGAACCATGGCTACGCCTCCATCGGCGGCCTCTCCGAGTCGGTCGGCGGCGAACGCTTCGGCACCGCCTACCGCTACCGCGCCGCCGACGGCACCTTCTCCGGCGCGCCGCTTCCGGTCGACCTCGCCGCCAACGCGGCCAGCCTCGGCATGGACGTCCTGCGCGCCAAGACCGTGCGCGAACTGCGCGAGGCGCTCGCCACGGCCCGCGCCTCCGACCGGCCGACCTGTGTCTACGTCGAGACCGACACCGTCACCCCGACCGCTCCCCCGGCCGAGGCCTGGTGGGACGTCCCGGTGGCCGAGGTGGCGTCCCGCGAGGCCGCGACGACCGCCCGCGAGACCTACGACCGCCAAGTGGCCGACCGCCGCCGGCACCTCTGAACTCCCCCTCCAGGAAGGCCCGCACCATGAAGACCATCACACACTGGATCGACGGCAAGCCCGTCGAAGGCACGTCCGGCCGCTTCGGACCCGTATACAACCCGGCCACCGGCGCGCAGGAGAAGCAGGCCGCCTTCGCTACCGTCGAGGACGTGGACGCCGCCGTGGCCTCCGCCAAGGCCGCGTTCGAGAGCTGGGGCACGGCCTCCCTCGCCAAGCGCACGGCGATCCTCTTCAAGTACCGCGAGCTGCTGGACGCGCACCGCGACGAGATCGCCGAGCTGATCACCGCCGAGCACGGCAAGGTGCACTCGGACGCGCTCGGCGAGGTCGCGCGCGGCATGGAGATCGTCGAGCTGGCCTGCGGGATCAGCGTCCAGCTGAAGGGCGAGCTGTCCACGCAGGTGTCGACCCGTGTCGATGTGGCCTCGATCCGCCAGCCGCTCGGCGTTGTCGCGGGCATCACGCCGTTCAACTTCCCGGCCATGGTGCCGATGTGGATGTTCCCGCTCGCCGTCGCGTGCGGCAACACCTTCATCCTCAAGCCCAGCGAGAAGGACCCGTCGGCCTCCTTCCGCCTCGCCGAACTGGCCACCGAGGCGGGTCTGCCCAACGGCGTGCTGAACGTCGTACAGGGCGACAAGGTGGCCGTCGACCGCCTCCTGGAGCACCCGGACATCGAGGCCGTCTCCTTCGTCGGCTCGACGCCGATCGCCAAGTACATCCAGCTCAAGGCAGTTGAGCACGGCAAGCGCGTGCAGGCCCTGGGCGGCGCCAAGAACCACATGCTCGTGCTGCCGGACGCGGACCTGGACTTCGCCGCCGACCAGGCGATCAACGCGGCGTACGGCTCGGCGGGCGAGCGCTGCATGGCCGTCTCCGTCGTGGTCGCGGTCGGTGACACCGGCGACGAGCTGGTCGCCAAGATCGCCGAGCGCGCCGGGAAGCTGCGCATCGGCCCCGGCAACGACCCGGCCTCCGAGATGGGCCCGCTGATCACGCGCGAGCACCGCGACAAGGTCGCCTCGTACGTCGCTTCGGCTGCCGAGCAGGGCGCGCAGGTCGTGGTCGACGGCACCGGCTTCTCGGTCGACGGCCACGAGGACGGCTTCTTCCTCGGCGTCTCCCTGCTCGACAAGGTGCCGCTGACGGCGGACGCCTACCGCGACGAGATCTTCGGCCCGGTCCTTGTCGTCGTCCGCGCGGAGTCGTACGACGAGGCCATCAAGCTGATCAACGACTCCCGTTGGGGCAACGGAACGGCGATCTTCACCCGGGACGGCGGCGCGGCCCGTCGCTTCCAGATGGAGGTCAAGGCGGGCATGGTCGGCGTGAACGTGCCGATCCCGGTCCCCGTCGGCTACCACTCGTTCGGTGGCTGGAAGGACTCCCTCTTCGGCGACCTGCATGTGTACGGCAACGACGGCGTCGCCTTCTACACCCAGGGCAAGGTGATCACCACGCGCTGGCCGGACCCGTCGGACGCCGGTATCAACCTCGGCTTCCCCAGCCACTCCTGACCCCTGCCGACGATCCGAGAGGAGGTGCCTCCGTGGCCGCGACCCGTGACCGCTCTCGCGCCGTGTCCGTCTCCGCGCTCGACGCCCTGAACTTCGCGCTGAACCGCAGCAGTCCGGTGCCGTTGTACTACCAGCTCGCGCAGCAATTGGAGGCGGCGATAGAGCACGGGTCGCTCGCCCCGGGGAACCTCCTGGGCAACGAGGTCGACCTGTCCGTGCGGCTCGGCCTGTCCCGGCCCACGGTCCGTCAGGCGATCCAGTCGCTCGTCGAGAAGGGCCTGTTGGTGCGCCGGCGCGGGGTCGGTACGCAAGTGGTACACAGCCAGGTCAAGCGGCCGCTGGAGCTCAGCAGTCTCTACGACGACCTGGAGTCGGCCGGACAGGGCCCCACCACGCAAGTGGTGCGCAACGAGGGCGTGCCCGCGACCCCCGATGTCGCGGCCGCCCTCGGCGTCGCGGAGGGCAGCGAGGTCACGCTCCTGGAGCGGCTGCGCTGCACGCACGGCCAGCCCGTGGCCTTCCTCTGCAACTACCTGCCCGCGAATCTGCTCGAACTCGACACCACCCAGCTGGAGTCGACCGGCCTGTACCGGATGATGCGCACCGCCGGCATCACCCTGCACAGTGCCCGCCAGACCATCGGCGCCCGCTCGGCCACCGCCGAGGAGGCCGCCCGCCTCGACGAGAACGAGGGGACGGCGCTGCTCACCATGCAGCGCACGGCGTACGACGACACGGGCCGTGCGGTCGAGTACGGGACGCACATCTACCGTGCGTCCCGATACGCCTTCGACTTCCAGTTGCTGGTCAGGCCCTGAGTCCCCGTCGGGAGGACGTCGAGGCTGCGCCGCTCCGCAGCCCGGCACTCCAGCCCCGTAAGTCCGAAAGGCGGACATTCCGGACGGGAATTCGACGGGCATCGATTTTGACAGGCCCTTGACAAATTCCGCGCGCTTCGCGAGCATGCAAAACATCTGCAGATGGCTGCAAATATTGATGTGCAGCATGCAATTACTGCTCGCGACCTCCACTTCGCATCCGAGTACCGCTGATGCACGCGGCAAGCGCGGCCGGCGCGCGCCTTTGCCTGACAACCCGCACCGTCAGGAAGGAAGCCCCCCATGTCTCGGCGCCCTCGCGCAGGGCTGAGAATGCTCACTGCGCTCGCGCTCATCCTGGCCGGAGCCGCCACGGCGACGCCCGCGGCCACCGCGTTACCGGCGGATCTGCCGCCGGCCGACTACCAGCAGGTCCAACTCGCCTCGGGAGCGGCCGAGATGGGCGAGCCGATGTCACTGACCGTGCTGCCCGACCGGTCGGTCCTGCACACCGCGCGCGACGGCACGATCCGCTACACCGACGCCGCGGGCAACACCAAGCAGGCCGCCAAGCTGAACGTCTACACGCATGACGAGGAAGGTCTGCAGGGCATCGCGGCCGACCCCGGATTCGCCTCCAACCGGTACGTCTACGTGTACTACTCGCCCGCGCTCAACACCCCGGCGGGCGACGCCCCGGCCACCGGAACCGCCGCCGACTTCGAGCCCTGGAAGGGGCACCTGAACCTGTCGCGGTTCACGCTGAAGACCGACGGCACCCTCGACACGGCCAGCGAGAAGGTCGTCCTGGAAGTCCCCAACGACCGCGGCCAGTGCTGCCACGTCGGCGGCGACATCGACTTCGACGCGGCCGGGAACCTCTACCTGACCACGGGCGACGACACCAACCCGTTCGACTCCTCCGGCTACGCGCCGCTCGACGAACGCACCGACCGCAACCCGCAGTTCGACGCGCAGCGCAGCTCCGGCAACACCAACGACCTGCGCGGCAAGCTGCTCCGTATCAAGCCGACCGCCGCCGGCGGCTACACCGTCCCGGCCGGCAACCTCTTCGCACCCGGCGCCTCGAACACCCGCCCCGAGATCTACGCGATGGGCTTCCGCAACCCGTTCCGGATGTCCGTCGACCGCGCCACCGGAGTCGTCTACCTCGGCGACTACGGCCCCGACGCGGGCGCCACCGACGCGAGCCGCGGCCCGGGCGGCCAGGTCGAGTTCGACCGCGTCACCGCGCCCGGCAACTTCGGCTGGCCGTACTGCACCGGCACCAACACCACCGGTGAGACGTACAACGAGTACACCTTCCCCAGCGGCCCCTCCGGCGCCAAGTACGACTGCGCAGGCGGTCCGGCCAACAACTCCTTCCGCAACACCGGGCAGTCCACGCTGCCCCCGGCGAAGCCGAGTTGGATCAAGTACGGTCTCGACGGCTCGCCTCCGGAGTTCGGCGGCGGCTCCGAGTCCCCGATGGGCGGCGAGGTCTACCGCTACGACCCGAACCTCAACTCATCGGTCAAGTTCCCGCAGTCCCTGGACGGCCGGTATTTCGCCGCTGAGTTCGGACGCCAGTGGATCAAGGCCATCGAGGTCAAGAGCGACGGTTCGTACGGCACGATCGAGGACGTTCCCTGGGACGGCACCCAGGTCATCGACACCGACTTCGGACCCGACGGCGCGCTGTACGTCCTGGACTACGGGAGCGGGAGCGACAACCAAGGCCTGTACCGCATCGAGTACATCGCGGGCAGCAACCGCAACCCGGTCGCCCAGGCGTCCGCCGACAAGACCTCCGGCGGGCTGCCGCTGACCGTGCAGTTCTCCTCGCAGGGCAGCTCCGACCCCGAGGGCCAACAGCTCACCTACTCCTGGGACTTCGGCGACGGCTCGACGTCCACCCAGGCCAACCCCGGTCACACGTACACCGCCGCGGGCACCTACCACCCCACCCTCACCGTCAAGGATCCCGAGGGTCTCACCGGCACCGCCAGCCTGGTGGTGACCGCCGGCAACACCGCCCCGAGCGTCACGCTGCAACAGCCCCTGGACGGGCAGCTGTTCTCCTTCGGTGACAGCGTCCCCTTCACCATCCAGGCCGCCGACCCCGAGGACGGCACGATCGACTGCTCCAAGGTGAAGCTCACCTATCTCCTCGGCCACGACAGCCACACCCACGCCATCACCTCCACCACCGGCTGCAGCGGCACCCTCACCGTCCCCGCCGACGGCGAACACGACAGCGCCGCCAACCTGTACGGCGTCTTCGACGCGGAGTACACCGACTCCGGCGGTCTGACCACCCACTCCGCGCACACCCTGCAACCCCGCCATCGCCAGGCGGAGCACTTCTCCGCCCAGTCGGGCATCCAGATCGCCGGGCACGGCGCGGCCGAGGGCGGCAACACGGTCGGCTTCACCGACGACGGCGACTGGATCTCCTTCGAGCCGTACGCACTCACCGGGGCCAACCGCTTCTCCGCCCGCGTCGCCTCCGGCGGGACCGGCGGCACCGTGGAGATCCGCGCCGGGTCCACGACCGGGACACTGCTCGGCAGCGTGACCGTGCCGGTGACCGGCGGCTGGGACACGTACACGGACGTCTCGACCTCGCTGTCCGCGGTCCCGTCCGGCAGCACCGAACTGTTCCTCGTCTTCCACGGTCCCACCGGCCAGGGAAACCTCTTCGACGTCGACGCGTTCACCTTCAGCGGCAGCACCCCCACCAACACGACGTGGGAGGGCGAGTCCTACAGCTCCGGCTCCGGCGTACAGGCCGCGGAGCACGGGACGGCCAGCGGCGGGCAGACGCTCGGCTACATCGAGAACGGCGACTGGGCCGGATACGCGTCCGTGCCCACCGCGGGCGCCACGTCCTTCGCCGCCAAGGTCTCCTCGGCGGGCGCGGGCGGCACCATCCAGGTCCGCTCCGGCTCTGCCACCGGCGCCCTGCTGGGCTCGGTGACGGTACCCGTGACCGGCGGCTGGGAGACCTTCAGCTCCGTGACCACCACGCTCAACGGCACCGGGTCAGGTCCGCTGTTCCTCACCTTCACCGGAAGCGGCGGATACCTCTTCGACATCGACACCTTCACACTCGGCGCCTCGGCGCTGAAGGGGCGCTGACCATGACCACCCTGATGCGGCGACTGCGCCGCGGCCCGGCCATCCTCGCCATGGCACTGACCTGCGCACTGCTGACCCCCTTCGGCCAGGCCGAGGCAGCCCCCGACCGGCAGGCCGCGGCCTTCGACGTCCTCGTGTTCTCCAAGACCGCCGGCTTCCGGCACGACGCGATCCCGGCCGGCATCAGCGCCCTGCAAACCCTGGGCCAGCAGAACGACTTCACCGTCACCGCCACCGAGGACGCCGCCGCCTTCACCACCGCCAACCTGTCCGGCTACGAGGCGGTGGTCTTCCTCAACACCACCGGCGACGTCCTCAACGCCTCCCAGCAGACCGCCTTCCAGACGTACGTCGACTCCGGCGGCGGCTACTTCGGCGTGCACGCGGCCGCCGACACCGAGTACGACTGGCCCTACTACGGCCAGCTCGTCGGCGCCTACTTCCAGAGTCACCCCGCGATCCAACAGGCCACGGTCAAGAACGAGGACCGCACCCATCCGGCGACCGCGCATCTGGGCGCCACCTGGACGCGCACCGACGAGTTGTACAACTACCGCACGAATCCACGCGCAGGCGTCCGCGTCCTGCAGACCCTGGACGAGACGACATACACCGGCGGCGAGATGGGCGCCGACCACCCCATCACCTGGTGCCACGGCCAGGGCGCGGGCCGCTCCTTCTACACCGGCCTCGGCCACACGATCGAGTCCTACAGCGACCCGGCCTTCCGTTCCCTGCTGCTCGGCGCCGTGCGCTACGCGGCCGGTCAGGTCTCGGCCGACTGCTCTCCGGCGGCCAGTACCGGACCGGTCGAGGCCGAGTCCTACACATCGGGCTCCGGCGTACAGGCCGCGGGCCACGCACCGGCCAGTGGTGGCCTGACCCTGGGCTACATCGACAACGGCGACTGGGCCGGGTATGCCTCCGTGTCCACCGCGGGTGCCTCGTCCTTCTCCGCCAAGGTCTCCTCGGCGGGCGCGGGCGGCACCATCGAGATCCGCTCGGGCTCGGCCACCGGCACCCTGCTCGGCTCGGTGGCGGTACCGGTGACCGGCGGCTGGGAGACCTTCACGACGGTCTCGACGACACTGACCGCCACCGCCTCCGGCCCGCTGTTCCTGAGATTCACCGGCGGGAGCGGATCCCTGTTCGACATCGACACCTTCACCCTCGGCACCGAGCCTCCTGCCTCCAGCGACCTGTCCCCGAACGTGCACCTCTTCTATTACCCCTGGTACGGCAGCCCGGCGGTCAACGGCAGTTGGCGGCACTGGCAGCAGGGCGGCCGCACACCGCCCGAGGACATCGGCGCCGACCTCTACCCGGCACTGGGCACCTACGACTCCGCCGACTACGCGGGCGCCGTCGCTCAGCACATGAAGTGGGTCGCCCGGTCCGGCGCCGGAGTCATCGTCTACAGCTGGTGGGGCCAGGGCGGTTACGAGGACCAGCTCGCCCGGGGTGTGCTCGACGCGGCGCAGAAGGAAGGCGTCAAGGTCGCCTGGCACCTGGAGCCGTACACCGGCCGCACCGCCGCCTCGACCGTCGCCGACATCCAGTACATCAACAGCACCTACGGGGGCCATCCGGCCTTCTACCGGGACGCCGAACACGCCGAAAAGGGCGCGTTCTACGTCTTCGAGAGCCTGAAGATCACCGACTGGGCGGCCCTCGACCAGGTGACCGGCACCAGCATCGTGCTCGCGCAGACCACCGACACCACCAAGATCGCGCACTTCTCCGGCCTGTACACCTACGACGGAATCGCGGGCGCCACCGCTCCCGGCTGGAAGCAGGCGGGCGACTACGCCCGCGCCAACAACCTGATCTGGGCCCCGTCCGTCGCTCCCGGCTACCTCGACGACCGTGCGGTGCCGGGCAATACGACACCCACCGTCGACCGGGCCGGCGGCGCGGCCTACGACAGGCAGTGGAACAACGCCCTCGACCCCGCGATCGGCGGCTCGCCGACCTGGGTGTCGGTCACGTCCTTCAACGAATGGCACGAAGGGAGTTCGATCGAACCGGCCGACTCCACCCCGCCCGCGGGCCACGGCTACCTGACGTACGAAGGCGCCTACGGCCTGACCGGTGAGGCGGCACAGACGGCCTACCTGGACCGCACCGCGTACTGGGTCGGCCTCTTCCGGACGGCGCTGCGCGACTGAGACGGAACGCCTCCGACAGAGGCGTTCGGAGAAGGGCGCCCGACCCCGGCACAGTCCGGGATCGGGCGTCCTTCGACATGTGTGGCGGCCATCCTGTTCGACGCCGGCACCATCGTGTTCGGCGGCCCGCTGTGGCCGCCGATGGCTGAGCCGTTCCTCGCCGTGATCGGGCGGATGGTCGCCTCCTCCCCCTTCGTGAAGGCAGGTCGCAGCGGTCGGCGCCACCTGCCGCGTACTGCACCGAGTCCCCCGGTCGAGCCGTTCGGATCCGGTGGCCTCTGGCCTGGTCAGCGGCCGACGGCGGCGTCCCCGCTGAAGGCCCCGGCCACCACGGAGACCAGCTGCCGCTCGATCTGCTCGGCGGACAGGGCGGCCAGCTCGGCGCCGATGGGGGCCAGCGCGAGCCAGTTCAGCAGGCCGGCTGCGCATCGCGTACGGAAGATCAGTTCCTGCTCGTCGACTCCGGGAAGGTTCGCCGTCAGCACCCGGAGGGCCTCCCGGCGACTCTGGTCGAACTTGCCGGTCAGCCGCTCCCACCCCTGGGGCGGATCGATGCTGACGCGCGCCACAGTCCGCATCACGGCCAGGTCCTGTCCACCGGCCGCCAGTGCGCGCACCATCGGCCGGGCGAAGGCTGCCGCCACCTCGTGGAGTGTGGAAGTGGAGCCAAGGGAGCCGAGTGCCAGGATCTGCGCGTCCAGATACCGTTCCAACGCGTGCTCGATCGCCGAGTCGCACAGCGCTTTCAGCGACCCGAAGTGGTAACTCACCGCGGCGACGTTGGCTCCGGCGCGAGCTGTGATCTCGCGGAGTGTCACGCCCTCCTGGCCTCGTTGCGCGAGCAGCTCCAGGGCGGCCGTCTGCAGGCCGTCCCTCGTGCGCTGACCGGCCTCTCGGCGCAGGTCCGTCTTTTCCTCCCGGGTCACAGCATGAACTCAAGCAGATGCTTGAGTTCATTGTCAAACAGTCGCCTCGCGGATCGAGGCGGAACTCGAGCGGAACCGGACCAGCACCCAGCTGAGCCGCGCCCACGCGGCCACCCTCGCGGCGACGCCGGCCGCGCGACCAAACAACTCAAACATCTGCTTGACAGGTCGCCATCGGCGTCCATAAATTAAAGCGAGCGTTTGATTTATCAAGAACGCACGAGAGACCGGCGACCGATCTCGGATCCCGAGAATCAATCTGGAGGAACACGCCATGAAGTTGCTCAGCCGGAAGACGATCACCGCCACGGCCGCGATAGCGATCCTGGGTGGTCTTTCCATCGCCGCTGCACCGACACAGGCCGCAAGCCCTGTCGCCGGCAGCGTGGCGGACCGCGCGGACCTGAGTCCTGGCGCGCTGTCGAAGCTGCCGCTCACGGACCGCCACCTGACCAAGCACGAGAGGGCCAATCTCGCGGTCGTCCTGCGCGCGTACCACGTGGCCGAGGGCGACAGCCTGGACGTCAACGCCTTCGTCAACAGCTTCACCAAGGACGGCGTCTTCAACGACGTGGTCGCCGGCCAGTCCTATCAGGGCGAGGCGCTCGGGGGCGTTCCGACCTACATGGCCAACCTCTTCCCCGATGTCCACCGCGAACTCAAGCGCATCACCGTGAACGGCGACGTGGTCAGCATCGAGCTGGCGATCCAGGGCACGTTCAAGGGACCGCTGCAGTCACCCGCAGGCACCGTCAAGCCGACCGGCGCGAAGGTCGACGTGCCGACCGCCGACTTCTGGTACCTGCACAACGGCAAGGTCGAGAAGTTCAACTGCTTCGTCGGGTACTCGAAGATGTACTCCGACATGGGCGTGAACTTCGACTGGGCCTCGGCGGTCAACAAGCCCTGAGCTGTTCCCCGGCGGGTGACGCCCGGCGCTACGGGCCGCGCATCACCCGCCGACCGCTACGGGCCGGGCCGCGCATCACGCGACCGAGCCTGACTGCCGGCACGCCGTTGCCGACAACACCGCAAGCCAGTACACACCCACAGGTTCATCCTGTGGCTACGAGCATTCGCTGCCCTACTCCGGCAAAGTGACCGCGCCCAGCTCGATCAGGGCCTCCGCGGTTGCCACGATGGTGTCCCTGACGTCCAAAGGCTCCCAGCCAAGGACGGAACTGGCCTTCTCGTGGCTGATGTCGGGGATCCGGCCCTCCAGAACGGCGGCGTCCTTCAGCGCGGGCTCGGTCTTCGCACCCTCGCGCACCTGCTCGATGGTCAGTTCCGTCGCGGGCAGCCGGTCGGCCACGGCGGGGAATTGCTCACGAAGGGTGTTCGCGATCTTGAACAGGCTCGATGATCCGCTGTTGGCGAGGAATCGCTCGCCCGCCGCCTTCGGGTGCAGCATCGCGCGCAGATGCAGGTCCACGACGTCACGCACGTCGACGACGCCGAAGTTCCAGACGGGCACCACGGACAGCGCGCCGGCCATGAGGGCCTTGACCAGTCCGATGGAGCCCGAGGGCCGGTCCACGAGCTGGGGGCCGAAGATGCCCGTGGGATTGACGACCGCCAGCTCAATGCCCCCGTTGGTCTTGACGTAGTCCCACGCGGCAGTCTCGGCCAGCACCTTCGACTTGTGGTAGGCGGGCAGCCCGGGGGTGTCCGGGTCGGTCCAGTTCTCCTCCGTGTAGTGGTTGTCGGGCGTCAGGGTGTACCCGACCGCGGCGAAGGAGGACGTCATCACGACCCGAGGGATCCCGGCGTCGCGGGCGGCGGCGATCACCCGCAGTGCGCCGTCGCGGGCGGGGAGGATGACCTCGTCCTCCGTCTCGGGCGGAGTGGGCGGGAAGGGCGACGCGTGGTGCAGGACGTGCGCGATCCCGTCCATGGCCTGCGCCCAGCCGTCGTCGGCGCTGAGGTCCGCGACCGCGAACTCCAGCAGGTCCGACCGATCGACTCCGGCCTGCCGGAGCGCCTCCAGCACTTGAGCCTCCTGCGCTGGCCCCCGGACCGCCGCCCGGATGCGATGCCCCTCGCGCAACAGGCGGACGACCGTGTGGGAGCCGACGAAACCGCTGCCGCCGGTGACCAGCACCTTCTCGTCTTCGGGGAATGAGAGGTCTTCTGTGTTCATTGCGCTCAGTCCTTCACAGTGGAGTGGTGCCCGCCCGCGCCGGACGGCTGCTGGTTCAGCCTTGCCCGTCGGGCGTCAGAAGGTTGTTTTCGGGGTTCGGCTCCGCCTCGGCGGACAGTCGGCGCACCACGGCGAACAGCCACGGGGTGCCCTGGAAGCTGTCGCGGGGCCATATCGTTATCCGGAATACGTTCCGGTAAGACCAAGTTAACCGGAATGCGTTCCGGATGCAAGCGGGACTCGACAGGGCCGCGAATGGAAGTCCGGGCGCGGGCAGGGCACACCCCGCACCGCGGGAGCCGACACCCGGCCGCCCGACCTGCGGCCCTGGCCCACGCCCGTCCGCCTGGGAGTTAGCATGCAAATGGAATAGATTCCGCTTCCTAGGGGTGACTGTGACCGGAACCGAGACGACGCAGCGCAGACCTCGCGCGGACGGGCAGCGCAATCGCGCCCGCATCCTCGATGCGGCACTGCGCCTGTTCGTCGAGCGGGGTCCCGACGTCCCCTTCACCGAGATCGCCAAGCAGGCAGGCGTCGGTGTCGGCACCGTCTACCGCCACTTCCCGGCCCGCGAAGACCTCATCGAGGCGGCCTACCGCTCGGAACTGGATGCCGTCTGCGCCGGGGCCGCGGAACTGCTGGAACAGGTGCCGCCCCAAGACGCCCTGCGGATCTGGATGGACCGATTCGTCGACTACTGGGCCACCAAGATCGGCCTGACGGAGGCGCTCGAAGCCGTCGTGGCCGCGGGCAGGGACCCGTTCGCACAGAGCCGCGGGCTGGTCGACGAAGCCGTCAGCACGCTGCTGGCGGCAACCGCGGCGGCGGGGGCCACGCGTCCCGAGATCGAAGCGGACGATGTGGTGGTGGCCCTCAGCGGTATCGCCATGGTCGCGCCTGTGCTCGAGGACCACGATCAGGTGAGCCGGGTGCTAGACCTCCTTTACGAGGGAATCCGCGCCCGGCCCTGAGCGGCAGGGGTGAGGATCGGTGAAGTCCAGGGATCCTCACTGCGGTTGTCGTCCTCGTCCAGGCCGGGCGCGTCCGGGTGGTCAGCGTGGCGGCGGCGAAGTCGCCCCAGTCGAAGTCGTCCTGGTGGGTGAGGGCGTGGACGCCGCCGCTGAGGACGGTTCCGATGCCTGTGCCGATGCACATCGGACAGTTGCCGGAGAGGTTGGTGGGGTCGTACCTTCACAGCAGTCGGACGCGCAGTACGCCGGTCAGCACCGGGAGAGTGAACGCACCGGCGGCGGTCTCAGGTCTGCTCGCGAGGAAAGCGCGGATCCGGCCCAGTGTGGCTTCTTGTTCCTGTTCTGGCATGACCAGTACCCCCGCACGCGTTGCGATGGTCGCGACGAGAGAGTCGGCGGTGCGGCGCTGCCCGTGCGCGAACTCGGCCTGCTCCGGCGAGCCGAACCGGGCGGCCACGCCAGTCTTTGGAAGGTGCATGTCCGCCGTCTCGGCGCGCCAACTGGTGGGCGTGTCACGCGGGCCGATGGCCGCGCTCCCGCTGACCCGCGCGAGCCCGGCAACCCACTCAACCCCGTCGTCCATGACGTTCCACAGTCCGGCCAGGATCCCGCCGGGGGCGAGGACCCTGGCGATCTCGGGTCCCGCGACGGCCATGTCGAACCAATGCATGGCGTTGCCGGCCAGCACGGCATCGACGGAGGCGTCCGGCAGCGGTATCTCCTCGGCGCTACCCGGCAGGGCACGGACAGCCGGCAGCGAGCGGCGCAGCTCGGTCAGCATCGCCGGGTCGGGCTCGACCGCGATGACTTCGGCACCAAGCGCGACCAGCGTGGCGGTTAGCTTGCCGGTTCCGGCGCCGAGGTCGAGCACGCGCGGGCCGGGCGCGGGCTCCAGCACCCAACGCACCGCGGCCTGCGCGTAGTCCGGACGATGCTCGGCGTATTCGACTGCCGCTGCGCCGAACGACGAAGCGTGAAGAAGCCGTTCGTCCTGATCCATCCGGATACGCTATCGGCGCTGTTGACGGTCGACCAGCCCTCCTCACCACGTAGGCGGCGGCCACCCGATAGCGCTGCTAAAGGGTGTGTTGCATGGGCGGAGACCACAAGGACCTGCTGGACCGTGCCCGACAGCGTCGCCGCTCTGAGTACCTGCTGTCTCTCCGCTTCCCCCGGTCAGGCATGAACTCCGCGGCGTCGAGGAGGAGTTGGACCGTCGCCTGGGTCCGGGATAACACGGAGGTGGTCGGTGGCGCCGGTCATGGGCTTGCCGAAGGCTCGGGAGGCAGCCGCGCAGGTGCGGATCGTCGATCTGAACGGGGAGGCGGAGGCCGAGGCGACGCTCGCCAGCCCCCCCTCGCCTGACAGCCTTCCCCTCAGGCGCAGCCCCCGCACGGTCCGAGCATCCCGCCCAGACGCTGTCCGGCCCGCTGCGGGGCGCCGCCGCCTGGGGGCCGCCGTCTTCTCCCCAGTTGGCGCGGCGCCATTCGCCGCCTCTCGTAGTGGGGCAGAGACCCTCAGGGAGCAATTCCGACGCCGTCGATGCGGCTCCAGTTTTTCTCCTGGGCCGCGGTCATGGCCGGCCAGACGAGCCCGCCCGGCCGTGCGTTGACGCGTGAGGCGTACGAGCCCGGGTGGAAGCCCGGATCGTAGAAGCAGCCGGTGCCGTACGTATCGTCGAATGCCGCGCAGGATGCCGCGATCGACTGGGGCGTCGGCTTCTTTCCGGTGCGCACCCACGTGTTCAGGGCGGAGATGGAGTTGGCGTACTCGGAGTTGCTCAGCCCGCTGTGCTCGCTCTCTCCGGTGAACGTCTGCACCAAGTACCTTTCCCGGTGCGCGCCTTGGAGGGCGGCTCGGTAGGCCGCCTCGTGTTCGACGAATGCCGTTGGGTCGTCGATGGCGTGGAGGGTGAGGACCGGGATGGAGACCTTGCCGGTGAGGTCGCTGTCGTAGGACAGGTCCCGTACGGCGGTCGGGTCGGCGGAGAACCGCTCTACGCCGGCGTTGAGCGCCTTGTCGTCATGTGAACCGGAGTACCGCACACCCTGGTTGCTGAACGGATTGCGGTCGCCCAGCCGGTTGTGCACGATGTCGCGGAAGGTGAAGGTCGCGAACCGCAGGTGCGACTCCAGGGTGCGCTCGGGGATCTTTGTGACGGCGAGGATGTCGTCGAGGTTCCGCTGCTGCAGCGCGGTCCGCTCCTGTGGGGCGGAAGCGAATCCCGTGCATTCCTGCAGGCGGGCGCGGAGCCCGGCGGCTGTCATGGTCGAGTCGGCGCGCAGCCCTTGCCACAGCGGGTACTGAGGCTCGCTGGGACGTGGGTGGTTCTGGCAGTAGTACTGGTAGACCACGCGCAGGTCGACCCGGTAGTCGTATCCGCGTGAGCCGCCGCCCAGGACGCCGTTGGTGAGCAGGGCTCCGTCGTACGGGCCGTTCTTCTTGCCGTAGGTCTCCACGACCTTGGCGGCTACGTTCCCGCCCCAGGACTGGCCGTGCACGTAGGTCCGCTTCGGTTTGCCGAACTCCTGGACGAACAGGCGGCGCAGATTCTCGGTGTCGGCGGCCGCCATCCGGGTGCCGTAGCCACCGCGACGATAGGACGAGCCGGCCCAGGCGTAGCCCTCGTCCACCATGACCGACCAGCGGTCCAGATCGTCGACGCTGCGGCCGGGGTCAGAGCCTTCACCGAGGTCGGGACCGCCGTGGGCGTGCACGACGAGCGAGCCGTTCCATGTCTTGGGGATGGCTATCGCGTAGTAGGCCCCGTTGGCATCCTGGCCGGTGTAGCACGTTGCCTTTTCCGCCAGGCTTGACGGGCATGCGGTGGATACCGGCCCGCCCGCATCCGCGTGAGCCGAAGGTGTGCTCGTGAGTGCGCCGATGACCACCCCCGCAAGGCAGGCTGCCAGCCCCACCCGGCGCTGCCTACCGGACCGGAACCAACTGGGGATACGTGCGAGCGTTCTGGACCTGTCCAAGGTGCGGCTCCCTGTCCTCGCGGGCGCACCGTTGCGCCGCGAGTCGTGATGCTAAGGAGGCTGCGGCCGAGGAACCACGTTCTTGATCATTATGTTCATAGTGTTCGCACAGCACTGCGCCGTCCCACGGGCCGAATATGGACCGGCCGCGGCGCCGTCCGAGGGGTGCCCGCGAAGGACCACCGCAACTACTTCGACTTCCACATCAACCACGTAAGGATCTCGCGGTGGAGCCGGTACTGATTGACCGCTCGTCCTGGCCGCAGGACGGCAGGATCGGCCGTATCACCGCAGGCGAGTACGCAGGGTCATATCTGCTCCTCGCCGCGGAGATCAATGACGCATGGGCCTTCTACATCAGTGAAGACCCGAGAACCGGAAAAGCCGACGAGCTCGCAGCCGACGACTTCTGGGCAACAGAGGAGGACACACCTCGTCTTGTCGAGGAGATGGCGGTTGACTGGGCCGACGAGTCGCAGGACGCGGCACTGGAGAAGGAGATCTTCGACATCCGCAGCGAATGGCACAAACGGCGCCGTAGAGGCTCCATGATCCAGTCACTGTTCCGACGTCCGGAACAGTCCGGCTGATTCACCTTGAGGCCACCGGCCGGAGCGGGCTTCCGGCCGGTGGCCCCACTCGCAGCAGCGGCCGCACAACCAGCCGTACCAGGCACCCCGGCGGCACCCTCGTCAGCAGCCGGATCCCGTCGCAGCCGAACACTCCTCCTGCAAGCTGCTACGAACCCTTCAACTCCTCGATGTGCTGAGCGAGTTCGGGCGCAAGGCTCTGAATCTCCGCCCTGTCCTTGCCATCGGCCGCCACGCGGAGCTTCCCCAGGTCCGTGTCCACCGACGCGGGATCCTGAGCCAGGGTGTCCTTCGTGTGTGTTCAACCGGGTTGCGCCGTAGTGCTACCCGATGGCGTAGCCGGTGATCTCGCCCATCCACTTGATCAGGTCGCCCGCGTCCTCGTTGGCGCCGTGGCCGCCGTCCCAGTACATCTTGAGGCTGACGTCGTCGCCGAGGTTCTGCGTCTTGAGGGCGAGGTTGGTGATCGCGGTCAGGGAGTGCGTGGTGTCGCTGGTGCCGATCCGCAGCCACCAATGCCTTGCCCGCCGAGGGTTGCGCTCCTCCAGGTAGGTCATCGGGTTGGTCAGCTTGATCTTGTGAGGGATGTCGCGATCGATCGTGGCGGTTTTGTCGCCGGTCGCGTACCGCAGGCCGAAGTTGGTGAAGTGCCGGGAGTTGTGGGTCTCGTCGCCGAAGTAGCCAGGCTCCGGCTGTGCCATGGCCTTGTCGTCGAAGGCGGGCACGGAACGGGACCGGGCGATGTGCGCGATGTATCCGTCCCAGGAGAAGGACGCCTTGTCGCCCGCCCACTTGATGAAGGGGTTGGCGGTCAGGTAGGTCGTCCTGTCGGCCTCGGAGAGGGCCCGCAGATGGCTGGTCGCGGCCGGCTGTACGTAGTTCTCCAGCAGGTACCGGTCGTAGTTGGCGGCCGTCACCCGGCCGAACCGGCCCACGCCGTGGAGGCCGAGGGACGCCTGGTACTCCGCGAACTGTGCGGTGAGCTGCTTCGAGGCGGTCTGGTCGACCAGCTCGCCGTTCAGCTTGGCCGCGCTGAACATCCACTCGTAGGCCTTGTCGGCGTTGCCGAGGTCGATGATGGGGCAGAAGACGGCGGAGGCGAACACCGCGTCGCTCGCCTCGGCCGCGCCGATCTCCCGGAGGTAGGAGTCGAACAGCGGGCTCCCTACTGAAGCGCCCATCATCGAGGAGAAGTTGCCGCCGGCGCTGCCGCCGTTGGTGATGATCTTGCTGGGGTTGCCGGGCAGCACGCCCCTGTTCTTGTGGACGTACCGAAGTGCGGCTTTCAGGTCTACGAGGGCGGCGGGAGCCTTGCCGTAGTACTTGCCGTCCTTGACGTTCTCCCGTCCACGCGCGCCCGAGGTGACCACGACGTAGCCGGCCGCGAGGGCCAGCGCCGAATTGTCACCCTGGTCGCCCGCCCCGGGGGGAAGCGGCGGCCTGGTCGTGGGCGTCGCGGTCGGGGTGGCGCTGGGGTCGGCCGAGGAACTGTCGCTCGGGGACGGGCTGGACCCGCCGCCGGGGTTCGTACGGCCGGCGGGCGTGCCGGAGAGGAAGCCGCCGAGCGGGATGGAGAAGAAGATCGGAGCGTGGGAGGCGTCGACGGCCTGCCCGTCGATCTCGACCGGCTGCTCGACGTTGAGGCACTGGTAGGTCGGGTCCACGGGATTGGCGACGTAGACGATGTTCTCCCAGAACCGGTACGTGATGCTCTTAGTGGCACCGTCGGCTGTCGTGACGGTCTTGACCTTCGTTGTGTAGGAGTCCTTGGGGAACGTCAGCGTGCCTACGGTCGCAGCCGCCGCGCCCTGCGTTCCGCCGTAGTACATGGCGGCGGTCGCTCCTGCAGCGGTGGCTGCCATGCCGGAAAGGAAAATTCGGCGCTTCACATCAACATCCTTCACGGAGTGCGGGTTTGTGTGACGTCATGGACAACGGGCGACACTCCTTGACACGAACAAGCAGCTGATGCTGTGCTTTTCCTGAGAAAGAGCGTCACGCCGGGTCGATATCGGGCAATTCCGTCGCAGTTTCCCCGGCACGGTTGGGTGAGGCCGAAGGAGACGCAATGGTCTCGTCGCGTGGGGGGAAGCCATGGATTCAAACTGCCTTCTGAAAACCGGTTCCCGCGTCCCCTGAATGCCGTCTCTCGCGCATACCGTGCCTGCCGTATCGTGCCCCGCGGTATACGTGGGTCGGCGTAGGGCGAACCGTCGACCGGATCCCTTGAACACCGCGAAGGCGCAGGTGGATCCGTGTGCGCGAAGAGTCGCCGCGGATGGGGTGACCGCGGTGCCGTACGACGGTGCGGTACGACGGGTGGGGTGTCCCGGCCGGTTGTGGCGCGTACCGTGAACGGCGTCAACTGTGTGGACGCGCCCTGTCGCGAGAAAAGACCGGCCGGACTCCGGAGAGGGTGAGTGTGCTGGAAGGAATCCGCCGCCGGACGCTCGGCAATCCGTTCCTGGTCGATGGGTTGCTCGCCATTGTCGGGGTCGCCCTCATTCTCCCGGGATTCTTTCGGGCGGGCGTCTCGGTGTGGCCCGCGATGCTGTTCTCCCTGTTCTCGGCAGGGCCGCTGACGGTGCGACGGAGTATGCCGGCGGCCGCGCTCGCGGGGACGACCGTCGGCTACCTTCTCGCCCTGCTCTGGATGAGGGAGCCGGGCCCGGGAATCGTGTGCTGTCTGGTGGCCCTGTATTCCGAGGCCGTGGCGGCCCCGCGTACCCGCGCTCTGATCACCGGCGCGATCGCCGGGACCATGATCCAGCTCTTCACATCGATCGTGACAGGGGTTCACATCTTCGCCCCGGCCAACCTCATGCTGATCGCATGGCTCGGCGCGGCCACCGCCATCGGTGACGCCACCAGGAACCGCCGCGCCTACATCCAGGCCATCAAGGACCGCGCCCTGCGCGCCGAACGGACCCGGGAGGTGGAGGCGTCCCAGCGGGTCGCCGAGGAGCGCCTACGGCTCGCCCGCGACCTGCACGACATCGTGGCCCACAGCATCACTGTGATCAACTTCCAGGCCGGGGCGGCCGCCCACCTGCTGCGACGGGAGCCCGACGCGGCCGAGGCGGCCATCGAGCACGTCATCACGGCGAGTGGCACCACCCTCGCCGAGCTCGGCACCATGCTGACCGTTCTGCGCCAACCCGGCGGCGAGCCACCCCTGTCGGAGCCCATACCCGCTCTCGACCGCCTCGACGATCTGCTCGACGGCTTCCGGGCCGCCGGCCTGGTGATCGACATACAGCGCGGCGGAAGGGCTTTCACCCTGAGCCCGGCCGTCAGCATGGCCGGCTACCGCATCATCCAGGAGTCACTGACCAACGCGCTCAAGTACGCCACGCCCCGGTCCGCGACGATCCGTCTGTCCTTCGCCGCCCACCGGCTTCGGATCACGGTGGTCAACCCGGTGACCCGCACCGAGGACGGGCGGCATTCCTCTTGGGGCACCGGTCGCGGCCTGCTGGGTCTGCGCGAGCGAGCCGCCTCCGTCGGCGGTCGCCTCGACATCACGGAGGGCCGCGAGGAGTTCAGCGTGGACGCCTTCCTTCCCGCGCTCCCCACGAAGCCCTGAACCCCGGCTCCGGCCGGCGCCCTTCGGACTCGGTACCGGGCTAGCGCCCCGCGGCCGCGGGGCGGACGAGCCCTGCCTGGTAGGCGCTCACCACGAGCTGTGCCCGGTCCCGAGCCCCGATCTTGGCCATGGCCCGGTGCACATGGGTGCGGACGGTCTGACGAGAGATGATCAGGTACTCGGCGATCGCCTGGTTGGACAGTCCCTCGGCCACCAGCGCCACGATCTCCCGCTCGCGGTCGGTGAGTTCGGCCAGTTCTCCGGAGAGGGCGGCCGGCGGTCCGTCGGGCAGCGAAAGGTACTTCGTGATCAAGGTCTGAGTGGCCTTGGGCGACAGCAGTGCCTCGCCGCGCGCCGCAACTCGGATGGCCTCCGGCAGTTCCGCGGGGCGCATGCCCTTCCCCAGAAAGCCGCACGCCCCGGCCCGCAGGGCCTGCAGGACGTACTCGTCCACCTCGTAGGTGGTGAGGATCACGATGCGGACGCTGTCCAGATCCGGATCCGCGGTGATCTCCCGCGTGGCCGCCAGACCGTCCAACTCCGGCATACGGATGTCCATCAGCACAATGTCCGGTGTGGTGCGGCGGACGACTTCGATGGCCTCGTGGCCAGTCTCAGCCTCTCCCACCACCTCCAGGTCGTCGGCCGAGTCGATCAGAATGCGGAATCCACCCCGCAGCAGAGCTTGATCGTCGGCGATGACCACCCGGATCATGGCGTCCTTCATGCCGTCACCCTACGACAGAGCGGAGAGTTCGTCTCCGGCTACGGCGATGGAGATCGCCGCCGCCCGTCACTCTCCCCGTGAAGGCCAAGGGCCGGGACGGTGACGGCAGCGGCGATCGGGAGGCCGGCCGGTGCTCAGCCGGTCGGATGCCCGCCAGTTGCGGACGCGGTCGACACAGGCGACGTCGTGGACGTGTCCGTCCGGACGGCTCGCTTCGCCGCCTGGATCTGCTCGTAGACGTGGGTTCGCAGTTCGGTGAAGCGAGGGGCGACCCGGGTGTGCAGTTGATCCCGTTCGTCGGGCAGGTCGATGTGGAGCTCGTCCTGCACGATGGTCGGCGAGGCGGAGAGGACGATTACCCGCTCGCCGAGGTAGACCGCCTCGTCGATGTCGTGGGTGACGAAGAGGATGGTGATCCCGCGCTCGTGCCACAGGACCCGTACCAGGTCCTCCAAGTCGGCGCGGGTCTGCGCGTCGACCGCCGCGAACGGCTCGTCCATCAGGAGGACTTGGGGCTCGTAGGCGAGCGCGCGGGCGATCGCCACGCGCTGCTGCATCCCCCCGGACAACTGCCAGGGGTAGGCGTCGGCGGCGTCCGGGAGTCCCACCGACCGCAGTGCGTCGGTGACCAGCTCCCGGCGTTTCGCCTTCGGTATCCCCTTCTCCTTCAGGGGGAGTTCGACGTTGCCGGCGACCTTCATCCAGGGGAAGAGGCTGCGCCCGTACTCCTGGAAGACGATCGCCATTCCGGGCGGCGGGCCGGTCACCGGTACGCCGTCGAGGAGCACCTGTCCCGAGGTCGGGCTGAGCAGGCCGCCCATGCACTTCAGCAGGGTCGTCTTGCCGCAGCCCGACGGTCCCACCAGACAGACGAGTTCACCGGCCTTCACGGTGAAGGTGAGGTCGCGGACCGCCTCCACCTGCCGGCCGGACCCTTGGTAGGTCTTCCGGAGGCCACGTACGTCGAGCATGGTTCGCCCTTTCGGAATGTTCACTCACGACCGCCGGGTGGACGCGCGCAGGCCGTGGTACCAGCCGAGCACCCGGCGCTCAGCGAAAGAGAAGGCAAGGGAGAGCAGGAATCCGAGCAGGCTCAGGAGCAGGATTCCGGTCCACATGTCGGGGATGGCGAAACTGCGCTGAAACTGGACCACGGTGAAGCCGATGCCGTTGTTCGCCGCGAACATCTCGCTGATGACCATGAGGATGATGCCGATCGAGAGGGCCTGGCGCAGACCGGCGACGATCTGCGGACTCGCCGAGGGCAGCACCAAGTTGCGCAGCCGCCCGACACCGCGGACGTGATAGGAACGCGCCGTCTCCAGCATGACCGAGTCGACCGCGCGCACGCCCTCCACCGTGTTCAGCAGGACCGGCCAGACACACCCGCTGGCGATCACCACGATCTTCATCGTGTCGCCGATGCCCGCGAACAGCATGATCACCGGCACCAGCACCGGGGGCGGCACTGCCCGCAGAAACTCCAGTACGGGCTCGCAGAAGGCGCGCATCCCACGGTAGGAACCGATGACGGTGCCCAGGCCGATGCCCACGACGCCCGCGAGCGTGTAGCCGCCGGCCAGACGCAGCACACTGGGCAGCAGCTCTGCGCGCAGGCGTTCGCCGGTCCACACCGAGGGGAAGATCTGAAGGATCGTGCGCAGCGGCGGCCAGAACGGGTCGGTGCTCCCGTCCGACGCGGCCCACCACAGTCCCAGCAGCACCGCAGGCAGGCCGACCGCGAACAGCACCTGTCGTGTCAGCGCCCTCACAGTACGGTCTCCCCCCGTACGGACTGGTGCCATGCCAGGGCTCGCCGCTCCACCGCTCGGGCCCCCAGGTTGATCAGGAGCCCCAGGGCTCCGGTCACCGTGATCAGCGCGTACATGTCGGGCACGGCCTGCGACGCCTGGGCGACCGCGATCAGCGACCCCAGTCCGGGTGCTCCGATGACCAGTTCCGCAGTGATGGCGAGCACCAGGGCAACCGCCGCGGCGAGCCGGATTCCGGTCATGACGTAGGGCAGTGCCGTCGGCCACGTCACATGCCTGATGCGTGCCCAGGTCCCGAGCCCGTACGACCGTGCCGTCTCGTCGGCGACGGGGTCCACGTCCTGGACGCCGTACAGCACCTGGATGAGCACCTGCCAGAACGACGCGTAGACCACCAGCAGAAGCACCGAGCGCAGTTCGGAGCCGTACAGCAGTACGGCCAGCGGGATCAGTGCCACGGACGGGATGGGACGCAGGAACTCGATCGTCGACGCCGTCACTTGGCGCAGAAATGGCACAACGGTGATGAGCAGGCCACAGAGGACGGCCGCGCCCGACGCGATCCCCAGGCCGATGACCCAGCCTGTCAGCGTGTCCCCGAGTGCCGACCAGAAGGCGGCATCGCCGAGTTCCTCGCGCAGCGCGCCGACGATCCTGCTCGGGGGCGAGAAGTAGTCGGCGTCGACCAGGCCGAGCCGCGGCACAGCCTCGCCGAGGGCGAGGAAGGTCGCGAGCCCTGCCGCTCCGAGTGCGATGTTCGGAATCCTCACGGCAGCAGCTCATCCAGGTCCGGCGCGGTCTTGAACAGGCCGTCCTGCTCGCCGAGTTTCTCCAGGGTCTCCACCGAGGACCGGCTGATGTCCTCGGGCCACTTCGGCAGCGTCACTTTCGACAGGACGGAGGCGGGGATCTCCGTGTACGTGGCGACGATGTCGCGGACCTCGTCCGGGTGGCTGTTCGCGTAGTTCAGCGCCTCCGCGGTGGCCTGCTGGAACTTGTTCACCACATCGGGGTTCTTCGTCGCATACGACTGCGAGGTGAAGTACATGGCGACGGTGAGATCCTTGGCCACGTCCACGTAGGGTGACGCGATCTCCACACCCCCCTGGTTCAGGATGGTGGTCAGTGCGGGCTCGACCGCCATCGCGGCGTCCACTTGGCCCTTCTCCAGAGCGGCGGGCATCTGGTCGAAGGCCAGCTCCACGAACTTCACCTTCGACGGGTCACCCCCGGCCTTGCGCACGGACTCGCGGACCGAGGTGTCGAGGATGTTCTTCAGCGTGTTGACTGCAACCGTCTTGCCCTCCAAGTCCTTCGCGGACTTGAGAGAGCTGCCCTTCTTGACGACGAGCGCGCCATAGTCGTCGCCGTCCACGCCGGTGGTCGCCGCACCGTTGGAGACCGCCTTCACCTGTATGCCGTTGCTCTGAGCGACCATCAGCGACGTCGTGTTGCTGAAACCGAACTGGAACTGGCCGCTGACCACGCCCGGCACGATGGCCGAGCCGCCCTGCGCCGTGGTCATCGAGACATCGAGACCGTACTTCTTGTAGATCCCCTGCTTTTGGCCGAGATAGATGGGGGCCACGTCGACGATCGGAATGACCCCGACCTTGACCTTGGTGGTACCCCCGCTTTCCGACGCGGCGTCGCCGGAATCTCCGGACGATCCACAGGCCGTGGCCACGAGCAGAAGTGAGGCGGCGGCGATGCCGGCGAATAGGCGTTGCATGGTCTGTCCTCCCGCGGACCGCGCCGAAATGCTCCGGCCGGTTCGCGCGCAATGGGGTGTGGCAGGGCGAGAGACGAAGAGTCAAGACATGGCGTCGAGTTCGTCGTGCCAAAGGTGTCGTCCGCGGCTCATCCGCACATCCCCCGGGCACCGTCACTGGCCCGTACAACGTCTGCCGTACGACGGGTGAGGGATACGGTCACAGCCGTACCGGGCCAAGCCTGCGGATCGCTGTGCGCGCAAAGCCCGCTTCCACATGCTGTTGCCCGGCGACCACGGGAATGACGGTTTGAATGACGTCGGTGGCTCCGCCGCAACTATTGGAAAGACCGGATGCGCTCTCGCCGGCCGTTGCTACGCGGCGGGACAGCTTCCCGCGCTCCTACCGGTGGAATCGCTGCGTCTGGCGGACGCGGATCTGGACCGGCTCACCGAGGCGTCGGCCTGACCACACGACGCGTCGGGAACGGGAGGCGAGTTCGGGCCAGGCGAGACAACAAGGCACAAAAAGCCTCGGCCACCGCGACATCATGCGCGGGAACACCCCCGCCGACTGGATCATCTCCACCGCGCCCGCGCACCTCGCCCTGGCCAGCCAGGCCGACTTCATCACCGTCCAACACCTCCGCGCCGACCCGCCCACCGCCCCAGGCCGGACATACCTCCTGGCAGGACTACTGCGCTACGGCGCCTGCAAGCGCCGGATGGAATCCTGCCGGGCCCGCCGACCCGCCTACCGGTGCCGCCACGGACACTCCAGCGCCACCCCGTCCACGTCTCGTCGGAAACCCAACGCTACCTGCGTGAGGACCGCGTCCTGCCCCACCTGCCCGCACTACTCCTCCATAGAACACCTCCGGACCGAGTCCATCTCGCTGACCTTCAACCCGAGACCCCGGACCCTGACCGCGGACACTCCTCACGGAGAAAGGATCACGACCGGCTGACCACACCCCCAGCTCACCGACTCAAGGAAGGCAGGAGAGGCCAGAAGACCGCCGGAACGACAAAGCGCCCGCGCCCGGCCGGGAGCCGGAGGCGAGTGCCAGTTTCCCCTGCCCGCGGAACGGGGCCTGTGGGGCAAAGATGTGTCCGAGGTCGGAGTCGAACCGAAAGCCCAATCGGTCGTGCTACGCGCCGACCTGGAGATTCAGGTCGACCCACGCGCCAGCCGAGGGCGGTCGGGATCTGCTACTTCGGATGATGCGCCGTGAGGGCCGCCTCGACAAGGGTGGACGCCGATGTTCGCTCGACCGGGATATTCGAGCAGGGCCGCACCCTGCGCGCGGTAACGATGACCATGGCCACCGTCATCGGCCTGACCTTCCTCTTCGGCTTCGGCAACGTATGGACCCTGGCCCTGCGCCTCGGCGTGCCAGCCTGGGTCGCACCCCTGGTAGCCCCCGCGGTGGACCTGTCGGTACTCGGACTACTCCTGGGCATCCGCCACCTCGCCCTGCACGGCGCAACCCCGAGCAACTGCGCCCGGCCCGGCGACTGCTGATCTTCTCCAGCGTGATGACCCTGGCCCTGAACGTCACCGATCCGCTGCTCTCCGGGGACATCGGCAAGGCCGCATTCGACGCGGTTGGACCACTGCTTCTGATCGGCTGGGCGGAGGTCGGTCCCGGTCTTCTGCGGGCCATCAGCGACATCCAGAGCCGGGACGAACAGCCGACATGGACCACAGCCGGAGCGCACGCCAACGGTTCGACGATGGATGCAGACGCAGCCGCTGGGAGGCAGCCTGCGTACGACGACCTCCTGGAGCGGGCCCGGCGAGAGGACACCCGCCACCGGGAACTACACCAACGCCCAATTTCCGCCGAGACACTGCGCAAACAACTCCGCATCGGCGCGGCAAGATCCAGGGTCCTAGTGGCCGTGATCCGCGACAACAGCAGCGAAGGACCGGCCATCGAGACGGGCCGACCCAGGCGCCAGGCCGGATCGAGGAGGTGGCACACCCCGGCAGTAGCAGCGCACAAGGAGACGGCGGAGGCGTGGACTGAGCCCAGCCCTAAGGCACTGCGACTAGGGCCGGCAGACCGGCAGCGACCATTGTGGACCGTGGCGTTGCCGCCCCATCTCGGGGTCATGCCCCACAGTTCCCCGAACTCGACGATGGCCCTGACGTTGTCCACACGGTGGGTCGACGAGGCGAGCCGGTGGAACGGGCCGTACAGGGTCGCCGGACCCTCCGGCAGGCTCTTGCCCGCGGTCAGCATCTTGGTGCCGGCCGCGACGGTCGCGGCGCCCACGACCGCGTTTCCGCCGGAGGCGCGGCCTATCGCCATCTCCGCGATTTCCGCAGCGCATACCGCGGCTGTGGCCAGGCAGCCCCACCCAGGGCGACGGCCACCGGGGCGGCGACCACGACTGCTGCTACGCCTATGACGACGCCCAGCACTACCTTCTGGGGCTTTGGGTCAGGCCCCTTCATGAACGTCACCTGCGCCGTTTCGTGGCCTCCGTCCGTGCGGGCCGGGACGGTCATGGTGCCGCTTCCGGTGCCGCCGCCCGCCTTCTGGTACCGGAAGGTCTTGGTGGAGTGGTCGACCCAGGTCCCGTTGGGACCCAGCGTCATGTGGTCACGGTAGCGGCCGTCACTGCACCCGTGCTCGCAGTCCGTGATCGGCCGCAGGCCAGTGGAGTCGGACTTGGTGACGGTGATGTTGTTGGCGTATCCGTTGAGGGAATCATGGTCGTCGCGGGCGAGGACGGGGTTGACGGAGAGGATGGGACCGATCGGGGGGCGCGTCACCGAGTGGGACAAGACAGGTGCGGCGGCTTCGAGAGGACAAAGACCCTCTGAAGCCGCCGCATCTTTTGTCTGACTGGATCAGGCGACCGGATCCTCAGCCAGGATCGCGTCGCGTGTCACCTCAAAGGCAGCCTCCGCTTCCGGGTCACGTTCCATCATTCGCTCCCAGAAATCTCCTGCGATCCATTCCTTTGGCCCCATGCTCAGCCCACCTCGCCGATAGATCTCCACCCTCCACTGGGAAGGGATGGCGTCCGACACCTGCTCAAAGTACTTCCCGCTGTACAGGCCAGCGAGGTCGCCTGGCGAGTGCTCGATTCGCAGGGAGGAAGAACCGTCACTCCGTACATGCAGTTCGAGTACGACGTATTCTTGCCCCGGAATGAAGTGGTAACTGCCATCGACAGGGTTGGGAAGCGCGTCCGGGGCGCCCAGATAGCGAACTCTCACCTTCTCTCCCCTCCGCCCAGCTTCACCTTGTAATCGTAGTAGTACATTTCTCCACTCACTTCATTTCTGTAGGAATGAAGTGAAAACGTCCCTTCGCGTCCCGGGGTGTTGAGTCGCGGAATAGCATACTTTCGGGGATTTGGGTGTGCGGGCTGCGTACCGGTTACTCCACGGATCTGTCTGATGCGGAGCGGGAGATCCTCCGTCCGTTGGATCCGGCGGTCAAGCCCGGTGGACGACCGGCGAAACACATGCGGCGGGAGATCCTCAACGCGTTGGCGTACTAACTGCGGGCCGGCTGTGCCTGGAGACTGCTGCCGCACGACCTGCCGCCGTGGCAGACCGTCTACCACTACTGACCGCGATGGCAGCAAGAAGGCGTGTGGGAGCGGATGTTGACGGCGCTGCGTGAACGCAAGCGGGTGCAGCTCGGCCGTGATCCCACTCCCAGTACGGCCATTATGGACAGCCAGAGCGTGCGGGCCAGTGAGCGCGGTGGCCCGCATGGGTACGACGGCGGCAACAAGGTCAGCGGCATCAGGCGTCTGGGTTGACGGTAGGCAGCCGCTCGGCTCCGCGCTCTCATCGGTGCCCATGGTGGCGCCCGCTGTGCACGGTGCGAGTCGCTCGCCCTCGCGGACGTAGTGGACGTGGACCACGTGCAGCCGCTCGCTCTGGGTGGCGACGACATAGACGAGAACGTGCAGCCGACGTGTAAGAACTGCCACAACCTCAAGACCCGCGAGGACTTTGGGGCGATCGTGCCCCCGTTCTAGTTGGTGGCCGTTCGCTCAGCATGGGTCAGGTGGTAGACGCCTCCCGCGACACCAACCCCCGCCACGAAGACGGACGGGTTAATAGGAACCATGCTCCTTCCCCCCTTCCTGATGTGCCCCTTTACCCAACGGCGTGCCTTCTTGGTGAGGACGTGCCAGGCGAGTTCGGACGTGTGCAGAACGAGCAAGAGGGCAGAGACCGTGACGGCCGGACTCGAACCGGCTGCCTGATCCCAAGCTGAACGAACGGACAGTCAGACGGTACAGAGGAGTACCCGAGGTGACGAACGGGGGCGAGTGAACCTCATCGATTCGTGATCCACGCTGCGAACCCCGAGCACGCACTAGCAGAGAGCAACGTCAAGAACTTCACGGGGATGCGCTGCATGGTCATGCGGAATCCGCCAATACGGATGTCCAGGACCGGGGCGTTCTGCTCGGGCTCCATTCGCTGACCCTCCATCAAGTCACTTGCAGAGCTGGATGCGCCTACACCCCTCTACCATCCCCAATTCGGCTTTCAGAGAGTGCACTCGGGGTCACCGATTGAGCCCGCACCTGGCACTGAGTGTCACCCACCCCCCTCCCTTTCTCACCTTTTGTCATGATTTCGGAATCACCGTGTGGCCTTTGTGGCGCTTTTTGATCGCGCACTCGTCGGTCAAAGCTAGAACGTCATCCACAGGAAGTTCTCCGCATAGCCCCATGCCTCGCAAGCCCCGCCCCCCCTTGCTCGGTACCCGGCTGCCCCGAGCGTCACCATCGGGACGTAAGCCACGCCGCGAGCCCACTTCCCGTGGTCGTGGCGAGTGCTACCACCACCCCATCCAGGGACGCATTGAATCGTCACGTGCAGCCCGCCGCAGCGGAGTTCGAAAGCGGCTACACGATGCTCGGGCTGATTAGTCGATGCCATGCCCCAAGCGCATCATGCATGATCGGTGAGCACCACGGTTCGGCGGTAGTCCCGCAGTAGTCCCACCCCGTGCCTGTAGCCGCAAGGATTCCTAGTCAGGGTTCTCGTCGTCGCCGGGCGGAGAGACTTCGCCGCGCACGCTCACGTTGCCACTCCTGCAACAGCTCTTTTCGATCTTTGGAATCCTGGGGCCAGATGCCCCGGACGATGGCCATGCACGCGAACAGAAGCAATCCGAGCAAGCTGAAGACCAGCACGGCACCCCACGGGGCTCCGTCCGGAAGTTGAAACACGGTGTTGAGCCTTCCGACCTTAAATGGTCGGCGGGTCATTCAGGCAGCAAGTACGGCGCTCCCCAGCGCACTGCTGCGATGCCCGCCCCGGTGAATTGTCACGGGGAAGGAGGAGTTCGGGCCGCGGGGATTGACCTGTGGCGACGCGTTAAGCGGGTCGAGAGTCCACGCAGGCACATCGTTCCGCACCATGCTGCCCAGCAATAGGGAAAGCAGCAGCATCAGGACTCGCCCGAGGTAGCGCAGGAGACAGGAAATCATCTCTGCCAGAGAAGCAAGAAATTCTCGCACGGCAATACGTCGCTCGTTGGCCGTGGACGCCGAACGCAGATTTTCAGCTAGTACCCTGAGACGTTCACGAGCGTCGCGCCTGTTTTCAGGCGACCACGGGGCGAGAGACCAATGAGAACCATTGAAGTATGGGTCCTCATCGAGAGATGAAACTGTCGCTTCTAGGTCCGCTGCGTGATCGACAACGTTCCAACCCCTGCTGGGTTCCAATACAGGTACGTCGAGAATTGCGTTCGGGCCTAGCCCATGCCACTCATCTCTACGAACGGAACGCCCAATACATTGAATGGCGGTTGCGATTTCTTCAATCGATCGCTGCCCCTTAAGCGTCTTGATTTGTATGGCCCAGTGTTGGCCATAGATCAGATCAAGTCCCGTATCGATCGTGGGTTCAGTCTCTTCCATCTCACCCCCTGAGCTAGTGCGTTGCCGCCAACAGCTTAGCGGCTCGTGCCTACAGACCCGTCCCTGCACCGGAGTTGCCCCAAGCCCCGTAAACCCGCCCCCTTGCTCTGACCCCGACTGCCCCGAACTGACCACGGGCGGACACTGCCCGACACATGAGCGGGAAGCCACAGCGCAGCGGGAGACACCGGGCACCAGCTCGTATGGACGGCGGTGACCGAACATCCGTAAGCGCTACCTGTACGCACATCCGTGGTGCGTGCTCGACACCAAAGCAGCAACCGTTGCTGACCACTTCCCCGAGTCACGGCGTGCGCTGGTCGCTCGGGGTGTCGCCGATCCGGGCGCGTGGTCTCTCTGCATCCGCTCTGCACGTCGTGCCACAACCGCGAGACCGCGAAGCACCAGCCAGGCGGTTGGGCTGCCGAGCGCATGAAGCCTCACCCAGTCGTAACCGACCAGGCGGGGACCCCCTCGCCCGGCCGAGATTGCACGGCAGGGAGGGGAAAGAATAAGAGGCCGCGCAGGTAGGCGTGGGGTCATGGTCGCCGGGTGGGGCGTTCGGCCCAGCGGTGAGTCGTCCATGCCTGACGGATCAGACTACGTACGGTGATGATGGTGTCGGTGAGGTCGAAGAAGGGCGTCGATGACGGTGGTACGGCGTTCGTAGCAGCGGGCGAGGCGGTGGAAGGCGTTCTGCCAGGCGTGGGTGCGTTCTACGTGCCACCTCTGGCTTGCCTGGATCGGCGCCTTCTCTCCCTTGTGCGAGATGCGGCCGTGCAGGCCGCGTTCGCTGAGCAGGGTGCGGGTGGTGTCCGAGTCGTAGCCGGCGTCCAGGTGGACGGTGATGTCGTCGGGCAGCGGTGCCAGGTCGTCCAGGCGGTCCAGGGTCGGGGCGAGCAGCGGGGAGTCGTGGTGGTTGGCCCCGGCCAGGACTCGGCCCAGCGGGATTCCGTAACCGTCCGTCATGTCCGAGCGTTTCAGGCCCTGTTTGCCGCGATCGACCGGTGACCGTCCGGTGGCCTCGCCGCCGGGGGCCTTGGTGATGGAGCCGTCGACGGCGATCTGGTCGAGGACGAGGCCGACGATCCGGTCGTAGGAGTCCAGCGCGATCTGCTTGAGTCTGGCGAAGACGCCGAGCTGGATCCACTCGTCGCGCCGGTTGCGGATCGTGGTGGCTGAGCAGGTCGTGTCGGCGATCGCCTGGTAGGAGCAGCCGAACCGCAGGAGTTGCAGCAGCTTGTCGAAGACGATCCGGTCACTGATCCGCGGGCGGTGGCAGCCCAGCGGGTGGGCCGGATCGTAGGCCGGCCGCTGTGGCAACAGCGCCGCGAATTGGTCCCAGAGGGGTTCGGTCAGCCATGACGGCAGTGCAGGCACAGGTCTCCCAGTGATCACAGAGCGTCGCAACTCCATGATCGCTAGGCCCTGTGCCTGTTCTACTATCTGCGCGAGCTCTTATGACGAAACTCGCGAGTTCTTGCACATTCCTCTCGGTCCTAAAGGTCACCGCGGGTCATGTGCTGCAATTGAGATATGTCTCTGGGCGAACTTCGCGACCTGCTGGAACGGCATGCGCGGCCCGATCCGACCACTGCCATCGACGGCGTCCGGATCTGCAAGGCCGACCACGCCGTGCCGCCGGAGTCCGCGATGTCTGGCACGGTCCTGGCGGTGATCGCTCAGGGCCGCAAGCGTCTGGCACTGGGAGACCGCGTCTACGAGTACGGCGCCGGTCAGTACCTCATCGCCTCGGTCGACCTCCCGGTGACGGGGCATTTCATCGACGCCGCCCCGGGTCCCCCCACGCTCGGTTTGGGGATGACTCTGGAACCTGCCGCCATAGCGGAGCTGCTGCTACGAGCAGGGCCGGGGGATCTGCCTGGGCGCCCCGGCACCGTACGCCCGGGAATCGCAGTCAGTGACGCCCCCGACGAGTTGCTCGACGCTGTCGTACGGCTGGTGCGCCTGCTCGACCGGCCACAGGACCGGAAGGCGCTGGCCCCGCTGGTCAAGCGCGAAATTCTCTGGCGATTGATGACCGGGGAACAAGGCGACGTCGTTCGCCAGCTCGGCCTGGCCGACAGCAGCCTGACGCACATCAGACGTGCGGTGCAGTGGATCCGGGAGAACTACACCCAGCCGTTCCGGGTCGAGGAGGTAGCGCAGCTTTCCGGCATGAGCGTCTCTGCTTTCCACCGGAATTTTCAGACGGTAACGGCGATGACCCCGATCCAGTTCCAGAAACAAATCCGGCTGCAGGCGGCGAGATTGCTGCTGGTGAATCGTCCCAACGACATCACCGGCGTCGGACACCGCGTCGGATACGACAATCCCTCCCAGTTCAGCCGGGAGTACCGGCGCCAGTTCGGTGTCCCGCCCAGCATTGATGCGGAGCGAATGCGTAGCGGAGCCGTTCCCGCTGGTGCGGCGCTGCCGTGAAAGCCGACCGAGCGAAGAGGATTGTGCAACGAAGCGAGAGGATCTTGCTGGCGCAGAGTCCGTGACGTTGTTTCCATGGAGGTACCGGAGTTGTCCACCAATTCCGGGATGAAGCAGGAGGCGGGTAATGAAGGTCGCCGACCGCTCACCGAATGCGCTCCGATCACCTCCGATGGAGAGAATCATGAAGTACCGCACGCTGGGCCGATCCCAAATCGAGGACTGCGACGCGCTCCTCGGCGATGAAGAGCGGGCCGGGCGGTGACTGTGGACGACGCCGTCGCCCGCGCCCTTGCCATCGGGCCGGACTCTTCGGCGGCCGAGCGCACGATCGACGTCACGACGCTGGGTGCACGCAGCGGCATCGCGCGGCGCATCGAGATCTGGTTCCACCGCATCGACGGCCGCTGGTACCTGACTGGCATGCCCGGACCTCGTAACTGGTACGCGAACCTGCAGGCCAATCCACGGTTCGTCGTACATCTCAAACACGGGGTCACGGCCGACCTGCCCGCGACCGCGGCGCCGGTTGACGAGCCGACACGGCGGCGAGTGATCACCGCGGTCCTCGACCTGCAGAACCGGCCCGAGATTGCGGCGCGGGTCAGCCGACGCCAGAACTTCGACGAGTGGTTCGCATACAGCCCGCTGGTCGAGATCGTCTTCGACGACGTGACGGTGCGGACAGCGTCTTCGACGCAACCCGCCTAATCCGAACCTTCAGCCACGCCGTGGCAGCCAACCATGCTGCATCGATTGGGCCTTGGCATGCGCCCAACCGGGCACGGCGGCCGCAATACCGACAACCGCCGGTCCACTTTGTGGGTTTGTGCGGCGAACAACCCCAGGAGACCACCATGCAAGAGAACCTGATCAACAAGATCTACATAGACGGTGAGTTCGTCACCCCGCACGGCACGGAACTCGCCGACCTGTTCAATCCCACCACCGGGAAAGTGATCGGACAGGTCCAGCTCGCCGACGAGGTCGATACAGCGGCGGCTGTTGCAGCGGCGAAGCGTGCACTGCCGGCTTGGTCCGCGACATCGAAGGAAGAGCGGCTGGACGCACTGCGCCGGCTTCAGGCCGCGGTCGCCGCGCGAAGGAACGAAATTGCGGACGCCGTCCTCATGGAGTACGGCGCGCCGGTGCGCAACGCATGGATGGTCGATTCGGCTCCCGGTGCGATCGCCGACATGATCACGACGTTGGAGGGATTCGACTTCGCACGGCATGTCGGCAACGCAACGGTGGAGATGGTGCCGATCGGCGTCGCCGGCCTGATCACGCCGTGGAATTCCGATCCGTTCATCATCTGCGACAAGCTCGCGACCGCTCTGGCGGCCGGCTGCACCGTCGTCATCAAGCCGAGCGAGATGAGCGCGACACAGACCCATGTCGTGACCCAGGCACTCCACGAGGCCGGACTGCCCCGAGGCGTCTTCAACATCGTGACGGGGCGCGGCGATGTCGTCGGATCCGCGATCACCCGCCACCCTGACGTCGCCAAGATCTCCTTCACCGGCTCGACCGCAGTCGGCAAGATCATCTTCCGCGAGGCGGCCGAGACGATGAAGAGCCTGACGCTCGAACTCGGCGGGAAGTCTCCGTCGATCATCCTCGACGACGCCGATCTCGAGGAAGCCGTCACAGGCGCGTTGATGGCCGGGTTCGCCAACAGCAGCCAGGCGTGCGTCGCCGGCACCCGCATCCTCGTCCCGGAGAACCGACTGGACGAGATGCTCGCTGTCGCCACGGCGAAGATGGCAGACTTTCCCGTCGGCGACCCGGGCGACCAGGCGACCGTCATCGGTCCGATGGTGAGCGAACGGCAGTGGGAGCGCGTCCAGGGCTACATCCGTCGTGGTGCCGAGGAAGGCGCCCGGATCGTCGTCGGCGGACCCGGCCGCCCGGAGGGCCTCGCGGACGGATACTTCGTACGACCGACCCTGTTCGCGGACGTCACCAACCACATGACGATCGCACGCGAGGAGATCTTCGGGCCGGTGCTGTCGATCATCACCTACCGCGACGAGGACCACGCCGTCGAGATCGCCAACGACACCGAATACGGCCTGCACGCCTACGTGTTCTCGTCGGATCCCGCGCGAGCGCATCGCATCGCGTCGCGGCTGGAGGCGGGCCGGGTGGCGATCAACGGTGGCTACGAGCCGCTGTCCCCGTTCGGGGGGTTCAAGCAGTCGGGCATCGGGCGGGAATACGGCACCTTCGGTCTTGAGGGCTTCCTCGAACCGCGGTCTGTGATGGCCTGACCGACATGTCCGGGCCTCGTGACTGATTCGCGAACCCCTGGCCCATCGGCGGCCCCGCAGCACTTCGGTCAGCCATGACGGCAGCGCGGGCGCAGCCCCAGTGATCACAGAGCGTCGCAACTCAATGATCATCGAGACCTGTGCCCGTTCTGTTGCCAAGACCGCCACCCCGCCTATCTGCGCTACCTCTCAGAGGGTGCTGTCTCTCGCTGTTTCATCCCGGATTGCCAGATTGATGCTGGTTCGAGTGCCGCGCCAGCTCGGGGTGGATTCCGCGGTCAGTCGACGTGTCATGAGGTTGATCATCGCGAGGTGGATCATGGCTTCGGAGCGGTGCGGGTGTGCGTCGTAGTCACGGGCCAGGCGCCGGTGGTTCATGAGCCAGCCCAGCGTTCTTTCGACCGTCCAGCGACGTGGCAGGACGGTGAAACCACTGGTGGTGGGGTTGCGGCGGACGATGTGCATGTCGATGCCGAGGGTGGCGGCATGTTCGACGAGGTGCTGGCGGTAGCCGCCGTCGACCCAGGTCTTGCGAACGGTTGGGTGCTCGGCGGCGACCTTCTCGATCAGGCTCTGGCCCGCGATGGAGTCCTGCACGCTCGCAGCGGTGTCCAGGACTCCGAGGAGAAGTCCGACGGTGTCGATGACGATGCTGCGCTTACGGCCCACGATCTTCTTGCCGGCGTCGATACCCTGCCCGTGGGCGGGAACATTGGTGGAGGTCTTGATGCTCTGCGAGTCGATGACGCAGGCGGTCGGTTCTTCCTCGCGGCCTTCCTGCCTGCGCACTTGGCGACGCAGCAGGCTGTTGAGCTGGTCGAAGACGCCTTCTTCCTGCCAGCGGGCGAAGTAGGCATAGACGGTGTTCCAGTGCGGATAGTCGTGCGGCAGATAACGCCACGGGATCCCGGTCCGGTTCACATGGAGGACCGCGTCCAGGAGGCTGCGCAGGTCATGGTCAGGGGGCCGGCCGATGTCTAGGCCGTGGCCTCGACGCTCGGACCGCCAGGCGGTCAGGACCGGTTCGACCAACTCCCACCGGGCATCGGACAGATCGCTGGGATAACGGCGACGTTCGGACACGGTCTCGGACTACCCGCCAAGCCCGGGCGCTCAGACCAGCGCCCGAAGCAGACGGCGCACCACGCGACGTGTTGGGATGAAACAGGAGCAGCCAGGCCAAGACCCTCTCAAAAGCGTGACTGTTGCACCGAGGACCCCACCAACCTCAACCGCCCCTTTTACTCCGCAGCCGATAACTACTGAAACAACCAGCAATAAGGCCTAAACACCCTCTAAAAGAGCGTTTTGCCCCGGCGAGGTTGTTTGGTGGCGCTTCGCAGACCGAGCCGGTATGGGGCTCTCGGGGCAGACGTGTCTGATACGGGGCAAGGGATTCGTGTCGCCGTTCGGCAACCCGTTTCGTTCCGTTCGCTCCTGTCTGATCCCAACACGCCCCCGGTTGACCTCGTTTGCGCCCTGGGGAGGCGGCCTGCTCGACGGTACTACCGAAACATGACGCGACAGCGCCCGTATCCCAGCGACCTCTCCGATGCGCGCTGGGAACTGATCGGGCCCACGCTCACCACCTGGCGGGCTGAGCGCAGAGGCAAGGGTCTCGACATCGGTCGCCCGCCTGAGCATGACCTGCACCGCATCTTGGACGCCATCCTCTACGTCGACCGCACCGGCATTGCCTGGCCGTTACCTGCCCCACGACTTCCCGCCGTGGGAGACGGTCTACGGCTACTTCGCCGCCTGGCAAAAAGAAGGCGTCTTCGACCAACTCAACGGCCTCCTGCGGCGCCTGCTCCGGGAGGCCGAAGGCCGCGACGGCGAACCAACCGCCTGCGTGCTGGACGCGCAGAGCGTGAAGACCTCCGCGAACGTGCCCGCGACCAGCCAGGGCATCGATGCCGGCAAGAAGATCGCAGGTCGCAAGCGCCATATCGGGGTGGACACCCTCGGCCTGCTCCTGGCTGTCTGGGTCACGGCGGCGAGCGTTTCCGACAACATCGGCGGCATGCACCTGATGTCCCACATCGCCGCCACTCGCCCGCTCGTGACCAAAGCATGGGCCGACACCGGCTACCGCACCAAAGTCATTGAACACGGCGCCCGCCTCGGCATCGACGTAGAAGTCGTCCAACGCGTCCCGGGCGTCAAAGGCTTCAAGGTGATCCCGCGACGCTGGGTCGTCGAGCGGACCTCCGGCTGGCTGATGCACCACCGCCGACTGGCCCGCGACTACGAAACCCACCCACACCGTTCCGAAGCCATAATCCACGTCGCGATGATCGACCTCATAAGCCGCAGACTCACTCGCGAATCCACCCTGAACTGGCGCGACACCTGAACCTCGAACCAAACAACCTCGCCGGGACAAAACGCTCTTTTAGCGGCCTTCAGACTGGATCCGAGGCAATCAGGCCATCGAGGTACAGCTGCAGAATGCGCGGGCTGAACTGGTCCGTGGTTGACCAACTGGCGCCTGGCAGCGGGCGGCTGAGCTGGGCGACGGCCACAATGATCCCTTCCAGGGACACGTCCGCACGCACCTGTCCCGCCTGCTGCGCACGGGTCAGCAACAGCTGCGCTGAATGAACCAGCCGATCCTTCTGCTGAGCCAACTCCGGGCGCAAACAGACGAGTTCCTCTGACAAAGCAGCACAGGGCAGCCAGCCGCTTGCGGGCCACGGTCTGCACGAAATGGCTCAGCGCGACGAAGGGATCGTCTTCCTGCACTGCGGCCTCGTCCGCCGCATCAGCGGCGATCACGGCTATCCGCTCGATGACTTCGGCCAGGAGGGCGTCTCGCCCCGGGAAGTGATGGTAGAGGGTGGCGTTGCCGACCCCTGAACGGCGCGCGATTTCATCCAAGGGTGCGTCCAGCTCCTGCTCAACGAATATCTCTTGAGCCGCGGCGAGGATCCCGGCCCGGTTGCGCACAGCATCTGTCCGCCGCCCCCGGCAGCGTCGGGCCCCGCTGTCCGTCCCCCACTCTCCAACGCCCATACTCCCCACCTTCTCAACACCCGTACTCCCAGCCTAAATAGCGGCATCACGTTGAGCTGCCCGAGATTCGTAGAGACCGAGGACAGTTCCAAGTCGGGTGGTAGCAGGCAGGGTCAGCAGATGACGGCGCACCGCTTCAGGGCATCGGCCTGCGTAGAAGAATACGCCGCTGCCTCTGTCCAAATTGACCGCTCCTCAGCGCCTTTTCGGTTGCACCTGCCAGTTCTACTGCGCCGAGAGGGAAGAGCCATGACACTCCGTCAGGGTGCCTGGTCAGCGCGAGAGGGACAGCACGTCCTCAGTTCTGTTGCCCTGCTGTGCGGTAATCGCACAGCTCCCAGGCCACACCACATGATCGAGGGGAGCAGGAGGCACAGGTACTCCAACCCCAGCCAACTTCCTTACAGCAGAGGCAATCCAGCCGGGTCTGTCCAGAGAACCTGCACGAGATCACGGACCAAATTGGTCCCGCCACCTTCACGCGGCTGGCGCTATAGTTTCAACCCTGGTAACAAGCCTGGCCAGTTGCACGGTCCCGGCCTGGCGTTCCGGTGGGCTGCTGTCTCGCGGCCCGCGGTCGGCGTTATCGGCAATCGGGGCTCGGGGAAATCAAGGCACTCCGATGGGTGAGCCCGACGGACCCCGCGCATGCTCTTCACCAGCACCTGGGCGGGACCGAACTCCAGAACCGGAGTTCACCGTTGCGGCGCCGCCCGAACCCCCAGTGCTCACTCCGCTCGGCGCGGCAGCGCTACTCCGACTGCTTCAGAACGTCCATCACAAACGCGTGGACGCCGCTGACGGCACAGGTACCGAGGAGAGCCGTGGCGGCGCGGCAGACAACGAAGAGAGATCGGCATGACGACACGTTTTGCCTTCGCCGGGCGGGTATCGACCGAAGACCAGCAGGATCCCGAGACATCCCGCAACTGGCAGATCTTGCGCGCGGAATCCCTCATCGCGACGCACGGCGTCATCGTGCAGGAATTCTTCGACATCGGACACTCACGGTCGATTCCATGGCCGCGCAGGCCCCGCGCCGCAGCACTGCTCCAAGCCCTCAAGGACCCCGACCGCGGGTTCGAGGCGGTGGTGATCGGCGAGCCCCAGCGCGCCTTCTACGGCAACCAGTTCGGACTGACCTTTCCTGTCTTCGCCCACTACGGCGTCCAGCTCTGGGTGCCCGAGGCCGGAGGTCCGATCGACCCCGAGTCCGAGGCGCACGACCTGGTGATGTCGGTCTTCGGCGGGATGAGCAAGGGCGAACGCAACCGCATCAAGATCCGCGTGCGTAGCGCGATGGCCGCCCAAGCCAAGATCGAGGGCCGCTTTCTCGGCGGCCGACCGCCCTACGGATACCGGCTGGTGGACGCCGGCCCCCATCCCAACCCCAGCAAGGCTGCAGACGGACGCCGCCTGCAACGTCTGGAGCCCGACCCCATCGTCACGCCGGTCGTGCAGTACATCTTCCGCGAGTACCTGACCGGACGCGGCATCTTCGCCATCGCTGAGAGCCTCACGCGTGCAGACATCCCGTCGCCGTCCGCGTACGACCCGGACCGCAACCCGCATCGCTGCGGTGTCGCCTGGTCCAAGGGCGCGGTGCGTTCGATCCTCTCGAACCCGCGTTACACGGGCCGCCAGGTCTGGAGCAAGCAGCGCAAGGAAGAGATCCTCATTGACGTCGAGAATGTCGCCCTCGGCCACGAGACCCGCATGCGGTGGAACAGACCCGAGACCTGGGTCTGGTCCAACGAGATCGTCCATACTCCACTCGTCAGTGCCGAGGTCTTCCAAGAGGTCCAGGAGCTACGCGCCCGCAAGCACGGAGCCAGGTCCTTCCGTGAGCGCCGTCGCACCACCCACTCCTACGTGTTCCGTGGACTGCCACCGCTGCCGCTTCCCCAACGAATACGGGCTGGCCAACAAGATCGCCCACCCCCGCAAGGTCTACCTCCCCGAGCAGGCACTCCTCCCACCGCTCGACCGCTGGCTCTCCACGGCCTTCGCTCCTCACCGGCTCGAGGAAACAATCGCTCTCATGCATGCCGCGCAATCCGACAGCATCCCCACTCCCACCAAAGAGGAAACGGCTCGCGTGATCGCCGACAGCGACGCCAAGCTGGCCCGCTACCGCGAAGCCCTGGAAGCCGGCACCGACCCGAAGCTGATCGCCCGCTGGACCGCCGAGGTCCAAGCCCGCCGCGCCGAAGCACAAGCCCAGTCGCGCCGGGCCATCAAGGGCCTTGGGATGACGAAGGACGAGATCCACTCCATGATCAAATCACTCGGGCCTCTCCGCGAGGTCATCGAGGACGCTGAACCGCGGGACAAGGCCGAGGTCTACCAGAACCTGGGACTCAAACTGACCTACGAGCCCGGAAAACAGCTTGTGCGAGCCGAGGCTACGCTCGACCCGCACAAGTTGGGGATATGGTCTGTGTCCGAGGGGGGACTTGAACCCCCACGCCCGTTAAAGGGCACTAGCACCTCAAGCTAGCGCGTCTGCCATTCCGCCACCCGGACTAGGTGTCTGCCGCCTGGACGGGGGTGTTCCCCGCGGCGACATGGACAACAATACCAATGTTTCGGAGTGCCTTTCACCTGCATATCCGGGCTGTCGGGGCGGATACGAGGGTCCGGGTGGGGGTGCCCGTGGAGTCTCACCATGGGTGACGCGGGGGCTACCCAGGGGACACGATCCGGTTCGCCGACGGTAAGGGCTCCGCGATCACGCGGTGACAGGTGGATCGGCCACGAGCACCCGCAGTGATCTCAGGAGAGAGCTCGCCCCTTCCTCCCCGAACGGGGCCAGGAAGCGGCGCTCCATTTCGTGGCGTGCCCCCTCCGCGCGGTGCAGGCAGTCGGCGGTCGACGCCGAGGCGGCCGGCGACCTCGACCTGCGGGAGCGGGTGGCCGGCGGCGAATACGGCTAGGGCCGCGAGTTCCTGGCCGTCGATCCCGAACGGCGCGAGCGCCTCGGCACTGGCTCGGACCAGTCGCCGCTGTATGTGCTTGAGGAGGTGGCCGAGCACGGATTCGAGGGGCGCGGGAAGCTGCTCACTGGGCACGCCCAAGACGTACCCAGCCGGGACCGAGTGGCAGCAGCGCCGATGGCCAACGCGGGGCGGCGCTCAACGACTGGTGGCCGGGAAGCCACGACGGGGTTCAGTGGCGGCGAGTGCAGGAGCGCGGCCGGCGCGGGCGCGGCGAAGCGCCCCGTCGCCGGGCACAGCAAGGGACAACGAGGGGCAGCGAGAGGCAGGCGGGCGGCGCCCGAAGATCACCGACGCCGCCCGCCTCGCCCTCACCTCACGGCATGAGGTGGTAGTCGGGGAAGTTGCCCGGCAGCCTCTCCCCCGCCGGCCCCTGCGTCACCGCGCGCACCAGCAGTTCCCCGCCCACGAACGCGCCGCGCCACGACGCGCCGAAGCCGCCGAAGAGTTCGTCGCGGTCGCCGCGGGAGCGGGGCTTGCCGTGGCCGACCTTGAAGGCACGGATCTGCGGTGCCAGGCGGTCGTACGTCGACTTGTCGTCCGTGGACAGCGTGGCGACGAGCGCGCCGTTGGAGGCGTTCATGGCGGCGAGCAGCTCGGCCTCGGTGTCGACCAGGACGATGGTGTCGACCGGGCCGAAGGGCTCCGCGTGGTGCAGCGGTGAGGACGGGGGCGGGTTGAGGATCGTGACGGGGTGGACGTACGCCGATGTGTCCTGGCCGGGCAGGAAGCGCGCGTCCGCCAGGTTGCCGCGGTGCAGTGGGACGGCGCCCCGGTCGATGGCCTCGGCGACCTGGTCGTGGAGGTCCTTGGCCTTGGCCGCGTTGATCACCGGGCCGAAGTCGAGGGCCGGGTACGGGTCGTCGGGGTGCTCGACCGCGAGCGGGTGACCGATGCGCAGGGTGCGGACCGCCGGGAGGTAGGCCGCCAGGAACTCGTCGAACAGGGCGCGCTGGACGACGAAGCGCGGGTAGGCGGTGCAGCGCTGCTTGCCGTAGTCGAAGAGCTTGGGGATGACCGCGGTCAGCGCGTCCCAGTCCGTGCAGTTCCAGATGCCCCAGGTGTTCAGGCCCTCCTGTTCCAGTACGTGTCGCTTGCCGAGGTCGGCGACGGCGGTTGCCACCGCGGCGCCTGTGTCGCGGCCGCCGACGAAGGAGACGCAGCCGATCTCGGGCGCGCGTACGAGCGCTTCCGACAGCTCGCGTCCGCTGCCGCTGACGAGGGTGACGGGGATCCCCTCGCGTGCGGCGAGCGCGCTGGCCAGGGTGAGGCAGGCGACGCCGCCGTCGGTCGGGGTCTTGGCGATGACCGCGTTGCCTGCCAGTGCCTGTACCAGCATTGCGTGAACGAGCACGCTCATGGGGTAGTTCCAGCTCGCGATGTTGGACACGGGCCCATCGAGCGGGGTCCGGCCCTCCACCATGGGCTCGATGCCGTCGACGTACCAGCGCACGCCGTCGATCGCCCGGTCCACATCGGCCTGGGCGAGCCGCCAGGGCTTGCCGATCTCCCAGACCAGCAGGAGCGCGAGCAGTTCGCGGTGCTCGGTCAGCGCGTCGAGGGTCGCCGCGACGCGGGCCCGGCGCTCCGCGAGTGGCACATGGCGCCAGGCGCGGTGCTGGTCGAGTGAGGCGCGTACGGCCTGCTGGGCGGTCGCGCCGTCCAGGCGCGGCGGGCCCGCGATGGGGCTGCCGTCGACGGGGCTGGTGGCGGGCAGTGCCCGGCCGTCCGCCTGCCAGGCGGAGCCCCAGAGGTTGAGGACGCGGTCGTCGCGGAACGCCTCGGGCGCGACCTGGAGGCAGCGCTGCCAGGCATCGGCCCAGGTCGTACCGGACTTCACGACCAGGTTGGTGGTGTTGAGGGTGGTTGTCATTCGGTGTCTCCGCTCTCGGTGCACAGTCGGGGGCGGGGGGCCCGGCTTCTGCCGAACCGCAGGAAGCACGGGCCCGCGCGAGCAGTAGTCGCGTATGTACGGAGGAACGTGTGGACTGCTGAGTCCGTACGGAGGAACGTTTGGGGACTGCTCTGTCCGTACGGAGGGGCCTTGTGAGGCCGTTGCGTCCGCGCAGAGGAACCTTGTGAGGCTGCTTTGTCCGTACGGACGAACGTAGTGAGGCTGCGATGTCTCCGGCAGTCACCTCACGTCAACTATGAGTGACGTCACGTTCCGTTTCCAGCTGGGCCAGTACCAGCCGCGCCGTCTCGGTCGGGGTGCCGCCCACGCGCACTCCGACTGCCTCCAGGGCCTTCTTCTTCGCCTGGGCGGTGCCCGACGAGCCGGAGACGATGGCGCCCGCGTGCCCCATGGTCTTTCCTTCGGGGGCGGTGAATCCGGCGATGTAGCCGACGACGGGCTTGGAGATGTGGTCGCGGATGAACGCGGCCGCCCGTTCTTCGGCGTCGCCGCCTATCTCCCCGATGAGAACGATCAGTTCGGTGTCGGGGTCGTCCTGGAAGGCCGCCAGGCAGTCGATGTGGGTGGTGCCGACGACGGGGTCGCCGCCGATGCCGACACAGGTCGAGAAGCCGATGTCCCTCAGCTCGTACATGAGCTGGTAGGTGAGGGTGCCGGACTTGGAGACCAGGCCGATGCGGCCGGGTTTCGTGATGTCGGCGGGGATGATGCCCGCGTTCGACTCGCCGGGGCTGATCAGACCGGGGCAGTTGGGGCCGATGACGCGCGTGCCCTTGGTGGCGGCGTACGCGTGGAAGGCCACGGAGTCGTGGACCGGGATGCCCTCGGTGATGACGACGGCGAGCCCGATTCCGGCGTCGGCGGCCTCCCATACGGCCGCTTTGGCGAAGGCCGGCGGGACGAAGACGACGCTCACGTCCGCTCCGGTCGCCTCGATGCCTTCGCGCACCGATCCGAACACGGGCACGACGCGGTCGTCGAAGTCGACGCTCTGGCCCGCCTTGCGCGGGTTGACGCCGCCGACGACGTCCGTGCCGGCCGCGAGCATCCGCCGCGTGTGTTTCATGCCCTCGCCGCCCGTCATGCCCTGGACGAGGACCTTGGACTCCTTGGTGAGAAAGATGGCCATGTCCTCTTCCTTCAGCCGGTGTTCGCGAGTTGGGCGGCACGGAGCGCGGCGCCGTCCATGGTGGTGGCCTGCTGCACCAGGGGGTGCGCGTGGTCGTCGAGGATGGCGCGGCCGCGGACGGCGTTGTTGCCGTCGAGGCGGACCACGAGCGGCTTGGTCAGCCGGACGGTGTCCAGGGCCTGCACGATTCCGTCGGCGACCGCGTCGCAGGCGGTGATCCCGCCGAAGACGTTGACGAAGACGGACTTCACGTCCGGGTCGGAAAGGATGACGGACAGGCCGTCGGCCATGATCTGGGCGGACGCTCCGCCGCCGATGTCGAGGAAGTTGGCCGGGCGGGCGCCGCAGCCCGCGACCACGTCGAGTGTGGACATGACCAGGCCCGCGCCGTTGCCGATGACGCCGACCTCGCCGTCCAGCTTGACGTAGTTGAGGCCCTTGGCGGCGGCCGCCGCCTCCAGCGGGTCGTCGTGCGCGGCATCCTGCTCTCCCCAGCGCGCCTGCCGGAAGCGGGCGTTGTCGTCGAGGGTGACCTTGCCGTCCAGGGCCAGGATCTGCCCCTGGGCCGTGCGGACGAGGGGGTTCACCTCGACGAGGACGGCGTCCTCACGGGTCAGCACCTCCCAGAGTCGTACGAGCACGTCGACCGTCTGCGGTGGCAGGCCCGCGGCCTCGGCGATCTCGGTGGCCTTGGCCGAGGTGACGCCCACCGCGGGGTCTATGGGGATGCGTGCCACGGCCTCCGGCCTGCTCGCCGCCACCTCCTCGATGTCCATGCCCCCTTCAGCGGAGGCGATCGCGAGGAAGCGTCCGGCGGCGCGGTCGAGGACGTACGAGACGTAGAACTCGCTCTCGATGTCAACGGGTTGGGCCAGCATCACCGTGCGGACCGTGTGGCCCTTGATGTCCATGCCGAGGATCTGACGTGCCGTCAGTTCAGCGGCGGCCGGGTCGGCGGCAAACTTCACTCCGCCCGCCTTGCCGCGCCCCCCGGTCTTCACCTGGGCCTTTACGACGACGCGGCCACCGAGCCGGCGGGCGATCTCGCGCGCCGCCTTGGGTGAATCCGCGACTTCGGCCCGCGGCACCACGATGCCGTGCTCCTCGAAGAGTGCCCGTGCCTGGTGCTCATACAGGTCCATCATGAGGCTCCTGTCTTAAAAGTGCTGCACGCCCCCTGGACATCACCCACCGGATGCGGGATAACAATCTTCATACAGTATCCGTCGACTGTATGCAATGTGCCGAGCAGGCTCCACGCCCTGCGACGCCCGGGCGCTGGAAGCAACGGACAAGTGAGGTGACCTGTGACGACGAAGGCTCTCGAAGGCATCCGAGTCCTCGACATGACACATGTGCAGTCCGGTCCCTCAGCGACCCAGCTGCTGGCCTGGCTGGGCGCGGACGTCCTCAAGCTGGAGGCGCCGACCGGTGACATCACGCGCAAGCAACTGCGCGACATCCCGGACGTCGACTCCCTCTACTTCACGATGCTCAACAGCAACAAGCGCAGCATCACCCTCAACACCAAGACCGAACGCGGCAAGCAGCTCCTCACCGAACTGATCCGCAGCTCCGACGTGATGGTCGAGAACTTCGGACCCGGCGCCGTCGACCGCATGGGCTTCACCTGGGACCGCATCCGCGAGATCAACCCCCGCATCGTCTACGCCTCCATCAAGGGCTTCGGCGAAGGCCCGTACACCAACTACAAGGCGTACGAGGTCGTCGCCCAGGCCATGGGCGGAGCCATGGCGACCACCGGCTTCGAGGACGGCCCGCCCCTGGCGACCGGCGCCCAGATAGGAGACTCGGGCACCGGAATCCACGCTGTGGCGGGGATCCTCGCGGCGCTGTTCCAGCGGGAGAACACCGGCCGCGGCCAGCGGGTCAATGTGGCCATGCAGCATGCTGTGCTCAACCTCTGCCGGGTGAAGCTGCGCGATCAGCAGCGCCTGGCCCATGGTCCACTCGCCGAATATCCCAACGAGGACTTCGGCGACGAGGTTCCCAGGTCCGGGAACGCCTCCGGCGGCGGGCAGCCGGGCTGGGCGGTCAAGTGCGCCCCCGGCGGCCCCAACGACTACGTGTACGTGATCGTCCAGCCCGTCGGCTGGAAACCGATCACCGCGCTCCTGGGCCGGCCCGAGCTCGCGGACGACCCCGAGTGGGCCACCCCCGAAGCCCGGCTGCCCAAGCTCGGGAAGATGTTCCAGCTCATCGAGGAATGGACCAGCACCCTCCCCAAGATGGAGGTACTGGAGAGGCTCAACGCCCACCACATCCCTTGCGGCCCGATCCTCTCCACCAAGGAGATCATCGAGGACGAGTCGCTGGTCGCCAACGAGATGGTCGTACGGGTGCCGCACCCCGAACGGGGCGAGTTCGTGACCGTGGGCAGCCCTCTGAAGCTCTCCGACTCCCCCGTCGACGTGACCAGTCCGCCGCTGCTCGGCGAACACAACGAAGAGGTCTACGTCGGCGAACTCGGTCTCGGGGACGAGGAGCTGCGCCTCCTCAAGTCGAGCGGGGTGATCTGACGTGATCACCGACGCGTACGGGATCGCGGTCACCCACGAGGTGACCGTCCCGGACCACCAGCAGGAGGCCGCGGCCTCCCCGTACACGGCCGAGAGGCCCGTGGACGCACCCGGCGCACAGTGCCGCCGAGTGCGGGCCGCCCGGCTGTTGGGAGGCGGGTTCATGACCTAAGTCCGCGCGGGGGCTCCCAACGGTGCGCGTTGGCCGCCCCCGGGACCCGAGAGCGCACGAAAGGCATTTGGCAGGGGGCGCTGTCCAGATCTTTCGACGCAAGGGGTGTTTGACAAAGATGACAACCACCGACTTCACAACGTCCGTTCCCTATCGGGAGGTGACGGATGCCAACGGCCGCAAGTACCGCATCGGCGAGACCGATCGCGACATCATGGGCCGACCACGATGGACGATGGTGCTCTTCCCATGGATGGGCATGCTGGGCATCAGCTCCTCGGAGTACGCGTTCACCTCGGCCGAGGACACTCTGCACGAGGCCCACCTCTGGAGCAGCGGCCACATCTTCTGGCTGCTGGGTGTCTGGGTGTTCTTCCAGGCAGCAGTGGCCTTCCCTGCCGGGCAGCTGCGCGAGAGCGGAAAACTGCCCGCGCGGTACGCCATGTTCCTCGGCGCGCTCGGCACGATTCTCGGCTATCTCTCGCTGGCGTACGCGCCGCACGTGATCGTCGCGTACATCGGGTTCGGCATGTTCAGCGGCATCGGAGCCGGCCTCGTCTACGCAACCTGCGTGAACATGGTCGGTAAGTGGTATCCGGAGCGCAAGGGCGGCAAGACCGGCATGGTCAACGGCGGTTTCGCCTACGGCTCGGTGCCCTTCGTCTTCCTCTTCACCTCGTACATGGACATCAGCAACTACAAGACCGTCCTCGTGATGGTCGGTCTGATCTGCTGCGCCGTCGTCGCCTTCGCCGGGTGGTTCTTCAAGGACCCGCCCAAGGGCTGGTGGCCTGCGCACGCGGACCCGCTGAAGGTGTCGGACGACCCCAGGGTCCGGCGGGCGCTGGAGAAGAACCCGCCGGCGGTGAAGCAGTACACCCCCAAGGAAGCAGCACGCACACCCGTTCTCTGGATGATGTGGTTCTGTCTGCTCTGCACGGCCGGGATCAACATCTTCGGTATTTCCTTCCAGGTGCCGTTCGGCAAGGACATGGGCTTCGCAGGCGGGATCGTGGCCACGGCGATGTCCCTCAAGGCCATCGTCAACGGCACCGGACGCGGCGTCATCGGCTGGATATCCGACAAGTTCGGGCGCCGCAACACACTGATCATCGTGTGTCTGGTGCTGGGCACCGCGCAGTTCGGCGTGCTGGTCTCCGGCCAGATGGGCAGCATGCCGTTCTTCCTGTTCTGCTCCATGGTTTCCGGATTCGGCGGCGGGGCGATCTTCCCGCTGTTCGCGGCCATGACGGCGGACTACTTCGGCGAGAACAACAACGCCTCCAACTACGGAATGGTCTACAGCTCGAAACTGATCTCAGGCCTCGTGGGCGCCGGTATCGGCTCCGTCGTCGTCAATGCCTGGGACTACGAGGGAGCCTTCGTGATCGCGGGCTGCATCGGGTTGGGATCGGCTGTTCTCGCTGTGTTCCTCAAGGCCCCCGGTAGGCCGCAGGCCTCCCGGCTCATCAGTCCCAACCCGCAACCGCTTGGCGAGGAGATGGCGTAATGACGGCGGAACCTATCGCCGCGAAAGACTCGTCGGACAACCCCGACGCCTCGAACCGCGCATACCGTGAAGTCACCGATTCCCGGGGCCGTGTCTACCGGGTCGGCGAAACGGACCGGGACATCCTGGGCCACTCACGCAAGTTCATGGTGTATCTGCCATGGATAGCCATGATGGCCATCAGTGTCTTCGAGTACGCGTTCGGGTCGGCCGAGGACACCTTGTCCCACGCGCACGGCTGGACACAGAGCAACACCTTCTGGATTCTCAGCGTCTGGGTCTTCTTCCAGGCCGGTATCGCCTTCCCCGCGGGCTGGATGCGGGAGAAGGGGATACTGACCGCCCGAAACGCCATGTACATAGGGTCGGTCATGTGTCTCCTGGGCTTCCTCGCCCTCTCGCACATGGGCAACGTGGTGCTGGCGATCCTCGGCTTCGGTGTCATCGGAGGCATCGGGTCCGGGCTGGTGTACGCCACCTGCATCAACATGGTCGGCAAGTGGTTCCCCGAACGACGTGGTGCGAAGACCGGATTCGTCAACGGCGGATTCGCGTACGGCTCCCTGCCGTTCATCTTCATCTTCAACTACGCGTTCGACACGGCCAACTACCACCGCGTACTGGACCTCATCGGCCTCTACATCGTGGTCGTGGTGCTTGCCACCGCGTTCTTCTTCAAGGACCCGCCGAAGAACTGGTGGCCGGCGGACATCGACCCGCTGACCTACGGCGGTACGGAAAAGGGCGCGGCCAGCCTCGCCAAGAACCCTCCCGCGGTGAAGCAGTACACACCCAAGGAGGCCATCAGGACCGGAATGCTCCCTCTGATGTGGATCGCACTCGTCATGACCGCGGGCGTGTCCATCTTCGGTATCTCGTTCCAGGTCGACTTCGCCAAGGAGGTGGGCTTCGGCCCCCTCGTGGCGGCGTCGTCCATGGGCGTCATGGCCGTAATCAACGGCATCGGCCGGGGAGTGGTGGGCTGGCTGTCGGACATACTGGGCCGCAAACAGACCCTGGTGTTCGTCATCGTCGTGCTGGGTCTCGCCCAGTTCGGCATCATCTGGGCCGGCGACATCCACAGCGAGGCGCTGTTCCTGTTCTTCGCCTTCCTCTCCGGGTTCGGAGGTGGAGCCTTCTATCCGATGTTCGCGGCTCTGACTCCGGACTACTTCGGCGAGAACTACAACGCCTCCAACTACGGGCTGGTGTACAGCGGCAAGCTGATCAGCGGCCTGTTCGGTGGTGGCCTCGGCTCGATGGTGGTCGCAGCCTGGGGTTACAACGGCGCCTACGCGCTGGCCGGCGGCATCTCCATGGTGGCTGCGGCAATAGCGCTGTTCCTGCGGCAGCCCGGGCAGAACAGCAAGGTGAACACCTCTGTCCCACAGCCGCAACCAGTGGGCTGAGCAAGGAAGTTCCGGTCGGCTGAGCAAGCGATGAGCGATGCCGACCGGCTGAGCCAGAAGTCCGGACAACGGGCGGCCCTCCCCACGGTTCCAATCGCGGGGAGGGCCGCCCGTCTGTGCGGGTGGGGGCTACTTGCGCTTCTTGCGCAGGGCCGCGAGGTTGTCGTAGCCGATCTTCGCGTAGGTGAGCGACTGCGCGAGGTCGGTTGAGCTCGGGGCGTTGTCCTGCTCGACCATCGGGTTGTGGTAGTTCCTTTCGCCGACGCGCGAGAAGAACGTGGTGTAGTCGATGACGCCTGTACCGAACGGCACCATGTCGTACCCCATGCCGTTGGTCGTGTTGACCGTGCCGTCCTTCGCGTGGAACAGCGGGTAGCGCTTGTTGTTGCGGACGACGAGACCGGCGGGGTCGAAGACCTTCTCCCGAGTGGAGCCGTCGTGGGCGGTGTAGGTGTGGAACTTGTACTGGGCCACGTGCGCCCAGAAGATGTCCATCTCGAGCCAGACGAGTTTCGGGTCCGTGATCTTCAGGAAGTACTCGAGCTTACGGATGCCGGAGCTGCGGGTGGGGCGTCCCTGGGCGTCGAGCGGGCCTCCGTCGAGCAGGAATCCGTACGCCGCGTCGTGGTTGTGGGTGTACAGCTTGACGCCCTCGCGGCGGGCGATCGCGCCCAGCGCGTTCCACTTGTCGGCCGCCACGTCCCAGTCGGCCCGGTAGTTGCTGCCGGTGGGGTCGCCGCCGGTGCCCATGTGCGCGAGGCCCAGGATGTTGGCGATCTCCAGGTTGCGCTTGAAGTTGTCGAGGTCGGGTGTCGTGAGCGGCCAGGAAGGCGGTATGAAGCCGTGGTTGCCCTGCGCCCGCAGACCGTAGTCGTCGAGCCAGGAGCGCAGCAGTTTGGCGCCCGTCACGGACTCCAGATTCGCACCGCCCGGGGCGTTGGCGTGCTGGCCGTATCCCGCGAACTCCACCTGCCGGTAGCCGTATCGCGAGAGCTGCTTGAAGACCTCGCGGAAACCGGAGGGCAGATCGGTGGTGAGCGGGTCACGGCCGGTGGCGTCACGGACGGTGTAGAGGATGATGCCGCGCCTGTTGGCGGGTACGAGTACCTCGCCGCCGTGGTCGCCGCCTCTTCCCCCGTCCTGGGCCAGGGCGGGCGAGGCGCCGAGGACGGGTGCGGCGATCGCCGCGGTCGCGGCGGCGGTGCAGGTGCTCAGGAAACGGCGGCGGTTGACGCCCAGAGTGCGGCGCAGGGCCTCGTCGGTGCCGTCGACTCCGTCGGTTCTGGGGGTCTGCTGAAGGTCGGTCACGGGTGCCTCTCTTCGTGTCATTGCAGGTCAGACGCGTGCTGATCGTTCGCGGCACGCGTTGTCAGTGGCGCATGCTTCACTTTCCGTAGTTGCTCGTCACGGCTTGTCACGTCTCGTCAGGGAGGCCGGCCAGCGTGAGGAGCAGGGATTTCACTTCGGTGGCCGCGACGCGGCCGGTGACTGTGCGGGGGGTGGAGCAGATGATGAGCGGACCGTCTTCGTCGCTCAGAGGGAGGCGGCCGTGGCTGCCTCGAATAGGTGAGGGATCCAGGGGCACGACCGCCATGCGGTAGCGCATGCCGAGCTTCTTACGGGCCAGCGCGCCCGCGGCCTTGACCTTCACGTAGGGGTCGAGCGGGTCCATGAAGAGTTCGACCGGGTCGTAGCCGGGTTTGCGGTGGATCTCGACGAGCTGCGCGAAGTCGGGGGCGTGTGCGTCGTCGAGCCAGTAGTAGTACGTGAACCAGGCGTCCGGCTCTGCGACGGCGACGAGTTCGCCGGAGCGCGGATGGTCGAGGTGATGGGCCTTCTTGCCCTCGTCGTCGAGGAGTTGCTCGATGCCGGGCAGATCGGCGAGCGCCTCTTTGGTGGCCTCCAGGTCCTCGGGGCGGCGCACGTAGACATGGGCGATCTGGTGGTCGGCGACCGCGAAGGCGCGGGAGGCCATCGGGTCGAGGTACTCCATGCCGTCCTGCGTGTGCACTTCGAGGAGTCCGGCGCGGCGCAGGGCGCGGTTGATGTCGACGGGGCGGTTCACGCGGGTGATGCCGTACTCGGAGAGCGCGACGACGGTGCGGCCTTCGGCCTTCGCGTCGTCGAGGAGGGGGGCCATGGCCGCGTCGAGGTCGGCGGCTGCTTTGAGAGAGCGCGGGTCGTCGGGGCCGAAGCGCTGAAGGTCGTAGTCGAGGTGAGGGAGGTAGCAGAGGGTCAGGTCGGGGTGGCGGGTGCGGTTGATGTGGCGGGTCGCGTCGATGATCCAGCGGCTGGAGACGAGGTCGGCGCCGGGACCCCAGAAGTGGAACAGCGGGAACACGCCGAATTTCTCGGTGAGTTCGTCGTGCAGGGCCGGGGGCCGGGTGTAGCAGTCGGGTTCTTTGCGGCCGTCGGCGTAGTAGACGGGACGGGGAGTGACAGTGATGTCGGTGTCGGCGCCCATGGCGTACCACCAGCAGATATTGGCGACCGTGTAGCCGGGGTACGCGCGGCGGGCGGCGTCCCAGAGCTTGTCGCCGGACACCAGGCCGTTGTGCTGACGCCACAGGAGTACGTCGCCGAGCTCGCGGAAGTACCAGCCGTTGCCGACGATTCCGTGCTCGGCGGGGTGGGTGCCGGTCAGGAAGGTGGACTGGGCGGCGCAGGTGACGGCGGGCAGGACGGTGCCGAGGTGGGCACGGGAGCCGGACTGGCCGAGGGCCTTGAGGTGGGGCATGTGGTCGAGGAGACGAGGGGTGAGGCCTACGACGTCCAGGACGAGGAGAGGGGTGGGGCGGCCGGTGTGCTCCGGTGATGGGCTCGCGGGTGTTGTGCTCACGGCAGCTCCTTGAGGCCGAGGTCGGTCAACAGGTCGCGGGCGAGGGTGAGTTCGGCGGCGATGCCGTCGGCGAGCTGGGCGCGGGCACGGGGGCGCAGTTCGGGTGGGAGTGCCTGCCAGGTGTAGGTCTCGACCTCCAGGTGGCGGGTGAGCGGGTGCGGGCCGCCGACGAGGTGGGTCAGGGCGGTTCGGAGTACGGGGAGTGTGGAGGTGAGGGGCGCGGCGGGGGCCGCGTGCAGCGGGACGTGGAAGTGGGCGCGCCAGGGGGAGGCGTCGGGCAGGACTTCGCCGGCGAGGGCCTCGCCCAGGTCGTCGGTGCCGCGCAGGCCCATGGACGTCCGGGTGCGGGTCTGGTGCAGGAAGCGGGGTTCGTCGAAGGCGGCGAGGGCCCTGCGGACTTCGGGGAGATGGGGGTGTTCGGCGTGCAGGGCAGCTGAGAGCTGGGACTTGACGACGGGGACGCGGGCCTGGGTGAGCGCGTCCAGGGCGGTGTGCGGGTCTTCGAAGGAGGTGGCGAGGTGGCAGGTGTCGACGCAGATGCCGATGCGGTGGTGGCCGATGGCGGTGAGCGGGGCGATCGCGTCGTGCGTCGTCTCGACGGTGCAGCCGGGTTCCGGTTCCAGGCCGATGCGGATGGAGCGGCCGGTGAGTTCGTCGAGGGCGTCGAGGCGTTCGGCGAGCGTGGTCAGTGCGGTGTGGGCCGTCGCCGCCCGCTTGTCGTCGTACGCGGTGCGCCAGGCCAGCGGCAGCGTGGAGATGGTGCCTTCGGTGACGTCGTCGGGGAGGAGTTGGGCGAGGACGCGGGCCAGGTCGGTGGTGTGGGCGAGGCGTTCCGGGTCGGCCCAGTCGGGCTGGTAGACGCGGTACTTGACCTCTTCGGCGCCGAAGCCCTCGTAGGGGAAGCCGTTGAGGGTGACTACTTCGAGGCCGCGGCGGTCGAGTTCGGTGCGCAGGCCGCGCAGTGCGGACGGGTCGGTGACCAGGGCGTGTGCGGCGTCCTTGGCGAGCCACAGGCCGATGCCGAGGCGGTCGCGGCCGAGGCGTCGGCGGACGGGTTCGCAGTGGTCGCGGAGTTGGGCGAGGACACCGTCGAGGGTTTCGGCCGGGTGGACGTTGGTGCAGTAGGCGAGGTGGACGGTGGAGCCGTCGGGGTGGCGGAAGCGCATCCTTCACTCCCCGCCGCGGAGGATGGAGTTGCCTTCGTGGGTGGCGTCCGGGGACGTGATGTCGAGGTTCAACCGGCCGCTGAGTCCGTAGAAGGCCACGGGGTTGCGCCACAGCACCCGGTCGACCTCGTCGTCGGTGAACCCGGCAGCCAGCAGGGCGTCGCCGACCAGGCGGGTCTTGAGGGGATCGCTTCTCCCCCAGTCCGCGGCCGAGTTGACCAGCACCTTCTCCGGTCCGTACGCCCGCAGGATCGCGACCATCCGTTCCTCGTCCATCTTGGTGTCCGGATAGACGGAGAAGCCCAGCCAGCAGCCGCTGTCCTTGGCCTCTTTGACGGTGGTCTCGTTGAGGTGGTCGACCAGGACGTGGTCCGGGGGCAGTGCGGACTCCCGGACCACGTCGAGGGTGCGGCGCAGGCCGGCCAGTTTGTCCCGGTGCGGGGTGTGGACGAGCGCGGGCAGCTCGTGGTCGGCGGCGAGCTGGAGCTGGGCGGCCAGGGCGGTGTCCTCGGCGGGGGTCATCGAGTCGTAGCCGATCTCGCCGACGGCCACGACCTGGTCCTTGACCAGATAGCGGGGCAGTTCGTCGAGGACGGGGACGCAGCGGGGGTCGTTCGCCTCCTTGGGGTTGAGGGCGAGTGTGCAGTGGTGGGCGATGCCGTACTGGGCGGCGCGGAAGGGCTCCCAGCCGAGGAGCGAGTCGAAGTAGTCGAGGAAGGAGGCGGGTGAGGTGCGGGGCTGGCCGAGCCAGAAGGAGGGTTCGACGACGGCGCGGACGCCGGCCGCGTACATGGCCTCGTAGTCGTCGGTGGTCCGTGACGTCATGTGGATGTGGGGGTCGAAGATGCGCATCAGGACTCCTTGCCGGACGTACCGGAGGTCCCGGGTCGGCCAGGGCTGCCGGACGTGCCAGTGGGGGGGGCGGTGGGCTCGGTCAGGGTCAGGACGCGGTGGAGGTCCTCGGGTACGGGACGGCCCGCGGCGGTGCGTTCGTCGGCGTAGTCGGCGAGCATGCGGGCGAGTTCGGCGTCGGCGTGGGCACGCCGGGGCAGCTCGGCCACCTCGTCGACGGGCACACCGGTGAACAGGCACTTCAGTACGGCGTGGCGCCAGCTGTGGGGGTCGAGGTGGCGGGCCGCGTACGGGCCGACGGCGGCGGCGACGAGCCGGGTGTCGTTGGTGCGCAGGGCGTCCTCGATCAGAGGCAGGGCGTCGGGGCCTGCCACCAGGTGGGGCAGCGCGTGCAGGACGGCTCGGCGTTCGGCGGCGGTGCCCTGGCGGTAGACGCGGGCGAGGGCGTCCGGATCGGCGCGGGCGGCGTGCAGGAGGAGGACACGGGCGGCATCGGCGTGTTCGGGACCGCACCGGCGGCCGGCCTCGGCGATCCGCAGTTCCCAGACGGAGATGGGGCCGTGGATGCCGGGGTGGGCCCTGGCCTCGTCGAGGGCCTGGTCGAGCCAGGCGCGGGCGGCTCCGCCGAGTTGGGTGTTCAGGCGGGCGTGCAGTTCGGCGAGTGCGGGACGGGTGGTCTCGCTCACCGGTGCGTGGTGGGTGGGGTGCGGGTGGTTCACGAGATTCTCCCTTCGTGGCCGTTGGGGGTCGCCCGGGCCGCGCGGTGGAGGAACTGGAGGGACTGTTCGGCGAAGTGGGGGCCCGCGTGGGAGTGGCGGGGCAGTTCGACGACGGTGAGGGCCTGGTAGCCGGTGGCGGCCAGGGCTTCGAGTACGGGCGGGAAGTCGATCTCCCCGTCCCCGAACGGGAGGTGTTCGTGGACGCCGCGGCGCATGTCCTCGATCTGGACGTGGCGCAGCCAGGGAGCGGCGGCGCGTACGCAGTCGGCGGGTGAGAGGGGTTCCAGGCACTGGCAGTGACCGATGTCGAGGGTGAGACCGAGGGCGGCCGGGTCGCCGAGTGCTCGGCGGAGGTGGTGGAAATCGGCGAGGGAGGAGAGCAGATGGCCGGGTTCGGGTTCGACGGCGAGGGGGACGCCGGCACGGGTGGCGGCGTCCAGCACGGGGGCGAGCGCCTCGGCCAAGCGCTTCCAGGCCGTGTCCTCGTCCGTGCCGGCCGGGGTGACTCCGCTGAAGCAGTGCACGGCGTGCGCACCGAGGTCCGCGGCCACCCGCACGGCGCGGGTGAGCAGGTCGACACGGCGGGCACGGTCCTCCGGATCCGGGTCGAGGAGCGACGGACCGTGTTTGCGCCGTGGGTCGAGTACATAGCGGGCGCCTGTCTCCACGGTGACGCCGAGGCCCAGCGCCTGCAGTCTGCGGGCCACCTTGCCGGTACGAGCGGCGAGGTCCGGTGCCAGTGGATCGAGGTGCATGTGGTCGAGGGTCAGGCCGACGCCGTCATAGCCGAGGTCGGCGAGGAGGGTGAGGGCGTCGTCGAGACGGAGGTCGGCGAGGCCGTTGGTGCCGTAGCCGAAGCGGAGGGGGGCCGTAGGAGGCGAGGTCGGGTCGGCTCCCGTCCGCACGGTCCGGTGGGGGCTCGGGGTCATGTGACGCTCACCTTCCTCGCGAACTTGCGGGCCGCTGGGGCGAGTGCGGCGGTCAGGAGGGCGGTCACGGGGGCTCCCGCGCGGGCGGCGAGGGCGGCCTGGAGGGGGATCATGGCGCGGATTCCGCCGCCGACGGCTCGCTGGGTGAGGGGTGGTGAGGGGTTCAGAACGGCGTGGAAGAGGGGGCGGGCGAACGTCATGGCGTAGCCGAGGGCGAGGGCTCCGCGTAGGGCGGCTTCGGTGGAGTTCCGGGATGCGCCGAGGCCAGGGGCTCGGTTGAGCCACGCCCGGGGTACAGCCACGGGAACTCGGCCGCGCTGCGGGATCGATGCCTCGAATCGACCTCGGTCGGATGCCGGCCTCGATGCTTCAACAGGTCCTGGGTGAGGGGGTGTTGAGGTGAGGTCAGCAGGCTGTGGTGATACGGCCATGGGGCTGGCCCCCGGCTGCCCTGCGACCGTCGGCGCGCTCATCAGCCTCCAGGCCAGCGCGGCGGTCGTGGCCAGGGCGGCCAGCGGTGCGGCCGACGAACCGCCTTGCGTCTCTCTCCGGGACACCGCGGTCACCGCGAGGGTGTGGCCGGCCATGGTGAGGGCGGTGGGAAGGGCGTGACGGACGGAGGTGCGGCGGGGGGCGTTCGGGCCGGGGAGCGGGGGCGCGCCTCGGGGGGCACGGCTGGTGGTCGTCGCATCGAGGAGGACGTCCAGGCCTCGGGCGGCGGTACGACGTAGGGCGTTCGGGTCGGAGAGCGGGGGCGCGCCTCGGGGAGCGCGGCCGGTGGTCGTCGCATCGAGGAGGACGTCCAGGCCTCGGGCGGCGGTACGACGTAGGGGGCCGGGGAGCGGGGGCGCGCCCCGGGGAGCGCGGCCGGTGGTCGTCGCGCCGAGGAGGACGTCCAGGCCTCGGGCGGTGGCCATGGCCGCCGGGCCCGCGGGGGTTCGTTTGAGCACGAGGTCGTACGCCCAGACGGTGGCCGCGAGGGGTGCGGCGACCGCGAGGGAGGGGCCGCCCGCGCGGGCTGCCAGGGCGAGGCCCGCCGCCGTCAGGGCTCCGGCCGCCGCGAGCGCCGCGGCCGGGTGGATGCGGCCGGAGGGCAGCGGGCGGTGCGGGCGGTCCACGGCGTCCTCGGCACGGTCGGCCCAGTCGTTGAGGGCCATGCCGGCCTCGTACAGGCAGAGGGAGGAGCCGATGGCGAGGAGGGTGCGGGAGTTGGGGCGGGCACCGACCGCGGCGGCGCCCGCGAGGGCGTCTCCGGGGACGGTGAACAGGGCGGGCAGGCGCAGCAGTTCGGCCCAGGCCTTGCCCTTGGCCCTGGCCTTGGCCCTGGAGGCAGTCTCGGCACCGGCCTTGGCCCAGGTCTCGGACCCAGCCTCGACGCCAGCCTCACCACCGGCCTCGGACCTGGCTTGCACCCCCGTCCTGGCACCAGCCCTCCCCCACTGGCCAGTTCGCGGCGCATCAAACACGTCCGAGGGCCCCGACACATCGGAGGGACTCGACACGCTCGAGGGACCCGCCGCCTCGGAGCCGAGCGCCCCGCCCGATCCCCCGGCCCCCTCGCCCGTCCCGTCCGCCCTGAGCCGATCACTTGACCCGCCCGAGCTCAGCTGTCCGCGCGCCCCCAACGACTCGCCCGCCCTCGACGACCCGCCCGACCCCAGCCAGTCACCCATCCCCACCGAGCCCACCGCCCCCCACAACCTCGCAAACCGAGCCGACCGTCGCCCCCTCACAGCGCCTCCCCCGAGGACTCGGCAAGTCGCCCCGCCAGAGTCGCCAGAGCCGCGTACTGCTCCCCGAGTCCCGCGGGTGCCTCCCCCACCGGATCCTTGAAGTAGAAGGCCAGGTCGCTCAGCGGGCCGGAGAGGCCGGCGTCGTGGGCGCGGGTGACGATGCGGGCGAGGTCGAGGATCAGTGGGGCGGCGAGGGCGGAGTCGCAGCCCTGCCAGGTGGTCTGGAGGATCATGCGGGTGCCGAGGAAGCCGTCGAAGGCGATGTGGTCCCAGGCGGTCTTCCAGTCGCCGAGGGCGGGGACGTCGTCGATGTGGACCTCGCCCTCCGGTGCGGCGCCCAGGGTGTCCGCCAGCACCCGTTCCTTGCCGGCGTTCTTGGCCGCGGCGGCGGCAGGGTCGGCGAGGGACGCGCCGTCGCCACCACCGAGGAGATTCGTGCCGGACCAGGCCCGGACCGTCAGGGCCCGCTGGGCGAACATCGGGCCCAGCACGGAGCGGAGCAGCGTCTGGCCGGTCTTGCCGTCGCGACCCGCGTAGGGCAGGCCGCTGGATCGGGCCAGGGACGCCAGCGCCGGGTGGTGCAGTCCGGTGGAGGGGGTGAAGTTCACGTACGGGCAGCCGGCGCGCAAGGCCGCGGCGGCGTACAGCGAACTCGGCGGAAGTGCGGACCCGGTGGCCGCGGGCTCCGTGGAGGCCACGTTCACCACGACCGCGCGGGCCAGCCCGGATCGCCGTACGAAATCCCGTATGTCCGCCGCGAAGGCTTCGACGAGCTCGGCCGGGTCCCGGGTGTCGCCGGGGGCGGGGCCGCCCGGGCGGATCTCCCGGTCGGCGGCGGCCAGTTCGGCTTCCACCGCGGACGGGAGGCCGTAGGGCAGGACGCGCTCGGCGGCCAGCGTCTCCGCACGCTTGGGCAGCGGGCAGTCGACCGTGTCGTGGCCGCCGAAGACGAGGGAGGACAACGATGGCAGGCCGCAGTCGGAGAAGAGGGCGGTCTCGGTGACCATGCCCGTCGGGGCGTGCAGACCCGCGGTGACGGCCGCGCAGCCCGCGACGACGGTGGTGGCGACGGAGCCGCGTGCTCCGATCAGCCACACCCCCACCCGGGATTCGGAAAGGGACGCGGACATGGGCAGCCTCCTTGTCGTACGTCAACCACGGAGAACAGGAGTGAGGAATCAGCAATCAGCAGCGAGCAGGAGTGAAGAGAAGGCCAAGACGGCGGGCGGGAGTACGGCGTCTCCCGCCCGCCGCCGCTCAATCGCCCTTCACGGGCAGTTCCTTGATCCGGACGTCACGGAAGGACACCTGGTCGTCGGCCCCGTGGTTCTGGAGGCCGATGTGCCCGTCGCGCAGGCTCCGCACCGGATCGGTGTTGGTGAAATCGTTGATCTTCACGCCGTTGAGCCAGACGCGGAGCCGTTCGCCCTCCACGCGGATCTCGTACGTGTTCCACTCCCCCGGCGGGTTCAGCGCACGGTCGCGCTTCTTGATGTCGGCGGACTGGAAGCTGTACACGGCCCCAGTGGTGCGGTCGGGGGCGTCGGTCGCGTCGATCTGGATCTCGTAGCCGTTGTTCACGGCCGACCACGGGTCGTCGGAGGCCGGGAAGCCCACGAAGACACCGGAGTTGTCGTCCCCGGCCACCTGCCAGTCCAGCTTCAGCGAGTACGAACCGAAGCCGGGACCAGGATCGGAGCCGGACCCGGCGTACCAGAGCATCCCCAGTCCGCCGCTGGACGTCAGCGTTCCGTCCTCGCTCAGCGAGAACGAACCCGGGCCCGCCTGCCGCCACGCCGACAGCGACTCGGCGGTGCCGTCGAAGAGCGGCCGGTAGCCGTTCTCCGGGCGGCAGTCGGCCTGTGCGTCGCCGACGGCGTACTGGATTCCGCCCAACAGGTGCTGACGGAAGGCCGGGTCGGCGTACGACTCCTTGGTGTGGCCGGCCCCGGTGTAGAAGGCGCGGCCGCCCCGGTACTCCTGGCACCAGGCGATCGGATGGTCGCCGCTCATCGTGCCGCCGGTGTACGAGGACTCGTCGAGCGAGGCCAGGACGTGGGCGTGTTCCCGGGGATTGGAGCGGTAGTTGTACCACTCGTCGGTCCGGTTCCACGTGCTCGCAAGGCCCGAGGTCGCCGGGTGGGCCCGGTCCTCGACGTCGACCGTCGCGGGCTGGATCGCGGGGTGCGACTGGAAGTACGCCCCCGCGAGGCCGCCGTAGAAGGCCCAGTCGTATTCGGTGTCGGCGGCCGCGTGGATGCCCACATAGCCGCCGCCCCGCTTGATGTACCGCTCGAAGGCGCCCTGTTGGGCGGTGTCGAGGACATCGCCCGTGGTGGAGAGGAAGACGACGGCGTCGTAGCGGGCGAGGTTGCCGGTGGTGAAGGCTCCGGCGTCCTCCGTCGCGTCGACGGTGAAGCCGCCGGCCGCGCCCAACTCCCGTACAGCCGCGATCCCTTCGGGAATCGAGTCGTGCCGGAAGCCGGCGGTCTTGGAGAAGACCAGGACCCGCGTCTCATCGGCTCCCTTCGACGCGGCCGGTCCCGACACACAGCCGATGAGCACGGCCGCCGCCGCGGCGGACGTCATGACTCGCGCTGGTGCGCGCATCACAGCAACACCGCCTCAGCCGCTAGTCGTGAAGGTGAAGTCGTCCACGTCGTACAGCGCGCCGTTCCCGCTGCTCCCCTTGAAGACGAGGTAGAGCGAGGTCGTGCCGCGCGGGGCGCGGGACAGGTCGGCGCTCACGTCCTGGAAGGTCTCCCAGCCGCCGGTCACCGGCACGGTCGCCTTGCCCAGCACCCGGCCGGTCGGAGAGCCCGCGCGGACTTCGAGGGTGCCGCCCGCGCCGGCCGACGCGACCCGCGCCGTGATCTTCTGGGCGTTGCTCAGTACGTACGGCGTGAACGAGATCCAGTCGCCGTTGTCGATGTCGCCGACCGTCTCGCCGCCGTGCGCGGTCGCCTTCGAGATGACCGTGATCCCCGAGGACGTGCCGAAGTGCTCGGCCTGACGGTGCTTGGGCTGCACGACGGCCTGGTCGTGGCTGGTCAGCGGAGCCTGGCCACCGCCTCCGCCGTCCGTGTACTCGGCGTCGAAGACTCCGAAGATGTTCGCGTCGTCGTCGTGGCCGTCGCCCGCGCCGGTCTGGATGGTGCCGGTGCAGCCGTTGGCCGAGGTCAGCACATGGCCGTGACTGTCGTGTCCGAGGATGAAGTTGACCTTAACCTTGGCGCAGTCGATCGCCTTGCCGTCCTCCGGGTCGGTGACCTTCACCTTGAACGGAACGGCGTCGCCGAAGTTGAACAGCTGGCCGTCCTGAGGCAGTTGGAGCGTGACCGTGGGCGCGGTGTTGCCGACCACGATCTGCACGCTCGCGCTGCCGGTACGCCCGGTGGCGTCCTTGGCCGTCACCGTCGCCGTGTACGTGCCGTTCTTCTTGTACTTGTACGTCGGGTTCGCCGCGGTCGAGGTTCCGCCGTCGCCGAAGTCCCAGCTGTACGTGAGGGCGTCACCGTCGGCGTCGGTCGAACCGGCGGACGAGAACTTCACCTTCAGCGCGGCCTGTCCCGAGGTGCGGTCGGCCGCGGCCTGCGCGACCGGGGAGTGCCCGTCGGTGGCGTTCTCGATCCGGTACAGACCCGAGTGCTCGTCGCCGCCGAACCAGGCGGTGCCGTAGTCGAGGACGTACAGCGCTCCGTCGGGGCCGAACGCCATGTCCATGATCTGGGTGCCCGTCCAGGGGATGTCGTTGATGGACTGCACGGTGCCGTTGGCGTCCGACTCGATCCGCTTGATCCAGCGGCGGCCGAACTCGCCCGCGAAGAAGTCGCCGTCGTAGGCCTCCGGGAACTTCACCGGCGAGTCGAGCGAGGCGTCGTAGTGGTAGACCGGGCCACCCATCGGGGACTCCGAGCCGCTGCCGAACTCCGGGACGGACGCGCCGTCGTAGGGGATCCAGGCGGCCTGGGCCGGCGGCAGGTCGGTGAGACCGGTGTTGTTGGGCGAGGTGTTCTTGGGGGCGGCGCAGTCGAAGGCCGCGCCCGAGGTGCCGGTGGCGAAGTCGTAGTCCACGTAGGCGTCGTTGGCGCCGGTGCAGTACGGCCAGCCGAAGTTGCCGGGGGCGGTGACGCGAGCGAACTCGACCTGTCCGGCGGGGCCGCGTGTCGGGTCGGCGGCGCCGGCGTCGGGGCCGTACTCGCCGACGTACAGGATGCCTGTCGCCTTGTCGACGCTGAAGCGGAACGGGTTGCGGAAGCCCATCGCGTAGATCTCGGGGCGCGTCTTGTCCGTGCCGGGCGCGAAGAGGTTGCCGTCGGGGATGGCGTACGAGCCGTCGGCGTTCACCTTGATGCGCAGGATCTTGCCGCGCAGGTCGTTGGTGTTGCCGGCGGAACGCTGGGCGTCGAAGGCCGGGTTGCGGTCGGCGCGCTCGTCGATGGGCGTGAAGCCCTGCGACTGGAAGGGGTTGGAGTCGTCGCCGGTCGACAGGTAGAGGTTTCCGGCCGCGTCGAAGTCGATGTCGCCGCCGACGTGGCAGCAGATGCCGCGGGAGGCCTGGACGTCGAGGACCTTCGTCTCGCTCGCGTTGTTCAGGGTGCCGTCGGCGTTCAGGACGAACCGCGAGAGGCGGTTGACGCCGTCGAAAGGTGCGAAGTCGGCGGCCGTGCCGGTCTCGGGGGCGTCGCCCGCGGGGGTGTTCAGCGGAGGCGCGTAGTAGAGGTAGATGAAGCGGTTCTGGGCAAAGCCGGGGTCGAGGCCGATGCCCTGCAGGCCCTCCTCGTCGTGCGAGTACACGTCGATCTTGCCCGCGAGCTTGGTGTTGCCCGCGCTGTCGGTGAGACGGAGTTCGCCGTCGCGTGAGGTGGTCAGGACCGAGCGGTCCGGGAGCACGGCCAGCGACATGGGCTCGCCGACCTCGGGTTCGCCCTTGGCGAGGGTGACCTGCTGGAAGTCCTCGGCAGCGGCGGTGACTTCGGCGGGGTCGGCGACGGCTGCGCCGGCCGCGGGTGCGGTGAGGGTGAGAGAGGCGGCCGCGAGGATCGCGCCGCTCAGCAGGGCGAGTGCCCCGCGTAGTCTCGGGCGTCTTGTGTGGCTTCTGTTCTTCCTGTTACTGGCGTACGGGTGCACGAAATGCCTCCATGAAGGGGCTGGTCGTACGGGCGGGTGCCGCGGTGCGGCGATACGCCGGGGTGCGCCGTCACCCCGGAGAGCGGAACTCTGTGAACTGCGCGATGAAATCCGCGCCATGTGAGCCGCGCGATGTGAACTGCGCGATCCAAGCCGTGAATGTGCGATGCGGCCTAGTCGTTGCCGCCGAACGCCGCGTCGAACGATGCCGACGGTGGCTCGAAGTCGTATGCCTTGAGGCGGGTCAGGGCCTCGGGTGCGCCCTGGAGCCGGTCCATGCCGGCGTCCTCCCACTCCACGGAGATGGGGCCCGTGTAGTCGATGGACCGCAGCATGCGGAAGACGTCCTCCCAGGGGACATCGCCGTGGCCTGCGGAGACGAAGTCCCAGCCGCGGCGCGGGTCGCCCCAGGGCAGGTGCGAGCCGAGGCGGCCGTTGCGGCCGTCGAGCCGCTTGCGGGCTTCCTTGCAGTCGACGTGGTAGATCCGGTCGCGGAAGTCGTAGAGGAACCCGACGGGGTCGAGGTCCTGCCACACGAAGTGCGAGGGGTCGAAGTTCAGGCCGAAGGCGGGGCGGTGGCCGACTGCCTCCAGTGCCTTGTGAGTTGTCCAGTAGTCGTACGCGATCTCGCTGGGGTGGACCTCGTGCGCGAACCGCACGCCCTGCGCGTCGAAGACGTCCAGGATCGGGTTCCAGCGCTCGGCGAAGTCCTCGTAGCCGCGCTCGATCATCGACTCGGGAGCGGGCGGGAACATCGCGACCAGGTGCCAGATGGCGGAGCCGGTGAAGCCGATGACGGTGTCGACGCCGAAGGCGGCCGCCGCTCGTGCGGTGTCGGCGATCTCGGCGGCGGCCCGCTGCCGCACGCCCTCACCGTCACCGTCGCCCCAGATGCGGGCGGGCAGGATGGCCTTGTGGCGTTCGTCGATGATGGCGTCGCAGACGGCCTGGCCGACCAGGTGGTTGGAGATCGCCCAGCACTTGAGGCCGTACTTGTCGAGCAGTGCGTGCCGGGAGTCGATGTAGCCCGGGTCAGCGAGCGCCTTGTCGACCTCGAAGTGGTCGCCCCAGCAGGCGAGTTCGAGTCCGTCGTAGCCGAAGTCGCGGGCGAGGCGGCAGACTTCCTCGAGCGGCAGGTCGGCCCACTGGCCGGTGAAGAGTGTGAAGGTGCGCGGCATGGCTTAAAGGCCTCCTCGAACCGCTATGGGCGTATGGACCGCTATGGGGGTGTAGACGGAGTTCTTCTCTGCGCTCTCCTCCACCGCTGCCAGCACACGCTGCACTTGCAGCCCGTCGGCGAAGGACGGCACCGGACGGTGGCCGGCCGCGATGGCCTGCACCAGGTCGCGGGCCTGGTGCACGAAGGTGTGCTCGTAGCCGAGGCCGTGGCCCGGCGGCCACCAGGCGTCCAGGTAGGGGTGGTCGGGCTCGGTGACCAGGATGCGGCGGAAGCCCGCGTGCGCGCCGGGTTCGGTGTGGTCGTGGTACGAGAGTTCGTTGAGGCGTTCCAGGTCGAAGGCCAACGAGCCGCGCTCGCCGTTGAGTTCGATGCGCAGGGAGTTCTTGCGGCCGGTCGCGAACCGGGAGGCCTCGAAGGAGGCGAGGGCGCCGGAGGCGAAGCGGCCGGTGAAGAGGGCGGCGTCGTCGACGGTGACCGTGCCGACGCCACCGCCGGCTTCGGATGCCGCCGACAGGCCGCTCGTCGTCCCGCCGGGCAGCGGCCGCTCCCGTACGAACGTCTCGGTGAGCGCGGAGACCCCGACGACCGGCTCCCCCGCCAGATACTGCGCGAGGTCGATGATGTGCGCCCCCAGGTCCCCGAGCGCGCCCGAGCCGGCGACCTCCTTGCGCAGCCGCCAGGTGAGCGGGAACTCCGGGTCCACCAGCCAGTCCTGAAGGTACGTCACCCGGACGTGCCGCAGAGCTCCCAGGCGCCCTTCGGCGACCATCGACCGGGCCAGTGAAGTGGCGGGCAGCCGACGGTAGTTGAAGCCGACCATGGCCAACTGACCGCGCTGCTCGGCAGCTTCGGCGGCCTCCGTCATCACCTCCGCCTCCGCGACCGTGTTCGCGAGGGGCTTCTCGCACAGCACGTGTTTGCCCGCGGCCAGGGCGGCGACGGCGATCTCGGCGTGGCTGTCGCCGGGGGTGCAGATGTCGACGAGGTCGACGTCGTCCCGGGCGATCAGGGCGCGCCAGTCGGTCTCGGCCGCCGCCCAGCCGTGCCGGTCCGCCATCGCCCGCACGGCTTCGCCGTCACGCCCGCAGACCGCGGCGAGGACCGGTCGGCGCGGCAGGTCGAAGACGTGGCCCACGGTGCGCCAGCCCTGGGAGTGGGCGGCGCCCATGAAGGCGTAACCGACCATGCCCACGCCCAATGGCGGCTTCGCGGCCTCGGCCGGCGCCCCGGCGGCTGCCTCGACCTCGTCGCCCTGGTGCGGCTGTCCCATGCGGATGTCCTCCTCGTCGTCGTGGCGCAGTGGGGGGTGGGGGCCTGATCCGCAGGCCAGGCCCCTGGTACTGGGCGCCTCACTTGAAGCCGGTGGACATGTACTGGCCGACGTTCTCCTTGTCGACGACGGCCGAGTAGAGCGTGATGGAGGCCGGGATCTCGAACTCGGCGAGGCCGCCGATGCCCTTGGCCTGGCCGAGCGCGCGGGCGAGGTCGATGGCGGAGGCGGCCATGGTCGGCGGGTAGAGGACGGTGGCCTTGAGGACGCCGTCGTCCGCCTCGATGGCCTGCATGGCGGAGAGCGCGCCCGCGCCGCCGACCATCAGGAAGTCGTCACGCCCGGCCTGCTCGATGGCGCGCAGGGCGCCGACTCCCTGGTCGTCGTCGTGGTTCCACAGGGCGTCGAAGTTCGACTGGGCCTGCAGGAGCTGGGACATCTTGGCCTGCCCCGACTCGACGGTGAACTCGGCGGCCTGGCGGGCGACCTTCTTGATGTTCGGGTAGTTCTTCAGGGCGGCGTCGAAGCCCTGGGTGCGCTGCTGGGTCAGCTCCAGGTTGTCGAGCCCGGCGAGTTCGATGACCTTGGCGTTCTGCTTGTCCTTGAGCTTCTCGCCGATGTAGTGGCCGGCGTTGAGGCCCATGCCGTAGTTGTCGCCGCCTATCCAACAGCGGTACGCCTGGGGCGAGTTGAAGATCCGGTCGAGGTTGATGACCGGGATCCCGGCCCGCATGGCCTGCAGGCCCACCTGGGTGAGCGCCTTGCCGTCGGCGGGCAGTACGACCAGGACGTCGACCTTCTTGTTGATCAGGGTCTCGATCTGGCCGATCTGCGCGGCGGTGTCGTTGGAGCCCTCGGTGATCTCCAGCGTCACGTCCGAGTACTTCTTTGCACGGCTCTTGGCGTTGTCATTGATCGCGTTGAGCCAGCCGTGGTCGGCCTGTGGCCCGGCGAAGCCGATGGTGACCTCCTTGCCGGGTGTGTCGGAGGCGGCGGCCGGCTGGTCGTTCGCCGCGTTGTCGTCGTCGGACTCGTTGCTGGTGCAGCCGGCGAGCAGGACGCCGGCCCCGACGGCGGCGGTCCCGAAGAGCAGTCCCCTGCGGCTCGTGAGCTCTGGCATGGCGGTGGACCCTTCCCTCAAGTCGTGCTTGCGGTACGGCGCTGGACGAGCACGGCGGCCACGATGATCGCGCCCTTGGCGATCTGCTGGACGTCGCTCTGCAGGTTGTTGAGCGCGAAGATGTTGGTGATCGTGGTGAAGATCAGGACGCCGAGCACCGAGCCGACGATGGTGCCGCGGCCCCCGCTGAGCAGCGTGCCGCCGATGATCGCGGCCGCGATGGCGTCGAGTTCGTACAGGTTGCCGTTGGTGTTCTGGCCCGAGCCGGACAGGATGATCAGCAGGAACGCGGCGATACCGCAGCACAGTCCGGAGAGCAGATACAGATAGAGCCGCTGCCGTCGTACGTCGATGCCCGCGAGGCGTGCCGCCTCCGCGTTGCCGCCGACCGCGACCGTGCGGCGGCCGAAGGTGGTGCGGTTGAGGAGCAGCCAGCCGATGATCGTGACGACGGCGAAGACCATGACCAGCGGCGGAATACCGAGCACGTACGAGTCCCGCTCGCCGAGCTTCAGGATGCCGTCGATGTTGACGATCTGCGTCTTGCCGTCGGTGATCTGGAGGGCCAGTCCGCGGGCCGAGGCGAGCATGGCCAGTGTCGCAATGAACGGGACCATCGCGCCGTAGGCGATGAGCATTCCGTTGACCAGGCCGCAGGCGACGCCGACGAGCACGGCGGTGAAGAGGACGCCCGCGAAGCCGAAGTCCTGGGTGGCGACCGTAGTCGCCCAGACGGAGGCGAGGGCGACGATCGCGCCGACCGACAGGTCGATGCCGCCGGAGGTGATGACGAAGGTCATGCCGACGGTGACGACGCCGATCACCGAGGCCTGGGTGAGGACGAGTTGGAGGTTGCGGGTGTCGAGGAACTCGTCGGGCTTGGTGATGCCGCCGATGAGGATCAGGGCGGCGAGCACGCCGAGGAGGGAGAGCGTACGGACGTCGGCGCGGGCCCCGAGGGTCCGCCACGGGCTTGTCCGGTCCACCGGCGAGACCTTGCGGGTGTCACCGGGCCTGGGAGGTGACGCTGGCTGCGTCATGACGTTGACGTTCCTTCCATGACGAGGTCGAGGACGCGGTGTTCGTCGAGTTCCCGGGCCGGGGCCGTGTGGACGACCCGCCCCTCGCGCAGGACGAGCACCCGGTCGGCGAGGCCGAGCACTTCGGGCACTTCGCTGGAGACCAGCAGGACGGCGAGGCCTTCGTCGGCCAGCCGCCGGATGACGGCGTAGAGCTCGGCGCGGGCACCGACGTCGACGCCGCGGGTCGGCTCGTCGAGCAGCAGCACCCGGCAGCCGCGCAGCAGCCAGCGTGCGAGCACGGCCTTCTGCTGGTTGCCGCCGGACAGCGTCCGGATCAGGGCGGAGGGGTTGTCGGGACGCAGCGACAGCTCCCGCGTAGCGGCCTGCGCGGCTCCCCGCTCGGCACCCCGGTCGATCCAACCCCCGCGTGAGAAGCGGGACATGGACGACACCGACACATTGCGGGTGACGGACTCCAGCATCAGCAGGGCCTGCGCCTTGCGCTCCTCGGGGGCGAGCCCGAGACCCGCACGCACCGCCGCGCGTACGCTGCCGGGTCGCAACGGCCGTCCCTCGACGAGGACTTGGCCGTGCGTCGCCTTGCGCGCCCCGTAGATCGTCTCCAGGATCTCGGAGCGTCCTGAGCCGACGAGCCCGGCAAGTCCGACGATCTCGCCGGGCCGCAGGTCGAGGTCGAGCGCCTCGAACTCCCCTGCCCGGGCCAGGCCTTGGACCTGGAGAACAGGTTCGCCGGGAGGCCGCGTCACGGGCCGGTCAGGGAACACGTACTCGACATTGCGGCCCGTCATCAGCGCCACCACCTCGCGTGTCGGCGTGGACTTCGCGGGCAGCCCGCCCGCCACCGCGCGCCCGTCCTTCAGCACGGTCACGCGGTCGCCGATGCGGCGGATCTCCTCCAGGCGGTGCGAGATGTAGACGACGGCGACACCGTCCGCGGTGAGGTCGCCGACGATGCGGAAGAGGTTGTCGACCTCGTCGGGGTCGAGGGCCGCGGACGGCTCGTCCATGACGATGAGGCGTACGTCGTGGGAGAGCGCCCGCGCCATGGAGACGATCTGCTGCTGGGCGGCGGACAGTTCACCGACGAGCCGCGCGGGATCGATCTCCGAATGACCGAGTCGCTTGAGCAGCGCGGCGGTCGACTCCTTCGCCGCCTTTCCCCGTACGACGAAACCGGCGGCCGTGGGTTCATGTCCGAGGTGGACGTTCTCGGCCACCGACAGGCCCTCCACCAGGTCGAGTTCCTGGTAGATGGTGGCGATACCGAGGCGCATGGCGGCGATCGGCGACCGGAGGATGACGTGGTCGCCGCGCCAGGTGATGGTGCCGTCGTCGGGCTGGTGGGCGCCGGCCAGCACCTTGATGAGGGTGGACTTCCCGGCGCCGTTCTGGCCGAGCAGGCAGTGCACTTCGCCGGCCTGGACGTCGAGGTCGACGCCGTCGAGGGCCCGGACTCCGGGGAACGATTTGGTGATTCCGGACATGGTGAGCAGCGGTGGTTCTGATGCCATGGCTGTTCCCTTTGGCAGGCGTGCGGGCCGGTTTCAGGGCAGGGCGGAGCAGGGCGCTGTACGGGTGAGGTGACTCGAGGCCGAACGGGCCGCGAGCCTTACGCGGGTGAGAACAGGTGGTCGCTGATGAGCCGGGCCCCGCCGATGACTCCGGCGGTCGGGCCCAACTCCCCGAGAACGATGGGCAGGTTGCCGGTCGCCAGGGGCAGCGACTGGCGGTAGACCTGGGTGCGGATCGCGGCGAGCAGGGTGTGGCCGAGACCCGTCACCCCGCCGCCGATCACCACCAGGCCCGGATTGAAGAAGCTGACGAGGCCGGCGATGACCTGACCTGTTCGGTTTCCGCCTTCGCGGATCAGGTCGAGCGCGGTGGCGTCTCCCGCGGCGGCCGCGGCGGCGACATCGACGGCGCTCAGGCTGCCGTTCGCCTCCAGCCGGGTCGCGAGATCCGCCGAATGCCCTTGCTGGGCGGCCTCCGTGGCGTCGCGGGCGAGCGCGGCGCCGCTGAAGTGGGCCTCCAGGCAGCCCCGGTTGCCGCAGGCGCAGGGCCGGCCGTCGGGCACGGCCTGGATGTGCCCGATGTCGCCGGCGCTTCCCGTCGTACCGCGGTAGACCTCACCGCCGACGACGATGCCGCAGCCGATTCCCGTACCGATCTTGACGCAGAGGAAGTCGCCCACGGAGCGTGCTACGCCCGCGTGCTGCTCCCCCATGGCCATCAGGTTCACGTCGTTGTCGACCATGACGGGGCAGCCGAGATCCTGGCTGAGTGCCTCCCGGACGGGGAAGCCGTCCCAGCCGGGCATGATCGGCGGGGCGACGGGGATGCCTTCGGGGAACCGGACGGGTCCCGGTACGCCGATCCCGGCGCCGTCGAACCCCTCCGCAAGCCCCGAGGCCCTCAACTTGGCCGCCATGGCGAGGACTTGCTCGAAGACCGCGACCGGGCCCTCGCGTACGTCCATGGGCTGGTTGATGTGTCCGAGGACTTCCAGCTCGGCGTTGGTGACGGCCACGTCGATCGAGGTCGCGCCGATGTCGACGCCCAGGAAGCGCAGCGCCGGTGCGAGCCGGATGTTGTGGGAGCGGCGGCCACCGCGGGACGCGGCGAGTCCGTCGGCCACCACGAGCCCGGTCTCCAGGAGCCGTTCCACCTCGACGGCCAGCTTCGACCGCGAGAGGTCGACCTGATCGCCCAGCTGGGCCCGGGAGTTGGGGCCGCCGTCACGCAACAGCCGCAGCAGCCGGGCCTGGTGCGCGTTGGCGGGTCGTGCCGTCATACGTCTCACGAGCCCCTCCCCGCCTCAATTGGCTTGCGTCCACCAGTTCCGGCCACTTCGCCGGACCTGCTTTCGAGTGGAACGTAGCAGCGGCTGCCTGGGGTGGGAAGAAGTCGCGCACAGATTGCCGCCAACTTTCTCCACTGACAGGACAAAGGCGGGCCCCCGGGCATGAAAAACGGGCCACAGCCGAGACTGTGACCCGCTCTCCTGGTGTCCGTGACGCGGTCGGCCTACTTCTCCCGCTCGTGGTACATCTTCCGCGTGTGTTCCGTGTGGGTGCGCATGACCGCCGTGGCGCGCTGTTCGTCACGCTCCGCGATCGCCGCGATCAGCTCGCGGTGCTCGATCCAGGACTGCCGGCCGCGCTGCCTGGCGACCGGCGTGTAGTACCAGCGGACCCGCCGGTCGACCTGTGCGGCCAGCTCGGCGAGGACGGTGTTGCCCGCGAGTTCCATGACCTTCGCGTGCAGCCGGGCGTTCGTCGCGACCGCGCCGTCCACGTCATCGGCCGCGACCGCACGCTCACCCTCCGCACACAGCTCTTCGAGGGCGGCGATGGCCTCGGCGCCCGCGTTGGCGGCGGCGAGCCGGGCGGCCTCGGCCTCCAGGAGCGTACGCACCGTGAGGAGCTGGTCCGCCTCCTCCTCGGTCGGCTCGTGCACGAAGGCACCCTGGGCGGGTCGCAGATCCACCCACCCCTCGGTGCTGAGACGCTGCAGGGCCTCGCGCACCGGCTGCCGGGACACCCCGAGGTGCCCGGCGAGTTCACTCTCGACGAGATGCTGGCCCGGCGCCAGGGCGCGGGTGGTGATGAGTTCGAGCAGCGCCTCGTAGACGCGGTCGCGCAGCGGGCCGGGCCGTTCGAGCTTGGGTACCGCACCCTGCGGCAGTCCTGTCGACAACATCACGGTCCCCTCCTGGGCAGCGTTGTCGCTGCATTGCGAAAGCCAATTATGAATTGTCTTTCGCCTACAGTCTACGGCGCACAAAGGCCAGCAGGCACAGGAGTTGGGCTCTTCACACCATGATGAGAGAGCTGTTCACGGGCAACGGACGACCTGTCCGGCGTACGACAGGTTCCCACCGAAGCCGAACAGCAGGACGGGGTCGCCCGTGGAGAGTTCCCCGCGCTCCACGAGCTTGGAGAAGGCGAGCGGAATGCTCGCCGCGGAGGTGTTCCCGGATTCGACGACGTCACGCGCGACGACGGCGTTGACCGCGCCGATCTTCTCGGCGAGGGGCTCGATGATGCGCAGGTTCGCCTGGTGCAGGACGACCCCGGCGAGGTCCTCGGGGGCGAGTCCCGCGCGCTCGCAGGCCTTGCGGGCGATGGCCGGGAGCTGGGTCGTCGCCCAGCGGTAGACGCTCTGCCCCTCCTGCGCGAACCGCGAGGGCGTCCCCTCGATCCGCACCGCGTTCCCCATCTCGGGCACCGAGCCCCACAGCACCGGGCCGATCCCCGGCTCGTCGGTCGCCTCGACCACGGCGGCCCCCGCCCCGTCGCCGACGAGCACACAGGTCGTCCGGTCGCTCCAGTCCGCCACGTCGGACATCTTGTCGGCGCCGATGACGAGGGCGCGGGTCGCGGCGCCCGCGCGCACGGTGTGGTCCGCGGTGGCCAGCGCATGGGTGAAGCCCGCGCAGACGACGTTGATGTCCATCGCGGCGGGCGAGGGGATGCCGAGCCGGTTGGCGACCCGGGCGGCCATGTTCGGGGAGCGGTCGACCGCCGTGGACGTGGCGACCAGGACCAGGTCGATGTCACTGGGGGTCAGGCCGGCCGCGGCGAGCGCCTTGGCGGCGGCGTGCGCGGCCAGCTCGTCGACGGGCTCGTCCGGACCGGCGATGTGCCGCGTGCGGATGCCCACCCGGCTTCTGATCCACTCGTCGCTGGTGTCCACCAGGCCCGCCAGATCCTCATTGGTGAGCACCTTGGCGGGCTGGTAGTGACCGACGGCGGCGATCCGTGAGCCATTCATGGATGGGTCCCCCTCATTGTGGGTAGCGGGATCCTCCAGTCTGATCAGTGACCCATGGGTACGACGGCAGGTAATGCCACAGGATTGGGGCGCCAGGCTTGTCGGCTTCTGTCAGCCCGTCGGGCGCCCGAACGGTCATCCCGTGAACAGCTGAGTCGCCTTCTGTACGAGCTCGTACACCCCGTAGGCGAGCGGTGCCCCCACCCAGAGCCAGGCGAAGGCGATGAGGGGCCGCCGGTCAGGCGTGTCAGGCGGACTGCTGCTGCTGGACATCGGTGGCCTCCCTGGGGGCGGGGATGTGGTGCCGGACGTGGACGGGTCGTACGAGCTCATTGGCCACGAAGCCGACGGCGAGCAGGCCGATCATGATCAGGAACGACAGACCGTAGAGCGAGGAGCCGGACTTGCCCGCCTCCTCCTGCCGGTCGGCGATCCAGTTCACGATCAGCGGACCGAGGACACCCGCCGTGGACCAGGCGGTGAGCAGCCGGCCGTGGATCGCGCCGACCTGGTAGGTGCCGAAGAGGTCCTTCAGATAGGCGGGGATGGTCGCGAAGCCGCCGCCGTAGAAGGAGAGGATCACCAGCGCGCAGAGGATGAAGAGGGGCTTGGACGAGTCGCCGAACCAGGCGATGGACGCGTACATCAGCGCGCCGACACCGAGGTAGACGCGGTAGATGTTCTTGCGTCCGATCAGGTCGGACGTCGAGGACCAGCCGATACGGCCCGCCATGTTGGCCGCGGAGAGCAGGGCGACGAATCCGGCCGCGGCCGAGACCGACACCGGTGTGGAGGAATCCGCGAAGAAGTCCGTGATCATCGGGGCGGCCTTCTCCAGGATGCCGATGCCCGCGGTCACGTTCATGCAGAGGATCACCCACAGGCACCAGAACTGCGGGGTGCGTACGGCGTTCCGGGCGGAGACCTGCACACCTTCGAGGGCGCTCGGTCCTGCGGCGACGGGCTTCTCGCCGCGCGGCACGCGGACCAGCAGCACACCGAGCGACATGAAGACGGCGTACGTCAGCCCGTGCACGAGGAAGGCGAGCGCGATCCCGGAGGAGTCGGAGCCGAAGGACTCCAGCATCTGTGCGGACCACGGCGAGGCGATCAGCGCGCCGCCGCCGAAGCCCATGATCGCGATGCCGGTGGCCATGCCCGGCCTGTCCGGGAACCACTTGATCAGGGTCGAGACGGGTGAGATGTAGCCGATGCCGAGGCCGATGCCGCCGACGAATCCGTAGCCGAACACGATCAGCCAGTACTGCTCGGTGGCGGCGCCGAGCGCGGCGATCAGGAAGCCGGAGGAGAAGCAGACGAGGGCGACGGTCATCGCCCAGCGCGGCCCGTTGCGCTCCACGAGCGTGCCGCCGAACGCGGCGGACAGGCCGAGCATGACGATGCCGAGCTGGAAGGGCAGCGCGCTCTGGGTACCGCTGAGGTCGAGCGCGGATTCGAGCGGCGGCTTGAAGACGCTCCAGGCGTAGGCCTGGCCGATGGAAAGGTGGACGGACAGGGCCGCGGGCGGGACGAGCCAGCGGCTCCAGCCGGGGGGTGCGACAGGGGGGCTCATGATCCGGAACGATAGGAAGCGGTTGCGCGTTGGGGAACCCGCCCGGCAAAAACTCGTCGACGGTATGCGATGAGCGGTATGCCTGACGCGACGAGCGGCGACCGGGGCGGGGTGAACGGTCCCCCGGAGGTCGCACGGAAGCCAACGAAACCGAGCGCGAGAGCCGACCGGACAGGTCGCGGAAGCTGACGGAACGGGTACCGAGCGCCGACCGAACACCTCACGGCAGCCGGCCGACCGCCTCGCAAAAACCGCGCAAAAGCAGCGCAGGCCGCCACCCACGTGCTGTCCCAACCCTTGCCGCCCATCATTCCATCCTGTAGACAATATTTCGTCGACAGAGTTCGGCAGTTCCTCGGTACCCTCGACCGAACGGAGCGCCACACAGTGAAAGTCGCAGTTCTGGGCGCCGGTGCGATCGGCGCCTACGTCGGCGCCGCGCTGCACCGCGCAGGCGCCGATGTGCACCTCGTCGCCCGTGGACCGCATCTCGCGGCCATGAGGCAGCACGGAGTCCGCGTGCTCAGCCCCCGCGGTGACTTCACCGCGCGTGCCCACGCCACCGAAGACCCGGCCGAGATCGGTCCGGTCGACTACGTCTTCCTGGGCCTGAAGGCCAACTCGTACGCGGCGTGCGGGCCGCTGATCGAGCCACTGCTGCACGACAACACGGCGGTGATCGCCGCCCAGAACGGCATCCCCTGGTGGTACTTCCACCAGCACGGCGGGCCGCACGACGGCCAGCGCATCGAGAGTGTGGACCCCGACGGCGCGGTCAGTGCGGTGCTCGCGCCCGAACGGGCCATCGGATGCGTGGTCTATGCCGCGACGGAGCTGGAAGGACCGGGAGTCGTACGCCATCTCGAAGGCACCCGGTTCTCCATCGGCGAGCCCGACCGGTCGCTCTCGAAGCGCTGTCAGGAGTTCAGCGAGGCCATGCAGGAGGGCGGGCTCAAGTGCCCGGTCGAGCAGGACCTGCGCAACGACATCTGGCTCAAGCTGCTCGGCAACATCTCCTTCAACCCCATCAGCGCGCTGTCCCGCGCGACGATGCGGCAGATGTGCCTGCACGGCGGCACGCGCAAGGTCATCGAGATCATGATGGCCGAGACGCTGGCGGTCGCGGAGGCCCTCGGCTGCAAGGTGGGCATCTCCATCGAGCGGCGGCTCGCCGGAGCGGAACGCGTCGGCGACCACCGCACCTCCACGCTCCAGGACCTGGAGCGCGGCAAACCACTCGAACTCGACGTGCTGCTCGCGGCCGTCGTGGAGCTGGCGGAGATCACCGAGGTCCCGGTGCCGACGCTCCGTACCGTCCACGCCATCTCGGATCTGCTCGCGCTCAGGACCGCGGCATGAGGAGACCCGATCCGCAGGTCCACGCCAGGCCCGCCCACCCGCCGGTCCTGGACGTCGGCGCCGACATCGCGCTGGCCCACGCGGTCGGCCGCGAGATCATCCACGCCGACCTCGCCGACCAGGCGTTCATCGAGCGGGAGACGAGCGGTTTCGAGGAGTACAGACAGCTGGTGGAGCCGTGGACCCCGTCCCTTGCCGCGAAGGTGACGGGCGTACCGGCGTCCGCCGTACGGGAGTTGGCGCAGGCGTACGCGCGGGCACCCGGCACGGCCGAGCCGCCCGACGGCGCCGGCATGGACCATGTACGCGCACTCGCCAACCTGTCGCTGCTGACCGGGCACTTGGGCGTGGCCGGCGGTGCTCGCGCGCCCTTCGCACTCGTCCGGCACGACCCGCCCGTCGACCTGACGGACGAGCGGTACCCGATCCGGCTCACCACGGGACGCCGCCTCGACACCGCGGTGCGCGGCGGTTCCGCTCCGTCGCCGCGGCGGCGGAGCGGGTGCGTCGAGCTGTGCCCGGAGGACGCGGAGCGCTACGGCGTGGCCGTCGGCGAGGAGGTACGGGTCTCCTCGCGGCGGGGCTCGGTGGTGGTGCCGGTGTGGGTCGACACCGAGCTGCGGCCCGGACTCGCGTTCATGGCGGCCGCGCACGTTCCCGACGAGGTGGACACCGGCCTGCTGGCGGTCGGGGCGAACTGCCCCATCGCCGGCACGGCGGAGTTCACGGCTTCGGCGATCCGGATCGAGAGGCTGCCGGCCGGGACCCGGCGGCCCGCGGGCGAGGGGGTGGAGTGGGCCGCCGGCTGATCCTGCGCGTGCAGGACAATGGGACCGTGAAGGTCATCTCACCGCCCGTCGGTCCGGTGATCCACGGATACCTCCGCATCAAGGGCCGCTCAGGCCACCAGTACGTACAGAACCGGGGCTGATCAACATGGGACGAGTCACGGAACGACGCAAGGTGCTCCGAATACGGGACGGGGCCATCTCCACCCGGCCGGACACGCTCGTCGCCGAGGAACCCCTGGAGATCCGGCTCAACGGCAAACCCCTGGCCATCACGATGCGCACCCCGGGCGACGACTTCGCGCTGGCGGCGGGCTTCCTCGTCAGCGAGGGGGTGCTCGGCAGGGCGGACGAGCTGCAGAACATCGTGTACTGCGCGGGCGCCACGGTGGACGGCTCCAACACGTACAACATCGTCGACGTGCGGACGGCGCCGGGCCTGGTGATGCCCGACATCACGCTCGAACGCAATGTGTACACGACGTCCTCCTGCGGTCTGTGCGGCAAGGCGAGCCTGGACGCGGTCCGTACGACGGCCCGCTGGACGATCAACGACACTCCCCCGGTGCGGCTGGAGCCCGAGCTGCTCGCCCGCCTCCCCGACCGGCTGCGGGCGGCGCAGCAGGTCTTCGACCGGACCGGGGGTCTGCACGCGGCGGCGCTCTTCACCGAGGAGGGCGAGCTGGTCGACATTCGGGAGGACGTGGGCCGGCACAACGCGGTCGACAAGCTGGTCGGCCGCGCCCTGCAGAACGGCTCGCTTCCGCTGTCCCGGACGGTTCTGCTGGTCTCGGGGCGGGCCTCCTTCGAGCTGGCGCAGAAGGCGGTGATGGCGGGCATTCCGGTGCTCGCGGCGGTGTCGGCTCCGTCGTCCCTCGCCGTCGACCTGGCCGCCGAGACGGGCCTGACGCTGGTCGGGTTCCTGCGCGGCGCCTCCATGAACGTGTACGCGGGCGAGCACCGAATCGCCCTGCGGGCCGCGGCCACCCAGGGCTGACCGGTTCCCCCGCGGCACACGGCGGCGGGGCCTCGAACGGCGGGGAGCGCCCCCTGCGCCGGAGAGGCCCCGCCTCAGGCCTGAGCCCTGTCGTCACACAGCGGTGAAGCGCACCTCGGACGAGGTCACGACCGTGCCCAGGCGCGGGAAGTTCAGGCCCACCGCAGCCTCGTGCTCGGGTGAGGTGAGGGCGGCCATGGCGTTCTCGACGAAGACGAGGTCGTAGCCGAGGTCGCCTGCGGCGCGGGCGGTGGACTCGACGCCCAGATTGGTGGCGACGCCGCCGAACACCAGGGTGGTGACGGCGCGTTCACGCAGGCGCTCGTCGAGTCCGGTGCCCTGGAACGCGCCGATCGTCCGCTTCACGATCTCCACGTCGCCCTCTGCCGCGAGCCCGGCGGCGAGTTCACTGCCCGGCGGCTGACTGGGAATCCCGGGCCGCTCCACCCGGACGAGCACGACGAGCGCCCCCGCCTTGCGGAACTCGGCCGCCAACTCCTCGGCCACGGCGAGGACTTCGGTTCCCTTACGGGGTTCCAGGGGCAGCCCGACGATGCGGTCCATCAGATCGACGAGCACCAGGGCGGTGCGTGCGGGGTCGAGGGCCAGTCGGGGCTCGGCTTCGGGTGCGTTCATGACGGAACGTTAGCCCGGGTCAGCCGTCCGTACCGGAAATCCGGATCAACAAGCCCATGAACTGCTCCCGTTCGGCTGCCGAGAACGAGGCGAGGAGCTCGTCGTTCGCCTTGTGCGCCGCCTTCTCGCAGCGCTTCAGGAGGCGGTGCCCTTCCGCGGTGATCGACACCGCGTTCTTGCGGCGGTCCCCGGGGTCCGGTTCGCGGACGACGAGGCCGGCGGACTGCAGGTCGTTGAGGACGCCGACCAGGTCCTTGGGGTCGAGCCGGATACGGCGCCCCAGCTCCGCCTGGGCGAGGGGGCCGAGGTCGGAGACCGCGGACAGCGCCACGTGGTGCCACATCTTCATGCCCTCGGCGGCCAGCGCCTCGGCGACGAGCGCGCGGCCGTGGGCGGCGGCCCGGTCGAGGAGCCAGCTGGGGAGGACACGGATGGCGGACAGAGACGCAGACACACAACCATCCTATCCAATAATCATTGGACATCCCAATGATTCTCTGGATATCGTTGGGACTCCCAACGAATCACCACCTCAGGAGAACGCTGCGTGACCGCACCGCGGAGCAACCCCGGCACAGCGATACCCCTGCCCTGACACCTCGTCACCACATGTCCAGACGTACGAAGGGCAGGGCCGCACATGCCGTCGAGTCTCCGCGCTCGTCTCAGATTGACCCTCACCGCTGTGCTGACCAGCGCGTCGATGCTCGCGTTGGCGGTCCCGGCCGGGGCCGAACCGGCCGCGGCCACCGGCGAGTTCGAGCAGCAGGTGCTCTTCAAGGCTTCCCAGGATCCGGGCTACGCCTGCTTCCGCATCCCGGCCGTGGTGCGGACGGCCAAGGGCACGCTGCTGGCGTTCGCCGAGGGACGGGTCCTCAACTGCGGGGACGCGGCCGACGTCGACATCGTGGTCAAGCGGTCCACCGACGACGGGCGTACGTGGAGTCCCCTCCAGGTCGTCAACGAAGGCGACGGCGACACCCACGGCAACCCTGCGCCCGTCGTGGACCGCGAGACCGGCCGCATCCTCCTGGCCGAGACGTACAACACGGGCCGCACCGACAGCGCGAGCTGCGCCGTCCCCTGCGACCGCGCCCCGTACATGCAGCACAGCGACGACGACGGCCTCACCTGGTCGCGGCCGCGCGATCTGAGCGACGAACTCCTCCCGGCCAACTGGAACTCCTGGTACGCCACCGGTCCCGTGCACGGCCTCCAGCTGACCGGTGGCGGGCACCCGGGACGCCTGGTCTTCGGCGTCAACACCGAGACCTGGGAGGGCAACCGGCCCACCGCCAACCATGCCGCGTTGATCACCAGCGACGACGGCGGGAACCACTGGGACATCGGCGCGACGGACACCTGGCCCATCGCGGAGGACGGCACCTTCCGCCAGAAGCCGTCCGAGATCGCGCTCACGGAACGCGCGGACGGGTCCGTCCTGGTCAGCGGGCGCGAGCAGGACGGGGCCGACCTCGGGCACCGCACCCAGGCCGTCAGCCGCGACGGCGGCGACAGCTTCGAAGCACCCTTCAAGGACATCCCGGACCTCTACGCGCCCCAGGTCCAGGGTTCCCTGCTGCGCCTCGGCGACCGGCTGCTGCTGGCCTGCCCCGGCGACCCGGACCGCCGCCGGACGATGATGATCCGCTCCTCCTACGACGACGGGCTCACCTGGGAGAGCACGGACCGCGGCACGGTCGTCACGCCGGACTGGTCCGGATACTCGGACATGGTGGAGATCGGCGCTGACACCGTGGGCCTGCTGTACGAGGGCGGCACGGTCGACGCGCGCGACGAGATCCGCTTCGCCCGCTTCACCGAGGACTGGCTGACACCTAGCCGCGGTGCGGACCCGACGACATCCGACCTCGCGCCGGACGGCGAGCCCGCCACGGTCCTCGGCGGCGCCCGGGAGACGGCGGGCGTGTCGGGCGACGCGCTCCAGTTCGACGGCGCCGACGACGCCGTACGACTACCCTACCGGGAGCAACTCCCCCTCGGCACGAAGAACTTCACCGCCTCCCTGTGGTTCCGCTACACGGCGACCACCGGTGAGCAGCCGATGCTGTGGATGGGCGGGTCCGGGAACTCGCAACCGCAGGTGTGGCTGCGCGGCGAGCCCGAGTCCGGCCGGATCACCGGGCTGATCACCACCAGGGACGGCGCGGCGCCGCCGGCCACGACGTCCGTGCGCACCACGAGCGCGTACAACGACGGGCAGTGGCACCATCTGGCGCTGCGGCGCAGTGCGGGTCAGCTCACGCTGTTCATCGACGGTTCGGCGATCAGCACGCCGGACGTCCCCGGATCGGTCAGCCGGAACTCGCCGTTCGGGGTGCACATCGGCCAACGGATGGACGGCCGGGCGCACTTCACGGGAGCGATCGACGATGTGCGGGTGTACGCCCACGCGTTGAGCGACGCGGAGCTGACCGGTCTGAGCACGGGGAGCATCCTCCCTGTGACTCAGGACACCGTCCTGTGGCTGCCCATGGACCAGGTGAGCGGCGGCCGCTAACGTCCCGTGCGTGCCAGACGACGCCCGAGCACGACGGCAGAACGGGACCGGGCTCGGCATCCTGCTCGCCCTCGTCTGCGCGGCCGTACTCCTCACCGCCCTCCCGGACGACGACCGGGAGGGCGGCGGCGCGTGCACGGCTCGCACGCTCACGTCCTGGGCCGCCGAGGAGCGGCTCACGGACGAGTTCGCCCGGTACGGGGACGACGCCACCCGCACCGACGACTGGACCGGCGGCGACGGCACCCATTCGGTGCGGCTGCCGGACGGGCGGCTGCTGTGGCTGTTCTCGGACACGTATCTCGGCCAGGTGCACGGGCCTCCGAACCCGGTCGGTGAGTCCTACACCTGGCGGGACGCCGCGGCGCCGCTGGTGCGCAACTCGGCGGTGGTGATGTCGGAGTCAGGCCGCCTGGAGCGGACGCTGCCCACCCCCGTGTTCCCCGACCCGGCGCCGCAGCAGTGGCGCTGGCCGGTCGCGGCCCGGGTCGAGCCGCGCTCCCCCGGCTCCTCCGAGCAGGTCGTCCGTGTCCTGCTGTGGACCCGTGCGGCGGGCCAGAGCCCGTGGATCTACGGCGTGCCCACCGCCACCGAGGTCGCCACGCTCTCCCTCCCCGACCTGCGGCTCGAAGGGATCACGACGATCCTGGACCAGCGTGCCGTCGCGGATCCCTCCCGGCGCGTGCTGTTCGGCACCACGGCGGTCGACGCGGGCGACTGGACGTACGTCTTCGGCGGCGACGACGGACAGGCCGCCTCACGGCCCGCCTCGCAGGCGTACGTCGCCCGCGTGCCGCGCGGCGGTCTTGCCGAGCCGGGGGCCTGGGAGTACTGGGACGGCTCGCGCTGGGCGGTGCGGGCGGCTCCGAAACCGGTCCTCGGGGACGGGCGGAGCACGGGGGTGGGCAGCGCGTTCAGCGTGGTGCGCGACGACGGGACGTACGTCCTGTTCACGATGGCCGCCGGCGCGGCGGGCCTGACGACGGTCACCTCGTACTGGGCGTGTTCGCCGACAGGCCCGTGGCGCGGGCCCACCCGGAGCTTCAGCCCCTCGCTCCCCCAGGGCGAGGTGGCGGCGTACAACCCGCAGGTGCACCCCGAGCTGAGCGACGGGAACCGGCTCGTCCTGAGCTACGACGTCAACTGGCTGGACGCGACGGGCACTTCGGGGCAGGCGAACCTCAGCCGGAACGTGTCGCTGTACCGGCCGCGATTCGTGTCTCTGCGACTGGGATCCGCTCCCTGACCACCTCGGGATCGCGGGAGCGCCGCTTGGCGATCACCGCGCACACCATCAGCTGCATCTGGTGGAAGAGCATCAGCGGCAGTACGGCGAGTGAGGCGTGCGCGCCGAACAGCACGCTGGCCATGGGGAGTCCGGAGGCGAGGGACTTCTTCGACCCGGCGAACTGGATGGTGATCCGGTCCTCCCGGTTGAAGCCCAGGGCCTTGGCGCCGTACCAGGTGACCGCGAGCATCACGGCCAGCAGCACGGCCTCGACCACCAGGAGCCCGGCCAGCCGGACGGCGCTGACCTGGTGCCAGATGCCCTGCACCATGCCCTCGCTGAACGCCGTGTAGACGACCAGGAGGATCGAGCCGCGGTCGACGTATCCGAGGATCTTCTTGTGCCGTGCGATGAAGGTGCCGATCCAGCGCCGCAGCACCTGGCCCGCCAGGAACGGCACGAGCAGCTGGAGCACGATCTCGACGAGCGAGTCGGCGGAGAAGCCGCCGCCGGTGCCGCCGAGCAGCGACGCCGCGAGCAGCGGGGTGACGACGATGCCGGCGAGCGAGGAGAAGGAGCCCGCGCAGATCGCGGCGGGCACGTTGCCCCGGGCCATCGAGGTGAAGGCGATCGACGACTGGATGGTCGACGGGACGAGCGTGAGGAAGAGGAGGCCCTGGTAGAGCGGGTCCGTCAGGAACACCGGCACAAGGCCGCGCGAGGCGAGTCCGAGCAGCGGGAACACCAGGAAGGTGCAGGCGAGGACGGTGGTGTGCAGCCGCCAGTGGCGCAGCCCGTCCATCGCCTCACGGGTGGAAAGACGCGCGCCGTAGAGGAAGAACAGGAAGGCGATGGCGGCCGTGGACGCGCCCGAGGCGACGTCGGCGCCCGTACCCCGCGCCGGGAGCAGCGCGGCCAGGCCCACTGTCCCGAGCAACAGCAGGATGTACGGGTCGATCGGCATCCAACTCGGCCACTTCAGGCGTTTCACGGTGCTCCAGTACTCGGTTCTGTGCGGGGTTCAGTACGTCATCGTCTGAGGTCGGGTCGTGCCCTCTCCATCGTCCTCCTCCGAGCCGTGATCGGGAATCCTTCATACTGCTCTGACTGTCATCACGTTTCGCGATAACCTCTGGACCATGTACGACCCGTCCCAGCTGCGTACCTTTCTCGCGGTGGCGCAAACGCTGAGCTTCACGCAGGCCGCCCGGCGTCTCGGGCTGCGCCAGTCCACGGTCAGCCAGCACGTTCGCCGCCTGGAGGACACCGCCGGACGGCAGCTGTTCACGCGCGACACGCACTCCGTGGAGCTCACCGAGGACGGCGAGGCGATGCTCGGCTTCGCGCGCCGGCTGCTGGAGGTGCAGGACCAGGCGACGGCGTTCTTCACGGGGACGCGGCTGCGCGGCCGGCTGCGCTTCGGCGCCTCCGAGGACTTCGTCCTCACCCGGCTGACGGAGATCCTGGAGGGCTTCCGGTACCTCCATCCCGAAGTGGACCTGGAGCTGACCGTCGAACTCTCCGGCACCCTGCACGAACAGCTCGCGGCGGGGAAGCTCGACCTGGTGCTGGCGAAGCGGCGGCCCGAGGACCCGCGCGGCGAACTCGTACGGCACGACCGCCTCGTGTGGATCGGAGCGGAACGCCTCCGCCTCGACCCCGACCGCCCGGTCCCACTGATCGTCTATCCGCCACCGGGCATCACCCGTGCTCTGGCCCTGGAGGCCCTGGAACGCGAGGGCCGGTCCTGGCGCATCGCCTGCACGAGCGGCAGCCTCAACGGACTCATCGCGGCCGCCCGGGCGGGGCTGGGCGTCATGGCCCACTCCAGGGGGTTCGTGCCACCCGGCCTGGTCCGGGTCCCGGAGCGGGCCGGACTTCCGGAGTTGGGCGAGGTCGACTTCGTCCTGGTGCACGGGCGCCGACGGACGGCGGCGCAGGGTGCGGCGGACGCGCTGGCGGCGGCGATCCTCGGGGGCGGGGACCGGTTGCGGCGGGACAGGGCTTAAGCGCTCCGCCCGGAATGCGGCTCGTTCGTCGCAGGCCGGTGGCGCGGCTCCCCGCGCTCCGCAGAGGGCTCCTTTGCTGCGGGCCGGTGGGGGCTGGTCGCGCAGTTCCCCGCGCCCCTTGCGGGGCGCGGTTGTGCACCTGGCTTTGCCGGGTCCGGCCGGCTAGCGCACGGGCCTTGCGTAGGTGAGTTGTTTCACCTTGCGCAGGAACGGTGTCGTCTCGACGTGCCGGACGCCTTTCAGGTTGCCGAGTCTGCCGCTCAGGTAGGCGTAGAGATCGGCGGTGTCGCGGGCGACGGCGGTCGCGACGATGTTCGAGGCGCCCGCCGTCGCCGAGGCGAAGGCGATCTCGGGGTGGGTGGCCAGGGCCTGGCCGACGGAGTGGAGGGCGGCGGGGTCGGTCGTGATCCACAGGCAGGCGGCGAGCGGATAGCCGAGGACCTCCGAGTGGTACTCGACGTCGATGTACACGGCTCCTGAGGCGAACAGCGCGGCGAGGCGGCGTTTGACGGCGGACTCGGAGTGGCCGGTGGCCCGCTGGAGTTCGGGGTAGGTGGCCCGCCCGTCGCGTTCGAGGGCGGCGATCAGCGGCTCGTCCTCCGGGGCGATCCGGGCGGGCCCGGAGGCCGTCACGGGTTCGGGGCGCAGGGCGGCGGCCTGCTCGTGCGTGAGCACCTCGAACTTGGCGGTCCAGCCCGTCGGTCCGCCGTAGAAGCGGTGCAGCAGCTGGTGGGCGCGGATCTCCATGACGCTCGGGGTGCGCGGCAGCTTGCCGAGCAGCAGCTCGTCGTGGTCACCGGGGCGGCGCGGGCGCGAGATGCAGAGCACCTCGGTGCCGCCCGAAGCGAGCCCGATCCAGGCGGTGTCGGGTCGCTTGGCGAGCGCGTCGGCGATGGTGCCCGCGTTGTCGGGGGCACAGCGCAGCCGCAGGATCCACTGGTCCTGGCCCAGCCGTTCGGCATCGCGTACGGCGACGACGCGGAGCCCGCCCTCGGCGCACAGCCTGCGGTAGCGCCGCGCGATCGTCTGGTCGGAGACACCGAGCACGGCCGCGATCCGGCTGAAGGGAGCGCGGCCGTCCGCCTCCAGGGCGGACAGCAGCTGGAGGTCGAGCCGGTCGAAGGTGTCGGATTCCACGCGCATCAGGACCACCCCTGTCGGATTCCGGTACTCCGGCGTCCACGGCCGCCGTGATCGTCCGGCACGACCCCATCGTACGGAGGCATACGCATCGGTGACACAGGGGAGTTGAGGACATGCGTACATGGGGGCCGCTCACAGCGGTGTGCCTGGGGTCGTTCATGTTGTTGCTGGACGTGACGATCGCGATCGTCGCGCTGCCGGACATGGCGCGGGCGCTGCACGCGTCGCTGAGTGATCTGCAGTGGGTGATCGACGGCTACGCGCTCGCACTGGCCGCGCTGCTGCTTGGAGTCGGTGCGGCGGCCGACATCCTCGGCCGGCGCCGGGTGCATGTGGCGGGCGTCGTGCTGTTCGCGGTGGCGTCGCTGCTGTGCGGGCTGGCTCCGGGGCCCGGGATGCTGGTGGCCGCGCGCGCCCTGCAGGGGGTGGGCGCGGCGGCGATGCTCGCGACCACCCTGCCGCTGCTCGGCTCGGCCTATCAGGGGCGGCAGCGGTCGGCGGCGCTCGGTGTGTGGGGAGCCGTGAGCGGCAGCGCGGCGGCGGTCGGTCCTGTGCTCGGCGGACTGCTCACCGAGGGGCCCGGCTGGCGGTGGATCTTCTTCGTCAACCTGCCGGTGAGCGTGGCGTCGGTGTGGCTGACCCTGCGGGTGGTGCCGGAGTCGCGTGGCCCGCGCGGGATGACCGTCGACTGGGCGGGCACGGTGGCGTTCGCGTGCTTCGCGGGGGCGACGACGTACGGGGTGGTGCGGGCCGGGGCCGACGGCTGGACGTCGGCGGTCCCGGCGGGCTCGTTCGTCCTCGCGGCGCTCTCACTGCTCGCGTTCGTGCTGGTGGAGCGGCGGGTGGCGCACCCGCTGCTGGATCTCTCGCTGCTGCGCAAGCCGGCGTTCGTGGGCGTGATGGCGGGTGCGCTCGCCTTCAACGGGGTCGCCTTCGGGGTGCTCGCCTACGTTTCGATCTGGGCGCAGACGGTGCTGGGCCTGAGCCCGGTGCACGGCGGGCTCGTGCTGCTGCCGCTGACGGGGGCGTCGGTCGTGGTCGCGATCCTCGGCGGGCGGCTGCTGCACGGCGTTCCGGCGTGGCTGACCATCGGCGGCGGGCTGCTGCTGATCGGCTCGGGCAGCTGCTGCCAGGCGGTTCTCGACGCCGGCGCGAGCTGGACGGCGCTGGTGCCGGGCCTGGTCCTGGTGGGCATCGGCACCGGGCTCGTCGCCCCGGCGATCGCAGGCGCGGCGCTCGCCGCGGTACCGGCCGAGCGGGCGGGCATGGCGGGCGGCGCGGTCAACACGGCCCGGCAGCTGGGGTACGCGCTCGGCGTTGCCGTGTTCGGCACGGTGCTGACCTCCCGTATGCAGGACACCCTGTCGCACGACGCGGCCCACACCCTGGCGGGCGGTGGCGCCGGGGCACTGCGGGGCGCGCTGTCCGAACAGACGCTGCGGGCCGCGTTCGCGTCGGGGCTCAATTCGGCGTCGATGGCGGCGGGTGTGACGGGGTTGATCGCCGGTGCGCTGGTACTGGTGTTGGTGCGGACGCCGCGTGCCGTGACGGGCGGGGCCGAGAAGCCGGTGGAGCAGCAGGTGGGAGCGGATCTGGGGTGACGTCTGCGGTGCCGGTCCCCGAGCCCCGGGGACCGGCCGATGTCACGCTTTGTGGTCGGAATCGGAACTTCCACATCCGGTTTACGGCTCGGTATGGCTCGTACAGATTCGGTGGAGATTACGGGACGGAAACCTACGGAACCGTAGGCGATTGTGTCCGGCCCTTCCCCATGTGAGGGCATTTCCGCGACTGACCAGTAGGTATGTCGCGCTCTCCGGCGTCCCCGCCCCCTCCCGCCCCACCGTCCGGTGGGGTAGCTTTCACGGCGCTGTGCGGAGCGCCACTAGGAGCGGGATTGCGCGAGTTCACCAACCCTCCGTTGGCGTCGGCGCCGCCGGTGGGCGGTTTGGCCGACGTCGTCTTCGACCATGCCCTCGAAGACCCGCTCCACATCGCCCTCGGCCGCAAGGACGAACAGGGGCAGTGGCGCGATGTGACCGCCGCCGAGTTCCGCGACGAGGTGCTCGCACTGGCCAAGGGGCTGCTCGCCCAGGGGGTCCGGTTCGGGGACCGGGTCGCGATCATGTGCCGTACGCGCTACGAGTGGACGCTCTTCGACTACGCGCTGTGGACGATCGGCGCCCAGGTCGTGCCCGTCTACTCCACCTCCTCCGCCGAGCAGGTCTTCTGGATGCTGCACGACGCCCAGGTGTCGGCCGTCATGGTGGAGCACGAGGACCACGCGATGACGATCGCCACGGTCGTCGACCGGCTGCCGCAGCTGCACAAGCTGTGGCAGCTCGACGTGGGCGCGGTGCATGAGCTGTACGAGGCGGGCGCGCACATCGACGACGAGGTGGTGCACCGGCACCGGCGCGCGGTCACACCCGAGTCGATCGCCACGATCATCTACACCTCCGGCACCACCGGGCGGCCCAAGGGCTGTGTCATCTCCCACGCGAACTTCATGTTCGAGGCGGACACCGTCATCGAGCGCTGGGAGCCGGTCTTCCACTCCAAGCGGGGCGACGAGGCGGCCACGCTGCTCTTCCTGCCGCTCGCGCATGTCTTCGGGCGCATGGTGCAGGTCGCCGCGATCCGCGGGCGGGTCAAGTTCGGGCACCAGCCGCAGCTGAACGCGGCGGCCCTGCTCCCGGACCTGGCCGCGTTCCAGCCGACGTTCTTCCTCGCGGTGCCGTACATCTTCGAGAAGGTCTTCAACGCGGCCCGCCGCAAGGCCGAGAAGGAAGGCAGGTCGGGCCCCTTCGAGAAGGCCGTCGACATCGCCGTGCGGTACGCGGAGGCCATCGAGGAGAAGGCCTGGGGCATCGGACCCGGCCCCTCGGCGGGTCTGCGCGTACAGCACCAGGTCTTCGACAAGCTCGTCTACTCCAAGGTCCGGGCCGCGATGGGCGGCCGGGTGAAGCACGCGATGTCCGGCGGCTCGGCGATGGACCGGCGGCTCGGGCTGTTCTTCGCGGGCGCGGGCGTCTTCATCTACGAGGGGTACGGGCTCACCGAGACCACGGCGGCCGCGACGGCCAACCCGCCCGAGCGCACCCGGTTCGGCACCGTCGGACAGGCCATCCCCGGCACCACCGTGCACATCGCGGACGACGGCGAGATCTGGCTGCGCGGCGACAACCTCTTCCAGGGCTATCTCAACGACCCCAAGGCCACCGACGCCACCCTGCACGACGGCTGGCTCGCCACCGGCGACCTGGGCGCGCTCGACGAGGACGGCTACCTCACCATCACCGGGCGCAAGAAGGAGATCCTGGTGACCTCCGGCGGCAAGAGCGTCTCGCCCGGGGTCCTCGAGGAGCGCGTACGCGACCATCCGCTGGTCGCTCAGTGCATCGTGGTCGGCAACGACCGGCCCTACATCGCGGCGCTCGTCACCCTCGACTCCGAGGCCGTCGACCACTGGCTCCAGATGCGCGACAAGGCACAGATGCCCCCGGGCGACCTCGTGCGCGATCCCGACCTGGAGACCGAGGTACGGCGCGCGGTGGTCGCCGCGAACACGCTGGTGTCGCAGGCCGAGTCGATCCGTACGTTCCGGATACTGGCCCACCAGTTCACCGAGGAGCACGGGCTGCTCACCCCTTCGCTGAAGCTGAAGCGGAAGGCGATCGAGAACGCGTACGCGTCGGAGGTCGAGGCGCTGTACAGGGCGTGAGCGCTGCTTGATGTCGTTCCGGCAGGGCATGAGCCCTGCTTGGAGTCGTTCCGGCGGGGGCATGCGCCCTGCCTGAAGTCGTTCCGGCAGAGCGTGCGCCCTGCCAGAAGTCTCTCTGACGCCTCGTCACTTATCGACGCGTCAGATATTGACGCTCCGTCAGATCCCACGCACACTTTCGGTCACTCGCTACGGAGGGGGACCGACCGTGTCGCGACCGATCCGCACCATCACCGCCGCCATCGCCGCGCTGCTGCTCGCCGCCACCGCCTGCAACTCGGCCTCCAGTGGCGGGAGTTCGGGCAAGGCGGGCAGCTCCGTGCGCGGGGTGACCGACGACTCGATCAAGGTCGGTGGGATCGTCTCGATGACGACCGCCACGGGATACTCCAAGAAGGACACCGACCTCGGCGCGAAGGCCCGCTTCGACCGGGCGAACGCGGAAGGCGGCGTCAACGGCCGCACCATCGACTACCTGGGCGCCGAGGACGACGGGCAGGACCCGGCCAAGAACCTGGCCGCCGCGCGCAAACTCGTGCAGCAGGACAAGGTGTTCGCGATCGCGCCGATGAGCTCGACGACGTTCTCGGGCTCCGACTTCCTGCAGCAGCAGAAGGTCCCCACCTTCGGCTGGGGCACACTGCCCTCCTTCTGCGGACCCACCTACATCTACGGCTTCGGCGGCTGCATGGTGCCGATGCCTGGCGGCACCATCTCGCAGACCTGGCCCGAAGGACTCAAGCAGGTGACGGGCGGCGCAGAGGGCAAGTCCGTGGCGATCCTGGCCAACGACAGCGACGCCGGCACCTTCGCCATCCGCACCTACAAGCAGAGCTTCGCCTCCGCCGGCTACAAGGTGACGTTCGCGAAGTCGTCCGTGCCCGCCGGCGCCGTGCCGAGCGACTGGTCCGCCTACACGAAGGAGATCCTGCGCAGCAACGGCGGCAAGGCGCCGGACGCCGTCGTCTCCGTGATGCAGACCCCGTACAACATCGGCCTGTTCACGGCGCTCAAGCGCACCGGATACGACGGTCTGCTCACCGACCCCACCGACTACGACCCCTCACTGCTCGCCAACAGCGCGACGAAGAAGGCGCTCGACGGGGTGCACATCCTGCTGTCGTTCCAGCCGTTCGAGCAGGACAGCGCGGCGATGACGCAGTTCAAGGAGGACATCAGGCAGGCGGCCGGGAAGGATGTGCCCTTGAACATGCACATGATGACCGGCTATATGTCCGCCGACCTCTTCCTCTCCATCGCCGAGAAGGCGGGCAAGGACCTGACGGTGGCGTCCTTCCAGAAGGCCGCACAGGGTTTCTCCGACACGGACACGATGGTCGGCGACCGCGCCGAACCCCGGGGCCAGAAGGAGTCGTTCGGCTGCGGAGCGCTCGTGCAGCTCAAGGACGGGAAGTACGTGGTGTCGGCGCCCTTCAAGTGCTACACGCCGATTCCCTTCAAGTAGCCGGACAGCAGAGGGACTCGGGATGTCGGACCTGCTGGGATTCGTGCTGAGCGGACTGGTCTCGGGGGCGCTGTACGCCCTGCTCGCGACCGGACTCGTGCTGTCCTACTCGGCCTCGGGTCTGTTCAACTTCGCGCACGGCGCCACCGCTTATCTGTGCGCGCTCGTCTTCTACGAACTGCACTCGGGCCTCGACTGGCCCGCCGTACCGACCGCCGTGCTGGTGATCGGGGTGCTGGCGCCGGCGCTGGGCTGGGGCCTTGACCGGCTGATGTTCCGCAAGCTGGCGCGGGTGGGCGAGACGGCTCAAATCGTGGCCACCATCGGCCTGTTGGTGGCGCTGCCCGCACTGGGGCTCTGGATCGTGGAACTCCTGGAGGACGCGGGGGTGTCCGTCAAGCCCGCCGAGAACCAGTTCGGTCTCCCCGGGGTCGGGCCGAGCCCGGCGAAGTCCTGGCAGCTGATGGACGGGGTCGGCGTCGACTCCGACCAGTTGATCACCTGGGTGGCGACCGCCGTCGTCGCCGTCGGCCTGTGGATCCTGATGCGGCACACACCGCTCGGGCTGCAACTCCGGGCAGCGGTGGACAACCGGTCCCTCGTGGAGCTGCGCGGGATGAGCGCGGACCGGCTGTCGACCATCGCGTGGATGCTGTCCTCGGCGCTCGCCGGACTCGCGGGCGTCCTCGCCACTCCCCTACTCGGCCTGTCCGCCCACGACTTCACCCTCTTCCTCTTCGTCTCCGCCACCGCCGCGGTCCTCGGCCGCTTCGTCTCGATCCCGCTCGCCTTCGCGGGCGGCCTCGGCCTCGGAGTGCTGCAGAACCTGGTCGCCGGGTACGCGACGTTCGCCGAGCGCATCACCGGATTCCGTACGGCAGTCCCGTTCCTGATCCTCTTCGCCGGGCTGCTGGTGCTGACGCGACGGCAGCGGACGGCGGGCACGGCGGCGGCCATGGACCCGCCGCCGGTGGACTACTTGGCGGGGCGGTCATGGGTACGGCGCTGGGGGCCCTGGGCGGCGGCCGCCCTGGTCCTCGCCACCGCCTTCTACACCGTCACGACCCCCTTCTGGAGCGGCATCCTCGCCCAAGGGCTCGCCCTGTCACTGGTGTTCATCTCGTTCACCGTGGTGACGGGGCTCGGCGCGATGGTGTCACTGGCGCAGGCGACCTTCGTGACGGGCGCGGCGCTGGTGGCGGGGCTGCTGATGAGCCATGGGTGGCCGTTCGTGGCGGCCGCCGCGGTGGGTACCTGCGCGGCCGCCGTGCTGGGCGCCCTTGTGGCGCTTCCCGCTCTGCGGGTGGGCGGCCGCTCCCTCGCACTCGCCACCCTCGCGCTGGCCTTCCTCGCCGACCAAGTCCTCTTCCAGATGGGCTGGTTGAGGAACGGAGACACCGGCTGGGCGATCCCGCGTCCGGTGTTCGGGCCGGTGGACCTGAGCGACGACCGCGCGATGGGCGTGGCGATGATCGTGCTCGTCGCGCTGGCCGTGGCGGCGCTCAGCGCACTGCGGGACTCGCCGTCCGGGCGGGCGATGCTCGCGGTCCGCTCGGCACCGGCGGCGGCGATGGCCTCGGGCGTGTCGGTGATCCGCACCAAGCTGATGCTGTTCACGCTGTCGGCGGGGCTCGCGGGCTTCGGCGGCGTGATGTACGCGTCGTACAGCACCCGCATCACCGCGACCGACTTCACCGCGATGACCGGGCTGATCTGGCTCGCGGTGGTCGTGGCGGCCGGGGTACGCCGCCCGCAGTTCGCCGTGGTCGCGGGGCTCGTCTTCGCCGTCGTACCGCATCTGCTGTCCGACTACGTCACCGAGTCCGTCCACCTGCCGGTGGTCCTGTTCGGCCTGGCGGGCCTGGCACTGGCCAACGACCCGGACGGCTACGCGGCGGCGGTGTCCACCCGGCTGCACCGCAGGCGCACGACGCCGACGCCGCGTACAGCCCCCGAAGCACCCCCGGCCACCGCACCGCGAACGCCTGCCGAGGCACCGACCCCGGCCGCCCTCGAACTGCGCGCCGTGCGCGCCGGCTACGACGGCGCCCCCGTCCTGCACGGCGTCGACCTCGCCGTACGCCCCGGCGAGATCCTCGCCCTCCTCGGCCCCAACGGCGCCGGAAAGTCCACCACCTGCCGCGTCGCCGCCGGGCTCCTGGCCCCGCTCAGCGGCCAGGTGTACGTCGCCGGACGCGACGCCACCCGCGAGCGGGCCGTCGGACGGTCACGGGCCGGGGTCGTGCTCGCGCCCGAGGGACGCGGGATCTTCCCCTCCCTCACCGTCGAGGAGAACCTCGCCCTGCGGCTGCGCGCCCGGGACGAGCGTGACGCCGTGTACGCCCGTTTCCCGGTCCTCGCGGCCCGCCACGGCGTCCTCGCCGGCTCCCTCTCCGGCGGCGAGCAGCAGATCCTCGCGCTCGCGCCCCTCCTCCAGCGCCCGCCGGACGTGCTGATCGCGGACGAGCCCTCGCTCGGACTCGCCCCGCGCGTCGTCGAGGAGGTGTTCCGGCTGCTGACCGAGCTGAAGGAGGCGGGCACGGCACTGCTGCTCGTCGAGGAGAAGGCGGCGGAGGTCCTCGGGGTCGCGGACACGGTCGCCTATCTCTCGCGGGGGCGGGTGACGTGGTGCGGTCCGCGCGAGGAGGTGGAGGCGGACCGGCTGACGGAGGCGTACCTCGGAATCGGTGCCGGCACCGGCGGCTCCCCGCAGCACGGCCCCCGGCCCGAAGGGATGGTGCGGCCATGAACGACCGCACAATAGCCACGGACGATGGTCCGGCCATGAACGGCAGCACAGCGGCCACGGGCGACGACACGCCCGTCCTCGAAGCCGTCGGCATCGGGGTCCGCTTCGGTGGCGTCCGCGCCCTGGACGGAGTGAGCCTCGCCCTGCGCCCCGGGGAGGTCTGCGGGCTCATCGGCCCGAACGGCGCCGGAAAGACCACTCTCTTCGACGCCCTGTCGGGCATCCGCCGCCCCGACGAGGGACGCATCCTGCTCGACGGCACGGACGTCACCCGCCGCTCCCCCGTCTGGCGCGCCCGCCACGGCATGCGCCGCACCTTCCAGCGGCAGCAGCTCTTCGGCCAGCTCACAGTGGCCGACAACCTGGTGGTGGCCCAGGAGTGGCGCGGGGGCGGCGGCGGTCTGGTGGCCGATCTGGTGGCCGCACCCACACGGCGTACGTATGAGAAGGGCCGCCGGGAACGCGCGGGAGCCGTTCTACGGAGCTGCGGCCTCGACGGCATCGGCGGTGCGTACGCCGGAGCCCTGCCCGTCGGCCAGGCTCGCATGGTCGAGCTGGCCCGTGCGGTCGCGGAGCCGCCCAGGGTGCTGCTCCTTGACGAGCCCGCGAGTGGAATGACGGATGACGAAATCGGTCATCTGTTATCTGTCATCCGTTATCTGTCAGTCGAAGAGGGCTGTGCCGTGCTCCTCGTCGAGCACAATGTCGCCTTCGTCATGAAACTCTCCGCCCGCGTCGTCGTCCTGGACCTCGGCCATGTCCTGGCCGAGGGAACGCCCGCCGAAGTCCACGCCGACCCGAAGGTCAGAGACGCCTACCTCGGAACCGTTTCCGGCCAATCTCCGGCTCGCACCGTCGGTCCGCGCGGCGATTCCTCCGGTCAGGAATGCAACACGGCCCGTGATCGTTGACGATGGGAGTTCCACCCGACGACTTAAGGATCGAGAGCTCGTGAGCAAGGTCCCCCCGATCATCCTGAACAACGGCGTCGAGATGCCGCAGCTTGGTTTCGGCGTCTGGCAGGTGCCGGACGACGAAGCGGAACGGGCGGTTTCCACCGCGCTGGAGGCCGGGTACCGCAGCATCGACACAGCGGCGGCCTACAACAATGAAGAGGGCACCGGCAAGGCCATCGCGACCTCCGGAGTCGCCCGCAAGGACCTCTTCGTCACCACCAAGCTCTGGAACAGCGACCATGGGTACGACTCGACGCTACGCGCGTTCGACACGTCCCTGGAGAAGCTCGGCCTGGAGTACCTGGATCTGTACCTGATCCACTGGCCGACGCCGGCGCGGGGCAAGTACATCGACACGTACAAGGCCTTCGAGAAGATCTACGCGGACGGCCGCGCCAAGGCGATCGGTGTCTCCAACTTCCCTCCGGAGCAGCTGGAGTCGCTGATCGAGGCGACGTCCGTCATCCCGGCCGTCAACCAGATCGAGCTGCACCCGCAGCTCCAGCAGATCGCGGCGCGTGAGTACCACGCGGAGCAGGGCATCGCCACCGAGGCGTGGTCCCCGCTCGGCTCGGGCAGGGGCCTCCTCGAGGTCCCGGCGATCATCGCCATCGCCCAGAAGCACGGCCGTACGCCTGCCCAGGTCGTCCTGCGCTGGCACCTCCAGCTGGGGAACGTGGTGATCCCCAAGTCCGTGACCCCGTCCCGGATCAAGGAGAACATCGAGGTCTTCGACTTCTCCCTGGACACCGAGGACATCGCGGCGATCGCCGCCCTGAACGAGAACCGCCGTCTGGGTCCCGACCCGGCGACGTTCAACCAGGCCTGACCTGTACTGACACCGGCGCCGGCCCGGACGCGTGGATCGCGTCCGGGCCGGCGCCGTTCTCCGTCAGGCGCTTCAGACGGGCTGGCCGATCGGCCGCACCACCACGGTGTTCACATCGACACCGGCCGGCTGCTCGATCGCCCAGACGATCGACTCGGCGAGCTGGTCCGCGGTCAGCAGCAGGCCCGGCGGCAGGCTGCCGTAGCTGTCCCAGAACGGGGTCTCCACGCGTCCGGGCGAGATCAGCGTGACGCCGACTCCGAACTCGGTGACCTGGCGGCGGGTGTTCTCGGCGAGCCCGGTCACGGCCCACTTCGTCGCCCCGTAGATGTTGCCGGGTCCGTGGATGTGGCCCGCGACGCTGCCGACCAGCACGATCCGGCCCCGCGTCTCCTTCAGGGCGTCGATGGAGGCCCTGATCAGCAGCGCCGGACCGAGCACGTTGGTGAGCACCATCTCGGACCACCCGGCGGGGTCGCCCTCGGCGACGGTGTCGTGCGTGGCGAAGCCGGCGTTGGCGATGACAGTGTCGAGCCGCCCGAACTCCTTGAGCGTCGCCTCGACCGCCGCCTGCACGTGGTCGTACTCGGCCGCGTTCCCGGCGATCGTCAACAGGCCCTCGGGGCGGCCGAGTTCCTCGGCGAATCCGCGCAGCCGCTCCTCACCCCGCCCCGTGACGGTCACTCGCTGCCCTGCGTCGAGAAGCCGCCGTGCGACCGCGGCGCCGATACCGCTGCCACCGCCGGTGATGAGCGTCACTGGTGAGTCGGTCATGGTTACCCCCATACGTTTCCGGTGAACGCCGGGAGTCCATCACTTGGAGCGCTCTCGAAGTCAAGGGCCTCACCCCCCGGCCGGACGGCGGCTGCCGGCACCAGGGGAAAACTCCGTTGCGTGCCCGCCCGGCACCAACGGACAGTGGATCCATGAGCATGCCCACCCCTCCGGCCGGCCTGACCGTGCGCCCGGCGACCTTCGACGACGCGGCGGCGGTGTGCGCGCTGCTCAACGAGATCGACCTGCTGGAGATCGGTCGCGCCGACACCGAACTGTCCGAGATCCAGACGGACTTGAAGCACCCCGAGACGGATCTGGAGCGCGACTCCTGGCTGCTCTTCGACGGCGGCCGACTGATCGGATACGGCCTGCTGTGGGACGAGTCCGGCGGCGAGCGCATCGACATGGACGTCTACACGCTGCCCGACCGGCCGGACGGGGACCAGTACTTGTTCGACCTGATGGAGGCCCGGGCCGCCGAGCGCGCGGTCTCCAACGGGGCGGCACGAGCGGTGGTGCACCTGCATCTCAACACTGCCCCCACCTTGGACCTGCGGGCGCTGCGCGGACGGGGCTGGCGTCCGGTCCGCCGCTACAACGTGATGGCCCGTCACCTGTCCGGCGACACGGACCGGTTGCCCGCCCCGCCCCCTGGTGTGACGCTGCGCCCCTGCTCGACCGAGCCGGACCGCCGACTCGCCCACGCGTTGCTGCAAGAATCCTTCGCCGACCACTTCGACTTCCAGCCGCGTACCTACGAGCAGTGGCTGGACGACATCGACGCCGAGCGTGCCGACTGGTCACTGATCTGGATCGCGCACCTCGACGGCTTCGGGGACGCGGCGGCGCTGCGCAGCCACGACAACCGTGCCTCGATGGCCTGGATCGCCAGCCTCGGCGTCCTGCGCAAGGCCCGGGGCCAGGGCCTTGGCAGTTACCTGCTGCGCCACGCCTTCGGGCACTACGCGGCGCGGGGCCGCGACCGCATCGGCCTGGGTGTGGACACGGACAACAGCACTGGGGCGCTCGCGCTGTACGAACGGCACGGTATGACTCTCGACTTCGGTGTGGACACCTGGGAGTTGATCCGCCCGGTCTGAGGGAGCGCTTCGCCGTCCGGTTCGAGGACGAGACGCCGACCGAGGGCGAGACGCCGGCCGAGGGGCTACTCCGGCTTCACTCCGACGTACACGGTGTGCGCCGTCAGCAGGAATGTGTCCGGGCGGTGGTGCACGCTCGCCTTGTCGTCCGGGTCGAGGAGCCGGTCCAGGGTGGCGAGATCGTCGGCGTCGAGGTGTTCGCCGAGGCCCTCGCGGCGGTGGGTGAGGGCGGAGACGACGAAGGCGCGGGCCTCGTCCGAGAGGGGGGCGGGAAGGTCGAGGAGGAACGTGCGGGTGGCGACGTGGCGCAGACCGACGGCGTGCATCAGGGCGGGCCAGTCCTCCGTCTCGGTCACCGCGCCGGGCAGCTCGGCCCGCATCTTGGCGAACCACTCCTCCTGGATCGCGTCGATACGGGACTGCAGGCCGGGGCGGCCGATCCCGATGTCGCGCGGGAAGTAGCGCGCGGGCAGTCCGCCTTCCAGGAGAGCCACGGCGCCGCCGGGGGCGAGCGCCCGCGCGAAGCCCTCGAGTGCGGTCCGCTGGTCGCCGACGTGGTGCAGGGACCTGCTGGCCCACAGCAGGTCGGCGGGGTACTCCAGGTCACCGAGCCCGTCGTCGAGGTCGGTCCGCAGGGTGCTGAAGCGGTCGGCGACGCCGAGCCGGTCGGCGTGCTCGCGGGCCCGCTCCAGGAGGGGTGCCACGCCGTCCACGGCGACGACCCGCGCCTGCGGGAAGGTGTGGGCGAGGAGGCAGGAGACGATGCCGGGGCCGCTGCCGGCGTCCACGATCATCTCGGGTTCGGGCTGCCACTCCCGCAGCCAGGCCGCCGCGCTCGCGTAGAGAGGGGAGGTGAGCTCGGCCTCCTGTTCCAGGTAGGGGACCATGTCGGCGAAGTCCATGTGGGTGTGGCCGTCGTGCGCGTGGTCGTGGGGTGCGTGGTCGTCGTCGTGGTCGTGTGCCATGGTTCCGAGCCTCTCGTCCGGGTGTGCACAGCCTGCGCCGCCACTCCCGGAAACGGCCACTCATGTTGCTCATACAGCAAAACGGGCGTACGACGGCGGGCCGGAAAACATGGGGTTCGCGATCCGCCAGGGGCTGGGGAAGCGGAGCTGTCCCCTGGCGGATCGCGTCAGCCGGCGGTCACAGCGCCGGGTAGGCGTTCCTCATGAGTTCCTGGAACTGGGCGGAGAACCAGTGCCCCGACAGCGGAGCGTTCGCCAGCGCGCCGGACATGTTGTTGTTGTTCCGCGGGTTGCCGGTGTACGTCGGGTCGCACATCCGGTCGAAGCCCTTGCCCTCGTCGTTCGGGATGGCCGTGCTGGAGCCGTCCGACTCACCCGGGGGCTTGATCCACACGTACGCGTCGATCCCGGCCGCCGGGGCCGCCTTCGGGCGTTCGCCGAGGCCGGCGCCGGACTGGTTGCACCAGTTGCCGAGGTGGATGCGCCGGTCGTAGCGGCCGCCGTCGACGTAGGTGTCCACGGTGGTGGTCGCGCCGGGTCCGGTGGGCCTGGCGGTGCCGCCCCAGCCGTTGCGGGAGGTGTCGATCAGCATGCCGATGCCGGAGTCGAAGCCGATGGAGACGAGCTGGTTCCGCATGGCCTGCGCGTACGACAGTTCGTCGACGTAGCGGTTCCAGTCGACCCACTTGGACAGGCGGACCGACGTACCGTTCACGGTGTCGTTGATGGTGAAGTAGTCCTCCTTGAGGGCGCTGTAGTTGGCCGTGTTGACGATGAAGCCGTGCACGTCGGCGACGGTCGCGCCCTCTGCGGTGGCGGCCAGCTTGAACATGTCGGCGGAGGCACCGAAGTTGTCGTCCCAGCCGAGCCAGCCGTGGTGTCCGGCGTCCACGTAGTTGTAGACGTTGGGCACGTCGCCGAGCTTGTTCAGGGCGTAGCCGACGCCCTTGATGTAGTTGCCGTTGGCCTTCATCGTGTCGCAGTTGGCGGTCACGGTGGGGCGCGGGGTGACGTTGGTGACGAGGTTCGGCAGCGAGTCGATCTCGACCGTCGTCACGATCCGCAGGGCGGCGTACTTCGGGTCGGCGAGGATCGCGGCGATCGGGTCGATGTAGGCGGTCTTGTACCTGTCGATCTCGGTCGCGCCGAGTTCGCCGTTGGAGGCGAGGGCCGCGCAGTCACGGCCTGGGAGGTTGTAGATGACGAGCTGGACGGCCAGTTCGCCGGTGCCCTTCTGCTCCAGGGCCTCGTCGAGGTGGTCGCGCAGCCCCATGCCGCCGTTCACGCCGTTGATGGCGGCGATCCGGTCCAGCCAGACTCCGGTCGGCTGGTTGGAGATGCGGCTGCCGCCCGGCTCGGCGGCGGCCTTCGCGGCCCACTCGGGGTTCACGTACACCTTGGCACCGGCGTACGGGTTGTCGACCTTGGTGCCGGTGGGCGGGTCCGTCGGATCGCCGCCTCCGCCTCCGTCGTCGACGTTGCAGGTCACCCCGTCGAGCGTGAAGGTGGTGGGCAGGGCGTTGGTTCCACTGTACGAGGCGTTGAAGCCGAAGCTGACCGAACCTCCGCTCGGCAGGGAGGCGTTGTAGCTCTCGTTGGCGGCGGTGACGGCTGTGCCGCTCTGGCTGATCTTCGCGTTCCAGCCCGAAGTGACCTGCTGGTTCCCGGCGTACGACCACTTCACCGCCCAGGAGGTCTTGGCGGCGCTGTTGTTGGTGACGGTGACGGCTGCGGTGAAGCCGGTGCCCCACTGGTTCTGCACCTTGTAGTCGACGGTGCAGGGGATGGCGGCGGTGCCGATGTCGGCCGGGATCGCGGCGGCTGCGGCTCCTGCCGTTGCGGCGACCATGGCGAGGGCGGCGAGTAACGCTGTTCTGGTACGGCTCATGAGTGCGGGTTCCTATTCGTTGACGAACGACCGGGGTCAACTCACGGGTGGCGCTTATCCGTTGAGGGCGAGGAGGTGGTCGCGCAGCCCGATGCCGAACGGCGTGGGAGTGCCGTCGTAGTTGGAGATCAGGGCGGGACCGGAGGAGCAGTCCCAGGTGTTCCAGGTCCAGCCGAGGTAGGAGAGACCCCGCGCGTCGAACCACGCCATGACGCGATCGATGAAGGAGTGTGCGCAGGTGTTCTCGCCGATCTCGCCCGCCACGAGCGGGACTTGGGCCGCGACGGGGGCGAGCGTGGAGTCCCAGCAGCTCTCACTGGAGCAGGTGTTGAAGTTGTAGACGTGCCAGGCGGCGACGAGATTGCCCGTCGGGTCGCTGGGTCGGTACGTCAGCCACTGGCTCAGATCGTTCGAGTACGCGAGCCCGCCGGCCAGGATCAGGTTCTGGGCGCCGGTGCCCCGTACCGCGTCGACGAGGTCCTGCATTCCGGCGACCTCGTAGCCGATGCCGGGGCAGTTGCCGCCGTCCCGCCAGCAGGTCCACGCCTGGGTGGTCGTGGAGGTCGCGCGGTCCGGGTAGGGCTCGTTGAACAGGTCGAACGCGACGGCCCTGTCGTCCTTGAAGGTGCTCGCGACGGAGGTCCAGAAGGACGGCGTGTACTGGGCGTTCGGCATCGGTTTCTGGCAGCTGGCGTGCACGTCCGAGCAGCCGGCGGAGTTGCCCGTGTACTGGCCGTAGGACCAGTGCAGTTCGAGCATCGGCGTCATGCCGTGCGCCTCGACCTTCGCCACCAGGTCCTTGACGGCGGCGATGTAGTTGGCGCCGGCGTACTCGGGCTTGATGTTGGACAGGCCGAGCCAGCACTCCTCGTTCAGCGGGATGCGGACGGTGTTGGCGTTCCAGTCGGCGATGGCCTTGACCGAGGCGTCGTCGACCGGCCCGTCGAAGATGCCGTAGCCCTGGACGCACATGTACTCGCCGCCGGAGCGGTTGACGCCGAGCAGTCTGCGGGTGGCGCCGTCCGCGTCGAGGAGTTTGTTGCCCGAGACGTGCAGTTCGGGTGCTTCGCCGGTGTCAGGCGGTGGCTCGGTCGGGGTGGGCGTGGGCGTCGGCTCGGCGTCCACGTTGCACGTCGTTCCGTTGAGCTTGAACGAGGTCGGTACGGCGTTGCTCCCCGACCACGAGGCGAGGAAACCGGCGCTGACACTGGCCCCTGTGCCCAGCGAACCGTTCCAGCTCTCGTTGGCGGCGGTGACCGTCGTACCGGACTGGGACCACTTGGCGTTCCAGCCCTGGGTGACCTTCTGACCACTCGCGAAGTCGAAGCCGACGGTCCAACTGCTCAGCGCGGCCATGTTGTTGGTGACTTTGACGGCGCCCTGGAAGCCGGTGTCCCACTGGCCGGTGACGGAGTACTCCACCGTGCACGCGGGTGCGGCTCCCGAAGCCGTGACGACCGGCGCGATCGCGGTGCCGATGAGGGCTGCCGCGGCGCCGAGAACCAAAATGCCTAATCGCGGGGGATGTCTCATGAAGCGACTCCTTGCAGCTCTGACGTGTCGTGACGGACGCGTCGACTGATGGAACCGCTCCCACTGGTGCGGATGAAGCTAGCGCCAAGTGACGGCAAAGGACAGAGCAGTTGCACTGTTGATCAATCGAATCATTTCGACTCTTCAAGCACCTTGACCCCCCTCACCCCTCTCATCAGTATGGGAGCGCTCCCACTGGTTCAAGGCTTGTTGCTCCTCCCCCCTTCTCCGAGCCGCAAGGAGGAACCAGCACATGCATCCCAGACGGAGACGTCGCACCGCGCGGCGGCTGTGGACGGCTGTCGTGGCGGCCCTCGCCCTTCCGCTGACCATGCTCACGACCGGCACAACTCCCGCCCACGCGGCGGTAGTTCAGTGCAGCGTCGACTATCGGACCAACGACTGGGGCTCCGGCTTCACCGCGGATCTGACGATCACCAACCGGGGTACGGACGCGATCAGCGGCTGGACCCTGACGTACGGCTACGCGGGCAACCAGACCCTCACCAACGGCTGGAACGGCACCTGGTCCCAGTCCGGCAAGGCGGTCACCGTGCAGAACGCCTCCTGGAACGGCACGATCGCCGCCGGGGCCGCCGTCACCACCGGCGCCCAGTTCACCTACAGCGGCACGAACACCGCCCCGACCTCCTTCGCGGTCAACGGCACCACCTGCGCCGGCGCGCACCAGCCGCCGGTCACCGTGCTGACCAGCCCGGCTCCGGGCGCCGTCTACACCCAGGGCAGCGCGGTCCCGCTGGCCGCGACGGCGGCGGCAGCCGACAGCGCGACCATCAGCAGGATCGAGTTCTACGACGACACGACCCTGCTCGGCACGGACACCAGCTCGCCCTACACGCTGTCGGTCAGCAGCCTGACCGTGGGCAGCCACTCCCTGGTCGCGAAGGCGTACGACAGCCTTGGCGCGTCGGCGGACTCCACGCCGGTCGGCATCACGGTCGCCTCGGGTCCCGCCGTGGTGGCGTCACCCGATCAACTCGGCGTCCAGCAGGGCAAGTCGGGCACCTTCGACGTGAAGCTGTCGACGCAGCCGAGCGCGAATACGACCGTCTCCGTGGCCCGCACCGCAGGCAACACGGGCCTGTCCGTCACCGGCGGCGCCTCGCTCACCTTCACGCCGTCCAACTGGAACACGGCGCAGCAGGTGACCATCACCGCCGATGCCTCCGGCACGGGCTCGGCGACCTTCACGGCGTCCGCGACCGGCCATGCCCCGGCCACGGTCACCGTGACGGAGCTGGCCGCGTCGAAGGCGTACGACGCCCGTTTCCTGGACCTGTACGGCAAGATCACCAACCCGGCGAACGGCTACTTCTCCCCCGAGGGAATTCCGTACCACTCGGTGGAGACGCTGATCGTCGAGGCGCCGGACCAGGGCCATGAGACGACCTCGGAGGCGTACAGCTATCTGATCTGGCTGCAGGCGATGTACGGGAAGGTCACCGGCGACTGGTCCAAGTTCAACGCCGCGTGGACGACCATGGAGACGTACATGATCCCCACGCACGCCGACCAGCCGACGAACTCCTTCTACAACGCCTCGAAGCCGGCGACGTACGCACCCGAGTACGACACCCCGAACCAGTACCCGGCCCAGCTCGACACCGGTGTGTCGGTCGGTCCCGATCCGATCGCCGCCGAGCTGAAGAGCGCGTACGGCACGGACGACGTGTACGGGATGCACTGGCTCCAGGACGTGGACAACGTCTACGGCTACGGCAACTCGCCCGGCAAGTGCGAGGCGGGGCCGGCGGACACCGGCCCTTCGTACATCAACACCTTCCAGCGCGGCCCGCAGGAGTCGGTGTGGGAGACGGTCCCGCAGCCCACCTGTGACGCCTTCAAGTACGGCGGCACGAACGGGTACTTGGACCTCTTCACCGGGGACGCCTCGTACGCGAAGCAGTGGAAGTTCACCAACGCGCCGGACGCCGACGCGCGGGCCGTGCAGGCCGCGTACTGGGCCGACGTGTGGGCCGAGCAGCAGGGCAAGGGCGCCGATGTCTCGGCGACCGTGGGCAAGGCCGCGAAGATGGGCGACTATCTGCGCTACTCCATGTACGACAAGTACTTCAAGAAAATAGGGAACTGCGTCGGTCCCTCGGCCTGCGCGGCCGGTACCGGCAAGGACGCCTCGCACTATCTGATGTCCTGGTACTACGCCTGGGGCGGCGCCACCGACACCTCGGCGGGCTGGGCCTGGCGCATCGGCTCCAGCCACACCCACGGCGGCTACCAGAACCCCCTGGCGGCGTACGCGCTCAGCTCGTACGCCGATCTGAAGCCCAAGTCCTCGACAGGGCAGGCGGATTGGGCCACCTCCCTGGGCAGGCAGCTGGAGTTCTACCGCTGGCTGCAGTCGAACGAGGGCGCCATCGCGGGCGGTGCGACCAACAGCTGGGCGGGCCGTTACGCGGCTCCCCCGGCCGGGACACCGACCTTCTACGGCATGTACTACGACGAGAAGCCCGTGTACCACGACCCGCCGTCCAACCAGTGGTTCGGCTTCCAGGCGTGGTCCATGGAGCGTGTCGCCGAGTACTACCAGCAGACGGGGAACGCGAGCGCGAAGGCGGTCCTCGACAAGTGGGTCGACTGGGCGCTGTCCAAGACCACGATCAACCCGGACGGCACCTACCTGATCCCCTCCACCCTCCAGTGGTCCGGCGCCCCGGACACCTGGAACGTCTCAAGTCCGGGAGCCAACAGCGGACTTCACGTCACCGTCGCCGACTACACCAACGACGTCGGTGTGGCGGCCGCGTACGCCAAGACCCTGACGTACTACGCCGACAGGTCCGGTGACACGCAGGCCGCGACGACCGCGAAGGCGCTGCTCGACGGCATGTGGGGCAACTACCAGGACGGCCTGGGCATCGCCGTCCCGGAGACCCGCGCCGACTACAACCGCTTCGACGACGGCCTGTACGTCCCGAGCGGCTGGAGCGGCACGATGCCGAACGGGGACGCGATCAACTCCTCGTCGACCTTCGACTCGATCCGCTCCTTCTACGAGGACGACCCCGCGTGGTCGAAGATCGAGTCCTATCTGGCGGGCGGAGCCGCGCCCTCCTTCACGTACCACCGGTTCTGGGCCCAGGCGGACATCGCCTTGGCCATGGGGTCGTACGCGGAGCTTCTCGAATAGTCCCCGCCGGGCGCTCCGCGGGTCGGGCCGTGTTTTGACTGCGGGTCCGTTGTGGCTGGTCGCGCAGTTCCCCGCGCCCCTGAAGGGGCGCTCCGCTACACGGTGTTTCCTCGGAACCGCCTGAAAGCTTCGCGTGCTCGGTCCCGTCACCTGACGACGGGGCCAACCGGCCGGGCGGCCCTCTCCCGCACTGAGGGCCGCCCGGCACTCACGGCTCATGGAGAAAGCGCTTGCCCTCACCCTCCGGAAAGGACCCCCCCGTGCGAAGAACCCGCATCCTCACGGCGGTGCTGGCACTGGCGGCCGGCCTGCTCGCGGGCACGCCGCCCGCGCTGGCCGCGCCCGCCTCCGCCAAGGCGGTCATCGCCGCCGACACGTACACCTGGAAGAACGCCCGGATCGACGGCGGCGGTTTCGTCCCCGGCATCGTCTTCAACCGCTCCGAGAAGAACCTCGCCTACGCCCGTACCGACATCGGCGGCGCCTACCGCTGGGTGGAGTCGTCGAAGACCTGGACCCCGCTGCTCGACTCGGTCGGCTGGAACGACTGGGGGCACACCGGGGTCGTCAGCCTCGCCTCCGACTCCGTCGACCCGGACAAGGTGTACGCGGCTGTCGGCACGTACACCAACAGCTGGGACCCGGGCAGCGGTGCCGTGCTGCGCTCCGCCGACCGGGGCGCCAGCTGGCAGAAGGCGGATCTGCCCTTCAAGCTGGGCGGGAACATGCCGGGCCGTGGCATGGGCGAGCGGCTCGCCGTCGACCCGAACAGGAACAGCGTGCTGTATCTCGGCGCGCCCAGCGGCAAGGGGCTGTGGCGGTCGACGGACTCGGGCGTCTCGTGGTCCCAGGTCACCGGCTTCCCCAACGTCGGCAACTACGTGCAGGATCCGACCGACACCAGCGGCTACGCCTCCGACAACCAGGGCATCGCGTGGGTCACCTTCGACGAGTCGACCGGTTCGTCCGGGAGCGCCACCCAGACCGTCTACGTCGGGGTCGCCGACAAGGACAACGCGGTCTACCGCTCGACGGACGCGGGCGCGACCTGGTCCCGGCTCCCCGGCCAGCCCACCGGCTACCTGTCCCACAAGGGCGTCCTCGACGCGACGAACGGCTATCTCTACCTCGCGTACAGCGACAAGGGCGGCCCGTACGACGGAGGCAAGGGCCAACTGTGGCGGTACGCGACGAGGACCGGGACCTGGACGAACATCAGCCCGGTCGCCGAGGCCGACACCTACTACGGCTTCAGCGGGCTGACCGTCGACCGGCAGCATCCGGGCACCGTGATGGCGACGGCGTACAGCTCCTGGTGGCCGGACACCCAGCTCTTCCGGTCCACCGACAGCGGCGGTACCTGGACGAAGGCCTGGGACTACACCTCGTACCCCAACCGGTCGAACCGCTTCACGATGGACGTGTCGTCCGCGCCCTGGCTGACCTTCGGCGCGAACCCCTCACCGCCCGAGCAGTCCCCCAAACTCGGCTGGATGACCGAGGCGTTGGAGATCGACCCGTTCAACTCCGCCCGGATGATGTACGGAACGGGCGCGACGGTCTACGGCACGGAGAACCTCACCAACTGGGACAGCGGAAGCCAGTTCACCATCAAACCGATGGTGCAGGGTCTGGAGGAGACGGCCGTCAACGACCTCGCCTCTCCCCCGTCGGGCGCCCCGCTGCTCAGCGCCCTCGGGGACATCGGCGGCTTCCGGCACACGGACCTCACCAAGGTGCCGCCGATGATGTACACCTCGCCGAACTTCACCTCGACGACGAGCCTCGACTACGCCGAGTCCACTCCGAACACGGTGGTGCGGGCCGGCAACCTCGACTCGGGTCCGCACATCGCGTTCTCGACGGACAACGGGGCCAACTGGTTCGCCGGGACCGACCCTTCGGGGGTGAGCGGCGGCGGCACGGTCGCGTCCGCCTCGGACGGCAGCCGCTTCGTGTGGAGCCCGGCCGGTACCGGCGTGCAGTACACGACCGGTTTCGGAACGTCGTGGTCGGCGTCGAGCGGGATCCCGGCCGGCGCGATCGTCGAATCGGACCGGGTCGACCCGAAGACCTTCTACGGCTTCAAGTCGGGGAAGTTCTACGTCAGTTCGGACGGTGGAGCGACCTTCACCGCGTCCGCCGCCAGTGGACTGCCGGGCGGTGACAGCGTGCGCTTCAAGGCCCTGTCCGGTACGAAGGGTGATGTGTGGCTGGCGGGCGGCGCGAGCGACGGCGCGTACGGGCTGTGGCACTCGACGGACGGCGGCGCGACCTTCGCCAAGCTGCCGGGCATCGAGGAGGCCGACACGATCGGCTTCGGCAAGGCGGCGCCCGCAGCCTCGTACCAGACGCTCTACGCGAGCGCCAAGATCGGCGGCGTACGCGGGATCTTCAGGTCGACGGACAAGGGCGTGAGCTGGACGCGGATCAACGACGATGCCCACCAGTGGGGTTGGACGGGCGCGGCCATCACCGGTGATCCGCGGGTGTACGGGCGCGTGTACGTGTCGACGAACGGGCGCGGGATCGTCTACGGCGACACGGCGGGCACTCCCGACGACGGCGGTGGAGGCGGTGGTGGTTCCGGGGCCTGCTCGGTGACGTACGGCATCACGAGCCAGTGGTCGGGCGGCTTCCAGGGCGACGTGAAACTCACCAACACGGGTGCCAGTGCCTGGGACGGATGGACGCTGAACTGGTCCTTCGCGGACGGACAGCGGATCACACAGCTCTGGAACGCCGAGTACACGCAGTCCGGTGCGGCCGTCACGGCGAAGAACGTGAGCTGGAACGGGAAGGTGGCGGCGGGTTCCTCGGTGAGTTTCGGCTTCACGGGGAGCTGGTCGGGGGCCAACAGCGAACCGGCCGCCTTCAAGCTGGGTGAGCAGAGCTGCGCGGTGAGTTGAGTTGAGCGGCGGAGGGCACGTGCCGGGCCCGGCACGCGCCCTCCTGTTCGGTTATGGCGTGTAGACCGCCGGGCGCGGCGCCGTCGCCATCCCGTTGCCGATGAAGAAACTCGGGTGCGGTGGCTGGTTGTAGGCGGTGTTCTGCCAGGCCAGGCCTGTGCGGTACATCGTGTCGTGGAGCAGGGTGGTGATCCTGGTGGTCGTCTCGGTCGGGGTCGAGTAGATGCGCAGGGCCGTGTTGGCCGAGGTCGGCCAGACGACCTCCTCGCGCCAGTCGCCGAAGAGGTCGCCGGACAGGGACGGGGTGGCCTTGGTGCTGTTGTTGGAGTGGACCGAGGCGCCGGTCAGCAGGCGGGTGTCGGACGACGTGCCGTACTTGTCGATGTGGGTGCCGTCGAGGAGTTCGCGGGTGGTGTCTCCGTCCCACCAGGACAGGAAGTTGACGGAGGACGGTTCGCGGCCCTTGGTGGCGCCGGCCTCGTCGCGGATGGAGGTGTCGGAGGCCGACCACATCTCGGCGCCGTCGTTGCCGGCGTAGATGTCCCCGGCCACTCCCCTGCCGTTGTCGCAGCAGGCCGCGAGGCTCCAGTTCACGGTCCCGTTGGCCGGGTTGATGTACAGCTCCGCCGGCTGGCCGCTCGACTCCGACACCTTGAAGTACTCCAGGCCCGCGTGCGAGGGGTCCAGGTCGCCCAGGTGCTGGGCGTCGCCGTGGCCGGTCTTCGTGGTCCACAGCCCGTTGCCGTTGTCGTCGACGGCCATCGCCCCGTAGACGATCTCGTCCTTGCCGTCGCCGTCGACGTCACCGACGGACAGGCTGTGCGAGCCCTGGCCGTCGAATCCCTTGCCGCTGTTGGTGGAGGAGTTGGTGTCGAAGGTCCAGCGGCGCGTGAACGCCCCGTTCCGCCAGTCCCAGGCGGCGATCACGGTACGGGTGTAGTAGCCGCGCGCCATGATGAGCGAGGGCCGGGCGCCGTCCAAGTAGGCGGTGCCCGCGAGGAATCGGTCGACTCGGTTGCCGTACGAGTCGCCCCAGGACGAGACCGTGCCGCGCGCCGGGACGTAGTCGACGGTGCCCATGGCGGCGCCCGTCTGCCCGTTGAACATGGTCAGGAACTCGGGTCCGGAGAGCACGTACCCGCTCGAGTTCCGGTAGTCGGCGGACGAACTGCCGATCACCGTGCCCCGGCCGTCCGTCGTTCCGTCCGCCGTCTTCAGGGCGACCTCCGCCTTGCCGTCGCCGTCGTAGTCGTACACCTGGAACTGCGTGTAGTGCGCGCCCGAGCGGATGTTCCTGCCGAGGTCGATGCGCCACAGACGGGTGCCGTCGAGCTTGACGCCGTCGATGATCGTGTTGCCGGTGTAGCCGGACTGGGAGTTGTCCTTGGCGTTCGTCGGCTGCCATTTGAGGACGAAGTCGAGTGCGCCGTCGCCGTCGAGCTCTCCGACGGAGGCGTCGTTGGCCTCGTAGGTGTAGGCGACTCCGTCCGGAGTCGTGCCGCCCGCGGGCGGGGTGATGGGCACGTCCTTGTATCCGGTGCGGAACTGGATCGCGTGCACCGAGTCGCCCTGCTCGACGCCGCCCACGACCGCGCGGACCGTGTAGTCGGCCGAGTTGGGCGCACCGGAGTGGAAGTAGTTCGTGGAGCCGGTGATCGGGGTCGAGTTGACCTTCGTACCTGCGCGGTAGACGTTGAACGACACGTCGTTCGGGTCGGTGCCGAGCCAGCGCCAGCTGACGAGATTGCCACTGCCCGTATAGACGCTGACAACGCCTCGGTCGAGGGCCTCGACCTGGCGGGCGGTGGCGGCCTCGGCGGTGCCCGGGGTGAGCGCGGTGAGTCCGGCGGCGACTAGGGCCGCCGTGGCGATCACGGCCGAGAGTGCGGCTCTTCGGGTGCTGTGCGGATGCGGGTGCTGCACGTGACGTACCTCCTGAGAGGACGGACGGTTTCCGAACCCTCAGTCGTCGCCGCTCACCGCGGAGTTGCCGTATCTCTCGGCCAGTTCCACGGCCGTCCGGGCGATCCGCTCGCGCAGCTCGGCCGGTGCCAGGACCTCGATGTCCGTGCCCAGCCGCAGGAACTCGGCGTGCGCGTGGCCGATCGACTCGATGGGGACGGTGGCCTGAACCCAACCGTCCCGGTCCGGGCGGCCGTTGGCCTCGGCGGCGCGGCCGGCCGGGCCCGTCAGCTGTACTCCCGGCGCGATGCGGACGACGGCCTCGCCCTGGTGCAGGCGGTCGTGGAAGTCCCTCTGGTACGCGGTCCAGTACGCGGCGAGACCGAAGTCCTCGGGGCGGGTGAACTCCTCGTCGGAGACTGCCAGTTCGAGGATCTGGTCGACCCGGAACGTACGCGGTCCCGGGCCCGCGACGACATACCAGCGGCCCGCTTTCAGGACGAGGCCGTACGGCTCCAGGCGGCGCCGCACGTCGGTGGGTGTGCGCCAGCGGCGGTAGCGGATGTGCAGGACGCGGCTGTTCCACACGGCGTCGGCGACGGCGGGGAGGTACGGGGTCTCGTCGGCGTCCGCGTACCAGCCGGGCGCGTCCAGGTGGAAGCGGCCGCTGATCCGGTCGGCGTGCGCGCGCAGCTCGCCCGGGAGTGCGGCGCGCACTTTCAGCTGGGCGGCGGCGAGGACCGAGCCGAGTCCGAGTTCGGCGGCGGGTCCGGGGACGCCGGCGAGGAACAGTGCCTCGGCCTCTCCCTCGGTGAGCCCGGTGAGACGGAGGCGGTAGCCGTCCAGGAGCTGGTAGCCGCCCGCGTGCCCGGCGTCCCCGTACAGCGGCACGCCCGCCGTGTGCAGCGCGTCCACGTCCCGGTACACGGTTCGCACCGACACCTCCAGCTCCTTGGCGAGCTGGCTGGCGGTCATCCGGCCGCGGGTCTGGAGGAGCAGGAGGATCGAGACGAGGCGCGCTGATTTCACCTCTCCAGAATCCCAGACTTCACTGACAGAAGGTGTCAGTGGAGTGGGCCTAGCTTGCTCGCATGGCCTTCAGGGAGAAACTGCTGACCGTTCCGCCGCCGATCGAGGTGGCGGGCCGGCGGATCAAGCGCTACCACGTGACCACCGACCCGGCCGGCATCACGCCCGACGTGGAGAAGGCGGCGTACGCGATGCTGCCCGCACTGCTCCCGGAGCCGGACAACACCCCGCCCGCGACCTTTGTCGTGCTGCACCGGGGCGGCGACGACGGCGCCTACCTCAACGCGTACAGCTGGGTGTGGGACAACGTCCTGCACTTCCGGGGCGCGTCGGCGGGTCAGCCGGTCCTCGGCTGCCCGGACCGGGACCCGACGCACTTCATCACACCCGACCTCCCGTGGATCGGCTGCGTCTGGGAACTGCCGCCGATCCTGCACGAACGCGACGCCTGGGTACGGCACTTGCTCGCGCCCGAAGTACCCGATCTCGACGCCTACATCCACGACACCCTCCCCGAGGGCACCACAGGAGACCGCTCATGAGCACCGCGCACGACTTCGACTTCTTCCACGGCGAGTGGGACGTCCGCCACCGCCGCCGCACCGACTTCCTCGACGCGGACAGCGACTGGGAGGAGTTCGCGGCGACGAACCGTGGCTGGAGCCTCTTCGACGGAGCCGGGAACATCGACGAGATGGACGTTGCCGTCCAGGACTGGAAGGCGCTCACCCTTCGGCTCTTCGACCCCGCGACGGAGGAGTGGTCGCTGAACTGGTCCACCAACCGCACCGGCAAGCTGTTCCCTCCGGTGACCGGACGGTTCGGGCCCGACGGACGGGGCGAGTTCTACGGGGACGACACGCATGACGGCAAGGACGTACGGGTGCGGTTCGTGTGGTCGGGGATCTCCGACAGCACGGCGCGCTGGGAGCAGGCCTTCTCCGTGGACGGGCAGCGGACGTGGGTGACCAACTGGGTCATGGACTTCACGCGGAGGGCTTCGGTTTCCTGAAGGCCAGCAGGGTGAACTCCGGGTCGGGACGCGGGAGTCGCTGACGAGGGAGCGCCGCGAGGCGGGTGGCGAACCGCTCGGTCACGGGGTCGTCCGGCGCCAGTTGCGTGAACCAGCCGCGCCGCAGGTCCGCCACCGTACTGTGCGGGCTGCGCCCCTGGCCGTGGCCCCGGAACCGGGCCCGGCCCGCCGGGACGAGTCCGTGCCCGAGGGCGTACGACTCGACGCGCTCGGCGCCGTCCTGGGCGGGGCGGCGCGGACGCGGGGCGAGTACGGCGTCGATGTCGCTGCCGACGTCGTGCGCGGCGGCCTTGTCGACGGTGGTGACGTACACCCCGCCCGGCCGCAGCACCCTCGTGCACTCGGCGACGATGGCCCGGACGTCCTCGGGGCCGTCGACCAGATGAAGCAGCCACACGCTGGTCACGGCGTCGAACTCCCCGTCGGGGAAGGGCAGTCGGCGGCTGTCGGCGAGGACCACGGCGCCCGGCATCCGCGCCGCCGCCATCCGCGCCATCCCGTACGCGGCGTCCACGCCCGTCACCCGCAGGCCCGGCCTCCCGGCGGCCAGGCGCCGGGTCACGATCCCGGTGCCGCAGGCGACGTCGAGCAGTGTGCGGGTGTCTTCGGGGACGAGGCCGAGTACGGCATCGGCGGCCGCCGTGGCCCTCGGCTCACCGCCTCGCGTGGCGTCGTACTCGTCGGCTTCCTTGTCGTAGTCCAGCATGCGGATCAGTGCGCACCGTGCCCGGGAGCCAGGTCCTCCACCCTGCGGGCGAGCGTGAGGTCGAGCTCGGTGACCGCGCCGCCGACGCTGTGCGTGTTCACGGTGAGGGAGACGGTGTTGTAGCCGAGGGTGAGGTCGGAGTGGTGGTCCAGTTCGTCCTGCACCTGGGCGATGTGCACGACGAGCGCGGTCGCCGCGAAGTGCGAACCGAGCCGGTAGGTGCGGGCGAGCCGGTCGCCGTCCAGGGACCAGCCCGGCAGGTCCGCCAACTGATCCTCGATCTCCTTCTGCGACAGCGGTTCGACGGGCATGACCTGGCTCCATTCGTACGACGAGGGGGCGCGCGGGGCTGTTTCCCAGCGTGCCACAGACGCCGGAACTCGGCTCCGGGGGCTCGGAGAACTCGGCCGCCCTGAGCCTCGCGCCGACGCCTCCGCTCACGGGCTGCTGGGGTCCCCGGCGCACAGTGCGTGGTCGATCAGGGCACTGGCCGCGTTCTCCTGGGCCAGGATGTGTTCCGGGGTGTCGCCGCGTGCCTCGGACATCGAGACCACGGCGCTCCGACGGCCGTCGTCGGTGACGCCGTTGAGGGTGATGTAGCCGCCGTCCCCGCCCTCATGGCTCCAGTAGGTTCCTCCGCAGGTCAGGGGGCGTTCGACCAGGCCGAGCCCGTATCGGCCGCCCGGCCACCACTGCTGGAGGTCCGCGCTCACGGGGACGGTCTGCTTCATCTCGGCGAGCTGCCGCGGCGGCAGCAGGCGGCCCGCGAGCAGCGCGCGGAGGAGGCGGTTCTCATCCCGCGTGGTCGTGGCGAACGAGATCTCGTGGCCCACCGCGACCTGATCGGTGACGTTCACCAGGGAGCCGGGGCCGAAGAGCTGGTAGGCCTCGGCGTGCGGCCGGGGCAGGGCGGAGGAAGTGCCGGTCCACCGGGTCCGGTCGAGGCCGAGCGGGCGCAGGACGCGCTCTTCGATCTCCTGGTGGGCGGGTTGACCGGTGACCGTCTGGATGATCATGCCGAGCAGGACGTAGTCGGTGTTGGAGTACGCCCAGCCCTCGCCGGGCGGGAAGTCCGGCGCGTGGGCCATGGCGCGGGCGACCAGCTGCTCGGAACTGTGGACGTCGTGGCGCTGCTGGTAGTACTCCTCCGGTGTGGTGTATCCGGGCAGGTCGTCGTGGATGCCGCTGGTGTGCTGGAGCAGTTGGCGGAGGGTGATCCGGCTGCCGTCGTTGCCGTTGCCCCGCACCACTCCCGGCAGCCAGTGGTCGACGGTGTCGTCCAGGGACAGCCCGCCCTCGGCCTCCAGTTGGAGGACCACGGTGGCGACCAGCGTCTTGGCCGTGCTGGCCATGCGGAAGTAGCCGTCGGAAGGGACCGGGCGGCCGGTGCGCAGGTCGGCCGTGCCGCTGGTGGCGACCGACTGCCGGCCGTCAGGTGCGACCGCGCGGGCCTGCACTCCGCTGACACCGAGGGCGTGGATCGCCTCGGTGTCCCGGCGTAACCGGTCTGTGGCGGAGGAACCCGCGGGCCGGGCCACGGCGGTGGCCGCCTCGGCGGCGAGCAGCATGGCGGTGGCCAGAACCAAGGCGAGGCGCGTGCGCGAAGTCGGAGTCATGGCCGAACGCTAGGTCCGTCCCCGGGGCGGAGACGATCCGGCAGGCCTCAGGATCGGAACGGGGGATATCCCCCAGTGGGGAGGGAAGGGCTCCCGCCGGACGAAGCCCGCCGCGCCACCCCTGCGGCTCAGCGCCGTACGCACTCCGCCGCGAATTCGTCCGCCAGGACGGTGATCGTGGCGCGCCCCTCGATCCGCTCCAGCCACTCCTGCGGGAGCCCGTGGTCGCCGTGCCGGGCGCCGAGGAGGTTGCCGCAGATGGAGCCGGTGGAGTCGCTGTCTCCGGAGTGGTTGACGGAGAGGAGGAGGGCGTCGGCGACGTCGGGGGTGGCGAGGGCGCTGTAGACGCCCATGGCCAGGGCCTCCTCGGCGATCCAGCCGGCGCCGAGAAACTCGAGCTTCTCGGCGGTCGGGGCGCCTTCGGAGGCCAGGTCGAGGGCCCTGGTCAGGGCGGCGGTGGTCTCCTCGTGCCCGGGGTGGCGGGCCAGCAGCCGCAGGGCGCGCAGCACGGCGCTCTCCAGGGACTCCCCGGCGACCAGACGGACGACGATCGCGGCGAGCGCTCCGGCGGCGTAGTACCCGGTGGGGTGGCCGTGGGTCATCCGGGCGCACCGCGCGGCCATCCCGAAGGCGAAGTCGTCCGAGGTGGGGGCCAGCCCGAAGGGTGCCGAGCGCATCACGGTCCCGCACCCCTTGGAGCCGGGGTTGACGGGTCCGGGCGGGCCGAGCTCGGTCATCGGGTCGGGAACGTGGTCCTGCTCCTGGAGCCCGGAGAGGCAGGCGTTGCCGGGCGCCCGGCGTGCGTACAGCCAGCTCTGCGCGGCGAGTCCCCCGTGGACGTCCGCGGCGGGCCCGGGCTGCGTCTGGGTGTCCAGCCACCGTCCGTACGCCCACCGCACCAGCCGCGGCCAGCCGCCCCCGATGCCCTTGAGCCGTTCACGCGCGTGCGCCTGCTGGAGGCCCTCCACCGTGAACAGGGTCATCTGTGTGTCGTCGCTGACGCGTCCCACGACCCCGTCGCCGTCGGGGACCAGTCCGGTCACTCCGCGGGGGCCGTGCGCCGCGCGGATCCGGTCCAGTGAGTCGAACTCGATCGGATAGCCGAGCGCGTCGCCGATCGCCCCGCCCAGCAGACAGCCCCGTACCCGTGCCCGGTAGACCGCCTCGGCCTCCCAGCCCAGCCGCCCGTTCTTCATGTCGTTCACGCACCGCTCCTCGACTACCGTCCTCGTATGAGCATTGTCGCTTCCGGTGCCTCCGCGCTCCCAAGTGCCCCCGACGGCAAGGGCATCGGCCCGCTTCTGCGCGGCTGGCGGGAGCAGCGGCGGGTGAGTCAGCTGGAGCTGGCGCTGCGGGCCGGTTCGTCGGCCCGGCACATCAGCTTCATCGAGACGGGCCGCTCCCGCCCGAGCGAGGAGATGGTGCTGCGCCTCGCCGAGCACCTGGAGGTCCCTGTCCGGGAACGCAACGCGCTGCTGCTGGCCGCCGGCTACGCGCCCCACTACCCGGAGACCCCCCTCGACGACCCGGCGATGGACGCCCTGCGCGAGGGCATGGAGCGACTGATCCAGGGCTACGAGCCGTACCCGGCGCTGGTGGTCGACGCCACGTACAACGTCCTCGCCGCGAACCGGGGCATCGTCATGCTCCTGGACGGTGTCCCCGAAGCCCTTCTCGCGCCCCCGCTGAACGCGATGCGTCTGACCCTGCACCCGCAGGGCATGGCTCCGCGCATCCGCAATCACCGCGCATGGCGCGACCACCTGCTCGCGCAGATGGACCGGCAGATCGCCCTGCGCCGCTCGGAGCCGCTGCGCGCCCTGTACGAGGAGGTGGCCGCGTACCCGGTCCCGGACCCCACCCCGGAGGACCAGCCCCTCGACGCCGTCCCCTACTTCGCGCTCCCGATGCGGATCGAGCACGACGGCCGGATCCTGTCCTTCATCTCGTCCATCTCGACCTTCAACACCCCGATGGACGTGACGGTCTCCGAGCTGGCCATCGAGACGTTTCTCCCCGCGGACCCGGCGACGGCCAAGTACCTTCAGAATCTGCATTCTTGACGTGACATCAACTACCGTTTTCCCGGTCGGCCTTCAACGCCCAAGGCCTTCCACGGCCGGAATGCGGGAACCGCACATCAGGGGGAATCGCATGGCAGAGCCCGTAGACCAGGCCTCGACCGGTGTACTCGTCCAAGTCGTGGATCTTGAGAGCGGTCGCGAGATCGCCTGGGGATCCAATGTCGCCGAGACGTTGAGAAACCGGCTGGGCGATATTCGGGACGCCATCCATGCGGGGGCTGAATCGGTCGCCGGCGGTCTCGGCAATCTGCCCGGTCGGGAGGGCTGGGAAGTCGGCGAGGTTTCGGCCACCTTCGGAATCACACTCACGGCCGAGGCCGGGGTGATCCTTTCGAAGGCGTCCACCGAGGCGACGTTCGAGGTGGCGATCACTTTCCGCCGCCGTGAGGGATAGAGCACCGCCATGCACGGCCAAGTCCTCGTCGGCGAGCGTTTCAATGGTGGGGGCTGCGCGGTGTCGCCCCGGGCCGTGCTCACGGCTCGTCATGTGATCCGTGACCGCAAGGACGCCCGACTGGGATTCCGGCTGCCGACGGGACGTACGGTCGAAGTCATCCGCACCGAGGACGACGAGCAACTCGACATAGCGGTCCTCCATCTGGCGGAGGACGTCGACGCCACGTACATCACCACGGCCGTCGCGGGAGACGAATGGCGGGTACTCCGTCCGCCTCCGGCGGGAAACGACCCCGAACTGTCCGGCACGGTGACCAGTGCCGCGCGACGGATCAAGAACGCACAGGGCCACGAGGTCGAGGTCGTCCAATTGCTCGTCGACGAGGACATGCGCGAGTTCTCCGGCTACTCCGGCAGCGCGGTCGTCCTTCCCGCCTCCGGCGGGGTCGCGGCGATCCTGGTCGAACAAGTGCATTGGCGTACCAAGACAGCGGGGCAGAAACCTGCCGCGTCGAACGTCCTCTACGCCGTACCCGTGCGCACGGCCTTGGCACGCTTCGGCTTGACCGGCGTGATCTCGGTCAGCGCCGGCCTGCCCCTGGACACTCCGATCGCCAACCTGATGGACGCGGCCCTCGGGAGTGCGCAGGAGCCGGTCCCCTTCGGCGGCAGGAGTGCCGAACTGGCGGACCTCACCGACTGGCTGCGAGACCCCCTGGCGAACGGACGCCTGCTGGTCACCGCCGCGGCGGGTCGTGGCAAGTCCTCGTTGCTCATCAGGTGGGTCGACTCGCTGTCCCGTTCTGCGGAATGGGCGGACGGGCTGTCCGTCGTCTTCGTGCCGATCAGCATCGCCTTCGAGGTGGCGACCCAGGACGTGGTGTACCGGGCGCTGGTGTCCCGCGTCGCACGTGTCTACCGGACGCCGGTCGTCGTCTCCGGCCGGGGAGCGGAGGAACTCAGGGATGAACTGGCACGCCTCCTGCACGATCGTCCGCCGTCAGGCCGGCTCCTCATCGTCGTCGACGGGCTCGACGAGGCGGTCGGCTGGGATCCGGGGCCGCACTTTCTGCCACATGACTTGGCGGACGGCGTACGCGTGGTCCTGTCCGCCCGGCACACGGCGGACCGTCCCACGGCACGGGACTGGCGTGACCGGATCGGCTGGCGCAGGGCCCGGACCCTGGAACTGTCCGGACTCACCGAAGAGGGCGTTCGTGATGTGCTGGCGCGACAGCCCGGCCTGCGGGACGGGTTGCCGGATCCCGAGGGTGTGGCCGCGGAACTGCACCGGGTGTCCGACGGGGAGCCGGTGGTTCTCAGGCTCTACGTCGACGAGATGACCGAACTCCTCCAGGAGAAGGGACGGATCCCCGAACCAGCCACACTGCGCTCCGTGGAACGGGGCCTCACCGCCTATTTCACACGCTGGTGGAGCGACCAGGAAGTGCAGTGGCGGTCCGGAACGGGGCCACCCTCCGCCGATGTGGGCGCGCTGCTGGACACCTTGGCGATGGCGCACGGCCCACTGACGCGAGGCGAGGCCGCACAGGTGATGCGCCGCCTGTCCGACGCGTCCCCACCGCACATGTCGACGGGCGACAGGCTCGACCAGGCACTCGTCGCCCTGCGCCGCTTTCTGACCCGGCGCGAGGGCGATCACGCTCTCATGCTGGCCCATCCGCGCTATGCGGCCGAGCGTCAGCGCCGGCTCCGCGAGGACGACGACTTCACACGGGTGGACCGCGCCTATCTCACCTGGGCCCGGGAGTCCCTTCGAGACGTGCGCAAGGGTCGCGCGACCGCCGACGGCATTCCGACGTATCTCGTGAGACACCTTGGACAGCATCTCGACCGGTCGGGGGCCACCGAACGCGGACTCCTGCTCTCGCTCGGCTCGTCCGAGTGGCGGCTCGCGTGGGACACGAAGGCGGAGGAGGTACACGGCCATCTGCCGGACGTTCAACGGGCGTTGGACGGGCTGATCACCCATGCGCGACGCGAGATCCCGCACCGGGCCGGAACGCTTCCGGTCGCCGCGGCCCTCGGCGTCGCCGCCTCACGGGCCGACACCAGCGCCCAGGCCGACTGCCTCTCACCCGAACTGGCCGTCGAACTCGTCCGCTGGGGCATCTGGAGTGAGAGCCGGGCGATCGGGTATGTCCGCGGCCGGGTGTCGGACGAGGAGCGCGCCACGGCCGTGGGACTGCTGATTCCGGTGCTGAACAATACGAGGCGCGCCGAGATCGACGCCCTCCTGGACAGCGCACGGCCTGCCGCGAACCTCGAATTCGCCGAAGCCCTTTCCGCATACACGGTGTATCTGGCCCGGACCGCGTCACCGAGCGAGGCGGTGCGAGTGGCCGAACACCAAGTCGAGCCTCCCACCTCGTACTCGGCGGGCGGTAGGAGACGCACCTATGAGGAGGCGTACGCGCTCGTCGGCCTCGTGTCGCAGGTGGACGACGGCCTCGCCGTGGAGACATGCCGGAAGGCCGTCGAACGCATCCACGAGTTGGGGGGCAGCCGACCGGATCTCCTACGCAAACTGACCGCCACGGTGCCCTCCCACCAGGCGGCGCGGATCACTGCGGCGCTCGGCTATCGCGATCCCGAACAGGCCGCGGCGCACTGGCTGCTGGGAGACCGAGCTCTGGGCAGCGGAAGGCTCCACGAGGTCGATCTCCTTGCCGGAGCGGTGACGGTGACCGCTCCCTGGCTGTCCGACCGCGTCCGCGCCGAGCGGCTGTCCGGCATGCTGGACGACCCACCGGACTCGATGTGGCTGTGGGCAGAAGTACTCAAGGAAGTGGCCGACCATCTGACGCCCGAACTGTGCCGTCGCGTGCGGTCCATGGCGCCGTCGCCCACGCCATCCGACCAGTGCAGGGTCTACGCGGCCCTGAGCAGAAACTCGTGCCCACCCGATGAACACCGGCAGATCGTGGACTTCCTGACCGCACACGCCGAGACAGCACTCAACGGCGGAGCCAGTGACGCGAGGCGCACCCTGACCGACATGGCGAGGGGCGGACTCGGGGGGCTCGCCCTTCGCATCATCGGCCGGGCCGAGGACCGCGACAGATTCTGGGGTGCGCTGGAGGCTGTCGCTCCGGCGCTGGGCGAGGAACTGATTCCCGAAGCGCTACGCGTCGCCACGACGGAAGCCGACGCGGGAAGACCTCTGGGTCTCCGAGCGGTGCTGGCGCGTTGGGCAGGCTTCGGGGTCCATGCGGCGCAGGCGGCGCTGGCCGCGACGTACCGTCCACACCTCACAGAAACATCGGTGGAGGCACTGCGGGCGAGCCTTGCCACCGAGCCTCCCGTCAGAGGGTGGACCGACACTCTCCGCGCTCTCGAAAACGGCGCTCTGAGGTTCGCGGCGCTGGCCGGAATCAGCGCACGTTTCCCCGTTCCGGCCGCAGAGGTACGGCAGTTGACGGCCCCCCTGCCATCCTGGATGAGGGATGCGGCGCGACGCACCGCATGCGCCGCAATGTCCCGCGAGCTCGATCAGGACACGGTCTCCCAGCTCATCTCCGACTACGGCCAAGAGCACGAGGACTGGCAGACTCCGGGCACGGGGCGCGTCTTCCACGACTACTTCGTCCCCCTCATCGAAACCGCCGGCCTCTCGGCCGCACTGGCCTGCGCCGAGCGCAACGGCAGCCCGTTCGCCATGGCCTGCGCAGTGTCGGCGGCCGGATCCGGACTGTCGCCCATGCTGATGTTCCAGATGAAGGCGGACGCGCGCCGACGACTGGCGAACTCTTCGGGCCACGCCAGCCGGACCAAGTCCGCCTGGCGCGCGGCGAACATTCTCACCGCCCTCCTCTCGTCGGTGCCCACCGCCGAGGCGGAGCGGCTCTGGGAGGAAGTGGAGACGTGCCTCCATGCCGAGAGGGCCGAGCATCCGTCGAATCTGGCCTGGGCGGCACAGCTCTTCCACCACGTTCCCGAGGGCCTTCGCGACAGGGCGTGGGATCTGCTCCTGCCACGCGGCTTCGCCGAGGGCGCGAGCGCGTACCCCGACGACGGCGACCGGGACAGCATTCCCGTCGGGTGGACCACCGACGTCTCGGCACTCATCGACGCCTTCGACCACGATCGTCTGGCCGTGCTGGCCGAGACCGCGGAAAGGCGGGTCGACAGCGCCGGAGAGCGCGATCGGCTCCGCGCTGCCATCGCGGTCCGCTCCGCGCGGCTCGGCGACATGGACCAGGCACTCCACATGCTCGGCCGATGCGGATGGGACCCGGTCTGCGCGGCAGCCGCCATGGACATCGCCGGCGAGATGCGCCCCGAGAGTCTGCGGGAGTGGATTCCCGCCGTCCTGAACCGGTTCTCCCGCGCGGGGAATCCCACTCTCAAGGCCGCCGTCCTGGCCAGCAGCAGCGCATTGCAGGCGTCGATGCCGCTGTCGACGGCAGCGGAAGTCACCAGTCGCTGGCTCGCCGAGAGACAGTGGCTGCACCGGCGCGAACTCGCCGCGGAAGCCATCGGACTGGCGCCCATGCTGCTCCGTCTCACCGAGGACGGCGACGCACTGCTCGCCGCCCTGCGGGGTGACACGTCTCTGAAAGCGCTGCGCGGACTGCTGGTATGAGGCCGAACCTGTGAGGGTCGTGGGGGAACATGACACACTGCGCGTGTACTTCGGCGCGTGGGGAGGCGTGGCGTGAGTGAGCGGCGGGCTGCGCCCACCGTGGGGCAGGTGGTTCTGGGGCGGCGGCTCCAGGAGTTGCGGGAGACCGCGGGGCTGAAGCGGGAAGAGGCCGCGCGTGTGCTGCGCGTTGCCCCGGCGACCGTACGGCGGATGGAGATGGCGGAGGTCGCCCTCAAAATCCCGTACGTACAGGTGCTGTTGACGACCTACGGCGTGGCCGACGACGAGGTGGCCGCCTTCATCGGGCTGGCCGAGGAGGCCAACCGGCCGGGGTGGTGGCAGCGGTTCCACGATGTGCTGCCGGAGTGGTTCAGCATGCACGTCAGCCTGGAGGGCGCCGCCCAGCTGATCCGCTCGTACGAACCGCACTTCATTCCCGGACTGCTGCAGACCGAGGAGTACGCGCGGGCCGTGCTGGAGGCCGGGACGGTCGGGCAGACGGGTCCCGAGTCCATCGAGCGGCATGTGGCACTGCGCATGAACCGGCAGGAGCTGCTCACCCGCGAGAACGCGCCCCACCTCTGGGTGATCATGGACGAGACGGCGCTGCGGCGCCCCGTGAGCATCGACAGCAAGGTCATGCGCGACCAGATCGACCGGCTCTTGGAAGCCGTCGAGCACGATCACATCACGCTCCAGATCGCCGAGTTCGAGAACGGCCCGCACCCGGGGACGTACACGTCCTTCGCGCTGTTCCGCTTCGCGGAGCCGGAGCTGCCCGACATGGTCTACAGCGAGTACGTGACCGGTGCCCTCTACCTCGACTCGCGCGCCGAGGTGGCCCTGCACCTGGAGGTCCTGGACCACATGTCGGCCCACGCGGCGTCCGCGCAGCGCACCAAGGAGATCCTCCAGGAGTTCCGGACGAGCTTCTGAGCCGCGAAGACGTAGCCGCCGCTTGAGCCTTGAAGACATTCGCAGACATCCGCAGACATTCGAAGGCCTTGAGAACACCGAGGAGCATCGCTGTGACCGGAAGTGACGCCGCGCCCACCCGTATCGACACCAGCCGTCCGCATCCCGCCCGTGTCTACGACTGGTGGCTGGGCGGCAAGGACAACTACCCGGTGGACGAGGAGCTGGCCCGGAAGATCGCCGCCGCGGACGAGGCCGCCGTGCGCAGTGCGCGCTCCAATCGCCGGTTCATGCACCGGGCCACCCGTGTCGTCGCGCAGGCCGGGATCCACCAGTTCCTGGACATAGGCACGGGCATCCCCACCGAGCCCAACCTCCACCAGGTCGCCCAGGAGATCGTTCCGGCGGCGAAGGTGGTGTACGCCGACAACGACCCGATCGTCCTGCGGCATGCCGAGGCGCTGCTGCGGGGCACCGCGGAGGGCGCCACCGACTATGTGCACGCCGACTTCCGCGACCCCGACACCATCCTGCGCCTGGCAGCCGAGCACCTGGACTTCGACCGGCCCGTCGCCCTGTCGCTGGTCGCGCTCACCCACTACCTCGACGACGCCCCCGACGGCGACGACGTGTACGGCCTGCTCGAGGGGTACGTCACCGCGCTCGCGCCCGGCAGCTTCGTGATCCTGTCCCAGGTCACCCCCGACCTCAGCCCCGAGACCATCGCGAAGGTCACGGGGCTCTTCCGGGCGAGCGGCACGCCCTTCCATCCGCGCACCCGCGCCGAGTTCACCCGCTTCCTCGACGGCCTGGAACTGCTGGCGCCGGGCGTGGTCCCGGCCGTCGACTGGCGTCCGGGACCGGGGGACGTGGCCGCCAAGGCCGAGGGAATCGTGCCCCTGTACGCGGCAGTGGCCCGCAAGCCCTGAGCGGGTGTGACACAGCCGCGGCCCGAAACCGTTCGGGCCGCGGCCGAGGCGGGCTTGCACACCCCTAGCGGAGGGCGCGCTTGTCCGCCTTCAGGCTCTGCGAGAGCTTGATGGTGATGAACTCGTTGTTGTCCGCCTTGCCCGGCGTACGGCCGGAGGAGAACGGGAAGTTGTTGTCGTTCAGGACGGCAAGCGTCCGGTTGTCGAGGAGGACCACGTCCTCGATCGTGGTGAACGGGAAGGTGAACGTCTCGCCGAAGCCGCCGAGGCCCTTCGGGTTCGCGATGTTCATCAGGTCGGCCACGAGGGTCTTGTCCATGGCCCCGTCGCCGTTGCGGTCACGGGTGTCGGCAAGGTAGATCCGCTTGAACTTGGCGTCGGCGCCCTGGCCGCCGTCGCGCTCGATGACCAGGAAGCGGTTCTTGTCGACGGCGATGGCGTCACCGATGGCGTTCGAGGGCGACTCGAGTCGGTAGGTGAAGCGCTTCCCGGTGTACTCGCCCGACTTCAGGTCGAACTCGCTGAAGCGCAGGTCGCCGGCGGTGTCACCGTTGACCGTGCCTTCGAGGAGCGGGTAGAGGTGACGGCCGTCGACCCCGCGGACCATGCCCTCGAAGCCCTTGCTGCTGCCGGTGGTGGGCTGGGCGCCGTTCAGGTACGGGTTCTCCGGCGCCTGCACTCCGTCGAGGGAGATCGGGGCCTCGAGAAGCTTGCCGGTCGGCGAGAAGTGCAGCAGGAACGGGCCGAACTCGTCGCCCAGCCAGTACGAGCCGTCGTACGCCCGCACGATGGACTCGACGTCGAAGTCGGCGCCGGTCAGCACCCGGTCGGCCCGGGTGAGCGGGAACGGCACCTTGTGGTACGGGTCGCTGAGGTTGAAGCCGCCCAGGACCTTGACCTTGCCGGTCTTCGTGTCCGGCTTGACGCGGTGCACGCGGAGCAGGAAGTCGGCGCTGTTGGCCTTGTTGCCGTAACCGTTGTCGGACAGCACGTCGTAGCTGCCGTCGTGGCGGTTGACGGCGCCGCTGAAGCCCTGGACGGGCTGGTCGGCGAACGGGCCGGTGATGCCGTTGAACGGGCCCGCTCCGATGGCCGAGCCGGACGGCTCGCTGTTCGGGACGAACGTCTCGGCCGGAAGCGAGGCGAAGCCGGTCAGTGTGGCCTGGCCGAAGGCCGTGGTGGCCTGACCGTAGTCCTTGGAGTCGCGGTCGGCCATGGCGGGCGACGCGAGTCCGACGGTCAGCGCGAGGGCGCCGACCGTGATCGAAAGTCTCTTCATGGCCCGCACGTTAGGGACCCCGGGTGACGGGCGGTCGAACACCAGACGAAGCGGGGCACCGGGATACTAGGCGGCACCGCCCTTCGCGTCCCTGCCCCTGTCCGCATCTCCACCCCTTTCCCTCTCTTCGTCCACGATCTCCGCGTCCACCACGCCTTCCTCCTCGCTCGGGGCATGCTCGGTGGCCGGCTCCTGCGGGGGCGTCTGCTCGGGCGCCTGCTGGGCCTGCGCGTACATCGCCTGCCCCATCCGCTGGCTCACCGTGGCGAGCTTCTCGACGCCGGCCCGCAGCTCGCTCGTGTCGGCGGGCTCCTCCAGGAGTTCCTTCAGCTCCGCGATGGCCGACTCGACGTCCGGCAGGGAGCCGGGCGGAATGCGCTCCTCGTTCTCGCGGATGAACTTCTCGGTCTGGTAGACGAGTTGCTCGGCCTGGTTGCGGGTCTCGGCGGCCTCGCGACGCTCCCGGTCCTCGTCGGCGTACTGCTCGGCCTCGCGCATCATGCGGTCGATGTCGTTCTTGGGGAGCGCGGAGCCGCCGGTGACGGTCATCTTCTGCTCGCGGCCGGTAGCGAGGTCCTTCGCGGAGACGTGCATGATCCCGTTGGCGTCGATGTCGAAGGCGACCTCGATCTGCGGCACCCCGCGCGGCGCGGGCGGCAGCCCGGTGAGGTCGAAGACGCCGAGCTTCTTGTTGTACGCGGCGATCTCGCGCTCGCCCTGGTAGACCTGGATGCCGACGGAGGGTTGGTTGTCCACGGCGGTGGTGAAGATCTCCGAACGCCGGGTCGGGATCGTGGTGTTGCGCTCGATGAGCTTGGTCATGATGCCGCCCTTGGTCTCGATGCCGAGGGACAGCGGGGTGACGTCGAGCAGGAGGACGTCCTTGACGTCGCCGCGGATGACACCCGCTTGGAGCGCGGCGCCCACGGCCACGACCTCGTCCGGGTTGACGCCCTTGTGCGGGTCCTTGCCGGTGAGTTCCTTCACGAGGTCGGTGACGGCGGGCATCCGGGTCGAGCCGCCGACCAGGATGACGCGGTCGACCGCGGACAGCTTCACGCCCGCGTCCTTCACCGCCTGGTGGAAGGGGTTCTTGCAGCGGTCGAGCAAGTCGGCGGTCAGCTCCTGGAACTGAGCGCGCGTCAGCTTCTCGTCGAGGTGCAGCGGTCCGTCGGCGGTGGCGGTGATGTAGGGCAGGTTGACGGTCGTCTCTGAGGCGCTGGACAGTTCGATCTTGGCCTTCTCGGCTCCCTCGCGCAGCCGTTGCAGCGCCATCTTGTCGTGGCCGAGGTCGATGCCGTGCGAGGCCTTGAACCGCTGGGCGAGGTGCTCGACGACCCGCTGGTCCCAGTCGTCGCCGCCGAGTTTGGTGTCTCCGTTGGTCGCCTTGACCTCGATCACGCCGTCGCCGATCTCGAGGAGCGAGACGTCGAAGGTCCCGCCGCCCAGGTCGAAGACGAGTACGGTCTGCTCCTCGCCACGGTCGAGCCCGTACGCGAGGGCGGCGGCCGTCGGCTCGTTGATGATCCGCAGGACCTTGAGGCCCGCGATCTCACCGGCCTCCTTGGTGGCCTGGCGCTGGGCGTCGTCGAAATAGGCGGGCACGGTGATCACGGCGTCCGTGACGTCCTCGCCGAGATACGCCTCGGCGTCCCGCTTCAGCTTCTGCAGCACGCGCGCGGCCAGTTCCTGCGCGCGGTACCGGGTGCCGTCGATGGCGCCCGTCTCGGGGAAGCGCCAGCTCGTCTCCCCCATGTGCCGCTTCGCGGAACGCGCGGTGCGCTCCACGTTGGTCACCGCCTGCCGTTTGGCGACCTCGCCGACGAGCACCTCGCCGTTCTTGGCGAAGGCCACCACCGAGGGCGTGGTGCGCGCGCCCTCCGCGTTGACGACGACCGTGGGGTCGCCGCCCTCCAGAACAGCGACCACCGAGTTCGTCGTACCGAGATCGATCCCGACCGCACGTGCCATGTCCATCCCCTTCCGCCCGCCTCTGACCGATCTGCCCGCCCCCAAGCACAAAACTTGAGTGAGCATCTGTCAATGGGGCGGTGCCCTGTGCTTCAAGGAGGCGGGGCCCCTGCGCGGGCCCGGACATGACGGCGCCGCGGCCCCCTCAGGGGGACCGCGGCGGCGCATTGTGCATCCGTGTCAGGCGAGCTTCGCCGACAGCGTGATCGTCGTGCCGGTGAGCGCCTGGCTGACCGGGCAGTTCTTCTTGGCGTCCTCGGCCGCGGCGAGGAAGGCGTCCTCTTCGATGCCCGGCACCGTGCCCTCGACGGTGAGGTGGATGCCGGTGATGCCCTCGCCGGGCTGGAAGGAGACGTCGGCGGAGGTGACGAGCTTGGTGGGCGGGGTACCGGCCCCCGCGAGGGCGTGCGAGAACGCCATGGAGAAGCAGCTGGAGTGGGCGGCCGCGATCAGCTCTTCGGGGCTGGTCTTGCCGTTCGCGTCCTGGGCGCGCGACGCCCACGTCACGGGCTGCTCGTCGATGGCGCCGGAGGAGTCGAAGGTGACGACGCCGTTGCCCTCGAGCAGGTTGCCTTCCCAGACGGTGTGTGCAGAGCGCGTGGTTGCCACGATGGGTCCTTTCGGGTGTGGTCCCGTTCCCGGGGTTCCGTACGCCCCATCCGATCACACCTCGGCCCGGAGCACCCAGTTGATGGGGCCGCGCCCGCTCAACTCACCCGGAACACCGGCCCCCGCGCGGTGAACGGCAGCCGCGCGCCCTGCGGAATCAGATACGCGTGCTCGCGCCGCACCCGCAGGACGTCGCACCAGCCGTCCGTGATCACCAGCATGGGCGCGCCCGGCGGGAAGTCGTCCGCGCGGTGCAGCAGGTCGACGCCCGGCTGCAGGACCGTACCGCCGCGCCCACGCACCCGTACCCGTCCGGCGATCTCCGTCACCGGCAGATAGCCCGCGTCGTGCGGGGCGGCGTCGCAGAAGACGACGCGCGCGGCCGGTACGTCACGGGCCTCGGCGTACGAGGCGATCGCGCCCAGCGCCTTGCCGAGCAGCGTGCGGTCCATGGACGCGGAGGTGTCGAGGACCACGCCGAAGGTGCAGCGGGCGATCTCCTCGGGCGGGAAGTAGCGGCCCGCGCGGGGGATGTCGGGGGTCGCCGCCTGGCGGCGCGAGGGGCGCGCGTATGTCCGCAGGGGCTCGGGGCGGGGCACGAACTCGTCGAACCAGCGGGCCAGTTGGGCGTCCCAGGCGAGCGGCGGATGGCTGAGCGCGCGGATCTCCTCGACCAGGCCGCCGGGCAGGAAGCCGCGCTCCTGCCGCTGGTGCAGGTCGAGTCCCTGACCGAGGCCCCGGCGGTAGAACTCGTCGAGGTCGACGTAGTCGCGAGGCGAGCCGAGCGGGCCGCCGAGCATGTCGCCGACGCCCTTGCCGCGCAGTGTGGACAGGCGGCGTATCCGGCGCAGGTCCGTCGCGATCCTGTCGTACACCTCCTCCGCCGACAGATCCCTCAACTCCACGTCGTACAGGAGCCCTTCGGGCATCACGCCGACCTGCATCTCGTTCAGCCAGCCGTTGATGACGTAGTCCGCGGCGATGTTGAAGAGGTACGGGTCGCGGGTGCCGCAGCGGTCGCTGTGGCGCAGGGCGGCGTGCAGCATCTCGTGGGCGAGGACGAACCGCCATTCCTCGTCGTCGAACTCGCGCAGCGGGTTGATGTAGATCTCGGCCGCCTCCGCGTTCACCGCGGCGATGGAAATGCCGTGGGCGCGGGCGAGTTCGGCGTCGGCGACGACGGTGATGCCGGCCGCGATGCCGCCGAGGAGGGGGTAGGAGGACACGAACCAGCTCAGCGCCTTCTCCCAGGGCTGCAACCGGGTGGGTCCACCGCGCATGGAGGCGCGGCGGCCGCCCGCCATGTCCATCGCCGCGGCCATGGTCCGGGTCAGCGCGTGCGCGAAGGCGAGCTGCCAGTCGGGCGCGGTGCCGCCGCTCCAGGTGTGCCAGGTCACGAGCAGCTGGTCCGGTTCACCGCCCGCCGTGCCGCACCGCTCGTACGCCGCCGGAATCCCGTCGCGGCGCCAGCGCGCGGCGAGCTGCTCCTCGTCGCCGGCGGGGTAGGACTCCGGCAGGTCCTCGGGGGTCAGGCCGACCGGGAAGCCGAGCAGGAAGCGGTTGACCACGGCGCAGCGGGCGGCGAGGTCGAAGCGGTCGGGCTGCACCCGTTCGCCGGTCGCCGCCGGGACATGGCCGAAGCCGAGGTGGATGATGGCGTGCGCGGCTGCCCAGGCCCATTCGGCGGGCTCGGCGCGGCGGGTGGGGTGCACATGCAGAACTCCGCTGGAGTCGACACGGACGAGGCCGTCACGGGGCCCGGCAGCGCAGTCCTTCTGACGGCAGGTGCTGAACCCGATGGCGGCAAGGGCGCGGTTGGCCCGCACCAGCCGCATCCCCTCGGCGAAGGCCTCGGCGGCCGGGTCCGGCTTCTCCTTGTCGCCCTGCTTGCGCTTGCGGCTCATCGCGGCGCCTCCGCCTCGCACGTGCGGTTCATCGCCGCGCCTCCACCAGACGCGGCATGTCCCGCGCCGCCTCCACCAGGAACCAGGCGGGCAGTACGGGATTGCCGTCGGCGTCGGACGCGATGACGCTCTGGGCGACCTCGACGGAGATCTCGGCGAGCTGGACGAGGAGCGACTTGGCGCGGAACGCGGTCTGCCGCCCGTGCTCCGAGGTGTGCTCCTTGCTGGCGGGCAGCTCCTTGACGAGCCGGCCGCGGAAGGACTCGGCGAGGTAGTAGAGCAGGTCGCGGTCCTCCATGCGGCTGGGCCAGCGGGCCTCGCCCTTGATGATGGCCTCGATGCCGAACCGGCTGCGCACGATCTTGACGTAGCCGCAGAAGGCGACCGCGTGCGCGGGAGTCAGCGTGCCGTGCGCGATCACCTTCAGGGTGTCCTCGTCGAGGTCCGGGCCGAAGGAGCGCAGGGCGTCGGAGAGCATGTGCCAGGAGCGGGGCGTGGAGAAGGGCTCCTCCGTCTTGGGCGGCTTGGACCACAGGTGGTCGGGGCGGTCGGTGAGGTGGTCCAGGATCCACGGGTGGATGTCGTTGGCGGCGGCCCACACCAGCCAGTCCTTCGGGGACGCCTCCAGGTGCACATGGGCGAGGCGGTTGATCAGCGCGGAGGCGATGGGACGCGCGAGGGCGTTGTCCGTGGCGCGGTTGCCCGCGCCGATCACGATCGAGCCCTGCGGCAGTTCGTAGTTGCCGATACGCCGGTCCAGGATGAGCGAGTAGAACGCCTTCTGCACGTCCGGCGTCGCCGCGTTCAGTTCGTCCAGGAACAGGCAGTACGGCTCGTCGCGGGCGATCGCCTCCGGTGGGCAGAACACCGAGCGCCCGTCGCGGATCTGCGGCACGCCGATGAGGTCCTCGGGCGCCAGCTGCGTACCGAGCAGGCTCACGCACTCCAGGCCGAGCGACTCGGCGAACTCCCTTACCAGGGAGGACTTTCCGATGCCGGGAGCGCCCCAGAGGAAGACCGGCTGAACGGTCGCGAGACCGAGCAGCAGCTCGGGTATCCGGGCGGGAGTGACGGTGACGGCTGCCTGCACGCAGGGACTCCAGGGGCGTTCGGGTAGGACGCGCAGGTGTGCGGTGTCCGATGCGGCCAGTGTGTGCGCGGGAGCCGCCTACCGCAGCCCATTTTCCGGCGCGCCCAGGCGCGTGCCCCTGGCGCGTGACTACGCGGCCCGCTCGTCCGACCGTGCAGTCACCGGCACTTGAGGCCCGTCGCACTCGCCCAGCCACCGCCGCAGTACGTGGTGCACCTCCTCCGCGCCGACCAGTTCGGCGCCGTCCTCGACCGGCGCGGACAGCGCGAGGGGCGACAGCAGGAAGGGCCGTCCCTGGGCGCCGCCGAGTCCGCCGTGCGAGCCGATCTGCTCCTCGAAGGCGAGGACTTCGCCCTCCTCGGGGTCGTACCAGGAGTTGACCATGATGTCCGCGACGTGCGGGAAGGAGTGCGTCCGCCGTACGGCGTCGGCGGCGCCGGGGCCGAAGTCGGCCAGCGGGCCCGGGTGTTCGTCGTCGAGCTCGTCCACCGGAACCTCCGCTCCGTGCGCGCCGAGGACGAGCCCGCCGTGCTCCTCGCTGCGTACGAGCACGAAGCCGACGCCGGGATGGTTGGCGAGCGTGGAGAGCAGCGCGGGATGGCGCCGGTCGATCTCCTCGCGGCTCATCCGGTGCGGCACGTCGGGAAAGGAGACGAGTCCGAGGTTCCCGGAGGCCAGCACGATGGGCTCGGAGCGGCGCGCGGGCCGGTGCTGCTCGCCGCCCTCCTCGACGGGCCTGCGCAGCGCCGCCCGCACCGCCGCCCGGGCCTCGGCGCCACTGTGGGTGCGGCGTGCCTTGCGCGGCACGGGCAGCCCGCAGCCGGCCCGGACGAGGTTGCCGAGGCTGAGCCCGTAGCGGGTCAGGAAGGTCTCGCCGGGGCTCTGGCCGTGGTCGGAGAGCAGCACGATCCGGTAGGGCCTGGGCGCGTGCTCGGCGACCTTCGCGATCAGCGCGAGCGAGCGGTCGAGCCGAGCGAGGACCTTCTCGGTGTCCCGGCCGCGCGGGCCGGAGTGGTGTGCCACTTCGTCGTACGCCACCAGGTCCGCGTAGACCGAGTTGCGCCCGGCGAGCATGTCGCCGATCACCGCGGCGACGACGACGTCACGCTCGATGACGGTCGCGAAGGCGCGGATGAAGGGGTACAGCCCGCCGCGTTTGACGCGCGGCCGCTGCTTCCTGGCACGGCACCGGGTGGACTGCCCGATCTCCCGGAAGACCTCGGCGACGAAGGACATGGCGGTGCGGACGGCGTTGGCGGGGTCGATGAAGTACGTGAAGTAGCCCGCCCGGTCGCGGTTCTCCTTCCCCCTCCTGGCGGCCATGGACAGCACGAGGGCCAGCTGGTCGGCGCCGCCGCTGAACAGGTTGCCGCGGCTGGCGCCGTCGACGGTGAGCAGTCCTCCGTCGCCGGTGTACTCGATGGCCCGGCGCTGGAGTTCGGCGGCGCTGCTGGGCCGGTTGCAGACCATGACCTCCTGGCTGTCCTTCTCGTACCAACGGAAGGCCGGGACGTCGTGGTTACTGCCGTGCAGGATGCCGAGCTGGCTGGCGCCGGTCTGGCTGGACCAGTCGGTGCGCCAGGCGGTGAGCCGGTGGGTGGGTCGCGCTCTCGCCCCGCCGCCGCCCAGCCACTGGGCCACGGTCGGCATGAGTCCCTTGCCGACCGCCTCCTCCAGTACCTCGTGGCCCACGCCGTCGAGCTGGAGGAAGACGGCGCCGGGGGTCGATGGGCCGGCCTGTCCGGGGGCGCGCCTGCGGCGCCGGTCGGCGAGCCGGTACAGCCTGCGCCGGTAGGCGTCGTCGTCCCGTACGGCGAGGGCACCACCGGTGGCCGAGGCGACGGCGGACATCACGGCGGCGACGACCACCGCGGTCTCGGGGGCGGCCTCGCCCTGCCCGGAGGGGTTGATCCGCAGGGCGATCAGCAGCAGGGACCCGTTGAGGAAGAAGACGAGCAGCCCGAGCACGAGCGCGGGCACCAGGAGCAGCGCCCTGACGAGCAGCGGCCACACCAGCGAGGACAGCAGACCGAAGACGGCCGCGCCGACCCCGGCGGTGACGCCGATCCGCGTGGCGCTGTCACCGGTCTCCGACTGCAGCTTGAAGTCGGGCAGCACACCGGCGAGAACGAGCATCGTGACCGTGGACACGGCCCACACCGCGATACTCCGCCACACCGCGCTGAGGACCCGCCGCCAACGCCCTCCACCCACGCCCTGTCCACCTCACGTCCCGGCCCGCCCGGTCCGCGAGGCCTGCTCCCACCCTGTCACAACGGGTGGGCGGAGCCGGTTGTCCCCCGGTCACAGTTCCAGGTCAGCGGCTCAGCGGCCGTCGTACCCCGCGGTCGGCATCGACAGGCGGCGGTGGACCCGGGCCTTCATCTGGGCGTCGTACGAGGGTTCCGCGCAGCCGACCGTCTCGACCCGTACGCCACGGCGTACGCACTCGGCGGTGAACTCGTCGACGGAGGCGAGGGCGCGCTCCAGGACGCGGTGGCTGGGCGCGACGAATAAGTCGACGAGGCCCGCCTCGACATCGGCCCACAGGGTGCGGTGGTCGGGGCGCAGTCCTCGTACGAGGAGTTCCCGTGTGACGACATAGCCGTGTTCGGCGGCCCAGCGGGCGCACATCGCGTGCTGGCTGCGGGAGTCCACCAGGAAGGGGTCCGCGTCCAGTTCCTCCAGGGGCGTCAGGCTCGCGATCGCCGTGACGCGCAGCGATGTCGGCCCCTGCGGGCCGGGCGGGCACCTGAGGGCGTGGGTGCCGGTGGCACCGCGCACTTCTCCCATGGCGTCCCCCCTCACCTCCGGGTTTCGTCCGCCGACCATACTCCTGCCCGTAGGCTCGGGGGGAGTCGCGCGAGGGAGGCAAAGAAGTGCCGGTGGAGATCACCTGGTGGGGGCACGCCACCTGCACGCTGGAGGACTCCGGCACACGCGTGCTCACGGACCCGCTCTTCGCGCGCCGGCTCGCGCACCTCCGGCGCAGGCGCGGGGCGCCGCCCCCTCCCGAGGCGGCGGTGGCCGACGTCGCGCTGGTCTCGCATCTGCACTCCGACCATCTGCATCTGCCCTCGCTGGCGCGGCTCGCGCCGGGCACACGCGTGCTCGTGCCCCGGGGCGCGCCGCGTGCGGTGCCCGCCCTGCGCAGGCTGGACCATCTGCGGCTCACCGAGGTGGCGCCCGGCGACCGGACGGACGTCGGCGCCCTGGTCGTACGCACCGTGTCGGCGCGCCATGACGGGCGGCGGCTGCCGCTCGGTCCGCACCGGGCGCCCGCCCTGGGGTTCGTGGTCGAGGGCGAGGCCCGCACGTACTTCGCCGGGGACACCGGGCTGTTCGACTCGATGGCCGAGGAGGTCGGGCCGGTCGACGTGGCTCTGTTGCCGGTCGGCGGATGGGGTCCGTATCTCGGGGAAGAACATCTGGACGCGGGGCGCGCGGCAGAGGCGCTCGCCCGGCTGATGCCCCGGAGCGCTGTGCCGGTGCACTACGGCACGTACTGGCCGATCGGAATGGACGCTGTGCGCCCCCATGAATTCCACGCGCCGGGTGAGGAGTTCGTGCGCCTCGCCGCCGAGCGCGCGCCTCAGGTCGCGGTGCACCGGCTCGGACACGGCGAGAGCGTACGGCCGGAGGTCGCGAAGTGACGCCCCTGTCCGCCGCGGCCTCAGGGGCCGCGAGCCTGTCCGTGCGTCCGGCGGTGGTCCGGTGAGTTTCCTGGCCGCGGCCTCGACCACGGCGCCGGAGTCCACGCAGCAGGCGATCGGGTATCCGACGCTCTTCCTGCTGGTACTGATCGGCGCGCTGGTGCCGGTGGTGCCGACGGGTGCGCTGGTGAGTTCGGCGGCCGTGGTGGCCTTTCATCAGACGGCGCCGTTCGCGCTGCTGCTGGTCTTCGTGGTGGCGGCGCTCGCGGCGTTCCTCGGCGACGTCTCGCTGTACTGGCTGGGGCAGCGCGGGATGCGCTCCAAGAACGGCTCGCGCTGGCTGGAGGCCCTCCGCGCCCGCGCCCCCGAGGACCGCCTCACCCGGGCGCAGGAGAAACTCGGCGACCACGGCATCGCCGTACTCGTCCTCTCGCGCCTCGTCCCGGCCGGCCGCATTCCGGTGATGCTCGCCTGCCTGCTGGCGAAGATGCCCCTGCGCACCTTCGCCCGCGGCGACATCCCCGCCTGCCTGGCCTGGGCGGTGACCTACCAGCTCATCGGCATCCTCGGCGGCTCCCTCTTCAACGAGCCCTGGGAGGGTGTGGTGGCGGCGGTGGTCCTGACGGTGGTGATCAGCCTGGCGCCGAGTGTGTGGCGCCGGATGCGCAGAACGGCCCCCCAGTAGGGCGTAGCCCTATGGGGGCGCGGGGAACTGCGCGAGCAACCCAGAACAGCCCGCAGTCACCCAACAACCGGAATCACCCCAGAACCCGGGACCCCCCCACCGGCAGATCCCAAAGGTCCTCCCGATCCAACCCCGCCTTCTCCCAGGCCGCCCGGACCCGGGTCAGCGGTTCGAGAACCGGCTCGGCGGAGAGAACGAAGGTGCCCCAGTGCATGGGCGCCATCCGCCGGGCCCCCAGATCGACGGCGGCTCGAACGGCCTCGTCCGGGTCGCAGTGGACGTCACTCAGCCACCACCGGGGGTCATACGCACCGATGGGAAGCAGCGCGAGGTCGATGCCCGGGTAGCGCAGCCCGATCTGGGCGAACCAGTGGCCGTACCCCGTGTCGCCCGCGAAGTACACGCGCTGTCCGTCGGAGGCGGTGAGGACCCAGCCGCCCCAGAGGGTGCGGCAGGTGTCGGTGAGGCTGCGCTTGGACCAGTGATGGGCAGGCACGAAGTCGAAGCGGACGCCGCCCAGTTCGGCCGCTTCCCACCAGTCCAGCTCGGTGACCTGGGTGAACCGGCGGCGCCTGAACCAGCGCGCGAGGCCCGCCGGTACGAACACCGGTGTGTCGCGCGGGAGCCGGCGCAGGGTCGGCGCGTCCAGGTGGTCGTAGTGGTTGTGGCTGATGACGACCGCGTCGACGCGCGGCAGCGCGCTCCAGGCCACGCCGACGGGTGTGATCCGGGCCGGGGTGCCGAGGATCTTGCGGGACCAGACCGGGTCGGTGAGGACGGTGAGCCCGCCGACGCGGATCACCCAACTCGCGTGCCCCGCCCAGGAGACGGCGACGGTGTGCACGCCCGCCTGCGGCAGCGGCCCCGGTTCGAACGGCAGCGCCGGGATGTCGGCGAGACCGTCGGGCCCCGGCCGCAGCGCGCCCTCGCGGGCGAACCGCGCGAAGGCCCGCAGCCCCGGCAGCGGCGCCGTCAGCCGGTCCGCGAAGGTCCGCGGCCAGACACGCTTCTCGCCGAGCGGACGGGGCTCGGCGAGCGGGAGGAGCGGAGACAGGGCCCCGGTCGGTGCCGGGGCCGACGAGGACGCCGGTTCGTCCGCGTCCTGTGTGGTCGTGGTGGTGGACCTGCTCGTGCTCGTGGTCGACTCGGACTGCTGCGTCATCGAGGAGGCTCCCATCGCTGAGCGTCATCTCGGAGATCGTCGAAGGCCGACCCCAACAGGGCCAACGCGCGTTGCACATGCGGCAGTTCCAACGGCGAGGGTGACGTGAGGCATTCCGCCCGCTCTTCATCCGTCCGGCCGAGCAGCGGCCCGGTGGCCAGCCGCACCCGGAGCGCCGCGAGTTCGTCGCCGAACCGGTGGCCGCCCGGCGCGGGCAGGCCGAGCCGGGCGGTGAGGAAGTCCTCCAGGTCCTGTGCGTCGCCGACCCCGTGCGCGCCGAGTGCGGAGCGCAGCGGGCCGAGGTCCACGTACAGGTGTCTGCCGGCCCGCGGAGGTCGCGCGAGGGCGCCCGAGCCGACCACCGCGTGGTGCACGGCGGTGGCCACGCGCGCGTGGAGGCGTACGGAGGCCGCGAGCCGCCCGGTGATCCCGTCGCCCTCGCCGAGCGCGTACGCGGCCGCCGCGGCGACCGGTTCGGCGACCCGGGCGCCGAGCACGGTGAGCACGTCGAGGACACGGGAGCGCAGCCGGACACCGGAGTCGTTGTCGGTGAAGCGGGCGACGGCGGCGGGCCAGCCCTGCGGCAGGAAGGGGCCGGCGAGGTCCGTGAGGACGGTGACCTCGCCGGGGAGCATCTCGGCGGGGCTGAGCAGCACGGTGTCGTGCGGCTGGTGCAGGGTGTCGCGCCAGGTCTCGTCGCTGACGATGTGCAGTCCCTCGCTCACCGCGGCCTCGACGGTCTCGTGGACCACTTCGGGGGGCGCGACGGTGGCGGTGGGATCGTCGGCGACGGAGAGGACGAGCAGCCGCGGGTCGCCGCCTTCGGCGCGCACTCTGCGCACGGTCTCCAGGAGGGCGTACGGATCCGGTACGCCGCCGCACTCCGCGGGCGTCGCCACATGGAACACGGATCTTCCCAGCAGGCGTGCCTGCGGCGCCCACCACGCGGCGCACGGGCGCGGCACCAGGACGTCGCCGCCGAGCGCGCCGGTCAGCGCGAGGAGCAGCGCGGGGGCGCCTGGGGCGGCGGCCACCCGGTCGGGTGCGGTGGTCAGTCCGCGCCGGGACCAGTAGTCGCAGGCCGCGTTCAGGATCTCCGGTCCGCCGCCCGAGGGCTCGGCGTGGGCCCGGTCCGCGGCGGCGGCGAGCACGGCGCGCAGCTCCGGCAGCACCGGCAGCCCCTGATCGGGAAGCGGCGGCCCGTAGCGGACGGGCCCATGCCCTTCCGGATCCGTCCGCCGCATTGGTGCCTCCGCGCAGTCCGTGGTGCAGTGCCGTGCTCGGGGCAGGTGGCCCGGTGACCGGTCCCGGCCTTCGGCTCCAGGGCCGGTGACCCCGTCGCCCGTAACGCTCAGCCCGAGCCGCCGGTGCCATCCCCGGTTCCGGGGTCTCCGTCTGCGTACAGCTTCCTCTGCTCCTGTCTCACAACTCGTCCAGCTCCGCTCGATCTCGTCCAGTCCCGCTCGAGCCCCTGTCCCTCTGTACCCGGGGTCTTGTCACCCCACGGGCGGTTGCCTCCGTCGCGGCGTCAGCTGTCCGCCGACGCGTCCTTGTTCCGCAGGCGGTACACGGCCGCGCCCAGCGCGCCGGTGATCAGGGCGCCGCCGGCGATCAGGGCCGGGAGGGAGTCGGTGAAGGCGCCGCCCTCGCCGGCTCGGACGCCGCGCTGGACCGGGGCGGGGCGCTCCACGGTGCCGCGGGCGGTGGCGGTGCCACGGGCCACGGTGTACTTGGCGGTCCACTGTTTCTCGCGGCCGCCGGGTGCCACGGGGCACACGCCGTCGACGCCCCACTCGTTCTCGGGGCCCACGGCGGCGCCGCCGTCGGGGCCTGCGTCGGAGCCGCCCGAGCCGGGGCCCACTGCGGCGCCGCCCGAGTCGGGGTTCTCGCCGGGCGGGATACGGGCCGTACCGCTGTACGCGGCCGCCGCCGCCACGCTTCCGTCGTTGCCCGCGCCCCCGTCGCTGCCCGGGCCCCCGTCGCTGCCCGGGCCCCCGTCGTTGCCCGCGACCCGGCGCAGCTGGACCTTGCCCTCCTCGAAGCCCTGCGAGATGGCGTCGATGAAGTCGGGCGGGGCTCCGCCGATCGCGTCGCAGGTGACGGAGATGGTGACGGTGCCGCCGGGCTCGACGGAGCCCGGGGTGACCTCCGCGGCCGGATCCGCGGACGCGGCCGAGGCGGCGGCCCCGAGGGCGATGCCGGCCAGGGCGGTGGCGGACAGGACACGGGCGGTACGGCGCATGGTCTTGGCTCCTTCGGCGGGGCGCGGAAGGGGGCACGGCCGTCGTGCCCCCGGAGCCCATCACAGCCCGCCGGGGCGCCGGGCGCCCGCCGCCGGGCACCATTCGCGCTACCCGCACCGCCGGGTGGGTGACGGTGCGGGGCCGTCAGTTGTGGAGCGAGACCAGTTCCGTCTCCAGGCCGCGGCCGCGCTTGTCCACGACGGCCGCCGCGACCTCGGACAGTTTGCGGTTGGTGCCCTGGGAGATCCGGCGCAGCACCCCGAAGGCGGTGTCCGCGTCGCAGCCCAGTACATGCATGACGATGCCGCAGGCCTGGTCGACGATGGGCCGGGAGCGCAGTGCGGCACCCAGCTGGTCGACCTCGGTGAGCGCGGCCCGGTAGGAGCGGTCGCGGACCAGGCAGCTCGCGGCGAGGTCGCCGAGCGCGCGGGCGGGGCCGTGCGGGGCGTCCTCCAGGGCGCCGGGGCGGAAGCTGTAGAGGCTGAGGGTCACGGTCAGCCCGGAGCGCCGGAAGGGGATGGTGACGCTGGAGCGCACGCCCGCGTCGAGGGCCATGGCGCGGTACTCCGGCCAGCGCTCGTCGCTGAGCAGGTCCGCCGAGTCGACGGGCGCACCGCGTTCCAGTGCGGCCGGGATCGGTCCGTCGCCGGAGCGCAGCTGCACCGAGACGAGTCCGGCGAGGTCGGGGTGGGTGACCGCGGCGGGCCGTTCCGGGCCGCCTTCGGCCATCATGCTGCTGGCGCCGCAGCAGTCGGTGGTGCAGCGGGCGGCCTGCTCGACGAGTTCCGACAGCCTCCTGCCGGGGTGCGCGGACTCGGGTGATTCCGTTCCCAGATGGCCGAGTTGCTCGGATTCCGGCATGGTTCACTCCTTCGTCTTCTCGTCGCCTTCCCGCTCGCCTGCGTGGAAAACTGGTTCTGTGGGTTCCACCCCCCGCCGCACCCGGAACCTCAGGTTCGGGTTACGTTCATCGCATGGCGGAGACGGACGAATTCGGTGAAGAACTCGCGGATTTCGTGCGCCGTGTCGCGGAGTTGAAGTCGGCACGGTCCGTGCCCGCCGACGAGCTTCCGACGGTGCTCGACGCGGCCATCTTCGAACTGGACCATGTGGCCGACCAGTTGTGGCCGAGGTTCCAGCGGCTGTCCTCCGACGGTCCGTCCGGCATCGCCTCGACCGACCGCCAGGAGCAGCAGCTTCTCAAGGCACTTTTCCAGCGGGTGCCGGTGCCGGTCGCGCTGGTGGACCGCGAGACGGTGGTGCGCAGGCTGAACTTCGCGGCGGCTTCCTTCACCGGTGTCCGGGCCGGCTATGCGACGGGCCGGCCGCTGACCGGGTTCCTCGCGCACGCCGACCGTGCCGCGTTCCGCTCCCAGGCGGCGGCGGTGGCACGCGGCGACGGCGACCGGAGTCTCACCGTGCACCTCCAGCAGCAGCCCTCGGCGCCCGTACGCGCGACCCTCACCGCGCTGCGGCCGAGCGGCGAACCGCGGTCCGCCGTCCTCGTCGTACTGCAGCCCGCGGATTCCCGGGTGCCGTCGGGCGCGAACACTCCGGGCCCGGCGCCGAACCTCACCGAGACCACCCGGCACACGGTGCTGATGGACCTGGTGGACGCCATGACCACGACGCTGCTGAGCGCCCCGGGCGAGGGCCGGTCCGCGGTTCCCGAACGGGCGGCCGAGGTGCTTCACGAGCGGTTCGCGGACTGGGTGGTGGTGGACACCGGGGCCGCGCGCCTGTCCCGTACGACCGTCCTGGGACCGTCGGACACCACGGGACCGCCGGGCGCCCCGGGGCTGTCGGACACCCCCGGACCGTCGGACATCCAGGGACCGTCGGAAGGCCGGCGGCCATCGGCGTACGCCGAGGTGGTCGCGGCTCTGGCCGCGCAGGATCCCGCCGCGTGCCCCCTCGTCGTCGAGGCGGCACGCGGCGGTTCCACGGCCCTGCAGGTGCGTCCCGAGGACCCGGACGTCTTCGGCCGGGACACCTCGGGCGACCCCTTCCTCGTACGCGCCAATGTGACGTCGCTGCTCTGCGTGCCCCTGACCACCGCGTCCGGACCCGTGCGGGGGGTCCTCACACTGTTCAGGAGCGGCGGCCGGCTGGCGTTCTCGATGGCCGAGGCGCAGGCGATGGACATGATGTCCCGTCATATCGCCCTGGCGATGGCGCGGTTGAACTAGCGCCCCTGCTCACTGGGCCGCATCTGTTAGGCCGCGTCGCGCATGACCTGGTCGCGCAGTCGGTCGCAGCAGCGGCTGATCAGCCGGGAGACGTGCATCTGTGAGATGCCGAGCTCCTCGGCGATGCTGCTCTGGGTCATGTCGCCGAAGAACCGCATGTAGAGGATGGCGCGTTCACGCTCGGGCAGGGCGCGCAGCCGGGGCTTGACGGCCTCGCGGTCGATGACGGTGTCCAGTGCCGGGTCGGCCGAGCCGAGGGAGTCGCTGAGCGAGTAGCCGTCCTCGCTGCCCGGGAACTCGGCGTCGAGGGAGAGCGCGGTGAAGCTCTCCAGGGCCTCCATGCCGGTCCGGACGTCCTCCTCGCTCATCCGGGCGTGCTCGGCGACCTCGGCGACGGTGGGCCTGCGGCCCGTGATGGTTCCCGCCAGATCCTGGTTCGCGGACCGCACGCGGTTGCGCAGATCCTGGACGCGGCGCGGTACGTGCAGGGTCCACATGTGATCGCGGAAGTGCCGCTTGATCTCACCGGTGATGGTCGGCACGGCGTAGCTCTCGAAGGCGTTGCCGAGCTCGGGGTCGTAGCGGTGAACGGCCTTGACCAGGCCGAGTGCCGCGACCTGGCGCAGGTCGTCGAAGCTCTCGCCACGGTTGCGGAACCGTCCCGCGATCCGTTCGGCCATCGGCAGCCAGGCTTCGACGATCTCCTCGCGGAGTGTGTCGCGCTCTCGGCCGGGGGGAAGCGTGGCGAGCCTGCGGAATGACCCCGCGGTGTCGGGGGCGTCGTCGTACGGATGGCGCTTCGCGCTCGCTCGAGTTCGCATGATGCGTCGCAACTCCCTTACAGGTGCCCTGGGTTGGACAGTCACCGTGGGAGTGCATCCGTACGCCGGACAGGCACACCCGGGGCGCGTGACACACCGCTCCCACGGACGTGCCTCCTGTCCGAAGCACTGATACTGCGCCTGCCCCGGCGTATGCGGAACAAACACTCAAGAGCCCGGCAAGGAAGCCGAAGGCAAAGCATGGGCGCCCGGCTCACGGGTACCCCGGGCCTCGTCACACCGGCGTACCCGCACCCCCGCAGCCGGAGAACGCAGGAAGGCAGGCCAAGCAGCCATGTCAGATTTCGTCAGGGAAGTCATGACTCCGGGCGTCGTCGCGGTCCGCCCGGACGCCTCGCTCGTGGAGGCCGCGCAGCTGATGCGCGCCCAGGGCACCGGCGGGGTCCTGGTGGTCGGCCACCACCGGGTGATCGGGGTCCTCACCGACCGTGACATCGCGCTGCGTGCCGTCGCCGACGGTGCCGATCCGCTGACCGTGAGCGCCGAGGCCGTGTGCACCCGCGATCCGGTGGTGATCGGCCCGGAGGAGGCCGTGTCGGCCGCGGCGAAGCTGATGCGCGACCACGCGGTACACCGGCTCCCGGTCGTCGAGGACGGCAGGCCGGTGGGGATGGTCAGCCTCGGGGACCTCGCGGTGGCGGCGGACCCGGGCCCGCGGAGCGCACCGATGTACGCGCACGACCGGTGGCAAGGGCCCCCGACCACCCCTGAGGGCTGACCTGTTCGGCCTTCGGCAACAGGCTCGGGTCACTCCCCGGCAGGGCCCCGCTCGCGGGCTCCCTCACGCGTCCGGCCCGCGGTGATCGGGCGGCGCGGGTGGCGGCGCAGGTACTCGCCCTCCAGTCGCGCCATGCGGTCGTTGTGGGTCCGCAGCGCGTCGTTCGAACCGTGCAGCAGCGTGTCGTGGCGCGTGCGGTGGATCGTCTCCAGCTCTTTCATCAGCTGCTGGTCGTCCAGCCGGTCCGGGTCGACTCCGGTCATGGTGGTACCCCGCTCGTCGTGGCCTTCGGCGCGGTCCGGAGACCCGCCCGGCGAGCTTGCCCCGAGCGGCGTCCGGGAGGGAGCCGTGGATCCCGCCGTCTCCCTCCACTCTACGAACATCCGGGGCCCCGGTCCTCCGGACCCGACCCCTGATTCCAGGCGCTACCGGGCCCGCTCCACGCGCCGCTCGTCCCAGACCGGCTCCTGGGTCTCGCGCACCCGGCCGTCGGAGCCGAAGACCAGGTACCGGTCGAAGGAGCGCGCGAACCAGCGGTCGTGGGTGACCGCGAGGACCGTCCCCTCGTACGCCTCCAGGCCCTCCTGGAGAGCCTCCGCGGAGTCCAGGTCGAGGTTGTCGGTCGGCTCGTCGAGGAGCAGGGCCGTGGAGCCCGCCAGCTCGAGCAGGAGGATCTGGAAACGGGCCTGCTGGCCGCCGGAGAGCTTCTCGAAACGCTGCTCGGCCTGCGCGGTCAGCTCGTAGCGGCGCAGTCGGGACATGGCGGCGCCGCGGTCCTGGGCGTGCTCGCTCCACAGGATGTCGAGCAGCGCCCGGCCCTCGAGCTCCGGGTGGGCGTGCGTCTGCGCGAAGTGGCCCGCCACGACGCGGGCGCCGAGCTTCCACTCCCCCGTGTGCGCGACGGTGTCGCCGGCGAGCAGCCGCAGGAAGTGCGACTTCCCCGAGCCGTTGGAGCCGAGGACTGCGACCCGTTCGCCGTAGAAGACCTCAAGGTCGAAGGGGTTCATCAGGCCGGTCAGCTCAAGTCCCTTGCAGGTGACGGCCCGTACGCCGGTACGCCCGCCGTGCAGCCGCATCTTGATGTCCTGCTCGCGCGGCGGCTCCGGAGGCGGCCCGGCCTCCTCGAACTTCCGCAGCCTGGTCTGCGCGGCCTGGTAGCGGGACGCCAGCTCATGGCTGATGGAAGCCGCCTGACGCAGATTCAGTACCAGCTTCTTCAACTGGGCGTGCTTCTCGTCCCAGCGCCTGCGCAGCTCCTCGAACCGGGCGAACCGCTCCCGCCGCGCCTCGTGGTACGTCGCGAAACCGCCGCCGTGCACCCAGGCGTCCGCTCCTGCGGGGCTGGGCTCGACGCTGACGATCTTCTCGGCGGCGCGGGCCAGCAGCTCCCGGTCGTGGGAGACGAACAGGACGGTCTTGCGGGTCTCCTTGAGCCGCTCCTCCAGCCAGCGCTTTCCGGGTACGTCGAGATAGTTGTCCGGCTCGTCCAGGAGCAGCACCTCGTCGGTGCCGCGCAGCAGGGCTTCGAGCACGAGCCGCTTCTGCTCACCGCCGGAGAGCGTTCGCACCTGGCGCCACTGCGCCTTCTCGTACGGGATGCCGAGCGCGGCCACGGTGCACATGTCCCAGAGGGTCTCCGACTCGTATCCGCGCACCTCGGCCCAGTCGGACAGCGCCTGCGCGTACCCGAGCTGCGCGGCCTCGTCGTCGACGGTCATCATCGCGTGCTCGGCCGCGTCCACGGCCTTCGCGGCCTGCTGGATCCGGTGCGGTGCCACGGACACGAGCAGTTCCCGTACGGTCGTCTCGTCCCGTACGGATCCCACGAACTGGCGCATCACTCCCAGGCCGCCCCCTACGGTGACGGTCCCCCCGTGCGCCTTCAGCTCCCCCGAGATCAGCCGCAGCAGCGTCGTCTTCCCGGCCCCGTTGGGCCCGACCAGGGCGACGACGGCCCCTTCCCCCACCCGAAACGACACATCGCCGAGCAGCGCCCTCCCGTCGGGAAGGTAGTACTCAAGATGTGCGGCTTCGAGGTGTCCCATGGGGGTGCATTCTCCGGGGACGGGCCGTACTGGGCAAACGCGTTTCTTCGCCCCCTCCGCCCCTGCCCGTCCCGTACCTGGGGGCTGCCGCCCCCAGACCCCCGCATCGCGCTGACGCGCTCGTCCTCAAACGCCGGACAGGCTGAAAGATCTCCCCCGGCCGGAACTGAAAGGCTCTCCGGCCGGGGCGAAAGATTTCAGCGCCGGCCGGGGAAAGATTCAGCCCCTCCGGCGTTTGAGGAGCGGGGTCTGGGGCGGAGCCCCAGGAACAAGGGACGGGTAGGGGCGGAGGGGGCGAAAAACCCGGCCCTGGGTACACGCACCCCCATGACCCCGATCCCAGACGTGGACCTCACTCTCCGCCCCCCGGGCCCCCGCATCCTCCGGGACCGGCTCCTGAGCGCCGACTCCCGCCTCTTCGAGGCCGTGGCGACCCGCCACTGGCCGGGCGCCGACCGCCTCCTGCCACGGCTCACCCACAGCGCGAACCACGGCGTCCTGTGGTTCGCCGCAGCCACGGCGATCGCGGCGACCCGCACCCCGAGGGCCCGCACCGCCGCCGCCCGAGGCCTCGCCTCGCTGACCCTCGCCTCGGTCACGATCAACACCGTCGGCAAGCGCTCGGTACGACGCCCCCGCCCCGCCCTGGACCCCGTACCGCTGATCCGGCAGCTCAGGCGCCAGCCGATCACCACGTCGTTCCCGTCGGGCCACGCCGCCTCGGCCGCGGCCTTCGCGACGGGCGTGGCGCTGGAGTCCCGAGGCTGGGGCGCCGCCGTGGCCCCGCTCGCCACCGCGGTCGTCGTGTCCCGCGTGTACACGGGCGTCCACTTCCCGAGCGATGTCCTCGCGGGCGCGGCCCTGGGTGTGGGCGCCGCGTACGCCGTACGGGCCCTGGTTCCGACCCGCGACCAGGTTCCCCGGCCCGACCGGCCCGGCGCGGACGCGCCCGCGCTGTCCGAGGGGGAGGGCCTCGTGATGGTGGCCAACACCGGCGCGGGCACTCCGGGCCAGATGGACGCCCTGCGCGACGCCCTGCCGCTTGCGGAGACCGTGGAGTGCGAACCGGCCGACATCGAGGCCGAGTTGGAGAAGGCCGCGATCCGCGCCCGGGTGCTCGGCGTGTGCGGCGGCGACGGCACCGTGAACACCGCCGCCCGGGTCGCCCTGCGCCACGGCCTCCCCCTCGCCGTCCTGCCGGGCGGCACCCTGAACCACTTCGCCCACGACCTGGGCGTGGAGGGCCCGCGCGATCTGATCCGCGCCCTCCAGGAGGGCAACGCCATACGCGTGGACGTGGGCCGGTTCTCGTCGGGCGGCACGGAGGGCATCTTCCTCAACACCTGCAGCCTGGGGGTCTACCCGGAGCTGGTGCGGGAACGGGAGCGATGGTCCCGGCGCATCGGCGAATGGCCGGCCGGGGTGCTCGGCGTCCTGCGCGTCCTGCGCACGGACGGCCATCCCCTGCAGGCCGAACTCGGCGGCCGCACCCACCCGTTGTGGCTGCTGTTCGCCGGCAACGGCACCTATCACCGCATGGGTCTCGCCCCCGCCCGCCGCTACGACCTCGCGGACGGACGCCTCGACGTACGGGTCGTGCACGGTGGCCGCCGCCCCGCCGCCCGCCTGCTGGCCGCGGCCCTCGCGGGCCCGCTCACCCGTTCCCCCGCCCACGCGGCCGTACGGGTGCGCCGTCTGCGAGTGGACGGTGTCGCGCCCGGCACCCTCCTCGCGTACGACGGTGAAGTCACGGAGGTGGAGGGCGAGGTGACGCTCCAGAAGATCCCCGAGGCACTGACCGTGTACCGCCCGCACCCCTGACCGGCTGTCCATATCCCAAGACGCAGGTCTCACCATTCGACATGAACGCGTACGGTGAATGCGTACCCGACGAGAAGTCGATGAGGACGAGAAGGGGAACGGTCATGTCGAAGTCCCAGGAGACCGCCGTCTACACCCACGGCCACCACGAGTCCGTGCTGCGCTCGCACGTCTGGCGCACCGCCGCCAACTCGGCGGCGTACCTCCTCGACTCGCTGAAGCCCCACATGAAGATCCTGGACATCGGCTGCGGCCCGGGCACCATCACCGCCGACCTGGCGGAGCTGGTTCCCGACGGCCATGTCACCGCCGTCGACCACGCGCCGGGAATCCTGGACCAGGCCCGCGCCACCGCCGCCGAACGCGGCCTGGACAACGTCGAGTTCGCGGTCGCGGACGTGCACGCGCTGGACTATCCGGACGACACGTTCTGCGTGGTCCACGCCCACCAGGTGCTCCAGCACGTGGGCGACCCGGTCCAGGCGCTGCGCGAGATGTACCGGGTGACCAAGCCTGGCGGGTACATCGCCGTCCGCGACGGGGACTACGAAGCGATGACCTGGTATCCCGAGGTGCCGGGCATGACCGACTGGCAGGACCTGTACGTGCGCGTCGCCCGCGCCAACGGGGGCGAGCCGGCCGCCGGGCGGCGTCTCAAGTCCTGGGCACTGGCGGCCGGCATCCGGGACATCACGGCCACGTCGAGCACCTGGACCTTCGCCACCGAGGACGAGCGGGACTGGTGGGGCGGCCTGTGGGCGGACCGCACGCTGGCCTCGGCGTACGCGGACCGCGCCACGGAGGGCGGTCACGCGAACGCCGAGCAGTTGCGGGCCGTGTCGGACGCCTGGCGGGAGTGGGCACGGCAGGAGGACGGCTGGTTCTCCGTACTGCACGGAGAGATCCTCTGCCGAAAGGACGTCTGATCCGCCTGCTTCGGGAAACCCGGGAATGCAGGAGGTCGAAAACTATGGTTCCCATCCTGCTGGTACTGCTTCTGGCCCTGATTCTTTTCGGCGCCGGATTCGCGGTGAAGATTCTCTGGTGGATCGCTCTGATCGTTCTCGCCGTATGGCTGCTGGGCTTCCTGGTCCGCGGAACGAGCGCCGCCGGATCCCGGGGTCGCTGGTATCGGTGGTAGCCCCGTTCCGTGTGGCCCGAGGTCCGTATTCAGGACCTCGGGCCACTGCTCGACAACTAGGCTCGTGGGTATGGAGATTCTGGGAGCCACGCTGCGTATCTGCGTCGACGACCTGGAGGCTTCGGTCCCGTTCTACGAGAGACTCGCGGGTGGGCAGGCCCTGCGGTTCGACCGCGGCGGTGTCTCGGTCGCCGCGGTCGGCTGCTTCCTCCTCATGAGCGGGCCCGCGGCCGAACTGGACGTCCTCCGCAAGGTCACCGCCACCATCGCCGTCAAGGACGTCGAGGAAGCCCACCGCGTGCTCAGCGACTCGGGCGCCCGCATCCTCGCGGGCCCGGTTGCGACCCCGGTGGGACGCAACCTCATCGCGATGCATCCCGACGGTGCGGTGTACGAGTACGTGGACCGCCGCGCCGGGGAGTAGCAGGGAGTTCTTTCGCCCCCTCCGCCCCTACCCATTCCCGTCACTTGGGGGCTCCGCCCCCAAACCCCCGCTCCTCAAACGCCGGAGGGGCTGAAACCGGGCGTAGCCCGGAAGCACGGGACGGGAAGGGGCGGAGGGGGCGAAAAACCTCAGGCCCCGACCACCGCCCCCACCACAACATCCGCCAGCACCGCCCCCGCCACCCCCTCCGGATCCAGATCGGGATCGTAGATGGTGACGTTGAGCCCGGCGCAACGCGGAGACCGTAGCAACGGACGCAGCAGCGCGAGGAGTTCGGCCGGGAGCAGCCCGTCGGGATCGGGACTGTCGACGGCGGGCATCACGGACGGATCGAGACAGTCGGCATCGAGGTGCACCCAGAAACCGGCAAGGTGCGGATGCTCCAGCGTCTGCAAGGCAGCCCGCGCAACCGCGTCCGCACCCCACTCCCGCAACTCCCCCACAGTCACCACAGGGATCTTCAGCGCGGCAAGCTCATCCCGCTCGGTGTCGTAGTCCCGGATACCGAAGAGCCGTACGTCCTCGTCCCGAAGGTAGGGCCTCAGGCCTTCGAGGTTCGTGAGGTCCTCCTGCCCGCGCCCGGTCGCGAGCGCGAGTTCCTCACCGCCCGCAGCCCCGATCCGCTCCGAGTTCCCGGGATGCCGGAAGTCGGCCGAGCCGTCGACGGCGGCCAGCCCGAACCGCCCGATGCGCCGCAGCGCGAGCGAGGCACCGAGCTGGATGGAGCAGTCCCCGCCGAGCACGACCGGCAGGTCCCCGGCACGGACGTGGTTCTCGATCCGGTCGGCGAGCCTGCGGGTGTACGAGGCGATGGCGGCCGCGTTGAAGACCCCGTCGCCCTCCTGCCAGTCCCCCCGGTCGTAGCGCGGCGGTACGACGACCCCGCCCTCCAGCGCCCCGAGCCGCCGTACGATCCGCTGCTCGCGCAGGGCGCCGGCGAGCTTGTAGCAGCCGGGAACAGTACCGGGCGCGGGCGGCCGCAAGCCGAGGTTGGAGGGGGCGTCCAGGACGACGATGTTACGCATGGGCCACATACTCGCCGACGCGGCCGAGCGGCGTCAGCGGGACCGGGTCATCTCCGCGGTGATCGCCCACCGCTCGTGGTCGCGCCAGGCCCCGTCCATGTAGATGAAGTCCGGCGAGAACCCCTCGAGCCGGAATCCGCACCGCCGGGCGAGCGCGATCGAGGCGGCGTTGCCGGGCTGCACATTGATCTCGAGCCGGTGCAGCCCCATCTTTCCGAAGGCGTACCGGACCACGAGTCCGAGCCCCTCACCCATCAGCCCCCGCCCGGCCGCGTGCGCGAAGGCGCCGTACCCCAGCGCCCCGCTCAGAAAGCCGCCCTCGACGATGTTGTTGATGTTGATGAACCCGGCGATTGCTCCGCCGTCCCGTTCGCACACCAGGAACCCGGCCTTCGTCGGATCCTGGATGAGCCGCCCCGCGTACGCGGCGTAGGCGTCGGCGCTGCCGGGCGGAAACAGCCACGGCTGGTGCAGATCCTTGCTCTCCCGGGTCCGGGCGGTGAACTCCGTGCCGTCCGCGTACGTGAAGTGCCGTATGCCCACGCGGGGTCCTGCGGCGAGATACTCGGGGGCGTTTTCAGGCATCCGGCAACACTACGCGACGGTGTATCGGGGTATCCGGCGCTCACCTTCGGCGCTTCATGAAGTACGCCCCGCACAGCGCGCCGATCACCGCGGTGCCAAGGAGCGCCATCCACAGGGGCATGGTGACTTCCGGGATCAGCAGCCTGATCTTGGTGCTCCGGGTGTTCTCGAAGATGAAGATCAGAGCGAGCAGGGCCAGCGCGACCACGCTGACCCTGGTGGGCGTCAGCAGCCCGCCGCGGCTCTTCCCGCCACCCGCACCGGCGCTTTCGGAGGTCTTCGGGCTCATGCGCTCAGCATGAGCCGCGAGGCGACAGCACGCGCGGCGGGAGGTTCCTCCGGGTGACTGCCTGAGACTCCAGGGGCTCAGCGCCTGACGACCGGCAGCTCCAGCACCCCGGTGTTCCGCGGCCCGCTGGTGATGGTCACCGGCTTGATCCCCTTGTTCCCGAAGTACGCGTCATCGCTGGCCGCGACGACGAACTGGAGCCGGTGCCCGGCCTCGTACCGATGGACGATCCCCGGCAGCGAGACGGTGAAGCTCTTCGTCACGTCCGGTACCCGTACCGGTGCCACCAGTCGGTGCACCAGCGTCTTGGTGCCGTCGGGCGCCACGTCGTACAGCTTGGCAAAGAGGACCAGCTTGTCGGCGGCGTCGCCGGAGTTCTGCACCGCCTCGGTCTTCGGCGAGACCACCTTCAGTGTGGCCTTGGGCGCACCGACGACATCGATCGAGCGGGTCAGGGGCTCGCTCGTCCAGCCGAGGTAGGTGCCCTCCGTGTCGTACGGCGCCGGATCGGGCACCCCGACCCAGCCGGCGAGTGAGCTCTCGGAGTGGCTGGTGGGCCCCGGTGCGTTGGTGTACTCGCGGCTGCCGCGCACGACCTTCTTGCGGTTGTCGACGAGCTTGCCGTCCCCGGAGAGGTAGAGCTTCTCGCTGAGTGCGGGTACCCGCGAGGCCGTGTCGTAGGTGCTGTTCGGGTCGGTGATCCAGTCGCGGTAGTACGCGAAGGAGGGTCCGGTGTCGACGCCCTTGCGGTGCTGGAGGTAGCGGTCGAACCAGGCGAGGATCCGCCTGCCGACGTAACTCGTCTCCAAGTTGCCCTGGCTCAGGTTGAGTTCACCGGTCGACGGGTCGGTGAGCCCGCCGCTGTGCCCCCACGACTGCCAGATCATCTTCGTCGTGGTGCCCTGCGCCTTGAGGGTCTTGTACGTCGCGGTCGCCTCGTTGAGGTTGAAGAGGGTGTCGGCCTGTCCCTGGACCAGGAGGGTCGGCGCCTTCACCTTGCTGAGGTAGGAGACGGGCGACACGCTGCGGGAGTAGCTGAGCAGGGGGCCGGTCTTGGCGGCCGGGTAGCTCCCCGAGTTCAGCGTCCGGATGGTCGCGCAGGCGTCGCTCGCGAAGTGCAGGCAGGTGCCGGAGTTGATGCGGGAGGGGTCCAGGTTCGCCAGGGTCAGCGGCAGGCTCTCGCCGATCAGGTAGAAGCCGTTGGTCCACTGCCACTTGAAGGCTCCGGGCACGGAACGGGCGCCGGCGGCGTTGTTCGGGTCGAGGGCGTACGACAGGTCGTTCCAGGTGATCATCGGGACGAGTGCGTCGACGCGGTGGTCCACGGCGGCGGTGGCCATCTGGACGGCACCCCCGTAGGAGCCGCCGATCATGCCGACGCGCGGGTCGCCCTTGCCGTCGCGGGTGACATAGTCGGCCTTCGTTCCGTCGTCGGCGGCGCGCGTGCCGGCCAGGAAGTCGACGAGGCGGGAGGCGGCCATTCCGTCCACGCGTGGGTCGTCGAGGGAGATCAGGCAGCCGGACCGGCCGAAGCCGAGCCCCGAGTAGACGAGTCCGACGTATCCACGGGCGGCGAACGCCTTGCCGATGGCGTCCGTCGAGCCGTCCGACTTGCTTCCGCCGAAGCCGTTGGTGGCGAGCACGGCGGGGGCGGTGTGACGGCGGTCCACACCTGCGGGCCGGTAGACGTCGGCGTCGATCGTGCAGGTGCTGCCACCGGCCTGGACGGTGAACTTCAGGGCGGTGACGGTGTACTGACCGGTGGCCGAGGCGGCGGGCGCGGTGATCGTGAGTGGCACCGTGAGCGCGGCGCCCACGACCAGAGCCAGCGATGCACGAGATCTGGGCACACGGGAACGACGGGACACAAAGACCTCCACGCTGAGGACAACCCGACTGCGTCGGGCGGTACTTACCGACCAGTAATCATGTTGTGACGCGTGTCAGCCGTGGTCAACCACCGCGCCGGGTGTTTCTCGACGGATGTTCGGCGTGCTGCGGCGCTAGGCGAGAGCGGGCTCCTCCAAGGTCAACGTCCCGGCGTCGGCGTCGAGTTCGGCCCTGACTCCGAGGGGCATCGTCAGCGCGCCCGCTCCGTGGCCGAACCCGAACTCCTCGAGGATCGGCACCCCGAGCCCGCCGAGCCGGTCGGCCAGCAGCGCCCGCACCTCCGCGGAGGGGCCGCAGTCCGCCCAGGAGCCGAGCAGGATCCCGGCGACCCCGTCGAACCATCCTGCGCGCAGGAGTTGGGTGAGATACCGGTCGAGCCGGTACGTCTCCTCACCCACGTCCTCCAGGCAGAGCAGCCCGCCCCGCGCGGAGGTCCGGGCGTACGGCGTGCCCAGTTCCGCGGCGAGCAGGCAGAGGCACCCGCCGAGCAGCACTCCGCCGGCCCGCCCCGGTACGAGAGCGCCGCGACGGCTGGACGAGGCGATGGTCCGCACGGTCTCCGGCTCAAAGAGCGTCGCCCGCAGATGCTCCTGCGCCTTCGCGTTCTTGAGGAAGTCGGCAGAGGCCGCCATCGGCCCGTGCAGGGTCACCAGGCCCACGCGGGTCGCGAACGCCTCGTGCAGCGCCGTGATGTCGCTGTAGCCGAGGAACACCTTGGGTCCGGCGGCCCGTATCGCGTCCCAGTCGAGGAGGTCGACCATGCGCTGCACACCGTATCCGCCGCGGGCGCACAGCACCGCGTCCACATCCGGGTCGCACCAGGCGGCCTGGAAGTCGGCGGCCCGGTCGGCGTCCGTGCCCGCGAGATAGTCGAACTCCGCGTGCCGGTCCAGGACATGGGGTGCCACGAAGGGGTCGAGGTCCCAGCCGCGCAGGATGTCGAGGCCGGTCCGCAGCCGTTCCTCGGGTACGGGCCCGCTGGGCGCGACGACGGCGACGCGGGAACCGGGAACGAGACGCGCGGGGCGGGTCAGTGGCTTCACTGGGCGGACTCCGTGGTGTGGACGGCAGGCTTCATTTGGCGAGTTCCAATGTCGGGACACCGGGCGGATTCAGCCCGAAGACCTGTGCGTACAGGGAGAGTTCGGCCTCCAGGACCCGCACCGTCGTCTCGGCCCGCCGGAAGCCGTGCCCCTCTCCCTCGAAGGCGATGTAGGCGTGCGGAACGCGTCGTCCCTCCGCCTCGAGCCTGGCGAGGAACCGCTCGCACTGCGCGGGCGGACAGATGACGTCGTCGAGGCCCTGGAGCAGCAGGAAGGGTGCGCCGATGCGGTCGGCATGCAGGGTGGGCGACCGCTGCGCGTACCGGGCCGGCACCTCGGTGAGCGGCCCGATCAGGGTCTCCAGGTACTGCGACTCGAAGTCGTGGGTCTCTCCCGAGGCCCAGGCGGCGAGGTCGAGGATCGGGTAGAGGATCGTGCCGCAGGCGTACACGTCGGTGCTCGTCAGGGACGCGGCCGTCGTCCAGCCGCCCGCGCTGCCTCCGCGGATGGCGAGCCGCCGCCGGTCCGCGGTGCCCTCGTCCGCCAGCGAGAGCGCGACGGCCGTGCAGTCCTCGACGTCGACGACGCCCCACTGTTCCCGCAGCCGGTTGCGGTACTCCCGCCCGTGCCCCGTCGATCCTCCGTAGTTGACCTCGGCGACGCCGATGCCCCGAGAGGTGAAGTAGGCGATCTCCAGGTCGAGCACGAGCGGGGCCCGGCTGGTGGGGCCGCCGTGCGCCCGGACGACGTACGGCGGCAGTTCGTCGTCGGGTGCCATGTGGCCGGGGTGGTGCGGCGGATAGATGTGTGCGTGGATCTCGCGTCCGGCGGGGCCGGTGAAGGTGCGGATCTGGGGCTCCGGGTAGTACGAGGGGTCCACCGGGTCGTCGTGCGCGGCGCCGGTGATCCGGGCGCGGCCGGTGCGGGCGTCCAGTTCGACGACCTCGTACGCGCTGCGGGGGCTGGCCCCGATGCCCAGGATGCGGCTGCCGTGCGCGGCGAGCGTGGGGGCGAACTCGGTCCAGGGGCCCGCCGCGTCGACGACCTCGCCGGTCTCCGGGTCCAGGATGCCGAGCGCGGTGGCGCCCCGCCCGTGCACGACGGCGATCAGCCCGTCCTCCAGCGGTGCGAACCAGCGTTGGCCGATCTTCCACAGCGGCCCGCCGAACTCCTCCTCGCGGGGGCACACGGGCACCCCGTCGCGGTACAGGTTCCACCAGCCGGTGCGATCACTGGCGTACAGCAGGGCGCCGTCGATGCCCCACTCGGCCTGGGCGATCGACTCGTCGGGGCCGCCGGCCACCGTGCGGGCCTCCAGAAGCGTCCCGTCGTCGGCCACCTCGGCGACAATCAGTTCCGTGCCGTCCCACGGCATCCGCGGATGGTCCCAGGCGAGCCAGGCCGCGCGTCCGCCGTCGGGCGAGAGGCGGGGCCCGGTGACGAACCGGTGGCGTGCGTCGGTGAGTTCACGTACGGCGTCCCGGTCCTGCGCCGCCGAACCGTCCAGTGGCACCGCGGCGAGGACCCGCCGTACGTCGGTCGGCCCGTCCCCGGTGAACTCCTCGAGTACGCACCACACTTCGCCCCGCTCCACCCGCAACTGCGGGTCCACCCAGCGCAGTCCGCCGCCGACGAGCGAGACCGGAGTCAACGGGCGTGGTTCACGGCCTGCTTCGTACAGATACAGCCGCTGGTCGGCGAAATCTACAAACACCACCAGCGGCCCTTCGGGGCGCATCTCCCCGGCCCATGCCTGCCCGCCGTACTCGATGACCCGGCTGCGCACGTTCCACGGGGCGGGCAGCACCGACTCCTCCGTACCGTCGGCCTTCCGCCGTACGAGGGTGCGCCGCCCGCCCTCCGTGGGCCGGGGTTCCGTCCACCACGACTCGTCGCCGACGAAGCCGACGGAGTCGGGGTGCCCGTCGTGCGCGGCGGCGAGGGTAGCGTCGATGGGTGAGGGCCACGATCCGTACGCCAAGGTCTGCACCATGTCCCCCACTATCCCCGCATCCCTACACGTCTAGGCCGTGCGCAGGAAACGGTCCAGGACGCGGACGCCGAAGTGGAGCGCCTCGACCGGGACGCGCTCGTCGACGCCGTGGAAGAGGGCCTGGTAGTCGAGACCCTCCGGGAGCTTCAGCGGCGTGAATCCGTAGCCGGTGATGCCGAGGCGCGAGAACTGCTTGGCGTCCGTGCCGCCCGACATGCAGTACGGCACCACATGTCCCTCGGGCGCGAACTCCTCGACGGCGGCGCGCATCCTCGCGTACGTCGCCGACTCCAGCGGCGCCTGCAGGGCCACCTCGCGGTGCTCGAACTCCCACTCCACGTCCGGTCCGGTGAGCCGGTCGAGGGTGGCGCGGAACTCGTCCTCGTGTCCGTACAGATACCGGCCGTCGACGTGCGCGACGGCCTCCCCCGGAATCACGTTGATCTTGTAACCGGCGCTGAGCATGGTCGGGTTGGCGCTGTTGCGCACGGTCGACTCGACGAGCGTGGCGGCGGGACCGAGCTTGGCCAGCAGGCCGTCGACGTCCTCGAAGTCGGCGTCGACGCCGTACACGGCGGCGAGTTCGGTGAGCGCCGCGCGCACGGTCGGAGTGAGCCGCAGCGGCCACTCGTGCGCGCCGATCCGCGCGACCGCCTCGGCCAGCCGCGTCACCGCGTTGCTCCGGTTCACCTTGGAGCCGTGCCCCGCCCGGCCGCGCGCGGTGAGCTTGAGCCAGCCGGTGCCGCGCTCGCCCGCCGCGATCGGGTACAGCTCGCGCCCGCTGCCGTCGTGGAAGGTGAACGCCCCGGACTCGCTGACGCCTTCGGTGCATCCCTCGAAGAGCCCCGGGTGATGGTCGGCGAGGAAACCCGAGCCGTCGACGGCGCTCGCCTCCTCGTCGGCGGTGAACGCGATCACGAGGTCACGCCGGGGCCGTACGCCCGTACGCGCCCAGGCCCGCACGACCGCCAGGATCATCGCGTCCATGTTCTTCATGTCGATGGCGCCGCGCCCCCAGACGACCCCGTCGCGGACCTCCCCGGAGAACGGGTGCACGCTCCAGTCCTCGGCCTGCGCGGGCACGACGTCCAGGTGACCGTGCACGAGCAGCGCGTCGGCCGAGGGGTCGGTGCCTTCGAGGCGGGCGACGACGTTCGTACGTCCCTTGGTGCGCTCGAGGAGGGTGGGCTCCAGGCCCGCCTCGGCCAGCAGGGCGGCGGCGTACTCGGCGGCCGGGCGCTCCTGGCAGTCCCCGCCGCCCCGGTTGGTGGTGTCGATGCGGATGAGGTCGGAGGTGAACCGGACTACCTCGTCCAGCGCCTGCGCGTCAGCCATACTGCTCCTCCACCGCGGCCGACACGATCGTCGTGACCGCCTTGAACGTGCGGATTCCCTCGTACATGGTGCCGCTGGTGTACGCCACCTGCCGCTCCCCGACACGCTCGACGCCCGGCACCACGGTCGCCGCCATCGACAGGTGCTCGGCGTCGAACTCCAGCATCACGGTGAACGGGCCGCCCACGAACGGTTCCTGACGGACCGCCAGGGACGCTGCCTCCTTGGCCGCGGCGCGGATGTCGGCGGCGGTCCTGGAGGGCGTACGGCACACGGCCGCGTACCGGGACACATGGTCCTTGACGGCGACCTTCAGTGCCCCGGGCGCGTAGCCGAGCGCGTCCTCGCAGGCCAGGTCGTCCCCGGTGACGAGCACGACGGGCACGCCGTACTCGGCGACCACATGGGAGTTGAGGAGCCCCTCACTGGCGCGTACGTCGTTCACCCACACGCCGGTGATGGAGTTCGCGAGATAGGTGTGGGCGAGGACGCCCTCCATGCCGGCGCCCGCGTGGTAACCGACGAAGGCGATCCCGTCCACGTCACCGTGCTGCACGCCCTCCACCATGGACAGCGACTTGTGCCGCCCGGTGAGCATCTCCGCTCTCCCGTCCAGCTGTTCGAGCAGCAGATTCCGCATGGTCCAGTGGGCCTCGTTGATCAGCACCTCGTCGGCGCCGCCGTCGAAGAAGCCGAGGACGGCGGCGTTGACGTCCGAGGTGAACATCGCACGGCACCGCTCCCACTGCGGTGTCCCGGGCAGCACGTCGGCGGGCCAGGTCACCCCGGTGGCGCCTTCCATGTCGGCGCTGATGAGGATCTTCATGGTGCGTCACGTTACGCATCGACGCGGAAACTCGCCACGAAGAGGCGGCGACGCACGCCATGGTGTCAGAGCGACGTCATGACGTGCTTGATCCGGGTGTAGTCCTCGAAGCCATACGCGGAGAGGTCCTTGCCGTAGCCGGACTTCTTGAACCCGCCGTGCGGCATCTCGGCGACGAGGGCCATGTGGGTGTTGATCCACACGCAGCCGAAGTCCAGGTTCTTCGACATCCGCATCGCCCGGGCGTGGTCCTTGGTCCACACCGAGGAGGCCAGTGCGTAGTCGACGCCGTTGGCGTACTGCACGGCCTGGGCCTCGTCCGTGAAGGACTGGACGGTCATGACCGGGCCGAAGACCTCGTTCTGGATGATCTCGTCGTCCTGGCGGAGGCCGGAGACCACGGTCGGGGCGTAGAAGTAGCCCTTGTCGCCGACCCGGTGGCCGCCCGCCTCGACCTTGGCGTGCTCGGGGAGGCGCTCGATGAAGCCGCTGACCTGGGCGAGCTGACCCGCGTTGTTGAGCGGTCCGTACAGCACGTCCTCGTCGTCCGGCTGCCCGGTCCTCGTGTCGGCCGCGGCCTTGGCGAGCGCGGCGACGAACTCCTCGTGGACCGACTCGTGGACCAGGACGCGGGTCGCGGCCGTGCAGTCCTGACCGGCGTTGAAGAAGCCGCCCACCACCAGGTCCTCGACCGCCTTCGCCAGGTCGGCGTCCTCGAAGACCACCGCCGGGGCCTTGCCGCCGAGCTCCAGGTGGACCCGCTTGACGTCCTTGGCCGCGCTCTGGGCGACCTGGATGCCGGCGCGTACCGAACCGGTGATGGAGGCCATCGCCGGGGTCGGGTGCTCCACCATCAGGCGGCCGGTCTCACGGTCGCCGCAGACCACGTTGAAGATGCCGCGGGGCAGCGCCAGCTCCTCCAGGACACCGCCGATGATCTCGGCGATCAGCACCGTGGAAGCCGGGGTGGTGTCGGAGGGCTTGAGGACCACCGCGTTGCCCGCCGCGAGCGCCGGAGCGAACTTCCACACCGCCATCAGCAGGGGGTAGTTCCACGGCGCGACCTGTGCGCACACACCGACCGGCTCGCGGCGGATGATGGACGTCATCCCCTCCATGTACTCGCCGGCCGAGCGGCCCTCGAGCATCCTCGCCGCGCCGGCGAAGAAGCGGACCTGGTCGATGGCGGGGGCGAGTTCCTCGCCGCGGGTGAGGTGGAGCGGCTTGCCGGTGTCGCGGCTCTCCGCGGCGACCAGTTCGTCGGCCCGTGCCTCCATCGCGTCGGCGATCTTCAGCAGTGTGCGCTGGCGCACGGACGGTGTGGTGTCGCGCCAGACGGGGAACGCCGCGGCCGCGGCCGCCATCGCCGCGTCGACGTCCGCCGCCCCCGAGAGCGGGGAGGTCGCGTAGACGTCACCGGTGGTGGGGTCCACCACATCGAGTGTGCGGCCGTCCGAGGCGTCGGCGAACGCACCGTCGATGTAGTTGCGGAACGTGCTGCTCATGGAACGTCTCTCCTGGTCAGGCGGCGGTGCGGGCGGACAGGTGCTCGTGGACGGCCGTCCAGCCGCCGTCGTCGGCACGGGCGAAGACGATGGTCTCCCGCTCGTGGACCGTCTCCTCGCCGGCGTGGGTGGCGACCCGGGTCTCGACGTCGTGGCTGAAGACGGCCGTGTCGCCGAAGGGCTGGATCAGCTGTGCGGACGAGGTGCAGCCGAGGATGCGGAAGCCGTCCTGCTCCACCCACTGCTGCCAGAGCACGCGGTACTCGGCCGTGGAGCCGAGCCGCTGCGGGGTGGTGTGGAAGACGAAGGTCGCGTCCGGGGCGAAGGCGCCGAAGTAGTCCTCGATGCGGCCCTCGGCGAAGGCGGCGACGAGCGCGTCCGCGGCGGCCCGGACTTCCTGGACGGTGGTGGTACTCATGCACGGCTCCTGGTCGTGGATGAACGCGCGGCGTTCGGCTTCGGGGGGCGAGGGCTCAGTGGACCGCGGCGGGCTCGGTGACGGTCTCGTCGGTGCCGCCGGTGATCGGCGGCACGGGGGCGTCCGAGGCTCGGACGAAGCGGGGTCCGGCCGGTCCGTACACGGCGCGCGGCTCGGGGAACAGGGCGAGCAGGGCGAGGTAGAGCACGGTCGCGAGGACGAGGCCGACGGGCAGCGAGATGTCCGTGCCGTTGGCCAGGTCGCCGAGCGGGCCGACGAACTGGCCGGGCAGGTTGGTGAAGAGGAGCGCCACGACGGCGGAGACGAGCCAGGTGGACATGCCGCGCCAGTTCCAGCCGTGCGTGAACCAGTAGCGGCCACCGCGCTGGCGGCGGTTGAAGACCTGCAGCGCCTCCGGGTCGTACCAGCCGCGCCGGGTGACATAGCCGAGCGCCATGACGATCATCCACGGTGCGGTGCAGGTGATGATCAGCGTGGCGAAGGTGGAGATGGACTGCGCGAGGTTGAGCGCGAAGCGGCCGACGAAGATGAACGCGATGGACAGGGCGCCGATGAAGAAGGTGGCCTGGACGCGGCTGAAGCGCGTGAAGACGCTGGAGAAGTCGAGACCCGTGCCGTACAGGGCCGTCGTGCCGGTGGAGAGGCCGCCGATCAGAGCGATCAGGCAGAGCGGCAGGAAGTACCAGCCGGGCGAGATCGCGAGCAGTCCGCCCACGTAGTTGGGGGCGGCCGGGTCGACGTACTTCGCGGCCTTCGTCGCGATGATCGACGCGGTGGCCAGGCCGAAGAGGAACGGCAGCAGGGTGGCGATCTGGGCGAGGAACGCGGCCCCCATCACCCGGCGGCGCGGGGCCCCGGCCGGGATGTAGCGGGACCAGTCGCCGAGGAACGCGCCGAAGGAGACCGGGTTGGAGAGCACGATCAGCGCGGCGCCGATGAACGACGGCCAGAACAGCGGGTCGGCGGTGGACGCGAAGGCTCCCGCGTAACCGGGGTCGAAGTCGCCCGCGAAGGCGAAGGCGCCGAGCACGAACAGGGCCGACGCCGCCAGCACCGCGATCTTGTTGACCAGCAGCATGAACCGGAAGCCGTAGATGCAGACGGCCAGGACGAGTACGGCGAAGAGCGCGTACGCGATGCCGTAGGTGACGTCCGACTCGGGGACGTCGACGAGCCGGTGCGCACCGCCGACGAGCGCGTCCCCGGAGGACCACACCGAGATCGAGAAGAACGCGATGGCGGTGAGCAGGGAGAGGAACGAGCCGACGACCCGGCCGTGCACGCCGAGGTGCGCGGAGGAGGAGACGGCGTTGTTCGTGCCGTTGGTGGGCCCGAACAGTGCCATCGGGGCCAGCAGCAGCGCACCCGCGACGAGGCCGAGGACGGTCGCCGCCAGACCCTGCCAGAAGGAGAGGCCGAAGAGGATCGGGAAGGCGCCCAGCACACAGGTCGCGAAGGTGTTGGCGCCGCCGAAGGCGAGGCGGAACAGATCGATCGGGCGGGCCGTGCGGTCCGCGTCCGGGATCCGCTCGACACCGTAGGTCTCGATTTCGGTGATCGAGGTCGTCACGGGCGCTCCACCTTCCGTTCATGCTGGGGACGATTCCCCAGTCTGTGGCCGCGGCACGACCAGCCACAATTGTGTCCGTCACAGAGCCGTACGCTGTCTTATGTGGCCAGCAACAAACTCACCGTCGAGGATCTGCTCTCCTTCCCGGCACTCCAGCTCTCTGTGAAAGCCGGCAGTGGCGGTCTGGGCCGGTCCGTGTCCTGGGCGCACGCCAGCGAGCTCACCGACCCGACGCCCTGGCTCCTGGGCGCCGAGGTGATCATGACGACGGGCCTGGCGATCCCCCGTACCGCGGCCGGACAGTGCGCCTATCTGGAGCGGCTCGACGACGCCGGGGTATCGGCTCTCGCGCTCTCCGCGCAGCTGCACATGCCCCCGCTGCACGACGCGTTCTTCCGGGCGGCGGAGGAGCGGGGCTTCCCGGTCCTCGAAGTGCCGCTCGCCGTCCCGTTCATCGCTGTCGCCCAGGAGGTCGCGGCCTCGGCCCAGGAGGACGCCCGGCACCGGCTGGGCGCGCAGCTCCAGGTCTTCGGCTCGCTGCGCTGGCTGGTCGCCGAGGACCTCGACACGCCGACACTTCTGCGCCGCCTCGAACGTTTGTCGGGTTACGACGTCTACCTCTGCACACCGCAGGGCCGCCCGCTCCTGCCCGGCGTTCCCACGCCGGATCCCGCCGTCCTGCCCGCTTCCGTCGACGCCCCACCGACGATCCCCGGCGGATTCGTCCTCCCGGTGCCCGCGCCCGGCGGCCCGGCGGGCTTTCTCGTCGCGTACGAACGTCAGGGCGCCCAGCCCGGAGGGCTCGCCGTCGCCCAGCACATCGCCACCGTGGCGGCGCTGCGGCTTGCGATGGTGCGCAACGAGCGCGAGACGCTGCGCCGCGAGGGCGCGGAGACGCTGGCCGAACTGCTGCAGGAGGTGCTCGACCCGGAGGCGGCGCGCCGCCGGCTCGCCCGGCACTCGATCGAGGGCGACACCGTGCTCCTCGTCGTGCGCCACACCACCGACGAGGCGCTGCTGCGCTGCCTGGAGGACCATCCCCATCTGCTGCTCACCTGGGGCGAGGACCGCTACGTCCTGGGATCGCCGGAGCTGGCGGTGGCCGTCGGTGAGCTGCCGGCCGTGGCCGCCGGGATGAGCCGCCCCTTCTCGCCGGGCGCCGCGCTGAAGGTCGCCCAGCGCGAGGCGCTCTGGGCGGTCTCCAAGGCTGTGGAGTCGGGCCGCCCCGTCGTCCGGTACGGCGACGACTCGACGGGCCGGTGGCTGCCCGACGACCCCGCTGTCCTGACCGCACTCGTCCAGCACGTGCTCGGCGAGGTGCTGCGCTACGACGAGGCCCACGACTCGCAGTTGCTGGTCTCCGCCCGCACCTGGATGGAGCGCAACCGCCGTACCGACGCGGCTGCCGCGGCGCTCCACATCCATCCGAACACCCTCGCCTACCGGCTGCGCCGCTTCGGCGCTCTCGCCAACCGTGATCTGACATCGACGGGGGCTCTGGCCGAGGTCTGGCTGGCGATCCAGGCAGCGGGAGCGCTCGGCCTCACCGACTGATTTTCCCTGTCCCAACCCTTGACCCGCCGCTCGGGGAAGTGCACAGTCTCTCGTTAATGCGCATTAGGTAATACGCATTAATAGCGCCGTAGACAGCGCCTGATCCTGCCCCGGAGGAGAGAGATCACTGTGGAACCGAGGAAGCGGCCCGGACGTACGCCCGCTCCGGCCGGGCGTACGTCAAGGCCCCGACAGGCCGAGGTGGCCCGGCTCGCGGGGGTGTCCCAGGCGACCGTGTCCCTGGTGCTTTCGGCCAGGCCCGACGGCAAGGGACCCGTCATCTCCGAGGAGACCCGCCAACGGGTCCTGGAGGCGGCCCGCAGCCTCGGCTACGTTCCCGACCCGGCCGCCCGGCGGCTGGCCGCCGCCCGCAACAACCTCCTCGGCGTCTTCAGCTTCACCGCCACGTTCCCGACCGATGTGCAGCACTCGTACTACCCCTTCCTGGTCGGCGTGGAGCGAGAGGCGGCGGCGCTCGGCTACGACCTGGTGCTGTTCACCGGGTCGAGCACCGGCGGCGCGGGAGCCGCGGGTCCCGAAGCCCTGAGCCGGGTCCGGCTCGCCGACGGCTGTCTCTTCCTCGGCCGGCACACACCCCGGGCGGAGCTGAAGCGGCTGGTCGAGGACGGCTTCCCCGTCGTGCACCTGGGCCGCCGCGAGGAGTTGGAGGGCGTGGCATGGGTGGGCGCGGACTATGTCGCGGCCACGCGTGAAGTCGTGGGCCATCTGGCCGGGTTGGGGCATCGGCGGATCGTCCTGGTCCGCGAGGACGACGACGCGCCCGCCTCGGCGGACCGTCAGCGCGGCTTCCTGGAAGGGCTGGCAGCGGCAGGTCTGCCCTGCGGGCCCACGGCCGTCTTCCGGTCCGCGGATCCGCAGCGGGAGCTCACGCCCGAACGGCTGCGTGCCTGGGCCGATGAAGGGGTGACGGCCTTCGTCGCGGAGGAGACCGACACCGGGGCGGCCTGGCGGGGCCTGCTCTCCGCCGTGCGCGAGGCGGGCCTCGACTGCCCCGCAGACGTGTCTCTCGCCCTGCTCGGCAGCCCGCCCGCCGACCTGGCGGGGGAACCCGAACCCACCGGATTCGACATCCCCCGGCCGCAGTTGGGCGCCGCGGCCGTACGTCTGCTGGCCGCGCTCGTCGCGGGCGAGGAGGCGCGGGAGCCGCTCGTCAGCTGCGTCTTCCGCCCGGGTCTGACAACAGGACCGCCGCGTAGCCATCCCTGAGCACGGCCCGTACGAACCTCCGGATGAACCCGATCCAGCAGCAAGGAGAAGCGTGATACCCGAAGCAGACATCCTCGTCGTGGGCGGCGGTCTCGGTGGCGTGGCCGCAGCACTCGCCGCCTGCCGGGCAGGACGCAGCGTCGTGCTCACCGAGGAGACGGACTGGATCGGCGGCCAGCTCACCAGCCAGGCCGTACCGCCCGACGAGCACCCGTGGGTCGAGCGGTTCGGCACGACCGCCTCGTACCGCCGGCTGCGTGAGGAGATCCGGAGCTACTACCGCCACTGGTACCCGCTGCGGGCCGAGGCCCTGGCGCTCACCGACCTCAACCCGGGGGCGGGCCGCGTCAGCAAGCTCTGCCACGAGCCGAGGGTCGCCCTCGCCGTCCTGGAGGGCATGCTCGCGCCCCACCGTGCGGCGGGACGGCTGACCGTACTCACCGAGCACCGGCCGGTCTCCGCCGAGTCCGACAACGATGTCGTACGGTCGGTGACCCTGAAGGACCTGCGCGACGGGACGCATCGCACCCTCACCGCGCGTTACGTCCTGGACGCCACCGAGACGGGCGAACTCCTCCACCTCGCGGGCGTCGAGCACGCGAACGGGGCCGAGGCACGCGCCGAGTTCGACGAGCCGCACGCCCCCGACGAGGCCCAGCCCCTCAACCAGCAGGGCATCACCGTCACCTTCGCGCTCTCCCACCACGAGGGCGAGGACCACACGACCGACCGCCCGGAGGACTTCGACTTCTGGCGCACCTACCAGCCCTCGTTCTGGCCGGGCCCGCTGCTCGGCTTCGAGGCACCCGATCCGCGCACGCTGGAGCCGGTGCCGCGGACCTTCGTACCGAATCCGGCCCTCGACCCGCTCGGCATCTCCGCCGACCAGAGCGCCGACGCCGGCGACAAGGAACTGTGGGGCTTCCGCCGCATCCTCGCCCGCAAGCTGCACTCCCCGGGCGCCTTCGATTCCGACATCACGCTCGTCAACTGGCCGCTCAACGACTACTGGCTCAAGCCGTACATCGGACAGGAGGCCGAAGCGCTGCGCGAGGCACGGCAGTTGTCGCTGTCGCTGCTGTACTGGCTGCAGACCGAGGCGCCGCGCACGGACGGCGGCACCGGATTCCCTGGCCTGCGGATCCGCCCGGACGTGACCGGCACGGCGGACGGCCTGGCCAAGGCGGCGTACGTCCGCGAGTCCCGCCGTATCAAGGCGGTCACCACCGTCACCGAGCAGGACGTGGCGATCGACCTCGTCGGACCGTACGGCGGCACGCGGCACCGTGACTCGGTGGGTGTCGGCAGCTACCGCATCGACCTGCATCCCTCGACCGGCGGCGACAACTACATCGACATCGGGTCCGTGCCGTTCGAGATCCCGCTCGGCGCGCTCGTGCCGCGCCGGGTGCGCAACCTGCTGCCCGCCGGCAAGAACATCGGCACCACGCACATCACCAACGGCTGCTACCGGCTCCACCCGGTGGAGTGGAACGTCGGCGAGGTCGCCGGTGCCCTGGCCGCGCACTGCGTCAACGAGGACGTCGAACCACACCAGGTGCAGGCCGAGGACAAGCGGTTCGAGGAGTTCGCGCGGCTGCTCGACCGCGACGGAGTGCAACGCCACTGGCCGGACGTACGCGGCTACTGAACACACCCCGCGTGGACGGGAGTTCGGGCGGGGCGGCTCCACCCGCCCCGCCCGGTGACCGCCCGCGCGAACCGATCCAGCACAAGGAGGTGCCCGGACATGAACACACACCGCATCCGCGTCGGCATCGACGTGGGCGGAACCTTCACCGACGCCGTGGCCGTGGACGCCACGACCCTCGAACTCCTGGGGCAGGTCAAGGTCCCCACCAGCCACCATCACGAGGACGGCGTCGCACACGGCATCGTCGAGGCGCTCGACCGGCTCCTGGAACAGACCGGCTGCGCCCCGGCCGACGTCGCCTTCCTGGCGCACGGCACGACCCAGGCTACCAACGCCCTCCTGGAGGGCGACGTGGCCACCGTCGGACTGATCGGCATCGGGACCGGCCCCGCAGCAGTACTCACCCGCCGCCTCGCCTCGTTCGGCAAGCTCGAACTCGCCCCCGGCAAAAGGCTTCCGCTGGTCTACGCACATGTCACCGACCCTCAGGACACGGCAGCCGTCCGCAGCGCCGTCGAGCAGTTGAAGGGCGAAGGCGCCCAAGTCCTCGTCGCCAGCCAGCCGTTCAGCGTCGACCGCCCCGAGGGCGAGCAGACCGTCCTGGACGCGGCACGGCCGTACGGGCTGCCGACGACCGCCGCGCACGAGATCACCTCGCTGTACGGGCTGCACAAGCGCACCCGCACCGCCGTGGTCAACGCGGCGATCCTGCCCCGCATGCTGGCCACCGCCGACCTCGTCGACGCCTCCATCACCAAGGCCGGCGTGACCGCGCCACTGATGGTCATGCGCTGCGACGGCGGCGTGATGGCGCTCGGCGAGATGCGCCGCCGACCGCTACTGACGGTCCTGTCGGGACCGGCCGCCGGAGTCGCGGGCGCCCTGATGCAGGAGCGGGTGAGCGAGGGCGTGTTCCTGGAGACCGGAGGCACCTCGACCGACATCAGCGTCGTACGCCGCGGCAAGGTCGCCGTCCGGCACGCCACCATCCTCGGCAAGACCTCGTATCTGAGCGCCCTCGACGTGCGCACCGTCGGTGTCGGCGGCGGCTCCATGGTGCGGATAGGCGAAGGCCGGGTGACGGGCGTGGGGCCGCGCAGCGCCCACATCGCGGGACTGCCGTACGCCTGCTTCGCCTCCCCCGACCAGCTGCGCGACGCCAAGGTGGACACCGTCCGGCCCATGGACGGCGACCCCGCCGACTACGCCGTGCTCGACGCGGCGGGCGGGCGGTTCGCCGTCACGATGACCTGTGCCGCCAACGCCCTCGGCCGCGTCCCCGAGGGCGACTTCGCCCGCTGCGACCCCGAGAGCGCGCGTGCCGCGATCGAGCCGCTGGCCGCCCATCTCGGCACCGATGTCGCGACCGCGGCGACGCGGATCCTCGACGCGGGCATCGCCCAGGTGAAGTCGGTGGTGGACGCCATGATCCGCGACTACCGCCTCGACAAGGACACGGCCGTCCTCGTCGGCGGAGGCGGCGGTGCCGCGTCCGTCACCCCGCACCTGGCCCACACCAGCGGGATGGAGGGCCGGATCGCCCGCCACAACGAGGTCATCAGCCCCATCGGCGTCGCCCTCGCGCTCGTACGGGAGCAGGTCGAGCGGATCGTGCCCGGTGCCACGCAGGAGCAGATCCTCGCCGTCCGGGCCGAGGCGGAGCGGGCGGTCGTCGCCCAGGGTGCCGCCGCCGAAGGCGTCGAGGTCGAGATCACCGTCGACCCGCAGACCAACACCGTGCGCGCGGTCGCGACCGGCGCCACCGAACTGCGTACCCAGGACCGGTCCCACCGCGCCGACGACACCGAGCGGCTCCATGCCGCGGCGGCCAGCCTCAAGACCGACCCCGCGGCCGTCCAGGTCCTCGCGGGCACCGCCGCCCACACCGTCTACGGCACCGAGACGCGCCGCCGACTGCGGCCGACCCGACGACCCATACGGATCGTCGACGTGGACGGCGTCGTACGCCACCACGCCGCCGACGCCCGCGTGGAGACCACCACCGTGGCCGGCGCCCCGGAGGTGCTCGCCCGGCTGGTGGGCGAGTCCACCTCGTACGGTGACGGCGGGGTGCGCGCTCCCGCCCTGCGGCTGCTGCTCGGCTCCCGCATCGCCGACCTGTCCGGCGTCCTCGATCCCCAGCCGCTGCTGGCGCTGGCCCGCAGCGAGTTGCGGGCCCGCGCCGCCGACGAGCCGGTGGTCGCGGTACTGGAGGTGCGGTCATGACGGCCACTGAACTCACCCTCCAGGAGCGGGAGTTGATGGATCCCGAGTCCGTCGACGACATCGAATGGGCCGTACGACTGCTGGCCGCCACGCCCACTCACGAGGGCCGCGACCGCGAACTGCTGCGCCAATGGGCCCGTAAGGCCGACGAGTTCGGGTCCCGGCTCGCCCCCGTCCCGTCCACGGCCCGCGTGATCGAGCGGGACGGCGGCCTGGAGCGGATGCTGCTCGCCCGCTACACGTCACGGCCCCCGACGGTCGAGCTCTACACCGACACGCTCGCCCTCGCCGAGGAGTTGGTGGACGCCCGCGGCTGGCGCGGCTGGTATCCGCCGGGCTCGGTGCGCGCCGCCGCCCTGGCCCATGAGGCCGTGCACGCCCACTTCCACCACGGCCCGGCGAAGGCCGCGCTCAAGCAGGCGCTCGACCACACCGTGCTGCGCCTCGGACGCCACCGCCTGGCCGGTCATGTCGCCGGTGCCGAGGAGGTCGCCGCGCACGCCTACGCCCGAACCGTCTGCGGACTCGGCCGCAGCCCCCTGCTCCTCACCGCCGCACTGCGCGCGGAACTCACCCGGCCCGGAAGAGAGAAGTGACCCATGGGTGTCGTCATCCTTCTCGTCATGGCGGCCGGTGTCGCCCTGATGCTCACCCGCAGACTGCCCACCGCCTTCGCCCTTGCCCTGCTCGCCGTCGCCATCGCCTTTCTCGCCGGGGCACCGCTCACCGGCAAGAACAGCGTGCTGGACACCGTCCTCCAGGAAGGCGCGCCGACCCTGGCCGCCACCATGATCGCGATCATTCTGGGCTCCTGGCTGGGCAAACTCCTCGACGAGACCGGCATCGCGGGCACCCTCGTCCGCAAGATCGTCGAGTTCGGCGGTGACCGCCCGACCATCGTGGCCCTCGGTGTCCTTGCCGTGTCCGCACTCGTCGGAACGGTGACCGGCTCGGCACCCGCCGCCATGCTCGCCGGCATCATCGGAATCCCCGCCATGATCGCCGTCGGCGTGCCCAAGGTGACCGCCGCGGGCACGGTGCTGATGGGCATCGCCGTGGGCATCCCCTTCGAGCTGCCGCTGTGGCAGTTCTTCTCCACCGCGCTGGAACTGCCGATCCCGACCGTGCGCGGCTTCATGGTGAAGCTCTTCCCGTTCGCGCTGGTCGCCGCTCTCGCGTTCGTCCTCGTCGAGACGCGAAGGCGGGGCACCGAGCACGCCTGGTCGCTCAAGTCCGTTGACACGAAGCCTCGTTCACGACGCGAGGAGCTGGGCGACGCGCCCTGGTACCCATTGCTCGCCCCCGCCGTGCCGCTCGTTCTCGCCCTGGGCTTCGAACTCGCCATCATTCCCTCGCTGTTGGCGGGCGTCCTGTACGCGCTGGTCACCACGACCCGGCCCGGCGCGATGAACAAGCGGCTACTGCGCACCCTGTACGGCGGTTTCGAGGTGGCCGCCCCGCCGCTCGTCCTGTTCATCGCCATCGGCATCCTGCTCGCGGCCGTGAAACTGCCCGGCGCCGTCGACGCACTCGAACCGCTCGTCAAGGCCGTCAGCCCGCACAACCCCGTGGTGTTCGTCCTCGTCTTCACGCTCCTCGTCCCGCTGTGCCTCTACCGCGGCCCCCTCAACGTGTTCGGGCTCGGCGCGGGCATCGCCGGCGTCCTCATCGCCACCGGCATCTACCCGGCGGTCGCCGTCCTCGGCATGGCCACCTCGTACAACCAGGTGTTCGGCGTCGCCGACCCCACCAGCACACAGACCGTGTGGAGTGCCCAGTACGCGGGCGTCACTCCCCAACAGGTCATGGTGCGCACCCTGCCGTACGTCTGGGCGGTCGCCCTCGGCGGCCTGTGCGTCACCGCCGCCACCTACCTCTGAGCCGCACACCTTCTGGCATTGGAGACCACCATGCACGAGCAGCACCTCGACCGGCGTCTCTTCCTGCGAGCCACCGCCGCCACCGGAGCCGCCCTCACCGTCGGCACGGCCCTGGGCGCCCAGCCCGCGGCCGCGGCGCCCGGCGGATTCCCCGACTACGCCTACGTCCGCACCCTTCTGACGCCGTCTCAGCTGAAGTACAACCCGACCGGCGAGATCATCTTCCCCTGCATCAGAGGCGTCTACGACAAACTGAGCTCCCCACTCGGCCGCTACTACCTGTACTACGCCCCGCACGACACGCCAGGTGGGATCTGCCTGGCCTACGGCAACTCGCTGGAAGGGCCGTTCACGGAGTACCCGTCGAACCCGATCGTCTCCAACAAGTGGTCCCCGCACTACTCCGTCAGCCATGTCTCGTCCCCCCACGTGCTGTGGAACGAGGACGCCAAGGAGTTCTGGCTGTACTTCCACGGCGAGAACACCACGACGCGCCTCGCCCGCTCGGCCGACGGGATCCACTTCACGTACGACAAGGTCGTCCTGTCGGCGTCCATGCTCCCGGCAGGCACCAACGAGACGTCGTACGCCCGGGTCTTCCGCCACGAGCTGCCCTCGCGCGGCGCCCGCTACGTGATGGTCTTCATGCTCAACAACACCACCAACCACCGTGACATCCACTGGGGTTGGTCCGCCGACGGCCGCACCTGGACCTACGACCAGACGCCGCTGATCCGGCACGGGGACGTCGGCGCCGTCAACGTCGGCGGCCCGCACCTTCTCTACCGCAACGGCAGCACCTACGTCGTCTACAACAAGGACAAGGAGAGCGGCGGCGACATCATGATCACCGAGGTCGGCAACGACTTCAGCAAGCGCAGCCACCTCGGCGTCTTCTACAACTCCCGCAGCACGGCTCCCGAGAACGGGCGCTCCGCGGCACCGACCTTCGGCACCGACGGCGGCGTCCCGTACATGATCTACGAGGCGGGAGAGAGGCTCTCGGGGGCCATCGCGGTCGCCCGAGGCTGACCCGACAGGTCCCTCCCCGCCGACGTCCGGAACTCGTCGGCGGGGAGGGACCCGCGCCTCACCGCGCCACCGCCTCCAACCAGAACGCCTTGCCCTTCGAGGTGTTCTCGGACAGGTCGACCGGCAGTCCCCCGGTGCGCAGCAGCTCGCCGGTGAACTCGCCTTTCGCGGTGCGGGCCTAGCTGGCGTCGTTGGTGCGTTGCGCGCGGTCCTCGTTGCCTCACCAGGTGAAGGTGAGCGTCGCTTTCCCGCTCGCTTCCGTGCTCGGCCCGTTGTCGCTGGAGCAGCCGGTGAGTCCCGCGAGGAGTAAATGCTTTGAGGGACCTGAGGTGCGTCTACGACGGTCGGTGCGGGTGAACTGCCGGGTACCGCAAGGGACTTCGGGGGCCTCGGCGTAGAAGCGACACGACCGCATGGCACAGCACAGCGCCGCGCGACACCGCAGTGCGGTGCCGCGCGGCGCGGCGTGCCGTGGTCGGCCATCAAGGGCGACGGACCGGGTCAACGGCTGCCGGAAGCTTCGCGCCGCTCGCCGCGACCGGTCGTGGTCGAGCCCGCCGTGGTCGAGCCCGTCGCGGTCGAGTCCGCCGTCGTCGAGCGCGTCGCGGTCAAGTCCGTCGCGGTGCCACGCCCTTGGGCCGGCGCAAGGGAGACGACCTCAGGATCCTCGGAGCCCGCCGGTCCCGCCTTCTGGAGGCTGCTTCCTTCGACGTCGAGGTCCGGCAGGATCCTGTCCAGCCAGGCCGGCAGCCACCAGGCGCCCCGGCCCGCGAGGGCGAGTACCGCCGGTACGAGCGTCATACGGACGGCGAAAGCGTCGATGGCCACGCCGACGGCCAGGGCGAAGGCGATGGGTTTGATCAGGGCGTCGTCCAGGGGGAAGAACCCGGCGAAGACGGTGAACATGATCAGGGCGGCCGCGGTGACGACCCGAACACTGTGCCGCGCCCCGTCGATGACCGACTGGCGGGCCCGGCCGGTGTGGGCCCATTCCTCGCGCATCCCGGACACGAGGAACACCTCGTAGTCCATGGCCAGTCCGAACAGCACGCCGATCAGGATGATCGGCAGGAAGCTGACGACCGGACCGCTGTGCGGCACGTCGAGGACGTCGGCCAGCCAGCCCCACTGGAAGACGGCGACGACCAGACCGAGCGAGGCGCCCACCGAGAGCAGGAAGCCGACGGCGGCCTTGACTGGAATGACCAGCGACCGGAAGACGATCATCAGCAGGAGCAGGCTGAGGCCGACGACGATGGCGACGAAGGGCAGCAGGGAGTCGCTGAGGCGGGTGGAGACGTCGATGTTGACTGCGGTGGTGCCGGTGACGGCGACCGTGGCGCCGGTGGTGTCACGGATGCCGGGCGCGGCTTCGCGGATGTCTCGGACGAGTTGGTCGGTGCGGACGCTGTCGGGGCCGGAGGCGGGGAGCACGGTGATGACACTCTGCGCCGGGTCGCTGGTGGGCTGGGGCGGCAGGACGGCCTTGACGTTCTTGAGGGTCCCCAGCTTCTGGGCCACCTGAGCGCCGACCTGTGAACTCGTCCCAGCCGTACCGTTGTTGGACTCGACGAGTACGAGCAGGGGGCCGTTGAAGCCGGGACCGAACTTGTCGCTGATCGTGTCGTAGGCCTTGCGTTCGGTGGAGGCGTGTGGCGCGGAGCCGTTGTCGGGAAGCGCCAGGCGCAGGTCCATGGCCGGCAGCGTGAGGGTCACCAGGATGCCCGCGACAGCGAGCACGGTCAGCAGCGGCTTGGCGATGACCCACTTCGTCCAGCGGGTGCCCATGGTGGCGCGGGCGGTGGCCCCCTCGACATCGACGGCCCCCTCGACATCGACGGCCCCCTCGGCATCGGGGGACCCTTCGGCATCGGGGGACCCTTCGGCATCGGGGGACCCTTCGGCATCGGCAGCCCGCCGCCCGGCGCGGCTGCCGGGCTTGGGGACAAGCCGCGAGCCGGCGAATCCCGCGACGGCGGGGACGAGGGTGATGGCGGCCAGTACGGCGATCAGGACGGCGCCGGCGGCGCCGAGACCCATCGTCGTCAGAAACGGGATGCCGATGACGCTCAGCGCGGCGAGCGCGATGATCACGGTGACGCCGGCGAAGACCACGGCGCTTCCGGCCGTACCGACGGCCAGCGCGACGGATTCCTTCGGATCGGTTCCGCGGGCCAGTTGCTGGCGGTGGCGCGAGAGGATGAACAGGACGTAGTCGATGCCGACGGCCAGGCCCAGCATCAGGGCGAGTGTGACGGCCGTGGAGGAGATGCTGACCGCGGGCGCGAGAGCGAGCAGTCCGGCGAGCCCGACTGCCACACCGATCAGCGCGGGCAGCAGTGCCATACCGGCGGCCAGCAGCGAACCGAAGGTGACGACGAGGACGAGCAGCGCCACGGCCACGCCGATGATCTCCGACGGACCGATGTGAACTCCCTTGCTGCTGAAGACGGAACCGCCCACCGATGTCCGCAGCCCGTCCGTCTCGGCCGCCCGGGCCGCGTCCTCGATCGCGTCCACCGATGACGTACGGACCTCCGCGATCTGCACGGGGTACTGGACCTGGACGATCGCAGTGGTCCGGTCGGCCGAGACGGCGCCGGATGCCTGCGGGTCGACGACCTCGCCGACCTGGGGCGCCCGCTCGGCTTCCGCCACGGCCTCGGCGATGGCCGCCGTATAGGGGGCTTCGGTGACCTGGTGGCCCTCGGGCGCGGTGAAGACGATCTGGGCGCTCGCGCCCGAGGCTTCCGGAAGGGTCTTGCTCAGGCTGTCCAACGCCCGCTGAGACTCGGTGCCCGGCACCGAGAAGCGGTCGTCGAGCTTGCCGCCGAAGACGCTGACGCACGTGATGAGCGCGGCCAGCACGAAGAGCCATATCCCCAGGACGAGCTTTCGGTGTCGGTAGGCGCTGTGGCCCAGCCGGTGAAGCAGGACGGCCATGACGAACTCCCTCGTACGGTGTCGGTGGGCCGACTTTATCACCTGCTCAAGTCGCTCGAACGAGTCACTCGACCGCCACCCTTGCCCATCATGCAATAAGTGCAGGTCAAGCGGTAGAAGTGGATGACGAAATCAGTCGACCTTGTCACACGACAATGTCATCTGTACGTTGTTCATCGACCGCTTCACCGCCGGCAGCCGAGGAGTGACCATGACCAGTACGCACAGCACCCGGAACGTCGAGAGGCGCTGGAGTCGGGAGGCCGACGTCGTCGTGATCGGCGCCGGGCTGGCCGGACTCACCGCGGCGCGTGAGCTAGTCGCGGCAGGCAAGTCCGTGGCCGTCCTGGAGGCCCGCGACCGCGTCGGCGGCCGACTGCTGAACCATGAGCTCGGCGACGGCCAAGTGACCGAGATCGGGGGGCAGTTCGTCGGCCCGACCCAGGACCGCATCCTGGCGCTGGCCAAGGAGGTCGGGGTAGCCACGTACGAGGCCGCCGTGCCCGGCGAGCGGGTCTACGTCCGCGACGGCAAGGCCAAGCGGTTCGCCGGGCACACTCCGCCGGACCTCCTCGCGCTGCCGGACATGGGCATCGCCCTGGCCCGCATCGGCCAGGCGGCGGGCAAGGTGCCCCCGGCGGCTCCGTGGCGGGCCCCGAACGCCCGTGACCTGGACGGCATGACCTACGAGACCTGGCTGCGCAAGGCCGAAATCACCGGTGACGCGGTCGACTTGATCAACATCTTCCTCAACTCCGCGTACGGCGGCGAGGCGCGCGACGCGTCGGCACTGTTCAGCCTCTGGTACGTCTCGACCTTCGGCGACGAGACGCATCCGGGCACCATGGAGCGCGGCACCGGTACCTCCGGCGGTGCGCAGGACAGCCGGTTCGTCGGCGGCTCGCAGCTGGTCGCGGCCCGGCTGGCGGAGGAACTCGACGGCCGCGTCCATCTGTCGGCCCCGGTGCGCCGTATCAGCCAGGACGCCGACGGGGTCACCGTGATCTCCGACGCCGGCGACTGGCGGGCCGGCCGGGTGATCGTCGCCGTACCGCCGGTCCTGGCCTCGCGCATCGTCTGGGACCCCTTGCTGCCGCCGCAGCAGGACCAGCTGTTCCAGCGGTTGCCCTTCGGGACGCTCATGAAGTGCGTGGCCGTCTACGACACACCGTTCTGGCGGGCCGAGGGCCTCTCCGGCATGGGCCTGCTGCGGGGCGGCTCGCCGATCCGCGAGATGTTCGACAATTCCCCGCCCGACGGTGGACCGGGCGTGCTCATGGGATTCCTCGGCGGCAAGGAATGGCGGAAATGGGCGCACCGCCCGGCGGGCGAGCGCCGTGGCGCGGTGCTGCGCTCCTTCGCCCAGGTCGTCGGGGAGCGGGCCTACGACACCGTCGACTACGTCGAGCAGGACTGGACCGCCGAGCAGTGGACGCAGGGCGGCCCCACGTCCGTCGCCGCCCCCGGCGTGCTGACCGAGTACGGGGAGTGGATGGGCCGGAGTTTCGGGCGCGTGCACTGGGCGGGGTCCGAGTTCTCCCCCTACTGGAACGGCTTCATGGACGGCGCGGTCCGCTCCGGCGAGCACGCCGCCACCGAACTCCTCCATCAGAGCTGACCGAGAGAGAAACAAGGAGAAGCAGTCATGACCAAGTTCCACGTCACCGAACGCGCCATCATCAACGCCCCTGTAGAGCGGGTCTGGGAGGTCATCTCCCGCACCGACCGCTACGCGGAATGGGTCGCCGGCGCCATAGAGGTCACCGACCACCACGGCATCGCCACCGTCGGCCGGACCTACGCCGAACGCAACCGCACCCTCGGCCCGCTGCGCACCGACTCGGTGTGGACCGTGATGGAGATCGACCCCCTGAGGCGCCGCGTCGACACCGGGATCGGGTTCGCCCCGCTGAAGGAGGTGACCAGCATCTTCGAGTTTCTGCCGGTCAGGAACTCGGAGGGGAGGGACGCCACGCAGATGACGTACAAGGTGGAATACGTCATCGGCCTCGGCCCGATCGGGCTCCTGCTCGACCGGATACAGCAGCCGGGCATGCGCGCGAACATGCGCGCCTCGATGACCCGCCTGAACACCCTGATTCGCTCCGAGGCCGTCAACGCGCGCGGCTGACCACAAGCGAAGGGCGCACTCGTACCGTACGAGTGCGCCCTTCGTCGCATCAGCTCACCGGTACCGGCACCAGGTCCAGCCGACCGTCGGCCATGGCCACCACGGCGGACACGAAGGCCTCGAGGCAGGTGCGCTCGGCCTCCTCGTCGGGGAGCGAGAGACGTTGCATCGTGAGCCCGTCGAAGCCGGCGAGGAAGAACCGCGCGATCGTGTCGACAGGCTGGGCGAGGGGCCGCCCGGTACGCTCCGCCGCCTCGGTGATCAGCCTCGCCGTCACCTCGACCACCCCCCGGTAGTGGGTTTCGAGGGCCTCTCTCAGGGCGGGCGAGCGGAGCGCGGACATCATCAGCTCCGTGAGGAGCTGATGGCTGGCGGGCTGCTCACGCACCGTCCGCCACAGCGCGGCCGCCAGCGCGCCGACCGTCTCCTCGAAACCGCCGTCGGTCGGCGCCGCCTGCTCGACCTGCGCCACCAGATCCTGCGTGAGCTGCTCCATGACGGCGCGGTACAGCCCTTCCTTCGTGCCGAAGGTGTAGTGCACCGTGGCCTGGGCCACCCCCAGCTCGGCGGCGATGGCACGCGTACTGCCGGCCGCGACCCCTTCCCTCGTCATGAAGTCGATGGCCGCTTTGATCAGCTGAGGACGGCGCTCGGCCGCGGAAACGTGAGCCATGACCTCATCATACCGACTTAGTCCCACGAACAAGTCGCCCGAACAAGTCGAATCCGCCGCAGCGGGCTGCCAAGGCCGCGGCCGCTGGGGTCCGGTCCCTGGCCGCGCGGGTCAGTTCCCGCTGAACGGCGGGTGAATACGTTTCCTCCAACACCCGTGAAACGGGATGAACGAGGAGGCAGGCTCGTGAGAGAAAGCCAGTTTGATACGTGTGTGATCGGGGCGGGACCTGCCGGGCTGGCGGTCGCCAGGGCCCTGGCGGAGCGCGATCTGCCGTACACGCATCTGGAGCGGCACACCGGGCCCGGCGGTATCTGGGACATCGAGAACCCCGGCAGCCCGATGTACGATTCGGCCCATTTCATCTCCAGCAGGACCTTGTCGGGGTTCGGCGGCTTTCCGATGCCCGAGCACTTCGCGGACTACCCGCCGCACCGGCAGATCCTGTCGTATCTGCGGTCCTTCGCCGACGCCTACGGACTGACGGACCGGATCGAGTTCGGCGTCGAGGTCGCGGGCGTCGAGAAGAACGCGGACGGCACCTGGACGGTGACCCGGGCCGACGGGCGGGAAAGCGTGCATGGGCAGGTCGTGGTGTGTACGGGCGCGCAGTGGCACCCCAACATCCCTGATATTCCCGGGGAGTTCAGCGGGGAGGTCGGGCACACCGCCGGCTATCGCAGCGCGGAGGAGCTGCGGGGCAAGCGGGTCCTGGTCGTGGGTGCGGGCAACTCCGGCTGCGACATCGCCTGCGACGCCGCCCGGACCGCGGACCATGCGGTGATCAGTATGCGGCGCGGGTACTGGTTCATTCCCAAGCACCTGTTCGGCCGGCCCGTGGACACCATCGCCAACAGCGGGCCGCATCTGCCGATGTGGCTGGCGCAGCGGGTCTTCGGCGGCCTGCTGCGGATCATCAACGGCGATCCGACGCGGCTGGGGCTGCAGAAGCCGGACCACAAGCTGTTCGAGACCCACCCGGCCATCAACTCGATGCTGATCCACCACCTCCAGCACGGCGACATCGCCGCCAGGCCCGGGATCGCCCGCGCCGAGGGCAGCACCGTGCACTTCACCGACGGAACGAGCGACGACTTCGATCTCGTCCTGCTCGCCACGGGCTACGTCCACAAAGTGCCGGTCGCGCAGAAGTACTTCGGTGACGAGCAGCATCCCGACCTGTACCTGTCGTCGTTCTCGCGCGAGCACCTGGGCCTGTTCGGCATCGGGTTCATCGAGACCAACTCCGGCGCGTACCAACTCTTCGACACCCAGGCGCAGTTGATCGCCGGGTATGTGTACGACGCGCGGCACCGGCTGCCGAACGCGGAGCGGTTCAGCCAGATGATCCGCGCCGACCGCCCGGATCTGACCGGCGGGCTGAAGTTCGTCGCCTCGCCCCGCCACACCGGCTACGTCGACAGCGGGGCCTTCGTGAAGTACCTCGGCAAGGTCGCGGGCCGGATGGGCTGGCGTACGGAGGGCCGGCCGCCGGTGCGGTCCCCGCGCCGCGTGGAAGCAACGGAGACGGCGGAGGCGACGGCATGAGCCGGTTCGACTTCGCCGACAAGGTCATGCTGGTGACCGGGGGCGCGGGTGGCATCGGCAGCGCCCTGTGCCACCGCTTCGCCTCCGGCGGCGCCCGCTGTGTCGTCGTCGACATCGACGGGGTCCGTGCCGAGAAGGTGGCCGCTGAGCTGCCAGGGGCCGGGCACACGGGTATCGGCTGCGATCTGCTGGAACGCGCCGAGGTGGAGCGGCTGTTCGAGCGGGTCGCCGACGTCTACGGGCGCCTCGACGTGCTGGTCAACAACGTGGGCATGACGAGCTCGGAGCGCTTCGACGTCCGCAGCGTCGAGAGCATCGAGCGGGAGATCACCCTCAACCTGACCTCCCCGCTGGTCGCGACCCGGATCGCGATCCCCCTGCTGAAGGCGTCTCGTGACGCCCGGGTGGTCACCACGGTCTCCCTCGGCGGGATCTTCCCGCTGGGCGAGACCCCGATCTACACGGCCTCCAAGTTCGGGCTGCGGGGCGCGATGCTCGCCATCGGCCTCGACCTCAGGAGCAAGGGCATCCTGGCCGGTTCGGTGCTGCCCTCGGCGACCGACACCAGGATGCTGCGTCAAGAGGCCGTGGACGGCGGGAACTCCATGCAGTTCCAGGACCCGCCGCAGCAGCCCGCCGATGTCGTGGCGGCGGTGGTGAGTCTGCTGGACAGGCCACGCCTGGAGGCCTATCCCCGGCCCGGCGAATCCCGTCTGGTGCGGTTCGCGATGCTCGTACCGAACCTGCTGCCCAGAATCTTCCCGCTGTTCCGCAAGCGAGGTGACCGCGGCATGGCCCGCTATCTGGAGGAACTCCGCCGCCGCGGACTGGCCCGACAGACCGACGGACACTGGGAGTTGGTGGAGGAAGCATGACCAGGAACGAGACGCTGCACATCGTCAACCCCGCCACCGGGGAGCCGATCACCACCCTGCCCGCCGCGAGCGCCGACGACGTCACCAAGGCCGCCGAACAGGCCCGACTCACCTACGACGCCGGGACATGGTCGCGGCTGCCGATCCGGGAACGCGGCGCCGTACTGCTGCGCCTGGCCGGCCTGATGGAACGCGACGCCGAGATCCTCGCCCGGCTGGACAGCGAGGACGCGGGCAAACCCATCACGGAGTGCCGTACGGGCGACGTACCGGGCGCGATCGAGTCGATCCGCTGGTTCGCCGAGGCGGCCGACAAGGTCTTCGGCCGGGTCGCGCCGGGCGGGCCCGACGGTCTCGGACTCATGAGCCGCGAGCCGGTCGGGGTCGGCGCGGCGATCCTGCCGTGGAACTACCCCCTTGCGATGACCGCCTGGAAGGTCGGCCCCGCCCTGGCCGCGGGCAACTGTCTGCTGGTCAAGCCCGCCGAGGCGACCCCTCGTTCGGCCCTGCACCTGGCCGCGCTGGCCGCCGAGGCAGGCCTCCCCGACGGGGTGCTCACGGTGCTGCCCGGGTACGGCGGGGAGGCCGGGGCGGCCCTCGCTCGCGACCCCCTCGTCCAGGCGCTCTCCTTCACCGGGTCCACCTCGACCGGCCGCCACATCCTCAAGGCCGCCGCCGACAGCAACTTCAAGCGCGTCTCACTGGAAATGGGCGGCAAGAGCCCCCAGGTGCTGATGGCCGACGCGCTCTCCTACGGCGACGAGCTCATCGCCGACATGATCGAGGCCGCGTTCCTGACCATGGGGCAGAACTGCACGGCGGGCTCCCGTGTGCTCGTGCACCGCGACATCGCCGAGGAGGTCGTGGAGCGGTTCACGGCCGCGGCGAAGGAACTCGTCGTCGGTGATCCGGCCGACCCGCGCACCCGGATGGGACCGCTCATCAACCGCGCCGCCTTCGACCGGGTCGCGGGAGCCGTGGAGGCCGCCCGGGCCGGCGGAGCCCGGATCCACACCGGAGGTCTGCCCGACGGGCTGCCTCCGCGCGGCGCCTACTACCCGCCCACCGTGATCACCGGCGCCCCCGACGGCAGCGACGTACTCACCAAGGAGCTGTTCGGTCCCGTGGTCACCGTCGAGACCTTCACCTCGGAGGACGAGGCGGTACGCCGGGCGAACGCCACCGAGTACGGGCTCGCCGCCTCGGTGTGGACCCGCGACCTCGACACCGCGCTACGGCTGGCCCGTCGGGTCGAGGCGGGCGTGGTCTCCGTCAACGCCTACAGCGAGGGCGACATCACCACCCCCTTCGGCGGCTGGAAGCAGTCCGGATTCGGCGGCGTGGAGAAGTCCACCGACGCCTTCGGCCAGTGGACCCGGGAGAAGACGGTCTGGATCCGCACCCGCTGATCCGATCACTCCACGTGCCCCGCACCACCCCGGAGCATCCGCTCCCGCAGCTGGACCGGGGAGGTGCCGTGCCAGCGGCGCACCGCGCGGCGCAGCGCCCGTTCGTCGGAGAATCCCGCCCGGCGGGCGATGTCACGCAGTGTCAACTCCGGGCGGAGCAGCAGCTGTTCGACGCGTTCCCGGCGTACCCCCTCGGCCAGCGCCTCGTACGTCGTGCCGCAGTCGGCCAGCCGGCGGCGCAGTGTCCGCTCGCTCGTCGCGTGCCGTCGTGCCTGCTCACCGAACGAGGGGATCACCGGGAGGCTCTGCGCGACGGAGACCTCCAGCACCTCCAGCAGGTCCTGCTGGTCGTGGCGGGAAGCCAGCTGTGCGTCGAGCATCTCCAGGGTCGACGCGTAGGTCACCGGATCCCGGCCGGGCATCCGGGCGCCGGCCCACACGGGGTCGATGACGATGCGGTCGGCCGGAGCGCCGAAGCGGACCGGGCAGCCGAACAGGGCGCCGTACAGCTCGCGTTGGCGAGGCGCCGGAGCAGAGAACTCCACCGCCCTCGGCGCGAAGCCCGACCCGACGGCGAGCCGGGACAGGGTGACCACGGACGCGAATCCCTCCTCGATCAGGAAGGAGGCCACGCTCGGGTCGATGGCCGGGTCGGGGAGGTCGGCGTGCAGCACGAAGGCGCCGTCCTCGCCCAGGTCGGTCGACCACACGGTCATCGCGCCGGACAGGTTCTGGTACTTCACGCCGGTCTCGATGGCGTGTCGCAGCGTGTCGTCGGCCAGCAGGGCGAAGCCGAGCAGGCCCCACGCGGTCAGGTGCTGCGCCGCGCCGACCTTCAGGCCAAGACGCTCGTCCCCGGTGAGCTCCAGCGCGCGCCGGATCACCGCGCTGCCCTGCCGGTAGGACACCCTCAGCGCGGCGGCGCGCATGACCGTCTCGTCCAGCCCGACCTGTCTCAGCTGAGGCCGTAGATCGATGCCGCGTTCACCGGCGACGATGACGAGATAGCGCAGGATGTTCGGCTGGATCGTCGCCGACGTGCTGCGGCTGGTGCCTTGAGGGTCCGCGCTGGTCCCGTGAGGGTCCGCGCTGGCCCCGTGAGGGTCCGCGCTGGCCCCGTGAGGGTCTTCCGGGCCGGGGCCAAGGGTCATCGCACTCACCTTCTGCTGGGCGACCACCGTAAGCATCGGGACCTCACCGGTCGTATGCCTTGACCCGCGAAGTCCCCTGTACGGCCTCCGGCGTCCTGCGTTCGTCCCTCCGCGCCTGGCTACGGTCTGCGCATGTCCCTCAGTGCTCCAGGCCGGACGGAGGCCGGGCACCCCGCCTCCCAGGCCGGCGCCCGAAGGGTCGCGACCATCGCGTTCACCGCTCAAGGTGTGTCCGTCGCCGCCGTGTACACGACCGTCCCCGCCGTCACCGAACACCTGAGACTGGCTCCGCTCCTGACGACGACCATGATGGTCGCGGTGGCGCTGATGGCCGGGGGCGGCAGCTTCGTGGGGCTGGCCGCGATCCGCCGCGCCGGTCCCGTCGCCACGATGCGCGGCGCCCTGCTGACGGCCGCCGCCGCGCTGACCCTGATCGGGTGGGCGCCCGACACGGCGACCGTCATCTGCGCGTACATCCTCTTCGGGATCGCCGTCGGCGCCCTCGACGTCGCCGTCAACACCCGGGCAGCCGCGATCGAACGCGCCTACGGCCGCAGCATCTTCGGCTCCTTCTACACGGCATGGAGCGTGGGCGGCGTGGCCGCGGCGCTGCTCACCGCCGCGGCGGCCCGGCTGCAGTGGCCGGTGTCCGCCGGCCTGACCGTGCAGGCAGGCGTCCTCCTCGCCCTCACCGCCTGCATACGCACGCATCCCCTCGCCTCCTCCGAAGGGCCGTCGGACACCCCGGCGCAGCCGCCGCTGGGGCGCCGCGTGTGGAGCCGGCTCCTCCCCTTCGGCCTGGTCCTCCTCGTCGTCTACGTCGTGGACTCCACCGTCTCGGCCTGGTCGGCGGTCTATCTCCGCCAGACCCTCGCCGCCTCCCTCACGGTGGCGCCGATGGCGTACGCGGCCTACCAGGCCGGCACCGTCATCGGCCGCGCCGCCACCGACCGACTCGTGCAGAGGTTCGGCGCGGTCGCCGTCGTCCGTACCGCCGCTCTGTCGGTCTCGGGCGCCCTAGTAGGCATGGCCGCCGCGCCGGGCTGGCCGTTCGCCGTTCTCGCGGCCGGGGCGGTGGGGTTGGGGGCGTCCGTCCTGGCACCGCTGTGCCTGGCCTCCGCCGCACGGCTGCGCCCCGCCGCCTCGGAGGCGATCCTGGCCCGCCTGAACCTCTTCAACTACGCGGGCGTCGTCACCGGTGGCGCGGTGAGCGGTCTCCTCGGCTCCACCGGCCAGTTCCGTCTCGCCTACGCGGCACCGGCCGTGCTGGCGGTTCTGCTGCTGGCCGGCGCCCGCCATTTCACCCGGCCTCCGAGCTCGGCCGTTCCACCGAAGAGTTGAACGGGGTGGCAGCTTCTGGGCGATGTGTGAACGCGTGCCGCGGCCGGAGACTCGTCACGCCCCCGGTCGACCCGGCTCGAATCCGAGGCCGCGAGGTGCGAGACCGAAGCTCAGCAGGCGGAGAAAGGACCCACCCCACCCATGTCAAGGAACATCAGCAGACGCGGCGTTCTCGCGATCGGTGCCGGAGCGACACTGGCCGCAGCGACCGGGGCCGCCACCGCGAGCGCCGCGGAGACCGCGCGCGACACCAGGGGCGGCAACGGATCGTCCTCCCGCGGCTTCGGCGGCGAGGAGACCCGCTCGCTCGACCAGCTGTACGCGGCCGCTCTCGCGGAGGGTGGAAAGCTCGTCGTCTACGCGGGCGGTGATGTCGACGACCAACTGGCCGGTGTCAGGGCGGGGTTCAGGAGCAGGTTCCCCGACATCGATCTGACCATCGTCGTGGATTACAGCAAGTTCCACGACGTCCGCATCGACAACCAGCTCGCCACGGGCACCCTGGTCCCGGATGTCGTCCAGCTCCAGACCCTGCAGGACTTCACCCGCTGGTCCCGGCAGGGCGAGCTGCTGCGCTACAAGCCCGCCGGATTCTCCGCCGTCCACCCGAAGTTCAAGGACCCGGACGGCGCCTGGACGGCGGTCATGGCTGTCGCTTTCAGCTTCGTGTACAACGTGGCGGCGGTCGGCGCCGACGTGCCCCGTACACCGCTGGACTTCGTGGACCCCCGGTGGAAGGGCGCCGTCGCCTCCTCCTATCCGCATGACGACGACGCGGTGCTCTACCTGTTCTCGCTCTATGTGCGGAAGTACGGCTGGGAGTGGGTCGAGAAGTTCGCCCAGCAGCAGCCGCAGTTCGCCCGCGGCTCCCACAAGGCGGGCGTCGCCGTGGCCGCCGGCCAGAAGAGCGTCGGCGTCGGCTCGTCGGGCAGCCTGCTCGCCACCGGCGGGGCATCGAGGTGGGCTCTTCCCACCGAGGGCCACCCGTTCATGGCGTGGGGCCAGCGTGCCGCGATCCTGAAACAGGGCGCCCACCCCACGGCCGCCAAGCTGTACCTGAACTGGATGCTGTCGCCCGAGGTCCAGCAGACGTCGTACAGCGGCTGGTCGGTCCGTACGGACATCCCCCTGAAGAGCGGCCTCAAGCCGATCTGGGAGTACAAGGACGCCAACCTGGACGGGTTCCCGGTGTTCATGGAGGACCGCGCCACCGTCGAACAGCTCAAGCAGACCTTCGCGCTGTACTTCGGCGAGGTCGAGGGTGCCCCCTCCCCCGGGCGCCTCGGCCTGCACCCGGGCCGCTGACCCCGGGTGCCTCCTGCGGCTCCCTGCCGGCTTACGCCGGTCACACACAGGTTCGGGTTAAAGTCTGCCGCTCCTGTCGTGACCGTCACCCAGCAGGGAGCCGCTGCCGTGCCCCCCACTCGTTCCGCCCTGCGCAGGCTGTCCCTGTCGGTGTGGCACATTCCGCACCTGGTCTTCCTGACCGTCGTCACCGGCACCCTCGCCCGGCTCTTCGCCGTGCACACGTGGCTGTGCTGGATGGTCGCCCCGCCCATCGTGGTCCTGGCCCTGGCGTACGTGGGCGGGCTGGCGCGATGGGACCGGCTCGGCACCCGGGGCAGGCCCGCCTGGCTGGGACTGCTCCTGCTGCTGTGGGGGTGCGTCTGCTGGGCCCTTCCGGCCGACCTCGTCACCGGGTACGTGTGGTTGGCCATCCCGCTGGCCGTGGTGGCGCAGCGGATGCCCGGACGCCGATTGCCTCTCGCGGCGCTCTGGGTGACGACCGCGCTGCTCGTGGCGACGCTCACCCGGATCAGCGGCGGGTTCGACCTCGAACTCATAGCGCCGCCGACCGCGGCCATCTGGGCAACCGTGGCTCTGCACCGCACCCAGGAACGACTGATGCGTGAACTGACCGCCACCAGGGGCGAGTTGGCGGCACGCCAACGCGAGGCCGGCCGCCTCTCCGAGCGCGCCCGCCTCGCCCGGGACCTGCACGACACCCTGGCCCAGGAGATCTCGGGGAGCCGCATGCTGCTGCAGGCCGCCGACCGGGACTGGGAACGCAGGCCGGATGCGGCAAGGCGACAGGTGCGGGCCGTTGTCGACGCGCTCGGCACGCACCTCGCGGAGACCCGCGGCATCATCCACGATCTCACCCCGCCCGGTGTGGAACGCGATGGCCTGGAGACGGCACTGCACGAGCTCTGCGCCCGTACGGACGCCGCTCCAGGAGCTCCCACGGTCTCCGTCTCCACGCGGGGTGAGCCCTGTCCCGTCCCCACCGACCTGGCCGTCGCCCTCCTGCGCGTGACCCGGGGCCTGCTGGCGAACGCGTGCGAGCACGCCCGCGCCACACATGTCCGGGTCACCCTTCAGCACATGGACGGGGCTGTGGCGGTCGAAGTGAGCGACGACGGAACGGGATTCGACCCCGCGGTCACGGTTTCCGCGAAGGAGGGGCGGGGATTCGGACTGGCCGCCGCACACGACCGGCTGGCCGAGCTGGAAGGCACGCTCACCGTCGACGGCGTACCCGGCCTCGGGACCAGGGCGAGAGCCACCGTGCCGGTGCGGGCGCGCGTCACCGCGGGCGCGGCGTGAACGACGTTCCCGCGCACACGGTGCGGATCCTGATCGTGGACGACCATGCCGTCGTACGAGCCGGCCTGCGGGCCCTGCTGGAGGGTGAGCCCGGATTCGACGTGATCGACGAGACCGGCGACGGTGAACAGGCCGTACTCCTCGCCGGGAGGCACAGACCCGACGTGGTTCTGATGGACCTGCGGCTGAGGGACGGCGGCGGCACGGCTTCCGACGCCGAGGCGGGCGGCATCGCCGCGACACGGCGGATCACCGCCACCGTTCCCGGCGTCGACGTCGTCGTCCTGACCAGCTACGGCAACAGAGGGGACGTCGTCCGAGCCATGGAGGCCGGCGCCCGCGGCTATGTCCTCAAGGCGGGCCCGCCCGAAGAACTCTTCCGCGCGGTACGCGCCGCCGCGGCCGGGAGCATGGGCCTGGCTCCCGAGGCCACCGCTCACCTCGTCGGCGGGACGATGGAGGACGGCCCGGTACTGAGTGAGCGCGAGCTCGAAGTCATCAGGTTTCTCGCGCAGGGACACAGCAACCGGGCCATCGCGGCGGCCCTGCACCTCTCGGAAGCCACGGTCAAAACGCACCTCGTCCGCATCTACCGCAAGCTCGGCACCGAGAACAGGGTCGGCACGGTGTCCGAGGCCGTTCGGCGTGGACTGCTTGAGATCGGTGGATGAGGCGTCCGCGTCACCCTCGCCGAGCGCTACTGCTTGACCGCCCCCGCCAGCCCGTTGATGAAGAACCGCTGCAGCACGACGAAGATCAGGACGATGGGCAGCAGGGTGATGACCGACCCCGCGCACACCAGGGTCCAGGCGGTGGAGTTCTGGCCGATGAAGTTGAACATGCCCACCGACAGCGTGTGCAGTTCGGGGCGGGAGAGGGTGAAGACGAGCGGGATGAAGAAGCTGTTCCAGGCCGTGATGCAGGCGAACAGGCCGACGGTCGCCAGCATCGGCCCGGACAGCGGCAGCATGATCCGCCAGAAGATCTGGTGGAAGCTCGCCCCGTCCACCCGGGCCGCGTCCTCCAGGCCCCGGTCGATCGTCGTGAAGTAGCCCATGAAGAGGAAGGTGCCGAAGACCATCCCGCCCGCCGACTGGACGATGACCACCGACCAGAGGGTGTTGAGGAGATGGAGCCGCTGGATCAGGTCGAAGACCGGGATGATCGTGTAGCCGTGCGGCAGGAAGAGGGTCACCCCGACCAGGCCCAGCCAGATCTTCTTGCCGGGGAACTCGGTGCGGGCCAGGACGTAGCCCGCCATGGAGGTGGCGAGCAGCGTCACGATGACCGTGCCGGTCGCGAACAGGACCGTGTTGACGAAGAACCGGCTGAAGTCCGCCTGCGTCCAGGCCTCGCTGTAGTTGGACCAGTGGAACTCGGAGGGGATCGGGTTCAGCCCGCCGGAGAAGAAGCCGTCGGTGCTCTTCAGCGAGCTACCCAGCGCCCAGAGGAACGGGTAGAGCCAGATGAGCCCGCCGCCGAACAACGCGAGATAGAGCAGGCCGCGCCGGCCTTGGCGCAGGCGCGGGGACAGTGTGGACATCGACGAGACCCTTTACTGGTTGGCGACTGATGCGCCCTCAAGGGGCGCGAGGAACTGCGCGACCAGCCACGATGGCGCTGCAGACGATTGACGGCACCTGGCCGCCGTACCGCGGAGCACTAGGCGGCGCGCCGTCGGCCGATCCCCCGCAGCGCGAGGACCTGCAGCGCGGAGAAGACGATGAGCAGCAGTCCGTAGAGGAACGAGGCCGCGGAGGCCAGGCCGACGTCGGGCTGGGCGGCGGAGCCCGGGGAGCCGCCGAAGGCCAGGTGGTAGATGTACGTGTTGACGACCTCGGTGGCGAAGTACGGGCCGCCGCCGGTGAGGACCTGCACCAGGTCGAAGACCTGGAAGCTGCCGATGAAGGCCAACACCACGATGACGACGCCGACTTGGCGGAGCATCGGGATGGTGATGCGGAAGAAGGACTGGACGGGGCCGCAACCGTCGAGCTTCGCCGCCTCGTACAGCTCCGCCGGGATGGTCTGCAGTCCGGCGAGGAAGTAGACGAGGTTGTAGCCGAGGGTGTGCCAGATGCCGATCAGGATGATCACGGCCAGGGCGGTGTGCGGATCCCCGAGCCAGTCGATCTGCCCGTCGGTCACCCCGGTCTTGGCGAGCAGACTGCCCGCCGAGTCACCAAAGTTGGCGAGCATGAGCTGGATGACCACGCCGACGACCGCGGCCGAGGTGACGACGGGGATGAAGTAGACGGTCCGGAAGAACAGCGCGAACTTGAGCTTCGGGTTGTTCAGTACCAGCGCGAGCGCCAGCGCCAGCACGAGTTGGACCGGGACGAGCACGAACGCGTAGACGAAGGTGTGCCCGACGGCGCCCCAGAAGATGCGGTCGTGCAGGATCTGCCGGAAGTTGGCCAGGCCCACGTAGTCGCCGGGTTCGCCGATGCCGTTCCAGCGGTAGAAGGTGTAGCCGAAGGAGGCGAAGATCGGGTAGACCACGAAAGCCAGCAGCAGCACGGCCATTGGGGCGAGATAGGCGTACGACCACTTGGCGGCGCGGATTCTGCGCCAAAGGCCGGGCCGGGGGGCGACCGTGGGTGCGGTCCGAGGCGGCCGCTGACGGGTGGCGAGGAGTGACATGTTGACCGCTCACGCCTTCTTCGTGGTGTACGGCTTGGTGGGGTCCCAGTCCGGGAAGACGTAGTCGGACGTGCTGACCTTCTTGCCCTGCTTGGCGACTGCGGCGACCGCGTCGGAGAAGAGCTGGAACTTCTTGTCGGCCAGGCTGCTCAACTCGCTCTGTACGTCCTTGATCTGGCCGGTGTAGATGCCGGTCACCACATCGCTGATGTCCGGCTTGGGCGCGCTGGGCGCGACGGCTGCCAGCGCCGGGTTGCGCACGAGGGGCACCGGGCCGCGGAGCACCTGCTCGGTCATGCCGACGAAGGTGGCGAACGGCTTGGAGTCGATGCCGACCGGGTCGTTGTTGGCGGGGTGGGCGGAGACGCCGTTGAGAGCCTGCACCCAGCGGCGGCCCGCGGCGGGGGACGTCAGCGCGTCCAGCCACTGGAAGGCCTCGTGCGCCTTCTTGCTCTTGGCGGAGACCGCGGCGAAGGTGCCGTTGCCGACCGGGTCCGCGTAGTAGTAGCCCTGCGGGGTGGTGGTGGGCGAGGGCAGGGTGACCAGGCTGTAGTCGGTGAACTTGTGCTGGGTCCACTCGGGTTGGTTCCACACGCCGCCGACGGTCATGCCGAACTTGCCGCGCTCGAAGAACGCGCGGGCCGCTTCGTCGGAGAGGCTGACGGAGTTGGGGTGGAAGAAGCCGCGCTTCTTCCATTCGACGAGCAGCTCCAGGAAGTCGGCGTACGCCCGGTCGGTACCGAACGTCCACTTGCCGACGCGGTAGTCCATGCCCAGGCCGGGGCCGGTGGGGGCGCCGCCCGGTGCGCCGGCGCCGCGGACGAACAGGTCCAGCCACCAGGCGAGGACGCCGATGTTGTCGGCGTTGCCGAAGCCGAAGCCGTACGACTTGCCGCCGCTCTTCTTGGTGATCGTCTGGGCGGCGCTGGTGACTTCGTCCCAGGTCCTGGGGATCTTGACGCTGCCATCAGGGTTCGTCAGCCCGACGGACTTGAAGACGCCGTGGTGGATGTAGAGCTGGAGCTGTGGTCCCGAGCCCTTCAGCGGGGCCGAATAGACCTTCCCGTCGAAGACGTTGGCTCCTTCCAGGAAGGTGCCCTCGGGGAAGCGCGACTGCCACTCGGGTGTCGCCCACTCGTCGAGCGGCATCAGCCAGCCCTTGGCGACCTGTTCGGCGACGCTGGGCACCTGCGGGATCATGAAGACGTCCGGCGGGTTGCCGCTGCGGTTGGCGAGCGCCACCAGGTCCGCGTACTTGGCGTTCTGCTGGGTGGTCTTGTTGACGCTGACCCCGCTGTGGCCCTTCTCGAAGAGTTCTATCTCCTTGTCGACCCAGGGGGCTTGGGTGACGTACCAGTCCCAGTAGGCGAGTGCGTCCGCCGACGCGGAGGGGGAGCCGGAGCTGCATGCGCTCAGGCCACCGCCCAGCGCCATGGTGCCGGCACCGAGTGCGGCGGCGTGCAGAAGTCGGCGTCTGGAGACGTTCGACGAAGTCATCTGGTGTTCCTCCGAGGCGGAAGAGGGATGCTCAACGGCGTGTAACGTTCACTCAACCGTTTACAGTAACCGGGACGTTAAGGGTGCGTGTCACGCCCGTCAAGGGGTTCGACGAGGCTTTACGAGACGATCCGCACGGCGCCAGAAAGCCTCACAAGTCAGCTCCCTGCCAGGGCATAGAGAAACGCCGACAAGTTGTGTAACTTTTTCATCGGCGTTACTCACATTGGCTGTTCACCTGGGCGAGGAGAAGCAGAGCATGGCTCAAGGTCGGGGTTCCGCAGGTCGGGCGACGATTCGTGACGTGGCGTCGCGCGCAGGTGTGTCCGTCGCCACCGTGTCGCGGATCCTCAGCGGGGCGTACACGGCGCCCCCGGCGACGCACGACCGGGTCATGGACGCCGTGCGCGAACTCGACTACGTGGTCAACGCCAACGCCCGCTCCCTCTCCACGGCTTCGGGGATGGTGGCGATGGTGGTCAACGACATCACCTCGCCGTTCTTCATGAACGTCGCCTCCGGAGTCGAGGAACAGGCCGTCGCCGACGGCCGGGTCTGCCTCGTCTGTTCCACCCAGGGCGTCCCGGAGCGCGAGTTGTCGGTGATCAACCTGATGCGCCAGCGGGGGGCTGAGGCGATCATCCTGGTCGGCGGTATGGCCGAGACCGAGGAGCATCTCGCCCAACTCGCCGCCGCCGCCGAGGGGATGGACCGGGCCGGCGCCCGCATGGTGCTCTGCGCCCGGCCGTGGAAGGGCGCGAAGGCGCCGGTGGACGTGGTGGAGTGCGACATGGAGGCCGGCGCCTTCGCGGCCACCAGCCATCTGATCTCCGCCGGCCACACCCGGGTGGCCCACCTGGCGGGACCGCACGAGTTCAGCGTGGCGGGCCAGCGCCTCGAAGGGTACGAGCGGGCGCTGCGCGCGCACGGCATCAAGCCCGACCCGGCGCTCGTCGCCGAGAGCGACATGACCCGCGAGTCCGGATACGAAGCGGCCTGCCGGCTGCTCACCGGCACCGACGCCACCGCGATCTTCTGCGCGAGCGACATGAGCGCCGCGGGTGCCATCGCCGCCGCCCGCGACCTGGGCCGCTCGGTCCCCGGCGATGTCTCCGTGGTCGGCTTCGACGACATCCCGCTCGCCGAGGACCTGTATCCGCGGCTGACCACCGTGCACGTCCCGCAGCAGGAGCTCGGCCGCTCCGCGACCCGGCTGGCCCTGCACCGCCGCCCCACCGATCCGCCGAGCCGCCGCGTGGTGCTCGGCTCGCACGTCGTCGTACGCGAGTCGGTGGCGCCCCCCGCCCGCCTCAACACCGTCGGAAAGGCTGACAGTTGATGCCGGAAGACCGGCTCCTCTCCCCGTACACCGGCTGGACGCGTACGCACTGGGAGGGGCTGGCCGACGCGCAACTGGCCGCCATCCGCCCGTACGCCACCGACCGGCACGCCCTGCTCCATCTGCCCGGCCCCGCCAGCCGCTCCGGCCGGCACAGCGACGGCCTCGAAGGGTTCGCCCGCACCTTCCTGCTCGCCGGCTTCCGCCTGGCGCACTCCGGCGACACCGACCCCGGCGGCCATGCCGAGTGGTACGCCGAGGGCCTGACCGCCGGCACCGACCCTCGCTCACCTGACCACTGGCCGACCCTGCGCGAATGCCGACAGGCCAAGGTGGAGTGCGCGTCGGTGGCGATCGCGCTGCACGAGACACGGCCGTGGATCTGGGACCGGCTGGACGACGGCGTACGGCAGCGGATCATCGCCTGGATGACGGACATGCTCGGCAGTGAGGTCCCCGACAACAACTGGGTCTGGTTCCGGGCGATCACGTCGGCGTTCCTGCGCTCGGTCGGCGGACCGTGGAGCGCGCGCGACATCGACCACGCGATCGCGCGGACGGAGGAGTGGTACGCGGGCGACGGCTGGTACGCCGACGGGGGCGGCACAGCCGGCGCGCTGCGGCACTTCGACTACTACTCGGGCTGGGCCATGCAGTACTACCCGCTGTGGTACTGCCGCATCTCCGGCGCCGACGCCGACCCCGCCCTGCTCCCCCGGTACCGCGCCCGGCTGCGCCGCTACCTCGAGGACGCCCAGCACCTCGTGGCGGCCGACGGCGCCCCGCTGTACCAGGGCCGCTCCCTCACGTACCGCTACGCGATGCTCTGCCCGCTGTGGACCGGCGCCGTCTTCGACGCCACTCCCCTGCCCGCGGGCCGCACCCGCCGCCTGGCCAGTGGCGTGCTGAGGCACTTCACCGAAGCCGGCTGCTTCGACGGACGCGGCCTCCAACCGCTGGGCTGGCACGGGGAGTTCCCGGCCATCCGGCAGCCGTACTCGGGGCCCGGCTCGCCGTACTGGTCGAGCAAGGGCTTCGCCGGACTGGTGCTGCCCGCCGAGCACCCGGTGTGGACCGAGAAGGAAGAAGCGCTGCCGATCGAGAACCAGGACGTGCGGCGGACGCTGACCGCCCCAGGGTGGCTCGTCTCCGGCACGGCCGCGGACGGGGTCGTACGCGTCGTCAACCACGGCAGCGACCACGCCTTCGGTGACGGCGTCGACGCCGAGGCGGACGACCCGGTCTACAGCCGCCTCGCCTACGCCACCCACGCCGCCCCCGACAGCACGGACGCGAGCCTGAACGACCCGCTCGACTCGCACATCGCCCTGCTCGACGCCGAAGGGCGCCCCTCCCACCGCCGTCCGCTGACCCGGCTGCACCTCGGTGTGCGCACCGCCGTCTCCCGGCATCGCGCGCACTGGCCGCTCGGCCCCGTTCCCGCGCCGTACGCCCACGACCCCGCGCCCGACTTCCGTACAGGTCCGTGGATCACGACGGCGTCCATGCTGAACGGCCCGCTGGAAGTCCGGCTCACCAGGGTCGACGGCCCGCTGGAGGAGCCGCTGCGGCTGCGCCTCGGCGGCTACTGCCTGGCCACCGCCGAGCCGCCGCTCGCGCACGAGGCGAGCGGGCCCGCCGCATGGGTGCGCCGCCCCGCGGGCCTGTCCAGCACGGTGGTCGCGCTGCGCGGATTCGACGAGGCAGGCGTCGCCACCGCGCGGGACGCCAATGCCCTAGGCCCGCACTCGGCGACGCCCTGGCTCGGCACGGCGGCGGAGGTCCAACCGGGCACGGTGTACGCCGCGTTGGTGTGCCTCTCCGGAGTGATCGAGGGTCCGGCCACGGCCGAAGCCGTACACCTGGAGGTCTCCTACGACGGCGACGGCACCGCCCTCGCCTCCGTCACCTGGCCCGACGGCACCGAGGACAACGTCCGCCTGGAGCCGCCGAGTTGACGAGCGGGTAGCGGGCACGACGTGGGGCGCGGGCTGTCAGGGGCCCGCGCCCCACGCCGGATCGAGTGCCGTACGTCGGGATCAGTCGCCGTACGACGGAATCAGGTGCCGTACGCCTGGATCACGTGCCGTCGATCAGCCGGACGGCGATCGCGGGGCTGAACTGTCCGGCGGGAACGGTCGGGGCGATACCGCACTCCCCGTCGGAGTTGCCCGGTGTCTTGACCCACAGCAGCAGGTCCTCGCCCCCGCCCACGCGCGCGGTGACGCCGAGTTTGCGCCCGGCCGGGTTGCACCACTCGCCGTTGGAGCCGTTGCCGTTGCGGCTGGTGTCCACGACGAAGTGGGAGCCGCCGCCGAGGGCCGAGTTGATCGAGTTGCCGTAGGTCTCCGAGGACGCGGTGGTGTAGAAGTTCGAGACGTTCAGGGAGTAGCCGCGGATGTTGCGCACGCCCGCGGAGTTCAGCCGGCTCGCCATGGTCGCCGGGGCGACCCAGTTGGTGTGTCCGGCGTCGAGGTAGGCCCAGGTGTTGGGTGCCTTCTGCTGGAACATCTGGCTGGCGTACGCGAGCATCGCGAGACGGTCGCTGACCTGCGTGCTGGTCAGGCAGCTGAAGTCCGACAGGGCGTCCGGCTCGATGACGACCACGGCGGGGCGGTCCCCCACCGCGGCCGCGAAGGTGGAGACCCAGGTGCGGTACTCGGCCACGCTGCCCGCGCCACCGGAGGAGTGTCCGCCGCACGCGTCCCGGAGCGGGATGTTGTACGCGACGAGTACCGGCAGCTTGTCGTGGCTGTCGGCGGCTCCGACGTAGCTGGCCACGGCCGGTCCGATCGCCCCGCTCTCGCCCGCGAACCAGCGGGCGATCGGCTGGGACGCGATGGCCGACTGGATGCGCGCGGCCCGCGCGTCGCCGGAGTTGTTCCGGACCCAGACGGCCGGGCCGGAGTCGGGGTTGGAGTAGAAGCCGCTGGTCAGGGAGATCGGGCTGGCGGCGGCCGCCGGACCGGCCGCCGCGAACGACATCGGTAGGGCGAGCAGACAGATCAGGGCGGTTCGGAGCAGGGGGTTCCAGCGCATGGTGAGTCCCTATCTCTGGGGGGGTGGGGCTGTCGCGGGCCCCTCGGCTCGGCTCCCGCCCGCGCTCGTCCTGCGCGGGCGGGGCCACGGCGGTGATGCTGAAGCCGGCTCTCAGCGCGCGGAGTCGGCGGCGAAGGTCGCCACCCAGGCGAGTGCGGAGTTCCAGTTGATCGCGATCTCGTTGGTCGAGTACGAGTAGATGTCGTCGATGTAGCAGGTGGCCGGGGCGCAGCCGACCAGGTTCTGCTGCGCGACCGGGTCCTGTAGGGCGGAGTCGGGGCCGCCTGCGAGCGAACCGGGCGGCGGGCTGGGCAGCTTGGGGTCGATCTGGTGGGCCCAGATCCGGTTGTGCTGGTTGTGGCTGGCCTGGGTGCCGTATCCGGTGACGAAGGACTGGTTGAGGGCGTTGCGGCCGAGGAGGTAGTCCATCGACTCAAGCGCGGCGCTGCGGTAGACGCTCCGGTGGGTGATGTCGTAGGCGGTCGCGATGACCAGGGCGTTGTTCACGGTGACGCTGTTGGAGCCCCAGACGTAGGCGCCGTTGGCGGGCAGGCTGGGGTTCGGGTAGCCCTGCGACCGCTCGTCCCGTACGAACCCGTCCGCGACGGTGAGCACCCGCTTGCGCGCGGCGGCGACCATGCGGTCGGGGAAGCGGCTCGGCAGTCGGACGACGGTGAGGTCGGCGAGCGCGCCGGTGTCCCGCCAGGAGAATCCGGCCGGGGTGATCTCCGTGTCGATGCGGGACAGGTAGGCCCGGTCGTGCGTGGTGGCGTAGAACTCGGTGGCGGCCCAGGAGAACTCGTCGGTCACGTCGGTGTCGGCGTACGCTCCGCCGCCGACGCTGTCGCTGCTCGGGGCGTACACGTCGGGGTGGGCGAGCGCGGCCTTCCAGGCGGTCCTGGCCGCGGTCAGGCACCTGTGGGCGAAGGGCGCGTCGTAGCGGGCCCACACCCGGGCGCACTGGGCGCCCGCGGCGGCCAGGTTGAGGGTGGCGGCCGTGGACGGCGCGTGCAGGTAGCGGGGTTGGGAGTCCTTGTCGGGCTGGGTGGGCAGGGCGGACCAGGCCAGGTCGTGGATCTTGTGGTGGGCCATGCCGGCCAGCGGTTCACCCGCGGGCACCTGCATGCTCAGCAGGAACTCCATCTCCCAGCGGGACTCGTCGAGTACGTCCGGGACGCCGTTGTCGTTCTCGGGGATGCTCAGCAGCCCGTCACGCAGCCCCGCCAAGTCGCCCTGGCCGCGGGAGCGTTCGTAGGAGTCCATCAACTGCCAGGCGGCGAGCGCTCCGTTGACGACGTACTTGCCCTGGTCACCGGCGTCGTACCAGCCGCCCCGGACGTCAAGGGAGTAGTCGCAGGCACCGGGCAGGCAGGGCACGTCCGTGTCGCCCTTGTTGGGTGCCACGCCGAGGTGTCCGGCGGGCCGGGCGTAGGCCTCGCCTGCGTACTGCGCCTCGATGGGGGTGCCGCTGCGGACGGCGTAGAAGTAGGCGAGTGCGTCCTTGCGCAGGGTCTTGTAGGGGTTGTCCGCGATGGCGAACGGATAGCTCGTCGCCCCGTCGACCGCGAGCGTGTATCCCGTACCGGCCGTACGGACCGAGCTGAAATCGGCGATGTGCACATGGTCACCGGACGCGGCGTCCGTGCCCTGGACGTGGGTGAGTCCGTTCTTCACGACCGCGCCCGAGGAGTCGAGCAGGCGCCAACTCACGGGCGTCGCCGAGGCGTCGACGATGGATGCCTTCTTGGGGCCGTGGACCGCGTAGCCGTACTGGTTCGCCCGCACCGAGGAGCCGAAGTCGCGACCGCCGCCGGGAGGTATCGCACCGCCGGTGAGGGAGACGTCGTCGAGGCACAGGGTGAACGGCTGGGTGGCGCCGCCCTGTTGGAACAGCAGCTGGGCGTGCAGTCCTGCGGTCGTGGACGTGCCGGTGAACTGGAAGGACTTGGGCGTGCCGGTGACGGCGGCGGCCTTGTTCAGGGTGGCCGGAGCGGTGGGCAGCTGAACCACGGCGCGGATCGACATGTCCCGGGTGGCGGAGGCGGTGAAGCTCAGCGTGTACGGCTGGCCGGCCTCCAGCGGGATGTCGTTCTGGCCGATCATGGAGTCCCATACGTTGACGGTCCCCGCGGGAACGTCGGCGCACAGGCGGCCCAGACTCACGGCGGACGGCGTGTTGGCACTGCTCCACCAAGGGCTCTTCACGCTGTCGAACGTGCCGTTGAGCACCCGTTCGTATGCCGCTTCCGCTGCGGTGTGCGCGGGTGTCGCGGCCAGGGCGACGGTCAGGACGGGTGCGAGGAAGACTGCACCCCATCTGGCTCTGTGGGACATACCGGGCCCTTCTCGGTGGCAGGGTTCCCGGTCGGTGCGGCGTCAGTGCCAGATGTTCGGCTGGGGCACCGCGGCTGTCAAGTCTTCACGCACATAAGACTTTTCTGCGTCCGAACACTTCACAGACTGAACGCACCGCTCCTAGGCTGCGACTGTAAGCGCTTCCAGTTTTACCTGGAAACCTCACGTAGATACCGGCCGAGCTGCGGCGTCAACCCAGCTCAGCAGTGACATACGAATCAAGGACGAGAGCATTCCGATTGTTAACGCTCTCGGAATGCCCACCGGTGGAGGTTCAACTCAGTGAGCACGTTCGATCCCGGCTTCCTGTGGGGCGCCGCCACCTCGAGCTACCAGATCGAGGGCGCGGTCACCGAGGACGGCCGGGGCCCCTCCATCTGGGACACCTTCGCGGCCACCCCGGGAGCCATCCAGGGCGGCGACACCGGAGCCGTCGCGGCCGACCACTACCACCGCTTCCCCGAAGACATCGCGCTGATGGCCCAACTCGGCCTGCGCGCCTACCGCTTCTCCCTCGCCTGGCCCCGGATCCAGCCCACCGGCTCCGGGCCGGCCAACCAGCGCGGCCTCGACTTCTACCGCCGCCTGACCGACACCCTCCTCGACCACGGCATCCAACCCTGGCCCACCCTCTACCACTGGGACCTGCCCCAGCCGCTGGAGGACCGCGGCGGCTGGCCCGTCCGGGACACCGCCGAGCGGTTCGCCGAGTACGCCGCCCTCGTCCACGAGGCGTTGGGCGACCGCATCACCCACTGGACCACCCTCAACGAGCCATGGTGCTCGGCCTTCCTCGGCTACGCCACGGGCCGCCACGCCCCCGGCCGCCGCGAACCCGCCGCCGCCGTACGCGCCGTCCACCACCTGCTCCTCGGGCACGGCCTGGCGACGGAGGCGATACGAGGCGACGCCCAGGTCGGCATCACGCTCAACCTCACCCACATCTCCCCGCTGAGCACCGCGCCCGCCGACCTGGACGCGGCCCGCCGCATCGACGGCATGCAGAACCGCCTCTTCCTCGACCCCCTGCTGCGCGCCGCCTACCCCGACGACGTACTCGACGACCTCCACGAGGTCACCGCCTTCGGACACGTCCACGACGGGGACCTGAAGACGATCGGCGCTCCACTCGACCACCTCGGCATCAACTACTACGCACCGATGCTGGTCGCAGGCGGCACGACGCCGACCCAATCCGCCTATGTGGGCTCGCCGTTGGTCCGTGTCGCCGACGGCGGCCGGGCGAGGACCGCGATGGGCTGGGAGATCGACGAGAGGGGACTCCTGAAGCTCCTCCTGCGTCTCAAGGACGACTATCCGGCCGTACCGCTGTACATCACGGAGAACGGCGCCGCCTTCGACGACGTGGTGCTCCACGGCGAGGTGCGTGACCCGGACCGGATCGCCTACCTGGACGGCCATCTCCGCTCCTGCGCACAGGCGATCGGCCGCGGAGTGCCGCTCAAGGGCTACTTCGTCTGGTCGTTCCTCGACAACTTCGAGTGGTCCTTCGGGTACCGGCCCCGCTTCGGCATCGTGCACGTCGACTACGCGACCCAGCGCCGCACGCCCAAGGACAGTGCCCGCTGGTATGCCGAGGTCATCAGGCGCGGCGGCCTCTGACACGGTCCGCGCCTACAGTGCTGTACTGCCCACCCCATCCGTACGAACAGGAGCAGCCCCACATGACGAGACGGCCACCGACGCTGGACGAGGTGGCGCTGCGCGCCGGGGTGTCCGTCGGAACCGTCTCGCGTGTGATCAACAACCGGCAGCACGTCAGCACGAAGGCGCGGCAGGCGGTGGAGAGTGCTGTGGCGGAGCTGGGCTATGTGCCCAACGTGGCGGCCCGTTCACTCGCCTCGCAGCGCCGCGGCGCGGTGGTACTGGCGATCTCCAGCGACGACCCCGCGCTGTTCGCCAACCTCTTCTTCGCCGAGGTGATCACCGGTGTGAACGCGGTCATCGAGGAGACGGACCTCGAACTGCTGCTGGTCCTGGCCGCTTCCGAGCGGGGCCGGGCCCGGCTGGCCCGCATCCTCAAGTCCCGGGGTGCGGACGGCGTCATGCTGCTGGCCCTGCGCGAGAACGACCCGCTGGCGAAGGTGGCCGAGGCAGGGGGCGTACCCGTCGTGCACGGAGGCCGCCCCCTTGACCGGGCCCCGCGCTGGTACGTGGACGCCGACAACCGGGGCGGGGCCCGCCAGGCGGTCGAGTATCTGATCTCGACGGGCCGCCGCGCCATCGCCACCGTCACCGGCCCGCAGGACATGCACGCGGGTGTCTCCCGCTACCTGGGCTTCCGCGAGGCGGTCGCCCTGGCCGGCCTGAAGGACCACCGCGTGGCCCACGCCGACTTCAGCGAGGCGGGCGGCGCCGCGGCGATGGCCCGGCTGCTCGACGAACACCCGGACCTGGACGCGGTGTTCGTCGCTTCGGACGTCATGGCGGCCGGCGCCCTGCGCGTCCTGCGCGAGCGCGGCCGAGCCGTCCCCGAGGACGTCGCGGTCGTCGGTTTCAACGACATCCTCACGGCCCGGCACACCCAGCCGGCCCTGACGACGATCCACCAGCCCATTGTGGCCCTCGGCCGCGAGATGACCCGCATGCTGGTGCGCGTACTGGCCGGCGAGGAGCCGACGCCCCTCATCCTGCCGACGGAGCTGGTGATCAGGGGGTCCGCGTAGCGCGGCCTGCCCGACCTGTTGGAGCGTACGGCGAACGTCCACGATCCCCGCGAGCGCGGCGTCCCCCGTCGCATGGATGTCGCCGCGGAGGTCCATGCCCGGCGTTCGACGGTGCGCCTTTCGCGGCCCGTCGCGCCGCGGTGACCGTGATCGACGTGTGAAGGCCCGATGCCCGCCGTCACCCGGCTCGCTTCAAGAGTTGTAGGAAATTTTGTCGCACATATTGCTGACAGTATTGCCGCGCGGTTACGTTTCCATACACGCGAACACGGCTCACAGCGCTCGTGGCACACGTCCCGCCGCAGCGTCAGCAGCCGGCACAGCCGCACACGCACGTACCCGCAGACCGTTCCGCCGCGCCGACCGGTGCGTATCCCACTCAGTGGACTTCCGCAGCCGCGCCTCCCCCACAGCCACCACCACCGGTCGCCGACGTGGCCTTCTCATCGGAGGCGAACGTGATCGGACCTGCCCTGAAACAGCGAGTGGCCGCATGGACGGCGGCCCGGTAACCCCCGCCCCTCATTCCCCATCCCCCTCACCCTCAACAGGAAGCAGGGATCGATGAGCCGCAGGAGAATCAACGCGAGAATCGGTGCGGCCCTGGCCTTCGCGGGCCTGCTGGGCCTCGGCCTCATGAACCCGCTGTCGACCGGCGCGTCGGCACAGAGCTCCGAACGCCCCACCTCCACCGTCGTGGAAACCACGAACGGCAAGGTCAAGGGCGGCAGCCGGACCAACTACGACCAGTGGCTCGGCATCCCGTACGCCGCGTCGCCCACCGCCGCCCAGCGGTGGACCGCCCCGAAACCGGCGGCGAAGTGGAAGGGCGTACGGGACGCCACCGAGTTCAGCGACCGCTGCGCCCAGCCCTCCGGCTGGGATCCCGGCTACGAGAATCCGACCACCACCGAGGACTGTCTCGCCCTCAACGTCTATGTTCCGGAAGGCACGAAAGGCCGACTCCCGGTCCTCGTCTGGATCCACGGCGGCGGCTACTTCGGCGGTGCCGGGCAGGACACCGACCCGCGCAAGTTCGTCGAGCAGACGGGCTCAGTCGTCGTCACCATCAACTACCGACTCGGCCCGCTCGGCTTCCTCAACCTTCCCGAGCTGCGCACGGAGAGCGCCAACGGAGCAGGAAACTACGGGCTGTTGGACCAGCAGGCGGCACTGCGCTGGGTGCAGTCCAACATCACGAACTTCGGCGGCAACCCGAAGAACGTCACCATCGCGGGGCAGTCCGCCGGCGCAAGTTCGGTCTGCGCCCAGCTCGCCTCGCCCACCGCCAAGGGCCTGTTCGCCCGCGCGGGCATCATGAGCGGCAGTTGCGGCATCCAGTCCGCCGCGGCCGGTGAGACGCAGAGCCGGGCCTTCGTCAAGGAGATCGGCTGCTCCACCGCCTCCGACGTCCTCGCCTGCCTGCGCGCCAAGCCCGCCTCCGCGATCGTCGCCGCCCAGCAGAAGGCGGCCGTACGGCCCTCGCTCGGCGGCGCCGCCTTCCCGACCGACCCGGCGATCGCCGTAGGGACCGGGAAGTTCAACCGCGTCCCGGTCGTGCTCGGCCAGACGAACAGCGAACGCGGCCTGTCCACGTTCCAGAACTACGACTACCTCGGCAAGCCCATGACCGCCGCCCAGTACGAGACGGAGGTCCGGGGCGCCTACGGGGCCAACGCCGACAAGGTGCTCGCCGAATACCCGCTCAGCGCCTACAAGACGCCCGGCGAGGCGTGGACTTCGGCGCAGAACGGCTCCACCTCCTACGCCCGCCAGCAGCTGATGGGCACGCTGTCGCGCTGGACGCCCACCTACGCCTACGAGTTCGCCGAGAGCGACACCCCGCACTTCACCTCGATCTTCCTGATCCAGCAGAAGAGCGAGACCGCGCGGAACTTCCCGTTCGGCGGCGCCATCCACGTCGACGACCTCGGCTACATCTGGAACTACCTCGGCCAGACCATGCCCTACGACGACGACCAGCTCGAACTGTCCGAGCAGATGATCCGCTACTGGGGCCACTTCGCCGCGACCGGCGAGCCGAACGGCACCCGCACCCCGGCCTGGCCGAAGTACAGCACCAGGACCGGCGCCCTGATGTCGCTCTCCGCCTGCGACACCGCACCGTCGAGCGGCGCCTCCCCGGCGGCCTGCTCCAAGGTCTCCACACGGTTCGACGAGGAGCACAACCTCGACTTCTGGAAGAGCCTCTCGTCCTGACGGTCCGTGCACGTCGGCTTGAGTGGTGCCCGCGGGCACCACTCAAGCCGGCCGGCTCACCCCGTACGCCCCACCACATACCAGGTCGAGGGCAGCTCGATCCGTGTCCCGTCCGCCGTGTACTCCGTGGTGATGAGCGGGAGTTCACCGCTCGCAAGCACCGTCAGACCGGCCGCGCCCAGGTACACCGGCACCGCCGCGTCCGCGACCTCACCGGGCACGATCCCGTGCGCAAGGACCGGCCGCAGCTTGGGCGGCGGTCCCTCGGGGCCCTGTGCGAGGCCCATCAGAATAGGTCGCGCGTTCTCCGACAGCTCAACCAGGAAGCCCCGGCCGCGCTCCCCGAGCAGGGTCGCGATGCCGTCGACGAGGGCCTGCCGGTCGTCGGCCTCGCACTGGTGGAGCACACCCCGCATATAGACGTTGGTGTCGCCGAGCTCCGCGTGCAGCGCCTCGACCTCGCTCTTCTCGGCGGAGTCCAGCAGCCGGTATTCGACCGTGCCCTCCGGGTCCGCGCGACGGGCGTGGTCCAGTGCGGCGGACGAGATGTCGGCGCCGACGAGCCGGGTGAACCGTTCCGCGAGGAACCGTGTCTGTGTGCCGTTGCCACAGCCCAGGTCCACGAGAGGCAACTCGAAGTCCACCAGGCGCGGTTCGAAGACGGCGAGATGGACGCCGGCGGTCAGCACCGGTTCGGCGTCCCAGAAGACGGCCCCCTGCTGCTCGGGGGCCTCGCGCCAGAAGCCTTCCCAGGCCTCCTTGTACCGACTGGTCACGCTCATGCCCAACTCCCCAGGATGCGACGCCGACCCGACGGAAACGACGGGCCAGCTCGGTCTATCGCGCCATGGTTACGGCCACAAGCGCGCCGCGCATTCCTTCACGCTCATTCGACATGCGCACGCCGGTGCGCGCCCTCGGTCGCACCCTGCGCTGCCCGGCCGGAGGGGCCCTAACTGCGTCGCGGCAGCGTCAGTTCGAACCAGACGGTCTTGCCCGCGCTCGTCCGGCTCGTCCCCCACTCGCGGGCCAGCCTGCTGACGACGCGCAGACCACGCCCGAACTCGTCCTCAGGGCCCGCGCTGAGCAGGGTCGGCAGCGTGTGGTCGTCGTCGTCCACCTCGCACAGCAGCGTCTCGCCGCGCACCAGGCGCAGCCCGATGTGCCGGCTGCGGGCATGCCGTACGGCGTTGGTGACCAGCTCGCCGGCCATCAGCGCGGCCGGGTCGGCGAGAGCGGTCAGGCCCCATTCGTGGAGCTGCTCGCGGACCACGGCGCGTGCCCGGCCCGCCTCGATCGGCTCGAGCGCGAGCCGCCATTCGGCGACGTCCTCGGGTTCGATGCCGTTGAGCCGGGCCATCAGCAGCGCCACGTCGTCCTTGCGGCCGCCGCGGGTGTTGAGCGCGCGGATGATGGTGTCGCAGGCGTCGTCCATGGACGCGGCCGGGTGGGCGGCGGACTCGCAGAGCGTGGCGAGGCCGACGCCGATGTCCTCACCGCGCACTTCGACCAGTCCGTCGGTGCACATCACGAGCCGGTCGCCGGTCGCCACGGGCACCCGAACCGCCTCGAAGGGCACCCCTCCGACCCCGATGGGCGCGCCCGTCGGCAGGTCGAGCAGGTCACTGCGGCCGTCCGCGGCGCGCACGATGACGGGTGGGATGTGGCCGGCGTTGCCCATGTGCAGCTCGCCGGCGATGGGGTCGTAGACCGCGTACAGGCAGGTCGCGAGGTAGTTGTCGCCGAGTCGCTGGGCCAGGTCGTCGAGGTTGCGCAGGAGCTGGGCGGGCGGCAGGTCGAGCGCCGCCATGGTCTGGACGGCGGTGCGCAACTGCCCCATCATCGCCGCCGAGTTGAGGCCGTGGCCCATCACGTCGCCGACGACCAGGGCGGTCCGGGAGCCGGGCAGTTTCACCGAGTCGAACCAGTCTCCGCCGACCCGGCCCAGGAGCGTGCCGGGCAGATAGCGGGTCGCGATGTCGCAGCCGGCCATGCGGGGCGCGATGTGCGGCAGCATGCTGTCCTGGAGGGTCTCGGCGACGCTCTCCTGGTACGTGTACATGCGCGCGTTGTCGAGCACGAGCCCGGCGCGGGCGGCCAGTTCGGCGCCCGTCACCCGGTCCATGTCGTTGAACTCGACCCGCTCGGGGTGGCGCAGCAGGATCATGAAGCCGAGGACCACATTGCGGGCCTTCAACGGGACGACCAGCATGGAGCGGTGGGTGATGAGCGGCCTGATGTCGCGCTTCTCGAACTGCGCGGCGATCATGTGCCCCATCTGCTCGCTGATGCGCGGCACGAGGACGGGTTCACCGGTGGTCATGCACTGGAAGAACGGCGTGTGCGCCGGGAAGGGCATCGCCTCGCCGACCGGCACGACGTCGTCCCAGCGGCCCGGCTCGTCGGTGTGCTCCAGCGCCACGCGGTGCCACATGGTGGTCGTGTCGGGCACCCCTTCGGGGAAACCCTCACCGGCGACGACCTGTTCACGCAGGTACGTGCCCGCCACATCGGTGAAGCGCGGCACCACGGCACGGCTGACCTCGAGGATGGTCTGCGACAGGTCGAGCGAGGTGCCTATGCGCCCGCTGACTTCGTTGAGGAACTCCAGGCGCTCGCGTACAGCGACGTATTCGAGGTCCTCGCCCTCGTCCTGGACGTCGCTGGGCAGGGGTTCACCGGTGACCGCCGCCCTGGCCGCCCGCTCGCGGCGCGCCTTGCGCTCGGTGCGCCGGGGCACGCCCCAGTCGGGGGTGACGGGCACCCGGTCGTTCTGGCTGAACTCCAGGACGGGATAGCCCAGTTCGAGGATCTGCGCGACGATCCGGGCACCCTCGCCCACGCTCATGCTGGGCAGGATCTCGGGGAGCCCGCGGGCCAGTTCCTCGGCGCCGGGGAAGTCGGTGTGCAGCGCGAAGCCGGGCGCCATGCGCTCGACGGCCGCCCCATCGAGGTCCTGGTCCTCGTGGCGCATCGCGCCGGCGTCGGCGGCCAGCACCAGCAGCCGTTCCTGCCCGGGGCCCACGAGGGGATAGGCCCACCACAGGACATCGACCCGGTCGCGGCCGGTCACGGTGAGCCGGGCGCGCCCCGCGGCCGGGTAGGAGAGCCGCCCGTCGAGGGAGGACTCCAGGTCGGGGCCGAGTCCGTCGTAGGCCGCGTACGCCCCGTAGGGCGCCGTTTCGTCGTCTTCGGGGAGCGCGCCGGACACCGGGAGCAGATCGACGGCGGGCCGGCCCACCGCGTCCTCCTTGGAGGCGCCGAACAGGCGCCTGGCACCGGTGCTCCAGTGCGACACCAGCCCGCCGCGGTCCACGACCACCACGGCCAGGGGGATTCGTCCGGCGGCGGCGTGCTCCACCGCGCCGTTCCCAGCTCCGCTGCTGGGAGTTGCGCCCGCTTCGGTGCCACGGTCCATGGCCCAGGCCCTCTCTCCCACCGGCTCCGCAAGATCTGTGCCGCCACTACTACCGTACGGCGGTGGCCGGTTCCGATGTGTGGCAATTCCGGAATTGAACTCGCGGGTAGCCTCCGGCGCGTTGCGGGCGCGGCGTGGTCCGGCGATGCCTAGTCCTCGTGCCCGAGTTGCAGGTCGCGCTCCGTCCTGCCGCCCCCGGCGACCTGGAGCACGGTGGCCACCGGCGGATAGCCGGCCGCGATGACGGTGTACTCTCCGGAGGACAGATCCACGAACCGGAACGTTCCGTCGGCTCCGGTGGTGAGCGTGTCCACCACGTTGCCGGCGGCGTCGAGGAGGGTCACGCGCGCGTCCTCCACCGGGCGCCCGCCACCGGCCCGCACGGTGCCGCGCAGCACTGCGCCGCCGGCGAGTTCGACGTCCTGGCGGGTTTCGCGGGCGGCCTGGACGGAGACGGGGAGCGCGGCCGGGCGGAAGGCGGGCGCGCTGGCGGCGAGGGTGTACTCGCCCGCGACCAACTCCGTGATGACATAGCCCCCTTCGCGTCCGCTGCGGGTGGTGGCGACGACCTCCCCGTGGACGTTGGTGAGCGTGACGATGGCCTCGCGCACGGGGGTGCCGTCCGCCGTCAGCACGCTCCCGGCGAGGCGCCCCGCACCGCCGAGCACGACGTCGAGCTCCACGGGACGCTCGCCGACGGTCACCGAGACGGCCTGCGGCTGGTGGCCTCCCGCCGCGGCGATCAGGACGTACGACCCCGACCCCGGCGTGGACAGCGCGTACCGCCCGTCCTCGCCGCTGGCGCCCCGCCCGATCTGCTGTCCCGCGACGTCGATGAGGGTGAGCGCGGCTCGCGGCACGACGGTGCCGTCGGGGTGCTGCACCGTGCCGCAGACGGGGATCCCGGCGGCGTACGACGTGCGGGCGTGCGGGATCTGGGTGAGCCGTGCGGACTCGGCTTCGGTGGCGGGGGCGTTGTGGGACACCAGAGGTTTCTCCTTGAGGAAGAAGGCGATGAGCAGGCCGAGGACGAGTACCGGCACGAGGTAGAGGAAGATCCGCGGCATGGCTTCCGCGTACGCCCTGATGTAGTCGTCGCGCAGGGCGGCCGGCATCGCGTGCACGAGCTGCGGGGTGAGGGACTCGGAGTCCGGAACTCCGGTGCCCCCGTGCGCGGGGAGGCGGTCGGCGAGTTCGTCGGCGAGCCGGTTGGCGAACAGCGTGCCGAAGACGGCCGCTCCGACGCTGCCGCCGATCTGCCGGAAGTAGTTGTTGGCGCTGGTCGCGGTGCCGAGGTCGGCGGGGCGCGCGGAATTCTGCACGGCGAGGATCAGCACCGGCATCACCATGCCGATTCCGGCACCGAGGACCGCCATCCAGATGCTGTAGTGCAGCCGGGGCGTGTCCACTTCGAGCCGGGAGAGCAGCCACATGCCGACGACCGAGAGGGCGCCGCCGAGGATCGGGTGGACCTTGTAGCGGCCTGTCCTGCTGATGAGCTGCCCGGAGATGACCGAGGCGCCGACGATGCCGCCCATCATGGGGAGCATCAGGAGCCCGGACTCGGTGGCCGAGGCGCCGTCCACCATCTGCAGGAACGTCGGCAGATAGCTGGCGGCGCCGAACAGGGCGACGCCGATGATCAGGCCCACCAGGGCGGTGATGTTGAAGACGCCGTCCCTGAACAGCCTCAGGGGGATGAGGGGTTCGGCGGCGAAGTGCTCGGCGACGAGGAAGAGGACCGTCGCGGCGAGCGCACCCGCGCCGAGCCCGAGGATGACCCGCGAGTCCCACGCGTACTCGGTGCCGCCCCAACTGGTCAGCAGGACAAGGCAGGTCGACGCGGCGGCGAGCAGCAGCGCCCCGAGCACGTCGAGGCGCGCTCGGGCGGTGGGCTTCGGCAGTTTCAGTACGGCGGTGACGACGGCCAGGGTGAGCAGGCCGAAGGGCACGTTGATGTAGAAGCACCACCTCCAGGAGAGGTGGTCCGTGAAATAGCCCCCGAGGAGCGGGCCTGCGACGGAGGCGAGGCCGAAGGCGGCGCCGATCAGGCCCATGAAGCGGCCGCGTTCACGCGGCGGGACGATGTCGGCGATGATCGCCTGCACGCCGATCATGAGGCCGCCCGCGCCGACGCCCTGGAGTGCGCGGAAGGCGATCAGCTGGTCCATGGTGCGCGACCAGCCGGCCAGCGCGGAGCCGATGACGAAGACGACGATCGCGAACTGGAAGACGCCCTTGCGGCCGAAGAGGTCGCCGAGCTTGCCGTAGATCGGGAGTCCGACGGTGGAGGTGAGCAGATAGGCGGTGATCGCCCAGGACATCTTGTCCAGGCCGTGCAGCTCTCCGACGATCTTCGGGAGCGCGGTGGCGACGATCATCTGCTCGAGCGCCGCGAGCAGCAGCGCGAGCATGAGCCCGAAGAAGACCAACCGGACCTGGCGCGGCCCCAGTTGGGCGATCCCGGCGGCCTGTGGTTCGGGGTTCTGCGGGGGTGCGGCAGCCGGTTCGTCCTTCACCAGAGTGATCCCGCCCACGTACCGCTCCCCTCGTCGCACCTACCCGCACAATTCCCGCTTACGCGACAACTGCAGGCAAGCGCGACGAGTTACGGCACAACGGCACGCCAGAGAGAGATCCACTCGAAACGGTGAGGGTGACAACACGCCCTGGAGAGTTGCCTCTTGGACCGCACACCTCACGAAGTCGCCCTTGGGGCTACTTCTCCACCTCGGCGGCGAGCTTGGCGAGCACCAGGTCGTAGATCCTGCCGAGACCCTTGGGCGCGAAGGTCTTCTCGAAGAAGCCGCCGATGCCGCCCGCGCCGTTCCAGACGGTGGTGACTACGGCACGCGACTTGCCCTCACCGGCGGGAGTGACACGCCAGGTGGTGACCATCGAGGAGTTGCGGTCCTTCTCGACGAGCTCGCCGTCGGTGGGCTCGCTCACCTCGAGCAGGCAGTCGCGGATCCGCTTGCTGGTGGCCTGGAGCTTCCAGTGGACGAGGGTGCCCTCGCCGTCGCCGCCCTCGCGCACCTCGTACTCGCTGAAGTGCTCGGGCAGCAGCTTCGCGCGTGTGCCGGTGTAGTCGGCCAGGGCGTCGAACACCGCCTCCGCGTCCGCCGCGATGACCCGTTCAGTCGTGGCCTCGACCTGCGCCATTGCACTTCCTCCAGCACTTGGTTTCTCGGGGTGTGCGGCCACCCAACCACCCCCCGGCCGGGCCGCCCAAATCGGGGTCCTCACAGGGTGCCGCGCGGGACACGGAATAGGAGGTCGCACGATCAAGGGAACATGTGTTCTATTCTGTGGTCAGTGCTACCGAGGAGGCGTCATGCGCTGGGAGAACCTCACAGCGGACCCCGCAGGGAATCCCGCCCGGGACGCCGCGCTGTTCGGCGCGGACGCGGTGACCACCCGTACCTTCGACACCCCGGAGTTCCGGGGCATCACCTTCCACGAGATCCGGGCCAAGTCGATCGTGAACCGGGTGCCGGGGGCCTCCCGCATGCCGTTCGAGTGGACGGTGAACCCCTATCGGGGCTGCACGCACGCGTGTGTGTACTGCTTCGCCCGCAAGACGCACAGCTATCTGGACCTCGACACGGGCCTCGACTTCGACTCCCAGATCGTGGTGAAGGTGAACGCGCCGGACCTGCTGCGCCGCCAGCTCGGCTCACGCCGCTGGCACGGCGAGCACATCGCGATGGGCACCAACGTCGACTGCTACCAGCGGGCGGAGGGCCGCTACCAGCTGATGCCCGGCATCATCGCCGCCCTGCGCGACCACGCGAACCCCTTCTCGATCCTCACCAAGGGCACGCTGATCCTGCGCGACCTCGACCTCCTGAAGCAGGCCTCCGAGGTCACCGACGTGGGCATCTCCGTCTCCGTGGGCTTCACCGACGGCCAGTTGTGGCGCACCGTCGAGCCGGGCACGCCCGCGCCGGAGCGCCGCCTGGACGCCGTACGCACCCTGACGGACCACGGCATCGGCTGCGGGGTCCTGATGGCCCCCGTTATCCCCTTCCTGGGTGACGACCCGGCCCAACTGCGCGCCACTGTAAGGGCGATCGCGGCCTCCGGCGCCACCTCCGTGACCCCGCTCGTGCTGCATCTGCGACCCGGCGCGCGCGAGTGGTTCATGGCCTGGCTGGCGCACTACCACCCGCATCTCGTACGCCGTTACGAGCGGCTGTACGCGGAGGGCTCCTACGCCCCGAAGTGGTACCAGCGCCGGATCACCCGTCAGGTGCACGAGCTGGCCCAGGAGTACGGCATCGGTCCCTCGCGCGCGGGGATGCCCCGCAGGATCGCGGCACCGGAGCCCGCCGCACCGGAACCGGCGCAGCAACCGACACAGCTCACGCTCCTGTGATCACGGGCCTCTCCAGGGCATCCGAGCGCATCCCGCGACCCAATCGGGTCAAGTCTCGCCAGAACGGGTTCTTACGGACCCCCTCTCCGGGACGATGCGGCGAAGGCCGTGGCGTGCACGGCTCACAATCCTCCGTCCCTGGGAGGCTTCATGACGAAACGCGCAGCTGCTCTGTGCGGTGCTGCCGCGGTGGTGGCCGGGATGATCGCATCGGTCCCCGCAGACGCGAGCGCCGGCGCCGCGACCGCACCGCGCACCGACCGGACCGCGAAGCTCACCTGGAAGAAGTGCGGCACCAGCGCCTATCCGACGCTCCAGTGCGCGTCCTTGCAGGTGCCGCTCGACCACTCGAACCCGTACAGCGAGCGGATCACCCTGGCCCTCTCGCGCGTCCCGCACACCGCGAAGAAGTACCAGGGTCCGCTGCTGGTGAACCCCGGCGGCCCAGGCGCGAGCGGACGCACTCTCGCCGGTTACGTCGCGTCCGCACTGCCCAGGGCGGTGGCGGCGCAGTACGACGTGATCGGCTTCGACCCGCGCGGTGTCGGCGCGAGCAAGCCCGCCCTGAACTGCAAGCCGGGGTACTTCAACCCGGGGCGCCCGGACACCGTGCCCAGCACCCCGGCGCTCGAGAAGGCCAACCTCACGCGCGCCGAGTCGTTCGCGAAGGCCTGCGGCACCAAGTACGCGAAGCTCCTGCCGTACATCGACACGGTGAGCTCGGTCCAGGACATGGACGCGATCCGGCACGCGCTCGGCGCCGGGCAGATCAACTACTTCGGGTACTCGTACGGCACCTACCTGGGCGCCGTCTACGCCAAGCTCCACCCTGACCGCGTACGGCGCCTGGTCCTGGACTCCATCGTCGATCCCACCGGTGTGTGGTACGCCGACAACCTCATGCAGGACTTCGCCTTCGACGACCGGCACCGGGCCTTCCTGTCCTGGGTCGCCAAGCACAACACCACCTACAAGCTCGGCACCGACCCCGCGAAGATCGAGGCCAAGTGGTACGCGATGCGCGCGGCGCTGGCCAAGAAGCCCGCGGGCAAGAAGGTGGGCGCCTCCCAGGTGGAGGACACGTTCACTCCCGGCGGCTACTACAACGGCTACTGGCCCTATCTCGCCGGGGCGTTCGCGGCCTACGTGAACGACAAGAACGCGGTCCCGCTGGTCAGGGCGTACGACAAATTCGCCGCAGTCGACGCCGCCGGCGACAACAGCTACAGCGTCTACACCTCGGTACAGTGCCGTGACGCGCCCTGGCCGCGGGACTGGAACCGGTGGCGCGAGGACAACTCGGCGGTGTACGAGAAGGCGCCGTTCATGGCCTGGAGCAACGCCTGGTACAACGCGCCATGCGCGTTCTGGCCGACGGACTCGCTCCAGCCGGTGGACGTCGCCAACGACGCCATCCCACCGGCGCTGCTCTTCCAGGCCACGAACGACGCGGCCACCCCGTACGAGGGCGGCGTCACCGTCCACGGCCTGCTGCGCGGCTCCAGCCTGGTGGTCGAGCAGGGCGGCGGGAACCACGGCATCTCGCTGAGCGGCAACGCCTGCCTGGACAAGCACCTGGCGGCGTACCTGACCGACGGCAAGGTGCCGCGCAGCGGCGGCGAGGTCGACGCGGTGTGCAAGACGCTCCCCGACCCGAAACCGCTGAGCACGAAGGCCGCCTCCACCGCCTCGCGCGGCTCGACACTGCACGGCCTGCTCGGCTTCCGGGGCTGAACACCGCCTGAGCAGCGGCCCGTCGGGGGCGTTGTCGGACCCATGGTCCACCATGGACGCATGAGTGACCCGACTCCCCTTCCCGCCCCCGACGGGCCCTCCCGCCTCGGCTTTCGAGGCGTACGCGGTGATGGGCGCGTGAGTGACCTCCGGGTCCGCGAGATGACCCTCGACGACTGTGCCCGTGTCGCCGAGATCCGTATCCGCGGCTGGCAGACCGCGTACAAGGGGCTGATACCTCAGTCGTATCTCGACTCGCTCAGCGTGGAGGAGGACGCGGCGCGGCGCCGCGAGCGCTTCGGGCGGGGCGGCACCGAGATCGTGAACCTGGTCGCCGAGCGGGACGGCGAGGTGGTCGGCTGGGTCTGCCACGGACCGTACCGGGACGGTGAAGTCCGCACCGAGGACGTCGAGTTGTACGCGATCTATGTGCATCCCGACCGGGCCGGGGACGGGGTGGGGCAGGCGCTGCTGAGTGAGTCGGTCGCGCGGTGTGCCGCCGCCGGACACGGGCGGATGCTGCTGTGGGTACTCAAGGGCAACACCCGGGCCCGCCGTTTCTACGAGCGGGCCGGGTTCACCCCCGACGGCGCCGAGGAGCCTTTCGACGTGGACGGTGTCGCGGTGCCTGAGGTGCGTTACGTCCGCGTTCTGTCCGGCGCCGAGAGCGACTGACTCGGGGCCTACGTCTTCGGTAGCCGTGCCAGCGCCCGCACCGCCGCCTCCGCGAGCGTCGGATGCGCCAGCGCTTCCGTGAGGACCGGTCTAGCCCGTACGTCGCCGAGCGCGCCCAGCCCCTCCACGCAGGCGAGGGCGACCCTGCGGTGTGGATCGTGCGGGCGCAGCCTGCGTTCCAGGGTGGTGATCAGCGCGGGCACGGCCTCGGGGGCGCGCAGCTCGGCCAGCAGGCGTACCGGATGCAGGGCGTAGGCGACGCGCAGTTCGTTGGTGGCGAGTGCGGCCGCGGCGCGGGAGGTGCGGGGATCACCGAGCCGGGCCAGGGCGCAGGCGGCGGACGCGCAGCGCTGCGGTTCGCGGTGGTTGAGGAACAGGACAAGTGCCTCGAAGGCCCGCCGGTCCCCGGCGGCCCCGAGCCGGAAGGCGACCAACTCCCGTGCCCACAGTGGCTGTCCGGGCTCGGTCAGTGCTGCCGCCAGTTCGTCGGCGTCCTCGGTCGCCGCGAGACGGTCGTACGCCGCCGAAGCCCCGGACTCGCCTCGTAAACGCTCCGTGAGTGATCGCAACTCTTCGTCCATGACGCCGAGCCTAGGGAAACCTCTGAGGTGCGGGGACGTACATCACAAACTCGGGGGCTGGCGCGCTCGTTACTGGCGGGTTAAGCTCAGACGAGCGAGTTACCCACTCGCGTTCTACTCACGGTGGCCTGGTGACGCAGCCGCCGGGAGAGCAGTCGGTTCGGTACTTCAGGTACCTCAGTACGACATGGCTCCGGGACAGAGCCAGTCGGCTTCACGTTCCCTGGACGCTTCGCCCAGGAACGGCACCGGGCGTGTGCGCTTGTCAGCCCGGAATCACCCGCAAGAACCTCCGCACGGTGTGCGCCTGTCGGCGTACCCGCGTGCGCTCCTCAGTCGTCACCCTCTCCCTGGAGTCCCGCGATGGCCACTCCCCTTTCCGACACCTCTCTGTCCCCGCTCAAGACCGTCGCCGTCATCGGCCTCGGCACGATGGGCACCGGCATCGCCGAGGTTCTGGCACGCGCCGGCCGCGAAGTCATCGGCATCGACATCAGCGAGGCCCAGGCCGCCCAGGCGGTCACGGCGCTCGAAGCCTCCACCGCCCGCGCCGTGCGCCGCGAGCGGCTCACCGAGCAGGAGCGTGAGGACGTCCTCTCCCGCTTCCGCACGTTCACCGACCTCGCGGCCGCGGCCGACGCGGACCTGGTCATCGAGGTGACCCCGGAGTCGTACGACATCAAGCAGCAGGTCTTCCGCGCGCTCGACGACATCGTGCGCCCGGAGACGATCCTCGCCACCGGCACGAACGCCCTGTCCGTGACGCGCCTCGCCGCCGACTCGGCCCGCCCCGAGCGCGTCCTTGGCCTGCACTTCTTCAACCCGGCGCCCGCGATGAAGCTCGTCGAGGTCGTCTCCTCGGTGCTGACCGCGCCGGGGGCCGTCGCCGCGGTCACCGACCTGGCCATCGAACTCGGCAAGGAGCCCGTCGCGGTCGGCGACCGCCCCGGCTTCGTCGCCGACGGGCTGCTGTTCGGCTACCTCAACCAGGCCGCCGCGATGTACGAGGCGAAGTACGCCTCCCGCGAGGACATCGACGCCGCGATGAAGCTCGGCTGCGGGCTGCCGATGGGACCCCTCGCACTGCTCGACCTGATCGGCGTCGACACCGCGCGCACGGTCCTGGAGGCCATGTACGCCGAGTCGCACGACCGGCTGCACGCCCCCGCGCCCATCCTCAAGCAGCTCAGCGAGGCGGGCCTGACCGGCAGGAAGTCGGGGCGCGGCTTCTACTCGTACGAGGCTTCCAACAGCGCGAGTGTCGTGCGGGACGCCCTGACTCCCCTCGAAGGCGCCGCCGCGGCGCCCGGCCGCACCGTCCGCTCCGTCGGTGTCGCCGGCTCCGGCACGATGGCGTCCGGCATCGCCGAGGTGTTCGCGAAGGCCGGGTACGAGGTCGTCCTCGCCGCCCGCAGCGAGGAGAAGGCGCAGGCCGCCAAGGCCCGTATCGGCAAGTCGCTTTCGCGGTCTGTCGACAAGGGGCGGATGACGGCCGAGGCCGCGGCGGGAACCCTGGACCGGATCACGCCGGCGGGCTCGTACGACGCCTTCGAGGACGTCGATCTCGCCCTGGAGGCGGTCGCCGAGGACCTGGAGATCAAGCAGCAGCTGTTCGCGACCTTCGACAAGGTCTGCAAGCCCGGCGCGATCCTCGCCACCACCACCTCCTCGCTGCCCGTCGTGGCCTGCGCCCGCGCCACCTCGCGCCCGCAGGACGTGATCGGCATGCACTTCTTCAACCCGGCCCCGGCGATGAAACTCGTCGAGGTCGTGCGGACGGTCCTGACCGAGGACGACGTGCACGCCACCGTGCGGGAGGTCTGCGCGAAGATCCGCAAGCACCCGGTGGACTGCGGGGACCGGGCCGGTTTCATCGTGAACGCGCTGCTGTTCCCGTACCTGAACAACGCGATCAAGATGGTCCAGGAGCACTACGCGACGCTCGACGACATCGACGCCGCGATGAAGCTCGGCGGCGGTTACCCCATGGGCCCCTTCGAGCTCCTGGACGTCGTCGGCCTCGATGTCTCGCTGGCCATCGAGAAGGTGCTGCACCGCGAGTTCCGCGACCCGGGGCTCGCCCCGGCGCCGCTCCTGGAGCACCTGGTGGCCGCGGGCTGCCTCGGCCGCAAGACGGGCCGCGGCTTCCGCGAATATGCCCGCCGCTGAGCGAGAGGGCGACTGGTTCGCGGACAGCGCCCACTGGGGCGGCCTGCTCGACCCGGCCGGAAACCCCCCGCCCACGGAGGGCGGGGGGATCCCCGGACATGCGCACTCCCCTGCACATATGCAGTACGTTCGGGTCATGTCCCAGCCCGCCAAGTCCTCACGTACACCAGCCACGCCCGACGCGCCGGAGAGTGCCGCGGGCACTCGCGCGGCGGCCCAGCGGCTCAAGATGCGTCGCGAGCTGGCGGCCGCGGCCATGGAGCTGTTCGCGACCAAGGGGTACGAGGCGACCACCGTCGACGAGATCGCCGCCCAGGCCGGGGTGGCCCGTCGCACCTTCTTCCGCCACTTCCGTTCCAAGGAAGAGGCGATCTTCCCGGACCACGACGACACCCTGATCCGGGCCGAGGCGGTGCTGAACGCGGCTCCCGCGCACGAGCACCCGCTCGACACGGTGTGCCGTGGCATCAAGGAAGTCATGAAGATGTACGCGGCCCAGCCCGAGATCTCCGTCTCGCGCTACAAGCTCACGCGCGAGGTGCCGACGCTGCGCGAGGCCGAGATCGCCTCCGTGGCGCGCTACGAGCGACTGTTCACCCGCTATCTGCTGGGCCACTTCGACGAGCACGCGCACGACGACGACGCCAACGACGACCCGCTGCTGGCGGAGGTCGCCGCGTCCGCCGTGGTGACGGCACACAATCACGTGCTGCGGCGCTGGCTGCGGGCCGGGGGCCAGGGGGACGTCGAGACCCAGCTGGACCACGCCTTCTCGATCGTCCGCAAGACCTTCGGGACCGGGATCGGCGCCGGGCGCGAGGTCGCGCCGCAGGCGGCACCGGCTTCCTCCTTCACGGAGGGGGACGTGCTGGTGACCGTCGCCCGGGTCGATGCTCCGCTCGACCAGGTCATGCGGACCATCGAGCAGGCTCTCCGCGACCGGTCGTAACCACTTCCCCTCAGGAAACCGCGGCTTCGCCGCTTGTCCTCGATCGCCGGACGGGCTTGACCTGGCTCGTCCGGCGTTTTCATGCCGTTTTGCGCCCCACCTGATCGATCATCGCTCAAGTGTTACGTAAAGATTTCACCTGAGCGCAACTTCTGGCACTCCGTGCCTTGTCACGTGACACGCCGTGCCATACCTTGAAGGAGTCCGGGCGGCCGGCGTGCAGAGACCTTTCGTACGTCGGCTGTCCCCGCAAGCCAATGGCGAGCGCGCCCGGACGCCTGCGTCACAGGCAACCTTCTGCGCCGACCCAGCGCTGCCACAGCATCACCTCCGCCGAACCGACGGCACACCCCTCACCCCAGCAGCACCGACGTAACCCTCAGCGTCTCCCCTCAAGACGCCAGTCGCCGGAGGCAACACCGTGAAGGAAATCCTGGACGCGATCCAGTCGGGGACAGCTACGTCCGCCGACTTCGCCGCTCTGCCGCTCCCCGAGTCGTACCGCGCGATCACCGTGCACAAGGACGAGACGGAGATGTTCGCCGGCCTCGCCACCCGCGACAAGGACCCCCGCAAGTCGATCCACCTGGACGACGTGCCGGTGCCCGAGCTCGGCCCGGGCGAGGCCCTGGTGGCCGTCATGGCCTCCTCGGTCAACTACAACTCGGTGTGGACCTCGATCTTCGAGCCGATGGCGACCTTCGGGTTCCTGGAGCGCTACGGCAGGCTCAGCGAGCTCACCAAGCGGCACGACCTGCCGTACCACATCATCGGCTCCGACCTCGCGGGCGTCGTGCTGCGCACAGGGCCCGGCGTGAACGCCTGGAAGCCCGGCGACGAGGTCGTGGCGCACTGCCTGTCCGTCGAGCTGGAGTCGTCCGACGGCCACAACGACACGATGCTCGACCCCGAGCAGCGCATCTGGGGCTTCGAGACCAACTTCGGCGGCCTGGCAGAGATCGCACTCGTCAAGTCCAACCAGCTGATGCCGAAGCCGGACCACCTCAGCTGGGAGGAGGCCGCAGCTCCGGGCCTGGTGAACTCCACCGCGTACCGCCAGCTGGTCTCCCGCAACGGCGCCGGTATGAAGCAGGGCGACAACGTCCTGATCTGGGGCGCGAGCGGTGGGCTCGGCTCGTACGCCACGCAGTTCGCGCTGGCCGGCGGCGCCAACCCCATCTGTGTCGTGAGCAGCCCCCAGAAGGCGGACATCTGCCGGGCGATGGGCGCCGAGGCGATCATCGACCGCAACGCCGAGGACTACAAGTTCTGGAAGGACGAGCACAACCAGGACCCCAAGGAGTGGAAGCGCTTCGGGAAGCGGATCCGTGAGCTGACCGGTGGCGAGGACGTCGACATCGTCTTCGAGCACCCGGGCCGCGAGACCTTCGGCGCGAGCGTCTACGTCACCCGCAAGGGCGGCACGATCGTCACCTGCGCCTCGACCTCCGGGTACAACCACGAGTACGACAACCGCTACCTGTGGATGTCCCTGAAGAAGATCGTCGGCTCGCACTTCGCGAACTACCGCGAGGCCTGGGAGGCCAACCGGCTCGTCGCCAAGGGCAAGATCCACCCGACGCTCTCCCGGGTGTACTCCCTGGAGGAGACCGGGCAGGCCGCCTACGACGTGCACCGCAACCTGCATCAGGGCAAGGTCGGAGTCCTGGCGCTCGCGCCCCGCGAGGGCCTGGGCGTCCGCGACGAGGAGAAGCGCGCCCAGCACATCGACGCCATCAACCGCTTCCGGAACATCTGAGGTCATCGATGACAGAGCGCCAGAAGGACCGGCCGTGGCTGATGCGGACGTACGCCGGTCACTCCACGGCAGAGGCCTCCAACGAGCTGTACCGGCGCAACCTCGCCAAGGGGCAGACGGGCCTCTCCGTGGCCTTCGACCTGCCGACGCAGACCGGGTACGACCCCGACCACATCCTCGCCCGCGGCGAGGTCGGCCGGGTCGGCGTGCCGGTCTCGCACCTCGGTGACATGCGCCGGCTGTTCCAGGACATCCCGCTGGAGCAGATGAACACCTCGATGACCATCAACGCCACCGCCATGTGGCTGCTGGCGCTCTATCAGGTCGTCGCCGAGGAGCAGGGCGCGGACATCACCCAGCTCCAGGGGACGACCCAGAACGACATCGTGAAGGAGTACCTGTCGCGGGGGACGCACGTCTTCCCGCCGGTTCCCTCGCTCCGGCTGACGACGGACATGATCACCTACACGGTGAACCACATCCCCAAGTGGAACCCGATCAACATCTGCAGCTACCACCTCCAGGAGGCGGGAGCCACCCCGGTCCAGGAGATCGCGTACGCGATGTCCACCGCGATCGCCGTCCTGGACGCGGTGTTCGCGTCGAGGCAGATCGCCGAGGACCGCAAGGGTGATGTCGTCGCGCGTATCTCCTTCTTCGTGAACGCGGGCGTCCGCTTCATCGAGGAGATGTGCAAGATGCGGGCGTTCGGGCGGATCTGGGATCAGATCACGCGCGAGCGGTACGGCATCGAGGACCCCAAGCAGCGGCGCTTCCGGTACGGCGTCCAGGTCAACTCCCTCGGTCTGACCGAGGCTCAGCCGGAGAACAACATCCAGCGGATCGTCCTTGAGATGCTGGCCGTGACGCTTTCGAAGGACGCCCGCGCGCGTGCCGTGCAACTCCCCGCCTGGAACGAGGCGTTGGGCCTGCCCCGGCCCTGGGACCAGCAGTGGTCGCTGCGCATGCAGCAGGTGCTCGCCTACGAGAGCGACCTGCTGGAGTACGCGGACATCTTCGAGGGCTCGCACGTCATCGAGGCCAAAGTGGCTTCCCTGGTGGAGGAGTCGCTCGCCGAGATGGACCGCATCGAGGAGATGGGCGGCGCGATGGCCGCCGTCGAGTCGGGCTACCTGAAGTCGCAGCTCGTCTCCTCGCACGCCGAGCGCCGGGCCCGTATCGAGTCCGGCCAGGAGAAGATCGTCGGCGTCAACATCTTCGACTCGACCGAGCCGAACCCGCTCACGGCCGACCTGGACGCGGCGATCCAGACGGTCGACCCGGCGGTCGAGGCCCGAGTGGTCGGGGCCCTCCAGAACTGGCGCGACACCCGGTATCAGCCGCCGTTCAACCACCCGCGCCCGTGCAAGGCGCTGGAGCGGCTGAAGGCGGCCGCCAAGGGCACCGACAACCTCATGGAAGCCACCCTGGAGTGCGCCCGCGCCGGCGTCACGACCGGCGAGTGGTCCGGGGCGCTGCGCGAGGTGTTCGGCGAGTTCCGGGCTCCCACCGGCGTCTCGTCCGCGCCCGTCGCGGTCACCGCCGAGGAGGGCACCGCGATGGCGCTGGTGCGCCGCAAGGTGGAGAGGACCGCCCGCGACCTCGGCGTCGGCAAACTCCGCTTCCTGGTGGGCAAGCCGGGCCTGGACGGGCACTCCAACGGCGCCGAGCAGATCGCCGTGCGGGCCCGCGACGCCGGGTTCGAGGTGGTCTACCAGGGCATCCGGCTCACCCCTGAGGAGATCGTGGCCGCGGCCGTCGCCGAGGACGTGCACGGCGTCGGTCTCTCGATCCTGTCCGGCTCGCACGCGCAGCTGGTGCCGGACGTGCTGGAGAGGCTGCGCGAGGCCGGTGCGGCCGACATCCCGGTGATCGCGGGCGGGATCATCCCGAACGCCGACGCCGAACTGCTGAAGGCCGCTGGAGTGGCCGCGGTCTTCACCCCGAAGGACTTCGACATCACCGGAATCATCGCCCGTATCGTCGACGAGATCCGCAAAGCGAACAAGCTCGACCCCCTGGAGGTCCCCGCATGACCGTCAACCGTCTGCGTCCCCGCCGCTCCTGCCTCGCGGTGCCGGGAAGCAACCCCCGCTTCCTGGAGAAGGCGCAGGGCCTCCCCGCGGACCAGGTCTTCCTCGACCTCGAGGACGCGTGCGCGCCGCTCGCCAAGCCCGAGGCGCGGCACACCATCGTCAAGTTCCTCAACGAGGGCGACTGGACCGGCAAGACGAGGGTCGTGCGGGTCAACGACTGGACGACGGAGTGGACGTACCGCGATGTCGTGACGGTTGTCGAGGGCGCCGGTCCGAACCTCGACTGCATCATGCTGCCGAAGGTGCAGGACGCCCAGCAGGTTGTCGCGCTCGACCTCCTGCTGACGCAGATCGAGAAGACGATGGGCTTCGAGGTCGGCAAGATCGGTATCGAGGCGCAGATCGAGAACGCCAAGGGTCTGGTCAACGTCAACGAGATCGCGGCCGCCTCGCCGCGCACCGAGACCATCATCTTCGGCCCGGCCGACTTCATGGCGTCGATCAACATGAAGACCCTGGTCGTGGGCGAGCAGCCGCCCGGCTACGGCGCGGACGCCTACCACTACATCCTGATGAAGATCCTGATGGCGGCCCGTACCTACGACCTCCAGGCGATCGACGGCCCGTACCTCCAGATCCGCAACGTGGACGGCTACCGCGAGGTCGCGCAGCGCGCCGCCGCCCTCGGCTTCGACGGCAAGTGGGTGCTGCACCCGGGTCAGGTCGAGGCGTCGAACGAGATCTTCTCGCCCTCCCAGGAGGACTTCGACCACGCCGAACTGATCCTGGACGCCTACGAGTACTGCACGTCCGAGGCGGGCGGCAAGAAGGGCTCCGCGATGCTCGGCGACGAGATGATCGACGAGGCCAGCCGCAAGATGGCGCTCGTCATCTCCGGCAAGGGCCGGGCCGCCGGCATGCAGCGCACGTCCAAGTTCGAAGCCCCGGAGGCCTGAGCACCATGCAGTTCGGACGCACCTACGAAGAGTTCGAGATCGGCGCGGTCTACAAGCACTGGCCCGGAAAAACGGTCACCGAGTACGACGACCACCTCTTCTGTCTGCTGACCATGAACCACCACCCGCTCCACATGGACAGCAACTACGCGGAGAAGACGACCGACTTCGGGAAGAACGTCGTCGTCGGGAACTACATCTACTCGCTGCTGCTCGGCATGTCGGTCCCCGACGTGTCCGGCAAGGCGATCGCCAACCTGGAGGTCGAGTCGCTGAAGCACGTGGCGCCGACCTTCCACGGCGACACGATCTACGGCGAGACCACGGTCCTCGACAAGACGCCGTCGAGGTCCAAGTCGGACCGCGGGATCGTCTACGTGGAGACCAAGGGCTACAAGCAGGACGGCACGCTGGTCTGCGTGTTCCGCCGCAAGGTGATGGTCCCCACCGAGACGTACATCAAGGAGCGCGGCGGCGAGCAGCCCGGCCGCCCGGAGCTGAAGCAGACGGAGAAGTAGCCATGGCGCGACTCGCCCAGACCGCCGGTCTCACCGAAATCCAGCAGGAGATCCTCTCCACCGTCCGCGACTTCGTGGACAAGGAGATCATCCCGGTCGCCACCGAGCTGGAGCACCGCGACGAGTACCCACAGGAGATCGTCGACGGGCTCAAGGAGTTGGGCCTCTTCGGGCTGATGATCCCGGAGGAGTACGGCGGTCTGGGCGAGTCCCTCCTGACGTACGCGCTGTGCGTCGAGGAGATCGCCCGTGGCTGGATGTCGGTGTCCGGCATCATCAACACCCACTTCATCGTGGCCTACATGCTCAAGCAGCACGGCACACAGGAGCAGAAGGACTACTTCCTGCCGCGGATGGCGCTGGGCGAGACGCGGGGCGCGTTCTCGATGTCGGAGCCGGCACTCGGCTCGGATGTCTCGGCGATCACGTCGAAGGCGGTCAAGGACGGCGACGAGTACGTCCTGAACGGTCAGAAGATGTGGCTGACGAACGGCGGCACGTCGAACCTGGTGGCCGTTCTCGTGAAGAGTGACGAAGGACACCCCGAGGGCACCCCGGCCCACAAGTCGATGACGACCTTCCTGATCGAGAAGGAGCCCGGCTTCGGAGAGGTCCGCCCCGGCCTCACCATCCCCGGGAAGATCGACAAGATGGGCTACAAGGGGGTCGACACCACCGAGTTGATCATGGACGGACTGCGCATTCCGGCCAATCGCGTGCTCGGCGGGACCACCGGCCGAGGGTTTTACCAAATGATGGACGGGGTCGAGGTCGGCCGCGTGAATGTGGCGGCGCGTGGCTGTGGCGTCGCACAACGTGCATTTGAGCTGGGTGTCTCCTATGCCCAGCAGCGTCACACTTTCGGCAAGCCGATCGCCCAGCACCAGGCGATCCAGTTCAAGCTGGCCGAGATGGCTACCAAGGTCGAGGCCGCCCATGCGATGATGGTGAATGCAGCACGCAAAAAGGACTCCGGGGAACGAAACGACCTCGAAGCAGGGATGGCGAAGTACCTCGCCTCCGAATACTGCAAGGAAGTAGTCGAGGACGCTTTCCGGATCCACGGTGGCTACGGCTTCTCGAAGGAGTACGAGATCGAGCGTCTCTACCGTGAGGCGCCGATGCTGCTGATCGGCGAAGGTACCGCCGAGATCCAGAAAATGATCATCGGGCGCAGGCTGCTCGAAGAGTACCGACTCCAGGGCTAGATGTCCCGGTTAGGGGTGTTTCCTTCGAGAAGAACATCACACCCCGTCAGCACTCTTCAGCCGTCGACTCGGCTTCCTGGCTTGCCCAGTTGTGGCCCGCGACCGGTACGATCCCGGGAAAGCCGCCGTCCCCCGTTTTTGCAGCGCGGCATCATCCGCTACGAAGGTCATCCATGCCCCACAGCCAAACCTCTGCACCTCGCGACAGCCTGGCAGGCGTACGCCTCGCGCGCGGAGCATCGCCGTGGCTTCTCCCGACCGTTGCCACCGCAGCCCTCAGCCTGGCACGCGCACGCCACTCCGGCGTCGCCAAGGCCGTGGCCGTACCCGCCACCGCGCTCGCGGCGGGGATGCTGTGGTTCTTCCGCGACCCAGAGCGTGAGATCACGCAGGGCAGGGTCATCTCGCCCGCCGACGGTGTGGTGCAGAGCATCATGCCGTGGAAGGACGGACGCACCCGCGTCGCGATCTTCATGAGCCCGCTGAACGTCCACGTCAACCGCGCGCCTCTCTCCGGCACGGTGACATCGGTCGAGCACATCCCCGGTGGGTTCGTTCCGGCGTTCAACAAGGAGAGCGAGAACAACGAACGCGTCGTCTGGCACTTCGACACCGAGCTCGGTGACATCGAGATGATCCAGATCGCCGGCGCGGTCGCCCGCCGTATCGTTCCTTATATCCCTCAGGGTACGAAGGTCGAGCAGGGCGAGCGGATCGGCTTGATCCGGTTCGGCTCGCGCGTCGACATCTATCTCCCCGAGGGTGTCGAGGTGGACGTGGAGGTCGGTCAGAAGACCGTGGCTGGGGTGACTCGAATTGACCGTGATTGATCCCGAGACGCAGGCCGGCACCGGCTGGGTGCCGGAGGCCGACGAGGTGGACGACGAAGAGGAGATGCCCCTCTCTCTCCGCCTCTCAATAGCGGACACCCTCACCCTGGGCAACGCGACCTGCGGCTTCATGGCGGTGTACTTCACCACCACCGGCATCCTGATCCCGCACCTCACGGGTAGCCAGGAGACGGGCATGGCACGGCACAGCGCCGCCACGGCCGTCATCCTCATGCTGTGCGCGGCGGTCTTCGACCTCTTCGACGGTCTGGTCGCCCGCAAGCTGCGCTCCTCCCCCATGGGCGCCGAGCTGGACAACCTCTCCGACCTGATCAGCTTCGGGCTCGCTCCGGCGTACTTCGTGCTGGTCTACGGCATGGTCGCGGACGACGCGCATCAGCGAGTGGCGGCGCTGGGGGCCATCGTGGTCCTCCTCGCGGTCGTACTGAGACTCGCGCGCTTCTCCTGCGTCACGGTCAAGGACGGCACGTTCCAGGGCATGCCATCGCCCTTCGGGGCACTCACCGTGGTCTCCATCGTGCTGCTCGAGCTGCCGTTCGTCGCCACGCTCATGGCGATCCTCGGCACCGCCTGGCTGATGGTGAGCCGGGTCGAGTACCCGAAGCCGAGGGGGCGCCTCGCCATCGCGATGCTCTCCTGGATCGTCGTCAGCATGGGCCTCCTCGTGGCCTGGGCCTTCGACGCTCCCAGCGGGATACTGCTGCTGCAGACCGGATGCGCGCTGCAGCTGGTCATGGGCGCGGTGATTCCCCTCTTCGCCACGGCTCGGAAGGTGAACAACTTCCGGGACAACCGGCGTGAGGCACGGGCGGCTCAGCTGCCGTAGTGCTTGTACGAGCCGCGCTTGTACGTACCGAAGGGCCCCGAACCACACGGTTCGGGGCCCTTCGGCTTTTTCGGGGCCCTTGTTCGGCCTTTGGTGTCACGCCCCCGGCGTGTAGCCCTCTGCCGCCGTCGAGGCCGCCGCCTCCCGGACCACCGTCATTCCGCCCACGGCGCTCTTGTCCGGCTTCAGGATGATGCTCTGCTTCGAGGACGGGGACTTCGGATCGCTGAAGTCCTGGGTGACGCCGAAGCCCGGGTCGAAGGCGTCGATCGTCAGCAGGGCCTTGTCGACGCCCTCGCGGGTGAGGTCCTTGCTGTCGCAAGCCTTCTTCAGGGCCTCACCGAAGGCGGCCGCCGCGGTCCAGCCGGCCACCACACCGTTGTCGAGGGAGTCCTTCGGATAGGCCGCCTTGTAGTCCTCGACGAGCTTCTTGCCCTCCGGAGTGTCGGCGCCGATGGGGAGAGAGGGCGAGGCCACGTAGTAGTTCGCCGTCAGGGCCGGGCCCGCCTGGGTGGCCAGCAGCTGCGGGGCGAAGGCCGAGTTGTTGCCGATGATCGGCACATTGAACCCTCCGGCCGCCGCGACACCGACGAGCGAGGCCGCCTGGCGCGGTCCCGCGCTGATCACGATCGCCTTGACACCGGCCTGCTTGAGAGCGGCGACCTGGGCGGTCATGTCGTTGTCGGTCGGCTTGATCTTCTGCTCGACGACGGTGAGCCCCGACTCCTTCGCCATGTACTTGGAGCCGACCAGGGCGTTCTCGCCGTAGTCCCCCTCGAAGTACACATGGCCGATCTTGTCGCCCGCCTTGATGCCCTTCTCCTTGATCAGGAAGTCGACGGCGTTGATCGTCTCGATGTCGTACGTCGATCCGATGACCCGGATGTACGGGCTGCCCAGCAGGGTGGCCGACCAGGCCTGCGGCAGCACGAGGCCCTTGTCCTGGCCGTCCACCCGCTGCTTCACGGCGGCGACGAACGGCGAGCCGATGAACTGCGTGAAGCCCAGCACCTTCGGCGCAAGCTCCGTGTACCCGGAGACCGCCTTCTGCGGGTCGTAGCCGTGGTCCCGGACGGTGAGCGCCAGCTGGTAGCCGCAGATGCCGCCGTCGGCGTTGACCTGCTTCACATAGAGCTGCTGGGCCTGTGTGACGCTCTTGCCGAGGGTGGCGTACACGCCGGTCATGTCGGTGAGCGCGCCGAGGCTGATGGTCTTGCCGGAGATGCCGTCGCCGGTCTTCACGCCGCCGGCGGCCGTCTCCTTGTCGTCGTCCCCGTCCTTGGCCTTGGAGCTGCACCCGGCCAGCACGAGCAGGGCGGCCAGCGTCCCGGCGGCCACCCTTGCCACGTATGTCCTTCTCATCGTTCCTCCCCTGGAGTGGGCCTTGAGCCGTTCGGCTTGGCGCGACGCCGGGCGGCGACCCTGATCAGGCCGCCCGGCAGGAAGAGCACGACCGCCACGACGGCGGCGCCGTAGAGGTACCTGGACGCCTCGCCCGGTGCGATCCCGCCGGTGCCGGGGTCGGAGACCAGGGGCAGCGTGTCGCTGTAGCGGGTCAGCAGCTGCGGCAGCAGGGAGACGAACGCGGCCCCGACCACCGCCCCGGCGACCGAGCCGAGTCCGCCGATGACGATCATGGCGAGATATTCGAGCGAGAGGATCATGCCGAAGTAGTCCGGCACCGTCCGCTGGAAGATCAGCGCGAGCAGGACCCCGGCCAGGCCCGCGTACATCGAGGACAGCACGAAGACCGCGGCGCGGTAGCGGGCGACCGGCACGCCGATCACCCCGGCCGCGATCCGGTGGTCGCGGATCGCGTTCATGGCCCTCCCCGGCCGGCCCCGCAGCACCCCGCGGGCGAAGAGCGCACCGCCCAGAAGCATCAGGAGGCCCGCGTACCAGAGCTTCTCGGCGGAGCCGAACGGCACGGCGGCGACGACGAGTTCACGGTCGTCGAAGGTCAGCCCGAAGATGCTCAGGGGTGGTACGTCGCGGCCGTTGAAGCCGCCCGTCAGGTCACGCGCGTTGAACAGCACGTGCTGGCCGATGAAGATCAGGGCGAGGGTGGCGATGCCGAGATAGGCGCCGCGCAGCCGCCCCGCGATGGGGCTGAACAGCCCGCCCGCGACACCGGCGGCCAGCACGGCCAGCACGGTGGCGAGCCAGGTCGGCAGCCCGAGCCCGGTCAGCCCGTCGCCCCCGTCACCGGCGAACACGCAGTAGCCGTACGCCCCGACCGCCAGGAAGAAGGCGTGCCCCATGGAGAGCTGTCCGGTCGCGCCGGTGAGCAGGTTGATGCCGATCGCGCCGATCGCGGCGGCCATCGCGAACAGGCCCGCCTGGAGCCAGAAGCGGTCCAGGTAGAAGGGCAGGGCGAGCAGCAGGACGGCGCCCGCGGCCCAGACGTATGTGCGGGGACGGGTGAACCACAGCGGTGGAGCGCCGCTCCTGCGGGTGCTTGCGAGGACCTCAGACACGGGCGAGCTCCTTCGTGCCGAAGAGCCCGGCGGGCCGGATGAGCAGGATCGCGACCATGACGAGGTACGGGGCGAGGTCGCCGAGTCCCCTGCCCAGGAAGGTCAGGTCGCTCTGGTAGCCGGTGGCGAGGGACTCCGTGATCCCGACGAGCAGACCGCCGACCAGCGCGCCCGTCGTCGAGTCGAGACCCCCGAGGATCGCGGCCGGGAACGCCTTCAGCGCGGCGAGTGAGGTGGCCCGCTCGAGGCCCGGTGTCGGGAAGACGGTGAGGAACAGCGCGGCGACCGCGGCGAGACCCCCGGCCACCGCCCAGGCGCCGAGCGACACCCGCCCGAGCCGTACGCCCATGAGAGCGGCGGTCTCCGGACTCTCGGCGGCGGCGCGCATCGCCACGCCCCACGAGCTGTACCGGAAGGCCAGCAGGAAGGCCGTGATGAGCAGGGCGGCGGCCACGAACGCGGCGATCCGCGTGTGCGCGAGGGAGACCGGCCCGACCGTGAGCACCGCGTCGCCCCACGGATCGCCGAGCGGCAGTACGTCCGTGCCGATACGCCGGGTCAGTTCGGTGGTGAGCAGAATGTCGACGCCGATGGTGACGATGGCGAGAACACTGTGGTCGGACCCCCGGTAGCGGCGCATCACCAGGAACTCCACCGCCGCCCCCACCAGCGCGGCGCCCGCGATCCCGGCGAGCAGCGCGGGCCAGAAGCCGATGTCGTCGTGGAGGGAGGCGGTGACATAGCCGCCCGCGAGCAGCAGCGAGGCGTGGGCGAAGTTCACGACCTCGGTCGCACGGAAGATGACGACGAAACCGAGGGCGATGAGGGCGTAGACGGAGCCCAACGAGACGCCGTTGAGGAGGAGTTCGGCGAAGGTGCTCATGAGGCGGTCTCCTCACCGTTGGTGCGGGCCTGGTCGGGGCGGTCCCTGTCGGCGCGGTCCTGGTCGGCGCGGTCACCGTCCGCGCGCTCATCGTCCGCACGCTCGCCCAGGTAGGCCCGTACAACCGCCGGATCCTTCTGTACGTCGACGGGGGCGCCGTCCGCGATCAGCCGGCCGAAGTCCAGTACGGTCACCGCGTCCGCGAGCCGCATCACCACCCCCATGTCGTGTTCGACGAGCACGATCGAGATGCCGAGGCTGTCGCGGACGCCGGCCACGACCGCGGCGGTGCGGCGTCGTTCGTCGGCGGTCATGCCCGCGACCGGTTCGTCGAGCAGCAGGAGGCGGGGCTCCATACACAGAGCGCGGGCGAGTTCGGCGAGCTTCTGCTGCCCGTACGGGAGCGAGCCCGCCGGGCGGTCGAGTTGCTGTTCAATGCCCACGAACTCGGCTATCTCGCGGACGCGTTCACGGTGCCGGCGCTCCTCGCGGGCCGCCGCGGGCAGCCGCAGTCCCGCGGCGAGGAAGCCGGTGCGGGTCAGCCGGTGGCGGCCGAGCAGCAGGCTGTCCTCGACCGTGGCCAGCGGTGGCAGGGCGAGGTTCTGGAAGATCCGCGCCACGCCCAGGCCCGCGATGCGGTGCGGGGGCAGGCCGGTCAGCTCGTGCTCGCCGAACCGGACGCTGCCGGAGGCGGGCCGGCAGACACCGGAAAGCACGTTGAAACAGGTGGACTTGCCGGCGCCGTTGGGGCCGATGAGCGCGTGCACGGTGCCGGGGCGGACGGTGAAGCTGACGGCGTCGAGGGCGGTCAGGCCGGCGAAGCGGACCGTCAACTCCCTTACGTGGAGCGGCGGGACGTCGGTGTCGGCCGGGTCCATCGCGGGCGTCACCCCTTCCACCTGGGCAGTGTCGGGTGGGTGGCGCGGGCCTGGGAGGCGTCTTCTGCCGCGTCCTCGTCGACGACGCCCAGATAGCGGCGGCGCACCTCGTCGGAGGCGGCGAGTTCGTCGGCCGGGCCCGAGAGGGTCACTTCGCCGACTTCGAGGACGTACGCGCGGGAGGCGAGCCGCAGGGCGAGAGCGGCGTTCTGCTCGACGAGCAGGACCGAGGTGCCCTGGGCGTTGATCTCCCGTACGGTGTCGGCGATTCGCCGGGCCATCAACGGGGCGAGTCCGAGGGACGGTTCGTCGAGCAGGAGCACCTTGGGAGTGGCCATCAGGGCCCTCGCGACCGCGAGCATCTGCTGTTCGCCGCCCGAGAGGAGTCCCGCGCGCTGCTGGGCGCGTTCGGCGAGGACGGGGAACAGGTCGTGCACACGGCGCAGTGCGGCGGCCCGCTCCGCCCGGCCGCCCACGGCTCCGAGCGCTCCGGCCCGCAGATTGTCCGCGACCGTCATCCGGGCGAACACCCTTCGCCCTTCCGGTACTTGGGACACGCCGGCGGCCACCACCCGGTCCGGGGCCAGCCGGTCGAGCGGGCGTCCGCCGAGGGCGACCGTGCCGCCGGTCACCGCTCCCCCGTGGAAGGAGAGCGTCCGGCACACCGCCCGCAGCAGCGTCGACTTGCCCGCGCCGTTGCTGCCGAGGACGACGACCACGGCTCCCTCGGGCACCTCCAGAGAGACCTGGCGCAGTGCGCGTACGGGTCCGTATCCGACCGACAGGTCCCGTACGAGCAGAGCGGAACCGCCCATGGCACCTCCACCTCCCGCTGTCCTCGCTCGGTGTGGCGCTCACCTCAGCACCCGTCCAGGCGCCCGTCCACGGGGTGCGGGCGAAACGCGGCGGGTGCCCAGAGGTCGTGGCCGGCCGTTGTGCACGCGCACAACACCGCGTGTCAGGGGCCTGTCCGGCGGGCCTCCCCGGTGACATCCTCCGGCCATGGGACGGCGCCGACCGCGGACCGGTCATGACTGGAAGCTGCTCGCGGAGTCCTGCGCGGCTCTGCTGGAACGGCTGCCCGAGCTCGTCGACGAGCATCTGCGGCAGCTCACCGAGTACTCCCCCGTCTACGGACAGGTGCTGCCTTACGACGAGCAGTGGCGGGAGGCGGAGACCGCGATGCGCATCGGCATCGAGACGCTCTCCGCGCCGCGGGACTCGCCGCGCCGCGATCTGGAGTACGCCGAGGACGCGGGCCGCCGCCGTGCCCAGCAGGGGATTCCGCTGGAGCTGCTCGTGCACGCCTACCGCTCCGCGGGTTATCTCGTGTGGGACGCGCTGATGGAGGGCGTGGCCGGGCGGGAGCCGGAGCGGCTCGCGATGCTCATGCGCTCGGCGACCATGGTGTGGTCCGCCGTGGACGCGCAGGCCGCGACCGCCACGGAGGCGTACCGGGCCACCGAGATGGAGCTGCGGCGGCGAACCGACGAGCAGTTGCAGGCCCTCCTCGACGCCCTGCTCGAAGGGCAGCAGACGCCCGGGCTCGCGGCACGGGCCGCCGCCGGGCTCGATCTGCCGGAGCGTGGGCCGTACGCCGTGGTGGTACTGCGTGCCGAGCGCCATGACGCACGGGACGCGTGCCCTCGGCCCATGCTGGGTGCGGGGCTGCGTTTCATCTGGCGGATGCGGGCGGACTGCGAGGTGGGCGTGGTCGCCCTTGGGCCCGGGCAGGGGCTCGACGGGGTGGCCCGGCTGCTCGACGGGCGGTGTCAGGGGCCGGGCGGTATCAGTCCCGTGGTGGCCGGGCTCGCCGAGCTGGGGCGGGCCCGGCGGCTCGCCGAGCTGGCGCTGCGTACCTGTCCGCCGGACGCCACCGATGTCGTACGTCTCGACCAGCGGATGCCGACCGCGCTCGTCGTCAGCCAGCCCGAGCTGGCGGCCCGTCTTGTCTCGGACGTGTTCGGGGAGCTGCTGGAGCTCGAGCCCGGCGATCGGGCCGTGCTTCTCGAAACGCTCGACGTCTGGCTCTCCTGCGAGGGCTCCGCCGGGCGGGCCGCGGGGCGCCTGTACTGCCACCGCAACACGGTCTTCAACCGCCTACGCCGACTCGAACAGCTGACGTCCCGGTCACTGGCCCGGCCTCGGGACCTGATCGAGATGACGTTGGCGTTGGATGCGTATCGGTTGTCGGGGGTGGGGCGGTGAGACGGTTTTTCGCCCCCTCCGCCCCTACCCGTCCCTTGCTCCTGGGGGCTGCCGCCCCCAGACCCCCGCATCGCGCTGACGCGCTCGTCCTCAAACGCCGGACGGGCTGAAAGATCTCCCCCGGCCGGAACTGAAAGATCTGCCGCGGGGGCGAAAGATCTGCCGGTCGGGGCTGAAAGGTTCTCTGCCCGGGGCTGAAAGATTTCAGCCCCGGCCGGGGAAATCTTCAGCCCCTCCGGCGTTTGAGGAGCGGGGTCTGGGGCGGAGCCCCAGGAACAAGGGACGGGTAGGGGCGGAGGGGGCGAAAAACCACCCCCCACCCACCCCAGCCCTCCTCAGTTCCTCAGTTCAAGAAGTCCCGCCCAATGTTCTCCGCCACCTTCTCCAGGATCGGCCCCGCATCCGCGATGCACTTCGCGATGTCGGGCTCCACCTCGGTGAGCGGGTACGCGCGGCGGATGCCGGCCTTGCCGAGGGCCTCCGGGCGCAGGCCGAGGCGGCCACAGACCGCGACGACCTCCTTGCCCGCGGCACGCGCGGCGGCGGCCACCCCGGCGGGAGCCTTCCCGTGCAGGGTCTGCTCATCGAGCGACCCCTCACCGGTGATGACCAACGTGGCCCGCTCCAGCGCGGGCGCGAAGCCGAGAACGTCGAGCATGACCTCGATACCGGGCCGAAAGCGCGCCCCGAGAACAAGCGCGCCGTACCCGATCCCACCCGCGGCCCCGGCCCCGGGCGCCGCCGCGTACTCGGCGGCCCTGGACCCGATGGCCTTCTCCAGAACGGCGGCGAAGTGAGCGAGCGAGGCGTCCAGGACGGCGACGTCGTCGGGTCCGGCCCCCTTCTGCGGGCCGTACACGGCAGGCGCACCCTTGGGCCCGGTGAGCGGATTGTCCACGTCGGAGGCGAGAACAAAGTCGACCGAGGAGATCCGGCCGTCAAGGCCGGACAGATCGGCGGTCACGACATCGCTGAGCGCGCCCCCACCGGGCGCGACGGGCTCACCGTCCGCGTCAAGGAACCGCGCACCGAGCGCGGACAGCATCCCCGCACCCCCATCGGTGGTGGCGCTCCCGCCCACACCGAAGACGATGGCCCGCGCCCCCGCGTCCAGCGCGGCCCGCAGCAGCTCTCCGGACCCGTACGTCGAGGACGTGAGCGGCGCGAAGACCCCGGAGGGCAGCCGCTGCAGCCCGCTGGCCTCCGCCATCTCCACGACCGCCGTGTCCCCGCGCAGCGCGAACGCCGCCGTGACCTCGTCGCCGAGCGGCCCGGCGACCCGCACCTCACGCCGCTCGAACCCGGCGGCGACCGCCGCGTCGACGGTCCCGTCACCGCCGTCGGCCACCGGCAGCGCCTCGACCTCGACATGCGGCGCGACGCGGCGCAGCCCGGCCGTCACACGCTCGGCGACCTGCACGGCCGTCAGCGATCCCTTGAACTTGTCCGCGGCGATCAGCACACGCGCCGCCTGCCGAGTCCGATTCACAGCAGCGTCCGCCACCTTGCATCCCCTTGCTTTCGGCCTTGCTCACGTCAAGGCAGTCGCGCCGCTGCGACCTTAACCGGAGGAAGCCCCCGCCGTCATGCCCCGCCCGGACCGCGGAACACCGCGCACCATCGTCCGGAATTGGGTAAACCGGAGCTATGACCTCTGTGGGCACTGAGCTCGCCGACCGCATCCATGGGGGCTGGCTGGGCCGGATCGCGGGCAACATGCTCGGCAAACCGGTCGAGCAGGGCGACCACTGGACGCGGGACCGGATCGACCGCTATCTGCGGCAGGCCGCGGCCCTGCCCCTCACCGACTACCTCCCCGAGCCCGCCGCCGACGGAGGCGGGAGCGGCGAATTCGAGCTGCGGCCCGAGTGGCGACAGTGCGTACGCGGCCGTATCCACGGCAGCTGCCGCGACGACGACGTGGACTACGCGATCCTCGGGCTCGACCTCCTGGAGACGCACGGTTTCGGCTTCAGTACCGAGCAGGTCGGTGACCTGTGGCTGCTGCGGCTGCCGTATCTGCAGACGTTCACCGCGGAGCGGGCCGCGTACCGGAACCTCGCCAATGGGATCAAACCGCCGCTGACAGCGACGTACGACAATCCCTACCAGGAGTGGATCGGGGCTCTCATCCGCGCCGACGTCTACGGCTGGACCTGTCCGGACTCGCCGCGGCAGGCGGCCTCGCTGGCCCGTCGCGACGCCGTCCTCTCCCACACCGGCAACGGCGTGTACGGCGCGATGTGGGCGGCGGCGCTGATCTCGGCGGCCTTCACCGCGCCGAGCGTGCGGCACGCGCTGGACACGGCGCTCACGGTGATCCCTGCGAGCTGCCGCCTGGCGCGGACCGTACGACGGGTGATGACGCTCCACGAGACGCGGATGACCTGGGACGACACGCTCACGACCGTCTCCGAGGAGACCGCGGGGCTCGGCTGGATCCACACGATCCCGAACGCCGCGGTCCTCACGGCCGGGCTCCTGTACGGCGACGGCGACTTCACCCGCACCATCACGCTGACCGTCCGTGGCGGCCTGGACACCGACTCGAACGGCGCGACCGCGGGCTCCGTGGCGGGCGTCCTGTGCGGGGCGGCTGCGATCCCCGCACAGTGGCGGGACCCGCTGGAGGACACCGTACGGAGTGCGGTGTTCGGCTTCGACAGGGCGCGGATCAGCGAGCTCGCGTCACGTACGGTCGCGTTGACGACACGGGCCTAGGACCTGTCCGGCCGATGGCAGCCGGGGCCACCTCCAACTCGCCGAACCCGGCAGCGAGTCGGAGGAACGGCGCCGCAGGCTCGTTACCCTTCGTGAGTGACCACTCAAGACTTCGCCACGTACATCGCGAGCCTCCCCCGCGTCCTCGCCGGGGCCGCCGCCCTCTTCCGTGACGCCGCCGGACGTGTCCTGCTCGTCGAGCCGAACTACCGTGACGGCTGGGCACTTCCGGGCGGCACGGTCGAATCGGACGACGGGGAGACTCCGCGCCAGGGCGCCCGCCGGGAGACCGCCGAGGAGATCGGCCTCGACATCGAACTCGGTCGGCTGCTCGCGGTGGACTGGGTGCACGGCACGGCGAGGCCCCCGCTGGTGGCGTACCTCTACGACGGTGGAGTCCTCGCCGAGAGGGACTTCAAGGCGATCCGGCTGCAGGAGGAGGAGTTGCTGTCGTGGCGTCTGGTCCCGCGGGACGAGCTGGCCGAGTATCTGCCGGGTGCGCTGGGCCGTCGTGTCATGACCGCGCTCGATGTGCTGGCGGAGGGCACGGGGACGGCGGAGCTGGAGAACGGACACCGGGTCGGCTGACGCCGTCTAGACCTGGACGACCCGCTCGGCGATGCCCTCCTTGATCGTCACCGCAACGGTCAGGTTGCCGTCCTTCGCTACCGCGTCCAGTTCATCGGCGGTGCAGGTCTCCGCCGCCTGGGTCTCGGGGTCACCGCAGATGTCGCCGCCCTGGATCTCCGTGTCCTCCGCGATCCAGAAGGGACGACCGTCGACCTCCAACTTGCCCGGCGCCAGATAGGTCAGCGTGCCGGTGACCGTACCGTCCGCACGGTTGTCCGCACTCGCGTCCCCGGTGTCGTCCTGTTCGGTCGGCTCCGCCGAGGCGTCGGTACCCCCACCCGACCCGCCGGTGATTTTGGTCGCTATGCCGTTCGCGATCACTACCTCGGCCGTGACCCTGCCGGTCTTGGCCGCCGCCTCCGCCTCGTCGGCGGTGCAACTCTCCGCCGCCTGGGTCTCGGGGTCACCGCAGATCTCGCCGCCCTGGATCTCCGTGTCCTCCGCGATCCAGAAGGGACGACCGTCGACCTCCAACTTGCCAGGCGCCAGGTAGGTCAGCGTGCCAGTGACCGTACCGTCCGCACGGTTGTCGGCACTGGCATCCGTGGCGTCGGCTGCGCTGGAAGGGGTGCTCGCACCGGATTCGGCGCCTGAACCGGTGGCGGAACCAGTGGCGGAACCGTCGGGGCCGCACGCGGTGAGGAACAGACCCGTAGCGGCCAGGAACCCGACGGCGGCGAGCGTACGGGAGCGGGTGCGGGAGCGGGTGAGCGACATGTCAGGTTGCCCTTTCGGCGTCATTTCCTCGTTGATCTCAACCCGTCAAACGCCATACACAGCAAGCCGGTTCATCGGCGCTCTCCCCTGTTGCACAGCCAGGATGAACCGCCGGTATCTGTTACAGGGAACCGTTCCTCTGTGACCATCCGGATGCACCCGGCAGCACGAACGGTTGGAAGCGAGGGCACCCCGATATCCCTTCGCCTCCGAGCACGCAGGCGTCCTACTCTCGGTCCATGAACAAGCCTCTCGTCGCCATCCTCAGTGGCGCAGGCGTCTCCACCGACTCCGGGATCCCCGACTATCGAGGGCCCAACGGGCTGTGGCGACGCGATCCGGGGGCCGAGAAGCTCGTGACGTACGAGTACTACGTGGGCGACCCGGAGATCCGGCGGCGGTCGTGGCAGATGCGGCGCGGGAACTGGGCGCTCAAGGCCGAGCCGAACGCCGCGCATCGGGCCGTGGCGGAGTTGGAGCGGGCCGGGGTGCCCGTGCGGGTCATCACGCAGAACGTCGACGGACTGCACCAGTCGGCCGGGATGCCCGCCCGCAAGGTGCTCGAACTCCACGGCACCGCACGGAGCGTGGTGTGTATCAAGTGCCATGCCCGTGGCCCCATGGAGGACGCGCTGGCCCGGGTCGAGGCCGGGGAGGAGGATCCGCCGTGTCTTGAGTGCGGCGGGATCCTCAAGTCGGCGACCGTCATGTTCGGCGAGCGGCTCGACCCCGTGGTGCTCGGTGAGGCCGTCGCCATCACCAAGGCCTGCCAGGTGTTCATCGCCGTCGGGAGCAGTCTGCAGGTTCAGCCGGCGGCGGGGCTGGCGGGCGTCGCCACCGACCACGGCGCACAGCTGATCATCGTCAACGCCGAGCCGACGCCGTACGACGAACGAGCCGACACTGTGATCCGGGAGCCCATCGGCACGGCACTGCCGCAACTCCTGCGCGGGCTGAACACCTCGGACAGGTCCTAGAAGAGCGCGGCCCCGCTCTCGAAGTCCAGCAGCCGCTGCTTGCGGTCCAGGCCGCCGCCGTACCCGGTGAGGCTGCCGTTCGCGCCGACCACTCGGTGGCAGGGCACGATGATGCCGATCGGGTTCTTGCCGTTGGCGAGGCCCACCGCGCGGGAGGCGCCCAAGTTGCCGAGGGCTTCGGCGAGTTCACCGTACGAGCGGGTCTCGCCGTAGGGGATCTGCCCGAGCTGCTCCCAGACGCTGCGCTGGAAGGGGGTGCCGTCGAGGCGCAGGGGCAGGTCGAACTCCTTCAAATCGCCCTCGAAGTAGGCCGCGAGCTGGCGCGTCACTTCGTCGAAGAGGGAGCCGTCGTCGCGTACGCCGAAGCTCTCCTCCGGCGGGCGATGGCGCTGTCCGACCATGTACAGGCCGCAGAGGGCGCCGTCGTCGGCGACGAGGGTGAGCGGCCCGTAGGGGCTGTCGATCACGGTGTGGTGCTTCATGGAACGTCCTTATACGGGAAGGAAGTTGATCGGGTGGCTGTCCGTCGCCCACAGGTACTGGACCGCGTACGCCCGCCAGGGACGCCACGCCGCCGCGCGTGCCGTGAGCGCGGCCGGGGTGGACGGCAGGCCCAACTCCTGGGCGGCGCGCCGGATTCCGAGGTCGGTGGGGAGGAAGGCGTCGGGGTCGCCGAGGGCGCGCATGGCGATGACGTCGACCGTCCAGGGGCCGAAGCCCGGCAGCGAGAGAAGCCGGGCGCGGGCCTCCTCCCAGTCGCTCTCGACGCCCAAGTGGAGCGTGCCGTCGGCGAGTTGACGTACGAGCGTGGTGAAAGTGGTGCGGCGGGTGCGTGGCATCGCGAGGGACTCGGGGTCCAGCGCGGCGAGCGACTCGGGGGACGGGAAGAGGTGGGTGAGGCCGCCCTCGGGGTCGTCGACGGGTTCGCCGTGCGCGGTGACCAGGCGGGCCGCGTGGGTGCGGGCGGCGGCCGTGGAGACCTGCTGGCCCAGCACGGCCCGTACGGCGAACTCGGCCTCGTCGACCGTACGCGGCACCCGGCGACCGGGCGCCTTGTCGACGAGCGGCGCGAGCAGCGGGTCGGTGCGCAGCTGATCGTCGACCGCGACCGGGTCGGCGTCCAGGTCGAGCATGCGGCGGCAGCGGCTGATGGCGACGGGCAGGTCGCGCAGGTCGCTGAGGGTGAGGCGGCAGGCGATGTGGTCGGGCTGCGGGGTGAGGGCCACGATGCCGTGTCCGTACGGCAGCCGGAGCGTGCGCCGGTATGCGCCGTCCCGCCACTCCTCCACGCCCGGCACGGCGGTCGCCGCGAGGTGGCCGAAGAGGTTGTCGGGGTTGAGCGGGGCGCGGAAGGGGAGCCGGAGGCTCAGCACTCCCGGCGTGGCGGCCCCCGCCCTCCCCTTCGGCAGCCGGGCGCGCAGTTCGCTCGGTGACAGCGCGAAGACCTCGCGGACCGTGTCGTTGAAGGTGCGGATCGAGGAGAATCCGGCCGCGAAGGCGATCTCCGCCATCGGGAGCGGGGTGGTCTCGATGAGCAGCCGTGCGGTCTGGGCGCGTTGGGCCCGGGCCAGGGCGAGCGGTCCCGCGCCCAGCTCGGCCAGGAGCTGCCGCTCGATCTGGCGGGTGCTGTAGCCGAGCCGGGTGGCGAGGCCGGGTACGCCCTCGCGGTCCACGATTCCGTCGCCGATCAGGCGCATGGCGCGGGCGACGAGGTCGGCGCGCTGGTTCCACTGGGGCGAGCCGGGGCTGGTGTCGGGGCGGCACCGCTTGCAGGCCCGGAACCCGGCCTGCTGACAGGCCGCCGCGCTCGGGTAGAACGTCATGTTCTCCGGCTTGGGCGGCACCACCGGGCAGCTGGGCCGGCAGTAGATCCGCGTGGTCAGGACCGCCGTGAAGAACCAGCCGTCGAAGCGCGCGTCCTTCGACTGGACCGCGCGCACGCAGCGCTCCGTATCGGTGTGCATCCCGTTCTGCATACCTCAAGCATCGGGCACGCGCGAGGCCCGAGCTGGCGAGAATCCGACATCAGCCTTGCGTGCCCTGGGGCCGCCCATCAGGCCTGCGGCCTCCACGCGGAGTCCCGCAGCAGCCGCAGCCCGTTCAGACCGACCAGGACCGTGGAGCCCTCGTGCCCCGCGACGCCGAGCGGCAGCGGGAGGTGGCCGATGACGTCCCACAGGACGAGGACCGTGATGAACGTACCCGCGATGACGAGGTTCTGGGTGACCAGGCGACGGGCCGTGCGGGAGAGTCGTACCACCGCGGGGATGGCTGCGAGCTCGTCGCGGACGACGACGGCGTCCGCGGTCTCAAGCGCGAGGTCGGACCCGGCGCGACCCATGGCGATCCCGGCGTGGGCGGCGGCCAGGGCGGGCGCGTCGTTGACACCGTCGCCGACGAACAGCACTTTGCGGTCGGCCAGTTGGAGTACGGCGGCGACCTTGTCCTCGGGCAGCAGACGCGCGCGTACGTCCGTGATGCCGGTGGCGGTGGCCACCTGGGCGGCGGCGCGCGGGTTGTCGCCTGTGAGCAGCACGGGCGAGGTGCCCGTGAGGGCGGTGAGCGCGGCGACCGTCGAGGCGGCGTCGGGGCGGAGGCGGTCCGCGAGGGAGAGGGTGCCGACGGGGGCGCCGTCGCATTCCACCAGGACGATCGTGTGGTCGGCGTCCTCGTCGGCGTGTGCGCCTGGGCGTCCGACGGTGACGATGTGGCCGTCGACGGTGGCGGTGACGCCATGGCCCGGCTTCGCCGTGAAGTCGCCGACGGGCGCGAGGCGCAGCCCGCGGGCCCGGGCGGCGGCGACGATCGCGCGGGCGAGGGGATGTTCGCTGGGGTGCTCGGCGGCGGCGGCCAGGGCCAGCAGGGCGTCCTCGTCGAGGCCCGACCCGGGCACCGGACGTACGGCCGTCACCTCGGGAGCGCCCTCGGTCAGGGTGCCGGTCTTGTCGAGAGCGGCCGTGTCGATCTCGCCGAGGCGTTCCATGGCCACGGCCGACTTGACCAGGACGCCGTGCCGCCCGGCGGTGGCGATGGCGGACAGCAGCGGCGGCATGGTGGCCAGGACGACCGCGCAGGGCGAGGCGACGATCATGAACGTCATCGCCCGCAGCAGTGCACCGGTGAGGTCCTCACCGAAGGCGAACGGCACCGCGAAGACGGCGAGCGTGGCGGCCACCACGCCCACCGCGTACCGCTGTTCGACCTTCTCGATGAACAGCTGCGTCGGCGCCTTGGTCCGCGAGGCCTCCTCGACCAGGGTGACGATGCGGGCGATGACGGAGTCGGCGGGGTCGCGTTCGACGCGGACGCGCAGCACGCCGGTGCCGTTCAGGGTGCCCGCGAAGACCTCGTCGCCGAGGGCCTTCACGACCGGCAGCGGTTCGCCGGTGATCGTCGCCTGGTCGGCCTCGCTGATGCCTTCGACCACTCGCCCGTCGGCGCCGATCCGCTCGCCGGGTCGGATCAACAGCACGTCACCGACGGCGAGTTGAGCGGTGGGGACCGACTCCTCGCCGTCGGCGGTCAACCTCGTCGCGGTCGCGGGCGCCAGGTCCAGCAGGCCGCGGACGGAGTCGGCGGTGCGTGCGGTGGCCAGGGCCTCCAGGGCACCGGAGGTGGCGAAGATGACGATCAGCAGGGCGCCGTCCAGCACCTGTCCGATCGCGGCCGCGCCGAGCGCGGCGACGATCATCAGCAGGTCGACGTCCAAAGTCCTCTCGCGCAGCGCCCGCAGCCCTTCGAGGGCGGGCTCCCAGCCTCCGGCGGCGTACGCGATCACGTAGAGCGGGGCGTACGTCCACCCGGGCGCGCCGCCGAGGTGGAGTGGGAGCGCGAGCAGGAAGGCGACCGTGGCCGCGAACGCCCAGCGGGCCTCCGGCAGCGCGAGGACGCGCGTGCGGCGGCGAGCGAGCGCCGGGACGGACGGTGAGGCAACGGGAGACGGGGCGAGAGTGGGAGACACGCGGCCACCATACAGGAACACATGAAGACTCATTCATGTCTTCATGTACGGTGGGTAAGATACCGCCCATGGGTCATGGAGCCGTCACCACCACGCAGGACGCCACCCCGCGCGTACGTCTGGACGCGGCCAACGTCACGAAGGTGGCCACCACGCTCCAGGCGCTGTCCACCCCCTCGCGACTGCTGATCCTCGCGCGACTGCGCGAAGGCCCCCTCCCGGCCACGGAGTTGGCCGCCGCGGTGGGCATGGAACAGTCCGCCTGCTCGCACCAGCTGCGGCTGCTGCGAAACCTGGGCCTGGTCGTCGGCGAGCGGAGCGGACGCTCGATCGTGTACGCGCTGCACGACCACCATGTCGCCGAACTCCTCGACCAGGCGGTCTACCACGTGGAACATCTGCGGCTCGGGCTCAGTGACGCGCAGGACTGAGGTGACGGGGACGTCCTCGCCGCAGACGGGGGCATCCTCGCCGCAGATGTGGCCGCTGTACGCCGCCGGGTTCACGACCGCGTTCGGGGCGCACGGCATCGCCGCGAACCTCGGCGCCCACTCCGAGGACGCGGTCACCTCGCTCCTCGTCCTGGGCGGACTGCTCGCCCTCTACGACGGCGCCGAGGTCCTGCTGAAGCCCGTGTTCGGCACGATCGCCGACCGGATCGGCGCCCGGCCCGTACTGCTCGGCGGGCTCGTCGCCTTCGCCGCCGCATCCGTTCTGTACGTCGTCGTCGACAGCCCCGGCTGGCTGTGGGCCGCCCGTCTCGGTCAGGGCGCGGCGGCCTCCGCGTTCTCGCCCGCGGCCTCCGCGCTGGTGGCGCGGCTCAATCCGGCGGCCAAGCACGGGCGGGTGTACGGGAGTTACGGCTTCTACAAGTCCCTCGGCTACACGCTCGGCCCACTCCTGGGAGGCGTCCTGGTGTGGGCGGGCGGGCTGCGGCTGCTGTTCGTGGTGCTCACAGCCCTTGGCGCGGTCGTCGCCGTATGGGCCGTGATCGCGGTTCCGCACGTGCCACCGCTGCCGCGGGCCCGGCAGACCGTGCTCGATCTCGCGCGCCGGCTGACCGACCCGGTCTTCCTCACCCCCACGGCGGCGCTCGCGGGGGCTACCGCCGCGCTCTCCGTCGGCGTGGGGTTCCTGCCCGTATCCGGGGCGCTCGCCGGGCTCGGCACCGTGGCGACCGGCGCGGCGGTCTCGGTTCTCGCGGCCTGCGCGGCAGTCGTCCAGCCGCGCGCCGGGCGGGCCTTGGACGCGGGCCGGCTGACCACCCGTACGGGAATCGGCGCCGGGCTGCTGCTCACCGCCGCGGGGCTCGCCTGCGCGATGCTCCCCGGCCTGACGGGCGTCCTGCTCGCCGCCGCGCTGATCGGTGTCGGCACGGGCCTGATCACCCCGCTGGGCTTCGCCGCGCTGGCGGCCGGTGCTCCTCAGGAGCGGCTCGGCCAGACGATGGGCGCCGCCGAGCTGGGGCGCGAACTGGGCGATGCGGGTGGGCCGTTGCTGGTCGCGGGGGTCGCAACCGTGGCGACACTTACGTACGGGTACGGGGTACTCGCCGTGTTGCTGGCGGTTGGGCCTGTGGTGGGGGTGCTGCTGCGGAGTCGCTCGGGGCGGCGCCCGTCAGAGCCACCTCTAGGGTGACACGGCTGCGGCGGTGCTCGGGCCAAGCGGTTTTCGCCCCCTCCGCCCCTGCCCGTCCCGTACCCGGGGCTGCCGCCCCCAGACCCCCGCATCGCGCTGACGCGCTCGTCCCGGTCGGGCTCGGCGTGCATGCGGCGGGCGGTGAGCCCGTGCGGGTCCTGGACGGGGTGGTACGCGTAGCCGCGGCCCTGGTGCTCGCGGCCGGCGACGCCCATCTCGTGCAGGCGGGACGGGGTCGTCGTCACGGTCGTAAGGGCGTGGCCGGAGGCCGGCTCCGTCTCGGCCGTACCTGTCCGTCCAGTTTGGGAGAGCACTCGGCGAACGCCGTTCACCTGGTCTCTTGCGAGGAGGCCCGGCGTTCACGCCGGGGAGGAATCGCATCCCGTGACGGCGACGCGGAGTGTCGCCGCATCCTGCTTCCCGGGCGCGGAGCGGCGCTGCGGCTTGCCCGGCGGAGCCGGGTGCAGGCGAACGCGTGTGCCCGTGTTCGCTGATGGGAGTGACTGCGGCAGGAGAGGGGCGCGGGCGTACGGATCTCGTACGTATGGTCTTCCGGCAGGGCTCGGGTGGCCGGAACGTGGACGGGGGTGAGGGCGTGGCGGAAGCAGCAGGGGCCGTGGGAGCGGGACATGCCCGGTACACCTTCCGTCTGCGCGTGTCGTCCACCGCCCGCACCGCGCTGACGGCGGAGTGGGACCGGTGCCGGTGGATCTGGAACGAGTGCTGCGCGAAGTCGAAGCAGACGCACCTCTGGAACAAGAACCGGCCCGAAGGCGTGGACAAGCAGACCTGCGGTCCGGCCCAGCTCGACAAAATGCTGACCGAAGCCCGGAAGACGAACACGTGGCTGCGTGAGGGTTCCAGCGTTCCGCAGCAGCAGTTGATCCGCGACTTCGGCAAGTCCAAGGCCAAGGCACAGAAGGACATCAGGGAACGGCTTCCCATGCACCGCCGGGCCGGGATGCCGAAGTGGAAGAAGAAGCGCGAGGCGCTGCCCACCCTCAACTACACCAAGCGCGGCTTCCGTCTCAAAGACGGCAAGCTGCACCTCGCGGGCGGGATCGTGCTGACGCCCGTGTGGTCGCGGGAACTCCCGGCCGAACCGTCCAGCGTCCGTGTCCATCAGGACAGTGTCGGGCACTGGTACGTCAGCTTCGTCGTCCCTGCCGAGGCCCAGCCGCTGCCCGAAACGGGCGCGGTGATCGGCATCGACTGGGGCGTGAAGGAGACCGCGACCACCACCAGCGACGCGCACGACCTGCCCTACGCCGAGCACGGCAGGAAGGCCCAGACGAAACTGACCCGGTACGACCGGATGATGGCCCGGCGTAAGCCGAAGAAGGGGCAGGCCGGATCGGCGGGCTACCGAGAAGCAAAGAAGCTGCGGTCCACGGCATGCAAAAAGGTGGCCCGCCAGCGGCAGGACACCGGCCGCAAGTGGGCCAAGTCCGTAGTCCGCGACCACGACGCCCTCGCTGTGGAGGACTTCCGGCCGAAGTTCCTGGCCAGGACCACCATGGCGTGCAAGGCCGCCGACGCGGCGATCGGCGCCACCAAGCAGGCCCTGATCGAGATGGGCCGCAAGCATGGCCGTGCCGTGTACCTGGTACACCCCGCACACACCACGATGGACTGCGCACAGTGCGGAGCGAGAACCAAGCACGCACTGCCTCTGTCAGAACGAACGTATGCCTGCATCGCATGCGGAGCCGTGTCCCCCCGGGACAAGAACTCCGCCCGCGTCATGCTGGTCCGGGCAGGTCTCAACCCGGCTGGTGCTGATCGCGTAGGACCAGGTGGGGCGCTGCCCCACCTGGCAGCGTGAGCCAGAAATCCCCGATCAGCCATGGAGGGTGAGGAATCCCCTCCCTTCAGGCAGGGGAGGTTTCAAACCACCCGTCGGCGTACCAGCACTCCCAGCGCCAGCAAGCCCGGCAGCAGTGGCAGCCACACGGTCAGGAGCCGGTAGCCGAGGACGACGGACGCCGCCGCGCCGGCCGGTGCTCCGGCGAGGGTGAGGGCCAGGGCGAGTGCGGCGTCCAGGGAGCCGAGGCCGCCGGGGGTGGGAAGCAGGACGGCGGCGCTGCTGGCGGCGAGGTAGGCGAGGGCGACCTGGGCCGGGGGCAGTGGCAGGTCGACGGCCTGGGTCACCGCTATCACCACCGCGGTGTGCAGCGAGGCGAAGGCGAGCGAGCCGCCCCACAACGCGGCCGCCCGCGCGGGGAGTTCGTGCACGGCACGGACATCCGCGAGCACCGCCCGCAGGGCGCGCCGCAGCGGCCCCTTCAGGAGCACCGCGGCGAGGGCGATCACGGCGACCGTCACCACCACGGGTGTCACAGAGACATGCGGGACATGGAGTACGCCGGGACAGGCCAGTGCCAGTACGGCGATCAGGCAGCCTCGCACCACGGTCCCCGCGGTGGCCTTCACGGCGAGCGCGGTCGCCGAGTGCGCGACTGGCAGCCCGCACCGGGTCAGGAAGCGCAGGTTGACCGCTCCGGCTCCGAGGCCTGCGGGCAGCAGGTGATTGGCCGCGGACGCCGCGAACTGCACCGCCACCAGCCGTCGCGCGGGCAACGACCGGGACACCGCACCCTGTTGGGCCAGCGCCGAACACGCCCAGGTCGCCACGGTGGCGGCGGTCGCCACGAGCAGCCAGCCGCGGTCGGCGACGGCGAGCCTGGCGGCGCCGGCCTCGATCACCGGCCAGTGGCGGTGCGCGAGATACCCGGCGCACACCATCACCAGGAGCGAGACCCCGGCCTGCCAGGAGACCCGCCTGCGGACGGTGGTCGAAGTCGGAGGGGCGGCCGGCGGAGCGGTCATGTCGCCGGGCCTCCGGGCGCCTCGGCGGCGATCAACGTCCTGGCCATCGTCCACCCTTCACCCCGACAGGCCAGAGGGCCCACATGGCGGAATAACGGAAATCATGGACAAATTACCGTGCACCGCTCAGGGACGCAGGACGGGTGCGGCATCCGGAGGCTCCATCCCCGTCCTGGCCGGTCCTGGCCGATCCGGTCAGGACCGGTCAGCCGACGTGCTCGGCAAACGCCTTGTACGCCCGCTCGTCGAAGAGGACGAACCTCACCTCTTCGACCGCCGTCTCCGCGTCCCGCACCGTCTCCACCGCGATACGGGCGGCCTCCTCCATCGGCCATCTGAAGACGCCGGTGGAGATGGCCGGGAACGCGACGGTCCGTGCGCCCAGCTCGTCGGCCACCCGGAGGGACTCCCGGTAGCAGGAAGCGAGGAGCGCGGGGTCGCTGCCCGGGCCCTGCCACACCGGGCCGACGGTGTGGATCACCCATCGCGCGTCCAGCTCACCTGCGGTGGTGGCGACCGCCCGTCCGGTGGCGAGACCTTTTCCGTAGTGGGAGGCGCGGAGCCGGCGGCACTCGGCGAGGATGGCGGGCCCGCCCCTGCGATGGATGGCTCCGTCCACGCCGCCACCGCCGAGGAGCGAGGAGTTCGCCGCGTTGACGACGGCGTCGACGCTCTGCCGGGTGATGTCGCCCTGGACCAGCGTGATCGTGGTCATGACTGCCTGAGCCTCCTCCATACCGCCTTCGCCGCGTTGTGCCCCGACATGCCGTGTACGCCGGGGCCCGGCGGGGTGGCCGAGGAGCAGATGAAGACGGCCGGGTGCGGGGTGCTGTACGGGAAGAGGGAGAGCTTGGGGCGCAGGAGGAGCTGGAGGCCGGAGGCGGCACCGGAGGCGATGTCTCCGCCCACGTAGTTGGCGTTGCGGGCGGCGAGTTCGGGCGGGCCCGCCGTCGCGCGGGCCAGGACGCGGTCGCGGAAGCCGGGCGCGAACCGCTCCAGCTGCCGCTCGATCGCGTCCGTGAGGTCCCCGGTCCAGCCGTTCGGGACATGCCCGTACGTCCAGAAGACCTGCTTGCCTTCGGGTGCCCGAGACGGGTCGACGACGCTGGGCTGGACGGTGATCAGGAACGGCGCGTCGGGTGCCCGGCCCTCGCGTGAAGCCGCCCGCAGCGCTGTGCCGATCTCCGCGCGGCTCGCCCCGACCTGCACGGTCCCCGCCGTACGCGCCTCCTTCGCCGTCCACGGCACGGGGCCGTCGAGCGCGTAGTCGACCTTGAAAACACTCGCCCCGTACCGGTACCGCTCGTAGTAGCGGCCGAAGCCCGCGATCCGGGACAGCGCGGTGGGCGAGGTGTCGAAGACGTACGCGCGCGCGGGGGGCAGATCGTCGAGGCGCTTGACCTCGTAGTCGGTGTGGACGCTGCCGCCGAGGTCCTTGAGGTACGCGGTGAGCGCGTCGGAGATGGACTGGGAGCCGCCGCGTGCGACGGGCCAGCCGCGGGCGTGCGCGGCGAGGGCGAAGACCAGGCCCACGGCGCCCGTCGCGATCCCGTCCAGCGGGGCGATGACATGGGCGACGAGCCCGGCGAACAGCGCTTTGGCCCGCTCGTCGCGGAAGCGGCGCATCAGCCAGGTCGAGGGTGGCAGTCCGGCGAGTCCGAAGCGGGCGAGGGTGACCGGGTCGCGGGGCAGCGCGGTCAGGGGCAGCGACATGAAGTCGTGGGCCAGGGTGTCCCACTTGGGCAGGAAGGGGGTGACCAGGCGGCGGTACGCGCCGGCGTCACGCGGCCCGAACGAGGCGGCCGTCTCCGCCACCGACCGCGAGAGCACCGCCGCCGTGCCGTCAAGGAACGGGTGCGCCATGGGCAGCTCGGCATGCAGCCACTCCAGGCCGTAGCGCTCCAGGGGCATCGCCCTGAACGCGGGTGAGTTGATGCCCAGCGGATGCGCCGCCGAACAGGGGTCGTGCCGGAATCCCGGCAGCGTCAGCTCTTCGGTGCGGGCTCCGCCGCCCACGGTGTCCCGCGCCTCGAACACGGCCACGGAGAAGCCCCGGCGGGCCAGCTCCACGGCGGCCGTCAGTCCGTTCGGCCCAGCACCCACCACGACCACATCGAGCATTGACGGCACCTTCGGACTCCTTTGTCAGCCGATGGCCACTGGGTTCAGGATATGCCGGAGGACTGACAGGCTTGACGGCGCGGGCGGTTGAAAGACGGTCGGCCCCGGGGCTCAGGCTCCGGCCGCCAGCAGCCCCACCACCCGGCGAGCCGTGGCCGCGTCCCGGGCCGCCGTGAACGGCAGCGCATTGCCCCCGGTGATACGGAACGGCTCACCCGCGAGGGTCAGATGGGCGCCGCCCGCCTCCTCGACCAGGAGCAGGCCCGCCGCGTGGTCCCACGCGGCCTCCCAGGAGAAGGCCGTGGCATCCAACTCACCGCGCGCGATGGCCAGATACTCGAGGCCCGCCGACCCGCACGGGCGGGTGACGACACCCTCGGTGCGCAGGCCGAGGAGCGCGCGCTTCTGCTCGTCCGTGGTGTAGTCCGGGTGCGAGGTGGCGATGTCCAGGTCCCGGCCGGGCACGGGCGACCCGGAGCGCAGGGGCGCACCGTCGAGTACGGCGCCCCGGCCGCGGATGGCGGTGGCGAACTCGTCGCGTGCGGGAGCGAACGTCCACGAGGCGTGTACGACCCCGTCCAGCGCGAGTGCGACGAGCGTGCAGAATCCGGGGTCGCCGTGGACGAACTGCCGTGTCCCGTCGACCGGGTCGACTATCCAGACCGGCGCGGTGCCACATATCGCGTCGTACGTCGCCGGGTCGGCGTGCACCGCCTCCTCGCCGACCACGACCGAGCCGGGCAGCAGCGCGGTGAGGGCCTCGGTGAGGTACTGCTCGGCCTTGCGGTCGGCGTCCGTCACCAGGTCGTGCGGGCCGGTCTTCTGGTCGATCTCGTGCGCGGCGAGCTGCCGGAAGCGCGGCATGATCTCGGTGGCGGCCGCCTGCCGGACCGCTTCTTCGACGTCGGACGTGCGGTGGGTGAGAAACTCGTCGATGGTTTCGATGTCTACGATCATGTCTCCATAACAGCACGTGGCACTGACAATCCTCACCGGGCTGGTGCACTCCGGGTGGAATCGCCGTGAATTCCCGGCCTGTGCGGCTACCCGGAGTGAGCGATGACACAGGGGCCCGGGATCAGCGCCCCACCGCGTACCCCTGCATGCCCCGTGGATTCGCCGCCGCGGACAGCACACCCGTCTCCGGGTCCCGCGCCACCGCGCACAGCCGGCCCTCGGACCAGGCCTCGCCGACCAGGACGTCGTGGCCGCGGCGGCGCAGTTCCTCGACAACCCCCGCGTCCATGCGGGACTCGACGGTGACACTGCCGGGACGCATGCCCCGCGGGTAGAAGGAGCCGGGAAAACTGTCGTTGTGCCAGTTCGGGGCATCGATCGCACCCTGGAGGTCGAGGCCGCCGCGCACCTCGGAGCCCAGTGCCACGGACAGGAAGAAGTGTGTCTGCCACTGGTCCTGCTGGTCGCCGCCCGGGGTGCCGAACGCCATGACGGGCACCCCGTCGCGCAGCGCGAGCGAGGGGGTCAGCGTGGTGCGCGGGCGGCGGCCCGGCATCAGGGAATTGGGCAGCCCCTCCTCCAGCCAGGTCATCTGGAGCCGGGTGCCGAGCGGGAAGCCCAGCTCGGGGACGACCGGGTTGGCCTGCAGCCAGCCGCCGCTGGGAGTGGCGGCGACCATGTTGCCCCAGCGGTCGACGACGTCGAGGTGGCAGGTGTCGCCCCGGGTGCCGCCGTCCTGCGCCACTTCGGGTTCCGCGGCCGCCGTGGCCACCGTGGGCTCGCCCGCGCCCGGAAGCCCGAGGGCGTCGAACCCGGACTCCCCGGAGGCCACGTCGCGCGCGTGCCCGCTCATCCGCGGGGTGCGCCCTCCAGGGCTGCCGGGGCGCAGCTCGTACGAGGCCTTGTCGCCGACGAGCGCGCGCCGGGCGGTGTTGTACGGCTCCGACAGCAGCTCGTCGAGCGGCACCTCGGCCGCGTCCCCGTACCAGGCCTCCCGGTCGGACATGGCGAGCTTGCAGCCCTCGATCAGCAGATGGACGTACTCGGCGGAGCCGTACCGGGGCAGCTCGGGCGGCAACAGGGCCAGCTGTTGCAGCATGACCGGTCCCTGGCTCCAGGGGCCCGCCTTGCACAGGGTCCAGCCCCGCCAGTCGTACGTCGCCGGGGCCTCGTAGGCCGCGGACCAGGAGGCCAGATCGGCGGCCTTCAGGGTGCCGGTGTGGCGCTCGCCGCTGGTGTCCAAGGTGGGGAGCCGCGCCTGCCGTACGAGCGCCTCGGCGATGAAGCCGGAACGCCACACGTTCCGGGCGGCTTCGATCTGCGCCACCCGGTCGGCCTCCTCGGAGATCTCTGCGAGGAGCCGCCGCCAGGTCGCGGCGAGAGCGGGATTGCGGAACAGCTCCCCTGGTTGCGGCGCCCTGCCGCCCGGCAGATACACCTCGGCCGAGGACGCCCACTCCGTCTCGAAGAGCTCGCGCACCGTCTCCACGGTCTCGCCGACACGCTCCACGGGCGGGTGCCCGTCCTCCGCGTACCCGATGGCGTACTTCAGGACGTCGGCGAGGGACTTCGTGCCGTGGTCGCGGAGGAGCAGCATCCAGGCGTCGAAGGCGCCGGGCACGGCGGCGGCGAGCGGCCCGGTACCGGGTACGAGATCCAGACCGAGTCCCCTGTAGTGGGCGATCGTCGCTCCGGCGGGCGCGACGCCCTGCCCGCACAGCACCCGTACCTCCCCGCCCGCGGGGGCGAGGATGATCGGGACCTCGCCCGCGGGTCCGTTGAGGTGCGGCTCGACGACGTGCAGGACGAAGCCGGCGGCGACCGCGGCGTCGAACGCGTTGCCGCCGTCCTCCAGGACTGCCATCGCCGACTGCGAGGCGAGCCAGTGCGTGGAGGACACCATTCCGAAGGTGCCCTGGAGCGTCGGTCGGGTCGTGAACATGCCGTGACACCTCGCTGTGCGGAGCTGAGTGGAGCCGTCTGGAGCCGTGTGGAGTGATCAACCTCGCGCCCGACTATCGCACTTGCCGTTCCCGGGCGAACAGGGCACGTCGTGCCATGAACGCGCACGCGCCCGGCGAAGTACGACCGGAATCAATCACCCGAAGTCGACGTTGGCCCTCGTGGAACGGAACGGAGGCGGATCGGTGCACGGTGAGTACAAGGTCCCCGGCGGCAAGCTCGTCGTGGTGGATCTGGACGTCGAGGGCGGAGTCCTGCGGCACGCGCGCGTGGCGGGCGATTTCTTCCTCGAACCGGACGAGGCGCTGGACGCCGTCAACCACGCGCTGAACGGCGCCCCCGCGGACACCGACGCCGCGGGCCTGGCAGCCCGCGTGGACGCCGCGCTGCCCGAGGGCACGGTCATGTACGGCCTGACCTCGGAGGGCATCGCCATCGCCGTACGCAGGGCGCTCGCGCACGCCACCGACTGGACCGACTACGACTGGCAGCTGATCCACGAGGGGCCGCAGTCCCCCGCGCTGCACATGGCCCTGGACGAGGTCCTGACCACCGAGGTCGCGGCAGGGCACCGCCCGCCGACCCTGCGCGTCTGGGAGTGGGCCACCCCGTCCGTGATCATCGGCAGCTTCCAGTCACTGCGCAACGAGGTCGACCCGGCCGGTGCGGAGCGGCACGGCATCGAGGTGGTGCGGCGGATCTCCGGCGGCGGCGCGATGTTCGTGGAACCGGGCAACACCATCACGTACTCGCTCTCCGTGCCCGAGTCCCTCGTCCAGGGACTGTCGTTCCAGGACAGCTACGCGTACCTCGACGACTGGGTGCTCGGCGCCCTCGGCGACATGGGGATCAAGGCCTGGTACCAGCCGCTGAACGACATCGCCACGGAAGCGGGGAAGGTGGCGGGCGCCGCGCAGAAGCGGATGGTCGGCCCGGGTGGCGGGCCCGGCGCCGTGCTCCACCACGTGACCATGGCGTACGACATCGACGCCGACAAGATGCTCGAAGTGCTGCGCATCGGCCGGGAGAAGCTGTCCGACAAGGGCACGATGAGCGCGCAGAAGCGGGTGGATCCGCTGCGCCGGCAGACGGGGCTGGCGCGGGAGGCGGTCATCGAGCGCATGATCGACTCGTTCCGCGGCCGGTACGGGCTGGCGGACGGCAAGGTGACGCCCGAGGAACTGGCGCGCGCGGAGGAGCTGGCGCGGACGAAGTTCGGCTCACCGGAGTGGACGAGCCGAGTGCCGTAACCGCAGGCTCGGGGTGCCCGAGTTCAAGGGGCGCCGTCTAGGACGCAGGCGCCCACGGCGTTGTGCCGAGTATGTTCTCCGGGCCGATGTCGAGGGGCTCTTCAGGTCGTACGTTCACGAAGTCCCGCTTCTTGTCCGGCGCGACGCGGAGGTAGGTGCCGTCCTCGGCCGCCATCCGCCACAACAGCCCGGCTCTAGCGGTCTCGCCCGGTTTGAGGGTGAAGGGCTCGGGGGCGGAGCCGGGCGGTGCCACGGGCACCTCGTCCGTCCCCTCGGCCGTGCGCACGCCCGGAATCGGGACGCCTGCCTCGTCCAGGACGCTGACGGAGGGGTAGCCGTTCAACTCGTACGGCTGCTCCCCGCAGTTGGTCATGGAGAGCGTCATGGCCCGGAGACCCATGGCCCCGTCGACGCGACCGGCCTCGAAACGCAGACCGGACGACGGGCAGCCGCTCACCGGTTGGACCGATACGGACGGTGAGGGCGAGGCGGACGCGGGCGGCGGCGGGGCGGCCCGGGTCTCCGAAGGCGTGGGCTTGCGCTCGGGGTTGGCCTCGCGGTCCAGCTCGGCGGAGAGCCCGCACCCGCTCGTGGCCAGCGCCAGCACGCCGACGAGAGCGGCGCCGCAGGACGATCTCAGACGTATCGCGATCACCCGCCGATCATCGCACGCAGCGGCCACGACCCTCCCGGCCTCCGCTGTCCTCGACGCATCCGTCACTTCTCGCTCCCCCGCGCCGCCACCAGCCCCGACTCGTAGGCGAACACGACCAGTTGGGCCCGATCGCGAGCGCCCAGCTTCGTCATCGCGCGGCTGACGTGCGTCTTGGCCGTGAATGGGCTGATGACCATGTGCGCGGCGATCTCCTCGTTGGTGAGGCCGCGGGCGGCGAGGGCGGTGACCTCGCGTTCGCGTCGCGTGAGGCTCTCCAGGCCCGGCGCGGTGGCCCGGTCCGGGGGCCTGGCGACGAACTCGCCGATCAGGGTGCGGGTCACGGACGGGGACAGCAGCGCCTCGCCGCGCGCGACGACCTCGATGGCCTGAAGCAGGTCGGCGGGCTCGGTGTCCTTGAGCAGGAAGCCGCTCGCGCCCGCCCGCAGTGCCTCGAAGACGTACGCGTCCAGGCCGTAGTTGGTGAGGATGATCACGCGTACGCCGGACAGCTCGGGATCGGCGGCGATGCGGCGGGTCGCCTCGATGCCCGTCATCACCGGCATCTGCACATCGACCAGGGCGATGTCCGGGATCAGCGCGCGCACGAGCGCCACGCCCTGCTCGCCGTCGGCCGCCTCACCCACCACCTCGATGCCGTCCTCGGCCTCCAGCAGGGCCCGGAACCCGGCCCGCATCAGCGCCTGGTCGTCGACGAGCGCGATCCTGATCACACTGGCTCCCCCGCGCCGTCCAGCGGCAGTTGGGCCCGCACGGAGAAGCCGCCCTCCGCGCGCGGAGCGGCCTGCAGAGTGCCGCCGAGGGCCACGACGCGTTCACGCATGCCGGTGAGACCGATGCCCGGGGTGGGCGTGCGGGTCCGGACGGCACTGCCGTCGTCGTCCACGCGTATCGTCAACTCTCCAACTGTGTAGTCGAGTTGGACGATGACCTTGGCGGGGCCCGCATGGCGCGCCGCGTTCGTGAGGGCCTCCTGGACGATGCGGTAGGCGGCGCGGTCGACGGTCGCCGTCAACGGGCGCTCGTCGCCGGTCACTCTCAGCTCGACGGCGAGGCCAGCCGCGCGGGCCCGCTCCACGAGCAGCGCCGGTGTGCCGGTCGGCTCGTCGGTGCGCAACACCTCGAGTGTCGCGCGCAGTTCGCGCATCGCCTCGCCGCCGGCCTCCTGGATGGCGAGCAGCGCGGGCGGTACCTCCTCGCCGCGCTTGCGGGCCAGGTGGACGGCAACACCCGCCTGGAGCTTGACGATCGAGATGCTGTGCGTGAGCGAGTCGTGCAACTCGCGGGCGATACGCAGGCGTTCCTCGCCCGCCCTGCGCAGGGCCGCCTCCTCGCGGGTGCGTTCCGCCTCCAGCGCCCGCTGTTCCGTCTGGCGCAGATACGCCTGCCAGTTGCGGTCGGCGAGGCCGGTCACCAGCGCGCACAGGAACCAGCCCACGAGCAGCGCCACGCGTTCGACGATCTCCCCCGTCGTGGGGCCCGTCGCGACGTACCCCGCCAGGAACACCGCGCTGGCGGCCGCGGCCAGGCCTCGGTGACCCACACGGGCGGCCGTGTGCACGGCGCCCAGCACCGGGAGGGCGGACAGTGCGCCGGGGTGGGCGTGCAGAACGTACGCGGTCGTGGCGGCCGTGGCGACGGCCAGGACCGCGCGCGGTGCGCTGCGGTAGGCCGCGAGGGCCAGGGAGCCGAGGGCGATCAGCGCGTAGTCGACGGGTGCCGTGCCGTCGTCGAACGCGGCCGCGGTCGCGACGAGGGCGCCGACCACGACGGCGAGCGTCGCGTCGGCCAGGCGCCCGCGTGTGACCTGGTCCAACTCCATGGTCGGCACCCTAGACGGCGGCGCCGACAGCCGCGTCAGCCCTGTGGACGGCTCCCGGGCTACTCCCGGCGCAGTAGTCGGCGCCCCGCGCGGGCTCCTCGGCGCAGCGGGGATTGCCTTCGGGCGTACGACGCGGGCGACTGCCTCCCGGGGCGAGGGTTGCGAACACCGAACACCGCATCGCACGGCACGGCACGGCCCGAACGCGGAACACCGCACCGCACCGCCCGAACCCGCATCACCGCACCGCTGCACACCCCACCACCCCATCCCACCTCAGCCCAGCCCAGCCCAGTCCAGCCCAGTCCAGTCCAGCCCAGCCCAGCCCAGCCCAGCCCAGCCCAGCCCACCGACCAGGAGGCCCACATGCCCACCCCTTCCGCTACACCACCACACCGCCCCCCAAGTCCGCCACCGGCCGCACCGCCGAGGTGTACGCCCAACTCGCCGAGGACTTCGGCATCGAGCGGGCGACCACCTTCGTGGTGCTGTCCTCGGCACCCGAACTCCTCGCCCCGGCCTGGGCGTTGATGCGGGAGTCACTGATCGCGGGCGAGGGCAGTCGCACCGGCAAGGAGCTGGCGGCCTTCGGGGTGTCGGCCGCCAATCGGTGCCCCTTCTGCGTGGACGCGCACACGATGCTGCTGCACGCCACCGGGGACCACGCGCTCGCGGAGGCCCTGGCACGCGGCGAGACTCCCGCCGACGAGCGGCACGCGCGCGTGCTGGCCTGGGGCGAGGCGACCCGGACGCCGGGCGCCCCCGAGCTGACGCCTCTCCCCTTCCCCCGCGCACATGTCCCCGCCTACGTCGGTACCGCGCTGTCCTTCCACTTCATCAACCGGATCGTGTCGGCGCTGTTGACCGAGAACCTGCTGCCCGGCAACGCCCAGCGGTTCCGTGCGGTCCGGAGCCTGGTCGGCCGCTCGGTCGCCAAGACCGTGCGCCGTCGGGCCGCCCCCGGCGCGAGCCTGGCACTCCTCGACGACCCGGGACCCGGCCCGGACTGGGCACGGGGAAGCACCGTCGGCCCGGCCTACGCCGCACTGCGCACCGCCACCGCCGCAGGCGCGGGCCTCCTCGACGAGGCCGACCGGACCCTCGTACGGGAAACGCTCCAGGCCTGGAACGGCGCGCACCCGCCGCTCAAGTGGGACGAACTGCCCGACCGTTCCCGCCCCGGGGCACGCCTCGCGCTGCTGGCCGCCCTCGCCCCGTACCGCATCACGGACGAAGACATCACCACATGGCGCAAACCAGAACATTCCGACCACTGTCTTGTGCATCTCGTCGCATACGGCGCGTTCGTCGCCGTCGACCGCATCGAGAGCGCGCTTCCGTTCGCCAACTACGAGGCGACGCCACCTTCTCGCACAGTCCGCAAACAGTGAGCCACTGTCACCACACAGGCACGGAGCGAGTTGGCACTTCCGCCCCACAGGGACTCGTGTGACACTGGCGTCCCGTCCGCAGTGCGGACCACCTCCGCACCGTCCCCCACGAGAAGTGCGCCGTGCGTTCTCTTCCTTTGCCGCTCGCCCTCACCGCGCGTCTGCTGCCGGTCGCCGTGCTCGCCTCGGCGGGCTGGGCACTGACGTCCGGTCCGCTGGCCGCGACCCCGACCGCCGCCGAGGACAAATCGGCCCAAAAGCCTACGGATTCGGCTTCCGCGCCGTCGACGTCGGCGGCCACCAAGACGTACGCCGCATCGCCCGCACCCTGCGACAGCATGACCGAAAAGACGATCAAGTCGCTGGTCCCGGGCGCCAAGACGGCCGGCCAGGAGATCGCGTCGACCGACAAGTCCGTACGCCGCACCTGCTCCTGGAACGCACTCAAGGGGTTCGACTACCGCTGGCTCGACGTCTCGTTCGAGATCAAGGCGTCGGACGCGGCGGCGGAGACGTCCTACAAGGAGCGCGTCGCGGACAAGAGCGGTGGAGGAGCGGTCCCCGGCGTCGGCGACACGGGCTACTCCGTCGTGAACCTCACCACCGAGGACAAGCAGCAGACGCGCGAGGGAGTGGTGATCGTCCGCGCGTCCAACGCGCTGGTCGTCATCACGTACAACGGCAGCGACTTCGAGTCGAAGAAGGCGCCCAGCGCGGACGTGATCAACAAGGGTGCCATCAGCGCCGCCAAGGACGCGGTGGCCGCACTGGAGAAGACATAGCAGAGCTGACCGTCATCAAACGGTCAGCTCCACCCAAGCGTTCCTAAATGTTTCTAAATCAGACAGCGATCTTCCTCCGCCCACGCGACAGCATCAGCGCGAGGTACAGGACCATCGACGTCCCGAGCCCGACCGCCCAGCCGTAGTCGGCCAACGCGTCCAGCGCCGGAATGGGCCGTCCGTCGATCAGCGGATGGAAGTCGGCACCGCCGATGGCCAGGACGCCGCCGACCACGAAGGCCACGACCGCCCGCCAGTTCCAGCCGCCGTCGTACCAGTAGCGGCCGCCCGTGCTGTACAGGTCGGCGAGGTCCAGCTTGGTGCGGCGCAGGATCCAGTAGTCGGCGATGAGGATGCCCGCGACCGTGCCGAGCAGACCGCCCACCAGGCCGAGCCAGGTGAAGATGTAGCCCTGCGGGTCGGAGTACAGCTTCCACGGGAAGATCAGTACGCCGAGGACACAGGTGGTGAGGGCGCCCGCGCGGAAACTGATCTTCCTCGGCGCGATGTTGGAGAAGTCGAAGGCCGGCGAGACCAGGTTCGCCGCGACGTTCACGGACAGGGTCGCGACCAGCACGGTGACCAGCGCGAAGATGATGCCGAAGACGTTGTCGGTCTTGGCGGCCAGCTGGACCGGGTCCCAGATCGCCTCGCCGTACACCGCCTGCGAGCCCGAGGTGACCATGACGGACAGGAAGGCGAAGAGCGTCATGGTGGTGGGCAGGCCGAGCGCCTGACCCCAGGTCTGGGCCTTCTGGCTCTTGCCGTACCGGGTGAAGTCCGGGATGTTCAGCGACAGCGTGGACCAGAAGCCGATCATGCCCATGAGCGCGGGGGCGAACAGCGTCCAGAAGTCCGGACCCCAGCCGAGCTTGGACGGCTGGTCGAGCAGCGGGCCGAAGCCGCCCGCCTTGTCGCTCATCCACCACAGCATCACGCCGGCGCCGACGAGCACGAAGGGCGCCGCCCAGTTCTCGAAGCGGCGGATCGTCTCCATGCCCCGGTAGATGATGGCGACCTGGAGCACCCAGAAGATCGCGAAGGACAGCCACATGGTCCAGGCGTAGCCGCCGACATGGCCTGCGTTGGCCCAGCTGTCGCCGAAGAGCTTCCCGGCGAGGAAGAAGATCGCCTCGCCGCCGATCCAGGTCTGGATGCCGAACCAGCCGCAGGCCACCAACGCCCGTACGACAGCTGGCAGGTTGGCGCCGCGGACACCGAACGAGGCACGGGCGAAGACCGGGAAGGGTATGCCGTACTTGGGTCCCGCGTGCCCGGTGAGCAGCATCGGGACGAGCACGATCAGGTTGGCCAGCGCGATGGTGAAGACGGCCTGCTTCCAGTCCATGCCGACGGCTATCAGACCGGAAGCCAGCGTCCAGGAAGCGGTGTTGTGGGCCATGCCGACCCAGAGCGCCGAGAAGTTGTACGTGGTCCAGGTGCGCTTCTCGACCGGGACCGGCAGCAGGTCCTCGTTGGCGTAGGGGCCGCTCGGCGCGGGGGCTATCTCCACCCGGCCGTCCGGGAGGGTGACTTGAGCGGGGGGCGGCGAACTTTCGGTGGGGACGGTCTCGGTCATGGGCAGGCCAATCGAGTGAGGAGTGGCGGGAAAGGCCGTGCGGGGCGTCTGGGGGGTGCGCGGGGAGCGCCCTGATCCCCTTCCCGGGACGGCGGGAAGGGGAGAACGGGGAGGGGGTTCAAGTACCCCTGTACTACTGGGCGTTGAGGGCCGGGATGACCTTCGTCCCGTACGCGTCGATGGTGGCCTCCTGCGCGTCGTGCATGTCGTACACCGCGAACTGGTCGACGCCCAGCTCGCGCAGCGCGTTCAGCTTCTCGATGTGCTGCTCGGCCGTGCCGATCAGGCAGAACCGGTCGACGATCTCGTCGGGCACGAACTTGGTGTCGGGGTTGTCGCTGCGGCCGTGGTGCGAGTAGTCGTAGCCCTCACGGGCCTTGATGTATTCGGTGAGTTCGTCGGGTACGGCGGCCGAGTGCTCGCCGTACTTGGAGACGAGGTCGGCGACGTGGTTGCCGACCATGCCGCCGAACCAGCGGCACTGCTCACGTGCGTGGGCGAGCGCCTCGGGCGAGTCGTCCGCGGTGATGTACGCGGGCGCCGCCACACAGATCTTGACCTCGGACGGGTCACGCCCAACCGCCACGGCCGCGTCCTTCACGGCCTTGACCATGTACTCGGTGAGGTACAGATCAGCGAGCTGGAGGATGAACCCGTCGGCCTCCTCGCCGGTCATCTTCAGGGCCTTGGGGCCGTACGCGGCCATCCAGACCGGGAGTTCGGCACCGGGCTTGACCCAGGGGAACTTGATGACGGTGCCGCCGAGGTCGGCCTCGTCACCACGCCCGAGGGCACGGATGACCTTCATGGCGCCGCTGATGCGGGCCAGGGTGTTGGGCTTGCGTCCGGCGACGCGCATCGCCGAGTCACCGCGTCCGATGCCGCACACCGTGCGGTTTCCGTACATGTCGTTGAGCGTCGCGAAGGTGGAGGCGGTGACCTCCCAGGTACGGGTGCCCGGGTTGGTGACCATCGGGCCGACCGTCAACTTCTCGGTGTTCGCGAGGATCTGACTGTAGATCACAAAGGGTTCCTGCCACAGCACGGCGGAGTCGAAGGTCCAGCCGTACGTGAAGCCGTTGCCCTCGGCCCGCTTCATCAGGTCGATGACGCGGGAGGCAGGTGGGTCTGTCTGCAGGACGAGTCCGAAGTCCATGGCGCCGCTCCTGGTCGCTCAGAGAAGGTACTGACAGGTGGAGCGGGGGGTGTAGACGCCGTGACCCGCGCGTCCGGTGAACTCCCGCTCGGTGATGACGAGTTCGCCCCGCGAGAGCACGGTCTCGACCCGGCCGGTGATGCGCTTTCCCTCGTACGCCGAGTAGTCGACGTTCATGTGGTGCGTCTCCACCGACAGGACCTGCTCGGCATGCGGGTCGTAGATGACGACGTCGGCGTCGGCGCCCGGCGCGATCGTGCCCTTCTTCGGGTACAGGCCGAACATCCGGGCCGGGGTCGCGCAGGCGATCTCGATCCAGCGGCGGCGCGTGATGTGCCCGTCGACGACGGCCTGGTGGAGCAGGTCCATACGGTTCTCGACACCCGGAAGCCCGTTGGGGATCTTCGAGAAGTCGCCGCGGCCCAGTTCCTTCTGACCGACGAAGCAGAAGGGGCAGTGGTCGGTGGAGACGACCTGGAGGTCGTTCGTACGCAGTCCGCGCCACAGTGCGGCCTGGTGCTCCTTGGGCCTCAGCGGCGTGGAGCACACGTACTTCGAGCCCTCGAAGTCGGGCTCGGCCAGGTTGTCCGTCGACAGGAACAGGTACTGCGGGCAGGTCTCGCCGAAGACGTTCAGGCCCTCGTCGCGCGCCCGTGCCAGCTCGGCGACCGCCTGCTGCGCCGAGACGTGCACGACGTACAGGGGCGCTCCGGCCACCTGGGCGAGCTTGATGGCACGGTGGGTGGCCTCGGCCTCCAACAGCGCCTTGCGCACTTCCCCGTGGAAGCGGGGGTCGGTCTCACCACGGGACAGCGCCTGCTCCACGAGCACGTCGATCGCGATGCCGTTCTCGGCGTGCATCATGATCAGGCCGCCGTTCTCGGCGGAGCGCTGCATGGCGCGCAGGATCTGGCCGTCGTCGCTGTAGAAGACGCCGGGGTAGGCCATGAACTGCTTGAAGGAGGTGACGCCCTCCTCGACGAGCAGGTCCATCTCCTTGAGCGTCTCCTGGTTGACGTCGGAGACGATCATGTGGAAGGCGTAGTCGATGGCGCACTTGCCGTCGGCCTTGGCGTTCCAGGCGTCGAGGCCCTCGCGCAGGGAGTGGCCCACGCTCTGCACCGCGAAGTCGACGATGGTGGTGGTGCCGCCCCAGGCCGCGGCCCGGGTGCCCGTCTCGAAGGTGTCGGAGGCGAAGGTGCCGCCGAACGGCAGCTCCATGTGGGTGTGCGCGTCGACGCCGCCCGGGATGACGTACTTGCCGGTGGCGTCTATGGTCCGCTCGGCCGTCCACGCGTCGGCTGCCGGGGTGCCGGTCGCGGCAAGAGCAGCGATGCGGCCGTCCTCGATCAGGACGTCGGCATGGATCTCGTCGGACGCGGTGACGACCAGGCCACCTCGGATGACGGTACGGCTCATGCTCCCTCTCCTTCCGGTCGTGCGTGCACTGAGGGAATACCGAAGCTGTTAGGGACTGAGGTCAACACTGTTTCCTGGTAAGCAAATTGGCCCCGCGGGCCCGACCCCCCGTGAGCCGGGCCCGCGGAGTTCGACGCGGCTACGGAGCCGTCAGCGGCCCGTACGCCCCGGGAGCGCGGTCCCGGTAGAACTGCCAGCGGTCGCGCACCTCGCGGAGCTTGGCGAGGTCCAGGTCGCGGACGACGAGTTCCGTCTCCTTGTCGCTGGCCACCTCGCCGACGAACTGGGCTTCCGGGTCCACGAAATATGAGGTCCCGTAGAAGTCGTTGTCGCCGTACTCCTCGACGCCCACCCGGTTGATCGCGCCCACGAAGTACTCGTTGGCGACGGCCGCGGCCGGCTGCTCCAGCTGCCACAGGTAGCCGGACAGACCGCGCGAGGTGGCCGAGGGGTTGAAGACGATCTCGGCACCCGCGAGACCCAGCGCACGCCAGCCCTCGGGGAAGTGCCGGTCGTAGCAGATGTAGACACCGATCTTCCCGACTGCGGTGTCGAAGATCGGCCAGCCCGAGTTGCCCGGCCGGAAGTAGAACTTCTCCCAGAATCCCGGCACTTGGGGGATGTGGGTCTTGCGGTACTTGCCCAGGTACGAGCCGTCGGCGTCGATCACCGCCGCGGTGTTGTACAGGACACCGGGCTGCTCCTCCTCGTACATCGGCAGTACGAGGACGATGCCCAGTTCCTTGGCCAGCGCCTGGAAGCGCTGGACGATCGGGCCTTCGGGGATCTGCTCGGCGTACTCGTAGAACGCCTTGTCCTGGACCTGGCAGAAGTACGGCCCGTAGAACAGCTCCTGGAAGCACAGGACTTGGGCGCCCTGCGCGGCCGCGTCGCGTGCCGCCTGCTCGTGGACCTGGATCATCGATTCTTTGTCGCCGGTCCACGCGGTCTGGAAGACGGCGGCTCGGATCACTCTGCTCATCGGGACCTCCGGTCGCTCGGTGTGCGAGGAGCCTAAGAAGTCCTGGAGCCGGGTTTGAGTTGCACCGTGTCACGTCTGAAGCGTTCTGCCGTTCCACGGTGTCACCTCCGCGTCGTCTCATGTTTCACCTGAGTCGTACTGTGTTTCATCGTTGTTGCGCGTCGTGCGCGAGCAGCGCGATGTGTACGGACGCGGCCTGCTCGAAGTCGTCGAGGTCGACGCCTAGACGTGCCTCTATGGCCTCCAGACGGCGGTACAGCGCGGGCCTGCTGACATGGTGGAGCTGCGCGGTGCGCGACTTGTTGCGGCCGGTCGCGAGATACGTCCGCAGCACGGGCAGCAGCTCCGACTCCGCGTCCGCGCCGCACAGGAGTCCGTCCAACTCCCGCTCGGCGAAGGACTGTACGTGCGGGTCGTCCCGCAACAGCCTTACGAGGCCGCGCAGATGGACATCGCGGAGGCGTACGAGCACCGGCTGGTCCTGGTCTGCGGGCGCGTCGGCGGCGGCCTCGGCGACATGCAGGGCCTCGCGCAAACCGGCGGGGACGTCGTCCCAGGCCGTACGGGGGGACGCGGCCGCCACGGTCGTGCGGACGCCCGTCTCGTGCCGCAGCCGTACGGCGAAGTGCGTGGCCAGCGCCTCCGCGTCCTGGTCCCTGGCGAGGCTGAGCAGCACGGCGGTGGCTCCGTCCGCGAGCTCGGCCACCAGCCCGGGAAGCCCCAACAGCCGTAGAACCCGGTCGAGTTGGGCCGGATCACCGTCCCTCACCACCAACGGCACGAACGCCCGCCGGTTGACGGGCAGCCCGGCCGCCCGCGCCCTCGGAAGGAGCTGCCGAGCCGGTACGACACCGCTCACCAGGTCGGTCAGCAGGCTCTGCGCGGACTGCTCCTCCCAGGTGTGCACGGAGCCGCCGAGCATCCGGTGCAGGACCAGGGCCTCGGCGGCACGGTCGGCGAGCAGCCGCCCGGTGGCGGCGTCACCGCGGTACCCGCACAGCACGATGCGGCCCCAGCGCTCACCGCGCCCGCCCAGCTCGGCCCTGATCCACCCGTCACCCTCGCTCCCGCCCGCCTGCCGGGAGATGCGCTCCCAGTCACGCAGCACGTCGTCCACGGCGGACCGCTCCCCCGCCGTGGCGAGAACCCGGTGGGCGAGGTTGGTGACGACGACGGGACAGGCCGCGTGCCCGGCGATCTCGTCGAGCATCCGTTGCAGCGGCGCGCCCGAGGTGATGAGCCCGGTGAGCGCGGTCCGTACGGCCTCGGAGAGGCTCACCGCCGCGAACTTGCTCCTGACAAGGCGTGATTGGACCTCCTCCGTCAACTCGGCGAAGGGAAAGGGCCGGTGGAGCACCACCATCGGAAGCCCGCACCGCTCGGCCGCCCGGCACATCACGTCCGGCGGCGCGGGGAAGGCCCGGCCGAGTCCGAGGACGACGGCCGCGGCCTCCGCGCGGTGCAGCGAACGGATGTACTCGGCCTGTGCCTCCACGTCGCCGGCGAGCAACACCCCGGTGGTGAGCACCATTTCGCCGCCCGTGAGCATCACACCGACATCGGCGGCCTCGGCGACGTGCACCCAGCGCACGGCCCGGTCGAGATGGCTCGCGCCGGCCACCACCTCGGGCTCTCCGGCGAGCACCCGGTCCATGGTGAGGACCTGGCGTACCGACAGGGCGGGTTCCAAGGCGGTGGTCATGGGCGACGTTCCCTTGCTCAGTCCTACTGGGTGCTACACCACTCAGCTCTACTGGGTGGCACGCCGCAGCGCGCGCTCCAGGATCGCCGCGCCCTCCTCCGCCTCCGCGACGGTGAGGGACAGCGGCGGCGCGATGCGCAGCACGCTGGTGTTGTGACCGCCGCCCTTGCCGATCAACAGGCCTTCTTCCCGGGCCGCTTCGAGCACGGCCGCGGCACCTTCGGGATTCGCCTCGTCCGTGCCGGGCTTGACCAGCTCGATGCCGATCATCAACCCGCGGCCACGGACCTCCCGTACGCCGTCCAGTTGCGCGGCGATCGCCCGCAGCCGCTCGATGAGCAGTCCGCCGACGCGCCGGGCGTTGCCCTGGAGGTCGTGCTCGAGGAGGTACGTGAGGTTCGCGAGCCCCGCCGCCATCGTGACCGGCGAGCCGCCGAAGGTCGAAATGGAGTTGGAGTCGAGGCAGTTCATGATCTCGGCGCTCGCCACCACACCGCCGATGGACGTGCCGTTGCCGATGCCCTTGGCGAAGGTGAGCATGTCCGGCGGACCCGAGGCGGCGTGCGCCTGCCAGCCCCAGAAGTGCTCGCCCGTCCGCCCCCAGCCGGTCTGCACCTCGTCGGAGATCCAGAGGATGCCGCGCTCGCGCAGCACCTCGCGGAAGGCCGCGAACAGACCGTCGGGCGGTGCCGTGAAGCCGCCGACGCCCTGGATGGGCTCGGCGATCAGCGCCGCGGGCGACCGCACGTGACCGAGCAGGTCCTCCAGGTCGGCGACACAGGCCGCGATGAACTCGTCGTCGCTGAGATCGGCGTACGGGCCACGGGTGCGGACGCCGCCATGGACGTACAGCGTCTGGAGGGGTGACAGCGAGGTCGGCGACCAGCCCTTGTTCCCGGTGATGCCGACCGTGGTGAACGAGCGGCCGTGGTAGCTGTTGCGCATCGCCAGGATCTGGTTGCTCTGCCGGTAGGCGGTGGCGAGCAGGAGAGCCGTGTCGTTGGCCTCGGTGCCGGAGGTGGTGAAGAAGACGCGTGCGTCCGGGATGCCGGACAAGTGGGCGATCCGCTCGGCGAGTTCGACCATCGGCCGGTTGAGGTAGAGCGTGGAGGAGTGGATGATCCGCCCCGCCTGCTCGCTCACCGCCTTCGTCACCTCGGGCAGCGCGTGCGCGGTCATCGTGGTGAGGATGCCGCCGAAGAAGTCGAGGTACTTGTTGCCCTTGGCGTCCCAGACGTGCCGGCCCTCACCGTGGGTGATCTCGATCGGGTCCTCGTAGTAGAGGGCGAGCCAGTCGGGCAGGACGGCCTTGTGGCGCGCGTACAGGTCGGTCACGGCTGCACCAGCCCTTCGTACGCGTCGGGACGCCGGTCGCGGTAGAACGCCCACTGCTGGCGCACTTCCTCGATCAGGTCGAAGTCGAGATCACGGACGATGAGCTCCTCGGCCTTGTCGCTCGCCGTCTCGCCCACGAACTGTCCGCGCGGGTCGACGAAGTACGAGGTCCCGTAGAAGTCGTTGTCCCCGTACTCCTCCTGCCCGACCCGGTTGATCGCGGCGATGAAGTACTCGTTGGCGACGGCCGCGGCGGGCTGCTCCAGCTGCCAGAGGTGGGAGGAGAGACCGCGGGAGGTCGCGGACGGGTTGTACACGAGCTGGGCGCCGTTGAGACCGAGCTGCCGCCAGCCTTCGGGGAAGTGCCGGTCGTAACAGATGTAGACACCGATGCGGCCCACCGCGGTGTCGAAGACGGGCCAGCCCAGGTTCCCCGGTTTGAAGTAGTACTTCTCCCAGAAGCCCTTCACCTGGGGGATGTGGTGCTTGCGGTACTTGCCCAGATAGGTGCCGTCGGCGTCGATCACGGCCGCGGTGTTGAAGTAGAAGCCGGACTGCTCGACCTCGAACACGGGCACGACGATGACCATGCCGGTCTCGCGAGCGAGCTCCTTCATACGCGTGACGGTGGGCCCGTCGGGCACGGGCTCCGCCCAGCTGTAGTGCTCTGGCTCCTGGACCTGGCAGAAGTAGGGGGCGTTGAAGACTTCCTGGAAGCCGATGATCTTGGCGCCCTGCCGGGCCGCCTCGCGGGCGTGCTCCTCATGCTTGGCGACCATGGATGCGGTGTCGCCGGTCCAGGTGGCCTGGACGAGAGCGGCGCGTACGACGTTGGCCATGAGCTGCTCCTTCGACAGGGACGTCAGAGAGCTTCTACGCCCGTAGACAAAGGCGGTAGAGGCTCGAAAGTAAGCCCACTGAACAGCCTTGCCAAGACCATCGTCGTTAACCCGCTGAGTCGATCACGTTTCGCACCTCTTGTGGGTGAGCGCGCGGCCACGCGCGCGTGGCCCGCGCCGGACCTGTCAGGCGGTGAATCCGGCGACCCGGAGAGCGTGCACGAGATCCCAGTGGCGCTCCTCGGACACGCCCTTGGCGGCCTCCAGGAGGAGCGGTACCAGCCGCTGCGGGTCCGCTTCCGCGCTGCGGGCCGCCTCCTCCGGGGTGCGCATCCGTACGTACGCGCCGAGGAGTGCGCCGATCTCCCGGCGGCGGCCCTCCTCGGCGAGGCTCAGGACGGCGGCCCCGATCTCCGGCGCGGGGCGGGCGACACCCTGGCGCAGCATCTGCTGTCCGTCGACCTTGCGCCCCGCGACCACGAGCGCGTCCGCGGCGGCGACCAGCCGGTCGGCGGGCAGCGAGGCGGCCTCCCACAGCAGGGTGGCCCAGTCGGCGTCGAGGCCCGCCCGGTGCAGTTCGGCGGCGAGCAGCGGAAAACGGGCGGCCGGCCAGTACGCGGCCTCCACGAGCACGGCGTGCGCCTCGCCGCTCCGGCCCTCGCTGCGCAGCCGGATCAGCGTCCGGATCGTCTCGACGGTGTCCTGCCGCGCCTCGTCGTCCATCGGCTGCGTCCGCGGCTGCGCAGGCTCCTCCGCGACCCCCGCGAAACGGGCGCCACGGGGGCTACGGCCGCCTCTCGCGGCCGGAGCGGGCACGGAGGGCGCCGCCGCCTCGGGGACGCCCACGGGAGCCGTCTCCGCCTCCGCCTCCATCATTCCGGCGAAGCGGGCACTGCCACGGGTACGGCGCTTCGAGCGCTGCTTGGTGGTGGGGGTGGGGGGTGTGTGGTCCTCGGCGGGGGGCTGGGGGGTGTCGGACTGCGCGGAGGACGCGAGGGGCGCGAGGAAGTTGTCGGGTTGCGCGGTGGGGGCGTGCGCGCCGTCGCGGTGCCGATCAGGGGCTTGCGCGCCGTCGCTTTGCGCGGAAGCGGCGCGGGAGCTGTCGTCGCGGCGCGGGGCGGGGGCGTACGCGCTGTCGCGCTGGGTGTGCTGGGCGTACGCGCCGGAGCGGGAGGGCGCTCCCGAGATCCCCCCGTCGTCCGGCATCCCGGGATCCGCGAACGGCGACCGCGGCCCCGTCTGCTCCGGAATGCCCGAGCGCCGACGACCCTGCCCCGGTCCCGGCGCCCCGTGCCCCGCCTCCGCCGGCCGCTCCGCAGCCCCTTGCCGGGCAACGCCGCCACCCGACGGCTGAGCCCCACCCTCACGCTCCCGCATCCGAAGGACGTCCCCGGCGGTACCGGTGGCACCGGCCGGGAAGTTCAGTGCGCCCTCGGCATGGGTGCGAAGATCGCGCCGATCGAGGTTCTCCATGCGGCGGCGGATCTCCGCGCAGCGGGCGGTGGCCCGTTCATGGTCGTCGTGGGCCCAGGCGAGGTCGAGCCGGATCGAGTCGGCCTCCTCCTGGGAGGCGGCCGAGCGGAGCAGCCGGCTCAGTTCCACCTGGCGCTCCGCGGCGTAGCGCTGTTCGCGGAGCAGGACGTCGAGACGGTCGCCGAGATTGTCACGGCCGCCGGGCCGACCGTCGTACGCGGCGAGCGAGGCACCGTGCAGGGCGCGGGCGCGCTCGGTCTCCTGGGCTGCGGCCCGGTCACCGTACTCAGCCGCGACGTCCTGAAGGAGCGCCTCCACGACGTCCCAGGGCGGAACCTCCCACCCGTCCAGGCAGGCACGCATACCGTCGGGATCGCGCTGCCAGAACACTCCGCACCAGCCACCGCCCTGGTCGAGCCGTTCCATCAGCGTATTCAGAAACCTCGCGAACTCCCCTACCTGAACCGGGAGTTGTTCCACAGCCATCACACAACTCCCGCCAGACTGGAGTGCCCTGATCCGGTAGAAAACACCCTCCGTGTTACGGAAGGGCTACGAAGAGTTTTCGGACCGGACGCAGAGTCCTGTGATCCCACTGGGAGTTGACGTGATCCCACGGGAAGCCCGAGCGGGCCGGCGGGCCCCGAAAGGCGGCCCCGGTCACACCCCGACCGGCACACACTCCCCCGCGAGGTCGTCCATGGACAGGCCGAGCGCCCGCGCAAGCGCCGCCACCGTGAAGAAGGCGGGGGTGGGCGCCCGCCCGGTCTCGATCTTGCGCAGCGTCTCGGCGGAGATCCCGGCGTGCGCCGCGACATGAGCCATGCTCCGCCCGCCGCGGGCCTCACGCAGCAGCCGCCCGAGCCGCTCGCCGCGCTCACGCTCTTCAGGAGTCAGGGGGTTACGGACCATGCCCCCATACTAATACCGGTATAGTAATTGGCATGGTGGAACTGAAGACGGACACATCTATCGACGAAATGTACGAGGCGGGCCAGGTCGTGGGCCGAGCCCTCACGGCGGTACGCGAGGCCGCTGACGTGGGCGTCTCACTACTGGAACTGGACGAGCTCGCGCACCAGGTGCTGCGGGACGCGGGCGCGAGCTCCCCCTTCCTCGGCTACCGCCCCTCCTTCGCGCCCACCCCGTTCCCCGCCGTCATCTGCGCCTCCGTGAACGACGCGATCGTGCACGGCATCCCGACCGGCTACCGGCTGCACGACGGCGACCTGGTCTCCATCGACTTCGGCGCCCAGCTCGGCGGCTGGGCGGGGGACTCGGCGATCAGTTTCACCGTGGGAACGCCGCGCGCCGCCGACGTACGCCTCATCGAGGCCGCCGAGCGCGCACTCGCGGCGGGCATCGAGGCGGCCGTGGTCGGCAACCGCATCGGGGACATCGCGCACGCCATCGGCACGGTGTGCCGCGCGGCGGGGTACGGCATCCCGCAGGGCTTCGGCGGCCACGGCATCGGCCGCCGTATGCACGAGGACCCGCCCGTCCCGAACGAGGGCCGCCCCGGCCGCGGACTCCCCCTCCGCCACGGCATGGTCCTCGCCATCGAGCCCATGCTCATCGGCGGCGGCACCGACGGCTACCACGAGGACACCGACGGCTGGACCCTCCGCACGAACGACCGCTCCCGCGCGGCCCACGCGGAACACACCGTGGCGATCACGGACGCGGGCCCCCGCATCCTGACGGCACGCTGACGACCGCACCCACAACCGGTGAGGCGGACGGCCCTGCCGCCCGCCTCACCGCCACGTCACCGCTACGAGGCCGGCCGCACGACCATCGCCGACCCGCCACCCCGCCGTACGGTCTCCGCCGCCGCGAGCCACTGCCCGTTAGGCAGCCGCTGTACGCCCGTCGCCGCACCGATCTCGGGGTTCTGCCGGAAGGCCTGGCCGACCGACTCCAGCTGCGCCTTCAACGGGCTGTTCCACAGGCCCGGTTCGAGCTCGGTGGTGGTCTGGTTGCGCTGGCTGGCGCGCGGCGCCGCGATCGCGTCCACCAAGGGGAGACCCCGGTCGACGACGCCTGTAAGGGTCTGCAGCACGGTCGTGATGATGGTCGCGCCGCCCGGTGAACCGAGCGCCACTACCGGCTTGTTGTGCTGGTCGAGGACGATCGTCGGCGAGATCGACGAGCGCGGCCGCTTGCCAGGGCCGGGCAGGTTCGGGTCGGGCACGGCCGGGTTCGCCGGGGTGAAGGAGAAGTCCGTCAGCTCGTTGTTGAGGATGAAGCCGCGGTCCGGGACCGTGATGCCGCTGCCGCCGGTCTGCTCGATGGTCAGCGTGTACGCGACGACGTTGCCCCACTTGTCGGCCACCGTCAGGTGCGTGGTGTTCTCGCCCTCGTACGTCGTCGGAGCCGCCGTACCGGCCGTCGAGCAGGCCGCCGGATTGCGCGGGTCGCCCGGCGCGAGCGGACTCGTCAGCGTCGCGTCGTCCTTGATCAGGCATTCGCGCGAGTCGGCGTACTTCTGCGACAACAGTTCCTTCGTCGGTACGTCCTCGAAGGCGGGGTCGCCCACCCAGCGCCCCCGGTCCGCGAACGCGATCCGGCTCGCCTCGATGTAGCGGTGCAGGTACTCCGCCTCGCTCGCCTTCGAAAGGTCGGTGCTCTCAAGGATGTTGAGCGCCTCGCCGACCGTCGTACCGCCCGAGGAGGAGGGCGCGATCGAGTAGACGTTCAGACCGCGGTACGAAGTCTTCGTGGGCGCCTGCCGCTTCGCCTCGTACGCGGCGAGGTCTTCGAGCGACAGCCGGCCGGGGCGGGCGTTGTAGCCCGAACCCGGGTCCACCGGCGGATTGTTCACCGTGTCGACGATCTCCTTGCCGAGTTCGCCGTCGTAGATCGCGTCGACGCCCTCCTCGCCCAACTCCTCATAGGTACGCGCGAGATCGGGGTTCTTGAAGGTCGAGCCGACCACCGGGAGCGAGCCGTCGGGAAGGAAGAGCTCCGCGGTGTCCGGGAGTTTCTTGAACCGGGCCTGGTTGGACTCGGTCTGCGAGCGGAAGGTGGCGTCGACCGTGAAGCCGTCGCGCGCGATGCGTTCGGCGGGCTTCAGTACGGCGCTCAGGCGCTTGCTGCCCCAACTGTCCAGTGCCGTCTGCCAGGTTGCGGGCGTCCCGGGAGTGCCCACGCCCAGCCCGCTGGTGACGGCGTCCGCGAAGGCGATCGGCTGCCCGTTCTCCAGGAACAGACCGGAGTCTGCGGTCAGCGGCGCCGTCTCGCGGCCGTCGATCGTGTGGACCTTACGGGACTTGGCGTCGTAGTAGACGAAGTAGCCGCCTCCGCCGATGCCGGACGAGTACGGCTCGGTGACGCCGAGGGCCGCCGCCGTGGCGACCGCCGCGTCCACCGCGTTGCCGCCCTTCTTCAGGACCTCGATCCCGGCCGCGGAGGCATCCGCGTCGACGCTGGCCACCGCACCGCCGTAGCCGACGGCGACCGGCACCTTCTCCACTGCGGCCGAACCACCCGAGGCGGACGGTGGTGCCGCCGCGCCGACCGACACCACCGCGGCCGAAACCGCCAAGACCGCCAGATTCCGCGCAACAGGGCGACGCATCCGTACCTCCAGTCAACAACCGTCCGCGCAGCGTAACTTCAGCGAGGCTCTCCCGTCAGGACCCCCTCGAACACCGTTCCGGATTGCCGCTACCATGCGCGCCCATGAATGACGACGTGCGCAACATCGTCCTGGGCGTGCTCGCCGCCGGCATCAGCGCCGCGCTCGGCTGGGTCGCGCGGACCTATCTGTGGAAGCGGAAGCTCCGCCGCAAGCAGGCCTTCTTCGGGCTGCCGACCAACTCCGAGTCACTGCTGGTGGTCAACCGCGACGCGGGCAGCCCCGACCTCGCGGTGCACCGCTACGACGTGTTCGCGCTCCTGGAACTCTCCGCGCTCATCAAGGACTGCGGCTCCAACGCCCAGGTGATCACCCATGAAGCGGCCCGGCAGGGCTTCGGGGAGCGGACGGAGTTCTGCGTCGGCGGCCCGGGGTCGAATCGGCGCATGGCGGCCCATATGCAGGCCATGCTGCCCGGGGTCCGCGTGAACACCGACCCGGAACCGGTCCTGGACCGGCTGGCGTTCCAGGTCGGCAGCGAGCGCTACCGCATGGAGAAGGGCGTGACCGAGTACGTGCTGCTCGCCCGGCTGACAGCCGGCCAACCCGGCCTGTCCCGGCCCGTCTTCCTGTTCTGCGGCCAGCGCGCGATCACCAACCAGGCGGCCTCCCGCTACCTCGCCCGCAACCACGAACGGCTGGCCCGCAAGCACGGCAACAACTCCTTCGTCCTCCTCCTGAAGGTCGTGAACTCCCAGGCGTACGGCCCCGATGTCGTCGAACTCGTCGCGGACGTGACGCGCGCGGCGCAGGCCCCGCTGCCGGAGGCGACGGCTGCACGGAACTCCCATCGCGCCTCCTAGGTTTCATCACGTTTCAACAATCGTTACTGGCGCGTAACTTACCGACGGGTTACTTACGGTAAGAGACCGAGGTTACCGTCGGGTCACTTTGCACTTACACGAGTGAGGAGTGACCCGTGGGACACCCGCACAAGGCCCTGCGCACCACCGCCGTCGGCGTCGTCTCGGCGACCCTGATCGCCGGAACCACCCTCGGCCTGGCCCCCGCCGCCCAGGCCTCCACCACGGCGGGTGTCCGCTTCGTCGACATCGCCGGAGACGGCGGCACCATCCTCAAAGCCAACGTCATCACTCCCGCGGGCGCCGCCGGCACTCGCGGCTTCCCGCTCATCGTGCTGCCCACGAGCTGGGGCCTGCCTCAGGTCGAGTACCTCACCCAGGCCCAGAAGCTCGCGAACTCCGGCTACGTCGTGGTCAGTTACAACGTCCGCGGCTTCTGGCAGTCCGGCGGGGAGATAGAGGTGGCGGGCCCACCGGACGTGGCCGACGCGTCCAAGGTGATCGACTGGGCGCTCGCGAACACCCCGGCCGACGCCCAGAAGGTCGGCATGGCGGGCATGTCGTACGGCGCCGGCATCAGCCTGCTCGCCGCCGCGCACGACAAGCGGATCAAGGCGGTTGCCGCCCTCAGCGGCTGGGCGGACCTGATCGACTCCATCTACTCGGGCCGCACCCAGCACGCCCAGGCGGCCGCCCTGCTGGACGGCGCCGGCACCCTCACCGGCCGCCCCAGCGCCGAACTCCAGCAGGTGTTCAAGGACTTCTTCTCCTCGAACCTGTCCAAGGAGCCGGAACTCATCGCCTGGGGGAAGAAACGTTCCCCCCAGACGTACGTCGACCAGATCAACGCCAACGGCGCGGCAATCATGCTGGCCAACGGCTGGGGCGACACGATCTTCCCGCCGAACCAATACGTCAAGTTCTACGAGGAGTTGACCGGCCCGAAGCGGCTGGAGTACCGGCCGGGCGACCACGCGACCGCCGAGGTGACCGGTCTCTTCGGACTCCCCAACGACGTGTGGACGGACACCGGCCGCTGGTTCGACCACTACCTCAGGGGCGAGGACAACGGCATCGACCGCGAGCAGCCGGTCCAGCTCAAGTCCCGTTCCACGGGCGGCTACGAGGGCTACCCGGACTGGAAGTCGGTCGCCGCGACACGCAAGAAGATCGCCCTCGCCGGTTCGACCACGATCCGCGCGAACGTCGACTCGGGCGCGAACGGCGGAGTCATCTTCCTCTCCAGCATCCTCGACCAGATCGCCCAGCTGCCCCCGATGGCGTCGATCCCGCTGCTGCCGCGCCGCTGGGCGGCCGTCTGGCAGTCGGAGAAGTACGCGAGTGCCCAACAGGTGCGCGGAACCGCCAAGTTGCACACCACGGTCACCGCGACCAAGGAGAGCGGAACCCTCGTCGCGTACCTCTACGACGTGGGCCCGCTCGGCCTCGGCAAGCTGGTCAGCAACGCGCCGTACACCTTCCACGGGCAGACGCCCGGCAAGCCGTTCGGCGTCGACCTGGAGTTGTTCTCCACGGCCTACGACGTTCCGGCAGGGCATCGACTCGCCCTGGTCGTCGACACGGTCGACCCGCTCTACATCGAGCACAACCCGTCCGGCGCGCAGCTGACCTTCTCCTCACCGGAGCACGACCCGTCGTATGTGTCGGTGCCCCTGCGCAAGCAGTGATCTCCGGCTGCTGCCGCCGGCCGGGTCTGGCCCTGTGAGCTGCTGCTCCCCCTACAGTCTCGGGGCTGTGGGGGGACCCCCACCCTGCAGCAGCGTCCCTGGTTCGGCCGTTGCCACGTCCACGGCCTCGGTCTTGGGACTGCGCTGCTCCCGCCGGGACACCCATTGGGCGAACCAGCTGAGCAGCATGCACATCCCGATGTAGATCGGTGAGATCACCATCACCACGGGGATGAACGGCAAATCGTAGTCGAGGTTCGACGCGATCAGCTTCCCGGCATGGAGAAACTCTTCGTAGGTGATCAGATAGCCGAGCGAGGTGTCCTTCAGGGCCACCACTAGTTGGCTGATGATGGTGGGCAGCATGGACCGTACGGCCTGCGGTACGAGGACGTACGTCATGACCTGGGTCTTGCGCATGCCGAGCGCGAACGCGGCCTCCCGCTGGCCGCGTTCGACGGAGTTGACGCCCGAGCGGAAGACCTCGGCGAGCACCGAGCCGTTGTAGAGCGTGAGCCCGGCGACCAGTGCGGGCAGCGGCTGCACCTTGAGCGCCACGAAGATGAAGAAGATCATCACCAGGACCGGCATGGCGCGGAAGAACTCGACGAGCAGGGTGGAGATCCAGCGCACCGGCCTGTGGTCCGACAGCCGTCCCGTCGCGAGCACGGTGCCCAGAGCGAGGGACAGCACGGCGGCGATCGCGAAGGCCTTGAGCGTGTTGCCCAGGCCCCGCAGCAACAGCTCCTGGATTCCCTTGTATTCGAAGGGCATCCACTTCGTGTAGGTGAACTGGTCGGTGTCGAACAGGAGATACAGGAGCCAGCCGATGAGCCCGAGGATCACGGCGGTGGACAGGACGCCGTACATCCGGTGCCGTTGGCGGGTCTTGGGCCCGGGGATGTCGTAGAGGGCGGTGGATTCGGTGGCGGTGGCGGTCATCGGGCGACTCCCCAGCGCTTTTCGAGGATGTTGAAGACCGCGCTGATGGCGAGGGTGATGATCAAGTAGCCGACGGCGATCCAGACGAAGGTCCAGACGATGTTGTAGCCGAGTTCGCTGAGGGTCTTGTACGTGCCGAGCAGCTCGGTGACGCTGAACGCCCCCGCGATCGCCGAGTTCTTGGCAAGCGCGATGAGGGTGGAGCCGACCGGCGGGATCACCGAACGGAAGGCCTGCGGCAGGACGACCACGGACAGGGTCTGACTGAACGTCATACCGAGACTGCGGGCAGCCTCCCCCTGCCCCTTGGGCACGGTGTTGATGCCCGACCGCAGCGCCTCGCAGACGAACGCCGAGGTGTAGCAGCCGAGCGCCAGGATCGCGAACACCTCGAAGGGCAGCACGAGTCCGAAGCGGGGCAGACCGAGCAGCACCGCGAAGAACAGCAGGGTGAGCGGGGTGTTGCGGAGCACCGTCACCCACGCCGTACCGAGGGCCCGGAGCGAGCCGACCGGCGCGACCCGGAACGAGGCCATCAGGAACCCCAGAGCCAGTGCCAACAGCGAGGCGTAGACGGTGAGTTCGACGGTGCCGAGGAATCCGTCGACGAACGTGGAGAAGTTGTCTGTCAGTACGTTCACGACGGTCTCAACTCCCCTGATAGCGGTCGATCTTGGGCGGGGTAGGCGCAGGCACGCCGGAGAGGCCGAGCGTCGCCTCGTACGCCTTCTTCCAGTCGCCGTTCTTCTCGCGGGCCTCCAGTGCGTCGTCGAGCGCGAACCGCAGCGCGTTGTCGCCGCGCGGCACTCCGATGCCGTACGGCTCCTCGGAGAACGGCTTGCCGACGACCTTGAGTTCGTCGGGGACCTTCGCCGCGTAGCCGATCAGGATCGCGTCGTCGGTGGTGACGGCGTCGACCTGGTAGGTGAGCAGGTTGTCGACGCAGACCGAGTACGTGTCGTAGGCGACGAGTTTCGCCCTCGGGTAGTCCGCCTTGATGCGCTGGTAGGGGGTCGAACCGGCCGCCGAGCAGACGGTCTTGCCTGCGAGGTCCTGTGGGCCGTGGATGTCGTTCTCGTCCGCGCGCACCAGCAGGGACTGACCCGCCATGTAGTACGGGCCGGCGAAGCCGACGAGTTTCTTGCGCAGGTCGTTGATGGTGTAGGTGCCGACGTAGTAGTCGATCTGCCCGTTCTGCAGGGCGGTTTCGCGGTTCGCCGAAGCGATCGTCTTGAAGCGGACCGTCGTCGGAGCGAAGCCGAGCGAGGCCGACATCATCTTGGCGATCTCGATGTCGAAGCCGGAGTACGTGCCGCTCGCCGGGTTCTTCTCTCCCAGGTACGGCTGGTCCTCCTTGGCGCCCACGGTGAAGTAGCCGCGCTTCTCGGCACGCTTCCAGGTGGACGAGTCCGGGAGCTGAAAACCTTCTACCACCTGGTAGTTGGGCAGTTTGTCGGCGGCTGGTCCCTTGGTCGGAGGGCTCCCCTCCTTGCCGCAGGCGGCCGCGCTGGCGATCAGTGCCGCAACCGCCGCGAGGGCACAGGACACACGTGTCGTACGGATCATGCTGCGCACCCCCCGGCTCAGTGCTTGAGGATCTTGGAGAGGAAGTCCTTGGCGCGGTCGCTGCGGGGGTTGGTGAAGAACTCCTCCGGGGTGCGGTCCTCGACGATGCGGCCGTCGGCCATGAAGACGACGCGGTTCGCGGCGGAGCGCGCGAAGCCCATCTCGTGGGTGACGACGACCATCGTCATTCCGTCGCGCGCCAGTTGCTGCATGACTTCAAGGACTTCGTTGATCATCTCGGGGTCGAGCGCCGAGGTCGGCTCGTCGAAGAGGAGCGCCTTCGGATCCATGGCGAGGGCGCGGGCGATGGCCACGCGCTGCTGCTGTCCGCCGGAGAGCTGTGCCGGGTACTTCGGGGCCTGCGAGGCGAGGCCGACGCGGTCCAGGAGTTCGCTGGAGCGCTTGTCGGCTTCCTCCCGCTTGCGGCCGCGGACCTTGACCTGGGCGAGCGAGACGTTCTGCAGAACCGTCTTGTGGGCGAAGAGGTTGAAGGACTGGAAGACCATGCCGACCTCGGCACGGAGCTGGGCGAGCGCCTTGCCCTCCTCCGGAAGCAACTTGCCGTCGAGCTTGATCGTCCCCGACTCGATCTTCTCCAGCCGGTTGATCGCTCTGCACAGTGTCGATTTTCCCGACCCCGACGGGCCGATGACCACGACCACCTCCCCCTTACCGACGGTGAGGTTGATGTCCTGAAGGACATGCAACTCACCGAAGTGCTTGTTCACGTCATGCAGCTCGATCAACGGATCGACAGCCATGCCCGGCCCCTACCCACTCTCAACTGTGTCGCAGTTGCCGCAAACTATCCGGACAAGAACGGACTTAATACTCGACACGCACTTTTCGGGCATTAGCCGTATTGTGCGGTTAGCCCTCCGACACCTCCGCGTAGAGCTGCGAGAGTTCGGGGGCACCGGTGGATGCCCAGGTGTGGCCGGAGGCGACCACATCGATCTCACGGCCGGAGGCCAGCCGCACCACGGGATGGCCGTTGGGCCAGATCTCCCATACGGCTCCGGGGACCGTGCGCACGATGACCGTGCCGACGTAGAGGCCCGCGTCGTTGCCGAGCCAGGGCAGGCTCTCCTCGTCGTCCCGCCAGCGCGGCAGAAGTTGGTCGAGGGCCTCCAACGAGGCCACGGAGTCGTCGAGTTCGACCCCCGCCAATTCCGCCTGGGAGCGCAGCAGATCGCACTCGGAGAGGAGCTCGGCGACACCCTCGGAATCGGTCACGCCGTCTGAGAACACCGCGACCCCGAAGGCGGGGCCACGCTTCTTGCGCCAGTTACCGAGGAAGGGGATGTTCATAAGCCCAGCGTGTCATTCACGCCACCGCGCGCACCACAGGCGCGCGGGGTCGCCTGTTCGAGGGCGTTCCCATCCATGGCGGCCGCGCCCCAAGTCCCCACCGGACCAAGGGAGATCACCGCCCGCGGTCCGCGGACGGGCTGATGAACCGATGGGCGCGCCGTTCACACGTCCAGGTCCGCTACACGTCCAGGTCCACCACGACCGGCGCATGGTCCGAGGCGCCCTTGCCCTTGCGCTCCTCGCGGTCCACGTACGAGTCGGTGACGGCCTTCGAGAACGCCTCGTTCCCGTAGACGAGGTCGATGCGCATACCGCGGTTCTTGGGGAAGCCGAGCTGACGGTAGTCCCAGTACGTGAACGGGTGGTCGTACTTCAGGGGGCGCGGGACCACGTCCGTGAGGCCCGCCTCGCGCAGGGCGGCGAGGGCGGCGCGCTCGGCCGGGGTGACGTGCGTGGCGCCCTCGAAAGCGGCGATGTCCCAGACGTCGTCGTCCGTCGGCGCCACGTTGTAGTCACCCATCACCGCGAACGGCCGGCTGCCCGCGGCGTCGCCCGCGATCGCCGCTTTGAGGGCCTCGAACCACTGGATCTTGTACGCGTAGTGGGGGTTGTCCACCTCGCGCCCATTCGGCACGTACACCGACCAGACGCGGACCGGGCCGCAGGTCGCGGAGACCGCGCGGGGCTCCTGGACGCCGTCGAAGCCGGGGTCGCCCGGCAGTCCCTTCACGACGTCCTCGAGACCCACTCGGGAGACCACCGCGACGCCGTTCCACCGCCCCGTGGCGTTCACCGCCGACTCGTAGCCCAGCTCCCGCAGCTCCTCCGTGGGGAACTGCTCGGCGGTGGTCTTGGTCTCCTGGATGCACAGCACGTCCGTGCCGCTGCTCTCCAGCCAGGCCAGCAGCCTCGGGAGACGGGCGGTGATCGAGTTCACGTTCCAGGTGGCGATACGCATGACTCACAACTTACCGGGCGGGTACGACAACGGGTCCGGCGGCGCCTTCCGCGTGCGGAAGCCGCCGTCTTCTCATGCGGCTCAGACCTCCGCCGACGCCCCCGGCGTGAGCCGCAGGTGCTCGGAGCCGCCCAGGGCGCCGATCTGGTTGTCGTAGATCGGCCGGGCGAGGTCGGTGAGCAGGGCGTCGTGGATGTCGTACGCGCGCTGCGGCTTGACCTCGCGGACGTAGTCGATGACCTCGGAGATCTTGCTCCAGGGAGCCATGACGGGCAGCAGCAGCGTCTCGACCGGATGGTCGGGGACGGTGAGGGCGTCGCCCGGGTGGAAGACACGGCCGTCGACGAGATAGCCGACGTTGGTGATGCGCGGGATGTCCGGGTGGATCACGGCGTGCAGTTCGCCGTGCGCCTGGACGTCGAAGCCCGCGGCGCTGAAGGTGTCGCCGTGGCCGACGGTGTGCACGCGCCCCGGGAAGGCCGCCGAGATCTTGTCGGCCACCGACTTCAGCGTCCAGATCTCGGCGCCCGGGTTGGACTCGAGCCCGGCCCGCAGCCGCTCCTCGTTGAAGTGGTCGGCGTGCTCGTGCGTGATCAGGATCGCGTCCGCGCCGACCGCGGCATCCGCCTCGCTGAAGGTGCCCGGGTCGATGACGAGCGTGCGTCCGTCCTTCTCGAGGCGGACGCAGGCGTGCGACTTCTTCGTGAACTTCATGAGGGTCATGGCTCCATCCTGCCCCCGTCGGCCCGGCGCCGGGCCGCTCAGGCTGGTGCCCTCGCTGCCCGGATGAAGATCACGGGCGCGGTCACTCCTGGGGGGTGGTCTCTTCTCGTATGACCTGCTGGGCCACCTTGAAGGCGCTGTTCGCGGCCGGCACGCCGCAGTAGACGGCCGCCTGGAGGAGCACTTCCTTGATCTCCACCGGGGTGAGGCCGTTGCGGAGGGCGGCGCGGATGTGGAAGGCGAGTTCGTCGAGGTGGCCGCCCGCGACCAGCGCGGTGAGCGTGACACAGCTGCGCGAGCGCCGGTCGAGCCCCGGCCGGTCCCAGATCTCGCCCCAGGCGTACCGGGTGACGAAGTCCTGGAAGTCCCCGGAGAACTCGTCCGCCGAGGCCAGCGCCCGGTCCACGTGCGCGTCGCCGAGCACCTCACGGCGCACCTTGATCCCGGCGTCGTACGGGTCGGGCCGCCCCAGCCCCTCGGCCTGCGCGGCGGGCGGCGCGATCTCGGCGACGGGGGACGCCGAGGGCGGCGGGGCGATGCCCTGCTTGACCGGGGCCGCCGGGATCGCCATCTGGCCGGTCGACGAGTCGAAGGCCGGCTGCCAGGCGCTGGTGAAGTGTCGTACGAGGAGGTCGGTGACCGCGGCCGGCTGCTCGACGGGGACCAGGTGCGAGGCGCCGGGTACGACCGCGAGCCGGGCGTCCGGTATCCCGGCGACCAGGGTGCGGGCCTCGGCCGGCCCGGTGACCTGGTCGTCCGAGCCGACGAGGACGAGGGTCGGCACGCCGATGCGGGTGAGTTCGGCGCGTACGTCGAAGGCGGCGAGCGCCTCGCAGGCCGCGATGTAGCAGCCGGGGTCGGTGGTGCGCACCATCTGCACGGCCCACTCGGTGATCGCGGGCTGGGTGGCGGCGAATCCCTCCGTGAACCAGCGCTCGGGCGACATCCGGGCGATCGGGTCGAGACCGTTGGTGCGTACGATCACACCGCGCTGCCGGAACTCGTCCGCCGTGCCGAAACGCGGCGAGGCGGCGATCACCGCGAGCGAGGCGAGCCGCTCCGGATGACGCAGCGCCAGCTCGATCCCGATGGCGGCGCCGAACGCGCAGCCCGCGTAACCGAAGCGCTGCACACCGAGCCCGTCAAGGGTGGCGAGCAGCCGCTCGACGAGTTCGGCGACCGAACCCGCCGGGTACGCGGGCGCGCCACCGTGACCGGGCAGGTCGAACCGGAAGATCCGCCAGTGCTTGGCCAGCTCCGGGACCTGCCGGTCCCACATGTGCCAGGTGGTGCCGAGCGAGGGCCCGAGGATGAGGACCGGGGCGTCTTCCGGGCCGTCGCATCGGTACTGAAGGGCAGGGGTCGTCGTCTCACTCACCGCTCCACGCTAACTTCCATCCCTGTGGGGGCGGACATGGGCCCTGGTTGTCCACGTCGCCCACACTGGTCCGCCACATGGGGTGACGTGCATATGTGCGGAAGGCATACGTGGAGCGGCTACATGTGGTCAGGACACCTGGACGGGGTGTCGTACGACCGCGTCGAAGAGGTAGCCCTGCGTGTTGACGACCGTCGTCTCCGGCTGGCTACGGCCCGTCGTGTCCGTCGCGCGGGCCAGCAGCGTGTACGTCCCCGGAGTCGTCGGACGCCAGTCGGTGGACCAGCGGACCCAGCCCGCGCGGCGCGGCACGTCGTACAGCCGGGCCCTCTTCCAGGTCGCGCCACCGTCGGTGCTGACATCGACGCGGACGACGCCACCGGCGCCGGACCAGGAACGGCCGGTGAGCCGATGGACCGTGCCTGCCGGGAGGCTCGCGTTCCAGGCGAGTTCGAAGGCGCTCTTGAGGGTCTGCCGGGTGAGCGGCGCGCTGCCGCCGTCGGGGTACGCGGCGCCGAACAGCCGGTAGAAGTCGGTGTTCCAGGGCGAGTAGAGCGGCTGGGCGGAGACCTCGATGTCGCCGACCCACTTGATCGAGGCGATGCCCACCCAGGAGGGCACCAGGACACGCACCGGGTGACCGTGGTCCGCGGGAAGCGGTTCGCCGTTCATTTCGTACGCGAGCAGCACGTCGTCCAACGCCTTCGAAAGCGGCAGCGGGCGGCGGACATGACCGAGGTTCGTGCCGTCCGCGGTGACGTACTCCGCGTCCAGGCCTCGGGGCAGGACGTCCACGGCGCGGTCCGTGAGCCCGGCCCTGCGCAGTACCTCGGCCAGCCGTACGCCCTTCCAGCGTGCCGTGCCGATCGCGCCGAGCGTCCACGCCGTACCACTGACGCTCTGCCCCTGCTGCGTCGTGAAGAAGCTCCGGCCGTTGCCCGCGCACTCCACGAACGCGGTGCGGGTGGTTGCGGGCAGCCGCTTCAGGTCGTCGAGCGTGAACTCGACGGGCTCCTCGCGCGCGAGTCCGTCTCCCCAGAGGGTGAGGGTCCATGCCTCGGCGTCCAGGAGGGGTGTGGCGGTGTGGTTGCGTACGAAGAAGTGGCCGTTCGGGGTGTGGTAGCCGGTGCCGGCGAGGGACGCGAACTTCGTCTCGGCATTCGTACCGCGTGCCGTGAACCAGTCGTCCGGGAGGGGTTTGACGATGCCGGGGACCGTCGCGGCGGCGGACACGGAGGTCCCGGTGGCGGCCGCAGCGGGTGCGCCGAAGGCCGTGGGCACGGCCGCGGTGAGTCCGGCCGCGGCGAGCAGTCTGAGCATGTCGCGGCGGGCCACGCCATCGGCCCGGGCGTCGCCCGCCAGCCATTGGCGGAGTCTGCGGCGGTCGTAGGCGGACTCGGGGTGGAGTGTGTGAGGCGACTGGGGCATGGCGGGGCCTGCCTTTCGGGCGGGAGGCGAACGCTCGGGGCACGGCGGGGTGGACCGCGGCCGTGCGAAGGGACGGCACTCGGGAGGTGCCTGAAGCGCAAGGGGGTTATGGCGTCTGCGGTGGGACCGCGACTGCCATGGCACGGACGGCGTCCGTGGCGAGGATCAGCAACAACAACCGCGCGACGAACGCGCGCGGGACCGCGGGGCGGGGTGGTGGTTGCTGGGGAACATGGGCGCCATGGTACGAGTCGGAGGGCAACTCGTCGGGGAATCGGGGCAGTCGGTGTTCTGGAACGCCAACTGCCGGACAGCGGGCGTGCGGAGGGTACCGGGTGACTCGCCGGCGTCAGAGGTCGCCCGGTGCGCCGAGGCCGGTGAGGGCGCCGACCGGGTCCAGGTCGGGGGTGCCCCGGGGCCACCAGTCGTCCTGGCCCGGCTCTGATTCGTAGGCGTACCAGAGGCCGTTGTGGCCGAGGCGGAGCTGGGCGTGGCCTCTCGGGTGGGTGAGGTGGTTGCGCCAGGGTCGGAAGGCGGGGAGATCGGCGGCGAGGAGGAGTGGGCGGGCCCGGTCGAAGCGGCCCGCGGGCGGATCCCAGGACTCTTCGAGGACGGCGAGCCCTTCGAAGCCGCCTTGGCGCCAGGCGGCGACCGCGCGCGCCAGGTCGGCCCGGGTACGTCCCGCGGCGGAGGCGAGCGAGGCGTAGAGGGTGCGGGTCGCCGCGGTGAGGCCGGAACCGGGGCGGGCGGCGGCGAGGCGCACCGCGTCCTGCCAGAGCGTCAGGCCCGCGACCGGATCGCGGCCCGCGGTGAGCAGCGTGTGCGCACGAGCCGCCGCGTCGGTGGCCAACTGGTCCAGCGCGAACGGGTCCGGGCCGCCCGGCGCGCCCGGGTAGGTCGGCGGCTGCTCCGGGTGCGCGGGCGGTGGGAGCGGCGCGGGGAGGGGAGGCAGTACGCGCTGAGCGAGGGCGTCGCGGGCGCGGGTGCCGGGGAGGGGGGCCGGTTCCTGATCCTGGGCGGCGCGCGCGATACGGGCCGCGTTGCGGCGGGACAGCGCGTCGAGAAGCTCGCGTTCGCCGCGGCCGCGCAGGAGGAGCAGCACGAAGGGGTCTTCGTCCAGCAGCCGTGCCGTCTGGTAGCAGAGGGCGGCCGCGTGCTTGCAGGGATGCCCGGAGTCGGGGCAGCTGCAGTGCGGTTCCAGCTCGCCGGGACCGGGGAGCAGGGCGACCCCGCATTCGGCGAGCGACTTGGGCATCTCCTTGTCGAGCAGCGCCGCGATGTCCCCGGGCCGCTCGGCGACCGCGTCGAGGAAGCGGTCCCAGTCACCGTCGGACAGCGTCCCCAGGGCGACCTGTACGCGATACGGCCGCGGGCGGCTCCCGTGCACGTACGCGAGCACCAGCCCAGGTGTGACCGTGATCGCGTCCACGTGCCCACGCCCGGCATACGTCCTTCCTCGCGCAAGCCGCGCGGCATCGAGCGCCCCCTCCTCCAGCGCACTCACCCACGCGTTCCCCCACCACGTCTCCGCGAAGCCGCCGGCCCCCGACTCCCGCGCCGGAAAGGCCTCGAACGTCCGGCGCAGCTCACCATCGCGACCAGGGGATCCCATGGAACGCGGGAGCCGGGTGGGCGCGACTGGGGGCCGCTCTACGGGCCTGGGGTGCGCGGGGTGCGGGTCGGGGGTTGCTCCGCGCAGGGGCAGGGGTGGTGCGTCCGGGGACGGGACGGTTGGGTCACCGGGCTGCGCCGGGTGACGGTCCGGGATTGCTCCGCGCACGGGTCGGGGCGGTGCGTCCGGGGACGGGACGGTTGCGTCACCGGGCCGCGCCGGGCGCCGGTCCGGGATTGCTTCGCTCGCGGGCAGGGGTGGTGCGTCCGGGGGTACGACAGCCGCGGCGTCGGGCTGCGCCGGGCGCGAGTCGATGCCCTCGCTCGCGGGCCGGGGGTGTGCGTCCGCGCCCTGGCTCGGTCGGGTCGCGGCTGCGGGCTGCTCGGGGTGCGAGTCCGAGCTTGCGTCGACGGCGGCTTCGGTGTCGGACGGCAGTTGGAAGGCGCCGGCGAGCAGATCGCGTAGGTCTTGGGCCTGGGTTCGCCGGTTCTGGCTCCGGGGGTTCCGCGGAGCCCTGGAATCGGTCGGCGCGGGATCGGTGGACCGGCGCCGCGCCTCGACTCCCCTGCTGCCAGGGTCCGTTGCCCTCTTGGTTCCGGCATCCGTTCGCGTCTGCCTCGCCTCACTCCGCGCGGCGCGCAACGCCTCGCGTGCGATGTCTCCTGGGCGCGGACGCTCTGCGGGCGGACTGCCTGTCGGGGTTGCCTCCGTCCTGGCAACGGCCTCGGCCTGGACCTCGGTCCCGGTCCCGGCATCGGCATCGGCATCGGCTGGAGACTGTGGCCGGCCGGGTTCCACAGCCCCGTCGGACGCCGCAGTCGCACCGGCGTAGGCGCCGTGAACAGCTCCGGTACCGGCTGACCTTCCCGCCGCCGTCGCCCGTCGCAGAGCCTCGCGTGCCGCGTCTCCCGGTCGCGCTCCCGGGGAGGACGCCCTCTGGGGGCGCGGATCGGCGGCGACCCGCTCAGCCGGCTGGTCCGGCTGACCCGACTCACCGTCAGCCGACTCGTCCCCCCGAACCTCGCGCTCCCGCGCGGCCCGCAGAGCCCGGCGGGCCACGTCGGCAGGGCGCGCTCCCGCCTCCTCCGCCGGGAGGTGTGACTGCTCGATGTCCCCGCCCTCGGTCTCCGGAGCCGTCTCATCCGCGTCGGCGTTCACGTGGGCCTCCGAAGGGACACCAGGTCCGACAGCTCGCGGTCGGTCAGCTCGGTGAGAGACGCCTCGCCGGAGCCGAGGATCGCGTCCGCGAGCGCCCGCTTCGCTTCGAGCATCTCGGCGATGCGGTCCTCCACCGTGCCCTCGGTGATCAGGCGGTGGACCTGGACGGGCTGGGTCTGACCGATTCGGTAGGCGCGGTCGGTGGCCTGCTCCTCGACGGCCGGGTTCCACCAGCGGTCGAAGTGGACGACATGTCCGGCGCGGGTGAGGTTCAGGCCGGTGCCGGCTGCCTTGAGGGAGAGCACCAGGACGGGGGTCGCACCGCTCTGGAAACGGTCCACCATGTGCTCGCGCTCGGGGATCGGCGTTCCGCCGTGGAGGAGCTCCACGGGGACCGCGCGCGCGGCCAGGTGGGCGGTGATCAGGCGGGCCATGCCGACGTACTGCGTGAAGACCAGCGCGGAGCCGTCCTCGGCGAGCAGCGTGTCCAACAGCTCGTCGAGCAGGGCGAGTTTGCCGGAGCGGGCGGAGGGTCCCTGGGCGGCGGCCCGTGCGTCCTCCTTCAGATACAGCGCCGGGTGGTTGCAGATCTGTTTGAGGGAGGTGAGGAGCTTCAGAACCAGTCCCCGGCGCGCGATGCCGTCGACGGTCTCGATGGCGAGCAGCGACTCGCGGACCACCGCCTCGTAGAGGGAGGCCTGTTCGCGGGTCAGCGGGACCGGGTGGTCCGTCTCCGTCTTGGGCGGGAGTTCGGGGACGATCCCGGGGTCCGACTTCTTGCGGCGGAGCAGGAACGGGCGGATCAGCCGGGCCAGGCGGGTCACCGCCTCCTCGTCCTCCCCGTTCTCCACGGCGCGCGCGTGCCGGGCGCGGAAGGACTTGAGGGGGCCGAGCAGGCCGGGGGTCGTCCAGTCGAGCAGGGCCCAGAGTTCGGAGAGGTTGTTCTCCACGGGGGTGCCGGTCAGCGCCACGCGCGCGGGGGCCGGGATCGTCCGGAGCGCCTTGGCCGTCGCCGAGTAGGGGTTCTTGACGTGCTGGGCCTCGTCCGCGACGACCATGCCCCAGGTCTGCTGGGCCAGGTGTGCCGCGGCCGAACGCATCGTGCCGTAGGTGGTGAGGACGAAGCCGCCGTCGAGGTCTTCCAGGGTGCGGTCGGGTCCGTGGAAGCGGCGGACGGGGACGCCGGGCGCGAAACGGGTGATCTCCCGCTGCCAGTTGCCCAGCAGCGAGGCGGGGCAGACGACCAGGGTCGGCTCGCTGCGGGCCCGGCGCAGGTGCAGCGCGATGAGCGTGACGGTCTTGCCGAGCCCCATGTCGTCCGCGAGGCAGCCGCCGAGGCCGAGGGAGGTCATCAGGTCCAGCCAGGCGAGACCCCGGAGTTGGTAGTCCCGGAGCGTGGCCTGGAGACCGGGAGGTGGCTCGACGGGAGTCACGCCCGCCGTCAGCCGGTCGCGCAACACGGCCAGCGCGCCGACCGGTACCGCCTCGACGGTCTCGCCGTCGACCTCCGCGACGCCACTGAGCGCGACGGAGAGCGCGTCGACCGGGTCGAGGAGGCCGAGTTCGCGTTTGCGTGCCTTGCGGACCAGGGCCGGGTCGACGAGGACCCACTGGTCACGCAGCCGTACGACCGGACGGTGGGCCTCGGCCAGGGTGTCCATCTCGGCCTCGGTGAGCGGGTCACCGCCGAGGGCCAACTGCCAGCGGAACTGGAGCAGTTCCTCGCTCTCGAAGAACCCGGTGCCGTCCGTCGCCGACCCGGGCGCCGGGCGCACCACGGCCGCCGCGCTCAGGTCCTGGGCCAGATCCCGGGGCCAGTGGACGGCGACTCCGGCCGCGCCGAGCCGGTTGGCCGCGACACCGAGCAGGTCGGACAACTCCTCTTCGGAGAGGGCGAGTACATCGGGCACGTCCTGCTCGGACAGCCGGTCCATGGGCGGCCAGACGCGGGCCGCCCGACGGACGGCGAGGGCCGCGTCCACGCGCGCGCGGGGGCCGAACGTCGCGTCGGCCTCGCCCGCCCACAGCGCCGCGGCGTCGACGACGAGGGTGGGGTCGGCGAGGCTGTGCACCTGGACGACGGCCGCACCCGCGCGGCGCGCTCCCTCACCGTCGTCGAAGAGCTGGTACGCCGACAGGTCCAGGCGGAGCGAGATCCGGACGCCCGCGTCCATGCCCGCGGCGACCTCCGCGGCCCAGTCGTGGGCTCCCGGCAGCCGCTGCGGCCCGATCGCGGCGAAGGGTTTGCCGGAGGTGTACTGCGCGGCCGGGGTGCGCGGCAGTGTGTCGGCGACCGCGTCCAGGAAGGACCGCATCAGCGCTTCCGGTTCCGGCAGCCGGAGCGGGCCCTTGCCGGGGAGGGGGACGGCGTGTCCCTCGTACGGCAGGGCCGCGGCCACCGCCCTCAGGTGGGCGATGTCGTCCGGGTCCAGCGGGCCCGCGCGCCAGGCGTCGAAGCCGTCGGCCGTCAGCCCCGGCAGCAGCCGCCCGCGCGCGACGAGCCGCAGCGCGTGCAGTGCGGCGGCGCCCCAGCAGGCCGTGGCGGGATGCGCGGCGGGGTCGCGGCGCGCCCCGGCCAGCAGCGGCAGGGCCTCGCCGATCGGCAGGGTCACGGCGGGGACGGTGCCCCTGCGGATTCCGGGACCGTGCCGCCGTACCACCGTCAGTTCGGTCGGCTCGCCGGACGATCCCCGCTCGACGTGCTCACCGGGTGTCCCCCGCCCGGAACTCTCGTCGGACGACGGCCCCCGTTCCCCGGCGCGTCCGTCGGACGGTCCCGGCTCGCCCTCCGGATCCCAGAAGGCGACCCGCCCCTCGCGCGGCAGCGGCGCGGGCAGGAAGACGGCGGCGAGCCGCATCGGGATCGCCTTGTCGGCCACATCCACCCCGTCCCCCATACGCCCGCTCACCTCCCGCCCTTCAGCCGAATCAGTTGTCTTCGACTCTACGGGCGGGGTCTGACAATCGGCCTCGGCGACAGCGCCGGCGGCGGTGCTGGTCAGGGAGTCGTGCGCGAGACCACGTACACCATGGGGTGCTCGGGGTTGGAAAGGTTCACGACGATGTCCAGGGTGGGCGCCGGGTCCTTCTGCTTGTGGACGAGGCCCGACCACGGGCCGGGACCCGTGAACTCCCAGCCGACGACCTGCTGGTCGCGGGCGTTGATGGCGAAGTCGTCCGGCTGCAGGGCGGCACGGGTGACTCCGACATGGCCCAGGAACCTGTCCAGGCCCGCGCTGGTCGTGCCGAACTGGACGTACAGACGGCTGGTCTTCCAGTTGTTCGTCTCGTAGTAGGCGACGTCGGTCGCGTACGACGGGATGGTGATCTGGTAGACGCGGCGCTGGACGCGCGACGGCCAGCCCGTGGTGAGGCCGGTCGCCGAGTACTTCTCCTCCTTCTGCTTGCCGGCGTCGCGGCTCTGGTTGGCGGAGATCACCAGATAGCCGGCCGGGACGCCGATGAGCAGCACGATGATCAGGAGGGTGAGCGCGCGGCGGCGGAACTTGCGGCGCGGGTCCTCGGGCGGCCGTTCGGGCTCGTCCGGCGGCGAGGCCTGGCGCGGCAGCGAGGCCGTCACAGCGACCCCTGCGAGGTACGGCGGGACTCCACATAGCGCTCGTACCGCTCGTAGCGCTCCACCCTGCGGCGGTTGGCGCGGCGGAAGCGGCGAGCGACGAGCCGGGCGAGGTCGGCGGCGCCGACCATGCCGGCCTCGGGGCCGAGCTGGGCGCGGGCGATGCGGGCCTCGGGGCGGTAGCCGCGGCCGGTGAGGTGCCTGCGGAACGCGTCCCGTGCCGGGCCGATGAGCAGGTCGTCGGCCGCGCTGACACCGCCGCCGATCACGAAGCAGGAGGGGTCAAGGGCGGCTGCCAGGTTGGCGATGCCGACGCCGAGCCACTGTCCGATGTCCTGGAGCAGCTCGATGCACATGGCGTCGCCCTCGCGGGCCAGCTCGGTGATCAGCGGTCCGGTGATGTCGGGGATGCTGCCCTTGACGCGCTCGATGAGCCCGTACGCCACCGGGGAGTCGGCGGCGGCGAGTTCGCGGGCCTCGCGCACCAGCGCGTTGCCGGAGCTGTACTGCTCCCAGCAGCCGCGGTTGCCGCACGGGCAGCGGTGGCCGCCGGGCACGACCTGCATATGGCCGAACTCGCCCGCGACGCCGAACTTGCCGCGCTTGACCTGGCCGTCCTCCAGGATCGCGCCGCCGATGCCGGTGCCCAGCGTGATCATGACGAGGTGGTCCTCGCCCCGGCCCGCGCCGAAGCGCCACTCGGCCCAGGCGGCGGCGTTGGCGTCGTTGTCGACCAGCACTGGCACGGCGAGGCGGCTGGAGATGCGGTCCCGGAGGGGCTCGTTGCGCCACGACAGGTGCGGGGCGAACAGGATGCGGTTGCGGTCGGCGTCGACCCAGCCGGCCGCGCCGATGCCGACCGCGTGCACGTCGTGCCGGTCCGAGAGGTCCAGGACCAGTTCGACGATGGTGTCCTCGACGACCTTGGGGCTCTTGGACTTGTCCGGTGTCTCGGCGCGGAGCTTCTCCAGGATGTTGCCGTCGGCGTCCACGACACCGGCCATCACCTTCGTGCCGCCGATGTCGATGCCGACGGTGGGAACGCGGGGGGCCGTCAGGTGGGAACGGCGCTCGCGCGTTCCCACGGTCCGCAGGACGGTGGCCCGCGCGGAGCCGCGGTGTGCGAGGTCGCGGTAAGTGCTCATCGCGCCGATTCTGCCCTACGCCAGCGCTGGCCTGCACGGTGGGAGACCGTGGGTGCGTTGGGTCGGTCCGTCCTCCGCGGGCCGGCTGTGGCTGATCGCGCAGTTCCCCGCGCCCCTGTCGGGGCGCCCCCTAGGTGGCGCGTTCCAGCTCGTGGCGTAGATCGTCCAGTTCGCTGCCGCCTGCCATCTGGCGGGTCAGCTCGTCCAGGCTGATCTCGTCGCGCAAATGGCTGCCCGACATCGCGCCCCGCTTCAACAGTACGAAGCGGTCGCCCACCAGGTATGCGTGGTGCGGGTTGTGGGTGATCAGGACAACACCCAGGCCGGCGTCCCGTGCGGCGGCCACATATTTGAGGACCACACCGGACTGCTTGACGCCGAGGGCGGCGGTGGGCTCGTCGAGGACGAGGACCTTGGCGCCGAAGTGGACGGCGCGGGCGATCGCCACGCACTGGCGCTCGCCACCGGAGAGGGTGCCGATGGGCTGGTCGACGTCGCGGAGGTCGATGCCCATGCGCAGGAGTTCCGCGTGGGTGGTCCTGCGCATGAACTCGACGTCCATGCGCTTGAAGGGGACCACGCCCTTGCGCGGTTCGGAGCCGAGGAAGAAGTTCCGCCAGACCGGCATCAGCGGGACGACGGCGAGGTCCTGGTAGACCGTGGCGATACCGCGGTCCAGGGCATCGCGCGGGGACGACAGACGGGTCTCCTCGCCCTCGATGCGCAGGGTGCCCGCGTCGTGCTGGTGCAGGCCCGCGATGATCTTGATGAGTGTGGACTTGCCCGCGCCGTTGTCGCCGAGCACGCAGGTGATCTCGCCCGCGTGGACCTCCAGGGAGACGCCTTCGAGGGCGCGGATGTTGCCGTAGTACTTACTGACGTCGTCGAGCTCGACGAGCGCCGCACGTTCCGCGGCGGCCGCGTCCTTCGTCATGTTCGCGTCCGTCGTCATTTCGTCGCCTCCGCGCGCTTGCGGACCCAGTGGTTGAGCAGGGTCGCGAGGAGCAGCATCACTCCCAGGAAGAACTTGAACCAGTCCGGGTTCCACTCGGCGTACACGATGCCCTTGCTGACCATGCCGAAGATCAGGGCACCGACCGCCGCGCCGACCGCGGAGCCGTAGCCGCCGGTGATCAGACAGCCGCCGATGACGGCCGCGATGATGTACGTCAGTTCGTTGCCGACGCCCTCGCCGGACTGCACGACGTCGAACGAGAACAGCAGGTGCTGGCCGGAGATCCAGGCGCCGAAAGCGACGCCCATGTAGAGGCCGATTTTCGTCTTGTCGACCGGCACACCGACCGCACGGGCCGCTTCCTCACCGCCGCCGACGGCGTAGATCCAGTTGCCGATACGGGTGCGCAGCAGGATCCAGGTGGCGACGACGATCAGGCCCAGCCACCACAGGATGGTGATCTTGAAGTCGACGCCGCCGATGGTGAGCGTCGAGGCGAAGACGTCCCTGGCGGAGGAGAAGCCCTCCATGTCGGAGATCGACTTGGTCGAGACCGTGCCGCTGATCAGCTTGGTGAAGCCGAGGTTCATGCCGGTCAGCATCAGGAACGTGCCGAGCGTGATGATGAAGCTGGGCGGGTCGGTGCGGGTCAGCATGACGCCGTTGAAGACGCCGATCGCCAACGTGACGATTAGCGAGACGAGGACGCCGACCCAGACGTTGGCGGTCATCTGGTAGCTGAACATCGAGGAGACCAGCGCGGAGGACGTCACCATGACGCCCGCGGACAGGTCGAACTCGCCGCCGATCATCAGCAGCGCGACCGGTACGGCCATGATGCCGATGGTCGAGGAGGCGTACAGGACCGTGCTGAGGCTGGCGGCCCGCACGAAGCTGTCCGCGAAGATCGCGAAGAAGAGGAAGACCGCGATCGCGCCGACCACCGAGCCGAGCTCGGGGCGGCCCAGGAGCTTGCGCAGCGGCGACTTCTTCAGGAGGCGTTCGTCGGGCCTCGCGCTGGGCATGGGCGCAGGAGCTGTCGCGGTCATCGGGTGCCCCGCTTGGTGTACTCCTCCAGGGCGGCGGCCATGTCCTTGGTGATGATCTGCGGTCCGGTGAGGACCGGCTTGCCGCCGCCGAGGACGTTGGAGTTGTACTTGTAGAGCCAGAGCAGGTCCACGGCCTCGTACCCCTGGAGGTAGGGCTGCTGGTCGACGGCGAAGCCGAGCGTGCCCTCCCCGAGCTCCGTCGCCACCTTCGCGTTCAGGTCGAAGGTGTCGATCTCTGCCTTGCTGCCCGCGTCCGCCTTGGCCTTGACCGCGGTGTCCGCGTACGGGGCGCCGAGCGTGACGACGGAGTCGATGGACTGGTCGGCCTGGAGCTTGGCGCCGATGGAGGACTGCACGTCGGGCATGCTCGTGCCCGTGACGTAGAGGTTCTCCACCGTGCCGTCGAAGGTCGCCTTGATGCCCGCGCAGCGCTGCTCGTGGCCGACGTTGCCCTGCTCGTGCAGGATGCACAGAGCCTTCTTCTTGCCCCGCTTGTTCAGCTCGTCGCCCACGGCCTCACCGGCGATGGTCTCGTCCTGGCCGATGTGCGCGAGCGCGCCGAACTCCTTGGACTCCGCGGAACCCGAGTTCACGGTGATCACGGGGATGCCGGCCTTCTCGGCGCGCTCGACCGCCGCCTTCATGGCGTCGGGCTTGGCGAGCGTGACGATGATGCCGTCGACCTTCTTGTCGACCGCGGCGTCGACGAGCTGCGCCTGCTGCTGTGCCTCGTCGTCGTGCGAGTACAGGAAGTTGATGTTGTCCTTGACGGCGGCCTGTTCGGCGCCGCTCTGGACGATGTCCCAGAAGGTGTCGCCATCGCCCGAGTGGGTGATCATCGCGAAGGTCCAGTTGGGCGTGTTCACCGCGGCCTTGCCCTGGGCGGCCGCCGCCTCGCGGGCATCCTCGGCCCGTTTGCCGCCTGTGCTGCTGCAACCGGCGAGGGAGACCCCCAGCGCCCCTGCGAGCGCGATGCCTACCCAGGTTCGAGTCCGTGCCACGAGGGGGTGCCCTTCTTGCTGTGCTCCTTGGTGCGCCGGGCCCTGCGGACTGGCCCGGAGGGCCGTCCGTAGGCCCCTGGGGCCGGCGTCCCACCGGTCCCAAACGCCCAAGTATGAGTCACGGGGATCATGCACCCCACCAGCGGGTCCCGCGCGCGGTGTCCTCCTCCGGTTGCCGTACGTCCTTCTCGGTGACGATCACCCCCCGGTCGCGCCGCATTTACTCCACGGCCGGCCCGCCGCAGGTCAGGGCCGTACGAGGAGCTGGAACTCGAAGGAGTAGCGCGAGGCCCGGTAGGTGTGGGAGCCGAACTCGACCGCGCGGCCCGTGTCGTCGAAGGTGGTGCGCTGCATGGTGAGCAGCGGCGCCCCCGCGGGCTCGCCGAGCCGCTCGCCCTCCTGCGCGGTGGCCGCGCGGGCACCGATGGACTGGCGGGCGCTGTGCAGCGTGATGCCCGTGGCGCGCATCAGCCGGTACAGGCCCGTGGCCTCCAGCTGTGCCGAGTCGAACTTCAGCAGCCCCGGGGGCAGATGGTTGCAGAGGTACGCCATCGGCTCCCCGTGGGCGAGTCGCAGCCGCTCCACACGGTGCACCTCGCTGCCCTCGGCCACGGACAGCGCGGCCGCGACTTCGGCGGAGGCCGGTTCGACGGTGTTGACGAGCACCTGGGTCTCGGGGCGCTGCCCGGCCGCCTCCAGGTCGTCGTACAGGCTGCTGAGCTCCAGCGGGCGCTTGACCTGGCTGTGCACGACCTGGGTACCGACGCCGCGGCGCCGCACGAGCAGGCCCTTGTCGACGAGGGACTGGATGGCCTGGCGGACCGTGGGCCGGGACAGCCCGAGCCGTCCGGCGAGCTCGATCTCGTTGCCCAGGAGGCTGCCCGGGGTCAGCACCCCGTGCTCGATCGCGGCCTCCAGCTGTTGGGACAGCTGGAAGTAGAGCGGGACCGGACTGCTGCGGTCGACGCTGAGCTGGAGCGACACGGTCGGATCCACATCTGGTTTCGGCACGGCCCCGAGCGTAGCTCCGGGAGATGTTGACGGGAAGTTGTGAAGTTCGATTGTCCGGACAAACCATTGACAGGCCCCCGGGTCGGCCCTCACTTTGTAGCCATGCGCATCGGACTTATCGGAACGGGTCGTATCGGTACATTTCACGCGACCACTCTGAACCGCCACCGCGAGGTCGGCTCCCTTATCGTCACGGACGCGGACACCGTGCGGGCCCAGGCACTCGCGGACCGTCTGGGGGCCACTGCGGCGCCCGGCGTGGACGAGATCTTCACCTGGGGTGTGGACGCGGTCGTCATCACCGCGGCGACCTCCGCCCACGCCGAACTGATCGGTCGGGCAGCACGCTCCGGACTCCCTGTCTTCTGCGAGAAGCCCATCGCCCTCGACCTGCCTGGCACGCTGGCGGCGCTCGCCGAGGTCGACGCCGCCGGAACCGTGCTCCAGCTGGGCTTCCAGCGCCGCTTCGACGCGGGCTACACGGCCGCGCGCGAGGCGGTGCGCTCCGGACGGCTGGGGCGGCTGCACACGGTCCGCGCGATGACGTCCGACCAGTCACCGCCCCCGGCCGCCTACCTCCCGCTCTCCGGCGGGCTCTACCGGGACTGCCTGATCCACGACTTCGACATGGTGCGCTGGGTCACGGGCCGCGAGGTCGTCGAGGTGTACGCGGCCGGGTCGGACGCGGGGCCCGCGATGTTCCGCGAGGCGCGGGACATCGACACCGCCGCCGCGGTCCTCACCCTGGACGACGGCACGCTCGCCACGGCGACGGCGACCCGCCTGAACGGCGCGGGCTACGACGTCCGCATGGAGCTCGCCGGCGAGCTGGACCAGATCACCGTCGGACTTGACGACCGTACGCCGATCGCCTCCACGGAACCGGCCGGGCCGCCGGCCGCGAACAAGCCGTGGATGGGCTTCCTGGAGCGCTTCGGCGCCGCGTACGAGACCGAGCTCGCCGCCTTCGTCGACGTCGTCCGCGGCGAACGCACCAACCCGTGCGACGGCCACGAGGCCCTCCAGGCCCTGCGCATCGCCGAGGCGTGCGAGCTGTCGCGGCACGAGCGGCGTCCGGTACGGCTGGCGGAGATCCCGGGAGACAGGGACTGACCGCGGGGCCCTTGGGCGTACGGAACCGACGGGCGGACTCCTGCCCGTCAGGACGGCCGAGCGCCCTTGCGCGTCACCTCGGCCTCACCACCGCACCGGCAAGCGGCGCACACCCCGCATCAGCATGCCGGGCAGCCACTCTCCGGGCGGCCCGTCGAGCGCCAGGTCCGGGCAGCGGTCCAGCAGGGAGCGGAGGGCGACGCGGGCTTCCAGGCGGGCGAGGGGCGCGCCCAGGCAGTAGTGGATGCCGTGCCCGAAGGCGATGTGACCGCGGGCGTCGCGCCTGATGTCGAAGCGGTCCGGTGCCGGGTACCGCACGCCGTCGCGGTCGGCCGCGGTGAGGCCGATCATCACCGCGTCGCCCGCCTCGACGGGCGTCCCGCCGATGTCGAGAGGTTCGGCGGCATAGCGGAACGTCGCGTTCTCCACCGGCCCTTCGTAGCGCAGCGTCTCCTCCACGGCACCGTCGAGGAGTGTCATGTCGGCGCGCAGCGCGGCGAGTTGGGCGGGGTGGGTGAGCAGCGCGTGGACGCCGCTCGAAATGAGGTTGACCGTCGTCTCGTGCCCGGCGACGAGCAGCACGAAAGCCATGCCGCGCAGCTCCTGGGGCGAGAGCCGGTCGCCGTCCTCCGCGGTCGTCCGGATGAGACTGCTGAGCAGGTCGTCGGCCGGGGCGGAGCACCGCTTGTCCTCGATCAAGTCGGTGAGATACGCGGCGAGTTGGACGAACGCGTCGTACTCGGTCGCCGCGCTGGTGGGCGCGACCGCCTCCGTCGACAGCGCACGGAAGGCCGCCCGGTCCATCTCGGGCACCCCGAGCAGCTCACAGATGACGGTGAGTGGCAGCGGATAGGCGAACGACTCCACGAGGTCGGCACGCCCGCGCGGCAGCATCGCGTCGAGCAGCTCGTCGGTGATCTCCTGGACGCGCGGCCGCAGCGTCTCCACGCGCCGCATGGTGAACTCGCGTGCGATGAGCGCCCGCAGCCGCGTGTGCTGGGGCGGGTCGGCCACCAGCAGGTACTTGCCGATCAGCTCCTCGTCGAGGAACGTGACCCCGATCTTCTCCCCGTCCTTGGCCAGCCGCGGATCGGCGAGCGCCGCCCGCGCCTCCTCGTAGCCGACGACGAGCCAGGTCTCGTGGTGCGCGTCCGGGAACGGCAGCCGCACCCGGTGCACCGGCCCGAGCGCACGCAACTCGGCATACACGGGATGCGGATCCTCCCTGAACCGCGCCCCGTACTCCCCCAGATCGATCACTTCCGCCATACGCCTCCCCCTTCACCACCAAAACGCCCGGGAGAGCCGACTAGTGCCCGTCCTCTTCGAGCAGTCCGGCGTCGTACGTCAACAGGGCGATCTGTACGCGGTTGTTGAGGTCGAGCTTGGCGAGGATCCGCGAGACATGGGTCTTTACGGTGGCGACGCTCATGAAGAGTTCGGTGGCGATCTCGGCGTTCGCCCTGCCCTGCCCGACGGCCACGGCGACCTCGCGCTCGCGGTCGTTCAGGGCGGAGATCCTCGTGCGGGCGCCCGATCGCCGGGTGTCGAGGGCGGAGCCGGCAGCGTGGGCCATCAACTGGCGGGTGACGGTGGGCGAGAGCACGGGATCGCCCGCTGCGACGCGACGTACCGCCGCGAGGATCTCCGTCGGCGGGGTGTCCTTGAGGACGAAACCGGCCGCGCCCGCGCGCAGCGCCCGCAGTACCTGGTCGTCGGCGTGGAAGGTGGTGAGGACGACGACCTGGGGAGCGTCCTTGCGTGCGCGCAGCTGCTCGGTGGCCGTGAGTCCGTCGACGTTCGGCATCCGGATGTCCATGAGGACGACGTCCGGGCGGGTGCGGTCGACGAGCGCGGCGACCTCGCTCCCGTCGGCGGCCTCGCCGACGATCTCGATGTCATCGGCGCCGCCCATCATGAAGGACAGGCCGGCCCGCACCAGGGGGTCGTCGTCGACAAGGAGCAGTCGGATCACAGTCATGGGCCTACCGTAGTGACGCGGCGCGTACGGGACGGTTTCTCGCCCCCTCCGCCCCTTCCCGTCCCGTTCCTGGGGGCTCCGCCCCCAGACCCCCGTATCGCGCTGACGCGCTCGTCCTCAAACGCCGGACGGGCTGAATGGCCCTACCCGGTGCTGAAGAGTGCGGCCCCATGGGTGGGTGGGGCATCGGGATGGCGCAGCCTTTCCCAGACGCCGAACGGGCTGAAAGATACCCACCGGCGGAAGGGGGCGTGCCGGTACGTCCAAAGCCCGTCGCGTACGTTCGCGTCACCGGACGCTTCCCTGCCCGGCCAACGTCTGATCCGGCGGCGACGGGCGGACGTACCGGCACGCCCCCGACCCACCCACCACCTGGTCAGACCCCCCACGGCAACCACGCCCGCACCTCGAACCCCCCATCCCCCGCACCCCCGTGCACAAGGCGCCCACCCGCAAGCGTCGCCCGCTCGGTCAGCCCGATCAGCCCCTGCCCCGACCCCGGCACATGCGGAACCTCCCCCGGCGGCGCCGGATTGTGTACGACCACGGTGAGGCCGTCCCCCGGAGCGCCCGAGACGGACACCGTCACCTCCGCACCCGGCGCGTGCTTGCGGGCGTTCGTCAGCCCTTCCTGGGCGATGCGGTACGCGGTGCGGCCGACGGACGCGGGCACGGCGGCCGGCTCCGTGACGCGGTTGTCGAGGACGACCTTCATGCCCGCCGAGCGGGACTCGGAGACCAGCCCGTCGAGCGCGGCGAGCGTGGGCTGCGGCCGCCCCGCGTCGTCGGAGTCCCCCGTCCGCAGCACCCCGATGATCTCCCGCAGATCCTGCAGGGCCTCGTGCGCGCTCTCCCGGATCACCCCGGCGGCCCGCGCGACCTCCTCGCGGGGCGCGTCCGGCCGGAACTCCAGCGCCCCCGCGTGCACGCTCAGCAGCGTGAGCCGGTGCGCGAGCACGTCGTGCATCTCCCGTGCGATGTCCTCGCGGGCGAGCCGCTGTGCCTGCTCGGCCCGCAGCGCCGCCTCCGTCTCGGCCCGCCGCGCCCGGTCCCGCAGACTCAGCATGAGCTGCCGCTTGGACCGTACGAACATGCCCCAGCCGACCAGCGTCACGGTGATCAGCGCGCTGATGCCGACCGAGGCGACGTACGGCAGATCGGGGTCGGGCCGCAGCCAGAAGTAGACCGGGAGCAGCGCGAGCGAGATGGCGGCGAGCGTGCCGACGTACTTGAAGGGCCGGTGCACGGCGAGGGTGAACAGGGCGACCATGCCGGCGCCGCCCGCGGTGTTCGAGAGCAGTCCTATGGAGAGCATCGCGACGGCCAGCCCCAGCGGCCAGCGGCGGCGCAGCCAGACCGCGGCGCAGGCCAGTGCGCCGACCAACTGGTCGGCGACGGCCAGGGAGTGCGGGGTGTTCGGGTCGTTGGTCAGGGTGTCGGCGGCCAGCATCCCGATGACGACGGCGATCACGAAGCACCCGAAGTCGACGATCCAGTCCCGCGCGGTGCGCCTCGGCCGCCCGGACCGCCCGACCCGCTCGGGGCCGAGCTCCGCCACCAGGGCGGAGGGCAGCAGCCACCGCCGCGTCTGCAGTCCGTGCGCCTGCGCCGACGCGACGGACAGCGCCGCACCGGCAGCCGGCCCCCGAGCCCCGGCCGCACCCGTACCCGCCCCGACGGGCCTGGCCAGCACCCCGGGCACCACCGCACCCGGCTCAGCCAGGCCCCCGGTCGGGGCCTGCGCCTGAGGCACCGTCGCCCGGCCGGTCAGGTCTCGCGGCGCACTCGCCGGTTTGTCACTGCTCACGGTCGACAAATCTACGCAGCCACGGCCGCGCCCACCTCCCCCCGCCGGGGATCACCGACCAAAGTCGCACCCCTTCAGACTTTGGTCCCGGCCCCTCCTCCGCGGTCCACCACTTAGGTCGGACATGCCTCGCCCCGCGGCCGATGAACGTGGGGGGTCCGCGGGGCGAGGGTTTTCTTCATGAAGCAGTTTCTGGAGGTTCTCGGCTTTGTCGCCCTGGTCCAGGGCGCCCTGGGCCTGGTGAACGAGTTCACCGGCCGCCTACGAGGGTGGGGCCTCGTACAGCGGCTCGGTTTCCTCGACGGCTACGAGATCTACGCGAGCGTCACCCTGCTCGTGCTGTCGTTCGCGCTGTTCGCGGCCGCCGAGAGCCGGAAGCCCGGCTGAACACGGGCCGGACCTCCGGCGCACCCGGCGACAACCGCATCACCCTCGGTTCAGCAGCTGTAGTTGACCAGCTTGAAGGTGACGTAGTGGTCCGCAGTGTAGTAGTCCTCGTCCGTCCTGTTGCCGGTGACGATGCGCCGGGCGCCACGCGTCGAGGAGCCGGGCGTGATCACCGTGTACTCGTGATAGTAGCCGGTGGACTGAGAGGGCAGGATGCCTTCCCGGTTCTGGAAGACGGCCCCGTCCTGCGAGTACGGGAAAGGGCCTCCCGAGTCGATCAGGCGGAGCGTGGTGTACGCCTGGGACGGCAGCGCGCCGTAGCAGATGCTGCCCACGGCGGTCGCCGCCGCGTTGGCCGGTACCGCGGCGGTGCCGCCTACGAGCAGGGCGGACATGAGGGCGACGATGGCGCCCGTGCGAGTGGTTCGTGGGGGGAATCTCATGGACCTAGAATGACGCGCGTAGACCATGGCATGTCAATGACAAGTCTAGGGATTTCTCCCGCCAAGTCCGATGAATTTTCCGGGAGTTAACCTGCCGCCCGGCGGTGCGGCCCGTACGCCGGACCTCGCCACCGGTGCGGCTGATCTGCGGTTAGGCGTTGGCCGGGAGCTCGTAGGTGCCGTATTCCGGGCGGCCCGCGAAGTCGTACGACTGGATGGAGACGCCCTTCGAGGTGATGCGTCCGCCGGTGTGCCGGAAGGCGGTCGGTACGGAGCCCTCGCGGAAGATGCGGCGGCCGGCGCCAAGGACGACCGGGAAGGTGAGCAGGTGGACGGTGTCGACGAGGTCGAGGGCCAGCAGGGACTGCAGGAGTGCGCCGCTGCCGTGCACCTGGATCTCACCGTCGGTGCGCTCCTTGAGGGCGGTGACCTCCTTGGCGAGGTCGCCGCCGATCACTGACGTGCCGTCCCACGCGGGGTCGGTCAGGGTCGACGAGGCGACGTACTTCGGCAGAGCGTTGAGCTTCGAGGCGACGGGGTCGGCCGGGTCGGTCATCTTCGGCCAGAACGCGGCGAAGATGTCGTACGTACGGCGGCCGAGGAGGAACGCGTCGACGCTGCCGAAGACCTCGGTGACGAACCGGCCGAAGTCCTCGTCGTCGAACGGGACGGACCAGCCGCCCTGTGTGAAACCGCCCCTGGGGTCCTCCTCGGGACCGCCCGGTGCCTGGTAGACGCCGTCGAGGCTGACGAAGATCTGGGAGACGAGCTTGCCCATGACGGGTGCCTTCTCTCTCGGGTGAGGTCTGTTGTCATCAGCTCAGACCCCACCCGCACCCGCAACTCATCGGTCGGCCCACCGGTGTCATCCCGCGTTCGTCGAGAACAACCCGCCCGTCGGACCCTGCTTGTCGCCGCCCTGGGCCTTCCTGAGGGCGTTGGCGAGGCTCTCGATGGTGAGGGACTGCAGGATCACCCGGCCGTTGCCCTCCAGGGTCGCGAGGGACAGGCCCTCGCCGCCGAAGACCGCGTTCATCAGGCCCTGCCGGTTGAGGCCGCCGACGCGCTGGATGCCGTACCGGATGCCCTCCTCGAAGGCGACGACGCAGCCCGTGTCGACCTCGATGCGGCCGCCGAACTCGGCCGGGTCGAGGTCGATGAAGTTGCCCGCGCCCGCGATGATCACCGTGCCCCGCCCGGTGAACTTCTCCAGGACGAAGCCCTCGCCTCCGCTGCGCCCCGTCTTCCCGCCCTGGAAGGCGATCCCGAACTGCACGCTCGACTCGGCGGCGACGAACGCGTCCTTCTCCGCGAACCACGCGCGTGTGCCGTCCAGCTCCAGAGCGCGCATCTCGCCGGGCAGGACGCCCGCGAAGCCGACCGTGCCCTCGCCGCCCGTCGACGTGAAGTACTGGAAGGCCAGCGACTCGCCCGCGAGCGCGCGCTGGCCGGCCTGCATCGCCGTGCCCATGGCCTGGCGCAGCATGCCGCCCATGCCACCGCCCGCGCCCCCGGCGCCGCCCTGGGGTCCGCCGCCCGCGCCGCCGGACGGCCCGGAGAGCCTGGTCTCCATCGTCACGTTGGTGGTCTTGAAGAGGAACTTTCCCGCCTCGCAGTACACGGTCTGGCCGGGGCTCAGGCTGACGACCGCCATCTGCATGGCAGTGCCGACGATTTCCTGCTGAAGAGTCACAAAAGGTGAACGTGAGAGGCGGAGGGAAGAGTTCCGGCCATCCGAGTGGCCTGTCGGCCGGGCAGGCGTCGGCGAACTCACCGTCCGTTTACCGCCAGCAACCGGGCCTCGAAGCCGCTGGGATGGATCCATGACTTCACGAGAGAACATGAGCGGCACGGTGGCCCTGGTCACCGGCGGCAGCCGGGGTATCGGGGCCGCGACGGCTCTGCGGCTCGCCCAGGACGGTGCCGATGTGGCCATCACCTATCTGCGGGACAAGGAAGCCGCCGAGGACGTCGTACGGAGGATCGAGGCGCTCGGCAGGCGTGGGCTGGCGCTGCGGGCGGACTCCGGCGACGCGGTGGAGGCCGTCGAGGCGGTGCGTACGGCTGCGCAGGTGTTCGGGCGGCTCGACGTGCTGGTCAACAACGTGGGCGTCGGGCTGCTCGGCCCCCTGGAGTCGCTGTCCCTCGCCGACGTCGACCGGGTCCTCTCCGCCAATGTGCGCGGGGCCTTCCTGGCCTCCCAGGCGGCGGCTCCGCACCTGGGGCGCGGTGGGCGGATCATCACGATCGGTACGTGTATGACGCAGCGGGTGCCCGGGGCCGGGGGCACGCTGTACGCGACCAGCAAGTCGGCGCTGATCGGGCTCACGAAGGCGCTGGCGCGGGAGCTGGGTGGGCGGGGGATCACTGCGAACATCGTCCACCCCGGGCCGGTGGACACGGAGATGAATCCGGCGGACGGGCCGCATGGGGCCGGGCAGGCGGCGATGACCGCGCTGGGGCGGTTCGGTACCGCCGACGAGGTGGCCTCGATGGTGGCGTATCTCGCCGGGGGCGAGGCGGGGTACGTCACGGGGGCGGAGTTCGCGGTGGACGGGGGGCATGCGGCGTAGGGGCAGGGTTTTTCGCCCCCTCCGCCCCTACCCGTCCCGTACCTGGGGGCTCCGCCCCCAGACCCCCGTATCGCGCTGACGCGCTCGTCCTCAAACGCCGGACGGGCTGAACCCCGCGGAGCGGGGGTTTGGGGGCGGAGCCCCCAAGTGACGGGAATGGGTAGGGGCGGAGGGGGCGAAAACTACTCGTCAGCCGCCCAGTTCCTGGTGGCGGGCCGTCAGCCGCGCAGTGCCTTCCTCGGTCAGCGAGCCGAACAGCCTCAGGCGGGAGATGCCGCCGTCCGGGAAGATGTCCACGCGTGCGTGGGTGCCGACGGCGGGGGCGGTGAGGACGAAGCGGTGGTTGGTGTCGGGCTGGAGGCGGGTGCGGGGGAGGATCTCCGTCCAGGCCCCGTCGGCGCCGTCCTTCACCGACACCGAGGCCCAGCCCGCGCTGTTGCCCTTCAGGTACGCCGTGTCGATCTCGATCGCGCGGATCTCCGACTGGCCGACCAGCTGGTAGCGGATCCAGTCGTTGCCCTGGTCACGGCGGCGTCGGGTCTCCCAACCGTCGTCCATCTTGCGGGAGCGGCCCGGCTGGATGGTGTTCGAGGCGGGGGAATAGAAGAGGTTCGAGGCGTCCTCGGCCCGGCCGCCGTTCTCCAGGGCGACCACGTCGAAGGTGCCGAGCACGGACAGCCACTCGGGGTCCGGTACGACCTCGCCGTGGACGCGCAGGCGCGCGATGCCGCCGTCGGGGTGCTGGTTGACGCGCAGGTGCGTGAAGCGCTGTTCGACGGAGACGGCGAAGCCGTTGGCCGCGTGGCCGCCGACCGCCGTGCGCGGGACGAGCGTCGTCCACTTCACGTCGTCCGCCAACAGCTCCTCGGGCGAAGGGGAGCCGGGGACGGACGCCCCCTCGACCGACACCGCCTGCGGGTAGTTCCCGCGGAAGTGGGCCGTGTCGACGACGATGCCGCGTACGACGCCGGGCGCGCCCAGGCGGACGAGGGCCCAGTCGTGGTCCTCGGCGGTCGGCCACGGGTGCTCGGCCGAGGCGCCGCGCCGGCGGCGGGTCTCCCAGCCGTCCATGATCTTGCCCTTGTGGCCGAAGTGCTCGGGGTCGAACTCGGCGGCGCCGGGCAGGAGAAGGTTCTCGCGCTGGGCGAAGAACTCGTCGTTGGCGGCGATGACACCGGCGCCGAGCTGCCGGTCGGCGAGGTTGGTGTACTGGGTGAAGGGGAAGTCGGCGGTGCGGTAGTCCGCGTACGGGTCGCCGCCTCCGTAGGGGTTCGCGTCGCCGGTGAAGTGAGCCGGAGTGGACTGATGCTGCGCCGTCACGGTGATCAGGTCTGCCTTTCGAGGGTCGGCCGCTGCGGGTGCGGATGCGGGTGCGTGCGTGGAGTTGGTACGGCTGTGGTTACGGGTGCCGGGTCAGCAGGTGCCCCGTCGGCTCGCCGAACTCACCGTCGGCCACGATGCGTGTCCCCCGCAGCCAGGTGGACTTGACGACCCCGCTGAGGGTCTTGCCCGCGTATGCCGTGACCCGGTTGCGGTGCTGGAGCGCGGCGGGGTCGACGGTGAACGTCTCGTCCGGCGCGAGGACCGCGAAGTCGGCGTCGTGGCCCGCCGCGATGGCGCCCTTGCGGTCGCCGAGGCCGACGAGTTCCGCCGTGCGCGTCGACATCCAGCGCACCACGTCCTCCAGGGCGTACCCGCGCGCCCGGGCCTCCGTCCAGACCGCGGACAGGCTCAGCTGGAGGCCGGAGATGCCGCCCCACGCGGTCGCGAAGTCGTCGGTCTTCAGGTCGGCCGTGGAGGGCGAGTGGTCGGTGACGACGCAGTCGATGGTGCCGTCGGCGAGGGCCTGCCACAGCAGGTCCTGGTTGGCGGCCTCGCGGATGGGCGGGCAGCACTTGAACTCGCTGGCGCCGTCCGGTACTTCCTCGGCGGTGAGGGTGAGGTAGTGCGGGCAGGTCTCGACCGTGAGCCGGACGCCCTCCGCCTTCGCGGCGGCGATCAGCGGCAGCGCGTCGCTCGACGACAGGTGCAGTACGTGCACGCGCGCGTTGAGGCGCTTCGCCTGGGCGATGAGGTTCTCGATGGCGGTGTCCTCGGCGTCGCGCGGGCGCGAGGCGAGGAAGTCGGCGTACTTCCCGCCGCCCTTCTGCGGGGCGGCTGCGAGGTGGTGCGGGTCCTCGGCGTGCACGATCAGCAGGCCGCCGAAACCGGCGATCTCCGCGAGTGACTGGGCGAGTTGCTCCTGGTCTAGCTCCGGGAACTCGTCCACACCGGACGGGGAGAGGAAGGCCTTGAAGCCGAAGACGCCGGCGTCGTGCAACGGCCGCAGATCCTTGACGTTGTCGGGCAGTGCGCCGCCCCAGAAGCCGACGTCGATGTGCGCCTTGGAGCGGGCGACATCCTTCTTCGTACGGAGGTTGTCGACCGTCGTCGTCGGCGGGAGGGAGTTGAGCGGCATGTCGATCAGGGTGGTGATGCCGCCGGCGGCCGCCGCGCGCGTGGCCGTCCAGAAGCCCTCCCACTCGGTGCGCCCTGGATCGTTGACGTGCACGTGGGTGTCGACGAGGCCGGGCAGCAGGACGTCGTCGCCGAAGTCCTCGATGCGGGCACCGGCCGGTACCTCCGCGTCGTGCGCGAGTACGGCCCTGATCTTTCCCCCGGCGACCGCGACCGAGGCGGCGCGCGTCCCTTCGGGAGTGATGACGCGTGTCGAGCGCAGCACCAGTTCGACGTCGGACACCCGGACCCCTCTCTGTCCCTGTTGACTCCCGGCACGGCTGTTTACTTCCGCGTAACGAAATTCAACGTTCTGTTGAAGGAGTCTTCACTTCGACCCTCGCGCCGTCAAGGGCGCACTTCTCCACTCTGCCTCTCATGCGTCGACTCTGGACGTTTCCACAAAGTGGAATTAGAATTCCGCCCAGCAGAACGTAGCTATGCACCACCAGGGGGTCGACCGACTGCCGGGTAGGCTGCACCACCGCCTGTCAGTCTTGAAAGGACCGCGCCCGTGCCGACGTCCAGCGCCAGCACCACCGACGCCGCCAAGTCTTCCGCACCCAGCGGTGGCGTCCAGTCCCTTGAGCGCGCCTTCGATCTGCTCGAGCGGATGGCGGACGCCGGGGGCGAGGTCGGCCTGAGCGAGCTCGCCGCGAGCAGCGGGCTGCCGCTGCCCACCATCCACCGCCTCATGCGCACGCTGGTGTCCTGCGGCTACGTACGTCAGCAGCCCAACCGCCGGTACGCCCTCGGCCCCCGTCTGATCCGGCTCGGGGAATCCGCCGCCCGGCTCCTCGGCACCTGGGCCCGCCCCTACCTCGCGCGCCTCGTCGAGGAGACCGGCGAGACCGCGAACATGGCGCTGCTCGACGGGGACGAGATCGTCTACGTCGCCCAGGTGCCGTCCAAGCACTCGATGCGCATGTTCACCGAGGTGGGCCGCCGGGTGCTGCCGCACTCCACGGGTGTGGGCAAGGCGCTGCTCGCGCACACGCCGGCCGACGAGGTGCGCTCGCTCCTCGCCCGTACCGGCATGCCCGCCGCGACGGAGAAGACGATCACCACGGCGGACGGATTCCTGACCGCACTGGAAGAGGTGCGCCGGCTCGGCTACGCGGTCGACGACAACGAGCAGGAGATCGGCGTCCGCTGCCTCGCGGTGTCCGTGCCCAACTCCCCCACCGCCGCCGCCATTTCGATCTCAGGCCCGGCGGGTCGCGTCACCGAGGCGGCCACCGAGAAGATCGTGCCGGTGCTGCAGCAGGTCGCGGTGGAGCTGTCCGAGGCGCTGGCCAGCTCGGGACCGGCCGTCTGACCCTACGACGGTACGGCAGCGCCCCGAAGGGGCGCGGGGAACTGCGCGACCAGCCACGACGTACCCGCAGCTGATGGTGGACCGGACTTCCAGCAGCGCGGTTGCGGCCCCGGACCCACCGGGACTACCGCCGCGGCGGTTCCCCGAACAGCTCCACGGCGCTGCGGACATCCGCGAGGCTCGTCGCCAGCGCGCTGACCGAGCCGATCGCACCCGCGACAAGGAGCAGGGAGCGACGCAGGCGCGGGACCTCCGGGACGCCGCTGACGGCCATCGCGGCGAGGGCCGCGAGCTCGTCCTCGGCGATGCCCCGGTCCGGGAACTCGGCCGGATGCGCGGCGAGTTGACGGCGCAGCCGGGAGACGGCGGTACTCAGTTCCGCCACCCTCGGGTCCTCGTCGTTGCCGGTCACTGGCCTCTGCCCCAAGCTCCGCAACACAGCTCTCCCCCTCGCACGTCCTTGTGCGCAAGTCCTTCGTACGTCCGCCAAACGCCCCATGGCGATGGTCGGGCGCCGGGGACGCGGGCCAGTAAACGCCACCCGGTGCGGTGGGCGCCACTACCCTGACCGAAATTCAGCCCACGGACATCGTGCGCTCCATCCGGGTTCCGGAGCGCGCCCCGGCCGGGTCGGGTATGCAGGGGACATGACGGAGAACAAAGACCAGGTGGCCGGGCTGCTGCTGGCGGCCGGCGGCGGGCGGCGGCTCGGTGGGCGCCCCAAGGCGCTCCTGCCCCACCGGGGGCGGCCCCTTGTCGAACACGCGGTCGGAGTGCTGCGCGCGGGCGGCTGCACCCGCGTCCATGTGGTCCTCGGGGCCCGTGCCGACGACGTACGGGAGCAGGCTTCACTGCCCGGCTGTGTGCTCGTCGACAATCCGGAGTGGGAGGAGGGCATGGGTTCCTCGCTGCGGGCGGGGCTCGATTCGCTGGCGGGCACGGGGGCGCGGGCCGCGTTGGTGTCGCTCGTGGACCAGCCCGGCATCGGGCCCGAGGCGGTGGGTCGGGTACTTGACGCGTACGAGGGTGAAGGGACGCTCGTTTCGGCCGCCTACGAGGGCGTGCGCGGTCACCCCGTTCTCTTCGGCGCCGCCCACTGGGCGGGCATCGCCGCGACTGCGACCGGGGATCGAGGGGCGCGCGCCTACCTGAAGGAGCACGCAGCAGCGATCACGCTCGTCGAGTGCGGAGACATTGCGCGGCCGTACGACATCGACACGGCGGAGGACCTGGTCCACCTTGAGTGAACGGGGTGGCACTGAGCGCCACACTCTGTCGACCCGGAGAATCTCGACATCAACAAACCATTGAACTTCCACAATGAGGAAACTAGTATCCACTGTTCAGAAGCGCCCCCTTGCTCCGCGGGCGTTCACAGCCGTACTCAGATTGACTGGCACCCGGTGCCACGCTCGCTGAAGGAAGTGACAGCTCATGTCCGCACCAGCGCCGTCCTCGCTGGCCATCGTCGACGCCGAGCCCCTGCCCCGGCAGGACGAGGTCCTCACCGACGCGGCCCTCGCCTTCGTGGCCGAGCTGCACCGGCTGTTCACGCCCCGGCGTGACGAGCTCCTCGCCCGCCGTGCGGAGCGCCGCGCCGAGATCGCCCGCACCTCCACGCTCGACTTCCTCCCGGAGACCGCCGCCATCCGCGCGGACGACTCCTGGAAGGTGGCCCCCTCCCCGGCGGCCCTGAACGACCGCCGTGTCGAGATCACCGGCCCCACCGACCGCAAGATGACCATCAACGCCCTCAACTCCGGCGCGAAGGTCTGGCTCGCGGACTTCGAGGACGCCTCCGCGCCCACCTGGGAGAACGTGGTGATCGGGCAGGTCAACCTGGCCGACGCGTACACCCGGAACATCGACTTCACGGACGAGCGCACCGGCAAGTCGTACGCGCTCAAGGCGGACGCCGAGCTCGCGACCGTTGTCATGCGGCCGCGCGGCTGGCACCTGAATGAGCGCCACCTCGTCGACGCCGACGGCACTCCCGTGCCGGGCGCGCTCGTCGACTTCGGCCTGTACTTCTTCCACAACGCGCAGCGCCTGATCGACCTCGGCAAGGGCCCGTACTTCTATCTCCCGAAGACGGAGTCGCACCTGGAGGCGCGCCTCTGGAACGACGTCTTCGTCTTCGCGCAGGACTACGTCGGCATCCCGCAGGGCACCGTTCGCGCGACCGTCCTGATCGAGACGATCACGGCGGCGTACGAGATGGAGGAGATCCTCTACGAACTCCGCGACCACGCCTCCGGGTTGAACGCGGGCCGCTGGGACTACCTCTTCTCCATCGTCAAGAACTTCCGTGACGGCGGCCAGAAGTTCGTGCTGCCGGACCGCAACGCGGTGACGATGACAGCCCCGTTCATGCGCGCCTACACCGAACTCCTCGTCCGCACCTGCCACAAGCGGGGCGCGCACGCGATCGGCGGCATGGCCGCGTTCATCCCCTCGCGCCGCGACGAAGAGGTCAACAAGGTCGCCTTCGAGAAGGTCAAGGCGGACAAGGACCGTGAGGCGGGCGACGGTTTCGACGGCTCCTGGGTGGCCCACCCGGACCTCGTCCCGATCGCCATGGCTTCCTTCGACGCGGTTCTCGGCGACAAGCCCAACCAGAAGGACCGGCTGCGCGAGGACGTGTCCGTCGCCGCCGGTGACCTGATCGCCGTGGACTCCCTCGACGCCAGGCCGACGTACGACGGCCTGGTCAACGCCGTCCAGGTCGGCATCCGCTACATCGAGGCCTGGCTCCGCGGGATGGGCGCGGTCGCCATCTTCAACCTCATGGAGGACGCGGCCACCGCCGAGATCTCCCGCTCGCAGATCTGGCAGTGGATCAACGCGGGGGTCGTCTTCGAGCACGACGGCAAGGCCGTGGCCGCGACGCCCGAGCTGGCCCGCGAGATCGCCGCCGAGGAGCTCGCGAACATCCGCGCCGAGATCGGCGAGGAGGCCTTCGCGGCGGGCAACTGGCAGCAGGCGCACGACCTGCTGCTCACGGTCGCCCTCGACGAGGACTACGCGGACTTCCTCACGCTGCCCGCGTACGAGCAGCTCAACGGCTGACGACGCTCACTTCTCCGAGTGGCCCAGGGACTTTTCCGGGGCCACTCGGTCGCGTACGAGGCGCTTCACGGCGGTCGGCTCCGGGAAGCCCTGCTCGCGGCGGTCCCAGACGACCTCGTCGTCCACGCGTACGACGAAGACGCCGCCGGTGCCGGGCTTGAGGGCGAGTTCCGTCAGCTCGGTCTCGAAGGTGGTGAGGAGTTCCTGCGCGAGCCAGGAGGCGCGGGGCAGCCAGCGGCACTGAGTGCAGTACTCGATCTGGACGCGATGGGTGTTCGCCGGGTCCTCCGGGGGCTTCGTGTTCATCCGAGGTGTACCGACCAATCCTGTTCCGCCGCCGGTTTGCCGTGCAGGTCGGGGACCTGTTTGAGCCAGTTCGGCCGGCCTCGCTGAGTCTTCGCCACGCGGTCCGCGTCCTCCGCGGCGAGTTGTTCCCGGGTGGGGAAGTCGGTGGGCAGCCACTGTGCGGAGGCCTTCACACGGGCGAGGAGGTAGCGGACGTACGCCTCACGCGCCTCGTCGGGGGTCGCGAAACCCGGCTCTTCCGCGAGCCAGGCGTCGGGCACCTCCGCGGTGATCTGGCGCAGCAGTTCCTCGGTCACCAGGGGGGCCAGTTCGGCGTCCGCCGCGCGGGTGTCCGGGGTGTAGCCGCCGAGGGCGTGGCGCCGGAAGTCGTAGGCCTTCTCCGGTGCCGACGCGTCCCAGCGGTGGTGGAAGACGAGGGCCGCGCCATGGTCGATCAGCCACAGGCGCGGGGGTGCGACACCGAGCGTGGGCCAGATCATCAGGTTCGAGCTGTGCACCGTGCGGTCGACGTTGACCGTGAGGGCGTCCAGCCAGATCACCTTGCCCGCCTCCAGCGGGTCCACGGTGAAGGTCCTGGCGAGCTCCGGGGTGAAGTCCTTCGCGCCCGACAGGTAGTCCATGCCGAGGTTGAGCCCGGCGCTGGCGCGCAGCAGGTCCTGGACCTCCTGGTGCGGCTCGTGCTCGCCGATCGCCGGGTCGAAGTGCACGAGGACCAGCTCGGGGAATCGCAGCCCCAGGGCGCGCGCCAGCTCTCCGACGATCACCTCGGCAACCAGCGCCTTCCTGCCCTGCGCGGAGCCCGTGAACTTCACGACGTACGTCCCCAGGTCGTCGGCCTCGACGACTCCGGGCACGGAGCCGCCCGCCCTCAGCGGGGTCACGTATCGAACAGCGGTCACGTCGCGCAGCACACTGGCCACTGTAGATCAGGCGGTCGCCGGACCTCTCGGGATTATCCGCGGGCCAGCGGGCTGGGGAGCGGCACATAGCGGGCGTCCGCCCCGTCCGCTCCCGTCCATCGCAGCAGGAGGTTCGTCTTGCCGGGGAGGGTGGGTGAGGTGAGCAGGTCCGCGATCTCGGGGAGGCCGTGCTCCGTGTCGTAGCGGGTCAACTCCTGTCGTACGGCGGGCCACAGGTCCGCTGTCGGGTGGCGTTCGGCGAGGAGTGCGGCCAGTTCGGCGAGGTGGTTGACGACCAGGCAGTACACGAGCCGTTCCCAGCCCGCCGCCCGCGTCACCTCGGGCAGGAGCTTCACGCCTTCCGCGTCCCGGAAGAGTGCCTGTACGGGCATTCCGTCGGCGTCGACGGCCACCACCGTGTTCTGGACATGCGCCTCGACGACCACTCCGTACCGCGCGAAGGCGTCGAGGACCGGGGGCACGACCTGGCGCAGGTACGCCGCCCACCAGGCGGAGGGGTCGGTGAGCCGGTCGAGGGGGCTGCCGTCGAAGCCCTCCACGAGGGCGGCCGTGAGGAGTGGGGTCGCGCCGGGGACGACGTGGGCGCGCAGTCCGTCGCGGACCATCACGGCGAGTTCCTCGAAGGCGAAGTCGGCGGTGCGGTAGCCGCGGTCGCTCAGCCAGGCGGCCGGGCCGGGGATGGCCGCGAAGGCCGTCGCGGTCGCCTCGTCGGTGCGGCGGAGTTTCAGCAGGTCGTGCCGCCACAGCCGGCGGATGTCGTTGGTGATGCGCACATCGAGGCTGAACTTGAGGAAGAGGTCGTCCTCGGGGTCGTACAGCGTGCGGATGGCGGCCGTGGGCCACAGCGGATGTGCGGTGCGCCCCAGTCGCAGGAGCCGGCCGTCCGCGAAGGCCTCCCGGATCTCCGGGCGGGCGGCGACCAGGTCGAGCTGCCAGGGGTGGGCGGGGAGCATCCGGTAGCCGCGCGGCGGGTCCCCGAGGGTGTCGAGGGCCCTCGTGTCGCCCTCCTCGACGACCGCGTCCTCGCGCACGGCGAGCAGTTCCAGCGGGAAGCGGGCGTACGCCTCGGGCGCGTAGGGCAGCCAGCCGGTGACCGGGCCGCCGCCGCGGGCCTTGGGGGCCGGGTGGTGCGGATGCCCGGTGATCAGCGACTGTTCGGAGCGCAGATACGGATCCTCCGGAGGCGTGGCGCGAGCACGCGCGGCGAGGATCGCGGCGACCGCGTCCCGGCTGTCGTTCATCTCGGCGGGCAGCTCGGAGTTGGACAGGCCGGTGTGGGCGCGGAGTTCCTCTGCCGTGAGTTTGACCAGCTCGGCGTGGGTGAGCCGGTGCCAGGTGTCGTCGGCGTACAGCTCGGGACGCGTCGGTCGGCGCGTGCCGCGGACCTTCATCAGGCGTCCGCCTGCCTTGAGCCGGTAGGTGCCGGGGGTCCCGGCGGGCTCGCCCACCTCCCGCAGCAGACAATTGAGCAGCGGAGCGGCGGCGTACGCGTCGGCGACTGCTTCCGGGTCTTCGTCTTCCCTGGGAAGGCCGACCGGGTCGTTCCGGCCGTTCCGGTCGTTCCCAGGGGGCGGGGGGAGCATGGGGGGCATGGGGTCCACGCGATCCGTTCGTTCCATACGGTGCTCTGGTGATCATTATGTCTGTCGGCATCGCCGATCACGACGACAGACCCTCGTCGCAAGCGACGACGTGACGACAGACCCCGTACCCAAGGAGCCGCACTGTGCACCGTCCCCCCACGCCCGAGGCCGAGGCCGCGCTCGCGGACGAGCTGAGCGTCGCACGGCCCGGTCTGTCGGCACCGTACGCGGCCGCACTGCCCGGCGCGCGGGCGGCCGTACTGACCCGTCTGTGGCGGGCGCTGGCGTACGAGCCGATGCCCTGGGTCGCGCGCCGCGAGACGGGGCGGCACGGTCTCACGCTGCATCTGGCCGACGGCCGTCGGCTGCACGGGCCGCACGCGGATCCGTACGCGACCGCCTCGTACGTCACCCAGGTGCGGCTGGACGGCACGCCGCACGACCGTCCGGAACGGCTCGTCCTGGCCCTCGCCGTCCCGCACGCGGCCGCCTTCGCCACCGAACTCGGCAACAGTGTCGCCTCGTTGGCACTGTCCCGCGCAGGTCAGCCTGTCTCCGACCATGAGCCGGTCACCGGCTGGGAGTGGGAGCAGCGGATCGTCGACGGGCACCCGTATCACCCCAACTGCCGTTCGCGGCCCGGGTTCTCGGCGGCCGAGCAGCTCGCGTACGGGCCGGAGCACCGGCCGCTGGTGGACCTCGGGCTCGTGGCCTCGGACGACTGTCTCGTCACGGGCGAGTGGCCGAAGTGGCTGCGGGACGGGGAGCGGGTGTTGATCCCGGTTCATCCCTGGCAGGTGGCTCATGTGCTCGACGAACCGGTGCAGGAGGGTTTCGCCGCCCACCCGTTGATGTCGCTGCGCACCCTCGCGCTGCCGGACGGACCGCACATCAAGACCGCGCTGAGCGCCCGGCTGACCTCCTCCGTGCGGGACATCTCGGTGTACTCGATCGAGACGGCCGCGACGGTCTCGGCGTTCATGGAGACGATCACGGAACGTCTGGACGTGCCACTGCACATCACCCGGACCCTGGGCGCCGCCACCGCCAACAGCCCTGATCTGGCGGCGGTGTTGAGGGAGTCCCCGGACCTGTACGCGAACCCCGGTGAGCGGGTCGTCCCGGTGGCCGCCCTCGCCACCACCGCGTTGTCCCAATCCCCGTCCTGGCTGGCCGAGTTCACCCGTCTCGCCCTCACCGTCTGCCTGCGTCTGCTCGACCTGGGTGTGGCTCTGGAGGCACACGGCCAGAACCTCCTCGTGGTCCTCTCCCCCACCGGCGCCCCTCTCCGGCTCGTCTACCGCGACCTGGCCGACATCCGGGTCAGCCCGGCCCGCCTGGCCCACCACGGCATCCCGGTCCCGGATCTCGCCGGACGCATCGTCACGGACGACGAGAGCACCCTGCGGCGCAAACTCTTCGGCGCCCTCGTCGGCGGCACGCTGGGCGCGACGGCGGGATCGACGGCCGCTCTGCGCACGGCGATTGACGCGGTCGTGGACGATCTGCCGCACACCCCGGATCTGGCGGCCCTCCGCCGTGAACCGCTCCCCACCAAGGCGCTGACCTTGATGCGGCTGTCTCCGCAGACCCCGGGGGACATCTGGGCGCAGCTCCCCAACCCGCTCCTCAGCCCTGCGTTGTGAGGTCTCGTTTTGAAGCACGACACCTTTGATCAATAGGATCCGCCGATGATCACAAGACAACGGCTGGCAACAGGGGTTTGCGCCCTGCTCGCCGCCCTGACGGCCGGAATCGCCTACCCGGCCGGAGCGGTCGCCGACGAAACGGCGGAGCAGGCCGCTCCCAAGGTCGACCTCGTACTGGACGTCAGCGGTTCCATGCGGGCCACCGACATCGACGGCAAGTCGCGCATGGCCGCGGCCAAGCAGGCGTTCAACGAGGTGCTCGACGCGACGCCCGAGGAGGTCCAGCTCGGGATCCGCACACTCGGCGCCAACTACCCCGGCGACGACCAGAAGACGGGATGCAAGGACACCGCCCAGCTCTACCCGGTCGGCCCGCTGGACCGGACCGAGGCGAAGACCGCCGTGGCGACGCTCGTCCCCACCGGCTGGACCCCGATCGGACCCGCGCTGCTCAAGGCTGCCGACGACCTCGACGGCGGCAACGGGTCCAAGCGCATCGTCCTCATCAGTGACGGCGAGGACACCTGTGCCCCGCTCGACCCGTGCGAGGTGGCCCGGGAGATCGCGGCCAAGGGGATCGGGCTCACCATCGACACGCTGGGCCTGGTGCCGAACACCAAGATGCGCGAGCAGCTGAGCTGTATCGCCGAGGCCACCGGCGGTACGTACACCTCGGTGGAGCACACCGACGAACTCACCGACAAGGTCAACCAGTTGGTGGACCGCGCCGCCGATCCCGTGGTGGTGCCGCAGGCCGTGGAGGGTGCCGAGGCATGCGCCAAGGCGCCCACGATCGAGTCGGGCCTCTACACCGACCGTGAGGAGTTCGCGCAGCACCGCTGGTACCGCGTGGACGTCGAGCCGGGCCAGGAGCTGCGCGCCTCGGTGAGTGTCGCGGCGGACCGTGAAGTCAACCCCGACTACGGGGTGTTGCTTCGGGCCGTCACCCTGAGCGGACGGGAGATCGTCCGCGGTGAGGCGGCGAGCACCGGCCGGACCGATGTCATCTCGACGGGTCTGCGCTATCCGAAGGCCGAGAGCGACGACGAGAACGCCGCCGCCGAGACCGTGTGTCTCCAGGTCGCCAACTCCTTCTCGGCCGCCGCGGGCGTGAAGACCACGCCCGGGCTGCCGCTGGAACTGACGGTCGACGTCGTCGACGCGCCGGACCAGGCGAGCGACGTGGCCTCGTTCGGCCTCGGGCGCGGCTGGTGGCTGCTCGGTGCCCTCGTGCTCACCGGTTTCCTCGCGGGTGTGCTGTGGGGCTGGATCTCGCGCCTGCGGGTCGCTGTCTGGAGGACCAACTGATGCGTATCCCACGAGTGTTGACCGCCGCGCTGCTCCTGCTCGGGGTGGCCGCGGCCCCTGCCGTCGCCGACTCCTCGCCCTCGGCGAGCCCGTCGGACGACAGTGGCGCACCCACCCAGGCCGGTACGTCGTTCCGTACGGCGACGGAGATCGAGCAGGGGCAGCAGGCCACCGCGAGCGGGTCCTCGGGCGACTACCTGTACTGGTCGTTCCCCGCGGACGCCGGCCAGCGGCCCACCGTGAAGGCGACGGTGAAGCTGCCCGAGGCCTCGACGCGGAACGCCGCGCAGAGCTGGCAGCTCGATGTGTACGACGGGCTGCGGCGCCGTCAGGCGTGCCAGTACGGGGCGCAGACGCGGACGGCGGCGCAGGACGCCGCCTCCGTGGAGCTGTCCTGCACGCTGCGCAACGTCCGTGCCTGGTCGGAGACCTGGGCCGATGACCCGCTGCCGGGCACGTACTACGTCCGGCTGACCGCCATCGGTCTTGGGGCCGCCGACCTTGGTCTGCCGCTGAGTGTCGAGGTCCAGGTGTCGTCCAAGGACGTCGGCGGTTCGGCGGCGGTGGACGGCGCGCTTGCGCAGCCGCTGGTCCCGGGGGTCGCGACCTCCGTCGACGCGTCCGAGGACGAGGACTCCGACTCGACGACGGCAACGCTGTCGTCCCTGGAACCCGATGACGGGTGGGCCTCCGGGTGGTGGTCCGACCGGTGGGTGTGGACCGGGTTCGGTGGCGTGCTCGCTGCGTTGGCGGGGATCGGGGGGTATGCGCTGACCCGAGGGTCGGGGCGGCCTTCGCGGGTGCCGCGGGGCGTTTGATCGGAGGGTGGGGGTGGGGGTGGTTTTTCGCCCCCTCCGCCCCTACCCATTCCCGTCACTTGGGGGCTCCGCCCCCAAACCCCCGCTCCTCAAACGCCGGAGGGGCTGGATTCAGCCCGTCCGGCGTTTGAGGACGAGCGCGTCAGCGCGATACGACGGGACGGGAAGGGGCGGAGGGGGCGAAAAACCACCCCACCTCACCCCTCCCGCAGCCCCTTCGCCAGCGTGCCCTCGCCCGCCACCGTGACACGCCCCGCACGCACCCCGTCCAGCAGGCTCAAGTCCCCACGGCTCACGGCCTCGCACGTCCCCGTGTCGAGCGACAACCGGACGTCCGGCTCCTCCCGGGCGGGACCGTCCCCGTACACGGGCCCACCCTCACCCCCCAGCCACACATGGAACTCCCCCTCGTCCAGGCGGACTTCCACCAGCCCCTCCCCCTCAAGACCCCGCAGCAGCGGCAACGCGAACCAGTGCGCCCGTACGGCATCCGTCGGCCGCCGGTCCCCCAACTCGGCCGCGCCCCACTCCCCGAGCGCCTGCAGCACGGGAAGCAACTCGCGTCCACGCGAGGTGAGTTCGTACACGTACGCCGCACCGGGCGGCGGAAGGCGCCGCCGAGTCGTCAGCCCGTCCCGCTCCATGTCCTTGAGCCGGGAGGCGAGGACGTCCGTGCTCACGCCCGGCAGATCCGCGTGCAGGTCCGTGTAGCGGCGCGGTCCGCCGAGGAGTTCGCGGACGATCAGGAGGGTCCAGCGGTCACCGACGGCGTCGAGCGCGCGGGCAGCGGAACAGTACTGGTCGTAGCTTCGGCGAGGTGACATGCGACGCAGTCTAAACAACTTGTTGGACTTTCCAAGCGCCTACTTGGTAAAACCAAGCATCACAACGAACCGGAGGGCACAGCGCATGGAGTTCCGGCAGTCGAGCAAACTCAGCGAGGTCTGTTACGAGATCCGGGGCCCGGTGATCGAGCACGCCAACGCGCTGGAGGAGGCGGGCCACAGCGTGCTGCGCCTGAACACCGGCAACCCCGCGCTCTTCGGCTTCGAGGCGCCGGACGAGATCCTCCAGGACATGATCCGGATGCTGCCCCAGGCGCACGGCTACACGGACTCCCGCGGCATCCTCTCCGCCCGCCGCGCGGTCGCCCAGCGCTACCAGGACCGCGGCCTGGAGGTCGACGTCGACGACGTCTTCCTCGGCAACGGTGTCTCCGAGCTGGTGTCGATGGCCGTACAGGCGCTGGTCGAGGACGGCGACGAAGTCCTCATCCCGGCCCCGGACTTCCCCCTCTGGACGGCGGTGACCACGCTCGCCGGCGGCAAGGCCGTGCACTACCTCTGCGACGAACAGTCCGACTGGTACCCGGACTTGGCGGACATGGCCGCCAAGATCACCGACCGGACGCGTGCCGTCGTCATCATCAACCCCAACAACCCGACGGGAGCCGTGTATCCCAAGGAGATCATCGAGGGCATCCTCGACCTCGCCCGCCGCCACGGTCTGATGGTGTTCGCGGACGAGATCTACGACCAGATCCTGTACGACGACGCCGTGCACCACTCGGCCGCCGCGCTCGCCCCCGACCTCGTCGTCCTCACCTTCTGCGGCCTGTCGAAGACCTATCGCGTCGCCGGATTCCGTTCCGGCTGGCTGGTCGTCACGGGCCCCAAGCAGCACGCGCGCAGCTATCTGGAGGGCCTGACCATGCTCGCCTCCATGCGGCTGTGCGCCAACGCCCCCGCCCAGTACGCCATTCAGGCCGCGCTCGGCGGCCGCCAGTCCATCCATGAGCTGACCGCCCCCGGGGGCCGCCTCCACGAACAGCGCGACCGCGCCTGGGAGAAGCTCAACGAGATCCCCGGCGTCTCCTGCGTGAAACCGAAGGGCGCGCTGTACGCCTTCCCGCGCATCGACCCCGAGGTCCACAAGATCCACGACGACGAGAAGTTCGTCCTCGACCTCCTCCTCCGCGAGAAGATCCAGGTCGTCCAGGGCACCGGCTTCAACTGGCCCCGCCCCGACCACTTCCGCATCCTCACCCTCCCGTACGCCGACGACCTGGACGCGGCGATCAGCCGGATCGGACGGTTCCTGAGCGGGTACCGGCAGTAGGCCTGAGCGAGTACCGGCGGTAGGCCCGGCAGTAGGGCCGACCGGCGCAGCCGGTGCTGCGACCGCCGCCGGCCGGTGTCACCGTACGAAGGACAGTCACGTGCGGAGGGACAGAAAGGGTTTCGGCGATGGGTGACCTTCTCCTCGTACGGCACGGTGAGACCGAGTGGTCGATGTCCGGGCGGCACACGGGGTCGACCGACGTCCCGCTGACCGAGAACGGGCGGGAGCAGGCCCGCAGGCTGGCTCCGCTGATCGCCCGGCACCACATCGCGGCGGCGTTCGTCAGCCCGATGCGGCGGGCCCGGGAGACGGCACAGCTGGCCGGGATCGGCGGGGCGAGGGTCGACGCGGACCTGTCCGAGTGGGACTACGGCGGGTACGAGGGGATCACGACCGTCGAGATCCACCGGTCGCGGCCCGACTGGTTCCTGTTCACGGACGGAGTCACCGCCGGCCCGCCCGAGCACCCCGGGGAGAGCCCTGAGGAGGTCGGGGCGCGCGCGGAGCGGATGCTCGCCAAGATCGACGCCGCGCTCGCCGACGAGGAGGGCAGTGTGGTGGTCGTGTCGCACGGGCACTTCCTGCGGGTGCTGACCGCGCGTCGGCTGGGGCTGCCCGCCGGGGACGGCGCCCTGTTCCAGCTCGGCACCGGGACGATGAGCCGGCTGAGCACGGAGCACCGGCGGCATGTGGTGGCCGGCTGGAATGTCAGACCCGACTCGTACTGTTCTCATGGGCCGCTCTCCCCGGCGGGACAGGGGCCCGAGGACCACTGACCGGAGGCGGAGGGAGAGCGCCGTGACACGACCGCCGACCGCCGCGCAGCGGCGTGTCATCGACGCGGCTGATCCCGTGACCGGGCGGCTGAAGGGTACGGAGGCCCAGCTCGCCGCTCTGGTGAAGCGGGGGCTCGCCTTTCGGCATCCCCGGCCGCCGCACGACCACTTCCTGACGCCCGCCGGACATCGCATACGTGAGACTCCCGAACCCGGACCCGAACCGGTCGCGGAGACGTCCGTGTCCGCCGGCTCGGGGGTGTTCGCCGCGCGGATCGGCGGCGAGGAGGCGGCCGACGGCGGCCCCTCCCGGATACGCGAGGTGCACAGCGCCTGGCAGGGACTCCTTGAGATGCGCCGGATGACCAACCCCGACGGCGCCACGGACCGTCCGTGCGGGTGGGAACGTACGCATCTGGTGCAGGCCGCCGCGCTCACCCTGGAGGCTGCGGGCCACCCACCCGCGGGCGCGTCCGCCGGAGGTGCCGGTTATCGGGTGCGCGCGACACCTCAGCCGGAGGCCGTCGCCGTGCGCGAGCCGGACCCCGGGGCCTTGCGCGCCTGCGCGGCCACGCTGGAGAAGGCGGGCTGGCAGGTGGGCGAGCACACGGAGCCGCGCACTGGGGCCCGGTATGTGCTGGCTTCGCCCCGGCGCGTGTGAGGGGCCGGAATGGCTTGCTGTAGAAGGGAGTTGGACTGGATTGGATCAGACCTGACCGTCGTCGAAGTCGTTAAGGGGAAGTCGTGGCAGAGCAGTTCTCCGTCGCAGTGACCGTCCGCGGGTACGAGACCGATGTACTGGGACACCTCAACCAGAGCGTCTATCTGCAGTACGCGGAGCACGCCCGCTGGGTGCTGCTGCAGGTGGCCGGGGTCAGCCAGACGGAGCTGGTGGGCAAGGGCGTGGGCCCGGTGGTCCTGGAGACGAACATCCGCTATCTGCGGGAGCTGCGCGCGGGCGACGAGGTCGAGGTGACGTGCGGCTTCACCTGGGGTGAGGGGAAGACCTTCCGGGTCGAGCAGACGATACGCAAGACGGACGGCACGGTTTCCGCCGAACTCACCAGTGTTGGAGGGCTGCTGGACCTCAAGCAGCGCAAGCTGGTCGCGGACCCGCGCGAGCACTTCCGGGCGCTGGCGACCGACCCGCTGATGTTCGGCCTCTGACCGGCCGGCGCCGTCGCCACGCCCGGCCATGTCCCGAAGGCCGCCGCGCCGGCATCACGGGCGCGCGTCCTCCGGGCACCCCGGCAGTGTCACCGTCACCGTCAAGCCTCCTTCCTCGCGCGGGCGGGCGGCGGCCTCTCCGCCGTGGGCGCGGGCGATGGAGCGGACGATGGACAGGCCGAGCCCCGCGCCCTTCGAGGTGAGCACGCGGTCGCTGCCGAGGCGGCGGAAGGGTTCGAAGAGGGCGGGGAGTTCGTACGGCGGCACGGCGGGACCCGAGTTGGTGACCTCCACCTCCACCCGGCCATCGTCGTTCGTACGGCTGACCACCTGCACCCAGCCCCCGTCGCCGGTGTTGTGCCGGATGCCGTTCTCGACCAGGTTGTGGACGAGGCGTTCGAGGAGCAGCGCGTCACCGCGTACGGGCGCCTCCTCGGCCTTCTCCTGGACGGTTACTCCGGAGCGCTCCGCCTCGCCCGCGATCTGGCCCGTCACATGGGTCACCACATCGGCGAGGTCGACGGGCAGCCGTTCGGCGATCTCGTTCTCCGAGCGGGCGAGGAGCAGCAGGCCGGTGATCAGCCGCTCGTGCCGGGTGTTGATCTCCAGCAGGTTCTCGCCGAGCTGCCGGACGTCCTCGGAGGCCGTCTTGCGGTGCATGGCCACCTCGACCAGCGCACGGCCCAGCGTCAGCGGGGTGCGCAGTTCGTGGGAGGCGTTGGCGACGAAGCGGCGCTGGCCGTCGAAGGAGCGGTCGAGGCGCTCGACCATGGTGTCGAAGGTGTCGGCGAGATCCTTGACCTCGTCGTCGGGGCCGCGCAGCGCGATGCGTTCGTGCAGGCCGCGGTCGGCGGCGGGCGAGCTGGCGATGCGGTGCGCGGTGTCCGTGACCCGGTGCAGCGGGGCCAGCACGCGTCCCGCGATCAGCCAGCCGAATCCGGCCGCGGCGCCGCCGACGACCAACAGCGCGAAGCCGCCCTGGGTGAGCAGTGAGCTGGTGGCGACGTCGCGGAGCCGGTCGCGCTCGGCACCCATCCATTTGTCGAGGTCGGTGAAGTCCGACGGCGGTGCCGAGCCCGCGCCGGTGACGAGTGTCCGCTCGTTCTGCGGTTCGCCGGTCGGTTGGGCGGAGGGCGTGCCCGTTCCGGTCAGCGTCCCGGAGAGGACCTTCTGCCCGGAGCCGTCGAGCTGCTGGGTGAGCAGGGCGTAGGTGACACCGAGCAGGACCACACCGCCCGCGAAGAAGAGACCGCCGTAGATCATGGTGAGGCGGGCGCGCAGGGTGATCCGGCGCGGAAGGAGCCGCCGGCGACGGCGGGCGCGTCCCGTCGGCCGCGACTCGGCTCCGTTCACCGGACCGCTCACGACACCGTTCGACGAATCGCTCACGGGATCCGGTACCCGACGCCGGTGACGGTCTCCACCACGGCCGGGTCTCCGAGCTTGCGGCGCAGCTTGAGCACCGCGAGACGGACGGCTCCGGTGAAGGGGTCGGCGTGTTCGTCCCACGCCTTCTCAAGGAGTTGCTCGGCGGACACCGCGGCCCCTTCGGCTCTCAGCAGCTCGGCCAGCACCGCGAACTCCTTCTTCGACAGAGGGACGTAACGGCTGCCCCGGAACACCTCGCCGCGGGCCGGGTCCAGGGTGAGTCCCGCCCGGCGCAGCACCGGAGGTGCCGCAGGCCGCGACCTTCGCCCCAACGCCAGGACGCGGGCGGTGAGTTCGGCGAAGGCGAAGGGTTTGACGAGATAGTCGTCGGCGCCGAGGCCGAGCCCGAAGACTCGGTCGGTGACCTCGGCCGCCGCCGTGAGCATCAGCACCCGCGCGCTCGACTCGGAGGCGACCAGCTCGCGGCACACGTCGTCGCCGTGCACCAGCGGCAGGTCCCGGTCGAGCACCACCACGTCGTAGTCGACGACCGTCGCACGCTCCAGTGCCGCCGCACCGTCGTACGCCGTGTCGACGGCGTGGGCGTGGCCGCGCAGCCACTCCGCAATCGCGTCGGCGAGCATCGGTTCGTCCTCGACCACCAGGACCCGCATCCGGTCACACCTCTCTCTGGGCGGAGCGCTCCGCAGGGACAGGGTGCCGGGAGCCGCGTTTCCTTTCTGTTAGTGATCGTCCCCGCGCGCGCGCCGAACTCGGCCCGCGTGGGCCCGAACACAGCCCACTGGGCACTCAAGTGGCTTGGAAACGCCAGGGAAACGCCCGGTCCTGTTCCCTCCTGGCGAGTGGCCGGAGAACTCCTCCGGTCCCGACCTGAGGAGACGACGCGATGCGGATGCGGACCCGCGGCACACTGGCCGCCCTCCCGCCGGCTCTCGCCCTGGTGCTTGCCCTGTCCCTTTCGGGGTGTGGTTCCGAGGGCGACGCCGAGGCGACCGGTGCGACTGCCAGCAAGAGCTCGCTGGACGACCAGGGGGTGAAGTTCGCGCAGTGTCTGCGCGAGCACGGCGTGGACGTGGAGGACCCGGAGCCCGGCAAGGGCCTCCGGATCACCGGCAAGCTGCCCAAGGGCGAGGTCGACAAGGCGATGGAGGCCTGCCGCAAGTACGACCCCATGCAGAACGGGGAGGCCAGTGCCGACCCCGAGATGGAGGAGCGGATACGCAAGCTCTCCCAGTGCATGCGCGACAACGGGGTGGAGGAATTCCCCGACCCCGAGCCCGGCAGCGCGGGGATCCAGATCAATCAGGACGTCGCCGAGGACCCCGACTTCGCGAAGGCCCAGAAGACATGCGACAAGTACGCCCCTGCCGGCGGCGAAGGCCCCTCCAACGACAAGGCCGACGATGAGTGAGGCCGCGGTCGTGCCCGACGACACCTCTCCCGAGCACACTCCATCCGAAACCCCGCGCGAGCAGGCGCAACTCGCGGCACGGTCGGAGCGGGCGCACGCCGAAACCCAGGCCGGGCACGCACATCCCGAAGCACGGTCGGAGCGGGCGCATACCGAAACCCAGGCCGAGCACGCACATCCCGAAGCACGGTCCGAGCGGGCGCATACCGAAACCCAGCCCGAGCACGCACCGCGCGAAACCGAGCCGCAGCAAGCGCAACCCGACCCCCAGCCCGACCCGGCACACACCGAGTCCCAGGCCGACCCGTCACGGTCCGACCCCCGGTCCGCCCCCGTACAGACCGAGCCGAGCCACCCCCGGCGTCACAGGCGCCGCGGCCGCAAGGCCGTCATCGCCGTAGGCGTCATCGCCGCGGTCGGCGGCGCGGCGGCCGCCGGTCTCGGGCTCGCCGGACGCGACGGGTCCGGCGGCGGATCCGCCACCCAACTCCCCCCGGCCACCGCCGATGTGACCCGCCAGACCCTCAAGGACAGCCAGTCCGAGGACGGCGAACTCGGCTACGGTACGGCGACCTCCGCGACCGGCCGCATCCCGGGCACGGTCACCGAACTCCCTGATGCGGGCGAGGAGATCACCCGGGGCAGGACCTTGTACGAGGTCGACGACAAGCCCGTAACCCTGATGTACGGCGCGACTCCCGCGTACCGCGACCTGAAGCCCGGCGTCGAGGGCGCGGACGTGGAGGCGCTGGAGCGCAACCTCGACGCGCTCGGCTACTCCGGCTTCACGGTCGACGACGAGTACACGGACGCGACCGCCGACGCGGTGGAGGAGTGGCAGGAGGACCGGGGTCTGGACGAGACCGGCGCCGTGGAGCTGGGCCGGGTGGTGTTCGCGCCGGCCGCCGTGCGCGTGGACGCCGTCGACGCCGAGGAGGGCGCCGCGACGGGCCCGGGCCAGAAGGTGCTGTCGTACACCGGCACCACCCAGGTCGTCACGCTCGAACTCGATACCGCCGACCAGCGGTTGGCGAAGAAGGGCACGAAGGTCGCCGTCGAACTGCCGGACGGTACGAGCGTCGAGGGCCGGATCGAGGACGTCTCCACCGAGATCGATCCCGGCGACGGCGGGGAGCAGGACCCGACGACCAAGGTGAAGGTGACCGTCGCGCTGGACGGCGCCAAGGCGCAGAAAGCGGCCGCGTCCTACGTACTGGCCGCCGTCAACGTCTTCTTCACGGCGGGCGAGCGCAAGAACGTCCTGACAATTCCGATCGCCGCGCTCGTGGCGCTTCCGGAGGGCGGTTTCGGCGTCGAGGTCGTACGGGGGTCGACCACGGCGTACGTGTCTGTCGAGACGGGCCTGTTCGCGAACGGGCGGGTGGAGATCACCGGCGAGGGCATCACCGAGGGCACGAGGGTGGGGGTGCCCGCATGATCTCGCTGACCGATGTCACCAAGGTCTACCCGGGCGGCGTCACCGCGCTGGCCGGGGTGTCCCTGACGATCACGCGCGGTGAACTCGTCGCCATCGTGGGCCCGTCGGGCTCCGGCAAGTCGACCATGCTGCACATGCTCGGCACCCTCGACCGGCCCTCGTCGGGCAGTGTCCGGGTCGAGGGGTACGACGCGGGGGCCCTGTCGGACGCGCGGCTGTCGGCGCTGCGGGCGCGCCGGATCGGCTTCGTCTTCCAGCGGTTCCATCTGGCGGGCGGGACAACGGCGTTGGAGAACGTGGCCGACGGTCTGCTCTACTCCGGGCTGCGGCCCGCGGAGCGCCGCCGTCGCGCCGCGCAGGCACTGCGCCGGGTGGGTCTTGGCCACCGTATGCACCACGAGCCGCAGGAGTTGTCCGGCGGCGAGCGACAGCGGGTGGCGGTGGCCCGCGCGGTCGCCGGGGATCCTCCGCTGCTGCTCGCCGACGAGCCGACGGGTGCGCTGGACTCCGTGTCGGGCCTGGGCGTGATGCGGCTGCTGCGCGAACTGCACGCCACCGGGACCACGGTCGTGATCATCACCCATGACCGGGAGATCGCCGACTCGCTGCCACGGCGGGTGCGGATGCGGGACGGCCGAGTGGTCGAGGACTCGGACCGTGCGGCCACCGACGTGGCGCGGGAGGCGATCCGATGACCACGGAAGCGACACGAGTGACCACCGACGTCCTGCGCCCCGCCCACCTCGGCCCCGCCGACGTCGTCAGAGTCGGCGCCGTCGGGCTGCGCACCCGGCCGCTGCGGGCCTTCCTGTCGGCGCTCGGCATCGCGATCGGTATCGCGGCGATGGTCGCCGTGGTCGGCATCTCGTCCTCGTCCCGCGCCGATCTCGACCGCGCCCTTGCGGCTCTGGGCACCAATCTGCTCACGGTGTCACCGGGCTCCACCCTGACCGGCGGGGTGGCTCAACTCCCCTCCACCGCCGAGGACATGGTGTCCCGCATCGACGGTGTGGAGGCCGTGTCGGCGGTCGGCAGGGCCGAGGACGCGAAGGTCTACCGCACCGACCGGATCCCCGAGGCACAGACGAACGGGATCGCGGTGTACGCGGCCCGCACGTCTCTACGGGCCACCATCGGCGCGGAGTTGGCGAGCGGGGCCTGGCTGAACGGAGGCACGGGCCGGTACCCGGCGACGGTGCTCGGCGCGACGGCCGCCCAGCGGCTCGGGATCGGGCACGCGAGCCCGGAAACCCAGGTGCTGGTCGGCGGCACCTGGTTCACAGTGGTCGGGATTCTCCAACCGTCGGAGCTGACACCGGAGTTGGACACGGCGGCGCTGATCGGCTGGCCCGTGGCCGCGTCGGAGCTGGCGTTCGACGGCCATGCCACCACGGTCTACACCCGCTCGGCCGACGCGTCCGTGACGACGGTCCGCGAGGTCCTGGGCGCCACCGCCAACCCCGAGGCACCGAGCGAGGTCCAGGTCTCCCGGCCCTCGGACGCGCTCGCCGCCAAGCAGGCCGCGGGTGAGGCGTTCACCGGGCTGCTGCTCGGCCTGGGGGCGGTCGCTCTGCTCGTCGGCGGGGTGGGGGTGGCGAACACGATGGTCATCTCGGTCCTTGAGCGACGGGCGGAGATCGGGCTGCGCCGCTCGCTGGGCGCGACGCGCGGGCAGATCCGTACGCAGTTCCTCGCCGAGTCCCTGCTGTTGTCCGCCCTCGGCGGCGCGGCCGGCGCCCTGCTTGGCCTGGCCGTCACCACCGGGTACGCCCTCTACCAGGGCTGGCCGACCGTCGTGCCGCCCTGGGCGCTGGCCGGCGGCGTCGCGGCCACCCTGGTGATCGGCGGACTGGCCGGGCTCTACCCGGCGATCCGGGCGTCGCGTCTGTCGCCGACCGAGGCGCTCGCGACTCCGTAGCGGAGGGGCCAGCGCGTCCCGACGGATGGGCCTAGGCGTCCAGACGGATGTGCCTACGCGTCCAGCAGCTCCGGCCGGTGCTGGACGTCGTAGGCCGCTCGCGACTCGGCGATCGTGACGCGGTGCCGCTCCGCCCAGTCCGTCAGGGACAGCAGCGTCTCGTGCAACTCGCGGGCCACCGGTGTGAGTTCGTACTCCACCTTCGGCGGCACCGTCGGATGGACGGTGCGTGTGACGAGTCCGTCGCGCTCCAGGTTGCGCAGCGTGAGGGAGAGCATGCGGCGGCTGATGCCCTCCACGCTGCGCTCCAGTTCGGTGAACCTGATCGGGCCGTGGGCGGCGGCCACGATGATCAGCACGCTCCATTTCCCGGCGACCCTGTCAAGAACTTCGCGGACCGGGCACGCCTGCGCGAGCACTGCCTGCGCGGTAACACCGGTGTTCCTCTGGGACATCGAAGTGCCTCCTTATGCCGGACTCCAGGGTCACCCACGATGAACCCCGTTACAAGTCGTGCACCTATGGAGAACGCCGAGGTCATCGCCATGCATTTCCGAACCGCGTCAACGGCACCACGAACATACTCCCGCTGGGCGTCCCTGGTCGTGCTGTGCGCGGGCACGCTGATGACGATCCTGGACGGGAACATCGTCACGGTCGCGATGCCCGCGATCCAGAGCGACCTCGGCTTCTCGGGCCCTGGTCTCGCCTGGGTCGTGAACGCGTATCTGATTCCGTTCGGCGGACTGCTCCTGCTCGTGGGGCGGCTCGGTGATCTGGTGGGCCGCAAGCGGATGTTCGTCGCCGGGCTCGCCGTGTTCACCGCGGCGTCCGTGCTGTGCGGGGTGGCCACCAGCCAGGGCATGCTGGTCGCGGCCCGCGCGCTGCAGGGCGTCGGCGGGGCGATGACCTCGGCGGTCGTCCTCGGCATGCTGGTCGGGCTCTTCCCCGAGCCCCGCGAACAGGCCCGCGCCATCGCGGTGTTCAGCGCGGTCGGCGCGGCGGGCGGGGCGCTCGGCACCTTCCTCGGCGGGGCGCTGACGCAGGCGATCGGCTGGCACTGGATCTTCCTGATCAACCTGCCTATCGGGGTGGTGGCGCTGGTCGCCGCACTGCGAATCCTCGCCCCCGATCAGGGGTTCGGCCTCGGCAAGGGCGCCGACTATCCCGGGGCGGCGCTGGTCACGGGCGCCCTGATGCTGACCGTGTACGCGATCGTCGGCGCCGGCGACCGCGCGCTCGGCTCCACGCTCACCCTCGCCGCCGTGTCGCTCGCCCTCTTCACCGGCTTCACCGTGCGGCAGGCGTGGGCCGCACGCCCCCTGCTGCGGCTGCGGCTCTTCCGCTCCCGTGCCCTGACGGGTGCGAACAGCGTCCAGATCCTCATGATCGCGGGGATGTACGGCTTCCAGTTCATCGGCGCGCTCTACCTCCAACGCGTCCTGGGCTACAGCGAGTTGCTCACCGGCACGGCGTTTCTCCCCGCGCCGATCGCGATCGGGGTGCTGATGCTGAGCCTGTCGGCGCGCACGATCGCCCGCTTCGGCCCGTACCGGGTGCTGCTCGCCGGGCTCGCCCTCATCACCGCGGGCATGGCCCTGTTGAGCCGGGCCCCTGCCGACGGCACATACCTCGCCGACGTCCTGCCGCCGCTGCTCCTCCTCGCCGCCGGTTTCGCGGCCTCGATGCCCGCGGTCACCGGGCTCGCCATGTCGGGAGCCCGCGAGGAGGACGCGGGACTGGCCTCCGGGCTCTTCAACACCACGCAGGTGGTGGGCGGTTCACTGGGCCTCGCGGTCCTCACGACGCTGGCGGCGAGCCGCACGGAGCGGCTGCTCGGTGCGGGCGAGGGCCTGGTCGCGGCGACGGCTGACGGCTATCGGCTGGCGTTCACCGTGGGCATGGGGATCACCGCGACCGCGTTGATGCTGGCGGCGGTGCTGCTGAGGCCGGCGCGTGTCTCCTCCTCCGCGGTCACGGAGGAGGAGACACCCGGGGCCGGCCGTCAGTCCCGTGCGAAGGCCTCCTTGTGATCGCGCGCCCACTGGGCATAGGTACGCGGCTCACGGCCCAGTACCTGCCGTACGTCCTCGGTCAGCACGGCGTTCCCGCCCCTGCGGACGTACGCCGTGCCCGCCAGGACTCCTTCGGCGTAGGTCTCGGACATGCCGGCCACGATGAACTGCTCGCGGAGCGCGTCCGGGGGTACGTCGACGGTGGCGACCGGGCCGCCGAGAACCTCGGAGAGGGCGGCGGCCTGGTCGGAGGTGGTGAGGAGCTCGGGTCCGGTCAGGGTGTAGGTGCGGCCGGTGTGCCCCGGCGCGAGCAACGCCTCGGCCGCGACCTCGGAGACGTCACGGGGGTCGATGACACCCTGTGTGCCCGCCCCGGTCATGTTGGGCACCGGGTTGCCGGAGTGGATCGCCTCCGCCCAGCTCAGCGTGTTGGAGGCGAACGACGAGGGACGCAGCACGGTCCACTCCAACTCGCTTGTCTGGACGGCCTGTTCGCCGCCGAGGTGCCAGTGGCCGACGGGGCCGAGGGCCGGGTCGCCGGTACCGATGGCGGAGAGTTTCACGACCCGGCGTACGCCCGCCGCCCGCGCCGCCGCGACCAGCGCCGCGTCGGCGTCCGCGTCGCCGGGGCCGAGGACGCCGACGGCGAAGAGGGCGGACACCCCGGACATGGCGGCCTCGACGGACGCGGGCTCGTGGTAGTCGCCGCGGACCACCTCGACCCCGGCCGGCACCCTTGCGCGGGTGGGGTCCCGGGTCAGCGCGCGGGCCTTCTCGCCGCGCGCCGCGAGTCGCCGCAGAAGTTCACTGCCGATGGTGCCCGTGGCACCGGTCACTAGGATCATGTCCCTCACCGTGCCGAGCCGGTGCGGCCGGCCGCTAGGAAATTCCGGCACGGTTCCCGGGCCCGGCGGACGCTCCGGCGCGATTACGGTGGAGGAGTGACCACCACGGATGAGACGACGAAGCCCGGCGCGAGCGGTCTCACCGAGACGCGCCTGCCGCTGCCCGGGGTGCTCCGCCCCTGGTTCGTCGACGCCGCCTTCACATCCGTCGACGGCGAGCTGCGCGAACCGTTCACCCATGTCCCGGACGCGGTGACGAAGATGGTGGTGCGGGTCGAGGAGAACGGCCGCCGCGATGTCCTGGTCGTCGGGCCGCGCACCCGCGCCTCGTACCACGCCAGCAAGCGGCTGGCCTCCTGCGTGCAGCTGCGCCTCGGTCCCGGCGCGGCCCGCCCGCTGCTCGGCGTACCGGCGGTCGATCTCGTCGGCAAGGTCGCACCGCTCGGCGACTTCCCCGGCGCCCACGCTCGCCAACTGGCCGACGAACTCCTCCCGTTGGACCCTGAGCGGGTTATGCCCCACCTGACGGAGACCCTGCCGGAACGGCTCACCCCAGCCGACCCGGCACGTACGGAACTGCTACGCGCGGCGGTCGAGGCGATGTCGACGGACACGGGCCATCTACCCGTGGGCGTACGGGAGTTGGCCGGACACCTCGCCGTCAGCGAACGCCAGTTGCGCAACCTCTTCGCGGACGGTGTCGGCGTCTCCCCCAAGCACTACGCCCGCATCGCCCGCGTACGGCACATCCTCACGCACGCGCGCAGCGCGCCGGAGACCCCCTGGGCCCAACTGGCCACCGCCACCGGGTACTACGACCAGTCGCACATGGCCGCCGACTTCCGCACCCTGATGGGCGTCCCGCCCACCTCGTTCTTCACCGGCCGCCTCCCCCAGGCCCAGCCCTGCCAGGCCTACCGCCACGCCTGAAATCCAGGTGCGACACGGCGCCGCCCGCTGCCGTGCTCCGACCCGGAGGAGCGGACCTTCTACCGTGAACTCCGGCCGATCGGCGAGGAGTGCGCAGCCCGTGATGTGCGGCTACCCGGCGATGTACGACTGGACGTTCCTGTACTGGTATCTGATCCGCTTCACCGGGGCGAGCCCGTTCGGGCACTCCGGCTGCCTCGACATGAAGACGCTCTACGCGACGAAGGCTGCCCTCCCGCTGCGTGCGGTCGCCAAGGGCACCATGCCGCGTGACCTGCTGTCCCGCCGGCGGCATACGCACCACGCTCTCGACGACGCGGTCGAGCAGGCCGAGCTGCTTGCGAACCTGATGGCGTGGCAAGGGCCCGCGTCGGCACGCCTGCCCGAATGAACTAGTGGTTCCCACCTCCTCCCTGACGGGTATACGTCACTCGCATTCTCTGGTAGGAAACTTTCCTAACAGTACGCGTGAACGACAACTCCCCCTTCGGAGGTACCGTGCACACCCCCCACATACGCACGTCACGCCGCACGCTGCTCGCGGTGATCGGAGCCTCTCTGGTGACAGGTCCGCTCATCGCGACCCAGTCCGCAACCGCTGCGGCGACCGGTCTGGACGACCCGGCGAAGAAGGAGATCGCCATGAAGCTGGTGTCCAGCGCGGAGAACTCCTCGCTGGACTGGAAGGCGCAGTACGGGTACATCGAGGACATCGGCGACGGGCGCGGCTACACCGCCGGGATCATCGGCTTCTGCTCGGGCACCGGCGACATGCTGGACCTCGTCGAGCTGTACGCACAGCGCAAGCCCGGCAACGTACTCGCGAAATACCTGCCCGCCCTGCGCAACGTGGACGGCAGCGATTCGCACGACGGCCTGGACCCCGGCTTCCCCGGGGACTGGCGCAGGGCGGCCCAGGACTCGGCGTTCCAGCAGGCCCAGAACGACGAGCGCGACCGCGTCTACTTCAACCCTGCCGTCGGGCAGGGCAAGGCCGACGGCATAGGCGTCCTCGGCCAGTTCGCCTACTACGACGCCATCGTGATGCACGGCAACGGCGGCGACAGCACCAGCTTCGGCAGCATCCGCAGGCGGGCCCTGTCCAGTGCCCGGCCGCCTTCCCAGGGTGGCAACGAGGTGACGTATCTCAACGCGTTCCTCGACGCGCGCGTCTGGGCGATGAAGCAGGAGGAGGCGCACGAGGACACCAGCCGGGTCGACACCGCGCAGCGGGTCTTCCTGCGGAACCGGAACCTGAACCTGAATCCGCCGCTGGACTGGCAGGTGTACGGGGACAGTTACCACATCGGCTGACCCTGGCCGGGAGTACGGCGGAGGGCGCGACACCCCCGGGTGCCGCGCCCTCCGTATGCCCGAGGCGCAAGTGAGCTGAGACGTCAGTGGGCCGGGACCGCCTTGAGGTCCTCGCCCGCCTCCATGGGGTGGGTCACGTCGTCCGCGTCCTGTCCCTTGCCCAGGTGGTTGAAGACGAGGTTGAGGAGCACGGCCGCCACGCACCCGGTCGAGATCCCCGAGTCCAGGACGATCTTCGCCGTCTCCGGGAAGGCGTGGTAGAACTCCGGCGCCGTGATCGGGATGATGCCGACGGCCAGCGACACGGCGACGATCAGGACGTTGTTGTCCTTCTCCAGGCCCGCCCGTACGAGGGTCTGGATGCCGCTGGCCGCGACCGAGCCGAAGAGGACGACGCCCGCGCCGCCGAGGACGGGACGCGGTACGACGGCGATCAGCGAGGCGGCCATGGGGCACAGGCCCATCAGTACGAGGAAACCGCCGCCGGTGGCGACGACGTACCGGCTGCGGATCCTGGTCATCGCGACCAGGCCGATGTTCTGCGCGAAGGCGCTGCACATGAAGCCGTTGAAGAGCGGGCTGATCGCCGAGCCGAGGGTGTCGGCGCGCAGGCCCGCCGCGATGGTCTTCTCGTCGGCCGGGCGCTCGACGATCTCGCCCAACGCCAGCATGTCCGCGGTCGATTCGGTCATCGAGACCACCATGACCACGATCATCGAGACGATCGCGGCGACCTGGAACTGCGGGGCGCCGAAGTGGAACGGCGTCGGGAAGCCGACGATGTCCGCGTCGGCCACCGGGCTGAAGTCCGTGACGCCGAACGGGATCGCGACGAGGGTGCCGATGACGAGGCCGAGCAGCACGGCGATCTGCTTGACGAAGCCGCGGGTGAAGCGGCGCAGGAGCAGCACGATGACGAGGGTGGCGGCGGCCAGGCCCAGGTAGGTCGTCGAACCGTAGTCGTCCGCCGCGGGGTTGGGCCCCTGCGCCCAGCCGAAGGCGACCGGAAGGAGCGAGACGCCGATCAGCGTGATGACGGTGCCGGTGACGACGGGTGGGAAGAAGCGGACCGCCTTGCTGAAGAAGGGGGCGGCTATGAATCCGAGGACGCCCGCGACGATGACCGCGCCGAAGATGACCGGCAGGGCGTCGCTCTTGTCCTCGGTGGAGGCGACGACCGCGGTCATGGGCGCGACGCCGGCGAAGGTGACGCCGTTGACGAACGGAAGCCTGGCGCCGATCTTCCAGATGCCGATCGTCTGGAGGAAGGTGGCGAGGCCCGCGGTGAAGAGGCAGGCACCGGTGAGGAAGGTGAGTTCGGTGCCGGAGAGGCCGATGGCCGCCCCGACGATCAGCGGCGGGGCGACGACTCCCGCGTACATGGCGGCCACGTGTTGCAGACCCGTGGTGGCCATCTTGAGTGCGGGGAGTTTCTCGTCAACGGGGTGGGCGGTCACGGTGGTTCCTCCGGGTCAGCTAACACGTCGGCTCTGACGTGGGTTTCATGGAGGTGGTGCGCGGTCGTGCGGGACCGGGGGGACGGATCGCCTCAAAAAGGGCAACAGTGACCGTCCCGGGACGCACACGTCCGTGCACGCCCCGGAAACGGCCGCCATGGACCCCGCTCGGGTCCACGGCTACCGGTCGAGGGCCGTCCCCCTCGACCGGAGATCTTCAACCGGTCAGCCCTGTGCGGCGATCCGCGCGAGTCGCTGGGCCTCTTCCCGCGTGGAGCGGGCGATCGCGTCCTCGTCGACGTGCAACAGGCGGTTGTCCTCGACGATCTGGCGGCCGTTCACGAACGACGCCGTGACCGGGGCCGCCGCGCCGAAGACCAGTGCGGTCACCGGGTCGGCGATCGAGGCGTGGGCCAGGGTGTCGAGCTTCCACAGCACGAGGTCGGCGAGCTTGCCGGCCTCCAGGGAGCCGATCTCCGCGGCCCTGCCCAGGACTTGGGCGCCGCCGTAGGTGCCCAGGCGCAGCGCCTGACGGGCGTTGAGGGCGGCCTCGCGGTGGGCACCGAGGCGGTTGATGAGGAGCGCGTTGCGCAGTTCGGTGTGGAGTTCGCCGGACTCGTTGGAGGCGGTGCCGTCGACGCCGAGGCCGACCGGGACACCGGCCGCGAGCATGTCGGGGACGCGCGCGATCCCGGCCGCCAGACGGGCGTTGGAGGAGGGGCAGTGGGCGACACCCGTCTTCGTACGGGCGAAGGCGGCGATGTCGGAGTCGTTCATGTGGACGCAGTGCGCCATCCACACGTCCTCGCCGAGCCAGCCCGTCGACTCGAAGTAGTCGGTCGGGCCCATGCCGAACAGTTCCTTGCAGAACTGCTCCTCCTCCACGGTCTCCGAGCCGTGCGTGTGCAGCCGTACGCCCTTGCGGCGGGCCAACTCGGCGCCCTGCCGCATCAGTTCGGTGGACACGGAGAAGGGGGAGCAGGGCGCGACGGCGATCTGTGTCATCGCGCCGAAGGAGGCGTCGTGGTGCTCGTCGACGGTCGCCTCGGTGGCGGCGAGCGCCCCTTCGAGGGTCTCGACGGCGAAGTCCGGCGGCAGCCCGCCGTCCTTCTCGCTGCGGTCCATGGAGCCGCGGGCCAGGGTGAAGCGGACGCCCGTCTCGCGCGCGGCGCGGATGATCGAGCCGGACAGGTCGCCGGAGCCCTTGGGGAAGACGTAGTGGTGGTCCATGGCGGTGGTGACACCGCCGCGGGCCAGCATGGCGAGGGAGCCCTGCGCCGCCGCGTACGTCATCTGCTCGTCGATGCGCGCCCAGGTCGGGTAGAGCGCGACGAGCCAGTTGAAGAGGTTGTGGTCCGTGGCGAGGCCCCGGGTGATCCACTGGTAGAAGTGGTGGTGGGTGTTGACCAGGCCGGGGGTGGCCAGGTGTCCGGTGCCGTCGATGCGGCGGACCACGTTCTCCAGGTTCTCGGGGGCCTTTCCGGCGCCCACCGACTCGATCTTGTTGTCGGCGACGACGATGTGGCCCGAGGTGTACTCGGTGTCACCCGCGTCCACGGTCGCGATGGAACAGTTCTCGATCACGATGCGCGAAGCTGCCACGGCGGTTCCTCGTTCTTCCCATTGGCGGACGGACCCGGGGGTCGAGCGGGGTGACGACCGGGTCCGTGGTGCTGTTGTTGCGCAGATGCCCCCGCTCTCCCCTGGGATCTTGACGCCGGCGCACGCGTCGGGGCTGGAGCAGCAGGGCCGCTGGATGCGGTCCTACAGGTTGGTGAGGTCCACCGGGATCTTCGGCTCGACTCCGTCGCGCAGGACGGTGGCCTCGATGAGGCCGTACGGGCGGTCGGCCGCGAAGTAGACCTCGTTGTCGTTCTCGAGCCCGAACGGCTTGAGATCCACCAGGAAGTGGTGCTTGTTCGGGAGCGAGAAGCGGACCTCGTCGATCTCACTGCGGTTGTTGATGATCCGCGAGCCCATTTGGTACAGGGTCTGCTGGAGGGAGAGCGAGTACGTCTCCGCGAAGGCCTGGAGCATGTGCTTCCTGACCTGGTCGTAGGACTTCTCCCAGTTGGGCATCTTCTGCTCGTCGCCGGACCAGTTGAAGCGCCAGCGGGCGGAGACCTGGGTGGCCAGGATGCGGTCGTAGGCCTCGGGGAGCGTCGTGTACTTGTCCTTGACGTAGCCCCAGAACTCGGAGTTCGTCGAGTTCATCACCACGAGGTCCTTCAGCCCGGAGATGATCTCCCACGACGAACCGTCATAGGTGATCTGGGTGACCCGGGTCTCCTGGCCCTTGCGGACGAAGGAGTGCTTGACCTCGTCGGCGCCGATGAACTTCGAGTTGGCGTCCGAGGTCTCGATGCGCTCCCAGGAGTACTCCTCGATCCGGATGCGCGCCGTCTTGATCGGCTCCTGGCTCGTCACGAAGTGCCGGGCCAGGTGGATGCCGAACTGCTCGGCGGACTCGATGCCGTGCTCCTTGGCGAAGGCGTACACCGTGTTCTTGGTGGTGTCCGTCGGCAGGACGTTCGCGTTGGAGCCCGAGAGGTGGACCTCCTGCATGTCGCCGCTCAGCGCGACCGACACGTTCAGGTCCTTGATGTGGTGCGTGTCGCCGTCGCGGGTGATCTTGACGACGCGGTTCTCGGCCTTGCCGTACTGGTTCTGTCCCAGAATCGTGGGCATGTCTGCTAGCTCCCTCGGTAAACGGAGTAGCCGAACGGGTTGAGCAGCAGCGGTACGTGGTAGTGCTCGCCCGGATTGACGGCGAAGGTAATCGCCACCTCGGGGAAAAACGCGCCGCTGTCCCGATTCGCGGGGGCGTCCTGCTGCGCATCGGCTTGCTTTTTCTCGAAGTACGACTCCACGGCGAAGTCGAGCCGTACATGGGTCGTCCCCTCCGGCAGCGCCGGAAGGTCCTTGCACCGGCCGTCCGCGTCGGTCGCGGAGCCGCCGATCGCCTGCCAGTCCGCATCCCGGCCACTGCGGGCCGTGAGCTGGACGGCGACGCCCTCGGCGGGGCGTCCGACGCTGGTGTCCAGGATGTGCGTGGACACGGAGGCCGTGGTGTCGGTGCTCATGCTTCATCTTCCTGCTGTACGAGATTGGCCAGACGGATGCGGTTGATCTTGCCCAGCTCGGCGCGGACGATCTCGCGCTCCTGCTCCGGCGAGTTGCCGATCCGTTCCTTGACCGCGTCGCGCATCTGCTCGCCGGTCCTGCCTGTGGCGCAGATGAGGAAGACGTGGCCGAACCTCTCCTGGTACGCCAGGTTCAGTTCGAGCATCTCCTCCTTGAGCTCCTCGGAGGCGCCGGCCATGCCGCGCTGCTCCCGAGAGGAGGTCGGGTCACCGGGCTTGGGCCGGCCGATCGGAGGATGCCCGGCCATCGCCTCCGCCAGGTCCGCGGTGGTCAGCTCGGCCATGACGGCGTCGCTCGCGGCGAGGAGGTCGGCGAGACTTTCGAAGGGGCGGCGGGCGAGCAGGCCGCGCCCCCATGCCGATGAGGCGCACGCCTCGTGGAGGGCGGCGGTTGCCGCGTGCTCCTCCAGGGCGTTGAACCGGGCGAGGCCCGGTGTCGAGGAACTCGAAGTCACGGGGGCCTCCGTGGCCTTGTTGCTGGACGGGCTGCGGATAGCTAACGCCCTCGGAAACACCACGTCAACACTTTGTTGAAAACTTCGGGTAACAAAAACCGCCGCCCTGGCACTCCGGACGGCGGCGGGTCACAACCGGCACGCCTTCAGCGAGCCCGGTCACGTTTCCCCAGGTCAGGAGTCCTTCTCCCGGTTCAGATAGTTGTAGACGGTGAAGCGGCTCACCCCGAGGGCGCTCGCCACCGTCTCCACACCGTGCCGCACGGAGAAGGCGCCGCGCGACTCCAGTATCCGTACGACCTCCTGCTTGGCCTTGCGGTCGAGGTCGGCCAGCGGCTTGCCCCGCTTGCGCTCCAGGGCGGCCAGGATGTGGTCGAGGGAGTCGGCGAGCTGCGGCAGACGTACGGCGACGACGTCCGCGCCCTCCCAGGACAGCACGACGTCGTCGGCGCCGGCCTGGTCCAGCGGCAGCATCTCGCCACCCATGGCATCGACGAGCGGCTTGACCGCCGTAACGAAGGGGTCGTCCCCGAAACCGGTCACTTATCGCCCTCCCCGACCACGTTCACCTGGAGCGAGACCCGCGAGGCCCCCGCCTCCAGCGCCTTGCGCAGCAGTGCGTCGACCGCGGTGAGCACCGCGTCCGCACCACCCTCCGCGGTGTTGCCGAACGGACCGACGTCCACGGCGTCCAGCTCGGCCGCCTCGATGACCTCACGGGCGACCAGCGCGTGCGGGGGCGCCTCGTCGAGGTCGAAGGGCTCGGTCGTGAACTCCACTCTCAATCGCACGCGCTCAACCTACTGCGCGGTGTCGATTTTCCGGCAGCCCCCTCTTGACAAGCCGCGACACACGACGGCAATCTTCCATTAAGCAGAAACGAACTTCCACCATACGGAATCGGTTCGGTCAGCACATCGGAATCGCCGACACGGAAGGGAGCGCCGACCCCTATGGGACTCGCGGACCAGCGCTTCAACGTCAACCTGTCGATCCTCTTCACGGAGCTCCCGCTCCTGGAGCGTCCCGCGGCCGCCGCCGCGGCGGGCTTCACGGCGGTCGAGCTGTGGTGGCCCTGGATCGACTCCCCCACCCCCGAGCAGTCCGAGCTCGACGCCCTCAAGCAGGCGATCGAGGACGCGGGCGTGCAGCTCACGGGCCTGAACTTCTACGCCGGACAACTCCCGGGCCCGGACCGCGGCGCCCTGTCGATCCCCGGCGAGGAGTCGGTGAAGTTCCACGCCAACATCGATGTGGCGGCGGACTTCGCCCAGTCGCTTGGCTGCAAGGCGCTCAACGCGCTGTACGGCAACCGCGTCGAGGGCGTGGACCCGGCCGAGCAGGACGAACTCGCCCTGGAGAACCTGGTACTGGCCGCCCGCGCGGCCGACCGCATCGGCGCGATCCTGCTGATCGAGACCCTCAACAAGCCCGAGTCGCCGCTCTACCCGCTGGTGACCGCCCCGGCCGGCATCGAGATCGTCGACAAGGTCAACGAGGCCACCGGCCTCGGCAACGCCAAGTTCCTCATGGACCTCTACCACCTGTCCATGAACGGCGAGGACCTGCCCTCGGTCATCGAGCAGTACGCAGCCAAGACCGGCCACGTGCAGATCGCCGACAACCCGGGCCGGGGCGCGCCGGGCACCGGCTCGCTCCCCCTGGAAGACCTCCTCGACCAGCTGAAGAAGGCCGGTTACGAGGGCTGGGTCGGCCTGGAGTACAAGCCGGGCGACCGGCCGAGCGCCGAGTCCTTCGAGTGGCTGCCCGCAGCGGCCCGAGCCGCCCGCTGAGCGGCAACTCACCGACGTATCACAGCAGTCAGAGAGGCACCCCCATGAGCAGCAATCTTCCCAAGGTCGCGTGGATCGGTCTCGGCATCATGGGCTCCCCCATGTCCGAGAACCTGATCAAGGCCGGATACGACGTCACCGGCTTCACCCTGGAGCAGGACAAGCTGGAGCGCCTTGCCGGCGCCGGCGGCACCGCGGCGGGCTCGATCGCCGAGGCCGTGCGGGACGCCGACGTGGTGATCACCATGGTGCCCGCGTCCCCGCACGTCGAGGCCATCGCGTACGGCCCCGACGGCATCCTCGAGAACGCGCGGTCCGGCGCGCTCCTGATCGACATGTCGTCCATCACCCCGCAGACCTCCGTGGACCTCGCGAAGGCCGCCAAGGAGAAGGGCATCCGTGTCCTGGACGCCCCTGTGTCGGGTGGCGAGGCCGGTGCCGTCGAGGCGGTGCTGTCGATCATGGTCGGCGGCGAGCAGGCCGACTTCGACGAGGCCGAGCCGGTCTTCGAGGCCCTCGGCAAGACCATCGTGCTGTGCGGTCCGCACGGCTCGGGCCAGACCGTGAAGGCCGCCAACCAGCTGATCGTCGCCGTGAACATCCAGGCGTGCGCCGAGGCCGTGGTCTTCCTGGAGAAGTCCGGCGTGAACCTGAGCGCCGCCCTCGACGTCCTCAACGGCGGCCTCGCGGGCTCGACCGTGCTGACGCGGAAGAAGGACAACTTCCTGAACCGCGACTTCAAGCCGGGCTTCCGCATCGACCTCCACCACAAGGACATGGGCATCGTCACGGACGCCGCCCGCAATGTCGGTGCGGCCCTCCCGGTCGGCGCCGTGGTGGCCCAGCTCGTCGCCAGCCTGCGCGCGCAGGGCGACGGCGGCCTGGACCACTCGGCCCTGCTGCGGGCCGTGGAGCGCCTCTCCGGCGCCCAGGTCTGAGCCCAGGCCGACGTCTTCGAAACTTCCGGGCCACGGCGGCGCTGACACCTGTCCTGTCGCGCCCATGCGCCGCCGTGGCCCGGATTCATACCCTTGACTTCAACAAACTGTTGACGTCCGGTTCGCCCTGAACCTAGGCTCCACGAAGCGGAAGCTCCACCAAGCGGAAGAAGATTTCCACTAGCCCCGCTGCCCTCTCGTACGGAAGGTCACGATGTCGAAGCGCGTGCTTACGACCGAGTCCGGCGCTCCGGTCGCCGACAACCAGAACTCCGCCACCGCCGGCGCAGGCGGCCCGCTGCTCCTCCAGGACCAGCACCTCCTGGAGAAGCTCGCCCGGTTCAACCGCGAGCGCATCCCGGAGCGCGTGGTGCACGCCCGCGGCTCCGGGGCGTACGGCTACTTCGAGGTCACCGACGACGTCACCGGCTTCACCCACGCCGACTTCCTGAACACCGTCGGCAAGCGCACCGAGGTCTTCCTGCGCTTCTCCACGGTGGCCGACAACCTCGGCGGCGCGGACGCGGTCCGTGACCCCCGCGGTTTCGCGCTGAAGTTCTACACGGAGGAAGGGAACTACGACCTCGTAGGGAACAACACTCCGGTCTTCTTCATCAAGGACCCGATCAAGTTCCCCGACTTCATCCACTCCCAGAAGCGCGACCCGTTCACGGGCAAGCAGGAGCCGGACAACGTCTGGGACTTCTGGGCGCACGCCCCCGAGGCGACGCACCAGATCACCTGGCTGATGGGCGACCGAGGCATCCCGGCCTCCTACCGCCATATGAACGGCTACGGCTCGCACACCTACCAGTGGACGAACGCCGAGGGCGAGGCCTTCTTCGTCAAGTACCACTTCAAGACGAACCAGGGCATCCGCAGCCTGTCGAGCGAGCAGGGCGCGGAGATCGCGGGCAAGGACCCCAACTCCCACCAGACGGACCTGCTCCAGGCCATCGAGCGGGGCGTCAACCCGTCCTGGACGCTGCACGTGCAGATCATGCCGGCGGCGGACACGGCGGAGTACCGCTTCAACCCCTTCGACCTCACCAAGGTGTGGCCGCACCAGGACTACCCGCTGCAGCGCGTGGGCCGCCTTGTCCTGGACCGCAACCCCGACAACGTCTTCGCCGAGGTCGAGCAGGCCGCGTTCTCCCCGAACAACTTCGTGCCGGGCATCGGCCCCTCGCCGGACAAGATGCTCCAGGGCCGCCTGTTCGCGTACGCCGACGCGCACCGCTACCGCCTGGGCGTCAACCACACGCTGCTCGCGGTGAACGCCCCGAAGGCGACCGTCGCGAACAACTACGGCCGGGACGGCTTCATGGCCTCCAACGCGCAGGGCCGCGCCGCGAAGAACTACGAGCCGAACTCGTACGACGGCCCGGCCGAGACAGGCCGCCCGCTGTCGGCGCCGCTCGCGGTGCACGGCCACACGGGCACGCACGAGGCCCCTCTGCACACCAAGGACGACCACTTCTTCCAGGCGGGCGAGCTGTACCGCCTGATGTCCGCGGAGGAGAAGTCCCGTCTGATCGCGAACATCGCCGGCGGCCTCTCGCAGGTCTCCCGCGACGACGTGATCGAGAAGAACCTCGCCCACTTCCACGCCGCCGACCCGGAGTACGGCAAGCGCGTGGCGGAGGCGGTCCGCGCCCTGCGCGAGGACTGAGCCTCAACTCAAGGGCTGCGTCCGGGATCTGACGGGAGGTCGGATACCGGACGCGCGCCCGCCGCGACCGTGAACCCGGATGAGGGGTGTCACACGGTCCGCAGGCGGGCAGGCCGAGGACCGCGGCGGCGTGCGAGCCAGTGCGGTGGTGAAGGTCCCAGGGCCCCCTTCTCGACCTGAGGGAAGGCGGCCCCGGTTCCATCGCATCCGCCGCGGTCCCAGCCACACAGCAGGATCACCGGCTCCGTCCGGCGGCGCGAATGTCCTGTCGCGCTCAGCCTCGCGCCGTCGGACGGCTACAACCTCACAGATCACCGGTCCAGAGCGCCGGGTACGGACGGTCCCGTACCCGGCGCTCCGCCGTGCTGTCCGGGTGCGGTTTCCACCGCTTCTCCGGGTGCGGTTTCCAGCTCCGCGCAGGAGCCTGAAGGCATGGACTATCCCAGTATCGTTGTGCACACCCCGGGTCTGGACGGGTCGCGGCGGGTCACCGCGGGGGACGAGACACTCGGTGTCGCCTATCACCTCGAGGACGTCGTCGACATTCTGCGCCGGGCGGACGTCGACCTCGACGAGATCGAGGTCGAGGAGAGCGACATCATCGACTGGCAGGGCGGCGGCCCCGACGACTGGCCGGGGCTGTCGGAGCACCACGAGCCCTGAGCCCTGCCGGCGCCCCACTCGCCACCTGGGCCCCAGGGCTCCCCGGGTACGTACGCCACCGTGCGTAGGGGTCCTACGGAACCCTCAAATCTACCTCTGAGTAACTGTCCCGGGTCTTCAACTCCCCCCGGTTCAAGGCGCATTCTCAGCACACGGAGCCCGCCGGCACGGGGGCGGCGGGCCTCGCGCGGGGGACGCCATGGGCGGGGGAACCCATGGCACGCGGAAGGGGCGGCTCACCCTCGGGTGAGCCGCCCCTTGCCGGATCCTGCGTACCTGATCCCGCGTACTGATCCCGCGTATCAGACCTTCAGCGTCCTGATCGAGGTGGGCGCGTGGCCCGGCTCGGTCGCGATCTCCTCGAACTCGACGACCGCGCTGATGTCGTTCGTCTTGCTCATCGCGATGTTGGTCACGCGCTCCAGGATCGCCTCCACGACGACCGGGACCTGGAACTCGGCGGCGAGCTTCTTGGCCTGCTCGAACGCGGCGCCCAGTTCGCTGGGGTCGGTGACCCGGATCGCCTTGCAGCCGAGGCCCTCGACGACCTTGACGTGGTCGACGCCGTAGACGCCCAGCTCCGGCGAGTTGATGTTCTCGAACTCCAGGTTGACCTGGAAGTTGATGTCCAGGCCGATCTGCGCCTGGCGGATCAGGCCCAAGTAGGCGTTGTTCACCAGGACATGGACGTACGGGATCTTGTGCTGGGCCCCGACGGCCAGTTCCTCCAGCATGAACTGGAAGTCGTAGTCGCCGGAGAGCGCGACGACCTGGGCCTCGGGGTCGGCCTTGGCGACGCCGAGCGCGGCCGGGATGGTCCAGCCGAGCGGGCCCGCCTGGCCGCAGTTGATCCAGTGCCGCGGCCGGTAGACGTGCAGCATCTGGGCGCCGGCGATCTGCGAGAGGCCGATGGTGGTGACGTACCGGGTCTCCGGGCCGAAGGCCTTGTTCATCTCCTCGTAGACGCGCTGCGGCTTCATCGGGATGTTGTCGAAGTGCGTACGGCGCTGGAGGGTCGCCCGCTTCTCCTGCGCGGAGGCGGCCCACTCGCTGCGGTCCGGCAGCCTGCCCTCGTCCTTGAGCTCGCGCGCGACCTCGACGAACAGCTTCAGCGCGGCCTTGGCGTCGGAGGCGATGCCGTAGTCCGGGGCGAAGATCTTGCCGATCTGGGTGGGCTCGATGTCGACGTGCACGAACTTGCGGCCCGCGGTGTAGACGTCCAGCTTGCCGGTGTGGCGATTGGCCCAGCGGTTGCCGATGCCGAGGACGAAGTCGGACTCCAGGAAGGTCGCGTTGCCGTAGCGGTGCGAGGTCTGCAGGCCCACCATGCCGGCGTTCAGGTCGTGGTCGTCGGGGAGGATGCCCCAGCCCATGAGGGTCGGCACGACCGGGATGCCCGTCAACTCGGCGAACTCGACGAGGAGTTCGGCGGCGTCGGCGTTGATGACACCGCCGCCGGCGACGATCAGCGGCCGCTCGGACTCGTTCAGCAGTCCGATCGCCTTCTCGATCTGGGCGCGGGTGGCGGCGGGCTTGTACGCCTGGAGCGGCTCGTACGTCTCCGGGTCGAACTCGATCTCGGCGAGCTGGACGTCGATGGGCAGGTCGATGAGGACCGGGCCCGGACGCCCCGAGCGCATGAGGTGGAAGGCCTGCTGGAAGACGCCGGGGACCTGGGCCGGTTCGAGGACGGTGATCGCCATCTTCGTCACGGGCTTGGCGATGGAGGCGATGTCGACGGCCTGGAAGTCCTCTTTGTGGATCACGGCGGTCGGAGCCTGGCCGGTGATGCAGAGGATCGGGATCGAGTCGCCGGTGGCCGAGTACAGCCCGGTGATCATGTCGGTGCCTGCCGGTCCCGAGGTACCGATGCAGACGCCGATGTTGCCCGGGTGGGTCCGGGTGTAGCCCTCCGCCATGTGCGAGGCACCCTCGACATGGCGGGCGAGGGTGTGGTTGATCCCGCCGGCTGCCTGGAGAGCCGCGTAGAAGGGGTTGATCGCCGCGCCCGGGACGCCGAACGCGTTGCTGACGCCCTCGCGCTTGAGGATCTCGACTGCCGCGCGGGCAGCGGTCATACGAGCCATGGAGTACTCCTGCTTCGGCTGTCGGATTCGCGCTCCCGTCGCGCCCGCGGAGAGCTGGTGAATCCGTTCACGGTTCCGCAGCGGTCTCCCTGTCCGAATTCCGTATTGCGGAAACTAACTTCTACTATCTGGAAGCAATGTAGGCGGGGGTGCCGAGGGGCGTCAAGAGTGGGTAGGGGCGGGATCCACCGAAGGTCCATGGAGAGGGTGAGAAGCGGAATCCGGCGGGGGCTGTCGAACCGTTTCCCTGTCGGAGGCCCTCTCCCTGGAGGACTATGGACGCGCTGTCCCGACGTGACGACGTCCTGGAGTGGGTCATGGCCGAGAGTGTGCCGGTGCGGTGCCCGGCCTGCCGCCGCGAGCATCTGTACGCGGCGCCGACCTACCCGTGCGTGTGCGGCGCCCCCGTCACACCCCCGCTCGACCGCCTCGCGGAACCGGCACCGGTCAGCCGGCGCACCTGGGACGAGCACTGGGTCACGGTCCGCTGCGAGTCCTGCGACCGCGAGGACCAGTGGCCCGCTCCGGAGCTGGGCTGCTCCTGCGGGACGGCGCTGCGTATTCCGGTACGAGGGGTACGGCGACCGCAGCGCGCGCAGCTCGCGCCGGGCGCCGTCGGCGAGGCGAATCACGACACGGACGAGGACACCGGCGCCGCAACCGCCCCGGACACGCGCCCGCACCCGGACATCCCCGACACCCGCCCCCAGCCCTCGGACGTCACCTCGCTGGAACCCCGCCCGGCGTTCCAGCCGGTCACCATCCGCACGGCCCGGGACGCGGTCACGGCCGCCGCGCTGTACCTGCGCTGGCTCGGCTACCGGGACATCAGGCGGGCCGACCAGCGGCCCCCGTCGGGGATCGGCCTTGCGGCCCGCGGGATCCTGGCCCAGGTGGACCCCACGGTCCGCCCCGCCTCGCTGCGCGACGTGGAGTGCCTGTGGCTGACGGCGATGTCGGAGTCGGCGGGATGCGTCTACTTCTCCCTCTCGGGCTTCGCGGACGACGCCCGGGCCCGCGCCGACAGCCTCGGCGTCCCGCTCTTCGTCCTGGACCTCACGGGCACTCCGCAGCCCGTGAACAGCCCCGCCGACGAACTCATGGCCGACGGGGCCTGACCATCGCGGTGCCGCCGCATCTACTCCGCGTACGACTCCCGCAGCTCGATCTTCCGCACCTTCCCCGACACCGTCATCGGGAAGGACTCCAGGATCCGCAGCAGGCTCGGGATCTTGTAGTGCGCCAGCCGCCCCTCGCAGAAGGCCCGCAGCTCCTCCAGCGTCGGCGGGTCGGCCGGGTCTCGCGGGATGACGCAGGCGAGCACCTCCTCGCCGTAGCGCTCATGGGGCACTCCGACCACCTGGACGTCGGCGATCTTCGGATGGGCGTACAGGAACTCCTCGATCTCGCGGGGGTAGATGTTCTCGCCGCCCCGGATGATCATGTCCTTGATGCGTCCGACGATCTCGACGTACCCGTCCTCGCGCATCACGGCGAGGTCGCCCGTGTGCATCCAGCGCTCCGCGTCGACGGCCTCCGCGGTCTTGTCGGGCTCGTTCCAGTAGCCGAGCATCACGCTGTAGCCGCGGGTGCACAGTTCGCCCGCCGAGCCGCGTGGCAGGGTCGCCCCGTCCGCCGGGTCGACCACCTGCACCTCGATGTGCGGAAGGACCCGGCCGACCGTGCCGGTGCGGTGCTCCAGGTCGTCGTCCCTGCGGGTCTGCAGGGACACCGGCGAGGTCTCCGTCATGCCGTAGCAGATGGACACCTCCGCCATGTGCATCTCGGCGACCACCCGCTTCATCACCTCGACGGGGCAGGGCGAGCCCGCCATGATGCCGGTGCGCAGCGAGGACAGGTCGTACGTCGCGAAGTCGGCGAGGTTCAACTCCGCGATGAACATGGTGGGTACGCCGTAGAGGGACGTGCAGCGCTCCTCCTGGACGGCGCGCAGGGTCGCCGCCGGGTCGAAGGAGGGCGCGGGAATGACCATGCACGCGCCGTGCGAGGTCGCCGCGAGGTTGCCCATCACCATGCCGAAGCAGTGGTAGAAGGGCACGGGGATGCAGACCCGGTCCTGCTCGGTGTAGGCGATCAACTCGCCCACGAAATAGCCGTTGTTGAGGATGTTGTGGTGGGAGAGCGTGGCGCCCTTGGGGAAGCCCGTCGTGCCCGAGGTGTACTGGATGTTGATCGGGTCCTCGCAGGACAGCTCGCTCGCGCGGGTCCGGAGGGCCTCGGAGAGTTCGGGGGTGGAGCGGCCGACCAGCGTGTCCCAGCTGGGTTCGCCGAAGTACACGGTCTCCCTCAACTGCGGGCACGCGCCCCGCACTTGCTCGACCATCGCCCGGTAGTCGCTCGACTTGTGGCTGAGTGAGGCGAACAGCAGCGAGATCCCGGCCTGGTTGAGGACGTACTCGACCTCGTGGGTGCGGTAGGCCGGGTTGATGTTCACCATGACCGCGCCGATGCGGGCGGTGGCGTACTGGACGAGCACCCACTCCGGGCAGTTGACCGCCCAGATGCCGACGCGGTCGCCCTTGGCCACCCCGCTGGCGAGCAGCGCGCACGCCAACCGGTCGACGTCCGCGGCGAATTGGGCATACGTCCAGCGCCGCCCGGACGGCACGTCGACGAGCGCCTCCCGGTCGGGCCAGGCCTCGACCGCCCGGTCCAGATTCGCCCCGATCGTGTCCCCCAGCAGCGCGGTCGCGCTCGTGCCCTGCGCGTACGACGGCTCAGTCACCGGAAGTCCTCCTCGCGGTACTCGGCGTCCGAGCCCGCGGCCGTGGCCTCGCGCAGCTCGATGCGGCGGATCTTGCCGGACACGGTCTTGGGGAGTTCGCCGAACTCCAGTCGGCGCAGGCGCTTGTACGGGGCGAGGACCGTGCGCGAGTGCTCGAAGAGGACCTTGGCGGTGTCGGGGCCCGGCTCCCAGCCCGCGGCGAGGACGACGTACGCCTTGGGCACCGCGAGGCGCAACTCGTCCGGCGCGGGCACGACGGCCGCCTCGGCCACCGCCTCGTGTTCCAGGAGCGCGCTCTCCAGCTCGAAGGGCGAGATCTTGTAGTCGGAGGCCTTGAACACGTCGTCCGAGCGGCCGACGTAGGTGATGTAGCCGTCCGCGTCGCGCGAACCGATGTCACCGGTGCGGTAGTAGCCGCCCGCCATGGCCTCGGCGGTGAGGTCGGGGTCGCCGTGGTAGCCGGTCATCAGGCCCACGGGCCGCAGCGACAGGTCGAGCGAGATCTCGCCCTCGTCGGCGCCCGGCGCGCCGGACACCGGGTCGAGCAGTTCGACGCGGAACCCGGGGCTCGGCCGCCCCATCGAGCCCGTCTTCAGTGGCTGCCCTGGGCTGTTGGAGACCTGGACCGCGGTCTCCGTCTGCCCGAAACCGTCCCGGATGGTGACGCCCCAGGCGCGCCGCACCTGTTCGATGACCTCGGGGTTCAGGGGCTCCCCCGCGGCGACCGCCTCGCGCGGCGGGGTACGCAGCTGGGACAGGTCGGCCTGGATGAGCATGCGCCAGACGGTGGGCGGGGCGCAGAAGGTGGTGACGCCCGCCCGGTCCATCTCCGCCATCAGCCGGGCCGCGTCGAAGCGCGTGTAGTTGTGGATGAAGACGGTCGCCTCCGCGCTCCAGGGCGCGAAGAGGTTGGACCAGGCGTGCTTGGCCCAGCCGGGCGAGGAGATGTTCAGGTGCACGTCGCCGGGCTGGAGCCCGATCCAGTACATGGTCGCCAGGTGCCCGACCGGGTAGGAGACGTGGGTGTGCTCGACGAGCTTGGGGCGGGCCGTCGTACCGGAGGTGAAGTAGAGCATCAGCGGATCGTCCGCGTGGGTGACACCGTCCGGCTCGAAGGTCTCGGGGGCGCTCTGGACATCGTCGTACGACAGCCAGCCGGTGGCGCCGCCGTCCACGACGATCCGTGTGTAGTCGCCGGGCACCTCGTCGAACTTGGCCGTGTCCTCCGGCCGCACGATCACATGACGGGCCCGGCCCCGCTCGATGCGGTCGCGCAGGTCCAGCGGGCCGAGCAGCGGTGTCGCCGGGATCACCACGGCCCTCAGCTTCATCGCGGCAAGGGCGATCTCCCACAGTTCGACCTGGTTGCCGAGCATGACCAGGATGCGGTCCTCCGCCCGTACGCCGTGTCCCCGCAGCCAGTTCGCGGTCCGGTCGGAGCGGGCGGACAGCTCCGCGAAGGAGAAGCGGGTGCTGAGCCCGTCCTCCTCGACGATGTGCAGGGCGGTGCGGTCGTTGCCGCGTGCGATGACGTCGAACCAGTCGAGTGCCCAGTTGAAGCGCTCCGGGCGGGGCCAGTCGAAGCCCTCGTAGGCCGTGGCGTAGTCCTCGCGGTGTGCCAGCAGGAAGTCCCGCGCGGCACGGAACTGGTCCGTCGCGCTCGTCGTCACCGTCATGTGTCCTCCTCGTCGCCGGACCGTCGCCGCCTAACATCGTGTATTCCGTGATGCAGGTCTCACCACCCCCGAACGGGGGTGCGCCGCGATGAAGGGGCGAGCAGGTGACAGCAGACACAGCCGAGGCGGTGGAGATGCGTGGTGCGCTGGTACGGCTGCGGCGCACGACAGGACTGCCGGTCGCGTTCGGCGGCCTGGTCGATTCCGGGCGCCGGCAGGTGCGCATCAGCCAGCTCAGCGGTACGGCGACGGCCGCGCTCAGCGCGCTCGCGGTGTCGTCGGGCAACGGCCTGGGCGGCAAGGCGGTGGCGCTGGCCCGGCCGTGCGCGGTGACCGACTACTCGGCCTCGCGGCAGATCAGCCACGAGTACGACGTGGCGGTCGCCACGGAGGGGCTGCACTCCGTCCTCGCGGTCCCTGTCGTCGTACGACGCCGGGTGCGCGGTGTGCTGTACGGCGCCCTGCGCACGGCCCAGCCGCTGGGTGACCGCACGCTCGGGGCGGCGGTGGCGGCGGCCCGGGACGTGGAGCAGGCGCTCGTCGTACGGGACGAGGTGCGGGAGCTCCTTGCCGTCGCGCGGGAGCCGGGACCCGGGGTGGGGGGTGCCGCGTGGGAGGAGGTGCGCGAGGCCCACGGGGCGCTGCGCGCGCTGGCGCCGCGGATTCTCGACCCCGCGCTGCGGGGCGAACTCCTCTCCGTCTGCGGGCGGCTGGCCGAGGCGGTGTCGCCGGGGCCGGGCTCCCGTGACGTGGGTCTGGCGCCGCGTGAGGTGGACGTGCTCGCCTGTGTCGCGGCCGGCGCGACGAACTCGGGCGCCGCGGAGCGGCTCGGGCTGCGCCCGGAGACCGTGAAGGGATACCTGCGGTCGGCCATGCGCAAGCTGGGCGCCCACACCCGGTGGGAGGCGGTCGTCGCGGCGCGACGGGCGGGGCTGTTGCCGTAGCCCGTCGGGCGTTTCTGGCGATTTCTCATTCAATCGGGAGCGCTCTGAAATGCCTTATACCGAAGGCTTGTTATTTCCCTCACCATCCCGACCGCCCTTAATTCAAAGAGACATTGCCTAATATTGGTCAGGACACGACACACGAGGGGAGCGGTGACCGTGCGAGGGGACTTCAAGGAACCTGCGAGACCCCGCCCCGACCTGGTCATCGGCCGGGAGGAGCTCTTCGCCGGGGCGCGTGATCAGCTCTCCGGCGGCGGGAGTGTGCTCGTGCACGGCCCCGCGGGAATAGGAAAGTCGACCGTCCTGCGGGCGTTGGCAGCGGAATACACCGAATCTGCACGAACTGTGTTGCACTGCTCGGCCACCGAGTCCGAATCCCACCTCCCCTTCCTCGCACTGACCGACCTCCTCGGTCTGGTCGTGGACGAGGTCTCCGGGCACCTGCCCGCCCCGCAGCGCACCGCCCTGGAATCGGCGCTCACCGGCCGCGGCGAATCCACCCTGCAGCGCGACGGGCTCGCACTGCGGCTCGCGGTCCTGTCGGTGTTCCGGTCCCTGGCCGCCCAGGGCCCCGTACTGATCGTCGCCGACGACCTGCAGTGGCTCGACCCGGCCAGCGCCGAACTGCTCGGCTTCGCCGCCCGCCGGCTCGGTGGCATGCCGGTACGGATGCTGTGCGCCGTACGCACCGAAACGGAACCGCCGGGGCAGCAGCACGACCGATATCTACGCGCGTCCCCTCCGGACACCCTGGCCGTGCGGCTCAACCCGCTCACCCGGGCGCAGGTCGCCGAACTCCTCGGCCAGCGCGGCTACACCGGCCTGCCCCGCTCGATCGTGCGGGACATCCACCGCACCAGCGGCGGCAACCCGCTCTTCGCGCTGGAGCTGGGCCGCGCCCTCGCCGAGAGCCCGACCCCGCCGAGCCCCGGCGAACCCCTGCCGGTGCCGACCTCGTTGAGCGCACTCGTCCTCAGCCGCCTTGAGATGCTGTCCGCGGAGGCCCGCCGCACCCTGCTCGTGGCGAGCGCGGGAGCCCGGCCCACGCTGGCGCTGCTGCACGCCGCGGGGCGCGAGAACGCCGAGGCGGAGACGGCCTCGGCGGCCGCGCTCGGCCTGCTGGCGACGGAGCGCGAGGCCTCTCCGGTCATCCGGTTCGCACACCCCCTCGTCTCCGCCGCCCTCTACGCGGAGGCGACCGCGCAGGAGCGGCGCGCCGCCCATGCCGCGCTGTCCACGGCCGCCTCCGATCCCATCGAGCGGGCCCGGCACCTCGCCCTGGCCGCCACGGGTACGGACCCGGGCGTCGCCGCCCGGCTCGGCGAGGCCGCGGCGGCGGCCCGGGACCGCGGCGCGCCCTCGGTCGCCGCGGGGCTCGGGCTGCTGGCGGCCCGGCACACCCCGGCGGACGCCGTACCGGGCCCCGACGAGCGCAGACTCCAGGCCGCCGAGGACGCGCTCACGGCCGGCGAGACGGACCTCGCGCGGGACATCGCACGCCAGGTACTGGCTCGTGCCACCGCGCCCGCCGACCGGGTGCGGGCCTGGATGGTCGTCATCGACGCGGCCGGGCATTCCATGGCCGAGATCGACGCCGTCTTCCCGCAGGCGCTCGCGGACGCAGGCGACGACCCGCGGCTGCTCGCCCTCGTCCGCTACCAACTGGCCTGGCGCGCCCTGCTCATGGAGGGCGAGATGGCCAAGGCCCGCGAGGAGGCCGCCCGCGCCGCGGGGCTCGCGGCCCGTGCCGGGGACCGGCCCACCGAACTCCTCGCGCTGGGCTTCCAGGCACAGATGGAGACCCTGATGGGGCACCCGGGCGCCCCGGCGACCATCCAGCGGGCGATGCGCGAGCCGCAGGACCCCCGGGTCGCGTGCGACCACAACGGCGCCGGTGCGGCCCGCTTCCGCTGGCTGATCATGGGCGACCAGCTCGCCGAGGCCCGTACGACCATCACCGCGCTGCTGCGCGAGGTGCGGCGGCGCGGGATGGTCGAGAGCGAGGTGCACTTCCTGCGCGGCCTCGCCGAGACCGAGCTGCGCTCCGGACACTGCGGCCGGGCCCTCGACCTCGCCCGCGAGAGCCTGCGGCTCGCCCGCGACACCGGAATCGGCGAGGCGGCCACCGCGATGTTCACCTCGCTTGCCGAGGCCGCGGGCGGCGACGTGGACCGGGCGCTCGCACTGGCCCGGGAGGCCGTTGACCGCGCGGAGGAGGACGGCGACCTGATCTACCTCTCGCGTGCCCTCGGCGCCCTCGGCCACGCCCAGCTCGTGGCGGGGGACGCGTCGGCGACGGTCCAGTCCCTGCGGCGCGTACGGGAGTTGGAGGAGGGCCTCGGGGTCACCGATCCCGCCCGGGGCCGCTGGCACGGGGATCTCGCCGAGGCGCTGGTACGGATCGGCGAACCGGTGGAGGCGCAGGACGTCATCGACGCGACGCGCGAACGGGCGCTGCGGCTCGGCCGGGAGAGCGTGCTCGCCGTACTCGACCGCGCCGAGGCCCTCGTACGCGCCGCACGCGGCGAACAGGGCCCGGCCACCCGGCAGTTGACGGCTGCTCAGGACCGGCTCGGCAAGCTGGGCTACGGCCTCGAGGAAGCGCGGGCCGCGTACGCCCTCGCCGGGCTGCGCACCCTGCGGCCCGGTCCCACCTCGTACGACGAGGCGACCCGGCTGTTCCGCCGCTGCCGCGCCCTGCCGTGGCTGCGCCAGGTCGAGGCGGCCTCCGCGGCCCACGCGGCCCCGTCGCCCCTCACGTCCGCCGCGCTCGACAGTCTCGCCTCCGCCGCCCTCGACAGCCTCGCCTCGACGGAACGGCAGGTCGCCGCGCTCGTCATGGAGGGCGCCACGAACCGCGAGATCGCCGCGCGCCTGTTCATCAGCGTGAAGACGGTGGAGGCCACACTTACGCGGGTGTACCGGAAGTTGGGGATCCGCTCGCGGGTGGACATAGTCCGGCTGGCGGTCGGGCACCGGCCGGGCTGACGTTCCGTCACACCCGGGGGAAGGGCAGATCCCCGGGTACGGGACCAACCGGACGGAATCACAAGCTAAACCCAGCCGCCGCACAGCAAGGGTTATCCCTCCCCCAACTCCCCTAGGGGCTTCCCTCATTGGGGGTGGAGGGCTGCAGCTCCTAGCCTGATCCCAGTGCCGCTCGCCCGGGCACACGGCACCGGCCCGCCGGCGCCGTGCAGCACCCCCCACACCCGCGCGTCCCCCCACCGGCAACTTCCGAGGAGATCCATGTTCGGGCTCAACCGCGCCAAGAAGACCGCCGCCGCCTGTGTGGCGACCGCTGCCGCAGCCACGGCACTGCTCGGCGCGCCCAGTGCCGTCGCCGCTCCCCAGCCCATCGTCGGCGGCTCGACGACCACCACGACCGCGTACCCGTTCATGATGCAGATCACGGACGCCTCGCAGAACCAGTTCTGCGGCGGCACCCTGGTCTCGGCCACGAAGGTCGTCACCGCCGCCCACTGCATGGTCGGCGAAACCACCAGCAGCGTCCGCGTCGTCGGCGGCCGTACGTACCTCAACGGCACGAACGGCACCGTCAGCAGAGTCAGCAAGATCTGGGTCAACCCCGACTACACGGACGCCACCAACGGCGACGACGTGGCCGTACTGACCCTGTCGACGGCGATGTCGTACACCCCTGCGTCGTACGTCTCCTCCTCGCAGACCAGCGTGTACGCGACCGGCGCCACCGCCCGCATCATCGGCTGGGGCACCACCTCGGCCGGCGGCAGCTCCTCCAACCAGCTGCGGACCGCGACCGTCCCGATCGTCTCCAACACCAGCTGCGCGAGCTCGTACGGCTCCGACTTCATCGCCAGCGACATGGTCTGCGCCGGATACACCTCCGGCGGCGTCGACACCTGCCAGGGCGACAGCGGCGGCCCGCTGCTCATCGGCGGCGTCCTGGCAGGCATCACCTCCTGGGGCGAAGGCTGCGCCGAGGCCGGCTACCCGGGTGTCTACACCCGCCTGACGACCTTCTCCAGCCTGGTGACCACGCAGGTCAACTCGTAACCCGACCGACAGTCCAACTCGCGGTCACCGATGAACTCCTGAGTACCCCTCAGGTGCAAGCCGGGGGGCGTTGCGGGCCTCCACGAGCGGCCCGCAACGCTCCCTATCCATTTACCTGCCCGTCGGCGGTCGGCTTCCCCAATGGCCCGACCGCCGGCGGGCATACGTCCGTCGGACTCCTGCTTCTCCTTGACCACAGCCGCGGGCGGCCTGTTTGAATGGCCTCCATGGTGTCCACGGACCGTTTTCTCGCCTTCGCCGCGATGTCGCTCCTGGTGATCGTCATCCCGGGGCCGAGCGTGCTGTTCGTCATCGGGCGGGCGCTCGCGCACGGCCGGCGCACCGCGGTGGCCACGGCCCTTGGCAATGTCTTCGGCTCGTACCTCCTTGTCGTCGCGGTCGCCGTCGGTATCGGTTCGCTGGTCGAACGCTCGGTGACGGTCTACCTGGCCGTGAAGCTGGCCGGCGCCGCGTACCTCGTGTTCCTCGGCGTACAGGCGTTCCGGCACCGCAAGGAGCTGAACGCCTCGGCGATCACGACCCGGGACACCTCCCCGGCCCGCGGAGATCTCCGCACGGTCCTCGACGGCGTACTGGTCGGCGTCACCAACCCCAAGGGCATCGTCTTCTTCGCCGCGGTACTCCCCCAGTTCGTGGACCACTCGGCGGGCCGACTCCCCCTGCAGATGCTGCTGCTGGGCCTGGTCCCGATCTCCATCGGCCTCGTCACGGACACCCTGTGGGGTCTGACGGCCTCGGCGGCCCGCACCTGGTTCGCCCGCTCGGACCGACGGCTGTCGCTGATCGGGGGCACGGGCGGGTGCGCGATGATCGGGCTGGGGGTTACGGTCGCGGTGACGGGGCGGGACTGAGCCCAGCGGTGAGTGGCCGGGACGACGCCCACTGGTGACGGGCTGGGACGAGGCCCATCGGTGAACGGGCCAGGGCTGAGCCCTACTTGACGACCGTCCCGAAGCGGATGTCCCAGGAGGATGACGAGCCGTTCATCATCTCGATCGTCCGCTCGGCCTCCTCCACGACCTCCTTCCGCTGGGAGTTCGTCAGAGTCCCGAAGAGCTCGATCGTGAGGACTTCCTCCTCCTGCCGCCAAACGCCCGCCAGGAAACCGTCGACGAGCAGCACGCAGTACGCCTGGTTGCCCTTCCACGTCCGGCCCTTGAGGTCGGCGGACCCCATCCGGGTGCGGTCGGCGTGCGAGAGGAGCAGGTTGTCGAACTCGGGGAGGAAGCGCGGCGGGGCCGGGGTGTCGGCGTCCGGGCGGGGCGCGTCGGGGAGGTCGAAGAGTTCGACGCCGTTCTCGTCGCGGAAGGTGACCAGCTGGGGCCTGAGCCGTTCGAAGGCGTCACGCAGCCGGGTCAGTCCGGCCCAGGTCTGCATGTCCTTGACGGAGGCGGGCCCGAAGGCGGCCAGGTAGCGCAGGACGGTCGCGTCGGGGGCGGGCGCCGGCTCGGACGGGCGGTCCAGCCAGTGCTCGGCGGTGGTGAGCGTGACCTGGCCGCTCCGGCCCCACAGGCCACGCGGGGTGACCTGGACGAGCGGCAGCCTGCAGCGGGCGGCGACCGAGAGCGCGAACGGGTCGGCGTCGGGCCACTCGACGAGCAGCGCCTCACGCAGCTGCTTCATGGTGCGCGGCTCGGCCTCCACCAGCTCACGGCTGATCGAGGCGAGCCGGTCCAGGTCGACGCCGTCGAGCCCCTTGCGGAACTGGTTGAGTTCCCGGTCGCGCGCGGCCTGCACGAGCGGGCGCAGGTTGAGGGCGTCGTCGGCGGTGTGGGTGTGGATGGTGGAGCGCATGGTGACGAGGCGTACGACCTCCCGGTCGGCCATGAGCTGCGACAACGCCTCCGGGGTGAAGCCCTCCAGCCGGGCGGCGAGCGCATAGTACGGCGGCTTGACGTTCTGCGCCTGAAGGCCGAGGAGGTGCTCGACGGCCTCCTTGGCACCGAGGTCGGACCGGCGCAGGAGGAGCTGCCGGGCGAGGGTCGCGCGGTTGAGGGCGCGGGTGCCGAGCACGGGTGCCGCGGAGGTCTTCTTCGTCATGCTCCGCACGTTAGCGGGACTTGCGGACAGGTTCTGTCCTCATTTCTGTCCTCATTCCTCGGGAATCCCTGCCCCGGCGGTGCCACACCCCCGCGCCGAGGACATTTGACCCGTATATCCTGCTCGGTGATCGCAGAGACGTACGTTCGACCGAGTTCGTGCTTCATGCTCCACGTTCATGCTTCATGCTCCAGGCGACGACAGACGACAGGGGAGGCAGCCGCGATGTCCGAGCGACGCGCCCGCCCAGCCGCGCAGGGCGCCAGGAAATCCGGCTGGCGACGCGCCCTCACCCCACCGGCCGCACCGCCGGCGCAGCCCCCCGCGCCCCGCCCCGACCCGCCTTCGCCGGAACCCACCGACGCCGGCAGCGTCGTACAGGCGGCGCTCTACCGTGACGGCGTACGCGTCTCGACCCCGGAATCGCTGGCCGACACCTTCCGCGAGCTGCGCGAGCAGCCGGACGGCATGGCGTGGATCGGCCTGGCCCGCCCGACGGAGGCCGAACTCCTCTCCCTGGCCGCCGAGTTCGACCTGCACCCGCTCGCCGTCGAGGACGCGATGGAGGCGCATCAGCGTCCGAAGCTGGAGCGCTACGGCGAGACGCTCTTCGTCGTCCTGAGTGCCGCGCGCTATCTGGACGCGCTGGAGGAGGTCGATTTCGGCGAGCTGCACGTGTTCGTGGGCCCCGACTTCGTGATCACGGTCCGGCACGGCGCGGCACCGGACCTCTCGGCGGTGCGCCGCCGCATGGAGGACACCCCGGAGCTCCTGAAGCTCGGCCCCGAGGCGGTCCTCTACGCGATCCTCGACTCCGTGGTCGACGGCTACGTCCCCGTCGTGACCGGCGTCCAGACCGACATCGACGAGATCGAGACCGAGGTCTTCCGCGGCGACCCCGCGGTGTCCCGCCGTATCTACGAACTCTCCCGGGAAATGGTCGAGTTCCAGCGCGCCACCCGCCCGCTGGTCGGCATGCTGCACGCCCTCATGGCCGGCTTCGCCAAGTACCGCACCGACGAGGAACTCCAGCGCTACCTCCGCGACGTCGCCGACCACGTCACCCACACCAGCGAACGCGTCGACGGCTTCCGCCAGGCCCTCACCGACATCCTCACCGTCAACGCGACCCTCGTCACCCAGCAACAGAACGCCGAAATGCGTGCGTTGGCGGAGGCGGGCTTCGAACAGAACGAGGAGATCAAGAAGATCTCGTCCTGGGCGGCCATCCTCTTCGCCCCGACGCTGGTCGGCACGATCTACGGCATGAACTTCGACGACATGCCGGAGTTGGGCTGGACCTTCGGATACCCCTTCGCGATCGGCTTGATGGGGATTGTCTGCGTCAGTCTGTACCTGATTTTCAAGCGGCGGGACTGGCTCTGAGGCTGAGCACTACGGGCAGGGCCGCGAATAGCCTGACCCGCAGCGCCTGACGCATCGCCACCAGGATCGAACCTGCCCTCAAGGGCGAACTGGGGGTGAAGAGCGACCCCCGGAGGCCTGAGCCAAGCCGGGCCTGGTGGACACCTGATGAAACCTTGATCGTTTCTAGACCATCCCAACAGCCAGGCGTTCCGCCAGGTTGGGTACCGTCACCACGGACTTCCCCCCACGTCGAGTTCCACCAGCGACACCCCACCACACACAGGAGCCGTCGTGGCACCGAGCACGTCTCGAATACGTCGACCGAGAGCCGCCTGTCTGGCGCTCACCGCCGCGGTGACCGCCGTCACCGCTCTGGTCCCCGCGATCCCCGCGGCCGCCGCGGGATACACGACGGCGGCCGGTCCCTGGAGTGCCGCCACCGCGCTGACCGGCGCCGACGGCCAGCAGACCCTGATCGACGTCCAGACCGCCGGCGACGGCACCACGTTCGCGCTGTGGCGCGACCGGGCGGCCGACGGCACCCACTGGAACTTCGACGTCGCCGTCAAGTCCGCCGGAAGCAACACGTGGGGCGCCTCCCACACCCTGGCCACCGGCCGCGAGAGCACCTCCCCGGCGGTCCTGACCGCGACGCCCACCGGGCAGGGTGTCGTGACCTGGGTGGACGGCAGGAGCGTGGACGGCGACCTGGCCGCCGTCGCCGCCACCTGGACCCCGGCGGAGGGCGGTTGGTCGGATCCGGTCCCGATCGCCTCGTACCCGGGCGGCACCTACCTCGGCCTGCCCCGGCTCGCCTCGGCGGCCGACGGCACCCTCACCGCCGTATGGCAGCAGGGCGAGTTCAACGACTACAAGATCATGACGGCCGTCCGCGCCCCTGGCGCCACCACCTGGTCCACGGCCCAGCCGCTGGCCTCGGTCACCACCGGTTCCGTCTACGACCTCGCGCTCGCCGTCGCCCCCGACGGCTCGGCCACCGCGGTGTGGGACGTCTACGACCAGGTCGCCGACGGCAACCAGCACACCGTCCTCACCGCCACCCGTGCCACGGCCGGCGGAAGTTGGAGCGAGGCGGCCGTGCTGCCCGGTGTGGGCTACACGGACGGTGTCGTCCAGGTGACGTCGGACGCCACGGGCGCCACCACCGTACTGTGGCACGGCGCGAACGCCGCCGGGAGCGGCACCGACCTGAACTCGGTCACCCGGCTCTCCCCCTCCACGAGCTGGGGCGATGTGCAGACCGTGGTCGCGTCGTCCTTCAACTACAGCGACGGCAGCGACCCGCTCACCGCGCCCAACGGCGACCTCACCTATGTGTGGGTGGGCTGGAGCAGCGCCGATGGTGAGCCGGTCGTAAAGTCGGTCACCCGCTCCGCGAGCACCGGCACCTGGTCCACGCCGCAGACGCTGTCCACCGGTTACGTCCCCTGGGACGTGGACGCCTCCATCGGCGCCGACGGCACCGTCCAGGTCGTCTGGCCGCAGACACCGAGCATCGACAACGGCAACGACCACTACCTCCAGTGGGCGGTCCGCGCCAACGGCACCTGGAGCAAGGCGACCGCTCTCAACAGCGAGCCCGTCCCCGACGTCTCCAGTACGCAGGCGCTGTACGGCGAGGTCGCCACCGGCCCCGACGGCCGGGCCACCGTCCTGTCACGCAAGGCCGTGGGCAGCGGCGACTACACGAGCCAGGTCTCGGCCCAGTGGCAGACCCTGCTGACCAAGCCGTCGGTCACCTCGAAGGCCACGCTGAGCGGGACCGTCCGTACGGGCTCCAAGGTCACCTGCAACGCCGCCTGGACCGGCATCGGAGCCAAGGCCGCCTGGTCCTGGCTGCGCGACGGCACGGTTATCTCCGGTGCCACCGGCAAGACCCGCACCCTGACCGCCTCCGACTACAAGCACAAGCTGTCCTGCCGGGCCACGGTCACCAACAATGCCGGGTCGACGCGCTCCACCTCCGCCGCCGTCACGGTCGCGGTCGGCCCCGCCCTGAAGGCCACCAAGGCGCCCGCGATCACCGGCACGGCCAAGGCCGGCTACAAGCTCACCGCCGCCCACGGCACCTGGTCACCGACGGTCACCTCGTACACGTACGTCTGGAAGCGCGACGGCAAGACCATCACCGGAGCCACCAAGTCGACGTACGTGCTGGTGAAGGCCGACAAGGGTCACAAGATCACCGCGAAGGTGACGGCCAAGCGGTACGGCTGGACGAACGGTTCGGCGACGACAGCCGCGGTCACCGTGCGCTGAGAGCCGTAGAGCGGGAGGCACCCGGTCGGTGCACCGGGCGCCTCCCTGTCCAACCCTTGTAATGGGCTACGGATCCAGCCCTTGTAGTGGACTGCGGATCCGGTCGTCCTGCTCACGCCCCGTACAGGCGGGCCTCCCAACGGGCGTGTGAGCGGCGGCCGGACAGGCGCCACAGGAGGCGGGCGGGCAGTGGTGCCTTGGTGAGAAGTGTTCGCTGCTCTTCGGGAGTTGCTACTGCCATCAACGCGCTGAAGGCGCGCAGCAGATGTTTCTTGTCCAGCTTCGCCAGGCTGATCTCGCCGAGTTCCTCCCATTCGGCGACGCTCAGATGTTCGGCGGCCAGGGGCAGGATGGTGTTCTCCTCCTCGTCCATGTGCGCGGTCAACACCGAGCCCAATTCGGTGAGTTGAGCCGCCACCTGCTCGCAGAGGGGCTGTCGGGGATCGACGGCCAGTCCGTCCAGCACGGCCCTCACCCGCGTGACCAGCTCTTCAAGCCGGTGGTGCTGTTCCTCCATGCGCGTGATCGCCTCGGCCCGCACCGCCGTCCGTGCCGCGAGCCGGGGCCAGAGGAACTCGTCCTCGCTGACGTGGTGGGCTTCCAGGCCCATGAGCATGAACCGCACCGCGTCGACGACCAGCGCGGCCCGCGCGGTGTCGCCGGGCCGCAGTCCGCGCACCAGATCCGGCAGTTCCGCGCACGATTTACGGAAAGTGCGATGCACCACCACCATGTCGTGGACATCCGGCTTCACGGTGACTACATCAGACATGGTGCTCCCTAGCCCTTGCTCAGCTGCTCGTGAAAACGGTGTGCCAGGTCCGTCAGCTCTTCCGCGCTCCGCGCGGTCTGCTGCACGTCGATGAGGACCTCGTCGGCCCCGGCCGCGTGGGCGGCGAGCAGGTAGTCCGAGACCTGCACGACCGTTCCCCGGTGCGGAACGGCATCGCTCGGGGCGGCCTCGGCCGTCACCACGGGGTTCACACGGACGACGGTGCGCAGGGCGTCGGGGTCACGTCCGACCGCCTCCGCGATCTGCCGGATCTGGCTGATGACGTAGGCGAGTTGGGGTACTGGCAGCGCGACTCCCGCCCAGCCGTCCGCGCGACGACCGATGCGTTCCAGAGTGGCCGGGGTGAAACCGCCCAGGAGCACCGGCGGGCGGGGACGCTGCACGGGGAGTGTCTCGATGTGCGCACTCGGGATCGTCCACAGCGCCCCCTTGTGCTCCGCCGACGACGAACCGGACCAGACGTGCTCCAGGACGTCCAGGATCTCTTCCAGCCGTGCCCCGCGCCCCCGCCACGGCACACCGATGGCCTCGTACTCGTCGGACGACCATCCCAGTCCGAATCCGATGTCGAGCCGCCCCTCGCTGAGGATGTCGACGGAGGTCAGGGAACGGGCCAGCAGGAGCGGGGAGTAGAAGGGCGCGTTCAGCGTGCTGGTGCCCAGGCGCATCCGTCGGGTGGCGTGAGCCAGGAAGGACAGGGTGGCGATGGGGTCCAGGAAGTTGCGGTACTCCTCCGGTACGGGGCCACCGCCGGGATACGGGTCACGCGGCTGCGTCGGTACGAGGGCCCGGTCGCCCACCCACAGGCTGTCGAAGCCGATCGCTTCGACCGCGGCGGCGAACCCGGAGAGCGTGGAGGGGTCGGCGAACAATCCGTACTGGGGGGCTCCCAGACCGATCTTGAGCATGTCTGTCACCTGTTGGTCACCTGTTCGAGGAGATGCTGAGGCAGCGGGGGGACGTGCGGAGGCATTCCGGCCGCGGTCCGTTCTCGGATCACCGTGCCGAACACGGATCGACGTCCGGTCGACGGCGCGTAAACGGGGGCCGACTCAGCGAGCGACAGGCTCAGCGCTGCGCCGCTTCCTTCCGCAGGCGATCGCTCACCTCGTACACATGCTGTGCCGCGGAAATGTTCACCTCGGCCCGGTCCGAGCTCAGTGCAGTGAACAGGCGGGCCACCTCCTGAAGGAAGTAGGCCGGGCTGTTCGGATCGTCCTCCGCGCCGGCGACCGCGTCCGACTCGGCGAAGAACTCGACGGCCTCCGCGGTCCGCCCCTGGTCCGCCAGTACGACCGACAGCAGCCGGGCGGACATGAAGAACGTCACCGGGTCGTCGCCGTCGCGCGCACGCCGGATCGCGTCGCGCAGGTCGGTTTCCGCCGCTGTCAGATCATCGCGGATGAAGGCGAGCCAGGCCCGGATGTGCCGGGTCTGCGCCCGCAACGCCGGGTCGTCGCCCAACTCGGCCGCCGCGACCGCCTGGTCCGTGATGCGTTCCAGCTCCCGCTGATGTGCGGGCCCGGCGAAGAGCCCGCTCGACGCGATCACCGACAGCGCGGCGACGACGATCCGCGCAGCGCCCGGGATGTCGCGCAGCACCCGGGAGAACACCGAGACCAGCAGCGTGTGCTCGGCCAGCAGCCATGTGCGCGCCTCCTCGGCGTCGGCGAACCGCAGCCCGGTCAGTGGCACGGGGAAGAGGTGGGTGCTGAGCGAGCCGGACTGCTCGGTCGCGCTCATGGCCTGGAGCAGGGTGGCATGAAGGAACATCGCTAGCCGCACCAGTGCCGCCTCGCGCTCCGCGACAGGATCCTCGCGATCGGCACGACGGGCGGCGAACGCCCGTACCAGATCGTGGAATCGGTAGCGGTCGGCCGAATGCGGTTCGAGCAGACCGGCCTCCACCAGATGCTCGAGTTGCTCCTCGGTCTCCTGCTCGGGCCGGTCGAGCAGCACCGCCGCGACCGCGACCGGGAAGTCGGCGGCGTCGAGCAGCGCGCACAGGCGCATCGCCCGGGCCTGCGCGTCGGCTAGAGCCCGGTATCCGACCTGGAAGGTGGCCTCCACCGACATGCCTCCGGCCCGCAACTCGTCGAGCCGGCTCTCCTCGGCGCGCAGGCGCTGCAACTGCGCACCGAGCCCGCGTCCGGGACGAGCCGCCGCACGGGCACCGATGATGCGCAACGCCAACGGCAACTGCCCGCACGCGCTGACCAGTTCCAGCGCGAGTTCAGGGTCGGCGGCGATCTCGGCGTCGCCGGTGAACCGGCCCAGCATGGCCACCGCCTCCTGCTGATCGGGCACCGGTACCTCGAAACGCGTCGCACCCGGCGGTACGAGCGACCGGTGCCGGGTCGTGATCAGCGCGGCGTTGCCGGGTGTGCCCGGGAGCAGCGGTGTCACCTGGGCGGTGTCGGACGCGTTGTCCAGGAGCACCAGAATCCGGCGATCGGCGGTCAGGGTGCGATAGGCCCCGGCGCGGGCGGTGGGCGTCGCGGGGATCTGGGCGGCGGGCATGCCGAGCGCGAGGAGGAAGTCGACCAACACGTCCGCGGGATCGGCGGGTTGGCCGCCGTCACCCCGCAGGTCCACATAGAGCTGCCCGTCCGCATAGTCGCCGCGGATGCCGTGGGCGACGCGCAACGCGAGCGCTGTCTTCCCCACGCCGCCGATACCGCTGAGCACTGCGAGCGCGACCGCTTCCCCGCTGGGCCGCAACGCGAGCCGGAGCCGCTCCCGCAGCCGCTCCCGACCGACGAAGTCGCCCGGCGCCGGGGGCAGTTGTTGCGGGCGGACGCCGGCCGAGGCCTCCTCGGCCTGAGTCGTCGCCGGCCGGTCGGCTCCGTGGGCGGCGCCCGATTCGATGCGCTGTCCCTGACCGCCGGACCGCGTCGCGGTGTCGTCGGAAGCACCAGGGGACGTCGTGGCGCCGGCGCGATGTCCCTCAGGACGCGACTCGGCGGGGTCGGGCCCGACCCCGCCGAGTATGCGTGCCTGCAACTCACGCAGCTCCGGCCCCGGATCCATGCCCAGCTCGGCCGCCATGGTCTCGCGGGCCGCGGCGTAGACCGCCAGGGCCTCCGCCGCCCGCCCTGCCTGGTACAGCGCACGCATGCGCAGTGCGTACAGATCCTCCCGCAGCGGATGGTCGGCGATCAGTGAGATCAGTTCCGTCGCCACGCGGGCGTGCTCACCCAGTTCATCGGCGCACTCCAACCGCGCCACCTGGGCGTTCAGCCGCAGATCGACGAACCGTCGGCGGTGCCGCTGGGCGTAGGGGCCGGGCACGCCGGACAGCGGCTCCCCCGACCACAGCGCCAGCGCGGCGTCGAACGCACGCAGGGCGGAGCCGGTCTGCCGCGTGGCCCGCAGTTCCTCGCCCTCACGGACGAGTCGCTCGAAACGCAGGGCGTCGACGACCTGTTCCGGGATGTCGAGCTGGTATCCGCCCTGCGTGGTCTCCAGTCGGGAACGTTCCTCGCCCAACGAGAGGCGGATGCGGTAGACGTACGTCTGCACCGAGCGCACCGCGTTGCCTGGCGGCTCTTCCCACAGCGCGTCAATGAGGTGGTCGAGGCCGGACTGGCGTCCTTCTCCGAGCAGGAGCCGTACCAGGACCGCACGTTGCAACGGGCTGCCCAGATCCAGTTCGCGCCCGCCATGGCGGCCACTCAGTGGCCCCAGCAGCCCGAACTCGTACCCTTCCACCGCCGTTACCACTTGACGGAGTCTAGCGGGCCGACCCGGTGTCGGTGTGCCGTGAGGCGCCGTCGGACGTGGGTGCCCGAGGCCCAGGTCGGTGCTCTGCGCAGGCCGTCGAGCAAGGTGCGGATCGCGCTGGTCAGGGTGGGGATGTCGGCTGCACCCAGGCGTGCAGCGCGGCGGTCCAGACGTGGCCGACCTCAAAGCACTGTCATTGGACAATCGGCTGCATTGGACAACATGCGCCGGGTGACCCAGCGGCGCTGAGACCTATCTGCTCCCGCCCGTGTCCCCCGCCTTCACCAGCCCCGTCTCGTACGCGAGCACCACGGCCTGGGAGCGGTCGCGGAGGGTCAGTTTGGCGAAGATCCGGGCCACGTGGGACTTCACCGTCGCCTCGCTCAGGGTCAGTTCCGCGGCCAGCTCCGTGTTGGAGAGGCCTCGGCCCAGGAGGGTGAGGACCTCCAGCTCGCGGGGGGTGAGGGCCGTGAGGTCGGCGTGCACGGCGGGTGGGCGGGCGGTGTCCGAGGCGAAGCGCTCCACCAGGCGGCGGGTGATCGACGGGGCCAGCAGGGCGTCGCCGGTGTCGACCAGGCGTACGGCGGCCGCGAGGTGTTCGGGGGTGACGTCCTTCAGGAGGAAGCCGCTGGCTCCGAGCGCCAGCGCGGCGTACACATAGCGGTCCAGGTCGAAGGTCGTCAGCATGAGGACCCGGCAGTCCGGGGCCTGCGCCAGAATCCGGCGGGTGGCTTCCAGGCCGTCCATGTTAGGCATGCGGATGTCCATCAGCACGACGTCCGGCAGGAGTTCGCGCGCCGCCGCGACCGCCTCCACGCCGTCGGCAGCCTCGCCCACCACGTCGATGCCGCGGGCGTTCAGGATCAGCCGGAAGCCGGTCCTGATCAGCGTCTGGTCGTCGGCGATGAGCACGCGGGGAGCCCGCTCCCCGGCTCTCCCTGTCACGGCCGGTCCAGCGGGATGCGCGCCCGGACCCGGTAGCCGCCGCCTAGACGGCGCCGGGCGTCCAGGTCCCCTCCGTACACCGCGACCCTCTCGCGCAGGCCAAGGAGTCCGCGGCCCGCGCCCTCCCGGTGTCGTGGAACCGGCACCGACGGCGCCGGCACGCTGCCGGTCAGGACGGACGGGCCGGTGTTCAGCACCTCCACGCGCAGCGCGTGGTCCGCGTACCGCACGGTCACCTCGGCCTTGCCGCCGTCGCCGTGCTTGAGCGCGTTGGTCAGCGCCTCCTGGATGATCCGGTACGCGGTCACGTCGATCCCCTCCGGCAGCGGGCGCGGCTCTCCGGAGATCCGCACCTCGACGGGCAGCCCGGCGAACGATATCCGGTCGACGAGCCGGCCGAGGCGGTCGAGGCCGGGCTGCGGCGCCAGGCCCGCCGCGCCGTCGGAGTGGCTTCGCGCACCGGCCAGGTCCGAGTCCTGGTCCGTCTCCTCGCCGTCCTGCGAAGGCGCCAGCAGACCCAGCAGGTGCCGCAGGTCGGTCATCGCGCCGCGCCCCGCGTCCTCGACGGCCCGCAGCGCCCTCACGGCCTCGTCGGGCATCGTGCCGAGGACCTCGCGGGCGGCTCCGGCCTGGACCACCATGAGGCTGACGTTGTGACTGACGATGTCGTGCAACTCCCGGGCGATGCGGTCGCGTTCGGCCGCGACCGCGTCATGGGCGGCGCTCTGCCGCTCCCGCTCGAGCAGCCAGCCGCGTTCCCCCACGGCCGTGTGCCACCGGCGCCGGGTACGCAGCCACGCCACTGCCAGCCATCCGGCGGTCGCCCATGCCACCACGAGCGCCGCCACCAGCGCTTCAAGCTCCCACTTCCCCACGGGCTCACCTTTGCAGAAGGCCGCCCGGTCCGCATCGGCCTGTGGACGCAGGGCCCTGCATCTCCGGGATGAGGGCGGGCCGGTTTGCCACCCGGGGAGGGATGTCCTGGGCGCCGTCCCCCACTTAGCGTCCTGTGCATGGTCAATGGAGGCAGCATGGTCGCCGAGGGCGGCAACAGCCGGGGAGAGCCCGTCGTACGACTCGACGGCGTGCGCAAGGAGTTCGGCGAGACGACGGCTCTGGACGGGGTTTCGCTGGAGATCCGGGCCGGGGAGGCGGTCGCCGTGATGGGGCCTTCGGGGTGCGGCAAGTCCACCCTGCTCAACATGATCGCCGGTCTGGACCGTCCGACGGGCGGCACGGTGTTCGTGCACGGCGAGAACGTGGGCGCGCTGAACGAGAAGGGGCTCGCCCTGTACCGGCGGCGCCGCATCGGCATGATCTTCCAGTTCTTCAACCTGATCGACGACCTGTCGGCGCTCGACAACGTCGCCCTGGCCGCGCAGTTGACCGGCAGTCCCGCCCGACAGGCCCGCCGCCGCGCCCTTGAGCTGTTCGACGAACTCGGCATCGCGGACCGCGCGAACGCCTATCCGGCGGTGCTCAGCGGCGGTGAGCGGCAACGCGTCGCGGTGGCCCGGGCGTTGATGAACCGCCCCGCCCTGCTGCTGGCCGACGAGCCGACCGGCGCGCTCGACAGCCGGGCCGGCGAGCAGGTGATGGACCTGCTGCTCGACCTCAACCAGATCGGCCAGACGCTGATCCTGGTGACACACGACGAGCATCTCGCCCGGCGCTGCGCCAGCCGCCTCGTCGAGCTCGGCGACGGCCGGGTGACCGGCGAGCACACGCTGGAGCCGTCCGCATGAGGGCGGTGTGGCGGGCCGCCCGCGCGGCCGTACGGCGGCGCAGGCTCCAGACGATCGTCATCGCGCTGGTCACGCTGACCTCCACCGGGGCGATGGTGGTCGCGCTCGGCCTGGTCGACGCGGCCTCCGCGCCCTTCGACAAGGCCTTCGCCGCGCAACGCGGCCCGCATGTCGTCGCCGCGTTCGATCCCGACAAGGTCTCCGACGCGCAGTTGGCGCGGGCGGCCGAACAGCCGGAGGTCGAGGCCACCGCAGGGCCCTTCGCCCAGGCCACGATCGACGACCTGCCGAGAGAGGGCGACGGCTTCGCCCTCTTCGGCACGGTCACGGTCGTGGGCCGTGCCGACCCGCAAGGCCCGGTGGACCGGCTGAACGTGTGGGCGGGCCGCTGGGCCACCCGACCGGGCGAGATCGTCGTGAACCGGGATCAGGGCTGGGCCCCGGACGACCTGGGCAAGAAGATCCGGGTGCCGTCGGGTCCGACGCTCACCGTCGTCGGGTTCGCCTTCGACCTGAGCCGGACCGCCGATGCCTGGGTCGCCCCGGAACAGATGGCGGCCCTGCACCCGACCACCGCTCAGATGCTGTTCCGCTTCACGGACGCGTCCTCGGAGAGCCGGATCGGCACGAACCTGGCCGCCGTCACCGATGGGCTGCCGAAGGACGCGCTGGCCTCTTCACAGTCGTATCTCACCCTCAAGGAGTCGATCGGCAGTTCGGCGCGGGCGTACGCCCCCTACCTGATGGCCTTCGGCGTCCTCGGCATCGTGGTGGCGGTGCTCATCGTCGCCAACGTGGTGGGCGGCGCGGTGATTTCGGGCCTCCGGCACATCGGGATCCTGAAGGCCCTGGGGTTCACGCCGGGGCAGGTCGTCGCCGTCTACCTCACGATGATCTCCGTTCCGGCGTTCGCCGGGTGCGTGCTCGGCACCCTCCTCGGCAACGTCCTGGCGCGCCCCTTCTTCGAGTTCGTGTTCACCGGACCCGAGGCGGGGGTGTTCCACGGCAACGTCGGTATCCCGACCTGGGTGAACGCGCTCGCCCTGCTCGGCATGCCCGCCGTCTGTGTGCTGGCCGCGCTCGCCCCGGCGGCACGCGCGCACCGGCTGTCCGCGGCGCGGGCGATCAGCGCGGGCAGCGCCCCGCGCGCCGGGCGGGCGCTGAGCGTCCAGCGCCGACTGGCGGGCAGCAGGCTGCCGCGGTCGGTGAGCCTGGGGCTCGGCCTGCCGTTCGCCCGGCCGGGCCGGAGCGGCCTCACGCTCGCCGCGGTGGTCCTCGGGGTGACCACCGTGACGTTCGCGACCGGTCTTGCCACGACGATGGCCAGGTTCGGGGAGGCGGGGCGCGACGCCTTCCAGGTCACGGTCTACGCGAGCAACTACAAGCAGGGCAAGGAGGTCCAGCCGGTCCACAGCGATCTCGAACTCCAGTCGCTCCTCGGCTCGTTGCCCGGCGCGACCGAGGTCACGGCCAGGGCGGACGCCGACGTGCGCATCGCGGGCACCGTGCAGAAGCTGTGGGTCGAGGGCCGTCGCGGTGACCGGCCGCAGCTGGACAACGTACTCACCGAGGGCCGGTGGATGCACCGTACCGGCGAGGCCGTCGCCGGATCGGCCTTCCTGCGCGAGCACGGTCTGGAGGTCGGCGACCACCTCGCTCTGGAGAAGGGCGACCGTCAGGAGGAAGTGACCATCGTCGGCGAGTACATGGAGAGCACCGGGGACGGGATCGCCACCGACTGGTCGACGATGGCGGCGCTTGCCCCGAAGGAGAAGCCCATCGCGTACCACGTCAAACTCCGCGAGGGTGCGGACGCGGCGGCCTACGCACGCACGGTCCGGGCCGCCGACCCCGGGGTCAGCACAGCGGTGACCGGGCCGAACACCATCACCCAGACCATCATCGGCTCGGCGACGGTGCTCACCCTGATGCTCGCCGTGGTCTCGTCGCTCGGCGTCTTCAACACGGTCGTCCTCAACACCCGTGACCGGCGCCGCGACTTGGGCATGCTCAAGTCCATAGGCATGACGCCCCGGCAGGTCACGGCGATGATGGTGACATCGATGGCCGTGCTCGGTGCGGTCGGCTCACTGCTCGGCATCCCGCTGGGCATCGCGGGCTACCACCTGGTGATCCCTCGGATGGCGGACGCCGTGTCCATCTCCCTGCCCTCGTACATGACGGACGTCTGGGAGGCCCCTGCGCTGGCCGGCATGGCCCTGGCCGGCGTCGCGATCGCGGTCCTGGGCGCGTTCATTCCGGCGCGGAGCGCGGCTCGGCTGACGATCGCGGAGGTGCTGCACAACGAGTGAGCACCGCGACGAGACCGCGGGCGGTCGGCCCGGCGCCCGTTCCTCAGGACAACGAAGCCGACCGCTTCCCCGGCGGAGGCAGCTTCTGGAGCAGCTCCCAGAGCGGCCGCGAGCCGCCCGCCCACTCCCCCAGCGTCCCGCGGTCGACCAGGTGCAGCTTCTGGGACTTCGCCAGCGGCTCACATCCCGCGGTGAAGCGTCCGTTCGTCACCAGCACCACCACGTCCCCGCCGTGCAGCTGTCGGCCGGTTCCGTTGAGCACATGGAGATCCGGGGTTCCCACGGGTGACCCCGAGGCCCCGTTCTGCCGGTGCTTGCACTGGATCACCCAGCGTCTGCCGAGCGGATCGGTCGCCGTCACATCCGCGCCGTTGTCCCCGGCGCCGCCCACCTGTACGGCGTCCCCGCAGCCGTCACGGCGCATCAGGTCCCGTACCGCGAACTCGAAGTCCTCGTGATGGAGCCTGTCGAGCTGGGGCAGCTTGTACCGCAGCCTCCGTACGTGCACCCACTCCCAGCGGGCGCTCACCGCCCACTGGGTGAGCCAGAGACCGCCCGCCCCGGCCACCACGGCGGCGAGCACGGCGAGCAGCCACCAGTTGTCCAGCAGCCACTGGCCTACGGCGAGGCAGAGCGCGACGCCCGCGGCGGCCGCTATGACGAGCGCCAACCGCTGGGGCCCCTTGGGCTTCGTCGAGACGCGCGCAACGGGCTTGCGAGGCCGCCGCCGCGCGGGCGGGCGGGGGCTCATCGCTGCCCCCCGACAGCGACAAACCCGGAGACACCCGCCATCGGAGTCCTGCCGTCGTGCTTCACGTACCGATCGATCCAAGACACCGCGTCCCCCTCGGCGATCCTGCGTACGGTCACTGCGACCGCACAACAGGCATTGGAGCAGGCACCTTTGACACTAAGTCAGGTCTCTCCGACCGACGGGAGCGGGCGCCGCTTCCGGCCACCTCGACGGGAGTCCGTGGACAGTACTTCCGCCACTCGTCCCGCAGTCCGGGGATACGCGCGCCCGAACAGTTGTGCGCCACCACAACTGTTCCAACCGTGCCCCGCCCATCGCGCTCGTGGACCGCCCGAAGTCGGCCGAGAAGCGCGCCCTCTCACGTACCGGAGGTGAGGGGAATCCTGATGGTGAAGGCCGTCGCACCCGGGCGGCTGGTCAGTTCGAGGGTGCCGCCGTGTGCCCGCACCAGGGACAGCGCGACCGCCAGGCCCAGGCCGCTGCCGCCCCGGTCGCGGCTGCGGGCCTTGTCGACGCGGTAGAAGCGGTCGAAGACCTGCTCCTGGTCGGCAGCGGGAATGCCCGGGCCCGAGTCGGCGACGCGGACCACCGCCGCGCCGGAGGCGACGGACACCTCCACGGACACCCGCGTACCGGCCGGGGTGTGCACGGCGGCATTGGTGAGGAGGTTGTCGAGCACCTGCCGGATGCGCAGCGGGTCCAGGCGCAGCCGGACCGGTTCGGGGCCGGCCTGCACGGTCAGTTCGTGGTCGGGGTGGCCCGCGCGGAAGGCGTCCGCCGCCTCGCGTGCCAGCTCCGCCAGGTCCGCGTCCACCAGCCGCAGCGGTGCCTCCACGTCGGCGGCGTCCAGGCGGGCGAGCAGCAGCAGGTCGTCGAGGAGTATGCCCATCCTGGCCGCCTCGGCGCGCAGGCGGGCCAGGTGCTTGTCGCGTTCTCCGGGCTCGTTGGCCGCCGCGTACTGGAAGAGGTCCGCGTAGCCGCGTACCGACATCAGGGGGGTGCGCAGCTCGTGCGAGGCGTCCGCGACGAACCGGCGCAGCCGTTGTTCGGCCTCGGTGCGGACGGCGAGGGAGTCGTCGATGTGTTCCAGCATGGTGTTGAACGCGGTGCGCAGTTCCTCGACCTCGGGGCCGCCGTTGCCGCGGTCGGCGCGTACCGGCAGCCGGGCCGATTCGGTGAAGTCGTGCGAGGTGATGCCGCGGGCCGTGTGTGCCATGTCGCTGAGTGGCCGCAGGCCGCGCCGCAGCACCCTCCGGCCGATCACGACGAGCGCGAGCAGCGCGAGTGCGAACGCGACGACCTGGACCGTCACCAGCTGCTGCATGGTGTTGTCGATGTCCTTCATGGGCGCCGCGGTCACCAGGACCACACCGGGTTCGACGGCGCAGGCGCGCAGCTGGTACGTGCCCTCGCCCTCGATGTGGGCGGTGCGGACGAGGTCGGTGGAGCCCGAGTCGGCCAGCGCCTCGGCTGCGGCGGCGAGTGCGGCGTCGTCCGCCGGCGCGTCGGCGGGCCGGCGGATCTCGGCGGTACCGGCCGAGACCTTGTACGAGGCCGTGTACCAGCCCCAGTACGGCTCTCCGTGCGCGTTGTCGTTCTCCTTGGCCTCCTCGGTCTGGGTGAGCTGGACGACCTTCATCTGGTCGTTCAGCTGACGTTCCAGGTAGTCCCGCATGTACATCGACAGCGCCGTGCCGACGACGGCGAAGGCCACGAGCGACAGCACGCCCAGGCCCAGGGCCAGCCGGGTGCCCAGGCGCATCCTGCGGTAGGTCTCCCGGAACCGGCGGATCACTCGGCGACCTGCCGTACCACGTACCCGACGCCCCGCACGGTGTGGATCAGCGGCTCGCCGACGTCGTCGAGCTTGCGGCGCAGGCGGCTGACGACCAGCTCGACGACGTTGGAGCGGCCGCCGAAGCCGTACTCCCAGACGTGGTCGAGGATCTGGGCCTTGGTGAGCACGGTGGGTGACTTGCGCATCAGGTAGCGGAGCACCTCGTACTCGGTCGGGGTGAGCGTGAGGAGCTTCTCGTCGCGCCGTACCTCGCGGGTGTCCTCGTCCATCGTCAGGTCGGCCACCCTGAGCACGGAACGCTGGAACCCGGGCCCGGCGCTGCGCCGCAGCACGGTCCGCAGCCGGGCCATGAGCTCCTCCACGGCGAAGGGCTTGACCAGGTAGTCGTCACCGCCCCGGGTGAGGCCCGCGACCCGGTCGGCCACTCCGTCCCGGGCGGTCAGGAACACCACGGGGACCATCGTGCCGGACTGGCGCAGCCGGTCCAGGACGCCGAAGCCGTCGAGGCCGGGCAGCATCAGGTCGAGCACCACGATGTCCGGATGGAATTCGGCGGCGCGGCTCAGCGCCTCCTCTCCGGAGTTCGCGGTGACGGCCTCCCACCCCTCGTAGCGGGCGACCGTCGCGACCAGGTCGGCGATGGGAGGATCGTCGTCCACGACGAGAAGTCGTACTTTTTCCACGAGCCCATAGTGCTTCACCTGCCTCCGGACGCCATAGCCGCGGGCTCCCCGGACGCGTATCGGTAAGAACTTGAAAGTTGATCGACAGGGAAACGACAGCTCCCACCCGGCAGGCTCGGTGTCCCCGGACCCGAACGAGGAGCTCCCGTCCGTGACGACTGTCGAACGTCTCCAACCGCCCCCCACGGCGGTACGTCCCAAGGTGGTGGCCCGTACCGGCCTGTACGCCTTGCTGGCCGTCAACGTGGGCGTGGTGGCCGTCTTCTTCCTCCAGTCCCCGCGCGACTCGAACGCCCTGATCCTGATCGGGCGGCTCGCCGGGCTGTACGGCGCGCTCCTGATGGCCTTCCAGCTGCTGCTGGTCGCCCGGCTGCCGTGGCTCGACCGGCGGATCGGCATGGACCGGCTGACCTCCTTGCACCGCTGGGTCGGCTTCAGCCTGCTGTGGACGCTGGTCGGGCACGCCGTGTTCATCACCTTCGGCTACGCCGAGTCCTCGTCGATGGGTCCGGTGGACCAGCTGGTGAACCTGGCCGAGACCGTCGAGGGCGTGCTGCGGTCGATCACCGCGCTGGTGCTGATCATGGTGATAGGCGCGGTGTCTGCGCGGTACGCCCGGCGGCGGCTCGCGTACGAGACCTGGCACTTCATACACCTGTACACGTACGTGGCGGTGGTGCTGGCGTTCACGCACCAGATCGGCGTCGGTACGACCTTCACCACGTCGTCCACGGCGACGGCGTACTGGTGGGGCATGTGGGGCACGGCCCTCGGTGCGGTGTTCCTGGGCCGGGTGGTGCTTCCGCTGTGGCGAAACCTGCGCCACCAGCTGCGGGTCTCCGCCGTCGTCCCCGAGTCCGACAACGTCGTGTCTATCTACATGACGGGGCGTGACCTGGACCAACTGCCCGCGCGGGCGGGCCAGTTCTTCCTGTGGCGGTTCCTGACCAGGGACCGCTGGTGGCAGGCCAACCCGTTCTCGCTGTCGGCTGCCCCGGACGGCCGGACGCTGCGTCTGACCGCGAAGACGGCCGGCGAGGGCACCGCGGCCCTGCGGCACATCAAGGTCGGCACACGGGTCTTCGCCGAGGGCCCGTACGGCGCGTTCACCACGATGCACCGGACGCGCCCTGACGCCCTGCTCATCGCCGGCGGCGTCGGCATCACCCCGATGCGGGCGCTCCTCGAGGAACTGCAGGGCCACGTGGTGCTCATCTACCGGGTCGCCAGGGACCAGGACGCCGTCCTCTACGAGGAGCTGCGGGACCTCGCCCACGCGAAGGGCGCGATGCTGCACCTGATCAGCGGCCCGGTCGTGCCGGACCGGCTGGCGCCGCCGGAGCTGGTCAAGCTCGTGCCCGACATCACCGACCGGGATGTCTACGTGTGCGGCCCGCCCGGCATGACCGGCGCCGTCCTGCGCACGCTGCGCGAGCTGGGCGTGCCCAAGCCGCAGATCCATTCCGAACGCTTCAGCCTGGCCGGATGAGGGGAACACAGTGAAGCGAGTACTGCCTGTCGTCGCCCTGTCCGCCTTGGGCCTGATCACGGTGTGGCGCTACGAACCGTCGGCCGATACGTCGTCCGCCGCCACGACGGTCACCGAGCCCGCCTCGACGCCGTCCGCCTCCTCGGGTTCCTCGGGCACCTCGACCGTGGTCGCGGGCTCGACCGTCGCCACCGAGAAGGGCGACGTCCAGGTCGAGGTCACCTTCGAAGGCGACACGATCGCCTCCGTACGAATGCTCACCCAGCCCAACCACCCGCAGACCACCGCCGCCGTACCCAAGCTCATCCAGGAAACCCTGGAGGCACAGAGCGCCGACATCGACACGGTCTCCGGCGCCACCATCACCAGCGACGGCTACAGGGAGTCCCTCCAGGCCGCCATCGACGCGAAGCCGGAGACCGCCACGGCCTCCCCCTCAGCGTCCGCCTCCTCGGAGGCCGCGTCCGAGACCGTCGCGGGCTCCACCGTCGCCACCGAGAAGGGTGACGTGCAGGTCGAGGTCACCTTCGAGGGCGACACGATCGCCTCGGTGCGGATGCTCACCCAGCCGAACCACCCGCAGACCACCGCCGCCGTACCCAAGCTGATCCAGGAAACCCTGGAGGCGCAGAGCGCCGACATCGACAACGTGTCTGGTGCCACCATCACCAGCGACGGGTACAAGGAATCGCTCCAGGCCGCCATCGACGCGAAGGGCGCCTGAAGTGCGGCGGGTTGAGCATGTGATGGGGTTCCCGGTGTCGCTCCGGATCGACGACGGGGACGGGGACGCCCAGGAGGAGGCCGCGGACGCGGTGTTCGCATGGCTGCGTGAGGTCGACGCGCGGTTCAGCCCGTTCAAGCCCGACAGCGAGGTGTCCCGCCTCGACCGGGGCGAGCTGGCAGCCCACGAGCTCAGCCCCGACCTGGTCGAGGTCCTCGACCTGTGCGAGGACTACCGGGTCGCGACCCTCGGCGCCTTCCAGGTGCGGCTGCCGGGCCGCGGTCTCGATCCCTGCGCGATGGTGAAGGGCTGGTCGGTGCAGCGGGCCGCGGATCTGCTGGCGGCGCGCGGGGCGGCGCGGTTCTGCCTGAACGCCGGTGGCGACGTGGCCTCGGTGGGCGGCCCCTGGCGGGTGGGCGTACGCCACCCGGAGCAGGCCGACCGGCTGTGCACGGTGCTGGAGATCAGCGACGGCGCCGTGGCGACCTCCGCGCGGTACGAACGCGGTGACCACATCGTCGACGGCCGCACCGGCCGCCCGGCGACCGGGCTGCTCAGCATGACCGTCGTGGCCCCGTCCCTGACCGAGGCGGACGCGACGGCGACCGCGGCGTTCGCGATGGGCGCGGAGGGCATCGAGTGGGCCGCCGCGCGGGAGGGCTGCGAGGTCTTCGCGGTCGACACCGAGCACCGGGTCTTCCGTACTCCGGGGCTGCCCGTCGCCGCGTGACGGTCGCTTGTTCTACGTGAACGAGGGCTCCCCGCAGTGTGCGGGGAGCCCTCGTTGTCGTACGGCTTACGGGGTGTCCGTGCCCCTCACCTGTGCGCGCCGGTAGACGAACCAGCCGCCTGCCGTGAGCAGCGCGGCCAGCGCCGCCACGCTCAGGACGGTGACACCGGTGGAGGCGAGGCTGCCGCCGGTGGTGGTGGTCGTCGTCCCGCTGGAGGTGGATCCGCCCGTGGTGGAACCGGAGCTCGAACCGCCGGTGCTGCTGGTACCGCCGGACGTCGTGCTTCCGCCGGTGCTGCCCCCGTCCGTACCGCCGGTGTCGCCGTCGTCGGTGCCGACGGGGTCCTGGCCGACGAAGGCGACGGGCACCTTGACGTCCTGGGAGCGGTCGCCGGAGAGGGTGTGGTCGGCGCGGGTGGCCAGGACGCAGGTCACCTCGAAGCAGTCGGTGTACTCGTCCTTGGCGTCGACGGTGAGCTCGACCTCGAAGGTGCCGTCCTCGCCGTACGGGATCGCCAACTCCTCGCCGTAGTCCGGCGGGTTGGAGCTGATCCACGCGGAGGAGTGGGAGGCGCCGGTCATGTCGACGCCGCCGATGCACGGGGTGGGCAGTTCGCCGTCGCCGTTGTCGACGCACAGGGCGACGTAGATGCCCTTCTCCTCGTCGTAGCCGGAGCCCTTGACCTTCAGGGTCTGGTCCTCTGTGGCGAGGTTGTTGACCGGGGTGACGGTGAGCTTCTGGCCTTCGGAGCCGGTGACGGTCTTGGTGCCGGAGGGTTCGGTTTCCTCGCCGCCGTCGTCGCCTCCGGTGGTGGTGCCGCCGTCGCCGCTTGCCTCCGTGACGGTCAGCGTGATCGGTGAAGTGCGGGTGGTGCCCACGGAGTTCTTGAACTCGGCGCGGTACTCGTAGTCGTCGTGCGCCGCCTTCGCGGTGAAGGTGTACGCGTTCTGCGTCGCGCCCTCGATCGCGGACCAGGTCTGGCCGCCGTCCGAGCTGACCTGCCAGCTCACGGTCGGCTCCGGGGTGCCCTCGGCCGCCGCGACGAACGTGACCTCGTCGCTGGGGGCGGCGGACCGGTCGGTGGGCGACTGGACGACCTTGGGGGACATCCGGAGGTCGAGCTTGACGACCTTGCTCTCCGCGGCCCTGGTGAGGTAGACGGACGTGGCGCCGGGGGTGACGGCGACGCCCGCGTAGACGCCGACCCTGACGCTGCCCGGGAGGGCCACCGCGGCGGCCGCCGGCTGGAAGGTCGCGCTGTCGAGGATCTGGAGGGATCCGGTGTTGTCCGTGGTGCCGTCGGAGACGTCCTCGCTCAGCACGAAGGCGCGTCCGGTGGTCTTGTCGAAGGCCACCGCCATGGCCCGGTCCGCACCCGTCAAGGTGGTCAGCAGCTTGGCGTCCTTGTCGAAGACGAGCACCGAAGTGCCGTTGCCCACCCAGACGTTGCCGGTGGCCGGGTCCGGCTCGACGAAGGTGAGGACGTCGGCGGTGAGTTCGGCCGTGGCGGTGACGTCGAAGGTGGCGGTGTCGACGCGGCGCAGTACCGGCTTGCCCTCGGCGGTGCCGACGGACCAGGCGGCGCCGTGGGCGGCGTCCACACCGAGTTCGGTTCCGCCTTCAAGAGTGGCGGTGTCCTTGACGGTGCCGGTGGCGATCTCGACGCGGCGCAACTCGGGTCCAGCCGCGACCAGGACGGTGGAGGTGTCGGCGTCCTGGCCGATGCCGGTGAAGGTCGCGCCGGTGAACCAGACGCCCTGTGCGACGGTGTCGCCGTCCTTGGCGGTGCCTATGCCGCGCAGCGGGTAGTGGAAGACCACTCCGTCGCCGGCGAGCGGGGCGGCGATCCGGCGGACCACGCGGTTGGCCATCGCGCCGTTCAGGCCGGGGGCCTGCTCGATGTGACTGAGGACCTTGCCGTCCTTCGGGTCCAGGACGTACAGGCCCTGCTCGGCCACGTCCGCGGTGTCGGGGATGTTGTCCGAACCGACGTACAGCTTCCCGGAGTCGGGGTGCAGCAGCAGGTCGAGGGGGCGTCCCGCGGTGGTGTACTCCGCCGACTGGACGTAGCTGACGGTGCCCGCCGGGACGTCCACGCCGTCGCCGTCGTCTCCGTCACCGGGGTCCTGGCCCTCGAAGGTGATCGGGATGCGGACGTCCTGGGAGCGGTCGCCGGAGCCGTTGTGGTCGACACGGGTGACGACCGAGCAGGCGACCTGGAGGCAGTCGAGGCCGCTGTCCTTGGCCTTGACGCCCAGCTCGACATCGAAGGTGCCGCCCTCGCCCCACCGGATCGCGACCCCGCCCGCGCCCTCGTCCGAGGCGTCCCTGGGGATGATCCAGATCGAGGAGCCGCTGCCCCCGGTCTGGTCGGCGCCGCCGAGGCAGGGGGTGGGAACGCGGTTGTCGCCGTTGTCCTTGCACACGGCGACGTAGATGCCCTTGTCCTCGTCGTAGCCGGAGCCGGTGACGCGGAGTTCCTCGCCGTCCGGGTCCAGGTTGGCGGAGGCGGAGACAGTGAGCTTCTGGCCGTCCTTGCCGAGAGCTGTCTTCGGGGTGTCGGCGGCCTGGGCGGCCGAGCCGACGGTGACGGCCACGGCTCCGGCAGCCACCAGGGCGACGGCTCCCAGGAGCGCCGCGGAGCGTCTGAAGCGGGGTCTGGTCCTGTCGTCCCGCCGCTGCCGGTCGGGGCTGTCGTCTGTCATGAAGGGTTCCTCGGGTGACGGATGATCACTGGGTGGAACGGGCCGGCCGGAAGGGCCGGCCCGCGTGACCGGTCGCGCTTACGAGCGCTTAGTTGAAGGTGACCGGGATGTGCACGTCGTACTTGCGGTCGCCGCTGTCGAAGTGGTCGGCGCGCGTGACGATGGCGCAGTCGACGTCCTGGCCGCAGACGCTGCCGTCGTCGAGGGTGGCCTGGACGTAGATCTGCACGCTGAAGGTGCCGCCGGTGCCGAACTTGGAGCTGTTGGCGAACAGGCCGCCGAAGATGTTGTTGATCCAGTGCGAGGCGCCGGTGGCGCCGGTCTCGTCCTGACCGCCGAGGCAGGGGGTGGGCTTGTTCGCGCCCGCGGCGCCGTCGACGACACAGAGGCCGACGTAGATGCCCTGGCTCGTGTTGTAGCCGGAGCCCGTGACGGTGACGACCTGGCCCGCGCCGGCGACCGTGTTCGGTGCGGTCAGCGACAGGTTGTAGGTGGTGGTTCCGTCGACGACCGTGCGGGTCGAGGTGGCGGCGGAGGCCGAGGTGGCCAGGCCGAGGGTCAGCGCGGCGGAGGCGACGACGGCGAGACCCGCGCGGGCGGCGGTACGGGCGGACGGAACAACTCTCATGGGGAAGAGCACCTTTCTCGGTGTCAGGAAAGCCGGACGGGCCGCGAACCCATCCGTAACTTAGGTAAGGCATACCTAAATATGAATTTCTGTCAGTTGTCAACGGAAGGCAAAGAAATCCCAACTACCAATAAAGAGAAGGGAGTTGGGCATGCCTCGGAGCGGACCCGCCGGGTCCGCTCCTTGTCGGCGTTGAATCAGCCCGCGGCCCGCACCAGGAACTGCGCGACGGCGCTGCGCGCCCCGGTCACGGTGTACAGCTCGACCGTGTGCGCACCCTCGACCGCGGAGGCGTACACCGGGAACGTCCGGGAGACCCGGCCCTCGGCGTCGGCCACCGTCTGGTATCGGGTGTCCTCATCGATCGCGACAAGGACCACCTCGCCCGGCTCGAACCCCTCACCCGTGACGCCCTGTTCGGCGCCCGCGGTCAGATCGGCGAGGGCCACCGCCGCCGAGGGCACAGCCCCGTCGGCCGCCTGCTCCGGCGCCGTGTGCTGTTCGTCCGGGGCGGTGGCGCCCGGCGACGCCTGCGGCGCCTCGTCGGGCTGCGCGGGTTTCTCGGACGCACCGCCCGTGGACCCCGTTCCCACGGTCACGTCGAGTGTGCCGAGACCGTCCCCCGCCGCGAACCGCTGCCCGCTCCAGGTGGACAGCAGCCGCGCACCCTCGTCCGTGAGGGACGCCCGCAGGCCGGTCCAGGTCACCCCGCCATCGCGTACGGCGGGTTCGGCGCCGTCCGACCGTACGCCGGCCAGGGCGACGTCCCGCTCCTGGCCGTCGAGTTCGGTCCGTACGTACAGCGCACCGCCGCCGTCCTCGATGCTCAACCGCAGGCCGTCGAGGAGCAGGGTCCCGGCCGCGTCCGCGGACCCGGTGAGGCGGGCGGTGCCGCCGAGGTCGATGTCCGCGTCGCCGGTTCCGGGGTCCGTTCCGCCGCCGGTGGCGGGGAACCAGGTCAGGTCCGCGGACCCTCGTACGGCGGGCGCGACGGCGTCCAGCGACACTCCGTGACCCGACAGGGCCGCGGAGGCCGTCGCCCAGCCCACATAGCCTCCGGACACCTCGCGCGGGAACGCGTCCCCGTCCTGCGCCGCCGCCATGCCCGGGCAGAGCAGCGCGAACAGGGCGCTGCCCGCCAGGACTACCGCACTGGGTCTTTTCCTCACCTTGAAACCCCTCCTCAACATCCGAGCCCCCGCTGGAATGTGACGCTTCGTCAGCCTGTGCTCGCGTCGCCCGGTTGCCCGGCACGGCGCCGACGCGCCCAGAACCAGGTCCCGGCTCCGACCGCGACAAGGCCGGCCGCGGTGAGTCCGAGCGGTACGGCGAGATCGGCACCCGTACTGGCCATCGAGCCGTCCGAGGAGCTCGTCGAACTCCCGGTACCGGCCGTGCCGCTGGTCGTCGAGCCCGGTCCGGCGGTCGCGGTCGCGGACGGTTCGGCCGACGCCGTGTCACCGCTGTCGCTGCTCGCGCCGCCGCCGAAGGTCACCGGAATCCGGACCGTCTGGCTCTGATCCCCGCCGCGCGTGTGGTCGTTGCGGGTGATGACGGAACAGGTCACGCCGGACTTGGTGCAGTCGGTGTTCGCATCCTTGGCGCGCACCTTGATCTGCACGCTGAACGAGCCCTTGTGCGCGCTGCCCGTGTAGGGCTTGGCCAGGCCCTCGCCGTACGACGGCGGATTGGAGGAGACCCAGACCGAGGCCCCGGAGTCGCCGGTCATGTCCACCCCCCCGACGCAGGGCGTGGGCGTCTTGCCCGCTCCGTTGTCCACGCAGAAGGCGACGTAGATGCCCTTCTCCGTGTTGTAGCCGGAGCCGGACACGGTCACCGTCTCGCCCGCTTCGGCGAGGCCCGAGGCCTTGGAGACGGAGAGTTTCTGGCCCTCGGGTCCCGTCGCCGAGGCACCCGCGGCGAACGCCGGCGAAGCCGCCGGAAGCACCAGGACGACCGTGGTCGCGGCCACTGCGGACCACGCAAACCGCCTGCCGCGCAGGCCACTTGCGAATTTCATGTCTACACCCCCACCACGAGTTCCTAAGGTAAACCTAACCTAAGCTATTGATCAACTGTGCGATACCGACGGGCGACCCGAAAGGCCGAGCGATGCACATGTCCGGAAGACCCCATCAGCCCCCGCGGCACCGAGGCCCAGCCGCCCTGGCCCTGACCCTGGCCCTCGCGCTGCTCACCGGCGCCTGCGCGGGCAACTCCGGCTCCTCGGGGGCGGATCCGTCCCCGGCCTCCGCGAGCGAGCGCGCCGCGGCGGCCGAGAAGCAGCTCGCGAAGAACACCGTCGTACCCCTCGAAGGCAAGGCGCCCGTACCCGAGTTGCCCGTCACCGTCGACTCCTCCGACGGGCGCGAAGTCACCGTCGAGGACGCCTCCCGCATCCTGCCCCTCAACGGCGGTGTGGCGGAGATCGCCTTCACCCTCGGGCTCGGCGACCGGGTCGTGGGACGCGACATCACCGCGACGTTCGAGGAGGCGAAGAAGCTCCCGCAGGTCACCAAGGCACACGACGTCAGCGCGGAGAGCGTGCTCTCCCTGCACCCCACCGTGGTGCTCGCCGACACCGACACCGGCCCGAAGGAAGCGATCGACCAGATCCGCGACGCCGGCGTCCCCGTCGTCGTCCTCGACCCGGCCACCGAACTGGCCGACGTCGCGACCCGGACCACCCGCATCGCCGAGGCCCTCGGCGTTCCCGCGGCGGGCAAGGCCCTCAACTCCCGCATCGGCAAGGAACTCGCGGCGGCCCGGGCGGTCGTCCCCGAGGGCAGCCGGCCCAAGGTCGCCTTCCTGTACATGCGCGGCAGCGCGGCCGTCTACCTCATGGGTGGCAAGGGGTCGGGCGCGGACTCGCTGATCGAGGCGGCGGGCGCGGTGGACGCGGGTGTCGACGCAGGCCTGAACAGGCCCTTCACCCCCCTCACCGGCGAAGCCCTCGTCAAGGCGCAGCCCGACGTGATCCTGATGATGACCAAGGGCCTGGAGTCGGTCGGAGGAGTCGACGGGCTTTTCGACGTCCCCGGCATCAAGGAGACCCCGGCCGGGCTGGACCGGCGGATCGTGACCCTGGAGGACGGGGTTCTGCTGAGCTACGGGCCGCGCACCCCCCTGGTCATCGACATCCTCGTCGACCGCCTCCATCGCACGTGAGCCCGTGACCCGCGTATCGCCACCGGGGGCCCGGAGTTCCCGACCCGCGTACCGCCACGAGAGGCCCGGAGTTCCCGACAGCCTGTCGGGAACAGATTGACTTAGGTAAGCCTAAGTAGGAGGATCTGAGCTGTCGGCGCGGCTCTTCGCGACCGCTGCCCACTCCCTCCCCATCCTTCGTCCCCTTTCATTCCCTTTTCGTGCGCCTGGAGGCCCTCGTGAATGCCCGTGCCGTCACCGCCGACGCGACTCCGTTCTCGGTGCTGATCCGCACCGCGTCGCACGACCAGCACACCGAGGCGGAGAACTCCGGGTTCATGAGCGACCTGCTCGGCGGCAGGCTCGGCCTCGACGCGTACGCGCGCTACACCGAGCAGCTGTGGTTCGTGTACCGGGCGCTGGAGGCCTCGGCCGAGGCGCTGGCGGGCGACGCGGTGGCCGGGCCCTTCATCCGGCCCGAGCTGTTCCGGGTGGCGGAGATCGAGCGCGACCTCGCGCATCTGCGGGGTGCCGACTGGCGCGAGACGGTCAGCGCGCTGCCGTCGACGCAGACGTACGCGGCGCGGGTCGAGGAGTGCGCGCGCACGTGGACCGCCGGGTATGTCGCGCACCACTACACCCGGTACCTCGGCGATCTGTCGGGTGGCCAGATCATCCGCGGTACGGCGGAGAAGACCTGGGGCTTCGCACGCAAGGGCGACGGGGTCCGCTTCTACGTCTTCGAGGGCGTCGGCAACCCGGCGGAGTTCAAGCGGGGCTACCGCGCGCTGCTCGACGCGATCGCGGTGGACGACCTGGAGAAGCAGCGCGTCATCGAGGAGTGCAACCGGGCCTTCGCCCTCAACGGGGCGGTATTCCGGGAGCTGGGCGAGGAGTTCAGGCCCGCCGCCTGAGTGCGCGCGGGCCTGCCCGGCCGAGGGACATGACGCCGGCCGACGGGGTCGACGGACCGGTGAACCGCTGGGCGGGCTCCGGTCCGGCCGGTACGGCCCGCGCACCGGCCAGGTGCCGAACTCCCCCGTCGATCAGTGAACAGCTCCAGCCAGGAGGCGAAGTGACCGCCCTCGACAGCCCCGCACAGTCCGGCGAAGCCGCCGGGCCCGGGCCCGGGCCCAAGACCGAAGCCGGGCCGAGCGCGCCCGGGATCGAGCCCGCACCCATCGACCGGCGCAGACGCGGCGCCGCCTGGCTGCTCACCGTGGGCATGATCGCCGCCCTCGTCGCCCTCGTCCTGGCCTCCGGCGCCCTCGGCGCCTACCCCATCCCGACCGGCGACGTCCTCGGCTCGATCCAGCACAGGATCGGGCTCGGCGGAACCTCCCTGGACCGGGTCGCCGAGTCGGTCCTGTGGAACGTCCGTTTCCCCCGCATCGTCCTCGCGCTGCTCGTCGGCGCCTCGCTCGGCTGCGCGGGCGCGCTCATGCAGGGTGTCTTCGGCAATCCGCTCGCCGAACCCGGCGTCATCGGCATCTCCTCCGGCGCGGCGGTCGGCGCCGTCTGCTGCATCTCGCTGGGCCTGAACTTCTTCGGCAACTGGACCGTCTCCGCCTGCGCGTTCGTCGCGGGACTCGCCACCGTCCTGCTCGTGTACGGGATGTCCCGCTCCGGGGGCCGCAGCGAGGTCGTCACGCTGATCCTGACCGGCATCGCCGTGAACGCCTTCGCGGGCGCGATGATCGGCCTGTTCATCTTCTTCGCGGACACCGCCGCCGTGAACCAGATCGCCTTCTGGCAGCTCGGCTCCCTCTCCCAGGCCACCTGGCCCAAGGTCCTCGCCGTCCTGCCGTGCGCCCTCGTGGGCCTGGCCGCCGCCCCGTTGTACGCCCGCCGCCTGGACCTGCTCTCGCTCGGTGAACGCCCGGCCCGCCACCTGGGCGTGGACGTCGAACGGCTGCGTCTCGTCCTCGTCCTGGTGATCGCGCTCCTGACGGCCGCCGCCGTCGCGGTCTCCGGGATCATCAGCTTCGTCGGCCTGGTCGTCCCGCACCTGCTGCGCATGGCCGCGGGCCCCGGACACCGCTTCCTCATCGCGGGCAGCGCGCTCGGCGGAGCGGTCGTCCTGCTCGCCGGGGACCTGGCCGCCCGCACCCTGGCCGCACCCGCCGAACTCCCGCTCGGCGTCCTCACCGCGTTCCTCGGCAGTCCCGTCTTCTTCTGGCTGCTGCGCCGCACCCGCCGTACGCAAGGAGGCTGGGCATGAGATCCCTCTTCGCCGCCACCCGCCACCGTTCGCTTCCCGAGCCCTACGAGCCCGGAAGCACCGTCGCCGAGGCACGCGGTCTCCATGTGCGACTCGGCTCCCGCGAAGTCCTGACCGGCATCGACCTCACCGTCCGGACGGGCGAGGTGCTGGCCCTCGTCGGCCCCAACGGCGCCGGCAAGTCCACGCTCCTCGCCGCCCTCGCCGCCGACCTGGCACCGGATGCGGGCGAGGTGCGGATCTGCGGCCGTGACGCCCGTACCTGGCCGCCGGCCGAACTGGCCCTGCGCCGCGCGGTGCTGCCCCAGTCGGCCGCCCTCGCCTTCCCGTTCCCGGTCGAGGAGGTCGTACGGATGGGCCGGGCCCCGTGGGCCGGCACACCGCGCGAGGAGGACGACGACGCCGCCGTCGCCCGCGCCCTTGCCGCCACCGAGACGACCGGCTTCGCCGCCCGTTCCTTCTCCGCGCTCTCCGGTGGCGAGCGGGCCCGGGTCGCCCTGGCGCGCGTACTCGCCCAGCGGACGCCGCTGCTCCTCCTGGATGAGCCCACCGCCGCCCTCGACCTTCGCCACCAGGAACTCGTCCTGCGTGTCTGCCGGGAGCGGGCCGCGGCCGGCGACGCCGTCGTGGTCGTCCTGCACGATCTGGGCCTGGCCGCCGCGTACGCCGACCGCGTCGCCGTCCTCCACGACGGCCGCACCGCCGCCGACGGACCGCCCGCCGACGTCTTCGAGGCCGGGCTCCTCACCCGTGTCTACCGCCAGCCCGTCGAGGTCCTGCCCCACCCGCGCACCGGCGCACCGCTCGTGCTGCCCGACCGTTCCGTTTGAGCCCCGGTACCGCACAGGCCGGGCCCCCGTCGAGGGGGCCCGGCCTTCGTTGTGCTTACTGGAAGTCGATCGGGACGTGGACGTCGTAGTTGCGGTCGTTGGTGTCCGTGTGGTCGGCGCGGGTGACGATGGCGCAGTCGACGTCCTGGCCGCAGACGCTGCCGTTGTCGAGGGTGGCCTTGACGTAGATCGTGGCGGTGAAGGTGCCGCCGGTGCCGAAGGTGGAGCTGCTGGGGAGCGAGCCGCCGCCGGCGTTGGACACCCAGTAGGAGGCGCCGGTCGTGCCGGTCTCGTCCTGGCCGCCGAGGCACGGGGTGGGCTTGGCCTCACCGGGGTCGCCCGTGACCACGCACAGGCCGACATAGATGCCCTGGCTCGTGTTGTACCCGGAGCCCGTTACGGTTACGACCTGGCCCGCCGCGGCGGCCGAATCCGGTGCGGTCAGCGACAGGTTGTAGGTGGTGGTTCCGTCGACGATCGTGCGGGTCGAGGTGGCGGCGGAGGCCGAGGTGGCCAGGCCGAGGGTCAGCGCGGCGGAGGCGACGACGGCGAGACCCGCGCGGGCGGCGGTACGGGCGGACGGAACAACTCTCATGGGGAAGAGCACCTTTCACGGCGTCAGGAAAAGCCGGACGGGCCGGTCGGTCGACTCACCACGTCCGTCCGAACTTAGGTAAGGCATACCTAACAACACCCGTGCCTCAACTGTCAACAATTGGCAAAGTGACTCCAACTCGCCCCGCACGCAACGGGAGTTACGACAAACACCCACAAGCACCTTGAGTCGAACCGGAATCGAAACACGTCAGAAGCGTTGACGTGCCCCTGCCCGAAACTTATCTTCTGGTCGGACACCCGCACAGCGTTCGTAATCCCGAACAACTGGCCGTCAAAGGGGACTTGCCGTGTTCCGTATCCGTCACTGGTTCGCCCTGGGCGCCGTACTCCTGGCCCTGCTCGTGTCACCGGTCACCGCCCAGCCCGCCGCCGCGGCCGCCGGCCAGCCGTATACCAACCCGGTCAAGGCGCAGAAGGGCGCCGACCCCTGGCTGGAGTACTACAACGGCAACTACTACCTGGTGACCACCTCGTTCACCAACGAGCTGACCATGCGCAAGTCCCCGACGCTCGCCGGCCTTGCCACCGCGCCCAGCGTCCAGGTGTGGTCGGACACCACCGCAGGGCGCAACGCGAACTTCTGGGCACCGGAGATCCACTTCCTCAACGGCAAGTGGTACCTGTACTACTCGGCCGCGCCGAGCGGAGTCGCCTGCTGCGACTCCCAGCGCACGCACGTCCTGGAGAGCGCGGGCACCGACCCGATGGGCCCGTACACGTACAAGAACACCCTCACAGGGTCCAATCTGAACCCCGGGGGCTGGCTGATCGACGCCAGCGTGCTCGAACACGGGGGCAGCCTCTACCTGGTGGGCAGCGGTTCGGCCAACGGCAGCGCGCAGAGCCTGGTCATCGCCCCGATGAGCAACCCGTACACGCTGAGCAGTTCCACGTTCACGGTCATCTCCAGTCCCACGCTGAGCTGGGAGACGTCCGGCGCGCCGGTCAACGAGGGCCCCGAGCCGCTGTATCACGGCGGCAGGACCTTCCTGACCTTCTCCGCGAGCTACTGCCAGACCGCCGACTACAAACTGGGGCAGCTGGAACTGACGGGCAGCAACCCGCTCTCCGCCGCGTCCTGGACGAAGAAGCAGACGCCGGTCTTCCAGCGCAACGACGCGGCCGGGGTCTACGGTCCTGGCCACAACGGGTTCTTCACCTCACCGGACGGCACCGAGAACTGGCTCGTCTACCACGCCAACAGCTCGGCGAGCGGCGGCTGCGGCAACGGACGCACCACCCGGGCACAGAAGTTCACCTGGAACGCGGACGGCACCCCCAACTTCGGCACCCCGGTGGCGACCGGCACCACCCTCCCCGGTCCTGCCGGGGAAACGGCGACCACACCGACCGCGTACACCCTGGTGAACCGCAACAGCGGCAAGTGCCTTGACGTCGCGGGCGGCAACACGGCCGACGGCACCAACATCTTCCAGTGGACGTGCAGCGGCGGCGCCAACCAGAAGTGGCGGATCGAGGACCTCGGCAACGACACCAGCCGCCTGGTCAACGTGGCCACCGGCAAGGTCGCGGACACCGCCGACTGCTCCACCGCCGACGGCGCGGACATCCGGCAGTGGTCCTGGCTCAACAACAACTGCCAGAAGTTCAGGCTCGTTTACACCGGCGGCGACTACGTCCGGATCGTCAACGCCAACAGCGGCAAGGTCGCCGACGTAGCCGACTGCTCCACGGCCGACGGCGCCGACGTACGCCAGTGGACCTGGCTCAACAACAACTGCCAGCAGTGGCGCCTCCAGCCCACTACCGCCTGACCGCCACCGACCCAGGAGTGAGTACCCCCATGAGCCGTCCCAGCCGCCGAGTGGTGCTGACGGGCCTCGCCGCCCTGGCCCTCACCGCCACCGTCACCCCCGCCCACGCAGCCGCCCCGGCCTCCCCCGCCGTGACCTTCACCAACCCGGTCGCCGAACAGCGCGCCGACCCGCACATCTTCAAACACACCGACGGCTACTACTACTTCACCGCGACCGTCCCCGCGTACGACAGGATCGTGCTGCGCCGCGCCACCACGCTCCAGGGTCTGTCCACGGCCGCCGAGACGACCATCTGGACCAAGCACAGCAGTGGCGAGATGGGCGCCCACATCTGGGCACCGGAGATCCACTTCATCGACGGCAAGTGGTACGTCTACTTCGCCGCCGGCGCCACCAACGACATCTGGAAGATCCGGCCGTACGTCCTCGAGTCGAGCTCCGCCAATCCGCTGACCGGCACCTGGACCGAAAAGGGCCGTATCGCGCTGCCGTTGGACACCTTCTCGCTCGACGCCACGACCTTCGTCGTGAACGGGACCCGCTATCTGAGCTGGGCGCAGAACGACCCGGCGGTCGGCGACGGCACCAACCTCTACCTCGCGAGGATGTCCAACCCCTGGACGATCAGCGGCAGTCCGGTCATGATCTCCCGGCCCACCAACGCCTGGGAGACGATCGGCCACACGGTCAACGAAGGGCCGTCGGTCATCCAGCGGAACGGCAAGGTCTTCATGACCTTCTCGGCCAGCGCCACCGACAGCAACTACTGCCTCGGCCTGTTGACCGCCTCCGCGACGGCCGACCTGATGAACGCGGCCTCCTGGACCAAGACGCCGACCCCGGTCTTCACCAGCAACGCGGCCACCGGCCAGTACGGGCCCGGCCACAACACCTTCACCACGTCCGAGGACGGCAAGAGCGACGTCCTCGTCTACCACGACCGCAACTACAAGGACATCACCGGCGACCCGCTCAACGACCCCAACCGGCGCACCCGTTACCAGAAGCTGTACTGGAACGCCGACGGCACACCGAACTTCGGCATCCCGGTCGCCGACGGCCTCACCCCGGTCCGCTTCTCGTCCTACAACTACCCGGGCCGCTTCATCCGCCACTGGGAGTTCCGCGCCAGGCTCGAAGCGAACGTCACCAACCTCGCCGACTCGCAGTTCCGGGTGGTGACCGGGCTCGCGGGCAGCGGCACGGTCTCGCTCGAATCGGCGAACTTCCCCGGCTACTACCTCCGCCACAAGAACTACGAGCTGTGGGTGGAGAAGAACGACGGCACCGCCACCTTCCTGGCCGACGCCTCCTTCCAGCGGCGTGCGGGTCTCGCGGACACCACGGCGGGCGTCTCGTTCGAGTCGTACAACTTCCCCGGCCGGTACGTCCGGCACTACGCCAACCTCATCCAGCTCCAGGTGGTGAGCACCGCGCTGGACCGGCAGGACGCGACCTTCTACGCCGAGTAGCCCGGCCAGACCCCAAGACGCGCAGAGACGAGGAACACATGGCCCCCCACCTCTCCAGACGGTTCCTGCTCCAGAGCGCGGCACTGGCCGCGGCGGCACCCGCCTTGGCCTACGCCGCGTCCGGCCGGGCCGCTGCCGCCACCCTGCCCGCGCCTGCTGCCTGGACACTCCGGCCGTTCGAGCTCAAGGACGTCAAGCTCGGCCAGGGCGTCTTCGCCGCCAAGCGGCAGTTGATGCTCGACCACGGCCGCGGGTACGACGTGGACCGGCTGCTCCAGGTCTTCCGCGCCAACGCGGGGCTCTCCACCCGGGGCGCGGTGGCCCCCGGTGGCTGGGAGGGCCTGGACGGGGAGGCCAACGGCAACCTCCGGGGCCACTACACCGGCCACTTCCTGACGATGCTCGCCCAGGCCTACGGCACCACCGGCGAGCAGGTGTACGCCGACAAAGTCCGCGCCATGGTCGGGGCGTTGACCGAGGTTCGGGCGGCGCTGCGGATTGCCCCGGCAGTGCTCAGCGTCTCCGGGAGGTTCGGCACGGGCGCGGAGAACGTCCGGGGCTCCTACCAGTACGTCGATCTGCCGGCCGCCGTGCTCGGCGGGGCCTCGGCGATCACCCTGTCGGCCTGGGTGAAGCCCACCCACAACGCCAACTGGACCCGGGTCTTCGACTTCGGCAACGACACCACGCGCTATATGTACTTGGCCGCCCGCAACGCGACCGGCGTGCCGCGCTTCGCGATCACCACCGGCGGCGCGGGCGGCGAGCAGGGCCTCAACGGCACCGCCGCGCTGCCGCTGAACCAGTGGAGCCATCTAGCGGTGACACTCTCGGGCTCCACCGGAGCGCTCTACGTCAACGGCACGCCCGTAGCGCAGAACACGTCAATGACCCTCAGCCCGGCGGCACTTGGCACCCTCGCGAACAACTGGCTCGGCCGCTCGAACTACCCCGCCGACCCGGTGTTCGCGGGCGCGTACGACGAGTTCAACATCTGGTCGCGGGCGCTGACCGCCGCCGAGATCACCGCACTGCAGACCTCCTCGGCCGCCTCCTCACCCGTGGGCCGGGGCAACCTCGCCTCGTACGCCTTCGACGAGACCACCGGCGGCAACTTCGCGGACGCCTCCGGCCGCGGCCTGACCGCCACCCTGCGCCGCACCTGGGGCGGGCCGAGCCACCCCGGGTTCCTCGCGGCGTACCCGGAGACGCAGTTCATCGCGCTGGAGTCGATGACCAGCGGCGACTACACGAAGGTGTGGGCGCCCTACTACACCGCGCACAAGATCCTGCGCGGCCTCCTTGACGCCTACCTCCACGTCGACGACGCCCGCGCCCTCGACCTCGCCTCCGGCCTGTGCGACTGGATGTACTCGCGGCTCTCCAAGCTGCCCGACGCCACCCTGCAACGCATGTGGGGCATCTTCTCCAGCGGAGAGTTCGGCGGCATCGTCGAGGCGATCTGCGATCTGCACTCCCTCACCGGCAAGGCCGAACACCTCGCGCTGGCCCGCCTGTTCGACCTCGACAAACTCATCGACGCCTGCGCCGCGAACACCGACACCCTCGACGGACTGCACGCCAACCAGCACATCCCGATCTTCACCGGACTGCTGCGGCTGTACGACGCGACGGGCGAGCAGCGCTACCTGAGCGCCGCGAAGAACTTCTGGGGCATGGTCGTACCGGTGCGGATGTACGGCATCGGCGGGACCAGCACCGCCGAGTTCTGGAAGGCCCGTGGGGTCGTCGCGGGGACGATCAGCGACACCAACGCCGAGAGCTGCTGCGCGTACAACCTGCTCAAGCTCAGCCGGATGCTGTTCTTCCACGAGCAGGACCCGAAGTACATGGACTACTACGAACGGGCCCTCTACAACCAGGTGTTGGGCTCCAAGCAGGACAAGGCCGATGCGGAGAAGCCGCTCGTCACGTACTTCATCGGTCTCACCCCCGGCCATGTCCGGGACTACACCCCGAAGCAGGGGACGACCTGCTGCGAGGGCACGGGCATGGAGAGCGCCACCAAGTACCAGGACTCGGTGTACTTCAAGGCGGCGGACGGGGGCGCGCTGTACGTCAACCTGTACAGCCCGACCACCCTCAACTGGTCCGAGAAGGGCGTCACCGTCACGCAGACCACCGACTACCCCCGCGAGCAGGGTTCCACGATCACCATCGGGGGCGGCAGCGCGGCCTTCGCCCTGCGTCTGCGGGTGCCGTCGTGGGCGACCGCCGGCTTCCGCGTGACGGTCAACGGCGGTGCGGTGAGCGGGACTCCGGTCGCCGGGAGCTACTTCACCGTCTCCCGGACCTGGCGCGGCGGCGACGTCGTACGCGTCTCGGTCCCCTTCCGGCTGCGGGTGGAGAAGGCCCTCGACGACCCGTCGCTCCAGGCCTTGTTCTTCGGACCGGTCAACCTGGTGGCGCGCAACGCGGGCACGAGCTACCTGCCGTTCGGGCTCTACCGCAACGCCGCTCTCTCAGGCGACCTGCTGCCCACCCTCACCCCGGTGACCGGCAAGCCCCTCCATTACACCCTCGACGGCACCGAGTTCGCCCCGTTCTCCGAGGGGACGGAGGACCCGACGCACGCCTACTTCCGACGGACCGAGCCGCGACTCGTCTTCGGCAACACCGACTCGGGCGTCGCCAACCCGACCGGGGCGAACGGCACCACTCTCCTCGACGAGATCTGGGCCGGGGCTCCGTTCAGCGGCAAGAGCGCGCTGGTCTCGCGGGTGCAGACCGTCGTGAACTCGTGGGTGTCCGCGGGTCTTCTCAGCGCCGCCGATGGGCAGCGGGTGGTGAGCACGGCGCAGAACGCGTCGTACGCGGCCTGAACGTGTTGTCAGGAGAAGTCGACTCGCATGACGACGCGCCGCGGGCTGGGCTTGCTCACCTGCGCGAACCCGGCGTCGGCGAACACATCACGGCTGCCGACGTGGAGTTCGCCCCAGGTGATCTCCTTGCCGGGCTGGGTGATCATCGTGTATGCCTCGAGCGCGCGAGCGCCACGGTCGCGGGCGAAGGCGATGGTGGCACGGGCGAGCCCGTAGGTGATGCCGCGCTTGCGGTAGCCCTTGCGGACGACGAGGCAGGTGACGGCCCAGACACTGTCGTCCGTCTTGTCCTCGTCACGTCCGGTCCACGGAGTTCGCGTACGCAGCAGGCGCGGGTAGGCGGTGCGCGGCTCGACCGCACACCAGCCGACCGGTTCGTCGCCGAGGTAGGCGACGAGACCGCTGGTCGAGCGGGCCTTCGGGTTGTCACAGGAGGTCTGCTCACGCAGCCGGTCGGCGCGCTCGCCGTCGGAGACCGTGTTCCACAGGGATTCGCGCATCTTGTAGCGCTGGCAGTTGCACTTGCCCGCGTCGGTGGTGCCGAAGACCGCCCGCAGGTCGTCCCAGGACGCCTTGTTGGCCGGGACGATGGTGAGTTGGTCGGGCGTGACGGGCTGGGACGTGTGGGACGTCATCGCGGGCTCCTTGCGGCCGAGGTGATCTGTCGAGGTGATCTGTCGGAGGGACGCCGCCGACAGGCCCCGGCCGCCGAGCCAGGCTAGAACACGATGGTCCAGCCCTCCCGCCCGGACTGCTCGGCCGTGTACGAGACGCCGTGCACCTTCAGGCCGTCGGCGCCCAGCAGGGTGATCTGGCCGCCGCGGTTGCCGAGTTGGACCTCGCCCGTGACGGGGACCAACAGGCTTGCTCCGGCGGCGAGTTGACCGGCGGGGACCGGGCAGCGGTGGTCCAGGCGGTCGGTGAGGTGCCAGCCGGTGAGGTCGACGGTGTCCGGGGAGGCGTTGATGAGTGTCACGGTCTCCGGCTCGGGGGCCGGGCCCCGGGGGTTCACGAGCGCCGCCACGATGCGTACCGGCCGGTCGCCGGGCTCGGGGCGGGGGCCGCCGTCATCCGGGGCCGGGACCAGGGCGTGGCCCGTGATGTCGTCCGTGTGCCAGGACTGGCTCTGGAAGGCGAGGAAGACGGCGACCCAGCGCGACTGGCCGGGGAAGTGGATCAGCAGCCCGCCGTCCTGCCAGACCCCGTCGTCGCCCTTGAAGCGGGGGCTGTTGCCCTGGTTCATATGGATGTCGTGCACGCCGTTTCCGGGCAGGAACCCGAAGATCTTGTCCCGGACGGCGGGCTCGGGGCCCCAGCGCTCGCCGAAGACGTACATCCGGGCGGCCGGGTCGGCCACCGCGCGCTGGACGTAGTGGTCGAGCAGGTCGGCCAGGTCGTTGTCGGGGCCCTCCGCGTCCGGCGGCAGGGACCGCAGCTGCGCCGGGTCGAAGAGGTTCCCGCGTACGAAGTCGAAGTTGGCGCCGCCGGGTCCGTGCGGCAGCGTGTTCCAGCCGGACCCCAGGCCCTCCAACTGCGCCGTGACCGGGTGCTGGAAGTCGTCGCTCACCAGATAGAGCAGCTCGGACGGCCGCTCCTGCGACTTCACGTTGACCGATGCCCGGTAGTGCACTCCCTGATCGTCCGTCAGGTGGATCTGGTAGTGCGGAGTGTCGGACGAACCCTCGCGGCGGGTGTCGACCGCCCGTGTGATGAGTACGCCGTAGGTCTTCAGTGGCATGGCGACCAACTCCCCCTGGGGGCGGGCACTTTGCTCGCCCTATGAGGAAATGGTAGGGGGATCGCGCCCGATTTCAGGTGGTTGGGTGAGAATTCATGTCTCGTTCGACTGCCTACGATCGGCCCGTGGCCTTCTTCCTGCTGGAGCGCGAGTCTCCGTATCCCGTCGACCGGAGCTGGCACCGGCTCACCGAGTGGCAGCGGCACGCCGATGTGGTCCCGCTGACCCGCATCAGAGTGGTCACACCGCCGCCGACCCATCGGGGCACCGTGTTCGTGGCGCGGTCGGGTGTGGGCCCCTTGGCGTTCGACGACCCGATGGAGGTGGTCGTCTGGCAGCCGCCGGGACACGACGGGCCGGGCATGTGCCGGCTGGAGAAGCGCGGCTCGTTCGTGACGGGGTGGGCCGAGATCGAGGTGCATCCGGCGGACGGCGGGGGTTCGCGGGTGGTCTGGCGGGAGGACATCAGGGTGCGGTTGCTGCCCGGGTTCCTCGACCGGGGGCTGGCCTGGGCGGGGCGATGGATGTTCGGGCGGGCGGTGGAGGGGTTGCTGCAGGGGGACTGACGCGAATGGGAACGGCAGCGGAGGGAGTGACGGGGATGGGCGGTCGCACGCAGGTTGGCACCCGCCGGGCCGCTCCACCCCCTGAACGCCCCTGAACGTCAGCCCAGAATCGGCGGTTTGGCGAACCGTACGAGTTCCAGGGCCTGTTCGGGGAACCAGTCCCCCGCGTCGGGATCGACCATCCCGCGCTCCGGGTCCTCGGGGCCCGGAGTGCCGCGCAGGCACAGCCCGTCCGACTCGCCCGGTGTCTTGATCCACAGCCTGGCGTCCTGCAAGGGGTCGCCGGTGCGCAGGGTCGGTCGGGCACCCAGGCCGCGGTTCGGTGGGTTGCACCAGTCCTGCGGGTCCGGGTACTTGCCGACGGGCGGCGTCCAGGGGCCCTGACCGTTGCGGCTGGAGTCCGTGACGAAGTGCTTCATCCGGGACGCAGGCACGTGGACGTGCGTGTCGAGCCAGGCCTGTGCGTCGGCCCGCGGCCACCACTGGTGCGGGCACTCGGCGACGTCGCCACCTCCGTCGACGTACGCGAGGCACGACGAGATCAGCTTGCCGTACCAGGAGTTGGCGTCGTCGGTGTTGTAGTTCGAGGCGTTGGTGTAGAAGCCGGAGGCGTGCGCGATGCCGCCCCTGATCAGGCGCGGCACGATGGAGTTGACGGTGTGCCAGCCGGGGTGCCCGGTGTCGAGGTACACGCGCGTTCCGCGCAGCGGCTCCAGCACGGACACCGCGTAGTTGACCTCGACGTACCGGGCCGCGGTCTTCGTGCCCTGCGCGTCGTCCTGGCCGCAGTCCGCGGGCAGCAGGGCGAGGGCGTCGGGTTCGAGGGTGACGAGGGCATCGCGGCCGCCGATCCCACGCGCCACCGCGTCGATCCACTCCTTGTACTCCGCCGTGTTGGAGGCCCCGCCCCCCGAGTAGTTGGAACAGTCGCGTCCTGGGATGTTGTAGAGCGCGAACACCGGGATCGCGCCCTCCCGGTCCGCGTCCCGCGTCACCCCCCGGATCAGCCGCTCCACCTGGGCCGGCGTCTGGTCGCCGTACCAGACGGCCTGCGGGGTGTTCACCATGGCCACGATGCCCGCGGCGTCCAGGAACTGGCCCGCTCGGGCGAGGTCCAACGCCTGCCGGTAGGCAGCCGGGTTGGCGTCGGGGACGTACAGGGAGGGGCCGCGTTCGAGGGAGTCCGCGGCCTGCGCCTGAGATGGTGTGACGAAGAGGGCCGCCAGCCCGAACGACAGGGCGGCGAGCCATGTTGAGGTACGTCTCATGTGGGTTCACTCCTGGATCGCAACGGTCACGAGGGACTTGCGGGAGCGCTCCCACAGGAGCGTCGTCGAGGGACATGCCCGCGTCAATACGTCGGGCTCGGGATTACTTCGTACGACTGATGCGACCGAGTCGGCCTATGCGGCTATGCGGCTATGCGGCTATGCGGCTATGCGAATGATGGACCCGCCGCGTCCCAGCGAGCGAGCCCCTCAGCCGTACGCACCTCAGGCCACCGACCCGATCCGCCCCACCGACGCCGACTCGGACACCGACGACGCCGCGTCATGGTGAATCGGCGTGTGCGCCCCGGTGAGCGCGACCCCGCTCCCCCCGCGCCGGTTGGCCACGATCTCCGAGGCGATGGACAACGCCGTCTCCTCGGGCGTACGGGCGCCCAGGTCCAGCCCGATCGGCGACCTGAGCCGCGTCAACTCCAGCTCGGTCACGCCGACTTCGCGCAGGCGCTCGTTCCGGTCAAGGTGGGTCCGGCGGGATCCCATCGCGCCCACGTAGGCCACCGGGAGCTTCAGCGCGAGCTGGAGCAGCGGGACGTCGAACTTGGCGTCGTGGGTCAGTACGCACAGCACCGTGCGGGAGTCGACCTCCGTGCGGGCCAGGTACTTGTGCGGCCATTCGACGACGATCTCGTCGGCGTCCGGGAAGCGGGCGGCCGTCGCGAAGACGGGGCGGGCGTCGCAGACCGTCACGTTGTAGCCGAGGAACTTGCCGATGCGGACCAGCGCCGAAGCGAAGTCGATCGCGCCGAAGACGATCATGCGGGGCGGCGGGACCGACGACTCCACCAGAACCGTGAGCGGTGCTCCGCAACGAGAGCCCTGCTCTCCGATCTCCACGGTGCCGGTACGGCCCGCGTCCAGGAAGGCTCCCGCCTCCCCCACCACGGTCCGGTCCAGCTCGGGATGGGCGCCGAAGCCGCCCTCGTACGAGCCGTCGGGACGGACGACGAGGGCGCGCCCCAGCAGCTCGGCCGGGCCGCTCACGATCCGGGCGACCGCGGCCGCCTCCCCGTCCGCCGCGGCGGCCAGCGCGGCGGCGAGCACCGGCCGGGCGTGGTCGCCGGAGCGGACCGGGGTGACCAGGATGTCGATGATGCCGCCGCAGGTCAGCCCCACCGCGAACGCGTCGTCATCGCTGTAGCCGAAGCGTTCGAGGGCCGACTCCCCGTCCTCCAGGGCCTGTTGGCACAGTTCGTAGACCGCGCCCTCCACGCAGCCGCCGGAGACCGAGCCGATCGCCGTGCCGTCGGAGTCGACGGCGAGGGCGGCGCCCGGCTGGCGGGGCGCGCTGCCGCCGACGGCCACCACGGTGGCCACGGCGAAGTCGCGCCCCTGCTCGACCCACCGGTGCAGCTCTTCGGCGATGTCCAGCATGTCTCGGTCTCCTTCGACGACGTAGCAGCGGTTGCGTGGAGGGGTCCAACAGGGCGTTCCGGAAGGGCGTGTCAGTGCACGCCCATCCAGCTCTCGATCGGGTTGAGGGCGAAGAAGACGAAGAAGATCACCGTCAGGCCCCACATGAACGCCCCGATCTCCCGGGCCTTGCCCTGGGCGACCTTGATGGCGACGTAGCTGATGACTCCGGCCGCGACACCCGCGGTGATGGAGTACGTGAACGGCATGATCACGACGGTCAGGAAGACCGGGATCGCGGTGGCGCGGTCGGCCCAGTCCACGTGCCGGGCGTTCATCATCATCATGGCGCCGATGACCACCAGGGCCGCCGCCGCGACCTCACCCGGGACGATCGCGGTGAGCGGCGTGAAGAACAGGCAGGCCGCGAAGAACAGACCGGTGATCACGGAGGACAGGCCCGTGCGGGCGCCCTCCCCGACGCCCGTCGCCGACTCGACGAAGACCGTCTGGCCCGAGGCACCGGCCACCCCGCCGACCGCTCCGCCCGCGCCGTCGATGAACAGCGCCTTGGACAGACCCGGCATCCGGCCCTGCGCGTCGGCCAGCTTGGCCTCCGTGCCGACGCCGATGATCGTGGCCATCGCGTCGAAGAACCCGGCGAGCACCAGCGTGAAGACGATCATGCCGACCGTCATCGCGCCGACCTCGCCCCAGCCGCCGAACTCGACGTCTCCGAAGAGCGAGAAGTCCGGCATCGAGACCGCGCTGCCGTGCAGTTCGGGGGCGCCGCTCGCCCACTGCTTGGGGTCGATGACATCGAGGGCGTTCAGTACGACGGCCAGTACGGTGCCCGCGACGATGCCGATCAGGATCGCGCCGGGGACGGCCCGGGCCTGCAGCATGAAGATCAGGAGCAGTGTCGCGGCGAAGAGCAGCACGGGCCAGCCGGCGAGTTCGCCGTTCGGGCCGAGGGAGACCGGGGTCGCCTCGCCCTGGTGGACGAAGCCGGCTTTCACCAGGCCGATCAGCGCGACGAACAGGCCGATGCCCATGGTGATCGCGTGCTTCAGCGCCAGCGGGATCGCATTCATGATCATCTCGCGCAGTCCGGTGACGACCAGAAGCATGATGACGACGCCGTACATGACGCACATGCCCATGGCCTGCGGCCAGGTCATCTGCGGGGCGACCTGCGAGGAGAGCACGCCGGACACGGAGAGTCCGGCGGCGAGGGCGAGCGGCACCTTGCCGAAGAAGCCCATGAGGAGTGTGCTGAAGGCCGCCGCGAACGCGGTCGCGGTGATCAGCGCCTGCTGGCCGAGCGTGTTCCCCGCCGCGTCCTTGCCGGACAGGATCAGCGGGTTGAGCAGCAGGATGTACGCCATCGCCATGAAGGTGGTGGTGCCGCCGCGCACCTCACGCGCGACGGAGCTTCCCCGCTTGGATATGTGGAAGTACCGGTCGAGCCAGGACCGTCCGGCCGGGACGCGGCTACCCGCACCCGCGTCATCGGCGACGGTCTTCGGCTCCAGAGACTGCTGGGTCATGTGGGCCTGCTCCCAAGGTTCAAAGGGACACCCGCTCGGCAGCCGCCCTGACGGCTGCTCAACCACCTCGGTGGCTACGGGTTTTGGGAAGGTTCTTCGGCCGCACGACCCGGGGGACGGCCCGAGACGAACGTTGCTTTGATACGTGATGGTGCTGATGGTGCTGATGGTGCTGATGGTGCGTCAAGTCCCGCGAGCGGTGCGGTACTTGAGTACTCCGGGCGGCGCGGCGAAGTGTGACGTTCCCTGCGCCGCCCGGAGAGTCCTACGCGGTACCGGTGAGGTGTTCTGGCCGTACCGGCGTCCGGTTGAGCTCCAGACCCGTCGCGTTCCGGATCGCCGCGAGGACGGCCGGGGTGGACGACAGGGTCGGCGCCTCGCCGATGCCACGGAGCCCGTACGGGGCGTGGTCGTCGGCGAGTTCGAGCACATCGACCGGGATGGTCGGGGTGTCGAGGATGGTGGGAATCAGGTAGTCCGTGAAGGAGGGGTTGCGCACCTTCGCGGTGACCGGGTCGACGATGATCTCCTCCATGACCGCCACGCCCAGGCCCTGGGTGGTGCCACCCTGGATCTGGCCGATGACGGACAGAGGGTTGAGCGCCTTGCCGACGTCCTGGGCGCAGGCCAGTTCGATGACCTTGACCAGGCCGAGTTCGGTGTCGACCTCGACGACCGCGCGGTGCGCGGCGAAGGTGTACTGGACGTGGCCGAAGCCCTGACCGGTACGCAGGTCGAAGGCCTCCGTCGGACGGTGCCGCCACTCGGCCTCGATCTCGACGGCCTCGTCCTCCAGTACGTCCGCCAGGTCGGCGAGGACCTCGCCGCCGTCGGTGACGACCTTGCCGCCCTCCAGGAGGAGTTCGGCGGTGGCCCAGGCCGGGTGGTACGTACCGAACTTGCGGCGGCCGATCTCCAGGACCTTCTCGCGGACGAGCTCGCAGGAGTTCTTGACGGCGCCACCGGTGACGTACGTCTGGCGCGACGCGGACGTCGAACCGGCGCTGCCCACCTGGGTGTCGGCCGGGTGGATCGTCACCTGTGTGACGCCCAGTTCGGTGCGGGCGATCTGCGCGTGGACGGTGACACCGCCCTGGCCGACCTCCGCCATCGCCGTGTGCACGGTCGCGACGGGCTCCCCGCCGACGACCTCCATCCGCACACGAGCGGTCGAGTAGTCGTCGAAGCCCTCGGAGAAGCCGACGTTCTTGATGCCGACCGCGTAACCGACACCGCGTACGACGCCTTCGCCGTGCGTGGTGTTGGAGAGGCCGCCAGGCAACTGGCGTACGTCGGCGGCCTCGCCGGCCGCGAGCCACTGCTGCTCCGGCGGCATCGGCATCGCCTTGACGCGGCGCAGGAGTTCGGCGACCGGGGCCGGTGAGTCGACGGCCTGCCCGGTCGGCAGGAGCGTGCCCTGCTCCATCGCGTTGAGCTGGCGGAACGCGACCCGGTCCATGCCCACCTTGTCGGCGAGCTTGTCCATCTGGGCCTCGTACGCGAAGCACGCCTGCACGGCGCCGAAGCCGCGCATGGCGCCGCAGGGCGGGTTGTTGGTGTACAGCGCGATGGCCTCGATGTCGACGTTGTCGACGACGTACGGTCCCGCGCCCAGCGAGGAGGCGTTGCCGACGACCGCCGGGGAGGCGGAGGCGTACGCGCCGCCGTCGAGGACGATCCGTGCCTTCAGGTGCGTGAGCTTGCCGTCCTTCGTCGCCCCGTGCTCGTAGTAGAGCTTCGCGGGGTGGCGGTGGACGTGCCCGAAGAAGGACTCGAAGCGGTTGTAGACGATCTTGACGGGCTTGCCGGTGCGCAGCGCCAGCAAGCAGGCGTGGATCTGCATCGACAGGTCCTCGCGGCCGCCGAACGCGCCGCCGACGCCGGACAGCGTCATACGGACCTTGTCCTCGGGGAGGCCCAGGACCGGGGCGATCTGCTTGAGGTCGGAGTGCAGCCACTGGGTGGCGATGTAGAGCTCGACGCCGCCGTCCTCGGACGGCACGGCGAGACCGGACTCCGGGCCGAGGAAGGCCTGGTCCTGCATGCCGAAGGTGTACTCGCCCTTGACGATGAAGTCGGCCTTCTTGGCGGCCTCGTCGGCGTCGCCGCGGATGATCGGCTGTCGGTGCACGATGTTCGGGTGCGGGACATGGCCGATGTGGTGGTCGTCGCGGCCCTCGTGGATGAGGATCGCGTCCGGCGCGGTGGCCGACGCCTCGTCCGTGATGACCGGGAGATCGCGGTACTCGACCTTGATCTTGGCGGCGGCGCGGCGCGCGGTCTCCGGGTGGTCGGCGGCGACGATCGCGACCGGCTCGCCGTGGTGGCGGACCTTGCCGTGGGCGAGGACCGGGGTGTCCTGGATCTCCAGGCCGTAGTTCTTCACCGCGGTCGGCAGGTCGTCGTACGTCAGGACGGCGTAGACGCCCGGTGTCTTCAGCGCCTCGACCGTGTCGATCGACACGATCTCGGCGTGCGCGACCGGCGAGCGCAGGATCTGGCCCCAGAGCATGTCCTCGTGCCACATGTCGGACGAGTACGCGAACTCGCCGGTGACCTTGAGGGTGCCGTCCGGACGCAGCGTCGACTCGCCGATGCCGCCCTTGGTCTTGGAGCCCTGGGTGATGTTGGTGGGCGTACCTGTCGTTCCCATGGTCAGACCGCCTCAGACTGCCGTGCGGCCGCCAGCCGGACCGCGTCCATGATCTTCTCGTAGCCGGTGCAGCGGCACAGGTTGCCCGAGAGCGCCTCGCGGATGTCCGCGTCGGTCGGGGTCGGGTTGTGCTCCAGCATCTCGTCGGCCGCGACCAGCAGACCGGGGGTGCAGAAGCCGCACTGGACGGCGCCGGCGTCGATGAACGCCTGCTGGATCGGCGCGAGTTCGCCGCCCTCGCCGGTGTGCGAGTCCTGCGGCTTGGAATTCCACTGCTGGGCGTCCTGAAGCGACGTACCCGACGTACCGCAGGCGCCGGTCCCACAGGAGCGCTGCTTCGCGTACTCCGCGAGCCCCTCCACCGTGACGACCTCGCGCCCCTCGACCTGGCCGGCCGCGACGAGACACGAACAGACGGGTACGCCGTCGAGGCGGACCGTGCAGGAACCGCACTCGCCCTGCTCGCAGGCGTTCTTCGAGCCAGGCAGGCCCATCCGCTCCCTCAGCACGTACAGCAGGGACTCGCCCTCCCACACGTCGTCGGCTTCCTGCTGACGGCCGTTGACCGTGAAATTGACGCGCATTACGCGACTCCCTCCGTGCGGGCGGCGGTGCCGCGGTACGACTCCCAGGTCCAGGTGAGCGTCCGGCGGGCCATGATGCCCACCGCGTGGCGGCGGTAGCTCGCCGTGCCCCGGACGTCGTCGATCGGGTTGCAGGCGGCGGAGCAGAGGTCCGCGAACTGCTTGGCGACCGACGGAGTGATGATCCTGCCGTTGTCCCAGAAGCCGCCCTCTTCGAGCGCCGCGTTCAGGAACTCCTCGGCGGCCTTGGCGCGGACGGGCGTGGGCGCGGCGGAGCCGATGCCGGTGCGGACCGTGCGCGTGGACGGGTGCAGTGCCAGGCCGAAGGCGCAGACCGCGATGACCATGGCGTTGCGGGTGCCGACCTTGGAGTACTGCTGCGGGCCGTCCGCCTTCTTGATGTGTACGGCCCTGATGAGCTCGTCGGGAGCGAGCGCGTTGCGCTTCACGCCCGTGTAGAACTCGTCGATCGGGATCAGGCGCGTGCCGCGTACGGACTGGGCCTCGACCTCGGCGCCGGCCGCGAGGAGCGCGGGGTGGGCGTCGCCGGCCGGGGAGGCGGTGCCGAGGTTGCCGCCGACGCCGCCGCGGTTGCGGATCTGCGGGGAGGCCACCGTGTGGGAGGCGAGGGCAAGGCCGGGCAGTTCGCCGCGCAGGTGATCCATGATCTTGGTGTAGGACACGGAGGCGCCCAGGCGCACGCTCTCCTCGCCGACCTCCCAGTCGCTCAGCTCGCCGATGCGGTTCAGATCGAGGAGGTACTCGGGCCTGCGGTGGTCGAAGTTGATCTCGACCATCACATCGGTGCCACCCGCAATCGGCACAGCGGTGGGGTGCTCAGCCTTGGCGGCGAGCGCCTCCTCCCAACTGGCGGGGCGAAGGAAGTCCATGAGTGGCTCTCTTCATTCGTATCGTGGTGGTTCTGATCAAGCCAGATCGTGTGCGGCAGGCCCGGCTCGTTCATGAGTTGTTAACGCGGAGTGAGGCCAGTACACAGCGCCGTCCTCCACCGGGGTCAGTCACCGAAACCATGAAGGAGTTGGCTGGCCAGGGTGCGCATCTTGTAGATTCGTATGAACGGAGGTCATCAGTAACCTCTCTGTTTTTCCCTGGAAACAGTGAGCACAGCTCTCGAAAGCCCAGGACACAGGCTCAGGCGGGCGGAAACCCCGCTCGCGGGGTCCTCACCCCGGAGTCGTACAGATCCATCGTAGATTTCAAGACAAAGATCGGCGGCGACGAGAATGCGGCTGCGCGCACTGCTGGACACCGACGCGCTGGGCCTGCGGCTGCTCGGCGGCGAGGACGAGCTGGATCGCACCGTACGCGGTGTGATGACCACTGACCTCAAGGATCCCAGCCGCTATCTCTCGGGCGGTGAGCTGGTCCTCACCGGTCTCGCCTGGCGGCACGACGCCGCGGACTCCGAGCCCTTCGTACGCATCCTCGCGGGCGCCGGGGTCGCGGCCCTCGCCGCAGGTGAGGCGGAGCTCGGCGACGTGCCGGACGATCTGATCCAGGCCTGCGTCCGGCACCGGCTGCCGCTGTTCGGGGTGAACGAGTCGGTGGCCTTCGCGACGATCACCGAGCACGTCGTACGGCAGGTCTCGGGCGAGCGGGCCGGGGATCTGGCGGCCGTGGTGGACCGGCACCGGCGGATGATGACGTCAGGACCGGCGGGCGGCGGACCCGATGTCGTCCTGGACCTGCTCGGCTCCGACCTGGATCTGCGGGCCTGGGTGCTCTCGCCCACCGGCCGCCCCATCGCGGGCTCGAAGCTCGCGGGGGCCGCGCTGCCCGCGGACGTCTGCGCCAAGCTGGCCGCCGAGCATCTTGCGGCGGCGCGCACCGGGCGCCGGGGGCCGCACCGGGTGACGGTGGGCACGACGACGTACTCGCTCTTCCCGATCCCCTCCTCGGGCCGCTCCACGGGCGCGTCCCGGGATGTGCGCGAGACGGTGCTCTCCGACTGGCTGCTCGCGGTCGAGGCGGACGCCGGGGACTGGCCCGAGGAGCGGCTCGACCTGCTCCAGGGCGTCACCCAGCTGATCTCGGTCGAGCGGGAGCGGCGGGACGCGGCGCGCACCGTGCGGCGGCGGCTCGCGCAGGAGGTCCTGGAGCTGGTGCAGACGGGCGCGGCGCCCGCGGAGATCGCGGCGCGCCTGCGGGTCGCCGCTCCGGTGCTGCTGCCCGGGCTCGGCGCGGCCCCGCACTGGCAGGTGGTCGTGGCCCGCGTCGAGTGGGACGGCGGTGACATCGAGGGCGGCCCGGTCGCCCAGTCGCTCCTGGAGGAGATCCTCGTCAATCCGCTATCCGCGGGTCCTGAGCACTCCGACCGCATCGCCGTCGCCCACACCGGCGAGGAGGCGATCGCCCTGCTCGCGCTTCCCGCGGTGTCCTCGGAGCACGACGGCACGGAGACCGGGCTGCTCGCCGACACGCTGCTGGAGGCCGTACGGGACCCGCTGACGGCCGGTCTGAACGACGACGGGCGGCTCACGCTCGGCGTCAGCGCCGCCGTGCACTCGGCGGAGGGGCTGCGCGGCGCCCTGGAGGAGGCCCGGCACGCCCGCCGGGTCGCCGCCGCCCGCCCGGGGCGGGTGTGCGCGGCCGGGCACCAGGAGCTGGCGTCCCACGTGCTGCTGCTGCCCTTCGTGCCGGACGACGTGCGCCGGGCGTTCACGGCCCGGCTCCTGGATCCGCTGCGGGACTACGACAGACGCCATCGCGCGGAACTGATCCCCACCCTGGAGGCGTTCCTCGACTGCGACGGATCCTGGACCCGTTGCGCCGCCCGTCTCCACCTGCACGTCAACACGCTGCGCTACCGCGTGGGCCGAATCGAGCAGTTGACGAGTCGTGATCTTTCCCGCCTGGAGGACAAGCTGGACTTCTTCCTGGCACTGCGAATGAGCTGATTTGTGGCTGCCCGGATGCGCCGAGTGAGATCAATGACTTTGTGAAATCCTTCACCCACCCCCTTGGCCGGGCCCCGCGATCCGTGCTGAGATGCCAGCACTCAACAGCTCAATGGTGTGCTCGGGGAGGGCAACGTGGCGCATTCCGCCATGTCTGGTTCCGGAACGACTGCAGGGGACGATCCGCTCCAGACCGCGGTATGGCGGCTGCGCTCGCGCGCCTGCTGGGCCGACGCGGCGGCGCTGCTCGATCCGCGCACCGCGGGGGCGGCGCTGCAGAGAGCGTCGCTTCTTGTGGAGGGGTGTCTGTACACCGAGCAGGGCTGGGCCGAGGCGGAGGACGCGCTGCGGACGGCGGAGGCGGTGGCCCAGAGCGACGACGAGCGGGGCGCGGCGGCGTGTGAGCGCGGGCAGCTCGCGTACGCGGCCACGCTGCTCGGCGTGCGGGACCGCGCGGACGAGGCGCGGGCCGCGCTCAGCCGGGCCGCCGCGTTGATCACGCCCGGGGCGCCGGGGCGGGCGCTCCTGGACTTCCGGCGCGGTCTGGTCGCCCAGAACCTCGCGCATTCGCCGGAGTCCGCGCGCGCCGCCTACCGGCGCGCCCACGCGGGCGCCACGGCGAACGGCGACCTCCTGCTGCTTTCCTTCACCTGGCGTCATCTCGCCGGACTCGCCCTCCAGGAGGGCGAGTTGGCGGAGGCCCGGCACGGCTTCGCAGAATCCCTGCGGATCCGCGAGGAGTTGGGCTTCCTCGTCGGCACCGTCCCGGCGCTCGCCTCTCTCGCGGACGCCGAGACCGAGCCGGAGGCGTCCCGGCTACGGGCCGAGGCGGGACGGCTGTTCCGGCTTCTGGGCGGCGTACCGACGTGGCTGGCACAGCAGTTGGACCCACCGGCGGCGACGGCCTAGCTGCCGCCAAGCAGGGCGGATGAAGTCCGCTGCGGTTTGCCGGCGCCCTGAAGGGGCGCGGGGAACTGCGCGACCAGCCACGGCGGTGCCGCAGACGGTCGACGGCACATCCCGCCACTTCCAGCGGAGCGCTCAGCTGTTCTGGACGTCCGCCCACAACTCCTGGGCGAACGTCCAGGCCTCGGCGCGCAGTTCGGGGTTCTGGGCAAAGAGGACGACGACGCCCACGAGGAGGGCCAGCTTCAGCAGGTCGCTGAGACCCGAGCCCGAACCCCTGCGGGCCCGTCGGCGGCGCTGGGCGTCCATCTGGTCGTTCATCTCACGGAATCGGCGTGACTGGTCGAACTGCTGCTGCGCCTGCCAGCCTGGATCGGGACCCATCGTCGGTCGCCCCCGGGAGTAGGAGTGGTCGTGCCTGCACGGGGGAGCACGCGACCGGCCGGGCGCCGGGTTGCCCCTGTACGGGACTCGTTGCGCGGAGCCCACGCGTCCGTGACACGGGCGCCACCAGGGGTTCGCTCACCGAGGGCGGCTACGCGCCCGCGAAGTGCTCCCGTACCAGCGACTGCACGACCGGCAGGTCCTGGGCGGCCAGCGCCTCCAGGAGGGCGGTGTGTTCGGCGGCGTCGGCGACGAGGTCGGCGCGGCCGCGGGTGGCGGGGCCGCCGACCAGGGGCCACTGGGCGCGGCGGTGCAGGTCGTCGGCGATCCGCACCAGCTGGCTGTTGCCGGCGAGGGCGAGGACGGCGCGGTGGAAGGCGCGGTCGGACTCGGCGTAGGTCGCCCGGCAGCCGAGGGACGCGGCCCGTACCGTCGCGTCGGCGAGCGGGCGCAGCTCGGCCCAGCGCGCGGCGGGCACCGTACGGGCCAGCCGCAGCATCACCGGGACCTCGATCAGGGCGCGGATCTCGGCGAGTTCGGCCAGCTCACGCGTGCCGCGCTCGACGACCCGGAACCCGCGGTTGGGTACGACCTCGACGGCACCTTCGAGCGCGAGCTGCTGCATCGCCTCCCGTACGGGCGTCGCCGACACCCCGAAACGCTCACCGAGGACGGGCGCCGAGTAGACCTCCCCCGGCGCCAGCTCACCCGCCACGAGCGCGGCGCGCAGGGCGTCGAGGATCTGCCCGCGTACGGAGGCTCGCTGTACAACGGGACGCGCGCTCTCGGCGCGGGGGCGCGGGATGGGCGCCTCGCTGTGCGTGTGCTCACCGCGGACCCCGGCACCTCCCGGGGCGGCATGCCTCTCCCGGTCCACGTCCGCGGCCTGCGGCTGCGCGGGCACCCGAACGGCCTCCGTACGGATGTCCGGGGTTCCCGCCCCTGCGGAGCCGTGCGCGCTGCGCGGACCGGCCTGCTCCACGGGAACCTCCTCCGGGCTTGTTGGTACTTGGGGGTCAATGCGGCGGTTGTTACTCGTCCGTCAAGCACCATAGGCCCAGTCGCTGTCAGTTCAAACATCGATCGCTCAGGGTAAGGTAAGGCTAACCTTTCAACGATCGTGAAGCGATGGTCACCGTATGCACGCTCCCGCCCCGACCGCAGGCGCCCCGGCCCGTGCCGAGGCACGTCCGGCCCGTTCGGCGGTCGCGGACGCGTACGCCCGGCTGACCGAGGTCTTCCCCGGACTGAGCGTCACGGAACTCGGACAGGACGAAGCGGCCCCTCGGGACGACGGCTGGGTCGGCGCCGCCGGGCTCGCGGCGGGCGGGGCCGACCTCGACGCGTTCCTGGCGTGGGACGACGCCCAGGTGATCCGGGACTACGGGCAACGGGCGCGCCCCGACGTGGTGGCCAGCTTCGGGCTGCACCGCTACGCCTGGCCCGCCTGCCTGCTGATCACCGTGCCGTGGTTCCTGGAGCGCCGGGTGCCCCGCCTCCCTGTGGAGCAGGTCACATTCCAGCGCGCCCTCGGCCGCATGGCGGTGCGGACCGGAGAGTTCGCCTGCCTGCCGGACGACCCCGCGGCCGGCCTGCCCGGCGCCCGCGTCGTGCCGGACGAGGAGGCCCTGCGGGCCGAGGTGCGGTCCGCCGTGGCCGAGCACCTGGAACCGGTCCTCGGCGGTTTCGGCCCGCGCATGCGACGGCGCGGCCGGGCCCTGTGGGGCATGGCGACGGACGAGATCGTCGAGGGCCTCTGGTACGTCGCCCACCTCCTCGGCGAGGAGCGGCGCGCGATGAGCGAGCTGGAGCTGCTGCTGCCGGGGGCGACCCGGCCGTACGCGGGTTCCGCCGCGTTCCGTGAACTGACAGGACCGAACGGGGAGTCCCTGCCCACCCGCGACCGGGTGAGCTGCTGCCTCTTCTACACACTGCGCCCCGAGGACACCTGCGCCACCTGCCCGCGTACCTGCGATGCCGACCGCGTCGCCAAGTTGACGGCCGCCGCCGCAAGTTGAGGCACCCCGGGGCAGACCGTTCGAGGCACCCCGGGTCGGACCGCCCCCGCACATGCCCTAAGATCAACTCCCGCTGGACCGCCCACGGAGGCGTCCGCGGATTACAGGCGCTTCACAATTTCCTCACTTGTCGCAGGAACTTTCCGTTGAACCACCCGTACGGGTAGTGTTAATCGCACTCAACTCCCGTCCCTCGCGCGGCAGTTCGAGCAGAATGTCGCCTTGCGCATCCCCTTGCACTCCCTTGGCGGCCTCTTGCCCCGAAAACCCCTGAGGGCCGATGGGATTGGGCCACTATGACGGGCGTTACGCCCTATCCCAATGCAAGGGACCCCAGATGAGACTGACCGACATATCGCTGAACTGGCTGCTTCCGGGCGCCGTTTTGCTCCTGGGCCTGCTGGCGGCGGTGGCGGTGCTCGCGCGCGGCAAGCGGTCCGGGGAGAAAGCGGCGGGCACGGAAGACTCGTGGGAGCGCAGCGAGGAGCGCCGCAGGCGCAAGGAAGCCCTCTACGGCACCGCCTCCTACATGCTGCTCTTCATCTGCGCCGCGGTCGCGGCCGCGCTCTCCTTCAAGGGACTGGTCGGCTTCGGCGAGGAGAACCTCGGCCTCTCCGGCGGCTGGGAGTACCTGGTCCCGTTCGGCCTGGACGGCGCGGCCATGTTCTGCTCCGTGCTCGCGGTGCGCGAGGCCAGCCACGGTGACGCGGCGCTCGGCTCCCGGATACTGGTGTGGACGTTCGCCGGTGCCGCCGCCTGGTTCAACTGGATGCACGCGCCCCGGGGCCTCACCCACGAGGGCGCCCCGCAGTTCTTCGCCGGCATGTCCCTGTCGGCCGCTGTGCTGTTCGACCGCGCGCTGAAGCAGACCCGTCGTGCCGCGCTCCGTGAGCAGGGCCTGGTCCCGCGTCCGCTGCCGCAGATCCGGATCGTCCGCTGGCTGCGCGCGCCCCGTGAGACGTACAGCGCCTGGTCGTTGATGCTGCTCGAGAACGTCCGCACCCTCGACGAGGCCGTGGACGAAGTGCGCGAGGACAAGCGCCAGAAGGAGCAGACGCGGCTGCGCCGCCGCAACGAGGAGCGCGTCGAGCGTGCGCACCTCAAGGCGCTCAGCCGTGGCCACAAGGCTCTGCCCCCCGGCCCCGGTGGTGGCGGCGGTGGCGGACGGGAACTCGAGTCGGCGACCGTGGAGCGAACCTCCGCCCAGGCCTCCGCGGAGCCTGCGATATCGGCCCCGGAGCAGCTGCCCGTCCGCTCGCGGCCCTCCCTTCAGCCCGTCCGCAAGAGCGCTGAGCCGTTCACCGTCGACCTCACGGCGGAGGACGACACGATGGCCCTGCCGCGACTCGACTCCCTGGAGCGCAAGCTCAAGGATCTCGAGCAGCAGTTCGGCTAGGACGTTCGGCCGGGGTCACCGGCCAGAACCACCGGCCGGAACCTTCGGCCAGGACTGAGAACACTGGGACGGCGGCGCGGTTTGCTCTACACCGCGCCGCCGTCCAGTTCGAACCACACCGCCTTGCCCACGCCATGCGTCCGCACACCCCACGCGTCCGCGAGGGACTGGACGAGAACGAGCCCTCTGCCATGCGTACCGTCGTCGGCGTTCGGTACCCGCAGCATGGGCCTGCGTCCCACGAAGTCCCTTACCTCCACGCGGAGTCCACGGGGCCCGACGGTGGCCGTCAGGACCGCGTCGTGATCGGTGTGGATGAGTGCGTTGGTGACCAGCTCGCTGGTCAGCAGCTCGGCTATCTCCGACCTACCCGGCCTCCCCCAGTGCCGTAAGAGTTCCCTCAGCGCCTTCCGGACCTCGGGCACCGCCCGCAGATCCGCCCTGCCCAGCCTGCGCCTCAACTGCGCACTGCCCGGCTCCATCGCGCTGTCGGCCGCTTCCTCCACCGTTTCCCCGGAGGAGGCCCCGATGGCCATCGGACCACCTCCTCGTGCCTGCCTCTTCATGACCCCCGCCTGCGCGCCGATGTCGGTTCCTTCCCGCTCGAACACGTTCACGGGGATCCATGCCCGCTCCACCACGCGACAGTCATGTCGAATCGTCAACGACCGTTCGTACGGGGCCGAATGCCCGGCGCCCCTGCCGGGAAGGACACTCTGGTGGAGGCGGTACGTCTGCAGTTCGGGCCACCGCTCGACCCTGTGCACCCACACACCTGCGAGCCGACATCCGTGGGGACGCACCGGCCGATGACGATCGGCCCAACTACCGATCCACCACTGCCGATCCAGCCGTATTCAGCCCGGGCCGGAGGTTTTTCGCCTCCTCCGCCCCTACCCGTCCCGTACCTGGGGGCTGCCGCCCCCAGACCCCCGCTGTCGGCCTGAACGGCCTCGTCCTCAAACGCCGGACGGGCTGAACCGGGCGTAGCCCGGAAGCAAGGGACGGGTAGAAGAGGAGGGGGCGAAAAGCCTCCAAGCCCCCCCGCCCCCTGGCCCCCAGGGCCGACTGAGCGCCGACGCGTCTAAGGACGCGGCACGTTCCGTAGGTTGGAGCGGGCCATCTGAACCATCCGCCCCACTCCCCCGTCCAGCACGATCTTCGAGGCCGACAGCGCGAACCCGGTAACCATCTCCGCGCTGATCTTCGGCGGAATGGACAGGGCGTTGGGATCGGTGACGATGTCGACAAGGGCGGGACCCTTGTGCTTGAAGGCGTCCTTGAGCGCACCGGCAAGCTGCCTGGGCTTCTCGACCCGAACACCGTAGGCACCGCAAGCGCGAGCCACAGCCGCGAAGTCGGGGTTCTTGTTCGTGGTCCCGTACGAGGGAAGCCCCGCCACCAGCATCTCCAACTCGACCATACCCAGGGAGGAGTTGTTGAAGAGAACGACCTTCACCGGCAGGTCGTACTGGACGAGGGTGAGGAAGTCGCCCATCAGCATGGAGAATCCGCCGTCGCCCGACATCGAGACGACCTGCCGCTCCCGGTCGGTGAACTGGGCGCCGATGGCCATCGGCAGCGCGTTCGCCATCGAGCCGTGCGAGAACGAACCGATCACGCGGCGCCGGCCGTTGGGCGAGATGTAGCGAGCCGCCCACACATTGCACATCCCGGTGTCGACGGTGAACACCGCGTCCTCGTCGGCGAGTTCGTCGACGAGAGAGGCGACGTACTCGGGGTGGATCGGAACGTGCTTCTCCACCTTCCTCGTGTACGCCTTGATGACTCCTTCGAGCGCGTCCGCGTGCTTCTTCAGCATCCTGTCGAGGAAACGCCGGTTCTCCTTGGTCCGCACCCGCGGGGTGAGACAGCGCAGGGTCTCCTTCACATCGCCCCACACGGCCAGTTCGAGCTTGGAGCGGCGGCCCAGGCGCTCGGGGCGGACGTCGACCTGGGCGATCTTGACGTTGTCGGGGAGGAAGGCGTTGTACGGGAAGTCGGTGCCGAGCAGGATGAGGAGATCGCACTCATGAGTTGCCTCATAGGCGGCGCCATAGCCGAGGAGGCCGCTCATGCCGACGTCGTACGGGTTGTCGTACTGGATCCATTCCTTGCCCCGCAGCGCGTGCCCGACCGGGGACTTGATCTTCTCCGCGAACTCCATGACCTCGGCGTGTGCGCCCGCCGTGCCGCTGCCGCAGAAGAGGGTGACCTTGTCGGCCTCGTCGATCATCGCGACGAGCTTGTCGATCTCGGCGTCACCGGGGCGGACGCTGGGCCGGGAGGTGACGAGGGCGGTCTCCAGGGCCTTGTCGGGGGCGGGCTCGGAGGCGATGTCGCCGGGGAGTGAGACGACGCTGACGCCGGACTGGCCCACCGCGTGCTGGATGGCGGTCTGGAGCAGCCTCGGCATCTGCTTCGGGTTGGAGATCATCTCGTTGTAGTGGCTGCACTCGTTGAACAGCCGTTCGGGGTGGGTCTCCTGGAAGTAGCCGAGGCCGATCTCGCTGGAGGGGATGTGGGAGGCGAGGGCGAGCACCGGGGCCATGGAGCGGTGGGCGTCGTACAGGCCGTTGATCAGGTGCAGGTTCCCTGGGCCGCAGGAACCGGCGCAGGCGGCGAGCCTGCCGGTGACCTGGGCCTCGGCGCCCGCGGCGAACGCGGCGGTCTCCTCGTGCCGGACGTGGATCCAGTCGATGGCGGAGTTGCGCCGGATCGCGTCGACGACCAGGTTGAGGCTGTCGCCGACGACTCCGTACATCCGCTTCACCCCCGCACGGGCGAGGATGTCGACAAACTGTTCGGCGACGTTCTGCTTGGCCATGACTTCACGTGCCCTTCGGTATCCGGAGATCCCTCTGGGTTCCATGAATTCACAAGGCCAACCGTTACGCCTCCCAAACGGCCGCCGCTGTCCGATCGTCGGCGTATCCCTTGACCCGCACCTGGGTGTCCGCGAGGAACGCGGCGAGACCGGGCGGTTCCCCCTCCGACCACCGCGCCGTCAGATGCTCCGCGAGCTCGGGTTCGCCGCGCAGCGGCTCCGCGAGGCCGCCGGTGCACAGCAGGAGGGTGTCCCCCGGGCGGGCGACGGAGGCGCGGAAACGGAACGGGGCGCGGGGCGGTTCGGCGATCGCCTCGTACGGGCTCGGGGGTGTGGTGATCCCCAGGTCCATGGTGAGCCGGTCGCCCTCCGGGGTCTCGTGCGGCAGCGACCCGAAGCCGACCACGGCCTCCCCGGCGGCGTCGGCGACCCGCGGCTCAATGTCCTGCCACTCGCCGTCCCGCAACCGGAACAGGCCCCCGGCCCCGACGCCGAAGAACACGCGCGTACGGCACTCGGGATCGGCGGGCAGCAGCAGGCACCGCAGGCTGGCGGTGTACTCCTCGGGTTCGATGCCCTGCTCGGCCGCGCTCGCCCGCAGTTTGCCGAGGCTGCGGTCGGTGAGCCGGTGCAGCCCCGACTTCAGGTCCCCGCGCCGGGCGGCCCGGATGTCCTCGGCCAGCCGCACATGGCTGCGCCCCACGGCCCGCCCGATCCACTGGCAGGCCTCGGCCGCGGCCAGGTGCGCGCCGGGCGTGGCACGGGCCCCGGTCGCCATCGCGACGAGCACGAGCGCCTGCTCGCCCGTCCCGAACCGGGCGGTGAGCAGCGAATCCCGGCGTGGTTCGCCCCGGTAGCGCGCGGAGTCCCCGCGCACGGAGACGGCGCGCAGCGTGCTGGTCCCGTAGCGCGCGCCGTCCAGCACCGTGTCGGCGACCAGGTCGTCGAGCTCGTCCGGGTCGGCGGGCGGGAGGGCGGTGGGTTCGGCGTCGTAGGTGGGCGGGCCCGAGCCGACGTAGTCGACGGTGGGGGGCTGGTACGGGACGGAGAGCGTGGGTGTGCGGCTCTGGAGGGCGGGCGGTGGCGGGGCGTCCTGGGGCACGGGAGCCTGCGAGGCGGGCGCGTGCGAGACAGGAGCGGCCGCGGCGGGGGACTCCGTGGACGTACGACTCGGGGGCTGCTGCGGGCGGAAACCCGGCGGGGTCGGCCCCGGCGGGAAGATGGCGGGAACGGACGGGTCGGCGGGCGGACCTGTGGGCGGCGGGGCGGGTGGGGCCTCCCAGGGGGCGGGGCTCTGCCCGAGACCTGGGTCGGGACTCTGCCCGAGACCAGGGCTGGGGCTCTGCCCGAGACCAGGGCTGGGGCTCTGCCCGAGACCAGGGCTGGGGCTCTGCCCGAGACCAGGGCTGGGGCTCTGCCTGGGGGTGTCGCCGCGCTCCCAGCGGGCGGGACGCTGCTCCGGTACGGCCGGGGGCCGGTCCGGTACGGCCGGAGGCCCGTCCGGATGAGGCGGGGCATCGAACCCGGGCGTCCGCTCCGGATGAGGCGGGGCGTCGAGCTCGGGCCTCCGCTCCGGATGAGGAGGGACGTCGGCTTCCGGCTTCCGCTCCGGTCGTGGAACGGGCGCGGGCTCAACGCCCACCGTCCCCACGGCCGACGCGAACCGGTCGTCGAGGGAATCGGCCACGGCCGCGGGCCCCGTGTCCTCGGTGGAGTCGTCGTACAACTGCCCCCACCAGTCGTCCTCATGACCGGTGGGCTTCTCCCCCTGCTGGCTCATGCCCCTAATTGTCCACCGCGGGAGCCGGATGAAAACGGGGCATCCGGAAAAACCGGCCAAGGGACTGGCCCTCGAACGGCGTGTCGGATGAATCGTCGAACGGCGATGCGAAGCGGACGCCCTGCGAAAGGCCGTTGCGGCGAAACCGCCGGGCGGTCCCACCCCCCACGGGAGAACCGCCCGGCGGCGCCGGAGTGACCGGGACCTAGTACACGTCATAGGTCCGGGTCACAGTCTCTGTGACCGAATTGTCGTCGCTGTCGGTCAGTTCGGCCCCGAGTGTGACCTGACTTCCTGAAGCTCCGCTGTGATTCACAGCCGCGCTCGGCCCGCTCGCGATGACCAAGCAGGGCATTACGGACGGTGTGTGAAGCCGCGGTGGCGTGAGCTTGTCAGATGGGCGGGTGGTGCGGTGATGATGTGCGAGGCGGGTTTACGCCGTGGCTGTTTTCCGCCACTGCTGTCGCCGACCTGCAGAAACCGATCCTTGGGGAGGGGCATCGCCGCATGCTGGGAGCGATAGGTCTGGACGAGACGCACGAGTCGGCGTACCGGGCGCTGGTGTCCGTGGGCGCCGCCGACGTGCCCGATCTCGCGCGGCGGCTCACGCTCGGCGAGTACGACACGGAGCGCGCCCTGCGCCGCCTTGAACGGCACGGACTCGCGGCCCAGTCCTCGGCGCGCCCGGGGCGCTGGGTCGCCGCACCGCCCGGTGTGGCCCTCGGCGCGCTGCTCACCCAGCAGCGGCACGAGCTGGAGAAGGCGGAGCTGGCGGCCGCGCTGCTCGCCGAGGAGTACCGCGGGCAGGCCGCCGAGCCCGCCGTCCACGACCTGGTCGAGGTGGTGATCGGCTCGGCGGCGGTCTCGCAGCGGTTCCTGCAGCTCCAGCTCGGCGCGGCCGAGGAGGTGTGCGCGCTGGTCACCGACAACCCGCTCGCCGTCTCCGGGATGGACAACGACGCGGAGGAACAGGCCGTGGACCGGGGCGTCCGCTACCGCGTGGTCATCGAGCGGGCGGTCCTCGACATGCCCAACGGGATCACCGAGCTGTCCGCCGCCCTCGGCCGGGACGAGCAGGTGCGGGTCGTGGACAAGGTGCCGACCAAGCTGGTGATCGCCGACCGGACACTCGCGATGGTGCCGCTCAGCTCTCGCACCGCGGAACCCGCCGCACTGGTCGTCCACGAGAGCGGACTGCTCGAGCTGCTCTCCGGGCTGTTCGAGTCGGTGTGGCGGGACGCGCTGCCACTGCGGCTCAGCGGCGGGGCCGTCGCGGAGCAGGAGGCGGACGGCCCGGACGGCACCGATCTGGAGATCCTTTCGCTGCTCCTTGCCGGGCTGACCGACGCGAGCGTCGCCAAGCAGCTCGATCTGGGGCTGCGGACCGTGCAGCGCCGGGTGAAGCGGCTGATGGAACTGACGGGCGTGACGACCCGGCTCCAGCTGGGCTGGCACGCGTACGCAAAGGCCTGGGTGGCCCGGGACTGACCTGCGGTTTCCCGCCCGCTCAGTCAGGCTGGGCAGATGGGAGCGTGGGAACTCCTGCTGGTCGGCGTGGTGATACTGCTCGGCCTGGCCGGAGTACTGGTGGCCGGCGTACCGGGGTCGTGGCTCGTATGGGCCGCGGTCCTGTGGTGGGCACTGGAGGACACCCGGGCGCTCGCCTGGGCCGTGCTCGTGGGCGCGACCGGGGTCCTGCTGCTGTCCCAGGCTGTCCGGTGGATGCTGCCGCCCAGACGCCTGCGGGAGAGCGGAGCAACCCCTCGAATGGCGGTATACGCCGGGGCCGGGGCCCTGCTCGGTTTCTTTCTGGTGCCGGTGGCCGGCGCGATACCCGGTTTCCTCTGCGGGATCTACCTCTCCGAGCGGCTGCGCCTCGGCGGGCACGCGCGGGCCGTGGCGTCGTTGCGGACGGCGATGCGCGCGGGCGGGTGGAGTGTGCTGACGGAGCTGTTCGCGTGCCTGCTGATCATGGGGGCGTGGCTGGGGGCGGTGATCTGGGGTTGATGGCGCCTGAACCTTCTGATCAAGGAGTCCACGCTGTCAGCTTCGCCAGGTCGATCCTGTCGGCCATCGCCTTCATGCCGGCGTCGTTGAAGTGGAGATGGTCACCGGGGTCGTAGGCCGGGAGGATGCGGCTCGGGCGGGCCGGGTCGCGGACGACGGCGTCGAAGTCCACGACCGCGTCGAAGAGGCCGCGCGTGCGGATCACGGCGTTGACCTTCTGGCGTACGGCCTCACGGGCCGGGGTGTAGGCGCCGTGGCCGCCGTACGGGGTGAGCGTCGCCCCGATGACGCGGATCCCTCGGGCGTGTGCGCGGCTCACGATGCGGCGGTACGCGTCCTCGAAGGCGGCGGTTCTCGTCTGCTCCGGGCTGCCCTTGAGGTCGTTGATGCCTTCCATCACGATCACCACGCGCACGCCGGTGCGGGACAGGACGTCGGCGTCGAGGCGGGCCAGTGCGCTGGGCCCGCGGCCCTCCAGGAGGAGGCGGTTTCCGGAGATACCCGCGTTGAGGACGCCGAGCCGGCGGTTCGACGGGAGGGCCTTGAGGCGGTCGGCGAGCCGGTCGGGCCAGCGGTGGTCGGCGCTGAAGGACGAACCGGTGCCGTCGGTGATGGAGTCGCCGAGCGCGACCACGCTGCCCGCGGCGGAGGTGCCGAGTACGTCGACACCGGTCACGTAGTACCAGTTGCCGATGGCGGTGGTGTACGCGGTGCCGCTCTCCTCGGCGGTCCGATTGCCCTTGGGAGCAACGAAGTTGGCCTGGATGGCGGAGCGGTGGTAGGTCGCCGGGCCCGAGTCGGCGGGGGTGTGCACCGAGACCAGGAGGTTGGCGTCGGCGGGGATCGGGAGGTACACGGGGTCGGTCACCAGGTCCTTGCCCACCGGGATCGTCACCGTCCTGGCGCCCCCGAACGTGGCGGTGCGCATCGAACCCGCGACGGCCTTCGGGCTTCTCGGCGCGCCCGGCTCCTGCAACGCGAGGGTGACGGCGCCGAGTTGGAGGGGCCGCGTACCGAGCCGGTTGGAGATCCGGACGCGGGCTGCGGTGCCGCCGACGCTGGTGTGCACGACGTTGCGGATCGAGGCGCCGGGCAGTGCGGGGGTGGTGCCGGAGGCGGCGCCTTCCCAGGTTCCGGTCCAGGTGGGGCTCGGGGCGATGGCGAAGGGGCCGAGTGCGGGTGCCGCGTCGGCTCTCGCGGACGGTGGGGCGAGAACCAGGGTTGTCACCAGGACCGCGAGGACGTGCCGGACCTTGATCGCGCGGGTCATGCGCCCAACGATTCCCGAGTCGTCGGTCCCACCAACGCACTCTCGCCCCATTGCACGCCATTGGGCGCACGGCCGTACACGCGTACTACGTCCCCGGCCCTAGGGCCAGGATCCGATGCGGACCGGGGTACCCGCGTGTTTGGGTGCCCCATGACCGAATTCAGCGAGGCCGAGCGTGCGTATCTCAAATCGCAGCGGCTGGGGCGGCTGGCCACCGTCGATGCCCACGGGCAGCCGCAGGCGAATCCCGTCGGCTTCTTCCCGCAGGACGACGGGACGATTCTGATCGGCGGCTATGCGATGGGGTCCACCAAGAAGTGGCGGAACCTTCAGAAGAACCCGAAGGTCGCGCTCGTCGTCGACGACATCGTCAGCCTCCACCCCTGGAGGGTGAGAGGCGTCGACATCCGGGGCGATGCCGAACTCCTCACCGGGCCACATGAGTTGGGACCACATTTCAGTGAGGAGCTGATCCGTGTGCATCCTCGGCGGATTCATAGTTGGGGGCTGGAGGGCTGAGGGGAGGGTGGGGGCGGGTGGGGTGGTTTTTCGCCCCCTCCGCCCCTACCCGTCCCATCCTTCCGGGCTACGCCCGGTTTCAGCCCGTCCGGCGTTTGAGGACGAGCGCGTCAGCGCGATGCGGGGGTCTGGGGGCGGCAGCCCCCAGGAACGGGACGGGTAGGGGCGGAGGGGGCGAAAAACCCTGCACCCCTGCCGGCTACCGGCGACCCCTCTTCGCCTCCATCGCCGCCCGGCCCTCCGCCCCCTTCCGCTTCCAGTCCTTGCGGATCTCGGCGCGCAGGCGGGCGTCCGTCTTCGCGACGATGCGCTGGTTCTCGCGGAGGAGTTTGCGGTAGCTGTCGAGGCGGCGTTCGGGGAGGGTGCCGGAGTCGAGCGCGGCCAGGACGGCGCAGCCGGGTTCGGCCACGTGGGCGCAGTCCTGGAAGCGGCACTGCTTGGCGAGTTCCTCGATCTCGGCGAAGACCTGGCCGACGCCGGTTTCGGCGTCCCAGAGGCCTACGCCGCGCAGGCCTGGCGTGTCGATGAGGACGCCGCCTCCGGGGAGGGCGAGGAGGTTGCGGGTCGTCGTGGTGTGGCGGCCCTTGCCGTCCACGTCACGCGCGGCCTGTACGTCCATGACGTCCTCGCCGAGCAGGGCGTTGGCGAGGGTCGACTTGCCCGCGCCGGACTGTCCGAGGAGCACGGTCGTACCGCCGGAGAGGACGGCCTCCAGTACATCGAGGCCCTCCCCGGAGCTGGCGCTCACCGCCAGCACCGGCACCCCCGGCGCAGTCTTCTCCACGTCCTCCACGAGGTACCCGAGCGTCGCCGGGTCCGGCACGAGGTCGGCCTTGGTGAGGACGACGACCGGCTGCGCGCCGGACTCCCAGGCGAGCGCCAGGAAGCGTTCGACGCGGCCGAGTTCGAGTTCCACGGCAAGCGACACGGCGACGACCACGTAGTCGACGTTGGCCGCGAGGATCTGGCCCTCGGAGCGCTTGGAGGAGGTGGAGCGTACGAAGGCCGTACGGCGGGGGAGATAGCTGCGTACGTAGTGGGGGTTGCCCGCGGGTTCGACGGCGACCCAGTCACCGGTGCACACGACCCGCAGCGGATCGTTCGGCGTCACGAACGCGGTGTCCGCGCGCATGACCCCGTCGGCGGTGACCACGTCGCACTGCCCGCGGTCGACCCGGATCACCCGCCCGGCCAGCAGCCCCTCGGCGTCGTACGGGGCGAACTCGTCCGCCCATGCGTCGTCCCAGCCGTAGGACGTCAGAGGGTGGAGAGGGAGAGAAAAGGAAGTCAAGGGAAACCCTTCACAAGGGCGGCCCCGGCACGCGCGCTCAGGCGCGAAGGTTGAGGAAGGTCAGCCGGCGGCCACAGAGGTGGACTTGATGAACTTCTGGATGCGGGCAGCGCCCATCTCAAAGACAGCCATCAGTCACACCTCCCAAGCAATGCCTAGTCGCCCACGGCAACTCCCGGTCGCCGCTCGAACAGCACCGACCCTAGAGGCACACGGGCCCGCGACGCCAGCGAATTACGACGCGCCCAACAGCGACTTGCACGGGGTCCCGCGGCTGCGCTGCAAAGCGGCAGGGGACGCTGCCCGGGGCGCGGTACGCCGTCCTCCAAGGCCTGTTCGGTGACTTGACCCAGAGTTCATCGTCGCCGGCATCGGCGCGGGGCCGGGCGGACGTGAGTGAGAGGCCGGGTCAGCTCTTCCCGGGCCGCGTGACCCACTGGCCGTCGACCCAGCCGCTCACCGTCTCGTAGCCGGAGCGGAACGAGCCGAGGTAGTCCACCCGGAGGTTCTGCTCCGCGGTGGACAGGCGGGCCGTGTAGCCGCCGGTCGTGTTTCCGCGATGTACGGGTACGGGTAGACGGGCCGGGCTGCCGTGACGTTGCCACCCGAGTCGATGTCCTGACTGAACAGGCTGTCCGGAGCCTGGTCCTCGGTCACCCAGCCGATGATCGCGGACAGTGCGTCGATGCTGTCCGGGCCCTGACCGCCGCCGCAGTGCGCCACGCCCGGGAGCAGGAACAGCCGGGCGAAGTCCTGGGTGGCTGCCGCGCCGCCCATCTTCTTCTGCGCCGCCTGGTAGTAGGCCATGGAGGCGACGGAGGAGATGTTCGGGTCGGCCAGGCCGTGCCAGATGATCAGCTTGCCGCCGGCTGCCTTGAAGGCGGACAGGTCCGGGTCGGTGGCGTCCATCATCCCTTCGTTGAGCTTCATCAGTTTCCGGTAGTTGGCCGAGGCGAACTCGACGTCCTTCCAGGAGAGTTCGGGGTGGGCCTGAGGGTAGAGCAGGTAGCGGACGCGTTCGTTGACGTTGGTCTGGTTCGAGGTCGAGCCGGTCGCGGTGGTCGGGACGGTGGCACCGGCCCAGTTGAGCTCGCTGCCGCGCAACTGCCAGCCCGGGTAGAGGAGTTCGCCGTGCTCGTCGCGCGGGCCCGAGTACATCTTGCGCACGGTGGTGACCTGGGCGGAGGTCAGGCAGAAGTCGGCGGCGGTGGAGGTCTGTCCGCTCGCGCACGCGATGCTGCCCGGATCCCAGGCGCAGGCGAGCGGGTCCTCGATGATCCCGTCGTCGGTGGCGCCGCAGCCCGCGAGCACGACGGCGTGCAGCGGCTTGAGGTCCGTCGTGGTCAGAGTGGCCGTACCGTCCGCGCCCGCGAAGACCGCGTGGGCGTTCCAGGCGTGCTGGAAGGTGTGCGCGGTCCAGTTGTTGGCGGGGGCGCCCGCGACGATTCCGTCGAAGTCGGTCGGGTAGCGCTGAGCCTCGGTGAGGGCCTCGTGGCCGCCCTGCGAGCAGCCGTCGTAGTAGGAGTGCGTGGCTGCCTGGCCGTAGAAGCGCTTGATGATGTCCTTGGCCACGACGGCGAGTTGGTGCTCGGACTTGTAGCCGAAGTCGGCCTTCAGGGTCGGGTCGGTGGCGAAGATTCCGGAGCTCGTGCTGGTGCCGTAGTGGCCCTGGTCGTCGGTGGCCACGGCGAGGGCGCCGTCGGTGAGCGGGACGCAGCCGGTGGCGGCCGGGGCGCTGCCCGAGGTGACGACACCGCAGTTGCCGCCGCAGCCGGTCTGGAGGTAGCTCCCCTGCCAGGTCGTCATGGGCAGGCGCAGGTCGAACTGGATCTGCGGGGCGATGAGCCACGTGGTTCTCCTGATCCGGTGGGGGACGGCATGGCCGTGCGGACAGGTCGGGGGAGTTGAACCGGGCATGAGCATGTCCAATCCCGGTCGCGAGAACATGAGACATGTCAACGATCCTGTCAACAAAGAGAGTTGGCGGGATTCATGTGAGATTCACAGGCGAACACTCACGGACGACGCCCACGACCGTTCGCGGGGGCGGGGTGGACGATGAGCGGCAGCGCGTGGTCGAGGCCGGCGTCGTGCCAGAGCAGGGTCGGGGAGTTGGAGCCGAGTTCCAGCTGCGGGCGGGCGGGACAGCTGACGGCCCGGATGTGCCGGCCGACCGCGGTCGGCCCGGTGAAGGTGATGGAGCGGACGTCGGGGTGCCGTACGAGCTGGTCACCGACCGTTTCGCCCGGGCCGGGCAGCAACTGCACCAGCCACTCGGGCAGTTCGGGCAGTTCGGGCAGTTCGGCGTCCAGGAGTGCCCCTGCGAGGGCGATCGAGGACAGGGGGTCTGCTCGGCGGATTTGAGTATCACTGCGTTGTGGGTTACTGCCTTCCGGGTCCTGCTCACCAGCTTCGCCGTCGGGCTGGTGGCGGGTGGTTTGACGGCGCTCAGCGGAGCACCCGGAGTGGGTTCGGTGCTCGCGGGGCCGGCTGCTGCCGGATCGGCTGTCCCCGTGCTGCGCTCGCTCATCGGGCCACCCGGCGGCGCATGTCGTTGAAAGGCGATGGCGTGCCGAAGGGGCTACTTCGGAGAGCCACCGGCATTGCCCGGCGTGTTCACTTCTCAACGTTGAGCCGAGTCGGGCAGGGGAAGAGAGAACCACACGGCTTTGCCTTCCTCGGCGAGCAAGGTGCCCCAGGTTGAGGCCAGTTGGTCGAGCAGGGCAAGTCCGCGGCCTGACTCGTCATCGGGGCCCGCCGTCCTGGCGCGGGGCAGAACCGGGCTGCCGTCGCAGACTTCGATGTGGAGTTCGTCCCGGGTGCGGCGCAGTCGCAGCCGCAGGGGGTCGCAAGCATGGCGTACCGCGTTGGACAGCAGCTCGGAGGCCAGCAGACAGGCCGTGTCGGTGAGGTCCTCACAGTTCCAGTCCTGCAGGGTGCGGCGCAGGAAGCGGCGGCCTTCCCCCACACTGACCGGTTGCGCCGGCAGGAGCGCGGACGCCGCGGTCACCGGAGCAGACGGGATGCGGGCGAGCAACAGGGTCACGTCGTCGGTGTAGTCGTGGGGGGCGGGCAGCAGGGCAGTGAGCACGGCGTCGGCGGCCCGCTCCAGGCACGGCGTATCGGCAACGGCCTTTTCCAGAGCGATGGCCAGGGCGTCGATCTGCAACTCGATGTCGCTGGTGGGGGTTTCCACCAGGCCGTCGGTGTACAGGGCCAGCACCGAGGCCGGCGGCACGGTCAGCCGGGTCTCCTGGTGTGGTACGTCGCCGACGCCCAGCGGCACGCTGACCGGAACCGGGAGCCTGCGGACCTGCCCGGTGGGATCCACCACCAGCACCGGCAAATGACCGGCCGAGCACACGGTCAGGGCGCTCTCGTCGGGGTCCAGGACCAGATAGCAGCAGGTGACGAGTTGGTCGGGCAGTTCGCTGACGACCGCGTCGAGGGCCCGCATCAGCTGCCAGGGCGGCATGCCGGTCTTGGCCAGGGCATGAGAGGCCGAGCGCAACTGGCCCATGACTGCAGCGGCCTCCAGGCCACGGCCCATGACGTCGCCGATCAGCACCCCCATCCGGCCGCCGCCGAGGGCGATCAGGTCGAACCAGTCCCCGCCCACGCCGGGTCCCTGCCGGGCGGGGAAGTAGCGACTGGAGGTGTCCATGCCGGGCAGGGGGGCAGGTGAGCCCATCAGGCTGCGTTGGAGGGTCAGGGCGACATGCCGCTGCTGTTCGTAGAGTTCGGCGAGCTGGGCCTCGGCCTTCTTGCGTTCGCTGACGTCACGGATGGCTGCGGAGACCAGCGTGCCGTCCGGGGTTTCCAGGGGGCTGAGGCTGATCTCGACCGGGAACTCGACCCCGTCCCGGCGCAGCCCGTAAAGCTCCAGCCCGGCGCCCATGGGACGCACACGTCGGTTGTCGACATAGCCGTGCCTGTGGGCGGGGTGGTGATGGTGGAACCGCTGGGGGACCAGGATCTCCACCTGTTGTCCCAGGAGTTCTTCCCGCCGGTAGCCGAACAGGGCCTCGGTCTGTGCGTTGACCAGCTGAATGATGCCGGTGTCATCCACGATGACAATGGCGTCGGGGGCGGCTTCCAGCAGGGCGCGGAAGCGCGCTTCGGCGGCCTTGCGTTCGCTGACGTCACGCACGGCGGCGGAAATCAACAGTCCATCGGGGGTCTGCAGCGGGCTGATGCTGATCTCGACCGGGAACTCGGCGCCGTCCCGGCGCAGCCCGTAAAGCTCCAGGTTGGCGCCCATCGGACGGACCTGCTGGTTGGCGGAGTATCCCAGTCGGTGGCTCGGGTGCTGGGCGCGGAAGCGCTCCGGAACCAAAATCTCGATGGGTTGACCGAGCAGTTCGTTCCTTGGATGGCCGAACAAGGCTTCGGTCTGGGCATTGACCAGGCGGATGACTCCGGTGTCGTCCACGATGACCATGGCGTCCGGAGCCGCCTCCAGAAGCGCGCGAAACGGTTCCTCGGCCACGGGAGTGATGCGGGCTAGTGGCTTGCGCTCACCTGGTTCCATGGCGCATCTCAGCATCAAAGAGACCGAGTTCGTGCACCTTTTCGCCAAGTGACCATTCGTGACATTTCTCGGCGGAAAAGAAGACTCGGGTTCCGGTTTCCGGAACAGAACCGCATCCGACGGCAGCCGACGCCGCGAAGAACTTCGACGGCTCCACCCTCTTCGGCGAGTCCGTCCTGCCGGCCGAGCCGGTCCCCGCCCCGGACCGCGTCCACCAGACCCGGAGCGCTTCAGTGCTGGCCGGACTGTGGTTACTGGGCCCCGCTCATCTTTCCGAGGTACTCCTGGACGCGCCCGATCTGCCAGACCTCGCCGATCTTGTGCTTGATGTCGAAGAGATTCGCCGCGTGGACGTCAGGATCCCGGTCGCCCACGGCCTCCTCGACCACGACGGGTATGAATCCGTGCTGCATGGCGTCCAGAGCGGTGGCGCGGACGCAGCCGCTCGTGGAGAGTCCGCCGATGAGCAGGGTGTCGATTCCTTCGGCAGTGAGGTGAGCGGCCAGCTCGGTGCCGAAAAAGGCACTCGGATACTGCTTCGTCACGGTCAGTTCGTCCGCCACCGGGGCCAGCCCGTCGATGAACTCGCCGAAGGGGCTGCCCTCGGTGAATGCCCGCAGAGTGGGCACCTTGCGGAAGAAGACGCCGCCGTCGCTTCCGTCCGCCCGCAGCAGCACGCGCGTGACGATCACCGGAATCCCGGCCCGGCGCGCGTCGGCCAGCAGCACCCTCATCGCCTCGACCGCCGGTTCGACCCCGGCGTAGAGCGGACAGTCCGGGTCGACGTAAGCGCGGGCGGGGTCCACCAGGAGCAGAGCCGGGCAGGTCCCGGGGGTGAGCTCCCCGCCGAACCCGGCGCGCTCGTAGTCCTCCTGCTGGGCCTGCTGTGGGTGCGGGGACTGCTGGGAACCGGTCATGGCGACGTCCTTCGTGTGGTGGCGGGTTCCGGGCGGGCGTCCATGGCGGCGTCAGCGGTACGGGGCAACCGGAACGATGTGGGAAACGCCAGGCAGATCGCTCCCCCCGCCACGGCGATGCCCGTGAGGACGAACCCCGTGACGCGGATGTTGGCGACGAACCGGCTCAACTCGCCCGACGCGAGCACGTTCAGCGTGTTCAGTGTCCCTTCGTACGCGGCGTTCCGGGCCGGTTCGCTCAGTCCCGCCGTCGTGCACGCGAGTGCGAGCGCCGTGCTGAGCAGATAGCCCACGTTCTGCGTGGTCGACCGCAGGCCGTTGGCCACTCCGCGCCGGGCCGCCGGCACGCCGAGCATCAGCGCGCTCGTACTGGGCGTCATGAACAGCCCGGTGCCGGCCCCTATGAGGAAGAGGAACGGGGCCACGGTCCAGAAGGGCACAGCCGCCGGCGACAGCGTCAGCGTGAAGCCCAGCAGCCCGCACGCCGTCACCGCCATGCCTGCCGTCGTCAGCGCTCGCGGAGTGAAACGGCCGAAGAGCGAACCGGCGGCCGCCGAGCTGATCAGCGTGCCGATCGCGACCGGTGTCACCAGCACCCCCGCCTCCAGTGACGTGGCCCCGCCGGCCGCCTGCTCGTGCAACGACGCCAGCAGGACGACGGCGTAGGTGCCGACCGCGTTGGCGAGCACGGCCGCGAGCACCAGGGCGATCGCGCGGGTACGCAGCAACGCCACGTCGACCAGGGGGTACGGCCGCCGCGTCTGGACGAGGACGAACACCGCGAACAGCACGACGGCCGCGCCGCCGCAGACCCACGGCAGCCATCCGGCGACCGTGGCCGTGGCGCGAGGGGTGAGTGCGAGGACCAGAGTGGTCAGCATCGCCATGGACAGCAGTGCGCCCAGCAGGTCGAACGGTTCACGGACCCCGCCGGACCGCCGGACCGTACTGCCTCCGCTCGGCGGAATGAGCGGAACGACCAGCGCCGATGCGACGATCGCGGCCAGTCCGATCGGCACGCAGACGACGAACAGCCCACGCCAGCCGAGCAGTTCGCTCGCCGCGCCGCCGACAACCGGCCCGGCGACCTGGGCCACCGCGGCCACCGTCACGTTCCAGCCGAGCGCCCGGCCCAGGGTCCGCGCGGGGAACACGTCGGTCAGCAGGGCGGTGTTGTTGGTGATCACCGCGGCGGCACCGACCGCCTGCACGACCCGTGCCGCGATCAGGAACTCCGCCGACGGGGACAGCGCCGCGAGCCCGGTCGCGGCGGTGAAGACGACAAGCCCGGCCAGATAGAGCCTGCGGCGGCCGACAAGGTCGGCGATCCGGCCGAAGACGAGGATCAGCGCGGTGGTGCCCAGCATGTAGCCGAGCAGGATCCAGTCGGCCTGACCGGGGCCCGCCCCCAGCTCCCTGGTGATCGTGGGCAGCGCGACGGCAAGACCGCTCATGTTGAGGAACACGGCAACCACACCCACCGCGGTGGCGGCGAACACCCACCGCGGATCACGGACGGCGGGCCCCTCCCCGGGCATCAGGCCGACCACACGTCCAGGCCATCGGGGGCCCGCTCGTGATGGCCCGTCACCGACTGGAGTACCTCGGCCGGCCCCAGACGGACGTCGTCGGCCCAGGGGCGCCCGACGAGTTGCACACCCGTCGGCAGTCCCCCGGCGGGGGCGGCGAACGGTCGTCGGACGTACAGGAGTCGGCACCCCCGGAGCCGACGCGCGCGGACTCCGACGACGTTCACCGCATCGTTCACCGGGGAAGCGAGCGCGACTTCATCAGCGGCTGGATGCGTGTACCGAAGTTCTCCAGGCCTTCGAGGAAGTCGTCGAAGACGAGCATGATCCCCTTGGTACCCGCGACTTCGGTGACCTCGTCGAGCATGCTCGCGACGGTCTCGTACGACCCGACCAGCGTGCCCATGTTGAAGTTCACCGCACCCTCGGGCAGCGCGATGGTCCGGGCCGTCGACGTGCCGTCGGAGGTCGTGTCCGTGGCCGTCTCCCCCGCCATGTACGCCAGCGCGGCGTGGTCCGCGTTGTCGTGGTAGTCCTGCCACTTGGCCTGGGCGGCCTCGTCGGTCTCGTCGGCGATGACCATGAAGAGCGAGAGTGCGCCGACGTCACGGCCGGTCTTCTTCGCCGCGTCGACGAGGGTGGCCGTGGTGTCCGAGAGCGCGAGCGGGGTGTTGACGCCGCTGCCCAGGATGAAGTTGTACTGGGCGTGCTCGGCGGCGAACTTCATGCCGGTGTTGCTCTGGCCGGCGGCGACGATGTCGATGTGCCCGTTCGCCGGGCGCGGGGACAGCACGCAGTCGTCCATCTTGTAGAACTCGCCCTTGAAGTTGCTGACGCCCTCGCTCCACAGCTCCTTCATCACGGTGACGTACTCGGCGGCCCGCGCGTAGCGGTTGCCGAAGTGCTCGTCCCCTGGCCACAGGCCCATCTGGGAGTACTCGCCGGGTGCCCAGCCGCTGACGATGTTGATGCCGAAGCGCCCTGGGGCGATCGAGTCGATCGTCACCGCCATGCGCGCGACGATGGCGGGCTCCAGCGCGAGGATCGGTGTGGAGGCATACAGCTTGATGCGCTCCGTCACGGCGGCCAAGCCCGCCATCAGCGTGAACGACTCCAGGTTGTGGTCCCAGAACTCGGTCTCGCCGCCGAATCCCTTGAGCTTGATCATCGACAGCGCGAAGTCGAGCCCGTGTTCCTCCGCCTTCTGCACGATGGCCTTGTTCAGCTCGAAGCTCGGCAGGTACTGGGGCGAACTCTTCGATATGAGCCAGCCGTTGTTGCCGATGGGGATGAAGACGCCGATGTCCATGCCGCTCCTGGTTGGCGGGTGGGGTGAGCCTGACGGGGTATCAACGTGCTTGTGTGATCGATGAGTTCCAGAATGACTTCGAATGTATTCGTCGATCATTACTGGCCCCCTCCCGATCTGTGAACGGTGCGCTACACCGCGGTCGTGCTGCCGCGCCGAACGAGCTCGACACCGAAGTTCCGGTGCACCGGCCGCCCGGCCGCCCCGTCGATCCGGGCGAGCAGCAGCTTCGCCGCCGTCGCGGCCATGTCCCGCAGGGGCTGGCGCACAGTGGAAAGGTCGAACATCGACCAGCCGGACGCCTCCAGGTCGTTGTAGCCGATCACGGAGACGTCGCCCGGCACGTCCAGGCCGAGCCGCTGTGCCGCGTCGAGCGTCCCGTACGCCACGTAGTCGGTGACGCAGAACAGAGCCGTCGGCCTCCGCGCGGCCGGTCCTGCGAGCAGCGTCCGGCCACCCTCGAATCCGGTCGCCGGATCGATCCGGCCGCGGAACACCAGCGCCTCGCCGAGCGGCCGGCCTGCCTCGGCGAGGGCGTCCCGGAACCCCTTCTCGCGCAGCGCGACCCCGGCGTTCCCCAAGGGGCCCGAGACCAGCCCGATCCGTCGGTGACCGAGTTCCAGCAGATGCCCGGCGACCAGTCGGCCCCCGTGTTCATTGTCCGAGGTGACCCGGTCGGCGACAGACGCCCGGCCCGCCCCGTCGAGGTCGCGGTTCAGGATGACGAGCGGGATCCGCCAGTCGATCAGTTCCGACACCATGGGCGAGTCGAGCCACGGCGAGATGTACACGACGCCGTCGACGAGGCCGCCCCGCAGGGCCCGGACGTCCCGGTCGAGCGCGCCCTCGGCACGGTCGCCGAGCAGCAGGATCCGGTACTCGTGCCGGGTGAACTCGTCCCGCAGCGTGTCGACCAGCATGGGATACGACGGGTTGCGCAGATCACGGCTGACGATCGCGATGCTCCACGACTTACGGGTGACCAGCCGGCGGGCGGTGACGAGCGGGACGTAGCCCATCTCGGCCGCGATCGCCCGGATCCGGTCGCGTGTCTCCCGCACGACGCGGGGATCGTCGCGCAGCGCCCGCGACACGGTCGACTGGGACACCTGCGCCTTGCGCGCCACGTCGTAGCTCGTCACCGGCCGCTGCACCACGGTCGGATACTAGTGCCCTACGCAGTGTCACCAACCGGAACCTCGGCGTGACCGACCAGTAACTCGTCCTGAATTTCCGCCAGTTGATGCAGGCATCCGCTGCCGGAGCCGCAGGTGTGGATCCTGCGAAGCAACGCATCACGTGAGACTGGAACGGTAAAGTCCGCGGCATGAACGCGCGTCTGGCTCTACTCGGCACGGTGGATCCCAGCGTCGCGGAGAGCGAGGTCTTCCGGCTGGCACTCCAGCACGCCGTGGGAGAGCTGGGCGCCCTGGGGGGAACGATTCACCTTCGCGGCCCCATGTCCGCGCTGCGCCTGGTGTCGTCCACCGGTCTGCCTCCCGCGCTCACCCGCTCCTGGGAGATCATCGACCAGGAGGGGCCGTTGGCCCAGGCCCGGGCCGTGCACCAGGGCCGTGGCGTGTGGGTGCCGCGGAAGCCCAGGCCCACGGACGCGTCGAACACGGAAGTCATCTGGCCCGGCACCGGCCTGGCCGCTTTACCGCTGTTCGGCGGGGACCGCAGCATCGGCGCGCTCACGGTCCTGACGAGCGACCAGGGCGAGCCCACCCCCCAGCAGTGGGACTTCCTCCGGGCGCTGATCACCTGGACCGAAGAGCGCATGAGCCAGGCCCCGCCGCCCTCCACGCCCTCCCGGAGGGAGCTGAGCGGTGACCGTGACCGCCTGCGGCAGGCCTTGAAAGAGGTCAGAGTCGGCTCGTGGGACTGGGACATCCAGGGCGGCGAGCTGCTGTGGGACGAGGCGGCCCTGGAGCTGTACGGCACCAGGCCGGAGGACTACACCGCCAGGGTCGAGAACTGGATGGTGTGCGTCCACCCCGACGACCTGGCGCCGACGCTGGACGCGGTGGACCGGGCGATCCGCGACCACGACGTGTTCGAGGCCGAGTACCGGGTACGGCGCCTGGACGGCACGTACGGCTGGACGCAGGCCCGCGGCCGGGCGACGTACCACGAGGACGGCGAACCCCACCGGATGATCGGCCTGGGCTGGGAGAGCAACGAGTCCCGTTCCGCCCGGGACGCGCTCAGCCGCGCCCTGCGCCACATGAGCGACGGCTTCCTCGCGGTGGACGACGAGTGGCGGATCACCTTCGCCAACCTGGAGGCGGAACGCACGCTGGGCTTCTCCGAGGAGGAGTTGTTCGGGCGTCTGCTGTGGGAGCTGCCCGCCACCCGGGAGGTTCCCGGCATGGAGAGCCGCTGCCGGGAGGCCGCGGCCGAGGAGAGGTCCGTCGGCTTCGACGTGCGGATGGGGGACACCGGCCGTCGCCACCACGTGCGGCTGGTCCCGGGCCCCGATGGCCGCACCCTCTATCTCACCGACGTCACCGAGAAACGGCAGCACGAGGAGGAGCGCCGGGCGTCCGAGCGCGCCGCCGGCCAACGTGCGGCCCGTATGGGTGAGTTGACGACCGCCCTCGCCAAGGCGACGACCTCGCAGGACGTGGTGGACGCGGTCGCGCTCCGGGTGCTCCCGCCGTTCGCCGCCGCCGGCCTCCTGGTGCAGGCCATCGAGGGCGACCGGCTGTACAACGTGGGTGCGGTCGGATACCCGGAGGGCTTTCTCTCCACGGTCAACAGCCGCCCCCGCGCGTCCGGCGACCCGTCCTGGGAGACGATCACGTCCGGTACGCCCCTGTTCCTGTCCTCCGTGCAGGAGTTCACCGCGCGTGCACCGCGGCTGACCGACTCGCCCGACCGTACGGGCATGCAGTCCTGGGCGTTCCTGCCGCTGACGGCGTCCGGCCACACCTTCGGCGTGTGCGTCGTGGCCTTCGACCGCCCGCGCCGCCTCGACGACGAGGAGCGCACCCTGCTGACCACGATCAGCGCTCTCGTCGCCCAGGCCCTGGAGCGGGCCCGCCTGTACGACGCCGAGCACACCCGCTCCCGCGAACTCCAGCGGAGCCTGCTCCCCCGCGCCCTGCCCGACCTGCCCGCCTGCACCGCGGCGGCCCGCTATCTGCCGGCCGGCCAGGGCATGGACGTGGGCGGCGACTGGTACGACATCATCCCGCTCTCGGGCGGCCAGGTCGCCCTGGTGGTGGGCGATGTCATGGGCCACGGCCTGCCGGAGGCGGCGACGATGGGCCGCCTGCGCACGGCGGTCCACACCCTCGCCGACCTGGAACTCCCGCCCGACGAGATCATGAGCCACCTCAACGACCTGGTCGCCGGCATGGGCGAGGAGTCGTACGTGACCTGCCTGTACGCGCTCTACGACTCGACGACCCAGATCTGCTCCATCGCGCGGGCCGGCCATCCCCCGCCGGCGGTGGTCCACCCCGACGGCACGGTCATCTTCCCGCCCCTGGAGGCGGACCCGCCGCTGGGTGCGGCGGAACCCCCTTTCGAGACGGTCGAGTTGATGGTGCCGGAGGGAAGCCTGCTGGTGCTCTACACCGACGGCCTGGTGGAGTCGTCGAAGCGCGAGATGGAGGAGGGCATGGCGGATCTGGCGCGCCTGCTGCACGAGGCGCACCAGGCCGAGCCCGGCACGGACATCGATCTGGAGCGCCTCTGCGACACCCTGACGACGGGTCTGCTCCCCGCCGAGCACGCGACGACCGACGACGCGGCCCTGCTCGTGGCCCGCCTGCACGCCCTCACCGGCGACCGGATGGCCTCCTGGCCCCTCCCCGAGGACCCACGAGCGGCCGGCCAGGCCCGCCGCCACGTCCGCGAACAGCTCTCCCTGTGGGGCCTGGACGACCTGACCCCGACCACGGAACTCCTGGCCAGCGAACTGGTGGGCAACGTGATTCGCCACGCCAGAGGCCCACTGCACCTGCGCCTCCTGCACGGCGCCGAACTGATCTGCGAGGTCTTCGACGGCAGCCTGACGATGCCCCGAATACGCCGCGCGACGGAAACCGACGAGGGCGGCCGCGGCCTGCAACTGGTCACGGCCCTCTCCCAACGCTGGGGCACGCGCTACACGGCCACCGGCAAATGCATCTGGACAGAACAGGCACTGCTCACCCCGGAGAGCCGACAGGAACCGCCGTCCGGCGCCTTGGACTTGGTGTTCCTGGACACGGATGAGTTCACAGGGGACTTGGACGCCCTGCTCCTCGCGGACGAGGACCGATAGCGATGTCCCGCGGTGACGGCCTCCGCGACTGAGCGGACCCGAGATCGGGGTCGGCGGCGGACATCAGTCGTCGCTCTCCAGCAGCCCGGTGGTGGCCACCAGATAGCCGAGTTGGGCCCGGCTGCCGCTGCCCAGCTGGGCGGAGACCTTGCGGACGTGTTCGGCCACGCTGCGGCGGCTCATTCCCAGGCGGCGGGCGATGACGCTGTCCGTCTCGCCGGAGATCACGGCCCGCAGAATGGTCCGCTGCAGATCGGAGGCGACGACATCGTTGCGCGGCGCCGAGGACGTGTCGTGCACCGGCGTCGCGTGCTCCCAGGTCTGGTCGAAGGACCGGGCCAGGAAGCGGACCAGTGACGGGTCCCTGATCTGCACCACTCCGTCGGCCGTTTCGTCGGACACGGGGACGAAGGCGACTTCGCGGTCGCAGATGATGAAGCGTTCGACGACCTCGGCCAGGGTTCGCACCTCGGCACCGGCCGCCGTGACCTGCTCGATGTACGACATGGTCGGGCGGTGGGTCTGGACGGTGTGCTGGTAGACGGTGCGCTGGCGAACTCCCCGGTCGAGCGCCCGTAAGTCCCTGAGCAGGGCTTGGGCGAGCACCGACTCGGGCCGTCCGCCGCCGGGCTGTGCCGTGAGCAGCTCGGCCCGGCAACTGCCCACGGCTGCTTCGAGCGCCGCGTTGATGACGGCCTTTCCGGCGAGCCGCGCGATCGAGGGCCGCGCCGCCTCCTGCTCCTGTGTGTACACCGCTTCGAAGGCTGCCAGCCGGGCCTTGACGGACCGCAAGGCCATCCGCTGGCGGGCAAGGAGGTCCTCCAGGGGGCCGGCCGTGGCGAAGGCCGCCGCGGCGGGTGGTACGGGCACGGCGTACTCCGGCACCTCCGGGGCGTCGATGACGAGATGGAGTTCGCGCAAGCAGGTCGGCACCTCGCCGCGGGCGAGGCGGCCCTCGCGCAGCGCTTCTCGGTAGACGGCCAGTGCCGCCTCGCAGGGTTGTTCCAGAGGCGATTGGCCGCAATTGCATGAGGCGGTACCGGATTGCTCTTGCTTCACAACTGTGCAGATTACATTCGTCCGCATCGACTCCCGAACGGGCGAGCGAGAGCCTGCCTATGGTGAACGGAGCGCCCTCGCTCGTGCGTTCACGAACGAGGGTGCCCCATGTTCGGCTATGCGCGACACGACCATCTCTCGGGGCGGGTTCATTCGTGACGACCGGCACGGCAGCGCTCAGGGAACAGGCGCTCAGGGAACAGGCGCTCAGGGAACAGCGGTACCGGATCCTGGTGACCGGCTACGCGGTCTCGTCGTACGGCACGTTCCTCAACATGGTGGCGCTCAACCTGTACGTGTACGCCGTGACCGGACGGGCGCTGGCCGTCGGCGTGTTCATGGCCGTGCGGCTCGGTGCGGGTTTCGTCGCGGGTCTGGTGGCCGGCTCGGTGCTCGCCCGGTGGTCCGCGAAAGGGGTCATGTTCTGGGTCAACGTGGCCCAGGCGGCGGCGCTGCTGCTCCTGGTCGTGGCCCCGGACGGGCTCCACACCGTCTCGCTGTTCGTCGTCTCGGCGGTGGTCGGCTTCTCCGGCACCGTGTTCATGGTCGCCCTGCGCAGCTCCATTCCGGAGATCGTGGGTGATGATCGCAAGACCTGGGCGAACTCGTTCATGGTCAGCGGGCGTTCGCTTGCCATGGTGGCCGGATTCGCGTCGTCGGGCGTGGTGGTGTCCCTGCTCGGCTACACCGCGGCCTTCCTGGTGGACATGGCCTCCTTCCTGGTGTGCGCGATCACCGTTGCTTCTCTCCCCTTGGCTCTGAGCCCCGTGGGCAAGGAGAGCGGGGAGACCGCCGCCGGGGACGCCGGGACGAAGGGTGGGTTCCTCTCCCGCTTCATGGCGCTCGGCGCGGTACCGGCGCTCGCTCTGATGGTGCTGCTGCGCGGGGTCGACGCCCTGGGTTCCTCGTCGCACAACGCGGCCCTGCCCGTGTACTCCACCGAGATCGACGCGGACAACCCGGCCGTGTTCGTCAGTGTCTTCTGGTGTGTTTGGGCGCTCGGCAACATCCTCGTCCAGCAGGTGTTGCAGCGGTACACCAAACGGACCGGCCGCTCGGTCGGAGCGCTGGGCTTCGGGCTCGGCACCATCGCGATGTCCGGCGCCTTCATCCTGGCCTTCGCCGGGCTCCCGTGGGCCGCGACGATCGTGATCGCCCTGCTGGCGGGAGCGGCCGACGGGCTCACCGAAGTGTCGTACACCTCGCATCTGCAGACCCTGCCGGGCGCGGTGCGCACCCACGCGTTCGGGACCTCGGCCACGGTGGAGAACCTCGGGTTCGGCGTCGGCATGATCGTGGTCGCCGCCGCCCTTGACTCCTTCACGGCGCTGTCGGTCGTGGGAGTCGCACACGGCGTCGCCATCGCCGTCGCGCTGGTCTTCGTGGTCCGGGTGCTGCGGCAGCGCGGCCGCGGCGCTGGGGAGGCGGTATCGGCGAGTGAGGGAAGCAGCGGGAGTCAGAAGGGGGCAGGCGATGCAGGACCGGCGCGTGGCGGTCGTCGGGATGGCGCTGAGGTTTCCGGGGGCTGAGACGCCCGAGCAGTACTGGCACGACATCCGGTCCGGCGTATCGCACGTACGGCGTTTCACCGATGCGGAGTTCGCGGCCGCGGGGTTCGCCGAGGATCTCTACCGGGACCCGGATTTCACGGGAGCCAGTGCGCTGCTGCACGACGTGGACGGCTTCGACGCCAGGTTCTTCGGGATGAGCGGTCGCGAGGCCGCCCTGACCGATCCGCAGCAGCGGCTGTTCCTGGAGTGCTGCCATCACGCGCTGGAGGACGCCGGGTACGCCGGTTCGGGCGAGCGGGTCGGTGTGTACGCGAGCGTCGGCTACCGCCTCTACTCCCTGCACAGCTATCTGGCCTCCAACATCGGCGAGTCGTTCCGCGGCGCCGACTGGAACGCCGTGAAGCAGATCCAGGTCGGCAACTACGCCGACTTCACCGCCAATCGGGCGGCGTTCCGGCTCGGGCTCGACGGGCCCGCGGTGAACGTCGCCACGGCCTGTTCGAGCGCGCTCGTCTCGGTCCACCTGGCCTGTCAGGCTCTCCTGGCGGGCGACGCGGAGGCGATGGTGGTGGGTTCCGCGGCGCTGCATCTGCCGCAGGTCACCGGGCACCGGCACATGAAGGGCTCGACGATCTCCAAGAGCGGCGCGGTCCGGGCCTTCGACGCCGGGGCGGACGGCACGGTCGGCGGCAACGGGGTGGCCGCCGTGGTGCTCAAGCCGCTGGCGAAGGCGCTCGCCGACGGCGACACCGTGCACGCGGTCGTACTGGGCTCCGCCGTCACCAACGACGGTGCGGACAAGGCCGGTTTCGCGGCTCCCGGTGTCGCGGGCCAACGGGACGCGGTGCTCGGAGCGCTGGAGCGGGCCGGGGTCTCCGCCGATGGGATCGGCTATCTGGAGGCGCACGGCACCGGCACCTACAAGGGTGATCCGATCGAATTCGCCGCGCTCACCGAGGCGTTCCGCCGGCACACCGACCGCACGGGATTCTGCGCGCTGGGCTCGACCAAGCCGGCCATCGGACACCTGGACAGCGCCGCGGGCCTCGCCGGACTGATCAAGGCCGTCCTGGTCCTGCGCCACGGTGTCATTCCCCCGCTGGTGAACTTCACCCGGCCCAATCCTCAACTCGGTCTGGACGACAGCCCGTTCGTGCTGCCGCAGCGGTCCACCGCGTGGCCGTCCCACGGCCCCCGGCGCGCGGGCGTCCACTCCATCGGCATGGGCGGGACCAACGCGCATGTGGTTCTGGAGGAGGCCCCGGCGGCGTCCGTACGGGTGGAGGGTGCTCCGGTGCCCGCGCTGCTGCCGCTGTCCGCGCAGAGCCCCGAGGCCCTGGAGGCGTACGCCCGTTCCTTCCGCGACGCACTGGTGCACGACCCGGACATCGCACCGGCCGACCTGGTGGCGACGACCGCGCTCGGGCGTCGGCACCTGTCGCTGCGGCTGGTCGTCACGGCGCCCGCCGAGGGCCTGGTGGCCGCACTCGACGCGTTCCTCGCGGATCGGCGAGGGACAGTTCTCGCCGGCTCGTCGGCGTCCGCGGCGCCCACCGCGCCGTACCGCACGGGGATCGCGGCGTCCATCGCGCCGTACCGCACGGGGACCGTTGACATCACCGCACCGGCCGCCGCGCCCGCGTACGTCTTCAGCGGTCAGGGCGGTGGTCGTCCCGGCATGGCCGCGGCGCTCGCCGGGCGGTTCCCCGTGGTGGCCGACGTCCTTGGACAGTGCGCCCGTGTCCATGAGGAGGAGACCGGGGAGCGGTACTTCCTCGAGCGGCTGGTCGGCGGGGAGGGCCCGCAGCGGTGGGACACCGCCTTCGCCCAGCCTGCGATCTTCGCCTTCCAGGTCGCGCAGGCCATGCTGTGGCGGCGGTTCGGGGTGTCCCCCGTCACCGTCGCCGGGCACAGCGCCGGGGAGTTCGCGGCCCTGTGCGTCGCGGGAGCCCTGTCCGTGTCGGACGGTATGCGGCTGATGTGCCGCAGGGGCCGGCTCATGCAGGACACCGAACCCGGCGCGATGCTCGCCGTGTTCGCTCCGCCGGAGCGTGTGCGCCAACTCCTTGACGACATCGGCCGGTCAGGGCACGAGCGCCTCGAACTCGCGGTGTCCAACGGGCCTGTGAACCATGTGGTCGCCGGCCGCCCGGAGGCCGTGGAAGCGGCCCGGGCATGGCTGGCCGAGCACGGCATCGCGGGCGAGCCGCTCCCCGTCGACCGCGCCTTCCACACGGAGCTGCTCGACCCGGTACTCGACGAGCTGCGGGTGGCCGTGGAGAAGACCGAACTGCGCCCGGTGGAGGTGGAGTTCGTCAGCGGACTCGACGGGGCGGTGCGTCCGCGGGGCTGGCTGCCCGATACCGGGTACCTCGTACGTCAGGCCCGGCAACCGGCCGACTTCCACGCGGTGTTGAGGACGCTCGCGCAGCGCGACGTGCTGGTCGAGCTGGGGCCCGGGGCGCCGCTCACCGGCATGGTGCGGCGGGCGCTGCCCGGCACCCGCTGCGTTCCGACCCAGGGCCGCGAGCCCGGTACGGACGGCCTGTGGTCGGCGGTGGCCGGGCTGCACTGCGCCGGCGTCGGGATCGACTGGGCGGCGCTCCTCGACAGCTGCGGGGGCCGCCGGATCCCACTGCCCACGTACCCGTTCCAGCACCGGTCGTACTGGACCGGCCCGCCGCCGTATCCCGGTTCGCCACCGCGTCCCCGTCCGGCAGCGGACCCCGTACCCGCAACCGAAGGTTCCATGGAGGTTGGCATGACCGAACAGGCAGTCCTGGAACGGGTACTTGAGCTCACCGCGCAGCACCTCGGATATCGCGCCGACGAGCTCGGTGCCGGGGACGCCTTTGTTGCTCTCGGTGCCGACTCTCTCCAACTGATCGGGATATTGCGGCAGTTGGAGGGTGAGTTCGGGGTGCGGGTCTCCGCTCAGGAGCTCCTCGAAGAGGCGGCCACGCCGGAGCTGACCGCGCGTCTGATCGCGTCGCGGGCGGGAGGGGGCGAGCCGGAGCGGGCGTCTTCGCCTGCGCCTACGCCTGAGGCCACGGTGCCCTTCCCCGCCCCGACCGCCGCCGAGCCGCTTGCCGCCCCGGCCTCACAGCCCCTCACGCCCCCGGCCGCGCAGTCCCCCGTACCCCCGGCATCGCCACCCCCCGCACCTCCGGCAGCACAGTCCCCCACACCCCCGCCCCCGGATTACGCCTCCCGTGCCGAGATCGCCGAACTGACCCGTCAGGTCAACCTGCTCGCCGAGACTCAGGCGGCCATGCTGACCCAGCTCTCCGAGGCGGTCGCGCTTCTCACGGCCGAGCGCGCCCGGTGAGTGCGACCGCCGCGGACAGGGCCGCGGAACTCTCCCGGAAGCTCACCGCGCAACTCACCGCGGCCAGGAGCCGCACCACGACGGCACCTGTGTCACCCACGTCACCCCCGCCGCCCGCCGTACACGGCCCCCGCGTGACCCTCCCGGAAGGCTCCGGCATGGTGGGCGACACCGCCGGCGCCGCGCAGCGGGCCCACGCCGCCGAACTCAGCCGCCGACTGACCGAGCGCACCCGTACGTCCAAGGAGCAGGCGCAGAACCGGCGTTCCGTGCTCGCGGACAGCCGGGCGGTCGTCGGGTTCCGCCGTTCGACGAAGGAGACGCTGTACCCCCTCGCGGCCCGCTCGGCGCGCGGGGCTCATCTGACGGACGTGGACGGCAACGACTACACCGACATCACCATGGGCTTCGGTGCCCTTCTCTTCGGCCACGACCCGGAGTTCGTGACGCGGGCCGTACAGGAGCATCTCGCGCAGGGGCTGCGGTTCGGCCCCCGGCCCGTCGAAGCGGGTGAAGTCGCCCAGCTGCTGGCCGACTTGACGGGTATGGAGCGGGTCGCGTTCGCCAACTCCGGTACCGAGGCGAACTCGGCCGCCATCCGGCTCGCCCGCGCCGCCACCGGACGCGACCGCATCGTCATGTTCCGCGGGTCCTACCACGGCCACATCGACTCCGTGCTCGGCCGTCCCGGCCCCGACGCCGGTCGTGCGGTGCCCGTGTCGCACGGCATCCCGGACAGCGCCGTGGCCGAGCTGCTCGTCCTCGAATACGGCAGCCAGGAGGCCCTGGAGACCATCGACGCGCTGGGTGACACCATCGCCGCGGTCCTCGTCGAGCCGGTCCAGTGCCGCAACCCCGCCCTGCGCCCGGTCGACTTCCTGCGCGGTCTGCGCGAGCTCACCCGGCGCCGCGGCATCGTCCTGCTCTTCGACGAGATGCTCACCGGTCTCCGCCCGCACCCGCGCGGCGCACAGCACCACTTCGGTGTCGTCCCGGACCTGGCCACCTACGGCAAGGCATTGGGCAGCGGCTTCCCGATCGGCGCCATCGCGGGCCGCGCCGACATCCTGGACGGGGTGGACGGCGGCTTCTGGCGGTACGGCGACGACAGCCGCCCCGAGGTGGAGACCACCTTCTTCGGCGGTACGTACATGCAGCACCCGCTGTCCATGGCTGCGGCCAAGGCGGTGCTGACCCATCTCACCGCCGAGGGCCCGGGTCTCCAGGAACGGCTCAACGCCCGCACGGACGCCCTCGCCGCCGACCTGAACGGGTTCTTCGCGGGAGAGGAATTCCCCCTGGAACTAAGCCACTTCGGGTCCATGTTCCGGTTCACCCCCCGGGCCGACATGGAGCTGCTCTACCAGCACCTCCTGCTGCGCGGCGTCTACGTGTGGGAGTGGCGCAGCTTCTACCTGTCCACCGCCCACACCGACAGCGACATCGAGCGCGTCTCGGACTCGGTGAAGGACTCCCTGCGCGCCCTGCGCCAGGGCGGCTTCTTCCCGGCCACCCGCCCGCGCCCCGCGACGAACCCGAAGCCGAACCCGAAGCAGCGCCCCCGCCCGGCCCCCGACTTCGGGGTGTACTTCTTCGGCGACTACCCGGACGCACCCGCAGGCGGGGACGGAGAGTCGCAGCCGGCCTCCGAGGCCTACGACCGGATCATCGAGACGGCCCGTTTCGCCGACGAGCACGGCTTCAGCTCGCTGTGGATACCCGAGCGCCACTTCCATTCCTTCGGCGGTCTCTTCCCCAACCCGTCCGTGCTGGCGGCCGCGCTGGCCCGGGAGACCAGCCGCATCCGGCTGAACGCCGGTTCCGTCGTCCTGCCGCTGCACGATCCGGTCCGGGTCGCCGAGGAGTGGTCGGTGGTCGACAACCTCTCGGGCGGCCGGGTCGGCATCGGCTGCGCCACCGGCTGGCACGCGCAGGACTTCGCCCTCCACCCGGAGCGCTTCGGGAACCGCAAGGAGATCGCCTTCGCCCACCTCGACGACGTACGGACGCTGTGGGCGGGCGGCACTGTGCGGCGCGGGACAGGGGACGGCGAGGAGACGGACGTACGCATCCGGCCCGCTCCGGTGCAGGACATGCCGCCGATGTTCCTCGCCACCTCGGGCCGTCGTGATTCGTACGAGGAAGCGGCACGGCGTGACCTGGGCATCGTGACGAACCTGATGAACCAGACGGTCGCCGAGCTCGCGGAGAACATCGGCCACTACCGCAGGGCCCGTGAGAAGCACGGCCTCGACCCGGACGCGGGCCGGGTCACCGTGCTCCTGCACACCTATCTCGGGGACGACCACGCGACGGCGCGTGCGCAGGCGCTGGAACCGATGAGCCGGTATCTGCGCTCCTCGCTCCAATTGCGTTCCGCCGCGGGCGCGCTCGGCGCCGGGCCGCAGGACGTGGCCTCGGCGCGCGAGGAGGACCTGGACCATCTCTTCCGGCGGGCGTACGACCGCTACTGCGACGAGCGGGCGCTGATCGGCACGGTCGACACCTGCTCCCCGGTGGTGGACGCGCTGCGCGAGGCGGGCGTCGACGAGATCGCCGCGCTGGTCGACTTCGGCATGCCCGCCGACCTGATGCGTGCCGGACTGGAACGCCTCGACGCGCTGCGCGGGCGCCACCACACCTCCGACACCGATGTGTCGGCGCCTGCGACCGCCGCCCAGCGTCGGCTGTGGCTCGCCTCCCAGCTGATCGGCGACCGGGCCGCGTACAACGAGGTCCAGGCGGTGCGGCTGCGCGGCGCGCTGGACGTGGCGGATCTGACCCGTGCCGTGGCGGGTCTCGTGGCGCGGCACGCCGCACTGCGGACCGTGTTCCGCGCGGGCGGCGGGGACGAGACCGTACAGCAGGTCGTACGGGGCGGCCTGGACGTTCCGCTCCAAGTGACCGACGCCCGGGGGCAGGAGCCGGACGTGGCTGTCGCGGCGGTTCTGAAGGAGGAGAGCTCTCGGCCGTACGACCTGGCCGAGGGTCCGCTGTTCACGCCACGGCTTCTGACGCTCGCCGACGACGACCACGTCCTGGTGTTCGGCCTGCATCACATCGTCACCGACGCGCACTCCGCCGGGATCCTCGCGGCGGATCTGGAGGAGCTGTACCGGGCCGGGGTCGAGGGGCGTCCCGCGCGGTTCCCGACGCCGGCCGGCAGCACCGTGAGCGAGGTCGAGCCCGACCGGGACCCGGCCGATCTGGAGTGGTGGCGTACGTATCTCGCCCCGCTGCCGCCCGTGCCCGCGCTGCCCACCGACCGGCCGCGCGGCCGACGCGTGGCGGGCAGCGGCGCGGCCGCCGGGATCCGCCTCGACAGGGCTCGGACCGTCGCGCTCCAGCAGTGGAGCGGGCGGCAGGGCGTCACACTCTTCGCCACGCTCCTGACCGCCTGGCAGTTGGTGCTGCGCGAACGCTCGGGCCAGGACGAGTTCGTCGTCGGTTCCACCTTCGGCAGGCGCACGCCGGGGACCGCCGACACCGTCGGTTTCCATGTCGCCGTGCTGCCGCTGCGGGCGTCCCTGACGGACACGACATCGCTGACCGCCGCCGTACGGGCCACCCGCGACGCCCTGTTCGCGGCGGACGCGCACCAGTACGTCGACCTCGACGCGTTGCTGGCGAAGGTCAACCCCGACCGCGGCAGCCCGCGACCGCTGATCACCGTGTCGGCCGACCTCGACACCGTGCCGCTGACCCGGCTCGACCTGCCGGGACTGCGCTGCGAGGAGGTCGACGGAGGTACCGAATCGGCGCCGCTGGAAATGGCGTTGATGGTCATCAGGAGCGGCACCGGACTGCGTCTGCGCGTTCGCTACGACGCGGATCTCTTCGACGCGGGGACGGTTCAGGGGTATCTGGGCGACCTCGACCGGGTCCTCGGCGTCATGACGGGCGGTACCGCCGAACTGGTGGGGGACGTCGCCGCATCGTCCGCCGAGCCCCTCCACGAGGCGTTGCGCGGCGTCTGGAAGTCGGTTCTCGGGGTCGAGCACGTCGCCGACGACGCCAACTTCTTCGAACTGGGCGGCAATTCGATCGCGGCGATCCGGCTCGTGAACCGGGTGCGCGAGGTGCTGGGTGCCGAGATCGCCCTTGCGGACTTCTTCGCGGACGCGACCTTGAACGCGATGGCCCGCCAACTGGGCGGCGAGCGCGGCGACTTGGCGGAATCCGGCAGTGCGCGTGCCCCGGTCGCCCTCCCGCCGGCCGACGGCGAGGTCGTCGACCGGTCCCGGGTGAGTGACCAGCAGGACCGGATGATCGCCGGCCACTACTCCGTTCCTCAGGCCCAGATCTGGAACGTACCGACCAGGATCCGGTTCCGGGGAGCGTTCTCCCCCGACGCACTGCGCTCGGCACTCACCGAACTGACACACCGTCACTATGCCCTGCGCACACGCTTCGTGAAGGACGGCGAGGACGTCTGGTGGCAGGAGGTGACGGCCGCGCGGCCGTTGCGACTACGGGTCGACGACCTCAGCCGGCTCGATCCCGAGAGGCGCGCCGCGCGCGCCGACAAGGTGTGCCGCGAGCTGGCCGCGACCCCCATCGACATCACGCGCACGACGCTCGCCCCGCCGCGGCTGCTGCGGATCGCGGAGGACGAATGGGAGCTGATGTTCGTCCTGCACCACATCTGCGCCGACGGCTGGTCCCACTCGCTGCTCATCTCCGAACTCGCCGAGCTGTACAAGGCCGCCGCGTCCGGTACCGCGCACAACCTGCACGTGCCCTCCGCCCAGCCCACGGACTACGCCCGACACCAGCTGGAGGCGCGGGACCCGGACACCGAGGCCCGGCGGGCCACGTACTGCGCCACCTATCTGAAGGGGGTTCCGGTCCGGCTCGATGTCCCCACGGACCGGCCCCGGCCCGCGAAGCTCAGTGGTGACGGCGGCACCGTTCGCGGCGTGGGCACCGGTGAACTCCGTACGGCGCTGGAGGAGTTCGCGGCCGACCGGCGCGTGACCCCGTTCGCGGTCACGGTCGCGGCGCTCGGGATCCACCTCGCCCGTCTCTCTGGCGAACAGGACGTGCTGCTGAGCGTCCCGTACGCCAACCGCGAGGGCACGGAGTCGGAAACTCTGGTGGCGATGACCAGCACGGCGGTCATGGTCCGGGTGCGGATCGACCCCGCCGAGAGCTTCGCCGAACTCGTGGCGCGCATCGGTGCGGAGGCGCTCGCCGTGATGGCGAACGTCCTGCCCACCGCGCGGATCATGCAGGCGATGCGCGACGCGGGCGCCACCGAGGTCCCCGACCGGGTGCCGTACGTCCTGGCCTTCCAGAACTACCCCGACACCGACATCGAGATCCCCGGTCTCGACGTCACGGTGGAGGACCTGGCCCCGCCGGTGGCCCGGGCGGAACTGTGTTTCGGCATCTCGCCGCGCCGTGACCCGCGCCTCGGTTACCGGACCTTCCTGGAGTACTCGGCCGACCTGTGGGACAGGGAGTCGGCCGAGGATCTCCTCGCCTCCTATCTCACCCTGCTCGACGACCTGTGCGCACACCCCGACCGTCATGTCGCGGCGGCACTCACCCCGTACGCGACGCCCCGAGAGGCAGACTCCGAGTGACCATCGCCACCGACCGCAGCCACAACGAGGACCTGCTCGCCTTCCTCAAGGACAGTTCCTCGCCCTACCACGCCGTGGCCCATGCCGCGCGCCGCCTGGAGAAGGCGGGCTTCACGGAGCTGAGGGAGACCGAGGAGTGGACCGGGCTCAGCGGGGGCGGCTTCATCACCCGTGCCGGTGCCCTCGTCGCGTGGTACGTCCCCGAGGGCGCGCCCGCGCACACCCCCTTCCGGATCGTCGGAGCGCACACCGACTCCCCCAACCTACGGGTCAAGCCGACGCCCGACACCGCGTCCGCGGGCTGGCGCCAGATCGCCGTGGAGATCTACGGAGGCGTCCCGCTCAACACCTGGCTCGACCGGGACCTGGGCATCTCGGGGCGGCTCAGCCTGCGTGACGGCGGCTCGGCCCTCGTCAAGATCGACGAACCGCTGTTCCGCGTACCGCAGTTGGCCATCCATCTGGACCGCTCGGTCAACGAGGGCCTGTCGCTCGACCGGCAGCGCCAGACCCAGCCGATCTGGTCCCTGGGCGGGCGGGAGCCGGGCGCGCTGCTGCGGAAGGTCGCGGCGGAGGCCGACTTGGAGCCCGCGGAGATCCTCGGCTGGGACCTGATGCTGCACGACATCCAGGCGCCAGGGCACCTGGGCCTGGAGCGCGAGTTCCTGGTGTCCTCGCGCATGGACAACCTGGTGTCCGTGCACGCGGGCGTCACGGCGCTCACCGCGGCTGCCGACGCGTGGTCGAAGGGCGCCGGGCCCGCGGGCGGTTTCCGGATCCCGGTGCTCGCCGCCTTCGACCACGAGGAGTGCGGCAGCGGCTCGGAGACCGGCGCCCAAAGTCCGCTCCTGGAGCGCGTGTTGAGCCGCTCGCTGACCGCCCGTGGCGGCAGCGGCGAGGACTGGTCACGGGCGATGGCGGGTGCGTTCTGTGTGTCGGCCGACATGTCCCACGCGGTGCACCCCAACTACAGCGAGCGGCACGACCCGGACAACCATCCGCTGCCCAACGGCGGACCCGTGGTGAAGGTCAACGTCAACCAGCGGTACGCCACCGACGGCACCGGCTTCGCCGCCTTCGTGGCCGCCTGCGAGCGGGCCGGAGTGCCGTGGCAGCGGTTCGTGTCCAACAACGCGATGGGCTGCGGCACTTCGATCGGGCCGATCACCGCGGCCCGCCTGGGCGTGACCACGGTCGACGTGGGGGTGCCCGGCCTGTCCATGCACTCCGCGCGCGAGCTGGTCGGCGCCAGGGATCCCGGCCATCTGGCCCGGGCGCTCACCGAGTTCGTCACGGCAGGCTGACAACGTGCCTTCGAGGAACTTCGTACTCAAGGGCGCCGCACCGCAGGACGCGGCAGTACGGGTGCTGATCATTCCGCATGCCGGTGCCGGGGCGTCGAGCGGTCTGGCCTTCGCGGAGCACGCTCCGGCCGAGTGGCTGGTGGCGACGGCCCGGCTGCCGGGGAGGGAGTCGCGCATCCGGGAGGGCGTCCCGGAGCTGCCCGGCCTGGTCGCGGACGTCGTGGCGACGGTCCGTTCGCTGCCCGGTACGGCCCCGCTGATCGTCGTCGGAGTGTGTTCCGGCGCTGTCATCGGTCTGGAGGCGGTGCGGGAACTTCAGCGTGACGGCAGCGGCCATGTGGTGGGCCTCGTGGTCGTCTCGCAGTGGGCGGTCACCGAGAAGCCCGATCCCGGGCGCCGTCTGCTGCGCGACACGGACGAAACGGATCAAGTGCTGGACATTCTCCGGGAGTTCGGCGGCGTCCCGGAATCCGTCTCGGCCAACGAGGAGATGCTCAAGCTCGTTCTGCCGGGAATCGTGGCGGACATCCGTGCCGTCGAGGACTACTCGTCGGATCCGGACCCGCTCCTCGCCTGCCCGCTCCTCACCGTGTTCGGGGACGAGGACCACCTGTGTCCCGAGGAACGGACCGCCGACTGGTCCCTGTTCAGCGAGAACACCCGCACCGCCTGGGTGCCCGGCGGTCACATGCTGCTGACGGAGAACCCCGCCGTGGTGGTGGACGCCCTTGCCGGCAATCTCGACCAGTTCGCGTGAGGACTACTTGGATGACGACTGCGCCATTGGATTCCCGCCACCGGATCGACGCCCTCCTGCTGGAGCGGTGGGACCGTGACCCGGCTCTCCCCGCGCTCGTGTCCGGCGACTCCGTGCTCACCATGGGCGAGTTGAAGGAACGGGTCCTGCGGGCCGCAGCCGCGCTCCGCGCGCGGGGTGTGGGGTCCGGGGACCGCGTCGTCGTCTACCACGAGCGGTCCGTCGACTTCGTGGTGGCCATGCTGGGCGTGGTGTTCGCGGGCGCCGCCCATGCGGCGATCGACGTGAACGATCCATTGCGGCGCACGCTCCGTACGATCGACGACTGCGCACCCCGGGCCCTGATGACCAGCCCCGCGCTGCGCTCGCGGTTCAGCGGGGTGCCGGGCTTCGTGGTGGTCACGGACGAGGAGTACGCCGTACGACGGCCGACGCCCCCTGTGCCGCCGGTGACCGCGTCGGGCGAGGACCCCGCGGTCGTCATCTACACCTCCGGTTCCACCGGCCGCCCCAAGGCCTCGCTGATCAGTCATCGCGCGCTCGTATCGCGGCTGATGGCCCTGCAGTCCACGCACCGCATGGACGAGCACGACCGGATGATCCACCACACGGTGTGCAGCTTCGACATGTATCTCTGCGAGCTGTACTGGCCGTTGCTGGCGGGGGCCGCCGTCGTCATCGCGGCACCGGGCCGCCAACGCGACGCCGACTATCTCGCCGCGCTGATCCGGGACCACCGGATCACGACGTTCTACTGCGTCGTGTCCCTGCTCGAACTCTTTCTGCTGACACGTGACCCGGCGGAGCGGTACGACGGCATCCGGCAGGTGCTCACCGGCGGGGAGTCGCTCAGCCCGGAGCTGGTCAAGCGCTTCCACGCGCGTTCCACCGCCTCGCTCACCAACCTGTACGGCCCCAGCGAGTGCACCATCTACTGCACCGCCTGGGTGTGCCCGCGCGATCCCGACCTGGACACCGTGCTGATCGGATCCGCCATCCAGGACACCGAGTTGTGGATCCTCGACGAGGCGGGCGCTCCGGTCTCCGACGGGGAACCGGGCGAGCTCCACATCGGCGGCGCCGGCCTCGCGCTGGGGTATCTGCACCGGCCCGAACTCACGGCGGAACGCTTCATCACCTCCCCGGCGTTGAGCCCGGACAGCCGGCTCTACCGGTCCGGTGACCTGGTCAGGGCCCGTCCCGACGGCGCTCTCGAGTTCCTGGGCCGCGTGGACCGCCAGGTGAAGATCCGGGGCATCCGTATCGAGCTCGGGGAGATCGAGGCAACCGCGGTGCGCTGCGCGGGGGTTCGGCAGGCGGCGGTCGTCGCGCACGGCACGGGGTACGAGAAGCGGCTGGCCGCGTATGTGGTGGCCGAGGAGGGCGCGGAGTCACTGGGGCTGCCCTCGGCCGTACGTCAGACCTTGCGCACCTGGCTGCCGCCCTACATGGTGCCGACGGCGATCGAGGCTGTCGACAGCCTGCCCCTGACGGCCAACGGCAAGCTGGACCGGCTGCTCCTCGAGGACTGGACGGCGAAGCGGGCGGCCGCTCCCGTGCCTGCGGCGGTGGCGCACGGCACGGTCGTGGCAGCCGCCGGTGCGGACGTCTCCACGGTCACGGTGGTAGCCGGTGCGTCCGTGGAGACCGTCGTGGCCGAGGTGTGGTGCGAGGCGCTCGGGACCACCGGCATCGGCCCCGACGACGACTTCTTCGACCTGGGCGGCGACTCGTTCAAGGTGGTCCAGGTGGTCGAGAGTCTGCGCCACCGGCTGGGGGCGGACATTCCGCTGGCGGCGCTGCTGCACGAGCCGACGGTGGCCGGTTTCGCCGCGGAACTGCGGCGCCTCATGGACATGGATACGGACATGGCCACCCATACGGATACGGATCAGGAGCCCGCGAGTTGAACCCTTTGGGAAGCACCCCCGGCCCCCGCTCCGGGCGTCCCGGCCTCATCCGTTCCTTCGCCGATCTCACCTCCGAGCGGTTCGACCGGGGGCGTCCCGTGGTCACGCTGTTCAGCGGCGGCCTGGACAGCAGCTATCTCCTCCACCGGCTGGCGAAGGCCGGCTTCACCGACATCCACGCGGTGAGCGTCGACCTGGGCGCCGGTGAGGACCCGGACGATCTGCGGCTCGTGACCGATCGGCTCTCCGTACGTCTTCATGTCGTCGACGGGCGGGAGTTGTTCGCGGACGAGTACGTCCGCCCGGCGATCGCCGCGCAGGCCGTCTATCTGGACACGCATCCGGTCAGCTCGTCACTCAGCAGACCTCTCATCGCGAAGCTGGCCATGGACATCGCGGTCGGCCTGGGCGCCTGGGGAGTGCTGCACACGGCCAACCGCTCACAGAACACCCTGCGCAGACTCAACGGGGCACTGGGGCTTCTCGGTTATCAGGGCCACTATGGAAGCCCGTACGACCTCGACCCGGTGGACCGTGACCAGAAGGCCAGGGAGCTCGAGGAGATCGGGCTCTTCCACATGAGCAAACGGGTCGCCAGCATCGACGCGAACCTGTGGTGCCGGGAGTTCGAGTCCGGTGTGCTGGACGATCCCGAGGAGCACATCGTTCCGGAGCATCTGTACCGCTGGAGCGTGCGGGAGGACGGGGTCCCGGACGAGACGGTCGAGATCGGTTTCGCCGAGGGGGTGCCCGTCTCCGTCGACGGCACGCGCCTCCCGCTGCATCTGCTGGTCACCGCGCTCAACCGCCGGGCCGGCGCCCATGGAATCGGCCGCTACAGCGGGCTCGAACATCTCCCCGGCGGTCAGAAGGTGCTCGAACTCCGCGAGATGCCGGCCGCCGCACTGCTCCTGAAGACCTACCGCCACCTGGAGACGGCGACCCTGGACGCGGAGACCATCCGGGAGAAGATGCACATCGAACAGATCTGGGTGCGCGAGGCGCTCGAAGGGCGCTGGTTCGGCGAACTGCGGCAGGCGAGCCAGTCGTTCGTGGACTCCTGCGCCGCCCGGGTGACGGGAACCGTACGTTGGCGCCTGCGGCCGGGCTCGGCGGAGACGCAGTCCATCGTCGCCGCCTCCCCGCGCTATGTGCGCAGCCGCGAGGACTGGGAAAGGGAGTCGATTCGCGCCGACGGTTCGTACGGTCTGTAGGCCTCGGCGCCCCTAGGCCTCGGCGCTCCTAGGCCAGGTCTCGGCGCCCGCCCGGCGTTGTCAGTGGTCGCCACTATGTTCATTCGTGCCCCGCCGTTGTGACGGGGAAGTCCCCACGGGTGCATAGGAGATGGTGCGTTGTCAGCTTGGGAGAGGTCGAGCACGGCACGGGTGACCGCACCCGCACGACCGCGCAAGCTCGCCAAGGTCCCGTTCGTCGAACTGGCCGACGGACGCTTGCAGGGCGTGGTGTCCAGCGGCTCGGACATCGAGCGGGTCTACGTCTCGTCGGTCGCCGCCGGTGACTACGCGTTCGCCTGCAGCACCAACAACAACCGGCCCTGCGGCGGCGCGCGGGGCGGGTTCTGCAACCACATCCGGGCGCTGATCACCGAGGCGGTGCTCCAGTACGGCGCCGAGCGCGTCGCCCGCTATCTGCGGGTCGAGACCGTGAGCGGGGAGCCGAGCGCGCTGACGATAGCCGCCGACATGAGCAGCGCCCGTCCGCCGCAGGGAGACACTAAAGCAGCGGCTCCCGTCTTCAGCCGGTTCCTGCGCCACCTGGCCTATCTGGAACTCGCCCCGACCACCGCGCCGTTGCCGGAGATGCAGTGGTTCCCGCCGACCAGGGTGACGGCGGTGGGTACGCCCCCGCGCGAGCTCGGTCCGACCGCGGGCGAGCACGTCGACCCGTCCTCCGAAACCGGAGACGGGCCGGACGGGCTCGACGAAGCGCTGACGGCCGTCGACGCCTTCGACCGGGCGCTCGTCGCCGGCCTGCTCCGCCCCCAGCCCGCCCAGGTGGCCGGGCTGACGGAGCTGGCCCACTCGGTCGCGGGCACACCGCTCGCTTCCCGGGTCTCCGAGGCGGCCGAGAAGGCGGCGTCCGGAGTCGCGAGCGAGGACCACTTCGTCGCCCTCGCGGCCGCCCGCACGGCACTCCTCGGCTCCGTCCACGACGCCCTCGCGAGCCGTCTCGACGAGGTGACCGGGCGTACCCGCGGCGAGGTGACACCCCCGGCGCCCGCCGAACGGCAGGCCGCGAACCTGCTCGCCGCCGCCCGCTCCTGGCTGTCCGATCTCGCGCGCGCAGGCTGGCAGGGCATCGACCACGAGGTGGTCTCGGGGGCGGCGCAGGTCGTCTCCGCGATGCTGCCCGACCCCGCCCTGCGGCGCCTGGCGACCCTTCTCGACGGGTTCTCCGCCGAACTCGCCGCGTCCTGCCCCGGCGCGACCCTGGAAAGGATCCCGGCCCGCCGCTGGGGCGACCTCTGGTCGCGGGCGATGCTCCTGACGCTGCCCGGCGCCGGCGCCGCGCCCCCGACCGGTACCGCCACCGGCCGCCTGCTGCCCCTCGGCGTCGACCTCCAGGAACACGCGACCTCCGCGCAGGCCCAGGTCCACGCGGTGTTCGAGCCCGCCGACGGCACCGCGCCCCGCCTGGTGCGCGCCTGCGTCTCGGTGCCGAAACCGGACACCGTCGTCGGAGCCGGTGTCTGGCAGCTGCTCCGCCCCCACATGTCACTGCTGGCGGCCGTCAGTGAAGGCCGCTCGATGGGCCTCACCGGTATGCCGGTCACCGCCGAGGGCGACCTGGTCTGGAGCGACGAGCACGCCCGCCCGGGTGAGCCCGCCGACGCCTTCGTCACCGCCCGCGTCGCCCTGCCGACCGCCACCGACACGGCGACGGCACCGCTGGACCGGCACCCGGCGCGCATCGCCCTGCCGGTGTTCCTGGAGGGCTACACCATCGACAAGGACAAGGGTGCACACGGCGGCAACATCCTCACCTTCACCGTCGCCGGACAACCCCTCGCCGTCGACACCGACCGCATCCCGGCCGCCGGACCGCTGACACCGGAAGCCGTCGCGGGGTCGAGCGCCTGTATCGGCCTGCTCCGCTGGGACGCCGGGAGGTACCGCGTCCAGCCGCTCGCCGTCGAGACGACCGTGCGGAAGAAGGCCCTCGCTGTCCACGCCGGGGCGTGGGCCGGAGGCACGACCGACAAGGCCGCCGTCAAGGCCGAGAAGGCAGCCACCGATGCCGTCACGGTGTTGCGCGAGCGCGCGGGAAGGCTGCTGCGCAAATGACCGAGCAGACGACCGACCGCGCACCCCGGGCGGACTCCGAGGAGAACCGCCGGCAGATCCAGTACTGGCGGCTCCTCGCCCGCCTCTTCGACCACGAGGAGCAGCCCGCCCTGGAATCGGGGAGCCTCGCCGTCGTCGAGGACCTAGGTCTGCCGCCCGCGTTGCTGGACCCGGGGGCCTCCATCGACTCGATCGTGCAGCGCCATCCGGAGCTGGCCACCGAGTTCGACGGTCTGATGGCGCCAGAGCCCGACGGCGTCGACGCCGGTGCCCGCGACCGGGCCGCCGAAGTACGGCGCGCGGCACTGGTGTCGAAGGTGCTGCTCAACGTCTTCGCCTCCGGTTCCGGCACGGTCACCGCCGGGCAGCTGGCCCGCTGGCAGTCCGACGCGGGATGGCTGGAGCGCGCGCTCGGCTGCCGGCCAGGCGAGCTGCGCGGCGGCCGCGCGGGCGGAGGCGCCGGAGCGGGCGGCCTGCTGATCCCGGGTTTCGGCCCCGAACTCGGCGCCATCGAGGCCGATCTCGTCAAGCGGATGCATCTGCGCGAGGTGCTGGCCGACCCCAAGCTCGCCGCACAGCTGACCCCGAGCATGTCGCTGATCGAGCAGCTGCTGCGGGACAAGAGCAACCTCTCCGGCGTCGCCCTGGCCAACGCCAAGTCCTTGATCCGCCGTTTCGTCGACGACGTCGCCGAAGTGCTGCGCACCCAGGTGGAGAAGGCCACGGCAGGCGACCTGGACCGCTCCGTCCCGCCCAAGCGGGTGTTCCGCAATCTCGACCTCGACCGCACGATCTGGAAGAACCTCACCAACTGGAGCCCGGAGGAGGAGCGGTTGTACGTCGACCGGCTCTACTACCGGCACACCGCCCGCAAGACGATGCCCCAGCGGCTGATCGTCGTCGTGGACCAGTCGGGTTCGATGGTCGACTCGATGGTGAACTGCACGATCCTGGCGTCGATCTTCGCCGGGCTGCCGAAGGTCGACGTCCACCTGATCGCGTACGACACACAGGCGCTCGACCTCACGCCCTGGGTGCACGACCCCTTCGAGACCCTGCTGCGCACCAAACTCGGCGGCGGCAACGACGGGCCCGTCGCGATGGCCATGGCCCGACCGAAGATCACGGAGCCGCGGAACACCGTGATGGTGTGGATCTCGGACTTCTACGAATTCGACCGCTCCCAGCCGCTGTTCGAGGGCATCGAGGCGGTTCACCGCTCCGGGGTGAAGTTCATCCCGGTCGGATCGGTGACCAGCTCCGGCCGCCAGGAGGTCAACCCCTGGTTCCGTGAGCGCTTCAAGACCCTCGGCACGCCGGTGCTCTCCGGACACATCCGCAAGCTCGTCCACGAGCTCAAGACGTTCCTCACCTAGCACTCACACGCCTCAGACGCGTCACTCCCAAAACTTTTCACGCCCAGAAAGGCCCTTGCATGTCCGAGCTGTTGCGCGCCCCCGCCGAGATCAAGTACGCCGAGGAGCTGGACTGGCTGGAGTCCGTCGACGACAACCCCAAGCCCTTCTCCTGGCGGCTGTCGCCGAAGATGATCCGGCTGTTCATCCTGGGTTCCGAGCGCTCCGACGGCCTGGACCGGGAGGTCGCGCAGAAGTGGTTCGGCGACCGCAGTCTCGTCGAGCGCTCCATCGTCACGCTGGCCTCCGACCGCGGTCTGCTGCTCATCGGCGACCCCGGCACCGGCAAGAGCTGGCTGGCCGAGCTGCTGGCCGCCGCGATCAGCCGTAACTCCACGCTGGTCGTGCAGGGGACGGCCGGTACGACCGAGGACCACATCAAGTACTCCTGGAACGTGTCCATGGTCATCGCCAAGGGCCAATCGCGGGAGTCGATGATCCCCTCGCCGATCATGACCGCGATGGAGACCGGCGCGATCGGCCGTTTCGAGGAACTCACCCGCTCCACCAGCGACGTCCAGGACGCGCTGATCTCGATCCTGTCCGAGAAGTACGTCTCGGTTCCCGAACTCGACAGCGACAGCATCGTCTTCGCCAAGCCCGGTTTCTCGATCATCGCCACCGCCAACAGCCGCGACCGGGGCGTCAACGACCTGTCGTCGGCGCTCAAGCGCCGCTTCAACTTCGTCCGCATCCCGGTGGTGACGAACAAGAAGAGCGAGGCGGAGATCGTCCGCTTCCGCACCGAGGAACTGCTGCGCCGCCACCAGATCGAGCTGGAGGTGCCGCCGACGCTGCTCGACGTGCTGCTGCAGAGCTTCGCCGACCTGCGCGCCTCGGCGTCCGCGGCCGGCAGTGACGACGAGAAGCTGGAGTCGGCGCTGTCCACCGCCGAGCAGATCGGGGTGCTCGAGGACGCGATCCTGCACGGCAACTTCTTCGGCGAACGCGCCCTGACCGCCCGCGCACTGGCCTCCTCGCTCGTCGGGTCGCTGGCCCGGCGCGAACCCGAGGACCTGGCCATCCTCAACAAGTACCTGCACGGTGTCGTCGAGCCGCGCAGCAAGGAAGAGGGCGGCTCCTGGCCGGAGTTCCTGGAGGGCGGCCGCGACGCGATCGCCACCCTGTCATGAGCGAGGGAACTTTCACCGCACTGCGCACCCAACTGCAGGAAGCGGCGACGGAGTTCGCCGACGGTCCGGGCGCTCTGAAGGGCATCCTCCTCGGCATCGTCGAGGACGTCGACCGCGCGGTGCGCGAGCCGCTGGAGATCTTCCCGGTCTGCCACCACTCGCCCGCCTCGGCGCTCGCGATGGCCCGCCGCCTGCGCGAGAAGCAGCCGAAGGTCGTCTATCTGGAGCTGTGCGAGGACATGGCGCCGCTGCTCACCGAACTGCGCAACTGCAGGCTCCCGGTGGCGGTCCAGGCCTTCGCGACCGAGGTCGACGGCTTCCCGGCCGAGTGGTCCCCGCTGTCGGTGGTCGCCCCGATCACCGAGGCCTCCGCCGAGTACCAGGCGATCGCCTACGCCCTGGACACCCCGGGCGTCGAACTGGTCCTCGTCGACCGTTCCTCGGACCACGTCTACCAGTGGGACGCGCGCGGTACGGAGGATGCCGGGCCGACCGATCCGGACGCACCGCCCGCCGAGGAGGAGGCCGCGCTGCACGGTGACGCGGTCGGCGTGGAGATCGGCGACCTGCGGCCGCGCTTCGCCGAACTGGAGGAGCACCTGCTGCGGCACGGCAGGGTGCGGCACTGGTCGGAGTGGTGGCACCAGTACGTCGAACTGCCGCTCGGCGACAGCGACCACGACACCTACCGCCAGGTCATGCTGCTGATCGGCAGCCTCTTCCGGCGCCTCGCACCCGGCGACCCGCACCGGGTCCGCGTGGACGAGGACCGCGAGCGGTACATGTGGACCCGGATGCGCGAGCACCTCGCCGCGTCCGGCGCAGATGCCGCGGACTGCCTCTACGTGTGCGGCGCCTTCCACGCGGCCAGCCGCGTCGCGGAGTTCGGCGTCCACGGCAGCGACACCTTCGAGATCGGTCCCCGCAGTGCCACCAAGTGGCAGCACGGCCTGATTCCGTCCAGCCACGCGGCGATCGAGGCGCAGTTCGGCCTCGCCGCCGGCTCGGTGTCGATCGCCGCGACGCAATGGGCGAAGAACGTCGGGCGCACGCGCGTGGAGCCGTACCGCCTGACGGGACAGGCAGGCGTGAAGAAGACGCGCGCCAGGAAGACCGCCGCCGCGGCCCCCGTACCGTCGGCCGTCCCGCCCTCGGACAGGCTGACCGGCTTCCTGCGCCAACAGCCCGTCCTGGACCCGCTGGACGAGGCGGAACTGCTCGGCTGGTCGGTCGACATCGTGCGTGCCGCACGCCGGGCCGGCTATCTGGCCTCCACGGCCGACGCCATCGCGGTGTTCGAGACGTCGATCCTGCTGGCCGGGATGCGCGACCGGGCCAAGCCCACGCCGTACGACTTCCAGGACGCGGCCGTCACCTGCATCGAGAAGGACTCCGTGCCGGGCCGGCGCGATGTGCGCCGCCTCGTGGAGATCATGATGGGCGGCGACCGGGTCGGCCAGGTCGGTTACGACGCGCTGCCGCCGCTGGCCCGCGATGTGCACGACCGGCTCGCGCCGCTGAACCTCAGGCTTCAACAGCGCGGTGTGCAGCGGGCGTTGCTGGACATGGCCGCCCAGCCGGAGTTGGGGCCCTGCTCCGACGTGCTGTGGATGTTGAAGTACCTGATGCCGCACGGCACCGCGCGGCCGATCATGGGCGAGCGGAAGCTCGGCGAGCGGCCGATCCAGGAGTCGTGGGACCTGGCGCTCGGCACCCATCAGCGTGCGCTCATCGAGCTCGGCTACGAGGGCGTCAGCATCGAGCAGGTCCTCGAACAGCGTCTGCGCCGGGCGGCGTACGGCCCGCAGGCCACCGCGGCGACCGTCCTGGCGGCCGTCGAGGACGCGACGCTGTACCTGCGCGGCCGCCGTCTCCCCGACGAGCTGGGCACCCGGGCTCTGGAGGTGCTGTCGGCCGAACGCGGCGTGGACGGCGCGCCGGAGGTGCTGCGCCGGGTGCGGCGTCTGCTTGCGTACTACCGCACCAGTGAGCCGGTGCTGCCGCCGTGGATCGAGTCCTTCGTGAAGGCCGGATACGCGCACTACTGCACCCTGCTGCCAACCGCGTTCACCGACGAGGACGCCACCGTCCGCCAGGTGGCGGCGATGCTGGGCTTCCTGTTCAGCATGGAGGGTCTGGCGCTGTCGCTGGGCTGCGACCGGACCCAACTGGAGCTGGCCGTGGCCCAGTCGCATCCGCAGGACCCGTCGAGGACCGCGCTGCTGTGGGCGGCCCGGACGCAGCTCGGACACCTCTCCCGCGCGGACCTGCGGGCGAGGTGCGACGAACTCCTCGCCAACCCCTTGGTCGTGCCCGCCTACCCGCGCTATCTGAGCGGCTTCGTCCACGCCCTGGAGCCCGTCCCGAGCCTCACCGACTTCGTCGTGGAAGCCGTGTCGAACGCCTTCGGGCGGCTGCCGGACCCGGTGCTCCTGCCCTGGCTGCCCACCCTGATCACCACCCTGCGATCGAGCGGCACCGAGCTGGCTCCGCTGCTGATCCGCGAGGCCGGACGGACCTTTCCCGGCCGGCTCGCGGCGCTCGACGAATGGGTCCCGCCCTGGCGGACCCGGCCACAACCGCAAGCCGCCCACCCGGCACGGCACCCGGACGGCAACCGCCCTGCCGCACTCCTCGCCGCCCACCCCGCGACATGCGACGCGGTGGCGGGCCTGCTGGGCTGCGACGGGGCATGGGAGCCGGCGGATCCCGGCCCGCGGGGCGCCGCACTGGCCGGCCGCTATCCGGAGACGGGGGTGGCTCTGGAGGTGCTGCTGTCGGACGCGTGACCGCGGCGGGGCCTGAGGCGTCGCCCCAGGCCCCGCAGGGATCAACCGACCGGCATCAACCGCCGGGTCTCGGCCGACCGTTATCAACCCACCGGCTGCACGATCACGTCATCCACGTATGACAACCCCGGCGACGTCGCCCGAACCCGCAGCATGGTCGCCGTCGACGGTGCGGACAGCTCCACGCGGTGCCACTCCCCCGCCGTGGTGTCGGACTGCGTGGCGGTGGCGACGACCGTGCCCGAGGAGTTGAGGACCTCGACGGCGACGGGCGTGGACGGGGAGTCGGAGCGTACGAGGGCGGAGACGCGGCGTGTGGTGGTGCCGCCGATGGTGCGGGTCAGGGTCGAAGTACCTGTCAGGCGGGCCGAGTTGCCCAGATCTCCCGAGGGGTCCGTGACCACGGATGCGGTACCCGTTGTGGTCCAGGTCGACGACAGCGTGTCGAAGAGGTCGGTCACCAGGGGGGGGCGTCGTACCGCTGCCGCCGTACGCCCCGATGTTCGGGGCGGTTGTCGAGGAGACCGCGTTGCCGTAGTAGTCCAGTCCCCCGTTGCCGGCGACCACCGCGCCGGTGCCGAGTGTTCCGTACCCCGTGATGAGACGGTAGCCGTGCGGATCGCGGAGGCCGGGGGCGACGAGACCCGGTGCGGTGGTGACCGTGTTGGTCGCCGCCGCCGGTGCCGTCAGGCCGTGGAAGGCGTTGTGGTCGAAGGTGACGTTGGCGTCGGAGTAGTTCCAACTCACCGATCCCGAGCCGGACTTGCGGACGATGTTGTTGGTGAAGGCCAGGTCGAGCGGGTCCGAGGTGGACTCGGTGAGGAAGACCGGGCTGAGGCCGGTGCCCACGGAGATCGTGTTGTTGTAGATGTCGCCGTTGTCGATCTCGCCGGAGCACACCTGGAAGGTGCGGGTGCGGTCGTTGACCGAGATGTTGTAGCGGATCGTGAAGTCGGTGACCGGAGTGTCGTACGGGCAGATGAGGAAGAAGCCGCCGTCGTTGTCGTGGGAGAGGTTGTACTGGAAGACCGTGCCGGACGTGGAGTGGTCGACGTCGTAGGACTGGCCGTCCTTGGTCGTGTTGCCCCCGGACACCTCGTTGTACTGGAAGAGGCCGTTGTCGCTGTTGGCGGTCCAGATGCCGATGTTCACGCTGCCCGCGCGCTCGTTGAAGCCGGTGACCTTGTTGTGCTCGATGAGCGCGCCGTCCTGGCCCTTGGCGACGATGCCGTCTCCGCCGATGTCACGCAGGTCGTTGCCGCGGACGACCAGACCGGTCGAGGCCTTCCAGTCGGCGAAGCACAGGGTGTCCTGCCAGAAGGCGGCGAGCTGGTCCCGCTTGCACCAGTTGGACCAGGTGTAGATGCCCTCGCGGTCCACGGAGTGGATCTCGTTGTCGAGAATGCGCGTGTCCGCGAAGGCCGTCGGCGTGGTGGTGCCCTGCGCCTCGATGACGATGCCGCCGGTGGCGTTCGCGTACTTTCCGGTGCCGTGATAGTTCCCGCTGACCGTCGCGGGCAGCACACCGCGTACGTCATGGATGTCGAGCCGTTGCAGCGTGATGCCGCTGACGACGCCCGCGTCCGCCGCGTGGACGTAAACCCCGCGTCGGTACGCCGTGTTGTCGCCGTCCGCCGTCAACTCCAGGTCCTGGACGGTGATGTACGGGGTGTTGTCGAGGAGTACGGCGTTGACCGCGCCGTCCGCGTTGACCGCCGGCTTGTCACCGCTGCCGTAGGCGCCGATGACGACCGGGGCAGAAGCGGTGCCGGTGGCGTCCGGGGCGAGCTGGCCCGAGCAGGCGGTGCCGCGCCGCAGGAGAACCTGGTCACCGGCCGTGAGGGTGAGGGCGTTGACCGAGGTCAGGGAGTTGTACGGGGAGGAGGAGCCGCCGGTGCCGTCGGCGGCGGCGGAGCAGTCCACGTAGTACGTGGTGGGGGCGGCCTGGGCCGGTGAGGCGGCGATGAGGGCCGCGCCGAGGGCCGTCAGGCAGGTCAGCAGGGCGGTGCTTCCGGAACGCATGGCGGGACTCCGTGAGGGACGGCGGGACGGGGGAAGGGCGCGGCACGGAGACGGCTACATCGCGCGCGGTGCATCACAGGTCTACCTCCGGGGTACGGGCGGACAGGCCGCCGTCGACGGGCAGTACGGCACCGGTGACGAACGAGGCGTCGTCCCCGGCGAGGAACGCGACGGCCCGGGCCACCTCGTGCGGCAGACCGGCCCGGCGCAGCGGATAGGGCCGGACCCGCGCGGCGAACTCTTCCGGGTCATCGGCCAGTTGGGCATTGCGCTCGACCATGACGAGCCCCGGCGCGACCGCGTTGACGCGGATGCCGTGCGGGCCCCATTCGTGCGCAGCGGTCCGGGTGAAAGCGACGAGCCCGGCCTTGGCGGCTGAGTACGCGCCGAACCCGGTAGCCGCGAACTGAGCATGTACGGAAGCGATGTTGACGATGGCACCCGGCCTCTCCTCGGCGATCAACCGGGCGGCGAAGGCCTTCGAGAGCCGGACGGCCGCGTGCAGGCTGACGTCGAAGGTGAGCCCCCAGCCGGACTCCGTACTGTCGAGGAGAGCCGAACGCTCTTCGGCAAAGGCGCAGTTGACGAGAATCCCGGGAGCGCCGTCGTGAGCACCGGGAGCGCCGTCAGGGTTCCCGGGAACACCACCGAGCACCCCGCAGGCGCCGTCGAGGATGCGCTCGGGCGCGTCGGAGTCGGCGAGGTCGACGACCACCGGCCTGATCCGCCCGGTGGCCGCCTCCCGTACGGACTCCAGGATGTCGACGGCGACGACCATGTGCCCGCGGTCGGCGAGTTCGGTGGCGATGGCGCGCCCGATTCCGCGAGCCGCACCAGTGACAACAGCGACAGTCATCGTTTCAGCAACCCCTTGTTCAGCCCGTCGGCGAGGAGGTTGAAGCCGACGACAAGCCCCACGACGACGGTGATCGGACCGAGTGCGTAGGCCGGATTGTCGGCCAGGAAGGACACGCTGGTCCGCAGCAACGCGCCGAGTGACGGGGTGGGCGGGGTGACTCCGATGCCCACGAAGCTCATCGCGCCCTCGACGAAGACGGCCGTGGACAGCGAGAGCGCCGCCTGCACGACGAGCGGGTCGACGATGTTGGGCAGGATGTCGCCGAGCAGGATCCGGCCCCGTCGGGCGCCCAGGGCCACTGCGGCCAGGACGTATTCCCGGTCCTTCTCCACTCGTACCGCATCGCGGGTGATCCGCCCGAAGAGCGGGATGTTGACGCCCGTCACCGTCCAGAAGACGGCGGCCGTGCCCGCGCCCAGGATCGCGGCGAGCGTGACGCCGAGGATCAGGGCGGTGAAGGCCAGCATGACGTCGAAGGCCCGTTGCAGGACGACGTCGAGTGCCGGGTGCAGGGTGCACAGCAGGCCGAGGCCGATTCCGGCCACCGCGCCGAGCGGCACCGCGGTGAAGGCGACGAGCAGGTCGAGCCGGATGCCGTACAGCGTGCGGCTGAACAGATCTCGGCCGAACTCGTCGGTGCCGAGGGGGTGTTCGGCGCTCGGCCCGGCCAGTGCGCCGGTGCCCTGGGTGAGCGGTGAATGCCCGGTCAGCAAGGGCGCGGCCGCCCCGAGCAGCACCAGGAGGACAACGAGGGCGAGACCCCAGCGGGCGGCGGGGGCGCGGAGCGCCCGGGAGCCGACGGCGCGCCGGACCCGTACCGCGACCAGGGTGGTCATACCGATCCCCCGATCCGCGCCCGCGGATCCAGCCCCGCCTGCACCAGGTCAGTGAGTGTCTGCAGCACCACGAACACCGCGACGGCGAACAGCAGCAGATCCTGTACGAGGAGATAGTCGCGGCTGAGTACGGCCTGCAGGAGCAGCTGCCCCACCCCCGGCCAGGCGTACACCGCCTCGACGACGATCGCGCCGCCGAGGAGCTGACCGACCTGGATGCCCAGGACGGTGACGACGGGCGGCAGCGCACCCGGCAGTACGTGCCGGGCCAGCAGCCGCCCCTCCGTCACGCCCTTGGCCCGGCCCGTGCGGACGAAGTCCTCCTGCCGGGACCTGCGCAGCGAGGCCGCGAGGAAGCGGGCGAGGACCGCGCCGGTGGGCAGTGCCAGGCAGAGCGCGGGCAGCAGCAGGTACTGCACGCCGATGACCGGGTCGGCGAGCAGCGACTCGTGCCCGGAGGCCGGCAGCACCCTGAAGGTGACGGCGAGGACGAGGACGAGCAGCACACCGGTGACGTACGGCGGGACGGCGAGTGCGAGGTTCACGGCGCCGCTGAGCAGGCGTGCGCGGCGTGCCGTGCCTAGGACGATGCCCGCCGCGCCGCCGCCCGCGAGCGCCAACAGCAGGGCGGCCGCGGTGAGTTCGAGCGTGTTGCCGAGGCTGTGCCAGATCAGTTCGGTGATCGGCGCGCCGAGGATGAACGACGTGCCGAGGTCGCCGGTGAGGACACCGGTGAGCCAGGTCCAGTACTGGACGGGCAGCGCGGCGTCGAGGCCGAGCGAGGATCGCACCTCGGCGACCGTGGCCGCTGAGGCGTCCGGGCCCGCGAGGACGACGGCCGGATCCCCCGGCGCGAGCCGCAGGACACCGAAGACGAGCACGGACGCCACCAGCAGCACGAGCAGGGCGGACGGCACGCGCCGCAGTGCGTAGCGGAGCATGGCGGGGTCAGCCGATCGAGGTCTGGTCGAGGTCGAGGTAGTCGTACATCGTCCAGTTCAGTCCCTGAACCTTCTTGCTGCGCGTGTACGTGTGGGAGCTCGCGACGAGGTCGGATACGAACTGCTCTTCCAGCAGCAGGTCGTTGAGCGCGTCGGCGGCCTGCTTCGCCTCGGCTTCCTCGGTCGCCTTCCACAGCTGGTCGGCGAGGGTCCGGTACGCGTCGCTGTCGAAGTTCGAGGCGTTCTTGTCCGCGTTGAAGGGGAAGGCGCCCTTGACGAGGGTCGCCGGGTGCAGCTGGCCGAAGCCGTGGCCGTTGATGAACAGGCCGGGGAGTTCGCCCGCCTGAAGCTGAGCAAGGAAGTCGGCGGCCTGGAGCGGCTCGGCCTTCGCGTCCAGGCCCAACTCGGTGAGGTCGTACTGCACTATCTCGGCGATCTTCGCGTTGGTGGCGAGCCCGGCGTTGTAGACGACCTTGACGCTCTCGCCCTGCGCGCCCGCCGCCTCGATGAGTGCCTTGGCCTTCTTCAGGTCGCGGCTGTAGTGGGCGGCCTTCGTCCTGTCGTACGCCGGTGAACTCGTCGCCCAGGGAAGGGAGGTGACGGTTCCGATGGAGCCGAGGACCTGGCTGAGGATGCGCTCGCGGTCGACGGCCCAGGCGACGGCCTGGCGTACGCGTTTGTCGTCGAGGGGCTTCACCTTGACGTTGGAGGCGACGTAGAAGCCGGAGTCGTGGGCGTCGGAGACGGTCACCTCGAAGCGGGTGTCGTTCTTGACCGAGGCCGCGTCCAGCGGGGCGACGTCGACGAGGAGGTGGGTGCCGCCGGAGCGGAGCCCGGAGACCATCGAGGCGGACTGGCTGACGACCGAGACCTCGATGGCGTCGAGCAGCGGGGCGCCCTTCTTCCAGTACGCGTCGTTCCGCTTCAGCTCGAAGCCGGTACCCGGTGTGTAGTCGGCGACCTTGAACGGGCCGGTGCCGATGATCTTCGTGCCCTTGAGCAGCTCGTCGATGGACTCCTTGTCGACGATGAGGAGGATCTCGAAGAGGTCGAAGAGGTTGCTGACCGGGTGCGCGAGGTGCAGCGTGATCGTGTGCGCGTCGGTCTCGTCGATCTTCTCGATGGCGAGGGCGACGTGCTTGAGCTGGGACGCGGTGGTGTCCTTCTTCAGGTTCTCGATGGCGAAGGCGACATCGGCGGAGGTGAAGGCGCGGCCGCTGTGGAAGGTGACGCCCTCGCGCAGCTTCAGCGTGATGGACCTGCCGTCCTTCGCCTCGGTCCACGACTCGGCGAGCGACGGCTTCGGCTCGAGCGTCTTGTGGTCGTACTCGGTCAGCGTGTTGAAGACCGTGCGCGCGACGGTGAAGTTCGGGTTGTTCTGGCCGAAGAGGGTGGCGGGCGCGATGTCGGCGGTCTGCGCGATCTTCAGCGTGCCGCCCTTGGCGGCGGCCGTCCCTGACGTCGTGGCGCCCTCGTCGGCGGCGCTGCGGCAGGCGGGGACGGCGAGCAGTGCGCCGCCGGCACCGATGGCGGCGAGCAGTCGGCGCCGGGACATGGCGAGTCTTTCGGGTGTGCGGAGGTTGCTGGACGAGGGCATGACGGAACTCCGGTCGGCAGAAGGGGAGATGAAGAGCAAGGGAGATGAGAGGGCAGGCGAGAGCTGCGAAAGCGCGTGGTGAGGTGTCAGCTACAACAGGAGGGGCGCGGTTCGAGGCGCCCGCTCCAGACCCGGGTGACCGCCGGGTGATCGGTGTCGAGTTCGAGGCCGATTCCGGGGGCGTCCGGCAGGGTGAGCCGGCCGTCGCGGACCCGCTCGGCGCCGTGCACGACGTCGGAACGCCAGGCGACCTCGCCGTACGCGAACTCCAGGCGCTCGGCGACCGCCGCGTCGGTGGGCGCGAGCTGCGCCGCGTGCAGGGTGGCGACGGGTCCCGAGGGGTTGTGGAAGGAGATGCGGGCCGTGCCCCGGGTCCGGCGGGTGAGTTCGAGCGCGGCGCGCGGGCCGCCCGCGTGCTTCACGTCGGGCAGCAGTACGTCGAGGAGTCCGCGTACGGCTTCGATGTCGTCGGCCCGGTGCGCGAACTCGCCTCCGGCCAGCGGGAGTCGGGTGCGGGCGCGCAGTTCGGCCAGTTCGGCGGGGCGGGCGATGCCGACGCCGTCCTCCAGCCAGTACAGGGCCAGCTCCTCGAACGGGCCGAGCAGCGGGGTGAGTTCGTCGAGGGTGAGGCGCTCGTGCGCGTCCACCATGACGTCGACGCCGGAGCCGACCGCCTCGCGTACGGCGCGGACGCGCTCCAGGCCGATCTCGGCGAGGGTACGGCGCCCGTCGGTGTCCGGGGTGTCGAACGGGGCGAGTTTGACGGCCGTGAAGCCTTCGCGTACGGCGGCTTCGGCGGTCGCGGCGATGTCGCGCGGGGTGCGGCCGCCCGGGGCGCGGTTGATGTTGGCGTACAACTCGACGGTTTTCGAAGCTTCCTGACCGATGATCAACTTTCGCAGGGGTACGCCCGCGCGGCGGGCGACGCGGTCGAGGCGTGCCTGCTCCACGGCACCGCGTACGGTGATCGCGGCGAAGCCGCAGGAATCGCAGGCGCCGTCGAACCGGTCCAGTTCCCGTATCACGGTCTCCAACGACCCGGCGTCCGAGCACTCCCCGTATCCGTGATCGCCGTCCGGCCCGCAGACTCGCAGCACCAGCCACTCCGTCCGCGCGCTCACGGTGATCCGGAACAGCTCCCAGCTCTCCTGCCGCAAGGGGTTCATGACGCGACGCCCTGAGCTGCCGGGCTTTCCCGGCCTTCGGGGCCGAGGAGTGCGATCGGGTCCTGATAGACCCCTTCCAGCAGCGGCATCGCCGAGGCGACGACCAGCGTGCCGGAGCCGAAGGTGCTGGTCACGACGCGTTCGGTGGCGCTCCAGCCGCGGTGCACACGGTCGGTGATCTCCTGGCGCAGGTCGGCCAGGTATTCGTCGGCGGCGACGATGCCGCCCGCGAGGACGACCCGGCTCGGGTTGAGCAGGTCGACGACGGTCGCGACCGCACGGCCGGCGTGGCGGGCGCGGGTGCGCAGCAGTTCCTGGGCGCGGAGGTCGCCGGAGCCGGTGCCGGCCGGGCGTGCGGCGGCGATGAGCCGTTCCAGCGGGAGGTGTTCGTCGGCGGCGGACAGGATGCCCGCGGTGCGGGCCCGCTCCACCAGGGCCGCGTCGCTGGCGACTGCCGAGAGGCAGGCGGCTCCGCAGCAGGGGCACGGGGTGCCCGGTTCGCCGCTCACCGGCAGGTGTTCGATGCCGCCCGCCGCGGCTCCCGGCCCACGGTGCACGGAACGGTCGACGACCACGGCGGCGCCCAGAATGTTGCCGAAGAAGACGTACACGAAGTCGTCCACCTCGCGCCCGGCGCCGAACCACAACTCGGCGCGCGCGGAGGCCCGTACGTTCTGGTCGAGGAGGACGGGCCCGGGCAGCCGCCCGTCAAGCAGTTCAAGGAGCCGTACGTCGCTCCACCCCAGGGCGCTGTGCTCGACGACCGTGCCCGTGTCACCGTCCACCCAGCCGCCGAGGCTGATGCCGGTCCCGAGGATCCGCCGCCCGCCGAGCCGGTCGGCCAGGAACTCCCGGGCGCCGTCGACGGCCTGCTCCGCGATGCGGCGCGGGTCGAGCCCGCCGTCGGCGGGGGCGTCGTGGTCGAGGACCCGTTGGGCGGCGACGGTCCCGTCGAGGGCGACGAGCCCGAGGGTCGTCCGCAGCAGCCCGATGTGCACGCCCAGCGCGGCGGGGCCACGCGGGTCGACGCCGACCGGCACACGGGGCCGCCCCTGCGCCGCCTCCAGCGGGGCCTCCTCACGCAGTACCCCCGCCTCGACGAGTACAGCGGTGAGCTTGGTGACGCTGGGCGCCGACAGACCCGTACTGCGTGCGATGTCGGCGCGGGAGAGCGGGCCCCCGGCGAGGACGGCACGCAGAACCGCCGAAGCGTTGCCTCGACGCATGCCCTCGGCTCTCATGGTTCCCCTCACTCCCCACCGGACTTAATTTCAGAAATTAAGTCAAGCGGGACGGGGTGCGCAACGCCTCGGCCGGAAGATCTCGCCCAGTGGACAGAGCAACGGGCGGCAGGGCGACCGGAGCAATCGGGCGAATCTGACGAGGCGCCCGGGTCAGCTCCCGGTCGCGCAGCTTGCGTCGTTCAGCGTGAAGTCGTCCGGGACCGAGTTGGTGCCCTGCCAGGAGCCGAGGAAGCCGACGGTGAAGGTGCCGCCTGCGGCGACGGTCTTGTTGTAGTCGGCGGCGGTGGCGGTGACTCGGGTGGCCTCCTGGGCGAAGGTGCCGTCCCACATCTGGGTGACCCGCTGGCCGTCCTGGAAGGTCCAGGAGACGCGCCAGGTGCCGAGGGCCTTGGTGGTGGTGACGGTGACGGTGGCCTGGAAGCCGTCCGGCCACTGGTTGATGATCTCGTACTTGATCTGGCAGGACGGCGACGCGGTCTTCGTGGGTTCCGCCGCCTTGTGTGTCACGTCGGCGGAGGACGAGGAATTGCCCTGGGGTTCGGTATCGGGGTTCGGGGTCGTCGCCCCCGTGCGGGGGTCCGATTCCGAGGGATCGGGCGACGCCGACGAGCCCGAGGGACGGGCGGTGGCCGCCGGGAGCACGGTGCCCGGCTCCGCCACGGGCAGGCGGTTCACCGACTCTCCGCCCGCCGAGGTGTCGGTCCCCGTGGTGTCGTCGGAGGGCATCAGCGTGACCCCGAGTGCCAGCGCGGAGACGAGGACGGCCGTGACCAGGAGCCCGGTCCGGCCGATCCGGGGCGCCGTCATCTTGCCCACGGCGAGGCCGGTGTCCACGGCCGCGTCCCTGCGTCCGCCAAGGAGACCGGCGTCCGCCGCCCGGCGGCGCCGCTCCAGATACGCGAGGCCGCCCCAGCCGATCACGCCGCCCGCGAGCGCCGAGGGCAGCCCGCCGCCGTGCAGCCGCAGACAGGCCGCCGCCTCCGCGCAGTCCACGCAGCGGGCGAGATGCCGCGAGAGGTCCTCGGGTGTCTCGGCGCCCGGCGAGCGGGTCACCGCGTCCAGGAGCCGGGCGTAGCTGCGGCAGTTGGCGTCCATCGGGGTGTCGAGGTGGTTGCGATGGCACCGGTCCCTGAACAGCGCCCGGACCTGGGCGAGTTCCTCTGCCGCGGCCGCCGGGTCGAGGCCGAGTCTTCGGGCCACCGCGGGCAGCGGCAGTGCCTCGACCTCGGCCAGCCACAGCAGCGCCGCGTCCGGTTCCTGCATGTCACGGAGGCCGCGCAGCGCCAGCGGGCGGTGCAGCGGCGGCCCGGTATAGCGGGCCGCCTTCCCGGAGTTGAGCCACAGCCTGAGGTCGGGGTCGAGCCGGTGGCCCTGCCCGTGTTCCTCCCAGGCGGCGGCGGTGGTGCGAACCGAGGTCAGCAGCAAGGGAATTCGGGGCAGCCGGGGCGTCCTGCGGCCGGTACCCTTCGTTCCTGAACCGAGGGCGCGCGCCTCACGGATGCCGTGGGTGAACGCCTCGGTCGCCAGCTGCGTGGCCGCGGCGGAACCGGACGTGCACAGGTCGGCGTACGACAGGACCACGTCCCAGCACTCCGAGAACAGCGCGGCCTCGGCAGCGTCCTGGGGGGTCGGCAGGTCAGGCATGGGGGGCTCCTGCATCAACTGCGTCCATGTGCCAAGTCATGCAATGCCAACTCACGTGTCCTACAAAGGAGTTGGGGTCCGTCTCAACGACGGGGCCCGAGCCTTTCACGGTTTCCACACAACTGACAAGCCGCGTATTCAAATGAAGCGGTAAGCGGTTGCGCGGCCAGGGTTCCGGCCTTGCGAGCGCCTTGCGGGCATCCACAGTCTTATACGGAATTGAGGCGCGGAAGTATCAGCGTGACGGCTGGTTCGTGACATGACCGGGCGCAAGCCGCCGGACCGCGGCCGGGGTACGTCCCGGCCGCGGTCCGGCGGCGAGTTGATGACTAGGTGCTTACCCGACTACAGGCCGGCCGGCTCCGTCTCGGGTTCCCGTGCGGGAAGGCTGTCCATGAAGGAGCTGACCGAGAACACCGCACGCCCCGGGCCGGGTTCACCGTATCCGGGCGGCGACTGGAGCCCGAAGTCGTCCATGGTGGCGCGGTAGGCCTCCAGCAGGCGGATGTGGTACTCGAGCGGCGCGCCCTGCGGGTTGGCCTTGCCCAGCGGGGTGGTCGGCTCCGGGCACCAGGTGGTGAAGCGGGGCGTGATGCCGTGCGACATGAAGAAGCGCAGCCCCTCCGTCGTCGACGCGATGGCCTCGTCGACCGTGGTGAAGCCGAAGGGCTCGGCCATCTCCACGCCCGCCACGAAGTTGGGGATCACATTGCGCGCGCCGAAGACCTCCGCCGAGTCGAGGATGCGCTTGTGCCACTCGTCGCGGCCGACGTAGCGCTCCTTGCCCGGGCAGTACATCTTGAAGAGGTACTCGTCCCACACCTCGTAGTTGGGGTGGTAGATCTGCACGCCGTAGTCCTTGAAGCGCTGTACGTCGTCCTTCGGCAGCGCCTGTGCCACGACCTTGCCGATCCAGCGGCCCGGGAAGTGCTCCTCGATGGCCTTGGCGTACATGCCGTAGAAGTCGGCCTCGTCACGGCCCTGGAGCTTGGAGGTGATCGCGCCGCCGGTCAGCGTGTACGCGGTGGACGCCTTGGCGGTGTCGTACCGGTCGATGATCTCCAGCGCCTCGAGGACCTCGTCCACGTCCTTCACGCCGGTGTACGGGCGCCCCGCCGCCTTGTGCTGGCGCCAGTTGTGGTTGATGTCGCAGTACTGGCACTCCTCCTTGGCGCCGAAGTACTGGCAGACGCGGAAGACGGTGAGGTAGATCAGGTAGCCCCACTGGATGGTCGGGGCCACCTCCATCACGGACTTCCCGTTGGAGAGCTTGTGCTTGTAGTACTCGGGCATCGGAGGCACGCCGACGTCGGAGATCCGCTTCCCGTCGAGGTAGAGCCCGAGGACGCCGTGCTCGTCGGCGGCCACGCGGTACGGCGAGGCCGGGTTCACGCGTACGGAGACGACGGTGCGGCGCAGGTCGTACGGGCCACCGGTGAGGATGATCTCCTCGGGCGGGCGCCTGAGTGCGGCCTCGCCCAGCTCGGGCAGGGTGCCGTGGTCGAAGGAGAAGATGAAGTACGACTTCGGCTTGACGTCACCGCCCTCGTTGTCGGAGAGGGCCGACGCGTCGAAGGCGACACCTCCCCGGAGCAGGTCCTCCTTGAAGACGGCTTCCCGCGGCACGTGCGGGAACCGTTCCATCAGATCCTCGACCAGCGCGGTACGGCTGCCGCCCATCCCGATCTCCTCGCTCCCGGCTCACTCAGGCTCAGTGTTCGAGCCCTGTGCTCAACTCCTCACGTTATGCCCCTGCCTGCGCGTCACCCGTGCCGGGTCCCCTCGCGCCGCGCGATGTGTGCCGGAGCCGCGAGGTCCGGGGCCAGCAGGGGATCGGGCTCGGGCGCGCCCCAGGCCGAGGTCAGCGGCAGGGTGCCGGCCCACAGGCCCAGCTCGGCGTCGGGTCCGTCCCCGTCGTCCGGGGCGCCGGTACGGATCTTCACCGAGGCCTCTTCGAGGGACAGCGCGAGCAGGGTGGTCGCCGCCAGCTCCTTGCGGCTGGGCCTTCGCGCGTAGTCCCACTGACCTGGCGTGGCGTGCTCGGTGAGCCGTCGCAGGCCTTCGAGTTTCTCCTCCGGGTCGGTGACCTTTCGCGGCACGCCGTGGATCATCGCGCTCCGGTAGTTCACGCCGTGCTCGAACACGGACCGGGCGAGCACGAGCCCGTCGATGTGCGTGACGGTGACACAGACCGGGCTGTCGGCCGCGAGGCTGCGACTGGCCACCGAACCGTGGACGTACAGCTGCCGCTCGTCCCGCCCGTAGACGGTCGGTACGACCAGCGGGCGCCCGTCGACGATCACTCCGAGATGGCAGACGAACCCCGCGTCGAGGATCGCGTCGAGGTCGGCGCGATCGAGGCTGCCCTGTTCACGCAGGCGGCTGTGGCGGGTGAGGTCGGATTCGGGCAGGCGGCGGCTGTACGTCATGGGCGGATGCTACCGATATCGCATCCAAGTGACCATTGATTGACGTTATTAGTTGCCGGAGCGACCAAGAACAACGATATCCGCACATCGAAAGCAGGTGCGGTTCCGGCCGGGATACCGATGAGACCCGGCCGGAACCCGATGACGGTCACGCCGCCCGGGACAGCGCCTCCCGGTCGACCGAAAAGGCCAACTCCCGCCCGGACAACAGCCGTTCGATCTCCTCCACGACGGTGAGCCCGAGTCGGGCGACCTCGTTGCCCTGGGAACCCGCGAGATGCGGGGTGATGAAGGCGTTCGGAAGGTCGTACAGCGGGGAGTCGGCCGGCAGCGGCTCGGGGGCGGTGACGTCGAGGACCGCGCTGAGCCGTCCGGTGCGCAGCTCGTCGATCAGCGCGTCGTGATCGACGAGCGACCCGCGCGCGGTGTTGATGAGGACCGCCCCGGCCGGCATCAGGGCGAGCTCGCGGCGGCCGATCAGGTGGAGCGTCTCAGGGGTCTCCGGGGCATGGACGGTCACGACGTCACTGCCGCCGAGCAGTTCGTCGAGCGGCAGCAGCGGAACGCCCAGCTCGGCGGCCCCTGCCTCGTCGACGTACGGATCGGCGAGGCTCACCGCGAGGTCGAAGGGGCGGAGCAGGTCGATGAGACGCCGGCCGATGCGGGAGGCTCCGACGATGCCCACGCGGCGGCCGAAGTTGCCGATGCCGGGGATGATCTCCCCGTAGGGGAAGGCGCGTTGGGAGCGGAGCCGGTCCCGGTGCGTGAAGAGGTCCTTACCGGCGAGCAGGATCATGGCGAGGGTGTACTCGGCGACGGGCAGCGCGTTGGCGGCGGCGGCCGACGACACGGCGAGTCCGCGTGCCCAGACCGAGGGTGTCGTGAGGCTCTTGACGGAGCCCGCGGCGTGGAGCACGGCGCGCAGCTTCGGTGCGGCTTCCAGGGTGACTTCGTCGAGGGTCGGGCAGCCCCAGCCGGTGATCAGGATCTCGGTCTCCGCGAGAGCCTCGCGCACCCGGGGGTCGGTGAAGTTCTCGGCCACCAGAGTGGGATCGATTTCTACGGAGTCGCGCAAACGAGCCAGTACCTCCGGCGGGAAAATATGCGGCACGTTCTGGGCGGTCATGGCGAACAAGGCCAACGGACGCTCGGACAAGGAGGCGACCTTCCGGCTCGGCGACTTCATGGATAGCAACCGGTCTCTACGGTAGTTGTCGCCGCGCGGGAGGGTCAATGGACGGGGCGGTGGGTCACGACCACGACTCGACGGACCGCCCGTGGAGGGCCGCGCCCCGGCAAGGTACGTTCCCCCGGTGGCCACTACACCGGCCGCGGCGGACGGCGACTTCCCGGGGAGGGATCACAGGGATGACCGAGACCCTGACCAACTGGGCCGGCAACATCACGTACACGGCCAAGAAACTGCACCGGCCGCACTCGCTCGACGCACTCGCGACGCTGGTGGCGGACAGCCGGAAGGTGCGTGTCCTGGGCAGCGGGCACTCGTTCAACGAGATCCCCGAGCCGGGCGACGACGGCGTACTGCTCTCGCTGACCGCGCTGCCCCCGGCGGTGGACGTCGACACGACGGCCCGTACGGTACGGGTCGCGGGCGGCGTCCGTTACGCCGAACTCGCCCGCCAGGTGCACGAGCACGGGCTCGCGCTGCACAACATGGCGTCCCTCCCGCACATCTCCGTGGCGGGTTCCGTGGCGACCGGCACACACGGCTCGGGGGTCACGAACGGTTCGCTGGCCTCCGCCGTACGCGAGGTCGAGCTGATCACGGCGGACGGCTCGACGGTGACGATCGCCCGGGGCGAGGACGGCTTCGACGGTGCCGTGACCTCGCTGGGCGCCCTCGGCGTCGTCACCGCGCTCACCCTCGACCTGGAGCCGGACTTCGAGGTGAGCCAGCAGGTGTTCACCGAACTCCCCCTGGAGGGGCTGGACTTCGAGGCGGTGGCGGCATCGGCGTACAGCGTGAGTCTCTTCACCGACTGGGGGCGACCGGGATTCCGGCAGGTGTGGCTCAAGCGGCGCACCGACCAGCCGTTCCCCGGGTTCCCGTGGGCCGAGCCCGCCACCGAGGCCGCGCACCCCGTACCGGGCATGCCCGCACGCAACTGCACCCAGCAGTTCGGCGTACCCGGCCCCTGGCACGAGCGACTCCCGCATTTCCGGGCCGAGTTCACCCCGAGCAGCGGGGCCGAGCTCCAGTCCGAGTATCTGCTGCCGCGCGCGAACGCCCTGTCGGCGCTGCACGCGCTGGACGCGATCCGCGAGACGATCGCACCGGTGCTCCAGGTCTGCGAGGTGCGGACCGTCGCCGCCGACCGCCAGTGGCTGAGCCCGGCGTACGGGCGGGACACCGTCGCCCTGCACTTCACCTGGGTCGAGGACACCGCGGCCGTACTGCCGGTGGTGCGGCGGGTCGAGGCGGCGCTCGACATCTTCGACGCACGGCCGCACTGGGGCAAGGTGTTCACCGTGCCGTCGGCGGTGCTGCGCGAGCGGTACCCGCGGCTGGACGACTTCAGGTCGCTGGCCCAGTCGCTCGACCCCGCGGGCAAGTTCACCAACGCCTTCGTGGGGGACTTTCTACACCCCATTTCCTAACCCCTTGTCGAAAGTCCGTCCCAGACCATAGCCTTGCGCCGCGCCGATGCTTGCGAGCCTCGGCACGGGCGCGGGGATCCGAGGGGAGATCGATGAAGCGCGGCACATCACGCGACATCCGCACGGCGAACCGCTACGAGGTCCTGCGCCAGATCATCGCCCGGTCGCCCACCTCCCGGCAGGAGTTGGCGGCGGCCACCGGGCTCAGCCTGGCCACGGTCGCCACGCTCGTCGGCGAGCTGCTCGACCTTCGGATGCTGACCGAGGTCGGGTTCGAGGACTCCGCGGGTGGCCGCCCGCGGGGGCTCGTGGCCGTCAACGCGTCGGGGGGCGCGTTGATCGGCGTCGACATCGCGGAGACGTACGTACGCGTGGAGCTGTTCGACCTCGCGCTGAACGTGCTCGCCCGCGCCACCGAGGACATGCGCCCCGGTGAGAGCCGCCCGGAGCAGGTCGTCGGGCATGTCGCCGCGGCCGTCGGCTCGGTGGTCACCCAGGCCGGGATCGAGGGCGCGCGCGTCCTCGGTGTCGGCGTGAGCGTGCCGGGCCAGGTCGACCGCGAGGACGGGGTGTGCGAGTACGCCCCGAACTGGGACTGGCACGACGTGCCGCTGCTCGAGCTGCTCGCCGAGCACATCGCCTACCCGCTGTACCTCGACAATCCGCTGCGCGCCTGCGCGGTCGCCGAGCTGTGGTTCGGCGCGGCCCGTGGGCGCGGGGACGCCGTGGTCGTCAACCTCGGTACCGGTGTCGGGGCCGGGCTCGTGCTCGGCGGCGGGGTGCACCGCGGGGTCAGCAACAGCGCGGGCGAGTGGGGCCATACGACGCTCGTCCTTGACGGCCGGCTGTGTCACTGCGGGAACCACGGATGCGTGGAGACGTATGTCGGGGCGCCCGGAATCATGCTGAACCTGCGGGAGTTGAGCCCGCGCAGCCCGCTGCTGCACCCCGAGGACCAGACCGCCACGATCGACGCGCTCGCCCGCGGTGTCGCCGCGCAGGACCCGGTGGCCCTCAAGGTCGTGCGGGACACCGCCCGTTACCTCGGTGCCGGGATCTCCGACCTGGTGAACCTCCTCAACCCCGAGGTGGTCGTGCTCAGCAGCTGGGTCGCGGCGACGCTTGGCGAACCGCTGCTCAAAGAGGTCCGCGAGGCCGTCGCCCGGCATGCGCTGAAGCGCCCGTTCGCGGCCACCGAAATCGTCCTCTCCCCCGTTCCGACCGATCCGGTCTGCCTCGGAGCCGCGACGTTCGCCCTGGAAGGGGCGCTCCAGTCGGTCGGCCAACGGCCCGCCAAGCGCAAGTAGTTACCCACCGCAGCGTACAAAGCCCCCGCCTTCAGGGGGCCCGCACGTCCGGTATCCCGAACCAGGCACAACGCTTCGAACAGACTTCGTCCGACCCCTTGCCGAAGCCTTAGCCGAAGGTTAACGTCCCGCACCGCACAGGGAATTGAGCCGCAGCCGTACTAGAGACAAGGGCGTCACCATGTCGGCAATGAGCAGCAGCAACTGGGACCGTCGATCCGTACTGCGAGCCGCCGCGGGCCTCGCCGCACTGGGGCCGCTGGCCGCCTGCGGGAGCAACAACGGGCGCTCCGGGGGCGGGAGTTCGGGCAAGAACCTCACGCAGTACTTCCACGCGTACGGCGAGGCCGGCACCGAGCAGGCCATCAAGAAGTACGCGAAGGCCTACGACAAGGCGAACGTGACCACGCAGTGGATCACCGGCTCCAACTTCGAGAGCAAGCTGTTCTCGGCGCTGCTCACCGACAACGCGCCGGACGTGTTCGAGTTCCACCCGCAGATCCAGCTCGTCGAGAGCGGCCAGGTGGCCGATCTGACCGACCTCATCGCCCCGGTCAAGGACGACTTCAACCAGGCCGACATCGCGTCCCACACGATCGACGGGAAGATATGGGGCATCCGCATGATCGACGACCCCCAGTTCTTCTTCTACCGCAAGTCGGTCCTGGAGGACGCGGGCATCGAACCGCCCGCCACGCTCGACGAGTTGGTCGAGGCCGCGGCCAAGCTCACCACCGACAAGGTCAAGGGCGTCTTCCTCGGCAACTCGATCACGCCCGTCATGAACCCGCTGATCTGGTCGACGGGCGCCAACACACTCACGGACGACAACAAGATCGCGTACCACACGGACGAGGTCGCGGCGGGCCTGAAGCAGCTCCGCACGATGTTCAAGGACGGACATCTGCTGCTCGACGCGCCCGCCGACTGGTGGGACCCCTCCGCCCTCACCCAGGGCCTGGTCGCGATCCAGTGGTGCGGCATGTGGGCGATGCCGGTGATCCAGCAGGCGCTCGGCGACGACGTCGGCATCTTCCCGTTCCCGCAGTCGGCCGACGCGGGCAAGCCCGCGGTCACCAACGGCGGCTGGTCGATGTTCGTGAACGCCAAGTCGAAGAACATCGACGCGGCGAAGGAGTACGTGAAGTGGCTCTGGATCGACCAGAAGGAGTACCAGGAGGACTGGTCCCTCTCCTACGGCTTCCACATCCCGCCGCGCGCCTCGCTCGCCGCCTCCGCCACCAAGCTCAAGTCGGGCCTGCCCGCCGAGGGCGTGAAGCTCTTCGACGAGTACGGGCACTTCGACAACCCGGCCTGGACGCAGGCCATGATCGTCGCCCTTGAGGGGGTCGTCGCCGACACGGTCCGCAAGGGCGGGGATCCGCAGGCCGCGCTCGACAAGGCCGACAAGACGGTCGAGCGCGAGCTCAAGAAGCTGTTCGGATAGGCCGGCGGACGGACCACGACGACATGTCGACCACCACCACGAGCGGTGTCGCCAAGAGCCCCGCCGCTGCCGGGACCCCCACCAAGGTCCACAAGCGGCGCGGCGTCCGCGGCCGCACCCTCAACTTCTGGCTCTTCACCGGCCCGTTCCTGATCGGGCTCGCCGTCTTCGTCTACATCCCGATCGGCTGGAGCGCGTACCTCTCCTTCTTCGAGGCGCGCTACACGGTCACCCCCAGCACGTTCGTCGGCTTCGACAACTACTCGTACATGCTGACGAACGACAAGTTCACCGAGTCCCTCGTCACCTTCACCGTCTTCGCCGCCTTCATCGTGCCCGTCACCTGGGCGTTCTCGCTGGGCCTCGCGCTGCTGGTGAACCGGCTGCGCTTCATGCGGGCGTTCTTCCGGTCGGTGTTCTTCCTGCCGACCGCGGTCAGTTTCGTGGCCGCCTCGCTGATCTGGAAGATGTCCATCTTCAGCGGGGTCCGCTTCGGCCTGATGAACACCGTCATCGGCTGGTTCGGTGTCGAGAACATCGCCTGGCTCGCCAACCCCAACCCGCCCTGGTACTGGCTGGTCATCGTCACCGTGCGCCTGTGGCTGCAGGCCGGCTTCTACATGATCCTGTTCCTGGCGGCCCTGCAGAACATCCCGCCGGAGCTGTACGAGGCCGCCGCGATCGACGGTGCCAAGCGGGGCTGGCAGACCTTCCGGCACATCACGCTCCCGCAGCTGCGCGCCACCTCGACCGCAGTGATCCTGCTGCTGCTCGTCGCCGCCTTCCAGGCCTTCGACGAGTTCTTCAACCTCCTCGCCAAAACCACCTGGGGCCGCCCGCCGTTGGTCGAGCTGTACTACACGGCGCTGGGCGAGAGCCAGGACTACGGCGCGGGCAGCGCGGGCGCCATGATCCTGACCCTGCTGATCTGCGTCGTGACCCTCGCACAGGGCAGGTTCATGGGCTTCGGAAAGGGTGAGGAGGCCAAGTGACCACCACAACACCTCCGGTCGTCGGCAAGCCGCGTTCCGTGCGGCGGCGCGGCGGCGTCATGAGCAGCGCCGGTCTCTACTTCGCGGCCGGCATCGGCGCAGCGCTGTTCCTCGTCCCCTTCTATCTGATCGTCCGCAACGCCCTGTCCACGGACGCGGAGATCACCGGCGAGAACTGGAAGTGGTTCCCCACCGACATCCAGTGGGGCAACCTCACCGAGCTGTTCGACGACCCCACGGTCCCCTTCGCACAATCCCTGTGGAACTCGACGGTCGTCGGCATCCTGCACACCGTCGGCACCCTGTTGGTGTGCTCGCTGGCCGGGTACGGCCTGGCCCGCATCCCCTACAAGCACTCCAACAAGATCTTCTACGTCGTCCTGGTCACCCTGATGGTCCCGACCGCCGTCACCTTCGTGCCGAGCTTCGTGCTGGTCTCGTCCCTCGGCTGGGTGTCGAGTCTGCAAGGTCTCATCGTCCCGGGGCTTTTCAGTGGTTTCACCTGCTTCCTGTTCCGGCAGTACTTCCTGGGGTTCCCGAAGGAGCTGGAGGAGGCGGCGCGGGTGGACGGGCTCAGCTACTGGGGCGCGTACTGGCGCATCGTCGTGCCCAACTCGCTGAACTTCTTCGCCGCGATCGCCACCATCACCTTCATCAGCGGCTGGAACGCCTTCCTGTGGCCCCTGGTCATCGGCCAGGACCAGGAAGCCTGGACCGTGCAGGTCGCGCTCTCCTCGTACATGACCAACCAGACCGTCAACTTCCATCTGATCTTCATGGCGACCGCGATTTCCATCCTGCCCCTGGTGTTCGTCTTCCTCTTCCTCCAGCGCTGGCTGGTGCAGGGGATCGCACAGACAGGCATCAAGGGCTGACACAACTCGCTCAAGACCACTCCCAAAACCTGGAGACCCATGTCCTTCCGCACCACTACCGCCATTGACTACGTCGAGGACGTCTCACCCGGCAGCGGGGCGCTTCCGCCACGGGCCTGGTACGCGTCCTCGGATGCCCGGTCCTTGTCACTGAACGGCAGTTGGCGCTTCCGGCTCTCCCCCACCGCCGATGCCGAGGACGACTCCTTCGCGGCGGAGGGGTACGACGCCGGGGACTGGGCACAGGTGTCGGTCCCCGGCCACTGGGTCCTCCAGGGCGACGGAGCCTTCGGCGCGCCGATCTACACCAACCACCTCTACCCGTTCCCGGTCGACCCGCCGCGGGTGCCGACCGGGAACCCGACCGGTGACCATCTGCGAGTCTTCGATCTGCCCGAGGAGTGGCCCGGGGACGGCGGCTCCGTGCTCCGTTTCGACGGTGTGGAGTCCTGTGCCCGGGTCTGGCTGAACGGCACGGACATCGGCGAGTTCAAGGGCTCGCGGCTGCCGCACGAGTTCGCGGTCGGCCATCTGCTGAAGCCGGGCGGCAATGTGATGGCGGTGCGGGTCCACCAGTGGTCGGCGGGCTCCTATCTGGAGGACCAGGACCAGTGGTGGCTGCCGGGCATCTTCCGGGACGTCACGCTGCTGCACCGTCCGGCGGGCGGCGTGCTCGACCACTTCGTGCACGCGTCGTACGACCATGTCCGCGGCGAGGGGACCCTGCGCGTCGACTCCGATGTCGACGGGCGGGTCACCGTGCCCGCCCTGGACATCGATGTCGCCACCGGCGAGTCGGTGACCGTGCCGGTCCAGGCGTGGACGGCCGAGACGCCCCGCCTCTACGACGGGGTGCTGACGACGGAGGGCGAGCGCGTCCCCCTGCGGATCGGTTTCCGCACGGTCGTGCTTGAAGACGGTCTGATCAAGGTCAACGGCAGGGCGCTCCTCTTCAAGGGCGTCAACCGGCACGAGTGGCATCCGGAGCGGGGCCGCGCCCTCGACCTGGAGACCATGCGGCAGGACGTGCTGCTGATGAAGCGGCACAACATCAACGCCGTGCGCACCTCGCACTACCCGCCGCACCCCGCCTTCCTCGACCTGTGCGACGAGTACGGCCTCTGGGTCATCGACGAATGCGACCTGGAGACCCACGGCTTCACCGAGCAGGCCTGGCGCGACAACCCGGTGGACGACGAGCGCTGGACCCCGGCGCTCCTTGACCGCGCGTCCCGGATGGTCGAGCGCGACAAGAACCACCCGTCCGTCGTCATCTGGTCCCTCGGCAACGAGGCCGGCACCGGGCGCGGGCTCACCGCCATGGCCGAATGGATCCGCGGCCGGGACCGCTCACGGCTCATCCACTACGAGGGCGACATCAACTGCCGTGACACGGACGTGTATTCACGGATGTACGCCGAGCACACGGAGGTCGAGCGGATCGGCCGGGGCCTGGACGGCGGATCGCACGTCCGACGCCAACTCCCCTTCATCCTCTGCGAGTACGGGCACGCCATGGGCAACGGACCCGGCGGACTCGCCGACTACCAGCGGCTGTTCGAGTCGTACGACCGCATCCAGGGCGGGTTCATCTGGGAGTGGATCGACCACGGCATCAAGGACGAGCGCTACGGGTTCGCGTACGGCGGCGACTTCGGGGAGGAGCTGCACGACGGGAACTTCGTCTGCGACGGGCTGCTGTTCCCGGACCGGACTCCGTCACCCGGTCTCGTCGACTACAAGAAGGTGATCGAGCCGGTCCGTATCGAGGGCGACGGGGCGGACGGCAGCGTCCGCGTCACGAACGCGTACGACTTCGCCGACCTCTCGGCGCTCGCCTTCGAGTGGTCGTACCGGGTCGACGGGGAGACGGTGGAGGCGGGCGCGCTGTCCGTGCCCCCGCTCCTGCCGGGCGAGTCGGCCGTTGTGAAGCTTCCGGCCTCGCCCGCGGACGGTCGGGGGGCCGAGACGGGGTGGACGGTACGGGCGGTGCTCGCAGCGGAGACCGCCTGGGGTCCGCAGGGCCATCAGGTGGCCTGGGCTCAACTGCCCGCCACCGAGAAGGTGTTGGGTCAGGTGGCGCAGTCCGACAGGCCGGCGCTCGGCGTGCGGCAGATCACCCTGGGCCCGGCCGCCTTCGACGCCCGTACGGGCGCGCTGAAGACCATCGGCGGGGTCGACGTCACCGGGCTGCGCCTCGACGTGTGGCGCGCCCCGACCGACAACGACAACGGCGCGTCCTGGCAGCCCGACATCCGTTACGGCCCGCTCTGGCGCGAGCTCGGGCTGCATCGGATGCAACACCGGCTGGATGCCGTGGAGTTGACCGACGACGCCTTGACCGTACGGTCCCGGGTGGCGCCCGCTGCCCGTGAGGTGGGCCTGCGCACGGTGTACCGGTGGACGTCGGACGGGACGCGGCTGCGGCTGACCGTGTCCGTGGCGCCCGAGGGCGACTGGACGCTGCCGTTGCCGCGGCTCGGGATCCGGCTCGGGCTGCCTTCGTCGGCGGACCGGGTGAAGTGGTTCGGCGGCGGGCCCGGTGAGGGATATCCGGACACGAAGTCGGCGTCGATGGTGGGGCGTTGGGAGTCGTCGGTGGACGAGCTGCAGACCCCGTACGTCCGTCCGCAGGAGAACGGTGCGCGGGCCGATGTCCGCTGGGCGGAAATCGGTGGACTGCGCATGGAAGGTGATCCATCCTTCTGGTTCACGGCCCGCCGCTGGACGACGGAGCAGCTCGACGCCGCCGACCATCTGACCGATCTGGAACCGGGCGACACGGTCTGGGTCAACCTCGACCACGGACAGCAGGGCATCGGCTCGCAGTCGTGCGGACCGGGTGCGCTGCCTCAGTACCAACTGCGGGCCGCTCCCGCGGAGTTCTCGTATCTCTTCTCGGAGATTCATGACTGACACCGTCATACAGCCCGCGGCCGGTCGGCTCTTCACCCGACCGGCCGCGATCGCGTCCTGCGTCGGATTCGTCCTCATCGGCATGCTCCAGGCGCTCTACGGGCCCGCGGTTCCCGGGCTGCGCGAGGAGTACGGCCTGTCCCCATCCGCCGCCGGGCTGGGTCTCAGCCTGCACTTCACCGGCGGCGTCGCGGGCGTCCTGGCCTTCAACGCGATCCACTCCCGGATCAGCAACAGGGCTTTGCTGGCGGCGAGTTACGTCCTGATGGCGGCGGGCGGCGCGGGCTTCGCGCTCGCCCCCAACTGGCCGCTCGCGCTGGCCGCCGCCTTCCTCGGCGGCCTCGGTTTCGGCGGCATCGACTACGGCCTCAACCAGCTGTTCGCGGTCGGCTTCGGCGACCGTTCGACGGCGATGCTCAACGTACTGAACGCGCACTTCGGGATCGGTGCGGTGCTCGGTCCCGCGCTCATCGCCTGGACCGGGCCAGACGACTACCCGTACGCCTTCGGGGCGTGTGCCGTGCTGGCGGGGGCACTGATCCTGTGCACGGGCGGCGTCGGGAGCCAGGCGCCGTCGCCTCCCGCCGAGAAGGCGCGGGATTCCAGCGGCCTGCTTTCGCGCGTCCTGGTCGGCTTCCTCGTCCTCTACATCCTCAACGTGGCGGTCGAGGCAGGCGTGGGCGGCTGGGAGCCCACCCACCTGGAGACCGTCGGTTACAGCGCGACCGTCGCCGCCTCCGCCACCTCGGTCTACTGGCTGATGATGACGGTGGGCCGCTTCCTGGTGGTGCCGATCACCCTGCGGTACGCGCCCGAGCGCATCCTCGCGGTCTGCGCGGCCGGCATGACGGCGTGCCTGCTGCTTGCGCTGATACCGGGGGCGGCACCGGTGGCGTACGCCGGTGTGGGCCTGTTCATCGCGCCGGTGTTCCCGACCGGGCTGCCCTGGCTGAACCAGGCCCTTCCGGGGGCCAAGCGGGCGGGCGCCTGGGTTATCGCCGCGTCGATGATCGGCGGGGTGGCGGCCCCGCCGCTGCTTGGCGTGGGCATCGAGGCGTCCGGGATTCACGCGGTGCCATGGCTGTTGACCGTGTTGTCAGGCGGATCGCTGGTGGCGACGGTGTGGCTGGTGCGGCTGACGAGACGGTCGTCGGCGGAAGGGGTGTGAACAGGGTCAACAGCAGGTGAGACGTGAGCGGCGCGCCAACAGCATGCACGCCGCGCACAGGGCGATCGACGTGAAGGGGTCAACCAGCGTGAACGCTGTGAACGAAAGCATCCAGGTCCGTGGACTCTCCCGGACCTTTCACACCACCGTCCGCCGCCCAGGTTTCGCGGGCGCGCTCAGATCGCTGGTCAACCCGGAGCGCGTCGCCAAGGACGCCGTCTCCGACATCACCTTCGACGTCGCCCCCGGCGAACTCCTCGCCCTGCTCGGCCCGAACGGCGCCGGCAAATCCACCACCATCAAAATGCTCACGGGCATCCTCACTCCCACGTCCGGCGAGGCGCGCGTCGCGGGAGTGGTCCCCTACCTGGAGCGGGAGCGCAACGCCCGCAACATCGGCGCCGTGTTCGGGCAGCGCACCCAGCTGTGGTGGGACCTGCCGGTGCGCGAGTCGTTCTCAATCCTGCGGGACATCTACGAGGTGCCCAAGGCCGAACACGCGGTCCGGCTGCGGGAGTTCGACGAGCTCCTCGATCTCTCCTCCTTCTGGGACACCCGCGTACGGCACCTCTCCCTCGGCCAGCGGGTGCGCTGCGACCTGGCCGCCGCGCTGCTGCACGATCCGCCGGTCGTCTTCCTCGACGAGCCGACGATCGGCATGGACGTGGTGGTCAAGGAGCAGGTGCGCGAGTTCCTCCGATACCAGGTGGAGGAGCGCGGCCGGACCGTCCTGCTGACCACGCACGACATGACGGAGGTCGCGAGGCTCGCCGAACGAGTCGTCCTGATCAACCACGGTCGGCTCGTCCTGGACGGCACCCTCGACGAGATCCGCCGGAAGTTCGGCTCGACCTGGCAGGTGCGGGCCACGCTCGCCGATCCGCACGCGCCCGTGGATCCACTGCCGCCGGGGATCGCGCTGCTTCGGCGCGAGGGCCCGCAGCTCGTGTTCGGACCGGCGGAGGGCGCCGCCTCGCCCACCGTCCACCAGGCACTGAAGCAGGTCATCGAACGGTACGAGGTCAACGATGTCGCCCTGGACGAGGCCGACTTGGAGGACGTGATGCGGGCGGCCTACCTGCGCGAGGTGCCCGTACAGGCGCAGGGAGGCTGACCCCATGGCCCTGCCCTCCGCCCCGCGCGCCTGGCGCGTCACCCGGGTCACCCCGCTCGGCGAGCTGCACACACCTCCCCGGATCACCGCGGCCCTGCTCCGGCTCACCGTGCAGGTGGTGCTGGTGGCCTCGCTGTGGCACGGCCTGTACGAGCAGACCGGCACGACCGCCGGACTCACCCGCGACCAGGCCGTCACGTATGCCGTACTCGCCGTACTGGCCACCCGCATCAGGGAGTTGGACCAGTACGCGGGCCGGGACACGGTTCTCCAGCACATGCACTTCGGCACGATCGTCTACTGGTACCTGCGTCCGCTCTCGCCCGGGCGCTACTACGCCCGGCGGGCCCTCGGCGAGCAGCTCTACGGGCTCATCTGGGTGCTCGCCGGATACCTGGTCTGCCTGGCCGCCGGCGTGATCGAACCGACCAAGTCCCCTGCCGCGACAGGGGTGTTCATGCTGAGCGCACTGCTCGGCCAGTGGGTCCTCTACTACATCATGCTCACCCTCGACCAGCTGTGCTTCTGGACGCTCCGCAACGGCGCCGCGATGATGATCCTGATCTTCGCGCAGAACCTGCTGGCCGGGGTGTACGCGCCGCTGTGGTTCTTCCCCGACTGGTTCGTGACTATGAGCGGCTTCCTCCCCTTCCAGGCGACGCTGAGTGTGCCGCTGTCGCTGTACGTCGGCCGGATCCCGCTGTCGGACGCGGGCCCCCAACTCGCCGTACAGGCCGCCTGGGTGGTGGCACTCGCCCTGCTCACCCGCCTGCTGTGGCGGCGCGCGGCCCTCCGCGTGATCTCCCAGGGAGGCTGAACATGTCGTCGGAGAACCTCTCGAGAAATCTGCCGAAGAATCTGTCGAAGACCTCTTCGTTCAACGGCCTCCGGATCGTGTGGCGCATCACCCGGCTCAACTTCCGCGCACAGCTGGAGTACCGCTCCGAGTTCCTGATGATGATCGCGATCGGCGCGGTCTGGCAGGTGTCGGTGATCGTTTTCGCCACGGTGCTGCTCACCCGGTTCGCCGGGATGGGCGGCTGGGACAGCTCGGACGTCCTGCTGATCCCGGCGACACGGATGCTGGCGCACGGCCTGTTCGTGCTGTTCCTGGGCCGGGTGCACGGCCTTGGCCGGCACATCCAGGAAGGCGTGATCGACACGTATCTCGTACGCCCGATGCCGGTGTACCGGCAGCTCCAGCTGTCGTTCTTCCCCACCAACGCGATCGGCGACCTGACGGTGGCGGCGGGCCTGATGGCGGGCGCGCTGAGCCGCAGCGACCTCGACTGGACGGCGACCCGCATCACGTACCTCGTGGTCGCAGTCCTCGGCGGGATGCTCCTGGAAGCGGCCCTGTTCACGGCCGTGGCCTGCGCCTCCCTGCGCTTCCCGGCCGCCGACTACTGGGGCCGCTGGCTGGAGGAACTCCTCGGCACCTTCGGCAGCTACCCGCTCAACGTCCTCCCGCGAGCGGTCGGCAGCCTCCTCACCTTCGGTCTGCCGCTGGCCTTCGTCGCCTACTTCCCGGCCGCGGTACTGACCGGCCACACCTCCGGCACAGGCGTCCCGTACTGGCTGGCGGCCGCCTCCCCGCTCCTGGGGGCGGCGGCCTACCTGGGCTCCCGCCTGCTGTGGCGGTGGAGCCTGCGGCACTACACGGGGGTGAACGGCTGACGCGAAGAGAAAGAAGAGAAGAGGGGCCCGGACCGACAACCGGTCCGGGCCCCTCTTCCGCGTCGCGGTCGCTCAGGGACAGCTGATCCGGATGTCGCCGGTGTCCGTCGTGCAGGTGTCCGTGCTGAAGCCGCCGTTGGCGGTGTCGTTGCCGGAGACGCTGTCGACGGTGTTGAGCCGGTCGTTGCCGTAGTTGCCGATCAGGTTGTCGTTGCCGGGGCCTCCGTTGAGGGTGTCGTCGCTGAAGCCGCCGTCGACGCGGTCGTCGCCGAAGTTGCCGTACGCGGTGTCGTTGCCATAGCTGGCGTTGATCGTGTCGTTGCCTCCGAGGCCGCAGATCACGTCGTTGCCGTAGCCGCCGTTGAGGGTGTCGTTGCCGCTCGTGCCGGTGATCGTGCAGCCGCGGGAGTTGTTGACGGTGGTGGTCGCGGTGGCGGTGTTGTTGGCGGTGGCCGGGTCGGTCTGGGTGGCGGTGACCGTGGCCCGGTCGGTGAGGGTGCCGGTGGCGCGGGGCTCGACGACGATGGTGACGGTCCTTTGCGCCCCGGCCGGGAGAGTGCCGAGGGCGCAGGTCGCGCCGGTGGCGGAGGTCGTGCAGGTGCCCTGGCCTGGGGTGGCCGAGATCAGCGTGGCGGCGGGTCCTGTGAGCGTGTCGGTGAGCGAGACGCCGGTGGCCGCGGTGCTGGTGCTGTTGTTGGTGACCGTCACGGTGTACGTGGCGCGGTCGCCGATGCTGACGGTGCCGGTGCCGGTCTTGGTGACGGAGAGGTCGACGCCGGTGGGCGGGGGCGGGCTGCCGGCGCCGCCGAGGTAGCGGGCCAGGGCGCGGTCGCCGTCGCTGTTGCTGCCGAAGGCGAGGATCTTGCCGTCGGACTGGAGGGCGAGGTTGTGCGCGACGTCGCCGATGCCGAAGTCGGTGGTGGTCTTCCCGCCCGTGCCGAAGCCGGTGTCCAGGGCGCCGTCGACCTGGTAGCGCGCCAGCGCGAAGTCACCCCCGGCGGCGGTGCCCGCGGCGACGATCCGGTCGTCGGGCTGGAGCAGGAGGGCCTCCACACCGGAAGTGGTGCCGAAGTTGGTGGTGACTACGCCTCCGGTGCCGAAGCCGCTGTCGAGAGTGCCGTCGAGGTTGTAGCGGACGAGGGTGAAGTTGCCGCCGGACGACCCGGAGGCGACGATCTTGCCGGTCGACTGGACGGCCACGGTCCGGCCCCAGTTGTAGCCGCCGAGGTCCGTGGTGACCCGGCCGTCGCCGCCGAAGGACGTGTCGAGGCTGCCGTTGGAGTTGTAGCGGGCCAGCGCGAAGTCGAAGGAGGTCTCGCCCGAGTAGCCGACGATGACGAACTTCCCGTTGGGCTGCAGGGCCATGTCGAACCCCTGCGCGCCGCCCACGTCCTGGAACGAGGTGAGGACCTTGCCGTCGCCGTCGAAGGTGGGGTCCAGGGTGCCGTTGGTGTTGAAGCGCACCGCCGTGAACGTGCCGCCTGCCGAGCCCGCCGCAAGGATCTTCCCGTCGGGCTGCACCGCGACGGCCCAGCCCTCCTCGGCACCGCCGGCCAGCTCGGGGACGACCCAGCCGGTACCCCCGAAGGTGGTGTCGAGGCTGCCGTCGGAGTTGTAGCGGGCGACCGTGAGCCAGCAGCAGCCCGCGAACTCGTCCGCGGTCCGCTGGGTGCGGCCGACGACCACGATCTTTCCGTCGGGCTGCAGCGTCACGCCCTGCGCCCGGTCCTCGCCCTGCTCGAAGTCGGTCAGCACCTCGCCGTCACCGCCGCCGAAGGTGGTGTCGACGCTGCCGTCGGCGTTGTGCCGCATCACGGAGAAGTCGGCGTAGAAGGTGTCGGGGTCCTGGCGGGCGCCGACCGTGACGATCCTGCCGTCGGCTTGGACGGCCAGATCCTGACCGTCCGAGAAGGCGCCGTCGACGGTGACCTTTCCGCCGGTGCCGAACGTGGTGTCCAGGTCACCGGGTGCGGCGAAAGCGCCGTGCGGCACCGCCACGACGAGCGCCAGCGCGGCGACGAACACCGAGGCGGCGCGCAGAGTTCCCCGTAGGGAAAGAAGGGTGGGCATGCGCCCAGCTTCCGCAGCCGAACACATTATCTTCACGCGGCTGGCCGACCACTGCGCCCATGGGCCGCAGAGTTCCACTCGCCGGGGTGATCCAGGCGCTGACGAGGCTTGGGCTGCCGATCAGGCGGCGCGGGACCGCCGTATCGGCGTGAACAGCGCGGCCACCGCGATCAGTACGCAGCAGGCGCCGGCGACCAGGCCGACCGGTGCGGTGCCCTGGCGTTCCGCGGCCCAGGTCAGGACGGCCGCGCCGATCGGGGCCGCGGAGTACTGGAGGGTCCAGAAGGCGGAGGTGACTCTGCCGAGGAGCGGTTCCGGGGTCACTTCCTGACGCAGTGACATCGAGCAGGTGCCCGCGACACCGGCGCAGGCGAGGAACGCCGCGCTCAGTACCGCGACGGCGGAGACGTCCCGTGCCCAGCCAAGGCCGGCGAACGCGAGCCCGCACACCGCGACCGCACCGGTCCAGGTCCGCCCGAAGCCGAGTCCCCGACGGATCCGGGCCACCAGCAGGGCGCCGGTGATCGTGCCGAGGGCGCCGACGGCCATGACGGTGCCGACCGTGCCGTCGTCGTGGCCGAGGTCGTGCTTGACGTGGTAGATGACCAGGTCGGTCATGCCGAGGGTGAGGAAGCTGAAGACGAACAGCAGGGCGGTCAGCGAGCGCAGCACCGGATGGCCGTACAGGAAGGACACCCCCGCCCGCAGGTCCCGCCACAGGCCCGCCGCCCCGGCCCCCTTCGCCGGGACGCCGTCGTCCCCGGAGCGTGGGGCGAACCGTACGAAGAGCATGCAGGCGGCCGACACGGCGAAGCTGCCCGCGTTGACCCACACCGCGGCGGCCGGGCCGGTCCAGGCGGCGACCAGACCCGCGCACAGCGGGCCGAGTACGCCCGCCGCGGCGGCGGTCGCGTTGAGCCGGCCATTGGCCTCGGTGAGCTGCCCGGTGCCGACCAGGCTCCGGACGACGGTGACATAGCCGACGGCGAACAGCATGCCGACGGCCTCGCAGAGCGGCAGGACGACGTACAGCAGCCAGACCTGCGGTCCGAACAGCCACACCAGCGGGATCACGCCGTACAGCACCGTGCGCACCAGGTCGCAGGCGATGAGCAGCCGTCGGCGGTCGACCCGGTCCACCAGGGCCCCGGCGAAGACGGCCGCCAGCACCGAGGCGGCTCCGCCGACCGCCGTGAGCAGTCCCATCCGCGCGAGGGAGCCGGTCGCCTGGAGCACCAGCAGGGGCAGGGCGATCAGCGCGAAGGAGTCGCCGAGGACGGAGAGGGTCTGCGCGGCCCAGAAGATCCCGAAGTTGCGCTGCCGCCACAGCGGACGGCCCTTCTCGGGCGGCGGATCGGTACGTGGCCTGCGCGGCGCCGGGTCGGCCGGTTCGTCCGCGCGCGGTATCCGATCGCCCGGTCCGTCCTCGTGCTGCGCCTCGTACGCCACGCGGCCCCTTCCCCTTGTCCTTGTCCTGGTCCTGGTCCCCGGCAACCTTATGGCGCCCCTGCGGCGACCTGCAGACAAATAATTCGCACCGCATCCCCTCCCGTCCGCACCCGCATCCCCTCCGAGGAGCAGCCGTGCCCCACGCCTCCCGACCCCACCACCACCGCCGCCGCCGTGTCCCGCGCCCGCTGCCGCTCATCGCCGCGGGCGCGCTGCTCGCCACCGCGGCCGTCACGCTCCCCCAGCTCACCCCGGAAGCCTCGGCCGCGACGACGCTACGGGGGTACGCCCACGCGCGCGGCGTACGGATCGGCGCGGCCGTCGGTGACGGCCCGCTCACCTCCGACTCGGCGTACACCGCCGTCCTAGACCGGGAGTTCAACTCGGTGACGGCGGAGAACGCGATGAAGTGGGACGCGCTGGAGCCGAGCCGGGGCGGCTACAACTGGGCAGCGGCCGACCGGCTGGTCGCGCACGCAGCCGCGCACAACCAGGGTGTACGAGGGCACACGCTCGCCTGGTACAGCCAGTTGCCGTCCTGGCTGAAGAACGGGAACTTCTCGGCCGCCGAGCTGAACACGATCCTCAAGAAGCACATCGACACGACCCTCGGCCGGTACAAGGGCAAGGTGTACGCCTGGGACGTCGTCAACGAGACGTTCAACGAGGACGGTTCGATGCGCAGTTCGCTGTGGCAGGACAAGCTCGGAACGGGGTACATCGCGAACGCGCTGCGGTGGGCGCACGCCGCCGACCCTGCAGCCAAGCTGTACATCAACGACTACAACATCGAGGCGGACAACGCGAAGAGCGACGCCCTGTACGCGCTGGCGAAGCAACTCCTCGCGGAGGGCGTGCCGTTGAACGGGATCGGCTTCCAGTCGCACTTCGTGGTCGGGCAGGTGCCGTCCACCATGAAGGCCAACCTCAAGCGCTTCTCCGACCTGGGCCTCGAAGTCTCCGTCACCGAACTCGACATCCGCATCCCGCTGCCCGCCTCCGCCGCCGAACTCGCCCAGCAGTCCGCCGACTACAAGCTGGCCAGCGAGAACTGTCTTGGCGTCGCCCGGTGCGCGGGAGTCACCGTCTGGGGCGTCACCGACAAGTACTCCTGGATCCCGGGCACCTTCAGCGGCTTCGGCGCGGCCCTCCCGTACAACGAGAGTTACGCGCCGAAGCCGTCGTACACGGGCCTGTCGAACGGTCTCAACCCGGCCGCGTAGACCGCCCGTTCAGTGATCCACCAGTTCAGTGATCCGCACAGCAAGGTGTGGGATCCGGTACCTCGAAGGGCACGAGCGTGCCGCCCGCCGCCGGCATCGCCGTCAGGACCAGCGCTCCGTCACGCCACTCCGGGCGTACGTGATCGCGGGTGACCAGCGGCTGGTCCGGGGCGGGTTCGCCGGGCGCGCCGAGTACGGCGACGCGGTCGATCGCGGAGGCGGCGAGCAGGTCCGCGACCGTGAGCGTGCCGGTGAGTTCCGCGACGCCGGGGTACAGCACCGCGCGGCCCACCGCGTCCGGGGCCTCGGGCGACACCTCGTACCCCTTGACGGTCAGCCACTCGCGGACGGCGTCAAGCACCGCCCGCGAGGGGACCGCGAAGGACAGTGCGACCCGGGGCCGATCACCGCGCACCAGGTGCGTGCAGCCGAACGAGCCCTCGGGGAGGGCGAGTTCGGCGGCCAGCGCCCGGAGCAGGTGATCGGCTTCGGGCAGGGCCGACAGATGGGTGTCGACCCCGATGACGTACGGCTGGTTCACGACGGCAGGACCCACACCGGGTTGGAGTAGAACCACAGGTCGACCCACGGGTCGGCGTCGCCGACGACGTCGAGGGCGGGGCCCTTGGGGTCGACCGCCGCGCCGTTGATGCCCACCGCGGAGCGGTTGCCGTCCGAGCCGCGCAGGCGGACGTACAGCGGGCGGTCGACCTGGCCGAGGGAGTACGTGATCCGGACCGTGCCGGTCGTCTTGTTCACCTCGTACGACTGGACGACCTTCGCCGTCGGCGCGCTGAAGGTGTCCTTGTCCGCGGGTGTGCCCGTGACATCGCCCTGGATGACGTCCACGCGGGCCAACTTCGGTACGAATCCGGCCCAGTTGGGGGTGTCGGCGAGCGCGATGTCGACCGTCAGGGTGACCTTCGTGCCCTTCTTGACGTGCAGCGCGCCGCCGAGCGTCGCCCACTTACCGCTGCCCGAGAGCCGGGCGTCGAGGCCGCCGATGAGCTGCCCGTGGTCGACCCAGACACGGCCGGCCCGGATGCCGTCCATGACGGCGGCGTAGGAGAAGCCGTCGGAGCCGACGTGCGTGCGGCTGTACTGGCCGGGCCAGTAGTCGCCCTGGGTGAGGTCGACCTTGCCGCTGTACACGGGGTCGGTGTGCTTGCCGTTGAGGTTGAAGTCGGTGTCCGGGCCGCCGCGCTTGGCGGTGTCCGTGTACACCTGGTGGGAGTCGGAGTTGGCGGTGATCCACCAGGGCTTGCCCTCGGCGAGGAGGCTGTCCCACAGGCCGCCGACGGTGGCCGTCATCCAGTCGAAGCCGCCCCAGGTGCGGTAGCTCTCCAGCGGGTAGCCCGCGAAGGAGTCGGCGCTCGGGTTGTTGTCGTAGATGCCGCGGGCACGGCCCATGCCGGTCGGCGCGGCGATACCGGCCGCCTGGTGGCCCGGCGCGCCCTCGAAGCCGATGGCTATCTGCTTGCCGCCGGGCGTCGCGTCGCGCCAGCCGCGGATCTCGTGCGGGGAGTCGACACCGCGCCGCGCCGGGTGGTTGGCGAGCATCAGCGCGTCCTTGATCCTGCGCCGCTGCACCTGCTCGGAGAGGAAGGCGAGGCCGGCGACGGCGAGCGCCTCGTTGGCGGGCGAGGAGCCGCTCGCGCCCTTCACGCTGCCGTCGTAGTCGGTCTCGAACGCCTTGAGGACGCTGACCTCGTTCTTGCCGGGGTGCACGAAGACGGTGCCGTGCTCGGCGCCCGGGATGTTCCACTCAAGGCCCTGGAAGACGAGGGTGTCCTCGTACGTCTCCCGGGCCTCCTTGATGTCCGGGTTGACCTTGTCGACACCGATCTTGGCGTGCGTCTCGCTGCCGTGGTCGGTGATGACCAGCCAGTCCATGCCGTGCCGGGCGCCCTGGCGGACCTGGTCGGAGACGCGGTACTTGCCGTCGCTGCTGTACTGCGTGTGGATGTGGTGGTCGCCGGCCAGCCAGAGGAAGCCGTTCGATCTCCGGCGGCTCTCGGAGGCGTACGCGGGGGCCGCCGCCGCGCCCTGGGCGAGGACGCCGCTCGCGGCCAGGCCGGCGCCCAGCAGACCCGCGCGGCGCAGCATCGTGCGGCGCGACTGCTGTTCGGGGCTCAGGGCCTCGTCGGGCACGGAGGTGTCGAAGGCGGCGGGCAGAGCCGTGCCTTCGTGAGCGTCAGAGTGATCGTGGGTGTGGTCGTGGTGGTGATGACCGTGAGCGTGTCCGTGCCCCATGTCTGCCTCCTGTGTTCGACGCCGCATGTGCGGGCTCGCGAGATGGAGACTCGATGTGAAACATGAACGTTGAACAGCCGTGGGGTGGCCGCTCGGCGACTCAGGTGCGGCGGTCTGAACCAGCCACGCACGGGTACCCCAACTGCCCTGAATGTCATGACAGTTGGGGTCTCTCCGCTACGCGTGGTGTCAGCGCTGGTAGCGCCAGGGGCCCGTGATGGCCAGCAGGATGCCGGGGTTCTGGATGCTCGCGTACAGCGTCTTGCCGTCGGGCGAGAAGACGACACCGGCGAACTCGCTGTACGACGGGTCCTCGGCGGTGCCGTCGTTGAGCTGGTTGCGGGCGATCGGGTAGGTCTTGCCCGACTCCGTGGCGCCGAAGAGGTGCTGGATGCCCTCGCCGTCCTCCGCGAGGATCACACCGCCGTACGGGGAGACCGTGATGTTGTCCGGACCGTCGAGGACGCCGTCGTTCGCGTCGGGGTCGGGGTTGACACCCAGGATCAGCTTGAGGGTCAGCGTGCCGCGGGCGGGGTCGTAGAACCACACCTGCCCGTCGTGCTGGACCGGGCTCTCCTCGCGGGCGAAGGACGAGACGACGTAGGTGCCGCCGTCGGCCCACCACATGCCTTCGAGCTTGCGGGCGCGGGTGACCTGCGTGCCGGTGAACTGCTGACGCGTCGGGACGGTCTTGGCGTCACGGTCCGGAACCGCCACCCACTTGACGCTGTAGCTGGTGCCGGCCTTGGTGGCGCGGGACAGGTCGTCGACGAACTGGCCCTTGGAGTCGAAGCACTTGAAGGCTTCAAGGACGCCGGCCGTGTCGGAGAGCGTCCGCAGCTTGCCCCGGCCGTGCTTGAAGCCCTTCGGCGGAGTCCAGCGGTAGAACAGGCCGTTGGGGCCCGCCGCGTCCTCGGTGAGGTACAGGTGACCGCGCTTGGTGTCGACGACTACGGCCTCGTGGTCGTAGCGGCCGAGCGCCTTGATCGGCTTGGGGTTCTTGTTGGCACGGCGGTCGTACGGGTCGACCTCGAAGACGTAGCCGTGGGCCTTGGTCATACCGGCGTCGCCGACCTTGGCGGAGTTCTCCTCGCAGGTCAGCCAGGTGCCCCAGGGGCTGCGGCCGCCCGCGCAGTTCTGCTGGGTGCCCGCGATGCCGACCCACTCGGCCACGCACTCGCCGTCCTTGGAGATCTCCACGACCGTGCAGCCGCCGGGGGCGCTGGGGTCGTAGACGAGTCCCGGGGTGAGCGGCACGGGGAACGCGGTGTTCGCACGGTTGTCGCGGATCTCGTGATTGACGACCAGCAGAGTGGAACCGCGGGTGCCCTTGAAGGCCGCCGTGCCGTCGTGCTTGTTCGGTGTGAACTCGCCCGACTCCATCTTCGTGACACCGGCGTGGGTGACCACCTTGTAGGAGAACCCCTTGGGGAGCGCGAGCAGCCCCTTGGGGTCGTCGATCAGCGGACCGTACCCGGTCTTGCTCTGGTGCGCCTGCGAGACCTGCTCGGTGGCGTCGATCTCCTGGCCCCGGCTCTTGGCGTCCTCGGCCGTCTCCGCGGCGTACGCGTACGAGCTTGCGGTGGACAGCACACCGGCGGTGCCGATGAGGGCGATTCCCGCCCCGGCTGAGGTTTTGGCGAAGTCTCTACGGGTGGTGGAAGGCACGTTGATCTCCTGAGTGGCACGAACCGGGGGCCTTGCGGTGGGGGGCGCAGCACACAGTTCCCTGACCTTCCGAACGGTAGGTGAACAAGACACAACGCCTGTACGAGATACCGAACATATGGTCCATACTTAATCCCCATCGTGATCTTCCGCCCCCTCAACTCCCAGGCGGGAGGCTCTTACCGGCCATACCCCCGAGCCTCTCCGGCAGGGAGATCTCCGCCCACACCGTCTTGTACGTCCCGTCCTCCCGCGGCTCCACACCCCACCGCTCGGCCAGCGCCACGACGATCAGCAGCCCGCGCCCGCCCTCCCCTTCCGAGGGCTCCCGGACCACGGGCAGCCGGTCGGCCCGCCCGTCCGCCACCTCCACCCGTACGACGTCCTCACGCAGCACCAGCCGTACGCGGATGTCGCGCCCTCGCACCCGCCCGTGCCGCACCGCGTTCGCCGCGAGCTCGGCGACGACGAGGGTCACGGTCTCGCTGACGTCGCTGTCGTACGCGAATCCCCAGACGTGCATCCGGTTCGCGACCAGCCTGCGGGCGAGCCGGGCACCGCGTGGGGTGCAGCTGTAGAGCTGCGTGAACGTACCGAGGGTGACGGGGACTTGGGCCCGGGGGTGTCCTTGCATGGCTCAACGGTCCCTGGGGACACACGGGTCGAACAGGCACGCCACTCGTACAGTGCGCGTTGTACGAGTTACAGAGTGGACAGTTTGGGTAACTGTCCGTGAGCATTGGTGACTTGCGGGGTTGGCAACACGGAACACGGGAGTTCCCGGCATGACCGACAGCATCGAAAGCATCGAGACCACCACGAACGAGCCCGAGCCGCCCGACAGTTTGAAGGCGTTCGGGGCGGTGCACAAGGCCTTCCGAAAGCGGGCGGGCTACACACAAGAGGAGTACGCGCCACTCGTCCAGTACCAGCCGGGGACGGTGGCATCCATCGAACAGGGGCGGCGCTTCCCACAGCGCAGGTTCGTCGAGCGCTCGGAACAAGTCCTGGAAGCGTTCGGCGTACTGCAGGAGGTGTACAAGCACGCGGGAAGGGAGACGGGGCTGGCCTCGTGGTTCCGCAAGTGGGGCGAGCTGGAGGAACAGGCGATCAGCCTGTACACGTACGAGAACCGGCTCGTCCCCGGGCTTCTGCAGTCGGAGGGATACGCCCGCACCCTGTTCGGCGCACGCGTGCCCCTGCTCACCGAATCGCAGATCGAGGCCCAGCTCACGGCCCGCATGCAACGCCAGACGCTGCTGCGCGAGCGACCCAACACGGCGTTCAGTTTCATCGTGGAGGAGTACGTCTTCCAGCGGCGGACCGGGGGGACGGAGGTCACGCGGGAGCTGATCGACCATGTGTTGGGGCTCGCGGAACTGCGCAATGTGGAGCTGCAGTTGTTGCCTATGACGCGCGATGTCCACGCCGGTCTCGACGGGCCAATCCGGCTGTCGGAGACTCCGGAGAATGAGTGGTTCGGCTACTGCGAAGGGCAGCGGAGCGGTCAGTTCATCGCTGACCCGAAATCGATCAGTGTGCTCCACATGCGCTATGCGAAACTGCGCTCACAGGCTCTCACCCCGGAGGATTCCCTGAGCCTGCTGGAGCGGATGCGAGGAGCACTATGAGCACCACCGAACTGGCCTGGTTCAAGAGCAGCTACAGCAGTGGCAGCGACGGGGACTGCGTCGAAGTGGCCCTCGCCTGGCGCAAGTCGACGTACAGCGGCAGCGACGGCGACGACTGCGTCGAGGTAGCCACCTGCCCCACCACCATCCACATCCGCGACTCCAAGAACCCCCGCGGCCCCCAACTCGCCCTCTCCCCCACCGCGTGGACGGACTTCGTGGAGTTCGCGAAGTAGCCGACGTCCCGGTCCGCGCTCAGGAGTTGGTACCGCGCGCCACCACCTTCCACCGGTCGACCTCCGATCCCTCGCGGGCGATCAGCAGCTCGTCCGCGAGGTTCACCGGCGTACAGACGTGGTTCGGCACCACGGACACGACCTCCCCCAGGCGCGGGCCGCGTACGCCCTCCGGGAGTTGGACGACCGCGTGGTGTTCCCAGAGTCCGGTGATCGTGGCGTCCGGGTAGGCGGGGAGGTAGCCGTGGCCGGTGACCCACGGGGAGCGGTCGGGGCCGAGTACCTTGCTGCCGGCGTCCAGGACGAAGCGGTTCGGGGCGGGGACGCTGATGACGGTCGAGGCGGCGAACAGGGCCAGGTCGTCGACGGTGCAGGTACCGATGGCGAGCTGCTGGGCGTCGTTGAAGACGTAGACGCCGGGGCGGATCTCGTTGACAGGGCCGGGCCGCCAGTGGCCCGCCGTCGGAGTCGAGCCGCCGCTCAACACGCGGGCCTCCAGGCCGAGTTCGCCCAGGGACGTCGCCGCTTCGGCAAGCGCGTGCTCCTCGTCGCGGGCCGCCCGCTCGGCGGCCCCGGCGTCATGGCCGTACCCGTGCCCGGGGAAGGTGAAGACACCCACCACGTCGAGACCGGCGTCCACGGCGGCCCCGGCGACCCGCCCCGCGTCGGCGGGCGGCACCCCCGTCCGGCGCGTTCCGCAGTCCACCTCGACCACCGCCTGGACCGGGCGGTCGCTCCCCCGCACCGCGTCCCCCAGCCGCCGCGCCCCCTCGACCGAGTCGACACCGACGCGCAGCGCGACCTCATCGGCCAGCGTGCGCGCCCGCTCAGCCTTCGCCCGGTCGAGCCACAGCGGATACGCGATGAACAGATCGTCGACCCCCGCCCGGGCGAGCGCCTCCGCCTCGCTCAGGGTCGCGACCGACAACCCGGCTGCTCCGAGGCGGAGTTGGCGTTCGGCGATCTCCGCACACTTGTGGCTCTTGGCGTGCGGACGGAGCGCGAACCCCCCGGAACCCGCCGCCTGCGCCATGCGTGCGATGTTCCGGTCCAGCACATCGACGTCGACGACGAGCACCGGCGTGACCAGTCCCTCGGGTATTTCGCGCACCGCAACCTCAGTTTCCCTTGCCCACGTACCGTCCGGTCAGACGGTACCGAGGGCCGTGCGCAGGGTGCTGATCGCCTGGGCGATCGCGGCCTCCGCGGCGTGGGTCTCGCGCAGGGCGTTGAGCATCACGAAGTCGTGGATGATGCCCTGGTACCGGACGGCGGTGACGGCTACGCCGGCCTCGCGGAGTTTGGCCGCGTAGGCCTCGCCCTCGTCGCGCAGGACGTCGGCCTCGCCGGTGATGACGAGCGCCGGGGGGAGCCCGGTGAGCTGCTCGGTGGTGGCGCGCAGCGGGGACGCGGTGATCTCGGCGCGCTGCTTCTCGTCGGTCGTGTACTGGTCCCAGAACCACTGCATGCCGTCGCGGCGCAGGAAGTAGCCAGTGGCGAACTGGTGGTAGGAAGCCGTGTCGAAGGTGGCGTCGGTGACCGGGTAGAAGAGCACCTGCTGTACGAGGGGGACGTCGCCGCGGTCCTTCGCCATCAGGGTCAGCGCCGCGGACATGTTGCCGCCGACGGAGTCGCCGGCCACCGCGATACGGGAGGCGTCAAGGCCGTGGGACGCGCCCTCGGTGACGATCCACTGGGCCACGGTGTAGTTCTGCTCGATGGCGACGGGGTAGCGGGCCTCGGGCGAGAGGTCGTACTCGGGGAAGACGACCGCGGCCTGTGCGCCGACCGCCAGTTCGCGCACCAGGCGGTCGTGGGTGTGGGCGTTGCCGAAGACCCAGCCCGCGCCATGGATGTAGATGATCACCGGGAGGGTGCCGGAGGCGCCGGCCGGGCGGACGATCCGCGCCCGCACCTGGCCGGTGGGTCCGCCGGGCACGGTGACCCACTCTTCGTCGACAGCGGGCTTGGCTATGTCGCCGGACTGCACCTCGTCGACGGCCTTGCGGCCCTCTGCCGGGGCCAGGTCGAACAGGTACGGCGGGTTCGCGGTCGCCTCGGCGAATGCCGCGGCGGCGGGCTCCAGGACGGCGCGGGGGGCAGTGGACTCGATCATGACGATCTCCTCGGATCGGGTGCCGCGGACAGGCTCCGTCGGAGGTCTCGCCGTGGAGCCGCGGCACCGTTTGATAGTAAGCGCTCGATTAAGTCGTGCACAACTCAGTTGGGATCGATACAGTCGAGAGGACTTGAACGGTAGAATGAGACTCGACATGTACAGGACGGGCACCAGGAGCCACACGTGAACACGACCGGAGCCGAACCGACGCAGGAGGGTTCGCTACTCCTGGACGACCAGCTCTGCTTCGCCCTCTACGCGGCCTCACGCGCGGTCACCGCCCGCTACCGGCCACTGCTGGACGAGCTGGGTCTCACCTATCCCCAGTACCTGGTGATGCTGGTGCTGTGGGAGCAGGACTCGATCTCCGTACGCGCCTTGGGCACCGCCCTGCAGTTGGAGTCCAGCACCCTTTCCCCCCTGCTCAAGCGCCTGGAGGCGAACGGTCTTATCCGCCGCGAGCGTCGCGCCGAGGACGAGCGTTCCGTCGCCCTGCACCTCACGGAAGCCGGCATCCGACTCCGGGAACGGGCAGGTACGGTCCCCCTCGCCATCGGCGACGCCATGGGGCTCTCCCCCGAGCAGGACGCCATGGCCAAGCAGCTTCTCCGCCTGCTCACCGCCAACGTCGGTCATGACCGTCCGTAAATGATTGGCCCGCTTCTTGGTTGAACGGGATGATCCGGCACATGTCTAAAACGCCCGAATTCGAGTCTAAGCCCGAGCCTTCGACCTCGCCCTCGCTCGAAGTGCGCACGGCGGCCGGGGTAGTGCGCGGCAGCCGTGAAGCGGGGCTCGCGGTCTTCCGCGGCATCCCGTTCGCCGAGCCGCCGGTCGGCGCGCACCGCTTCGCCGCACCGCAGCCGTTACGGGGCTGGGACGGCGTACGCGATGCCGTGTCGTACGGACCTCCGCCCCCGCAGGCCGGTGCGTTCGGCATGGACGCCCTGTCGCAGCACGCCGCGGACGACGGTGACTGGCTGACGGTCAACGTCTGGTCGCCGGAACCGGCCCCGGACGCCGGACTTCCGGTGCTGGTGTGGATCCAGGGCGGCGCCTACGTGATCGGCACCTCCGGCCTCCCGGAGTACGACGGTTCCCGGCTGTCCCGGGAGGGCGGCGTCGTCGTCGTGACCTTCAACTACCGTCTGGGTATTGAGGGTTTCGCACAGATCGAAGGTGCGCCCGCCAACCGGGGCCTGCTCGACCAGGTCGCCGCGTTGCGGTGGGTGCGCGACAACATCGGTGCGTTCGGCGGCGATCCGGACCGGGTCACGGTCTTCGGCGAGTCCGCGGGCGGAGGATCGGTCGCCGCGCTGCTGGCGATGCCGCGTGCGGCTGGGCTGTTCCGCCGGGCGGTCGCGCTGAGCGTGCCGGGCACGTTCTTCTCGCCGGAGCTCGCCGCCGACATCGCCGCCGCCTGCGCCGCCGAGCTGGGGCTGCGGCCCACGGTGGCCGACCTGTCCGGCGTGACCCCGTCCGAGCTTCCCGCCGCCGGTGACGCGGTCACCGCCAAGGCAGCCCAGTGGGCGGACCGTTGGGGCCGGGCCGCGCAGCGATCCATCCTGTTCTCCCCGGTCGTCGACGGCGACGTCCTGCCGGTCACTCCTTGGCAGGCGCTGGCCGACGGCGCGGGCCGCGACATCGAACTCCTCGTCGGTCACACCCGCGAGGAGCAGCGGCTGTTCACCGCGATCGAAGGCATGCTCGGCGAGGTGACGGAGGAACAGGCGACGACCGCACTGCGGGCCTTCGCCCCCGGCCCGGACGGCGCCCGCCGCTACCGTGACGCCTTCCCGCTCGCGGGCCCCGACGAGCTGTACGAACTGGTCAACTCCGACTGGCTGTTCCGCATGCCGTCCCTCCACCTCGCCCAGGCGCAGACCGCGGCCGGCGGCCGTGCGCACCTCTACGAACTGACCTGGCCCGCCCCGGGCATGGGCGGCGTCTTCGGCGCCTGCCACGGCCTGGACGTACCACTCGTCTTCGGCAACCTGAGCGACAGCCACGCCGCCATGCTGATCGGCGAGACCCCCACCCCGGAAGCAGAAGCCCTGTCCGCCCACATCCGCAACGCATTGACAGCGTTCGCCACCCACGGCGACCCCGGCTGGCCCGCGTACGACCCCGCCCAACGCCTCGTACAGCTCTTCGACACACCCTCGACCGTCACCACCTACCCGGAGGAGGAGTCCCGCGTGCTGTGGCAGGACCATGTGTTCCCGGCGCTGCCACTGATCGGCCGGTGACGGGCCGCATACACTGGCCTTTTGCCTAGAGCGTCTAGGCACAACAGCTGGAGTGCCTAGGCACAGCAGGCGGAGGCGGTCACCCATGGCGCGTGTCGGGCTCACGGTCACCCGGCTCGTGGAGGCCGCTGCCGATCTCGCCGACGAGGTCGGGTTCGAGAACGTCACCGTGTCCGCGCTGGCGCGGCAGTTCGGGGTGAAGGACGCGAGTCTGTACTCGCACATCAGGAACGTGCAGGACCTGAGGGAGCGGATCGCGGTGCTCGCGGGCGGCGAGATGATCGACCGGATCGCGAGCGCCGTGGCCGGGCGAGCGGGCAAGGACGCGCTGGTCGCATTCGCGGGGGCCTACCGGGAGTACGCCTTGGAACGGCCCGGACGGTACCGCGCCACGCACACCCAGCTCGACCCCGCCTCCGCCATCGCCGAGGCCGACCTGTACCGCCGCACCGCCGAGGTCACGTACGGCATGCTCCGCGGGTACGGCCTCCCGGAGCCCGATCTCACCGATGCCGTCCGCCTGTTGCGCAGCACCTTCCACGGTTTCTGCAACCTGGAGGCCATCGGGGGCTTCGGCGACCCCAGGGACGTACAGGCCTCCTGGGAGCGGGCGTTGGACGTCCTGCACGTGGCGCTGGAGCACTGGCCCGCTAGGACTGGGGATCCGCGTCGCTGAGCGCCTGCACCTCGGCGTACGTCGGGGTGACGCCCCGCGGTGATCGTCCGGCCCGGATGTCCGCGGCGGCGTCCAGAGCCGCGCCGAGCGCCCGCCGGTAGAGGAGGGAGCCGAGGCTGACCCTGCGCACGCCTAGGTCGCCGAGTTGGGCGACGGTGGGGCCGAGCGGTGAGTAGAGGATGTTGAGCGGCACGTCGAGGGTCTTCACCAGGTCGGTGATCCGGGCCGCGTCGCTCACGCCGGGGACGAACACGCCGTCGGCGCCCGCCTGTTGGTAGGCGTCGAGACGGCGGCACGTCTCGGTGTGGCCGCCGTCGCCGAGCCAGTACGTGTCGGTGCGGGCGTTGACGAACAGGTCCGGCGCGGCGGCCTTGACCGTCGAGATCTTCGCCGCGTGCAGCTGCGGGGAGCCGAGTCCGTCCTCCAAGTTGATGCCGACCGCGCCCGCTTCGGCCAGCTCGCACGCCAACTCGGCGACCTCGTCCGGGTCCTGGTGGAACCCGTCCTCGGCGTCGACCGACAGCAGGAAGGTGCCCCGGCCGAGCTGCCGTGCGAGCAGCAGCGTCACGTCCCTGGTCGCCGCCGTGCCGTCCGGCAGACCGGCGGCAGCGGCGACACCGAGGCTCGTGGTGCCGATCGCCGCGAAGCCCTGGGCGGCGAGGGCGGTCGCGGAGGCGTGGTCCCAGGCGTTGGGCAGCAGGAGGGGGGCGTCGGTGTGGTGGAGTGCGGAGAAGGCGGAGAAAGGGGTCATGCGAGCTTCCCGACGGCATCGGCGTAGTACGTGGATCCCTTGAGGTGCAGGGCCAGTTCGCGGAAGCTCCAGCCCTCCCCCGGTGAGTTGTCGAGTTGCTCCTCGGTCAGCGCGCCGAGCCGGTTCGCCCACATCCGGGCGAGGCGGGTGAGACGGCTGCGGGCCTCGTCGAGGTCCTCCTGCGTGAACGGCGCGAGGTCCGCCGCCGTCGTGCTCGCGGACGCGTGCCAGTGATCGGGCTGCGGCCGCTCGCCGACGAGGCGGGCCTCCAACTCGGCCAGGTGGTCCACCAGATGGTCGGCGACGCGACGGATCGCCTTGTGCGGGGTGTAGACGCGGTCGTCGACGTGGGTGGGCTCGCCGTCCCAGGCGGTCCAGGTGGCCGCCAGGTCGAGGACGTGGTCGACCATGGCGACGACGGCTTCGGCGGGACTCTCCAGCGGTTCCTGCGCGGAATCGTTCATGGCGGCAACGCTAGAGGCGGAACACTTCGGCGCCGGCCGAACCGTGCGCACAGCAGCCGAACCGTGCGCACAACAAGCGCCCACTCGGCGCCCGCCGCCCCTTACGCACAGCAAGCGCGGCAACCTCCCGCCCGCCGGTGACAACTACCCCGCATGACCAACGCAAGACGCGCAGCATCCGACAGACGTACGACCACACACCGGCGCCGCCGCTCCGCCCGCAAGCCCGTCGTGGCCTCGCTCGCGGCCGTGACCCTGCTGGCCGGGGCGTGGTACGCGACGGCGGCGACCCTGGACCTGGGCGGCGAGGACGCCGGGGACGGCACCACCACGGCTGCCGAGGCATCCGCCACCGGCTCCACCGAGGCATCCCCCACCGCCACCGCGACGGGCACTGCCTCAGCGTCACCATCGCCCACGCCCACGGCCACCGCCACTCCCACGGCGACAGCGAAGGCCCCGGCGGCCGCCAAGGCCGCGACGGGCACCCTCGCCGTCACGAGCACCGCCGTGACCCTGAGCGCCAAGTTCGCTTACCTGTCGGCGGGTTACAACAACACCCGCGAGTGGACCCGCACCACGACCGCCGTCGCCCCCAACGGCACCCTGCGCGTCGCCTGGCCCGCCTCCGACGGCATCCACGTCACGCCGCTCACGGCGGCGGGCAAGCGGGCAGCGGCCGACACGGTCGTCAAGGGGGCCAAGGAGGTCGGCGGACTGGTCGCCCACAACGACGGCTTCGCCCTCCTCACCCGTGTCGCCGACACGAACAAGTGGAAGGAGACGGCGGCGGCGCTCGTCCGCTACACGAACGGCAAGCAGACCTTCGCCACAAAGCTCACAGGCACCGCCTCGCACGACACCGCGCCCCTCCTCGACGGCCAACTCACCTGGAACGGCACGAAGTACGGCACGTACTTCGTCGTGCACGGCGCGGGCGGCTTCGCCGACGGCCACTTCGGCGACAAGCTCGCGTACGTCAGCGCCAAGGGCGCCAAGCTGAGCGGCGGTTGGGGATGGGGCTGCAGCCACAACGAGGGCATCGCGCTGCACGCCGAGCCGACCGGGGCGTTCACCTCGCTCTGCTTCGACGACTGGCGCTCGGGCCTGTTCGTCTCGACGGGCATCGGCGCACCCGACACCGCGCCGGCCGTGCAGCGCGAGCAGTGCTGGGCGGGCTACTGCGGCGGCACCTTCGCGGGCCGCACCGGCGAGCTGGTGAAGTCATCGACCGGCCGGTACGCCACCGCGTTCGGCTCCCGCGGCGCTGCCTCCGCCGCCAAGAACCCGGACGACGCGAGCGGCCGGGGCTGGACGGTCAAGCCGAAGACGACGACCCACCAGGTGGCCGTCGCCTTCCTCAAGACCCGCAACACCCCCGCGGGCAAGCCCGTTTACCTCACCAACACCCCCGGCACCGAACACGTCAACGTCCACATAGCCCCGTACGGCAAGGACCGCCTCCTCGTCTCCTGGGAGACACTGAAGAACGCCAAGTGCGCGAGCGGCACCTGCACCGGGACCTTCACGGGCACCCACCTGCGTCTCATCGACTGGAACGGCAAGTTCCAGAGCGCGGACAAGGTCGTCACCGCCCGCATCACGGGCGACATCGCGATCCAGAAGGACGGCTCCCTGACCTGGGCCTACGCCCCGGTCACCCCGTCGTACGCGACGGCGCTCACAGGGGCGTCACCGACCACGACGACTCTGCGGATCGCCCGTCTGAAGCCTTGAACCGGAACCGCGCGGGCGGCCCCGAAGCCCAGGTCACGCACACCTCGTACGCCCCCTCCACCTCCACGGACACCAGCTCCGTGAGGGGCAGGGGGTCCGGTTCGGCGGTGAGGCGGGCGAGGGAGACGAACAAGGTGGCCTCGGCGTCGGTCGTGGTCAAGGGGCCGTGCACGGAGGTGATTTCGGCGTGCAGGCCGTCGCCGGGCGCCCATCCTGTGACGCATACCGGCGTCCCGGGCGCCGCCCCCACCACCAGATGGGCCCGCACCTCCACCGCGCCCCGGGCGACCACAAGGCTGGTGACCCGGATCCCCTCCGTCACCGTGTGGCGGGACGCCGCCCAGCCCTCTCCCGTACCCAGCGGCACGATGTCCGTACGGCTCGCGTAGTCGCCGACGATCACGCTGTTGTCGTACGACGGCGAGGGCTCCGTCGCCGTCGAGTAGGCGAGCCGGGTGTAGTACGGGTCGTAGCGGACGTCCTCGCTGCCGTGGTTGTGGAGGCGGACCAGGCCGTCCGAAGTGGTCGACTGGAGGAGCCAGTTGGGCGGGGCGACCGGGGTGACCGCGTCGGTGCGGTCGGTGGGGCCGGGTTTCTCTGGCGCCGTCCATACCTCGTGGTCCGGCGGGAGGAGGAGGCCGAGGAAGCCCTTGCTCGCCCAGTACGGGGAGGCGGGGCCCGAATAGGCTTGCAGGAGTGCCTCGTTGGGGCCGTGCCAGCCGAGGGTGAGGAGGCCCCGGTCGTCCACGGCGCCGTGGTCGAGGAAGTGGCGCAGGGCGCCGGCGGCCAGGCGTCGGGTCTCGCCCGGGGAGAGGGGTGTACGGCCCGTGAGGGCGCCGAGCCACAGGGGTGCGGTGGTCGCGAAGCGGTAGGTGAGGGAGCGGCCCTGGTGCATCGGGGCACCGTCGGTGCCGAACAGGCGGGCGTAGTCCTCCAGATGGCGTGACAGCCTGCCGCCGTACAGGCCAAGGAGGCGGGAGTCGTCGCCCAGCCACGCGTGCAGCACCGGATAGAGGTGCATCGCCCAGCCGTTGTAGTAGTCGAACTTGCGGCCGTCGCCGTCGGTGTACCAGCCGTCGCCGACGTACCACTGCTCGATACGGTCCAGGCCCCGGTCGATCGCGGCACGCGAGGCATCCGGCTCGTAGCCGATCTCCTGGAGGAAACCGCCGACCGTGACCGGGAACAACTCCCAGTTGCAGGGCCAGGGTTCGGCCGTCAGAGCATCGCCGAGCCAGGCCGCGGCCCGCTGCCGTACGCCGTCGTCGAGACGGTCCCACAACAGCGGCCGGGTCAGGCGCAGTGCGAGGGCGATCGACGCGGCCTCGACGAGGGGCTGACCGCGGTCCTCAATTCGGGGCCAGATTCCGGAGGTTCCGGCGGCGAGGCCGTCCGCGTACCGCTCCAGGGCCTTCTCGTCCCGGCGGAAGGCGGCGAGGAGGAGCGTGCGCGCGTAGCCCTCCAGGCCGTCGGAGAGCCGGCCCGAGGCGCTCGTGTGCTCTCCGGGGAGGTGGTACAGGGCGCCGCCCTCGGTGGCGTACGGCTCGACCGCGGCGAGGAGGGAATCAGCTGCCGCCTCCCAATGGGCGCGCGTGTAGCCGGTGTACGGGCTGAGGATGCGGTCCTCAGGAACCTCAGAAACCTCAGGCACCTGAGGTTGCAGGTGGGCAGGCATCGGGCGGGACTCCCTCACGAGACGGGCCGGTCGCGGGATGGCGGGATACCTGGGGCGCCCCGGTTCCGGACGGGACGCCCCAGGAGCTCATCCCACCCTCACGAGGCCTTCCGGCACTAGTCGTTGGGTGACGAGTTCGTCGCGGACCAGGCCCGCGTAGACCGTCGCGCCGTGCGCGGAGGTGTGCGTGTTGTCGCGCTTCTCGTTGTAGAGGTAGAGCGCCTTGGAGCCCTCGACGCCCAGGGATTCGACGAGGGCCTTGGTCTTGGCCGTGAGGTCGATGAGCGGGACGTTCTCGGCGGCGGCGACGGAGCGGGTGACGGCGGGGTGGTCGACGCCGAGGCCGTTCACCAGCAGGGCGGTGCCGTTGTTGAGGGTGCCGTCCGAGTTGAACCAGCGGCGGACGATCGGGGTGACGAGGACCGGTTCGCCGCCGCGAGCGCGGACGCCCGCGACGAGGGTTTCGAGGTTCGCGCGGTACGTCGCCTCGTCGGTCGTCTTGTCGTTGTGGGCCAGCTGGATGAGGACCAGGTCGTGCCGGTGGATCAGCGGCTGGACGGTCGGGAAGAGCGCCGGGGTGGCGAGGTAGGTGACCGTACTCTCCCCGGAATCAGCGTAGTTGGCGACCGAGACGCCCTTGCGGAGGTACTGCGGCAGCTGCTGTCCCCAGCCCGAGTAGGGGTCGCCGGGCTGGTCGCAGACCGTCGAGTCGCCGACCAGGAAGATCTGCCGGGTGTGGGGTCGGGCGGGGGTCACGCGGATGTCGGCCAGGGCGGGCGCCGAGCCGCCTAGCACCAGGTCGAGGCCAGGGGTGCCCTCGGGGCCCGTCGGCTCACCCTCGGGGGTGCGGACGTTCACGGTGAAGCTGCGGACCACGGGCCGGCCCGCCTCGCTGGCGGTCTCCGGGAGCAGGGAGCGGCGCGTCTCACCGCTGACGCTCGTACTGGCGGCGGCCTCCCCGCCGAGGACCACGCGGACGTCGTAGGTGCCGGGCTCGACGTCGAAGTGGCAGGCGGTCGCGGTGCAGTTGTCCAGGCCGAGGGCAGGTCCCCGCTCACGCGCCTGCGCCGGCGTGACCACCGACAGCGCGGTGGCGGCCGTCACCGCCGCCAGTACGGCGATGTTGAAACGTCTCATTGCGGCTCCTCCAACAGGACGACAAGACCTGGCGGCTGGACCGTACCGCGCCGGGCAAGCGCTTTCTAGTGCGCGGCTCGATTTCACACGACTGCCAACTCCGTGCCAGCGAAAGCCCTTTCGCGAAATCGATTCAACTGGCACTCTGCCAGGCACCCGCACCCCCACACCTCCCGAAGGAGGCACCCCCATGTCCGGATCCGCTCGCAGACCGGTCCGCCGCCGCACCTTCGTTCTCGGCAGCGCGGCCACCGCTGCCGGCGTGGCCCTCACCGGCACCGCGCAGGCCGCGAGCTTCGGCTACACGGACGACGGCTCGAACTACGTCATCGACACCGGCGCCAACCTCATCTTCAAGGTCAGCAAGACCAACGGCGACCTGACCTCGCTGGTCTACCGCGGCACCGAGTACCAGGGGTACGACGGCAAGAACTCGCACGTCGAGTCGGGCCTCGGCACCTCCACCGTGACGATCACGCAGTCCGGTTCGACGATCCTCGTCTCCGTCACGTACGGCACGCTGAGGCACTACTACGCGGCCCGCAGCGGCGAGAACAACGTCTATGTGTGGACCAACAAGGCCGACACCTCGGTCTCGGCAACCCGCTACATCGTGCGGGTCAAAGCGGGCCTGTTCCTCAACGACGAGCCCGATTCTTACACTTACGCGCCCACCACCATCGAGGCGGCGGACGTGTTCGCCAAGTCCGACGGCCAGACCCGCTCCAAGCACTACTCGAAGCTCCGCGTCATCGACTACAACTACGTCGGCTGGACGACGGGAAGCGTCGGCCTGTACGTCGTCCGCTCCAACCACGAGAAGGCCTCCGGCGGCCCGTTCTACCGCTCCCTGCTGCGGCACCAGAGCGCGGCCGGCGGCGGTCTGTACGAGATCCTGTACTACGGCGAGAACCAGACGGAGGCGCAGCGCTTCGGCCTCCAGGGCCCGTACGTCATCGCCTTCACGGACGGCGGTACGCCCTCGTCGGCACTGTTCCCGGGAACCCTCACCACCTCCTGGGCGGACTCGCTCGGCATCGCCGGGTACGTCGCCGCCGGCGGCCGGGGCCGGGTGGCGGGCGTCGGTATCTCGGGGCGCGACACGGCGTACGCGTATACGGTCGGACTCGCCAACTCCGTTGCCCAGTACTGGGGTTCGGCGCGGACGTCCGACGGATACTTCTCGGTCTCCGGGGTCCTGCCGGGGACGTACACACTGACCGTCTTCAAAGGTGAACTCGCCGTCTACACCACCTCGGTGACGGTGACGGCGGGCGCGACGACCACCCTCAACACGATCGCGATCCCCTCCTCGAACGACCCCGCCAACGCGAGCGCGATCTGGCGGATCGGCACCTGGGACGGCACACCGAGCGGGTTCAAGAACGCGGCGCTGATGACGTACGCGCATCCGTCCGACCCCCGGGCCGCCGCCTGGACCGGCAACGTGGTGATCGGCAGCGGCAGCGAGACCGCGTCCTTCCCGGCGTACATCTGGCAGGGCGTCAACAGCGGTCTGCTGGTGTACTTCAAGCTGACCGCCGCGCAGGCCGCCGCCGCCCACACGCTGCGGATCGGGGTGACGACGGCTTACGCGAACGGGCGACCGCGCGTCACGGTCAACAGCTGGGTGTCGGCCATCCCCTCACCGCCCACCCAGCCGAGCACCCGTTCCCTGACGGTCGGTTCGTACCGGGGCAACAACTACACGTTCACCTACAGCGTTCCGGCCAGTGCGTGGCTCACGGACACCAGCCAGTACAACGTGCTGAAGATCGACGTGGTGAGCGGTTCGGGAACGACGGCCTATCTCAGCGCGGGGACCTCCTTCGACGCCCTCGACCTGTTGACCTGATTCTCAGTCAGGTTCCGCGCGTCCACTGCTGGTTGGTTCCTCCGGTGCAGGTGTACGTGATCAGCGCGGCGGAGTTGGCGGTGGACGCGCCGTTCACGTCCAGGCACTCGCCGCTCGCGCGGGACTTGAGGGTGGAGTAGCCGCCCGAGGCGGTGACCGTCCACTGCTGGGTGGTGGCGCCGGTGCAGTTCTCCTGGGTGACGTTGGTGGCGCCCTCGGTCAGGCACAGGGAGCTGCCCCGGCCCATCAGCTGGTAGTAGCCGCTGCCGAGGGACTTGAACCAGAACTTCTGGTTGTTGCCGCCGTTGCAGTCGTACTGCTTGATCTGGGCGCCCTGCCACAGCGACTGGCTTGTCACGTCGGCGCACTTGGCGGAGTGCCGGGCGATCAGCGTCTCGTACGTGGCGCTCGTCCCGCTGACCGTCCCGGCGGTCGTGTCGACGGTGACCTCGGGCGACCAGGTCATGGACATCGTGGTGGACGTCGGGAAGGTCAACGGCAGCCATACGTAACGGGAGTCGTTGACGGTGCCGCCGAAGGCGTTGCCCCAGCGGTCGCCCATGTAGAGGTACGAGGTGCCCGAAGTGCCCTGCACGGGAAGGACGTACGCGGTCTGCGAGCCGTATGTCGTCGAGTCGCCGACGTTCGTCATGGCGGTCCACGGGCCTGTGATGCTCGTGGCCGTCGCGTACTGCTGCTGGTTGGGGCTCCAGCCCGTGGCGCCCGAAGTCAGCATGAAGTAGACGCCGTTGCGCTTGAAGAGGGCCGGGGCCTCGCGGTGGCCGTTGTGCCAGGGGTCGGCGACCAGGGCGGCGATGCCGGTGTAGTCGGCGGTGAGCCGGTAGATCTGGAGGTCGTAGTTCTCGCGGGCGGCGGAGATCATGTAGCCGGTGCCGTCCGTGTCGACGAAGACCGTGATGTCGCGGGACATGTGGGTGTCGAGCGGGCGGAAGCTGCCCTGCCAGGTGTAGTTGCCGTCCACGGTGTCCGACACGGCGACGGCGGCGCGCGCCTCGCTGTAGTCCGTGCCGTTCTCCTTGTGCATCCACATCACGAACTTGCCGGTGGACGCGTTGTACATGACCTTCGGACGTTCGATGTTGGCGCTCGTCAGCTCGCTTGCGCTGGACTGGGTCAGGACGTGGTTGCGGAACTCCCAGTTCTTCAGGTCGGTGGAGCGGTAGGCGTCCACGTACTGGAAGGTGTTGTCGGCGTTGCGGTGCTCGCCGAACCAGTAGTAGTAGCTGCCGACCTTGATGACTCCGCCGCCGTGGGCGTGCAGGGCGTTGCCCGAAGTGTCCGTGAACTGGGTGCCGTTGGTGATGGTCTGGGGTGCCGCTGCGGCCGGTCCGGCGGTCGCGAGGGCCGCGGCGACCGCGAGACAGAGGGCGACGAGGACCGCGTACACACGTCTCATTTCACACACACTCCTTGAGGGGGGCGGGCGGCTCATGCGGTGACCGCTCGCCCGATCGTTCGAAGTACCGAACGGAATCTGTGATTACGAACGTGCGGCCGCCGAAAAGGTAAGCGGTTGCCATGGCGGGGTCAACGGGTCTGACGGGACGGGTCCGCACGCTCGTGAACGATCTCCTTCCGGAGCGTCAGCGGCGTGTCCTGTTCCGGGATGCCCTCGTCGCGGGTGCCGTACCTACTCTGAGAGCAGGTGGCGGACGAGGGGCGGATGCCATATGACCGGAGAATCGTGCGCGGGATGCGCCGGGACGATGCGGGCGCTACGGCAGCAGTTGCAGCAAGCCGCGGAAGACCGATCCATGGCGGGGATCGGTCTGTCGCGGACGGACGGCGCGCGGTCCGCGGATGGATCGCCCGGGGACGCGGACGAACTGACGGACCAGGTGGCCTTCTTCGAGCAGCAGGTCGCCGAGCGTGAACGCGAGCTCGGGCCCGAGCACCCCGACACCCTGGGCTCCCGCAACAATCTCGGGGGCGCCTGTCAGCAGGCGGGACTCCTCGACCGGGCCGTGCCGTTGTTCGAGCGGAACCTCGCCGACACCGAACGCGTCCTGGGACCCGACCATCCCGACACCCTCGCCGGTCACAACAACCTCGCGGGCGCGTACGAGGCGGCAGGCGACCCGGCCCGCGCGATCCCGATCTACCTGCGCGCCCTGGCCGGCCGCGAGCGGGTCCTCGGACCCGAGGACCTGCGCACCCTGGTGTGCCGGGACAATCTCGCCCGCGCCCACGAGCTGACGGGGAACCCGGCCCGCGCGGTCCCCCTCCACGAGCGCACCCTCACCGACCGCGAACGCGCCCTGGGCCCCGGCCATCCCGACACCCTGCTCTCCCTCAGCAATCTCGCCTACGCCCACCACCGGGCCCAAGACCGGGAGCGGAGCGCGGAGTTGTTCGCGCAGGCCCTGAGCGCCGGCGAACGTCACCTCGGGCCCGAGCACCCCGCGACACGGCACGTTCAGGAACTGCTGAGCCATGTGCGGGGCGGCTGATCCGCCGCTCTCGACCCGGCGGCGGGGCGGGCGGATGTTCAGTCGAGGATCGCGGTGACCTCGATCTCGACCAGGTGGTCAGGGATGTCCAGTGTCGCCACGCCGATGAGCGAGCCCGGCGACTTCGGTGTGACCCCCAGCTTCGCGGCCGCGCGCGAGACGCCCTCCAGGAAGAGGGGCATCTTGTCGGCGGTCCAGTCGACGACGTAGACGGTCAGTTTCACCACGTCGTCGAAGGAGGCGCCGGCCGCGGCCAGGGCGGTGCCGGCGTTGAGGTAACTCCGTTCGACCTGTGCGGCGAGGTCGCCTTCGCCGATCGTGACCCCGTCGGCGTCCCATGAGACCTGCCCGGCAACGAAGATCATCTTTGTCCCGGTCGCGATCGACACCTGACTCATGACATCGACCACCGGAAGTCCGTCGGGGTTCACCAGGGTGATGGCCATACCGCCTGCCTCCTCATTGCGTGAGCCCGGTCGTGCCAGGACTCGCGCTCTCTTGTGGTTACTCAGGAACCGTAGGAGAGTGTGCTCTGACATGGAAGAACGCACTTTTCAGTGACTGGGGAACCTCATGGTGACCAAGCAGCTCAGCGGCTCGCGCGACGAGGCGGACCTGCGGCGAGCGGACTCTCTGGCGCGGGAGATCTTCTCCGATGTCGCCAACAAGTGGGCGTTGCTGATCATCGAGGCGCTGGGCGAGCGCACCCTGCGCTTCAGCGAGCTGCGGAACGAGGTCGAGGGCATCAGCCACAAGATGCTCACCCAGAACCTGCGCATGCTGGAGCGCTACGGCCTGGTCGACCGGTGCGTGCACCCCACCGTGCCGCCGCGGGTCGAGTACACCCTCACCGAGCCGGGCCGGGGCCTGCGAGCGACGGTCGACGCAATGTGCGGCTGGACCCACCAGTACCTCGGCCACATCGAGGCATCCCGCCGCCGCTTCGACGCCTGACGGACGGAGCGGCCGAACTTCCCGCTCCGGAATCCGGAAGGTGACGTCCATGGCTGCGCCGAGCCTGCTCGCGGTTTTCGCCCACCCGGACGACGAGTCACTGTCGGCGGGCGGAGTGCTCGCCCGTCACGCCGCCGCGGGCGCTCGCACCGCGGTCGTCACGGCGACCTGGGCCGCGGACACTCCACGCGCCGCGGAGCTGGCCGAGGCGCTGCGGATTCTTCGGGCCGGCGAGCCGCGGTTGCTCGGCTACGCCGACGCACGCGTACCGCGGTCGGCCCCCGGCAGGACGCGGTTCCGCGATGCGCCGCTCGACGAAAGCGTGCGCGAACTGGTCGCGTATATACGGGAGTTCCGCCCGGAGATCGTGGTCACCCATGACGCCTACGGTGGGCTGACCGGTCACTCGGACCATGTGCACACGCACCGGGTGACCATGCTCGCCGTGCAGGCGGCCGGACTTGAGCGGGTCTACCCGGACGCCGGTGGGCCCTGGCAGCCGAGCGCCCTGTACCTGGCCACGCACCCGCACTCGGCCCTGCGGGTGTGGAGCGGACACCTGGCCCCTGCGGGCAAGTCGATGCACAGCGTTCCGGACGAGTGGGTCACCGCGACCGTCGATGTCGGCCCCTGGCTGGATCAGAAGGTCGCGGCGGTACTGGCCCACCGCACCGAGGTGGAGCGGGGAGCCGCGCCGGGGCTGATCGCCGGCCTCCCCGCGTCCGACCGGGCACGGCTGCTCTCCACCGAGTGGTACATCCGCCACGACCCGGCACCGTGGCGGCAGCGCAAGGGCGCCGGGATTCCCGCACGCGGGTGTTCGGAACTGCTCCCCTGAGTTCAGGCTGTGGCGCTGGGCTCAGGCTGTGGCGCTGGACTCAGGTTGTGCCGCTGGCTTCAGGGTGTGCCGCGGCTGCCCGAGGCCAGGCGGCCCGCCTCCGCGTAGGCCCGTACCAGTGGGCGCCCGTCGTCCGCCCGCCAGGCGAGGGCGAACCGGCTCGGCGGGAGGTCGCGAACGGGGCGGGTGACGACGCCGCCCCGGGTGAGCAGGGGTGCGTTGCCCGCGGCGAGCAGGCAGACGCCGCGGCCGTCCACCAGCGCCTCGTACGTCTCGTCCGCGCTCGCGCACTCCGCGCCGATCCGTGCCGGGCGCCCGGCACGGGCGTCCAGGGCCAGCCAGTAGTCGCGCAGCACCCCGGCGGACTTGGGGATGGCGATGAAGGGTTCGTCGAGGAGGTCCGCGAAGTCGATCTCCTCCCGCGGCGCGAGGCGATGCGTGTCCGGCAGGGCGACATGGCGCGGCTCCTCGGCCACCACCACCCACTCGTACCGCTCCGCGTCCGGAACCGGCAGCCACACGAACGCCGCGTCCACCGAGCCGTCCGCGAGCCCGGCGCTGGAGTCCTCCCAACTCACCTGTCTCAGCTGGACTTTCGCCTGCGGGTGCGCCTCGCTGAACCGGGACCTGATGGCCGGGAGCAGGCCGCCGCGCCCCGGGCTCGTGCTCATCCCGACGACAAGGGTGGCCTGCTGCTCGGTCTTGGCGCGCTCGACGGCGTCGGCCGCCGCGTCCCAGTCGGCGAGGACCCGGCGCGCGTACGGCAGCAGGGCCGTGCCCACCGCGGTCAGGCGTACGCCCTGCCGGTCCCGCTCGAAGAGCTCTGTCCCCAACTGGCGCTCCAACATGCGGATTTGCTTGCTCAGCGCGGGCTGGGAGACGAAGAGGCGCTCGGCGGCGCGTGTGAAGTGCAGGTCTTCGGCGACCGCGACGAAGTAGCGCAGGTCCCGCCCGTGGACGTCCATGGCCATAACCATTGGTTATCACGACGGGTCTTGGACGGGCGAGTGGGTTTCCGGCGAGGCTCGACGCGTCGAAAGCACGGATTCCACGAGGGAGTCGGACATGAGCAAGGTATGGCTGGTCACCGGTGCCAACAGTGGTTTCGGGCGGGCGTTCACCGAGGCGGCCGTCGGCGCCGGAGACGTGGTGGTGGCCACGGCTCGCAGGCCCGAGGCGCTTGCCGACCTGGTGGCGGCTCACCCCGACCAGGTCGAGGCGCTCGCCCTCGACGTCACGGATCCGGCGGGGATCACCTCCGTCGTGGCCGATGTGGTGGAGCGGCACGGCAGGATCGACGTGCTGGTCAACAACGCGGGCCGCACCCACGTCGGGGCCGCCGAGGAGACCACCGACGCCGAGCTGCGCGATCTGTTCGAGGTGCACTTCTTCGGCCCGGCCGCGCTGGTGCGTGCGGTGCTTCCGCACATGCGGGAGCGGCGTTCCGGGGCGATCGTTCAGCTGAGCAGCATGGGCGGGCAGATGTCGTTCGCGGGGTTCTCGGCGTACAGCGCCACGAAGTTCGCACTCGAGGGCTTCTCCGAGGCACTGGCGGACGAGGTCGGCCCGCTCGGTGTCAAGGTCCTGATCGTGGAGCCGGGCGCGTTCCGCACGGGCCTGTTCGGCAACGCGAGCACCAGCGAGGAGATCGCCGACTACGCGGACACGGTCGGTGCCACGCGTCGGGTGGTCGCTGGCTCCGACGGCTCCCAGCCGGGTGATCCCGCCAAGGCCGCGGCGGCTGTCCTGAGCGCCCTCGCCTCGGAGGACACGCCGCTGCGGTTGCCGCTCGGGAGCGATGGGGTGGATGCGGTGGTGGGGCATCTCGACTCGTTGCGGGCCGAGATCGCCACCTGGGAGAAGGTGGCGCGCGACACTGCCTTCGGGGTGTAGCCGCTGGCGCGGGGGTCGGGTATTTGTCCGCGGGTGCGTGGGGGCTGGACATTTGTCCGCGGGTGCGTGGGGGCTGGGCGCGCAGTTCCCCGCGCCCCTTAAGGGGCATCCATGCCAGGCCCCGCCTTTGGTGTGATGTGGGTCACCTTGGGGTTTCTGTTATTCCAGGGTGTCCGGTCCGTCTCCCCGTATGTGCGCATCCAGATCTACAAGACAGCCTCGGCCGCCGCCTGCCTCGCGGGGGTCGCCCTCATGCTCGCCGCACCGCCCGCGGCCGCCGCGGGCGGTGACATCACCGCGGCCGTGATCGCGGGGCGGGACGTGACGCTCACTGGTGACTCGGTGGTGACCGTGCCGGCCGGGACGACCACGTACGACGGGGTGTTCCGGGGCGAGGGGACGCTCACCGTGCGCGGTAACGGGACGCTGATCCTGACCAAGGACAGCGACTTCACGCTGCCCAAGTCGCGGCAGCGGCAGCAGGTGAGTATCCCCGGCGGCAACCACCCGTACGTCACCGTGGCCAACCCCGATCCGCCCGCCGTGACCGTGGAGAGGGGTGCCACCCTCCAGTACGGCACCGGCGGTACGACCGGGCTGATCGGCAGCTTCCCGTACAACACCCCCGCGTTCCGGCTCAACCGGGACAACATCCGGGTCGACGGCACACTGCGGCTCTCCCTGACGAGCGCCTACAACCTGGGCACCATCAGCGGCTCAGGGCTGATCACCCAGCCCCGGTTCCTCTGGGGGACCTGGGATCTGTCGGGGACCCACACCTTCTCCGGGGTGATCGACAACGGCACGCAGGCGAACGCCGGACGGCCGGAGTTCGCGACCTCGCTGCCGAAGGTCCGCAAGGTCCTGAACCAGGGCACCTGGACCGTGGACACCCCGCTCGGCCAGACCGTCACCATGGGGATGGACTTCTACCAACGGGAGTACGGCAGCGACATCAACGTCCAGTCGCGGCCCGGCAGCAAGGTGGTGCTCACCGGCCAGTACAGCTGGTCGGACCAGGGCGGCGACACCAACCCCTCGCTCAGCGACCCCGCCCTGAACTGGACGCCCGCGCGGAAGAACGTCAACAAGCGCGGCACCAACATCAAGGGCGCCGACGTCCAGTGGGGCGACGGGACGACGAACAAGATCTTCATGCCGGGGACCGCCGAGACCGTGTACATCAACCTGCTGGCGGCCAGGTCCCGTTCGCTGCTCACCTTCGACTACAACGGCCCGGTGACACTGGGCGCCCCCATCGGCGGCGGCCGGTTCCACGACACGCTGTCCGCACCCGGCGCCGGGGACATCGTCATCAAGGGGACGAAGGGCAACGACGTCACCTTCGCCGCCGTCCAGTACTACAACGGCTCGACGACCGTCGAGAAGGGCGCGGTGCTGAGGCTGGGCAGCGGGAAGTCCGGCGGTGACGGCGGGCTCTACACCAAGGGCGACCTCTACAAGGTCGTCAACAACGGCTCGCTGGTGCTGCGCAACACGAGCAAGGCGCTCACCCTCTCGCGGATCAGTGGCAGCGGCTCGCTCACCCAGGCGGGCGCCGCGACGACGACGCTGACGGGCGGCGAGGTGACGTACACGGGGACGACGACCGTCTCGAAGGGGACGCTCGCCCTGACCGGGGGTGCCTCGCTGACGCGCAGCAAGGCGATCCGGCTGACCTCGACCGGGGCACGGCTGGACGCGCGGGCGACGGGGCTGCGGGTGGCGACCTCGCTGACCGGCAAGGGCACGGTGACGGGTTCGGTGACGAACGCGGGCGAGGTCACGGCCGGGCTGACGGTCACCGGTGACTACACCCAGGACGCGAAGGGCGTACTGGTCCTCCGCGACAAGCCCCTGAAGGTGACCGCCGCGGTCCGCCTGGCCGGAGACGTGGACCTCTCGGCCGCCGGGACCGACCCCGCCCCCGAGATCACGGTGCTCGACCACACGGGCGACGCGAAGACCACCGGCACCTTCACCGGCCTCCGCGAGGGCGCCAAGCTCAAGCTCGCCGACACGACATACCGGATCAGCTATCGCGGGGGCGACGGCAACGACGTGACCCTGAAGGCGATCACGAAGAAGCCCGCCGCCTCGACGACCCCCTCCACCCCCGGGACGCCACCCGCCACGACGACAGCCGCACAGTCCAACACCGACTCCACCCGCCCTTGGTGGCCCCTCCTTCTCATCCCGCTGCTTCTGGGTCTGCTGGTCGTGCCGTCGGTCAGGCGCAAGCGGTCGCGGCGCGGGGGTGGGCGGCGGCACGCCGCGGCACGGTGAGAGACGGGGTGCCTCCGCTACGGCGCGGCGACCGGCCCGCCCCCTGTCGGCTCCGGCTCGGTGGACTGCCCGGCATCCGCAGGCCCGTCGCCGACGCGGAGGGTGCGGAGGTTGCGTACGGCGGGTGCCAGTAGGGCCCCGACGGTGGCCAGCAGCACCAGGGCCGCGCAGCCCGCCAGGGCTCGGCCGACGCCGATGGCGGCGGCCACGGGTCCGGCGACGAGCAGTCCCAGCGGAGCGAAGGCCAGGGATCCGAACCAGTCGTAGGAGCTGACCCGGGACAGCACGTCCTCAGGGACCTCCCGCTGGATCGTGGTGGCCCACAGCACGGCGAAGACGTCACCGGCGACGCCTGCAGCGAACATCGCGGTGGCGATGAGCCAGACCGGGGCCCGGACACTGAGCAGGGCGATCGGCACGGCGGCCGGGAAGGTGGCGAGGACCGCCACCAGAATGGGCCGGTCGACGCGTACCCGGGCGGCGAGCCCCGCTCCGGCGATGGTGCCCAGGGCCCCCGCGGCCACGATGACCGACCAGGCCCGCGCTCCGCCCAGGTGCTGTTCGGCCGTGAGCGGGCCGAGGACCCCGACGTTCGCGTTGAGCGCGGCCATCACCACGGCGTACTGGACGACAACGACCCACAGCCACTGCCGAGAGGCGAACTCCCGCCAGCCTTCGCGCAGGTCCGCCCAGCCCGAGGACGACTTGGGCGGCCGCGCGGCCACCCGGAGGCGGGCGGTGAGAGCGGCGCTGACCACGAAGGACGCGGCATTCAGTGCCAGCGCCCAGCCGGCACCGACCAGCGCCACCGTCACACCGGACAGCGCCAGGCCCAGCAGGAGGGAGCTGTTGGTGGCCACGCGAAGCATGGCGTTGGCCTGCTGCAGTCGGCCGGCGGGCACCACCAAGGGCACGATGCCGTCCATCGCGGGGGCGAACAAGGCGGTCGCCGTGCCCGCCGCGACGGCCAGCAGACACATCGCCGGCAGCGGTGCGTGACCGGTCAGCACCAGGCCGGCCAGCCCCGCGTACGCCCCCGCGCCGAGTAAGTCGGCCAGGGCCATCAGCCGTGCCCGCGACATCCGGTCCGCGATGACCCCGCCCAGCAGGATGAAGACCAACTGCGGCAGCGCCTGACAGGCCAGCACCAAAGACAGACGGCCCGGGCTGGCCCCTGGCAGGGCGAGCACCGCGAACGCCAGCGCCACCCGCGCGAAGCCGTTGCCGAGTACGGAGATGATCCGCGCGCCGATGAGCAGCGCGAACTGCCGCTCACGCCACAGCGGTGACCTGTCCGGGGAGATCGTCACGGCCAGGGACTCTATGGGGCCGACGGCAACTCCGGTTCGTATCCGGCCACTTCGCAGGTTCCGGCGTACCGCCGGCCCGGTCCTACCTCCTGCGCCTCGCCGTGATGAGTTCGTGCAGCGTGCGCTTCGTGACGCTGCCTCCGTATTGGTTGTCGATCAGGTCTCTGATGGAGTCGAGCAGGCCGGTCAGCGCGGTGGGGTCCAGGGCTCGGTGTCCGGAGAAGGTGCGCAGGAGGTCGAGGTATTCGGGGGCCGAGTACGTGATCTCCTGGGTGAAGCGCTGGATCTGCACGGCGTCGAGTTGCTCGGAGTGGTCCAGTTCGTCGGTATCGGGGGTCAGGGTGGCTTCGTCCGGCAGGCGGAGGCCGGGCGGAGTGGCCGGGTCCCAGCGTTCGTAGCAGCGTTGGACCTGGTCGAAGAAGTCCTGGTCCCAGTTCCCGCCGGCGACGTGCTCGGTGGTGATGAGGGCGAGCGTGCCGCCGGGGGCGAGAGCGGCTGTGGCCTTGGGCACCCGGACCTCGGGGTCGACCCAGTGGAAGGCGGTGGCGCTGACCACCAGGTCGAAGGGCTCCTCGGGCAGGGGCCACTCCTCGAAGGCCGAGACCTCGACGCGGGCGTCGGGGAACGGGCGCAGGTTTCGCCGGGCCACCGCCGCGAGCGCGGGCCCCAGTTCGACGGCCGTGATACGGCAGCCCAGCCGTGCCAGGGGAACGGTCAGCTGTCCCGTTCCCGGGCCCACCTCGAGGACTCGGCTTTCCGGGGACAGCCCGGCCCTGTCGATCAGCGCCTCGACCAGCGCGGGCGGGTAACCGGGTCGGGCACGGTCGTAGAGCTCGGCATCCTCGTCGAACACTTCACGCAGCATGGTCCAAGGCTAGGCCGCCGCCCTTTCCGCCGGTATCCCACATCGTGGGCGATATTTTCACTTGGTGGACGTGAACGGGCGTCTCCTCCCGCATCGACTAGCGTCGTGACATGACCAGCAACATCTCCGGCACCCTCGCCGACGCCCTCACCACCGGCACGGTCGTCCTCGACGGCGGCATGTCCAACCAGCTCGAATCGGCCGGGCACGACCTGAGCGACGAGCTGTGGTCGGCGCGGCTGCTCGCGGAGCGGCCGGAGGCGATCGTCGAGGCGCATCTCGGCTACTTCGAGGCGGGTGCGGATGTGGCGATCACGTCCAGCTATCAGGCGACCTTCGAGGGGTTCGCCAAGCGCGGCATCCCGCGGGAACGGGCGGCGGAACTCCTCGTCCTCAGCGTCGAGTTGGCGCGTGAGGCCGCCCACCGCGCGCATGCGAAGGGCATCAGGCGCCCGCTGTGGGTGGCCGCGTCGGTCGGACCGTACGGGGCGATGCTCGCGGACGGCTCCGAGTACCGGGGGCGGTACGGGCTGAGCGTCGCGGAGCTGGAACGGTTCCACCGGCCACGCCTGGAGGTGCTGGCCGCCGCCGCGCCCGACGTGCTCGCCCTGGAGACCGTGCCCGACGCCGACGAGGCCCAGGCACTGCTGCGGGCGGTGCGCGGGCTCGGCGTACCGGCGTGGCTGTCGTACAGCGTGGCCGGCGACCGTACACGGGCCGGGCAGCCCCTGGAGGAGGCCTTCGCCCTGGCCGCCGACGCCGACGAGGTCATCGCGGTCGGCGTGAACTGCTGCGCCCCGGAGGATGTGGACGGGGCGGTCGAGACCGCCGCGCGGGTGACCGGGAAGCCCGTCGTGGTCTACCCGAACAGCGGCGAGGCGTGGGATGCCCAGGCGCGGGCGTGGAGTGGACGGTCCTCCTTCACCGCCGAGCAGGTCACCGGGTGGGAGACGGGCGGCGCACGGTTGATCGGGGGGTGCTGCCGGGTGGGGCCAGGGGCGATCGCCGGGATCGCCGAGTCGCTCAGGGGCTGAGGGTTCGATGCGGGTGCGGCGAGTTGGCTGACGTCCGTCGAGGTGTGAAGAGGCCCGCAGAGGTGCGCCGAGGGTGCGGCGAGTTGCGCTGAGGTCCACGAGGTGCGCCAAGGTCCGCTTGGGTTCGCGGACCGGCGCTCACCTGAGCCGACTTGCGCCGACGCTGGCGTAACTCCCGTGAAGCACGGGCTCAATGAGGACTTCACGGGCGGGTGATGAAGTCCCCGTACCCGTCAGCGATCACGGAGGCACCCTTGAGCGAGCCCACCGCCGAGCAACTGGACACCTATGTACGGACCCGCCTCACGCTGGCGGGTTTCGACCTCTCCCTGCTGCCCGAGGTCTTCGACGCCGACACCGGGGTGCCGACGCAGGCCCAAGTACTCACCTCCCTGAAATCGTTCGTGGCGTCCACACCCGGCGCGATATCCGGGTGGGCCCCGCCGGTGGACAGTCCCGCCTACGCGCAACAGGCCTCGCCACCCCTCATCTACCCGTCCATCACGGAGGCCTGGACCGGCAAGGCGGGCGACCGATGAGCCGGGCCCTCAACAGGCGGGTTTTCCTGGCGAGTTCGGCTGCGGTGGCGAGTGGGCTCGCCCTGCAGAGCGCCGCGCCCGCGAGCGCCGCCTCCAACACCATCCGCGTGCCCGACATCGACGTACGCAAGGCCGCCCGGCAGGACCCCTCCGAAGCCACCCTCACCGAAGCCGTGGTCCTCATGCGGCGCGGAAAGCTGACCTCCGCGACGCTGACCGAGGCGTACCTCGACCGGATCCAGCAGTACGACACCACGTATCAGGCGTACGCGGAGGTCACCGGCGAGGCGGCGCTCGCGGCGGCACGGAAGGCGGACCGGGGACAGGGAGCTGGCGGTGTGCTGCGCGGAATCCCCCTCTGCATCAAGGACAACTACTTCACCAAGGGCGTGCCGACGCGCTGCAACTCGTACATCTTCGAGGACTTCGTGCCGGACGAGGACGCCACGGCCGTGGCCCGGCTGAAGGCGGCGGGCGGCATCGTCCTGGGCAAGGGGCAGATGGGGCCGCTCGCCACGACGCGGGCGACGCAGCCGAACGGGACGGTGACCACGGTCAACGCCTGGACACCCGAGGACCCGAGCACCGACCCGGGCGGCTCCTCGACGGGACCCGCCTGCTCGGTGGCCGGACGCATGGCGTCCTCCTCGATCGGCACCCAGACCGGCGGTTCCATCGTGCTGCCGTCCAACCAGCAGAACCTGACAGGGCTCAAGCCCACCATGGGCCGGGTGTCCATCCACGGCATCATCCCGCTCTCCTTCACCCGCGACCACGCGGGCCCGCTCGCGCGCGACGCCATGGACGCGGCGCTCATGCTCCAGGTGATGGCAGGCCCCGATTCCCAGGACCCGCGCACGCTGGGACTGCCGGCCGTGCCGGATCTCGTCAAGGCGGCAACTCCCGTCGTGGCAAAGGGCGTACGGATGCGCCGGGCCACGAAGATCGGGGTCCCCGCCGATTTCCTGAGCGCGCAGAAGCAGTTGCGCGGCACCTTCCTCGACACGCTCGACTCGATCCCCGGCGCCACGCTCGTCGAGGTCGCGTATCCCGCCGACTGGACCCTGCTGACCGGCACCTTCAACGCGGCCCGGCTCGCCGAACGCACCGAGCCGTTCCGGCACTGGCTGCGCGCCGATCCCGCCAAGTTCGGTGTCTCGCTGCTGACTTGGCTCCAGGGGCTGATGCTCTCCGGCGACGAGTGGATCACGGCCCAGCGGGCCAAGAACCATCTGCTGCGGGAGGTCCTGGACGGGGTCATGGACCGCTGCGACGTGATCCTGCAGACGGGGCCGGTGCCGTTCGACATCCTGGGGCTGCCCGAGATCGGCTTCCCCATCGGCTTCGACAGCGGCGGCGTACCCGTCGGGGCGATCCTCGGCGGTCAACCGTACGAGGAGGACCGGCTGTTGGAGGTCGCCGCCGCGTATCAGGCGGTCACCGACTGGCACACTCGGCGACCTGCCGACCCCGTTTCCGCCGCCACCCTCATGAGAGCCGCGACCGCCCGGCCCCAGCTGTCGGCCGAGGAGGCTGCCGCGGCCTCCGCCTGACCGTTCCCTTCCTCTCGTCGCGCGCAACTCCCGCTGCTAGCCTCCGGCTCGGGAACCGGTTGCCGTCAGCGTTGCCGCACTTCCCGAGGGGCGGACGGCCCCGGCGGCGGTGAAGTCGCCGTCCGGGACGGAGGAATGGGGTCGGCGATGACGAGGAAGAGCACCACGGACACCGGGAACCGGCGCACGATCCGGGACGTGGCGGCGCGCGCGGGGGTGTCCGCGTCGACGGTGTCGCGGGTGCTCGGCGGTGAGTACCCGGTGAGCACGACGACGCGTACTCGGGTGATGCGGGCGGTCCATGAGCTGGACTATGTCGCCGACGCCCGTGCCAAGGCGATCGCGGGGGCCGGCACGCCGACGCTGGCGTTCGTCCTCGACGACATCACCGGGCCGTCGTTCACGCACATGGCGCACGGCGTGGAGCGCGAGGCGACGCGGCTCGGCCATCTGTGCCTGGTGTGCAGCACGGACGGCGACGCCGCACACCAGCTGGAGTTCATCGACATGATGCGCGCCCAGCGGGCCGCCGCGGTGATCCTGGTCGGCGGGGCAGCCGACACCCCCGAGCACCGCGAGCGGATGGCCCGCATCGCCGACTCCCTCGCGTCGGCCGGGTCGCGGCTCGTCCTGTGCGGGCGCCCGCCGCTCGCACCCGGGACGCCGGTCACGGTCATCGAGTACGACAACGAGGGCGGCGCCTATGCCCTGTGCGCGCACGTCCTCGCCCAGGGTCACCGGCGGGTGCTGTTCCTCGGCGGCAAGGCGGACAACACCACGGCCCGTGGCCGCGAACGCGGTTACCTCGCCGCCCATCACGACCGCGGCGTCGATCCCGACCCGGCGCTGCGCCTGTACGGCGACTTCACCCGCGACTCGGGCCACCGTCTGATGCGCTCCGCGCTGGAACAGGGCCTGGACTTCACGGCCGTGATCGCCTCCACCGACATGGTCGCCGCCGGCGCGCTGACCGCCCTCCACGAAGCGGGCCTGCGCGTCCCGGCCGACGTCTCCCTCGCCGGCTACGACGACATCCCCTTCGCCCGGGACCTCCACCCACCGCTCACGACGGTCCACGTCCCCTACGAGGAACTGGGCCGCCTGGCCGTCCGCACCGCCCTCGGACGCACTCCGGACGCCCCGAACGAACACCTTCTCCTGGGCACGCACGTGGTGGTGCGTGACTCCGTTGCGGCGCCGGCGGAAAGAAGGCGTTGAACGGGGCGGCCGGGGCGGCGGCGGTCAGCTGGTGGCTCTGACCGCCTGTTCGATGAGACGGGTGGTGGCCTTCGGGTGGCTGATCATGGGGACGTGGGACGCACCCGGCACCTCGACGACGTGGGCGTTGGCCCGCTCGTAGAAGAAGCGCTCCAGGGCGGGCGGGATGGCCTTGTCCTCGGTGGCGACCATGCCCCAGGAGGGGATCGTGCGCCAGGCGGCGGCCTGGGTGACGTCCGTGAGGGAGGAGGCGCTGAAGGGCCGCTGGGTGGCCTGCATGAGCCGGGTGGTGGCGAGGGGCAGGTCGGCGGCGAACGCGGACCGGAACGCGTCCGCCCGCAGATACAGGTCGGTTCCGGTGCTGCCGTCGGGGTTGGGGAAGGGCACTCCCTGGACGGAATCGGCGATCAGGGAGCCGGGGTATTTGCCGAGCAGGACGCCGAGTTGCTCGCCCTTGTCGGGGGCGAACGCGGCGATGTAGACCAGCGCCTTGACGTTGGGGTTGCCGGCGGCGGCGTTGGTGATGACGGCGCCGCCGTAGGAGTGCCCGACCAGGACGATCGGGCCGCTGACCGATGCCAGGACACTGGCGATGTAGGGGGCGTCCGTGGGCAGGCCGCGCAGCGGGTTGGCTGGGGCGATGGTCTCGTAGCCGTTGTGCTGGAGTCTGCTGATGACGCCGTTCCAGCCGGAGGCGTCGGCGAAACCGCCGTGCACCAGCACGATCGTCGGCTTGGCCTTGGGCGTGCTGTCGTCGGCGACCGCGGCGGCGGAGCCGGCCGAGGTGAGGAACGTGGCCGTCGCTGCGGCCGCTCCGGTGGCGATCACTCTGCGGCGGGTGAACGAGGGGCGATCGGACATGCGGGAACTCCCTGGGCAGCGGACTGGGACGGGAATGTCACGTGCGGGCGGGGTGCCGCCTCCGCGAGGCGGCACCCGCGGCTTCTAGGAGTTGCCGTTGAGGCCTTCGGCGGCCTGGGTGATCACGGCGGCGACCGTGGCCGGGCGGGAGACGTAGACGGCGTGGCTGCCCGGGGTCTCGGTGGTCGTCGCTCCGGTCCGCTCGGCCATGGCGCGCTGGGCGGGCGGCGGGATCATCCGGTCGTCGGCGGCGACCAGGTACCAGGCGGGCTTGGTACCCCAGGCCGGTTCGGAGACCGCCCCTTCGAGCGCGGCGACGCCCCATGGGACCTGGGAGTCGGCCATGAACGCCGCCAGCTTCTCGGGCACGTCGGCGGCGAACGATGCCGCGAACTTCTCCCGGTCCAGGAACAGGAACCCGTCCTTCGGCGGCAGGATCGGCGGGACCGGCGCGCCGGGCGGCGGGTCGGCGATCAGGGATGCGACCGACTCGCCCTTGTCGGGGGCGAACGCGGCGATATAGGCGAGGGCGGCGACGTTCGGGTGGTTGCCGGCCTCGGTGATGACGACGCCGCCGTAGGAGTGGCCGACCAGAACGGCCGGGCCGTCGAGGCCGTCGAGGACCTGGTGGGTGGCGGCGACGTCACCGGCCAGCGACAGCGTCGGGTTCTGCACGACGGCCACCCGGTAGCCGTCGGCGGTCAGCTGCTCGTAAACGCCCTGCCAGCCCGATCCGTCCACGAATCCACCGTGCACCAGCACGATGTTCCTGATCGCAGTCATGGTCACTCCTGACCTGGAGGGACAGGCTGAGCGCCCGTCCGGTGCGGTCAAGTCAAGTGCTGTGGAAGCGGGCGGAACATGCAGAACAGCACGCAGAACTTCCGCGCACATCGGCTCGGGCCTGCCGGGCGGGTCAGGGTGCGGCGGTCGCCAGGTCGCGGCAGCGGCGGTGCGCCTCGGCGTCGCCGATCGCCTCGAACACCTCCGCCGTGCGCGCGTAGGTCCGGCGGCTCTCGTCGGTCCGGCCTTCCTCGGCCAGCAGGGCCGCGAGGGTCTCCAGAGCGAGGGCTCTCATGTAGTTGGAATCGAACGACTCCATCGCCACTGTCGCCTCGGTGAGCGCGGTGATCGCTTCGGCGCGGCGGCCCAGCAGCCCCAGACACCCGCCGATGTCGGCCAGTGTGTACGGCCGGAGGTGCGCCGCGATGCTCGGCGTCATCCCGGATTCGTCGTCGCCGGCCAAGGCGAACGCTTCGCGGTATCGCTCCAGCGCTTCCTTGTGGCGTCCGTCGTCACGAAGGCCGTTGCCGAGGTTGCTGAGGCTCGAATAGTACGAGTCGGCGTCGCCGAGGGATTTGAACATCTCCATCGCCCGCGACGCCGACACAACGGCTTCACCGCTCCTCCCGAGCTTGCGGAGCGCGATGGCGGTGTAGTGGTGCGACCAGGCGATCTGCACTGTGGCGCCGCTGCGGGTGGCGAGGTCCAACGCCTCGGCCGCGGTCCGCAGCATGGTTTCCGGATTCCTCAGCGGGATCCCCTGCACCCAGGCCAGATAGTTCAGCTGGGTCGCGTGCTGGGCGAGATCGCCAAGGGCGGCTGCGGCCTCAGCGCCGAGGGTGAAGACCTCGTGCCAGTGCGGGCCGTGGACCCACCGGTCGGAGAACCAGTGCATCGACTCGGCACAGTCGAGGACGGCGGCGTACTCACCCCTGCTCGCCGCGAACCGCATCGCGCCCAGCCAGTTGGCCACATTCACGCGCAGCCAGAGTTCGGCCTGCTCCGGTACCGAGAGGACGGCGAGGTCGGCATCCGGTCGCTCGGGACGGCCGTAGGCGGGTTCGAACCACCGCCCGGCCGTCGTGGCCATCCGCAGCAGCCACGACGTCACCCTGCCGGTGAGCGCCGTGCGTTCGGCCGCGGGCTCGTCCTGCCGCAGCCGGTCGCGGGCGAAGAGCCGTACGAGGTCGTGGAAGCGGTACCGGCCCGAGGTGCTGTCCATCAACAGGCCGAGGTCGACGAGTTCGTCGAGCGCGTCCCAGGCGTCCTCGATCGATATCCCGCCGACAACCGCCGCGAGGAGTGCGTCGAAGTCCCGGCCGGGCACCACGGCCAGCCGGCGGAAGACCCGCCGGGCCGACTCCGCCAGTTGGTCGTAGGACATACCGAAGGCATTGGCGATCTTGAGGTCGCCGGCCTTGAACTGATCGAGACGTCGCTCCTCGTCCGACATCCGGGCGGCGAGTTCGACGGCGCTCCATCCGGGTCGGCTGGCCAGCCGGTTTCCGATGATGCGCACCGCCAGCGGCAGCCCTCCGCACAACTGCGCGAGGTGGGCGAGCGCCGGCTCCCCGTCGGAGGCGGAACGCTCGCCCACGATCCCGGTCAGCAACTGCGTGGCTTCCGCCGGCGGCAGCGGTCCCAGGACGAGCCGGCGTACACCCTCGAGGCCCGCGAGCAACCGCCGGCTGGTGACAAGAACCCTGCCCGCGCCCTCTCCCGGCAGCAGCGGGCGGACCTGGTCCTCGGACGCGGCGTTGTCGAGCACGACCAGGACACGCCTGTCCCGCAGCAGCGAGCGGTACAAGGAGGCCCGCCCCTGGGTGTCGGCGGGTATCTGCTGATCCGCGACACCGAGCGCACCGATGACCAGCCCCAGGGCGTCGTCGACGGCGAGCGGCCGCTGAGACATGCCGAACAGATCGAGGAAGAACACTCCGTCGGGAAAGCCCGGCCGCAACGCGTGGGCGGAGCGGACCGCGAAGGTCGTCTTGCCCAGCCCCGCGGAGCCGGTGACGAGTCCCACCACCGGGGCACCCGGGGCGTGTTCGGCGTGGACGAGGTCTTCGATCCAGGCCAGTTCCGCGGCCCGGCCGATGAAGTCGTCGACGGACCGGGGCAGTTCGCACAGCCCGGACGGACGCGTCCAGTGATCCCGCAGACGGCCGTCCCGGGCCAGCTCGATGAGCTGTTTGCGCGCGTCGCCCTCCAGCGCGAGCGCGTCCGCCACAGCGGCAACGGTCCGGTGCTGGGGCCCTTTGCTTCGGCCCCGCTCCATGTCCGACAGCGTTCGGGCACTGACCCCTGAGGCTTCGGCGAGCTGCTCCAGGGTCAGCCGCCCCGCGCGCCGATGACGACGCAGCAACTCCGCGAGACTCAAACGCTCGGCGATGAGGCCACTCCCCCTCGGCGACATCGGGACCTGACCCGCTCGGATCGGCTGCCAGCCTACTCGGGCGGCCAGGGCACGCGGAGTGTCCGAACGCGTCCGACGCCCCGGCCGGGTGCACGCGACGTCAACTCCCGTGCGCGCGTTGCCGGATGAGAAACGGTCTCGGCGTCCCACAGCGCGAGTTCGCGGTCGCGCGGCCCAAGGACGGTGTGCGGGTCTCCGGCGCCGAAGACCCGGACCGGGTGCTTGGCGTCCCAGGCGGCCCAGCCCGGATCGCCTTCGACCGCGAACCGCACCCACGCCGCGTGCATCTGGTCGGCGAGTTCCTGCGGTGCGCCCGGACCCGCCAGCTGCGCGGACTCCGGTACGTCGGGGGTGTCGAAGACGAAGCCGAGCTCCAGGGCGTGACAGGCGCCGAGGTCGGGCACGTTCGAGGGCCAGGCGAACTCGTATACGTACGCGGGGAGTTCGGGGGGCCGGGAGTCCGCGAGGCGGTGCAGCGGTACGCGCAGGAGATGGTCGGTGACCAGCTGGCCGACCAGGTCGGCGGTGCCCGCGTCCGGATGGATCGCGCGGTAGCCGCGGGGCACCTCGTGGCCGCAGCGGCAGCGGGCCATCGCGCCGGCCAGGGCGACCGGGCCCAGCCGGTCGACGCGCTCCAGGAGGCCGCCCGGCACCAGCCACAGCCGGTACTCCTCGCTGGTCCAGCCGAGGAGCAGGCCGACGCCGGGCGCGGCGCCGCCCTCGACCAGGGCCTCCAGCGGATCACGCGGGACGAGGTCGCCGTCGACGACGATGCCGAACGCGGGCCCGCCGACGACGGGGCTGCTGAGTCTGCCCACCTCGGCCTGGGTGCGCAGCAGCAGGTCGCGGTCGACGGCGGCGAACGCCTCCGCCGTCGCCGGGATCTTCAGCCGGGCGGCCATCCTGCGCACCATCCGGCGCACCTTGTCGCGGTCGCTCGCCTCGGGCGCCCCGCTCTGCAGGACGGCCCGGTGGAAGAGCCCCTCGGCGCGCGGACTGGCCAGCAGCGCCCCGATGCTGATGGCTCCGGCCGACTCGCCGAAGACGGTCACCCGGTCGGGGTCGCCGCCGAACTCCGCGATCGACTCGCGCACCCACTCCAGGGCGGCGAGCTGGTCGCGGAGCCCCGGGTTGGCGGGCGCGTCCGGGAAGAGCCCGTAACCCTCCACTCCCAGGCGGTAGTTGACCGAGACGAGGACGACGCCGTCACGGGCGAAGTTGCGTCCGTCGTAGACGGGCACCGCCGAGGAACCGCGGGTGAGCGCCCCGCCGTGGATCCACACCATGACGGGGAGCTTGGCGCCGGGGCCCGGCTCCGGCGTCCACACGTTCAGGTTGAGACAGTCGTCGCCCGGCACGACGGGGTCGGCGAGGAGCCGCGCGAACGCCTCGGAGTACGGCGGCTTGGGCGGCGTGGGCCCGAAGGCACCCGCGTCCCGCACACCGTCCCAGGGCTCGGGCGGCACCGGTGGCCTGAAGCGGAGCGGGCCGAACGGCGGAGCCGCGTACGGGATGCCGCGGAAGACGGCGATCCCGTGCTCGTATCTGCCTCGTACGTCCCCGTGTGGCGTCCTGACCACGGGATCCGTCGACTCTGCCGCCGCTGCCGTCATACGCCCACCAGCTCCTCGCCGCCCGCGAACCATTGACCTCAGATCATCACATCACCTTCCGGTATTCCCGCGGACGTCCCTATTTGGCGTACATCACCGTGCCGAAGCCGAGCTGGTCGAAGCCTCCGCTGGTCGTGCCGTAGTCACCGCCGCCGCCCTCGGGCCGGACGCTCTCGGCCATGGCCTGGATGTACGGGACGGACAGCCCGCGCCGGCGGGCGTAGTGGTAGTAGAGGATGTCCCAGACCGGCCGTACCTGACCGCGGCTCCCGGAGGAGATCGCGGTGTGCGACTGCTGGGCGCAGCTCTGGCCCGTGCCCCAGGTGTACGTCGTGAAGGGCACGTCCTGTCCGAGGTTGTACTTGGCGACGTACTGGGCGGCCTTCATGAACCGGTTGCTGTCGTAGCCGTACAGGTCCTCGCCCTGGGACCAGGCCATCTCGCAGAAGGCGCCCATCTGCCCCATGCCCATCATGGTGTGCCCCTGGTCGCGGCCCGACTCCTGCCACTGCGCGAGGCCCTGGCTGTCGTACAGGAAGGGGACGGCGTGGGTGATGGAGCCGTTGCCCGCACCGGTCTTGAAGTAGTTGACCGCCTGGTCGTACTTGGCCGCGTCGTCGCAGAGGATGCCGATGGCCAGGATCGAGTTCATGTTGCAGAGATCCCAGTTGGCCCAGTAGTTGGTGATGCAGGCGCCGTTGTGCACGGTGAGGAACTGGTTGTTGAGCGGGTAGAAGACGTTGAGCATCATCGTCTTGAACCGCGCGAGGTCGAATCCGCTGTAGCCGCGCATGAGTTCGGCGGCGTTCGCGAACTGGTAGCCGTAGATCCCGGCGGCCAGGAAGCGGTCCGCGTTGCCCGTGACGGTGGTGAGTGTGGCCGACCAGGCGTTGAGGATCCTGACGGCCGCGTCGCCGTTCGCGGTCGTCCCCGCGATCTTCCAGCGCAGGGCGTTCTGGTAGGCCGCGTGGATGTCGTTGTAGAGGGTGCCGTAGTTCTCGCCGGTGCCGCCGCGGATGATGGTCGCCTGCGGGTTGGGGTTCCAGGTGCTCGCCGAGTGGCCGTTGGCGGTGAGGCGGTTCCAGCCGGAGAGCCACGGGTCGTCGCCCGCGGCGACCCGCACCTTGGCACGGTTGAGTTCTCCGGAGGCGTGCAGCATTCCGGGGTGGGTGAAGGTCGCGGGTGCGGCCTGTGCGGCGGTGCCTGCCGAGGCGCCGACGGCGAGGGCGGCCGTGAGACCACCCGCCGTCTTCAGCAGACCGCGACGGCTCAACTCTCTTGACGGGCCTTGCTCGTGGGGGTTGGTGCGGCTCAGGACTGTGCGGCTCATGGCTGTGTGTCTCCAATCCAGTGGGGTGGACCCAAGGGGATGGATCTAGGGGGAGGCGATGCTCACCTCCCCTCCCGCAGGACCGGCCGTCGCCTCGGCGGTCGTGATGAACTTCAGGGCCTTGACGTGCTCGTTGGCGTACATCGGCACGTAGTCCGAGGTGACGAACCAGCTCGGCTTGCTCATCGAGTCGGCGATCACCGTGCCGTTGACGACGAGGTTCTCGAAGGTGATGTTCTGGATCAGGTGGTCCTGGTCGTAGCCGATCAGCAGCGCGGTGCCGGCGTGGGTGCCGGTGTAGCTGAGGTCCTTGATGTGGACGCCGTCGATGCCGCGGCCCGCCGAGGTGTTGTACTTCTCGTTGAACATGATCCGCATGTTGACGAGTTGGCCCTCGCGGAAGTCCTCCACGCGCATGCCGTCGACGCGGACGTTCCTGATGAGGTTGCCGTCGCCGGGGTTGAGGGCGAGGACGCCCTGGTAGAGGATCTGCGGTTCGCGGTGGTCGCAGACATCGATGTTCTGGAAGGTCAGGTTCTCCAGGACCTCGGGGGCGTCGGTGTTGCCGTGCGTGCCGACGTTGATGGGGTGCGCGACGTCCGCCCAGAGGGTGGAGTTCCTGACCGTGATGTCGCGGGTGTCGCCGTAGTACTCCCAGCGGTGGGTGTAGATGGCGATGCAGTCGTCGGCATTGCGCATGAAGACGCCGTCGATGGTGACGTCGCTGCTGGAGAAGATGTCGATGCCGTCGCCCCAGGCCTTGGAGCTGAAGGAGCCGAGGCCTGTGATGGTGACGCTCTCGGACTCGGCGACCGTGACCGCGTAGCCGTCGGGGTTGAGCATCGTCACCGTGCCGATGGATATGTTCCGCGAGCCCTCGACGGTGCAGCCGCCGCCGGGTGACGCCCAGATCACTCCGCGCCCGGCGAGCCCCGCGTTCTCCACGTCCTTGAAGTACACGCGGGACTTGAGCACCGCGCCGCCGTCGAGGTAGACGGTCCTGCCCGAGGGGACGGTCACGACGCCGCCTTCGGTGGTGTGCAGGCCGGGGCCGAAGTAGAGGACGTCCGGGTCGTCGGGCGCGGGGCGGTCGGTCTCCAGGGGGCGGGCGAACAGGTGCAGCGCGTCGAAGACCTCGTCGTTGACCTGGACGACGAGGTTGCGCGGCTCGGTGAGTTCGAACCGCACGGTGTCGGCGCTCAGTTCGGGCTCGATGCCGTAGGAGTCGGGACGGATCCGGGCCTTCCGCACGCCGCCCTTGACGTAGGTGACCTCGACCTCGACGGTGTCCGCGAAGTCGAAGAACGCGAGGGAGGAGTTCTGGATCTGCCCGGCGCCGGTGGCGGTGCTGATGAGGTTGAGGGTGGCCAGGTAGGTGCCGAGCTGCTGCCAGCTGCCGCCGGGTGTACGGACGTTGACGGTGTAGCTCGCGTTGGTCGGGGCGCCGTCGGGGACCGGGTAGGTCACGAGCCCGGGGGTGCCTTCGGCTTCGGCTGCCTGGGCGGTCGTGTCGGTGGCACCGGCGGCCTGAAGGGTCGTACGACGAGACATGGACATCCTCAATTCCAGGGCTCCTGGGAACCGCTACAGCTGATCGCGCAGTTCGAACCAGTCGAAGTCCGCGGAGACCCGGGTCCCGCCCAGGTCCTGGACGCAGACCCCGACGAACGCTCCGGTGAAACGCAGCCGGCTCCCGTAGTCGTCGGAGAGCTTGCTCGCGTCCAGGGCCGGGCCCACCTGCTGCCAGTCCGTCCCGTCGGGCGAGGCGGAGAAGCGGAGGTCCGCGCCGTCGAAGCGGGCTCGGAGATGCACCAACGGCCAGTCGTCCGTGGAGAGTTCGCTGTCCGGAAGCTCGCGGTAGGTGCCGTCGTCGGTGAGGACCACGCCCAGCGTCCGGCCCACGCCCTCGACGTGCGTGAGGCGCAGGTAGTAGTGGGTGGAGGTGTCGTACCAGCAGACCAGGCCCGCGAGTTGGCTGAAGTGCGCGGGACGGAAGTCGACGACCGTCGTCGCCTCGCAGCGCACCGAGGTGAGCGGCCGTGCGACCAGACTCTGGTCGAAGCGCGAGTGCAGGCTCTGTCTGCCGCGCAGCCGCAGGTACCCCGGCCGCTCGGCGAGCGTGAGCCAGTCCGGGGCGGCGGGCACCCGCAACGTACTCCAACCCCCGTCCAGTACTGGCGCGTTGAACTCGTCGCGCACGGCGGCCGGCTCGGCGGGCCCCGACTCCACCCCTGCGGGCGCCGGAACCTCCACACTCGGCCTCCGCCCCCCGTCCGCCAGCCGCAGCCACCCCTCCCGCGTCCAGGCCACCCGCTGGAGGCAGGTCTCCCGGCCCAGGACGCAGCGCGGCCCGTCGTCGGTCCGTACGGGGCGTGAGGCCAGGTGGGCGAGGTACCACTCCCCCTGCGGGGTCTGGACGAGTTCGCCGTGCCCCGCCTTCTGCAACGGCCACTCGGGGGCGTCGCGGGTGGTCAACAGCGAGCCGCCCGGGTCGAGTTCGTACGGCCCTGCCAGCTCGCGCGAGCGCGCCATCACGATGCCGTGGTTCCAGCCCGTGCCGCCCTCCGCGAGCATCAGGTAGTACCAGCCCTCGCGCCGGTAGACGTTGGGGCCCTCGATCAGCTCGTCCTGCGTAAGGATCGTGCGGGGCTGCCCGATCAGGGCCTGCTTCCCGGCGTCGTACTCCTGGAGCAGGATCCCGGCGAAGGAGGGATGTCCGTCGCGCGGGTCCCACTGGATGTTGAGCAGCCAGCTGTGGCCGTCCTCGTCGTGGAAGAAGGACGGGTCGAAACCGGAGGAGTTGAGGAAGACCGGCTCCGACCACGGGCCTTCGATCGCGGGGGCGGTGATCAGGTAGTTGTCGACGTCCTTGTAGGGGTGCCCGATCGTGCGCACGATGCTGTAGACCAGCCAGAACCTGCCGTCGTGATACGACAGCGAGGGCGCCCACACTCCGGCCGAGTCGGCCACTCCGCGTAGGTCGAGCAGGTCGGTGCGGTCCAGGATGTGACCGGCCGGTTCCCAGTGGGCGAGATCGGTCGAGCGGTGCACGGGCACGCCCGGGAACCATTCGAAGGTGGAGGTGGCGAGGAAGTACTCCGCGCCGACGCGCACGATGCTCGGATCCGGGTGAAAGCCCGGCAGCACGGGGTTGCGGATGTGGGCCGCGGTCATGCCGCCACCCGTGTCCCTTGGCTTGTTTGGTACTTCACGCCCTCACCCCTCTGTTTCGGCGTTCGGCCATTCCGCGATTGGGCATGCGCGTTCGGCCCGCATGCCCAGCCCGCGTGTTCGGCATTTCGAAAGTTTCAATGTTCGGGGAATTCCGTGAATCCCCGCTTCTTCACGCCGTGTTGAGGCGGGCCTAATGTAGAAAGCGGTTGCTACGCGGTCAATGTTTCGGTCGCGTGAGCAGCCGTATTCGAAACTTTCGATGCCCCTCGGGGCCGGAGCGGCGGCCCTCGGGCGGGCCGGAGGGGTGGACTCCATGGTCCGTACGGGAAGCGTGAGCGGGCCGACGCTGGCGGTCGTCGCCCGGGAGGCGGGGGTGTCTGTGCCGACGGCGTCGAAGGTGGTCAACGGCCGGGAGGACGTGGCGCCGGAGACACGCCGCCGGGTGACGGAGGCCCTCGACCGCCTCGGCTACGTCCGCAGACCCCGCTTCGAGGCGTCGAAGGCGCCGGGGCTGGTCGACCTGGTGGTGCACTCCCTCGAAAGCTCCTGGTCGGGCGCGGTGCTGCACGGCGTGGAGGGGGCGGCGCACGACGCGGGCCTTGAGGTGGTGGTCTCGGCCGGGCTGACCCGGACCAGGGGCGGGCGCCCCGAGCGCGGCTGGCTGGACAAGCTCACCACCCGGGGTTCCTCAGGGGTGTTGTTCAACCTGGCCGAGCTGACTCCGTCGCAGTACGCCTGGCTCGACCAGCACCGCATTCCCTTCGTGATGATCGACCCGGTCCACGAACCGCCGCCGGGGGTCGTGTCGGTGGGTGCGGCGAACTGGCAGGGCGGTCTGCTGGCGACGGAGCATCTCCTCTCCCTCGGCCATGAGCGCATCGCCGTCATCGGTGGCTACCGTCGCAAGATCTGCAGCAGCGACCGCATCGCCGGCTACCGCTCCGCCCTCGCGTCGGCCGGGATCCGCCACCGTCCCGAATACATCCGTTACGGCAGCTTCGACGAAACCGTCGCCCACTGCCGCATGCTGGAGCTCCTCGACCTCCCCGAACCGCCCACCGCCGCGTTCGTCTGCTCCGACAAGATGGCCCTCGGCGCCTACCAGGCCCTGGCCGAGCGGAAGTTGAGCGTCCCGGACGACTTCAGCGTGGTCGGCTTCGACGACCTCCCCGAGTCCCGCTGGGCCACCCCCGCCCTCACCACCGTCCGCCAGCCACTCTCCGAGATGGCGGCAACGGCACTGCGCCTCCTGGTCCGACTGATGGCGGGCGACCAGCCGGAGGGCACCCGTACGGAGCTGTCGACGCGGCTGGTGGAGCGGTCGAGCACGGGTCCCGGGCCGGTGGCCTGAACGGTGGTTCTGCTCGTCATTGGGACAACAGCTGCTGACCGCCGTCGATGTCGTACGTCGCGCCCGTCAATGCTTCGTTGCACATGATGTGTACGGCCAGAGCGGCGACGTCCTCCGGGCCGACGACCCGTCGGATGGGGAGCGAGGAGCGGAGCTCTTCGCGCCGTGCGTCGATCTGGTCGCCCAGGAGTGAGGCCGACAAAGGCGTGTCGACGAATCCGGCAGCGATGAGGTTCACCCGGATCGGCGCCAGTTCGAGTGCCAGGTTCGCGGTCAGAGCGGGAAGTGCCGCGGTGAGCGCCGAGGTGACGGACCTGCCGACGCCGGGGCGGCGACCGCCCGTGCCGCCGATGAACAACAGCGTTCCCAGGTCCCGGAGTTTGCCCCGGCTGTACTTGGCGAGCCCGAGCGTCATGGCGAGGCGTTCGCCGAAGTGCCGACTGGTCTCCGCCACGTCCATGTCGGCCAGGGGCGCGTACAACGGGCCGCCGGCCGTCGACATGACGTGGTCGACCGCGTAGGGCAGGTCACTGAAGAACTGCTGAAGCCGGTCCGTGTCGGCGGCGTCGAGGGCCGCGGTGCTCCGCGGCTGGACTTCCGCAGCCGCTCGCTCCAGTCGCTGCGGATCGCGCGCGACCATGACCACTTGGCCGCCGGAAGCGCGGACCCGACGCGCGGTTTCGAGCCCGATTCCCGAGCTTGCGCCTATCACGACGACGGTCTGGTCGGCCAAGTCCTGGTGCTGGCTCAGCTCGCTTCCGCTCATCAGTGCCTCCGATGATCCGACGGCGGCAACAAGGCGACGGCGCGGGACGGCTGAGCCTCCTCCCGGTGCGTCAGACCAGCGATTGCCCACCGTACAGTTGTGGATACAGCTCGCCCGGCCCCCCGGGCAGCGCGGCCTGAACCTGCTTGCTGACCTCGTCGGCGAGCACCTCGTGGAGTCCGGCCTCGACACCGGCGAGCGCCGCCCGGGCGACATCGCCGGGATCTGCCTTCGGACCGCTCACCATCGCAGCCATTTCGGTCGCCAGGTAGCCGACATGCAGCGCGGTGACCTGCGTGCCCTGTTCCGCGAGGGCGACCCGCAGGGCGTTGGTCACCGACCATTCGGCGGACTTGGCTGCGGCGTATCCGGCGCTGACGGGGATCGACACCCATGACAGCACGGAGAGAACGTTGACCAGGGCGCCGCCGCCATTGCGTCCGAGTACGGGGGCGAAAGCCCTGCTCATGGCCAGAGTGCCGACCACATGCGTTTCGAACTCCGTCCGGAATGCGTCGAGGTCGGACGTGAGGATGCCGGCACGGGTGGTGGATCCGGCGTTGTTGATGAGGAGTGTCACGTCCTGCGCCTGGGCACTGGCCGCCCGGACCGACTCGTGGTCCGTGATGTCGACGGCCACCGGGACGGCTCCCGGCACCGTGACCTTTGCGGGGTCGCGGGCTCCCGCGTAGACCTTGGCCGCTCCAGCCTCGAAAAGGGCCTTGACGAATTGCTCTCCGAGCCCTCGATTGGCACCCGTGACGAATGCAACGGACCCGTCGATCTTCATGGGAAACCTTTCCCGCAGGGCGTACGAAAGGCTGCAGACAGCTCGGTCCGCGATGCTCCACGCGATTTTTCCAACCTTTCCGAACCTACCTCGCACGGCTGTCCACCACCACCCGGGATCTGTTGCCCGGGCGACCAGGCAGTGGTGGGATGGATGTGCTCTCGTATCGTCTACTCCGGAGTACGGAGACACGTATGACCACTTATCGAGCGGCGCAGGTCATCACCCCGAACGGGCGTTTCGAGATAGTCGAGCGCGAGGTGCAACACCCAGGTCCAAGGCATGTGCGAGTGGCCGTCGAGGCGTGCGGGATCTGCCACAGCGACGATGTGTTCGTGAGCGGCGGTTTGCCCGGGGTGCGGTTCCCGCTGGTTCCGGGCCATGAGATCGCCGGGCGTATCGAAGAACTCGGCGAAGGAGCCGAGAGCAACAATTGGAACGTGGGGGACCGCGTGACCGTGGGGTGGTTCGGAGGAAGTTGCGGACACTGCATCCCTTGCAGGCAGGGCGACTTCATAGTCTGCGACAACCTCAAGATTCCCGGCTGGGCATACGACGGGGGCTACGCGGAAAGCATGATCGCGCCGATTGATGCCCTGGCGCGGATTCCCGAGGCCCTTTCGGCGACCGACGCGGGCCCCATGTCCTGCGCGGGAGTCACGACCTACAACGGGCTGCGACGGAGCTCCGCCCGTCCCGGAGATCTGGTGGCGGTCCTGGGCATCGGTGGGCTCGGCCACCTGGGTGTGCAGTATGCAGTGGCCATGGGTTTCGAAACCGTGGCGATCGCCCGCGGGTCCGAGAAGGCCGACACTGCCAAGAACCTCGGGGCCCATCACTACATCGACAGCACGGGCGTGACCTCAGTCGCGGAGGCCCTGCAGTCGCTGGGAGGCGCGAAGACCGTACTGGCCACCGCCGGCAGCTCCGAGGCCATCGCGGCAACCGTCGAGGGCCTGACGCACCGTGGTGAACTCATTGTCATCGGGGTTTCGCCCGACACCCTCGGCATCAGCCCGCTTCAGCTCATCCTGCGGGGCCGGATCCTTCGAGGACACCCGTCCGGTACCGCTCAGGACGTGCAGGACACCATGGCGTTCAGCGCCCTGCACGGTATCCGTCCCATCGTCGAGACGATGCCGCTGAGTGAGACCGACGCGGCCTACCGGAAGATGCTCGACGGCTCCGCTCGCTTCCGCATGGTGCTGACCACAGGCTGACCTGCGCGGGGACGCCGCTCAACCGCTGGTCCCCACCTCATTGTTGGGCGCCCCGTCCCCGACCGGCGGCAGGTCGCCGCGCTCCACCGGTTCGGTGGCGGCCGCAGGTGCGGACGGCAGGAGGGCGGTGAGTTCGGCGGCGTCGGGGCGGTGGGCTCCGAGGGCGGCCTCGTGCAGGACGTCGCGCTTCACCGTGGCCGTGTCGCCGACGACGCGGATCACGTGCCCGTCGCCCGGCACCAAGTAGTCGTGCTGCCCGCCGGAACTGCGGTACCAGGCCTTGCCGTCGCGCGTGCAGGTGACGGTCTCGCCGGACGCCTCACCGACCGGCTGCTTCGGACAGCTGTCGGCGGTCACCGTGCCCCGGTCCACGTACAGGTGGATCTGGGCACCGGTCTTCTGCGACCAGTACGCGCTGGAGAAGCCGTCGTTCCCGTACACGCCGACCGACTGCTGAGCGACGGTGAAGCCGGGCGCCTCGATGACGTAGACGAGCTCCGGGGCGACGCCCAACGCCCGGGCACGGGCGCTGAGTTCGGCCGGGTCGGCGGCTGCCCCGGCCTTCTCGTCACCGCACGCGGCGAGCAGCATGGGCAGGAGCAGCAACGGCAGCGCGCGTAGGGCACGGGCGGGCACGGAACGGATCATGCGCCCATCCTGCCGCACAGGTGTTCCACATGCCTCGCAGAGAGAGAGGCAGTCCAAGCGCTTCGCGTGTGAACGCGGCCAACAACACCGTTTGTTGGGTCGGTTCGGCCCCGGCACGCACACCGACCCCGCAACAATGCGTGCATGTCCGACGACTGGCAGCGACAGATCCAGGCCCTCCATGAGGAGTTGATCCACCGCGACGACCCCGCCGCCTGGGTGCGGGAGGCCGACGCGATGGAGGCCTCCCGGCGATATCCCCATCTCGCGCTGCGCGGGCCGGTGTTCGGGGTCGCGGTGCGTGACCCGGCAGCAGGGCCGGGGTGGCGCCTGCTGAAGCCGGTGGTGGACGGGATGCCGCAGGTGGCCCGGGACGGGCTGAACTCGCATCTGTGGTTCACCGCGAAGGACGACACCGACGACCCGGCGGTACGGCGGGAACTGCTGGCGGCCGTGGCGGCGTTGGAGCGGGATCCGGTCGACGAGGTGGAGGCCTGCGGGGTGCGCTACCGGGTGGTGCGCGGGGACGAGTTCGCGCGCGTCGGGGACGACGGTCTGGAGCCGCCCCGGCCCACCGACCCGGAGCCGGCGGAGCGGCCGTGGGACCGGCATGCGCGCGACACACCGTCCCCGGACGTCGGTTTCGCCCTCGATCCGGACCACGCGGACGGCCCGGCCGCCGGTGCGCTGAAACTGGGGCTGCGGGACTTCGCGTACACGGGCTCCCGCTTCCCCGCCGACGTACGCGCGGACTCCCGGCGGGCGGCCGCCACCCATCCGAACGTCCTCCTGCTGCCCACCGGCTTCAGCCTGGCCGAACGCGGCGAACACGGCTGGCGGCCGAGCGGGGCCCTGATGGCCACCCCGCACGACGCCCGGCGCATGTTCTACGACGCGATGGCCGAGATGTGGGCGCTGCTCCACCGGTTCGACGACGCCAAGAAGGCGAGGTACGCGAAGGCGGCCGAGGAGTACCGTGCGCTCGGCCGCGCCGACGAGTTCCGCGTCGACGACCGCGTCTTCCGGATCTGCCGCGTCGAACGCATGCTCCGTACGGGCCCCGACGGCCCGGAATCCCCGCGCCCCTCGGACGTCGACGAGTACGGCCCCACGAAGATCCACCCGACGATGGACGAGACCGGCGCCCTGACCCATGAGTGACGGCGAGTCACACGGGCCTTCGGCGGGTCACGGTTCGCTCGGCCCCTGATCCAGCCGGTACGGCGGGTAGACGTCCGTCAGCAGTGCCGCGTACGCCATGACGCGGACCACCCAGCGGTGCAGCCCGATGTTGAGGTCGTACATGCCGCGCGGATAGCGGCCGGTGAACAGGAGTGAGACGCCCGCGTAGAGGGCCAGCAGGCCCGCGAGTCCGCCCGCGAAGCGGAAGCCGCCCGCGAGAATGGCGGCCACGAAGAGTTGCGGCAGCACCAGGAGCCACCACTTGACGAGCACGAGGCCGCGGGAGAGCTGTTCGGCGCGGACCACGTCCAGGTGGGCGGGATAGTCGGGCACGTCCGCCAGCGTGAAGGGCGGATAGCGGTCCGTGCCGAGCGATCCGTACGCGTAGTACGCCACCCGCCAGGTCCAGCGCAGCACACCGACGTTGAAGTCGAACAGGGCGCGCGGATAGCCGCCGGTGATCAGGATCGCGAAGAAGGCGATCACGGTGACGACCAGGAAGGCGATCCAGAGGAGGACGAGGGCGATGTAGTGCGGAATCGCGAGCAGCCACTTGACCAGCCAGAGCCAGCGGGACAGGGCCGGGTCGTATTCCGACTCCAAGGTGACCGGACTCTTGGGGTAGTCACTCAACGCGGTGGTCACGTGGGACATGCCGTTCCCCTCTCCCCCGCGGGCGCGGAGCAGATCCGTCCGCTTTCACCGTATACGGGCCTTTCTTCCGTGTACAGCCGAGCGGCGAGCCCCGCAAGGTACCTGGCCCGGACCGTGTCCGATTCGTTCAAGACCAGCCGCCGACGGCCTGCCTACCGTGGCCGTATGACTCCACGATTCGATGTGATCGGCCTCGTCGTCTCCGACATGGCCGCCTCCCTGGCCTTCTACCGTCGCCTCGGGCTCGTCTTCCCCGAGGGGTCCGAGGATCAGCCGCACGTCGAGGCCGAACTGCCCGGCGGGCTGCGCCTCGCGCTCGACACCGAGGAGACGATCCGTTCGTTCCACACCGGTTGGCGGCCCCCGGCCGGCGGCGGCCGGGTCTCGCTCGCCTTCCTCTGCGACAGTCCGGCGGAGGTCGACTCCGTGTACGACACCCTGGTCGGCGCCGGTCATGAGGGCGAACTCAAGCCGTGGGACGCCTTCTGGGGCATGCGGTACGCGGTCGTGAAGGACCCGGACGGCAACGGCGTGGACCTGTTCGCGCGACTGCCGGAAGCCAAGTAGGCCGCCGGCACTAGCCGCGTCCGAGCAGCTCCCCCAGTGTCATCCCCGCCAACTCCCGTACGTCCCGTGCCAGATGGGCCTGATCCGCGAACCCGGCCCGGGCCGCCGTCTCCGCGAAGGGCACCCCGTCGCGTGCGAGGGCGAGCGCCCGCTGGAGCCGCAGTACACGGGCGAGCGTCTTGGGCCCGTATCCGAACGCGGCCAGTGAGCGTCGGTGCAACTGGCGTGCGCCCAGACCCAGTTCGTCCGCGACAGCGGCGACGGGGCGGCCCGCTTCCAGGGCCGACACGACCTCCCGCAGCAGCGGGTCGGAGGGCTCCGCGCCGGCCGCCCGTTCCAGCGCCACCTCTTCGAGCGCGCTCACGGGGTCGGCGGCCGAGTCGACCCGCGCGGTGAGGCGCCGTACCTCCGAAGCGGGCCAGAGGTCCGCCAACTCCACGCGCTGATCACGGAGTTCGTGGGCAGGCACGCCGAGGAACGCGGGAGCCGTACCGGGAAAGAAGCGGACGCCCGCCCAGCCACCGGACGCCCCCTCCGGGACGTACGCGCGCGTGTCCGGCCCGGCGACCAGCAGCCGCCCCTGGTTCCACAGCAGGTCCATGCACCCGTCGGGCAGCACGGGCCGCGCACCGGACGCGGCCGGAGTGTTCGTCCACACCACGGCACCGGCCAGCCGGGACGCCCTCTCCGCGTAACCCGAAGCCGGTGCGAGACGCTCGGCAGTCACGGACGACACGCTACGCCGCCCGCGTCCGATGCTCCTGCGGACTGACTCCGTACACCCGCTTGAAGGCGCTGGACAGCGCGAACGAGCTGCCGTAGCCGACCTGGCGGGCGATCGCGCCGATGGTGTCCTCGGTGTCGCGCAGCCGGTCCGCGGCGAGGGCGAGGCGCCAGCCGGTCAGGTACGTCATCGGGGGCTCGCCGACGAGTTCGCTGAAGCGGCGGGCGAGGGCCGCGCGCGAGACGCCGGCCTTGGCGGCGAGCGTCGCGACCGTCCAGGGGTGGGCCGGATCGTCCTGGACGAGCCGCAGCACCCGGCCCACGACGGGGTCGGCGAGGGCCTGGTACCAGGCGGGTGCCTCGGCCTCGGGGCGGGAGAACCAGGACCGCAGCGCGGCGATGACCAGCAGGTCGAGCAGCCGGTCGAGGACGACCTCCTGGCCGGGTTCGTCGCGGACGATCTCCTCGGCGAGGATGTCGGTGAGCGCGCAGTCCCACATGTCGGCGGTGAGCGTGAGGAGCGGCGGCAGGGCGTCGAGCAGCCTGCCGCTGATCTCGCCCTGCATCATGTACGTCCCGATCAGCATCACCGACGAGCCGTCGAGCCGGTCGCCCCAGCTGCGTACGCCGAGGTCCCAGTGGCCCTTCATGGAGCGCCCGTCGGGGTAGCTGCACTCGCCGCCCGGCAGGATCACCGCCTGCGGGTCGGTCCCCGGGGCGTCGGCGACGGTGTACGGGTCCGGTCCGCGCGCGATGGCGACGTCGCCCGCCGCCAGCCGTAGCTGCTGTCCCCCGTCCGCCGTGACCCACGCGTCACCGCGGACAAGGAGCATGATCGTGAGAGGAGCGCGGTCCTCGACGCGGATGCCCCAGGGCGGGTCGAAGCACGCACGGATCATGAAGGCGCCACGGGCGCGTGGGCCCTCCAGCAGGCCTGCGAGAGCGTCCATGAGGCCAGCGTAGACGCGCACATATGGGAATGAGCGGTTCAGCGATGGTTCCTTGCGGCGCACGGAAGTTGACTGGCTGCATGACGGAAAACACGGCACGTACGAATGACATGACGGTACTGGTCACCGGAGCCACGGGACGCACGGGCAGCCGGGTCGCGGAGGCCGCGCGGGCGGCCGGGCTCACGGTGCGGGCCGGGTCCCGCTCCCAGGGCACCCGCTTCGACTGGGCGGACCGCTCGACCTGGGCGGACGCCCTGCGGGGCGCCGACGCGGCGTATCTCGCCTACCCCACGGACGTCGGTTCCCCTGAGGCCACCGAGGCGGTCGGCGCCATCGCCCGGGAGGCGGTCGGACTCGGCGTACGGCGGCTGGTGCTGCTGTCGGCGCGGGGCGAGGAGCGGGCGCTCGCGACCGAGGAGGCGCTCAGGACCTCGGGCGCGGACTGGACGATCGTACGAGCGGCCTGGTTCGCGCAGAACTTCAGCGAAGGTCCGCTGGTGGAGGGGATGCTCCACGGGGAGCTGGTGTTCCCGGCCGGTGAGGTGCAGGAGCCCTTCATCGACGTACGGGACATCGCGGACGTCGTGGTGGCCACGCTGACCTCGGGCGACCGGTACGTCGGCAAGGACGTCACCGTCTCCGGGGCCCGGCTGCTGTCCTTCCGCGAGGCGGTCGCCGAGATCTCGGAGGCGACCGGCAGCGAGCTGGCGTACATCCCGGTGACCGCGCGCCAGTACGGCGACACCCTGGCCGGGTTCGGGGTGCCGCAGCACGAGGTCGACCTCCTCGTCGAGGTCTTCGAGGGCCTCCTCGACGGCCGCAACGCGCACCTCTCGGACGGCGTCCAGCAGGTCCTGGGGCGCGAGCCGCGGGACTTCACCGAATTCGTACGGGAGAACGCGGCGGCCGGAGTCTGGAAGGCCTGAGCCCACCCGGCGGTGTCACTCCCCGGGAGGCGGCACATCCCCGTTCTTGTGCTGCGGATGGTGCGTGCTCTTCACATGCGCCCGCAGCCGGGAGGTCACGTCCTCCGGCGGGAGGAAGCGGGACCAGCGCTCCGGGAACTCGGAGGGCATGTCCGGGTCGTCGGAGTCGTCGAACTCGGCGTCGTACGAGCGGGACGCGGCAACCCGGGCGACGTACTCGGCGACCTGGGCCTCGCGCAGGCGTTCGTTGTTGGCACGCGCCGCCGCCGTGGCGGCGGCCGGCCAGACGCGGTCGATGGCGGCGTTCACGGCGGCGCCGACCAGGACCGCGAACGCGGACACGCCGATCCACAGGAGGACGGCGACGGGCGCGGCGAGCGAGCCGTAGATCGTGGGGCCCTCGACCGTGTTGGTCAGGTAGATGCGGAGCAGGAGGCTGCCGAGGACCCACATGCCGAGGGCCACCAGGGCACCCGGCACGTCCTCCACCCACGGCGACCGCACCGGCACTGACACGTGGTACAGGGTCGTCAGGAACACGACCCCCAGGACGATGACGACCGGCCAGTACAGAATCTGCACGACCGTCTCCGACCACGGCACGATGTTCACCACCGCGTCCGGGCCCGCCACCATCAGCGGCAGCGCGATCGAGCCGATCAGCAGCGCCACGATGAAGAGCAGGAACGACACGATGCGGGTCTTCACGATGCCGCGGGTGCCGTCGAGGCCGTACATCACGGTGATGGTGTCGATGAAGACGTTCACCGCGCGCGAGCCCGACCACAGGGCGAACAGAAAGCCGAGCGAGATGATGTCGGGGCGGCCGCCCTTCGTCACGTCGTGGAGGATCGGCTCGGCGATGTCGTGCACGCCCTTGTCGGAGAGGACCGTGCGGGCCGCCTCCAGGATGTTGGTCTCCAGGCTTGCGATCGTGTCGGCGCCGGTCCAGGCGTCCACATAGCCGAGCAGGCCGATCATGCTCAGCAGCAACGGCGGCACGGAGAGCAGCGTGAAGAACGCCGCCTCCGCTGCGAGACCCAGGATCCGGTACTCCATGCACGAGTTGACCGTGTCCTTGACCAGCAGCCAGGCGGTCCTGCGCTTCGACACGTTCCGGTACAGCGCGCGAGCGCGGTGAAGACGACCCGAGGGAGGCCGTTCAGGTGTTTCTTTTGCCTGGTGCACGTCCTTACCGTATCCGTATGGCAGCCACCACCCACACCGTGACCAACCAGCCTCCGCCCCTGGTCGGATATGACGTCTTTGCCGCCGACCGGGCCCTTGCGGAGGCGGTCGAACGGCATCTCGAACCAGCACTTCTCGACGAGGCGCGCGAGGAGCTTTCGGCGCTCGGCCACACCTCCGGTTCCGCCCAGGTACAGGAGTGGGGCGTGCTGGCCAACGAGAACCCGCCAAAGCTCCGCACCCATGACCGCTACGGCAACCGGATCGACGAGGTCGAGTTCCATCCCTCCTGGCACCGGCTACTCGGCAAGGGCGTGTCGGCCGGGCTGACCTCGGCCTGGTCGCGGCCCGGCGGGCATGTGCGGCGCGCCGCCGGTTTCGTGGTCTGGACGCAGGTCGAGGCCGGCAACGGCTGCCCCCTGTCGATGACCCACGCGGCGGTGCCCGCGCTGCGCACCGACCCGGCGCTCGCCGCCGAGTGGGAGCCGCGGCTGACCTCCACCGTCTACGACCAGGAGTTCCGTCCCGCCGCCCAGAAGGCCGGTGCGCTCTTCGGGATGGGCATGACGGAGAAGCAGGGCGGCAGCGACGTACGCGCCAACACCACGGAGGCGCGGCCGCTCGCCGAGGACGGGACGTACGAACTGACGGGCCACAAGTGGTTCTGCTCGGCGCCCATGTCGGACGGATTCCTGGTGCTCGCGCAGGCCCCTGACGGGCTGACCTGCTTCCTGGTGCCGCGTGTCCTGGCGGACGGCACGCGCAACGTGTTCCGCATCCAGCGGCTCAAGGACAAGCTCGGCAACAGGTCCAACGCGTCGAGCGAGGTCGAGTTCGACGGGACCTGGGCGCGCCGGGTCGGGGACGAGGGGCGCGGGGTGCGCACCATCATCGAGATGGTCGCGGCGACCCGGCTCGACTGTGTGCTCGGCTCGGCCTCGCTGATGCGGCAGGCCGTCGCGCAGGCCGTGCACCACTGCACCTACCGCGAGGCGTTCGGCGGCAAGCTCATCGACAAGCCGCTGATGAGGAACGTACTGGCGGACCTGGCCCTGGAGTCGGAGGCCGCGACGACGCTCGGGCTGCGCCTTGCCGCCGCGTACGACGACGGGAGCGAGCAGGAGCTCGCGTTCCTGCGTCTCGCGGTGCCGGCCGCCAAGTACTGGGTGACCAAGCGGTGTACGCCGGTGGCGGTCGAAGCGCTCGAGTGCCTGGGCGGCAACGGGTACGTCGAGGAGTCCGGCATGCCGAGACTGCTGCGCGAGTCGCCGCTCAACTCGGTGTGGGAGGGCGCTGGCAACGTCCAGGCGCTGGACGTACTGCGGGCGCTCCAGCGGGAGCCGGGTGCGCTCGATGCGTATCTGCGGGAGGTGGGGCAGGCGCGGGGCGCCGACCACCGGCTGGACGGGGCGATCAAGAACCTGCTGACCGAACTCGCCGACCTGGAGGGCGTCGAGGGCCGCGCCCGCCGTCTCGTCGAGCGGATCGCACTGGTGCTCCAGGGTTCGCTGCTCGTCCGGTACGCGCCGCCGGAGGTCGCCGACGCGTTCTGCGCCTCACGCCTGGGCGGCGACTGGGGTTCGGCCTTCGGCACACTGCCGCACAGTCTGGATCTGGCCACGGTGGTGGAGCGGGCGCGGCCGGTTTCCTGAACGGCCCGGCGGCCGGTTTCCTGAGGCGCTCTCGCGGGGACGGTCCTCGGATACGAGGTTTGCCGCGCTGACACGGGGGTGGTGCTGCGCCGACACGGCACCACCCCCGCTCTCAGGCCCCGTTCAAGGAGCACGACGCCGCACGGGCGACGTCATTGTCATTTTCTAGGAACCTTATGACCGTTGGCGAGAGTTGCAGACCGTTGCATTCCTTGGTGCACCTTGCGCGAACCACCGGCGTCCGCGGCCGGGAGCAGGCACGATGTGGGATGACGGCGGCGTCACAGCTTGTACGCGGTACTGGTTTCGGGAGTGCCCAGTGAAGACCACATCGTTCAACCCTGCCCGTTTCGCTCCGCTGGACGCGTCCGAATCGGCCCGGCGTCTCCAGGAAACCTGGGCCGCGACGCTCAGAGGCGACCGCTCCCCGATCGCGCCCCGTCCCGTTATCGGACAGTCCTGGCAAAGAGTGAAACGTTTCGGCGTGCAGCCCGAACAGGGCACGGGCAGCGTCCTGTTGCAGGCGGAGGAAATCGAGCACCGCCGTACCTCGACCGCGCTCGCCGACGTGATGCCGGTCCTCAGCGGCGGCCTCGGCTCGGTCGCCGACGCCTCCCTGCAGATCATGGTGGTCACGGACGCGGAGGGCCGGGTGCTGTGGCGCGAGGGCAACGCGGGCGTGCTGCGCCGGGCCGACGCCATCTGCCTGGAGGAGGGTGCCGCCTGGAGCGAGGACACCACGGGCACCAACGCGATCGGCACCGCGCTCACCGCCGGGGCCGCCGTCCAGGTGCACTCGGCCGAGCACTTCGTACGCACCCTGCACAACTGGACCTGCGCCGCGGCGCCGGTGCACGACCCGCGCGACGGGCGGCTCCTCGGCATCATCGACGTGAGCGGGCCCGACTGCACCTTCCATCCGGCCACGCTCGCGCTGGTCGACTCGGTGTCCCGGCTGGCCGAAAGTGAGCTGCGTACCCGCCATTTGGCATCGATCGAACGACTGCGCTCGGTGGCCGCGCCCATCCTGTGCCGGCTGGACGGCAAGGCGCTGGTCGTGGACACGCACGGCTGGCTCGCGGCCGTCACCGGGATGCCGCCGGTCGACCGGGTCCCGCTGCCCAACTCCTTCGGCGCCGGCCGGTACTGGCTGCCGCCCCTCGGAACGTGCGTCGCCGAACCGTTGCCCGGCGGCTGGCTGCTCCGGGTCACCGAGGCCGACACCCCGGGGTGCGCGAGCCGGGTGGTCCTCGACCTGAGCGAACCCCGGCGGCCGTGCGCCACCGTCGCGGGCGCGGCGGGCAGTTGGGCGCAGGACCTGAGCCCGCGCCACGCCGAGCTGCTGTACGTGCTCGCCCTCCACCGCCAGGGACGCAGCGCGGCCGAACTCGCCCTCGACCTCTTCGGCGACCCGACCCGTACGGTCACGGTCCGCGCCGAACTCTCCCGGCTCCGCCGCCGGTTCACCGGCCTCCTCGACCACCGCCCCTACCGCTTCCGCGAGGAGGTGGAGGTCGAGGTCGTCCTCCCGGACGACCCGATCGACCTGCTGCCGCAGTCGAGGGCACCCGCGGTGGTGGGGGCGCGCATGGACGGAAGGCGCCAGGGAGGCCAGTGAGCGGGAGGCACGGAGGCAGTACGTCCCGTGTCCCGAGCCGCCCATTCGGCGCTGCCGCCCGCGTCCCCGGACTCTCACCACCTACGCATTTCGTCAGTTTTCGTCAGTTTTCCCAGGTGTCTTCCGGGGTATTTGACCTGGCCCGTGGGTCTCTGCCGTAGCATCACTTGACAGGCCACCCCACCCGCCTCTCCGTCAACGCACGGAGTGTGAGAGGCAGTTGGCCTTCGTCGGGAGGACGCATGAAGCAGCGCGGCAGGCACCGTCGTCATAGGAGGGGTCAGGCGCTGCGCGCCACGCTGGCCGGAACCGCCCTCGCGCTCACCGCGGCAGCCACCCTGATCAGCACCTCCCAGGCCACGGGCAGCGGAAACCCGGGCGCGCTGGCCCCGCTCACCTCCTCGTCGACGGCCGGAAAGCTCGGCCTCCAGGAGAAGCTGGTCGCTCAGGGCACCATCGACACTCTCACCCGGCGGATGGGCGGGAACGTCGGTGTCGCCGGCATCCTCGACAGCGCCGACCACTCGATGCGCAACGAGGGCGACTGCGACGACTCGGAGCGCGCCGCGCTGCCCGTCGAACCGACGGCCACGCGCGCGTACTGCTGGGACAGCGCCGACGCGAAGGTCCGGCAGTGGCTGCCGCAGTCGGTCACGACCTCCGGGGACGCCTACGAGGACGCCACGTGGGGCGACCGCCGGGTGATCCTGGCCGGCTGGACCCATGAGGACCAGCAGGCCGCCGACGACTCCCGGGCGGGCGAGCCGACAAGCGACGAGGGCCTCGCCCGGATCGCCTTCATCGACGCGACCGACCCGCACGCCCTCAGGTACCGCTATGCGCTGCTCGTCGCACCGCAGGACGGCGGCAAGGACTTCGAGGCGGTCCGCTCCCGCCTGGGCGGCATGGTCTGGTACCAGGACAAGCTGATCGTCACCGCCCGCAACGGCACCGCCCTGCTCGCCTTCGACCTGCGCCGCATCCTCGAGACCGATGTGAACAGCGCGGCGATCGGCAAGGTGAGCGGCGGCTACTCGGCGGACGGCTACCAGTACGTGATGCCGGCCATCGGCTCGTACGACCTGACCGGCGGCGCGTGCAGCCCCGTCGACGACCACGCGGTCCCCTGCTTCGGCTCCCTCTCCCTGGACCGCACCTCGAGCCCCGACAGCCTGGTGGCGACCGAGTCGTCCGTCCCCGGCGGCGATGACCGGGCCCGCGTCTGGCGGTATCCCTACAGCACCTCGATCCTCCGCACAGGACTGCTCGCCGCCGACTCCAAGGGCCGTGTCGACGCCGACGAGGCCTACGAGACCAAGGCCACCGGAGTGTCGGGCGTGCTCTCGCACACGCCGGACGGCGGTGACGAGCCCGAGTGGTACGTCGCCCAGACACCGGCCGACAACGGCAGGAACGGCACCCTCTGGCGGCAGACGGACAGCGGCGCCAAGGCGGCCACCTGCACCACGGACCAGTCCTACGCCTGCTGGGGCCTGCACACCTCGTCCCTGTCGTACTGGTACGAGACGGGTGAGCTCTGGACGCTGACCGGGACAGTGGCCGCCGACACCGCCTCCGGGCGTGTGCTCTACGCGGTTCCGCTGTCCTCGGTCGACGGTTCGCTCGGATAGGCACCCCCGTGATTCCCTGACCTGCATGAGCAACGTCACTGTGACCACCTGGTCCCTGGAGCAGACGGCACCGACCGACCTGCTCCCCGCGATCGCCCCCGACGGGGACGTCCGGATCGTCCGCGCCGAGATCCCCTCCCCCGAGTTCAGCCGCTTCCTGTACGCCTCGGTCGGCGGCGACATCCGCTGGACCGACCGGCTCGCCTGGTCGTACGAGCGTTGGCAGGAGTACCTGGACCGGCCGGGCGCGGAGACCTGGGTCGCATACGACCGAGGGACGCCCGCCGGGTACATCGAGCTCGACCCCCAGGACGACGGTGTCGTGGAGATCGCCTACTTCGGTCTGATACCCGCCTTCCGGGGGCGCCGGATCGGCGGGCACCTCCTCTCGTACGGTGTCGCGCGGGCCTGGGACCTGGCCGAGCGCGGGTCCGGGCGGACGGAGACGAAGCGGGTCTGGCTGCATACCTGCAGCAAGGACGGGGAGCATGCGATGGACAATTACCTGCGGCGCGGCTTCAAGCTCTTCGACACCAAGGTGGAGGAGGAGCCCGAGGTCGCCGCACCCGGACCCTGGCCGGGAGCGCGGGCCGTCTGACCAGCGGTCGACCAACGGCCCACCAGCGGCGGACCAGCCGCTGACCTGCGGCGTCGTGAGCCCTTGTCGCGCCACGGCCCGCTGAAGTGCCCGGTCATGTGACCGACAACACCCTTGTCTCACGATCCGGGACAAGGGTGTCCACATGATGGATGACGGTGGACTGTCCCGAGACCCCCATGACACGCTTCCGTCATGTCTGGAACTGGGATTGCCTTGGTGAGTCGGCGGCACGTCGACCTCGGCCGCATGTCCAGCGCCATCTGTCCGACGGGCTGACAGCCCCGGCACGGTCGGCATTTCCCTGTTTCCCTCCCCCTGCGCGATGAGGCGCACGCACTTACGCGTGCGCCCGTTTCCGCAGGTATGAGCCGCTCTCCTTCCTGTCCCGCAGTCCCGAAGGACGTATCAACCATGGCCGCCACCCCGCAGAATCCCGCCGCAGCGCCCCGCCGCAAGGTGAGCCGTCACCGCGGTGAGGGTCAGTGGGCCGTGGGTCACTTCACCCCGCTCAACGGCAACGAACAGTTCAAGAAGGACGACGACGGTCTCAACGTGCGGACACGCATTGAGACGATCTACTCCAAGCGCGGCTTCGACTCGATCGACCCCAACGACCTGCGCGGCCGGATGCGCTGGTGGGGCCTGTACACCCAGCGCAAGCCCGGGATCGACGGCGGCAAGACCGCGATCCTGGAGCCGGAGGAGCTGGACGACAAGTACTTCATGCTGCGCGTGCGCATCGACGGCGGGCGGCTGACCACCGAGCAGCTGCGTGTCATCGGCGAGATCTCGCAGGAGTTCGCGCGCGGCACCGCCGACCTCACCGACCGGCAGAACGTGCAGTACCACTGGATCCGCATCGAGGACGTCCCGGAGATCTGGAACCGGCTCGAAGCCGTCGGGCTTTCCACGACCGAGGCCTGCGGTGACACCCCCCGCGTCATCCTCGGCTCGCCCGTCGCCGGCATCGCCGAGGACGAGATCATCGACGGCACGCCCGCGATCGAGGTGATCCACCGCCGGATCATCGGCAACAAGGACTTCTCGAACCTGCCCCGCAAGTTCAAGTCCGCGATCTCCGGCTCGCCGCTGCTCGACGTGGCGCACGAGATCAACGACATCTCCTTCGTCGGCGTGAACCACCCGGAGCACGGCCCCGGCTTCGACGTCTGGGTCGGCGGCGGCCTCTCCACCAACCCGAAGCTCGGCCAGCGCCTCGGCGCCTGGGTCCCGCTGGACGAGGTCCCGGACGTCTACGAGGGCGTCATCTCGATCTTCCGCGACTACGGCTACCGGCGGCTGCGCACCCGCGCCCGCCTGAAGTTCCTGGTCGCCGACTGGGGTATCGAGAAGTTCCGCCAGATCCTGGAGGACGACTACCTCAAGCGCAAGCTGATCGACGGCCCCGCGCCCGACCAGCCGGTCGCCCGCTGGCGCGACCACGTCGGTGTGCACCGGCAGAAGGACGGCCGCTTCTACGTCGGCTTCGCGCCGCGTGTGGGCAGGGTGGACGGCACCACGCTCACGAAGATCGCCGAGCTGGCCGCCGCGCACGGCTCGGGCCGTCTGCGTACCACCGTCGAGCAGAAGATGATCGTCCTCGACGTGGAGCAGGAGCAGGTCGACTCGCTGGTGGAGGGCCTTGAGGCGCTCGACCTGACCGTCAAGCCGTCTCCCTTCCGGCGCGGCACGATGGCCTGCACCGGCATCGAGTACTGCAAGCTCGCGATCGTCGAGACCAAGGCGCGCGGTGCCTCCCTGATCGACGAACTCGAGCGCCGCATCCCCGAGTTCGAAGAGCCGATCACCATCAACATCAACGGCTGCCCGAACGCCTGCGCCCGGATCCAGGTCGCGGACATCGGTCTCAAGGGCCAGTTGGTCCTGGACGACGAGGGCAATCAGGTCGAGGGCTTCCAGGTGCACCTGGGCGGCGCGCTCGGCCTGGAGGCCGGTTTCGGCCGCAAGGTCCGTGGCCTGAAGGTCACTTCGGAGGAGCTGCCCGACTATGTCGAGCGCGTCCTCAAGCGGTTCCAGGAGGAGCGCGAGGACGGCGAGCGATTCGCCACCTGGGCGACCCGCGCCTCCGAGGAGTCCCTCTCATGAGCGAGCGAGCTGCCCCTTTCTACTGCCCCTACTGCGGTGACGAAGACCTTCGTCCGAGTGAGGAGGGACACGGCGCGTGGGAATGCGCGGCGTGCAATCGAGCCTTTCAGCTGAAGTTCCTCGGGTTGCTGTCCCGGGGGCTTCAGCGAGAAGACGGTGGAGGGGCAGAGATATGACGACGATTCAGGAAGAGCGTACGGACGAGGACTTGAAGAGTCTCGCCGAGCAGGCGGGGCGCGATCTCGAGGACGCGTCCGCCCTGGAGATCCTCCAGTGGGCGGTCGGCACCTTCGGTGCGAAGTTCTGTGTGACCTCCTCCATGGAGGACGCGGTGGTCGCCCACCTCGCCTCCCGCGCCCTCCCCGGCGTGGATGTCGTCTTCCTCGACACCGGCTACCACTTCCCGGAGACCATCGGCACCCGGGACGCCGTCGAGGCGGTGATGGACGTCAACGTCATCACGCTCACCCCGCGTCAGACGGTCGCCGAGCAGGACGCCGAGTACGGCCCCAAGCTGCACGACCGCGACCCCGACCTGTGCTGCGCGCTGCGCAAGGTGAAGCCCCTCGAGGAGGGGCTCACCAGGTACAGCGCCTGGGCGACGGGCCTGCGCCGCGACGAGTCCCCGACCCGGGCGAACACCCCGGTCGTCGGCTGGGACGAGAAGCGCCGCAAGGTCAAGATCTCGCCGATCGCCCGCTGGACGCAGGAGGACGTGGAGGCGTACGTCGCCGAGCACGGCGTGCTCACCAACCCGCTGCTGATGGACGGTTACGCCTCCGTGGGCTGCGCGCCCTGCACCCGCCAGGTCCTCGAGGGCGAGGACGCGCGCGCCGGCCGCTGGGCCGGACGCTCGAAGACCGAGTGCGGGCTGCACTGATGACCGCGCCCACGAAGAGTCCCCAGACCAGTCAGCACCCCCGGATTTCCCAGGAGAAGCAAGTGACGACCGGAGCCACCATCTGGCTCACAGGTCTGCCGAGTGCCGGCAAGACCACCATCGCGTACGAACTGGCCGGACGGCTGCGCGAGGAGGGCCACCGCGTAGAGGTGCTCGACGGCGACGAGATCCGTACGTTCCTGACGGCGGGCCTCGGCTTCTCCCGCGAGGACCGGCACACGAACGTGCAGCGCATCGGCTACGTCGCCGACCTGCTCGCCCGCAACGGCGTGAAGGCCCTGGTTCCCGTGATCGCGCCGTACGCCGACAGCCGCGAGGCCGTCCGCAAGCGTCACCAGGTCAGCGGGGCGGCGTACATCGAAGTGCATGTCGCGACGCCGGTCGAGGTGTGCAGCGAGCGGGACGTGAAGGGCCTGTACGCCAAGCAGGCGGCGGGCGAGATCTCGGGGCTCACCGGGGTCGACGACCCCTACGAGGCGCCCGAGTCGCCCGATCTGCGGATCGAGTCGCACACCCAGTCCGTGCAGGAGTCCGCGGCCGCGCTGCATGCGCTGCTCACCGAGAGGGGTCTCGCATGACGACCGTCGTGACTGTCTCCCAGGAGACCGGCAGCCCGTACGCGCTGTCCCACCTGGACGCTCTGGAGTCCGAGGCGGTGCACATCTTCCGCGAGGTGGCGGGCGAGTTCGAGCGGCCGGTGATCCTCTTCTCCGGCGGCAAGGACTCCATCGTCATGCTCCACCTCGCCCTCAAAGCCTTCGCACCCGCCGCGATCCCCTTCACGCTGCTGCATGTGGACACCGGGCACAACTTTCCCGAAGTCCTCGAGTACCGCGACCGTGTGGTCGCCGAACACGGACTGCGCCTCCATGTCGCCTCCGTCCAGGACTACATCGACCGCGGTGTGCTGCGCGAACGCCCCGACGGCACCCGCAACCCCCTCCAGACCGTCCCCCTGACGGAGAAGATCCAGTCCGAACGCTTCGACGCCGTCTTCGGCGGCGGACGCCGCGACGAGGAGAAGGCCCGCGCCAAGGAACGCGTCTTCTCCCTCCGCGACGAGTTCTCCCAGTGGGACCCCCGCCGCCAGCGCCCCGAACTCTGGCAGCTCTACAACGGCCGCCACGCACCCGGCGAACACGTCCGCGTCTTCCCCCTCTCCAACTGGACCGAACTCGACGTCTGGCAGTACATCGCCCGCGAAGGGATCGAGCTGCCCGAGATCTACTTCGCGCACGAGCGTGAGGTCTTCAAGCGGTCCAACATGTGGCTCACCGCCGGTGAGTGGGGCGGCCCCAAGGACGGCGAGACCGTCGAGAAGCGTCTGGTCCGCTACCGGACCGTCGGCGACATGTCCTGCACCGGCGCCGTCGACTCCGACGCCATCACGCTGGAAGCCGTCATCACCGAGATCGCCGCCTCCCGCCTCACCGAACGCGGCGCCACCCGCGCCGACGACAAGATGTCCGAGGCCGCGATGGAAGACCGCAAGCGCGAGGGGTACTTCTAACCATGACCAGCACCACCGAACCCACCGAGCCCTTGTCGGTCGAGCAGTTGTCGGCGACCACCCTGCTGCGCTTCGCCACCGCGGGGTCCGTCGACGACGGCAAGTCCACCCTCGTCGGACGCCTGCTCCACGACTCCAAGTCGGTCCTCACCGACCAGCTCGAGGCCGTGGAACGCGTCTCCCAGAGCCGCGGCCAGGACACCCCCGACCTCGCCCTCCTCACCGACGGCCTGCGCGCCGAACGCGAGCAGGGCATCACCATCGACGTCGCCTACCGCTACTTCGCAACCGCGCGCCGCCGGTTCATCCTCGCCGACACCCCCGGGCACGTGCAGTACACGCGGAACATGGTCACCGGCGCCTCCACCGCCGACCTGGCCGTCGTCCTCGTCGACGCCCGCAACGGCGTCATCGAGCAGACCCGCCGGCACGCCGCCGTCGCCGCCCTCCTGCGCGTCCCGCACGTCGTCCTCGCCGTCAACAAGATGGACCTCGTCGAGTACAAGGAGTCCGTCTTCGCAGCGATCGCCGAGGAGTTCACGGCGTACGCCTCCGAACTGGGCGTCCCCGAGATCACCGCGATCCCGATCTCGGCGCTCACCGGCGACAACGTGGTGGAACCCTCCGCGAACATGGACTGGTACGGCGGTCCGACGGTCCTGGAGCACCTGGAGACGGTCCCGGTCAGCCACGACCTGACGAGCTGCCACGCCCGCCTGCCCGTGCAGTACGTGATCCGCCCGCAGACCGCCGAGCACCCGGACTACCGGGGCTACGCGGGTCAGATCGCGGCCGGAACCTTCCGCGTCGGCTCCCCGGTCACGGTTCTGCCGTCCGGGCGTACGTCCACGATCGCCGGGATCGATCTGCTGGGCACGTCGGTCGACGTCGCCTGGACCCCGCAGTCGGTGACCCTCCTGCTTGACGACGACGTCGACATCTCGCGCGGCGACCTGATCGTGCCGACCACGGACGCGCCCCCGATCACGCAGGACGTCGAGGCGACCGTCTGCCACGTCGCCGACCAGCCCCTCACCGTCGGCCACCGGGTGCTGCTCAAGCACGGCACCCGCACGGTCAAGGCGATCGTCAAGGACATCCCGTCCCGGCTGACCCTCGACGACCTGTCCCTGCACCCGCACCCCGGGCAACTCGTCGCCAACGACATCGGCCGCGTGAAGATCCGTACCGCCGAACCGCTGCCGCTCGACTCGTACGCCGACTCACGGCGCACCGGCGCGTTCATCCTGATCGACCCGGCCGACGGCACCACGCTGACCGCGGGCATGGTCGGCGAGTCGTTCGCCTCGCCGGAGCCCGTCAAGTCCGAGACCGACGACGACGGTTGGGACTTCTGACGTGAACCTCATCGACATCTACTCCACGTTCGCGAAGGAGGGCGGCCGCGTCGGCAGCGGCGCCCTCGGCAGCGGGCAGGGCGGAGTCGCGCGATGTGCGCGATGACGTACGCGCACCGCTTGCGCGCCCCGTCCCCCCACCCGCCGTCGCGGACGCGACGAAGACCCGTCGACCTTCCCGGCCACGTACTGAAACCGTGACCGCCGGGCCAACGAGAGGAACACCTCCCGTGCCTGCCAACCGCTCTCTTGCCCTGAAGCGCGGCCTCGCGCTGATAGCCGCACTGCCCCTCCTCACCCTCGCCGCCTGCGGCTACGGTTCCGACTCCAAGGACGAGGGCACCACGAAGGTCGCCGCCGGCGCCGAGAAGATCGACGGTCTCGACTCCGTGAAGATCGGCTACTTCGGCAACCTCACCCACGCGACCGCGCTGGTGGGCAACCAGAAGGGCTTCCTCCAGAAGGAGCTCGGTGCCACCAAGGCCGAGTACGCGGTCTTCAACGCCGGACCCTCCGAGATCGAGGCGCTGAACTCCGGCTCCATCGACATCGGCTGGATCGGCCCCTCGCCGTCCATCAACGGCTACACCAAGTCCAAGGGCACGAACCTGCGCATCATCGGCGGCTCGGCCTCCGGCGGCGTGAAGCTCGTGGTCAACCCGGACAAGATCAAGTCCCTGAAGGACGTCAAGGGCAAGAAGATCGCCACCCCGCAGCTCGGCAACACGCAGGACGTGGCGTTGCTCAACTGGATCTCGGACCAGGGCTGGAAGGTCGACGCGGAGAGCGGCAAGGGCGACGTGTCCGTCGTCCGCACGGACAACAAGGTCACCCCGGACGCCTACAAGAACGGCTCCATCGACGGCGCCTGGGTGCCGGAGCCGACCGCGTCCAAGCTGGTCGCCGAGGGCGGCAAGGTGCTGCTCGACGAGGCCGACCTGTGGCCGGACAAGAAGTTCGTGATCACGAACATCATCGTGTCCCAGAAGTTCCTCAAGGAGCACCCGGACGTCGTCGAGGCCGTGCTGAAGGGCTCGGTCGAGACCAACAAGTGGATCAACGCCAACCCGGACGAGGCGAAGGCCTCGGCGAACGCGCAGCTCAAGATCGACTCCGGCAAGGAGCTTCCGGCGGATGTGATCGACCCGGCGTGGAAGTCCATCCAGTTCATCAACGACCCGCTGGCCTCCACCCTCAACACGGAGGCGGAGCACGCGGTGAAGGCGGGTCTGCTGGAGAAGCCCGACCTTGACGGCATCTACGACCTCACGCTCCTCAACAAGGTCCTCAAGGCCGAGGGCGAGAGCACGGTCGACGACGCCGGTCTCGGCGCCAAGTAAGCCCGGATCCCGATGAGTTCCCAGGAGGTGACGACCATGGCCACCACACTCGCCAAGGCTGCCGACGGCGCCGAAGCAGTGAAGCATGCCGCCCGTATCGAGCATGTCTCGAAGTCCTTCGCCGGGCCCGCCGGGCAGCAGCTGGTCCTCGACGACATCACCCTCGATGTCGCGCCGGGTGAGTTCGTCACCCTCCTGGGGGCCTCGGGATGCGGCAAGTCGACGCTGCTGAACCTGGTGGCGGGGCTCGACGCCCCGTCCGCCGGCAGCATCTCGACGAACGGCCGCCCTGCCCTGATGTTCCAGGAGCACGCGCTCTTCCCGTGGCTGACCGCGGGCAAGAACATCGAACTCGCCCTGCGGCTGCGGGGTGTCGCGAAGGACGAGCGGCGCGACAAGGCGGAAGAACTGCTCGGACTCGTCCGCCTGAAGGGCGCGTACGGCAAGCGCGTACACGAACTGTCCGGCGGTATGCGGCAGCGTGTCGCGCTGGCCCGCGCACTCGCGCAGGACAGCCAACTGCTGCTGATGGACGAGCCGTTCGCGGCCCTCGACGCCATCACGCGCGACGTACTGCACGACGAGCTGACCCGCATCTGGCGCGAGACGAACCTGTCGGTGCTGTTCGTCACGCACAACGTGCGCGAGGCGGTACGGCTCGCGGAGCGCGTCGTACTCCTGTCCTCCCGTCCCGGGCGGATCGCGCGCGAGTGGACGGTGGAGATCCCGCAGCCGCGCCGCATCGAGGACGCCGCCGTGGCGGAGCTGTCCGTCGAGATCACCGAAGAACTGCGTGGGGAGATCCGCCGTCATGGCCAGCACTGAGACCAGGACCGACGCGGTCCCCCGGGACACGCACGACCTCTCCGGTCTGGAGGCGGGCCTCGACGCCCTGGAGACGACCCAGACGGGCCGTACTCCCTTCCGGCAGACCTTCGTGCAGAAGATCCTGCCCCCGATCATCGCCATCGCGCTGGTGCTTGTGGTGTGGCAGGCACTGATCTCGTTCAAGGTCGTCACCGACCCGAGCAAGCTGCCCTCGCCGGGCGCCGTCTGGGACCAGATCGAGCAGGCCTGGCTGGAGGGCAAGCTGCTCGGCTACATCTGGACGAGCGTCTCCCGCGGCCTGGCCGGCTTCGTCCTCGCGCTCGCCATCGGAACCCCGCTGGGTCTCCTGGTGGCGCGCGTGAAGTTCATCCGTGCGGCGATCGGCCCGATCCTGTCGGGCCTGCAGTCCCTGCCGTCGGTGGCCTGGGTGCCGCCGGCCGTGATCTGGCTGGGCCTGAACAACTCGATGATGTACGCGGTGATCCTGCTCGGCGCGGTCCCCTCGATCGCCAACGGGCTGGTGTCCGGCATCGACCAGGTACCGCCGCTGTACCTGCGCGCGGGACGCACGATGGGCGCAACGGGGCTGCGCGGCACCTGGCACGTCGTCATGCCGGCCGCCCTGCCCGGCTACCTCGCAGGCCTGAAGCAGGGCTGGGCGTTCTCGTGGCGTTCGCTGATGGCGGCGGAGATCATCGCTTCCTTCCCGGACCTGGGTGTGGGCCTCGGCCAGCTCCTGGAGAACGGCCGCAACAACAGCGACATGGCGACCGTCTTCCTCGCCATCCTGCTCATCCTGTTCGTCGGCATCGCCATCGACCTGCTGATCTTCAGTCCGCTGGAGCGGTGGGTCCTGCGCAGCCGCGGTCTGCTGGTGAAGAGCTGAGCCGACCATGCGCCAACAGCCGGTCCTTCTGGTCATCGCCCACGGCAGCCGCGATCCGCGGCACGCCGCGACGGTACACGCCCTGGTGCGGCGGGTACGGGCACAGCGCCCCGGCATCCGCGTCGAGACCGGCTTCCTGGACTTCAACATCCCGTCGGTGAACGGAGTGTTGGAGTCCCTAGCGGCCGAGGGCGTACGGGACGTGGTCGCCCTACCCCTGCTCCTGACCCGCGCCTTCCACGCGAAGTCGGACATCCCGGCGGTCCTGTACAGCGCGCCGCGGCAGCTCCGCATCCGCCAGGCGGAGGTGCTCGGCCCGTCGCCGCTGCTGCTCTCGGCCCTCGAACGGCGTTTGTACGAGGCCGGGTTGACGCCGGCCGACAAGTCCTCGACCGGGGTCGTACTGGCCTCGGCGGGGTCCACGGACCCGGAGGCGATCGCAGTGATCGCTGAAATCGCGCGGGAGTGGCGGCACACCGGCTGGTGCGCCGTGCGACCTGCGTTCGCCTCCGCGTCGGGGCCCCGCACGGAGGAAGCCGTACGCGAACTGCGGGCGCTGGGCTGCGCCCGGGTCGCGGTCGCGCGCTACGTCCTCGCGCCCGGCTTCCTGCCGGACCGCATCGCACGGGGCGCCGCCGAGGCGGACGTACTCGCCGATGTGCTCGGTCCGGCGCCGGAGGTGGCGCGGGTGCTCCTCGACCGGTACGACGAGGCTTCGCTGCCGGCCCTGGCGGCGGTGGGCTGAACAGCCCGACGTCACCGGTGCGCGTCGCCCACGGCGGCCCGCCGCGGATCCCGTCCGCTCGCCGCCAGCGCGCGTTCGAAGGCGGGCGCGTCCTCGGGAACGGCCACCGGGTCGGCGAAGCCGTCGTACTGACGGTAGAGGTCGCCGTGCGTCTCCACGACGTCCAGGACGAGCCGGCCGGCGCCGTCCGAGACACGGAACTCCTGCCCGGTGGCGGTCGCGACGTCCCAGCCGTGGACGGCCGTCTCCTTGACGATCATCGAGGCGAGCTCGGCGGCCGGCATCTTCGCCATCCCGAGGTCGACCTCGCCCTCCCACACGGAAGGGTCCTTCCAGGCCGCGACGGCACGGTCCAGCTGGGCCGCGTACGCCTCAGCCCAGTCCGGGTCGGCCGTGAAGTCGCGCCCCGTCAGCTCCTCGGAGAGCTGCTCGCGCAGCGCCCGGTGCTCCATCCCGTGCGAGGTGTAGAGCACCCAGTGGTTGACCAGGGTGTGCAGGTCCCAGTCCGCGCAGGGGGTGGGTCCGGTCAGTGGGCTGCCGGCGGCCGTGACGCCGCGTGCGACGCGGGCGGCTTCGGCAGCGCATTCGGCCATGTACGGGTACACGCTGTCTCGGTTCATGCACCTCACGCTAGGCATCCAGCCCGCGCCCCTCTTGAACAAACGCGACGCGCCGGGTTGACCTTGCCCTCGGGGCAGACCCGAGGGTGCCCGTCATGGACCTCTACCTGAAGCAGAGCGCGTACAGCGACCCGGGCGACCTCGGCACCGGTGACCTGCCGCGCGATCCCGGCCAACTGGCCAACCTCGTAAGGGAACTGATCATCCATCGACTGGAGGGATGGCGCTTCGGCCACGTCATCCCGGAGGAACGGCTGCACACGGACGCCGAGGCACGCTACGTGACCGAGCTGCTGCGGATCCTGCGGGAGCGCCTGGACGCGCCGCTCACCAGGTCCCGCGCACCCGAGGAGCGGTTCGTCGGCACCTGCCGGGACTTCTCGCTGCTGCTGTGCTCGTTGCTGCGGGCCACGGGGACACCCGCACGGATCCGCGGCGGCTTCGCCACGTACTTCATCGACGGTTTTCACGAGGACCACTGGGTCACCGAATACCGTGTGGCGGACGGGAGTTGGCGGCTGGTCGACGCCCAGGTCCTGCACGAGTCGTACGGCGTTCCCTTCGATCCGCTGGACGTGCCGCGCGACCGGTTCCTGATGGCGGGCGAGGCCTGGCGGGCGTGTCGCACGGGGAAATCCGACATCACGACGTTCGGTTTCTCCGGCGCCCCGGAGCTGCGCGGGATGTGGTTCCTGCGCGCCCGTGTCGTGCAGGACCTGGCCGCCCGCCACGGCGTGGAGCCACTCCCCTGGGACGGCTGGGGCCCCGAGATCCTCGACGACGCGTCCCTCACCGAGGACGACCTCGCCCTGATCGACGCCGTCGCCGACGCCCGCTCCGACGAGGAGCTGCGGCGCCTCTACCAGGACCCGCGCCTCACCGTCCCGGACGAGATCACCTCGTACACGACCTACCGCGGCGACCGCAAGGTCACTCTGCGGCAGCGGTCAGCTCCTCCAGCTTGACGACGGTGTTCCAGTTGCGGGTGGTGGCGGTGACGCCCTTGAGGAGTCTGGGCTTGGACAGCGCCTCCCCCAGCTTGGAGCGGCCGAGGCCGTCGGGGGCGTAGAGGTACAGGACGCGGTCGCCGATCCGGAACTCCTCTGGGAGGAAGGCCGGTTGGTCGACGGAGGCGAAGCGCTCGGCGTCGACGGGGGCCGAGAAGTATGTGGCGTGCAGCTGCTTGGCCTCCAGTTCGGCGGCCGGGAACGGGCACGCCTCCCGTACGGCCCTGAGGTAGGCGTGGTCGCGCACCAGCACGCCCACCGTGAAGCCGAAGTGCTTCTCGATGGCCTGTGCCAGCTCGGCGGCGAGGGACTCCTCGTCGCCGTGGCCGGCGGTGAAGACGGCGTTGCCGCTCTGCAGATATGTGCGTACGCCGCCGTACCCGAGCCCCTCAAGGAGCGTGCGCAGCTCGGCCATCGGCACCTTCTTGGCTCCGCCCACATTGATCCCGCGGAGCAGCGCCGCGTACGTCTTCGTCGTCATCCGCACACCATAAGGCGAGCGGTCACCCTGATCATGACCCCCGAGAAGGTCCATTACGTGTAGGGGACCATCATCCTCCGCAGTGCGGAGGGGACGGGGTCCGCACGGAGGAGCCGGGCGCCCGGCGGCTCACCGGGCAGCACGACGAGACGCTCTTATCCGGCCCATACCTTCGAAGTGCGAGGTGGCGACAGGGGGTTGTCACCGCAGACGAGGGGGCTTGCCCGTCATGGGGAACCGAGAGACAAGGGTGCGGGGGATCGCCGCCCGAGCGGGCGGCTGGAGCGCCCGCCACCGATGGGCGGCCGTAGGAATCTGGGTGCTGTTCGTCGTCCTGTCGATGGGGCTCGGCTCGGCCGTGGGCAGCGTCGAGGTCAAGGAGAGCGAGGCCCTCAAGGGCGAGACGCAGACCGCCGCGAAGATAATCGAGGACGCGGGGATCGAGGAGCCGGCCAGTGAGAGCGTCCTGATCCAGGCCAAGGACGCGAACATCAAGGCCACGGACGCCGGGTTCCGGAGCGCCGTCGCGGAGGTCGTCACAGCGGTCGAGGGCACCGGCGAGGTCACGGACGTGACGTCGCCGTACGACGCCGGCACGATCTCGAAGGACGGCCTCAGCGCGCTCGTGCAGTTCGACATGCGCGGCGAGGCGGAGACCGCGGGCGACCGCGTCGAGCCGGTGCTCAAGGCCGTCGAGGGGGTGCAGAAGGGCCACTCCGAGCTGCGGATCGAGGAGATCGGCGGCGCCAGCATGAACGAGACCTTCGCCGACGCGACCGGCAAGGACTTCAAGCGGGCCGAATTCTCCGCCGTGCCCGTGGCGTTCGGCATTCTGCTGATCGCGTTCGGCGCGCTGGTCGCGGCGCTGGTACCGGTGGCGCTGGCGATCACCGCGATCATGGCGACGATGGGCCTGATGGCCGTGGTCAGCCATGTGATGCCGATGAGCGACACGGCCAGCTCCGTGATGCTCCTCGTCGGTCTGGCGGTCGGCGTCGACTACTGCCTGTTCTACCTTCGGCGTGAGCGCGAGGAGCGCGCGGCGGGTCGCGACCCCGAGACCGCTCTGCGGATCGCCGCCGCGACCAGTGGCCGCGCGATCATCGTCTCGGGTGTGACGGTGTGCGTGGCGATGGCCGGCATGCTCTTCACCGGGCTCGCCGACTTCGAGGCGATGGGTCTGGCCTCGCTGATGGTCGTGGCGGTCGCCATGGTCGGTTCGGTGACGGTGCTGCCCGCCCTGCTGTCGCTGCTCGGTGAGCGGGTCGAGAAGGGTCGGATTCCGTTCCTGCACCGCGCCAAGCGGCGCAAGAACGGCAACGGACGCAAGGGCAACGGCGAGAGCCGCTTCTGGGGCGCCGTGCTGAACGTCGTACTCGCCAAGCCCGGCCTCGCGCTGGTCGTGGCGGCCGGCGCACTGCTTGCCATCTCCGCGCCCGCACTGGGCATGAAGACGCAGAACCTCACCCTGGACCAGGAGTTCGGCGACTCGGTGCCGATCGTGGGCACGTACAACCGGGTCAACGACGCCTTCCCCGGCGGTTCGGATCCCGCCGTGGTGGTCGTCAAGGCGGACGACATCAACGCCGCCGACGTGAGGTCCGCGCTCGCCGAGTTCCGTACGGAGGCGATCAGTTCGGGCGCCTCGCTGGGCCCGGTCGACATCAAGGTGCACGACGCGCAGAACGTCGCCTTCGTCTCCGTACCGCTGGTCGGCGGTTCCGATCAGGGCAAGGCGGAGGAGAGCCTGGGTCTGCTGCGCGACACGGTACGGCCGGACACGCTCGGCAAGGTCGACGGAGTCGAGGCGCCGATCACCGGGCAGGTCGCGGGATCGCACGACTTCAACGAACAGCTGGTCGGCTCGGTGACCCCGGTCTTCGCGTTCGTGGTCGTCTTCGCCTTCCTGCTGATGCTGCTCTCGTTCCGCTCACTGACGATCGCGATCACCTCGATCGCCCTCAACCTCCTTTCGGTCGCGGCTGCTTACGGCATCCTGGTCGCCGTCTTCCAGCACGGCTGGGGCGCGTCGCTGGTGGGCGCGGAGGGGGTGGGCGCCATCGTGACCTGGCTGCCTCTGTTCCTCTTCGTGATCCTCTTCGGGCTCTCGATGGACTACCACGTGTTCGTGGTCTCGCGGATTCGTGAGGCACGGCTGCGGGGGCTCGACACCAAGGACGCGATCCGGCACGGCGTGGTCACCACGGCGGGCGTCGTCACCAGCGCCGCGATCATCATGGTCGCCGTCTTCGCGATCTTCGGAACGCTCTCCATGCAGTCCATGAAGCAGATGGGCGTGGGCCTGGCGGCCGCGGTACTCATCGACGCGACCGTCATCCGCGGGGTGCTGCTCCCGGCCGTGATGGCCCTGCTCGGCGAGCGCAACTGGTACCTGCCGAAGTGGATGAACCGCCTGCCCGACCTCACGCACGACGAGTCGGCCGAGGCATTGTCACCGCCTCAGCCACCCGCCGTGGAGGGCGAGAAGGTCGGGGTGTAGCTCCACCCACGACCGGCTACACCTGTACGTCGGCGGGCAGTTCGGCCTCGATGAGGTCGGCTGCCCGCCTTGTGCCGCCCTCCCCCGCCATCTGCTCCTGGATCTCGTGCAGGCGGCTCGCCACCCCGGAATCCGCGGCCAGTGCGAGGACGGTCTCACGCAGGTTCTCGGCCGTCGCCTCCTCCATCGATAGGTGACGGGCGACGCCGAGCGCCTGGAGCATGTCGGCGTTCCCGAACTGGTCGACGGCCTGAGGTACGGCGACCATCGGCGTCCCGGTGGCCAGCCCCTCCTGGCTGCCGCCCGCCCCCGCGTGGGTGATGAACACGTCGGCCTGACGGAGGACCGAGAGCTGCGGCACCCACTGGTGCACCTCCACATTGCCGGGCACCTCGCCCAGCTCGGCGGGGTCGACGAACTTCCCGATCCCCAGCACGACATGCCAGCCGGGCAGCTCGCCGAACGCCTTGACGCACTCCCGGTAGAAGTCGGGCTGCTTGGTGAAACTGGAGCCCAGCGACACGAGCAGCACCTTTTCGACTCCCGCGGGCCGCTGCCACTCGCCCTGCGCCGCCCGGTCGCCCTGGCAGGCGCCGACGAAGGTGTGGACCGTCTCGTCCACCCGGTCCGCGTGCGGCTGGAGCGCCTTCGGGATCAGTACGAGGGAGCGGGCGGGACTGCCGGTGAACGGGTCAGGGTGCTGCGTGATCCCGTTCTCCGCCAGCCAGGCCTCGAAGCGTGCGTAGTACGCCTGTCCGCGCTCGGTCTTGAGCGGCTCCGCCCACATCGGCTCGGCGACCTCCTCCTCGTAGCCGGTCCAGGCGACGAGGTTCGGCGACAGGGAGACGGCCGGGACGCCCCAGCGGTGCGCGAGGACACGGGCCGGGTAGGACGTGATGTCGTGCAGCACGAGGTCCGGCTCGTCACCCTCGTACGCCTTCACGAGCTGCGGCAGCGCCTGGATCGCGTCCGCCAGGAAGGGTTCGACGTTGTCGAGGAGGGTGCTCCCCCAGGCAGCGGGGTCGTCGTCGGGAGACGGCAGCGTCGAGGTGTAGAGGACGGGTTCGGCGCCGGTCGCCGCGACCTTGTCGGCGAAGACCGGCGGAATCGCGTACGTGACCCGGTGCCCGCGCGCGACGAGCTCCCGGATCACCTCGATGCTCGGGTTCACGTGCCCGTGGGCGGCAATCGAGAACATGGCGATATGGGCTCGTCGTGAAGTCATAGCGGGACACTAAGCGAGACGAGACGTCTCGTGCAATTGAATTGCTACCTCTGATAGCGGGCCAGCACCAGATTCCCGTCCTCCACCAGCCGTTTTCGCAGCTCATCGAGGTCGATCGCCCCGCTGTAGTACTCCTGGAACGCGGGCGTCGCGACCTTGTCCTTCCACTCGGGGTAGCCGCGCACGGACTGGGCGGGCGCCGAGCGCAGCTGGGCGGCGAGCGCGGTGCCGGTCGCCCAGTCGTCCTTGGTGGTGTGCAGGGCGGGGTCCTTGAGTGCCTCGGTGCCGGTGGGCAGCATCCAGTCGCCGAGGGCGAGCCGGACCATGTTCTTCGGCTGGAGCAGGAAGTCGATGAACTCGGCGGCCTCCTTCTTGTGCGGGCTGTCCTCTGCGATGGAGAGGGTCTGCGGGCTGACGCCCTGGGTGAGGCCGTCCGCGCCCGCCGGAGCGGGCAGCACTTGCCAGTCGAAGCCCTTGGGTGCCTGCTGGACGATCTGCTGCCGGTAGGAGAAGCCGAGCGGGACCATCGCGTACTTGCCGCCGAAGAACCCGGGCAGCGTGTCGGAGCCGCCCATGCCGAGCGTCGTACTCGACGCGCTCCCGTCCGTGTTCACCTCGTCGTGAACCGTCCTCGGCACCACCTCGTCGGCCGCGTCGAAACGGACCGTCACCCTGCCGTCCGCGCCCCGGTGGAACATCTGCCCGCCGGTGGAGAGGGAGAGGTTGAGCGTCGCGGAGACCGGTTCCTTGAGCGGCCAGGCGACCCCGTACTTTCCCTCGCCGCTCAGTTCCTTCGCGATCGAGCGGAACTCCTCCCACGTCCAGGGGTTCTCGGGCGTCGGAATGCGGACGCCCGACTCCTTGAGCCACTCGGCGTTGGCGATGAGGACACGCGGCTCCTGGAGGAACGGCACACCGTAGATCCCGTCCCCGAAGGTCGCCGTCTCCCAACTGCGCTGCGGGATGTCGGACTTCAGGCGCTCGGGCAGCAACTCACCGAGTTCCGCGAGGTATCCGCCGTACGCGAAGTCCGCGAGGTCGTCCGAGGCGTCATGGATGATGTCCGGCGCCTCACCGCCCTCGAAGGAGGTGAGCAGCTGGTCGTGGACGCTGTCCCAACTCCCCTGCACATACTCGACCTTGACGTCCGGATGTACGGCGTTCCACTCCTCCACCAGCTCCTTGTTGGCGTCGACGGACTCCTCCTGCCAGGCGAGTGACTGGAACCGGAGGGTGATCCGTCTGTCGGAGCTGCCGTCGTCCGAGGAGCAGGCCGTGAGCAGCAGCCCCATGACCAGCGCGAGGATCCATCGCGTACGCATCAGCTCTTCACCGCCCCGGCGAGCATGCCGCCCGTGATCCGCTTCTGGATGATCGCGAAGACGACCAGCGACGGGAGGGTCGCGAGGAACGCCGCTGCCGCGAGCGGGCCGAGGTCCGCGACACCCTCGGCTCCGATGAAGTGGGTGAGGACGACCGGAAGCGTCTGTTTCTCCGGGGTCTTGAGGAGCACGAGCGCGAAGAAGAACTCGTTCCACGCACTGATGAACGCGAACAGCGCCGTCGCCACGATGCCGGGCGCGAGCAGCGGCGCGGTGATGGAGACGAGGGTGCGCAGTTTCCCCGCCCCGTCGACCGCCGCGGCCTCCTCCAACTCGGTGGGCACGGCCCGTACATAGCCCACCAGCATCCACAGCGCGAACGGCAGCGCCCACACCACGTACACCATGACCAGCCCCGGCAGTGAGTTGATCAGCCGGAGGTTCTTGAGGACCAGGAACAGCGGGATGATCACGAGCACGAACGGGAACGCCTGGCTGACCACCACCCACCCGGTGGCGGCCTTCGCGAGCCGGGTTCGGTGCCGGGCCATGACGTACGCCATCGGGGTCGCGACCAGTACGGCGATGACCGCCGCGCCGAGCGCAGCGACGAGGGAGTTGAACGCGGCCTGCAGCAAAGGCTGTTCGTCGAAGGCCTGCCGGAAGTTGGCGAGGGTGGGATTCCTGGGGATCCAGGTGGGGTGCAGGCTCGCCAGCTCGCGCGGGGGCTTGAAGGCGGTGGAGATCAGCCAGACGAAGGGGAAGGCGAGGAAGACGAGATAGCCGAGGAGTGCGAGGTACTGGCCGACGCGGGCGCCCTTGCTGGTCCTCATGCGTCCTCACCTCCCCTCAGGCGGCCCACGAGGAAGACGGCGAGGAGGACCGAGATCAGCGCGACCATCACGCAGCCCATCGCCGCCGCGTAGCCGAACTGGCCGTAGCGGAAGGCCTCTTCGTAGGCGAAGAGCATGGGCAGCCGGGTCCGGCCGCCGGGTCCGCCGTTGGTGAGTACGTAGACCAGCGCGAAGGAGTTGAAGTTCCAGATCAGGTTGAGCGCGGTGATGGCGAGCGCCACCGGCCTCAAGGCGGGCCAGGTGACCGTCCGGAAGCGGCGCCAGGCTCCGGCGCCGTCCATCGCGGCCGCCTCGTGCAGTTCGCGCGGGGTGTTCTGCAGGCCGGCGAGCAGGGCCACCGTCGTCTGGGGCATGCCCGCCCAGACGCCGACGACGATGACGGCGGGCAGGGCGGTCGCCAGACCGCTGAGCCAGTCGCGGCCGTCACCGAGGCCGAGGTCGCGCAGGGTCTCGTTGAGGATGCCCGCGTCCGGGTTGTAGACCAGCCGCCACATGACGCCGACGACGACCTCGGGCATCGCCCAGGGGACGATCGCCAGGGCGCGCGCGAGCCAGCGCAGGCGGAGCTCCTGGTTGAGCAGGAGGGCGAGTCCGAGCGCGAGGAGGAACTGCGGCACGGTCACCCCGACCGCCCACAGCAGCCCGATCCGGAACGAGTCCCAGAACAGTGTGTCGTGCAGCAGGTCCTGGAAGTTGAGCACGCCGATCCACTGCGTGGACCGGGTCCGCCCCGACTGCGAGTCGGTGAACGCCAGCGCGATCCCGTACAGCAGGGGTCCGACGCTGAGCACCAGGATCGGGATCAGCGCGGGCAGCACCAGGAACCAAGCGCCGTGGTCGGCGGGACGACGCTCCCCGCCCCCGCCGGGCGCACGCTTCGTTGACCGCCTCGTCGCGGTCGCCAATGTCACGGATTCGGCTCCTTCGGCGGCTCGTGGGGGTCGCGGCTCGTGGAGGTCCGGGCTCGTGGGGGGTCCGGGCCCAACGTCCCGGCGGCCCCGTCATCGTGCTAATGGTCTGACGCGACGTCAAGACAGCGTGCAAGCCCTTCGTGGGCCTCCGACCAGTGCGAATGCGACACTGGCGGTCGTAAATGGCGTGATCGCGACCCCGGAGGCGGAGAGCCGGCGGGAACCATAGGAGGCGACGGATGGACGAGGCACAGGCGCGGAACGTACTTGCCGCGGCGGGTGTGCTGCCGGAGCCGGTGCGGGAGGCGACGCTCCTCGCCCTGGGCGAGAACGCGGTGTTCGCCGCCGGTGACCTGGTCGTCAAGGTGGGGCGGGACGCCGAACTCCTCGACCGCGCAAGGCGGGAGCTGGACATCGCGGCCTGGCTCGCCGACGCGGGCGTCCCGGCGGTGCGGGCGGCGGAACCCAAGGCTCGACTGGTCGACGGTCACCCGGTGACGGTGTGGCACCGGCTGCCCGATCCCGTACGCCCCACGGAGGCCCGAGATCTGGCCGAACTGCTACGGGTGGTGCACGCCCTCCCTTCTCCCGCCTTCGAGTTGCCGCCCCGCGAACTGCTGGGCGGTGTGGAGCGCTGGCTGCGTCTGGCGGGCGACGCGATCGATCCCGCCGACGCGGCGTATCTGCGGGCGCGGCGCGACGGCTTCGCGACGGCCGCGGCCGCGCTCACCCCGCACCTGCCGCCGGGCCCGATCCACGGCGACGCGCTGCCCCGCAACGTCCATGTCGGCCCCGACGGCCCGGTCCTGGTCGACCTGGAGACCTTCTCCGCCGACCTCCGCGAGCACGACCTGGTGGTCATGGCCCTGTCCCGCGACCGCTACGGGCTGCCTGCCGAGGCGTACGACTCCTTCACCGAGGTGTACGGCTGGGACGTCCGTGAGTGGGAGGGCTGTTCCGTGCTCCGGGGAGCGCGCGAGACCGCCAGCTGTGCCTGGGTCGCCCAGCACGCGCCGGCCAACCCGAAGGCGCTGGCGGAGTTCGAGCGGAGGGTGGCGTCGCTGCGGGACGGCGACGAGGGCGTGCGCTGGTACTCGTTCTGAGGAGCGCCGGGCTCGCTACCGGTCCGGGTCCGGGGGTACGGATGCGCCGTGGGCCTCGAGAGCCGGCCACGGTTCGCCCGTGTCCCGGGCCTGGATCGTGCGGGCGGCCCGGCGCAGCTCCGCCAGGACCGTGCGTACCGCCTTGCGGGCCGTGCGCTCGGGGCGGTGCAGCGCGTCGATGTGCCGTCTGGCCTGTACGCCGCTGAGCGGCTTCAGGACCAGCGCGGGGTGCGGCCGCGTGGTCCAGCGGGGCATCAGCGCGAGGCCGCCCCCGGCGGCGACGGCCTCGGCGACCACCGCGAACTCGTTGATGCGGTGCGCGAGATGGAGCGGGCGGCCGGCCGCGGCGGCGATGGCCTCGATGGTGGCCATGACCGGGAAGCCGTCGTGCACGGTGATCCACGGCTGGTCGGCCACATCGCGTGGCGAGACCCGCCGCTTGGCGGCGAGCGGGTGGTCGGCGGGCATCGCCACGTCGAGCGGCTCGCGCAGCAGTGTGGTCACGGTCACCGTGCGCGGCCACGGCGGGGCGTGGTCGAGGCGATGGGCGAGGACGAGGTCGTACTCCCGGGTCAGCCGGGGGAAGTCGTCCTGCGCCACGTCCTCGTCCGCCAGCGCCAGAACCGGTCTGCCGGGTCCGGCGAGGCCGCGCAGCAGCGGCGGGAAGAACGTCGAACCCGCACTGTGGAACGCCGCCACCGACACCTCGCCGTCGGGCCGGTCGAGGAACTCGTCGACCGTGTGCCGGGCCCGTGCCAGAGCCGTCTCCACCTCGACCGCCGCGCCCGCCAGCGCCTGTCCGGCGTCGGTGAGCACCAGCCGTCGGCCCTGGCGCTCGGTGAGCGGGACCGGGATCGCCCGCTGCAGCAGCCGCAGTTGCTGCGAGATCGCCGAGGGCGTCACCAGCAGCGCCTCGGCGACCGCGGTGACACTGCCCAGTTCGCCGAGCTCCCGCAGGATCTTCAGCTGCCTTTCGTCCACGCGTCCCAGTGTAGGCGCCGGATGTAGGGGAACTAAAAGATCGTTTTAGAAGGTGGCTCTGGGCTTCAGTGATGCCCGCGGTGCACCGTAGGCAGGTGTCCGACACCCGCCGTACCGATCTGGTACTCCTCCTTGTCGCGCTCGTCTGGGGTTCCAGCTATCTGTCCGCCCAGACGGCCACTTCCGCCCTGCCCGTTCTGGTCGTCCTGTTCGTGCGGTACGCGTTCTCCGCGCTCGCCTGTCTCGGTCTCGTCGCCGCCCGTCGGGGCGGACCCCGGGGCGCGCGCCGGTGGACCCGTGACGAGATCCGGGCCGGGGTGCCGCTGGGGGTCACCCAGGCCGCCGTCCTCGTCGTGGAGACGTACGGGGTCGCGCACACCAGCGCCGCCAATGCCGGGCTGATCATCAGCCTGACGATCGTGCTCACCCCGCTCCTCGACCGCGCCGGCCGGCGCGGCGGGCTGCCTCCCGTGTTCTTCGCCGCCGCCGGGGTGTGTGTCCTGGCGGTCGGACTCCTGATGTCCGGCAACGGCTTCCACGGTCTCCGCCTCGGCGACCTGCTGATGCTCGTCGCCGCGCTGGTGCGGGCGGTGCATGTCGTGCTCGTCGGACGGCTCACCGCACGCCGGTCGATACGCCCGCTGCACCTGACGGCGGTGCAGACCCTCGTCGGCTCGGCCCTGTTCCTGGCACCGGCCGCGCACGACCTGCCGACACTGGCCCACGCCGACACCGCGACCTGGGCGCAGCTCGTCTATCTCGCCCTGTTCTGCAGCGTGTTCGCATTCCTCGCCCAGACGTGGGCCGTGCAGCGCACTTCGGCCAGCCGGGCCAGCCTGCTCCTTGGCACCGAACCGATCTGGGCCGCCGCGGTGGGCATCACCCTCGGCGGCGAACACCTCACCTGGCTCACCGGCCTCGGCGCGGCCCTGATGGTCGGCGGCACCTACTGGGGCCAGTCCGTGGAACGGGCCCATCGCAGCGCCGCCGAGCCCATGCGGACCGGCGAAACCGCCGTCACCGCCGCGACGGCGCAGGGCACCGAGGCTCGCAGCGCTACAGCTCAACGCCTTGAAAGCGCCACAGCTCATCGCCTCGAAAAGGACACCCCATGCCCGACGACGACACTTACCGGCAGCTGATCTCCCTCCTCGACACCTCCTCCGTCGACTACCGCCTCATCGACCACGAACCCGAGGGCGCCACCGACACCGTCAGCGCGCTGCGCGGACACCCCGTCTCCCAGGCCGCCAAGTGCATCGTCCTGCGGGTCAAGGTCGACCGCCGCACCACACGTCATGTGCTCGCGGTCGTCCCCGGAGACCGGCGGGTGGACCTGGACGCCGTACGGACACTCTTCGCGGCCCGCTATGTCGGTTTCAGCGACGCGGAGACCGCCCAGCGCCTGGCCCGGGCCGTCCCCGGCAGCGTCCTCCCGTTCAGCTTCGACCCCGACCTGGAACTCGTTGCCGACCCGGACGTAGTCGCACAGCCGCGGCTGTACTTCAACGCCGCCCGCCTGGACCGCTCCCTGGTCATCTCGGGCCCCGCCTACGCCGAACTCGCCCGGCCGCGGGTCGCGCACATTGCGAGCCCGGCGCCGGCGTGACGCCGCTCAGTCCGTCGGAACCGGCTCGTCCGCCAACTCCCGCAAGGGCCACGTGCCGTCCACCACCGCGTCCGTCTCGCCCTTGCGGCGCAGGAAGCTCTGGAAGTCGGCGGCCCACTCGGCGTACCACTCGATCTGCCGGCGGTGCAGCTCCGCCGGGCCGAGGGCAGCGACCTTCGGGTGGCGGTCGGCTATCGCACAGGCCAGCTTGGCCGCGGCGAGCGCGTCGGCCGAGGCGTCGTGGGCGGTGTCCAGCGACACCCCGTACTCCGTGCAGACCGCTTCGAGGTTGCGCTTGCCGCGGCGGTAGCGGTCCACGGAGCGGTCGATCGTGTACGGGTCGATGACGGGCGCCGGATCCACGCCGCCCAGCCGGTCGCGCAGCGACGGCAGACCGTACCGCCGCAGCTCCGCGGAGAGCAGGGTCAGGTCGAAGGCCGCGTTGTAGGCGACGACGGGCACGCCCGTCTTCCAGTACGCGACGAGGACACCCGCGATCGCGTCGGCCACCTGATCGGCGGGCCTGCCCTCGGCGGCCGCCCGTTCGTTCGAGATCCCGTGCACCGCCACCGCGTCCGCCGGAATCTCCACGCCCGGATCGGCCAGCCACTCACGGCGCCCTATGGGTTCTGAATCCTTGACCTCGATCACGGCACCCGTGACGATGCGCGCCTCGCGCGGATCCGTCCCGGTCGTCTCCAGGTCGAAGCCGATCAGCAGCTCCCGGTGCCAGCCCATGGGCGGCCCCCCTTTCTCGTGGTGCTTTCCCCCAGTGGTCTCCACGATCCCATGCACCACTGACAATCCGAGGGCCGCATTCCGCTTCCCCCGGTCCTCAGCGTGCCGGGAGCATCAGGACACCGGCCGTGAATCCGCCCAGGCCACCTCGAACTCCTCGCGGTATGTGGAGAAAAGCCCCTCTTCATCGACCTCGTCCGGTTTGACCACCCGGCCACCGCCGCGCAGCACCAGCACCGGCGCCTCCATGCCGCGCGTCCGGCGCAGATAGGACTGCACGACCGCGATGCCGTCCGAGCCGTCCCCGTCCACGAGGTACGCGGTGAAGCGGGGTGTCTCGTCGTAGACCTGGATCTCGAAGGCGCCCGGGTCGCGCAGCTTGGACCGCACCCGCCGCATGTGCAGGATGTTCATCTCCACGGCGCGGCTCAACTCGCCGCGCTTTATGCCGAGTTCCCGCTCGCGCCGCTTCACCGCACTGGAGGCGGGGTTCAGGAACAGCAGCCGCACCCGGCAGCCCGACTCGGCGAGCCGCACGAGCCGCCGCCCGGAGAAGTTCTGCACCAGCAGGTTCAGGCCGATGCCGATGGCGTCGAGACGGCGGGCGCCGCCGAACAGGTCCTCGGCGGGGAACTGCCGCAGCAGTCGCACCCGGTCGGAGTGCACGCCGACCACGTCCGCGTAGCGGTCGCCGACCAGGTTCTCGACGGCGTCGACGGGCAGTCTGCGCGCGGAGGGCACGTCGCTGCCGGCGCCGAGTATCTCCAGGAGTTTCGACGCGGCACGCTCGGCCTGCGCGAGGACCGCCTCGGACAGCGCCCGGTTGCGGGAGACGACGTTCCGGGTGACTTCCAGTTCGTCCAGAGCGAGTTCGACGTCGCGGCGCTCGTCGAAGTAGGGCTCGAAGCACGGCCAGTGCTGCACCATCAGCTCGCGCAGCTGCGGCAGGGTCAGGAAACTGAGCACGTTGTCGTCGGCGGGGTCGAGCAAGTACCCCTTGCGGCGGCTGACTTCGCGTACGGCGACCGCGCGCTGCACCCACTCCTGTCCGGCGGGTCCGGCGGCGGCGACCACCCATTCGTCGCCGTGGACGGGTTCGTAGATGGGACGGAGAACAGCGGCCACGACCGCGCGCAGCCGCTGCTCGACCAGGTTCAGCCAGATGTAGGCGCGCCCGGCTCGCTGGGCGCGCGTACGCACCTCGCGCCAGGCGTCGGCGCCCCAGTCCAACTCCGGTCCAATAGATCCCATTTCCATCGGCCGCGCCAGGGACACCGCGCCGGGTGGGACATCTGTGGAGTTCCCCTCGTGACCCTCGTCACCAGGAGGCAACTCCAGCCCTCCCGAGCCCACCCGTGCACCGCCTTCCGCTCCCCCGAGCTCTTGCGTGGAGCAAGCCCCCACTCAACGATCAAGGAAGGGTACTCCGGGAGCGGTCGGCGGTGCAGCCCGATGGACAGGTCGTTTCTCAACTACCGTTTTGCGCTTGCCCGTTCTGATCGGCGAGCGCGGGCGGAGTGAGCGGATTCATAGCCGTGACGTCGCGCGGGGCGATGGAGAAGCCCTGCCAGTGGACCGGCATGGGCTGCTGGTCCTCGTCGCGCGCGATGTGGTGGAAGCCGACGTTGACCCAGACGACGGGGTGGGCGAGCGACTGCCCGTTGACCCACTTGTCGACGGAATTACCGGCTCCGGTACCGCAGTTGATCGGGTTGTTGCTGGCGAACTGTTCGCACCTCTTGTACTCGGTGAAGTAGATGTCGTGCTTGGTGAAGCTGCGGCCCGGGTACTTGGTGGTGGCGCCCGGGACGATCTCGTAACTACGCGCGTGCTCGTCCTTGTTCTTTCCGACCCTGCTGACGACGCGCCACCAGCGCATGTTCTTGGCGTCGCCCGCGAGCTCCTTGGCGATCTTGGTGCGGGTGGTCTTGTTGGTCGGCCCCTCGTTGCCGTTGGCGGGCGGGCTGACCTTGGAGTCGTACTGCTCGACGGTGCTCCTGGAGGAGCCGTCCAGGCCGAAGTTGAGCTTCCAGAAGACGTTGTGGCTGTGGCTGGTGGCGTAGGACTTGGCGCCCTTGCCGATCGGCCAGCCGCGGCCGTCGCCCGCGTCGTAGTCACCGGGCGAGAGGCTGCCGGTGGCGCCGACGTTCATGTTGACGGTGCCGTCGTCCTGGAAGCGCCACTCGGTGATGTACTCGTACCAGCCGACCTGGTTGACGGTGTAGATCAGCAGGTCCTTGCCCTGGGTCTGATAGACCTTGTTCGCCGTGTCGCCCTGCATGCGGTAGGCGTGGCCGCGCGTGCGGGTCGTGGTGCACAGGCCGTTGGCGGTGGGCCGGTCCGGGTTCCAGGCGTTGGGGATCTTGACCTTCTTGATGGTGCCGCCGGGACACTCGCCCGGGGCCAGATCCATCAGCCCCTGCCCGAAACCGGCGCCGGTGAGGTCGTCGTACTCGGCCTGGCCGTCGTCGTAGGGGACGTGGATCTGGGCGAGCTTGGCGCTGGTGAGGACCTTGATGGGGGCGGCCTCACCCTTGGGCTGGTACGAGATGTCCTCCAGGACGAGCCCGGCCTCGCTCTCGTAGTGCCAGCACATCCGCCAGGTGGTGCCGGTGGAGAGCTTCTGCTCGATCCGGAAGTCCGCGCTGCAGGCGGGGGCCGCCGCGGGAGCGGCCTTGGGCTGGGCGACCGCCGGCCCCGCGGACGTCGCCGCGCCCACGGTCAGTGCGGCCACCGAGAGGCCCACCGCCGCCCGGCTGCGGGCACGGCTGTTTTTGTTCACGCGCATGACGAAGAGACTCCTTGCGAAAGCAGAGAAGTGAGTGAGTTGGAGAAGTGAACCGAGAGCGGGCGGCGCCGGCTAACCGAGCTTGCCGACCTTGCGGGTGCTCAGGTCGATCACCACGTCACGGCTGTCGATCCACGGCCCGTTCTTCACCTTGGGGAAGAGCCGTACGCAGCGGTGCGTGCCGCAGTCCGCGAGCGTGGCGGGCTGGGCGCCCGAGGCCGCGCGGTAGACCATGCTGTTGAGGATCAGCTGATCCGGCGAGGTGAGTTCCTTCCCCGTGGCGTCCTTGTAGTCGGCCCTGAGGCCCGCGCCGAGCGGGTCGGCGATGAGCAGCTGCGCGGCTTCGGTCATCTCGTCGCGGCTGATGGGCGGCTGGACACCGTGCTGGGTGTCGGTCCGCTCGACCTTCCCGGTGTCCAGGTTGACGGTCTTGGTGACGAGCGCGTCGTCCTTGTAGTCGTAGAACCGGACCTCGGCGCGGCGTGGCGCGTTCGGGTCGTCCAGTTCGTCCGCGTCCGGCTCGGCGAGGTCGACGCCGATCCGCTGCGGGCCGCGGTCCCCTTCGACGTCCTCGGCGGAATTGCGCAGCTGCCGGTTGAGCGCGATCTGTTCGACCCGCTCGGTCTCGTCGTCGGTCAGCGGGTCGCGGCCCTTGCCCTTGTCGCCTTCGGCCGGCGCCTCCTCGACCACGCCGGGTTCGGCCGCCGCCTGCCCCTGCTGGCCCGCCTCCTGAGAGGTCCCGCCGCTTCCGTTGGCTCCGCCCGAGTCGTCGGCCCCCGCGGAGCCCGGCAGAGTGATACCGATCATCACGGCCGTCCCGGCAACCGCGATGGCGGCACCCGCCACCACCTTGCCCAGATGGCGGTGCACTATGTTGCGCACATTTCCCCCTACTCCCCCGGATCCGTCTAGGAGTGTTCGAGCCCCACTGGTTCGGCATACGACGTATGCCTGGTCATTGGGTAAGAGGGACGTAAGTCATAGGAGGTTCCCTCACTTTCGGGGAGACTCGGCCCGGAGCAGCCCCCAGGGGCACGGCACAACTGGAAGAGTCGTATCCATGCAGGTCTGGCCTGGAGAGGCATATCCACTCGGTGCCACGTACGACGGTGCCGGTACCAATTTCGCGGTCTTCTCGGAGGCCGCCGCCCGTATAGAGCTGTGTCTGCTGCACGACGACGGCTCGGAGACCGCGGTGGAACTGCGGGAGAGCGACGCGTTCGTACGCCACGCCTATCTGCCCGGAATCATGCCCGGGCAGCGCTACGGCTTCCGCGCGCACGGGCCGTACGCGCCCGGCCGCGGCCAGCGCACCAACTCCGCGAAGCTGCTGCTCGATCCGTACGCGCGCGCGATCAGCGGTGCGGTGGAGTGGGGCGAGGAGGTGTACGGCTACCACTTCGGTGAGCCCGACAAGCGCAACGACCTGGACTCGGCGCCGCACACCATGACGTCGGTCGTGGTCAACCCGTACTTCGACTGGGGCGACGACCGGCCGCCACGCACCGAGTACCACCACACGGTGCTCTACGAGGCCCATGTGAAGGGCCTCACGATGCAGCACCCGGAGCTGCCCGAGGAACTGCGCGGCACGTACGCGGCGCTCGCCCACCCGGCGATCATCGAACACCTGACCAAACTGGGCGTCACCGCGCTGGAACTGATGCCCGTGCACCAGTTCGTGAACGACCACCGTCTGGTGGAGATGGGCCTGAACAACTACTGGGGCTACAACACGATCGGCTTCTTCGCCCCGCACAACGCGTACGCCTCCTGGGGCGACCGCGGACAGCAGGTCCTGGAGTTCAAGTCGGCGGTCCGGGCCCTGCACGAGGCCGGGATCGAGGTCATCCTGGACGTCGTCTACAACCACACGGCCGAGGGCAACCACCTGGGTCCGACGCTGTCCTTCAGAGGCCTCGACAACGCCTCGTACTACCGTCTCTCGGAGGACCAGCGCTACTACACGGACACCACGGGGACCGGCAACTCCCTGCTGATGCGCTCCCCGCACGTGCTCCAGCTGATCATGGACTCGCTGCGCTACTGGGTCACCGAGATGCACGTCGACGGGTTCCGCTTCGACCTCGCGGCCACCCTGGCGAGGCAGTTCCACGAGGTGGACCGGCTGTCGTCGTTCTTCGACCTGGTGCAGCAGGACCCGGTGGTCTCCCAGGTGAAGCTGATCGCCGAGCCCTGGGACGTCGGCGAGGGCGGCTACCAGGTGGGCAACTTCCCGCCCCTGTGGACCGAGTGGAACGGCAAGTACCGCGACACCGTACGGGACATGTGGCGGGGCGAGCCGCGCACGCTGGCGGAGTTCGCGTCCCGTCTGACGGGCTCCTCCGACCTCTACCAGGACGACGGCCGCCGCCCCCTCGCCTCGATCAACTTCGTGACGTGTCACGACGGCTTCACGCTGAACGACCTCGTCTCGTACAACAACAAGCACAACGACGCCAACGGCGAGGACAACCGCGACGGCGAGAGCCACAACCGGTCCTGGAACTGCGGTGTCGAGGGCGAGACGGACGACGAGTCGGTCCTGGCCCTGCGCGGGCGTCAGAGGCGCAACTACATCGCGACGCTGATGCTCTCCCAGGGCGTGCCGATGCTCAGCCACGGCGACGAGTTCGCGCGTACCCAGGGTGGCAACAACAACGGGTACTGCCAGGACAGCGAGGTGTCCTGGGTGCCGTGGCCGGAGGAGGACGGCGAGCTCCTCGAGTTCACCCGCGCGATGGTGTGGCTCCGCCGAGACCACCCGGTCTTCCGGCGTCGCAGGTTCTTCCACGGGCGTCCCGTCCAGGGCACCCACGACGAGTTGTCCGACATCGCGTGGTTCACCCCGGAGGGCCAGGAGATGACCCAGCGCGACTGGGGCTCGGCGACGGCACGCGCCCTGTCCGTCTTCCTCAACGGCAACGCGATCTCCGAGCCGGGCCCGCGCGGGGAGCGCATCTCCGACGACTCCTTCCTGCTGATGTTCAACGCCTCGCCGGGGCCCCTGGAGTTCGTGGTGCCGGTCAATCACGGACGCCAGTGGCAGGTGATCGTCGACACGGCACGCCCGGAGGGAGTGGCGCCGGGAACGGGCGCGAAGGTCGAGGCCGGGGACCGGCTGTCCCTGGTCGACCGGAGCATGACGGTGTTGCAGCGGCCCGCCTAGGCGATGCGTCAGCCGTTTCCCGTGGTGCACGCGCGCGTAGAGGGTCCCTCGCTCCACGCGCGCGTGCCCGTTTGCAGGCGTCGATGACACGAAAGGCGGCAGGGCGGGTACGTAGGTTCCCATGACACCTGAGCGTCCAGAACCGGTGACTCCCGAGCCCGTGGTTCCCGCCGTGCCGACCGCCACGTACCGGTTGCAGCTCCAGCCGGAGTTCCCCTTCGGGGCGGCCGAGGCGGCCGTGCCGTATCTGGCCTCGCTCGGCGTCTCTCATCTGCACCTGTCCCCCGTCCTGGAGGCGGTCCCGGGCTCGACGCACGGCTACGACGTGGTGGACCACGCGCGCGTACGGGGCGAACTGGGCGGGGAGGACGGGCTGCGCTCCCTGGCGCGCACCGCGCGGGAACACGGTCTTGGGCTGGTCGTGGACATCGTGCCGAACCACATGGCCATGACCCCGCGGCACAACCGCCCCCTGTGGGAGGTGCTGCGCGAGGGCCCCGAGTCGCCCTACGCGCGGTGGTTCGACATCGACTGGGACGCCCAGGGAGGACAACTGCTGCTGCCGGTGCTCGGGGGCAGGCTCGGCGCGGAGCTCGGCCATCTGAAGGTGGACGGCGACGTACTGCGCTACTACGACCAGGTGTTCCCGCTGCGCGAGGGCACCGAGAAGCTGCCGCTGCCGCAGCTGCTCGACGCGCAGTGGTACCGCCCGGCGTGGTGGCGGCTGGCCAGGACCGAGCTCAACTACCGCCGGTTCTTCAGCATTTCGGAGCTGATCGGGCTGCGCGTCGAGGACCCGGAGGTGTTCGCGGCGACCCACGCGAAGATCCTGGAACTGCTCGACGACGGCGTGGTCGAGGGGCTGCGCATCGACCACCCGGACGGGCTCGCGGACCCGGACACATATCTGCGCCACCTGCACGAGGCGACCGGCGGGCGTTGGACGGTGGTCGAGAAGATCCTCGCGGACGGCGAGCCGCTGCCCGCCGCGTGGCCCGTCGCGGGCACCACCGGCTACGACGCGCTGCGGCAGGTGGACGGCCTCTTCGCGGACCCCGCGGGCGCGGGCGAACTCCTCGGCCAGTACCGGCGTTTCGCAGCCCCTCAGAGCGACCGGGGCGGCCACTGGGAGGCGACGGTGCGCCGGGCGGCGTACAAGGTGGTCACGCACGAACTGGCCACGGAGGTCGACCGCCTCACGCGCGTGGCGAGCCGCCTGTGCACGGCCTCCCCGGACCCCGCGCTGCGCGACCACGCCCCCTGGGCGCTGGGCACCGCGCTGCGCGAACTCCTCGTACGCCTTGAGGTGTACCGGCCCTACCCCTCCTCCGACGCCGCCCTGGTGGTCACCGAGGAGGCCGCCGCCGAGGCCCGGGCGGTCTTCACGGTGCCCGAGGAGGCGCACGCCGTGGACGTCGTACGGGACCTGGTGCTCGGGCGGGCCGGTGACGGGCCCGGGCACGCGGAGTTCCGAGCCCGGTTCGCACAGACCTCGTCCGCGCTGCGGGCCAAGTCCGTGGAGGACACGGCGTTCTACCGCTATGTGCCCCAGCTGTCGGCGAACGAGGTGGGCGGGAACCCCGGGAGCCCGGCCGTGTCCCCGGAGGACTTCCACGCCTACTGCGCGCGCGTGCAGCGCGACTGGCCCGCCACCGGAACCGCCCTGTCCACCCACGACACGAAACGCAGCGCCGACGTACGTGCCGCCCTCTCCGTGCTCACCGAGTGCCCCGGGCAGTGGGCCGACGTCCTGGCCGAGGTGACCCGCGAGGGCGCGGGCGTGCCCGACCCGCAGGTGGCGTGGGCCGCGTGGCAGACGGTGTTCGGGCTCGGCCCGGCCGACCCGGAGCGGGTCCAGGGGGCCCTGCTGAAGCACATCCGGGAGGCCGGACTGCACACCGCCTGGACCGAGCAGGATCCCGCCTACGAGGACGCGGTGGCGGCGTTCGTCGCGGCGGGGCCCTGCGGGGCGCCAGGGCGGCGCGTGGCCGACTTCCGGGCCGCCCTGGCGCCGCATGTGCGGGCGAACGTCCTGGGGGCCGCTCTGGTCCACCTGACGATGCCTGGGGTACCGGACGTCTACCAGGGCACCGAGGGCGAGTACCTGGCGCTGGTGGACCCGGACAACCGGCGGCCGTTCGCACCTCTGGAGCAGGAGTCGGCGAAGTCCGCGCTGACCACGGGGGCCCTGCGGCTGCGCGGGCGGCGCCCCGCCGTCTTCGGCGACTCGGCGACGTACGGGCCGCTGACGGCACAGGGCCCCGGCGCCGCGCACTGTGTGGCGTTCGTACGCTCCGGTGAGGTGGTCACGGCAGTCACCCGGCTGTCGCTGCGGCTTGCGGAGGCGGGCGGCTGGCGCGACACCCTGCTCCCGCTTCCCGAGGGACGGTGGGGCGATGTGCTCACCCCGGGGCGGGAGTTCACGGGGCACGCGCGCGTGGCGGAGCTTTTCGAGCGGTTGCCCGTGGTGCTGCTCGAGCGGGTCAGCGAAGGCGCACCGCAAGGCTCCGCGGTGAGCGGCTGATCAGGCCCTCCGGGGTGGGCCGGAAGCCCGGGACCCACCGGAGGTCCGGCAGGACCGTCAGGAGGGCGCGCAGGCCGTGTTCGGCGGTGAGCCGGGCGAGCAGGGCACCGGGGCACAAGTGCCGTCCGGAGCCGTACGCGAGCTGCCCGGGGTCGGTGCGGAAGGCGTCGTAGCGGTCCGGGTCGGCGAACCGTGCGGGGTCGCGGCCCGCGGAACCCACCAGACACGCCACGGTGGCGCCCACGGGTATCGCGCCGACCGGCTCGACGGCCCGCCGCAGCACGATGTGCAGCGGCGGATCGCGGCGCAGCGACTCGGCCCAGGCGTCGGCCGTCAGCGCGGGACGGAGGCGGACGATCCCCAACTGGCCCGGGTGATCGAGGAGGTTGGCGAGGAACGACGCCAGGCCCCGGGCGGTCGCCTCGCCGCCCGCACCGAGGAGGGACCCCGAAAGGCCGACCACGGCCTCGTCGGACAGCGGTCGCCCGTCGGCCCGCGCCGTGCACAGCGCCGACAGCAGATCGGTGCCCGGGTGGGCGCGGCGGCGGGCGATGTACGGCCGCAGGAAGGTGTCGAGGTCGGGGTGGTGGCCGCCGAGATGGTCGAGTCCCGTGCGGCACCAGGCGTGCACGCGCGCGGTCTCCTCGTACGGCAGCCCGAGCGCGGCGACGGCCGCCGCGGTGGGCAGCCATTCGCAGAACTCGGCGACGAGATCGGCCTCCTGGCGGCCGGCGAGACGGCGGGCGAGGACGTACGCCGTGCGGGCGACACCGGCGGTCAGGGCGGTCAGCGCGGCTCCCCGGAACGCCGGGGAGACCACGGCCCGGTGCGCGCTGTGCGTAGGGCCCTCCAGGTGGGCCAGGGTGCGTCCGGGCGGCACGGCGACGAGCCGCGGGTCCGCGAGCGCGGCGCGCACATCGGCGTACCTGCTGACCAGCCAGGCGCCGAACGGCTCGTCGTACACGAGGGGATGGCGCTCGCGCAGGACGCGGTACAGCGGGTAGGGGTCGCGCTCGGTGCCGGGGGCGAGGAGGCTCGGGGGCGACGGGCGGTTCTCCGCCGGCGGTCCCGTCCGTGTCGCCGAGCCGGGGCCGGTCCGGGGCAGCGGACTCGGCATTGCGGGGCAGTGAATCGGCAGCGCGGCCATGCTCTCCGGCCACTGACTCAGCGGTTCGGAGGAATCCCCCGGCCACGGGCTCAACAGTGGAGACGCGTCCGCCGGCCGAAGGCTCCCAGATGCGGGGCCGTCATCCAGGAGGGCACCCGGAGTCGAAACCCGCGGCGGTCCCGTCGGTATGGACGCCGGTGCGCCTTCGCCGGGAAGACCGTGAGGACACAGCACCGCCGGCCTCCCGCCTCGGGTCTGCGCGCTGGACCCGCGCGCGGTTGGTCCCAGCCGACCACCGCGACGCCCGGACCGCAGGCCTCGTACACCCGTACGGGTGACGCAGACGCCTCCTCGCGGCACCGGCGGTCGCGGCACCGCTCCGCGCGAGGCCGAGGCATGCATCCGAGGCGGTCGGCGAGACGTTCCGGACGCTCCGAGGGCGGGGCGTGCATCAGCGGTAAATCCGCCGTCTGTCGGTGCACACCCCCCTGCCAGCGGTAAATGCTATTTGGCGCCCCCTGGAGCCGCCCCATCACTTCCTTGACACTTCACTCAGTCCGTGGAGTACTGCGGAAAGCGACGCAGGGCGGACAAGTCGGGGGTGAGTCTCCTGCCGGAGTTGCGCTACCTCACTGTGACCGAAATCGTCTCGACCGCCCGGGCGTTGGCAGCTCACCGTCCCGGCCTGTGCGCGCTCAGACAAGTCGGTGTCTCGCGCGGGGGCAGACCTCTCCTCCTGCTGTCCATGGGCCACGCACCGCGCGCGGTCCTTGTCGTGGCGGGCGCGCACGCGAACGAGCCGACCGGCGGCTCGACCGTGCTGGCGGTGGCCGAACGCGTACTGCACGAGCGGGAGTTGCGGGCCGGCACCTCCTGGCACTTCCTGCTCTGCGCGGACCCGGACGGGGCGAGCCTCCATGTGACGCCGGCGCCGCGCACCCTGTTCGACTACCACCGCGGCTTCTTCCGTCCGGCCGGGCCCGAGCAGCCGGAGTGGTCCCCCTCCGTGCTGCCGCCCGACCAGTTGCCGCCGGAGACCCGCGCCCTCACCCGGGTCATCGACGAGGTGCGGCCCTACCTCCAGGTCAGCCTGCACGGGACCGATCTGGGCGGCAGCTGGGTGCAGTTGACCAAGGACGTCCCTGGACTCGCCGAGCCGTTCGCCAAGTCCGCGGCGGAGCTGCACATCCCGGTGGAGACGGCCGCGTCGGACGCCGCCGGCTGGCCCGCCTCCGGGCCCGGGGTGCATGTGATGCCGGCGCCCGGCTCGGACGCGGCGTACCCGAGCATGCCCGACGACGCACGGCACAGCACCTGGTACCACGCCCACCGGTACGGCGGTCTCACCGCGGTGGTCGAAGTGCCGATGTGGGCCAGTGACCTGGTGGACGATCCGGCGCCGCACCCGGCTCCCGCGGCGGCGATGCGACGGCTGGCGCACCGGCTGCTGTGGGACGCGCTGCAGGTGGAGGGGGTGCTCAAGGCTGCGCTGCCGCGGCTCCATGGCCTCGACGGCCCGCTCCTGCGCGCCTCGAAGTGGGCGCTGGACCTGGTGCCGGGCCTGGCCGACGACTGGGTCCGGACGCCGCCGACGAACACGACGATGGCGTACGTCGGCAGTGTCGACGCGTTCGGGCGCCGGATCCCGCTGCGGGCAGCCGCGATGCTGCTGCGGGTCCTGCGGGAGGCCGGCGACCGCGAGGTACCGCGTCTCGAACGGCTCGTCGCCACCTGGAGCGATGCCTTCGCCGAACGCTTCCGTGCCCGCTGGGTTCCCTTGGAGCACCAGGTCGAGCACCAGGCACGTACGGTGATCGCGGCCGCCCGCCACGCACGTGACGCGCAGTCCTGAATCGGCCTCTACGGAGTCAGCCTCCGAGCGCGAACACCGACCCCGTCTCGACTCCCATCATGCAGGTGTTCGAGAAGGTGTGCGTGTACTCGGTCCGTCGGCCGTTCCACTCGCCGCGCGCCGAGGCGGTGACCGGCGCGTAGATCATCGGGCAGAGGACGTCGGCCCTGACCGGGATGCGGGTGATGTCCCCTTCGGCGGCCCGGAGTTCCTCGCAGGCCTGTGCCGCGTGGGCGTGGCCCTGGGGCGGGTCGCAGAGCAGCAGTGTGCCGCGGGTGTCGCTGGACCGGGCGTCGCCGGTGGTGACCGTGAGGTACAGCCAGTTGCCTTGGACGGCCTGCTGAGGCATCGCCGGGGCCGCGCCCACGGTGAGGAGGGCGACCGCCGCGAGCAGACCGCCCCGTACCGCTTGAGTGGTTTTCGTCATTCCCGATGCATCGGCACCGCGGCCTGCGAACCCCACCCCGTCTCACCCGAACGGGAGTGCACGCGCGCGTGCCGTCCGGCGAGTTCGAACGCGGCGAGCACCACGCGCGCCTGGTACTCGACCTGACGCGCGACCGGGATCCAGCGCGCCCCGCAGCCGTCGCGGTAGTCGGCGCACCACTCGTCGATCAGCCGGTCGAGCTCCGGCAGCGCTCCGCGCGGGTCGTGTCCGGAGCCGGTCACGAGCTGGTGCAGCAGTCCCGCGGTGCGCAGGGCGACCCGGCGGCCCGCGAGGCGCAGGGCGGTCAGCCGCGCGGTGTTGAGCGGCGGCAGTGGGCGCGCTCCACCGTCGTGCAGGTCGGGGTCCCACGAATCGGCGAGACCGGGGCCGACCAGTAAATAGTCGTCCACGGGCGCGAGGAGGCAGGCCACGTCCGGGGAGTTGTCGAGAACGGGGCGCACGCGCGCGAGGATCCCCTCCAGGAGCCGGGTGTCGTCGCGCAGGGCGTGGCTGACGGCGCGCAGCGCCGCGTCGGCGTCGGCGGGCGGTGAGGGGTCCTCCACGGCGGCGACACCCCACATGGGGGCCTCGACGACCGCTGTCACGGTGCCGTACGGGTGCGGGTGGAACCAGGTGGACTCGACCGCGGCCTCCGTGATGGCGGCCGCGAGGTCTCCCCTGCGCGGCGGCGGGATGCGGTAGACGGCGGGGCCGAGCGTCGGCCAGTACAGGGTGTCGTACGGGCCGAGTTCGCGCGGGATGCCGAGGCGGGTCGCGGTGTGCGCGACGCGCTGGGCGATTCCGGGCAGCTCGCGGGTGAGCTCGACGAAGGCGCCGCCCACGTCGACGCCGTGCAGGGAGCACTGCAGGAAGGGCCGCAGTTCGTCCTGGAGGTCGAGGAGGGTACGGGTCTCGGGTAGGGTCGCCCCTTCCGCGCCCTCGGGCAGCCATTCGGGCTGCTCCAGGAAGCCGGGCCGGAAGAAGTGCCTGAAATAGTTGCCGAGGGTGTACGGGCCCGACAGCCAGGCCTCGTTGCGGCGCGCGCCGTCGGGGTCCAGGCAGAGCAGCAGGTTCCAGGTGGCGTCGGCGCCCTCGCACAACCGGGGGTCGGCGAGCGCCCGTTCGGCAAGACGCAGGGCCGTGGCACCGCCCACGGGTTCGTTGGCGTGCGGTCCGGCGACGACGAGGGCCTGACGGCTGCCGTGCCCGACGGACAGGAGCCACAGCGGCGTGCCCGCCCGTGACGTGCCCACGCTGCGCAGGCGGGCGTCGCGAGGACGGCGGGCGACGAGCGTGGCCGCACGGGCTCCCAGCTCGTCCACAGTCGGGTAGCGGAGGAGCGGCGGCAGGGCACACCTCCACTGTGAGTGGTGCCGTCGGTTCACCTGATGTGCATGGTGTACGCACAGTCAGTCACGCCTCTTGGGGTACGTCAACACCGTGGAGCGTAAGGAGAGTCGGCGAAAACTGAGCGCAAATCCCAGGCCAGAGCTCAGTCGGCGGTGAACCGGAACGCCACCCGCGCGGGGCAGTTCCACGCGAGTCGGAACGTCACCCGTGCGTTCAGTCCGACGCGAGCCGGAACGTCATCCGCCCGAAGCCGATCTGGTCGCCGTCCTTGACGACGGCGGCGCCGATGACGCGCCGCCCGTTGACGGTCGTGCCGTTGGTCGAGCCGAGGTCGCGCAGCACCCACAGACCGCCCTGCCGGCTCAGCTCGGCGTGTATCCGGGACACCGTCTCGTGGTTGAGCCGCAGACCGTTGGCGGGGTCGCGGCCGATCCGCAGCGGGTACATGCCCGCCGGCTGGGGCAGCAGCAGCTTCGGGAGCTTCTCGGCCTGCCAGGCCCTGCGCACCCGTACGGAGAAGCCGGAGACCGCCTCGACTGTGCCGAACACCAGCTTCGACCAGCGGTTCTCGGTGGGCAGGTCGGCGGTGAGCACGGCCAGCTCGTCGGACCTGCGGGCGGTGAGCGCCAGCTCCATGCGGCGGATGAACGTGTCGTGCGAGAGGCGCCCGAGGGCGACGCCGTCACGGAGCGCCTTCAGCGCCCGGTCGCGCTCCGCGTCGGACAGCCGCGCGGGGTACGTGTGGAACTCGAAGGACGACGTCACGCTCGTGATTGTCGGGCAGCGCGGGCGGGGTGTCCAGAAAACACGGAAACGGCGGCTGCGGCCGACCGGACCGTTCCAGGTGGCGAACACGCGGCAAAAGGGTGGATTCGAAAGCGAATTGATCTCGCGTGAAGCACCATGGACAAGCTGCGTCACGGTGAGCGGACAACGGTGAGCGATCAACGCTGAGCGAACAAGGGGGAACCGTCAGTGCGGTTCGAGGTGTGGGCACCGCAGGCCGACCGGGTGACACTCCACTGCGAGGGCACCACGCGCGCGTTGGAGCACGATCCGGAGCGTGCCGGGTGGTGGACGGGTGACGCGGAGGCGCGGGACGGGACGCGGTACGGCTTCGCGCTGGACGACGGTCCCGTGCTGCCCGATCCGCGCTCACGGCGGCAGCCGGACGGCCCCGACGGGCTGAGCGCGGTGGTCGACCCGGAGCGGTACGCCTGGCGCACGGAGTGGGCGGGGCGTCCGCTGCCGGGCGCGGTCCTGTACGAGCTGCACGTGGGGACGTACACGCTCGAGGGCACCCTTGACGCGGCCGCCGAGCGGCTCGGGCATCTCCAGGAACTGGGCATCACGCACGTCGAGTTGATGCCGGTGTGCCCGTTCCCCGGACGGCACGGCTGGGGGTACGAGGGTGTCTCGCTGTGGGCCGTGCACGAACCGTACGGCGGCCCCGAGGCGCTGAAGCGCTTTGTCGACCGGGCGCACGAACTCGGCCTGGGCGTCGTCCTCGACGTCGTGCACAACCACCTCGGTCCGTCCGGCAACTACCTGCCCGCGTTCGGGCCGTACTTCACGGACACCCACCAGACGCCCTGGGGCTCCGCGGTGAACCTGGACGCGCCCGGTTCGGACGAGGTGCGCGCGTATCTCGTGGGCAGCGCGCTGGCGTGGCTGCGCGACTACCGTCTTGACGGGCTGCGCCTGGACGCGGTGCACGCGCTGCGGGACAGCCGGGCGCTGCACTTCCTGGAGGAGTTGTCGACGGCCGTGGACGGCCTCGCCGCGGACCTGGGGCGGCCGCTCTTCCTGGTCGCCGAATCGGATCTGAACGACCCCCGGCTCATCACCTCCCGCGAGGAGGGCGGCCTCGGGCTGCACGCGCAGTGGAACGACGACTTCCACCATGTGCTGCACACCGCGCTGACCGGTGAGACGCAGGGCTACTACGCGGACTTCGCGCGCGCCCCGTTCGCGTCGCTGGCGAAGACGCTGACGTCCGGCTTCTTCCACGACGGCACCTACTCGAGCTTCCGCGGGCGCTCCCACGGCCGCCCGCTCGACCGTACGCGCGTCTCGGCCCACCGCCTGCTCGGCTACGCCCAGACCCACGACCAGATCGGCAACCGCGCCCAGGGTGACCGGCTCTCGGCCTCCCTCTCCCCCGGTCTGCTGGCCTGCGCCGCCGCGCTGACGCTCACCGGGCCCTTCACGCCGATGCTGTTCATGGGCGAGGAGTGGGCCGCGGGCACACCCTGGCAGTTCTTCACCGACCACACCGATCCCGAGCTCGCCGATGCCGTACGGCGGGGCAGGCGCCGGGAGTTCGCGGCGCACGGGTGGGCCGAGGAGGACGTCCCGGACCCCCAGGACCCGGCCACCCGGGACCGCTCCTGCCTGGACTGGTCGGAGCCCGAAGAGGCACTCCACGCGCGCGTACTGGCCTGGTACCGCGACCTGATCACCCTGCGCCGGCGCCAGGCCGACCTCTCGGACCCCGACCTCGCCGCCGTCAAGGTCGCCTACGACGAGGAGGCCCGCTGGCTGGCCCTGCGGCGCGGGGACGTCCGGGTGGCCGTGAACCTCTCCAAGGAGACCGCGGAGATCCCCCTCGGCATCCGCCACGCGCGCGTGCTGGCCGCCTGGGAGCCGGTCCGGGCGCCGGGCGAGGACGGGGTGTTGAGCGTGCCGGGCGAGTCGTGTGTGGTGCTGAGGCAGGCGTGATCCGGTGGCGGGTCGAGCGGGCGTGAGCCCACAGTGGTTCAGTCGTCGCCCGTCAGTTCCGTGACGCGTTCCAGCAGGATCGGCTCCCAGGCCCGGCGCAGTTGGGTCCTCAGGAGGGCGACGGGGCTCTCGTCACGCCCCTGGAAACGGTCGGCGAGCCGGATCACGGTGTCGCAGCGGGACAGCCACAGGCCGCGCAGACAGGGGCGGGCGCCGTACCCGGCGAGGGTGGCGGCGCGTACGGCCGCGGGGGCGCCGACGGCGACGGCGAGCCCGGCGATGTCCTCGGTGGGGTCGCCGATCACCGCGTCGGTCCAGTCCAGGACACCGCGCACCCGACCGTCGGCGCTGACGACCAGGTGTCCGCCCTTGAGGCCGTGGTGCACGAGGACGGCCGCGCCGGGCTGTCCGGCGAGCTTGACGGCGGCTGCCGCGGTGAGCTGGGCGAGCCGGGCGGGGTCGAACTCGTCGGCGGACGCGAGCTGTTCGGCGGCCCGTCCCGCGGACGTCCGCAGCGCCTCCAGGGAGCGCGGCGCGGCGCGCGGAACACCGAGAGCCTCGGCCTGTCGTACGGGCACCTCGCGCAGCCCCGCGAGGAGCGCCGCGAGGTCCGCCTCGCCGATGGCGGAGACGTCCTGTTCCTCGCCGGTGACGCCGGCCAGCTTGGTGTCGAGGGTGTAGCTCAGACCGGCGGCCCACTCGCCGTGCGCGACGCTCACCGGGACCGCGACCCCGGCATGCGGGCGGACCACGTCACGCAGCCGCAGTTCACGGCGTTGGCGTGCGGAGGCCTCGCGGTCCGGGGCGAGCCGCAGGACATGACGCGAACCGACCCACCAGGTGGAGTGTCCGCCACCCTCGGTGATGGGCCGGACGTCGGGGCCCCGGCCCGCCGCGGGGGCGTCGGCGAGCAGGGTACGGACCAGTCGGCGGACGGCGTCCGCGGTCGGTGTCGGTGCCTGGGTCATGGTCGCGCCGCTGTCGTTCGGGGACGTGGGAACCGAGCGTGGAAGGACTTTCCGGTCGGGCGTGGGAAGAACTTCCGGTCAGTCGACGATCACCAGCTCTCGGGAAGTGGTGTTGAGGCGGCGCCCGCCGTCCTCGGTCACCGTCACGATGTCCTCGATGCGCACTCCGAAGCGGCCGGGCAGATAGATGCCGGGCTCCACGGAGAAGCACATTCCGGGGACGAGGGGCAGTTCCTCGCCCTCGATCATGTACGGCGGTTCGTGGGTGGTGACGCCGATGCCGTGCCCGGTGCGGTGGATGAAGTACTCGCCGTACCCGGCCTCGGTGATGACCGCGCGGGCCGCCCGGTCGACGTCCTGGCAGGCGGCGCCGGGCCGCACCGCCCGGAAGCCCGCCTCCTGTGCTTCGCGCACGATGTCGTGCACCGTGCGCTCCTCGTCGTCCGGTTCGCCGACGTGGACCGTGCGGGAGGTGTCGGAGCCGTAGCCGTGCTTGAGGCCGCCGAAGTCGAGGACGACCATGTCGCCGCGTTCGATGACGCGGTCGCCGGCCTCGTGGTGCGGGTTGGCTCCGTTGGGGCCCGAGGCGACGATGGTGAAGTCGACCTGGGAGTGCCCGAACTGCCGCAGCAGGGCGGCGACATCGGCGGCGACGTCCGTCTCCCGGCGGCCCGCGAAGGGAACCTTCCTGATCTCCTCGTACGTCGCGTCCGCGGCGGCGCCCGCAGCCGCAAGGCGGTCCAGTTCCGCCGCGTCCTTGACACCCCGCAGCATCGGCAGGGCCTCGGTGAGGGCGACGTAGCGCGTGTCCGGCAGCCGCTTCTGGAGGCCGAGCAGGTGCAGGGCCCAGGTGTTGTCGCTGACGCCGAAGCGGCCGGAGCCGGCGAGGAGGGCGCCGGTCGCCTCGTACGGGTCCTTGCCGTCGGTCCAGTCACGGAGTGCCAGCGTGGGGGCCGCCGCTGCCGCGTCCGGGGCCTCCAGGGTGGGCACGACGAGGACGGGATCCTGGCCGGGCCTGAGCACCAGCACGGTGAGCCGTTCGGTCTCCACGGGCCGGTACCCGGTCAGCCACACCAGATCGGGCCCCGGCGCGACCAGGACGCCGTCGAGCCCCGCGTCCGCGGCGGCATCGGCCGCGCGCCGCATACGGGCCTCGTAGTCACCGGCGGTGAAGGGCGCGGGTGTGCCGGTCATCCATGCCTCCGTCTTTCCCGGATTCCCCAGGGGGCTACGGGCAGCATCCTGCCCCTCCAGTGGGGCGGGCGCGAGCCGGTTGCCGCGCTCGCGTCAGCTCTCCAGGGCCAGCCGGGCGCCCAGGAGCAGCAGTACGCCCCCGGAGACCTGCTCCAGGCGCCGGCGCACGCCGGTCCGGGACAGTACGGCCTTCATCCGGCCGACGAACCACACGTACAGGCCGTAATAGCCCACCTCGTAGACCGCCCAGAGCGCGGCGAGTCCGACCATGGTGGGCAGATGCGGGGCGCCCTCGGGCACGAACTGCGGGAGGAAGGACATCGCGAAGATGGCCGCCTTGGGGTTGGCGAGGTTGAGCAGCAGACCACCTCGGTAGGAGACCCAGTCGCTCTTCCCGGCGCCCTCCCAGCCCTCGCTGTTCACGGTCCCCTTGGAACGGCGCGCCTGCCACAGCGTCTGGACGCCGAAGCCGACGAGCACAGCCGCGCCGACGATCCGCATGACGTCGTACGCCAGCTCGGAGGCGGCAAGGAGTGCGGTCAGGCCGAACGCGGCGACGACTCCCCAGACGAAGACGCCGGTCTCGTTGCCGAGCACCGTCAGGAAGCCGGAGCGCCTGCTGTGCAGTGAGCGCTTGATGATCAGCACGGTGCTCGGTCCGGGAGAGGCGGCGATCAGTGTGCAGGCGCCGAGGAAGGCGAGGAGGGTGCTCAGCATGCCGCCATCGTGGCGTGCGGTCCCGATCTCGGCCAACCCTTTTCCGGCGGCTCGGAGTTAATGGCCAGTCATTGCCATGCCATTAGATCTAATGGTTAGATCGATGCCACCCATTAGGGCGATGAAGGGATGGGCATGCTCGTACTGGCACACATCAGTGACCTGCATCTGGATGGGACCGAGCGGGCGACGGAGCGGGCCGAGCGGGTACGCGACCGGCTGTGGGGGCTTCCCGGGAAGGTGGACGCGCTCCTGGTGACCGGGGACATCGCGGACCACGGCACGGAGGCCGAGTACGAGGAGGCTGCGCGCCTTCTCGGGCTGCGCGACAGCGCGACACCCTTCCCCGTACTCACCTGCCCGGGCAACCACGACAGCCGCGCGCCCTACCGCAAGGCGCTGCTCGGGGAACCCGCGGCCGACGGGCCGGTCAACAGCGTCCATGTCTTCGACGACGCGGCCGTCCTGATGTGCGACTCCAGCATTCCGGGCCGCGACGAGGGCGAGCTCGACGAGGAGACGTACGCCTGGATCGAGGCGACGCTCGACGAGCTGAACGGCGATGTGCCGGCGCTGCTCGCCTTCCACCACCCGCCGGTGGCGCTGCACCACCCCTTGCCGGACGCCTACCAGCTGCGCCGGCCGCGTTCCCTGACCGCGCTGTTGGAGCGGCGGCCCGAGGTGGCCGGGCTCATCACCGGCCACGCGCACACGCCCGCCGCGACCTCCTTCGCCGGGCGGCCGCTGGTCGTCGGACCCGGGGTGACGTGGACGCTGCGGCTGCCGTGGGAGGGCGAGGGAGCGGCGGACCGGGATGCTCCTCCAGGGTTCGCGTTTCATGTGCTCGATGACGAGGGGCGGTTGACCAGCCACTTCAGGGTGGTCTGAGCTCAGGTCACGACCCCTGGGGTCGTGGACAGTTGCTGTTGGTTGCCGTTCGCGTGCCGCACGGTGAGTGTGACGGACCTCCCGGGGTCGGCCGCGGCGACCGCCCGCGCCAGGTCGGCGGCCGAACCGATCCTGGTCTCACCGAAGGCGAGCAGGACGTCGCCGCGCACCAGTCCTGCCGCGTAGCCCGGGCCGGGGATGTGAACGCCGACGACGAGTGCGCCCGCGTCCTCGGAGGCGTCGACGGCCTCGACGCCGAGCGTTGCGCGTACGGGCTCCTTCCCCGATTCATCCTCCGACTTCCCCGGTTCCTTCGGTTCCTTCGCGGGGGTTGAACTCCCGCTGTCCGGCGCCGACTTGGACCCGCCGGGCGATGCCGCCCCGGAGGCCTGTCCCGACGGCGCGGACTGGCCGGGCGCGCCCGCCCCCGCCGCCTGCTTCTGCAGATCCGCCAGCTTGCTCATCCCGATCACCGTGGCGCCCACGGTGCCGAGTCCGACGCCCGACAGGACCAGGACGGTCCCTACGAAGAGGCCGAACAGCAGAGTCATCAGCCGCTTGCCGCGTCGCCGTGCGGCGTGCGGACGCCGGGCGGCGCCGGACGGACGGCCACCGCCCGGCTCCTGACCGGGCATCGGCTTGGGACGCAACGCGGTCTGTTCCATTGATCGCCTCCGGCAGATGCTCTACGGACCGCCCCCGGCTGTTGCTCTACCCGGCGCCCGGGCGCGCGACGATTCACGAACGAGTGAGACTGTCAAGCGCGTTCGAGAAGTTTGTCCGCCATTGTCGCCGCGGCTCCGCGCAGTGATCCGCCGTGCACCAGCTCCGTCCGGTGCACCACGCGTGGCGACACCAGGGGCACGGCGACGGCTCCCGGGACACCGGTGGCCATCGCCCGGGGAAGCAGGGTCAAGCCGTGCCCGGCCGCGGCCAGCGCCGTGAGAGTGCGGATGTCGGTGCCCTCGTAGCGCAGCGCCGGGCGGAAGCCTCCGCTGCCGTTCGCGGTACGGAGCTGGGCCAACGGCAGGCCCGCACCGGGAGCGTCCAGCCAGCGGGCGTCGACCAGGTCGCCGAGGCGCAACCCCGTACGGCGGGCGAGGGGATGGGACTCGGGCAGCAGTACGCAGACCGGCTCCTCCCCGACACTCCGCGTGGTCAGCGGCGCCACGTCGGGCAGCCGGAGCGGGTCGCTGGGCGCGGCGAGTCCGTCGACGAGGCCCAGGTCCGCGGCGCCGGTGGCCACCGCCGCGGGGATCTCGTCGCGGGCCAGCACCCGTACGGTCACACCGGCTGCGGGGAGCGCGGCGACCGTACGCGGCCCGAGCGCCGTCGGTGCCACCGCGAGCGTCAGCCCGTGCTCGGGCGCGGCCGCCATCCGTACGACGTCGGCGCGGGCGGCGTCCAGGCGCAGCAGCAGCGGTCCCGCGTGTTCGAGGAGCCGCTCGCCGGACGCGGTGGGCACCACGGGGCGGCGGGTGAGCAGCGGGGTGCCGAGGTCCTGTTCCAGCGCGGCGATGTGCTGGGACACCGCGGACTGGGTGTAACCGAGCTCGCGGGCGGCTTCCGAGAAGGAGGCGAGCCGGGCCACCGTGACGTACGTACGCAGGAGATGCGGGTCCATGTGCTCAAGGATCCCCGACCACATCAGCGTTGCTTATCGAGGGTGCAGAAATCATCGTTGGACGTGAACGAGTAGGGCGGCCGAGGATGTCGGCATGACGGACAACGCCACGCACACCGCTCGCCTCGCCCTCGTGGGCGACCGCTCCCCCAACGTCGTCTCGCACACCCGCGTCCCGCTCCTGCTCGACGCCCTCGCCACCCGTGACCGGCTCGTCCTCGACGCCTACTGGATCCCGTCCGAGGACGCCGTGGACGAGGAAGCCGTGCGCGGCTTCGACGCCGTGTGGGTACTGCCCGGCAGCCCGTACCGCAGCGAGGCCGGAGTGCTCACCGCCATCCGCACCGCACGCGAGGGCGGCATCCCGTTCCTGGGCACGTGCGGTGGCTTCCAGCACGCCCTCCTGGAGTACGCCCGTGACGTCTGCGGTCTCACGAACGCCGCCCATGCCGAGAACGACCCCGACGCCGACGACCTCCTCATCGAGCCGCTCGCCTGTTCCCTCGTCGGCCACGAGGGAACGGTCACCATCGAGCCCGGCTCGCTCGCCCAGTCGGTGATCGGCTCCGAGCGGACGGTCGAGCGCTACTTCTGCGCCTACGGCCCCTCACGCCACCTCGACACCCTGCGCGCCCATGGACTGCGGTTCAGCGGTCACGACGAGGACGGTCAGGCGCGGATCGCCGAACTCCCCGGCCACCCCTTCTTCCTGGCCACCCTCTTCCAGCCGGAGCTGTCCGGGGACGGCTCGCGTCCACACCCGATCGTGCGGGCGCTGGCGCGAGCCGCAGTGGAGCACGCGGCGAGGACGCGGCCTCAGCCGGTGTGACCCTCCTCGTGGCCGCCGTGCCCCGCGGCGCGGTTGAACGTCAGACCGACGTCGGCACCTGAGTCCCCGACCAGTTGAAGGGGAGTGCGGGTACCCGGTCCGGTACGAAGCCGTGGGCGCGGCGGGCCAGGTCGGCGGCGCCGTAGCGGTGGCAGTCCTGGTGCCACTTCAGGATGCCGGAGAGCCAGTTCTGCAGCTCCGTCACGTAGCCCTGCATGATCTGGCGCACCTCCTCGGAGAGCTTGAAGTCCTCGTACAGGATGGGCAGTTCATGGGTGGCGACGTGCTGGAACTGCTGCATGCGCTGGGTCATCAGGTCGTGGATGACATTGAGCGCGGCCGGGTAGTCGCAGCCGAAGAAGTTCTGCACGACGAGGATGCCGTTGTGGACCTCGCCCTCGTACTCGATCTCCTTCTGGTAGGAGAAGACGTCGTTCAGGAGCATCGCGTAGTCCATGGCCGCGTTCTCCAGCGAGCGGACGGGGCCGCTGCGGTAGACCTCCGGCGGTACCTTCCGGCCGTGGCCGATGCGGCACAGGCTCATGGTGAGTTCGGAGCCGAAGGTGGCGCGGCGCATCTCCAGGTAGTCGACCGGGTCGGGGATGCGGTGCTGGAGCTGGTTGGACAGCTCCCACAACCAACTCTCCGTCATCACGTCGACCGCGGCCCGGAACTGGCGCCGCTCGTCCTGGTTCATGTCCGCGGCGGTGCGCTCCCAGAGGTCGATGAGGCCGCGCTCCATGCCGTTCACCGGGACGGGGACCTCCTCACCGTCGATGGGCATGCAGGCCGACAGGCGCGCGGTGACCAGCTTGGCGGTGGCCAGGTCGCGGCGGTTGCCGAAGACGAGCGGGTAGTAGTCGTCGCCGTAGGTGCCCCAGGCCAGCCACTGGGAGCTGACGTCGAGGGCCTCCGGCGTCGCGTCCGGGTGGATGCCCGCCGCGCACAACGGCAGGTCGTAGGCGAGGAGTTTGTCCTCGTCCCAGACGCCCTCCTGGAGCATCCCCATGTCGCGCATCCAGCCGGTGAGCCGGTCCCGGGCGCCCGCCAGATGCGGGCTGAGCGTCAGCTCGAACGGCATGTAGAAGTCGGGGAGTTGAGAGGGTCCGACCTTCTGGAACGGGACATGGGTGTACGAGCGCAGCCGCTCGGCACCGGCCGCCGAGAGCAGCGCGCCGATGTCGACGGCGGACGTCCCGAACCCGGCGGCACCGAAGGGCTCTCCCTGCGACAGGGCCCCCTCGTTCATGTAGCGGCTGGACCGCAGGTGCCACTCGTGGCCGCCGGACTGCCAGTCCTGGAGCCCTTGCGTGTACGCGGCGACCGCCGCGACCTCGTCCGGGGTGAGCCCCTTCTCCAGGGCCAGCGCGGGCACTTCGGTGAACGCCGTGTGCTCGAACTGGTGGAGCCGGGAGGTGAGGACGTCGTTGACGGTCTCGGCGGCCTCCTGGGTCGTGCAGCCGAAGAAGGTCTCCAGGACGAGGACACCGTTGCTGAGCTCGCCCTCGTCCTCGACCTCCCGCTGGTACGAGAACAGGTCGTTGCGCAGATGCACCCCGTCCGAGAACGTCTCCATCAGCACCCTCAGCGGCCTCGACCCGGCGACGGCGACGGGCACTTCGCGGGTCGCGTACTCGACCAGCCCCGCCGACCAGGGGGCGCCGCCCACCTTGCGGCGCATCTCGATGTACTCGACGGGGTTGGAGACCCGCCCCTCGTTGATGTTGGAGAGCTCCCACAGCGACTCGTTCAGCAGATGCTCGGTGGAGACGGCGAACCGCCTGCGCCACTCGACGGACATCGAGGGCACCGTGCGCGCCCAGAGGTCGGCGAGCCCCGCCTCGACGGGGTTCTCCGGCTCCGGTACGGGAGTCGAGAGATCCAGCGGCATGAAGAGCGGCAGCCGGTCGAGGTAGGCCTTGCCGCCGTCGCGGTCCTGGCTGCGTTTGAAGATCTCCAGGAAGTGGTCGTCGAAGAAGAACACCCACATGTACCAGTCGGTGATGAGCGAGAGCGCCGGGCCGTCGCAGTCGGGGTGCGTGTACGCGCAGAGCAGCCCGTAGTCGTGCGCGTCGAGGTCGGACTGCTCCCAGACTCCGGAGCCCTCCAGCATGCCCATTCCGCGGGCCCATTCGACCGAGTGGGCCCGCGCCTCGTCGAGATGCGGGTTCAGCCGCGCGGGATACGGCATGTAGAAGTGCGGGAGTTCGAACGGCTGCGTCATGGCCGGGCACTACCCAGGGCCTTCCGGGGGCATCCACGAGCCGGGACATGATCACACCATCGCGTGAATCGGCGTGTGAACGTACGCCGCACCGGCAGACCTCGTGCGTAAAGCCACGGTGTACGCCCGAAGGACGGTAACTGGACGGGACTTCACCGGCTTCTGGCCGATCCCGTCCTCGTACCTCCAAGTCGCCGCCAACCCTTGTGGCGGCCGCATCTACGCGCAGAGACTACGGGGGTTCACGCGTCCCCTCCCCTTCCCGGAGTCCCGATGAACCAGCCGAGCCCGTCGCCCCGCCCGTTCTCACGCCGCGCCGCCCTCGCCGGACTCGCCGGAGCGGCGCTGGCCGGGTCGACAGCGTTCAGCGCGTCGGCAGCCGACCGCAAGCGCTCCGTACGCTTCGCCACCTTCAATGCCTCCCTGAACCGCGGCACCCAGGGCGCCCTGATCACAGACCTGTCGACGCCCGGCAACATCCAGGCGCAGAACGTCGCGGAGACCATCCAGAGAGTCGATCCCGACATCGTCCTGATCAACGAGTTCGACTACGACGAGAACGGCACCTCGGTCGGCCTGTTCCTGCGCAACTACCTCGCGGTGGGCCACAACGGCTCCAAGCCGATCCGCTTCCCGTACCACTTCACCGCTCCCGTGAACACCGGCGTCGCCTCCGGGGTGGACCTCGACGGCAGGAACGGGGCGGTCACCACGCCGGGTTCGGACGCGTACGGGCAGGACGCCTACGGGTACGGCTGGTTCCCGGGCCAGTACGGCATGGTCGTGCTCTCCAAATGCCCGATCGACACCCGCGCGGTGCGCACCTTCCAGAACTTCCTGTGGAAGGACATGCCCGGCAACATCATTCCCGAGGGCTACTACAGCGACGAGGCCCGCGCGATCCTGCGGCTGTCCTCCAAGAGCCACTGGGACGTGCCGGTCCGCGTCGGCCACGACACCGTGCACTTCCTGGTCTCCCACCCGACGCCGCCCACCTTCGACGGCACGGAGGACCGCAACGGGCGTCGCAACCACGACGAGATCCGGCTGTGGGCCGACTACATCGGGGGACGCAGGCGTGGCGCCTACCTGTACGACGACAAGGGGGTACGCGGCGGGCTGCGGCCCGGGGCGCGGTTCGTCATCGCGGGTGACCAGAACGCCGACCCGCACGACGGCGACAGCTACGACGACGCGATTCTGCAGCTCCTGGACCACCCGGCGGTGCGGCTGCCGAAGACTCCGCCCGCCAGCGCGGGGGGTGTCGAGGCCGCGAGGCTCCAGGGCGGTGCGAACACCTCGCACGTCGGGAACCCGGCGTACGACACCAGCGACTTCAACGACGTCGCGCCCGGCAATCTGCGGGTGGACCACGTCCTCCCGTCGAAGGGGCTGACGCCGCTGTCCAACGGGATCTTCTGGCCCACGTCGGACGATCCCCTGTACCGGCTCGTCGGGAACGGCACGACCGTGCCGACGTCCGACCACCGGATGGTGTGGCAGGACGTGCGGGTCGGCTGACGGCGAGTGGGGGCGGGCTCCTCCGGAGGCTCCGCCCCCTCGGCCCCTCAGCCGCCGGAGAACACCGGCAGCACCTCCGCCGCCACCCACGCGAGCGCGTCGGGCAGCGCCTCCGTCGTCACCGGAAGCCAGAGGGAGCAGGAGGCGAGACCGGCCTCGGCGAGCCGACCGAGTTCGTCGTTCACGCTGTCGGCGGTGGCCTCTTCGCCGCCGAGCGGACGCCACGGCATGTCCACGGCCGGGGAGAAGCCCGGTGGCACGAGGAACGCGCCCGAGGTCAGCGCGAGGGTGTCCGGATCCCGGCCGGCCTCCTTGCCGAGCGTCGCGAGCCGTTCCCGTACGGCGGTCAGGGCGGCCGCGTCGACTCCCGAGCCGTGCCACCCGTCGCCGTACCGCAGGGCCCGGCCCAGTGCCGCGTCGCTCTCTCCGCCGATCCACACCTCGGGTCCGCCGGGGGTGCGCGGCCGTACTCCCAGCCGCATCCCCTCGGCCCGGTCCTCCCACAACTCCCGCATGACGGCGAGCTGTTCGTCCATCCGCTTGCCGCGCCCGCGCAACGAGGCACCCACCGCGGCGAACTCCGCCGGGTCCCAGCCGGTGCCGACGCCGAGCGTGAAACGGCCGCCCGAGACGCGGTCGAGGGTGGCCGCCTGATGGGCGAGGACGACGGGGTTGTAGAGCGGCAGGATCAGGACGCTGGTCACCACCCGGATCCGGTCCGTCGCGCCCGCGATCGCCGACAGCAGCACCAGCGGGTCCGCGGTCACCCCCAGGTCGCCCGCGAGGACATGGCTCCCTGCAACAAGGTGGTCGAAGCCCAGCCGCTCGGCCGTGCGGGCCGTCTCCAGGACCCCGTCGAGTTCGCTCTCCTGTCCCGGCCACAGCCGGTGCGGCCCCACTCCGATCCGCATACCCTCAGCTCCCCTCACGCGCGTCCAGCGCGTCCCGTGTCCGCTCCACCTGTCCGGCCAGCCGTTCGCGCAGTTGCCGCAGCGCGCCGATCCGCCGGTCCAACTCGTCGAGCCGGTCAGCGGCGGTCTCCAACGCGCCTTCGCACAGCGGCAGTTGATCCAAGGGTTCGTCCAGGCAGCCGTGGCCCAGCGGCTCCCGGATGTCGTCGACGGTCAGCCCCGCACGCAGCAGACCCTGGATGTTGGCGGCGCGGACCACGACCGACTCGTCGTAGTCCCGGTAGCCGTTGGCCGTCCGTCCGGCAGCCAGCAGGCCCTGCTGCTCGTAGTACCTCAACGACCGAGTGCTGACGCCCGTCCTGCGGGACAGCTCCCCGATGAGCATGCCGATGGATTCCCTTCGCACGCCGCGACGTTAGGGCCCTGACACTAGTGTCAGGGTCAACGCCCCGACAGCGGACGGCGGTTCGCCGTCACCGCCTGGCCTGAATCAGCGCATGCGTGCCGCTCGTGCGCCAGCGCTGCTCCTCGGCGGCGACGAGTGCGGCCTCGGTGCGGGCGTCGAGACCGATGGTCACGTCGGACTTGAGGGTGCGCAGGGCGGCGACCGGACCCGGGAAGTACGCGGTGGGGGTCGCGAAGGGTGTGGTGGCGGGGCGGAACCGGTCGCCGATCAGGCGGCGGTAGTTCAGGTCACCCTTCATGATCGTCACGTCCGCCGAGGCGAACTCCGCGCGCAGGTCGTCCGGCATGTCGGCGTACGGCAGGGGTGCGCAGGAGAAGGGGTGGGCCCGGACCGTGAGGCGGCCGTCGGTCATCGCCGACCAGAGGCGGTGGCCCGACTCACCGGCGGCGCCCTTCGCGGCGGCGAGGTGACGCACCGCGTCGACCACGTCCGCGGTCGTGGCGTCGGAGACGTAGTACGGGTACGGCTTCACGTGCAGGACGGCCCGCCCCGCGCGGCCATGGCGCAGGAGATGGTCGATGAGGAGCAGGTCGGGGATGAGTTCGCGGCCCGCGTTGTCCGCGACCACGCAGAGGGTGCCACCTGCGAACAGCGAACGGAGCAACTCGCTGTCATCGGCCACGAGTGGGGGACTGTCGGCCGTGTCGCCGTCGGAGCCGGCAAGGCGGAAGCCGAGGTCCGCGCGGTTGCCCCACAGCGAGCCGTGCAGCAGCGCCAACTCCTGGTCCTCGACCGGCTGGTGCGCGAGGTCGTCGAGCGCGGCGAGTTCCCCGTCCGCCTCCGGGGTGTCGAGTTCGGCGAGCTTGAAGGGGCGGAAGGGGTCAATGCCACGCCAGGGTCCGGGGGCGAAGTAGCCGACGGATTCGAGGAGTTGGCGGTAGAAGTAGCTCTCGGACCACAGGAAGGGCACGTCGAACCAGGACCGGCCGAAGTACTCCCGTCCCCACGCCTCCCACTGCTCACGGCCCTCCGCCTGCGCACCGAGCGGTTCGATGACGCCCTCGGTGCAGTTCTCCAGCAGGGCGTCGAGCGCACGCTGCTGCTCGGGGGCGTACGGGAAGGCGTTGCGCACCTTGCGGATGAGCGCCGGGTGCCGCTCGGCCAGCACGCTCCACGGGAACGAGCCGGGCGCGTTGCTGAGGATCACGGGTGCGCCTTCGGCGTCAGACATGGCGGTGCGGTCCTCCGGTGCGGGACAAGGCCTCGGCAGGCACAGTAGCCTCCTTGGCCTTGTCGTCATGGGCTAGCCGGTCCGCGTAACCCGCCTCGGTCCACATCAGCTTCTTGAACTGCTCGGGTGTCAGCGTCCCCTGCCACTGCGAGCCGTCCGGGCAGAACACCGACTCGCAGCCGGAGCAGTAGTACCCCGCCCGCCACAGCCGCTCCGCGCGCAGTTCACCCCTGGGCACGACGACCCTCTCGCGAGCCTCGCCGCGGATCACCACGATGGTCCCGACGAACAGCAGGACCGCGAGGAGCACCCCGCCGATCGTGTACAGCGGCTTGTCCTGCTGCACACCGGTGTACGCGAGTCCGACGCCCAGGCCGGTGAACACCATGCCTTCGAGGAAGTGCATGAACGAGTCGAAGGAGTCCGTCGCGCCGGGCGACACGGCCAGGCGGTCGGCCAGGCTGCCGCGCTCAGGCTTCCCGCCGGACCTCCAGTCGGCCTTCTCGCCGGCCTTCTCCCCGGCTTTCCCTCCGGCCTTTTCGCCGGCTTTCTGCTCGGAGCGGGCCTGCTCAACCGTACGCACCGAGGATCCGCCACAGCCCGGACACATTACGCCAGCTGCCCCTTGGGCCGACTCGTTCACCATGGCCGTCACAGTATCCGGCGTGCACAACGGCCTCGCGGCGCCCCGGAACCCGGGACGCCGCGAGGCACCGTACGAGATACGACAGAAGCCGGTTGTCAGAAGGTCAGCTTCCAGCTGTTGACCGTGCCCGTGTCCTGCGCGGCCGTGTCCTGGACGCGGAGCTTCCAGGTGCCGTTCGCGGTCTCGCTGGAGGCGTCGACCGTGTACGTGGTGCTGACGTTGTCCGCGGAGTCCGAGGAGCTGGAGGCCTTCAGGCGGTACGTCGAACCGTCCGGGGCGACCAGGTCGATCACCAGGTCACCGCGGTAGGTGTGGGTGATGTCGACGCCGACCTGGAGGGCGGTGGGCGCGTTGCCGGTGCGGCCGCTGACGGTGATCGGCGACTCCACGGCGGAGCCCGCGTCCGGGATCGCGACGGCCGAAGCGCTGGTGAAGGTGGTGCCCCCCGTGGAGCCGCCGGACCCGCTCACCGCCTGCACCGTCTTCGTCGCGTCCGCCAGACCGGCACCGCAGCCACCGGTGCAGGCCCCGGGCAGGGCACGGGCGTTGGTCTTGATGGCCGACTCGATCTGGGCCGGGGTCAGCGAGGAGTTCGCCGACTTCATCAGCGCCACCAGGCCCGCGATGTGCGGGGTGGCCATGCTGGTGCCCTGGTAGTACGCGTAGGACTCCGTGGACGCGGTCTTCGTACCGGAGTTCAGCGTGGAGAGGATGCCGTTGGCCGTACCGGTGCTGGTCTGGCCGCCGGGGGCCGCGATGTCCACGAGGGTGCCGTAGTTGGAGTACGAGGCACGGGCGCCGGTGCGGCTCGTCGCGGCGACGTTGATGACGTTGCTGCAGCTCGACGGGGAGAAGCCCGAGGTGTTGGAGTTCTCGTTGCCCGCGGCCACGACGACCGTCGTACCGCGGTTCACGGCGGCGGTGATCGCGGTCTGCGTGGCGGAGGTGCAGGCACCCGAGCCGCCGAGGCTCATGTTGATGACCTTGGCGACGTTGGTGTTGGCGGGCACGCCGGAGACCGTGCCGCCGGACGCCCAGGTGATGGCGTCGATGATGTCGGAGTCGTAGCCGCCGCACTTGCCGAGGACCCGCAGCGGGGAGACCTTCGCGTTGTACGCGATGCCCGCGACGCCCTTGGTGTTGTTGGTGACGGCGGCGATGGTGCCCGCGACGTGCGTGCCGTGCCAGGAGGAGTTGCTGGAACCCGTGCCGGTGCCGCACTCGTCGGTCGCGTACCAGTCGCCCGGGTCGGCCGGGTTGCTGTCGCGCCCGTCGCCGTCGACCGAGACCGCGGTGTCGGAGATGAAGTCGTAGCCCGCGACGATGTTTCCGGCCACATCGGAGTGCGTGACGTAACCGGTGTCGATGACGGCGACCGTCACACCGCTGCCGGTGGAGGTGGCCCAGGCGCCCGGGACGTTCATGCCGGCGGTGGCCTCGAAGAGGTCCCACTGCTTGGAGTACTCGGTGTCGTTCGGGTCGGCCAGCGGCTTGTTGATGCGGTCCGGTACGACGTAGGCGACCTGCGGGTCGGCCTGGTACTGCGCGATGACGTCGGCGACATCCGCCTTCTTGAGCTCGGCGCCCAGGTCGACCAGGGCCGCGCCGGTGCCGAGGCGGCGCTGGAAGTCGAGGTCCTCGCCCGCCTTCTCGCCCTTGGCCCGGGCGTCGGCGTCGGCGGCCGTGTTGGACTTGGCCTCGGTGGCGCCGGACTTGTAGCCGACGATCAGGCGCTCGGCGGGAGCGGCGGCCGCGTTCGCGGCGGCGGTGGTCTCGGCGGCCGGGGCGGCGTCGGGAGTCTGGGCGACGGCGACCGAGGTGGTCGTACCGGCCAGCAGCGCGGCGGATATCGCGGCGACGGATATCAGCTTCCGTCTGGCGTCGCGGGAGGGGGAAGGACGCAAGGGCTTGCCTTTCGGGGCCGGCTCCGGGCAGCGCGGTGCGAGGCGGAGCAGCGGTCGATTCGCTTCGTCGTCGAAGCGGCGGGGGGTGCAAAACCAGAAAGCGGCGCGGTGGCCGACCATGCGCGTAGCGACCGGTGAGGGGTTACCTGTGGGGTGGCTGTGGTCGAACGATAGGCAAAGCGCAGGTAAGAGGGATACAGGGGAAACCCTCGACTTGGCTGGTAACCAACCCTCGGATACGGGCGGTTGGCCGGGAACGCCCGGGTTCGGCACCGTTGCGGATCTGAACGCAGGGCGCTCGGTTCCCGTACTCCACCGTGCGGTGCGGCCGCTCAAGTGATGCGGTGCGGCCGCACCGGCTTTCTGCTGTGCCTGCCGTGCCTGCTTTCCCGCCGTATCTGCCTTGCCGCTTTCCCTGTTGCACCCGCCTTGCCGCTGTCCCCACCGCCCCGCCGAGGAGACCGTCCCGATGACCGTGACCGCACACCGCACCGCCGCAGCGGCCGCCGTCGCCGTGGGTGTACCCCTGCTGCTCACCACGCTCGCCGCGGGACCGGCCCAGGCGCATGGCGCGCCGACGGATCCGGTCAGCCGGGTGGTGGCGTGCTCGCCCATGGGCGGGAGCAACACCCGCACAGCGGCCTGCGCGGCGGCGATCGCCGCGAACGGTGCGCCCTTCACGGCCTGGGACAACCTCCGGGTCGCCGGTGTCAACGGCCGCGACCGCGAGGTGATCCCCGACGGGCAGCTCTGCAGCGGGGGGCTGTCCGCTTATAAGGGCCTCGATCTCGCCCGCGCCGACTGGCCCTCGACCCGCCTGACTCCCGGTGCGGCCCTGACCCTCAAATACAGCTCGACCATCCCGCACACCGGGACCTTCAAGCTGTATCTGACCAAGCCGGGTTACGACCCGACACAGCCCCTGAAGTGGTCCGACCTGCCCTCTCAGCCGTTCGCCACCGCCACCGACCCGGCGCTCGTCAACGGTGCCTACAGCGTCAAGGCCACGCTGCCCTCCGACCGGACCGGCCGCCAGCTGCTCTTCACGATCTGGCAGAACTCCAGCACGTCGGACACCTATTACTCGTGCTCGGACGTGGTGTTCCCCGCAGCGGCCAAGGGCACGGGCGGAGCCGCCGCACCGGCGACATCCTCACCGGCACAGCGGACGCCTTCACCCACGACCAAGTCGCCGGAGCCGCCGCGGACGACCTCTCCGGCCGTGCAGACGCCCACACCCACGCAGACGGCCGCCTCACCGGCCCAGGAGACCGCTCCCGACGACCTCACCCCCGTCGCCGACAGCGATTCCGGCGGCAACACCGCGCTCCCCCTGGTAGCAGGCGGAGCGGCGGCGTTCCTCCTTGCCGCGGGGGTCGCCCTCACTGCTTGGCGACGCCGCTGAACAGGGCTCCGGCGTGGATCAGTTGACGTACACCACCGGGCTGCCCTCCTGGCTGGTGTCCGTGACGGGCGCGTACTTGGCAGTGAAGTAGCCGTTGCTGAAGCACAGGGACGAGCCGGAGAACTTCGTGAACTGCTGACCGGTGAAGGCGATGCTGTTGTCGGTGTTGCTCGCCGTGCCGGAGAGGCTCGGCGCCCGGTAGACGCAGGTGATGCTGCCCAGCAGGGTGCGCAGAACGACGGTGGTCTGGATGGTCGAGCCGGCGGCCGGAGTGACGGTGACCGTGCCGTCGGAGGCCACCGTGGTGGTGTAAGGGAGGTTGTCGACGGTGACGCCCGTGACGCCGAGCACCCCGATGACGTTGCTGGTGCAACCACTGGTGGCGAAGGTGTGCCCGGTGAGCGACTCGGTGGCCGTTCCCGGAGCCGCCGGATTGTCGGTGACGGTGGCGGTGAAGGCCGACGAGGTGCAGGAGATGCCGCTCGTGCCGGTGCTGCTGGAGTAGAGCGTGGCAGCGGTGCCGCTCGCCAGCGAGGCGTTGAGGACGTCACCGACGGCGACGGGGGTTCCGCCGAGGCTGCCGGTGGTGAGCACCGGGGTGTCGGCGGCGGCCGCGGGGACGGTGGCGGACACCGCGAGCGCCGTGGCGGCACCGATGAGGGCGAGGAGGGATCGAGTACGCATGGGGGTGCCTCTTTCCGGAGGGGTGCGAGTGCGTGATTCCGACGGGGTGCGGGTGTGCGTTCCTGAAGGGGGTGCCCGTTCCTGAAGGGGGTGCGCGTTCCCGAAGGGGGTGCGCGTTCCCGAAGGGGGTGCGCGTTCCCGAAGGGGGTGCGCGTTCCCGAAGGGGGTGCGCGGGCAGGGGGCCGCTGCCGGCCCGTGACGTCTTCTCCGTACGCGACGGACCGGCAGCGACAACGGGGCTACCGGGCACGGCCCAAGGGGGAAGGCGACCGTGCCGGTGCCGTGGGGGGGCTGGACAGGAGATTGCGCCGCGCGCATTTCGGATGCGCTTCAGATGCACATGGCATGCGCTTTCGGGTGTGTCACGCCGCCCCGCGACAGAGCGGGGACCAGGAGGGTGACATGTGCCGCGCTGCGGATCCGGCGCCACGGATCCGTGGAGACAAGGGAGAGTTCTAGACCCGCCGGACGGTCAACGTCAAGGCAGGGAACGGAAGTTGGAGATCAGAGCGGCCGCCCTCTTCACAGCTGTCGCACAACCGCCACCCTTTTCCCACAGGTCCCTTGACCCACGTCTGTAACCCCCGGTAACTTCCTCGACGGCTACTGAGGCGTAACAAGAAAGCCCTTCCATCCGCCAGGAGAGACAAGGGTGCCCGCGTCGCAGCCGCTGTCCGCGCCAGGACAACACGCCGTTGAATCCCCTAACCCGCATCGCCCATGCCCAGGGAGCAGACATGGCCTCGTCCTCGGACGCCACGGCGTCCAACCCATCCACCCCGTCCGACCCGGAAAGCACGGAAAGCGGTTCCGCCGCCGACGAACCGGTGAGACGCGGGCGGGTCCGCCTGCGCAGAGCCGCCGTGATGGCGGTACCGGCCACCGCGATCGCCGCGGGGCTGATGATCCTCACCGCGCAGGGCGCTCTCGGCGTCCAGTTCGCCATCTCCGGCATGCCGTTCACGGTCACCGCCACCGAGCTCAAGGGAACCGGCTTCGAGCAGTTCGGCGGCCTCGACTACATGGCCGAGGGCAGCCCCAACGCCGGCGACACCGGCGGCCAGGTCCTGGTCGTCACCTCCGCGATCAAGAGAGCGACCCTCACCAAGCTGTGCCAGAGCGTCGACCTGGGCGGCACGAACCTGCTCATCAAGGCGGGCGGCGGCGAGGAGAAGGTGCAGGCGAGCCACCTCACCACCGACTCCACGGAACTGTCGGGCGACGCGTCCTTCAAGAACATCGAGATCGGCAACGACGCCAGCACCCTCGACAAGGCCGGAGTCCAGGGCCCCATCGGCGTGTTCAGCCAGCAGGCCGACACCGTCCGTATCGCGAACCTGCGGCAGACCAACTACGCGACCACGGCGGCGGTGTTCAAGCTCCCCGGCCTCAACCTCAGTTTCAGCTCCCAGGGTTGCTGATGAATCGCATCACGAAGCCAGGGGACCTGAGGTCCGATTTCCGGCAGTGGCGCGCGCACCGCCCCTTCTGGGGCGGGCTGCTGCTCACCCTGGCGGGGGCGGAGATCCTGCTCACCGAGAAGGCGTCCATGAAGGTCGTCATGCACATGGGCGCGCAGGGCCTGGCCGGCTATCTGCTGCCGACCCTGATGGTGCTCTGCGGCCTGCTGATCCTCTTCAACCCGGTGCAGCGCCTCTTCTACTCCCTCCTCGGCATCCTCCTCACCCTCGGCACCTGGGTCACCTCCAACCTCGGCGGCTTCTTCGTCGGCCTCCTCCTCGGAGCCGTCGGCAGCTGCCTCGCCTTCGGCTGGCTCCCGGACCAGGAACCGCGCCGTCCGCGCCGCCGTCTTCTGCGCCGCGGACACGCCTAGGCGTGGCCTAGGGCCTGTCCGGCGGATCAGGCCGCAGACGCGGGGTCTGGCACGCCCACCTGTGTTTGCAAGGTGCCGTTGCTTTCCTCCGGCCTGATCCGCCGGACAGGCCCTAACCACCAGAACGATCAACTTGCCTGTACGCGCAGGGAAGTTGCCCTCGTACGCAACGGGCGCCGGGCGATCTCGCTGGGCAACCGGACGGCAGCTTAGGGTGATGTGCCGAATGACCGGCGCATGCCTGATGCCGTGGAGGCTCCTGATGGGAAACCCCAGCCCTTTAGTGATCGACCCGACCGGCCGCGACATTCACGGCGAGGGTGCCCGCATCCGTGCAGCGGGGCCGGTGGCCCGTGTCGCACTGCCCGGCGGCGTGGAGGCCTGGGCGGTGAGCAGCCCCGATCTGCTCAAGAGGCTGCTCACCGACCCCCGGGTGTCCAAGGACGCCCGGCAGCACTGGCCCCGGTTCGCGAACGGGGAGATCACCCCGGAGTGGCCGCTGTTCACCTGGGTCGCCGTGCAGAACATGTTCACCGCGTACGGCGGCGACCACAAACGCCTCCGCGTCCTGGTGTCCAAGGCGTTCACCGCCCGCCGGACGGCAGCGCTCCAGCCACGGATCGAGGAGATCACCAAGGGGCTCCTCGACCGCATCGAGGAAGCCGGAAGCGGTTCCCAAGTCGTCGATCTGCGCGAGGAGTTCTGCTATCCGCTGCCGATCCAGGTGATCAGCGAACTGTTCGGCCTGCCCGAGGAGGGCGGTCCTGAGCTGCGCCGGCTGGTGGACCGCATCTTCGACACCTCCGCCGACCCGGGCGAGATGACGGCCGCCTACGAGCGGTTGTACGTCGTCCTGGCCGAACTCGTCGCCGCCAAGCGGGAGTCGCCCGGCGACGACCTGACCACCGGCCTCATCGCGGCCCGCGACGAGGAGGGCAGCACTCAGCTCGCCGAGCAGGAACTCCTCGACACCCTGGTGCTGATGATCAGCGCCGGGCACGAGACCACGGTCAACCTCATCGACAACGCCGTCCACGCCCTGCTCACCCACCCGGACCAGCTCGCGGCCGTGCGGGCGGGCCGGGCCTCGTGGGACGACGTGGTCGAGGAGACGCTGCGGGTGGACGCACCGGTCGCCAGCCTGCCGCTGCGGTACGCCGTGACGGACCTCGACCTCACCGAACTCGGCGTCCCCGACGGGACCGTGATCGCCAAGGGTGAGGCGATCCTGGCCTCCTACGCCGCCGCCGGACGCGACACCGAGCGGCACGGAAAGGACGCCGACCGCTTCGACGTCACCCGCGCCGACAAGGAGCACCTGGCCTTCGGCTACGGCGTGCACCACTGCCTCGGCGCCCCGCTGGGCCGCATGGAGGCGCGCATCGCGCTACCGGCGCTCTTCGACCGGTTCCCCGGCCTCCAACTCGCCGTTCCCGAGGACGAGTTGCGGCCGGTGGACTCCTTCATCTCCAACGGCCACCGCTCCCTTCCCGTTCGGGTCCGCTAGCCGGGAACGGTCACTCCCCGCGCCACCAGGCCAGCAGCCGGGCCCAGCCGCTCTTCGGACGGTCGGGCACCGCTGCGGGCTCCTCCCCCGCCGCCACCGGTACGGCGCTCGCGTACGACGGCCGCCCGCCGTCCGTCCGTACGACAGCCGTGGCGGGCGGAAAACGCACGGGCAGTGCGGCGAGCGCCCGGTGGAACGGGCCGGGCCGCCAGACCAACTCCTCGACGGGAACGGCCAGTTCGACATCCGGAAGCCGGTCGAGGAGCTTCTCCACCGCGACCGCCGCGATCAGCCGGGCCGGGCTCTGCGCGGGGCAGTTGTGCGGTCCCGCGCTCCACGCCAGGTGGGCACGGTTGCCCGCCCGCTGATCGGCTGCCAGAGCGGGGTCGGTGTTCGCGGCGGCGAAACTGACGACGAGCGGGGCGCCCGCGCGCAGCAACACCCCCTCGTACACGACGTCGTGCATCGGGAAGTGCACGGCGTAGTTGGCCATCGGCGGGTCGGCCCACAGCACCTCGTCGAGGGCGTCCTCCACGGGCAGGCTGCCGCCGGACAGATCCCCCGCGAACCGGTCGTCGGACAGCAGCAGGCGCAGGCTGTTGGCGATCAGGTTCTGCTGGGGCTCGGTGCCCGCGCCCATCAGCAGGACAAGGCTGTGGATCATCTCCTCGTCCGTCAGCCCGGCGGGGTGCGCCATCAGCCAGGACGTCATGTCCTGCCCCGGCCTGGCCCGCTTCAGCGTGACCAGGTCCACCAGCGTGGCGGTGAGCAGCTCGTTCGCCTTCTCGGCGTCCACCCCGTCGAAGATCCCGGACATGCCCTCGACCAGCCGGACACCGTACTCCGCCGGGCAGCCGAAGAGGTGGTTGAAGACCAGCAGCGGCAGGACCTGCGCGTACTCACCGAGCAGGTCCGCCGTTCCGAGCGGCGCGAACCGGTCGACGAGCGTGTCGGCGCTGCGCTCCACGTACCCGCGCAGCATGCTCGGCTCCACCCGGGCCAGGCTGTCGGCGATCGCCCCGCGCAGCCGGCGGTGCTCCTCCCCGTCGGTGAACAGCGCGTTCGGCCGGTACGCCATCATCGGCACGACCGGGCTGTCCATCGGCACGGTGCCGTCGGAGAGGTCCGTCCAGCGGCGAGGGTCCTTGGAGAAGGTCTCGGGACTGCGCAGGACGTGCAGGGCGGCGTCGTACCCGGTGACGAGCGTGGCCTGGACGCCGGGCGCCAGCTCGACGGGCGCGGTCGGCCCGGCCTTGCGCAGCCGCCGGTAGACGGCGGCGGGATCGGCCGCGAACTCCGGTCCGTGCAGCGGCTCGTGGAACGGGCAGCCCCGTGGGGGAACGGGCGGCGGTACGGCAGTCACGCGTGCTCCAAGTCGCCGGTGCGGGTCAGCAGATACTCGACGAGGGTGATCAGCGCCTCCGTGGACGAGACCGGGTCGCGCGCGTCGCAGCGCACGAGCGGGGTCGACGGCAGCAGGTCGAGGGCCTCGCGCACCTCGGCAAGACCGTATGCGGAGGCGTCGTCGAAGTCGTTCAGGGCAACGGCGTACGGCAGCCCCAACTCCTCCAGTACACCCATGAATTCGAAGGACTCTCCCAGGCGCCGGGTGTCGGCAAGGACGAGCGCGCCGAGGGCTCCGTGAGTCATGTCCTGCCACAGCTCGGAGAAACGCTGCTGCCCCGGGGTGCCGAACAGGTAGAGGACCAGCGAGTCGTTGAGGGTGAGGCGGCCGAAGTCGAGGGCCACCGTCGTGGTCGTCTTGTCCGTCGTACCCGCCAAGTCGTCGACGAGGGCGCCGGCTTCGGTCATGATCTCCTCGGTGCGCAGCGGCCGTATCTCGGACAGCGCTCCGACGAAGGTGGTCTTGCCGACCGCGAAGTGGCCCACGACCAGCAGCTTGACGGCCGTCTGCACGCCGGGCCGGAGATAGACGTCGTCAGAGGCGGGCGCGGAGCCCATCGAGCACCTCCTGAAGGATGCTGGTGTCGGACGGCTGGGCGGACGGAATCGGCGCGCGGGTGACGATGTGCCCGCTGTCCATCAGGTCGGCGATCAGCACCTTCGTGACGCTGACCGGCAGCGCCAGATGCCCGGCCACCTCGACGACCGACAGCGCTCCGGGCCGGCACAGCTCCATCAGCCGGCGCTTCTCCGGGCTCAGGCCGGTCAGCGGCAGATCCTCGGCGGCGATCAGCAGGGTGACGAGGTCCAGGGTGTTGCGGGACGGCTGGGAGCGGCCCTCCGTGACGACGTAGGACCGCACCAGCCGCTCGCCCAGGCGGCGGCGCCCGGGCGTCATGCCGGGCTGCCGGTGTCCTGCCGGGCCGGGCTGGTCAGCTCCTTGCCGAGCCGGTCGACCAGTTTGTGCATGCGGTAGGTGACCGCCTCCATGTCCACGTTCTCGGTGGTCGACACCGCGAGGTGGGTACCCTCACCGGCGGCGACGAGGAAGACGTACCCGTGCGCGAACTCGATCAGCGTCTGCCGCCAGGGGGTGTCCGGGCTGCCGCAGAACTCGGCGGTGCTGCGGCTGATCGACTGCACTCCGGACAGGCCCGCGGCCATCCGCTCGGCGTCGTCCCGGTCGATGTCCGCGGAGTGGGCCCGGAGCATGCCGTCGGCGGAGAGCAGGATCGCGTGCCGCGCCTCCGGCACCTTCAGGACCTCGTCGAGCATCCACCCCAGCTCGTTGGTCATGGGCGCGATCATCCCTGTGTGTTCCCTTCGGTCATGTGGGGGGTTTCATCGGCTGCGTCGGGGATGTCCTGCGCGGCCCGGCCGAAGCGGGTGCCGCGGGCGAACGCGCCCATGCGCCGGGCCTGCTCCTCGGCCGAGCGGTCTCCGGGCTCCTCGGCGGCTGCGGCGGTGGCCGTTTCGGAGACCGTCGCCGCCCTTGGTGCGCGGCGGCGCCGCTTCGGCAGGCCTCCGGCGGTGGTCGCTTCGGCGGACACGGGTTCGGCGGTGCGGGGCTCGCGCGCCGACTCGGTGGTTCGCGCCGGTTCGGCCGTGGGCTCCTGGACCGTGGCTGCGGCCGTGTCCACATGCGTGAGCAGCGCGGCCGGTACGAACACCACGGCGCGGACACCCCCGTAGGGCGAGCGCGTGTCCACGGAGACGCTGAACCCGTACCGCGCGGCGAGCACTCCGATGACGGCGAAGCCGAACTGGGGCGGGTCGTCGAGCCGGGTCACGTCCACCGCGTGGCGTCCGGAGAGCAGTTCGGCGGCGTCCTCGGTCGCCTGGCCGTCCATGCCGACCCCGGCGTCGTCGATGACCACACAGGCGCCGTTGTGCACGGACTGGACGTTGACCTCGACGGTCGTGTTGGGCTGCGAGTGGCGGGCCGCGTTGTCCAGGAGTTCGGCGATGGCGAGGACCACCGGCTCCACCGCCCGGCTCTCGACGGCGATGTCGACCTGCCCGATGATCCGGATCCGCCGGTAGTCACGGATGCGGGAGGTCGCGCCCCGCACGACCTCGATCAGCGCGGAGGTGGCCCGCTGCCGTCCGGGCCACGAGCCGCACAGCACGGCGATGGCCTGTGCCCGGCGGCCGAACTGGGCGTTGGTGTGGTCGATTTCGAGGAGGTCGCGCAGCACGTCGGGGTGGTCGTGGCGGTCCTGCATCTCCGAGATGGACACCTGCTGCTCGTTGGCCAGGGCCTGGATCGAGCGCATCGACGCCTTCAGGGCGGCCTTCGCGGACTGGTCGGCACGGGACTGCGCGTGCTCCACGGCACCGGAGAAGCGTTCGAGGACGCTGTCGAGGCACTTGGCGAAGTCGGTGTCGGCCAGCCGGACGTCGAGCAGACCGGTCGCGGGGCCCGATTGCTGCGGGGAGTCGGCGAGGGCCGGCAGGCGGACCGCGACCACATGGCGCAGCTCCTCGTCCCGGGCCCGCAGTTCGTCCGCCAGCTCGGCGGTCCGCCCGCGCTGCCGCGCGGTGATCCCGCGCTGGCGCACCAGCAGCACGGTGACGGCGAGCAGCGAGACGGCCAGGCACCAGAACGCCACCTCCGGTATCGGTTCGGTCATGGGGTTCAAGTCCTCTGAAGGCGTACGTGAGTCGACGGGGGCGCGAGTAACGGCGTACGTGAGTCGGTGAGGGCGCGAGCGGGGACGTGCGTCAGTCGATGAGGGCGTGAGCAGGGGCGTGCGTGAGTCGATTGGGGCGCAAGTGACGCGGCGCACGACGCTAGCCGCGCGGCGGCTTCGGCGCTTGCGCCCGCGCGCAAGGAAGTTGCTGTCATGCGCACTGACCGTGTGGACTAGGCTGACCGCGAGTAACTACGGCCGTTGGTACGGGAGTTGCACGGGAGTTGATGGTGTCGTCGCTGTCCGCGGAAAGCTACTTGGTGGAGACGCGGACGACCGGGGAGGTGGATCCGCGCGAGCGGACCGACTTCTGGAGCGAGCACATCGGGTCCTACGAGCCCCAAATGGGCTACCGGTACCCGCGCACCGACAACTTCCGCGGTGAGACGGTCCGCCAGCGCACCGAGGCCTACCAGCTCGTCAGGGTCCGGTCGGACGAGGTCGCGTACAGCAGGTCCGCGCGGCAGGTCCGGGAGGACCCGGACGAGGACTACCGGTTGCTGCTTCCGCTCACCGGCGAGATCGTCGTACGGCAGAACGAGCGGGAGGCACGGCTGACCCCGGGAACGGGCACGCTCGTCTCCTTCGGGGCGCCCTTCGAGTGCCACCAGGACGCGTCCGCGCAGGCGTTCGTCCTCACCATCCCGGCCCACGAGGTGGACGGGCCACTGAACCGCAGGTCGCCGCTGGCCACCAGCCTCGATCTGAGCAGAGGCCTCGGACGCGTGGTGAACTCCATGGTGAGCGACCTGCACGCGGAGCGCGACCACCTCACCGATCCCCAGTTCAACGCCGTCTCCGACCGCGTCGTCGAGCTGTTGTGCATGCTCGCCTCCGCCGACGACCGCCCGGACTCGGCCAGGCATCTCACCGACGTGGAGACAATGGTCCGCCGCTATGTGCGCGAGCACGCCGCCGACCCCGCCCTCACCGGTACGTCCATGGCGCACACCCTCGGCTGGTCGCTGCGCCAGATCCAGCTGGCCCTGCAGCGCGTGGGCACCACCCCCCGCGAACTGATCCGCGAGGAACGCCTGCGCCTGGTCCGCGAGCGCCTGCGGTGCGGTGACTGCGAACATCTGACGATCACCGACCTCGCGTACGCGTCGGGCTTCTCCTCAGCCAGTGCGCTGAGCACGGCGTTCCGGCAGCGCTACGGGGTGAGCCCGCGGGAGATGCGGCACGGCGGGCGGCGTCGGCTGTAGGCCGTCGGTGCCGGAGGAGATCACCGCCGGTGACCGACTTCCGCACGGCCCTCCCCGCCCTGGCGCTCCCCTACCGGACGTCGGAACGCCGGGCGCCCTCCGGGGCCTGACCGGTCTTTGCCGAACGCCGCAACTTCCGTATCGCGAGAGCGAGTTGCAGACGCAGTCGCCCCTGCGGGGAGTGCACGTCCCAGCCGAGGACATGCTCGGTCTGTACGAGGCGTTCCTGGAGCGTCGAGTGATGAACCGTCAGTTCGGCGGCGGCCGCGCGCAGACTCGGCGAGGCGGACACCGCGTGGAGTGTCGCGGCCGCCCAGGGAGCCTCGGCGACGGCCCGTTCCACGGCGAGTTCGTCGGGCACCGGCGGGGTGTCCGGGCCCACCGCGTCCGCGAGCAGCACCAGACCGCCGAGCTCGTCGGCGTACACCGTTCGAGGCCCCGGATCGTGCGCCGTGCCCTCGGCGGTCAGCCGGAGCGCGGTCCTGGCGGCGGCCCACGACCCCGGAAGCCCGTCCGGTTCCACGGCCGGTCCGACCCCGGCCCGCCGCGCCTCGTTCCCCGGCCGTCCGGCGGTCACAATCTCCGCACCGCCCTCGTACAGCGCCAGCGCCCGCACCAACTGTCCCTGCCTCAACCCCAGTTGGGCTGCGGCACGCATCCGGGTGGCACGCGGCGCGGACGCGTCGAGGACCACCTCTACGAGCGCGGGATCGGGAGCCGACACGGCAGCGGGCGCCCAGCCACGCGTCCGCTCCAGAACAGCCCGTACGGCACCGGCGGCCCGCTCCAGGATCATCGCGCGCACCCCGTCGGGCGGGCCGGGGGTCTCCAGCCAGAGAGCGGCCGGGGTCTGCGGGGCCGACGGACGGGCGAGGTCGGGGGTGTCGAGCTGCGCCTGTGGGTGGGTGGCATGGGGAGTGTCGAGCGACGCCTGCGGCGGGGCGGTATCGGGGGTGCCCGGTGACGCCGGGGCGGCGTCCGGGTTCCCCCGCGACACCGGGGCCGGGGCTGCGTCGAGAGAGCCCGGCGACCCCGATGGCGAGACGGCATCGAGGGAGCCCAGCCGCGCCCACGGCCGAACGGAATCCGGGACGCCCGATGACGACGAGGCCGAGGCGACGTCCGGGTTCCCCTGCGACACCGGACTCGGGACGGCATCCGGGTTCCCCTGCGACACCGGACTCGGGACGGCATCCGGGTTCCCCTGCGACACCGGACTCGGGACGGCATCCGGGTTCCCCTGCGACACCGAGGCCGGGCCCGCATCCGGGTTCCCCGGCGACTTCGAGACCAGGCCGGCGTCAAGGGTGCCCAGCCGCCCCGCGGCCGAGGCGGCGTCGAGGGAGCCCGGGGACGCCGCGGCCGGGATGCCCAGCCGCGCCCCCGACCCCGCCACTCCGGAGGTGTCGAGCGACACCCACGGCCACGTCGGATCCGCCGGCCCCCCGGAGTCCTCCCGTCGTCCGTCCGGTTCGACGCGGATTCGGATGCCGCGGCGGTCGTCGATGAGGCGGGCGGGGCAGCCGGAGAGGACGGCGGCGCCGCGTACCAGGGCCTCGAGGCCTACCCGGCCCTCCATCAGACGGTCGAAGTAGGCGATGACCTGTAGCGCGGCGCCCGCGTCCGGGTCGAGCTCCGCGAGGCGTCCTGCCAGCTCTCTCACAGACACCATCCTGCGACCGTGGGCCCGCCCTGCCAACCGTCGGGGGCCGCGAACCGGCCGGTCAGGCGCCGAGGAGCCGGCGCAGCCAGCGGAGCCTGGTCGCCCGGCTCTCCTGGGACAGCGGCACCTGTGGAGCCAGCCCCTCGAAGCCGTGGAAGCCGCCGGGCCACACATGGAGCTCGGCGCGACCGCCGGCCTGCCACAGGCGGGTGGCGTACGCGACGTCCTCGTCGCGGAAGGTCTCCGCCGAGCCCACGTCGATGAAGGCCGGGGGCAGCCCGGACAGGTCGGTGGCGCGGGCCGGGGCCGCGTACGGCGAGACATCGGGTCTGCCGCTCGCCTCCCCGAGCAGCGCGCGCCAGCCCATCTCGTTGGCGGTGCGGTCCCAGACGCCGAGCCCTGCCATCTGGTGGCCGGACAGCGAGTCGTTGCGGTCGTCAAGCATCGGGCACATCAGCATCTGGCCGATCAGCTCCGGCCCGCCGCGGTCCCGGGCCAGCAGGGCGAGGGCAGCGGTGAGCCCGCCGCCGGCGCTGCCTCCGGCGACGATGATGCGGTCCGCGTCGATCCCGAGTTCGCCCGCGTTCCTCGCCGTCCACACCAGGCCCGCGTAGCAGTCCTCGACGGGCGCCGGATGCGGGTTCTCCGGCGCGAGCCGGTACTCCACCGACACCACCACGAGCCCCAGCTCCTCGGCCCAGTCGAGCGCCTCGGGCACCCCCATCCGGTTGTCGCCGACGACCATCCCGCCACCGTGGATGTAGTACACGGCCGGCAACGGTGTGTTCACGCCGCTCGGCCGGCAGATGAGCAGCGAGACGTCCGGCGCCCCCTCGGGCCCCGGTGCCGACCACCCCTCGACCTGGAAGGCGCCGCCGCGCCGCAGGTCCTCGTCCGAGGGCCGCAAGGGGGTCGTGGCCTCCCGCAGCAGAGGAATCTGCTCCAGCGTGAAGGTGGTCGGAATCTGCTCCCTGACCAGTTCCAGGACGGCGGCCAGCTCCGGGTCGAAGGGCGGCGGCGGAGGGACAGGACCGGTGTGTGCCGGTGAAGTGGCGGTCGTCGGCTCGGCAGTCATGACGGCTCCTCGCGCTCCGGTCACTGCGGTGTGACCAGTGCGTTCATGGTGCCCCGAGGACGAACCACCCGGGTACGCGCCGTTCGGCTGGAATCCCCCGCCATGCGGCGGGGCGCCATCCCGTGGTTTCCCCCGCCCACGAGATGACTAGTGTCCCGGGAGACAGCTGCGACGCCTGATGCGCGGGCGCCAACTCCGCGACACGGACGCTCAGTTGACGACGTAGGTCACCACTCGACGGAAGGAACGGCGTTGTCCGACAACCCAGGACCGGCCGGCCGCATCGACACCGAGACCGCGCACTCCGCACGGATCTACGACTACATCATCGGAGGAAAGGACTACTACCCCGCCGACAAGGAGGCGGGCGACGCGATGGCACGGGAGTGGCCCGCCCTGCCGGTGCACATGCGGGCCAACCGCGACTTCATGAACCGCGCCGTGCGCCATCTCGCCCAGGAGGCGGGGATACGCCAGTTCCTCGACATCGGGACCGGCATCCCCACCTCGCCCAACCTCCACGAGATCGCCCAGTCGGTGGCCCCCGAGTCCCGGGTCGTCTACGTGGACAGCGACCCCCTCGTCCTCACCCTCTCCCAGGGCCTGCTGGCCGGCGCGCCCGAGGGCAGGACGTCGTACCTGGAAGCGGACATGCGCGACCCGGCGAGCATCCTGAACGCCCCGGAGCTGCGCGAAACGCTCGACCTCGGCAAGCCGGTCGCCCTCACGGTCATCGCGATCGTCCACTTCGCGCTGGACGAGGACGACGCGGTCGGCATCGTCCGCCGCCTCCTGGACCCGCTCCCCTCGGGCAGCTATCTGGCGATGTCCATCGCCACCGCCGAGTTCGCGCCCGACGAGGTGGGGCGGGTCGCAAACGAGTACGCGGCCCGCGGCATGCCCATGCGGCTGCGTACGCACGCCGAGGCCGGGGAGTTCTTCGAGGGCCTCGAACTGGTCGAGCCCGGCATCGCGCAGGTCCACAAGTGGCATCCGGACGGTGCCGGCAGGGCCGCCGCCGAGCCGATACGGGACGAGGACATCGCCATGTACGGGGCGGTGGCCCGCAAACCGTAGGAGCCGACCGCCGCTTCAGACGGGCCGCGGAGTCAGCCGGTGCAGCCCCCTGCGGTCGTAGTAGCGGGTCATCGCGAAGCCGAAGAGCAGCGCGAGGGCGGTGCCGATCGCGATCCACAGCCAGGCGCGGGTGAGGCCGGCATCCGCGCGCGCGTCGAAGAAGAGGATGGCGCGGACGCCGTCGCTGAGCTGGCGCATGGGCTCGAAGAGGGACAGGAATCGGTAGAAGCCGGGGACGGCCTGCAGCGGGATGGTCGCTCCGGAGGACGGCAGGCCCAGGACGATGAACACGAACATGGACACGAGCTGGCCGATCCCGCCGAACGCGGCGTTGATGGCCTGCACACCGAGTCCGACCGCGAGACTCGCGCAGTAGGAGTAGATCCACAGCAGCGGCAGGTGGGACGCGTCCATGCCGAGGATCGCGACGGTGGCGACCATGATCAAGGTGGTGCTGAGGACGGTGATCCCGGCGGTCATGCCCATCTTCAGCAGCAGCGACTGGGTCCGGCTGATGGGCACGGTCGGGCGGCGGGTGTGCCAGGGGCCGATCTCGGTGTCCGCGTAGCCGAGGGCGCTGTCGACTCCGGTGCCGATGATGTTGGCGCCCATGAAGCCGGCCAGCACGAGCAGCAGGGTGTAGTAGAACGCGGTCAGGCCGAGGCCGCTGTGCTCGCCGATGGGGTGGCCCACCTTGGTGGTGACCGTGACCGGGTCGGCGAGCAGCAGACGCCCGGTGGAGCCGGCCTGTGCGGTGGCGGGGGCCGCCGTCAGCTCCCTGCCGATGGCCAAGGAGGCCTGCTGGGCGGCCTGTTGGGTGATCCTGCTCGCCAGCGAGGAACCGAAGCTGCCCATACCGGGGTTGGTCAGTACGGTGATCCCCGGCCGCGCCTTGGCGTTCGCGGTGGTGAGCGCGGCGACGGAGGCGGTGAAGTCCGCGGGGACGACCAGGGCGCCGTAGATCTTCCCGGAGGCCAGCTGGTCCTGCGCCTGGGCGGTGGTGAGCGTGCGCCAGTCGACCGTGTCGGAATTGCCGGAGGTGATGGACCGGGTGATCTGCGTCCCCAGGTTCTCCTGCTGCCCGGGCAGCGGCTCGCCCCGGTCCGCGTTGGCGATGCCGATGGGCAGGTCGTGCAGCGCGCCGTTCGGGTTGACGATTCCGCCCATGTAGAGCAGGGACAGCAGCAGTGCGAGCAGCCCCGTCAGAACGGTGGGCATCAGCCACAGCTTGGGGCGGCGCAGCAGCCCGGCGGCGCGCGCCTGCGGGGAAGCCGGTGCGGGAGCCGGTGCCGGAGCCTCGTGGTGATCGCTGTCGTCGGCCATGGTTCTCCCTGGGTTCTGGGGCGGCACGAGTGCGTCACGTCAGGATGTGGGCTGCGACGGGAAGGCCCGATCAGCGACTCGCCGGACCTCTGACGACACGCTCCGGGACCACGCCCTGCGCGTCACCGCGCCGCAGATACCGGGACCTGGGTTGATGCGATCACCGGATCGGACCATTCTTGTACATATGGCGACATTGCCGGGCGACAAGGGGCGAGCGGCCACGGCCGGTGACGCCATGGCGGTCGTCGACGTGCACGGCATCGTCACCGGCTGGAGCGAGGGCGCGCGCCTGCTGACGGGGTACACCTCGGCGGAGATCACCGGACGGCCGGTGTCGGACCTGGCGGACACCGATGACGTACAGCGGGTACTGCGGACGGCGGGCGACGCGCTCGTGGACGTACGGCGGCGGGACGGGCAGCGGACCCGGCTGGCCCTGCGGGTGTGCCCGCTGCGGGGCGGGAACGGTGAGCGCCAGGGGTACGTGATCACCGCGGCGCCGGAGCCGCAGGGGCAGGCGCTCGGAGAGCTGGCGTTCCGGCAGTCGTCGATGTCGATGTCCGTCTTCGACACCGAGCAGCGGTATCTGCGCATGAACGACACGGCGTCCCGGATCATGGGCTCGCACGAGGCGGACTTCCTGGGCCGCTTCTTCCCGGACACCGTGGAGAACGCGGAACACAGCCGAGGCTTCCTGAGCCACCTGCGCAAAGTGGTCGAGACGGGCCTGCCGGTGCACTACGAGAGCTGGACGCGCGCGCCCTCCGGGATGCGGATGCACGCCTGGAACACCGAGATGTGGCCCCTGCGGGATGCCGCCGGGCAGCTGCTCGGCGTCGCCCTCGCCGCCTTCGACAGCAGCGAGCAGCACTCCGCACGGCAGCGGCTCGCCCTGCTGAACGAGGCCGCCACCTCCATCGGTACGAGGCTGGACGTCATCCACACCGCCCGGGAGCTGGCCGAGCTGGTGGTGCCCCGGCTCGCGGACTTCGCGAGCGTGGATCTGCTGGACTCGGTGCTCCAGGGCGAGGAGCCGGTCGTCGGCCCGGTGGGCGGCGACGTGGAGCTGCGCCGGGTCGCGCACCACTCCCCTACGGCCGGGGTGCCGGAGGCGGCGATCGACCTGGGCGCGGCTGACGTCTATCCGCCCTCCTCCGCGCCGGCCCGCGCCCTCGCCACCGGGCAGGCGGTGCTCACCCGCACCGGCGACCCGGACCTCGACACCTGGCTGACCCGGCACGCCGAGCGGTCCGCCAAACTGCGGGACTTCGACGCGGGCGACCTGTCCCTGATGGCCGTACCGCTGGTCGCACGGGGTACGACGCTGGGGGTGTCGGTCCTCGTACGGCAACTCACCCCGGTCCGTCCCGATCCCTTCGACCAGGACGACGTGTCGCTGGCCCGTGAGCTGGCCAGCCGTGCGGCCATCTGCGTCGACAACGCCCGCCGCTACACGAAGGAGCGCACCACCGCGCTGGCTCTGCAGCGCAGTCTGCTGCCGCAGGCGATGGCCGGGCAGGCGGCGGTCGAGTTCGCCTCCCGCTACCTTCCCGCGCTGTCGCAGGCGGGAGTCGGCGGCGACTGGTTCGACGTGATCCCGCTGTCCGGGACCCGGGTGGCGCTGGTCGTCGGCGATGTCGTCGGGCACGGCATCCACGCCTCCGTCACCATGGGCAGGCTCCGTACGGCGGTGTGGACACTGGCCGATGTCGACCTGGCCCCGGACGAGTTGCTCACCCACCTGGACGACCTGGTCGGACATCTGGCGGCCGACGAGAACGCGACGACCGGGGAGATCGGCGCGACCTGCCTGTACGCGGTGTACGACCCGGTGTCCCGGCACTGCACGATCGCCGCCGCCGGACACCCGCCGCCCGTGGTGCTGCTCCCGGACGGAGCCGTCGAGGTCGTCGAGGTGTCCGCCGGGCCGATGCTGGGGGTCGGCGGCCTCCCGTTCGAGGCCACCGAACTGACCCTGCCCGAGGGCGCCGTGCTCGCTCTCTACACGGACGGTCTCGTCGAGGCCCGCGACCTCGACGTGGACACGGGCACCGCCGCCCTGTGCACTGCCCTCGCGGCGCCGGCCGGCAACCTGGAGGACGCCTGCGACAACGTCCTCAAGGCCCTGCTCCCCCGGCGCCCCGCCGACGACGTGGCCCTGCTCCTCGCCCGTACCCGCGCCCTCGATTCGGAACAGGTGGCCGTCTGGGACCTGCCCGCCGATCCGGCGGTGGTCTCCACCGCCCGCCAGTACGCCACCGAGCGGCTCACCCGCTGGGGACTGGACGAGGCCGCCTTCGTCACCGAACTCGTCGTCAGCGAACTGGTCACCAACGCCATCCGCTACGGCGGCGCACCCATCCAGCTCCGCCTCATCCGCGACCGCACCCTCATCTGCGAGGTCTCCGACGCCAGCAGCACCTCCCCCCACCTGCGCCGCGCCCGCACCACCGACGAGGGCGGCCGCGGCCTCCTCCTCGTGGCCCAGCTCACCGACCGCTGGGGCACCCGCCCGACCGCCACGGGGAAGACGATCTGGGCGGAGCAGGTTCTGCCGGTCCGGTGAGTTGCGTACGCACGAACTGCTCGACGTCGTAGCCGGAAGCGGCTCGACCGACAGGTCGGGGCTGCCAAGTCGCCCAGCCTCCGACGCCGCTTCGGCTCCCGGACACCCTGTGGTCACGCGGGCGGGGAACGCTCCCCGCGTCCCCTCTTGCCTCGCCTTGTATCCGTCCGACCCGTGACCCCGCGGGACGCGACGCGGAAGGACGACGTGCGCCGTGTCCCAGATCCGGATCGACGAGTTCCCAGGGCCGCTCACCCTGACTCGCTCACCCTCCCCCTCCCCTAGCCCCTCCCCCGCTCTCTCCCCCACACGCCATGTCCGCCTGGCCCTCAGCCTGGTCCCGCTGCTGCTGATCGGTGCGTGGGCCGCCGTCGACTGGCGTGCGATGCACGACGGCACCGCGCGGCTGGCCTCCGCCGACCCCTGGTGGCTGCTGGCCGGGGTGGTGTTCACCTGCCTGTGCTGGGTGGGCGCCGCCGTGACCCGGCAGGGGGCCATCCCGGAGAGGCTTCCGCCGGGGCCGCTGCTCGCCTCGCAGTTCGCCGCCGGCGCGGCGAACCACGTTCTTCCGGCCGGGATCGGCGCTCATGCCGTCACCCTCCGCTTCCTCCAGGGCCGCGGCATATCCCTCGCGCGGGCGACCGCCTCGCTCGCCCTGTACTCGCTGGTCAAGCCGATCGCGAAGATGGTGCTGATCCTCGCGTTCCTGCTCGCCTTCCCCGGCACCCTGCGGATCGGCCAACTCGTCCCGGACGGGCAGACGTTGCTGCTGGTCGCCGCAGGCGTGCTCGTCGGTCTCGCCGCGACGGCCGTGCTTCTGACGGTCGTACGCCGGTTGCGGCGCCCGCTGCTCGAGTTCGTCCGCACCGCCCTCACCGACGCGCGGATCCTGCACACCCGGCCCAGCCGGGTACTCGCCCTGTGGGGCGGGGCGGCCGCCTTCCCCCTGTTCCAGGCGGGCGTGCTCGCCTCGGTCGGGGCCTCGCTCGGTCTGCCCCTGCCCTGGCCGCACGTGGTCTTCGCGTATCTCGCGGCCAGCGCGGTGGCCGGAGCCGTGCCCGCGCCGGGCGGCATCGGGCCGGTGGACGCGGCGCTGGTGATCGCCCTCGTGGTGTTCGGCGCGCCGATGACGCTCGCCACGGCGAGCGTCATCGGCTATCGCGTACTGACGGTCTGGCTGCCCCTGCTGCCGGGCGCGATCGTGCTCTCGGCCCTGGTACGCCGAAAGGTGCTGTGAAGCCCCACGGCGCGGCACCCGCCTGAAGCCGCTCAGGCCGCTCGAACGGCTCAGACCGCTCAGGCCACGCCCTTCACGGGTCGCACGCGCCGACCCTGCTCATCGCGGTCGCAGGATGCTTGCGTACGACATGGCGGTGGCCGCCGCCCCGGGCGTCGCCGAAGGACGAGGCGCGGTGTCTGGTGACACCACCAGGCACCGCGCCTCCGTGCGGTCTGGACGCGGTCTGGACGCAATTCGAATGCACTCCGGATGCACTCCGGATGCACTCCGGATGCACTCCGGATGCGCAAGTTCACTTTGCGTTCCGCGAAGGGTGAGCCTCGTCCGCGCGGCGGTACCGTCAGCCGCCGTCGCACAGCTTCCGGCTCGCGTTACCGGACGGCAGGCATCCGGGCAGTCGCGAATCGAGCCGCTTCCGCCCGCCACGAAGGACGGTCTTCCCATGCCCATGTCCACCCGGCCCCGAAGAGCGCTGGCCGCATCGGTCGTCGGCACCACCCTGGTGCTGAGCGGCTGCGGAGCACAGTCCCAGTCCCGCACCGCTTCCGGCCCGCTCGCCATCGGGTTCGTGAACGGTTCCGACACCGCGTTCCACACGTGCCTGCGCAAAGCCGTCGAGGAGGAGGCCACCGCCCAGCGCGTCACGCTCTACACGGCCAACTCCCGTCAGGACCCCGGCACCGAGCTGTCCAACATCCAGGACATGATCGCGCGCGACGTCGACGCGGTCATCGTGCAGACCGTGAACGTCGACGCGCTCGAGGACGACATCGCGAAGGCCAAGAAGGCGGGCATACCCATCTTCCTGACCACTTTCGTCCCCGAGGACACGGCGGACCTCCTCGGGGCGGTCGTCGTCGACCTCAGGAAGGTCGGGGAGCTGGACGCCGACTGGGTCGCCAGGGACGCAGCAGGACGGCAGGTGGAGGTCGGCGTCATCGCCGGAGCACCGGGAGCCGCCTCCGACCTGCTCACCTCCGGCTTCAGCGAACGGCTGCCGGCCAACGCCGAGGTGGTGGCGACGGCGCCCGGCATGTTCGACGCCGCCAAGGCACAGGGTGTCGCCGCGAACATGATCGAGGCTCATCCGGACCTGCGGTACGCGTTCGTCGCCAACGAGGAGATGGCCTTCGGCGTCCGCAAGGCCTTCGACGCGGCGGCCGCCGAGGACGTCAGGATCGTGACGGTCAACGGCACCGACGAGGGCCTGGCCGCGCTCAAGGACGGACGCTTCTCCGCCACGGTCACCAACTCGGCGATGCGCATCGGTGAGCTGGCGGTGGAGAACACCGTGGACCTGCTCCGCAAGTACAAGGAGGTCGAGAAGATCACCGAGCTGCCCATCCGCCTCATCACCGAGGACAACACGGAACTGGCCCCGATGTACTGCCCGTCGAACGACTACTGAGCGCCGGTCGCCCGGCGAACGGGCGGCCCCGGGGCCTTCACCGCCACGACGACGATGAAGGCCCCCTCCGATGAAGGCCCCCTCACGCAAACCGACCGGAGTGGCTCACGAGTAGGTGATGCCCGAAGCGCTGTAGCGGCAGTACGTGCCGTCCGGCCCGCTGCCGAGCGAAGGCGGTTCGGCTCCGGTGGAGTTGCCCTGGAAGCGCTCGCACACGGTGATCTTCTTGCTGCTGTCGCCCACGATGGTCACACCCGAAATCGTGGCCGTGTCACCGTAGTTGGAGTTGATGCCGGCCAGTACCTTGCCGGGGCTGGTCGCCTTGACGTTGCTGATCACGACATGGCGTTCGTACTGGGTCTTGCAGTTGCCGCACGAGCGGTAGAGCTTGCCGAAGTCGGCGACCTGGAAGTTCTTGATGGTCAGCGTGCCGGCGCCGTTGTGCTGGAAGACCTTGTCGTCCGCGCCCTTCGCACCGCCTCCGTCGACGAGATAGGTGGCCGAGGCCGACTTCCCCTTGAAGGTGGCCGCATCCTCGCCGACGTCCTCCCACCACACGTTCTGCAGGGTGCAACTGCCCAGGCAGTGCACGCCGTCGGCGGCCGGTGCACCCAGGACGACGTTCTTCAGCACGGCACCGTCGGCAAGCTCGAACAGCGGTCCCTGGTCCTCGTCCTGGCCGGCGCTGCCGAGGTCGCCGGAACCGTAGAAGCGCGCCAGGCCTCCGTCGTAGGTACCGGAGACCGCGATGGTGGCGGTCACCGCCTTGCCGCCGGTGACGGTGGGCCAGGCGCCGAGCGTGGTGCTGCCGGAGGAGGAACTCGCCGACGCGGTGGCGGACTTGGTCGCGGAGACCGACGCCGAAGCCGAAACCGCGGGCGACTTCGACGCGGAGGCCGATGACGTCGCCGACGGTGAGGCGGTCGGGGACGCGGTGCGCGACGCCGATGCGGAGGCGGAGGGCGTCGGTGAGGAGGAGGCGTCCGCGGCCTCCAGAGTCCAGCTCTTGCCGCTCGCCTTGTCGCAGGAGTTCTGCTGCGCCAACTCGCCCTTGAGGTTGAGGCACTTGGCGCTGGCGACGTTGACGAGGTGGAACGCCGACCCCAGTTCGGTCAGCTTCCACACCTGCGAGTCGCCGCCGTCGCAGTCCTGCTGCTGTACGGCCTTGCCCGCCGACGTCGAGGCGCCCTTGACCCCGACACACAGCGCGCCGGACGCGGTCGTGACGGTGAACCCGCCGTCGGAGTCGTCGAGTTGCCAGGTCTGCGCGGCGCCGCCCGCACACTCCGCGGCCGCCAGCTGCGCGCCGCTCGACGGCGCCGTCAGGCAGGTACCGTCGGCGCCGTTGACGATCCGGTACGTCCCCGCCGCCGGGCCGGCCGCGGAGGCCGACATCAGGACCCCGGTGGTGATCGCGCCGCCGGTCAGGGCCGTGGCCAGGGCCGCGACCAGGACACTCCGCCGCCGGTTGTTTCTCCTGCGCCGCGACCGGCGCGGTTTCGCTCTCTCGCTCACGTCGTCACTCTCGTTCGGAAGTTCGGGCTGCCCGTGAGTGGTCGCCGGGCGCGCAAGGGTTGCCGCGAATCCGGAACGTCTTCGGGCACCCCGCCGCGAGAGAGGAACGGCAGGGCGGTCGCAGCCGGGCCGCTACCGGGGACGCGGCGGCGACGAGCCCCGGTTGTGCGTACGCCGACCGGTGTCGGCCGGCGCCTCGAAGTAGGAGTCGGGCTGACCGGACCAGCGGGCCGGGGCGCGGTACGGGGCGCCTGACGGCGCACGGGACGGGGCACTGGACGGCGTACGGGACGGAGCGCCTGACCGCGTACGGGAAGGCGCGCCGGACGGGCCCCGGCGCGCGGCAGGACCGCTCCAGTCCCCGTCGCCCAGGACCAGCAGCGGGTCGAACATCACCACCACGCCCGCCAGCACCAGGAAGATGACCGGGCCGATCAGCATGGGGAGCAGGAGCGAGTAGGCGGACCCGCCGGCCCAGGAGCCGCCCTTGCTGTGGAGGTGCACGCTGACGGCCGCCATGCCCGTGTAGTGCATGCCGGTCACGGCGATACCCATGATGAGGCTGGCTCCCAGGCTGGCCAGGAAGCCGCGGATCGTGACCGCCGCCCAGAGCGCGGCGGTCGCGGCGACGATGGCGATCGCCACGGACAGCCCGACGGTGACCGCGTCGTACCGCAGACTCCCGTTCAGGCGTATGGCCGCCATACCGACGTAGTGCATGACCGCGACACCGAGACCGGTGAACGTCCCTGCAGCGAGCAGGGCCTTCGTGCTCGCGCCGTAGCGGCCGACCGCGAAGACACCGAGGCCGACCACGAGTATCGCGACGCCGAGACTGAGAATCGTCAGGCCGACGTCATAGCGGAGGCGTGATTCCTCGACCTGGAAGCCGATCATGGCGATGAAGTGCATCGTCCAGATGCCACACCCGATCGATGTGGCTCCGAGCGCGAGCCAACCGGGCTTCCACGACTGCTCGTTGCGCAGGGACCTGGTGATACAGCGCAGCCCGAGCGCCGCCCCCAGACATGCCATGACGTAGGCGGTCACCGGTGTGACCAGGCCGTAACTGAATCCGTCAACTGTGCCCTGCATATGCCAACATCCCCCCGGAATACGGCCGTTGTGGGGGACATGTGTACGTGCCATGACCGCATGGAGCAAGTCATTCCGGCCGATTGGCCATTAACTTCTTGTCACAACCACATCAACCACATCAAAGGGACCGGCGCGAACGTTCGCGCCGGTCCCGGAGGGCATGATCAGAATGCGGCCGAAGCGACCACGGAATTACGGTCGGGCGTCAGGCGCGTCAGGCGCCAACCGCAGCGAGATGCTGTTGATGCAGTACCGCTGGTCGGTCGGGGTCGCATACCCCTCACCCTCGAACACGTGCCCAAGATGCGACCCGCATCGAGCACACCGCACCTCCGTGCGCACCATTCCGAGCGAGCTGTCCTGGATCAGCTCGACGGCGTCGGTGTCCTTGGGGTCGAAGAAGGACGGCCAGCCGCAGTGCGACTCGAACTTCTCGCCGGAGGTGAAGAGCTCGGCCCCGCAGGCACGGCAGGAGTAGACGCCGGTCGTCTTGGTGTCGGTGTACTCACCGGTGAACGCCGGCTCCGTGCCCGCCTTGCGCAGCACCTTGTACTCGGCAGGGGTCAGCTCGGCGCGCCACTGCTCGTCCGGCTTCTCGATGTCGTACGACATGTTGCTCAACCCCTCACAGACGGTACGGCTACTTCGACAGGCGGGTCAGGATCTCCGGACCGAGGTCCGTGACGTCGCCCGCGCCCATGGTGAGAACGAGATCACCGGGCTTCGTCATTCCCTCGATCGCCGCCGGCACCTCCGCCTTGTCGTGGACCGGCGTCACATCCGCGCCCGCGGCCCGCGCCGCCTGGATGATCAGCTCGCTGGTGACGCCCGGGATCGGGTCCTCGCGGGCCGGGTAGATGTCCAGGACGACCGAGGCGTCCGCCAGGGACAGGGCCTCGCCCATCTCCTTGCCCAGTTCCTGGGTCCGGGAGAACAGGTGCGGCTGGAAGACGACCAGGATGCGGCCGGAGGCACCCGCGCGCATCGCCTCCAGGTCCGCCGTCATCTCGGTCGGGTGGTGCGCGTACGAGTCGACGACCTGGACGCCGGCCTCCTCGCCCTTGAGCTGGAGGCGGCGCTTCACGCCCGTGTAGGAGGCGAGCGCGGGGGCCAGCTCGGCGGCCGGGACACCGAGTGCCACGCCGGCGGCCAGCGCCGCGACCGCGTTGTGCGCGTAGTGGCGGCCGGGGACGGAGACCGTGAAGGTGAGCCGTGCGCCGTCCAGCTCGACGGTGACCTCGCTCTTGAGGCCGTGGGGGACGACGGACAGCACACGTACGTCCGCGTCCGCCGACTCGCCGTACGTCACCACACGTACGCGGCCAGGCAGCCGCCGTGTCAGCTCGCGCGTGCCCTCGTTGTCCGCCGAGATCACCAGCGTGCCGCCCTCGGTGACACGGTCCACGAACGTCTCGAAGGACTCGTAGATCTCGTCCATGGACGCGTAGTTGGCGTGGTGGTCAAGCTCCGCGTTGAGGATGATCGCCACCTCGGGCGCGTACTTGTGGAAGCTGCGGTCCGACTCGTCGGCCTCGGCGACGAAGATCTCGCCCTCGCCGTGCAGGGCGTTGGATCCGGGGGCGTCGAGGTCGCCGCCGATCGCGTACGAGGGCTTCAGCCCCAGCGTCGAGAGCGACACGGCCAGCATCGAGGTCGTCGTCGTCTTGCCGTGGGTCCCCGCGACCGCGATCGGGCGCAGGCCGTCCATCAGGCGGGCAAGGGCGTCCGAACGGTGGACCACCGGAATGCCGAGCTCCGCGGCACGGGCCAGCTCCGGGTTGTCCGCGCGGATCGCGGAGGAGACGACGACGCAGGTGGCGTCGGCGGCGAGATGGCCGGCCGCGTGCCCGATGTGCACCGTCGCACCCAGCGCGCGCAGCGCCTCGGCGGTCGCGGACTCCTTCGCGTCACTCCCCGCCACCTCGGCACCCCGCTGCGCGAGGATCTTCGCGATGCCCGACATCCCGGCGCCGCCGATACCAATGAAGTGCGGTCGGTCCATGGCGGTAGGAAGGCCGGGTGCCATGCGTGTTTCTCCCAAGATCCGGTACGACGATGAGCCCCCAGCCTATTCCGTACAACGCTGGGCACCTGTCAAGGGGCGCCGGCGAAGACGCCGGTAAGGGGCGCGGGGAACTGCGCGACCAGCCACAACGCACCCGCACCCCGAAACGCACCGAACCCCCACGCCGCCCCCGGCCAAGCCCAGCGGCATGCGGCTACGCCTTGCTGTGCGAGAACAGCTTCAGCACCGGCACCCCCACCTTGTGCCGAGCCCGAGACGCCCAGTCCCGGTGGAAGAACTCCTCCACATAGTGGGGATCGGTCAGCACGATGACCTCATCCGCGTCGATCTCCTCGACCAGGCCCTTCAGCACGTCCAGCGGGTGGTCCTCGATGAGCCGCCCCTCGGCCTGGTTGCCGGTAGCCCGCAGCGCCAACAGCGACACGTCGAGGGCCTGCTGCCCCTGACCGGCGGCGTCGTCGCCCTCGGGGGTCTCGTCCTCGTGAGCCGCCTCGTCCAGCTCGCCGAGCGCGACGTCGTCGATGGCCCTCAGCAGCCGGTCCGCCTGGTCACCCCGGGGCTGGAGCAGCACGTGGAAGGCGACGGACTCGTCACCGTGCAAGGTGGTGACGAACTCCACGTCGTCGGACGTCAGGGCCTTCTCGATCATCAATACGCTTGTGAACACGACAGGCGCCCTTCTCCTCCGTGGGCCGTTCCCAGGCCCCTGCGGAAACCATCCTGCCCCGTAACCGCACGGGGTCTGCGAAATTCAGTGTGCCCCGCCGAAGAAAAACGGAACGGGGTATTCCGCCGACTTGTCAGGACCGACGGTATCGGGCGTAGAGGAACCCGGCCTCTTCCAGCAAGGACGCCAGTTCGAACCGTTTCGGAACAGCGATCGACGGGCCTCCGGCGATGCGCTGCGCGTCTCCCGCGGTGAGCGTCGGGGAGACCGTGAGACAGAGCTCGTCGAGCACCCCGGCCGCGATCAGCTGGCCCAGCAGGCGCGGGCCGCCCTCTGTCAGCAGCCGTGTCATACCGAGGTCGCCGAGCGCGCGTACGGCCCGGGCGGGGTCCACGCCCGGGCCGTCCCCCGCGATCACCACCCGCGCGCCCGCCTTCTCGGCGGCCGCGACCCGGTCCGGGGCCGCCCCGGCGCCGGTCAGGACCAGCGTGGGCACCTCGGGCGAGACGAAAAGCGGAAGCGAGAAGTCCAGGTCGAGACTGGCGGTGACGATCGCGATCGCGGGCGCCGTGCTCTGCCCTGCCGCCTCCCTCCGCTCCGCGAAGGCCGCACGCGCGCGTGCCGGACGGTAACCCTCCTGGCGTACCGTTTCCGCACCCACCAGGACGACGTCCGCCAGTGCGCGCAGCACTCCGAAGATCCGCATGTCGGTGGCGCCGGAGATGGCCTGGGACCGCCCGTCGTGCTGGGCGGCGCCGTCCAGCGTCGACACCATGTTGGCGCGCAGCCAGGGCTCACGGACCTCGGGGTAGGCGTACGCCTCCGCCAGCTCGTCGAGCTCCCACTCCCGGTCCGTCACATCCGCATCCGGTGCCCCGCCGGAGGCCTGGGCTGCTGTTTCGTAGGTCACAGGGAACAGGCGTCGCATGACGTGCAGTGTGGCACGGCCCTTAGAGTGGGGAACCGTGTCGACCTCCACCACCTCCGCCGGGTTCGGTCCGATAGCCGAAGCGACCCCGCTGTCCCTGTGCGCCCGCGAGCCGCACGTCCCCGCGGACCGGCTCGTCGCCGAGATGGTGCCGCCGCCGCGCTTCGACTCGGTCCGCTTCGCCACGTACATCCCGGACCCGAACCAGCCGAGCCAGCCCGAGGCCGTACGGGTCCTCAGCGGCTTCGCGGCCGGTCTGGGCGGGGCACACGCCGCGGGCTCGGGCAGGCGCAGGCTGTTCGGCTTCGGGAAGGCCGCCAAGCAGGCCCCCGCAGGCCCGCGCGGCGTCTATCTGGACGGCGGCTACGGCGTCGGCAAGACCCATCTGCTGGCCTCCCTGTGGCACGCGACCCCCGCCGAGCCCGAGCTCAAGGCCTTCGGCACGTTCGTGGAGCTGACGAACCTGGTCGGCGCGCTCGGCTTCCAGAAGACCGTGCAGACGCTGAGCGGCCACCGGCTGCTGTGCATAGACGAGTTCGAGCTCGACGACCCCGGCGACACCGTCCTCGTCTCCACCCTGCTCGGCAAGCTGGTCGACGCGGGCGTGGCGCTCGCGGCCACCTCGAACACGCTGCCGGGCAAGCTCGGCGAGGGCCGGTTCGCGTCCGCCGACTTCCTGCGCGAGATCCAGGGCCTGTCCGCGCACTTCCGTCCACTGCGCATCGACGGCGAGGACTACCGCCACCGCGGGCTGCCCGAGGCCCCGGCGCCGTTCTCCGACGAGCAGGTCACCAAGGCGGCGTACGCCACCGAAGGCGCGTCCCTCGACGACTTCCCGCACCTGCTCGACCACCTCGCGCGCGTCCACCCGAGCCGCTACGGCGCTCTGACCGACGGTCTCAAGGCCGTCTGCCTCACCGACGTCCAGCCGATACCGGACCAGTCGACGGCGCTGCGCCTCGTGGTGCTCGCGGACCGGCTGTACGACCGCGAGGTGCCGGTGCTCGCCGCCGGAATGCCTTTCGACAAGCTGTTCAGCGAGGAGATGCTGAACGGCGGCTACCGCAAGAAGTACTTCCGCGCGATCTCCCGGCTCACCGCGCTGGCACGGGATGCCAAGGGGCTCGTGAAGGACTGATTCCCGCCACGCCCCCTCCTACTTTCGGGCTCTCTTCAGGGCGAAACGTAAAGTTAACCCTGCAAACAACTGGCCGCGTTAACGTAGATCTTGACGCTGACTGTTGACGTGTGTGAGCAGCCGGGAGGGGGCTCATGTTCCGAGGTACGAAGGCCCGAACCCTGTTCGTGGTACTCGCCACCGTCCTGATGAGCCTTCAGTTCTTCGCTCCCACACAGGTGTTCGCTTCTGCGCAGAAGAGTGAGGTCGCCTCCTGCGGCGAGTCCGAGCACCAGCAGAAGCAGAAGGTGGCGCCGGCACTCCGGTCCCGCGACCGCAGCCGTGACGAGGACCTCGTACCCGAAGCGCCCGCCCGCGCCCTGCTGGCGAGCGACCCGGCGGCCGGTCATCCCCTCGTCCCGCCCCGCGAGACCTCCGTTCGCACGTCCAGATCATCAACCGGCCATTCCCCCGCGGCACTTCAGGTCTTCCGCTGCTGAGCGGAGCGCATCCCCCCACGCTCCGTTCTTGTAAGCCGACGCGCCATCGAGGCGCGCCAGGAGGAACTGACACATGCAGCCCCTCATCGATCACGCCCGCGCGCACGGACAGCGCCCCGAGCGGTTCGCCCAGCTGGCCCAAGGCCAGTCCCCCCAGGTCCTGTTCATCACCTGCTCCGACTCCCGTGTCGTCCCCGCGCTGATCACCGGCGCCCGCCCCGGCGAGCTCTTCGAGCTGCGCACCGCGGGCAACATCGTCCCGCCGTACGTCCCCGGGCGGCCGACCGCCGAAGCCGCCACCGTCGAGTACGCGGTGGACGTGCTCGGTGTCTCCGAGATCGTGGTCTGCGGCCACTCCCACTGCGGTGCCGTCGGCGCGCTGGTGCGCGGCGACGACCTGACCGCCGTACCCGCCGTGCGCGACTGGCTCGCCCAGGCCGAACCGCCGTCCGGCGCGGCACACGACGACCCGGCCGTCGCCGACGCGGTGCAGAACCACGTCCGCGCGCAAATGCTCAGGCTCCGCGCGTACCCGTGTGTGGAACGGGCCCTGACGGCAGGTCAACTGCGCCTGCACGGCTGGTACTACGAGGTCCACACCGGCGCCGTACAGGCGCACAGGGCGGACACCGGCACCTTCGAGGCGCTGTGATCGACGCGATGAAACTCCCCCACCTGCGGCAGGACTTCGCCGCGTCCGTCGTCGTGTTCCTCGTCGCCCTTCCCCTGTGTGTGGGCGTCGCCGTCGCCTCCGGAGTCCCGGCCGAACTCGGCCTGGTCACCGGCATCGTGGGCGGTCTCGTCACCGGGCTGATGCGCGGCAGCAGCCTTCAGGTGTCCGGGCCGGCCGCGGGGCTGACCGTGCTGGTCTTCGAGGCCGTGCGGGAGTACGGCCTCGCCGTGCTCGGAGTCGTTGTACTCACCACGGGCGTACTCCAACTCCTCATGGGGGCCCTGAAGTTGGGGCGCTACTTCCGGGCCATCTCGGTGGCCGTCGTCGAAGGCATGCTGGCCGGGATCGGTCTCGTCCTGATCGCGGGCCAGCTCTACTCGATGGCCGGCCTGAAGGCGCCGGCCTCCGGTCTGGGCAAGCTCGCCGGGCTGCCGGCGGCGCTCGTCGACGCCGCACGCAGCCCCGAGGCGCTGGCATCGGTCGCGCTCGGCGCGGGGACCGTCCTCGTCCTCGTGCTGTGGAAGCTGCTGCCACGGCGGGTCCGTACGGTACCGGCGGCGCTCGGCGCGGTCGCGCTGGCCACCCTCGCCTCGGCGGCGTTCGGCCTGCCCGTGGCCAAGGTCGAGGTGCGGGGGCTGCTCGGCTCGGTCCAGCTGCCGACTCTCGACGCCCTCGGGGAACTCGGACACGTCGGTGTGCTCGGCACGGTCCTCGCCTTCACCCTGATCGCCTCCGCCGAGTCGCTGTTCAGCGCGGCGGCCGTGGACCGGCTGCACGACGGGCCGCGGACGGAGTACGACAAGGAGCTGATGGCGCAGGGCGCGGGCAACACCGTCTGCGGGCTGCTCGGCGCGCTGCCGATGACCGCGGTGATCGTACGCAGTGCGGCGAACGTCCAGGCGGGCGCGCGGACGAAGGCGTCCCGGGTCCTGCACGGCGTGTGGCTGCTGCTGTTCGCGGCGCTGCTGCCGGCCGCGCTCGGCGTCATTCCGCTGCCGGCCCTCGCGGGCATCCTGGTGTACGCGGGCTGGAAGCTGATCCCGCTGCGCGAGATCGCGTCGCTGTGGCGCGAGCACCGGGGAGAGGCGCTGATCCTCGTCGTCACCGCGGTGTCGATCGTCGCCGTGAGCATGTTCGAGGGGGTTCTGATCGGGCTCGCGCTGGCCGTCGCGAAGACGGCGTGGGAGGCCTCGCACGTGCGCCTCGACGTCATAGACAAGGGAGCCGGGCCCGTCCAGGCGCACCTGTCGGGCAATGCGACCTTCCTGCGGCTCCCGAAGATCCTCGACAGCCTGGAGGCACTGCCGCAGGACCGGCCCATCGAGCTGGACCTCTCCGGCCTGCACCACCTGGACCACGCCTGCCGGACCGCGCTGGAGACCTGGTCGGCCCGGCACAGCGCGGCAGGGACCGACCCGGTGAAGGTCACCTCGGGGTCCTGACCGGGGGCCGGTGTGCGGATCAACGGGGCTGGGCTCGCTTCCTCGCGGGCCCAGCCCTGCGACGTACAGTGGACATATTGGTCATACTGGGCGGCTCGAAAGGGGGTCGCAATGCTCGAGGAGCTGCTGGTCGCGGGCGCGGCGGTCGCTTCCGCGGGGGTGGTGTACGTCGCTGCGGCGGCCCGGGTCATCAAGCAGTACGAGCGAGGCGTGGTCCTCCGGCTCGGGCGGCTCGCCGGAGAGGTGCGCGCCCCGGGGTTCACCATGGTCGTCCCGGGCGTCGACAAGCTGCACAAGGTCAATATGCAGATCGTGACGATGCCGGTGCCGGCACAGGACGGCATCACCAGGGACAACGTCACGGTCCGAGTGGACGCCGTCATCTACTTCAAGGTGATCGACGCCGCCGACGCCGTCATCCAGGTCGAGGACTACCGCTTCGCGGTCTCGCAGATGGCACAGACATCGCTCCGCTCGATCATCGGCAAGAGCGATCTCGACGATCTGCTCTCCAACCGCGAAAAGCTCAACCAGGGCCTGGAGTTGATGATCGACAGCCCGGCGATGGGCTGGGGTGTGCAGATCGACCGCGTCGAGATCAAGGATGTGTCCCTGCCGGAGACCATGAAACGCTCGATGGCCCGGCAGGCCGAGGCCGACCGTGAGCGCCGCGCCCGGATCATCAACGCCGACGCGGAACTTCAGGCGTCCAAGAAGCTGGCGGAGGCCGCCGGGGTGATGTCCGAGCAGCCCGCGGCGCTCCAACTGCGCCTGCTGCAGACGGTGGTGGCGGTCGCGGCCGAGAAGAACTCCACGCTCGTACTGCCCTTCCCGGTGGAGCTGCTGCGGTTCCTGGAGCGGGCGCAACAGGGGCAGCCGGCGGTTGAGCAGTCGGCACCCCCGAGGTCCGAGAAGCCACAGGTCACGGCCGAGGTCGAGGTCACGGCTGAGGTCGACGCCGAGAAGCCCGAGATCGAGTCGGGGATCCCCGAGGCCGAGCCCGGAAAGCCCGAAGCCGACTTGTGACACCTGCTACGCGCGTGGTTCCGGCCTCCTCGCCCCCGTGATACACACAGGCGGGTCACAGTCCTGTCCGCCAACAGGAAGGTTGCCCCATGCCAGAAAACGTTCGCTCCGCGACACGTCGTCAGATGCTCGCCCGCACAGGTGTGTTGAGCGCGTCGATCGCCTTCGCCGGCAGCCTCGGCGAACTCTTCGCGGGCACCGCCGCCGCGCAGGGCCTCGGCCACAGCGGCTACGGCCCCCTGGTCCCCGACCCGAACGGACTGCTCGACCTGCCGGAAGGTTTCCGCTACCGGGTGCTGTCCCGCGAGGGCGACCAGCTCCGCTCCGGGGAGGGCCTGGTACCGAGCAACCACGACGGCATGTCGGCCTTCGCGGGCAGACACGGCCGCGTCCACCTGGTCCGCAACCACGAGAACCGCAACACCGCCAGGATCCCGGTCCCGACGATCGAGAGCCTGACGTACGACCCGATGGGCAAGGGCGGCTGTACGGCGCTGACCCTGGACAGCCGCAACCGCGTCCTGTCCGAACGGGTCGCCATCGCCGGAACCGCGGTCAACTGCGCGGGCGGGCCCACCCCTTGGGGCACATGGCTGACCTGCGAGGAGACCGAGGAGAAGGCGGGCACCAACGGCTACACCAAGGACCACGGATTCATCTTCGAGGTCGATCCGGTGGATCCCCGTCGCACGGGGGCCGTCCCGCTCACGGCGATGGGCCGCTTCCAGCACGAGGCGATCGCCGTCGACCCGTGGCGGGGCATCGTCTACGAGACCGAAGACGCGTTCCTCACACCCTTCGGTCTGTTCTACCGCTTCCTCCCCAACAAGCCTGAGGGCGGCATCGGTTCACTGCGCGCGGGAGGCAGACTCCAGGCGATGCGCGTCCCCGGCATACCGGACCTCTCCTCCATCCAGGAGACCGGCGCGACCTTCGACGGCATCGAGTGGGTGGACGTCCCGGACCCGCTCGCCGCCCAAACCCCCATCCGGCTCCAGGACTTCGGCCCGAAGGGCATCACGCACGCCCAGAAGCTGGAGGGCTGCTACTGGGGCGGAAAGTCCGTGTACTTCGTCTCGTCCTTCGCACACAGCGCGGAGGGCTCGGCCGCGGACCACTTCGGCCAGATCTGGCGCTACGACCCGTCGACCCGCCGCCTCACGCTCGTGATCGTCTTCGGCCCGGACACCGACGTACAACTCCCCGGCGAGTCCCCGGACAACATCTGCCTCGCACCGAGCGGCGGCCTCATGGTGTGCGAGGACGGCAACGGTGCGCAGCATGTGTACGGCGTGACCCGCAAGGGCGAGGTGTACGCCATGGCCCGCGGCGCCCAGAACATCGGCACCCCGGAGGCGCCCGAGTGGGGCGAGTTCGCGGGCGTCACCTTCTCGCCGGACGGCGAGACGATGTACGTGAACTGCTATACGCCCGGGACGACGTTCGCGGTGACGGGACGTTGGCGCAACTGAGCGCCCCCTAGGGCCTGTCTGGCAATTCCCGTCTGCCCCGCGACGCCATGCACGCACTCTCGCCGCACCGGGCGCAGACCCAAGTACGTCCAGTACGAGGGTCTACGCCCGGCACGCCGAGAGCACGCACCTGACGCCGCGAGGCCGCCCTCCGGGCGACGACGGGAATTGCCAGACAGGCCCTAGAGGCAATGCCGTTGCGTTATGGGCCTGTGGGTTGGGGTCGTTTGATGAGGATGGCCTGGGTGCCGGTGCGGGTGGGCTGGGGCCAGTGACGGTGTTCAGCCCGTTTGAGCCAGTAGTTGGACATCTTTCGTTTGACAACACGGGGCTGGCTGCGCAGGCGTCTGGCGGGAAGGAGCCTTTCCAGCAGGTCTTCCTGGAGTAATCGCAAGGCCTGGACCAGGAGGTCAGGGGGAAAAGCTGCCGGGCGTAACGGTCACACTGCGGCGAGCGGAGCGCAGAGTCTCGGTGAAGGAGACGCGGTCGGGGTCGAGTTGGCGGGTGGCCGCGGTTCTGAGCATCAGCTCCCGCAGTGCATGGTGGACCAGGAGATGGGCCCAGATCTGTTGCAGGACACCGTCGGGTGTCTTGCTGCTGAGGACCACCTTCGCGCCGCGCTGGTGGGTTTTGATCTCGGCGAAGACGGATTCGATCTCCCAGCGTTCGCGGTAGAGGGCGGCCAGTTGCCGGGCCGGATAGCGGCGGGCGTCCAGGAGAGTGGTGATCAGGCGGTAGTCCTGGGCCGTGTCTTTGAGCTGGTAGGCCAGGACACGCACGGTGACCGGGTCGCGGTGGGAGGCGTCGGTGCCGGCATGGATGCGTGAGATCCAGGACCCGTCGCGCAGTGGCCTGTCGATGGGCAGGACACGGTTGGCGGGCACCCGCCACAGCAGGTCGGCGCCGGTGGCGGTGAAGGCCTGCCACAGTGGGACGCCGAGGAACTCGCGGTCGGCCAGCACGAGTTGGCCTGGCCCGCAGGAGCGGGGCAGGCGGCCCACCAGGGTCACTTCCCCGGTGCGGCAGCCGGCGAGTTCGGCGTCCAGCACCGCATGGCTGCCCACCTCCACCAAGGCGGCCATCCGCACCTGCACAAAGGCACTCCGGCCGGTCCCACGACCGTTGCCGGGACGGCCGAAGGCCGCTTGATTGGCCTCACTGTCGGCGGCATCCCAGCAGGTCCCGTCCACCGCCAGAACCCGCAAGCCCCGCCAGAACGCCCCCGGAGTCGCCTCGGTGGCCATCGGCTTCGCGGTCGTGGCGAACAGCACCCGCAGCGGCTCGGATCCCAGCCGCTGCCGGGCCCGAAACAGTGACGACTTCGCCGGAACGTGCCAGTCACCCAGCAGTCCCAGACCGCGAAGCCCCGCGACCAAGTGCCGCATCACTTCTAGATACGGGGCGGGAGAGAACAGCGCCAGCCCCAGCACGAAGTACACCACCAGCCGGGCGGGCAGCAGCCGCTTACGCCGCTCGGACCGGCCACACGCTGCCACCACCCGATCCACCAACCCCGGCGGATACACCCAGGTCAACAGCCCCAGACCCGATAAGTCAGACACACTCGCGGCCACCCGCATCACCCCCGGGACCCACTCCCAACCAGCCTACGCCCAAGGCAAAAGCAACGGCATTGGCCCTAGAGGTCATTGGCGCCCGCCCGCAGAAAATGCCGCGCCCGCCCCGGTGACCAGGGACTCCGGGCCCACCTGGCCGGCCCCGAGCAGGGCACTCTGGGCGCCCGCGTCCGCGCCGCCCGGCTCGTCCCGTACCAGGCGGTGATCGGACCCAGGGAGGCGGCCGACGACCAGGTCGCCCTGCGCCTGCGCGACGGCCGCCTCCTCGACGCCCTGCCCGCCGCCGAGGTCCTGCGCGGCATCGGAATGATGATCGATGCCCGCAGCACCGACCTGATCGACCAGATGCCCGCGCTTCGCGGCAAGTAGCGAACAGCAGCCCTCCACCGCACCATCGAGGGACACGGCCGGAAGGGGCACGCGGTGCCGAAGAAGGACGCCAAGACAGACAGCAAGAAGAAGGACGGCGGGCGGGACGAAGAACGACCGAAGCCCGCAGGGGCACCCGCGCTGCTCCGCGAGCTGCTGCGCGTCCCGGGCGGCACCGGAGTCGACCTCTCCTCGTACGCGGCCGACGCGACGCCCGCCGGCCCGCGCGACAAGGCCGCAGGGCTCGCCGCCACCGCCCTGATGGGCGAACACCTCGCCGACCTGCAGGAACGCCTGTGGGCCGCGAGTACGGCGGGTGACCGGCGGCGCGTTCTCCTGGTCCTCCAGGGCATGGACACCAGCGGCAAGGGCGGCACGGTCAAGCACGTCATCGGGCTGTTCAACCCCTCCGGCTGCCGCATCCGGGCCTTCAAGGCACCGACCCCCGAAGAGCGGAAGCACTCCTTCCTCTGGCGGATCAGGAAGGCGCTTCCGGAGCCCGGCGAGATCGGCATCTTCGACCGCTCTCACTACGAGGACGTCCTGATCGCCCGCGTCCGCGAACTGGCCCCACCCGAGGAGATCGACCGCCGCTACGCCGAGATCAACCGCTTCGAGAAGACCCTCACGGACGACGGCGTCACCGTCGTGAAGGTCTTCCTCCACATCTCCTACGAACAGCAGCGCCGCCGCCTCCTCGAACGCCTCGACAACCCCGACAAACACTGGAAGTTCAACGTCGGCGACATCGAGGAGCGCACACTGTGGCCCGCGTACCAAAGGGCGTACGAGATCGCCATCGAGCGCTGCTCCACGCCGGAGGCCCCCTGGTACCTGGTCCCCGCCGACCGCAAGTGGTACCGGAACTGGGCGATCAGCAAGCTCCTCCTGGAACACCTTGAGGCCCTCGACCCGCAGTACCCCAAGGCGGACTTCGATGTGGAGGAGAGCCGGAGGCGGCTGCTGAAGGACGGCTGAGCCTCCGCGAGGCGGAGACCTGGTAGTCGCTCACCTGGGCGGGTGAGTTCGCCGCCGCATTCGCCGGACGCCAGCGCGCGATGGGCGATTAGTCGCATTTACCCGCTTATCTTCACGCGGTGACCATTCTTGTACGACGAATCGCCGCAGCCTGCGCCCTGGGCGCCGCGCTCGCCGCCTGCGGGGCCCCGAACACCCCACACGCCGCCCGCCAAGGGCAACCCGCTCCCGCCAGCGCCACGGCATCAGAGCCCCCGACACTCGCCCCCGGCCCCGCCGGACTGACCCCCGTCTTCAAGAACGGCCCGCGGACGCGGGACAAGACCGTCGCGCTGACCTTCGACGCGGACATGACCGCCGATCAAGGGGCGCGGGCGGCGGCAGGGGAGCACTTCGACAATCCGCGGCTGATCTCGACGCTGCGGGCGTACAAGGTGCCGGCCACCGTGTTCATGACGGGGCGGTGGGCGGACGAGTACCCGCAGGAGGCCAGGGCCATCGGGCGGGACCCGCTGTTCGAGGTCGCCAATCACTCGTACAGCCACTACGCCTTCACCGACGACTGCTACGGGCTGCCGACCGTGCCCGAGGACCGGATGCGGTCGGACGTGGAGCGGGCGTTCGCCGCGTTCAAGAAGGCGGGGGTGCCCCGTGCGATGCCGTACTTCCGTTTCCCGGGCGGGTGTTACGACCAACGGGCGCTGCGGACGCTGAGCGCGGCCGGGGTGACCGCGGTGCAGTGGGACGTCGTCAGCGGGGACGCGTTCGCGACGGACGCCGACGCCGTGGCCCAGCAGGTGTTGGAGGGGGTGCGGCCCGGGTCCGTCGTCGTCATGCACTGCACGCGGAGCGCGGCTCCGGCGACCGAGGAGGCGGTGCGGACGATCGTTCCCGAGCTGCGGAAGAAGGGGTACCGCTTCGTGAAGGTGTCGGAGCTGATCGGGGCGGCCGGCCGCCACCGGTAGGCCGTCCCGTGGTCCGCCTTACGCTGGAACCATGAGCGACTACTGCGGCGCCGAGACGGACCCGGCACCCGTGGCACCCACGGCCTCCACGACCGACGGGCCGCCGTTCGCCGAGTGCGTGCTGTGCCGGAAGCCGACGGAGTACCCGGAGTCGTACAAGGGGATCACGCTGTGCCCCGTCTGCGAGTGGCAGGAGGCGCAGCGCACCGCATGCTCAGGCTGACCGGCGGGTGGTGAGTGCGCAGGCCACGGCGAGCGCGCCCGCCGTGAGCAGCGCGGCGGCGGCCAGCGGCAGCAGCGGCGCGGGGACCGTGCCCGCCCGCGAGCCGGTGATCAGGTCGGTGAGGACCGCCTGGGCCGGTGAGCCCGAGGTCACCAGCGTGAGCAGCGCCGCGAGCAGCATCGCGGGGACCGCGCGGCCCGGCGAGCGCAGCAGCGGCCAGGTCGTGAGCGCGCCTACGGCGGTGCCGAGCAGCGCGCACACGAGCGCGGCCAGGAGTCCCGCGCCGCCCGCCGCGACCACCGGCACCTCCTTCTGGTGGTCCGTGCTCGTCGGGTCGCTGATCACCGCGACGAACAGCGTCGACGCGGCCCCGATGAGAACGGCCGCCGACAGCGCGACGAGCAGACAGGCGAGGTGCGCCCGTCCGGGGCCGACCGCCGCGCCCACACAACTCCGCGCCGCGGGCGGCTCGTTGGTGGCACAGATCCGGACGAGCCAGGCGGCCACGGGGAGCACGGCGGCCGCCGAGTAGCCGAGCGAGTCGAGCACCGGCTGCCCGCTCTGAACGCCGATCCCGAGAAAGGCCGCGTACAGGATGAACGGCGGCAGCCAGCGCTGCGAGCGCAGCAGAAGGGCGGCCTGGTAGCGGATCAGGGCGTTCACTGGCGGGGGCCTTCGGGTTGGAGGGGGCGGGCGTCCGGGGATGCGGGCTGTGGGGCCGGTGCGGAGACGCCTGACGCCGTGGGGCGCGACTCGGCGGAACCCGACGCCGACGGGCTGGACTCGACGCCTACAGCCGGCGCGGCAGCAGAGGCGGGCACGCCGGCGCGCGACCCGGCAGAACCCGCCGGCACTGCGCCCGGCGCCGACGGGCTGGACGCGGCGCCTGCAGCGGCATCAGGAACGGGCACCGTGGTGCGCGACTCGGCGCCGTCGCCAGGCGCGGGTGGGCCCTGTTCGCCCCGGTCGGGCGCAACCGAGCCCCGCGCGTCGACGCCCGTTGCGGCCAAGTACCGCACGTCGACGTCCGGTACCGCCGGCGCCCGCACATCACCGTCCGGCGCACCCGCTTCCCCGCAGCCCGGCAACCGCCCCACCCCCACCACATGCCACGGCGGCCGTGCGCCAAGGAGCGACCTGAGCAACACGTCCGAGTGGGACTCGGGTGCGGTGAGGCGGAAGGACCCCGCCGCGGTCCGTTCCACGGACGTCGAGAGCCCCAGCGCCTCGGGGGGAGGTTCCGCGCCCGCCGGGCCCTCGGCCTCCACGACGACGTGCGGGGCCGCCGGAGCGGCCGAAGTGCCCTGTGGCGTACGGAGATCGAGCGCGCCGTCGACGACGGTGTACGTGGCGTCGGGCACCCCCGCCAGCCGCCGCGGGTCGTGGTCGACGAAGACCACCGCGGCGCCGGCGGCGGTACGTTCCGCGACGGCGCGTTCCAGTTCGGCGCGGGCGGCGGTGTCGAGGCCGGTCCAGGCCTCGTCGAGGACGAGGAGTTCCGGCTCGGCGAGCAGTGCCTGGGCGACGGCGACCTTCTGGCTGCTGCCCTTGGACAGCTCCGCCATGGGCGTACGGGCGTACGCGGCGGCGCCGAGGCGTTCCAGCCACTCGTCGGCGGCACGGGCGGCGGCCGGACGCGAGAGGCCGTGGACGGCACCGAGGTGGGTGAGATACCCGGACGCGGTGAAGGGGAGGGCGGCGGGGAAGCGCTCGGGGACGTACGCCGTGCGCGGGCGACCGGTGATCCGGCCCTCGGAGGGCGCGTCGATCCCGGCGAGGAGTCTCAGCAGGGTGGACTTGCCGGTGCCGTTGGCGCCGTCCACGCGGACCAGGGTGCCGGGGGTCACATCGAGGTCGACGCCGCGCAGGACCCAGGGGCCGCGGAGCCCGTAGCGTCGGCCGACGCCCTCCAGCCGCAGATCACCATTCATGGGGGCCATCCTCGCGTGGGCGTACGGGCGCCCGCAGAAGAACCGATCTTCCGCCTGGCAGACTGGAGGGCGTGAGCAGCGACCCGACCGCAGTCGACCCGACCTCCAACGGCGATGGCCCCTTCCGTTCCGAGCGCACCGCGCGCGACGAGGCACCGCAGTACGTGCTGCCTCTGGTCGTGCGCATCGAGAAGGCCGATCCCCCGGCCCGTACCGACGCGCTGGAGACCGCGGCCCGCGCCGTGCTGACCATCCTCAGCGACGAGCGGTCGCTCGGGGACGGCGAGAGCGCCGGCGAGTGGGCGCCGGCGATCCATGACTGGCAGGACGCCAGGATCCGCAAGGTCGTGCGGCGGGCGCGCGGCGCCGAGTGGCGGCGGGCCGAGGCGCTGCCGGGGATCACGGTGACCGGGAAGTCCGCCGAGGTGCGTGTCTTCCCGCCGGTCCCGCTGGACGGCTGGCCCAAGGAACTCGCCAAGCTCCAGGTCTCCGGCACCGACCTCGAAGACCCCGAGCCGCCGATGGACGCCGACCTGGCGGCCCCGGTGCTGTGGCTCAACCCGGACCTCGACATGTCGGCGGGCAAGACGATGGCGCAGGCGGGCCACGGCGCCCAACTCGCCTGGTGGGAACTGTCGGACGAGGAGCGAGCGGCCTGGCGCGACGCCGGCTTCCCGCTCGCCGTCCGTACCGCGGACCCGGCCCGCTGGCGTGAACTCACCACCTCCGGGCTCCCGTTGGTCCGCGACGCGGGCTTCACGGAGATCGCGCCGGGCTCGTACACGGTGGTCGCGGACCATCCGGCGCTGCGCCACGACTGACCGCCGCGCCGACAGCCCGCGCGCCGCGGCTACGCTTGCGGCACATTCACGATGTACGTGGAGGTCACCATGGCCGGGACCCGGCTGGACGGCAGGGTCGAACGCGGCAACCGGACGCGGCAGTTGGTGCTCCGCCGTACCGTCGACATCGCCTCGGTCGAGGGACTCGACGCGCTGTCCGTCGGCCGGCTGGCCACCGAGCTCGAACTCAGCAAGAGCGGGGTCTTCGCGCTCTTCGGTTCCAAGCAGGAGCTCCAGCTCGCGACCGTACGGGAGGCCGCACGCGTCTACGTCGAGCGGATCGTCCGGCCCGCGACCGAGACCCCGGCCGGGATCGACCGGCTCTGGCGGCTGTGCACGCTCTGGCTCGACTACTCCCAGGGCCGGGTCTTCCCGGGCGGCTGCTTCTTCTACGAGGTCGTCGCCGAGTTCGACGCCCGTTCCGGCCCGGTGCACGACGCGGTCGTACGCGCCCAGCGGGACTGGACGGACCACGTGGAGGCCACCATCACGGAGGCCCGCGAACTAGGCGACCTCCACCCCGGCACGGACGCCCCCCAACTCGCCTTCGAACTCGTCGCGTTGATGGAGACGGCCAACGTCGTCTCCGTCCTGCACGACGAGACGACCGCCTACCGAAGGGCCCGCGTCGCCATCGCCTCCCGGCTACGCGTCGCGGCGACGGATCCGTCCCGGGTTCCCGAAGTTCCCTGAGGTCCACCGAAGTTCCTTGAGGGCCGGCTGAAGTTCCTTGATCCGGAGGGCAATTGCCCTTCATGCAAGTTCGCCAAACAAGTAGCACGACCGTTCGCTTAGTTTTATGCTCGGGCCATGCGACGCCAAACGATCCTTCGCTCGCCCTGGCAGCCCGGTCCTGCCGCAGACACCCATCACGGACCCGCGCTGGTGAGCTTCACCGACTTCACCTCCGACACCTTCCGGCGGTCGTGCTCCGTCGCCCTCGACGGGCTCCGGCTGCGCCGCACCTGGCCCAGGACCCCCGGCGCGATCGGCATGTGGCTGTGGGCCGATCCACTGCGGCGGCGCTCGGGCTCCGTGGCCGTCTGGGCCGACGAGGCACGGCTCAAGGAGTTCGTCGGCCGGCCCGACCACATCCGGATCGTGCGCGCGTACCGCGGCCATGGAGTGCTGCGGTCGACGGACTGGGAGACCGCCGGTTTCGACGCGACGGCCACATGGGCGCACGCGCACCACCTGATCACCGGAGGGCACACCGCATGACATCAGCAGCACCGGACATCGTCGCCCTCGACCGGATCGCCGTACACGAGTCGCTCAGGGTCGTGGAGCTGGCGGAGGAGGCGGACTGGGAACGGGACACGCCCTGTGCGGGGTGGACCCTGCGGCAGCTGCTGGCGCACATGGCCGCACAGCACTACGGGTTCGCGGCGGCCGCGCAAGGAGCGGGGAGCGAGGCGGCGTACTGGCGGGAGCCGGAGGACATGAGCGAGCCGGGGCAGACGTACCGGGTAGCGGCCACGGTGGTGCTCACCGCCTTCGCCGAACCGGCAGTCGCTGAGCGGGAGTTCGTACTGCCGGAGCTCGGGGGCGCCTTTCCCGGACGGATGGCCGTCGGCTTCCACTTCATCGACTACGTGGTGCACGCGTGGGACGTGGCCGCCACGCTCGGCGTCGGGCTCGACCTCCCGGGGCACGTCCTGGAGGCGGCGCTAGCCGTCGCGCGGCTGGTACCGAGGGATCCGGCGGGCCGGGGTCCGGGATTCGCCTTCGCTCCGATCCTCGACGTACCGGCCGGGGCGGGCCCCCTCGACGAGGCGTTGCGCCTGCTGGGGCGCGCCCCGGAGAAGTGGCCGCTGACGAGGGCGGACCGGCCGGAGCCGAACATCCAATCGCAAAGAGGTTTGAGTGGAGGCTGAACAACACATCCGTCCCGCACGTACCTCCTGACGCTGGCCAAGTACAAACACCCAACGACCAGTTGGTTTCCCGGGAGGCTCATTGTGCGGCGTATCAACGGTACCGCCCTCGTCATGGCGGCACTCGTCGCCACAGTCGGAGCGCTCGCGTTCCCCGTGTGGTCCTACGCGGACCGCTCAGGCACCGGGCAGGCGAACGTGGCGGCAGGCACCGTGAACACCCGCTGGGGTCCGCTGACCGCCCAGGACCGCGATCTGATCGTCCGCGTTCGGCTGGCCGGTCTGTGGGAGCTGCCGGCGGGACAGCAGGCGCTCGAACGCGCGCCCTCCGAGGCGATAAAGGAGGTCGCCGACCACCTCATCGTCGGCCACACCGACCTCGACAAGCGGGTGCGGATCGTCGCGGCCCAGCTCGGCGTCGCACTGCCGAACCAGCCGAACGAGCTGCAGACCGGCTGGCTCAAGGAGATGACCGCGGCGACCGGCGCGGACTACGAGTACAAGTTCGTGAACCTGTTGCGGGCCGCGCACGGAAGCATCTTCCCTGCCATCGGCGCCGTCCGGAACACTACGCGGAACACCCTGGTGCGCCAGCTGGCCTCGGACGCCAACCAGACCGTGCTCGACCACATCACGATGCTGGAGAAGACCGGGAAGGTCGACTTCGACGCCATCGCCAACGCCGCGGTGGCCACCTCCACGGCCAGCCCGACCGGCCCCGCGGCTCCCGTGCCCGGCCAGGTGGCACCCTCGGCGCCTGCCGCTCAGGCGACCGGCGACGTCTCGACCTCGTCCTCGCCCTCGCCGGGCGCGCCTGGCACGGTCAACACCGCCCGTCCGGACCCGGTGGACTCGGACGGCGTGCTGGGATAACCGGCCCCCCAGGGCCCGCCCGCGCCCCGGATCCGAACCTCAAATGTTGCTCTGAAGGTGATGAGTACGAGGTTCGGACCCGGGCGTCGGGGCCATACCTCCGTCACGCCGGAACATCGGTCCGTCAAAGGAGACGACACAGCCGATCCAGGTGAAGCCGTGCAGGTGGGGTGAAGGAGGGCACGATGGAGCGACTGGGGACGGGCATCGGGTGGCGGCCGGAGATCGCGGACGCCGTGGAGCGCATGCCGGGCATCGACTGGGTCGAGGCCGTGGCCGAGAACCTCTGCCCCGGCCATCTCCCCGAGTCGCTGCTGCGCCTGCGTGAACGCGGCGTCACGGTGATCCCGCACGGCGTCTCCCTCGGCCTGGGCGGCGCGGACCGGCCCGACGAGGCACGCCTCACGGCCCTGGCCGAGCGGGCCGAGGCGCTGGGCTCGCCGCTCGTCACGGAGCACATCGCGTTCGTACGGGCGGGCGGGCCGTTGACCGCCTCGCCGCTCCTCGAGGCGGGGCACCTGCTGCCGGTCCCGCGCACCCGGGACGCGCTGGACGTCCTGTGCGAGAACATCCGTATCGCGCAGGACGCGTTGCCCGTTCCCCTCGCGGTGGAGAACATCGCCGCGCTGATCTCCTGGCCCGGCGAGGAGATGTCGGAGGGCCAGTTCCTCTACGACCTGGTCGACCGCACGGGCGTACGCCTCCTCATAGACGTCGCCAACCTCCACACCAACCACGTCAACCGGGGCGAGGTTCCGGCCAAAGCCCTCGACGAACTCCCCGTCGAAGCCATCGCCTACGTCCATGTCGCCGGCGGCTTCGAACGGGACGGCGTCTGGCACGACAGCCACGCCCACCCCGTCCCGCAGCCGGTCCTCGACATCCTGTCCGACCTCGCATCCCGGGTGACCCCGCCGGGTGTCCTCCTGGAACGGGACGAGAACTTCCCCGAGCCCGGGGAGCTGGAGCGGGAGTTGGGGGCGATCCGGGGAACGCTGGAGCGGGCGGGGGCGCAGGCCCCTAAGAGCTCATTCCCGGAGCCGATCGCCCCTCGCGAAGCCGGCGCCCACACAGGTGCCGACACCGACCCCGCCCGCCAGCGTCTGGCCCTCGCACAGACCGCGCTGCTCTCCGCCCTTATCGGGGGAACCCCCGTGCCCGAGGGGTTCGACCGGGTACGGCTCGGGGTGCAGGCGCGGGCGCTGGCCGCCAAGCGGGCGGATGTCGTGGCGAAGGTCGCTGAGGAGTTGCCGCAGATCCTGGCGGAGGGGTACCGGCCGGCGTTCCTCGCGTACGCGCAGGGACATCCGATGACCGGCGGATACCGGCGCGACGCCCTGGACTTCGCCGAGCACCTGCTCCTCGCGGGCCGCCCCGAGGACGCCGAGACACGACGGCGGCTGCGTCACTGGTGGCTGGAGCGCTCGGGCCCGGCCCCGCTGTCGGGACACCCCGCGGCCCGCCTCGCCCGCGCCACCCGCCGGGTGCTGCTGCGCCGCTGAGTACGCGCACGGCGGCCCCGCACCGCCGCGGAGTGTGCGCGGGTTAACACGGCCTTCTGTGAAGGGGATGTGCGCGCCCTGTTTCCACGCCTTTGAGGCGGTCTGCCGTACGCCCGAACCACCATATCCCGCGCGTTCCACCTACCCATCAACCCTGTTTTCCCGTGCGGCAGTTGGCACAGCACCCGCAGTAGCATGCCAATCCGCACGCGGAACGCACTCATGTGCGGTGCCGCAACAGGAGGCACCATGCGATCCATCAACCGCACCGGATTGGTCAGTGGAACAGGGCTCATCGTCACGGGCCTCACGGCCACCCTGGTCGCCCTGGCCATCCCGATCTGGTCGTACGAGGACCGCTCCGGAACCGGCCTGGACACCTTGAACGCCCAGACCGTCTCGACGCAGTTCGGCCCGCTCTCGGCGCTGGACCGGGAGTTCATCACCAAGGTCCGGCTGGCCGGGCTCTGGGAGCTGCCCGCGGGCCAGCAGGCCCAGGAACGCGGCACCACGGAGGCCGTACGGACCGCCGGCGCGCACCTCATCGAGGGCCACACGTTCCTGGACGCCCGGGTCCGCAACGTCGCCGCGCGGCTCGGCCTTGAGCTGCCCAACCAGGCCAGCGAGCAGCAGCGCGGGTGGCTGACCACGCTCAGCGCGGCGCAGGGCGTGGACTACGACCGCGAGTTCGCGAACATCCTCCGCAAGGCCCACGGCAAGGTCTTCTCCCTCGTCGCCCAGGTCCGCGCCAACACCCGCAACTCCCTCGTACGCGACCTCGCCGACGACGCGAACAGCACCGTGCTCGACCACATCAAGGTCCTCGAGGCCACCGGATACGTCGACTTCGACGCCCTCGCCGAGGACGCGGCCGGCGCCGCCCCGCCCCCGATCACCAACTCCCCCGCCCTGCCCGGGCCCACCCAGTCCCCGGACTCACCGATTCCGGTGACCCCGTCCCCGGGCTTCACCCTTCCCCCGGCCGCCTCACGCGCCAACTCGCCCTCGGCCCCCTAGCCGCATGGGCGGGAAGCGGAACATCACATACCGCCAACGCTCCGTCCATCATGTGAATAAGGCATGGCGCTCACCCGGCCCATCGCATAGAAAAACGCCATGTTCTGGGTACTTCTCCTGCTCCTGGCCTGGGCCGCGGCCGGCACCTCCTGCACCCGCCTGTGCCTGGCCGCCGTCCGCACGGCGGCCGTCGACGCGAAGGCGGCCCGCGACCACGGCCTCACGCTGTACGAGGCGGCGTTCCTGTCCGGCGGTCCGGCCCGGGTCGCCGAGCTGACCCTGGTGTCGATGGCCCGCCAGCGCCGTCTGCTGCTCGCGCACACGGGCTGGGCGACCGTCGTGGACCCGCGTGGGCACGACGAGATGGAGCGCTCGGTCATCGGGGCGATCGGTCCGGATGGCCAGTCCCGGATAGCGCCCGTGCGGGCGAGCGCGGCCGCCGCGGATTCGGTACGCCGTCTCGCGGACCGCCTCGTCGCCGCGGGCCTCGCCGTGCCCGACGGCGAGCGCGGCACCGTCGCGAGCGCCGTCCGCCAGGTCCAGGCCGCCGCGGCAGCCGTGCTCGTTCTGGGCGCCGTGGCCCTGCTGCTGCCCTCTCAGGCCCAGACGTCCGAGTACGAGGTGCCGGTCGCCGTCTGGTTCGCGCTCCCGCTCACCCTCACACTGAGCTGTCTCGCGATCGCCCGCATCGAGGTGCACCCCTACTCGCGCTGGGCGTCCCCGGCCGGACAGCGCCTGCTCGGCACCCTCACCCGGCACCCCGACGGCACGGGCGACGACCGCACGTACCTCACCTCCGTCGCCGTACGCGGCATCCGCGCGATCGGCGAGCCGGACCTGCGTGCGGCCTTCACCCACCGCGAGGGAAACCCGGAACGAAGGGGCTGACGGGCGCGCCAGGGGGCGCATCGGGGTCATTGGAGCCGACACTGCCGCCCGGTCCTTTACTTCACCAACCGCCGAACGAAACATCCCCTTTGTCGCTGCCGTGCGCCGAAGGGAAACGCGATGAGAGCTGCCGTCCTCTACGGAACCGCAGGATCCTTGCTCCTGTCCGCCCTCGTCACCGTCCCCGCGGGCGGCGAACCCCGGTGGCCCGGCGATCCCCTCGGGCCCGGGGCCGACACCCGCGGCACGGCCGTCGCCGCCGAGCGCGCGGCGGCCGCCGGGGTCCGCTTCGGCACCTGCTCCAAGGAGGAGGACCTCCCGGACGACGTCAAGTGCGGCACGGTCAAGGTGCCCCTCGACTACGCACACCCCGACGGCAAGCAGATCAAACTCACCGTCAGCCGTGTGAAGGCCACCGGCAAGGACGCGAAGAACTCGAAGCGGAAGGTCCCGCGCCAGGGCGCCCTGGTCTACAACCCCGGCGGCCCCGGCGCCTCCAGCATGTACTTCCCGCTGATCGGCTTCCTCCCTGAGTGGAAGCGCCTCGCGGGGGCGTACGACCTCGTCGGCTACGCCCCGCGCGGGGTGGGCCGCAGCGCCCCGCTGTCCTGCCAAGACCCCAAGCGGCTGGTGAAGGGGCCGACGCAGTCACCGACGTTCCCTTCGGAGTCGTACAAGAAGGAGCGGATCGCGGAGGCGAAGGCGTACGCGCGCGGCTGCCTCAAGCGCTCCGGCAAGGCCGTCCAGCACTACACCTCGCTCAACAACGCCCGCGACCTCGACGTACTGCGCGCCGCGCTCGGCGAGCGGAGGCTGACCTTCATGGGCGCCTCCTACGGCACGTACTTCGGGGCTCTCTACGCGACGCTCTTCCCCTCCCACGTACGCCGGATGGTCTTCGACTCGGCGGTGAACCCCGCCCCCGGCCAGATCTGGTACCAGAACAACCTCGACCAGTCCGCCGCGTTCGAGATCCGCTGGGCGGACTTCCGCGCCTGGATCGCCCGGCACGACGAGGTGTACGGGCTCGGCGCCACGCCCGAAGAGGTGCTGCGCAGCTACGAGAAGGCGCGGGCCCGGCTCGCCGCCTCGCCCGCCGGCGGCAAGGTGGGGCCCGGGCAGTTGCAGGGCGCGTTCCTCCAGGCCGGGTACTACGACGACTACTGGCCGCACCGCGCCCAGGCGCTGTCCGCGTACCTGAAGGGCGACCCGAAGCCGCTGATCGAGCAGGCCGGACCGTATCCGGAGGCGGCCGCCGAGCAGGAGAACGGCAACGCGGTCTACACGGCCGTCGAGTGCAACGACGCGCCCTGGCCGACCGACTGGCGCACCTGGGACCGCGACAACACGCAGCTCGCGCGCAAGGCGCCGTTCGAGACCTGGGACAACGTGTGGATGAACCTGCCCTGCGCGTACTGGCCCGTGCCGCGGCAGAAGCCCCTGGACGTGCGGACGCTGCCCGGCGCGCTGCCGCCGACCCTGATCCTGGCGGCCGAGCGGGACGCGGCGACTCCGTACGAGGGTGCGGTGGCACTGCACCGGCGGCTGTCCGGCTCGGTCCTGGTGACCGAGAACGGCGCCGGGACGCACGGGATCGGGGGCGGGCCCAACCAGTGCGTCAACGGCTATCTGGACGCCTATCTCCTGGAGGGCAGGCTCCCGGTACGGCGCGCGGCATGCGCGCCGCACGCGGAGCCGAAGCCGGTGGCACCGGGCGATCGTGCGAAGGACACGAAGAAGGCTTCCTAGGACCGCCCGGCGCTTCGAGTCCTCAGGCGAGGCCGGCGACCAGCTCGGAGATGTCCTTGCGGCGGCCCGTGTAGAACGGGACCTCTTCACGGACGTGCATCCGGGCCTCGGAGGCGCGCAGGTGACGCATGAGGTCGACGATGCGGTACAGCTCGTCGGCCTCGAAGGCGAGGAGCCACTCGTAGTCGCCGAGGGAGAACGAGGCGACCGTATTGGCGCGCACGTCCGGGAAGCCGCGGGCCATCTTGCCGTGGTCGGCGAGCATGCGGCGACGGTCCTCGTCGGGCAGCAGGTACCAGTCGTAGGAGCGCACGAACGGGTAGACGCTGATGTAGTTGCGCGGCGTCTCATCCGCGAGGAACGCCGGGATGTGCGAGCGGTTGAACTCGGCGGGGCGGTGCAGCGCCATGTTCGACCAGACCGGATCGAGGGCACGGCCCAGCTTGGTGCGGCGGAAGAGGTTGTACGCGTCCTGGAGCTGGTCGGCGGTCTCGGCGTGCCACCAGATCATGAGGTCGGCGTCGGCGCGCAGCCCCGACACGTCGTACGTGCCGCGGACGGTGACATCCTTCGCGGCGAGCTGGTCGAAGAGCTCCTGGACCTCGTCGGCGTAACCGGCGCGGTCCTCGGGCAGCACGTCCTTCAGCTTGAAGACGGACCACAGGGTGTAGCGGATGACCTCGTTGAGGTCCTTGGCCTTCTTGCCGGCGTTCGGGATCTTGGCGGGGGCGTCGTCACTCATGGGCCTATTCTCCCGCGCCGCCGTGCAGACTCTGCACCGGGTTCGCCATCAGGGCATCCAGTCCGCCCCGGTCGCCGCCGAGCTGGTCCACGGCGGCGTACGCGCTCGCGATGCACGCGGGGATGCCGACCCCGTCGTACGCGGCGCCGCAGACGGCGAGCCCCGGCAGCTTGCCGACGTGGTCGCGGATGCGGGCCACGCGCGCGTGGTGCCCGACGGGGTACTGCGGCAGCCCGTCGTCCCAGCGCGTGACGCGGGCCTCGACGGGCGCGGCGTCCAGGCCGGTGGCCTCGCGCAGGTCGTGTCGGGACACCTCCACCAGGTCGTCGTCCTCTCGCCCGAGCACCTCCGTCTCGCCGTACCGCCCGACCGAGGTCCGCAGGACGAGCAGGCCGGGGTTCTCCTCGGCGATCCAGCCCCACTTCTGGGAGGCGAAGGTGGAGGCTTTGATGGTGTGCCCGTCAACGGGCGGCACGAGAAAACCGCTCCCTTCGGGGAGGGCGATTTCGCTGCGCCGGTAGGCGAGGGTGACGAGCGCCATGGAGGCGTACTCCACGGTGGCCAGCTCGGCCGCGGCGGCGGGCGCCTCGGCGCGCAGTAGGCCGGCGGCAGCGGGGGCGGGCAGGGCGAGAACCACGGCGTCGGCGTGGAGTACCTGGCCTCCGGCGACGACGCGCCAGCCGGTGTGTGCCTCCCGGCGCAGCTCCGTCACGCGTGTCCCGGTGACGATCTCGCCGCCGCGTGCTCGCACCGACTCCGCGACCGCGAGCGGCAGTTGACCGACGCCTCCCTCGATGCCCATGAAGACCGGTCCGGTCTGCTGGTTCCGGGCGGCCTTGGCCTGGATCTCGCGGACCGCCTCCGTCAGGGAGTCGTGGGTCCGGGCGGCCTCGAAGAGCTGGGGAACGGCAGAGCGCAGCGAGATGCGGTAGGCGTCGCCCGCGTAGACACCGCCGAGGAGGGGCTCGACCAGGCGGTCGACCACTTCGCGGCCGAGGCGGGCCGCCACGAACTCCCCCACGGCCACGTCGTCGCCGATCTCCGTGCGGGGCAGCTCGGCGTCCCGCTCGATACGGCGCAGGCCCTCGTCGGAGAGGACGCCGGAGAGGGCGGACGCGGTGCCGGGGACGCCCATGACGTGTCCCTTGGGCATCGGGCGCAGGACGCCGCGGGACCAGAGCGAGGCCGTCGCGGTGGCGGGCGGCTGGAGGCGGTCGGCGAGGCCCACCTCGCGGGCCAGGGCGATCGCCTCGGGGCGGCGCGCGAGCATCGACTCGGCGCCCAGGTCGACGCGTGCGCCCGCGATCTCGCCGGGCAGCAGCTTGCCGCCCACGCGGTCCGACGCCTCCAGAACGGTCACGCGCACGCCGCTGTCCAGCAATCGGTGGGCGGCGGCCAGACCCGCGATCCCGCCCCCGACGACAACGACGTGTCCCGTACCCGTACGAGTGCCCTGTGCGCGCATGTCTCCACTGTCGCAGACCCCACTGACACTCCCACCAGGCCCCCGGTGTCCTCCGCGAGTCCTGACCGTGACCGCATCGGGACCGGATCCGCCCAACGCCGCACCCCGTTCGGGCGTCGAAGGAGCGTCAGTCGTCAAAACGCCCGGGGGGATGCCCACATGCGCACACGAAGCTCCGTACGACCCGTACGCCCCACTCAGGTCCTGGCCGGGATTCTTCTTGCCGCCGCCCTCGCACTCGCCGGCTGCTCAGCCGGCGGTGACGACGGCGCGTCCAGCGATTCCGCCGCCGGCGCCGGGGACAAGGCCGCGGTCCAGGAGGGCGCCGCGGGCGCCGAGGACAGCAAGAGCGGGGCCCAGGCCCCCACGAAGGCCCCGGACCTCTCCGCGAACCGGATCATCCGCACCGCCTCCCTGACCGTGCAGGTCAAGGACGTACCCGCGGCCCTGGACGAGGCCCGCACCACCACCGCGAACGCGGGCGGCTTCGTCGGTGACGAGACCACCACCCGGGACGAGGAGGGCAAGGAGCACACCCGTGTCGTCCTGCGGGTGCCCACCGAGCGGTACGACGAGGTGCTCGCCGACATGGAAGGCACCGGCAAGCTCCTCGAACGTACGGCCAAGGCGCAGGACGTCACGGACCAGGTCGTCGACGTGGAGAGCCGCATCCAGACGCAGCGCGCCAGCGTGGCCCGGATCCGTGAGCTGATGGACCAGGCCACCAAGCTCAGCGATGTGGTCACCCTGGAGGGCGAGTTGAGCTCCCGTCAGGCCGACCTGGAGTCCCTGCTCGCCCAGCAGGCCTCTCTGAAGGACCGCACCAGCCTGGCCACCATCACCCTGACCCTGTCCGAGACCCCGGTGAAGCAGGTGGAGAAGGACGACGATCCGGGCTTCGTGGACGCGCTCGCGGGCGGCTGGAACGCGTTCGTCACGATGCTGCGCTGGATCGCCGTGGCGTTCGGCGCGATCCTCCCGTTCGCGGCGGGTGCGGCGCTGCTCCTCGTGCTGTGGGCACTGTGGGTGCGGCTCCTGCGCAGCCGGTTCCCGCGCCGCCCGGCCCCGGCCGCGGCCTCCCCGACCGGCACGCTGCCGGTCGCCCCGCCCGTCCGGGAGCAGGAGGAGGGACGCGAGCAGGACTGAAATGCCGCGCCCCCGTAGCGTGTTCGTATGAGCATGAACCGTACGAGCGGTACCACCGGCGGTGTGACGGAGCGACTGGTCGTGATCGGCGGTGACGCGGCGGGCATGTCCGCCGCGTCACAGGCGCGCCGGATGCGAGGGCCGGACGAACTGGAGATCGTGGCGTTCGAACGGGGGCACTTCACCTCGTACTCGGCGTGCGGCATCCCGTACTGGGTGGGTGGTGACGTCGCCGACCGGGACCAGCTGATCGCGCGGACCCCCGAGGAGCACCGGGAGCGCGACATCGACCTGCGGATGCGTACGGAGGTCACGGAGATCGACGTCGCGGGCGCCCGGGTCCGCTCCCTCGACCTCGAAACCGGGGACGAGGAGTGGACGCCGTACGACAAACTCGTGATCGCGACCGGCGCGCGCCCGATCCGGCCCGACCTCCCGGGCGCCGACGCTCCGGGCGTGCACGGCGTGCAGACCCTGGACGACGGACAGGCCCTGCTCGACACGCTGGCCGCGACGGAGGGCCGCCGCGCGGTGGTCGTCGGCGCGGGCTACATCGGTGTGGAGATGGCCGAGGCGCTCATCAACCGCGGGTACGAGGTGACGGTCGTCAACCGCGGCAAGGAGCCGATGTCCACGCTCGACCCCGACATGGGCCGCCTGGTGCACACGGCCATGGAGGGCCTGGGCATCACCATGGTCAACGACGCCCAGGTCACCAAGCTCCTCACCGGCGAGGACGGGCGGGTACGGGCGGTCGTCACGGAGGACGCCGAGTACCCGGCGGACGTGGTCGTGCTCGGCATCGGCGTGCGCCCCGAGACGGCGCTCGCCAAGGCCGCCGGGCTGCCCCTCGGTGACCACGGCGGGCTGCTGACCGACCTCGCGATGCGGGTGCGCGGGCACGAGAACATCTGGGCGGGCGGCGACTGCGTCGAGGTGCTCGACCTGGTCTCGGGGCGCGAACGGCACATCGCCCTTGGCACCCACGCCAACAAGCACGGGCAGGTCATCGGCGCCAACGTGGGCGGCGGTTACGGCACCTTCCCCGGTGTCGTCGGCACGGCGGTGAGCAAGGTCTGCGACCTGGAGATCGCCCGCACCGGGCTGCGCGAGAAGGACGCGCGCAGGGCGGGCCTGCAGTTCGAGACCGTCGTCATCGAGTCGACGAGCCGCGCGGGCTACTACCCCGCCGCGGACCTCATGACCGTGAAAATGCTCGCCGAGCGCCGCACCGGACGGCTGCTCGGCGTACAGATCGTCGGCCGTGAGGGCGCCGCGAAACGCGTCGACATCGCAGCGGTCGCGCTGACCGCGTGCATGACGGTGGAACAGATGACAGCCCTGGACCTGGGCTACGCGCCGCCGTTCTCACCGGTCTGGGACCCGATCCTGGTAGCAGCGCGCAAGGCGGTCGCGGCGGTACGCGCGCGTGGCGCGTGACCGGGCGGCTCCGACCCACGTGAGCTGGTGTTAGGCCGTCTCGTGCCCGGACACCGTCGTCCCGTTGATGCGGTCTATGGCCTGCCTGGCCTGCTCGGCGGGCGGCCGCCCGGGCAGCGAGGAGACGGAGGCGGAGGAGGTGACGGCCGCGGGCTGCGCCGTGGGGGGTTTCGCGTGCGCGGCGGCCCGGGCGGAGCGCAGCCGGTGGCTGACCGCCTCGTCGAGGGTCACCGGACGCTGCATCCGCGCCGCGAGCCGGCCGGCCTCCTGGCCGAGCGCGGCGACATCTTCCCAGGGCAGGTGCAGCACCAGGGCGATCTCCGCCTCACCGTCGGGCAGAGCTTGCATCGGAGGAGTAACTCGGTCGTTCATCGCCTGTGTCCTCACGTCTTCCTCGCGTCACGTCTTCGTCGCGGCGCGGGCGGTTGAGGAGACATACGCATGGGGGTGCGGGGGTGTTCAGCGGCTCAGGGCGTGCTTTGGGGCGTGAGGGGGCGCAGGTGGGGCGTGCGGGCGTGCATGGTGGCGCCCTCCCGAACCCAGCGCGCCCCTCCGGCCACAGCCGGCGCGCGCCCGGCCGGCGCACGGATTCCCGACGCGCATCGAGGGCAGTACTTCCTTGTGGTCATACCCGTCCATGACGTCAACCCGGTGCGGCACACGCCCTATGTGACGTACGCGCTGATCGCCGCCAACGTGCTCGTCTTCCTCTACACGCCCGGCATAGCCGGTTCCGTGGCCGGTGACAGCGGTCTGTCGCAGCTCTGTCATCTGCAGGCGTTCCTGGACCACTACGCCGCGGTGCCGCAGGAGTTGATCCACCACCAGATGCCGGGGCTGGTGCCCACGGGAGATGTCGGCGTCGGCCCGCAGGGAACCGGCTGTGTGGTCGCCCCGCCGGACTACGACAAGTCGCCGGCGCTTTCGGTGCTGACGGCGATGTTCCTGCACGGCAGCTGGCTGCACCTGCTGGGCAACATGCTGTTCCTGCTGATCTTCGGCAACAACATCGAGGACCGCCTGGGCCATGTGCGGTTCACGCTGTTCTACGTGGCCTGCGGCTACGCGGCCGCGTACGGCTTCGCGTACCTGAACGACGACTCCGGCGATCCGCTGATCGGCGCCTCCGGAGCGATCGCCGGGGTTCTGGGCGCGTATCTGGTGCTCTACCCGAAGGCCAGGGTGTGGGTCCTGGTCCCGTTCCTGATCTTCCTGCCGCTGCGCCTGCCCGCGTGGATGGTGCTGGGCTTCTGGTTCGTTCTCCAGGCGGTGTACTCGTCCGGCGAGGGAGTCTCCGAGGCCGGGACCGTCGCGTACGCGGCCCATGTGGTCGGCTTCCTGGCCGGGATGCTGCTGGCCTGGCCCCTGCGCCCGGGCACCCCGCCCCCACCCGAACCGCGCCGCCTGCTGTGGGGCAGGCGGGCGCGGTACACCTGACGGAGTACTACCGGCCCGCGGTCTGCTCGTGGACGTACTCCACGAGCCGGGTCAGCGCGTCCGGGTCGGTGGTCGGCAGGACACCGTGGCCGAGGTTGAAGACATGGCCTTCGAGACCGGCGGCCGCGTCGAGCACCTCGCGGGTCTTCGTCTCCACGGCCTCGGTCGTGGAGAACAGGACGGCCGGGTCGAGGTTGCCCTGGAGGGCCTTGCCGGGGCCGACACGCGTGGCCGCCACGTCGAGCGGGACACGCCAGTCGACACCGACGACGTCCGCGCCCGCCTCGCCCATGAGGCCCAGCAGCTCACCGGTGCCGACACCGAAGTGGATGCGCGGGACGCCGTACGAAGCCACGGACTCGAAGACCTTCGTGGACGCCGGCATCACCGAGCGCCGGTAGTCGGCGGGTGCCAGGGCGCCGACCCAGGAGTCGAAGAGCTGGACGGCGCTCGCGCCAGCCTCGATCTGCACCTTCAGGAAGGCGGAGGTGATCTCCGCGAGACGGTCGAGCAGGTCGGCCCACAGCTGCGGGTCGCCGTACATGAGCGCCTTGGTGTGCTCGTGGTTCTTGGACGGGCCGCCCTCCACGAGGTAGCTCGCGAGGGTGAAAGGCGCGCCCGCGAAGCCGATGAGGGGGGTCGAGCCGAGCTCGGCCGTGAGCAGCCCGATCGCCTCGGTGACGTACGACACGTCATCGGGGGTCAGATCGCGCAGCTGGGCCAGGTCGGCGCGGGTGCGGATCGGCTTCTCGACGACCGGACCGACGCCCGGCTTGATGTCGAGGTCGATGCCGATGGCCTTCAGCGGTACGACGATGTCACTGAAGTAGATCGCCGCGTCCACGTTGTGCCGGCGCACCGGCTGGAGGGTGATCTCGGCGACCAGGTCGGGCCGCATGCAGGAGTCCAGCATGGCGATGCCCTCGCGCACCTTGAGGTACTCGGGCAGCGAGCGGCCGGCCTGGCGCATGAACCACACCGGCGTGTGCGGCACGGGCTCGCGCCTGCACGCCTTCAGGAAGGCGGATTCGTACGTGGCTTTCGGCTGCTGCCCATCAGGGCGCTCGTTGGCACTCACGACGGAAAGTCTCCCACGGCCCGCCGACGGCCAAGTCCGGGGCACCCGGTGCCCGGCCGACCCCGGCGCCCGGTACCGGACAAGCCCTCAGCACCCGGCCGGACCCCGGGCACCGGCGCTCGCGAAGGCGCGTTCGTGCGGCGCGATCCGGACAGTGGTCCCACGCACGGGTGTCTCTCCCTGCGCGAAGGCTCCGTTCCCCTTAATCTTCCCCGCATGGCTGCGGCTCAGGGACGACTGTCGGACGGCGCTGGCGGAATGGACGACTCGAAGGAGGGGAACCGAGATGCGATGGAGACGGCTCCGCCACCCTTCCGGGCCGCCGTCGACGCGCTGAAGGGCGCGCGGCTGCGGCCGGACATCGAGATCGACCCGACGCCTGCGCCCAAGCGCCTGGCCCCGTACGCGTACGCGCTGGAGGCGGCGGTCGTCTCCGACGACGAGGATCTGGCCGACGGCCGCCTTGTGCTGCTGCACGACCCGGCGGGGCACGACGCCTGGCAGGGCACCTTCCGTCTGGTGACCCTGGTCCGCGCGGAGCTGGAGCCGGAGATGGCCGCCGACCCGCTGCTGCCCGACGTCTGCTGGTCGTGGCTGACCGGCGCGCTCCAGGCCCGCGGTCTGTCGTACGGCGAACCGAGCGGCACCGTCACGCGCGCGAGTTCGCACTACTTCGGCGGCATCGCGGAGCGCCCGGCCGCCTCCCAGATCGAGATCCGGGCCTCGTGGACGCCCCGGGAAGGCATGGGCGGCGTACCGGACACGGCCACGCACCTCGCCGCCTGGTGCGATCTGCTGTGCCAGGTCGCCGGGCTCCCGCCGTTGACGCCGGGCGACGCGTCGGTGGTCACGCTGCCGCAGCGCCGGGGGCCGCAGTCCCGTTGACTCCGCAGCCCCGTTGACTCCGCGTTCCGGCTGAGTCCGCAGTCCCGCTGAGCGTGCGGTCACGTTGACCGCACGCTCTCTTCGTGTCCGCTCGAACCCGCGCTCCCGTTGAGTACATGGTTCGCGCTGCTTCTTTGTCGATATGCCAACTTTCGGCCGTGTGGTGACACGGATTGACGCGGAATGACGTCGAGCGACTCGGTTCGATCTTCGGATGATCGATCGCGTGTCCGAATTGCACGGATTGTTACTCACTAAATCGTGATCATTCTCTAAAGGCGGACGGGTTTGGTGCCGAAGACGTCTGTGACCTTGAAAGCACGGTTCGTCCCGGCTTCATCCCCAGAGCCGGTACCGTCCCGCACCCCAGGAGGCCTGGTGTCCGTTCTCCTCGAGCAGCCCGCAAGCCTGGTCGCCTACCGCCCGAACAAGCCGACTGCCATGGTGGTCGTGGCCGACCCCCGGGTCCGCTCCACCGTCACCCGCCATCTGTGGGCGCTCGGAGTGCGCGACGTCATCGAGGCGTCGTCCGTCGCGGAGGCCCGTCCCAGAATCGGCAATCCACGCGACATCTGCGTCGCCGATGTCCATCTGCCCGACGGCAGCGGGCTCACCCTGCTGTCCGAGACCCGTGCCGCGGGCTGGCCCAACGGCCTCGCCCTCTCCGCCGCCGACGACATCGGCGCCGTACGCAATGCCCTCGCGGGCGGCGTCAAGGGCTACGTCGTCACCGGCACCCGCAACAACGTCGGGCTCCCCACCCGGCCCGGCGTCGCGCCGATCGGTTCGGCCGCCGCCCGTATGCACCGCCGCCCCCCGGGGTCCCCGAGCCACCCGGGCGGCTACCGCGAACTCTCCGGACGAGAGGTCGAGGTGCTTCGGCTGGTCGCGGAGGGCCAGTCGAACAAGGCCATCGGCGTCTCGATGGGCCTGTCCGCACTGACCGTCAAGAGCCACCTCGCCCGTATCGCCCGCAAGCTCGGCACGGGCGACCGCGCCGGGATGGTCGCGGTGGCCCTGCGCACGGGAATCATCCACTGACCCGCACCACACACCCGTGAACCGGGTCCTTGACCGACCTGGCTGATTTACGACCCCGAGCGCCCGCCGACGGAATCCTCCGTCGGCGGGCGCTTTTCTCTTGCCGCCGGGAAACGGCAACTCCCTTGGGGCAAAAGCGAGATGAAGGACATCGCCCGCCGCCGAAATCCGGGCTTCCCTGGCGATAGCGGGCTCTCGGCCGGACCGGGTTCCGGGTCCGGGCGGGTGTCGCGGAAGCACAATCGGAGCACGCGGGACACTCGGGACAAGAGCCACATGCCGTCCCTGAGATCCACTTGAACAGCGTTTTCGCAGGTGAACCGACCAATGACTTGAAGATGCAGGTCAGGCGCTCGAACATCCCGATACCCTTGACAGGTGACCGACGCCCAAGAGACCGCAGCAGACAGCTCACTGCGAACCACCGGAGGCGGCCCTCCGGACGACGTCGAATCGGCGCCGATCCCTTTGCTTGAGCCCCGAGACGGCATTCCGCCCGTCGTGGCCGACGACGCCTCGCTGGCCGAGGTGATCGCCGCCTTCGCCGCCGGGTCCGGCCCCGTCGCCGTCGACGCCGAACGCGCGTCCGGGTACCGGTACGGCCAGCGCGCCTACCTGGTACAACTCCGCCGCGAGGGCGCGGGCACCGCGCTGATCGACCCCGTGGCCTGTCCCGATCTTTCGGGGTTCGGCGAGGCGATCTCCGGTGTGGAGTGGGTGCTGCACGCCGCCACCCAGGACCTGCCGTGTCTCCGCGAGATAGGCATGATCCCGTCCCGCCTCTTCGACACCGAGCTGGCCGGACGCCTCGCCGGGTTCCCCCGGGTGGGCCTTGGCGCGATGGTCGAGAGCGTCCTGGGCTTCGTACTGGAGAAGGGGCATTCCGCGGTCGACTGGTCGACACGTCCGCTGCCGGACCCGTGGCTGCGGTACGCGGCTCTGGACGTGGAGCTCCTCGTCGACCTGCGGGACGCGCTGGAGAAGGAGCTGGACCGGCAGGGCAAGCTGGAGTGGGCCCGGCAGGAGTTCGACGCGATCGCGCAGGCCGATCCGGCGCCGCCGCGCAAGGACCCCTGGCGCCGTACGTCCGGGATGCACAAGGTGCGCCGACGCCGGCAGATGGCCGTCGTACGGGAGCTGTGGGAGGCCCGGGACCGCGTCGCGCAGCGGCGGGACATCTCGCCCGGCAAGGTGCTCGGGGACGCGGCGATCGTCGAGGCGGCGCTGGCCGTGCCGGCCAATGTGCACGCCCTGGCCGCGCTGAACGGCTTCGGACACCGCATGGGACGCCGACAGCTGGAGCAGTGGCAGGCCGCCGTCGACCGGGCGAAGGAACTGCCCGACTCCGAGCTGCCGCAGCCGGGTCAGCCGGTGACCGGTCCCCCGCCGCCGCGCGCCTGGGCCGACAAGGACCCGGCCGCCGCCGCCCGGCTCTCCGCCGCGCGCGCCGCGGTGTCGGCCCTCGCCGAGCGGCTGAACATGCCCCAGGAGAACCTGATCACCCCGGACACCGTGCGGCGCGTGTGCTGGGAGCCGCCGTCGACTCCGGACGCGGAGTCCGTGGCCACCGCGCTCGCCGGGTACGGGGCGCGCCCCTGGCAGGTCGAGCAGGTGGCGCCCGTACTGGCGGCGGCGCTTTCCGAGACGGCGCCCAAGGCCTGAGCGCCTGGCCGCCTGGCGCGCGATGTCACGGTCCCGCGCCCCTTGTGGGGCGCGGCAACGTCGAGATCACGCCATGATCTTCGGGCGGCGCAGGGGATGCGGCTGCTCGCACGGTTCCTTCCGGGCGCTCCCGCACAGCCGGGTTTCCATGTGACCTTCGCCGCTCCCGCCTCCGGGACTGGGCAGCATGGTTACCCGCAAGTAGCATGTGGGTGAGCGCGCGCTCAGGGCGTGTGTGTCGCGCAGCAGTGCCATCCCGCATCTGGAGGAGAGCCATCGTGCCTCGTACCGTCAGGGACGTCGTCTTCGTCGACGGCGTCCGCACCCCGTTCGGCAAGGCGGGCCCGAAGGGCATCTACCACGAGACCCGCGCCGACGATCTCGTTGTGAAGGCCATCCGGGAGCTGCTGCGCCGCAACCCCGGCCTGGACCCCAAGAAGATCGACGAGGTCGCCATCGCCGCGACCACGCAGATCGGTGACCAGGGGCTGACTCTCGGCCGCACGGCCGGCATCCTCGCCGGTCTCCCCCAGTCGGTCCCCGGCTACTCCATCGACCGCATGTGTGCCGGCGCGCTGACCGCCGTCACGGCCACGGCCGGTTCGATCGCGTTCGGTGCGTACGACGCCGTCATCGCCGGTGGTGTCGAGCACATGGGCCGCCACCCGATGGGCGAGGGCGTGGACCCGAACCCGCGCTTCGTCAGCGACAAGCTGGTCGACGAGTCCGCCCTGTTCATGGGCATGACCGCCGAGAACCTGCACGACCGCTACCCGCACATCACGAAGCTTCGCGCCGACGAGTACGCCGTGCGCTCGCAGGAGAAGGCCGCCAAGGCGTACGCCAACGGCAAGATCCAGCAGGACCTGGTGCCGATCTCGGTGCGCAACACCAACCCGGAGGTCGGTGAGACGGGCTGGGGCCTGGTCACCGCCGACGAGCCGATGCGCCCGGGGACCACCTTGGAGAACCTCGCCGGGCTCAAGACGCCGTTCCGCGTCCACGGCCGGGTCACCGCCGGTAACGCCGCCGGTCTGAACGACGGCGCCACCGCGTCGATCATCGCGTCCGAGGACTTCGCGCGCGAGAACAACCTGCCGGTCAAGATGCGCCTGGTCTCCTACGCCTTCGTGGGCGTCGAGCCCGAGGTGATGGGCTACGGCCCGATCCCGGCGACCGAGAAGGCCCTCGCCAAGGCCGGCCTGTCGATCGAGGACATCAACCTCTTCGAGATCAACGAGGCCTTCGCCATCCAGGTCCTCGCGTTCCTCGACCACTACGGCATCGCCGACGACGACGCGCGCGTCAACCAGTACGGCGGCGCCATCGCCTACGGTCACCCGCTGGCCTCCTCGGGTGTGCGTCTGATGACTCAGCTGGCCCGCCAGTTCGAGGAGCAGCCGGATGTCCGTTACGGCCTCACCACCATGTGCGTCGGCTTCGGCATGGGCGCCACGGTGATCTGGGAGAACCCGCACCACAAGGACGCCGGAGGCGACAAGTGAGCACTGCTGAACTCCTGAAGGGCGCGGCCGAGCTGTTCCCTGACGAGGTCGTGACGTCGGCGAACGTACGCCACCTCGACCTGCCCTACGGCGCCGGGCGCTTCGCGCTCATCACGCTCGACAACGGCTTCGACCACACCAAGCCGACCACCTTCGGCCCGGCCTCGCTGGCGAAGTTCGACGCCGCCATCGACCAGGTCGAGGCGGAGGCCGCGGCCGGCGAGATCGTCGGTGTCGGCGTCACCGGCAAGCCGTTCATCTTCGCGGTCGGCGCGGACCTCAAGGGCGTAGAGCTCCTGAAGAACCACGACGACGCGCTCGCCATCGGCAAGGGCGGCCACGAGGTCTTCAAGCGGCTCGCGACCCTCGCCGTCCCGACCTTCGCGTACTACAACGGCGCGGCGATGGGCGGTGGCGTCGAGGTCGGTCTGCACTGCGAGTACCGGACCGTCTCCAAGTCGCTCCCGGCGTTCTCGCTGCCCGAGGTCTTCCTCGGACTGGTCCCCGGCTGGGGTGGCTGCACCCTCCTCCCGAACCTGATCGGCGCCGAGCGTGCGGTGAGCGTCATCATCGAGAACTCGCTCAACCAGAACAAGCAGCTCAAGGGCCAGCAGGTCTTCGACCTCGGTATCGCGGACGCCCTCTTCGAGGGCGCCGACTTCCTGGAGCAGTCGCTGATCTGGACCGCGTCCGTCCTCAAGGGCGACATCACGGTCGAGCGTCCGGAGATCGACCGCGGCGAGGCCTGGGACCAGGCCGTCGCCAAGGGCCGTTTCATCGCCGACGGCAAGGTGCACGGGGCGGCTCCGGCCGCGTACCGCGCGCTGGAGATCATCGCCGCGGCGAAGGACGGTGACCTGCAGAAGGGTTACGACGCCGAGGACGTGGCGCTCGCCGACCTGATCATGGGCGGCGAACTGCGCTCCGGCATCTACGCGTTCAACCTGGTCCAGAAGCGCGGCAAGCGCCCGGCCGGCGCTCCGGACAAGTCGCTGGCCCGTCCGGTCACCAAGGTGGGCGTCGTGGGCGCGGGCCTGATGGCCTCGCAGCTCGCCCTGCTCTTCCTGCGCCGCCTCGAGGTGCCGGTCGTGCTGACCGACATCGACCAGGCGCGCGTCGACAAGGGTGTGGGCTACGTCCACGCCGAGATCGACAAGCTGCTGCTGAAGTCCCGTATCAACCAGGACAAGGCCAACCGCCTCAAGGCCCTGGTCACCGGTGTGCTGGACAAGGCCGAGGGCTTCTCCGACGCCGACTTCATCATCGAGGCCGTCTTCGAGGAGATCGGCGTCAAGCAGCAGGTGTTCGCGGAGGTCGAGGCGGTCGCTCCGGCGCACGCGATCCTCGCCACCAACACCTCCTCGCTGTCGGTGACGGAGATGGCGTCGAAGCTGAAGAACCCCGAGCGGGTCGTCGGCTTCCACTTCTTCAACCCCGTCGCGATCCTCCCGCTCCTGGAGATCGTCCGCGGTGAGCAGACCGACGACGCGGCCCTGGCCACGGCCTTCGGTGTCGCCAAGAAGCTGAAGAAGACCGCGGTGCTGGTGAAGGACGCCCCGGCGTTCGTCGTCAACCGCATCCTCACCCGCTTCATGGGCGAGATCCAGAACGTCATCGACGAGGGCACGCCGGTCGAGGTCGCCGAGAAGGCGGTCGAGCCGCTGGGTCTGCCGATGTCGCCGCTGGTGCTCCTTGAGCTGGTCGGACCGGCCATCGGTCTGCACGTCTCGGAGACCCTCAACCGGGCCTTCCCGGACCGCTTCACGGTCTCCCCGAACCTCGCGGCCGTCGTCAAGGCGGGCAAGCGCGGCTTCTACGTGTACGACTCCGGGAAGCCGGAGCTGGACCCCGAGGTTGCGGCGCTGCTGAAGCAGGGCGACGTCGTCCTGACCGAGGAGCAGGTCCGCGACCGGGTCCTCGACACCGTCGCCCAGGAGATCGGGCTCATGCTCGACGAGGGTGTCGTCGCCGAGGCGCAGGACATCGACCTCTGCCTGATCACCGGTGCGGGGTGGCCCTTCCACCTGGGTGGCATCACGCCGTACCTGGACCGTGAGGGTGTGTCCGAGCGGGTGAACGGGAAGCGGTTCCTGGAGGCCGGGGTGGCTTCGGTTCCCGCGTAACCGTCTGCCTGCGTGGGTGTTTCCCTGCGCGCGTTCGAGGGCCCCCGCTTTGGCGGGGGCCCTCTTCGTGCTTCAGTCGCACCAGGACCCAGATCTCCGGAGGAACCGCCGTGACGACACTCGTGATCATCGACGCCGCCAATGTCGTCGGATCTGTGCCCGACGGGTGGTGGCGTGATCGGCGGGGGGCCGCGGAGCGGTTGCGGGACCGGCTCGCGGTGGACGGGGTCCCCGGGCACGAGGGGGCGGTGGAGATCGTCCTTGTGGTCGAGGGGGCCGCTCGGGGTGTGGAGTCCGTGCCGGGGGTGCGGGTGGAGTCGGCGGCCGGGAGTGGGGACGATCTGATCGCCGAGCTGGCGGCCGGCGCCGCCGGGCGGCCCTGCCTTGTTGTTACGGCTGATCGTGAACTGCGGCGCCGGGTGGGTGAGTTCGGGGCGGAGGTAGCGGGGCCTCGGGCGGTACGTGGGGGCTCGTGAGGGATGGTTTTCGCCCCCTCCGCCCCTGCCCGTCCCTTGTTCCTGGGGGCTCCGCCCCCAGACCCCCGTGTCGCGCTGCGCGCTCGTCCTCAAACGCCGGACGGGCTAAAGACGCTCCCCCGGGGCTGAAGGGTGGAGCCCCCACGGGCGGGTGGGGGATCGGGACGGCACCACCTCGTCCTCAAACTCCGGACAGGCTGAAAGATCTCCCGGGCCCGGGATGAACAGCGCAGCCCCACGGGCGAGTGGGGGATCGGGACGGCACGGCCTCGTCGTCAAACGCCGGACGGGCTAATCCCGCTCCCGCGCGTACAGCACCGCCCCGTCCACCACCCCCACCTCCTCGTACCCCCCGGCCAGCAGCCGTCTCAGCGTCGGTACCCGTTCCGGTGCGTACGGCTTGTCGTGGGAGTCGTCGACCACGAGGGTTGGTGGGTGGGCTGACATCTCGGCGCGGAAGGCCGGCCAGGCGCCCTCTACGGCGTACTTCTCGCCCACCTGGGGGCCGTTGCGGCCTCCGCTGTAGTTGGTGAGGAGGCCGGCGGTGAGGAAGCGGCTGGCGGGGGTGCGGTCGGCCAGCCAGTAGATCTCCGGGTGTATGCCCCACACCAGGACCCGGTCGCCGGGGTCCGTGCGGTGGGCCACCGCGGCCGCGAGGCGTTGGGCGTGGGTGAGGTCGGGGCGCGGGGCGAGGAGGCCCCAGGCGAGGAACAGGGTGCAGCAGCAGGCGGAGGTGAGTACGGCCTTCACCAGCCGGTCGTGGGGCAGGATCTGGAGTGCCGCCGTCGCCAACAGGGCGATGGGCGGGATGAGTTGAAGGTAGTAGTGGCCGAAGAAGTGGAAGCCGAGGAGTACCGCCGCCGCTGACGAGGCTCCCCACAGCCAGAGCTCCGCGGAGCCGGTACGGGCGATGCGCAGAACCCGTACCACCGGCGGGATCAGGCCCGCGCAGGCCACCGCCAGGATCGCGGTGTTGGTCAACCCCCGCCCCAGGACGTGGAGTTCGGAGCCAGTGAAGGAGGCGTACGCACCCGATCCGGTGACCGTCCAGAACAGGAACCCCGCCGGGTCGGTGAGCAGCGCCGCGCAGAGGACGGGCAGGGCGGCTCCAACTCCGAGGCGCACCAGGTCGGTTCGCGGTGCGCCGTGCCGGTACAGCAGCCACACCACCGGAACCAGTACCGCCCCGCCCGTCTGCTTCGCCAGGAAGGCGCACGCGACGGCGGCCCCGGCCGCACCCCACCGGCGCCGGTCCGCGCACCACATCGCCGCGGCCGTGCACGGCAGCATGAACACCTCGAAGGTCGCGGCCTGCGCGTCCTCGGGGTTGAGCCCGATGGAGGCCAGCAGATACAGCACGCCCGCCGTGCGCCCCGCCCGGTCGCCCCAGCGGCGTCTGGCCAACGACGCGAGCAGCACGGCGGTGGACAGCTGGGCCACTACCGCGAGGACCCGTACGGAGGTGAGCGACCCGGAGCCGAACACCGCGAAGGCCGCCTCGTACAACCACGGCACGAACGGCGGCTTGCGGTCCACGACCGTCTCGTAGAGCTCTCCGCCGTCCGCCAGTATCCGCGCCTGGACGGCGAGATAGCCCTCGTCGGGGTTCCACAGCGGCTGTACGAAGGAGGGGGCCCGGGTGACGCAGGCGAGCAGCGCCAGCAGGGGCAGTGCCCGTCTCCAGAAGCCGCGGTCCGATACTCGCGACTCGACTGCGGACCGTGGTGATTCCAGGAGCTCGACGAGCATACGGTGCACGCTATCCGGCCCCGCAGTCTCCGCCTAACCGGGACATACGGGGCCGGAGCGACAACCGGGCTTCGGGGAACGGTTACTTGGTGTCGCCGCTCTGCGGCCTCGGTACCTCGCCCAGCGCAGCCTCCTGCTGCAGGCCGAGACGGCTGTGCGAGCGCCCGTACAGGAAGTAGATGACGAAGCCGATCACCATCCAGATCCCGAACCGCAGCCAGGTCTCCGCGGGCAGGTTCAGCATCAGCCAGAGGGAGGCGAGGACGGAGACGATGGGGAGGAAGGGCACCCAGGGGGTACGGAAGGAGCGGGGCAGCTCCGGGCGGGTGCGACGGAGGATGATCACGCCGATCGCGACCACGACGAACGCGAACAGCGTGCCGATGTTCACCAGCTCGGCGAGTTCACTCAGGCTGGTGAACCCCGCGAGGATCGCGATGATCACACCGAGCAGGATGGTCGGCCGGTGCGGTGTCTTGAAGCGCGGGTGGACGTGCGAGAAGAAGCGCGGCAGCAGTCCGTCGCGGCTCATCGCGAAGAAGACCCGGGTCTGACCGAGGAGCAGGATCATGCACACCGTGGTCAGGCCGACGGCGGCGCCGAAGCTGATGAAGCCCGCGAACCAGGGGTGCCCGGTGGCCTTGAACGCGTCGGCGAGCGGCGCGTCCACGGACAGCTTGGTGTAATGCTGCATGCCGGTCACGACGATCGCCACCGCGACGTACAGGGTGGTGCAGATGATCAGCGAGCCGAGGATGCCGCGCGGCATGTCCCGCTGCGGGTTCTTCGTCTCCTCCGCGGCCGTGGCCACGACGTCGAAGCCGATGAAGGCGAAGAAGACGACGGAAGCGGCGGTGAAGATGCCCATCACGCCGAAGTTGGAGGGCGCCCAGCCGAACATCAGCTGGATGAGCGGGGATTGGAGATCGCCGCCCGCCTCCACGGTCTGCGCCTTCGGGATGAACGGGTCGTAGTTGTCGCCCTCGATGAAGAACGCACCGGCGATGATCACGACCATGACGACGGTCACCTTGATGGCGACGACGACAGCGGTGATCCGGGCGGAGAGCTTCATGCCGAGTACGAGGATGCCGGTGAGCACCAGTACGAGGGCGGCGGCCAGGATGTCGAAGCCGAAGCCGTCGGCCCCCTCTCTCCCGCTGAGCGACGCCGGCAGGTGCCAGCCCGCGTTGTCAAGGAGCGAGGCGATGTAGCCGGACCAGCCGACGGCGACCACCGCCGTGCCCAGCGCGAACTCAAGGACGAGGTCCCAGCCGATGATCCAGGCGGGCAGCTCGCCGAGCGAGGCGTACGAGAAGGTGTACGCCGAGCCGGCGACCGGGACGGTGGACGCGAACTCGGCGTAGCAGATCGCGGCAAGCGCGCAGACGACACCGGACACCACGAAGGCCAAGGCGACGGCGGGGCCCGCGTTGTTCTTGGCGACCGTGCCGGTGAGCACGAAGATGCCGGTGCCGATGATGACACCGACGCCGAACACGGTGAGATCCAGAGCGGACAGCGACTTCTTGAGTGCGTGCTCCGGCTCCTCAGTGTCCAAGATCGACTGTTCGACCTTCTTCGTTCTGAAGAGGGTGCTGCTCACGGGTGTACCTCCACGCTTGACGTCCTCGACATGATCGAGGGGGCGTGTGCTGCGCATGCCCCGGCGCGGACAGGTTCACGCAAATGGGCCGGTTTCACCACCCCTTCAGAGTGATGAAACCGGCCCATCGGGCCTACGGGGTACGTCAGTCGCGCGCGGGCTCCACAGCGTCCACGGCTTCCGCGGTGGTGCGCTCGAACCGTCCGTCGAGCTTGGCGACGAGGCCGGTGACCTGGCGGGCGATGTCCGGCGCGGTGAGGCCGATCTCCGTCATGACCTCCTTGCGGGAGGCGTGGTCGAGGAAGCGCGGCGGGATACCGAAGTCGCGCAGCGGGACGTCGACGCCCGCGTCGCGCAGGGCCTGCGCGATCGTCGAACCGACGCCGCCGACACGGGAGTTGTCCTCGACGGTGACGACCACGCGGTGCTGCTCGGCGAGCGGGGCCATGGCCTCGTCGACGGGCTTGACCCAGCGCGGGTCGACGACGGTCGTGGAGATGCCCTGCTTGTCGAGGAGGCCGGCGATCTCCAGGCACATCGGCGCGAGGGCGCCGACAGAGACAAGGAGGACGTCCGGAGCGTCGGTGCCCGGCTCGCGCAGCACGTCCATGCCGCCGATCCGGCCCAGGGCGGGTACCGCAGGGCCGACCGCGCCCTTGGAGAAGCGGACCACGGTGGGCGCGTCGGTGACCTCGACGGCCTCGCGCAGCTGGGCGCGGACCTGGTCGGCGTCGCGCGGAGCGGCCAGCCGGAGATCGGGGACGACCTGGAGGATCGACATGTCCCACATGCCGTTGTGCGAGGCGCCGTCGGTGCCGGTGACGCCCGCGCGGTCGAGGACGAAGGTGACGCCGCACTTGTGCAGGGCCACGTCCATCAGGACCTGGTCGAAGGCGCGGTTGAGGAAGGTCGCGTAGACGGCGAAGACGGGGTGCAGGCCGCCGGTGGCGAGGCCGGCCGCGGAGACGGCCGCGTGCTGCTCGGCGATTCCGACGTCGTACACCCGTTTGGGGAATGCCTTGGCGAACTTGTCGAGTCCGACCGGCTGGAGCATCGCGGCGGTGATGGCGACGACGTCCTTGCGCTCCTCGCCGAGCTTGACCATCTCCTCGCCGAAGACGGAGGTCCAGTCGGCGCCGGAGGAGGCGATCGGCAGGCCCGTGTCCGGGTGGATCTTGCCGACGGCGTGGAAGCGGTCGGCCTCGTCCTGGAGGGCGGGCTGGTAGCCGCGGCCCTTCTCGGTGAGGCAGTGCACGATGACCGGGCCGCCGAAGCGCTTGGCGCGGGCGAGGGCCGACTCCAGGGCCTCGATGTCGTGGCCGTCGATCGGGCCGACGTACTTGAGGCCGAGGTCCTCGAACATGCCCTGCGGGGCGATGAAGTCCTTGAGGCCCTTCTTGGCGCCGTGCAGGGTCTCGTAGAGGGGCTTGCCGACGACCGGGGTGCGCTCCAGGAGGTCCTTGCCGCGGGCCAGGAAGCGCTCGTAGCCGTCCGTGGTGCGCAGGGTCGCCAGATGGTTCGCCAGGCCGCCGATGGTCGGCGCGTAGGAGCGCTCGTTGTCGTTGACGACGATCACCAGGGGGCGGTCCTTGGCGTCGGCGATGTTGTTGAGCGCCTCCCAGGCCATGCCGCCGGTGAGGGCGCCGTCGCCGATGACCGCGACCACGTGGTCGTCGCGCTCCAGGACCTCGTTCGCCTTCGCGAGGCCGTCGGCCCAGCCGAGGACCGTGGAGGCGTGCGAGTTCTCGATGACGTCGTGCTCGGACTCGGCCTGCGAGGGGTACCCGGAGAGGCCGCCCTTCATCTTCAGCTTCGAGAAGTCCTGGCGGCCGGTGAGCAGCTTGTGGACGTAGGACTGGTGGCCCGTGTCCCACAGCACCCTGTCCTTGGGCGACTCGAAGACGCGGTGCAGAGCGATGGTGAGCTCCACGACACCGAGGTTCGGGCCGAGGTGGCCGCCGGTCTTGGAGACCTCTTCGACGAGGAAGGTCCGGATCTCGCCTGCCAGCTGGTCCAGCTGCTCCAGGCTGAGCCGGTCCAGATCGCGCGGTCCCCTGATGCGGGTCAGCAGCGGCACCCGTGCCTCCTTGCGATAGAGCTGTTCGAGCTTTGCCGGGTCTGTCGAGTCTAATGTTCCGCCTTTCATGTCGGCGTCCGGGCTGTGCGTTGTACGTCACGCGAACGGCTGTAAATCGTCGTACGGGTGTTCCCGTTGCCGGACATGACTGTGCCCGGCACCGCCATTGGTGCCGGGCACAGGATTCAGAGGGCTACCGCTATGCGCGGCCGGCCGACTTCTGGGTACGGCGCGAGACCGAGTCCAGGACGACGGCGGCCAGCAGCACCACACCGGTGATCATGTACTGCACGGCCTGGGTGGAGCTGCCGCCCATGTACAGGCCCGTGATGATCGACTGGATGACGAGGATGCCGAGTACCGCCGACCAGGGGGTGCCCCGGCCGCCGAAGAGGCTGGTGCCACCGATGACGGCCGCCGCGATGGACATCATCAGGACGTTGCCGCCGCCGAGGGTGCTGTCCGCGACGCCGGACTGCGAGGCGATGAACAGACCGCCGAGGCCCGCGAGGAACCCGGAGATGGTGAACACCGAGATGCGGATCCAGGCGACGTTGATACCGGCGCGACGGGCGGCCTCGATGCCACCGCCGACCGCGAAGATCTGCCGGCCGTAGCGGGTGCGGCGCAGCACGAAGCTGGAGATCACCACGATCAGCAGGAAGATCGTGATGCCGAGCGGCAAACCGCGCGCCTGGTTGAAGACGGCCGCGATACCGAAGGCGAGCGCCGCGACGACACCGGAGCGCAGCGCGATCTCGCTCAGCGGGCGGTACGGCAGGTCGACGGCCTTGCGCCGGCGCCGGTCGCTGAGCTGGGACAGCGCGTGGACGGCGACCGCGACGATGGCCGCGGTGTTGGCCCAGGCGACGTTGGAGAAGTAGGTGTTGTTCAGCGAGTAGATGACACCGTCGGCGATGTTGTTGAGCGAGAGCGTGTTGCCCAGGACCTGCAGCTGGAGGCCGCTCCAGCCCAGGAAGCCGGCCAAGGTGACCACGAACGCCGGGACGCCGATCTTGGCGAAGAAGAACCCCTGCAGCGCGCCGATGGCGGCTGCGGCGAGCAGCGCGAGGATCACGGCCTGCGCTTCGTTCATGCCGTTCTTGACGGCCATCACGGCGGCGAGCGCCGCGGTCAGACCGGCGAGGGAGCCGGCCGACAGGTCGATCTCGCCGAGCAGCAGCACGAAGACGATGCCGGTGGCGATGAGGCCGGGGCCGACGATGTACTGCGCGATGTTGCTGAGGTTGTCCGGCTCCAGGAAGCGGCCGGTGGTGCCCTGGAAGATGGCCCAGATGATGATCAGGCCGCAGACGACCGGGACGGCGCCGAGCTCGCCACCGCGGATCTTCCGCTTGAACTCGGTGAGGTAGCCGCCGAAGCCCTCCTCACGGATGAGCAGTCGGGGGTCGACCGCGGTGTTGGCCCCGGCGGCCGCTTCCGGGTTCTCGACGATGTGCTCGTCGACGGGCGTCGCCTCGGGCGTGGAGGTCTTGTCGGTGCTCACTTCTGAACCTCCCCGTTGCTACGGGCCGCACGACGGGTCACGGCGTTGTCCGTGGCGCCCGTGATGGCGGAGATGATTTCTTCCTGCGAGGTGGACTTCACCTCGAAGACGCCGTTGTTGCGGCCGAGCCGCAGAACCGCAACCTCGTCGGCGACAGCCTTCGCGTCGGCCATGTTGTGGGTGATGAGGATGACGGCGAGGCCGCGCTCGCGCAGCCGCTCGACCAGGTCGAGAACCTGAGCGGTCTGCTCGACACCGAGAGCCGCGGTGGGCTCGTCGAGGATCACGACCTTGGGGTCGCCGACCAGGGCGCGGGCGATCGCCACGACCTGGCGCTGACCACCGGAGAGCGAGGCGATCGGGATGCGCACACTGGGGATGCGGATGGAGAGGGTGTCCAGGAGTTCCTTGGCCCGCTTCTCCATGGCGACCTCGTCGAGCACCGCGGCCTTGCCGAGCTCGCGGCCGAGGAAGAGGTTGGCCACGACGTCCAGGTTGTCGCACAGGGCGAGGTCCTGGTAGACGGTGGCGACGCCAAGGTTCTGGGCGTCGTGCGGCCGACCGATCGAGACCGGCTTGCCCTCCCACTCGATGACGCCCTCGTCGATCGGGTGGACACCCGCGATCGTCTTGACGAGCGTCGACTTACCTGCGCCGTTGTCGCCCACCAGGGCGACTACTTGGCCTGCGAAAACATCCAGATCGACATCGGTGAGCGCCTGAACCGCACCGAACCGCTTGGACACTCCGCGCAACGCCAACACTGGCGTAGCGGACACGTGAACCATCTCCTTCGCCGCCTGACCGGCGGGGATTTACCACACTGACGAGGGGTGCCGCGCCGGGGCAACGGGGGCTGAGGTCAGCACCAGGAACCGGGCTACGTCCGCATCAACGCGCGAAAATCTGAGTTGTGCAAGGGCCGTGGGGGGATACGGCCCGAGAGGGGGGGGTGAAAGGTGCCGGCCGCGCGGCACATGTGCCTGCCGCGGCGGCCGGTCTTGGGTGTTCCGTCAGTGGGTAAGGCGCCCCGCCCCGATCGCGGGGCATGCGGAGGAGCGGAGCGCCGTACCGGTCTGCGGACTACGAGATGCCGGCGGCCTTGCAGGCGGCGGCGTAGTCGGCGGTGCAGATCTCGGACACCTTGTAGAAGTTGTCCTTGATGATCGTGTCCTTGATGTTGTCCTTGGTCACGACGGTCGGCTCGAGCAGCGACGACGGGATGCCCTTGTTGCTGGGGCTGTCGATCGTCGTGTCGGCCAGCGAGTCGATCGCCTTGCCGTTCAGGAGGTTGACCGCGATCTCGGCGGTCTTCTCGGCCTCCGGCTTGTACGGCTTGTAGATCGTGAAGGACTGCGTGCCCGCGAGGATCCGCTGGAGGGCGGCGAGCTCGGCGTCCTGGCCACCGACCGGGATGTTCTTGATGCCGGCCGACTCGAGGGCGGCGATGACACCGCCGGCCATGCCGTCGTTCGCGGAGTAGACCGCGTCGAAGCCGTCCTTGCCGAGGGAGGTGATGGCGGCGCCGACCTTCTGGCCCGCGATCGCCGGGTCCCACTCACCGGACTGCTCGTAGACGATCTTGCCGACCTTGGAGTCGAGGACCGAGTGCGCGCCCGTCTTGAACAGCGCGGCGTTCGGGTCGCTCTCCTTGCCGTTGATCATCACGACGTTGGCGGTGGCGGCCTTGGAGCCGAGCGCGTCGACGAGGGCCTGGCCCTGGAGCTGGCCGACCTTCTCGTTGTCGAAGGAGACGTACGCGGAGACCGGGCCCTCGGCGAGGCGGTCGTACGCGACGACCTTCACGTCCTTCTTCGCGGCTTCCGTCACCCACGCCTTGGCGGACGGGGAGTCCACCGTGTCGAGGATGATGACCTTCACGCCGGAGGCGATGAGGTCGTCGAACTGCTGCTTCTGGGTGGAGACGTTCTCGCTGGCGTTCTTGTAGTCGACCTTGCAGTCGGAGCAGAGCTCCGTGACCTTCGCCTTGATCAGCGGGTAGTCGAACGACTCGTAACGCGTGGTCTTGCTCTCGGGGAGCAGCAGGCCGATCGTCTTGTTGTCGCCGGAGGAGCCACTGTCATCCCCGGCCTCGCCACAAGCGGCGAGCGACGCTGCCATCGCGGTGGCGGTGAGAGCCACTGCGGCACGACGCGCGAACGTGTTCATTTTGTAAAACCTCCCTGACGAGGCCGCGTCGTTGCGGCCGAGGTGGCTCGAAGTCAACTCGGCCGTACGTGCGACGTCAAGAAGTAAATACTTAACGAGATGGCAACGGCCTCGTGCGTTCTCTAAGTGAAGGCGGGGCTCGCAGCATGCAGAGACCCGTCCAAAAGGGTCGAATCGCCCATTTCGCTGAGTGCGAGAGCGAGCGCTCCGAGGACCTCCGCACGGCCCCCAAGGGCCCCTGGAAGGACCGAGAGTTGACGTGCGGCGCTGGGGATCGCGTAGCGGGCCACCGACTCCCTGATGGGCCCGAGAACCAGCTCCCCGGCCTCGGCGAGATCGCCGCCGAGGACCACCCGGCTCGGGTTCAGCAAATTGCAGAGGTTCGCCACTCCACTGCCGATGTGGCGGCCGACGTCGGCGATCACCCGACGGCAGCCCGGATCACCGTCCCGCGCCAGCCTGACGACGCCTTCCATGTTCAGATCCGTGCCGTGGCTGGACTGGAGGAGCGGCAGCACATAGCGGGCGGCCGCGAAGGTCTCCAGGCAGCCCCGGTTACCGCAACGGCAGACGGGGCCGGATTCATCAAGGGTAATATGCCCTATTTCTCCCGCTGTGCCACCCGGGCCGCGGTAGATTTTGCCGTTGATCACCAGGCCGGCGCCGACACCGCTCGCGACCTTGATGTACGCCAGGTCCTTGACCCCGCGCCCGCTCCCCCAGACCAGTTCCCCCAGTGCGCCCAGGTTGGCGTCGTTGTCCACGTGCACCGGCACTCCGAGCCGTCCCCCGAGCTCCTCGGCGGGCTTCGTGCCGGTCCAGCCCGGCAGGATGGCGGTGGAGCCGAGGGTGCCCGACTCGACGTCGATCGGCCCGGGCACGCCGAGGCCCACGCCGGCGATCTTCGTCGGGTCGACACCGGTTGCCGCGATCAGGCGGCTGACCAGCTCTTCCGCCCGGTCGAAGCCCTGCGCGGCGGAGGCGTCCACATCCAGCGGCTCGGACTCCTCGGCGAGCACCTGATGGGCGAGGTTCCCGACCGCGACGCGCAGATGCGTATGCCCGAAGTCGACGCCGATGACGATGCCCGCGTCGCCGCTCAGACTGACGCTGCGGGCCCGTCGGCCGCCGGCCGAAGTGGGTGTGACCTCGACCGTTCCCCCGTCCTTGAGCTCCCGGACGATATTGGAGACGGTCGCCGCGGACAGGCCCGTCGTCCTCGCGATCTCCGCCTGCGTGAGCGAACCGGCGAGACGCACCGCACGTACGACGCGCTCCAGATTGGCTCGGTGCAGCGACGACTGCGATCCCGGAGTCTCCATCGACTCATCCACTCCCGCCGTAGGTGGGCGGCCTCGATGCCGCCCATGTGACCCAGGTCACAGCAGTGGAACCCGGGTCACTACAAGTTGTGAACTCCAAGCTCCGCTGAACGGGTTACCGCAGTCAAGTCCTTGACGGAAATCGGGGCCGCCGAGCAACAATCCGTTTCCGTCACCCTGCGGACACGTACTCGCCACTCCCCGGTCGGAGGAGGTGAACACGAAGGGGCGGGTGATGCGCCGGCGAACGGCGTTGCAAAGTGCTACTTGAGTGTCGCCGAGGTGAGACCTCCCTGGACCTGGCGCTGGAAGGAGAGGTAGACGACGAGCATCGGGATCATCGCGATGGTCACACCAGCGAAGAGGACGGGGAGGTCGGTGGCGTAACCCTGCTGCTGCTGGAGCTGGATGAGGCCCTGGGTCAGGACATAGCGCTCCGGATCGCCGCCTTTCTGTGGCTGCATCAGGACGGACGGGAGGATGTACTGGTTCCACTGGCCCAGGACGTTGAAGATGCCGACGCTCAGCAGGCCGGGCTTGGCCATGGGCAGCATGACCTGGAAGAAGGCCCGGGTGTGTGAGGCGCCGTCGAGCACCGCCGCCTCGAAGACCGCCGTCGGCAGCGTCCGGAAGAAGGCGTGCATGAAGAAGACGGTGAAGGGCATCGAGTAGGCGACGTACACCAGGATCAGCCCCTGGTACGTGTTCAACATCTCGAGACGCTTGACCATGAAGAACAGCGGCACCAGGGCGAGGAACACGGGGAACATCGCCCCGCCGACGAAGAAGTAGTAGATGAAGCGGTTGCCCGGGAACTCGTAGCGGGCCAGGACGTAGGCCCCCATCGAGCCGAAGAGCATGGTCAGCGGGACCGAGAAGACGAGCACGATGATCGTGTTCGTGAAGTAGTCGCCGATGCCCTTGTCCCAGGCCCTGCTGAAGACGTCGAACTGCCAGTTCGACGGCCAGCTCAGGGCCGAACCGCCGATCTGCGCATCGGTCTTGAAGGAGCCCAGGACCAGCCAGATCAGCGGCAGGACGATCAACACGGCCCACAGGACCAGGAATCCGTGCGAGAAGACGTTGAGGGTGATGCCCTCGCTCCGCCCGGCGCCGCCCGGACGGGGCGGTGCCTTGGTGACCGACGGCCTGCCGGGAATGCCGTCGCCGGTCTGCGTCGGCTCCTTGATGGGTGCGCTCATTGGTCTGTCTCCGCCTCAGAACTCGATGCGCTCGCGGCGGGTGGCGCGCAGCGTGACCACGGACAGGATCAGGGTGAGGAGCAGCATGACCACGCCCATGGCGCAGGCGTAGCCGCTCTTTCCGAAGTAGAGGAAGTTGCGCATCATCACGTTCGCCATGACGTCGCTGTGGTGGTCCGGGCCGCCGCCGTAGCCGGTGCCCGAGGTCATGGTGGAGACCAGGACGAACATGTCCATCGCGATGATGCCCAGATAGACCCAGGCGGTCTGCACGGTGTCCCACAGCAGCGGCAGGGTCACCCGGAAGAAGGTCTGCGCACGGCCGGCGCCGTCGAGCAGCGCGGACTCGTAGATGTCCTTCGGGACGGACTGCATCGCCGCCGAGAACAGCACCAGATAGAAGCCCACGCCGTGCCAGACGACCACGGCCATCAGGCACCAGAGGACCAGGTTGGGCTCGTTCATCCACTCGATCGGGCTGCTCGCGTCCACCAGGCCCAGTTTGACCAGGACACCATTGAGCAGACCGCCCTCGTCACTTCGGTAGACCGCCCCGAAGAGCACCGCGAGGATCGCCAGCGAAAGCACCTGCGGGAAGAAGTAGACGATTTTGTAGAAGCCCGAACCCGTGACGCCCTGCACGCCGCCGGAGCCGCCCCGCCCGCCCGCGTTCACCATGAAGGCGAAGAACAGGGCGAGCAGGATGGTGATCACCGGGATGAACACCAGGAACAGGAGGTTGTGCCAGATCGCACCCAGGAAGATGTCGTCCTGGAACAACGCCTTGTAGTTGTCCAGACCGACGAAACTGAATGTCTGCGACTGCCCCTGCCAGTCGGTGAAGGAGTAGCCGATGGTCTGTATGTACGGCCAGATCACGAAGATCAGATACAGAGCCAATGGTGCGAGGAGAAACCCCGCGACAAACCGGTACTGCCCTTTTCGCATGGCATCCTGCCCCTGGTGTTCCGGTGTGCTTGATCAGTCGCGGTGGTTCTTCTTGGACTCCGGGTCCTTGGCCGCCTTGTCCACGGCCGCCTGGGCGCGCTTCAGCCATTCCGCGGGCTGAATTCGCTTGGCCATCAGTTCATTTGACGCGTTCTGGATCGAGACGTCCATCTCGCTGTACCAGTTGGGGTACAGGAAGTTGAAGGTGTTGTCGCCCGCGGCCTTCGAGGCCTCGACCGTGGACTGGGTGCCTGGGCGCAGCTCCACACCGGAGTCGACGCCGTCCTTGAGGATGCTCAGCGAGTTCGCCTGCTGGGCGAAGAGTGTCGACCACTCCTTGGAGAGCATGGAGCGCAGGAACTCCTGGGCTCCGGCCAGGTTCTTGGCCTTCGCCGGGATGATGAAGGGCTCACCGGAGCCGGCCCGGATCGCCTCGAAGGGCAGCTTGCTGTCCGGGAGGTTCGGCATCGGCAGGAACTTCATGTCGAAGTCGGCCGGGGTCTGCTTGAGCTGCTCGTTCTCCAGCCAGGAGCCGGAGGTGATGAAGGCGGCCTTGTACTGGTTCCAGCGGGTCTGCGACTCGGTGTGGGTCAGGCCGTTGGTGCCGGCCATCAGGTAGCCCTTCTCGACGACCTCGTAGATCGCCTCGATGGCCGCCTTGGCGGCGTCGTTGCCGACGAACGCCTTCGGGTCGAGGTTGTCGATCGCCTTCATGGCGTCCAGACCGCCCTTCTTGGCGATCAGGTCCATGATGGCGACGTTGATGTAGTACGGGTACTTGCCCTGGTGCGCGAGGCCCCCGATGCCGTCGTCCTTGGCCGCCTTGCAGACCGCGAGGAACTCGTCCCAGGTCTTCGGCGCCTCCCAGCCCTTGTCCTTGAAGAGCTTGCCGGAGTACCACAGGCCCCACACCGTGTAGACGTACGGGAGAGCGACGTTCTTGCCGCCCTGCAGGCCCGGGTCGAGCGTGCCGGGGATCAGGGTGTCGCGGACCTTCTTGCTCGGGTCGTCGATGGACGGCGAGTCGAGGACGGCGGCCAGGTCGAGGAGCTGGCCGTTCTTGAAGAGCACGTCGAGCTTGATCTGCTGGGCGCCGGAGTCGTCGACGACATCGGGCGGGGTGTTGTTGTTGAAGCGCGGCTGGAGTTTGCCGGTGATCTCCTGGGTGCCGGTGTGCGCGCTCTTGGTGCCCCACTTCTTGTCGAAGGCCGCCTCCCAGGCCTTGGCGTAGTCGTCGCCGTAGCCGCCCTTGAAGATGACGACGTCGAGCGCGCTGCTCTTCGCCACCCCGAAGGGGTTCTCGGCGCTGGTCGCGCCCTTGGTCGGGTCGTCGGAGGTGTCATCGCCCCCGCCGCTCGCACAGGCGGACAGGAAGCTCATCGTCGGAACGGAAATCAGGCCGAGCGCTGCCGACCGCTTGATCAGATCGCGCCGTCCGACGCCCTCGGGGTTGCTGTTCTCGGCGGAATTGGATCCCATGCTCAAGTCCTCGCCTTCTTCAGGACTCAGGCGGTGAACCGGATCCTCCCCGGCACCGCGGTTAGGTCAAGCTGGGGTCGTACATGAGGGATTCAGTGGAACGACACGGTGGTCGGTGCATATGACACGGTCCGCCGCCTCCAGATTTCCCCCCGGGTCGCGCCTGTACACAGCCGTCGAACAGCTGGGCAGACGCCGACAGGTATAGTCCACTTCCCGCCAACTGAGCAAGATCGAATGCACGTTTGGCTGTTGGTCTTTTCCGAGTTGAGACCTCGCGGAAATGTGGAGGGCCCGTGCGTTACCCCGAAGAAGATCCACAGGGTGCCAACCTCCCATGATGGGAGTAATGCGCGGCTTGTCGTGCGGCATTCACCCCGGACGCCACTTTCAACACCCTTGACATCGCTGACAACTTGACTCCCTACTGGTCCTTGCGCAGCGAATCTGACAACGTTGTCCAGGTGCAGGGAGGGTGCTCGCGCATGCAGCACAGAGCTCGGTACAGACGGAGTTCTCCGGCTAGGCGCAGAGGGGGCTGGACCACAGTTGTAGGGCTGGCCGCCTTCTCACTGCTGGTCGCCTCACAGGGCGCGGCAGTGGCCCTGCCCGCCCAAGCCGCCGCCCCCGACCAGGAGTTCGCCTCCTCATTCGAATCGGGTGATCCCGCACCGAACTGGCTGAACACGGTCGATATGACACCCGAAGGAGTGAAACGGGCGTCGGGTGTCGACGGCGGCTACAGCACCGGCATCCCCGGAAATGTGACCGACCAGGTCACCGACGTCCGGGCCAATGGCGAGAACACGGGCGGGGGCGAGGTGAAGGAGAACCTCGCCGACCTCGAGCCCAGCACCAAGTGGCTGGTCTTCGAGCCCACCGGCTGGGCGGAGTTCGACCTGAGCGCGCCGGTCAAGGTGGTCACGTACGCGCTGACCTCGGCCAACGACCACGACGAGCGCGACCCCAAGGACTGGACCCTCCAGGGCTCCACGGACGGCAAGGACTGGAAGACCCTCGACACGCGCTCCGGCGAGTCGTTCGGCGAGCGGTTCCAGACGAAGTCGTACGACATCGCGAGTCCCGTCGAGTACCAGCACTTCCGGCTCGACATCACCAAGAACAACGGCGGCGACATCCTTCAGCTCGCCGACGTCCAGTTCTCCACGGGCGCCACCGAGGACCCGACGCCCAAGGACATGCTCTCGCTGGTGGACCGCGGCCCCAGCGGCTCCCCGACGGCCAAGGCGGGCGCGGGCTTCACCGGCAAGCGGGCCCTGCGGTACGCCGGTACGCACAAGGCGGACGGCCGGGCGTACTCGTACAACAAGGTCTTCGACGTCGATGTGGCCGTCGGCCGCAACACCGAGCTGTCGTACAAGGTCTTCCCGTCGATGGCGGACGGCGACCTGGACTACGACGCCACTAACGTGGCCGTGGACCTGGTGTTCACGGACGGCACCTATCTGAGTGACCTCAAGGCCCTGGACCAGCACGGGTTCGCGCTGACGCCGCAGGGGCAGGGCGCGTCCAACGTCCTCTACGTCAACCAGTGGAACAGCGTCGCCTCGCGGATCGGTTCGGTCGCGGCCGGGAAGACCGTGGACCGGATCCTGGTGGCGTACGACTCCCCCAAGGGCCCGGCGAAGTTCCGCGGCTGGCTGGACGATGTGTCGCTGAAGACGGTGGCGCCCGAGAAGCCGAAGGCGCATCTGTCCGACTACGCGTCGACCATCCGCGGCACCAACTCCAGCGGCGGCTTCTCGCGCGGCAACAACTTCCCCGCGACGGCCGTCCCGCACGGCTTCAACTTCTGGACGCCGGTGACCAACGCGGGCTCGCTGAGCTGGCTCTACGACTATGCGCGGTCCAACAACGCGGACAACCTGCCCACCATCCAGGCGTTCAGCGCGAGCCATGAGCCGAGCCCCTGGATGGGCGACCGGCAGACCTTCCAGGTGATGCCGTCGGCCGCGTCGGGCACCCCGGCCACCGGCCGCGACGCACGCGAGCTCGCCTTCAGCCACGAGAACGAGATCGCGCGCCCGTACTACTACGGCGTCACCTTCGAGAACGGCCTCAAGGCCGAGATGGCGCCCACGGACCACGCGGCCGCTCTGCGGTTCACGTATCCCGGCGACGACGCGAGTGTCGTCTTCGACAACGTCACCGACCAGGCCGGGCTGACGCTCGACAAGGAGAACGGGATCGTCACCGGCTACTCGGACGTGAAGTCCGGGCTGTCCACGGGGGCGACGCGGCTCTTCGTGTACGGGGTGTTCGACGCGCCGGTCACGGAAGGGGACTCGTCCGGGGTCAAGGGCTACCTGAAGTTCGACGCCGGCGACGACCGGACCGTCACCCTGCGCCTGGCCACCTCGCTCATCAGCGTCGACCAGGCCAAGGACAACCTCCGCCAGGAGATCCCCGACGGCACGTCCTTCAACAAGGTCAAGGCGCGGGCCCAGCAGCAGTGGGACGACATCCTCGGCACGGTCGAGGTCGAGGGCGCGACGCCGGACCAGCTGACGACGCTGTACTCCAGCATGTACCGGCTGTACCTGTACCCCAACTCCGGCTTCGAGAAGGTCGGTTCGAAGTACCAGTACGCCTCGCCGTTCTCGCCGATGCCGAGTCCTGACACACCCACCCACACCGGCGCGAAGATCGTCGACGGCAAGGTGTACGTCAACAACGGCTTCTGGGACACCTATCGGACGACCTGGCCGGCGTACTCACTTCTGACACCCGGTCAGGCGGGTGAGATGGTCGACGGGTTCGTGCAGCAGTACAAGGACGGCGGCTGGACCTCGCGCTGGTCCTCGCCCGGATACGCGGACCTGATGACCGGCACGTCCTCGGACGTGGCCTTCGCGGACGCGTACGTAAAGGGTGTCGACTTCGACGCGGAGTCGGCGTACGACGCGGCGGTCAAGAACGCGACCGTCGTCCCGCCCTCGTCCGGTGTGGGCCGCAAGGGCATGACCACCTCGCCCTTCCTCGGCTACACGAGCACGGACACCCACGAGGGCCTGTCCTGGGCCCTGGAGGGCTATCTCAACGACTACGGCATCGCGAAGATGGGCGAGGCGCTCTACAAGAAGACCGGCGAGAAGCGCTACAAGGAGGAAGCCGCGTACTTCCTCAACCGGGCCCAGGACTACGTCAACCTCTTCGACTCCCAGGCCGGCTTCTTCCAGGGCAAGGACGCGACGGGCGACTGGCGGGTCGAGTCGTCCAAGTACGACCCGCGCGTGTGGGGTTACGACTACACCGAGACCAATGGGTGGGGGTACGCCTTCACCGCGCCGCAGGATTCAAAGGGTCTCGCGAACCTGTACGGCGGTCGGAGCGGGTTGGCCGAGAAGCTCGACACCTATTTCGCCACGCCCGAGACGGCCTCGCCGGACTTCGTGGGCTCCTACGGCGGGGTCATCCACGAGATGACGGAGGCCCGTGACGTACGGATGGGCATGTACGGGCATTCCAACCAGGTGGCCCACCACGTGAATTACATGTACGACGCGGCGGGCCAGCCCTGGAAGACGCAGGAGAACGTCCGCGAGGTCCTCTCCCGCCTCTACACCGGCAGCGACATCGGGCAGGGCTATCACGGCGACGAGGACAACGGCGAGCAGTCGGCCTGGTACCTCTTCTCCTCGCTCGGCTTCTATCCGCTGGTGATGGGCTCCGGCGAATACGCCGTCGGCTCCCCGCTGTTCACCAAGGCGACGGTTCATCTGGAGAACGGCAAGGACCTCGTCGTCAAGGCGCCGAAGAACAGCGCGAAGAACGTGTACGTGCAGGGTCTGAAGGTCAACGGCAAGAAGTGGACGTCGACTTCGCTCCCCCACTCGCTCATCTCCAAGGGCGCGGTGCTGGAGTTCGACATGGGCCCGAAGCCCTCCTCGTGGGGCACCGGCAAGAACGCGGCGCCCGTGTCGATCACGAAGGACGACAAGGCGCCCGCGCCGCGTACTGACACCTTGAAGGGCGCGGGCGCACTGTTCGACAACACGTCGGCGACGGAAGCGGGCGTCGAGTCGGTGGAGCTGCCGGTCACCGCGTCCACCAAGGGAGTTCAGTACACGCTGACGTCACCCTCGGACCACACCAAGGCGCCGACGGGCTGGGTCCTCCAGGGCTCGTCCGACGGCACCAAGTGGACCGACCTGGACAAGCGCTCCGGCGAGTCCTTCACCTGGGACAAGCAGACCCGGGCGTTCTCGGTCGCGAAACCGGGCTCGTACACCCACTACCGCCTGGTCCTCGACGGTGCGGCGACGCTGGCGGAGGTGGAACTGCTGGCCTGACCGATACCCCCCACGGGAGAGGGGCGGTCGCGGAGTCCTGACTCCGCGGCCGCCCCTCAACCCTTGACGAGGGTCAGCTCACCGCGAGGGTGAAGACGTGGAGATCGGCGTTGTCGGGCAGTTTCACGCTCCGGACGGTCTTGCCGGACGGGGCCTGGAAGGGCTTGGTGGCGAAGACGTACGTGGCCACCGGGTCCTTGTCCGCGCCTGCGACGTTGCGGTAGGCGGCCCTGGCGACGGTCTCGTTTCCGTACTGGACGGTGCCGCCTCCGCCGCCGACGGTCCAGTCGGTGAAGGAGAGGTCGACGGGGTCGGTGGTGCCGTCGGTGTAGGTGACGGTCGCCTTGGTCTGCTGGTTGCCGTTGACCGCGCTGCCGATGAAGGACAACTGGCTTGCGGCTTGGCGGAGTTCGATGGTCTGGCCGGTCGCCGAGGCGTTGTCCGGGCGGGCGGACGGCGAGTCGGGCCAGGTGTAGGTGAGGCCGCCGGACAGCGTGCCCTGCCGGCCGGGGGTCAGGCCCGCGGCTGCCAGCGCCTGGCGGGAGTAGCTCCAGCCGCCTCCGTCGTAGTCGGCCTCGTCGTGGTCACCGACGTCGTCCGAGACGCCGGTGTTGTTGTACGCGGCGAGGAGGGAGCCCGGGGCGGCGACGGTGAGGGCCACCGGCTGCCCGTACGACGTGTCGGCCGATGTCACGGTGACCTTGACGTCGTAGAAGCCCTGTCTGGCGTCCGAGGCGGCGGACAGGGTGATCGACTGCGTGCCGTCGATCACCGTTCCCTCTGCGGGCGTTGCCGTCACGCCCTCGGGCACGTCCACCCGGAAGCGGACCTCGGGGCCCGCGCCGCCGCTCAGGGCGAGGGCGCGGATGTCGAGCTTCGTGGAGCCGCCGGGTGCGAGCGTCGCGGCGGTCGGGCCCACGCCGATCTGGTACGGCTGCTCGCCCTCGCGGAAGGAGGGCGGGGCTGCGGTCTCGCTGCTGCCCCACTGCTTGTTGGCAGTGGCGCCAAGGGTGTAGTCGAGCGTGCCGCCGTTGCGGACGAAGGACGCCGGGAGCCAAGCACGGTCGCTGGTGCGCCCGTTGACCTTCAGCGACTGCACGTACGGGGTGTCGGCGGCCGCGCCCGTGGCACGGATCTTGATGTCGGCGCTGCCCGGGCGGTCGATCTCGACCCTCGGGAACAGCGGTGAGGACAGGGTGAGTTCGGCTCGGGACGGCACCTGGGGGTACATGCCGAGCGCGGAGAAGACGTACCAGGAGGACATGGCTCCGAGGTCGTCGTTGCCGGGGATGCCGCCCGGCTGTGTCGACCAGAGCTGGTTCATGGCCGCGCGGACGGTCTCCTGCGTCTTGTAGGGCGCGCCCGCGTAGGCGTACAGGTACGGCACGTTGGTCGAGGGCTCGTTGTCCAGCTCGGACTTGTCGCCGCCGCTGCCCGTGAAGGCCCAGCTGCCGTCGGCGTTGTGGAAGAAGGTGTCCAGGCGGTCCACGGCCTCGTCTCGGCCGCCCATGGCCGCGAAGAGCCCGGCGGGGTTGTGCTGCACCATCCAGGTGTACTGGGCCGCCGTACCCTCGACGAAGCCGTTGCCGGTCGCCGGGGTGAAGCCGGTGACCCAGCTGCCGTCCGCCTTCCGGTTGGCGATGTAGCCGCCCGTCGGGTCGGCGGCGATGTTGAAGTTGTTCTGCCACCACTGGGAGCGGGTGGCGAACTCGGCGGCCGTGTTCTTCTCCCCTGCCGCCGCGGCCAGTTGGGAGATGGCGAAGTCGGCGCCGGACATCTCCAGGGTCTCGGCGGCACCACCCCAGGCGTTGGACACGGACGGCATGTAGTGCTGTTCCAGGTACTTGTCGAGGGAGGGGCGCTGGCCCACCGAGAGGACCGGCTTGCCCGCCGACGAGAGGTCCTGCTCGGTCGGTACGGTCGCCGCCTTGACCAGCGAGTCGAGGGCGCCGTCCAGGTCGAAGTCCGTGCCGCCGAAGGCCCGGATGCCGGCGAGCGCGGCCGGTGAAGGGTCACCGTTCATGACGTGGGTGCCGCTCGCTCCGTGCAGCCAGCGGTCCCAGATCCCGCCGTTCTGCCGGGCGAGTTCGAGCAGCGACTGCGCGATGTCGGAGCCGGTGTCCGGGCTGAGGAGGGTCAGCAGCTGGACCTGGGAGCGGTAGACGTCCCAGCCGGAGAAGGTGCCGTACTGGGCCTTGTGGCCCTTGCTCACGGCATGGACCTTCTCGTCGCTGCCTCTGTATCTGCGGTCGGCGTCGCTGATGACGTTCGGGTGCAGGAGGGCGTGGTAGAGCGCGGTGTAGAAGGTGGTGCGGTCGGCGTCGGTGCCGCCGCCGACCTTGATCGCGTCGAGCTCGTCGCGCCAGGCCCGGTGGGCGGCGTCCTGGACGTCCGCGAAGGTCCGGGTCGGCGGGTTCTCGGCCGCGAGGTTGGCCTTGGCGCCCGCCTGACTGACGTACGAGATGCCGACCTTGACGTTCACGGGGCCGGCGCCGGGCTCGAACTCCACATAGCCGCCCGCGCCCTTGCCCGCGACCGGACGCCCGCCGGTGGCGAATCCGCCGGTGCCGCCGCTCGCCTCGGTGGACCCCTGGTTCAGCTTGTCGTCCTGCCAGGTGCCGGTTGCCTTGAAGTCGCGGTCGAAGCTGGCGGTGAAGTAGAGGGTGTAGTAGGCGCGTTGACCCTCCGGGTCGAGGTATCCGCAGAAGTTCCCGGAGGTCACGGAGCCGGAGACGGTGCGGGTCGCCGGGTCGATGCGCACGTCCGAAGTCGTCGACCCCACCTCGGAGTTGGCGGTACGGATCAGCAGCGAGGCGGGCTTGTCGGCGGGGTAGGTGAAGCGGCCCGAGCCCGTGCGGGTGGTCGCCGTGAGGTCGGCGGTGACGCCGGAGGCGAGGCCCACCTTGTAGTGGCCGGGCTCCGCGCTCTCGTCGGCGTGCGCGAAGTCGGCGGCGTACACCGCGTCCTTGGTGTCGCTCGCGGGCGAGGAGGTGACCTCACCCGCGTACGGGAAGAAGGGAATGTCGCCACTGCCGCCCGCGCAGCCCGTGCCGGACATGTGGGTGAGGCTGAAGCCGCGGATGCGGGTGGCGTCGTACTGGTAACCGCCGGGCGCGGCCGTGCTGGTGGCGCTTCCCCGGGTGTTCTCGGGGCTCCAGGAGAGCATGCCGAACGGCGCGACGGCGCCGGGGAAGACATTGCCGCCGTTCTTCGTGCCGATGAGCGGGTCGACGTACGCGGTGGGGTCCCGGACGAGGTCCGGTGGTGCGGCGGTCGCGGCGAGAGCCGGGGTGGCACCGCTGGCCGTCAGGGCGATGGCGAGCAGGACGGATGACGGACGGAAACGCATGACGCGGCCCCTCCTCCTTCGGACGGGTCGCGCACCACAGGTCGCACAAGCCGCAGGGACAGTAACGTGCGCCACGGGTACCACGGAAGACCGCGTACGGGGCCGCAGACTCGCCCGGCGGGCACCCCGATGGCCCAGCACGCGGGCTGCCGGGAACCAACTGGCTTGACATCGTTGTCCGTTGAGGCGATAGAGTCATGCACAGACCATTCGACAACGTTGTCGCCCACCATGGTCGTCACAAGCCACGCACCAACCCGGGCCGGATTTCCCCCGACCGGCCCGGGCTCGCGGACCGGGTGAGTTCGTACCACCCACCCGGTCCGCCCTGAGCCGATCAACCGACCCGACAGGGAAGTGCGGTTGACGGATCGTCACCTGCGCCCTGGACGACGTATCCGAACGTCGCGCTCTCGCCCGGATCGAGTTCCCCGTTCCAGTTGGCGTTGTGCACCATCACCGCCTGGCCCTCGTATGTCGCGTTGCCGTTCCAGAGGCTGGCGACCGACTGCCCGCTCGGGAGGGTCCAGTCGACCATCCAGCCGAGCATCGGGACGTCGCCGGTGTTGGTGACGGTCACCTCGGCCTGGTAGCCGCCGGACCAGCTGTTCGTCGTACGACGGGTGGCCGCGCACGCGCCGGGCGGGGGCTCGGTCGGGTTGCCCGGGTCGTGGATGCCCGTCACCTCGCCGTTGCCGCCGTCGAAGACGATGTCGGAGCAGGAGTAGAAGGTCTCCGCGCTGTCCGAGCGCTGCCAGACCACGTAGACGATGTGGCGGCCCGACTTGCCCGCCGGAAGTGTCCCGGACCAGGAGTAGTTGGCCTCGACCGTGCCCGGACTGCCGTTGAGCGGCGGGTGGTCGACCGTGAGGAAGGGCGAGTCCTCCATGTCGTCCCAAGTCAGCGTCCGCGTCGGGTCGAAGCCGTCCTTGGTGATGTAGACGTAGAACCAACCCGGGTGCGCGGCCCACGCGTTGTACGAGAAGTCGACCGTCGCGCCCGAGGTCAGATGCGTGAGCGGCCAGTCGTCGCGCGGCTGGTTGAAGCCCGTGAAGTTGGTGTTGCCGCCGCTGCACAGCTCGCCGTCCGGGACGAAGCCGCGGGTGCGGCCTGCGCCGTCCGAGCGGAGCACGGAGAACCAGTTGTAGAACGGCGTGGTGCCGCTCACCTGCTGTGCCGCCTTGCAGGCCGGGTTAACGGGTTTGATCTCGCCGGTGTCGGTCAGCCCGTCCTGCCAGCACAGGAAGGTGCGGCTGGCCGGCTTCATGGGGGTGCCGTGGGCTTCGGCCTCGCCGCCCGCCGTGACGACCAGGCCGAGGGCCGGGACGGTGGCGAGGAGGGCGAGCAGGACCAGGAGGAGTGCTCTGTGGCGGGTGGACAGCGGTAATCGCGTCACGCGTGCGGGCATGAGCATGACAAGAGCCCCTTTGCTCAGTGTCGTATCGGGGTCCGGATGAGGTGGGAGCGACTCCGCGGCGGGTTCCGGTCCACCGAGTGGGAGCGCTCCCACCCCATTCGGAAGTTAGCGCGCACGGGAACCTCTGTAAACGCCTCGCACACAAGGGCCGCACCCCCACACAGGCGGGCGCGGCCGTCACCGCACCTCCGCTACGGGCGGCCGCGCGCCGACGACTCCCGAGCGGTGACCTGAGCGGCGTCCGAAGGGAACGAAGCGACACGGTCGAGCCCCGGGGACGGGAGTTGGGCGACCGGATCCGATCCGGCCGACACCAGCGCCGGACGGCCCGCGGGCGGCAGCACGATCGCGAACTCCGTGTGCCCCGGCTCGCTCCGGACCTCGATCAGGCCTCCGTGTGCCGCCGTGATGGCCTCGACGATGGCGAGCCCGAGCCCGGAGCCGCCGTCGGCCGGTCCGCTGCGGGCGCGGGAGACGTCGCCCCGGGTGAAGCGCTCGAAGACGTTGGGGAGCAGATGCGGCGGGATGCCGGGGCCGTCGTCGCGTACGCGGATGGTGCAGCACGCCTCGGTGGCCTCCACCGAGGCGATGACGGTGGTGCCGGCAGGTGTGTGCACACGGGCGTTGGCCAGCAGGTTGGCCAACACCTGGTGCAGGCGCGCCTCGTCCCCGAGGACCAGGGCCGGGGAGTCCAGGAGCAGCGCCAGCTGCCAGTGGTGGCTGTCCCCGGCCGCCCGCGCGTCCCAGACCGCCTCCGCGACGAGAGCGGCGAGGTCCACCTCGGCGGACTCCAGGGGCCGCCCCTCGTCGAGCCGGGCGAGCAGCAGCAGGTCCTCGACGAGGCCGGTCATCCGCGCCGACTCGGCGGAGACCCGGCGCCAGGCCAGGGTGGGTTCGATCCACTCGGTGCCGCGGTTCATCAGTTCCGCGTATCCGGCGATCGACGCGAGCGGCGTACGGAGTTCATGGCTGGCGTCGGCCAGGAAGCGGCGCATGCGTTCCTCGCTGCGCTGGCGTTCGCTGAGCGAGGACTCGACGTGGTCGATCATGCGGTTGAGGGCGGCGCCGACCTGGCCGGCCTCGCTGCCGGGGTCGGTGTCGCGTTCGGGTACCCGGATCAGGCCGATGACCTCACCGTGTCCGAGCGGCGAGCGGGAGACCTCCACCGCGGTGGCGGCGACCCGTCCCAGGGGGCGCAGCTGGCGCCGGATGACGACGGCGCAGACGCAGCCCGCGACGGCGAGACCCGCGACGGCCACGACGGCCTCGACCATCACCAGACCGCTGATCATGTCCTGTACGTCCTCCATCGGGAGGCCGGTGAGCACGGGATTCCCGTCGGCCTGGAGGGCGGTGACCCGGTAGGTGCCGAGGCCCGGGACGGTCCGGGTGTGCAGCGAGCCGTCGGCCGTGATGCCGTCGAGGGCGTCGCGCTGGGCGTCGGTGAGGGCCCGCTGGGTGCCGTCGCTGGTCACCACCTCGGCGGCGACGACGTTCCCTGCACTGTCGAGCCGGGCGCCGACCGTACCGACGGACTGCCCCTGCTCCCCGAGGAAGGCGAGGCCGTCGCCGACGTCCGGTCCGACCTGGACCCCGCCCTGGCTGCGCTCGGCGGCGTCGGTGACCCGCTGGTCGAGGTGGTCGAGCAGGCTGTCGCGCTGGGCGAAGACCGTGGTGAGCGCCATGGCCACGTACACGGCGACGAGCGTGGCGCCGATGAACACCAGCAGCCGCGTGCGCAGGGACCTCCCACGCAGGCGGGCCCAGAGCGAGCGGCGCCGCGACCGGGAGCTCATCTCCCGTCCTCCGGCGGCCTGATGGCGTACCCGACCCCGCGCACGGTGTGGATCATGGGCGCCCGGCCCTTGTCGAGCTTCCGGCGCAGGCTCGAGATGTACACCTCGATCAGGTTTCCGCCGCCGTCGAAGGAGCTGCTCCACACGTGGTCGAGGATCTGGGCCTTGCTCAGCACCTGGCGCGGGTGGCTCAGCAACAGGCTGAGCAGGTCGAACTCCTTGGCGGTGAGCTGGACCGGCGTACCGTCGCGGTGCACCTCACGGGTGTCCTCGCTCAGCATCAGGTCGCCGAGGACACGCGCTGACCCTTCGGACCGGTCCTCCTCGGCACCGGAGCGCCTCAGCAGTCCGCGCAGCCGCAGTACGACCTCCTCCAGCGAGAAGGGCTTCGTCACATAGTCGTCGGCGCCCGCCTCAAGGCCGTCGAGGCGGTGCTCAAGGGCGTCCCGCGCGGTCAGCATGAGCACGGGCAGTTTCGGCCGCTCGTACCGCAGCCGCCGCAGGACCTGGAGTCCGTCCAGGTCGGGCAGCATCCCGTCGAGGACGACGGCATGCGGGGCGCAGCCGCGCGCGACGCGCAGCGCGCTCTCCCCGTCGGCCGCCGGATAGGGCCGCCAGCCCGCCTCCGTGACGGCCACGGAGAGCAGTTCCGTGAGGCTGGGTTCGTCGTCGACGATCAGCACGCGCACACGGTCGCTTCGGGTGCCAGACATGTGACGATCCTGTCCCGGTTCACTGGGGGAACCCTGTGTTCCGGCTGAGATGCGCCCATGTCCCGAAGGCGCGGTCTGGGCGGAATGGCGAAGGACCGCACCCCCGTTTCCGGGGATGCGGCCCTCAACTGCCTTACCTGGCCGCTTACTTGCGGATCAGGCTGCTTACTTGCGGATCAGGCTGCGCAGCACGTACTGCAGGATGCCGCCGTTGCGGTAGTAGTCGGCCTCGCCGGGGGTGTCGATGCGGACGACCGCGTCGAACTCCACACCGGTGTCGGTGGTGACCTTGACCGTACGGGGGGTGGTGCCGTCGTTCAGCTCGGTGATGCCGGCGAAGGAGAAGGCCTCCTCGCCGGTCAGGCCGAGGGACTCGGCGGACTGGCCCGCCGGGTACTGCAGCGGGATGACGCCCATGCCGATGAGGTTCGAGCGGTGGATGCGCTCGTAGGACTCGGCGATGACGGCCTTGACGCCGAGCAGCGCGGTGCCCTTGGCTGCCCAGTCGCGGGACGAGCCGGAGCCGTACTCCTTGCCGGCCAGGATGACCAGCGGGGTGCCCTGCGCGATGTAGTTGCGCGAGGCGTCGTAGATGAAGGAGACCGGAGCACCCTCGACGGTGAAGTCGCGGGTGTAGCCGCCCTCGGTGCCCGGCGCGACCTGGTTGCGCAGGCGGATGTTGGCGAAGGTGCCGCGGATCATGACCTCGTGGTTGCCACGGCGCGAGCCGTAGGAGTTGAAGTCACGCCGCTCGATGCCGTGCTCGGTGAGGTACTTGCCCGCCGGGGTGTCGGCCTTGATCGCGCCGGCCGGGGAGATGTGGTCGGTGGTGACCGAGTCGCCCAGCTTGGCGAGCACGCGGGCACCGGTGATGTCGGTGACCGGGGACGGCTCGTGCGCCATGCCCTCGAAGTACGGGGGCTTGCGCACGTAGGTGGACTGCGGGTCCCACTCGAAGGTGTTGCCGGTCGGGATCGGCAGCGCCTGCCACTGGGCGTCGCCCGCGAAGACGTCGGCGTAGGACTTGTTGAACATGTCCTCGCCGATGGCGTTCGCCACGACGTCGTTGACCTCGGCCTCGGTGGGCCAGATGTCTTCCAGGTAGACCGGCTTGCCGTCCTGGTCCGTGCCGAGGGCGTCCTTGGTGATGTCCACCTTCATGGAGCCCGCGAGCGCGTACGCGACGACCAGCGGCGGGGAGGCCAGGTAGTTCATCTTGACGTCGGGGTTGATCCGGCCCTCGAAGTTGCGGTTGCCGGAGAGCACCGAAGTCACGGCCAGGTCGTGCTCGTTGACCGCCTTGGAGACCTCCTCGGGCAGCGGGCCCGAGTTGCCGATGCAGGTGGTGCAGCCGTAGCCGACGAGGTTGAAGCCGACCTTGTCGAGGTAGGGGGTGAGCCCCGCCTTGTCGAAGTAGTCGGTGACGACCTTGGAACCCGGGGCGAGGGTGGTCTTGACCCACGGCTTGCGGGTCAGGCCCTTCTCCACGGCCTTCTTCGCGACGAGCGCGGCGGCGACCATGACGTACGGGTTCGAGGTGTTGGTGCAGGAGGTGATCGCGGCGACGGTGACGGCGCCGTGGTCGATCTCGTAGGTCGAACCGTCGGGGGCCGTGACCGTGGTCGGGCGGGTCGGTACGCCGTTGGCGCTGGCCGGGGCGTCGGAGGCCGGGAAGGACTCCTTGCCCGCCTCGTCGTCGTCCTCGACGTAGTTGCGCACGTCCTGCGCGAACTGCTGCGAGGCGTTGGCGAGGACGATCCGGTCCTGCGGGCGCTTGGGTCCGGCGATCGACGGGACGACCGTGGAGAGGTCCAGCTCCAGCTTCTCGGAGAAGTCGGGCTCGGCGGCCGGGTCGAGCCAGAGGCCCTGCTCCTTGGCGTACGCCTCGACGAGCGCGACCTGCTGGGCGTCGCGGCCGGTCAGGCGCAGGTACTTCAGGGTCTCGTCGTCGATCGGGAAGATCGCGGCGGTGGAGCCGAACTCCGGCGACATGTTGCCGATGGTGGCGCGGTTCGCGAGGGAGGTGGCGGCGACACCCTCTCCGTAGAACTCGACGAACTTGCCGACGACGCCGTGCTTGCGCAGCATCTCGGTGATCGTGAGCACCAGGTCGGTGGCGGTGGTGCCGGCCGGGAGCTCACCGGTGAGCTTGAAGCCGACGACGCGCGGGATGAGCATCGAGACGGGCTGACCGAGCATCGCGGCCTCGGCCTCGATACCGCCGACGCCCCAGCCGAGCACGCCCAGGCCGTTGACCATCGTGGTGTGCGAGTCGGTGCCGACCAGCGTGTCGGGGTACGCCTGGCCGCCTCGGACCATGACCGTGCGCGCCAGGTGCTCGATGTTGACCTGGTGCACGATGCCGGTGCCCGGCGGGACGACCTTGAACTCGTCGAAGGCGGTCTGGCCCCAGCGCAGGAACTGGTAGCGCTCCTTGTTGCGGCCGTACTCCAGCTCAACGTTCTGCGCGAAGGCTTCGTTCGTGCCGAACTTGTCGGCGATCACGGAGTGGTCGATGACCAGCTCGGCCGGCGCGAGGGGGTTGATCTTCGCCGGGTCACCGCCGAGCTCCTTGACGGCCTCACGCATGGTGGCGAGGTCCACGACGCAGGGCACGCCGGTGAAGTCCTGCATGATCACGCGGGCGGGCGTGAACTGGATCTCCTGGCTGGGCTGCGCCTGGGAGTCCCAGTTGCCGATGGACCGGATGTGGTCGGCGGTGATGTTCGCGCCGTCCTCGGTGCGGAGGAGGTTCTCCAGCAGCACCTTCAGGCTGTACGGAAGGCGAGCCGAGCCTTCCACCTTGTCCAGCCGGAAGATCTCGTACGACTCGTCGCCCACCTGCAGCGTGCTGCGGGCGTCGAAGCTGTTCGCCGACACGACAGTCTCCTTCATGCATATATGTGCGCTTGCTACCGCATCCTGCCGCCACGGCTTCTCGACGATCCGCTAAGGTAAGGCTAAGTTAGGTATGCCTTACTGGAGTGGCGGCTTTCGGTGCGCCTCGGCAGATATCTCGATGTCGAGATAACTCTAGTACATGGGCGCGGGCTGGTCATGCCCGGCCTCCTTCGGGGTACCCGGTGTCGGCCGGGAACCACCCGGCGTAATCGCCACAAGAGGGGGCACCCATGCCACTCACGTTCCGCAAGAGTTTCCGCATCTTTCCCGGGGTACGGCTGAACATCAACCGCCGCTCAATGTCCATCACCACCGGAGAGGGCCGCGGGCCCCGGCACACCCGCAGCACCACAGGGCGCCGGACCACCTCGCAGAACCTGCCGGGTCCCTTCGGATGGCGGCGCACCAAGCAGAGCCGGCGGGACAGCTGACCCCGAACTCCCCCGCCCCCGGCCCGTGATGAGGGCGACACTCGGATGGGCGCGCTCCGTTTCGCTTTATCTCACAGGAGATATACGGTCGCGCCATGGCAGACGACTACCTCGTACGCATCGGCAAGCTCATCCGTGACGCCCGGCAGCACCGGGGCTGGACACAGTCGCAACTCGCGGAGGCTCTCGGCACCAGCCAGAGTGCCGTCAATCGCATCGAACGCGGCAACCAAAACATCAGCCTTGAGATGATCGCCCGAATCGGTGAAGCCCTGGACAGTGAGATCGTCTCTCTGGGCTATGCGGGTCCGATGCATCTGCGGGTGGTCGGCGGGCGTCGTCTGTCAGGTTCGATCGACGTCAAGACCAGCAAGAACGCGTGCGTGGCGCTGCTGTGCGCGACGCTGCTCAACAAGGGGCGCACGGTGCTGCGCCGGGTCGCCCGTATCGAAGAGGTGTACCGCCTTCTGGAGGTACTCGGTTCGATCGGCGTCCGCACCCGGTGGATCAACGACGGGGTCGACCTGGAGATCGTGCCCCCGGCCGAGCTGGACATGGAGTCGATCGACGCCGAGGCCGCCGTCCGCACGCGGTCCATCATCATGTTCCTCGGGCCGCTGCTGCACCGCATGGACAGCTTCAAGCTGCCGTACGCGGGTGGTTGCGACCTGGGGACGCGGACGATCGAGCCGCACATGATCGCGCTGCGCCGCTTCGGGCTCGACATCGCGGCGACCGAGGGGATCTACCACGCGCAGGTGGACCGCTCGGTCTCCCCCGGCCGCCCGATCGTGCTGACCGAGCGCGGCGACACGGTGACCGAGAACGCGCTGCTCGCCGCCGCCCGCCACGACGGCGTGACCGTCATCCGCAACGCCTCCTCCAACTACATGGTCCAGGACCTGTGCTTCTTCCTGGAGGCCCTGGGCGTACGGGTCGAGGGCATCGGCACCACGACGCTCACCGTGCACGGCGTGCCGAACATCGACGTCGACGTGGACTACTCGCCCTCCGAGGACCCGGTCGAGGCGATGAGCCTGCTGGCCGCCGCGGTGGTCACCGAGTCCGAGCTGACGGTGTGCCGGGTACCGATCGAGTTCCTGGAGATCGAGCTCGCGGTGCTTGAGGAGATGGGCCTCGACCACGACCGTACGGCCGAGTACTTCGCGGACAACGGCCGTACGCGCCTGATCGACCTCACCGTCCGGCCCTCCAAGCTGGAGGCGCCGATCGACAAGATCCACCCGATGCCGTTCCCGGGCCTGAACATCGACAACGTCCCGTTCTTCGCGGCCATCGCGGCCTCCGCGCAGGGCAAGACGCTGATCCACGACTGGGTCTACGACAACCGCGCGATCTACCTCACGGACCTGAACCGCCTCGGCGGCCGGCTCCAACTCCTCGACCCGCACCGGGTCCTGGTCGAGGGCCCGACCCGCTGGCGCGCCGCCGAGATGATGTGCCCGCCCGCACTGCGCCCCGCCGTGGTCGTCCTCCTCGCCATGATGGCGGCCGACGGCACCTCCGTCCTGCGGAACGTGTACGTCATCAACCGCGGCTACGAGGACCTCGCCGAGCGGCTCAACTCGATCGGGGCGCAGATCGAGACGTTCCGGGACATCTGAGCAGTGTGATCGGGCGGCACCCTCCGCGGAGTCGGTGGAGGGTGCCGGGGTGTCCCACGTGGAAGGGCTGGACCGTGCTCAGCTCTCGGTGAGGGTGATGTCCTGCTGCTGCCTCGCGTGGAAGTTCGGCAGCGGCAGGCCGCCCGGGCCGGGGCTCAGTTCCATCAGGGTGGCCTCGACGTGGGCGGCGCCCGGGGTGAGGGTGCCGGGCGTGCGCTTCTCCGAGTTGGTCCAGGGGTGCACCGCGCCGTCGCAGACCGCCGAGGTGCCGCCGATGCCCTGGCGCACCCGGGGGTCGCCCTGCGACACCGAGGAGGACACGAACACGGGGCCGGAACTGCTCAGACAGCGGTAGGTGCCGGAGAGGGTGACGGTTCCGTCGGCCGCGACCCGACCGGTGGGGTCGACGGTCACCTGGTCGTACGGTCCGGACTGCGCGACGGCGGACGGGGCGGCGAGCAGGAGCAGCGCGGCGGCGGTGGCCGCGCCGAGGACCTGGCGCACGGACATGGGGATACCTCCTGGAACGGGGGCCTGAAAAAAGGGCGCTCCACAGGTACCGGTCCACGGCCCCGAAGGCGGCGTCCGGCACCCCGAGGGCCCTGATCATCACTCCTTTGGTGGCGAATCCGCACCGTCCGTCTTGGGGACGTCCAAGTGTTGTCCGCGTGTTGTCACGCTTCACGACCCGCTGTTCCGATGAGTTCGCCGCGCGAGCATGGTCTATGTATGCGAGGACGGCGCAACGCCGTCGGAACTCATCGCATACGACGTGGAGGTGCGCCATGTGTTCACACCAGTCTTCGTTCCCGTCCGCGGACAGCAACGCCCCGCACATCGTGGCGGCCCACCCCGAGCAGGGCTGGAACCTCCTGTGCAACGGCGCGATCGTCTTCGACGACACCGGCGAACTGCACCCCGACGGCAGCGTGGTCGCTCCCCGCCGGGTGTTCGTCGAGCAGCTGGCCGTCGCGGCCTGAGTCCGTTCTCCGTCGGCCGGGTCCGGCGCCGGCGCGGTGAGCCCGTCGAGCTCGACCGGATCCACCTGCGGCGATCCCAAGTGATCTTCGCGGACTAGAGTGATCAACGTGTCAGAGCAGCACGCACCACGGTCCCTCATCGTCACGTTCTACGGCGCGTACGGCCGTTTCATGCCCGGCCCGGTGCCGGTGTCCGAGTTGATCCGGCTCCTCGCCGCGGTCGGCGTGGACGCACCCTCCGTACGGTCGTCGGTATCGCGGCTCAAACGCCGCGGCCTGCTGGAACCGGTACGTACGGCAGCCGGCGCGGCCGGGTACGCGCTGTCGCCCGACGCGCGGCAGCTGCTCGACGACGGCGACCGGCGGGTGTACGCGACGGAGCCTCCCAAGGACGACGGCTGGGTACTCGCCGTCTTCTCCGTTCCCGAGTCCGAGCGGCAGAAGCGACATGTGCTGCGCTCGCGGCTCGCAGGTCTGGGTTTCGGGACGGCGGCCCCCGGGGTGTGGCTCGCCCCGGCCCGGCTCCACGAAGAGGCGCGGCACACGCTGGAGCGGCTGCGGCTCGACCCGTACGTGGAGCTCTTCCGCGGGGAGCATCTGGGCTTCGCCGCGACGGCGGACGCGGTGGCGCGCTGGTGGGACCTCGCCTCGATCGCCAAGCAGCACGAGGTGTTCCTCGACGAGCACGCGCACGTGCTGCACGCCTGGGAGCGGCGCGCGGACACCCCGCCGGAGGCGGCGTACCACGACTATCTGCTCGCCCTGGACTCCTGGCGCCATCTCCCGTACACGGACCCGGGACTGCCCGCCGCGCTGCTTCCGCAGGACTGGCCCGGCGCGCGTTCGGCCGCCGTCTTCCGGGCACTGCACGAGCGGCTGCGGGACGCCGGGGCGGCTTTCGCCGACGTACCCGGGCGGGTCTAGGCGCCGGCTCCCGCATGCCGGAAAACGAACATAGGCACCAACTCGGTACGCAGGGGCGGCTGTGGTGTGTGATCTCAGTTACAACATCAGTCACTAAGACAACCCTCAGCCTCTTCCTTACCTCTTCTCATCTTCCTTACCTAGCGTCGTGAGCCGCACGACGCCAGGACAGGAAGAGGACTGCACGTATGACCAACACGGCAAGGGCTCAGGGAGCCACCGTCTGGCTCACGGGCCTGCCGAGCGCGGGCAAGACGACCATCGCCGGCATTCTGGGCAACCGCCTGAAGGCCGAGGGGCACCGCGTGGAGGTCCTCGACGGTGACGAGGTCCGCCGTTTCCTCTCCGCGGGTCTCGGCTTCTCCCGCGAGGACCGCAACACGAACGTCCAGCGCATCGGCCTGGTCGCCGAGGTGCTCGCGCGCAACGGCGTGGTCGCCGTGGTCCCCGTCATCGCGCCCTACGCCGACAGCCGTGAGGCCGTCCGCAAGCGGCACGAGGCAAGCGGGACGCCGTACGTCGAGGTGCATGTCGCCACCCCGGTCGAGGTGTGCAGCGAGCGCGATGTGAAGGGGCTGTACGCCCAGCAGGCTGCGGGCCGGATCAGCGGGCTGACCGGCGTCGACGACCCCTACGAGCCACCGGTCGACCCGGCTCTCACGCTGGAGACGCACCTGCAGACCGCGGAGGAGTCCGCGGCCTCCGTGCACGCGGTGCTCGCGGCGAGGGGGATCCTGTGACCTCGGCAACCGCTGAGCGGTCCTTCACGCTCTCGCATCTGGACGCTCTGGAGTCCGAGGCGGTGCACATCTTCCGCGAGGTGGCGGGCGAGTTCGAACGGCCGGTGATCCTCTTCTCCGGCGGCAAGGACTCCATCGTCATGCTGCACCTCGCCCTCAAAGCCTTCGCACCCGCCGCGATCCCCTTCACGCTGCTGCACGTCGACACCGGGCACAACTTCCCCGAAGTCCTTGAGTACCGCGACCGTGTGGTCGCCGAACACGGACTGCGCCTCCATGTGGCCTCCGTCCAGGACTACATCGACCGCGGTGTGCTGCGCGAACGCCCCGACGGGACCCGCAACCCCCTGCAGACCGTGCCGTTGACGGAGAAGATCCAGTCCGAACGCTTCGACGCCGTCTTCGGCGGCGGACGCCGCGACGAGGAGAAGGCCCGCGCCAAGGAACGCGTCTTCTCCCTGCGCGACGAGTTCTCCCAGTGGGACCCCCGCCGCCAGCGCCCCGAACTCTGGCAGCTCTACAACGGCCGCCACGCACCCGGCGAACACGTCCGCGTCTTCCCCCTCTCCAACTGGACCGAACTCGACGTCTGGCAGTACATCGCCCGCGAGCACATCGAACTGCCGGGCATCTACTTCGCCCACCGCCGTGAGGTGTTCCAGCGGGCCGGGATGTGGCTGACGCCCGGTGACTGGGGCGGCCCTCGCGAGAGCGAGACCGTCGAGAAGCGCCTGGTGCGCTACCGGACCGTCGGTGACATGTCCTGCACCGGCGCTGTCGACTCCGACGCCACCACGCTGGAAGCCGTCATCACCGAGATCGCCGCCTCCCGCCTCACCGAACGCGGCGCCACCCGCGCCGACGACAAGATGTCCGAGGCCGCGATGGAAGACCGCAAGCGCGAGGGGTACTTCTAACCATGACCAGCACCACCACCGCCATGGTTGGCGCACCCACCACCATCGACACGCTGCGCTTCGCGACGGCCGGTTCCGTCGACGACGGCAAGTCCACCCTCGTCGGACGCCTGCTCCACGACTCCAAGTCGGTCCTCACCGACCAGCTGGAAGCCGTCGAACGCGTCTCGCAGAGCCGCGGCCAGGACGCCCCCGACCTCGCCCTCCTCACCGACGGCCTGCGCGCCGAACGCGAGCAGGGCATCACCATCGACGTCGCCTACCGCTACTTCGCAACCGCGCGCCGCCGGTTCATCCTCGCCGACACCCCCGGGCACGTGCAGTACACGCGGAACATGGTCACCGGTGCCTCCACGGCCGAGCTGGCGATCATCCTCATCGACGCGCGCCATGGTGTGGTCGAGCAGACCCGCCGGCACGCCGCCGTCGCCGCCCTCCTGCGCGTCCCAAACGTGGTCCTCGCCGTCAACAAGATGGATCTCGTCGGGTACGAGGAGAAGGACTTCGACCGCATCGTCGAGGACTTCGCGGGCCACGCCGCCGAGTTGGGCCTCCCCGGCTTCACGCCGATCCCGGTCTCCGCGCTCTGCGGCGACAACGTGGTAGAGCGTTCGGCGCACATGGACTGGTACGAGGGTCCGGCGCTCCTGGAGTTCCTGGAGACGGTGCCGGTCGGCTCCGACCTCCCGTCCGCTCCGGCGCGCTTCCCGGTGCAGTACGTGATCAGGCACGACGAAGTCCGCCACTACGCGGGCCAGCTGGTGTCCGGCGCCCTGCGTGTCGGCGACCGCGTGACGGTCCACCCGTCCGGCGAGAACTCCGAGATCGTCGGTATCGACGTACTCGGCAGGGACGCGGACATCGCGTACGCGCCCCAGTCACTGACCCTGCGCCTGGCCGACCAGCGCGACATCTCGCGCGGCGACATGATCACGGCGGGGGCGGACGTGCCCACGCTCACCCAGGACGTCCGGGCGGCCGTCTGCCATCTGGCCGACCGGGCGCTGCGCGTCGGTGACCGCGTCCTCGTCAGGCACACGACACGGACCGTGAAGGCGATCGTCAAGGATCTGGGCGACGCGTCCGAGCTGACCGCGAACGACCTCGGCCGGATCACCCTGCGCACCGCCGAGCCGCTCGCGCTCGACGACTACGCCGAGGTCCGCCGCACCGGCGCGTTCCTCCTGATCGACCCGGCGGACGGCTCGACCCTGACGGCGGGAATGGCCGACCTCTCCGCGTAGAACCCGGTCGGACGCCCCCGAGCTCCCAGCCCTCGGATACGAGGGGGGCTCGGGGGCTTTCGTGCGTTCGCCCCCGTACAGAGCCCGGGGACCCCCGTCACTGAGTCACGGATCGTCTATAGCCCCGTAACGGTGGGAGCACGCGCGGGAGACGGACCGTTCACCTGGGTACACAGCCCGTGCCGGGCCAAAAGTCCCGGAATACGCCCGCCGAGCGCCTCTGTCCCGTCGAGTCGTACCATTTGTAAAGTTGAAAGCAGGACAGCCTGCTCCATGAACGGACCCTCCTTGCCCGACACTCCCGCCCCTGCCTCCTGGCGCATCGCGCTGCCGCACACCGCCGCGGCCGTGCCCGTCGCCCGCGCGCTGGTCCGTACGGCGCTGGCCGAACTGGAGCACGCGGCCGACAGCGACACCGCCGAACTGCTCACCGCGGAGCTGGTCGCCAACGCCGTGGAGCACACCGCGGGGGACGGCCCCATAGAGCTGGTCGTAGAGCTGCTGCCGACCGGCTGCCAGGTCGAAGTACACGATCCGGACCCGGCGCCGCCGGGCGATCTCACGGTCCCCGACCCGGCCTGCGAGCCCGACCCCTGGCAGGAGCACGGGCGCGGCCTCCTCCTGATCCGCACCCTCAGTTCGTCCTGCGGCCACCGCCCCACGGGCTCCGGCAAGGCGGTCTGGTTCAGACTGCCCGTGGTACCGCGGCAGCGACGACGGGTGTAACCCCCGGCCTCCGACCGGCCGGTCAGGCCAGCGTCGCGACCAGGATCGCCTTGATCGTGTGCAGCCGGTTCTCCGCCTCGTCGAAGACGACCGAGTGCGCCGACTCGAAGACCTCGTCGGTGACCTCCAGCGACTCCAGGCCGTGCCTCTCGTAGATCTCCCGGCCGACCTTCGTGCCCAGGTCGTGGAAGGCGGGGAGGCAGTGCAGGAACTTCACGTCCGGGTTGCCGGTGGCGCGCAGGACGTCCATCGTCACGGCGTACGGGGACAGCGCGCCGATCCGCTCGTCCCACACGTCCTTCGGCTCCCCCATGGAGACCCAGACGTCGGTGGCGACGAAGTCGGCACCCAGGACACCCTCGGCGACACTCTCGGTGAGCGTGACGCGGCCGCCGCTGCTCTCGGCGAGCTTGCGGGCCCGGGCGACGATGTCGTCGGCGGGCCAGTACGCCTGCGGGGCGACGATACGGACGTCCATGCCGAGCAGCGCGCCGGTGATCAGATACGAGTTGCCCATGTTGAAACGGGCGTCGCCGAGATAGGCGAAGGTGATCCCACCGAGCGGCTTGTCACTGTGCTCCGTCATCGTGAGCACGTCGGCGAGCATCTGGGTGGGGTGCCAGTCGTCGGTCAGACCGTTGTAGACGGGCACACCGGCGTACGCGGCCAGCTCCTCGACGGCGGCCTGACTGTCCCCCCGGTACTCGATCGCGTCGAACATCCGGCCGAGCACCCGCGCGGTGTCCTTCACCGACTCCTTGTGACCTATCTGCGAACCGGACGGGTCGAGATACGTCGTCGAGGCGCCCTGGTCCGCCGCGGCGACCTCGAACGCGCAGCGCGTACGCGTCGAGGTCTTCTCGAAGATCAGCGCGATGTTCCTGCCCCGCAGGTGCTGGGGCTCGGTCCCTGCCTTCTTGGCCGCCTTCAGCTCGGCGGCCAGCTCGAGCAGACCGCGGAACTCGTCCTCGGTGAAGTCCAGTTCCTTGAGGAAGTGGCGGCCGGCGAGGGCGGTCGGGACTGTCGCCATGGGGGCGCTCCAACGGTTACGGGACACGGACCCTTGGAATTCTATACGACTCTCAGCATTTCTATACAGCCATGCGTTCGACCGGACAGCTCATGCAGCGGGGCCCGCCCCTCCCCCGCCCCAGCTCACTGCCCGGAATCTCGATCACCTCGATGCCCTGCTTGCGCAGATGGGTGTTGGTGGTGGCGTTCCGCTCGTACGCGACCACCACGCCCGGTTCGACCGCGAGGACGTTGCAGCCGTCGTCCCACTGCTCGCGCTCGGCCGCGTGCACGTCCTGTGTGGCGGTCAGGACACGGATCTCGTTCAGGCCGAGGGCCGCGGCGATCGCGCGGTGCATGTGCTCCGGGGGGTGGTCGGTGACCTTCAGTTCCTTGTCCCCCACGCCCGGTTCGATGGTGTACGAGCGGAGCATGCCGAGCCCCGCGTACTGCGTGAAGGTGTCGCCGTCGACCATGGTCATCACGGTGTCGAGGTGCATGAAGGCCCGCCGCTTGGGCATGTCGAGCGCCACGATGGTGCGCGCGGACCCGGCGGCGAACAGCTTGTGCGCGAGCATCTCGACGGCCTGCGGAGTCGTCCGCTCGCTCATGCCGATGAGCACGGCGCCGTTGCCGATGACGAGCACGTCGCCGCCCTCGATCGTGGAGGGGTAGTCCGCCTGCCCCCGCGACCAGAGATTGAAGGTCTCGTCACGGAAGAGCGGGTGGTGCCGGTAGATCGCCTCGAAGTGCACGGTCTCGCGCTGCCGCGCCGGCCAGCGCATGGCGTTGATGGAGACCCCGTCGTAGATCCAGGCGGAGGTGTCCCGGGTGAAGAGGTGGTTGGGCAGCGGGCCGAGCAGGAAGTCGTCGAGGTCCATGACATGGAAGCGCACCGAGGTCGGCTCCATGTGGGCGTCCAGGTACTCGCGCTTGGTCATACCGCCGACCAGTGCGGCCGCCAGCTCGGGCGCGGGCAGGTTTTCGAAGGAGCCCCGGAGGTGGTCGGTGGCGAGCGGACCGTACTCCTTCTCGTCGAAGACCCGGTCCAGGACGAGCGATCTGGCCGCCGGGATCTCCAGGGCCTCCGCGAGCAGATCACCGAAGAGGTGGACGGTGACCCCGCGGTCGCGCAGCACGTCCGCGAACCCGTCGTGCTCCGCGCGCGCCCGGCGCACCCACAGCACGTCGTCGAAGAGCAGAGCGTCCTTGTTGCTGGGTGTGAGCCTTTTGAGCTCTAGATCCGGCCGGTGCAGGATGACGCGGCGCAGCCGCCCGGCCTCGGAGTCGACATGGAATCCCATGCCTCCATCCTGACCATCCGGACGCGTGTTCACCCGCCGATCGGGCCGACCCGCTCCGTTTGATTTCGTCCTCTTGACGATAACCACCCTTCTCCATTATCGTCGCAGTGACGACAATGACGGACGAGGGTCGCCGAGGTGCCACTGGGCAGCTCAGCGACGAGGGGGTACTCATGGCCGACATCACCCGGCGTCTCGCCTGGCGCCATCTGCGGGGAGCGCCGACCGCCCATGTCCGGCACCATCGGTCGGGCAAGCTGCTGCACGACGGTCCCGGACTCAGCTTCTGGTACCGCTCCCTGACCGCCGCACTCTCCGAAGTCCCGGTCGACGACCGCGAGTTGGCGATGACCTTCCATGCCCGTACGTCCGACTTCCAGGACGTCGCGGTGCAGGCGACCGTCACCTACCGCATCGACGATCCGGCGCTCGCCGCCGCCCGCCTGGACTTCTCCATCGACCCCGACACGGGCTCCTGGCGCGGCGCGCCCCTCGAACAGCTGGGCTCGCTGCTGACCGAGACGGCCCAGCAGCACGCGCTGGACGTCCTGGCCCGTACGTCGCTGGCCGCCGCCCTGATGGACGGTGTCGCGGCGGTACGGGAACGGATCGCGGGCGGGCTCGCCGCGGAACCCCGGCTGCCCGCGACGGGGATCGAGATCGTGGCCGTACGGGTCGTCGCGCTGCGTCCCGAGCCCGAGGTGGAGCGGGCGCTGCGCACTCCCGCCCGTGAGCAGATCCAGCAGGACGCGGACAAGGCGACGTACGAACGCCGTGCCGTCGCGGTCGAGCGGGAGCGCGCCATCGCCGAGAACGAACTCGCCAGCCAGATCGAACTGGCCCGGCGCGAGGAGCAGTTGGTCGACCAGCGCGGCACCAACGCGCGGCGTGAGGCGGAGGAGCACGCGGCGGCGGACGCGGTGCGCGCCACGGCGGAGGCGGCGCGCACGGTGCGCCTCGCGGACGCGGAGGGCACCCGTGTGGTGCGGCTCGCCAAGGCCGAGGCGGAGGCCGCGCGCGAGGTCGGCGAGGCGCGGGCCGCGGCCCAGGCCGCCTGGCTGCAGGTCCACGGAGACGTGGACGTGGCAACGCTGCACGCCCTGACGGGCACCCGGCTCGCGGAGAACCTGCCCCGCATCGACAGCGTCACGGTGTCGCCGGACGTCCTGACGGGGCTGCTCGCCAAGCTGAGCAACGGGGCCTCCGGGGAACCGGCGTGAGTCTCGCGCCGCGGGTCGTACTCGTCCATCGCACCACGGAGTACGAGGAGTTGGTGGCCCGGCACGGAACGCACGGCCAGGCCGCCTTCTTCCTCTCCTCCCGCGGACGGGACATCGAGGAGGTGGCGGAGCGGTTCCGTCGGACGCGGCGGGCGCTGGCCGACATCGCCTCCGCCATACCTCTGACATGGCGTCAGGCTCGGGTCGAGCGCGCCGACTTGGACCGTTTCCTCTTCGCCCCCGAGGACGTCGTGGTCGTCGTCGGGCAGGACGGGCTGGTCGCCAACGTCGCCAAGTACCTGGCGGGGCAGCCCGTTGTCGGGATCGACACCGATCCCGGGCGCAATCCCGGGGTGCTCGTGCGGCATCGGGCCGACGACGCCGGCGCGTTGATCGCCTCGGCGGTGGCCCGAAGCGGGGTGGCCGACGAACTCACCATGGTCGAGGCCGTCGCGGACGACACGCAGCGGTTGCTGGCGCTGAACGAGATCTATCTCGGAGCCGCGGGACACCAGACCGTCCGGTACCGGCTGGGGCTCGACGACGACAGGGGTGTCGTCGAGCCCCAAGCCTCCTCCGGGGTGCTCGTGGGGACCGGGACCGGGGCGAGTGGGTGGCTGCGGTCGGTGTGGCAGGAGCGGGGTGGGGGGATGGTGCTGCCCCGGCCCACGGAGCCGCACCTGCTGTGGTTCGTGCGCGAGGCATGGCCGTCGCCCGCCACGGGGACGTCATTAGTCGCCGGGCATCTCGCCGTGGACGCCCGGCTGCGGCTCACCGTCGAGTCGGATCGGCTCATCGCCTTCGGGGACGGGATGGAGGGGGATGCGGTGGAGCTGGTGTGGGGGCAGACGGTGCGGGTGGGGGTGGCGGGGGTGCGATTGCGGTTGGTGGGGTAGTTTTTTCGCCCCCTCCGCCCCTACCCGTCCCGATCCTGGGGGCTGCGCCCCCAGACCCCCCTTTCGCGCTTCGCGCTCGTCCTCAAACGCCGGACAGGCTGAAGACTCCCCCGTCCGGCGTTCGAAGTGGCCTCACAGCCTCGGGTCCACCGGCTCCGACTCCAGCGCCAGCACCCCGAACACCGCCTCGTGCACCCGCCACAGCGGCTCGCCCTCCGCGAGCCGGTCCAGGGCCTCGAGCCCCAGCGCGTACTCACGGATCGCAAGCGACCGCTTGTGGTTCAGGAAGCGGCCGCGCAGCCGGGCGAGGTTCTCCGGACGGGTGTACTCGGGCCCGTAGATGATCCGCAGATACTCCCGCCCCCGGCACTTGATGCCGGGCTGCACCAACCGCCCGGACCCGGAACGCACCACCGCACCGACCGGCTTGACGACCATGCCCTCGCCGCCGCGCCCGGTCATCTCCAGCCACCAGTCGACGCCGGCCTGTACGGACTCCGCGTCCCCGGTGTCCACGAACAACCGCCGAGTCGTCTGCAGCAGCCCGCTCCCGTCGTGCTCGACGAGCCGGTCGATCAGACCGAGCTGCTCGTCGTGCGGGAGGGCGGCCAGACTGCGCCCCTGGACGGCGAGGATCTGGAAGGGGGCGAGCCGCACACCCTCCAGTCCGTCCGTGGTCCAGCAGTACCGCCGGTAGGCATCGGTGAACGCCGCCGCGTCGGCGGCCCGTTCGCGCTGCTTGACCAGCAGGTCCCGCAGGTCGACACCCCGCTCCACGGCACCTTCGAGCGCGGCGAGCACGCCAGGGAACACGGCCCCGGCCGCGGCGCCCACCGCCGCGTACTGCGTCCGCAGCAGCCCGGAAGCCTTCAGCGACCACGGCATCAACTCGGCGTCGAGCAGCACCCAGTCGGTCTCGAGCTCCGCCCACAGCCCCGCGGCGCTCACGGCGGCCCGCACCCGTCCGAGGATCTCCTCCGTCACCTCGGCGGAGTCGAAGAAGGGACGGCCGGTACGCGTGTACAGCGCACCCGTGGGCCCCTCCACTCCGAACCGCTCGCGCGCGGCCTCCGCGTCCCGGCACACCAGCGCCACCGCCCGCGAACCCATGTGCTTCTCCTCGCACACGACCCGCGCAACCCCGTCGTCCTTGTACTGGGCGAAGGCCTCGGCCGGGTGCTCCAAGTAGCCCTCGATGTGCGAGGTCGCCGTCGGCGCCATCGTCGGCGGCAGGTACGGCAGCAGCCGCGGGTCCACGGCGAAGCGGCTCATGACCTCCAGGGCCGCGGCCGCGTTCTCCTCACGGACGGACACCCGGCCCGCGTGCCGTGTCTCGACGACCCGCCGGCCCTGCACGTCAGTGAGGGCGAGCGGCCGCCCCTCGTGCCCGCCGGGCGCCTCCGAGGCGAGCGGCTTCGCCGGCTCGTACCAGACCCGCTCGGCCGGTACGTCGACGAGCTCGCGCTCCGGCCAGCGCAGCGCGGTGAGCTTGCCGCCGAAGACGGCACCGGTGTCGAGGCAGATGGTGTTGTTCAGCCAGGTGGCGGTGGGGACAGGGGTGTGGCCGTACACCACGGCCGCCCTCCCCCGGTAGTCCTCCGCCCACGGGTAGCGCACCGGCAGCCCGAACTCGTCGGTCTCGCCGGTCGTGTCCCCGTACAGCGCGTGCGAGCGCACCCGGCCCGACGTACGGCCGTGGTACTTCTCGGGCAGACCCGCGTGGCAGACGACGAGGCGTCCGCCGTCCAGGACGTAGTGACTGACGAGCCCGTCGACGAACTCCCGTACACCCGCGATGAATTCGTCGCTCTCCCCCTCCAACTGCTCGATGGTCTCGGCGAGTCCGTGCGTGTGCTGGACCTGGCGCCCCTTGAGGTGGCGGCCGAGCTTGTTCTCGTGGTTTCCGGGCACGCACAGGGCGTTGCCGGATCCGACCATGGACATCACTCGGCGCAGTACGCCGGGGGTGTCCGGGCCGCGGTCGACGAGGTCGCCGACGAAGACGGCCGTACGGCCCTCCGCGTGCACCCCGTCGACATAGCCGAGCTTGCCGAGCAGCGTCTCCAACTCCGAGGCGCAGCCGTGGATGTCGCCGATGATGTCGAAGGGTCCGGTGAGGTGGGTCAGGTCGTTGTAGCGCTTCTCGGTGCGGATCTCGGCGCTCTCGGCCTCCTCGACACCCCGTAGGACGTGCACCTTCCTGAACCCCTCGCGCTCCAAGTGCCGCAGGGAACGGCGGAGTTCGCGGGTGTGGCGCTGGATGACGCGGCGCGGCATGTCGGCGCGGTCGACGCGTGCGGCGTTGCGCTCGGCGCAGACCTCCTCGGGCACGTCGAGCACGATGGCGATGGGCAGCACGTCGTACTGCCTGGCGAGTTCGATGAGCTGCTTGCGGCTCTCCGACTGCACGTTCGTCGCGTCGACGACCGTACGGCGGCCCGCCGCGAGGCGCTTGCCTGCGATGTAGTGGAGCACGTCGAAGGCGTCGCCGCTGGCGCTCTGGTCGTTCTCGTCGTCGGCGACGAGGCCGCGGCAGAAGTCGCTGGAGATGATCTCGGTCGGCTTGAAGTGCCTGCGGGCGAAGGTGGACTTGCCCGAGCCGGACGCGCCGATCAGCACCACGAGGGAGAGGTCGGTGACGGGCAGGGTGCGCCCCTTGGTGTCGGTCATGCTGCCTTCTCCTCCTTCGCGCTCATGGTGAACGTGGCCATCTGGGTGGGCGGCCCCACCTCCGGGTCGTCCGGGCCGACGGGTGTGAACTCCACGCCGTATCCGTGCCGCCCGGCGACGCGCTCCGCCCACGCCCGGAACTCCTCCCGCGTCCACTCGAAGCGGTGGTCGCCGTGCCGGGAGTGGCCGGCCGGGAGGGTCTCCCAACGGACGTTGTACTCGACGTTCGGCGTGGTCACGAGCACGGTCTTGGGGCGTGCGGAGCCGAACACCGCGTACTCCAGGGCGGGCAGCCGGGGCAGGTCGAGGTGCTCGATGACCTCGCTGAGCACGGCGGCGTCGTACCCCTTGAGCCTGTTGTCGGTGTACGCGAGCGAGCCCTGCATGAGCTTGACCCGCTCGGCCTGTCGCTCTCCCATGCGGTCCAGCTTGAGCCGCCGCGAGGCGACGGTGAGCGCGCGCATCGACACGTCGACACCGACGATCTCGGTGAACCGTGTGTCCTTGAGCAGCGCCTGCACCAACTGGCCCTGTCCGCAGCCGAGATCGAGCACCCGCGCCGCACCGGAGGCGTGCAGTGCGGCGAGGATCGCGTCCCGCCGCTGGACGGCGAGGGACACGGACTTCTCCTCCGGTTCCGCAGCGTCTTCCGAGTCGGCCTCCGTCTCCTCGGCCACCGCGTTGTCGATCTCCTCGACCGCGCTGTCGTCGGCCTCGGCGAGCCGTACGAGCTCCAGCCGCTCCATCGCCTCACGCGTCAGCGACCAACGGCGCGACAGATACCGGCTGGTGATCAGCTTCTGCTCCGGGTGGTCCGGCAGCCAGCCGTCGCCCGCCCGCAGCAGCTTGTCGACCTCGTCGGACGAGACCCAGTAGTGCTTGGCGTCGTCGAGCACCGGGAGGAGGACGTAGAGGTGACGCAGGGCTTCGGACAGGGTCAGCCGCTCCGACTCCAGTACGAGGCGCACGTACCGCGAGTCGCCCCACCCCGGGAACTCCGCGTCCAGCGCCACGGCTTCGACCGTCACCGTCCATCCCAGCGGCTCGAACAGCGCGCGTACCAGGTCCGCGCCGCCTCGGGCGGGCAGCGCGGGCACCTCGACGCGGAGCGGGAGGGGCCGCGCGGGCAGCTCGGGCCGGGCGTTGCACTGGCCCTTCATGGCGCTGGAGAACACCGCGCTCAACGCCACGGCGAGCAGCGAGGAGGCCGCGTACGGGCGGTCGTTGACGTACTGGGCGAGCGCGGCGTCGGGTGCGCCGCCGCGGCCCTTGCCCTTGCCGCGCCGGACCAGCGCGACCGCGTCGACCTCGAGGAGCAGCGCGGCCGTGCACCGCTCGGCGGACGCCTCGGGGTAGAGGACATGCGCCGTGCCGTAGGAGGTCGAGAACGTCTGCGCGTTGTCGGGATGCTTGTGCAGCAGGTAGCCGAGGTCGGTCGCGGGGCGCTCTGGGGTGCCGGTGGCACTGATCGTCAGGAACACGGTGGGTTGCCTCTAAACGTCTTCTGAGCTGCGGAAACTTTCAGGCGGACATCAGGTCGCGCATCGCGCGCACAAATGTCGGCCGTATCTCACGCACATACGTCGGCCGCGATGAACCGCGGTGATGGGTGAGCGCGCCTCGGTGATCACGGCTCCCGGCCCTTCCTCGACCTCGTAGCGATGCGTACGCCGCGCCGCGGTCAGCCCCGCATGCGCAACGCCCCTTCTTCGGCGCGCCTGCACAACGTACAGCGAACGTCCCGGGCGCACTCAGGCATTTTCCGCCGACCGCTCCGGCCGCTCCGACAGCTCCGACCGCCCTCAGTCGCGGCTGTCGTGGCCGTCATGGCCCTCGTGGCCGTCGTGGCCGTCGCTGGGTGCCCCGCCCATCATCCTCAGCATGTCCGTCCCGCCGGTCCGGAAGAAGCGCGCGATCAGTGTGGCCGCCAGTAGGAGGAAGGCGATGTTGAGCCAGGTCGTGTAGTTCCAGGTGATGCCCTCCATGGGGATCGTGGCGTCGGCCTGGTCGGGGACGAGGCCGAGGCCGCCGAAGACGAGTTCCACGATGTAGCCGGCGACGACCATCGCCACGTAGAACGTGCCGAGGAGGAAGAGCGTCATCCTCGCTCCGTAGTACTTCCGGTAGATGTTGAGGATCGGCAGGATCAGCAGGTCGGCGAAGATGAACGCGACCACGCCGCCGAAGCTGATGCCGCCCTGCCACAGCACGACGGCCAGCGGCACGTTGCCGATCGAGCAGACGAACGAGGCGATGGCGACGAGCGGGCCGATCAGCGGGCCCCAGAGCTTGGACGCCAGCGGGTGGCCCTCGAAGAAGAACGCGCTCCAGAAGGAGTCCGGCACCCATGCGGCGATCGCTCCCGCGATGAGCAGGCCGATGACGAGATCGCGCAGGATCGCGGCCCACTCCATGACGAAGACATGGGCGGTGGAGGTGAAGCCCTCTCCGGAGAACAGCCGCCGGCGGAACGAGCCCTCCTTCCGTACGGACATGTCCATCGCGGCGTGGCCCTCCATCGAACCCGCGAGGCCCCGTTCGGCCTGTTCGCCCGCCTCACGCAGCAGCTTGTCGCGCAGGAAGAGGCGGAAGAGCACCGCGAGGACCACGATCATGATCGGTCCCCCGATGAACTCCGCCGCGGTGAACTGCCAGCCCATCAGCAGGGCCAGGATCACGCCGAGTTCGACGACCAGGTTGGTCGAGGCGATCTCGAAGGCCATCGCGGCGGTGAAGTTCGCGCCCTTGCGGAACAGGGAACGCGCCAGCGCGACGGCGGCGTACGAGCACGACGACGAGGCCGCGCCGAGGCCTGCCGCCAGCGCGAGGGTCCGGGGCCGGTCGTCACCGAGCAGGCGGACGATCGTGGCCTTGCGCACCACCGCCTGGACGACGGCGGACAGGCCGAAGCCGAGGATCAGGGCCCAGGTGATCTCCCAGGTCATGGACCCGGTGATGGACAGGGCATGCAGTACGGCCTGCAGTGCGGCATCCACGGGCTTGCCTTCCGGTGGAGGAGTGGGGGGCAGGGGTGGGCCTTCGCCGGGGCGAAGGCCCACCCCCAGTGGGTCAGAGCCGGTCGAGGATCTCGTTCATCCTCTCGATCTCGGCGGTCTGGGCCGTGACGACGGCCGTGGCGAGCTTCTTCGCGTCGGCGTTCTCGCCGTTCTTCTGCTCGTCCTTGGCCATGGTGATCGCACCCTGGTGGTGGCTGATCATGAGCTGGGCGAACTCCTTGTCGAAGTCCTTGCCCTTGGCTGCCTGGAGGTCGGTCATGTCCTGGTCGGACATCATCCCGGGCATCGCGGAGGATTCGCCCGAACCGTGATCCATGCCGGCCATGTCACCCGTCGACGACGAGGCCGAAGGCAGCGGCTTGCCCCAGGACTTCAGCCAGCCCTCCATCGTGTTGATCTCGGGGTCCTGGGCCTTCTCGATCGCGGCGGCCAGGTCCTTGATCTCCTGGTCGTCGGCGCGGCCGTCGGCGAGCTCGGCCATCTCGACGGCCTGCTGGTGGTGCGGGATCATCTGCTGCGCGAACATCACGTCCGCGTCATTGAAAGCGCTGTCCGGGGTGGCCGACGCCGAAGCACTGGCGGAGCCGTGGTTCATCCCGGGCATCGACGAGTCGTTGGACGTGGAACCGTCCGAGCCGCAGGCCGCCAGGGCCAGGGCGAGAACGGCGACGGTGCCGGCGGCCGCGAGAGTGCGGCGGCGGGCAGCGGAAGACGAAGAAGCGGACATCACAGGGTTCTTTCCGGGTGGACGCGCCACACCGGTGGCGCGCGAAAGGGGCAGGTTCTCCTTGCCGGTCCGGCTCGGGGCCGGATCCGGTGGATGCCTGTCACGTCCGCGCGACGCACACCTGAAGCAGGAAACCTCTGCCGCCGGCCGGCGGTCCCCGCCGTGCCGGCCCCCACATCGCCGACGGACACCCGGCGAGCCCCCACACGACCAGGCCCACCAGGCCCAGCCCGGCGAGCAGCCCGCTCGCGGGCAGCGGCAACCGGTCACGGGCGGGAGTGGACACGCACAGCTCGCCGCTCATCGCGGCCATGGCGGTCGTGAGGGAGACGGCGGGGACGCCGGCCTGCTCACCCTGCGCGGCCGTGTGGCCCGAATGCGCGGGCATGCTCACGGGCGCCGGCATGACGCCCTCGCCGTGACAGCCGCCACCGGCGTTCACCGGCGCCCCGTGCATGAGGAACAGCCCGAAGAGGACAGCACACAGCGCGAGCAGCCGGGGAACTCCCGGCCCACACGTCAGCCTGCGGTCCACTCTGCCTCGCGCTCCCTCAGTCGGTCGTGCGCGTTCTACGGTGCGGGCACGACGATACCCCCACCGGGTGTCTCGGCTCTTGCGCGTCCGGTTACGCGAGCTGCGACTGAACCTGCGCCGCGATCAGGTCGAGGTGGTCCAGATCGTCGAGGTCGAGGATCTGGAGGTAGATCCGCTGGGAGCCGATCGCGGCGTACTGGCCGATCTTCTCGACGACCTCGTCCGGGGAACCTGCCAGGCCGTTGGCCTTCAGGTCGTCGACATCGCGGCCGATCGCGGCGGCGCGGCGGGCCACCTCGGCGTCGTCCTTGCCGACGCAGGCCACGAGCGCGTTGGAGTACGTGATGTCTGCTGCCTTGCGGCCGGCCTGCTCCGCCGCGGCACGCACCCGGCCGAACTGGCGCTCGCTGTCCTCGATCGAGGCGAACGGGATGTTGAACTCGTCGGCGTACTGCGCGGCGAGCCGGGGGGTGCGGGTCGCGCCGTGGCCGCCGATGAGGACGGGCACCTTCGCCTGGGCGGGCTTGGGCAGAGCGGGCGAGTCGGTGAGGTCGTAGTAGGTGCCGTGGTGGCTGAAGGTCTTGCCGACCTCGGTCGCCCACAGCCCGGTGACGATCGCCAGCTGCTCCTCAAGTCGCGCGAACTTCTCCTTCGGGAACGGGATGCCGTACGCCTTGTGCTCCTCCTCGAACCAGCCCGCGCCCAGGCCCAGTTCGACGCGGCCGCCGGACATCTGGTCGACCTGTGCGACCTGGATCGCGAGGACGCCGGGCAGGCGGAAGGTGCCGGCGGTCATCAGCGTGCCGAGCCGGATGCGCTTGGTCTCGCGGGCGAGCCCGGCGAGGGTGATCCAGGCATCGGTCGGGCCCGGGAGGCCGTCGGCCGAGCCCATGCTGAGGTAGTGGTCGGAACGGAAGAAGGCGTCGAAGCCGAGGTCTTCGGTGGCCTTGGCGACAGCGAGAAGGGTGTCGTAGGTGGCGCCCTGCTGGGGCTCGGTGAAGATTCGAAGATCCATGCCTCCATCCTGCACGGTCGTGTGCCGGTCAACCCCACCGGTCCCGCCGGTCACTCCCGTCCCCGGTCGGGTGAAAATCCGTCAACCCCGCGTGTGCTGCGGGTTCGCGCCAGTGACCCCGCTCGGCGGTGATCGTTGGCTCGGGCGGAGCCGGACCGCCCGGCGCCCGTCGCCGGCGGTCGCCGGGGCGTCACCCGCATCGGTCCCGCTCAGGGGCCAAGGGCCGAGGAGGCCGTCATGTCCCAAGACGCAGTTCCGCAGCAGGTGGTATCTGCACAGCCGAAGGGGCTGCTTCAGCAGATGGAAGAGCTCATGGCGTCGCTCAACGCGGACCTGTCCCAGTTGGACGCGGACCTCTCGGGCACCCGGCCCGCCCTCACGGACGAGCCCGACCACGCCTGAAGCCTGCTGCTGCCCGCGGCGGCGGGGGCACGGCCTCTCTTGTTAGAACCCGAGACGCGTCACCCCGCCGCCGAGTCCCGCTCACGCTCCAGGACCATCCGGTCCCGCACCGCCAGCCGTCTCAGCATCTCCAGCACCCGGTCCCGGGACTCGTCCGCCGCGTCGATGGCCTCCATGCACTGCCAGTAGGTCCCGTGGTCGTCCGCCGCGCAGGCTATGCCGACGAGGGCTATGCCGACCTCGCCGAGGAGACCGCCGAGGCAGAGGAGCGCCTCGCGGGCGTCGCCCAACTCGGTGAGCTGGGCGGCCCGTAAGGCGCCGACGTCGAGGACGGGAGCCCCGAGGACACCGCAGCCCCGTCCCGCAAGCTCGGTCAGACCGAGGGCCTCGCCCCGGAGTTCAGGGGGGCCGGAGACGGCGAAACGGCTGCCGATCGCCTGAGCCAGGGAGTGCGCCTGCCACGCCTCCTCCATCACCTCCGGGGACTCTCCCGTCTCCGCCAGCGCACGCCTGCTCGCCACAATGAGACGCACCGCATCCATGCGCTGCCCCCGTCTGTCCCGACGCGCTCAACACACGTCCGCCCGAACTCCGCCGTCCACTACCCAGAGTGAGGGAGCCCGGGACGAAAAGCCAGAGGAAGCCTGAAATCGGTGGACACGGAGTTGAGTGTGGACAACTCGACAACTCCGGAGAGTGACAGACTGCCGAATCCGCCCGCTGTCACGACTCCTCCGGCGCCGGAAACCTCCGCTCGTTCCGGTCGATCTTCGCGTCGAGCGCGGCGAGCGGGTCGATGCCGAGCACCTCGCAGAGCTGGAGCAGATAGGCCAGGACGTCCGCGACCTCGTCGGTGACACGGTGGGCGGTGTCCGCGTCGTCCATCACCCGGGCCGACTGCTCCGGCGTCAACCACTGGAAGATCTCGACCAGTTCGGACGCCTCCACGCTCAGCGCGGCGACGAGGTTCTTGGGGGTGTGGTAGGGCCCCCAGTTCCGCGCGGCCGCGAACTCGGCAAGGCGGCGCTGCAGCTTCGCTACGTCCAGTTCGGTCACGGCTCACGTCCAGTCTCTGTCACGGCTCACGCCCCAGCCCTGCCGCCCCACTCACGGCTCACGTCCAGTCTCCGTCAAGGCCAAGGTCAAAGATCCACCACCCTCACACCCGGCACCCCGCAGGCCCAGGAAGCGTCACTCACGGCGCCGACCAGCCGGATGTGCCCGCGTTCGCACATCCGCGCCGCCAGCCGCACCAGCTCCCCCGTCTGCCGGGCGTCCAGACAGCGGTCGAGACCGTCGGTCAGAACGGTCAGCGTCTGGAGCGCGGCGGGCACCTCTCCCGCCTGGTCGACCGCCAGCACGCCCGGTCCGGTGAGCAGCACCAGGGCCAGCGCCAGATACCTCAACTCGCCGTCCCCGAGCAGCCCCAGTTCCGTACGAACGCCGTCGCCGCGGTCGAGGAACCCTCGGATCGTGCCGTCGCGCAGGGTCTCGCCCAGGACGTCCATGACCGGGCCGGCGCATCCGGCCCCGACCGCGCCGACCAGGAGCGCATGCCGCCGGGCGCACTCCGCCCGCGTACGCCACAGCACTTCGGCGATGTTGTCGCAGCCCCGCAGCAGCAGGCCGGAGCCGACCGGGACAGGGGCGCGCATCCGGCGGGGGCTCGGGTCGCAGGCGTAGACGGACCGCAGGGCGAGCACCATCTGCTCGGCGGCGGCGAGGACTTGGCGCTCCCCGTCGGTCCTGCCCGCGACGCGCAGCGGCAGGAGCGCGGTGCCGAGGCGGTCGTCGGGGAGGGGGCCGCGGGTCACCGCGGACGTGCCTCCGGTGTGCCAGGCGGCCTGGACGACGGGGCGCCCCGGATCCCGTAACGCCGTCTCCAGCAGGGTCACGCCGCCCGCTGTCAACCGCTCGCCCACGATGCGCAGTTCGGGCTCGGCCTGTACGGCGACGTCAAGGCGTACGGGGCCTTCGGGACCGTCGACCGTGCAGCCGATGCGGAAGCCGCGGCGCCGCTGGGCGTCGGGCCGGGCCCGTTCGGGCACGCAGGTGACCGGGTCCGGGAACACCTCTTCCAGCTCGGCGCCGCTGCCCAGCCGTGCCAGTGCCTCGTACGCCCGCAGGGCACTGGTCTTGCCGCTGCCGCTCGGCCCCGCGATGAGGGTGAGCGGTCCCAGCGGGAACCGGACGCGCCGGTGCGTGGCGAAAGCGGCGAGCCGCAGTTCGGTGACGCCCGGGCGGTCGGGGCGCGCCTCCGCCGCCGCGGGGGCCTCCAGGGATGACATGGTCATATCCGGACGTTAGGCCTCCGCCGACAGGCGAACCGTTCCGCCTAGGTGACCTTCCTACGATCGAGGGACGGACGGGCGACGGACCGCAGGATTTCAGCGGGCGACGGACCGCAGGGTTTCAGCGGTCGGTGGACCACTGGGTGTCAGCGGCCGACGCCCCCGCATCACCCTCCAGGAGCCCCCGCCCCCTCCATCAGCCCGCTCACCTCGGTCCCCGGCGGTGTCAGCAGGAACACGTTCCGGTCGACGCGGTGCATGCCGCTCGCCCGCCCGAAGACCACGCCTGTACTGAAGTCAAGGACCCGCTTGGCGACGTCGGTCTCCGCGGCGGTCAGGTCGAGGAGGACGGGTATTCCCGCCATCAGTGTCTCGGCGACCTCGCGGGCGTCCGCGAACACGTTGATCCGCAGGACCACGAAGCGGCGGCGCGCCTCCGTTGGGGCCTCGGGTATCGACCGGTGGTCGACCGCCGAGGGCCAGGCGTCCCGGCCTCGCAACGGAACGACCTGGGCGAGCCCCTCCCACTGTTCGTCGGTGGCGTCGTGACTGTTCACCGCTCCACCCCGTCCTGGCTCGCACTGGTTGTCTGCACCGGGCAATTCTTACGCATGGTCACCCGTTCGGCCCAACAGCGACACGGTCCGCGACACGTTCGCAGGCGCCGACGCGGTGACGATGCGGACATAATTAGCCAAAACCAGCACCCCTCAGCAATCGAGGCCTTCTCCCATGAGTCTGAGCATCCGCAACCAACTCCCCGGCACTGTCGCCTCCGTCACCCCGGGTGAGGTGATGGCGACGGTGAAGATCCGTCTCGACGGCGGTCAGGACCTCACCGCGGCCGTCACCCTGGAGGCCGTCGAGGACCTGGGCCTGACCACGGGCTCCGCGGTCCGCGCACTGATCAAGTCGACGGAGGTGTCCCTGGCCACCGGCCCGGTGAACGGGGTCAGCATCCGCAACCAGCTCCCCGGCACGGTCACCGACGTCGCCACCGGCGGCGCCATGGCCCGCGTCAAGGTCGACGTGGCGGGCGCCGAGCTCACCTCCGCGATCACCAAGGACGCGGTCACCGAACTCGGCCTGGCCACCGGCTCCCCGGTCGTCGCACTCATCAAGGCCACCGAGGTGTCACTCTCCAACGCCTGACGGGCAGCCGCCCCTCTTACCCGCCTCACACCGGACTCTTCACCTCCGCCCGTACGCCGCTCACCTGCGCGAATTAACGTCCCGAGCCGTGTACTTGGCAGATACGAGACCGTCGCCGACCAGCGGACAGGACCTCACGGGGACAGCGCCGGACGAGGCGCCCGCTCAGTGGCATCGGGTCCTGACGCTGCTCGCCGACATCAGCCTCTTCATCGGTACGCGTGCGGTGTGGACGCAGGCCGCGAGTCACCACCTGGTCGTGGCCGCGGTCGTCTCGCTCTGCTACGCCTCGATCCTCGCGACCGGCGTACTGGCCCTGGTCGTACGCCGGCGCCGCACGCTCGCCCGTCTCGACGGTTGCGTCCTCGTGACCGCCGTGACGCTCGCACTGTGCGCGTACGCCATGAACCACGGCGGCAGCGACGAGGCGGTGCTGACCACTCGGGCCGCCCATGAGTTCCTCGCCGGTCACCAGGTCTACGGGCGGCCCTGGCCCTGGCTGTTCGGTCACGGCGTCGCGCTCACCCCGACGATGACGGGCGGCTACGACTACACGTACGGCTATCCGCCGCTGCCCCTCATGCTCACCGCACCGCTGCTGTGGATCGGTCACGGTGCCGCCGCGGCGACGCTGGTCAGCACCCTAGCCCTGATCTTGGGCGCGATCGTGATGTGGCGGCTGCTGCCGGTGCCGTGGCGTTCCGCGGCCACGCTGGTCTGCCTGGGCTTCGGTCTGCTGCCGGTGTACGGCAGGCTCGGCTATCCGGCGATCGTCGCGCTCGCCCTACTGGTCCCGGTGGTGGTCGGCTGGCCCCGGATGGGCGGCGGCGGCCGGGGCGACTTGGTGCGGGCGGCGTGCCTGGGCGCGGCCTGCGCGGCGCAGCAACTGCCCTGGTTCCTGGCGCCGTTCCTGCTGGCCGGGATCTACGCACTGCGCCGCGGCGAACTGGGACCGCGCGCCGCCGCGGCCGCCGTGGGCCGGATCGTGGGCGTGGCCGCCACGACCTGGCTGCTGATCAACGCGTACTTCATCGTGAGCGAGCCGCGCGCCTGGCTCTCGGGCATCGCGCTGCCCCTGACCCAGAAGGCGGACCTGCACGGCCAGGGTCTGGTCGGCATCTCGCTCTACCTCACCGACGGCAGCGGCCGCCTGGCCTGGTACTCCCACGCCAGCCTGCTGCTGGCCGCCGCCCTGCTGGCGCTGTTCGTCCTCTTCGTACGGCGGCTGGGTCCTGCGGCGACGGTCCTGCCCTGGTGCGCGTTCTTTCTGGCGACCCGCTCGCAGGACGGCTACTACCTGCTGATGACCCCGTTGTGGCTGGCGGCGGCCGTCACCGCGCCCCCGCAGTCCTTCACCACCGCGTGGCAGCCCCGCCCGGCCTTCCTGCGCGGTCCGCACCGGCGCGGGGCCCGTATGGCCACGGCCCTGCTCCTGCTGACCCCGTCTCTGGCGGCGGTGACCCTGGCGGCGACGGGCTCACCACCTCTGCGTATGCAGGTCCTCGGAGCCCGCCGGACCACCGGCGCCCTCGCCGGACTCACCGTCCGCGCCGCCAACCTCGGCGACTCGGCGCTGCGCCCCCACTTCACCCTCACCACGGGCCAGGGCATGGGCCGTTACTGGTTCATCGCCTCCGGCCTGACCACAATCCCCGCCCACAGCTCCGCGCGGTACGAACTCCTGCCGCCCAGCGGCAGGTTCGCCCTCCCCCGCGCCGGCGTACGCATCCGCATACGGGCCTTCTCAGCCTCGCCAATGACCTTGTCGAGCGCGGATGTGCACCTGCCGGCCGTCGAGAAGAGCTGACGGGTGCCGTCATCGCGGCCGGTGCCAGCGGATCCAGGCGGCCTGGCCGCCGTCGACGAGGAGGTCGGTGCCGGTGATGTACGGCGCCCCGGGACCGACGAGGAAGGCCACCACCTCGGCGATCTCTCCGGGCGTTCCGGTGCGGCCCGCGCCGCACGCGTCGAGCATCTTCAGCATGTGCTCGCCGGACGGCGACTCGGCCTCGGCCTTCGCCATCGCGGTGGAGATCACACCCGGGCTGACGCTGTTCACGCGGGCGCCGCGGAGGTTCCAGGCGAGTGCGGCGGCCTGTACCCGCAGGTGGTTGGCGCGCTTGGACACGATGTACGCGGACTGCGCGTCGTCTCCGATGGCGGTGACGACGTCGAGTCCCAGGAGTTCCTCCGTGGGAGTCGTCGCGAGGGCGGCCTCGTCCGCGCCGCTCAGGGACGCGTAGTGACCGGCCATGCTGGAGACGCACACCATTGAATCCTCCCCCAGCTGAAGCAGGGGGATTCCTGGCTCACGCTGCCTGTGGGTCAGCAACCCAACAGGTCTTCCACGATCAACACCAGCCGGGTTGAAACCAGCCCGGTTTGATACGGCAAAACTCGGAGGTGCATGTGCTGTCTTGGCTCTCGATCAGCACGGCGTACGCGCTTGGTTCTCGCAACGCACGGCGCACAGCTTACCCGATCAGGTGGACGGTGTTTCGCCCTGGGGACGAAACACCGCTTCCTGCCCTGCTCCGCAGGAGTCCGATTCCTCGCCGGTCTGAAGGCTGAGGCATCCTCGGAGGAACCCGGTGACCACGACCATGTCACGACGGGACTCATGCGGTCGGTCATCCACGGCCAACCTCCTTGTTTTCAGCTCCTGTTGAGGTCTTCACGGCTTCCCGCCACGGGGCGCTCGCCGCGATCGCCTGCCGCCAGGGGCGGATCGCCTTGGGCGGCATACCGACCGCGAGGGCTCCGGTCAGCCGGTCGCCGGCGCGATAGGCGACCACAAAACGGCGCTCGTCCAAGTCCCCTTCCACCACGGCGACTTCGTCATGGCTGCGGAGGTAGCCGAACGCCTGGATCTTCATGTCGTACTGGTCGGACCAGAAGTACGGCACGGGAGCGAAGGGCTTGCGGGCCTCGGGGTTGAGCAGGTTCCGTGCGGCGGCCATGCCCTGCTCGGCGGCGTTCGTACGGTGCTCGATGCGCATCGAGGTGCCGAACAGCGGGTTGTACCAGCGGGCCACGTCACCGGCCGCGTACACGTTCCGCGCGGCCTCGCAGTACTCGTCGCACACCAGACCGTCACCCAGGGTCAGCCCGCTGCCCTCCAGCCACTCGGTGTTCGGCAGCGAGCCGACGGCCACCAACACCTCGTCGGCCTCGATCAGTTCACCGTCCGCGAGCCGTACCCCTTCGTCGGTCACCTCGCTCACCGTGACCCCGGTCCGCAGATCCACACCGCTCACCAGATGGGCCTCCGACAGCACCCGCCCGACCGCTTCGCCGACCGCGTGGGCCAGCGGCACCGGCGCCGGTTCGAGGAGGGTGACCACGGCGCCGAGGCCCCGGGCCACGGCGGCTGCCTCCGCCCCGAGGAATCCGGCGCCGACGACGACCAACCGCTTTCCGGGGCCCAGCCGTTCCCGCAGGGCCAGGGCGTCGCCCAGGGTGCGCAGTACGTGCGCGCCCTCACCCGGGAGCCGGCGGGGCCGTACCCCCGTTGCCACGATCAGACCGTCGTACGGCACCGGTGGGCCGTCGGCCAGCAGCACCGTGCGTCCGGCGAGGTCGAGGCCGGTCGCGGTGGCGCCGAGGCGCAGGTCCAGGTCCAGGGCGCCCAGGTCGCCCGGCGTGCGCAGGGCCAGCCGTTCGGGCTCCCACTGCGTGGCCAGGATCTGCTTGGACAGCGGCGGCCGGTCGTACGGGACGTGCGGTTCGTCGCCGACGAGGGTGATCGTGCCGTCGTACCCCTCGCGGCGCAGTGTCTCGGCCGCCGCGAGCCCGGCGGCCGAGGCACCGACGACGAGGATCCGCCCGATGTCTCGGCTCACTTCTCGACCAGCCGGATCGCCGCCGCCGGGCAGATCGCCACGGCTTCCTGTACTCCGTCGAGGAGTTCGGCGCCGGGCTCCTCGACCAGCAGGATCGCGACGCCGTCGTCGTCACGCTGGTCGAAGACCTCCGGAGACGCGACGACGCACTGCCCCGATGCCACGCACTTCGGCTCGTCCAGTTCTACACGCATGGGTTTCTTCCTCGGCTGTTCTGTGGGGGGGGAGAGGTTCACCAGGTGACGGGCAGGCAGCGGACGCCATACGTGGTCCCGCTGTTGTCGAACTCCAGCTGCTCGATCGGGGCCGCCAGGCGCAGCGTGGGAACGCGGCGGTAGAGCGTGCTGTAGACGACCTGGAGTTCCAGGCGGGCGAGGGACTGGCCGAGGCACTGGTGGGGGCCGTAGCCGAACGCGTTGTGGTGGCGCGCGGGCCGGGAGAGGTCCAGCCGGTCGGCGTCGGGGAAGACTTCCCTGTCCCAGTTGGCGGCGGTGATCTCGACGAGGATGCCGTCCCCGGCGCGGATGGTCCGGCCGTCGATCTCGATGTCCTCCTTGGCGACCCGCCGGAGCCCGGAGTGGACGATGGTCAGGTAGCGCAGGAGTTCCTCGACCGCGTTCGCTACGACCTTCGGGTCCTCGGTGTCGCGCAGCACGGCGAGCTGCTCGGGGTTCTCCAGCAGGGCGAGGGTGCCGAGGCTGATCATCGTGGCGGTGGTCTCGTGCCCGGCGATGAGCATCGCGACGCCCATGTGGACGGCCTCGCTGCGCGTCATCTCGCCGGCGTTGACCCGGCCGGCGAGTTCGGACAGCGTGTCGTCGCCCGGGTCGGTGAGCTTCTCGCCGAGCAGCTTGTCCAGGTAGTCGCTCATGGCGCGGCTCGCCGCCTGGGACTCGGCCGGCGGCGCGGCCCGGTCGAGGGCGAGGCTGCTGTTGCGCTGGAAGAACTCGTGGTCGGCGTAGGGCACTCCGAGCAGTTCGGAGATGACCAGGGACGGCACGGGGAGGGCAAGGGCCGTGAGCAGGTCCGCCGGGTTGGGGCCCGCGAGCATGTCGTCGATGAGATCGTCGACGATCTTCTGGATCGGCTCCCGCAGCTTCTCGATCCGCTTGATGAGGAACGGTCCTGTGACCATGCGGCGCAGCCGGGTGTGCTCGGGGGCGTCGGTGTTGACGATCATCCTGGGGGTGAACGGCGCGATCTGCGCCCGGTACTCGCTCACATGCGGAAAGCTGCCGAAGTGGTCGTCGTTGCTGACGCGGGGATCGGCGAGCAGGGCCCGCTGCTGGGCGTGGCCGGTGATGAGCCAGGGCTCGCTGCCGTCCCAGATCTTCACCTGGGTGACCGGCGTCTCCTCGCGCAGCGCCTCGAGGGCGGGCGGCGGGGCGAAGGGGCAGCCGGTCGCCCTGGGCATCGGGTACTCGGCGATCCGGGCCGCGTCGTCCGCGGGATCTGTCAGTGTCTCGGCCAATGTCACTCCTCGGTGGGGGCTCCGTCGGAACAGCGAACGGAGAACGGAGAGCGGGGACTTGGGGTCGCGAGGCCGATTGGGGGGCCTCGGTGATCACATGCAAGCGGAACGGACTGACAGCTGCCGGTCAGATACCTGACAGCGGACTGACGTGACGTAGGTCACGTACTCGGAGAGGAAGCTCGATCGCCCGGCCGCCCCTCGCCGTCTTCAACTCTTCGGCGATTACCGGTAGATGCAGGAGTGACCGATCGCCCGGCTCTACGCCGATTCCCTGGGGACTGTGATGTCGGACTTCGCGAACAGGACGGGTGCCGCGTTCGTCGCGGGCGGCACGGGTGGCATCGGCGCGGCGATCGTGCGGACGCTGGCCGAGCGGGGCAGCGACGTGGCGTTCACCTATCGTGCGAACCAGGCGGCGGCCGACGGTCTCGCCGGCGAGGTGAAGGCGTACGGGCGCCAAGTGCTGGCGCTGCGGCTCGACTTGAGCGACGAGTCGGCCACGGCGGAGGCGGTGTCCGAGGCCGCGTCGGCGGGCGGCGGCATCCACACCGTCGTGTACGCGGCGGGCCCGCCCGTGCCGATGGTGCACCTGAGCAGAGTGTCGCCGAGTCAGTACCGCGCCCAACTCGACGCGGACGCGGGGGCGTTCTTCAACCTGGTTCATGCCGCGCTGCCGGGACTGCGGGAGAGCCGGGGCAGCATCGTCGCCGTCACCACGGTGGCCACGCGCCGTTTCCCGGTCCGGGACGGGCTCTCCTCGGGCACGAAGGGCGCGGTCGAGGCGGTCGCACGGGCGCTGGCCGCCGAGGAGGGCCGGTACGGGGTACGTGTGAACTGTGTCGGCCCCGGCATGCTGACCGACGGCAACGCCGCACGTCTGATCAGTTCCGGCGAACTCGACGACAAGGCGCTGGAGATCACCCGGCGCAACATCCCACTGCGCCGGTTCGGCGCCGCGACGGACATCGCCGAGGCGGTCGCGTTCCTGGCGTCCGACCGTGCCGGTTTCATCACCGGGCAGGCGCTGGGGGTGGATGGCGGGTACAGCGTCTAGCCCGCTTGTCGGCCGTTCATAATCGCGTCGGCCGGCCCAGCCAGTAGCCGAACCCCCGACGCGTGTGGATCAGGGCCGGCTGCTCCTGGTTCACCTTGCGCCGGAGGCGGGAGAGGAGCTGCTCGATCGCGTTGTCGGCACGGACCTCGCCCCAGACGTGCCGGCCGATCTGCCCCTTCGAGATCACCTGTTCCGCGTTGACCAGCAGATAGCGCAGCAGCCGGTACTCGGCGGGCGTGAGGTCGAGGGCCCGGCGCCCGCGCCATGCCTGGCAGGTGCTGTCGTCCAGGACGAGATCGCCGTAGTACGGCGTACTGCCCCGCCACGCGGGGGTTCTGCCGCGCAGCAGCACCTGCGCCCTGGCCAGCACTTCGGCTATCCGGAACGGCTGGGTGACGTAGTCGCTGGCGCCCGGGCCGAGCCCGGGGAGAAGTCGGCTCAGGTACTCGCAGGCGACCAGGAAGAGGACCGGCGGACGGTCGGCGGCGGGGGTGAGCCGGTGTCCGCGGGACAGGCCCTCCATGTCCGGCAGCGTCACGTCGAGGACCATCAGGTCGAACCGGTGCTCCATGAGCCGCGCGTGCGCCTCGGTCCCGCAGCCCGCCGTGTCGATCTGATAGCCCGCCAACTCAAGGGTGGTCGAGAGCAGTTCGACGGCGGCGGGGTCGTCCACCGCGACCAGTACGTGCTGCCCGTTTCCACGCATCGGCGACGGTTTCTCGCTGACGCTCCCGTCCACGGAAAGACCATTGAGCATCGACATCACAGAACCCATTCGCGTAGGGATCGGGCCTCGGACCGGGACGGCACGGATTCCTCCGTGGATCTCCGGACGGAGCACGCCTGCGCGGACTCCGGAAAGCACTACATCCGTAAGCAGTAAGCCAGTTGAGCAGTGGGCCGGCCGAGCGGTACGCCCGTACAGCAGACGTGCGTGCCGTCAGGCCCGTGCCGCGTGGGCGCGCTCGTACGAGACGTCCACGTCCTCCGCCGAGTGGAAGTCGTCGACCATCCGGTGGAACAGACCGGCGAGCTGCCGCAGTTCCTCCGGGGACCAGTCCTTCAGGGCGACCTCCATACCCCGGCAGCTCGCCTCGCGGATGCGGTCGATCGCCTCCTGGCCGAGCGGGGTGATCTGAATCCGCTGGGCACGCCGGTCGTCCGGGTCCGGGACGCGGGTCAGGTAGCCCGTCCTCTCCAGCTGCTGCACCTGCCGGGTGACGTGGGACGCCTCCACGGCGAGCCGGCCCGCCAGCTCGCCGAGACGCAGCGGCTCCGAATCGGCGACCTGGCGCAGGAGCGCCACGGCCGCTCGGTCCAGCGTCACTCCGGCCAGGGCCATCAGGCGGTCGTGCTGCCGGACCCGGCCGGTCAGGTAGGAGATGCGATTGAGGGCACTCTCGATCGCCGCGATGTCGGTCGAGACCGAGTCGTCTGCTGGCGGTGTGGTGGGCATGGACACACTTTACCATCTACTTGCCTGACTCAAGTAAATTAGCGACTAGCTTGCTTGACTCAAGTAAGTCACACATGCTTGCCTGACTCAAGTACTGCGTTCTCAGTAGTCCAGATTGTCGGCAGGCGCACGACGACGGGACACCCCTCTCCCGGCGAGCCTGCGAAGTCGAGCACTGCGCGTATCAGGCGAACACCGCGCAGGGACCACCTGAGACGGAAGACAGGACACCGAGATGGGAACGTACACACGACTGGGGCTGGCCGGCGCAGGTGTCACCTGCGGCCTGCTGCTCCTCGCACTCAGCGTCGGGCACAACGGCGACGACGACCCGGCCGCCTCCACACAGCCGAGGAACGCGACCGCCGCGCCGCCGAAGGGCCCGTACGTCGCCCTCGGCGACTCCTACACCTCCGGCCCGGGAATCCCGGCCCGGACGGGCACGCCCGCCGGCTGCGACCGCTCCGACCGCAACTACCCGGCGCTGGTCGCCCAGAAGCTGGAGATCAAGGCGGCCGACTTCCGGGACGTGAGCTGCAGCGGCGCCACCCTCGCCGACCTGTCCGCGCCGCAGACCACCGGCGACGGGGTCAACCCCGCCCAGTTGTCGGCGTTGTCGGCCTCGACCCGGCTGGTCACCATCGGCATCGGCGGGAACGACATCGAGTTCGGCTCGCTGGTCGAGAGTTGCGTCAAGCAGGGCGCCCTCTACGTCGCGACCGGCAGCGGCAAGTACACCGGCGACGACGCGCCCTGCCGCGGCCGGTACGTCTCCGACTCCGGCGACACCGACGAGGTGCGGCAGCGGATCCAGGCGGCGGGGAAACGCCTGGCCGACACGCTGCGCGAGGTCGAGCACCGCGCCCCGCAGGCCCAGGTGTACGTCGTCGGATACCCGGCGATCCTGCCGGCCAAGGGCGCCGGCTGCGACGACGACATGACCCTCGCGCCCGACGACGCCACCTACCTCGACGACAAGGAGCGCCAGCTCAACAGCGTGCTGCGGGAGCAGGCGGCGTCCGCCGGTGCCGGGTACGTCGACACGTACACCCCCTCCGCCGGCCGTGACGCCTGTTCGGCGCGGGAGACCCGCTGGGTCGAGCCCCTCATTCCGGCGAACGCCGCCGCCCCCGTGCACCCCAACGAGCGCGGGGAGCACGGCATGGCCGACGCCGTCCTGCGCACGCTCAAGGCTTCGCGATGAGCCCGGGGCACACCGCGAACTCCGGCCGTCCGTACCGGCGTACGGCGAATCCAACGAGTAGATCGAGCACATCGAGTACATCGACCAAGAGGAGCAGGACATGAGCAGCACAGGTCTTGAAGGGCGCGGCGTCGTCGTCACCGGAGCGGGGTCCGGAATCGGGCGGGCCGCCGCCCTTGAGTTCGCCGGGCAGGGCGCGAAGGTCCTGGTCGCCGATCTGAACAAGGACTCCGCCGAGCAGGTCGTCAAGGAGATCGAGGAGGCTGGCGGCGTCGCCCGCGCGGTCGTCGGCGATCTCAGCGACCCGCTGGTGGTGGACGAGGTCGTCGCGGTGGCCGTGGACGCCTTCGGCGGCGTGGACGTGCTGGTGAACAACGCGGGCGTCATGGACAACATGTCGGCCCTCGCCGACACCACCGACGCCGAGTGGGAGCGCGTCATCCGGGTCAACCTGACGGCGCCGTTCCTGCTCAGCCGGGCCGTGCTGCCGCACATGCTGGCGGCGGGCCGCGGCTCGATCGTGTTCACCGCGTCCGAGGCGAGCCTGCGGGGCAGCGCGGCCGGTGCCGCGTACACCGCCTCCAAGCACGGCATCGTCGGCCTGACGAAGTCCCTCGCCGTGATGTACCGGGGCCAGGGAATCCGTACCAACGCCATCGCCCCCGGTCCCACCGCGACCAGCATCCAGGTCGATGCCGAGCGGACGGCCCACGGGCCCGGTGTCATCGGCCCCTACATCGGCCTCTCCGGCAAGGTGGCCGACCCCAAGGAGCAGGCCGCCGCCATCGTCTTCCTCGCCTCCGACGCGGCCAGCAACGTCAACGGCGTGATCCTGCCGGTCGACTTCGGCTGGGCCGCGGTCTGAGCGGCCGAAGCCGAGGCACCGAACGAGTCCGGCAGTCAGCCATCACCCGAGAGAATGCGAGCAACTCCATGACCACCATGAAGTCCGTCCGGACCGGCGCGGTCGGCAAGGTCGAGGTCGTCGACGTCGAACGTCCGACGCCCGGCCCCAAGGACGCGCTGCTGCGGATCCGCGCCTGCGGCATCTGCGGTACCGATGTGACCTTCCTGCACATGGGCGGGATGCCGTTCGGGCCGGGCGGTTCGATGATCTCGGTGCCGCTGGGGCACGAACCGGCCGGTGAGATCGTCGAGGTCGGGGCCGAGGTCAGCGGTCTGAAGGCGGGCGACCGGGTCGTCGTCAACCCGCAGGGCGCGCCCTCCGGGATCATCGGCTGCGGCGGCAGGCTCGGCGGCATGAGCGAGTACCTGCTGATCGAGGACGCCGTCGTCGGCAAGAGTGTGGCCGTCTTCCCCGACCACGTGCCCTTCGATGTCGCCGCGCTCAATGAGCCGATGGCCGTTGCCCGGCACTGCGTCAACCGCTCCGAGGCCAAGCCCGCCGACAAGGTCGTCGTCTTCGGCGCCGGGCCCATCGGCCTCGGCGCCACCATCTGGCTCAAGCTGCGCGGCGTCGAGCACGTGGTCGTCGCCGACGTCATCCCCGAGCGCCTGGAGACCGCGCTCGCCATCGGCGCGGACGCCGTCATCAACTCGGCCACCGAGGACGTCACCGCCCGCCTGACCGAACTGCACGGGCAGGCCGCCAACGCCCTCGGCCAGCCCCGCGCCGGCACCGACATCTACATCGACGCCGCCGGGGCCCCCGCCGTCTTCAACGCCACCATCGCCTCCGCCAAGTGGGGCGCGAAGCTGGTCATGGTCGCCGTACAGAAGAAGTCCGACGCCATCGACCTCGGCGGCATGCTGCGCAGCGAACTGACGCTCATCGCCTCCCAGGGCTACCCCACCGAGATCTTCGAAGTGACCGCGGAGATCGCCGAGCACCATGAGCGCTTCGCCAGGCTCATCAGCCACCGCGTTCCGTTCTCCGAGGTCGAGCACGCCTTCGAGCTGACGATGACGCCCGGCGCCGCCGAGAAGGTCGTCGTCACCTTCGACGACCAGGCGTAGCCACCGTGCATGCCGTGGCCCCCGGGCTGTCGTGCTCGGGGACCACGCGCCAGGGCCGACGTACTGCGTTCTCAGTAGTCCGGATTGTCGGCAGGCGCACGACGACGGGACACCCCTCTCCCCGCGAGTCTGGGGATGTATCCGAGATCAGATGTGGAGACCTCTGCCCGTGGCTACTTTTCTCTATCGACTGGGCCGACTGGCCTTCCGGCGGCGCTGGTTCGCCGCCCTCCTGTGGGTGGCGGTGCTCGGCGGCGTCGGCTTCGGCGCGGCCACGGCGCCCGCCGCCCCCGACGCGAGCAACTCGATGCCGGGCATCGAGTCCCAGAAGGCGTTCGACCTGATGGAACAGCGCTTCCCCGGCTCCACGGCCGACGGGGCGAACGCCCGGATCGTGTTCGTCGCACCCGACGGGCAGAAGGTCACCTCGTCCGAGAACCGTGCGGTCATCGAGAAGTTCGTGGCCGAGGCGTCCGACGGTTCGCAGGTCGCCAGTGCGGTGAGTCCCTTCCAGGCGAAGGCGGTGAGCGAGGACGCCTCGACCGCGTACTCCACCGTCACCTACACGGCGAAGGCCGACGACCTCACCGACGCCGCCAAGAACACCCTGAAGGCCGCCATCAAGGAGGCCCAGGGTTCGGATCTGACCGTCGAGGTGGGCGGAACGGCGCTGGCGACCCAGCCTTCGGCGGGCGGAATGGCCGAGGTGATCGGTATCTCCATCGCGGCCGTCGTCCTGCTGGTCACGTTCGGTTCGCTGACCGCCGCCGGGCTCCCGCTGCTGACCGCGATCATCGGGGTCGGCGTCAGCATGGCCGCGATCATGACCCTGGCCAGTACGTTCGGCCTGTCCTCGACGACCGGCACGCTGGCCTCGATGCTGGGCCTCGCGTGCGGCATCGACTACGCCGTGTTCATCGTCTCCCGCTATCGCGAGGAGCGCGCCAAGGGCCATGCGCCCGAGGAGGCGGCCGGTCTTGCCACCGGAACCGCCGGGTCCGCGGTCGTCTTCGCCGGGCTCACCGTCGTCATCGCGCTGGCAGGGCTCGCGGTCGTCGGCGTGCCGATGCTCACCAAGATGGGTCTGGCCGCCGCGGGAGCGGTCGCCGTGGGCGTCCTCATAGCGCTGACGCTGGTCCCGGCCCTGCTCGGTTTCTGGCCGAACGCCGTGCTGTCGCGCTCCGCCCGCAAGCGCGGCCGGGTCAAGGAGGCCGGCGAGAAGAACGGGGGCACCCGCTGGGCACGGTTCGTGCTGCGCCGCCCGCTGCCGGTACTCCTCCTCTCGGTCGTGGGCCTCGGCGCCCTCGCGATCCCGGTACTCGACCTCCAGCTGGGCACGAGCGGGGACGAGGCCAAGCCCACCTCCACCACCGAGCGCCGCGCCTACGACGACCTCGCCCAGGGCTTCGGCCCCGGCTTCAACGGACCGCTGACCATCGTCGTGGACGCCAAGGGCGCCGCCGACCCGAAGGCCGCGGTCCAGGTGATCGAGGAGAAGATCGGTGACACGGAGGGAGTCGTCTCCGTGTCGGCCGCGCGGTTCAACCCCGCGGGTGACACGGCCGTCTTCTCCGCGGTCCCGGCCGACGCGCCCACCAGCGAGAAGACCAAGGACCTCGTCCAGACCATCCGCGACGACCGTCCCGCGACCGAGTCCTCGACCGGCGCCGAGTTCGAGGTCACCGGCACCACCGCGCTGAACATCGACGTCGCGCAGAAGATGCAGGACGCGCTGATCCCGTACCTGATCGTCGTGGTCGGCCTGGCGATCGTGCTCCTGATGGTGGTCTTCCGCTCGATCCTCGTACCGGTCAAGGCGGCCTTCGGCTTCCTCCTGTCGGTCCTCGCGGCCCTCGGTTCCGTCGTCGCGGTCTTCCAGTGGGGCTGGGGCGCGGAGCTCCTGGGCGTCGAGTCGACCGGGCCGATCATGAGCATGATGCCGATCTTCCTGGTGGGCATCGTCTTCGGTCTCGCGATGGACTACGAGGTGTTCCTCGTCGCCCGGATGCGGGAGGCGTACGTCCATGGGGACGGGCCCGGTCAGGCGGTGGTCACCGGGTTCCGGTACAGCGCCCGGGTCGTGGTGGCCGCCGCGCTGATCATGATCGCGGTGTTCTCCGGGTTCATCGGCGCCGGCGAATCCATGATCAAGATGATCGGCTTCGGTCTGGCCATCGCCGTCCTCTTCGACGCGTTCGTGGTCCGCATGGTGTTCGTGCCCGCGGTCCTCGCGCTGCTCGGCAGGGCGGCGTGGTGGATGCCTCGTTGGCTGGACCGGCTGCTGCCGAAGGTCGACGTGGAGGGTGAGGCGCTCGGCGGGCAGTCCGTCACCGCTGCCCCTGCCCAGGACGACGCGGCCGACCTGGAGAAGGCCCGGGTCTGAGGACACCGCGCCGAGGGCCGTCCGTGGCGACACGGGCGGTCCTCGGCGGCGGTTCGTCCGCGCCGACGCTCACGATGGACCCAGCCCCACCCCGACCGGAGAACCGATGATCAACAACTTGCAGCGGTACGCGAAAGACCATCCACGCTTCGTCGACCTGATGGTCATCGTGCAGGTGCTGCTCATCGCCGTCCTCGGTAGCGCGACGAGCCTCCGGGAACCCTCGGGCGTCGAGGTCCCCTGGTGGCCCGGCGCACTCCTGGGAGTCATCGGTTCCGGGGCCCTCTGGTGGCGCCGCAGCCACCCCCGCACCGTCGTGGCGGTGACCGCGGTCACCGTCAACACCGGCAGCGCGGTGGGCTATCTGCTCACACCCCTGCTGCTCGCACCGCTCATGGTCGCGCTGTACGCGCTGGCCATGTACACCAACCGCAGGACGGGACGCATCGCCCTCCTCGCCGTCGTCGTCCTTCTCGTCGGCACGGCCGTGTTCGGCGACCACTACGACCACCCGTGGCCCCTCGAGACGATCGGGCCCGTCTTCTGGGTGCTGTCGCCGCTGGCCTGGGGCACCGCGACCCGGCTGCGCCACGCCTACGTCGAGGCCGTGCAGGCCCGCGCCGAACACGCCGAGCGCACCCGCGAGGAGGAGGCGCGGCACCGAGTCGCCGAGGAGCGCGTACGCATCGCCCGCGAGCTGCACGACGTCGTCGCCCATCACATGGCGCTGGCCAACGCCCTGGCCGGCACCGCCGCGCACCTCGCCCGCACCCACCCCGACCGGGTCCCGCGAATGCTCGACGACCTCGCCGACACCACGTCCTCGGCACTGCGTGAACTCAAGTCCACCGTCGGCCTGTTGCGCCAGGCGAACGAGCCCGACGCGCCCCTGGAGCCCTCCCCCGGGCTCGGCCGGCTCTCCGACCTGACCACCGCGTTCGCCGCCGCCGGGCTCACCGTCAGTGTCACCACGGAAGGTGAGGAGCGGCCGCTCTCACCGGGCGTGGACCTGACCGCGTACCGGATCGTGCAGGAGGCGCTGACGAATGTCGCGAAGCACGCCGCCGCCAAAACGGCGCGGGTTCGCTTCGCGTACTCCCCCGATCGGCTGACCGTCACTGTCAGCGACGACGGGGACGCCCCGGGGCCCGCCGTTCCGGGGCCGAGCGGCGGTTTCGGTCTCATCGGGATGCGGGAGCGTGCCCAGTCCGTCGGGGGGCGCCTCGAGGCCGGCCGCCGGCCGGGCGGTGGCTTCACCGTGACGACGGAATTGCCGATCCGTGTGTAGGCGCTCCGCAGGAGGTGTGGTGCTTCGTCTGCGGGCTCGCTGTGGCTGGTCGCGCAGTTCCCCGCGCCCCTTTGGGGCGCCTCCCCTCCCCCTCGTATCCAAGCCAAGATCCGGAAGAAGAAAATGACCATCCGCGTTCTCCTCGCCGACGACCAGGCCCTTCTGCGGGCCACCTTTCGGATCCTGATCGACTCCTGTGACGACCTGGAGGTGGTCGCGGAGGCCACTGATGGGAAGGAAGCGGTCGAGCTCGCCCGTGTGCACCATCCCGACATCGTGTTGATGGACATCCGGATGCCCGGCACGGACGGCCTTGCCGCCACCGCCGCGATCTGCGCCGACCCGGACCTGTCGGCCACCCGCGTACTGATCCTCACCACGTTCGAGATCGACGAGTACGTCGCCCAGGCGCTGCGCGCAGGTGCCAGCGGCTTCCTCGGCAAGGACGTCCGCGCCGACGAACTCCTGGACGCCATCCGCACCGTGGCCGCCGGAGACACTCTCCTGTCCCCGCTGGCCACCCGTGCCCTCATCACCCGCTTCCTCACCACCCCGGCACCCGGCACCCCGCTGGCGCTCCCCGGTGCCCTCGACGCCCTCACCGCCCGTGAGCGCGAGGTGATGGCGCTGGCCGCGGAGGGTCACTCCAACACCGAGATCGCCGAGCGGCTCTTCGTCAGCCCTTTGACCGTACGCACCCATGTCCACCGTGCGATGACGAAGCTCAACGCCCGTGACCGCGCCCAACTGGTCGTGATCGCCTACCAGTCCGGCCTGGTACGCCCCACGCCGCCGCAGGGCTGATCGCAGGACAGGAGGTGGTCGTCACGCAGTGCCGGCGGCGAGATGCGGTTCCCGGTCGTCCAGGAACTCGACCAGGGCCAACGCCAGCAGCGCGCCCAGTGCGATCCAGACGGTGACGGCGGGCGTCGGGCGGTTCCAGGCGAGCAGCGTGGCGGCGGCGACCGCGACCACCGTCCAGTTCAGCCAGGGTTTGACGCGGTGCACCCACTCTCCGGTCGGCCCCGCGGCGAACCCCGTGGCGTCGCGGACGGCGCCGATGCCGCCCGTCCACGCGGCCAGGACCCGGGAGGCCGCCCGGCCCTTACCGGTCAGCCAGGCGCTCAGCGCGACGATCACGCCGAGGGTGATCACCATCCGTACCGTCGTCCGCAGGAAGCGCACCAAGGTGTCGAAGACGGCCCCCGCGGCGGGCTGGGAGACCCCGGCCGGGAGGCCGTCGAGGTAGAGGGCCCGGAACACCCAGAGCGCCAGTCCGAGGAGTGCCGCGCCGACCGCCACGGCGAGGGCGGCCACGACCAGGGCACGGCGTCTGCGTACGGCGGTGAGCACACCCGCGGCCGTGAGCAGCAGTGTCAGCACGGGCAGCCAGAATCCGACGAGTTGCAGCAGCCTGAAGCCCTTCTGGGCCTTGCCGATGGACTCGGAGGTCATGACCGTGAACTCGGTGTGCACCTCGGGGATCTTCGAGGCCACGGCGAGTCCGTTGTCGACGAGCGCCTGCTTGACCTTTTCGATGACGGGGGCGAGGTCGATGATCACGGCGTCGTCGGTGAGTTTCACCGCTCCGCCGCCGCTTCCGGTCAGCGCCTTCTCGACGGCCGCGTGAACTCTCCTGTTGAGCTGGGTCCACAGGGTGGCGAACGCGTCGCTGCTCACGAACTTCAGCGCCGTGCTGTGCACGAAACCGCTGATCCCGGTGGTGACCGGGCCGCTCAGCGCGTCCAGGGCCTTGCCGGCCAGCGGGCGGTCGGCGGGCTCGACGGAGGAGAGGATCGTCGCTACGTCGAGTCTCTCCATGACCGCGTCGGTCACCCGGTTGGCGACGGCGGCCTGGAGGTCGGGGTCCGAGGCGAGGGGCTCCATGGTCTTCACGTACTGGTCGGTGTCCCCCACCGTGTCGCTCGCCCAGGACGCGACGGCGCTCAGCGGGGTGAGCACGGCGGCGAGGACGATCAGCAGCACGGCAAGGATCGCCCGTACGCGATGCCTGTGAACCTTGGGGCCGCGCTTCTCCAACTCCGCGACTCTGGCGCGTAGTTCGGTCAGCTCCTCCTGCGCTCCCGTGCTCGTCATGCGGCCGGACCGGTCTTCTCCGCCATGGAAGGCTCCTCGCTAGAGATCACGTCCAGCCTCGGTCGTGGCGGCGGGTGCAACCTTCCGGGCGGGGCCGTTCGGGTGATCGTGGCTGCCGGTCACCCCGCCGGGGCCTCTCTGCTGTACTGGACCAATGCCATGCGCCGATCTCGACGAACTCGACCGCAGTACAGAGGCCGGGCCGTGAGCGGCGGCGAGCGGCAGGTCCCCGGCGCCTGCCCGCTGGACTGTCCGGACGGCTGCGCCTGGACCGTGACCGTTCGGGACGGGCGGGCGACCGGGCTGCGCGGAAACCGCGAACACCCGTACACGCGGGGCGCGTTGTGCGTGAAGGTCAACCAGTACCTGGAGCACACCCGCGCCCCCGGCCGCCTGATGTTCCCGCTGCGGCGGGTGGGCGCGAAGGGCGAGGACAGGTTCGAGCGGATCAGCTGGGACGAGGCACTGGCGGAGATCGCCGCCCGTCTGCGCGAGACGATCGACACCCACGGCGGCGAGGCGATCTGGCCCTACCAGGGCACCGGCACCCTCGGTTACCTGCAAGGTCTCCAGGGCAGGGCGGGCAGCCGCCTCTGGAACGTCCTGGGCGCCTCCCGCCACCGGATGACCATCTGCGCGAGCGCCGGGTCCGCGGGACTGAGGTACACCCAGGGCACCAGCGAGGGCATGGACCCCGAAGACCTGCGCCACTCCCGCCTGATCCTCCTCTGGGGCACCAACACCCTGACGACCGGCCACCACTTGTGGCGGCTGATCCAGGAGGCGCGCACGAAGGGTGCGTACGTCGTCGCCATCGACCCGGTCCGTACCCGCACCGCGGAACAGGCCGACGAGCACCTGCCGATCCGCCCCGGCGGCGACGCGGCGCTCGCCCTCGCGCTTCTGAACGTGGTCCTGTCCGAGGGCGCGGAGGACCGCGCCTACCTGGCCCGGCACACCCACGGCTGGGAGCAATTCCGGTCCCGCATCGAGGAGTTCACCCCGGAGCGGGCCGCCCTCGACACCGGACTGACCCCCGAGCGGATCACCGCCCTGGGACGGCGCCTCGCCCACACCCGGCCCACCGCGATCCGCACCTCCATGGGCATGCAGCGCCACGCGGGCGGCGGCACCGCGCTGCGTACCCTCGCGTGCATACCGGGCGTGACCGGCGACTGGCAGTACCCCGGTGGCGGCCTGCACTACGCCACCGACGGCGCCCACGGCGGCAACCTCGCCGCCCTCACCCGCGACGACCTGCTCCCCCACCCCGTACGCGGCCTGTCCATGACCCGCCTCGCCGAGGGCCTGCTGAAGACCGACGACCCGCCCGTCAAGGTCCTGTTCGTCTACGGCGCCAACCCGGCCGTCAGCTCACCGGACCAGACCCGCATCCGCCAGGGACTCGCCCGCGAGGACCTGTTCACGGTCGTCCTCGACCACTTCCGCACCGACACCGCCGACTGGGCGGACATCGTGCTCCCCGCCACCATGCAGACCGAACACCTCGACATCCACGACGCCTACGGCCACCACTACCTGGCCTGGAACGAACCCGCCGTCGCGCCGCCCGGCGAATGCGCCTCCACCACCGAGACGTTCCGCCGCCTGTCCCGCGCGCTCGGGTTGACCGAACCTGCCCTGTACGACTCGGACGAGGACCTGGCCCGCCAGTTCCTCGACTCGGACCACCCCTCCCTGGACGGCATCACGGTGGAGAGTCTGCGGGAACGCGGCTGGGCCCGGCTGATCACCGACCGGCTGCCGTTCTCCGACGGCTTCCCCACACCGAGCGGCAGGCTCGAATTCGTCTCGGGGACGGCCGCGGCCGACGGCCACGACGCGCTGCCCGGCCATGTGCCCGCGGCGGAACCGGCCTCCGCCCGCCACCCCCTGGTGCTCATCTCGGCCGCCCAGCACTTCACCATCAACACCGTCTTCGGCAACAAGCCGGAGCTGCGCCGCCGCGCGGGCCCGCCCACGGTCGTCCTCCATCCCGACGACGCCGCCCCACGCGGCCTGAAGCCCGGCGACCGTGCCCGCGTCATCAACGACCGCGGATCCTTCACCGCCCTCATCGCCGTCGAGGACCGGGTCACCCCGGGAGTCGCCCTCACCGAGAAGGGCCACTGGCCCAAACTCCAGGAGGACACCGGGACGGGCGTGAACGCCACCGTCGCCGAACGGGACACGGACCTCGGCGGGGGCGCCGTCTTCCATGACAACCGGGTTGAGATCGTGCCGCTCTGATCCCTCGCCGATTCCCTCGATTTCCCTCGATCCGATTCACAGTCCGATGTGAGCGGCTATCGGCAGGTGGTCGCTCCCCGTCTCCGGCAGCGACCAGACTTCGGTGACTGTCGCCGAGCGGGCCATGATCTGGTCGATGCGAGCCATGGGCAGCGACGCCGGCCAGCTGAACGCGAATCCTGAGCCCGCCGCGTTCAACTGTGAACTGACCGGTGCCAGACCGCGGTCGTCCACAGTGCTGTTGAGGTCCCCGAGCAGAATCACCTTGTCCAGCCGCTCGGCCGCGATCGCGTCACCGAGGAGAACAGCGCTTTCGTCCCGCAGCGCGGAACTGAATCCGTTCCTGGGACCGAGGCGCACGGACGGCAGATGAGCCACATAGACAGCGACATCCCCCTGTGCAGTCCTGGCGGTCGCCCTCAGCCCGCGGTTCCAGCCCTCGCCGATCCCCTCCGGCCTGATGTCCACCAACCGCACGTCGGAGAGCGGGTACTTCGACCAGAGCCCGACCGTGCCCTTGGTCGCATGGTGGGGATAGTCCGACGCCATGACCGCCGCGAAGGCCGGCAACGCGGAAGGCGTCAACTCCTCCAGGGCGATGAGGTCGGCCCGGGTCTCGACCAAGGTCCTCGCGGTGCCCGCCGGGTCTGGATTGACGTCGCTGACATTGTGCTGGAGCGCGGTGATCCGGCCCGCCGAGTCCGCCAGGTCGTGGCCGGGAAGTAGCAGATCGCCGAAAAGGCTCATCCAGGCGGCGACGGGCAGCAGCAACGCGATCAGCCCGACGAACGAGCGGCGCAGCAATGCCGCGACCAGCAGTCCCGGGACGGCCAGTCCGAGCCAAGGAAGAAACGTCTCAAGAAGGCTGCCCAGGTGCCCAAGCGTGTTGGGCAGAACGGAATGAAGGACCAGCAGGAGAGCGAGCAACAGGGAAAGCAGCGCCAGGACGCGCCCTTGTCTCCAGTCCGGCCACTCGCACGACGTCACACGACCACATCGTAGGCGCGCAGCAAGCGCTTGAGTCCCTGAGCACCCACACCACCGAAATGAGCACATACAGCCGCGACGCCACTACACGGAGCGATCTTCCTTGGCCGAATCCCGCCCCGAGCCCCTCTGGTCGCGCGCGCCTTCCGTAATCGGTCCCGGCATTACTGGACCTGGTGCGCCGAAGCACAGAGACTCCAGGGACAATTCGTCTGTCGCAGTCGCCTCACCAAGGGGTTCACGAATGATCACGCTCACGAAAGAAGACGGCCCGGCGGATCTGGATGGGGTGACCCATCTGACCATCGGAGCGTCCTGGGACCCGACCGTTGGAAGCAGCGGCGGCATCATAGGGAAGATCCGCCAGAAGGTCGGTACCGACCTCGACCTGATCGCCATCGCGATGCAGGGTTCGGAGCCGGTGCGGCTGGCCGGTCTCGACTCCCTGGATCCGCTGGGCAACGGCTCGCTGCTGCACAGCGGGGACAACCAGACCGGGCAGGGGGACGGCGACGACGAGACGGTGACCGTCAACTTCGCCAAGGTGCCGGGCAACATCACGTCCATCGTGTTCGTCGCCGCCGCGTACAAGAAGGGCAGCAACTTCCAGAAGGCGCGGAACATCAGCTTCAAGGTGTACGACGCGACGGGCGGCAGCTCCCAGCAGGTCGCCGACATCTGGCCGAGCCTGCTCAGCTCGGACAACGGCTGCGCCGTGGCCAAGGCCATGCGGGACGGCGCGAGCTGGAAGCTCCAGGTGATCAACGAGACCGGGAAGATCAAGCAGGGCGACGAGAAGGCCCTGATGCGCTTCGCCGTGAGCAAGTAGCGCGGTCCGGGTCGGCGCCGACACCGGCGCCGACCCGACCTGCGGCATACCGTGCGGCGATCAGGGCCCCTACTCGGCTCCCTGTTCGGCAGGTTGAGCCAGTCCCGCCGTCCACTTCTCCTCGATCCGGCCGAACTTCCACACCAGCAGGGCGACCGCCCAGGTGGCGAAGAACAGGCCGACGACGACGTAGCCGATGTCGCACACGAGGATCCCGTCCTCCTCACAGACCCTCGATCACAGCTGTGTGGAGGGCGTAACCCCCAATGATCGAACGGTGTGACAACCGCGTAACGGGCACTTCGTAGCGTCGAGGGAGAAAGCATCCGATCGCCTGAAGGGCCGCCCGTGACCACGACCCCCACGCAGGTACGGACGGTCTGCTCGTACTGCGGTGTGGGCTGCGGGATGGTGCTCGACATCGGGATGGGCCCCGACGGGCGGCGTACGGTCCTCAAGGCGTCCGGCGACAAGGCGCACCCCGCCAACTTCGGCCGCCTGTGCACCAAGGGCGCGACCACGGCCGACATGCTCGCCGCCCCGGGCCGGCTGACCACCGCGCTGACGCGCCCCGAACGCGGGGCGCAGGCCGAGCCCGCCCCCGTGGAGGCCGCGATCGCCGAGACGGCACGAAGGCTGCGGGCGGTGATCGACGAGCACGGGCCCGACGCCTTCGCCTTCTACGTCTCCGGGCAGATGAGCCTGGAGGCCCAGTACCTGGCGAACAAGCTGGCCAAGGGCTTCGTCCGCACCAACCAGATCGAGTCGAACTCGCGGCTGTGCATGGCCAGCGCGGGCACCGGCTACAAGCTGTCGCTCGGCGCGGACGGCCCGCCCGGCTCCTACCAGGACTTCGACCGCGCGGACGTCTTCTTCGTCATCGGCTCCAACATGGCCGACTGCCACCCCATCCTCTTCCTGCGCATGATGGAGCGGGTCAAGGCGGGCGCGAAGCTGATCGTCGTGGACCCGCGCCGTACCGCCACCGCCGCGAAGGCCGATCTGTTCCTGCAGATCAAGCCGGGCACGGACCTCGCGCTGCTGAACGGCCTGTTGCACCTCCTGCACGAGAACGGCGACACCGACCCCGACTTCATCGCCGCCCACACCGAGGGCTGGGAGGCGATACCGGAGTTCCTCGCCGACTACCCGCCCGCCACGGTCGCCGAGCTCACGGGCCTCGCCGAGGCCGACATCCAGGAGGCGGCCCGGCTCATTGGCTCGGCCGGTGAGTGGATGAGCCTCTGGACCATGGGCCTCAACCAGTCCACACACGGCACCTGGAACACCAACGCCCTGGTCAACCTGCATCTGGCGACGGGCGCGATCTGCCGCCCCGGTTCCGGTCCGTTCTCGCTGACCGGCCAGCCCAACGCCATGGGCGGCCGGGAGATGGGTTACATGGGTCCAGGGCTGCCCGGCCAGCGGTCGGTGCTGGTGGACGAGGAGCGCGCCTTCGTCGAGGAGCTGTGGGACCTGCCCCCTGGCACGGTCCGCAAGGACGGGGTCGGCCAGGGCACCGTCGAGATGTTCCAGAAGATGGCGGACGGGGACATCAAGGCCTGCTGGATCATCTGCACCAACCCCGTCGCCTCCGTGGCCAACCGCAAGACCGTCATCGAGGCCCTGGAGAGGGCCGAGTTCGTCGTCGCCCAGGACGTCTTCGCCGAGACGGAGACGAACGCGTACGCGGATGTCGTACTGCCCGGAGCGCTGTGGACCGAGACCGAGGGCGTCCTCATCAACAGCGAGCGCAACCTCACCCTCGCGCAGCCCGCCGTGGAGCCGCCCGGGGAGGCGATGGCCGACTGGCGGATCATCGCCGCCGTCGCACGCGCGATGGGATACGAGGAGGGCTTCTCGTACGACAGCGCGGAAGAGGTCTTCGAGGAGATCAAGGGCGCCTGGAATCCGAAGACCGGATACGACCTGCGGGGCGTGACCTACGAACGGTTGCGGTCCACCCCCGTGCAGTGGCCGGCGGCGAGCACCGACGGGCCCGACCGCAATCCGATCCGCTACATGGATGGGGACGGCAGCGGCTTCGGCGGTCCGGTCTTCCCGACGGCGAGCGGCCGGGCGGTGTTCCACGCCCGCCCGCACATCCCGGCCGCCGAGATGCCCGACGACGACTATCCGTACGTCCTGAACACCGGGCGGCTGCAGCACCAGTGGCACACCCTCACCAAGACGGGCAAGGTCGCCAAACTCAACAGGCTCAACCCCGGGCCGTTCGTGGAACTGCATCCCGGCGACGCCGCCGCACTCGGCATCGCCGACGGCGACTCGGTGGAGGTCGCCTCGCGACGCGGACGGGCGGTGCTGCCCGCCGTGGTGACCGACCGGGTTCGGCCCGGCTGCTGCTTCGCGCCCTTCCACTGGAACGACCTGTTCGGCGAGTACCTGAGCGTCAACGCCGTCACCAGTGACGCCGTCGACCCGCTCTCCTTCCAGCCGGAGTTCAAGGTCTGCGCGGTGTCGCTGACGAAGGTGGCGGCTCCGGTGTCCGTCGTAACTCCCGCGTCCGTGGTGGTTCCGCAACCGGCCGCTCCCACCGCCGGTCCCGCCGGCGCCTTCGGGCTGGAGCCCGCCCCGCCGCCCGTGCTGGCCGAGCACGAGCGCCAGTACCTGATCGGATTCCTCGCCGGGATCGACTCAGGCGCTCCCGGTGTGCCGGTGCTGCCGCCGGGCGCGCCGTTCAGCCCCGAGCACGCGCTGTGGGTGAACGGCGTGCTGGCCGGCATGTACTCCAGGGCCGTGCCCACAACGCCCGCCGCACCGGCGGCACTTGCCGCCCCCGTCCGGGAGGTCGTCGTCCTGTGGGCCTCGCAGACCGGCAACGCGGAGGAGTTCGCGGCGGCCGCCGCCGACCGGCTCACCACCACCGGTCACAAGGCCACCCTCCTCGACATGGACGACGCCCACCCGGGGAACCTGCCCACCGGAGCCGACGTCCTGTTGATCACCAGCACCTTCGGCGACGGCGACGCCCCCGACAACGGCTCCGGATTCTGGGACGCCCTGGCCGCGCCCGACTCACCCCGTCTGGACGGCGTGCGGTACGCGGTCCTCGCCTTCGGCGACTCCTCGTACGACGACTTCTGCGGCCACGGCCGCCGCGTGGACCAGCGCCTCGACGAGCTGGGCGCGGTGCGTCTCACCCCGCGGACGGACTGTGAACCCGACTACGAACTCTCGGCCACGGCCTGGCTCGACGAGGTCCTCACCGCCCTGAACGGCGCCCCGGAAACGACCTCGGCCCCCGCGCCCGCACCCGCACCCCGGCCGAAGAAGCCGGCCCCCGTCACCGCCGGCCTCACCGGCAACCAGCTGCTCAGCCTGCCCGGCGCGGGCAAGGAAGTCCGCCGCTTCACCTTCGACACCCGCGACAGCGAGACTCCGCTCCGCTACGAGACCGGGGACGCCCTCGGCGTACGCCCCGTCAACTCCCCCGACATCGTCACCGAATGGCTGGCCGGCACCGGCGTCAACCCAGCGGCCACGGTGGACCTGAACGGCACCGGGGAGGTCCCTCTCCATGAGGCCCTGCTCCGGCATCTCGACATCACCCGCATCACGCCCGACCTGCTGCGCTTCGTCGCCGAACGCACCCACGACCGCGTGCTGAAGAAGCTGCTGCGCCCCGACAACAAGGACGAACTGGCCAAGTGGTCCTGGGGCCGCCAGGCCGTCGACGTCATCGCCGAACACCCCGTCCGTGCCTCGGCCCAGGAGTGGGCCGAGGTGCTGAGGCCGCTCCAGCCCCGCCTGTACTCCATCTCCTCCAGCCCCCTCACCGACCCCCACCTGGTCTCGCTGACGGTCTCCGTCGTCCGGTACGAGAACCCGGACGGACGACCGCGCCAGGGCGTCTGCTCCCCCTTCCTCGCCGACGCCGCCCCCGGCATCCGCGTGCCGGTCTTCGTCCAGCCCTCGCCGAAGTTCCGGCCGCCCGCCAACCCCGCCACCCCCATGGTGATGGTGGGTCCCGGCACCGGGATCGCCCCCTTCATCGGCTTCCTCCACGAGCGCCGCGCCCTCGGTCACCGCGCGCCCAACTGGCTGTTCTTCGGCGAACAGCACCGGGCCAGCGACTTCTACTACGAGGACGAACTGACCGCCCTTCTCGCCGACGGCACCCTCAGCCGGCTGGACACCGCCTTCTCCCGCGACCAGCGCGCCAAGGTCTACGTCCAGGACCGCATGCGTGAACACGGCCCCCAGTTGTGGTCATGGCTCCAGGACGGCGCGCACTTCTACGTGTGCGGTGACGCCTCCCGCATGGCCAAGGACGTCGACCAGGCCCTGCGCAACATCGCCACCGTCCACGGCGGCCTGGACGAGGACGGGGCCGCCGCGTACGTCAAGCAGCTCGCCGCCGAGAAACGGTACGTCCGCGACGTGTACTGACCCCGGCCCGCCGGGCCGCCGTGACGCCGCCGGGCCGTGCGCAGTACGGTCGAACGCACGACGGAGAGTGGCGGAGGAACTCCTTGAGCACGAACGCGGGCGAGACCGGACGCCTCGAGGACGCGGTGCTCACGCGTGCCGCGCAGGCGGGTGATGTGGCTGCACTGGGTCTGCTCCTTGAACGACACCGGGCAGGTATGCGCGCGGTCGCGGTGAGCATTCTGGGACCGGGACCCGACGTCGACGACGTGGTCCAGGACGCGGCCGTGACCGCGCTCCGGCGCGTGGGCGACGTCCGCGACCCGGCGGCCGTGGGCCCATGGCTGCGGATGATCGTGCGCAACGCCGGCCGTTCCCTGCTGCGAGGCTCCGTCGCCTTCCAGCCGCTCGACGATCTGCACGTGCCCTCCACGGACGCCGGTCCGGAACGGTGGCTGGAGCACCACACGATGCGGGACTGGATCTGGGAGGCCATCGAAGAGCTTTCCCCCGCGCTGCGACTGCCCCTGGTACTGCGTCACTTCAGCACCCACGTCACTTCCTACGAGCAGATAGCCGACGTCTGCGGGGTCCCGGTCGGCACGGTCCGCAGCCGGCTCAGCCAGGGACGGTCCAAGCTGGCGACCGCCCTCGCGTCCACGGCGGACGCCCCGCACGGCGACACCGCGCGGCGCACCCGCGCCAGCCGTGTCGAAGCGCACGAGACACTGGCCGCCGCCGAGAGCGGACACTTCGGCGCGCTGCTCACCGAGCGCTGGTCCCCCGAGGTCGCCCTGCTCAGGGGGAACGACCCGGTGGGCGACAGGAATCGGTTGGTGCACGGAATGGAGTGCGACCTCGAAGCCGGCGTACGGCAGCGTCTCGCCCATGCCGTGGCCGGGCGGTCGCTCGTCATCTGGGAGATGGACATCCTCAATCCCGCCGACAACCCCGAGCACTGTCCGCCCGAGGTCGCCTGGCTCATGACCCTGGACGACACCGGCCGCGTACACCGGCTGCGCCTGTTCCACGCCAGGCCGTCGCGGGCCACCAACCCGCTCCTTCCCGTGTGACGGCCATCACACAACTCGGATCGAACTTCGCTCTGCCTCCGGCGTCCTGTCGGTGTCGTTGACACCTGCCGGATACGGAGACACCCACATGACGACCTCTTTGACCGACCCGATCGACCCCACCGACCTGACTGATATGGCTGGTCCAGCCGATCCGCTGGCCGTCGGAACGCACACCGTCGAAGTCGACGGAGTCGTGCAGCGCTATCACGTCCACGGCACGGGCCCGGTGTGCGTCGCGCATTCCGGCGGGCCCGGCATTTTCTGGGAGTACCTGCGGATGCCCGCGCTGGAGCGGCATCTGACGGTCGTCTACCCGGAGCCGATCGGCACCGGAGCCTCCGACCGCCTGCCCTCCCACCCGCACGGCTACACCCGGCCCCGCTACAGCCGGTTCCTCGGTGCGCTGATCGAGCACCTCGGCGTCCCCGAGGTGCACCTGCTGGGCCATTCGCACGGCGGCTTCGTCGTCCAGTACCACGCCCTGCACTTCCCCGAGCGCGTCGCCGGGGTGATCCTCTACGAGAGCGCGCCGGTGACCGGCCCCGAACACGGCGCCGAGGCCATGCGCCTGGTGCAGTCGTTCGCCGAGCTCCACTTCGACCACCCCGAACTCCCCGAGGTCCTGGCGGCGTTCCAGGCCATCCCCACCATCTCCGACGACGCGCAGATGACGGCCGTCGCCAGGGGGATCATCCCCTCGTACTTCGCCGACTACTGGGGCCGCGAGGAGGAGTTCGCTCCCCTGCGCGCCTCCGTGACGGCCACGCACATCTCCGGCCTGGACGAGGACCTCTCCCCGAATGTCATCGACGACCGTGCGGACCTCGGCTCACTCACCGTGCCGACCCTTGTCGTCGTCGGCCGCCACGACGTCATCTGCGGGGTGCGGTGGGCCGAGGAACTGCACGAGCTGATCCCCGGATCGGAGCTGCTCATCCTGGAGAACAGCGGGCACTTCGGCCACATCGAGGAACCGGCCGCCTTCTCTCAAGCGGTGACGCGTTTCGTGACGGCCACGGCACGCGGCACACAGTGACCCTCGATTCCTGGAAAGAGAACTGAAAGAGAAACGGATTCATGACTACCGACGTTCAGCCGTCCGTCACCGAGCAGTCCGAGGCGGAAGCACTCTTCCGATTCCAGACAGGTGCTCCCGAGACCGTCCGCACCGCACTGGGAATGAGCGCCGCGCGGATAGGCGGCGGAGTGGTGCTGTCAATGCGCAACGACATCACCCACTTCTGGAGCAAGGCCCTCGGCTTCGGTGTCACCGCACCGATCACCGCCGAGTTGATCAGTGAAGTCTGCGGCTTCTACCGGGCTGCGCAAACTCCGCAGGCCGTCTTCCAGATCGCACCCGCCTTCCTGCCCGAGGAGTGGCAGGAGACATGCGAACGGGAAGGCATCGTCCCGGATTCGTCCTGGGCGAAGCTCGTCTGCCCGACCGACGAGGCTGTCGCCCGTGCCGACGCTCTCGACATCACCCCGGACAGAATCCGCGTCGCCCCCGTGGAGGCGGAGCAGGCCGCCGAGTGGGGAACGGTCATGATGCGGGCGTTCGGTATGCCGGTCGAGCAGTACGCGGAGATGAGCGCCGCGTCCGCGACCCGGCCCGGTTGGCATCCCTTCGCCGCCTGGCTGGACGGGGAACTCGTCGGAACCGGAACCCTGTTCGTCCGCGGTGACACGGCGCAGCTGTTCGCCGGCGCCGTGCTTCCCCACGCGCGGGGGCGCGGTGGCCAGACCGCTCTGCTGGCCGCCCGGGCCCGAGTGGCACAGAAGCTGGGGTGCCGTCTGCTCATCGCCGAGACGGGCGCCGAGACCCCGGGGACCCACAACTCGTCCCTGCACAACATGCTCCGCCTCGGCTTCCAAGTGGCCTACGAACGCCGCAACTGGCGCTGGCGGCTCACGCCCGACGAACGCTGAGACAGCCTGACCGGCCGTCTGGAAGACGGCCGGTCAGTCGAGTTCAGGTGCGTCGCGCCTGAACTCAGGTAATTCGCATCGCTGATCTCAGGTGATTCGCATCGCTGATCTCAGGAAGTTCGCGTCGCGAATTCCGACTCACGCGTTGGCGCGGCCGCATGTGGGGCGCTTTCGCTGATTCCGAAGCGCCGGTGGAACTTCCGGAGAGGTCCCGGCGCGTACCAGGCCGTGCGGCCGAGCAGTCGCATCGCGGCAGGCAGCAACACTCCACGTACGGCGATGGCGTCGATGAGGATCGCCAGACCGCTTCCGAGGCCGAACATCTGCATGAAGCTGACCTTCGCCGTGGCGAACGCGAAGAATCCGACCGCGAGGAGACAGGCCGCGGCGCTGACGATTCTTCCGGTGTGTCCGAGGCCGTGGACGACGGCGGCCTCGGTGCTCTCACCGGCGTCGTGGAGTTCCTTGATCCTGCTGGTGACGAACACCTCGTAGTCCATGGACAGACCGAAGGCGATGCAGAAGAGCAATACCGTCATGGAGGTGTCCATCGGCTGGGCGGTGAATCCCAGCACGGAGCTGAGATGGCCGTCCTGGAATATCCACGTCATCGCGCCGATCGCCGCGGCCAGGCTGATCATGTTCAGGGCCAGCGCACGGATCGGCTGGACGATGCTTCCGGTGAAGAGGAAAAGGAGGATGAAGGTGGTGACGGCGACCAGTCCTGCGGCAATGGGCAGGCGGCTCGCGATCGATTCCTTGGTGTCGAGCAGTTCTGCGTCTCCGCCTCCCACCAGGACCTCCTTGGCGCCGGCGGGCGCGTCGACGTCCCGGACCACGCGGACGAGGGACTGGGCGCTGTCCGACTTGGGCGGAGCGGTGCCGATGACGGTGACCCGCTGTGCGTCGGGGCGGTTCAGGGCCTCGCTCGTCGGGCCAGGGGCCCCCGAGCTTCCCTGTTCGTAGGTGCCTGTCGCCGCCTCGACCCGAACGACCCCGTTGAGGAGCGACAGCTTCTCCGCGTAGGCGTCCAGGGCCTCGTCACCCACGGCCCCGTCGACCACCACTTGGATGGCCGCTTCGTCGTCTCCCTCGAAGTCCGCTTGCAGTGCCGTGGACACCTGTCGGCTCGCGGCGTCTTCGGGAAGGACCCGTTCGTCGGGGGTACCGAATGTGACGCCCAGGAGCGGGGCCGCGGCGAGCAGCAGCACCGCGAGGACCGGCACGCTGATCAGCACCGGCCGGCGCATCACGGTCCCGGCCAGCCGGCCCCAGAACGGTGCCCGCCTGCGATGACGGTCGGCCTTGGGCCAGGGGAGCCTGCCGCTGTTGATGCGATGCCCCAGCAGCATGAGCAGAGCGGGCATCACGAAGAGGGTGCCGACAGCGGCGATGACGACCACGCCCACGCCGGCATAGGCGAACGAGCGGAGGAAGTACTGCGGGAAGACGAGAAGCGCGGTGAGCGCGACCGCGACCGTGCCCGCCGAGAACACGACCGTACGTCCGGCGGTGTGCACCGTCGTCCGGACCGCGTCGGCCACGCTCGTCCCGAGGGCGAGCTGTTCCCGGAAGCGGCTGATCATCAACAGCGCGTAGTCGATGCCGAGTCCGAGCCCGAGGGCGGTGGTCAGGTTGATCGAGAAGACCGACACGTCGGTGACGCTGCCGAGGAGAGCGAGTTCCGCGAAGGTCCCGGCGACCGCCACCGTGCCGATGGCGAGCGGCAGCAAGGCCGCGACCACTCCCCCGAACACGATGAGCAGGAGCAGGAGCGTCACGGGAACGGCGATGACCTCCGCGAGAAGGAGGTCCTGCAGTACCTGCTCCGACAGTTCGGCGCCCACCGCGGTACCGCCACCGGCCCGGACGGTGAGTCCCTCGTACTGGCCCGCGTACGCGTCGATGATGTCCTGCGCGTGCTCTTCCCGCGTCGATTCATCGCCCTTCACATGCGCGAGGACCATGGCCGAGAGGCCGTCCCGGGCGAGCAGTGAGTCGCTGTGCGTGTCGAAGTAGGAGACGACGTTGCTGAGTTCGGTCTCCTTGCGCAGCTCGGCCACCAACTGTGCGCCGTCCTGCTCCACTTCCGGGTCGGTGACGCGCTGTGCGCGACAACTGACCAGCAGCACGAGGTTCGCTTCCCCGCCGAATTTCTCGTCGATGACCCGACTCGCCCGTGTCGACTGCGAGTCCGGGTCGTCGAAGCCGCCTCCCACGAGTTTCCCGAAAGCGCCCACGCCCACAAAGCTCATCGCAGCGACGAGCACGGAGGCCACGACGAGCACGATTCCGGGCCGCCGGACCGTCAATTCCGCAACGCGGTCAAACATGTCATTCCTTTCACTGAGGGGGATCCTGATGCGAGGCCGTTCGGCTGCGCGCAGACAAGACGGAGGACCGGCCTACTAGTTCGGTTCGGGAAACGTGAGCTGGGTCACAGCGTGAGAGGGGCTTTCGGGTCGGCCCATACGATGAGGCGTGTCTTCCTGGAGCCAAGTTCTGACCCTGTCCTCGGCGAGCGCCTGGGACGAGGTCTTCACCGACCTCCACGGCGCGAGCCGCATCAAAGTCCCGGACCGCCACGCTCCTTGGAGCGGACGCCTGGAGTGGCAGCGGTCGAAGTCCTACGGTCTCGCCCTCTGCTCCGGCGGCGAGGAAGTGGTCCACAGGGACGCCCGGCACATCCGGTCCGATCCCCGGGGCACGTACGAACTGCTCGTACCGCTCGCCGGGACGGCCTGGGTGGAGCAGGGGTCGTCGTCCGGCGAGATCGGGCCCGGCAGCATGGCGCTGTGCGACATCGACCGCCCGTTGACGTTCGCCCACGGTGCCGAACTCCGGGGGATCTCCTTCTTCATGGCCGGCCAGAACGTCGCAGGGCGCAGCCCGATCGCAGCCGGGGGGCCGCACATACTCAGCGGCGCCGGCGGACTGGGCCGAGTCGTCCGGCAGTTGACCACCACACTGCACGAGGAGCGCGAGCAACTCTCCGAGACGACCTTCGACATCGCCTGCGACCGGCTCCTTGACCTGGTGTGTCTGGCCGCGGAGGGCGGCAACGACTCGGCGCCCACGGGGCAGCGGGCGACGGTCGAGGCCTCGATCCGACGCTATGTACGCCGGCACGCCTGCGACAGAGACCTGGACGTCGTCGGCATCGCGCGGGCGCTCGGCTGGTCCGCGCGCTATGTCCAGCAGGTGCTGCAGGCGGCCAACACCACCTCACGCGACCTCATCCGCCGCGAACGGCTGAACGTCGCCCGCACCCGTCTGGTCAGCGCCAGCTGGTCCACGTACTCGATCGCGGAGATCGCCCATTCCTGCGGCTTCGGCAGTCACGCCTCGTTCGCCACCGCGTTCCGGGAGGAGTTCGGCACGACGCCTCGCGAGGCCAGACGCAGCGCCCGCGGCGGCTAGCCGTTTGCCGGGCTGAAGTACCGGCGTGGATTGTCGACCAGCATGGTGGTGAGCTGCTCCTCGGTGACGCCGGCTCGGCGCAGCGCCGGGAGTACCTCGTCGTGCAGGTGGGTGTGGTGCCAGTTGGGCGCGATCTGCTCGCGTACGCCGGGCGGGAACCAGTCGATGTGACAGGACGCGTCGTGCGACAGCACCATCCGTTCGGCGAACCCTTCGCGCGCGAGACTCGCGACGGTCGCCACCCGCTCGTCGGCGGGCAGGAGGATGTCGAGGCCGAAGCGGTCCATTCCGACGTAACTGCCGTTGTCGATGAGCCGGTGCAGATAGTCCAGGTCGGCGGTGTCCCCGCTGTGGCCGATGACGACCGCCCCGAGGTTCACGCCCTCGCTGCGCAGTACGTCCTGCGCGATGAGCCCCGTACGGGCGCTCGCGCTGGTGTGCACCGTGATCGGAGCGCCCGTCCGCAAGTGCGCCTGAGCCACCGCTCGCATCACCCGCTCCACACCCGGGGTGAGTTCGCCCTCGATCGCGCACTTCAGGAACGCGGCCCTGATGCCGGTGTCCGCGATGCCCTCGGTGAGTTCGCGGACGAACAACTCGGTCATGCCCTCGGGGCCGCCGAGCATGGTGCCCGGCCCGTGGTAGCGGAAGAAGTCGGGGATGTCGGCCAGCGTGTAGAGGCCGGTTGCCGCGACGATGTTGAGGTCGACCTGTTCGTTGACCACGGCGACTCGCGCGACGTTGCGTCCGAGCCCGATGACGGTGGGGTCGACGATGGTCGTGACGCCGGTCGCGGCCAGGGACTTGAGCCGGGTCACGGCGTCGCTGACGCGCTCCTGCTCGTCCCAGGTCTCCGGAAGGCTCTGCCGGAGTTCCTCGCTGAGCACGAAGACGTGCTCGTGCATCAGTACGGCGCCGAGGTCACTCACCGGCACGGGACCGCGGACGGTCTGCACCTGCGGGGTCGCGGTCATCCGGCAACTCCGGCTGCGGCCTGCTTGATCAGGTCGGCCACGGCCCCCGGCTGGGAGACGTAGATCGCATGGCTGCCGTCGGTCCCGGTGACCGTGCTGCCCGCCCGCTGTGCCATGGCCCGTTGCGCGGCGGGCGGGATCATCTGATCGTCGGTCGCCACCAGGTACCAACTCGGCTTGTGCTGCCAGGCCGGCTCGGTGACGGTGCCGCCGAGCGCGTCGAGGCCCCAGGGCACCTGGGCGTCGGCCATGAACTCCGCCTCGGCCGGGGACAGATCGGCCGCGAAGGAGGCGTGGAACTTCTCCCGGTCGAGGAACAGCACACCGTTGACCGGCGGGAGGATCGGCGGGACGGGCGCCCCCGGCTCGGGATCGGCGATCAGCGTGCTGACGGACTCGCCCTTGTCGGGCGCGAACGCCGCGATGTACACCAGCGCCGCGACGCCGTCGTGGTTGCCGGCCTCGGTGATGACGACTCCACCGTACGAGTGCCCCACCAGAATCGTCGGCCCGTCCTGCTCGTCCAGGATCTGCCCGGTCGCCGCGACGTCTCCCTCGAGGGAGTGCGTCGGGTTCTGCACGACGCTGACCCGGAAGCCGTCGTCCGTCAGCAGGCGGTGCACCCCCTGCCATCCGGAGCCGTCCACGAATCCCCCGTGGACGAGCACCACGTTTCTCACCGGTTGCCTACTCATTGATGGTCCCCACTTCGATGACACCGCGAGCGGCTGGCTCGCTGGTTCGACTCGAAGACGACCTTTCCAGGCCCGTGCCGGGCCGTCTTTCGCGTCGGCGCGCAGTCCTTTCGCGTGGACGCGATGCGTGTCGGCGGGGGGCGAGTGGTCCGGGCTGCCGAACAGTCTTCTCCGACCGCGGAAGGGGCCCGGCTGTGCCGGGCCCCCTTCTTCTGACAGCGGGACAGGATGTGGACCTTCGGCCTCAGGGGCGGAGTGCCCGCATCACGCCGGGTCGAGCGCCCCCGCCTGCCGCGGTCCTGTCGCCTGGCCGTTGATGCGCGGATCGACGGGGCGGCCGACGAAAACCGGGGCGTCCGACTGGTAGAAGATGTCGATGTCGGCCTCCTCGCCGCCGACGATCAGCGTGTCCCAGGCGCCGCTCTCCTGAAGGGACCGCAGGGTCGACGGAGCGAGGGTGGACAGGTGGCTGCGCAGTTCCTCGTCGCTGGGCAGTCCGGGGAGGCGGGGGGCGAGGCGCTCGCGGATCGCGCGCATCCTCTCCAGCAAGAGGTCGAGATCGGACCGCTCGCCGTCGGGTTGGGCGACGGCCCGTTCCCCTTCCATGCTGTCGGCGATGATGTCCTTGATGGCTCGGGTCACGCCTCGTTCGTCGGTGGTGACCATGGCGTTCCAGGCCCGGCTCTTGTGCCGGTACTGGAGCATGGACATCGCCGCCTCGTGCCGGATGAAGTCGGCGTCGCGCAGCGGACGGCCCTGCCAGACCCGGCTGAGGGAGCGGGAGAGCGAAACAGCCGAGGCAAGACCGCTGTTGAGGCCGCGCCCGGGCCAGAAGTGGATGGCGTTGGCCGCGTCGCCCAGCAGGAAGCCGTAGGTTCCGGGGCTGGTGGAGGTAGGGCGGTTGAGCTGGGCCGTGAACCGGGGGCGCTGCACCATGTCCAGCCGGAACGAGGTGATGGCGCTGAGATCGTCCTCGGGGACGGCGAACATCTTCAGGCCCTCCTGGATCCGCTTCCACAGCGGCGAACTACGCAGCAGGGCGGGCAGGAACAGGGTCCCATGGGTCGGGCAGACGAACTCGTTGTCCTCCTGACGGCTCATCAGACAGGGCCGGGCCGCCACGCACTCCTCGAAGACCTGCCGGACCGGGTCGATGCCGATCACTGCGCCGGCCTCCTCGCGGGTCAGCCTCATGTTGAGGAACCCCTCGCCACGCAGCGAGTTGAGCAGGAACCGGTTCTGCGCCACGGTCAGCAGGACGCTCATGGGGTCCGAGAGCTGGGACTTGACCCGCAGTCCAAGGACCAGGTCCTGAAGGTGCTCCCCGTCGAGGGAGTAGATCGAGGAGTCGGCCGCGCCGAAACGGTCCGCGAAGTGCTCCCGGGTGCGCGACCCGCCCCCCTCGGCGATCACCAGGACGTGTTCCTGGGAGAGCCGGCGCTGCTGCTCCGACGCATCGAATCGCTTCGGCACCAGGCGGATCGCGGACTTGGCGTTGGCCAGTTCCAGCAGCTTGTCCTCGATGTAGGCGATCCGGATGTTGCGGGGCGGGCGGCCCTCCACCGAGTCCGGCCCCAGGGGCCACATCTCGGAGAATCCGCCCGCGTCGAACAGCGCCGACTGCATCTCGTCGGTGAGCGCGAGGTACTGACGGCTCTGCGCGGTGACGACCTGCATGCGCCGGTTGTTGCCGTGGGTCTCGTCCTTCCAGACCACGGTGGAGCCGTTCCTGATCCACCGGCCGTCGTAGACGGTGATGGACGCCTTCCCCGGCAGGGCGTTCTCCAGCAACAGGGCGAAGGCGAGGCCGACCGGGCCTCCTCCGGACACCGTGACCCGCAACTCGCCCGGATTCGCAGAGGCGTTGGCGCGAGGCAGGTCGAGCTGGGAGAGGTCCAGGACCGTCTCCACGGCCTCCTGCGTCTCGAACAGGAAGGTCTCGTCGCCGATGCGTATGGAGTCGCCGGGCACGAGCACGTGACGGGTGACGGGCTGGTCGTTTACAAAGGTGCCGTTCTTGCTGCGGTCGTAGAGGACGAACGCGCCGTCCTCCGCCACGATCTCGGTGTGCAGACGGGAGGCGCTGACACTGACGATGACCACGTCGTTGTCGCTCTTGCGTCCGAATCGCAGTGGAGCGCTACCCAGAACCGCGCTCTGACCGGCGAAGGGACCCGTGCGTCCCACAATGACCGACGACACAGAAACTCCTTGCGAACGTCTCGGGTGCGGCAGAGGAACCGCGCCCTGCGGTTGATCCGCTACGAGAGTGGGAGCCGTACGTCACTCCCACCGAACTCCGGTCCAGTGGGGCTCACTTGACCGGTGATGTCCGAGTCGGCCAACTTCGGTCCGACTCGTGCTTGTTGCAGTATGGCCGATGCGCGGGGACGACTAGGCCGCTCCGCGTCGGCCTTGACGCCCGGTTGACCAGCCGCCGTTCGTCTAGGAGCAAGTCACCGAGAACGGCACCGAGTTGGACACCGCCTCGAACGGTGAGCGGATCTCCACGGCCATCTCGCTGCTGAGGGTTCCGGACTGTGCGTACGTCGACAGCCGCACCGTCTCCTTATGGGTGCGGGGGCCGCCGTCCGGGAACGACAGCGTCCGCCACTGCCGGTCGATCACGGACCCGTTCGTCGAGACCCACCGGTACGAGAACTGGAAGGGCAGCTCGGACACCGTGAAGGTCGCGGTGAACCAGGGAGCCTGCGAGTCCGCCGGGGGGCAGTCGCCGGCGTACGTGGTCGCGCCCCCGGTCGCGGTGACCGAGACGGGCTGCTCGGCAGTGTCGTCCGACCCGCTGCTCGCCGCCCCGGAGGAAGAGGCCTGCGCCTGCCCCGTGGGCGAGCTGCTGCCCTTGCTGCCCTCATCGTCGCCGCCGCCGAGCACATAGCCCAGGCCGCCCACGAGCAGCGCGAGCACGACCGCTCCCGCCGCGTACCCGATGAGCCGTCTCCCCTTCGTGGGGCCGCGACCGGTCGCTTCGGCGTCCCCGGGCTCGAGCACCACCGGCGAGGCGAGCATCGCGGAAGCGGCCGTGGGCACGGGCCCTGACACCGGGCCTGCCGTCTCGGCGGTGACCGCGGGCGCTGCACTGGGAAGCGGGGGTTGTGCCTGGGCGGTGGGGGCGTCGGGTGGTGCCGCGTCCGTGGGTACGACGACCGTGGCGGTGGGGGTGTCAGCCGTGGGTGCCGCCGTGTCCCCGGCGTCCGTGCCGCCTTCCGGGACAGGCGAGGACGCCGAGACGGTCGGTGCCCCGGCCGTGGCCGTGGGCACGGTCTCCCCGAGAGGGGACTCGGCGGTGGGCAGCTCCTCGGCGGCCGCTGTGGGCAGTGGGGCGGACGGCGTGGTGGACGGCGTGGCCGTGTCGGCGCCCGAGGCGCCGTCAGCACCAGCCAGGCGCAGCTCCTGCTCGGCCTGTTCGGCCGACATCCGTTCGTCGGGGTCCTTGCGCATCAGGCCTTCGATGACGGACGCGAGGGGTCCTGCCCGATGCGGCGGGGGCAACTCGTCGTCGACGATGGCACGCAGAGTGCTCAGCGCGGTGGTCCGACGGAAGGGCGAACGGCCCTGGACGGCCGCGTAGAGCAACGCTCCGAGAGACCACAGGTCCGACGCGGGGCCGGGGTTCCGGCCCAGTGCCCGCTCCGGCGCCAGGTACTCGGGAGAGCCGACGAGCTCACCGGTCATCGTCAGCGCGGAATCCCCCTCCACGGTGGCGATGCCGAAGTCGGTGAGCACCACCCTGCCGTCGTCTGCGAGCAGGACGTTGGCGGGTTTCACGTCGCGGTGCAGCACTCCGGCGCCATGCGCCGCGCGCAGCGCGGCCAGCACCTCGGCGCCTATGCGCGCGGTCTCCCTCGGCGTGAGGGCACCCTGGGAGCCGATCGCGTCGGCCAGCGACCGGCCGCGGACGAACTCCATGACGATCCAGGGTCGTCCGTCGTCGGTGGCGACGTCGTGGACGGTCACCACACCGCGAGCACTGATGCGCGCCGCCGCCCAGGCCTCCCGCTCCAGGCGGGTGTACATCCGCTCGACCTGCGCCACGGTCTGTCCGACGGGAGCGCGTACCTCCTTGACGGCGACCTCGCGGTGCAGCACCTCGTCGCGGGCGCGCCACACGGTGCCCATGCCGCCCTCGCCGAGAACGGACAGCAAGCGGTAGCGACCGGCGACCAGCCGTTCGGCACCCGCGTCCGGCGACGCGGTGTTCTGTTGTGGCATGAGGGCCCTGCTCCTTGTCCCTTGCGAACGGCCGAGGAGTGGCGACGCCCCCGTCGGATCCGTGGTCTGCCGGGGCGGTTGCCTTCGATTCGGCCACGGCCGGACGACCCGCCGGACACAGCCCTTGGACAGTATGATCAAACACCTGAAGTTCGTGAAGTGCGGACCTGGACAAGCGCCCGTACTACCGCTCGCTGTAGGGAAGTTGTGACGTCGCGGCGGTCATACCGTCGACTTCTCTGCGAGCCCCTGGCCTCCGCTCGGCCGCGCGGGCCGCGTGATCCCGCTTGACCGAACAGGGTGACCCGTTGACCAAACAGGGTGACCCGCTTGACCGGAAGCGGACCTGGGTGATTGAACGGGGGCCGTCAGGGTGCCGTACACAATTACAGGCGCACCGCCCTCACGTGTTCGGGGCCGATCCGCCGCACCAGCACAGTGTTTCGCACGGAAGGACCGCCGGGTGTCATCCCACAGCAGCTCTCGACAGCTACCGAAAACGAGCGAGCCGACGGATGAGACGCAGGCGCCTCCGGATGAGGCACTGACGCCGGAAGAGGGGCTGACGCCCGAGCAGGGGCTGACGCCGGAGGCCGCCGGTGAGACCCCTGCGGACAACGCACCGGAGACCGCCGCCCAAACCACCGACGAGCCCACGCCGGAGGCGGCCCCGGGTCTCGATCGACGAGGATGGCGCATCTGGCGTGGGTGGCGTGACAGGTACCCCGCCGCCGCGAAGGCGGTGTCGTGGACCGTCAACGCCCTCGCCGCCGCACTCGTGCTGTTCACCCTGCTCATGTCGAACAACGCCGCCGGCGTGACGCCCATCGCCTTCGTACGCATCCCGGTCGAGGCGATCTTCGGCGCCGCTGTGCTGATCGTCCTGCCGCGCAGGCCGCGCGTCGTCGTGGCGTCGCTGCTGGGGCTGGTCGTCGGAGTGCAGCTGATCCTGAACGTCCTCGACATGGGGTTCAAGGAATATCTCGGGCGGGACTTCAACCTGGTCCTCGACTGGACCCTGTTCGACGACGCGCACACCTATCTCAAGGACACGATCGGCGCGAAGGGCACGCTCGGCCTCGTCGTCGCGATCATTGTCCTCGTCCTTGTCGTGCTCGTCGTCACGGTGCTGGCGGTCGTCCGGCTGGGCAACGTCATGGCCCGGCACACCACCACCGCGACCCGCACGACCCTGGTGTTCGCCACCGTCTGGGTCACGTGCGCGGCCCTCGGCGTGCAGTTCACCGCCGACATGCCGGTCGCCGCCGAGCGCTCGGCCCACCTCGCCCATATCCGGGTGAAGGCGGTGCAGTCGACCCTGCGGGACGAGGCGGAGTTCGCCAAGGTGGCCAAGAAGGACGTCTTCGCCAACACCCCGCCGGACCAGCTCCTTACCGACCTGCGCGGCAAGGACATGATGATCACCTTCATCGAGAGCTACGGCCGCAGCGCGATCGAGGACCCGCTCATCTCGCCGGGGGTGACCGCGACCCTCACAACAGAGAACGAGAAGCTGGAGAAGGCGGGGTTCGCGGCGGAGAGCGGCTGGCTCACCTCGGCGACGTACGGCGGAAGCAGCTGGCTGGGTCACTCCACCTTCCTGTCGGGCCTGTGGATCAACAACCAGCAGCGCTACCGCACGGTCACCAACGGCGATCACATGACCCTCACCAGCGCCTTCCAGAAGACGGGCGCCTGGCGCACGGTCGGCATCATGCCGGGCGTCCAGAAGACCTGGCCGGAGGCGAAGTTCTTCGGCCTCGACAACGTCTACGACTCCAAACACCTCGGTTACGAGGGGCCCAAGTTCAGCTGGTCGCCCATGCCCGACCAGTTCGCCCTGGCCTCGTTCGAACGCCTGGAGCACGGCAAGAAGCAGGACAAGCCCCTGATGTCGGAGATCATCCTGACCTCCAGCCACCAGCCCTGGGGGCCCATCCCCAAGACGGTCCCCCAGGACCAGCTCGGCGACGGCTCGATCTTCGACGCCATCGAGAAGGAGGGCACCGACCCGTCGGAGCTTCTCACCAACTCCACCAGGTCGAAGGAGGAGTACGGCAAGTCCATCCAGTACTCGGTGACCAGCCTCATCGACTACCTGGTGAAGTACGGCAACGACAACACCGTGCTCATCTTCCTCGGCGACCACCAGCCCATCGCCCGGGTCAGCGGCAACAACGCCAGCCGTGACGTGCCGGTCTCCATCGTCGCCAAGGATCCGAAGGTCCTCGACAAGATCGCCGACTGGGGCTGGACGGACGGGCTGCAGCCCGGAAAGAGCACCCCGGTCTGGAAGATGAGCGACTTCCGCGACCGGTTCCTGACGGCGTACGGTTCCACGCCGACCCCGTGATGACGAATCGGACGCCAAGCCCGAGACCGCGCTGCCCCCGAGAAGCCATCTGACGCTCAACACATCCGAGTTGATGGAATACCCGAATACTCACGGCCGTTTCGAGCGTCGGTCGGCGCGTCAACTTCGGGCATTGCGCGACGTCCACGCCGGGGTATAATCCCATATGAACGTAAACCGTGGCGCGTTGGAATCCCTCAAGGCCGATCCGGCTGCTTCTTCTATCCGCCGGTCGCTCGAGTTCTATTACGGAAATGCCGGCCAAGACGCGGCGATGGACGCTTTCTACGGCCAGTTCGTGAAGCCCGGCGACCTCGTTTTCGACATTGGCGCCCACGTCGGTGATCGCATCGGCAGTTTTCGTCGTCTGGGTGCACGCGTGACGGCAGTTGAGCCGCAACCACTGTGCATCCGGGCCATCCGAGAAATCTATGCCGGTGACGAAGACGTGGTGTTGGTCGAAGCCGTGTGCGGTGCGCACGGAGGAGCCACGAAGTTCTATGTCAACTCAGCGAATCCCACCGTCTCCACAGCATCGGCGGAATTCGTGAAAGCCGCTGATGGAGCGAGCGGCTGGCAGGACCAGGTATGGGACGCGGAGATGGACGTGTCGGTCGTCACGCTCGACGATCTCATTCGAACCTACGGTACGCCCGCGTTCGTCAAGGTCGATGTCGAAGGCTTCGAAGCCGCAGTGCTGGACGGCCTCAACCACGCGTTGCCCGCACTGTCATTCGAGTTCACGACGATCGAACGTTCAGTGGCGCAGCGCTGCCTCGACCGCGTGACCGGACTGGGGTTCGAGCTCTTCAATCTGTCCATGGGAGAGAGCATGAACCTGGAGTTCGACGACTGGGTTTCGTCGGAGACGATGGCCGCTCATATTCTGGCGCTTCCGCATGAGGCCAACGCCGGCGACATCTACTGCCTGTCACTGCCGAGCGCAAGTCAGTTGTAACGAATTAGTTGTAACTGAATTCCCTCACGCGCTTCAGCGCCGACTGCCGCCACAGATACCCGACATCGATGCCGAACGACCAGACCAGCGTACCGATCGAGACCGCGACGCAGGCCTGGGCCATTGGCGTGGGAAGGAGACCTGCACTGGCGACAACCAGTACAACTCCTTGTGATGCGGCCACAACTTTTCGGGACATCCGGAAGGGCAGCGGGGCATCCAGCCACGGCATCACCCGTGATGCCAGTACGAAGGCGTAGCGGAAAAGCCCGATCGTAACGGCCCACCAACCGAGAGATGTCCCGAGGTAGATACTCAGGACAATCGCCAGGACGGAGTCCGCCTCCATGTCGAACCGTGCACCGAATCTCGACGCGGTTCCTGTGCGGCGGGCCACCTGACCGTCTCCGGCATCGAGAATCAAGGACACCGCAGCCAATCCGATCAGTACTGCCCGATGCTCGTCTCCAACAACGGCGTCGGCTACAAGAGCGGCCACACCACCGGTCAGGATCAACCGGCAAAAGGTGACGCTGTCAGCGGGCCCCCATTGGCGAACGTCAGGATGTTGCAGGGCGCGGGAGAGCAGGACCCACGTGGCAACGGAATATCCCAGTCCGATGAGCCAACCGGCTGCACCGAGCCCCACCGACGCCGCCAGCGAAAACAGAACCGCCGCCTGGGCCAGGACGCCCAGAGCCGGCGGGTAGATCCGGAGATCTACTGCTCGCTGTCCGAGATCCGTCACTATTCCTCCTGAAGACCACCCGTCAACACGGCCCGGTATTGGCGCCGTGCCCTGATCAATACGTCCGCCGACGGCACAGAGTTCAGCTGACGCACAGGCATTTGACTGTTTTCTGTCCCGGAAGCCCGTCACCGACGGGGGGCAGGCCCATCGGAGGCGAGTACTGCCCCGGCCCGCCCCTGCCACCGCGGGGTGAGAGAGCAGAGAGTAGGCCCACCAGGGCCAACAAAAGCGGTACGACGGCGAGTCGGCCCCTCGGCCGAGGTACACGGATCCGGCAGGCAGCGGTACGTCCCCGCCATGCCGAGCAGCAACGAGAAGGGGCGCTTCCCACCTTGCTCCGAGCAAGGTGGGAAGCGCCCCTTCCGCCGTGGCAACCAGTCACAACCTGCGTCAGACGTCGCCAGTAACGCGCACGGCGCACATTACGTGCACCACCTAAAACAGCAGGTCACGAGCTCTTTGCGGCAGGCTCCAGAATCGCCACGCACTCCACGTGGTGCGTCATCGGAAACAGGTCGAACGCCCGCAGCGTCCGCACCTTGTACCCGCCGTCGCGGAAGTACCCCAGGTCGCGGGCGAGCGCCGCAGGGTCGCAGGCGACGTACGCGATGCGGCGGGCGCCGAGAGAGGACAGGTGCTCGACGGTCTTCTTGCCGGCGCCCGCGCGGGGCGGGTCGAGGACGATCAGGTCGACCTCGGTGATTCCGGTGCGCGGGAGGACCGCCTCGACCTTGCCCTGTTCGATCCGGACGCGGTCGAAGGCGGCGAGGTTGTGGCGGGCGTCCTCGACCGCGCGCTTGCCGGACTCGATGCCGAGGACCGCGCCCTTGTCGCCGAGGCGGTCGGCGAGGGCGCCGGCGAAGAGGCCGACGCCGCAGTACAGGTCGAGCGCCATCTCGCCCTTGCGCGGCGTCAGGCCCTGCATGACGGCCTTCATCAGGGTGTCCGCGGCCTGCGGGTGGACCTGCCAGAAGCCGCCGCTGCCGACGCGGTAGGTGCGGCCGTCGGCGCGCTCGCGGACGAAGGCGCGCCCGTGGACGCGGTGGATACCGCCGTCGTGCTCCTCGACGCGCATGACGGAGACGGGCTTGTCGAGCTCGACGAGGGGCAGGCGGGCGCCGGGCCTGGGCTCCAGGATCACCATGCGGTCCTGGGACCCCGTGGCGGCGATCGCCTCGACGGACTCCATGCCGGACCAGTCGCGCTCCTCGATGCCCAGCTCGCTGACGCCCGGCGCCGCGATCATGCAGTGCTCGATCGGCTCGACCTCGTGCGAGCGGTGGCGGCGCAGCCCGGCGTTGCCGTCCGCGTCGACGGCGTACTGCAGGCGCGTGCGCCAGGCGGGGACCTGGCCGGCCGGCAGCTTGTCGCCCTCCGCGGGCATCACCGTGCCGTCCCAGCCCGCCTCCTCCGGCGTGAGGCCCGCGAGCCGCTGCAACTGCTCGGTGATGACCTCGCCCTTCAGCCGTCGCTGAGCGCCCGGCTTGGCGTGCTGCCAGTCGCAGCCGCCGCAGCGGCCGGGACCGGCGTACGGACAGGGCGCCTCGACGCGGTCCTTGGACGGTTCGAGCACGGTGACGGCGTCGGCGCGCAGGAACCGCGCACCTTCCTCGCCCTCTGTCACGCGCGCGAGGACCCGCTCGCCGGGCAGGGCGTGCCGCACGAAGAGGACCTGGCCCTCGGCCGTACGGGCGATGCAGTGCCCGCCGTGGGCGACAGGGCCGATCTCGACCTCGTACTCCTCCCCCACCAGCGATTTCTTCGGTTCTGCCTGCATGGCGGGGTGACTCCAAATGCGAATGGGTGCGGAAACGGTGCGGGAAGGGGGAACGGCCGGACAACAGCCCACCAGTCTACGTGGACACTGCCCGGCCGCTCACCACAAGGCGAAGGGACATCAGCCCTTCGTCGGCTCCGACGGCTCCTTCGGACGCTCGTGGGCGGGACCACGCCGCACCGCCCCTGGCGCGCTCCAGTCCTGCCGCTTGCGGGCCCGCTTCCGCGCGACCTCGGACGACTCCAGCTGGTAGGGCACCGACGTCACCATCACGCCCGGCGTGAACAGCAGCCGGCCCTTCAGCCGGAGGGCGCTCTGGTTGTGCAGCAGGTGCTCGTACCAGTGGCCGACCACGTACTCGGGGATGATCACGGAGACCACGTCGCGCGGCGAATCACGGCGCAACCCCTTCACGTACTCGATGACGGGACGCGTGATCTCGCGGTACGGCGAGTCGAGGACCTTCAGCGGTACGTCGATGCCGCGCCGCTCCCACTCCTCGCGCAGGGCCTTCGTCTCGGCCGGGTCGACGTTGACGCTGAGCGCCTCCAGACTGTCGGAGCGCATCAGCTTGGCGTAGGCGAGGGCCCGCAGTGTGGGGCGGTGGATCTTGGAGATCAGGACGACGGAGCGGACACGGGAGGGGCGGACGCTGTCGTCGGAGGGCCCCTCGGGCGCGATCAGTTCCTCGGCGACCCGGTCGTAGTGCTTACGGATCGCGCTCATCGTCGCGTAGAAGATCACCATGCCGAGCAGGGCGACCCAGGCACCGTGCGTGAACTTCGTGACGAGTACGACGACCAGCACAAGGCCGGTGAAGAAGGCTCCGAAGGTGTTGATCGCGCGGGAGCGGATCATGTGGCGGCGCTTGGCCTGGTCCTTCTCGGTGCGCAGGTGACGGTTCCAGTGCCGGACCATGCCGGTCTGGCTGAGCGTGAAGGAGACGAAGACACCGACGATGTACAGCTGGATGAGCTTGGTCGAGTCCGCCCCGTAGGCCCAGACGAGCACGGCGGCCGCGAGCGCGAGCAGCACGATGCCGTTGGAGAAGGCGAGGCGGTCGCCGCGGGTGTGCAGCTGGCGCGGGAGGTAACGGTCCTGCGCGAGGATCGAGCCCAGCAGCGGGAAGCCGTTGTACGCGGTGTTGGCGGCGAGGAAGAGGACCAGCGCGGTGGCGGCGGCCAGCACGACGAACGGGAAGCTGCCCTTGCCGAAGACTGCCTCGGCGACCTGCGAGATCACCGGGTTCTGTACATAGTCGGCGCCGACCGCCACGCCGTTGTGGATCAGGTCGACGGCCGGGTTCTCGGCCATCCGCACCTTGGTCGCCATGGCCAGGGCGATGATGCCGCAGAACATGGTGACGGCGAGCAGGCCCATCGCCGCGAGGGTGGTCGCGGCGTTCTTGGACTTGGGCTTGCGGAAGGCCGGGACGCCGTTGGAGATCGCCTCCACGCCGGTGAGTGCGGCACAGCCGGAGGAGAAGGCGCGCAGCAGCAGGAAGACGAGGGCGAAGCCGGCGAGTCCCTGGTGCTCGGCCTGGATGTGGAAGTCGGCGGTCGGCGCCTTCATGGTGTCGTCCAGCACGAGCCCACGGAACGAGCCCCACGCGATCATGATGAAGACGCCCGCCACGAAGACGTACGTCGGAATCGCGAAGAGCTTTCCGGACTCCTTCACTCCGCGCAGGTTCATGAGCGTGAGCAGCACGATGACGGCGACCGCGCAGAGCACCTTGTGCTCGATCACGAACGGGATCGCCGAGCCAAGGTTCTCGATGCCGGACGCGATCGACACGGCAACGGTGAGGACGTAGTCGACGAGCAGCGCGCTGGCGACCGTGAGGCCCGCCCGGGGGCCGAGGTTGGTGTTGGCCACCTCGTAGTCGCCACCGCCGCTCGGGTACGCGTGCACGTTCTGTCGGTACGAGGCGACGACGGTGAACATCAGCACGACGACCGCGACCGCGATCCAGGGGCTGAAGTGGTAGGCCGACACGCCCGCGATGGAGAGGACCAGGAGCACTTCTCCGGGTGCGTACGCCACGGAGGAGAGCGGGTCGGATGCGAAGACGGGGAGTGCGATGCGCTTCGGCAGGAGTGTTTCTCCGAGCCGGTCACTGCGCAGTGCGCGCCCGATCAGGATCCGTTTGGGCACGTCGGTCAGTTTGGACACGCAGAGGATCGTAAGCGTTCGAACGGGGGCCCGCCCACCTGCCGTCCGACATCTGGCGTCCGAGTGAAAACGGGCACATGCCGCGCTGCGGATTCCGCACCCGCGGAGATCCGCATGCCTATATGAAAAACGTCCATATTTGCCCGCTTATGGAGGTTCCATGCACGCCACCGCGGAGCTCATCGGCGCGGCCGCCGGACTCATCGGCCTCGGAATCCTCACTCTGGTGAGCGTCCGCAGCATCAACCGCCGCTGATCGCGGCCGATCGCCACTGATCGCGGAAATCCAGCGGGCGAACGTGCACGGGGGTGCCCCCGACTGACCGCGCGTGTGTAGCTTGGGCGGCGGTCTGAGACCCTGTTTAGCCTGAGCCGTAACCATTCACATTCGGAAGGACGGTCGTGCACATCGTCATCATGGGCTGCGGAAGAGTGGGTTCCGCTCTTGCCCAGACCCTGGAGCAACAGGGGCACACGGTCGCCGTGATCGACCAGGACCCCACCGCCTTCCGACGACTGGGCTCCGGGTTCGGCGGCCGTCGTGTCACCGGAGTCGGCTTCGACCAGGACACCCTGCGCGAGGCGGGCATCGAGGAGGCCGGGGCGTTCGCCGCGGTCTCCAGCGGTGACAACTCGAACATCATCGCGGCCCGGGTGGCCCGCGAGATGTTCGGCATCGAGAACGTCGCGGCGCGCATCTACGACCCGCGCCGCGCCGAGGTCTACCAGCGCCTCGGCATCCCGACCGTCGCCACCGTCCGCTGGACGGCCGACCAGATGCTCCGCCGACTGCTGCCCTCGGGCGCCGAGCCGCTGTGGCGCGACCCCACCGGCGGCGTACAGCTCGCCGAGGTGCACACCTCCACCTCCTGGGTCGGCCACAAGATCAGCCGGCTCCAGGACGAGACCGGCGTGCGCGTGGGGTTCCTCACCCGGCTGGGCGAGGCGGTCCTGCCCACCTCGCAGACCGTGCTGCAAGAAGGCGACCTGGTGCACGTGATGATGCGCACGTCCGACGTGGACAAGGTCGAGGCGTCCTTCGCCAAGGGCCCTGAAGAGGAGACCGGTCACTGATGAGAGTCGCCATTGCCGGTGCCGGCGCCGTGGGCCGCTCGATCGCGGGCGAGCTCCTGGAGAACGGTCACGAGATCCTGCTGATCGACAAGGCGCCGACCGCCATCTCGGTCGAGCGCGTCCCGCAGGCGGAGTGGCTGCTCGCCGACGCCTGCGAGATCACCTCCCTGGACGAGGCCGCGCTCCAGCGCTGCAACGTGGTCATCGCGGCCACCGGCGACGACAAGGTCAACCTCGTCGTCTCCCTGCTCGCGAAGACCGAGTACGGGGTTCCGCGGGTCGTCGCCCGCGTCAACAACCCCAAGAACGAGTGGCTGTTCAACGAGTCCTGGGGCGTCGACGTCGCCGTCTCCACGCCCCGCCTGATGTCGGCCCTGGTCGAGGAGGCCGTCAGCGTCGGCGACCTCGTCCGACTGCTCCGCTTCAGCCACGGCGACGCCAACCTCGTCGAGCTGACTCTGCCGCCGGAGTCCGCCCTGGCCGGCACCCAGGTCGGCGATGTCGAGTGGCCCGAGGACACGTCCCTGGTCACCATCATCCGCGGCACCCGCGTCCTGACCCCCTCCCGGGAGGACTCCCTGGAGGCCGGTGACGAGCTCCTGTTCGTGGCCGCGCAGGCCCGCGAGGAGCAGCTGGAGGACCTGCTGTCGGTGCGCCGCGAGGACGCATCGAGCTAGCCGCTTCCCGTACGACGATGGGGGCGCCCGGAGAATTCTCCGGGCGCCCCCATCGTCGTACGGGCTGAAGTGCTTCGTACCGGGCTGAAGTGCTTACGCCTCGCGGCGGTGGCTGGTCGGAGTGGTCTCGCCACGCTCCTGCGCGAGTGCGGCCTTCCGCTCCTTCTCCGCCTTCTCCTCGGCTTCCATTTCCGCGAACACGTCGATCGGCGGCGGCGCCTTCGCGAGGAAGACCCACGTGAGCCAGACGGCGAGCAGGAAGGGCGGGATCTTCAGGGCGATCAGGACCCAGCCGAACTGGGTGGTGTCGGCCCACCAGTAGAGCGGGAAGAGCACCGCGCACTTGGCGAGCAGGATCAGGCCCCAGGCCCAGCTGGCCTTGGTGTACGCCTTCTTGCGGCCGGGGTTGCGGGTGCGCCAGGAGAGGTTCTCCTTGAAGACCGGGCCGAGCATCAGGCCGATCAGGGGCACGCCCGCGAGGGTGGTGATGATGTAGGCGAGGGCCAGGCTGAGCGTGTAGAGCATGCCCGGCAGGTAGAAGTCCTTGGCGTTGCCCGTCATCATCGCGAAGACCACACCGAAGGCGACGCCGAAGACGCCGCTGAAGGCGTGCTTGACGGTGTCCTTCATGACCAGGCGGACCACCACGAGCAGCACGGACGTGGCAAGGGCGGCGATGGCCGCCGAATGCAGGTCCTTGTTGATCGTGAAGATGGTGACGAAGAGGAGGCCGGGCACGACGGTCTCGACCATGCCCCGCACACCGCCGAACGCCTCGAAGAGCGCGGCCTCCGTCACCGCCCTCGAATCCTGCTGGGCGTCTTCGGTCGGCTTGTCGAGCGACGTCACCGGCTACTCCCGTCCGAGCGGTCTGAGTTCGTACTTCGGGTTGAACAGCACCCTACGGCCCCGGCTCATGGAGACGCGGCCCGATGCGATGAGCTTGCGCCCCGGCTCGATACCCACGATGGAGCGCCGGCCGAGCCACACCACGTCCAGGGCCGCCGAGCCGTCGAACAGCTCGGCCTCCAGGGCCGGGACTCCCGCGCGCGGCCGCAGAGTGACCGTGCGCAAGGTACCAGTAACCGTCACGATCTGTCGGTCGTGGCAGTCACCGATGCGCGTACAGCCCGCGGTCTCGGCGTCCTCGCGCAGCTCCTCGGACTCCAGGTCCTCCTGGGACGAGGAGAGCCTGTCCAGCATGCGCCGGAACCGGCCCGCCGGCTTTTCGGAACGAGGAACAGCACTCATACCGAAAGCGTACCGGGGCCCGCTCACAGCGTCGTACCCGCGAGGGTCCGCGTTCGAACATACCCGCGATGATCAGCGTTCGAACCGGTATCCCATCCCCGGCTCCGTAATGAAGTGCCGCGGATGTGAGGGGTCCACCTCCAGCTTGCGGCGCAGTTGCGCCATGTAGACCCGCAGATAGTTCGTCTCCGTGCCGTACGACGGCCCCCACACCTCCTGGAGCAGCTGCTTCTGGCTGACCAGACGGCCCGTGTTGCGCACCAGGACCTCCAGGAGGTGCCATTCCGTGGGGGTCAGCCGCACATCGCGTCCGTCGCGGTTGACCTTCTTGGCGGCCAGGTCGACGGTGAAGTCGTCGGTCTCGACGATCACGTCGTCCTCGCCGGCCCCGGTGGGCTCCGCGCGGCGGACGGCGGCGCGCAGCCTGGCGAGCAGCTCGTCCATGCCGAAGGGCTTGGTGACGTAGTCGTCGGCGCCCGCGTCCAGGGCCTCGACCTTCTCGTCGGAGGAGTGCCGGGCGGAGAGCACCAGGATCGGCACCCGGGTCCAGCCGCGCAGTCCCCTGATCACCTCGACGCCGTCCATGTCGGGCAGGCCGAGGTCGAGCACGACGACGTCGGGGTGGCGGGCGGCGGCGAGCTGGAGCGCGGTGGCGCCGTCGGGGGCCGCGTCGACCTCGTACTTGCGTGCCTTCAGGTTGATGACGAGGGCTCGGGTGATCTGGGGTTCGTCATCGACCACGAGGACCCGGGTCATGAGGCCTGCCTTTCTGCTGCTGGTGCTGCGGTGGTCAGGTCGGGGCGGCTGTCCACCGCCCGGAGCGTGAGCACCATGGTGAGTCCGCCGCCGGGGGTGTCCTCGGCGTTCAGTGTGCCTCCCATGGCTTCGGCGAACCCGCGGGCGACCGCGAGGCCGAGGCCTACACCGGTGCCGCGCGGAGCGTCACCGTAGCGCTGGAAGGGCGCGAAGATCCTGTCCTTGGCCTCGTCGGGGACACCGGGACCGCGGTCCACCACCCGCATCTCCACCCGGTCGGCCATGGCGCTCGCCGAGACCAGGACCAGTTCGTCGGCGGGGCTGTACTTGACGGCGTTCTCCACCAGGTTGGCGACGGCCCGCTCCAGCAGCCCCGCGTCGACCGCGACCATCGGCAGGCTCTCCGGGATCTCCAGCTCGACGCTGTCCTCGGGTACGCCGCCGAGCGCCATCGGGACCACCTCGTCGAGGTCGATCTCCCGGATGAGCGGAGTGACGGTGCCGGTCTGGAGCCGGGACATGTCCAGCAGGTTGCCCACCAGATGGTCCAGCCGGTCGGCGCCGTCCTCGATGCCTTCGAGAAGTTCCGCCTGATCCTCCTCGGACCAGGCCACGTCGTCCGAGCGCAAGGACGAGACCGCCGCCTTGATCCCGGCCAGCGGGGTCCGGAGGTCGTGGCTGACAGCGGCCAGCAGCGCCGTACGGATCCGGTTGCCCTCCGCCAGCTCCTTGGCCTGGTCGGCCTCGTGCTGGAGCCGCTGCCGGTCCAGGACGACCGCGGCCTGCGCGGCGAAGGCGGCCAGAACCCGGCGGTCGGAGGCAGGCAGGACGCGCCCGGACAGCGCGAGCGCCATGTGGTCGCCGACCGGCATGTCCACGTCCGCGTCCTCGGGCCGCTCCACCAGCGGACGTGGGCCCACGCTCCCCGCGCACGTCCACGGATCGACGTCGCTCTCCCGCTCGAGCAGCGCCACCGACTCCATCCCGAACGTCTCCCGGACCCGCTCCAGCAAGGCCTCCAGGCTGGTCTCGCCGCGCAGCACACTGCCCGCGAGGAAGGAGAGGATCTCGGACTCGGCGCGCAGCCGTGCCGCCTGGTGGGTGCGGCGGGCCGCGAGGTCCACCACGGAGGCGACGGAGACGGCGACGCCGACGAAGATCGCGATGGCGACGATGTTCTTGGGATCGGCGATCGTCAGCCGGTGCAGCGGCGGCGTGTAGTAGTAGTTCAGCAGCAGGGAGCCGAAGGCCGCCGAGGCGAGCGCCGGGTACAGGCCGCCGAGCAGGGCCGCCGCCACCGTCACCGTCAGGAACAGCAGCATGTCGTTGGCGAGGCCGAGATCCACCGTGTTCAGGAGCAGCGCGAGGACCACCGGGCCCCCGACGCCGACGATCCAGCCCCAGATGATCCGCGACCGGCCGAGCCGCGCACCCCGCGCGACCGGCAGCCCCCGCCCCTTGGCGACCTCGTCATGCGTGACGATGTGCACGTCCAGGTCGGAGCCCGACTCCCGGGCCACCGTGGCACCGACGCCCGGCCCGAACATGTACTGCCAGGCCTTGCGGCGCGAGGAGCCGAGCACGATCTGTGTGGCGTTGACACCCCGCGCGAAGTCCAGCAGCGACGCCGGTATGTCGTCCCCGACCACATGGTGGAAGGTGCCGCCCAGGTCCTCGACCAGGGTGCGCTGGACGGCCAGTTCCTTGGGCGAGGCGGAGGTCAGACCGTCGCTGCGGGCGATGTAGACGGCCATCACCTCACCGCCCGCGCCCTTCTCCGCGAGCCGTGCGGCGCGGCGGATCAGGGTCCGGCCCTCCGGACCGCCGGTCAGCCCCACCACGATCCGTTCCCGCGAACCCCAGATCTTCGAGACCCGGTGATCGGTGCGGTACTCGGTCAGGTACTCGTCCACCCGGTCCGCCACCCACAGCAGCGCCAGCTCACGCAGCGCGGTCAGGTTGCCGGGGCGGAAGTAGTTCGACAGCGCCGCGTCGACCTTGTCGGACTTGTAGATGTTGCCGTGCGCCATGCGTCTCCGCAGCGCCTGTGGCGACATGTCGACCAGCTCGATCTGATCCGCCCGCCGGACCACCTCGTCCGGAACGGTCTCCCGCTGCCGTACGCCCGTGATCGACTCCACCACGTCACCCAGCGACTCCAGGTGCTGGATGTTGACGGTCGAGACGACATCGATCCCCGCGGCCAGCAGTTCCTCGACGTCCTGCCAGCGCTTGGCGTTCCGCGAACCGGGGACATTGGTGTGCGCAAGTTCGTCCACCAGGGCGACGGCCGGGGCTCGCTCCAGTACGGCGTCCACGTCCATCTCGGTGAAGAGGGAGCCCCGGTACGCCAGCTCCCTGCGAGGGAGCTGCTCGAGACCGTGCAGCATCACCTCGGTGCGCGCACGGTTGTGGTGCTCGACGAACGCGACGACGCAGTCGGTGCCCCGCTCCACGCGCCGGTGCGCCTCGGAGAGCATCGCGTAGGTCTTGCCGACGCCCGGTGCCGCGCCGAGGTAGATCCGAAGCTTGCCGCGTCCCATGGCCCCTATTGTCTTCCTGTCACCGCTGTGTACGCAGCGTCGACCCTACGGCCAATAATCCCGGCAAAAGGGGCAGGGGGTCTGCCGGGGAGTGACTTTGACGCAACCCTGATGCGGGCCTGGAAGACGTCGGCCGGGTGCCTGGTGACGTCACCAGGCACCCGGCCGCGGAGTGCGTCAGCTGAGGTTGTCCCCGTGGGTCAGCGTCTCCCAGGCGACGAACAGGTTATTGGTGCCGGACGGACGGTTCTGCATGGTCAGGTTCTGGGTGTTGGTCATGCCGTAGCCGAGGCGGTTGTGCATGGCGTTGTAGCCGACCTCGGTGATCGGCCCGAGCCCGAGGGTGAGGGACCCGCCGCACAGCGAGCTGGGCACCGCCTCGCCCAGCTGGTACTTGGACTGGAAGCCGAGCGCCTGGCGCAGCCGCTCACCCACATCGGTGCCGTACAGGTCGATGCCCTGGATCCGGCTGGTCTCCGCGACGTGCGAGATGGCGGAGATGCCGTACCCGGTGTGCACGAAGTCGCGGCAGGTCTCCTGGGTGAGGCCAGTGGTGAAGGTGGACTGCCCCTGCCAGTACGCGACGATCTTGGCCGTGGTGTTGAGGTTCTGGCTCGGCACGGTCTTCGGCACGGCACCGTCGGAGGAGAGGTAGACGTACGCGGCCGTACGCGTACGGAACTTCGCCATCGCGGAGTCCCACACCCCCTTGTCCTCCAGGAAGACGGAGATGCCGATGGCGGCCTCCATCATCGACAGCTCCCAGTTCCCGTTGGAGTTGGAGCCGTTGATGATCTCGGGCAGGTAGACGTTGCGCAGCATGGTCCCGAAGCGCGCGGAGTTGGCCCAGGTGCCGGTGTACGTGTACTTGATGATCTCGGCGGCCTTCGGCCACGAGGAGCCGGCCCAGCCGGTCTGCAGGGGCGCGTTGCTGTTGGTGTGGTCGGTGATCGTGGCCGACCAGGCGTCCATCAGCTGGATGGACTTCTGCGCATAGCGGACATCGCGGGTGATGTACCAGGCGAGGGCCGTCGTGTACGCGGCTATCGCGTCCTCACGCTCGTCCGTGCAGCCGTAGTTGGGGTTGGAGTACGAGCCGCACTCGACGACCGAGCGAGGGGCGGGAGTGCGTGTCAGCGAGGCGTACTTGCTCGCCAGCATCTGGTCGTACGCACCCTTCCAGGGCTGGGCGCCGGCCAGGACCTGGGTGCGGGTGAAGTCCAACTGCCCTCGGGAGACGCCGACTCCGGGGTGCACGAAGGTGGCGGGCGCGGCCTCGGCCTTCTGCTGGGCGCCGGGCAGGGAGAGGAACGCGGCGACCAGGGCCGCGGTCGTGGCAACGGCGACGAGGAAGGCCGGGCGCCGTCTGCGGGGGCGGGCTGCGGGGGTTTCGGGCATGTGACGGGATCCGTTCTCGTATGTGAACGACACACTGGGGACTGAACACACGCGTTGGCCGGGACCATAGGTCCAGACCAAACTTCCGTCAAGGCCTGAAGAAAGACCCGCACCTCAACTGCCCTTCGTGGAGCAGAGCTTGGGCACGCGACAGGGCAGCTTGGGCATACGAAAGGGCCGCACCCCCGGTGAAGGGGATGCGGCCCGACTCTCGTGCCGAGAACCGTCAGCGAACCTCGGTGATCTCCGGCCCACGCTGCAACTGCCCCATGCCGCCGGAGAAGCGGGAACCCGCCTGCTCCTCCTGCTGGACACCCTCGGCGACCATCTGCGCGTCGTCCGGCAGCTTCAGGACGATCGGGTCGCGGGGAGCCATCGGGCCCTCACCGCGGACGACGACCGTGTCCCGGAAGATCTGCTCAAGCAGACCCGCGGCCTGCGGCTGCACCGCACCCTGCCCGGAGATCACTCCGCGCAGGAACCAGCGGGGACCGTCCACACCGACGAACCGTACGACCTGGAAACCGCCCGTGCCGTCCGGCAGCTGCACCGGAACCTGCGCGCGCAGCTCCCAGCCCAGCGGGCCCTCGACCTCGTCGATGACACCGCCCTGCTGGGTGATGCCGGAAGCGATCTCCTCGCGCACCTCGCCCCAGATGCCCTCACGCTTGGGAGCGGCGAAGGCCTGCAGCTGGATGGCGCTGTCCTTCAGGACGACGGTGGCGGCGACGATCGCGTCGCCCGCGACCTCGACCCGCAGCTCCATGCCGTCGACTCCGGGCACCAGAATGCCGCCCAGGTCCACACGGCCCTCGGCGGGGTCGCGCACCTCCGAGTCGTCCCAGGGACCGTCGGGCCGCGGCTCCGGCTCGAGCCTCACCCGCTCCCGTTCCGTCCCGTCCGCCTCAGTGTCGACATCGTCGACGACCTGCTCGGCCTCGCCCGCCGCGTCCTCGGCGGCACTGCCCTTCTTGCGACGTCCGAACACGTCACTGTCCTTCCCGGTCGGATACGACCGAAGCGTATCGATTCCCACCCGCCCCGCCGCCCACGGCGGCATGACCGCCGGTAGACCCGAAGCCCCCTGCGGCCCGCACCGAGTCGGGAAGCTCCGCGACCTCCTGGAAGCGGACCTTCTCGACCTGCTGGACGACCAGTTGGGCAATCCGGTCGAAGCGCTCGAACCGCACGGACTCGCGCGGGTCGAGATTCACCACGATCACCTTGATCTCCCCACGGTACCCGGCATCCACCGTCCCCGGGGCATTCACGAGGGCGACACCGCAGCGGGCGGCCAGCCCGGAACGGGGGTGCACGAAGGCCGCGTACCCCTCGGGCAGCGCGACAGACACCCCTGTGGGCAGAACGGCCCTCTCGCCCGGCTTCAGTTCACGACTCTCGGTGGTGCGCAGATCCGCTCCCGCGTCACCGGGGTGCGCGTACTCGGGAAGCGGAACTTCCGGGTCGATGCGCCTGATCAGCACATCCACGGGATTACGGGTCACGGGTTCACCTCGAAGGCGCGGGCGCGCCGGATCTGGTCCGGGTCGTTCATGGCCGCCCGGATCTCCTCCTGGCGGCCGTTGTCGATGAAGTGGTCGACCTTCACCTCGATGAAGAGGGCCTCGGCCCGGACGGCGACGGGCCCCTCGGGGCCGCCGATCCGCCCGGTGGCGGTCGAGTAGATCTTGCGTCCCGCCACAGCCGTGACCTCGGCCTCCAGATACAGCACGGTGTCGACGGGTACCGGCCGTACGAAGTCCGTCTCCAGCCGTCCCGTCACCGCGATGGTCCGCAGCAGCCAGTTCAGCGAGCCGAGCGACTCGTCGAGCGCGGTGGCGAGCACCCCGCCGTGCGCGAGACCGGGCGCACCCTGGTGGGCGGCCCGCACGGTGAACTCGGCCGTGATCCGGACCCCCTCCCCCGCGCGGGCTTCGAGGTGCAGCCCGTGGGCCTGTCCCTCGCCACACCCGAAACACTCTCCGTAGTGCGCGCCGAGGAGTTCCCCGGGCGGGGGCGCGTCGGGGTGCCGCACCGGCGCGACGGCGTCGGCGGGAGGCTTCAGAACTGAGGATGTACCACTCACAGCCGCAGACCTTACCCGCGCGTCAGAGCAACACCCGCACCGTGCCAAGCTTGGCCGCATGCAGCTCTCCGCCTCGCCGTACGAAGAACGCCTCCACGCGCCCCGCACCTGGTGGCTGGTCTGCTTCCTGGTGGGGGTCTCGATGGCCCTGATCTTCCTGCCGTTCGGTGCGCTGCCGCTGCTCGGCGGCCTGGTCGGCGGCACCGCGGTCGCGGCGGTCGTGACGAGCTCGTACGGCTCGATCCGCATCCGCGTCGTGGGCGACTCCCTGATCGCGGGCGACGCGAAGATCCCGGTCGCGGCCCTCGGCGACGCCGAGATCCTGGACCCGGAGGAGGCGCGCGCCTGGCGCACGTTCAAGGCCGACACTCGCGCCTTCATGCTCCTGCGCGCCTACATCCCCACAGCCCTCCGCGTCGAGGTCACCGACCCGGAAGACCCGACGCCCTACCTGTATCTGTCGACCCGGGAGCCGGAGCGCCTGGCAGCGGCCCTAGTGGCCGCACGGACGAAGGCGTAGGGACAGGCGCCCTCCGGACAGGCGGGGCGCTCTCGGGACGGGCGGGACGAGCTCAGTTCCCGAGCTCCTTGGGGATCTCCCCCATCCGCAGGGGGTCGGCGGGCCGCTCCAGCGGCGGCAGTTCGGGAAGCGCGTCCCACGGCACCTGGGACTTACGCAGGTCCTTGCGGATGTGCTCCGCGAGGCGCTTGGTGTCGCGGCGGTTCATCACCGCTCCGACCGCCGCGCCGACCATGAACGGCATCAGATTGGGCAGGTCCCGGACCACGCGCTTCATGATCTGCTGGCGCAGCTGGCGCTTCATCGGGCCGCCCAACGCCGCGCTGAGAGTCGCCGCTTTCGTCACGTCGATCCCGCGCTCGGTGGACCAGGAGTTCAGATACCCGGTGCTGCGCTGCGTCAGATTCCCCGGCGGCCGTACGCCGTAGACCTCGTGCAGTTCGGCGATCAGCTTCAGCTCGATCGCGGCGACGCCGGTGATCTCGGCGGCGATCTCCGTCGGCATCGCGGGCGGCACCGGAAGCATCGCGGCCGCGCCGATGCCGGCGCCCACCGCGGACGTCGCGTTGGCCGCGCCCGCGACAAGCTTGTCCGCGAGCTCCTCGGCGGTCAGCCCGGGGAACTGCCGACGGAGGGCCGCGAGATCCCGTACGGGGATACGCGGAGCCATCTCGATAATGCGGTCGGCAAGGTAGGACAGTCCTGCCCTGGCCCTGCTGCCGCCCTTGCGGACGCCTTCCCTGACTCCGTCACGGACGGCGGCCGCACGGCTCTTCGCCGTGGGCGCCGGGGTGCCCACGGGCACCAGGTCGTCGGCGGGCCCAAAAGCCCCTGACGACGTTGTCGCGGGCGCCGGCTCGAGCGAGGCTGATCCTGGTCCGGAAGAGCCCCGCTCGTCGTCACGCACGCCTTCAGAGCCGTCTGACGGCCCTTCGTCCGCTCCCCGTCCGGAGGAGCGGCGCTTCCAAGGAGGGGTCGAGCCAGTCACGGCCGACCCTGCCTCAGTCGCAGTCGCGGCAGATCGGCTGGCCGTTCTTCTCTCGGGCCAGCTGGCTGCGGTGGTGCACCAGGAAGCAGCTCATGCAAGTGAACTCGTCCTGCTGCTTGGGCAGGACCCGGACGGCCAGCTCTTCGTTCGAGAGGTCCGCGCCGGGCAGCTCCAGGCCTTCTGCGGCCTCGAACTCATCTACGTCGACAGACGACGTCGACTTGTCGTTCCGGCGAGCCTTCAGTTCTTCAAGGCTGTCCGAATCGACGTCGTCGTCGGTCTTGCGTGGGGTGTCGTAATCCGTTGCCATGTCGCTCTCCCCCTCTGGGTGTCTGCGGTGTCTCCAGCGCACGTAACGCGTGAGAGGCCGGACTTGTGCCCGACCCGAGGCGGAGATTTTGCCTCACATCAAGGTCTGTTACTCAATCGACACCCAACCGGACTCCTCAAGAGTGATCGGCTTGGATGGCGATGCGGACCGTACACGGTCCTAAGGCCGCACTTCAAAGGCGTTCCACCGTGTACTTCCCGTGATCTGGACCCCCGAAAACCCGGATTTTCCCGGCTTTCCGACGGCCTTCTTGATCACGGAGAGTAGATGGCCGGAAAATCGCCCTTGTGATCGATCACACACGAGACTCCTGGACCTATGCCCAGGAAATTCCGCGCAAAGCGAACATCCTCGCGTGTCGGCGACATGGTCTCAGATGGGAAGGGTGACTCGCATCACGAGCCCACCTCCTTCGCGCGGCTGAGCGACGATGAGACCCCCGTGCGCGCGGGCCACCGACCGGGCGATCGACAGGCCGAGGCCCACGCCCTTGTCGCTGCCCGTGCGCTCCGTACGCAGCCGCCGGAAGGGCTCGAAAAGATTGTCGATCTCGTACGCGGGAACCACCGGCCCCGTGTTCGACACCACCAGGACCGCCTGCCCGTGCTGGACCTCCGTGGTGACCTCGACCCAGCCGTCCTCCGGCACGTTGTACCGGACGGCGTTCTGGACGAGGTTCAGGGCGATCCGCTCAAGGAGGACGCCGTTGCCCTGGACGACCGCCGGGGCACGCTCCCCGCGCATCTCCACGCCCTTGGCGTCCGCCTCGGCGTGCACCTGGTCGACGGCCTGCGAGGCGACCTCCGCAAGGTCCACAGGCTTGCGCTCGACGATCTGGTTGTCGCTGCGGGCGAGCAGCAGCAGGCCCTCGACGAGCTGCTCGCTGCGCTCGTTGGTGGCCAGCAGGGTCTTGCCAAGCTGCTGCAGCTCCATCGGCGCCCCGGGGTCGGAGAGGTGCACTTCGAGGAGCGTGCGGTTGATCGCGAGCGGGGTGCGCAGTTCGTGCGAGGCGTTCCCGACGAAGCGCTGCTGAGCGGTGAAGGCCCGCTGCAGCCGCTCCAGCATGTCGTCGAAGGTGTCCGCCAGCTCCTTCAACTCGTCGTCCGGGCCGTCCAGTTCGATCCGCCGGGAGAGGTCCGAGCCGGCCACCGCGCGCGCGGTGCGGGTGATCCGGCCGAGCGGCGAGAGCACCCGGCCCGCCATCGCGTAACCGAAGGCGAAGGCGATGATGGCCAGGCCGAGCAGGGCGAGCAGCGAACGGCTGAGCAGGTCGTCCAGGGCATGCTGGCGCTGCTCGTTGACGCAGGCGTTCATCGCGCTGTTGAGCTCGGTCGCCGAAGGCTGGGCCGGGAAGTTGCAGGTCTGGCTGCTCACTCCGCCGGAGACGATCCTGAAGGGCAGATCACTGCCCACGTTCAGGGCCTGCGCGGCGAGCAGATAGATGATCGACAGCAGCATGATGCCGGCGATCAGGAACATGCCGCCGTACAGCAGCGTCAGCCGTATCCGGATGGTCGGCCTCAGCCAGGGGAAGGGAGGCTCGACTCTTCTGGGGTCCCACGTGGGCTTCGGAGGCGCCGTGGGAGGCGCGGGGGTCGTGGCCACAGTGGATCAGATCCGGTAGCCGGAGCCGGGCACGGTGACGATCACGGGGGGCTCGCCGAGCTTGCGGCGCAGGGTCATGACCGTGACCCGTACGACGTTGGTGAAGGGGTCCGTGTTCTCGTCCCAGGCCTTCTCCAGGAGCTGTTCCGCGGAGACGACGGCGCCCTCGCTGCGCAGCAGCACCTCCAGGACCGCGAACTCCTTGGGCGCGAGCTGGACTTCCTTGCCGTCGCGGAAGACCTCGCGGCGGTTGGGGTCGAGCTTGATCCCGGCGCGCTCGAGGACGGGCGGCAGGGGCAGGCTCGTACGGCGGCCGAGGGCACGCACGCGGGCCGTCAGCTCGCTGAACGCGAAGGGCTTGGGGAGGTAGTCGTCGGCGCCGATCTCCAGGCCCTCGACGCGGTCGCTGACGTCGCCGGACGCGGTGAGCATCAGCACGCGCGTGGGCATGCCGAGCTCGACGACCTTGCGGCAGACGTCGTCGCCGTGCACGAGCGGGAGGTCACGGTCGAGGACGACCACGTCGTAGTCGTTGACCCCGATGCGCTCCAGGGCGGCCGCGCCGTCGTACACGACGTCGACGGCCATGGCCTCCCGGCGCAGTCCGGTGGCCACCGCATCGGCGAGCAGCTGCTCGTCCTCGACGACGAGTACACGCACGTCGCTTGTCCTTCCTCTGTCCACCCGCGTAGCGCCGTTTCAGCGCATGCGGGCAGGGTCTGTCGTGGGTAAGGCCTCCATCCTGCCCTTTTCGGCCATAAGTCGGCTGTAAGACGGGTGAGAGCGTGTGGGAATGCCAGATTTTCTCGTGCGGTTGAGGTTTCCACGGAAGAGAGCGGGGGGAGGACGGCTTTACACCCCGCGATCACGCTCTGCTTGTGGCAAGCCACCTTGTGGTACGTCAATCCGCTTTCCGCAGAGTGGGCGTGGGTGTCCGGCACCGTCGCCGCCCAGCCGGGCAGCGCTGGGCACCCCTTGGAGACGTGATCGCCCCTTCCGAACGGCACACCCCCGTGCCATCGACCCACGACCCAGGACGAGGGGGCGCAGCATGGACGCTTTCACCGCAGGACTTCTGCAGCGCATAAGGGCTACCGAGTCCGACCTGACGCGGGCTCGCGAAACAGGCGACGACTTCCTCGCGGAGGTCGAGCAGGCCGAGCTCGACGACCTGCACCGCCTCGCCGCCGAGCACGGTGTCGAGGTCGGCGCGACGCGCGTCTGATCAGTTCTTCTCTAAAACTTCATCCGTACGAGAGCGGGCCCCGGCATCGATCCAGTGCCGGGGCCCCGCTCTGTTCGCCGCCTGTTTGTAAGCGTGGCCGGCCGCGCTGTTGTACGCGCCGTCAGTCGTGCCAGGCGCCGAACTCCTCCAGGAGCCGCTGGAGGGGCTCGAAGACGCCCGGGGAGGCCGCGACCGCCAGATCGCCTCCGGGGCGCTCTCCAGGGCGTCCACCGGTCAGGGCGCCCGCCTCACGGGCGATCAGGTCGCCCGCCGCGAGGTCCCAGGGGTGGAGCCCGCGCTCGTAGTAGCCGTCGAGGCGGCCCGCCGCGACGTCGCACAGGTCGACCGCCGCCGAGCCGGAGCGCCTGATGTCACGGAGCAGCGGGATCAGCCGCTGGGCGACGTCGGCCTGGTGGGTCTTGACCTCGGTCACGTAGTTGAAGCCGGTGGAGACCAGGGCCTGGTCCAGGGATGGCGACGGGCGGCAGGTCAGCCGGCGTTCGCCGACCCAGGCTCCGGTGGCCCGGGCGCCACGGCCGCGTACCGCGTGGTAGGTCTCGCCGCGCATCGGCGCCGCGACGACTCCGACGACGGTCTCGCCGTTCTGTTCGGCGGCGATGGACACCGCCCACGTAGGCAGCCCGTACAGGTAGTTGACCGTGCCGTCGAGCGGGTCGACGACCCAGCGGATGCCGCTGGTGCCCTCCGTGGCGGCGCCCTCCTCGCCGAGGAAGCCGTCGGCGGGGCGGTGCTGGGTGATCAGGTCGGTGATCAGCTTCTCGGCGGCGATGTCCATCTCGGTGACGACGTCGATCGGGCTGGACTTGGTCGCGGCGACCGTGAGGTCCGCCGGACGTCCGTCCCGGAGCAGCTCACCGGCGCTGCGGGCGGCCTGGTGGGCGAGCTGGAGCAGTTCGGTGTGCAGGGGCTCGATCACGGGGCTCCTCAGGCGTACGGACTGTCGGCGCCCGCGGCGGCGGGCTTGGGGGCGCGGGCGGGGCAGCAGCCCACGGGGCACAGGTCGTGACTCGCGCCGAGCGCACCCAGGGCGCAGGGTGTCACCTGGCGCCCGCTCTCGGACGCGGCGCGCTCCAGAACGAGTTCACGGATCGCCGCGGCGAACCGCGGATCGGCGCCCACGGTGGCCGAACGGCGCACCGGCAGCCCCAGCTCCGCCGCCTTGGCCGTGGCCTCGGTGTCGAGGTCGTACAGGACCTCCATGTGGTCCGAGACGAACCCGATGGGGGCCATCACGACGGCCGGGACACCGGCGCCGTGCAGCTCTTCCAGGTGGTCGCAGATGTCGGGCTCCAGCCACGGGATGTGGGGCGCTCCCGAGCGCGACTGGTAGACGAGCTGCCAGGGGTGCTCGATCCCCGTCTCCTCGCGCACGATGTCGACGATCAGCCGCGCCACGTCCAGATGCTGCCTGACGTACGCGCCCCCGTCACCGTGGTCCTCCACGGGCCCGGAGGCATCGGCGGCCGCGTCCGGGATGGAGTGCGTCGTGAAGGCGAGGTGCGCGCCCTCCCGTACGTCCTGGTCCAGTTCGGCCAGGGACTTCAGGACGCCCTCGGCCATGGGCCGGACGAAGCCGGGGTGGTTGAAGTAGTGCCGCAGCTTGTCGACCTTCGGCAGGTCCAGACCCTCGGCCTCCAGGGTGGCCAGCGCCTCGGCGAGGTTCTCGCGGTACTGGCGGCAGCCCGAGTACGAGGCGTACGCGCTGGTGGCGAGGACCAGGATGCGGCGCCTGCCGTCGGCGGCCATCTCGCGCAGGGTGTCGGTCAGGTACGGCGCCCAGTTGCGGTTGCCCCAGTAGACGGGCAGGTCCAGGCCGTGGTCGGCGAAGTCCTTGCGGAGGGCGTCGAGCAGGGCGCGGTTCTGGTCGTTGATGGGGCTGACCCCGCCGAACAGGAAGTAGTGCTGCCCCACCTCCTTGAGCCGTTCCTTGGGGATGCCGCGCCCCCGCGTCACGTTCTCCAGGAACGGGACCACGTCGTCCGGGCCTTCCGGGCCGCCGAACGAGAGCAGGAGAAGGGCGTCGTAGGGGGTGGCATCGAGCGCGTCTGGCATGTCTTCGATCCTGCCATCCGTCGCTGACAGACGGACAACGGCCACATGACAAGCGGTCCGCGGGAGTGCGTTAGGGTCACCTCACCCGTAAGCTGTATCGGCCAGATTCACGCCTTACCGGTGTTCAGGCCGCCCGTAGTGACCGGGGGGCCGAGCCGAGCCGACCGGAGTTCCCCGTGCCCAGCCCGTACCGCGCCCTGTTCGCCGCCCCCGGCACCAAGGGATTCTCCGCCGCGGGCTTCCTCGGCCGGATGCCCCTGTCGATGATGGGCATCGGCGTGGTCACGATGATCTCCCAGCTCACCGGGCGGTACGGCCTCGCGGGCGCCCTGTCGGCGACGATGGCTCTGGCCGCCGCGGTGATGGGCCCGCAGGTCTCCCGGCTGGTGGACCGGCACGGGCAGCGGCGAATACTGCGCCCTGTGACGCTGTTCGCCCTGGCCGCGGCCGCCGGGCTGCTGCTCGCGGCGAAGTTCGGGTGGCCGGACTGGGTGCTGTTCGTCTGCTCGGCCGGCATCGGCTGCGTACCGAGCATCGGCGCGATGATCAGGGCGCGCTGGGCGGCCCTCTACCGGGACACCCCGCAGCTGCACACCGCGTACTCCTTCGAGTCCGTGATGGACGAGATCTGCTTCATCTTCGGACCGATCATCTCCATCGGGCTGTCCACGGTGTGGTTCCCGGAGGCGGGGCCGCTGCTCGCCGCCTGCTTCCTCGCCGTCGGCGTCTTCTGGCTGACGGCCCAGCGCGCCACCGAACCCGTGCCTCATCCGCGCGAGCACCACAAGGGCGGTTCGGCGATGGCCTCGGCCGGACTCCAGGTCCTGGTGGCCACGTTCGTGGCGACCGGAGCGATCTTCGGTGCCGTCGACGTGGTCACGGTGGCCTTCGCCGAGGAGCAGGGCCACAAGGGTGCGGCGAGCATCGTGCTTGCGCTGTACGCGGCGGGCTCCTGTGTGGCGGGAGCCGTGTTCGGGCTGCTGCACTTCAAGGGGTCGCCCGAACCTCGGTGGCTGCTGGGCATATGCGCGATGGCCGTGAGTATGATCCCCCTCCTACTGGTCGGAAACTTGCCGTTTCTGGCTGTGGCGCTGTTCGTTGCGGGCCTGTCCATCGCTCCCACGATGATCACCACGATGTCCCTCATCGAGCAGCACGTACCACGCGCGAAACTGACCGAGGGCATGACCTGGATCAGCACCGGGCTCGCGGTCGGGGTCGCGCTCGGTTCCTCCGTGGCCGGCTGGGTGATCGACGCCGCCGGTGCGAAGGCCGGGTACGGGGTTCCGGCGGTGTCCGGAGCCGTCGCGGTCGCGGTCGGTTTCCTCGGGTATCGCCGGCTGAGCAGGCCGGTTCCGCATCGGGGAGGGACCCATGAGCAGCACAGCGAACGGGAAGAGCGGAACGTGGCGTAACTGGGCGGGCACGGTCACCGCCCGGCCGGCACGAGAGGTCACCCCCGCTTCCGTGGAGGAACTCTCCGCGGCCGTGCGCAGGGCCGCCGAGGACGGTCTGAAGGTGAAGGCCGTCGGCACCGGGCACTCCTTCACGGCAGTCGCCGCGACCGACGGCGTATTGATCCGCCCTCAACTGTTGACGGGGATACGCAGGATCGATCGCGAGACGGGCACCGTCACCGTCGAGGCGGGCACCCCGCTCAAGCGTCTCAACCTGGCTCTCGCCCGCGAGGGGCTGTCGCTCACGAACATGGGCGACATCATGGAGCAGACGGTTTCCGGGGCGGTCAGCACCGGGACGCACGGCACCGGGCGCGATTCCGCCTCGATCGCCGCCCAGATCAAGGGCCTTGAGCTGGTCACCGCCGACGGCTCGGTCCTGGTCTGCTCCGAGAAGGAGAACCCCGAGGTCTTCGCAGCCGCCCGGGTCGGAATCGGCGCCCTGGGGATCATCACCGCGATCACCCTCTCCGTAGAGCCCATATTTCTGCTCACGGCCCGCGAGGAAGCGATGACCTTCGACAAGGTCACCGCCGACTTCGATGAACTGTTCACAGAGAACGAGCACTTCGAGTTCTACTGGTTCCCGCACACCGGCAACTGCAACACCAAGCGCAACAACCGCAGCGCGGGCCCCGAGAAGCCGGTGCCACAGCTCAACGGCTGGATCGAGGACGAGCTCCTCTCCAACGGCGTCTTCCACGCGGCCAATCTGCTCGGCCGCGCCGTGCCCGCCACCGTCCCGACGATCGCGAAGATCTCCAGCCGCGCGCTGTCCGCGCGGACCTACACCGACATTCCCTGCAAGGTCTTCACTTCTCCGCGCCGGGTGCGCTTCGTGGAGATGGAGTACGCCGTTCCGCGCGAGGCCCTCGTCGAGACGCTGCGTGAGCTGAAGACGATGGTCGACCGCTCGTCCCTGCGGGTCAGTTTCCCCGTCGAGGTGCGCACGGCCCCCGCGGACGACATCACGCTCTCGACGGCGTCCGGGCGGGAGAGCGCGTACATCGCCGTCCATATGTTCAAGGGCACCCCCTATCAGGCGTACTTCACCGCCGCCGAGCGGATCCTCACCGCGCACGAGGGGCGGCCGCACTGGGGCAAGGTGCACACGCGTGACGCGGAGTACTTCTCCGGGGTCTATCCGCGCTTCGGCGAGTTCACTGAGCTGAGGGATCGGCTCGACCCGGATCGGCGCTTTGGGAACGACTACTTGCGTCGGGTCCTGGGCTCGTAGCCGTCGCGCTGGGTGTGGGGGTCGGGTTGCCGTCCCCGGTCTGCGGGGTGGCGCTGGAACTCGGCGTCGGCGTGGGCGTCGTAGCTCCGCCGTCGTCCTGGGTGGCACCGGCGCCGCTGCCGCCCGACGGCCCCACGGAGGAGGACCCTGCCGAGGGCGTCGTACCGGAAGTGCTGGATGTACTGGATGTGCCGGGCTCCGACGTGGAGTTGGAGCCGCTCCCGCCGAAGGCGTCGCCGACTGTCGTGCTCCGGCCGTCGCCGCTGAAGCTCCGGCCCGACACGAGTTCGTATGTCGTGATGCCCGCCATGGTGACGCCGAAGACCAGCGCCGCCGCGACCACCGGCCGCCTCCAGCTCCTGACCCGCGCGCGGTAGACGGTCCCCTCGGTGAACTCCCCCGCGGCCGGAGCCTGCTGGGCCTTCGGCTTGGCCTGCACCGTCACGTCGCGTATCTGCTCGCCGGTGCGCTTGAAGAAGTGCTGGAAGACCGTGCCGCCGCAGGTGGCGACCACGCTGACCAGGCCTGCGCCCAGCATCGTCCCGTAGACCCCGAAGTAGGAGGCGAGTTTCGCGGCCACCACCGCGGCCACCGCACTGCCCGCCACTTGCGGGACGCTCAGATCCAATCGTTTCTTCCCGGCCCCCTCACCGATCCCCGACTCCGCACCTACATCCGGCTTTTCACGCATTCCCGGACCTTGCCTGCCTTTCCCGAACTTGATCGACTTGCCTCACTTGATCGACCGACTGCACGAGAAAGGGACGTACGGGCGAAACAATTAGTTCCGTTTGCGACGATTACGTGAAGTGCGCCACTTTTCATGGTCACGAAAACACCGCATCCGCCGGCCAACTACCACCCCCTGCTCGAAGTTGGGCGGCGTGCCGATCCACGCAAGTGGCCCGAATGGAGTACTCTTGCGAGCCCTGGGACCGGACTCCCGCCAGGGTGTCCGGGGCCTTGCAGGACCGCCGGGAGGGGGCTCGTTGCACAGGGTGATGGAGTTCGTCACTTAGCGTTGCGAATAGGTAACCGTGCCATAACGGCGATCCCGGGCCTGTGCCCGACACGCCGGGCAACTCGGCAAGGTTGTGGCAGGCTGCACCCGGGCAGGCCACACTCGACTAGCGGAAGCAGCGACGCACGTGACGTCGGCAGGCACCACCCGGGAGGTCCCCATGCCGGAACTGCGTGTCGTGGCCGTCTCTAACGACGGCACACGGCTGGTGCTGAAGGCTGCGGACAGCACGGAGTACACGCTTCCGATTGATGAGCGTCTGCGCGCCGCTGTACGCGGCGACCGTCCCCGCCTCGGCCAGATCGAAATCGAGGTGGAGAGTCATCTCCGCCCCCGAGACATTCAGGCGCGTATACGTGCCGGCGCCTCCGCCGAGGAGGTCGCCTCGCTCGCCGGGATCCCCGTCGACCGGGTGCGGCGCTTCGAGGGGCCTGTCCTCGCCGAGCGTGCCTTCATGGCCGAGCGCGCAAGGAAGACCCCTGTCCGCCGTCCAGGCGAGAACGCGGGACCCCAGCTCGGTGAGGCCGTGCAGGAGCGGCTGACGCTGCGCGGCGCCGAGAAGGAGACCGCCCAATGGGACTCCTGGCGTCGTGACGACGGCACCTGGGAAGTACTGCTGGTCTACCGGGTCGCGGGTGAGCCGCACTCGGCGAGCTGGACGTACGACCCGCCGCGGCGGCTCGTCCAGGCCGTCGACGACGAGGCGCGCTCGCTGATCGGCGAGTCCGACGACCTCTCGGCGGCCGCCGAACCGAGCTTCCCGTTCGTGCCGCGGATCGCCCGGCTGCCCCGGGACCGCCCGCTGGACCGCGCCCTGGACCGGCAGATGGAGCGGCCGAGCCTGCCCGCGCCGTCCGCGGAGCCGGTCGAGGAGTCCGAGCGCGACTCGCTCACCAGCCTCCTGGAGGCGGTGCCGAGCTTCCGCGGCGACATGGTGGTGCCCGAGCGTCCCTCCACCACGGAGCGGCCCGACACGGAGGAACCCGCCCCCGAGCCCGAGACCGAGGAGCCCCCGGCTCCCGCGGCCTCGGCCGGTGCCGGATCCGCCTACGCGGACGTGCTCATGCCTCGCTCGGTCGGCGCCCACCGCGACCGTCTCGTCGGCGCGACCGACCGCCAGGCCGAGGCCGACGGCGTCCGCCCGGGCCGCCGCGCGGCGGTCCCGAGCTGGGACGAGATCGTGTTCGGTACACGGCGGAAGAAGCAGGACTGATCAGTCGTACGACGATGGGGCCCGCGCCGGTTCGGTGCGGGCCCCATCGCTGCTGCCGAGGGTCGGGAACGGCCGCCGCTACTGAGGGTCCGGACCGACCGCGACCGGGCGGCTCCCGTCGTTGGACCACTCCGACCAGGAACCCGCGTACAGCGCGGCCGGGATACCCGCGACGGCGAGCGCCAGCACCTCGTGCGCGCCGGAGACGCCCGAACCGCAGTAGACGCCGACCTCGGAGGTGCCGGTCGCGCCAAGGGACTTGAAGCGGTCGGCGAGTTCCGCGGCGGGCAGGAACCGTCCGTCGTCCGTGACGTTCTGCGTGGTCGGCGCGGAGACCGCGCCGGGGATGTGCCCGCCCACGGGGTCGATCGGTTCGACCTCGCCGCGGTACCGCTCGCCCGCCCGGGCGTCGAGCAGCAGTCCGGTACGGGCCAGCGCCGCCGCCCCGTCAGCGTCGAGCAGCGGCCGGGCGCCGGGCACCGGTACGAAGGATCCGGCAGCGGGGGCGGGCAGCTCCGACGACACCGGACCGCTCCAGGCGGTGAACCCGCCGTCAAGCACACGCACGGACGGGTGACCCGTATAGCCCAGCAGCCACCACGCGCGCGCGGCGCCCCAGCCGAGCCCGCCGTCGTACACAACGACATCGCGGTCCGCCGAGACACCGGCGGCACGCATCGCCGCGCCGAAGACTTCGGGATCGGGCAGCGGATGACGGCCCCCGGCCCCCGCCGGACCTGCAAGTTCAGAATCCAAATCGACAAAAACGGCGCCAGGAATGTGCGCCTTCTCGTACTCGGAGCGCAGACTCGGACCACCCAGCTGCCAGCGGACGTCGAGGACGACCGGGGGGTTCGGTCCGGCCAGGTCGCTCGCCAGCTCGGGTGCGGAGATGATGGCGTTCATGGCCACCATCCTTGCGCACGGGGTGGCCGCGTCGTCCATGTCGGGCTACTGTGCTCCGCCGGGCGGGTCCGATCACCAGGCGTATGGGATCGGGCACATGCTGTACAGCCGATGGACACCACGCGGCAATCGTGCGGAAACGGACGGGAAACGGCTCATCGGGCATCCTCCGGCCGTAGGCCGCTGAACGACGGCGCGGCCGGGACGCACGGTGCGACCGGTGGTGCGAACATCGGCACGGGGCTTATGAGCACGCGATCGCGGTACGCGTGCGGTAGGCGGAAGGTGACCCGGCCACCGCGAGGGGCCGAGAAGAGAGTGACGATGACCGAGGCACGGGGGTCGGCCGGCCTGAACGGCACAACGCACGCTCGGCACGCGCCCGGCACACCCTGCTGGGTGAGCCTGATGGTGCACGGGATGGCCACGACCCAGGACTTCTACGGAGCGCTGTTCGGCTGGCAGTTCCAGCCGGGCCCGCACCAGCTCGGCCCCTACGTGCGGGCCCTGCTCGACGATCAAGAGGTGGCGGGGATCGGGCAGCTGCCGCCCGACCGGCATCTGCCCATCGCCTGGACGCCGTATCTCGCCTCGGACGACGTCGACCTGACCGCCGAGACGGTGCGGCTCAGCGGCGGCACCGTGGGGGTCGGCCCGCTGGACGCGGGCGAGGCCGGCCGCATGGCGATCGCCTCGGACCCGACGGGCGCCGTCTTCGGGATCTGGCAGGCGGCCGCCCACCTGGGCACGGGGATCACCGGCGTGCCCGGTACCCCCGCGTGGAACGAGCTCGTGACCCGCGACACCGAGAGCGTCGTCAAGTTCTACCAGGGGGTCTTCGGCTACGAGCTGGAGCCGGTCGTCTCGGCCGACTTCGACTACGTGACCCTGCACATCAACAGCAGTCCGGTGGCCGGCATCCACGGCGTCGGCCACGGCCTGCCCCGCGACCGGGGCCCGCACTGGATGACGTACTTCGAGGCCGCGGACGTGGACGACATGGTCGCCCGTGTCACGGACCTCGGCGGGCATCTCCTCAAACCGGCCCACGACTCGCACTACGGGCGGGTGGCGACGGTGGCGGACCCGGAGGGCGCGATGTTCTCCCTGATCCACACCGTCCATTGACGTGATCAACACCGTCCATTGAACGGACGCCGGACTTCACTCTCCTGATGCGTTCAGGGCGTGAGCATCCGGTCCTGCTCCACCGGGGGTGTGCCGTCGTACCAGGGCAGAGGCTTGCCGAAGCGGACCAGTTCGCCGTAGAGGGCGGGATCGGCGTGGTCGGCGAAGATCAGGTCGAGCACGGCTCGGGCGGCCCGGGCCGGCGACTGGGCGTGGCTGTAGTCGCTGAACCAGGGGCGTGAGGTGGCAGTGTCGACCATGCCGGGGCACACCGCCGCGATCAACGTGCCGGTGGCGAGGTCGTGTTCGCGGCGTTCGGCGGCGAGCGCGCGGACGGCGGCGACCTGAGCCACCTTCGAGGGCACGTTCAGCCACATCGGCCAGCCCGCCTCCGCGGCGGTCCTGTTGTGGATGGCGCGGCGCCACGACTCGACGGCGTATTCGACCTGGTCGAGGCTCGCGCCGTCGAACAAGTGGTGCAGCCGCGGGTCGAGATGGCCGAGCGTGCCCAGGCTGCTGGCCACGACGAGCAGCCGTCCGCCCGGGCGCAGGGCGGGACCGAAGGAGCGCAGGATCGCGTGAGTGGCGGTGTTGGAGACGTCGATGAACTCGTCGGCCCGCTCGGCCTGCGACTCCTCGGGCAGCACGCGCGCGATCGCGTTGGAGATGACGACGTCGACCCCTCCGTGGCGGGCCCGGAGGTCCTCGGCGAGGCGGGCGATGGCTTCGGTGTCGGTGACGTCCAGGACGCGGCCCTCGACGCGGGCGCGGGTACCGGGCAGCTGGGTGACCTCGCGGGCGGCGTCCGTCACGCGCTGGTGGCTGCGGCCGGTCAGCAGGACCAGGTCGTCCGGGCTCATACGGGCCGCCAGTCCTTCGACGAGGGCCCGGCCGAGTCCTTGGTTGGCGCCCGTGACGAGGGCGATGCGTGAAGCGTTCATGCGTCCCACGCTAGGAACGCCGTATCCATGAGTCCAACGAGAGTTCGGCACGGCTAGCATGCGTGAACGTCATGGACTTCACGGATGTGTCACTGACCGCGCTGCGCGTCTTCCGCGCCGTGGCCGAACAGGGAACCTTCACCGCGGCCGCCGCGTCGCTGGGCTACACGCAGTCGGCGGTGTCCCGGCAGATCGCCGCGATCGAGCGGGCCGCGGGCGCGGAGCTGGTGGAGCGGCGGCGCGACGGAGTACGGCTCACCGCGGCCGGCCGCGTCGTCATGCGCCGCGCGACGGTCGTACTGGACGAGATCGACGCGACCGCCAGGGAGCTGTCCGGCCTGCCCGGCCAGGCCGGGACGGTCCGCCTGGGTTGGTTCCCGAGCGCCGGCGCCGTCCTGCTGCCCCGGGCCCTGGCCGCGCTGCACCACTCAGACCCGGACCTTCACGTGGTCGGCCGGGAGGGCAGCACCCCGGCGCTGGTGCGCGCCCTGCGCGCCGGCAGCCTCGACCTGGCCCTGCTCGCTTCGGCGCCGCCGTTCCGGCCGCCGGACGCCGAGTCGCCCCCGCTCGTCCTGCACACGCTCACCGAACGTGCGCTGTGTCTGGCGGTGCCCGCCACCCATCCCCTTGCCCGCGGCGACTTCGTCGACGTGGCCGACCTGCGCGGGCAGCGCTGGATCGCGGGCTCCTCCTCGGGAGAGGACCGGCTGATGGGCGTGTGGCCCGGCCTGGACGAGCGGCCCGAGATCGCCCACACCGCCCGCGACTGGCTCGCCAAGCTCCAACTCGTCGCCGCCGGCTGCGGACTGACCACCGTGCCCGCCGTCCTCGCTGCCGCCGCGCCACCGGGTGTCCGCGTCCTCCCCGTCCGCGGCGGGCCCCAGGAACAGCGGCGCCTGCTCCTGGCCCGGCTCCCCCACCCGCCGACCGATCCGGTCACCCGGGTGGCAGCCGCCCTCCGCGCGGCGGCCCTCGACGCCGCTGTCGTCAGGCCGATGTGACCGGCAGGACGTCGGGAGACAGCACGCTCGCGTGGGCCGAGGCGCTGGTCATACGGCGACGGTGGTGACGGCGGCACAGGACCTCGTAACCGATCTCCCCCACCGGGCGGTTGACGTCGCCGACGACCACCTGGGCGCCCTCCACCACCATCTCCCCGCCGACCGTACGGGCATTGTGCGTGGCCCGGGCGCCGCACCAGCACAGGGCCTCCACCTGGAGGGCCTCTATCCGGTCGGCCAGCTCGATCAGCCGCTGCGAGCCGGGGAAGAGCTTGGTGCGGAAGTCGGTGGTGATACCGAAGGCGAAGACATCGAGCCCCAGGTCGTCGACGACCCGCGCCAGCTGGTCGATCTGGTCCGGCGCGAGGAACTGCGCCTCGTCGACGATCACGTAGTCGACCCTGCCGCCCTTGGACAGCTGATCGACCAGATACCCGTACAGGTCCATGCTCTCGGTGGCCTCGACCGCCTCCGTGACCAGGCCGAGGCGCGAGGACAGCTTTCCCTCGCCCGCCCGGTCGTCCCGCGTGAAAATCACACCCTGAAGCCCGCGGGCCGAGCGGTTGTGCCCGATCTGCAGTGCCAGAGTGCTCTTCCCACAATCCATGGTTCCGGAGAAGAACACCAGCTCAGGCATGGGAAGTTGGGCACCTTTCGGCAACGGGGAGAGGGGGAGGTGTCAGGAACGTACTTGCAGGAGCGGAACGTGCTGCTCCACCGGTGTCATCGAGCCGTGGTTGCCGACCATCGCCGACTCCTTCGGCTCCCGCTCGGACGCGGTGATCAGGACGTCGTCGCGAGCCGCCGCGACCACGTCGCCGATACGGGCGTACACGCGCTCGTCGATCTGCGGGCCGAACCAGCCCGCCGCGATCGCCTCGTCCCGCGAGGCCACCCAGAACTGCTCGCCGAGCACCTCGCGCCAGCAGGTCAGGACGTCCGACTCGGCGCCGGGTACGGCATAGACGTGCCGGGCGCGGCCCTCGCCGCCGAGGAGGGCGACTCCGGCGCGCAGCTCCCAGTCCTCGTCGAAGTCGATGCGGTGCTGCTCGTCGAAGGGGATGTCGATCATGCCGTGGTCGGCGGTGACGTACAGGGCCGTGCGCGGCGGCAGTTGCTCCGCGAGGCGCTGGACCAGGCGGTCGACGTACATCAGCTGGCCGCGCCAGGGGTCGGAGTCGACGCCGAAGCGGTGGCCCTTGCCGTCCACCTCGGCGTAGTACGTGTAGACCAAGGAGCGGTCGCCCGCGGCGAGTTGTGCGGCCGCGACGTCCATGCGCTCCTCGCCGGTCAGCCGGCCGTGGAACGTTCCGCCACTGAGCGCGATCTTCGTCAGGGGGGTGTTCTGGAAGGCGGGCGAGGAGACCTGGGCGGTGTGCACGCCCGCCGCGTCGGCCAGCTGGAAGACAGTGGGGTACGGCTGCCACTTGCGCGGGTCCGTCCACGGATTCCAGCGCAGCTGGTTCATCAGCTCGCCGGTCCTCGGGTTGCGCGCGGTGTAGCCGGGCAGGCCGTGCGCGCCGGGCGGCAGACCGGTGCCGACCGAGGCGAGCGAAGTCGCGGTGGTGGCCGGGTAGCCCGCGGTGATCGGGCGGCCGGTGCCTCCTCGCGAGGACGCCAGGAGCGACGTCATGAAGGGGGCCTCGTCGGGGTGCGCCTTCAGCTGCTCCCAGCCGAGGCCGTCGATCAAGAAGACGCAGTTCCGGTCGGCCTCGGTCAGCTCGGGTATGGCGGCGGTCATGCCGGGCACGGACATGCCCGCGGCGAGCGTGGGGAGCAGATCGGCGAGCGAGCCGGCGCCGTACTCGGGGACGGGCGCGGTGTCGAGGGCAAGGGGTTCCGGGTGGTCCCAGGCGGGCAGGACCATCAGCGCGCGATGTCCGCGGTCGCCTCGGAGAGGGCCTGCGCGAAGGCGAGGGCCTGGCGCACCGTCTCCGGGCCGTCCCCGGCCTCGCTGACTCGCAGGCTCAGGTCGTCCGCCGTCGAGTTGCCCGTGTAGCCGTGGTCCGCCTCGCAGTTGGGGTCACCGCAGGCGGCGGGCTCCAGGTCGATCCGGGAGACCGCGCCCCAGCCGATGGTGAGGACGACCTCGCGGGGCAGCGTGCCCGGCGCGTACGACTCGGGGTTGGCGACGACCCGGCTGACGACGACCGACGAGATCCGGCCGAGCTTCACGGACTCCGTCGACGTGGTGGCGTACGGCGTCGGGGAGGTGGTGTCCTCGGCCTGCTCGTCGGTGTGGCTCACGATGAAACGGTTGCCCGTGAGGACGAGCACCGTGACGTGCCGACGCACCTCGTTCGCGTCGAACGTCGTCTCCTGATGAACCAGGTACGACCGGATGGTGTCGCCGCCGATCGCGGCCTCCACCGCCTCGGCCACGAGGGCCGGGTAGTAGCCGCTGCGCTCGATCGCCGCTCGCAGCCCCTGGGTCGTCGTACTGGTCTTGGCCATGATGTCCATCTTACGGGCGCCCACTGACTGCGAGGCACCGCTCGGGAGGTCCGCCTGACGGAGATCAGTAGGCGGGGAGCGTCCGCGGGCCGAGGTCGTCGCGGACGGGGGCTCGGTGCAGCCGCACGGTGGCGCCGAGCGCGCTCAGGCCGTGCGTGGCGACGACCACGGGCTCCAGGGCGACCGCGACGACCTCCGGATGATCGTCGACCAGCCGCGAGAGGCGCAGCATCAGCTCTTCGAGGGCCGCCGTGTCGACCGGGTCGGAGCCGCGCCAGCCGAAGAGGAGTGGCGCCGTCCGGATCGACCTGACCAGCGAGCCCGCATCCCGGTCGGTGACCGGAATCAGCCGGTGCGCGGTGTCCCCGAGCAGCTCCGAGGCGGCCCCGGCCAGCCCGAACGAGAGGACCGCTCCGGCCGCCGGGTCGATGACGGCCCGTACGACCGTGTCGACCCCGCGTGGCGCCATGGCCTGCACGACCGGCCGCAGCTCGGCCGGCTTCCCGAACAGCTCGGTCAACTCCGTGTACGCCCGCCGCAGTTGCTGCTCGTCCGCCAGATCGAGCCGTACGCCGCCCAGGTCGGCCCGGTGCCGCAGGTGCGGGGCGGTGGTCTTCAGGGCCACCGGGTAGCCGAGCTCGCGGGCGGCCCGCGCCGCGTCGTCCGGTGTCGGGGCGGGCAGGGCATTGTGTACGTCGATGCCGTACCGCCCGAGCAGTTCCCGGGTCTCCTCCGTGCCGAGGGTCAGCCCCTCCCCGCCCTCTTCCTGCGCAAGGAGGGAGTCGATCTGCCCGGCGGCACCCTTCTCATCGATGTCCTCGTACTCCGGCACCCGCCCGGGCTCGGCGGCATCCCGCCGCCACTGGCCGTACCTCACGGCTTCGGCGAGGGCCCGGACCGCACGTTCGGCGGCGGGGTAGGCGGGGATGAGGCGGGAGTCGGGTGGGGGCGGTTCGGCGGTGGGCGGCTGCGTGGCTTCTGCGTCTGGCGGGCGGTCCGCTCGGACAGTGGGTGGCTTCGTGGCTTCCGTGGCGAGCGGTCGGTCCGCTCCCGCGGCGGGCGCGTGCGCGGTCTGCGGGCGCTGCGCTTCCGCAGCGTGCGAGCGGCTCGCTCCGGCGGCGGGCAACCGCTCCGCTCCCGCGGTGGGCAGGCGTTCCGCAGGGCGGAACGGGTGGGCACCGCCCTCCGCTCCGGGTGCCGTGGCAGCGGCAGGTGGTGCGGTGCTGGCAGCCGCCGACAACGCTTCGGCGAGACCACCGAGCTCGACGTGCACGACAAGCACCGGCTTGGCCGGAGCCGAAGCGGACGCCGCGAGGAGGGCTTCGGCCAGGGCCGCGTCCCGCGCGCCGGTCTCCCCTACCGCCGGGATGGCGGTCACCACGACGGCATCGCACCCGTCATCGGCAAGGGCTTCGGACAGCGCACCCCGGAAGTCCTCCGCCGACGCCCCCGTCGTCAGATCCAACGGCGGCAACGGCCGAAGCCCTTCGGCGAGACACGCGTCGTAGGTGAGCAGTCCCAGCGACTCCGAGTTCCCGAGGATCCCCACCCGGGGCCCGTGAGGAAGCGGCTGGCGTGCCAGCAGAAGCCCCGCATCGACGAGCTCGGTGATCGTGTCCACCCGGATCACCCCGGCCTGCCGCAGCAACGCGGACACGGTGGTGTGCGGCAACCGCGTGGCCCGTACCGCATGCCCCTGCGGGGCGGCAGAGTGCCGGGTACCCTGCACCACGACCAGCGGCTTCACCGCGGCGGTCCGCCGGGCGAGCCGGGTGAACTTGCGCGGGTTGCCGATGGATTCGAGGTACATCAGGGCGACGTCGGTGTCCGGATCGTCGTACCAGTACTGGAGTACGTCGTTGCCGGACACGTCCGCCCGGTTCCCGGAGGAGACGAAGGTCGACACACCGGTGGTGCCGGTGACGCCGCCGCCGCGCCGGTGCAGCCGGGAGAGCAGGGCGATCCCGATCGCACCCGACTGGGCGAACAGGCCTATCCGTCCGGGCCGCGGCATCTCCGGCGCGAGCGAGGCGTTGAGCCGCACGTCGGGGGATGTGTTGATGACCCCGAAGGCATTGGGGCCGATGATGCGCATGCCGTACGTACGGGCCTGGCGGACGAGTTCGCGCTGGCGTTCCCGCCCTTCGGCGCCGCTCTCGGCGTACCCCGCCGACACGACCACGAGCCCCTGCACGCCGTGCTCACCGCACTCCGCGACGACCTCGGGGACGTACCGCGCGGGCACGGCAACGACCGCGAGGTCGACGGGCTCGCCGATGTCACCGATGGAGCGGTACGCGGGGACTCCGTCGAGCTCGCTCTCCTGGACCGCTCTGTTCACGGCGTACAGCCGCCCCGTGAAGCCGGCGTCGCGGAGGTTCGTGAGGACGCTGCGGCCCACGCCACCGGGCGTGCGGCCGGCGCCGATGACGGCGACCGAGCCGGGGGCGAGCAGCCGGTGCACGGACCGGGCCTCGGCGCGCTGCTCCCGCGCGCGCTGCACGGCGAGCGACTTGTCGGTGGGTTCGAGGTCGAACTCCAGGCGTACGACGCCGTCCTCGAAGTGCCGCTTCTGCTGGTACCCGGCGTCCGTGAACACCTTGATCATCTTATTGTTGGCCGGCAGTACCTCGGCGGCGAACCGGCGGATGTCCCGCTCGCGGGCCACGGCCGCGATGTGTTCGAGGAGGGCGGAGGCGACGCCGCGCCCCTGGTGGGCGTCCTGGACGAGGAAGGCGACCTCGGCCTCGTCGGCGGGCGCGGAGGCGGGCAGGCCGTCGGCGTTGATGCGGTCGTAGCGTACGGTGGCGATGAACTCGCCGCCCACCGTGGCCGCGAGTCCCACCCGGTCCACAAAGTCGTGGTGCGTGAAGCGGTGGACGTCCTTCGCGGACAGGCGCGGATACGGCGCGAAGAAGCGGTAGTACTTCGACTCGTCGGAGACCTGCTGGTAGAAGCTGACCAGGCGCTCGGCGTCATCGACGGTGATGGGCCTGATGCGTGCCGTACCGCCGTCGCGCAGCACCACGTCCGCCTCCCAGTGGGAGGGGTACTCGTGCCGGTCCGACGAGTTCTGCATGGCCCCCACAGTACGGCTCGCGTACGACAACGGCGCGAGGCAGTCTTGGGGGACCGAAGTCGGATCCAGGCCGGGATCCGACGACGGGGTTCGGGACGGCCCCAGACGGCAACAGACGGTTTGTCACCGAATGGGCCCGCTCCGGACACGCTTCACGATATGGGACACTGGTCTAGACAACCTGAGACATCTGAAGGGCAGCATCACATGGCTGAGCGCCGCGTCAACGTCGGCTGGGCCGAGGGCCTCCACGCCCGCCCCGCCTCCATCTTCGTCCGGGCGGCCACGGCCTCCGGCGTCCCCGTGACGATCGCCAAGGCTGACGGCAACCCCGTCAACGCGGCCTCCATGCTCGCGGTCCTCGGCCTGGGTGCCCAGGGCGGCGAGGAGATCGTCCTCGCGTCCGAGGCCGAGGGCGCGGACGTCGCCCTCGACCGTCTGGCGAAGCTGGTCGCCGAGGGGCTCGAGGAGCTTCCCGAGACCGTCTGAGACACCTCTTTGCGCCTTAACCGGCGCCGCTCTCGCGGTGGTGGTTGCGCGCCGTTGGGGTTTCTCAATTGATGGTTGGGGTGTTCGACGCTCCAAAAAATGCCACGCAGGGCCCGTCCGAATTATCGGGCGGGCCCTTCGCAATTCCATTGTGCGGGCAGCATAAATAATCTCCCGCGAATTACCCCTCTTTGTATACGGCGCTCTTGTTAATGCCGCAGGCCCGTCATGTTTACGGGATGTTGCGAAGTCCTCACACGGTCCGGGCGATCTCCCGCGCCGGGAAAGCGAAGCCGGTGCGCGGCCGTCGCACGTTCGGTGTGCAGGGCCGTGATCGCCCGGGCCCGCTCACTGTCGCCGCGCGCCACGGCGTCCACGATCCCGCCGTGCTCCGCCCAGGATTCCGCGGGGTTGGCCGGTGCCTCGACCGCGTACATCCAGGCGATCTTGTGCCGCAGCTGGGCGAGCGTGGAGGTCAGCGCGGTGCTTCCGGAGGCCTGCGCGAGGGTCTCGTGGAACCAGCCGCCCAGCGAGCGCAGATCCTCGCTGTTACCCCTCCTGGCCCGCTCCTGACCCAGCCTGACCAGGCCTCGGAGCACCTTGAGGTGAGCTTCGGTGCGGCGCTGTGCGGCCCGCGCGGCGCCCAGCGGCTCAAGGAGCATGCGCATCTCGAGCAGGTCCCCGGCCTCCTGCTCGGTCGGCTCCGCGACGCACGCGCCCGCGTGCCGCCGGGTGACGACGAAGCCCTCGGCCTCCAGGGTGCGCAGAGCCTCACGCACGGGGACGCGCGAGACGCCGTAGCGGCGCGCGAGCAGTTCCTCGGTGAGCCGGCTGCCGCGCTCGTAGACACCCGCGACGATGTCGTCGCGGATCGCTGTGCATACCGAGTGCGCAGGAACACGCATACCGGACCTCCGCTTTAATCCCCGTGAAACGCCGTCGATTGACGCTTGTTCAGTGACTCTATTGCAGAGACTCGGAATTTCCGATGGCGGACCGGAATCCATGGATATTTTTTGGACAGGAAGCGGTTCGAAACCACAAGGCCCCGGCTCGTGCGAGCCGGGGCCTTGTACAGGTACGTAAGCGAGTGATCAGTCGTTCATGCCGGGCGGCGTCAAACGTTCACACCGTGCGAGCGGAGGTACGCGACGGGGTCGATGTCCGAGCCATACTCGGCGGTCGTCCGGGCCTCGAAGTGGAGGTGCGGCCCGGTGGTGTTGCCGGTGGACCCGGAGAGGCCTATCTGCCGGCCCGGGGTGACCGTCTGGCCCACGGAGACGCCGATGGACGACAGGTGGCCGTACTGCGTGTACGTGCCGTCGTTCATCTTGATGACGATGTTGTTGCCGTAGGCGCCGCCCCAGCCGGCCTCGACGACGGTGCCAGAGCCGACCGCGTGGACCGAGGTGCCGGACGCGGCATGGAAGTCGATGCCGGTGTGGCTGCCGGAGGACCAGAGGCTGCCGCCGGTCTTGTAGCCGGTGGAGACGTACGAGCCGGTGACCGGCGAGACGAAGGTGTTGAGGCGCTTGCGCTCGGCCTCGCGGGCGGCGCGCTCCTTGGCCTCGCGCTCCTCCTTGGCCTTCTCCTCGGCCTTCTTCTTCGCGGCCGCGTCGGCCTTCTTCTTCGCCGCTGCCTCGTCGGCGGCGTGCTGCTGGGCCGCGGCCTGTGCGTCGATCTGGTCGGCGATCGAGTCACCGATCTCGATGGCCTGGGTCAGACCGGTCTGCTCGACGGAGTTGTCCGCGGCGAGCGCCGGGGAGGCCAGGGAGCCGAGGACGCCGGTGGTGAGCGCCGCGACGCCGATGGCGTTCTTGGTCGTGCGCTGCACGCGGCTCGGGCGACGGTGCTTGCCTGTGCCACAGGTGAACGCCATGTAGGGGCTGATCCTTTCCTTCCTTCTCGCCTACCGGGTTAGCTGACGGGTTCGGAGCAGGAAGGTCTCCTACGGACCACCTCCGGAGAGGGCGTCCGATTCACCCCAGGGACTACGTGTGGGTCCCCGGCTCCCCTGGCTCGCGCCGTACGGGGACTAAGCGATGGCTGTCCGGTGCCGCGGGCGCGGCGCACTGCCTGACGAACAGCCGGACCGACGCTAAACGGGACATCTTTCAATCGACAAACGGATCACGGCTTTTGTAGCGCATGCCACAGGGCAGACAGGCAACCTCTCTATCAATACGGACAAATGGGGGCCCAGGAGACTCCGTGGTCTCCTGGGCCCCCATGGGAGCGTGCTGTCCCGCCCTGCCCTACTCGGCTCTACTCCGCCGGAACGACGCTCACTTCACCGATTCCGAGCGCCTTGACGGGCTCCTCGATCGTCGCGGCGTCGCCCACCAGGACGGTCACCAGGCGGTCCACCGGGAAGGCGCTCACGGCGGCCGCGGTGGCCTCCACGGTGCCGGTGGCGGCGAGCTGCTGATACAGCGTCGCCTGGTAGTCGTCGGGCAGGTGCTGCTCGACCTGGTCGGCCAGCGTGCCCGCGACGGCCGCCGCCGTCTCGAACTTGAGGGGCGCCACACCCACCAGGTTCTGTACGGCGATGTCGCGCTCGGCGTCCGTCAGGCCCTCCGCGGCGAGGGTGCGCAGCACCTTCCAGAGGTCGTCGAGTGCCGGGCCGGTGTTCGGGGTGTCCACGGAGCCGCTGATGGCGAGCATCGCGATACCGGTGCCGTCCGGGGCCGAGCGCAGCACCTGGCCGAACGCCCGCACACCGTAGGTGTAGCCCTTCTCCTCGCGCAGGACACGGTCCAGGCGCGAGGTGAGGGTGCCGCCGAGGCAGTACGTACCGAGCACCTGGGCGGGCCAGACGCGGTCGTGCCGGTCGGCGCCGACACGGCCGATGAGCAGCTGCGTCTGGACGGCGCCGGGACGGTCCACGATGACGACACGGCCGGTGTCGTCGGCGGTCACCGGCGGCACGGGGCGCGGCTCGGCGGACGAGCCGGTCCAGGCGCCGAGCGTGTCGGCGAGCAGCGCGTCGACGTCGACCCCGGTGAGGTCGCCGACGATCACGGTGGTGGCCGTGGCGGGGCGTACGTGCTTCTCGTAGAAGGCGCGTACGGCTCCCGAGTCGATCGCCTCGACCGTCTCCTCGGTGCCCTGGCGCGGACGGGACATGCGCGAGGTGGCCGGGAACAGCTCCTTGGAGAGCTCCTTCGCCGCGCGGCGGGCCGGGTTGGCGGTCTCGTGCGGGATCTCGTCCAGCCGGTTGCGCACCAGCCGCTCGACCTCGCTGTCCGCGAACGCCGGTGCCCTCAGGGCGTCGGCGAGCAGATCGAGCGCCTTCGGGAGGCGCGAGACGGGGACTTCGAGCGACAGGCGTACGCCGGGGTGGTCGGCGTACGAGTCGAGCGTGGCCCCGCAGCGCTCCAGCTCGGCCGCGAACTCCTCGGCGGAGAGCTTGTCGGTGCCCTCGGAGAAGGCCCTCGCCATGATCGTGGCGATGCCGTCGAGGCCCGCGGGCTCGGCCTCCAGCGGCGCGGCGAGCAGCACCTCCACGGCGACGACCTGCTGGCCGGGGCGGTGGCAGCGCAGCACGGTCAGGCCGTTGCCGAGGGTGCCCCGCTCGGGTGCGGGGAACGCCCACGGCCTGGCCTCGCCGGCCTGCGGCTGGGGGTGGAACTCCATGGTGGCGAGCTCGGTCACTTCGCCGCCTCCTCGTCGGTGTCTTCGGCGTCTTCAGCGGCGATCGGTTCGTAGACGAGCACCGCGCGGTTGTCGGGGCGCAGGCGGGACTTGGCGACCTCCTGGACCTCCTCGGCGGTGATGTCGAGGACGCGCTGTACGGCGGTCAGGGCGAGCTGCGGGTCGCCGAACAGGACGGCGTACCGGCACAGTTCGTCGGCGCGGCCCGCGACCGTGCCGAGCCTGTCCAGCCACTCGCGCTCCAACTGGGCCTGGGCGCGCTCCATCTCCTCGGCCGTGGGGCCCTCCTCGGCGAACCGGGCGAGCTCCTCGTCCACGGCGGCCTCGATGACGGGGACCTCGACATCGCCGGAGGTCTTCACGTCGAGCCATCCCAGGGAGGGCGCTCCGGCGAGCCGCAGCAGGCCGAACCCGGCCGCGACGGCGGTGCGGTCGCGGCGTACGAGCCGGTTGTAGAGCCGGGAGGACTCGCCGCCACCGAGGACGGTCAGCGCCAGGTCGGCGGCGTCACCCGCGCGCGTGCCGTCCTCCGGGAGCCGGTAGGCGGCCATCAGCGCGCGCGAGGGGACCTCTTCCTCGACGACCTCGCGCAGCTCCTCGCCCATGGTGTCGGGCAGGGCGCCGTCGCGCGGGGCGGGCTTGCCGTCGTGCCCGGCGATGGAGCCGAAGTACTTCTCGATCCAGGCGAGCGTCTGCTCGGGGTCGATGTCCCCGACGACCGAGAGCACCGCGTTGTTGGGCGCGTAGTAGGTGCGGAAGAACGCGCGGGCGTCCTCCAGGGTGGCCGCGTCCAGGTCGGCCATCGACCCGATCGGGGTGTGGTGGTACGGGTGGCCCTCCGGGTACGCGAGGGCGGTCAGCTTCTCGAACGCGGTCCCGTAGGGCACGTTGTCGTAGCGCTGCCGCCGCTCGTTCTTGACGACGTCCCGCTGGTTCTCCATGGACTCGTCGTCGAGCGCGGCGAGCAGCGAGCCCATCCGGTCCGCCTCCAGCCAGAGGGCGAGCTCCAGCTGGTGGGTGGGCATGGTCTCGAAGTAGTTGGTGCGCTCGAAGCTGGTGGTGCCGTTCAGCGAACCACCGGCTCCCTGCACCAGCTCGAAGTGGCCGTTGCCCTTCACCTGTCCCGAGCCCTGGAACATCAGGTGCTCGAAGAGGTGGGCGAGTCCTGTACGCCCCTTGACCTCGTGGCGCGAGCCGACGTCGTACCAGAGGCACACCGCGGCGACCGGGGTCAGGTGGTCCTCGGAGAGCACCACGCGCAGGCCGTTGGCCAGGCGGTGCTCGGTCGCTGTCAGCCCGCCGGAGCCTGCCTCAGCTGTGGCCGTGTGACCCATGGGCATGTACGTCCCTTCGATCGCGGAAAACTACGGATTTCCTGTCGGTCCTGCCACTGTATGCAAGCGCGCGGACAGGTGGCGAAGTTCCCGCACCTCGTACGCCCAGAGCGAGAATCGCGAACGGCGAACGACCCCGTGAAGGACCCTCCGAACCCCTCAACGGACGGGTCGTGGTCCGCGTTGTCAGTGGGGCGGTCCACAATGGTGCGCGTCAGAACCCGTTCATGCCCCGGCAGAGACTGTGAAGGAGTCGCAGCAGCGATGGCCCGCCGCAGCACGAAGACCCCGCCGCCCGACGACTCGTACGAGGAGAAGATCCTCGACATCGACGTCGTGGATGAGATGCAGGGCTCCTTCCTCGAGTACGCGTACTCGGTCATCTACTCGCGAGCCCTGCCGGACGCCCGCGACGGCCTCAAGCCCGTGCACCGTCGCATCGTCTACCAGATGAACGAGATGGGCCTGCGCCCCGACCGCGGCTATGTGAAGTGCGCCCGCGTCGTCGGCGAGGTCATGGGTAAGCTCCACCCGCACGGTGACGCGTCGATCTACGACGCGTTGGTGCGCCTGGCCCAGCCCTTCTCGATGCGCCTGCCGCTGGTCGACGGCCACGGCAACTTCGGCTCGCTCGGCAACGACGACCCGCCGGCCGCCATGCGTTACACCGAGTGCCGGATGGCCGACGCCACGTCACTCATGACCGAGTCCATCGAAGAGGACACGGTCGACTTCTCGCCGAACTACGACGGCCAGGAACAGGAGCCGGGCGTCCTCCCGGCGGCGTACCCGAACCTGTTGGTCAACGGCGCGTCCGGCATCGCAGTCGGCATGGCCACGAACATGCCGCCGCACAACCTCGGCGAGGTCATCGCGGCCGCCCGCCACCTGATCCGCTACCCGGGCGCCGATCTGGACACGCTGATGAAGCACGTCCCGGGCCCCGACCTGCCCACCGGCGGCCGGATCGTCGGCCTGACCGGGATCAGGGACGCGTACGAGACGGGCCGCGGCACCTTCAAGATCCGCGCCACGGTGTCGGTGGAGGACGTGACGGCGCGCCGCAAGGGCATCGTCGTCACCGAACTGCCGTTCACCGTCGGCCCGGAGAAGGTGATCGCCAAGATCAAGGACCTGGTCGGCGCCAAGAAGCTGCAGGGCATCGCCGACGTGAAGGACCTCACGGACCGCATGCACGGCCTGCGCCTGGTCATCGAGATCAAGAACGGCTTCGTGCCTGAGGCGGTCCTGGAGCAGCTCTACAAACTGACGCCGATGGAGGAGTCCTTCGGCATCAACAACGTGGCGCTGGTGGACGGCCAGCCCCTCACCCTCGGCCTCAAGGAGCTCCTCGAGGTCTACCTCGACCACCGCTTCGAGGTCGTACGCCGCCGCAGCGAGTTCCGCCGCACCAAGAAGCGCGACCGGCTGCACCTGGTCGAGGGCCTCCTCGTCGCCCTGATCGACATCGACGAGGTCATCCGCCTCATCCGCTCCAGCGACAACTCGGCGCAGGCCAAGGAGCGCCTGATCGAGCGCTTCTCGCTCAGCGACATCCAGACGCAGTACATCCTGGACACGCCGCTGCGCCGGCTGACCAGGTTCGACCGCATCGAGCTGGAGTCGGAGCGCGACCGGCTCAACGGCGAGATCGACGAGCTGACCGGCATCCTGGATTCGGACTCGGAGCTGCGCAAGCTGGTCTCCACCGAACTGGCCGCGGTCGCCAAGAAGTTCGGCACCGACCGGCGCACGGTGCTCCTGGAGTCCGCGGGCGCCGCCGCCGCGACGGTCCCGCTCCAGGTCGCGGACGACCCGTGCCGGGTCCTGCTGTCCTCGACGGGCCTGCTCGCCCGTACGGCCAACGGCGACCCCTTCGGAGAAGCCGAGGAGAGCAAGCGCACCAAGCACGACCTGATCGTCTCCGCGGTGCCCGCCACGGCCCGCGGCGAGATCGGCGCGGTCATCTCCTCCGGCCGCCTGCTGCGGCTGAACGTGATCGACCTCCCGCAACTGCCGGAGACGGCGTCGGCGCCCAACCTCTCCGGAGGCGCGCCGATTTCGGAGTTCCTGTCCTCCCTGGAGGCGGACGAGACGGTGATCTGCCTGACGACGCTCGACGAGTCGTCACCGGGCCTGGCGATCGGCACGGAACAGGGCGTCGTCAAGCGCGTGGTCCCCGACTATCCCTCGAACAAGGAGGAGTTGGAGGTCATCACGCTCAAGGACGGTGACCGGATCGTCGGCGCGGTCGAGCTGCGCACCGGCGAGGAGGACCTGGTCTTCATCGCGGACGACGCCCAGTTGCTGCGCTATCAGGCCTCGCAGGTCCGCCCGCAGGGCCGGGCGGCGGGCGGCATGGCGGGCATCAAGCTCACCGAGGGCGCGAAGGTGATCTCCTTCACAGCGGTCGACCCTGCGGTGGACGCGGTGGTCTTCACGGTCGCCGGCTCGCGCGGCACGCTCGACGACTCCGTCCAGACGACGGCCAAGCTGACCCCGTTCGACCAGTACCCGCGCAAGGGCCGCGCCACGGGCGGCGTGCGCTGCCAGCGGTTCCTGAAGGGCGAGGACTGCCTCTCCCTCGCCTGGGCGGGCCCGTCCCCGGCACGGGCCGCGCAGAAGAACGGCACACCGGCCGAACTGCCGGAGATGGACCCGCGCCGCGACGGCTCGGGTGTGTCCCTGGCGAAGACGGTGGGAGTGGTGGCGGGCCCGGTGTAGCCCGGCCCGGCTACTCGGAATCCTTGTCCTGTACGTAGCGGAGGACGCCCCACATGCTGTGCTCGTCGGCGTGTGGGGCGTCCTCTTTGCACGCCTCCAGTTCCTTGGCCAGGGCAGCGGTGTCGATGCCCGAGCCGATGAGGACGAGCTGGGTGAGGCGCTCGGCGGCGCCCTGGGCCCAAGGTTCCGGGTAGAAGCGCAGGAACCGTCCGACGGCATGGACGGCGTAGCGATTGCCGCGGTCGTGGGCGCCGAAATCGACGTACCCCTTGATGCGGTAGAGCCCTTCGGGCCTGCTGTCCAGGAAGTCCATCAACCGCCGGGGGCTGAGCGGGACTTCGGAGGTGAAGGAGAGGGATTCGTAGGCGGAGTGGAGGTGGTCGGCATGGTCGTGCCCTTCATCCCCGTCGTGCTCATGGAGATCGTCGAAGGACAGCTGCCCGATGCGCTCCTCGGCCGGCCTGCAGTCGAAGAGGAACTCGGGATCGACGCGGCCGTAGGTGGCGGGCACGACGGCGGCCCGGTCGGCGAGTTCCCGGACGACGCGAAGCACCCGCTCGCCGTCCGTCGCCCGGTCGATCTTGTTGACGACGACGAGATCCGCGAGGGCGAGATGCCGGTCGATCTCGGGATGCTTCTCCCGCGTGCCGTCGAACTCGGCGCCGTCGACGACCTCGACGAGCCCCCCGTACACGATCCGCGGATGCTCACTGGCCAGCACCATCCGCACCAGCTCCTGAGGCTCCGCGAGCCCGCTCGCCTCGATCACGATGACGTCGATACCGGCCGAGGGCTGAGCGAGCCGCTCCAGATAGACATCGAGCTCACTCGCGTCGACGGCACAGCACAGGCACCCGTTCCCCAGTGAGACGGTGGAATCCCCGAGCGCCCCGGCCACCGCCATCGCGTCGATCTCGATCGCGCCGAAGTCATTGACGACGGCCCCGATCCGGCTGCCTCCGCTGCGGTGCAGGAGGTGGTTGAGCAGGGTGGTCTTGCCGGATCCCAGGAAGCCGGCGAGGACGATGACGGGGATCTGCCGCATGGCTGCCTCCCCGGTCGACGGCTGCTCGCCCGGGATCTGCCGCATGGCTGCCTCGCCACTCGACGGCTGCTTGCCAGGGATCTGCTGCGGACTGGGCTGGCTCAACGGGCGACCTCTTTCACACCGGTGCGTACACCGGCTCGGGACCGGCTCCCGTACGCGGGCGGCTCACGCACCGGCACTCGTACGAGGAATGAATGCCGACCCAGGATACGAGTGGGAGGAAACGCCGCGAAGTGAACGATTGTTAGCGGCGCTCGCGGGGCACACGTTGGGCATGGCGCCGGTGAACGCCACCCGCACATCCCTCCGTGCGCCTCTTCTCCGCCTCCCTGCCGATCAGAGCCGCTCGGCAAAACTGGGAGACGGCAAGCGCGCCGCCCACCGCTCGCCGGTCCGCTCCCTGTCGCCCCACAACCGACGACCGGCGGAACGGTCGCCTGATTCGGGGGTTGACATGGCCACACAGATTTCCGCGATACGGAGGTTCGGCTCAGGCACCTGGGCCAAGCTCGCGTTCGCAGCCAACTCCGTCGCGGAACGAAGCTCACGACAGCGCAGGCGCGCCGTGCTCACCGAGCAGCACCGGCTCCACTTCGACCTGTTGTGCAAGGCCATGGACGATCCGGCCCTCGCTTCCGTCCTCAACACATACGAGACCGAAATCACGCATGAGGAGCAGCGGCAGTACCTGTTCGCGAATGCCCTCTACATCAACGCCCTGTACTTCTACCGGATCGGAGCCCTGTCGCGCGCCGAACTCCACGGCCACTTCCGCGTCATGTGCCAGAACATGATCTTCCGGAAATACTGGGCGGCTACGGAGCACCACCGCAAGAGCCTGCCTGACTCGTCCGAGGAGGCCAAACTGGGCCGGATGATGGACGGACTGATTCAGGATCAGGCTGATTCCGACACCGAGGAGTGGTGGGTCGTCGGAGAGCCCGACGACGAGTCGCAGTGACTCTTCACACCAGACGGCACCCTCGCAGGTGGCCCGCACCTTTCGCGCGCCCTCCCGTACCCCCGTGCGCCACCAGTGACCCCGATGCACCCTTATGCCACTGTTCGTCAAGGGAGGATGTCGAACTTCACTCGGCTGCTCGTTGTTTCTTTCTGCACTACGGACGACAGAAGCCAGTAAGTTGTCGCCTGGCCAGATTCCTGACCACTCCGACGAACACCCCTGCGCTCGGAGACATTGCCTCCGGCGCACATCTCCGCTCGGAGTCCGTCACGCTCCGAGGACCCCTCAGCTCGGAGGACGCCCATCATTCCGAGCCATAAGGTTGGTACCTCTCTGTGAAGATCGTGCGACGTGTTGGGGCTAGTCCACGCGAGCGCGGCAGCGCTTCTGGCCAGACATGCCCCGACATCTTCGAGCTCAGTGACGGCAGCTTCGCTGTCATTGGACGAGAGGCCACCATGGAGCTGGACCCCGAGCTCCCACCCGACGCCGCACGAGCCGATTACGAGCGGATCGTAATCATCACGCGCGAGACACTGCTACGCGCGAAAAGCGACATTCCGGATGCTTGACATCGCAAACCCGAGGAACTGAGGCCTCAAGGAACCGACAAATAGGTTCCGCCCGGTTACCCCTTCGGCCCCGACGCGCAGGCCTGGCATCGGCTCGATGCCAGGCTTTTGACGAGTCGCGACCTGCGATTCCGTCAGTTCACCGTCGGTACCGCCGCCGCCGGAATCGGCCCCACGTACCGAGCCGCCGGCCGAATGATCTTCGAGTCCTCCGCCTGTTCCAGGATGTTCGCGCTCCATCCGACCACGCGGGCGGCAGCGAACGTCGGCGTGAACATCTCCCGAGGCAGCCCGCAGAGTTCCATGACCACGCCTGCGTAGAACTCCACGTTGGTGTGGAGTTCGCGGCCGGGCTTGAGCTCGGCCAGGATCGCTTCCACCTGGCGTTCGACCTCGACGGCGAAGTCGACCAACGGGCCGCCGAACCCTCGTGCGATGCCGCGGAGCATGCGCGAGCGGGGGTCTTCCGTGCGGTAGACGGGGTGGCCGAAACCCATGATGCGTTCGCCGGCGAGGACGCGTTCGCGGATCCACGGGTCGATGCGGTCGGGGGTGCCGATCGCATCAAGGGTGTCCAGGGCGCGGCTCGGGGCACCGCCGTGGAGGGGGCCCGAGAGGGCTCCTACGGCGCCGACCAGGCAGGCCACCACGTCCGCCCCGGTGGACGCGATCACCCGCGCCGTGAATGTTGACGCATTGAATCCGTGGTCAATGGTTGAGATGAGGTATTGCTCGATCGCCCGCGTACGCGCATCGTCCGGCTCCGAACCAGTCAACATGTAGAGGTAGTTGGCGGCGTATGCGAGATCCTCGCGTGGCTCCACCGGCTCCAGCCCCTGCCCGAGCCGGTACAGCGCGGTGAGCAACGTGGGCACGGCCGCGCACGCCGCGAGTGTGTCCGCGCGACGCCGGCCGGCGTCAATGTCGTATACCGGCCGGAACCCCAGCGAGGCCCCGAGCAGGGACAGCGCGGTCCGCAGCCCGGCGAGCGGCCCGGAGTGGCCGGTCGCCGCAGCGATCGCGGGCAGCGCGGCACGCACCTCGTCCGGCAGTCGGCGCAGCTCAGCGGTCCGCCCGGCGAACTCGGCGCGCTGTACCGCGTCCGGCAGTTCACCGTGGACCAGGAGATGCCAGACGTCCTCGAAACCGCGGGCCTGCGCGAGTTCGACCGCCGAGTACTGGCGGTAGTGGTAGAAGCCCTCCAACCCCCTGACGTCACCCAACTCGGTGTCGGTGACGACGACGCCCGCGAGTCCTCGCGGTACGTCGACAGAGGTGGTCGCGGCCCTGCTGATCGACATGTTTCCTCCCTGGACTTGATTCGACTGTCCATGATTGACTCATTCACTGTCAATATTGATTGAATCAATATATCGATCCATGGATACGGTGGCACACATGAGGGATCAACAAGCGGTAACCCGAGGCGACGAGGGCCGGCGGCTCAGCACCAAGGAGACCGCCGAGCTGCTCGGGGTGAAGCCCGAGACCGTGTACGCGTATGTGAGCCGCGGCCAGCTCGGCAGCCGACGCGAACCCGGCGGCCGTGGGAGCACGTTCGACGCCGAGGAGGTGGAGGCGCTCGCACGCCGCAACAGACGGGAGACAGGCGGGAGTTCGAGCACCGGCGGCGAGCTGTCCGTCCGTACCGGCATCACCCTGATCGACGGCGACCGGTACTACTACCGGGGCGTCGACGCGACCGAACTGGCGGCCCGCCACTCCTACGAGGAGATCGCCGAATGGCTGTGGACCGGAGAGCTGCGCCCCGGCGTGCTGTTCAGCGCCCCGGAGGCATCCGTGGCCGCCGCCCGCCGCGCCGTCGACGCGCTGCCCGAACACAGCGGCCCGACGGACCGGCTGCGCGTCGCCGCGATCGCCGCGTCGGCCAACGACCCACTGCGCTTCGACCTCTCCGAGAACGCCGTCCTCGGCACCGCACGCACCCTCATCCCCACCCTCGTCGCCGCCCTCCCACCGACGAGGTACGCCCCCAGGGACGACGGTCCGCTGGCCCACCGCCTGTGGACACGACTCAGCGGCCGTACGCCCGACGAGGCGTCACTACGCGCACTGGACGCGGCACTTGGACTGCTCGTCGACCACGATCTGGCCGCCTCGACACTCGCGGTCAGGGTCGCCGCGTCGGCCCGGGCGCACGCGTACGCGGCCGTGTCAGCCGGTCTGGGCGTCCTCGAAGGCCCTCTGCACGGCGCGGCCAGCGGACTCGCGCACCGGCTGCTCCTCGACGTCCTGGAGCAGGGCACCGCGACCCCCGTGGTCGCGGATGAGCTGCGCGCCGGTCGTCGTGTCCCGGGGCTCGGCCACCGGCTCTACCCCGGCGAGGACCCACGCGCGCGTGCCCTCTTCGCCCTCCTGGAGGACGTTCCCGGCGCCGCGCCCGCCCTGGCGGCGGCCCACGACATCGTGGCCACCACCGCCCGCCACAGGCCGCTGCACGCCAACGTCGACCTGGCGCTCGCCGTTCTCACGGTCGGCTCCGGCATGCCCGCCTCCGCGGGCGAGACGGTCTTCGCCATCGCCCGTACGGCGGGCTGGATCGCCCACATCCTGGAGGAGTACGAAGAGCGCCCGTTGCGCATGCGTCCCAGCGGTCGGTACGTGGGCGCGCGGCCGCCACAGCCGCTCCCCGGGTGAGCGCTCCCTCACGCCGACGCACGCCGAACGCGCCGAAAGTGCGCCCCCTTCCCCGCGACCGGAAGTCGCCCTGGCCGAAGTCAGGTTAGGCTCACCTCTGTGAGTACGTGCACGACCGCGTCCCGGGACCTCGATGAGCCCCTCGCGGGGACCGCGGCCACCGCGAAGACATGGCTGCTCCTTGAGCAGCCCGGTCCCTGGGGTGCCAAGGCGCTCACTTCGAGCCACCTGGACCCCGTGCTCGGCCGCGCCCTGGAGGCAGCCGCGGCGGACACCGGCGTACGGGTCGCACTCATCCGGCGCCCGGGACGGCACGCAGACTTCGGTCAGCCCGCCGAGCGCCAGGTGTATGCGGCCCACACAGCTCCGGGAAACGTATGGCTGCACAGCGCCACAACGTCCGACCCGGAGCAGTTGCTCAACCTCGACTTCACGGCGCTCGGTATGGGGGACCATCACACCTTCGACGCCGTTCTCGGGGGCCGGTCCCACACCGGCGATCCACTCGCCCTCGTCTGCACCAACGGCAAGCGCGACCGCTGCTGCGCCCTGCTCGGCCGCCCTCTCGCGGCCGAGCTCGCCGCCTCCGGAGTGGAGGGCGCCTGGGAGGTCACCCACCTCGGCGGTCACCGCTTCTCGCCCACCCTGCTCGTCCTGCCGTACGGATACGCGTACGGGCGGGCCGAGGCCCATGCCGTCAAGGAGATCCTCCAGGGCGTCCGGGAGGGGCGTGTGGTCACCGAGGGCTGCCGCGGGGGCTCCGCCTGGGAGCGTCCCGGACAGGCGGCCGAGCTGGCTGTGCGTACCGCCGCCCGAGAGCATGCCGTGGACGCCCTGAGCGTCGTCCGCACGGACGGCGAGGCCCCGCGCTGGGAGGTGACCGTCGCCCACACCGACGGCCGCGTGTGGCGCGTCGTCGTCGCCCAGGGCACCTCGCTCCCGCCCCGCCCGGAGAGCTGCGGCTCGGCCCTGGGTTCACCGGCCCGGATGGACGTGGTGGCGGTACGGGAATTGTTCCCGGCGCCGCTTCCCCTGCCCTGCTGATCGGCTCCCGGCCCGTCAAGGGCGTGCTGCGGCGAGATATCGAAGGTGGCCAGTTCACGGGTCTGCCGCGAGGCCGGGCGGGGCACCAGACACGCGGCCGTCCCACCGACGGCCACATCTCCGCCGCTCGACGCCGCTCGAGCCCCACCGGGCCGGGCGCCCGCACCTGAGTTCGACCGCACTCAGTCCGCACCGTCCAGTAGCAGCCCTCAAACCCGGCGCCCAAGAGATCCACGCCACACCCCTACGGCAGGACCCGCTCACCGCCGTACCGTCATAGACATGAGCCCCACTCCCCCCGTACGACGACTGCGCCTCGGTCTGCCGCGGCGGGCGTTCTCGCAGGTACTGCTGATGCAGGTGGCGATCGCCGCCGGTGTCGCCGTGCTCGCGACCGGGCTGTTCCTCGCCCCGCTCAGCGCACAGCTGGACGACCAGGCGATGCGACGCGCGCTCGCGATCGCGCAGACCACAGCGGTCCAGCCGCAGATCGCCGAGGACCTGCAGACGACACGGCCGTCCGTGGACGGGCCCGTGCAGGCCGAGGCGGAGCGGATACGGAAGGCCAGCGGGGCCGAGTACGTCGTGGTGATGAACATGGACGGCGTGCGCTGGTCGCACACCGACACCACGCAGATCGGCAAGGTCGTCTCGACCGACCCCAGCCAGGCTCTGGCCGGCAAGGAGGTCATGGAGATCGACGACGGCACCCTGGGCCGCTCCGCCCGCGGCAAGGTGCCGCTGCGCGACGCCGACGGCAACATCGTCGGCGCGATCTCGGTCGGTATCGAGTACGACAGCGTGCGGGCCCGGCTGATCCACGCGATCCCCGGGCTGCTGGCGTACGCGGGCGGAGCGCTGGCCGTCGGTGCGCTGGCCGCGTACCTGATCTCGCGCCGGGTTCAGCGGCAGACCCGCGACCTGGCCTTTTCTGATATTTCAGCGCTGCTCGCGGAGCGTGAGGCGATGCTGCACGGCATACGTGAGGGCGTCGTCGCGCTGGACGGCGACGGCCGCGTACGCCTCCTCAACGACGAGGCGCAACGCCTGCTGGGGCTCGACGCGGAGGCCATCGGACAACCGCTCGACGCCACGCTCGGACCGGGACGTACGACCGATGTGCTGGCCGGGCGCGTCACCGGCACCGACCTGCTCACCGTTCGCGGCCAACGCGTCCTGGTCGCCAACCGCATGCCCACGGACGACGGCGGCGCCGTGGCCACCCTGCGCGACCGCACCGAGGTGGAGCAGCTCGGCCGCGAACTCGACTCCACACGCGGCCTGATCGACGCCCTGCGCGCCCAGGACCACGAGCACGCCAACCGGATGCACACACTTCTGGGGCTGCTCGAACTGGAGATGTACGACGACGCCAAGGAGTTCGTCGGCGAGGTGGTCGGAGACCACAGGGTCACCGCCGAACAGGTCACCGAGAAGGTCCACGACCCGCTGCTCGCCGCCCTGTTGGTCGGCAAGTCCGCCGTGGCGGCCGAGCGGGGCGTGGCCCTGTGGATCTCGGACACGACGTTCCTGCCGGATCGCTTGGTGGACCCCGGGGGGCTGGTCACCGTCGTCGGCAATCTGGTCGACAACGCGCTCGACGCCGTCGCGGGCACGCCCCACGCGCGCGTGGAGGTCGAATTGCGCGCCACGGGGCGTACCGCCGTGCTGCGGGTACGGGACACCGGGCCCGGAATCCCGGAGGATCGGTGGGAGCTGATCTTCACGGACGGGTGGTCCACCAAGAAGCCGCCCGCGCACGGCAAGCGCGGCATCGGTCTCCCCATGGTGCGCCGTCTCGCCGAACGGCAGGGCGGCAGCGCACAGGTGGCCGAGGCGGACGGCGGAGGCGCGGAGTTCACCGTCGTACTACCGGAGGCACTCAGGGAACCGGTGCTCGAGCCGGAGGCGGGTCTCGCGGCGGAGCCGGGCCACGCACCGGACGCGGGGCTCACGCCGGAGGCGGGCCTCGCACCAGGGACGCGCCCGCAGCTCGTACCCGAACCGCACCAGCCTCCTGAATCCCCTGCCGTCACCACCACAGCCATGGATGCCAAGGAAGGGTCGCGATGATCGAGGTCCTGGTCGTGGACGACGACATCCGGGTCGCGCGGGTCAACGCCGCATACGTGGCGAAGGTGCCGGGCTTCCATGTCGCGGGTGAGGCCCACAGCGCGGCCGAGGCTCTGAGCCGGATGGAGGCGCTGCCCCACCTGGACCTGGTCCTCATGGACCACTACCTGCCGGACGACACGGGCCTGGCGGTCGTCCAGGAGATGCGCCGGCGCGGCCACCAGACCGACGTCATCATGGTGACCGCCGCTCGTGACATCTCGACCGTCCAGGCGGCGATGCGGCAGGGCGCGCTCCAGTACCTGGTCAAGCCGTTCGCCTTCGCGGGCCTGCGCGCCAAGCTGGAGGCGTACGCGGATCTGCGCCGCACCCTCGACGGCGGCGGAGAGGCCGAACAGGCCGAGGTGGACCGGATATTCGGCGCCTTGTCGGCGAGCACGGAGACGGACCTGCCCAAGGGCCACTCCGCCACGACCGCGGAGCTCGTACGCCGCGCCCTGGTGAACTCCGAAGGCCCTCTGTCGGCCCAGGAGGTGGCGGAGGAGACCGGACTGAGCCGGCAGACCGCCCAGCGTTATCTGAAGCTCCTGGAGCGCACGGGACGGGCCCGGCTGACCCTGAAGTACGGCGATGCCGGCCGCCCGGAGCATCGCTACGTCTGGGCGACCCACGTCTGAGGGCACACGGCGACGCCCTCAGACCGCCCCGGCCCCCGTCAACGACCGCACCTCGGTCTCCGCGTGCTTGGCCTCGTCCGGCGGCTCTGCCGAGGTGACCGTGCCCAGCCAGCCCGCGAGGAAGCCCAGCGGGATGGATACGAGGCCCGGGTTCTGCAGCGGGAAGTACTGGAAGTTCACTCCCGGGAACAGCGATTCGGGGCTCCCCGACACCACCGGCGACAGCAGCACGAGCAACAGCGCGGGCACCAGTCCCCCGTATACGGCCCACACCGCGCCGCGCGTCGTGAAGCCCCGCCAGAACAGCGAGTACAGCAGGACGGGCAGGTTCGCGGACGCGGCGACCGCGAAGGCGAGGCCCACCAGGAAGGCCACGTTCAGATCGCGGGCGAGGAGGCCGAGCGCGATCGCGACCACACCGATACCGACCGCCGCGGTGCGCGCCACGGCCACCTCGCTGCGCGGCTTGGCACGCCGCCGTCGCAGTGACGCGTACAGGTCGTGGGCGACGGACGCCGAGGACGCGAGGGTGATTCCGGCGACGACCGCGAGGATCGTTGCGAACGCGATGGCGGCGACGATCGCGAACAGAACCGTTCCTCCCGTTGAGTCGGCGCCACCGCCCAGATCGAGCGCCAGCAGCGGAACCGCCGTGTTCCCCGCCGCGTTCGACCCACGCACCGCCTCCGGACCGACGATCGCGGCCGCACCGAAGCCCAGCACGAACGTCATCAGGTAAAAGCTCCCGATGAGGCCGATCGCCCAGACCACCGAACGCCGCGCGGCCCGCGCCGTCGGCACGGTGTAGAACCGCGACAGGATGTGCGGCAGCCCGGCAGTGCCCAGCACCAGCGCGAGGCCCAGGCTGATGAAGTCCAAGCGTGCCGTCCAGTCCCCGCCGTACTTCAACCCGGGCGCGAGGAACGCGTCACCGTGTCCGCTGCGCGCCGCCGCCGAGCGCAGCAACTGGTTGAAGTCCCCGTGGAACCGGACGAGGACAAGCACGGTCAGCGCGATGGCCCCGCCCATCAACAGGACCGCCTTGACGATCTGAATCCACGTGGTGGCCCGCATCCCGCCCATCGACACATAGATCACCATGAGCGCGCCGACGCCGATGACCGTCCAGTTCCGCGCCGCCTCGCTCGTACCCCCGAGCAGCAGCGCGACCAGGCTGCCCGCTCCCACCATCTGCGCCACCAGATACAGAACGGACACCGTCACCGACGAAGTTCCCGCCGCGATCCGCACCGGCCGCTCGCTCATCCGGGCCGCGACGACGTCGGCGAGCGTGAACCGCCCGCAGTTGCGCACCAACTCGGCGACCAGGAACAGGACCACGAGCCAGGCCACCAGAAACCCCACGACGTACAGGAGCCCGTCGTAGCCGAAGAGCGCGATCAGTCCTGTGACGCCCAGGAAGGACGCCGCCGACATGTAGTCACCGGAGATGGCAAAACCATTCTCCATCGGCGAGAACAGTCGTCCGCCGGCATAGAACTCCTCCGCCGAACCATGCCGGTTGCGGCTCACCCATGTCGTGATCGCCAACGTCACCGCGACGAACGCGCTGAACAGCAGCAGCGCCAGCGTCTGATGGTTGCCGCTCACCGCTCACCACCTCTGACACTGCGGGTCAGCTCCTGGGTGTCCCAGCGCAGATCGAGCGCGGCCCGGTCCCTGCGCAGCCGCGCATGCCGCGCGTACGCCCAGGTGAACAGGAAGGTGGTGAGGAACTGTCCGAGCCCCGCGACCATCGCCACGTTCACCGCCCCGGCAACGGGCCTGGCCATGAAGCCGGGTGCCGTCGTCGCCGTCACCACATAGCCCACGTACCAGGTGAAGAAGACGGCGACGCCGGGGACCACGAACCTCCGGTACCGGCTGCGCACCTCCTGGAAGGCCGCACTGCGCTGCACCTCCAGATAGACGTCTGCCGCCCCGCCCGCCCGACGTTCCTGCTCCGGGTGCGCGGGCGGCACGGCGGGAGCGGGCGCACCCGTGCCGTCCAACTCACCCCAGCCGGAGGCAAGCGCGTCGTACCAGGGGTCGTCGAACCGGACCTTCCCGGTGTCACGACCGTCGTGCTTCTCCACCGAACTCTCCTTGTCCGCGGCCCGTTTCCGCCGCGTGCCCAAGGATGTGCAGATCGGGAAGATCCCGGACTCTTCTCCCCGCGCTCTTCACTCCATCAGGTGACTCAGCCTGCCGGTGGCCGTACGAGACCCTTCCCATAGGCGTAACGGACTGCTTGGGCACGGTCCTTGATCCCCGTCTTGGCGAAGAGGTTGTTGATGTGGGTCTTCACCGTCGCCGTGGAGACATGCAACGCGCGGGCGATCTCCTGGTTGGTGAGGCCCTCGGCGATCAGGAGCAGCACTTCCGTCTCGCGCGCGGTGAGCCCGTCCGGCGCTTCCGGAGGCGCGACCGGCTCCGGCTCCGACAGCCGCTCCAGCAGCCGCCGTTGGACACTCGGTGAGAGCCCCGCCTCCCCGGAGAGCACGCTCTGCACCGCTCTGACGATCTCGTCGCCTCCCGCGTCCTTGGTCAGATAGCCCCGCGCCCCCGCTCTGAGCGCGGGAAACAGAGACTCGTCGTCCTCGTACGTGGTGAGCACGACGACCTGCGTTCCCGGGTACTCGGCACGAATGCGCCGGGTCGCCTCGACACCGTCGCAACGAGGCATCCGCAGATCCATCAGCACGACGTCGGGGGCGAGTTCGGCGACAAGCGCCACGGCCTCGTCACCGTCTCCGGCCGCACCGACGACCTCGATCCCGGGCAAGAGCCCGAGCAGCATCACGATGCCCTCGCGCACCACGGTCTGGTCGTCCGCCACCACGACCCGCGCCGGCTTCCTCCCCTCCTCATCCGTCATACGGGCACCTTCAGCGTCACCACGAACCCCTCCTCGTCCGGCCCGGCCTCAAGCGAGCCGCCCAGCAACTCGGCCCGCTCCCTCATGCCGAGCAGACCGTACCCGGCACCGGAGCCGCTGAGCTCACCCGGCGTCCCGCCCGAGTCCCGTACGCCCAAGGTCACTTCACGCTCGCCGTAGTCCAGCGATATCTGGACCTTGGCGCCCGGAGCGTGCTTGCGGACGTTCGTCAGAGCTTCCTGAGCGACCCTGCGCACCGCCTGCGAGGCCTCCGCGCGCAACGGCTGCCTTTCACCCGTCACAGTGACGTCGGCACCGTCGGTCGTGGCGACGAGCTCGCTCAGGAAGTCCTCCAGCGGGGACATCTCGCCGCGCAAGGCGGACAGCGCCTGCCGGGTCTCGGCGAGCCCCTCCCGTGCCATGCCCCGTGCCGCCACGACCCGTTCGAGGATCGTCTCCCGGTCGGCACCGCGCTCGATGAGCAGACGGGCCGCCTCCAGGTGCACGAGCTGTGCCGAGAGGCTGTGCGCCAGCACGTCGTGGATCTCCCGCGCGATCCTGGCCCGCTCCGCGAGTGCCGCAGACTCCGCCTCCGCCGCACGCGCCGCACGCTCCTGAGCCAGCAGTCGCTGCGCACTCCCCCGCGCCTCCGCGTCCAGGCGCAGCACATACCCGGCCAGGGCGAGCCCCACCGTCGTGGCCAGGGTGGTCAGCCAGACATCGTCGTTGACCACCGCGTACGCCCCCAGCGCCACGGAAGTCGCGGGAAGCGCAGCCGCGAGAGGCAACCGCTCGATGGCGCTGATGGCGCACCCGCACCACAGCACGAGGGCCGGAACCCGGAATCCGACACTCTCCCCCACCGTGGCGATCCCGAGCAGCAGCGCGAGCAGCCCCAGCGAAGGCAGCAGGCGGTGTTCAAGCGTGGTCCGCCAGAAGCCCCACGCTGCGACCCCGCACGCCGCGACTCCCAGAACACCCGCCGCGATACCCCAGCCGTGCAGGTCGCTGTCGGTGAAAGTTGTCCCCAAAAGAATGCCGAGGGCGCCGATGCGCGTGGCCCAGGCGAGCATGCGCCGGGGCCGGGTCAGTTCCGCTCGGGACAGCGCCTCGCGAGAGGGCCAGCGCGTCCAGACGTCCGCCGTCACACACGCTCCTTCCACGGGGCCTGGGGCACGACGTCACCGTACGCCGCGCCCTGCCGGCTCGCCGGATGCAGGGATTGCGACCGCCAGGCCAGAATTCCGGAGCGGACCAACAGCGTGGCAGCGAGCGCCACCAGGACCATGGCAGTGGCGTCCTGATGCACACCGAGCAGGACACCGATGCCGAACAGCCCCACGCGCAGACCTATACCAACACCCCATACGACCACGCTTGCCCTGGTGCCCTTGCCCCACACCGAGCCGTCCGGCGCCGTCCATATCCGCGTCGTCCACGCCCAACCGGCTCCAGTGGCAAGGCCCATGAGCAGCTCCGCGCCAAGCAGGAAAATCGCCTCCGCCTGGTGGTGAGGGTCGATCACCCCCGGCTCTCGCAGAGCTATGAAACCCAGAACGGCAGGCAGGATCCACCAGCGCCTGTCCGCACTGATCCTCTGCGCGCGGAACTGCCGCACGATCACCAGCACGACAACGGCGAAGATCGCCAAGGCATCGACCAGCCCAGACATCACGGCCTCCGTGGACGAAGAAGAGCGAGTGCCGACAGCGGGAGCTGCCGACGCCTTCGACGCTACGGAAAATGGCTGGTCAGCGGATCGGAGCCAGGGTGGACCACAGGTGGATCTCCACCCAGACCAAACCTCCACCCACGGGTGGAGCCCCACACCACACGGGTGCCACCCAGCCCCCTGCACGAGGTACGGCTGCCGGCCCAGGACGTTTTTCGCCCCCTCCGCCCCTACCCATCCCGTACCTGGGGGCTGCCGCCCCCAGACCCCCGCTGTCGGCCTGAACGGCCTCGTCCTCAAACGCCGGACGGGCTGAAACCCAGCCCCGACGGGAGGGTGGGGCATCGCGATGGCGCTACCCCGTCCTCGCACGCAGGACCGCCTAGAGGTATCTCCTACCGAAAACGCACCCGCAGCCGCCCACCGGCCGAAGGGGCCGGGGGCCGGTACATCAAATGCCCGTCGCGTACGTTCGCGTCACCGGACGCCTCACTGCTCGGCCAAGGTCTGATCCGTCGGCGACGGGCGGATGTACCGGCCCCCGGCCCCGACCCCCCACCGAACCGCAGGCGCCAGCCGCAGCCCAGCAGCCGCGCCTACGCATCGATACGAGACCGATCCAACGTAGCCGCAGAGCTGGAAATGAACTCCTTACGCGGAGCCACGTCATTCCCCATCAGCAGGTCAAACACCTGCTCCGACGCCTCCAGGTCAGAAATGTTGATCCGCCGCAGAGTCCGATGGCGCGGATCCATCGTGGTCTCGGCCAGCTGGTCGGCATCCATCTCACCGAGACCCTTGTACCGCTGGATCGAGTCCTTGTACCGCACGTTCTTGCGCTGCAGCTCGAGCACCGTCTCCCGCAGCTCACGGTCCGAGTACGTGTAGATGTACTTGTCCTGCCCCTTCTTGGGCTGGCTGAGCTCGACCCGGTGCAGCGGCGGAACCGCCGCGAACACCCGCCCGGCCTCGACCATCGGCCGCATGTAGCGCTGGAACAGTGTCAGCAGCAGCGTGCGGATGTGGGACCCGTCCACATCGGCGTCGGTCATCATGATGATCTTGCCGTAGCGAGCCGCGTCGATGTCGAACGTCCGACCGGACCCGGCCCCTATGACCTGGATGATCGCGCCGCACTCGGCGTTCTTGAGCATGTCCGTGACGGACGCCTTCTGGACGTTCAGGATCTTGCCCCGGATCGGCAGCAACGCCTGGAACTCGGAGTTCCGGGCGAGCTTGGCCGTACCGAGCGCGGAGTCGCCCTCGACGATGAACAGCTCGCTGCGACCGACGTCGTCACTGCGGCAGTCGGCCAGCTTGGCGGGCAGCGAGGAGGACTCCAGGGCCGTCTTCCGGCGCTGCGCGTCCTTGTGCTGACGGGCCGCGATCCGCGTACGGGCGGCGGCGACGGCCTTCTCCATCACGACCCGGGCCTGTGCGGCGGCGTCCCGCTTCGTGGTGGTGAGGAAGTCCTTGAGCTCCTTGGACACCACGTTCGTCACGATGCGGCGGGCCGCCGAGGTGCCGAGGATCTCCTTGGTCTGTCCCTCGAACTGCGGCTCGGCGAGGCGGACGGTGACGACTACGGTCAGGCCCTCCAGCGCGTCGTCCTTGACGATGTCGTCCTCGGCGACGCGCAGCAGCTTCTTGGCCCGCAGCACCTCGTTCATCGTCTTGGCGACCGCCTGCTCGAAGCCTGCGACGTGGGTGCCGCCCTTGGGCGTGGCGATGATGTTCACGAAGGACCGCAGGGTCGTGTCGTACCCGGTGCCCCAGCGCATCGCGACATCGACACCCAGCTCGCGGGTGACCTCGGTCGGCGTCATCTGTCCGTGGTCGTCGAGGACCGGGACGGTCTCCTTGAAGCTGCCCTGTCCGGAGAAACGGAGGACGTCGCAGACGGGCTTGTCGGTGGCCAGGTACTCGCAGAACTCGCTGATGCCGCCGTCGAAGCGGAAGGACTCCTCGCCCTTGCTGCCGCCCTCGCCGAGCCCGTACTCGTCGCGCACGACGATGGTCAGGCCCGGCACCAGGAACGCGGTCTGACGGGCCCGCTGGTGCAGGCCCTCCAGGGAGAGCTTGGCGTCCTTGAGGAAGATCTGGCGGTCGGCCCAGTAGCGCACGCGCGTGCCGGTGCGGGTCTTGGGGATCCGCTTGAGCTTGCGCAGCCCACCCGCCGCGTCGAACGCCCCGTCGGGGCCGTCCGTCTTGAACTCTCCGGGGGTGCCGCGCCGGAAGCTCACCGCGTGGGTGTGACCGCTGCGGTCCACCTCGATGTCCAGGCGGGCGGAGAGCGCGTTCACCACGGAGGCGCCGACGCCGTGCAGACCGCCGGAGGCCGCGTACGAGCCGCCGCCGAACTTTCCGCCGGCGTGCAGCTTGGTCATCACGACCTCGACGCCGGAGAGGCCGGTCTTGGGTTCCACGTCGACCGGGATGCCACGGCCGTTGTCCCGCACCTCCACCGAGGCGTCGTCGTGCAGGATCACCTCGATGTGGTCGCAGTACCCCCCAAGGGCCTCGTCCACGGAGTTGTCGATGATCTCCCAGAGGCAGTGCATCAGGCCGCGGCTGTCGGTCGACCCGATGTACATGCCCGGGCGCTTGCGCACGGCCTCGAGCCCCTCGAGGACGAGCAGGTGCCGCGCGGTGTAGTTGGAACCGTCCCGGTCTGCTCCGGTCAGCAACGCAGTGGACGGCACGGACGTCTCGGCGGTCACGCGGTTCGCTCCTCGCTGAATTTCAAATGGGGCCCTTTTGGGTAAGGGCCGGGCTTCGGTCCCCGCTGAGAGGGTACCGAGGCCTGGTAGAGCCGTTGTAACGCCACCCTCGCACGAACTCACACTAGTCCAGGGTCGTATGGGTGTTCGATCCCTCGATGGAGTGAAGTACATATCACGTTCCCTTCGGGGCATGAACCATTTAGGCTCCGGGCACGTCCTCATGAACAACCGGCAAGCCAGCCGGGAGGACCGACCCCCTGACAGACAGCGCGAACCCGTAAGACACGAAGACACGCAATACGGCCCATTCGCCGCCACCTGGCAGCAGACAGCCGCCCCGGAGAGAAATTTTCGAGGAAAAGCCACGAGCGGGAACGTTTTCGGCCTGGTTGGATGTTGACCCTGGTACGACAGCTCGTCGAGCTAGAGAAGAGGCGACGTGACTACTGTTCTGACCCCCGCGAGCCCGCTGACGGCCGCTGACCGCTGCGACCGTTGCGGCGCCCAGGCATATCTGCGCGTCGTCCTCCTGAGCGGCGGAGAACTGCTCTTCTGCGCCCACCACGGTCGCAAGTTCGAGCCGGAACTCAAGAAGATCGCCGCTGAGATACAGGACGAGACGGAGCGACTGACGTCCGTTCCGGAAAGCGTCAACGACGAAGAACGCTGACACTTCGCATCAACGACGAGCGGGTGCCGGCATCAGGCCGGTGTACGGGCGGCCACTCCCTGGACACAGGGAGTGGCCGCCCGTACTCGTACCGCGTCACAGGTAGCGCTCAGCGTTTCCCGCCGAGCCTCCGGACGACATCGGAGACCCGCGTGTAGACACCGGGGCTCCCGGCCCGCCCACAGCCGCTCCCCCACGACACCAGGCCGATGAGCCGCCCCTGGGCGACCAGTGGCCCGCCGCTGTCCCCCTGGCAGGCGTCCCGCCCGCCCGTGAGCTCCCCGGCGCACAGCATGGACGCCGCCTGGTAGGTGCCGACCGCGCTGCCCGGATAGGCGCCCTCACAGGCGGCATCGGGGAGCACGGTCACCCGCGCGGCCCGCAGACTGCGCGCGTAGTCGCCGCCGCCCGTCGTATCGCCCCAGCCGTAGACCACAGCGGCCATACCCGGCGCGTACGCGGCGTCTCCAGCGGGTGCCATACGGACGACCGAGCTCTCGGGAAGTGGCGCGGCGAGGGTGAGCACGCCGAAGTCCCCGGCGTTCGTATAGCTGTCGTACTGGGGGTTGACCCAGATGCCGCTCACCGGGATCTCCTTGCCGCCGCCCGACAGCAGGTCTCCCCGGCCGGCGATGACCTTCAGGTCGCGGACCTGTTGCGGCGGCGCCCCCAGCACATCCGTCCCCAGGCAATGGGCCGCGGTCAGGACCGTGGACGGGCTGATCACCACGCCTCCGCAGAACTGTCCCGCCCGCGTACCTCCGAACCGGTCACGGCTGGACAGCGCCACCGTCCACGGAGTCTCGGAGATCTCGACCGGATAGCCGCCGATGATGATGCTGTCGGCCGCCGCCGGGGCGGGGGAAGCCAGCGGTATCGCGACCGCAGCGGCCGCGAGGGCCAGTGCGGAGGCAAGGGGACGGCGCATGCGCGCTCCTCACTCTGGGATGGTCATGGAAAACCCAGAGTGATCCAGCACACGGGGACTCGCACTCCGCGCACAGACTGAGGGCCCGGCTCCCCCGTGGGAGTCGGGCCCTCAGTGACGTACGGCCGAGACCTAGTCGAGGTAGTCGCGCAGCACCTGCGAGCGCGACGGGTGACGCAGCTTCGACATCGTCTTGGACTCGATCTGGCGGATCCGCTCGCGCGTCACGCCGTACACCTTGCCGATCTCGTCGAGGGTCTTCGGCTGACCGTCGGTGAGACCGAAGCGCATCGAGACGACGCCCGCCTCGCGCTCGGACAGGGTGTCGAGAACGGAGTGCAGCTGCTCCTGGAGGAGCGTGAAGCTGACCGCGTCGGCCGGGACGACGGCTTCGGAGTCCTCGATGAGGTCACCGAACTCGCTGTCGCCGTCCTCACCCAGAGGGGTGTGGAGGGAGATCGGCTCACGGCCGTACTTCTGGACCTCGATGACCTTTTCAGGGGTCATGTCGAGCTCCTTGGCCAGCTCCTCCGGGGTGGGCTCGCGGCCCAGGTCCTGGAGCATCTGGCGCTGTACGCGCGCGAGCTTGTTGATGACCTCGACCATGTGCACCGGGATACGGATGGTGCGGGCCTGGTCGGCCATGGCGCGGGTGATCGCCTGACGGATCCACCAGGTGGCGTACGTGGAGAACTTGTAGCCCTTGGTGTAGTCGAACTTCTCGACCGCGCGGATCAGACCGAGGTTGCCCTCCTGGATGAGGTCCAGGAAGAGCATGCCGCGGCCGGTGTAGCGCTTGGCCAGGGAGACCACCAGGCGGAGGTTGGCCTCCAGGAGGTGGTTCTTGGCGCGGCGCCCGTCCTCGGCGATGATCTCCAGCTCGCGCTTGAGCTTCGGCGCGAGCTTGTCGGCGTTGGCCAGCTTGTCCTCGGCGAACAGACCGGCCTCGATGCGCTTGGCGAGCTCGACCTCCTGCTCGGCGTTGAGGAGGGGGACCTTGCCGATCTGCTTGAGGTAGTCCTTGACCGGGTCGGCGGTGGCACCGGCCACGGCGACCTGCTGGGCCGGCGCGTCGTCCTCGTCGTCGTCGGAGAGGACGAAGCCCTTGTTCTCGGCCCCCTCCTCTTCCTCTTCGCCGGGCTTGCCGCCGGGGGTCTCCTCGGCCGCCTCGTCGTCGACCAGCTCCGCGTCGTCCTTCTTGGCGGTGGTCTTCTTCGCTACGGCCTTCTTGGCGACCGTCTTCTTGGCGACGGTCTTCTTGGCGGTCGCCTTCTTGGCAGCGGCCTTCTGGGCGGTCGCGTCCTCAGCCGGGTCGTCGGCGGCGGGCACGGCCGGGGCGGCGGTGGCGGTGGCCTTCTTGGTGGTCACCGTCTTCGCCGCGACCGTCTTGGTGGCGGTGCGCTTGGCCGGACTCTTCGCTGCGACGCTCTTTCGGGGGCGTTTTGGCTCCGCGGCACTGACCATCAGCGTCACACCCTCTTCCTCGAGGATCTGGTTGAGGCTGCGCAGTACGTTCTTCCACTGAGTGGCCGGAATCTGGTCAGCTTCGAAGGCCCGACGCACGTCATCGCCGGCGATCTGCCCCTCAGCCTTTCCCCGCTCGATGAGCGCCATGACAGAGACGGACTCGGCGATCTCCGGCGGGAGCGTACGGGATGTGCTGGCCGACACGAACAACCTCTCGGAACGTTGGAAAACGGCTTCCGGCCCCGTCCACTACGGACAGGAGCCGACGACCGCCGACTTGGGGATGGGCCGACGGCGCGGGCGGGGGCCTGGAAGATGCACAGCGCCATGAACGGCGTCTGTATTCCCTCCTCGGCTGCCACCTCTTAGGTCATCGCGCTGCCTCGACGAGCGTTACGCCCAATCTGCGTGGCCCGAGTCACACCCCGTAAGCGCGCAAAAGCGGCCAGATACGGTCAGAGAAGGTCAGCCGATGGGCCCGCCGCCCCATCACACCGCCGGACCCCGCCAGGTCCAAGGAGGATCCGACGGGGTCCCGCGGGAGATGGTTCGCCGGCCGGGCGATGCCACGAGAGGGCACACGCCCCCGACCGTGTCGCCCTCGATGCGCGGTCAGTGCTCGCGCGGCGCGGGCACCACGCGCTCCACCTCGGGATGGACGGTGAGCAGTTGGCGCATGGCCGCTTCGGCCGCTGCGCCGTCCGCCGCGGCGAGGGCGTCGACGATCCGGGCGTGGTGCCCCAGGGAGGCTTCGTTCGGCCGGTCGCAGCCGGTGACGGGGTTGCCGGAGACCTGCAGCGCGGCCGACACGATCCCGGAGAGGTGCTCCAGCATCCGGTTGCCCGCGAGCTGGATGAGCAGCGCGTGGAACTCCGCGTCGGCCCGCGAGAAGGTGAGGGAGTCACCCTGCGCCATGGAATGGCCCATGATCTCGACCATGTCGCCGAGCCGCTGCTGGACATCCTCGCGCCCGTGACCCGCGGCAAGACGCGCGGCGAGCGGCTCGATCGTCCAGCGCAGCTCGCTCAGCTCACGCCGCTGATCGTCGCGCTGCGGTCCGAAGGCCCGCCATTCGATGATGTCCGGGTCGAGGAGATTCCAGTCACTGACCGGGCGTACCCGCGTACCGACGTTGGGGCGGGCGCTGACCAGTCCCTTCGCCTCCAGGACGCGGAGCGATTCACGAACGACGGTGCGGGAGACCTCGAACCGCTGACCGATCTCCTCGGGAACGAGCGGGCGGTCCGCGCCCAGATCGCCGGAGACGATCATCTGGCCGAGCTGCTGGACGAGTTGACCGTGCAGCCCGCGCCCGCGGCTGCCCGCGGCACGCCGGCCCACACGGCCCAGCTCAGGTTCCGCGCTCTCCCAGGCGGGGGGACCCACGCGGCCGGCACCAGGGGCCTCGGCATAGGGATAGCGGTCGAGTTCGCCCGGGCCGGCCAGGCCGGAGTCTGCGGAGCGGGCGGCGGTCATCATGGTCTGCGCAAGGGTACTCACGGATCCTTTGTCGGCGCTGTCTCCAACTCCCTTGAGGTCTTTGGTGAAAAGCACACGAAAGGGTGATCGCTCACCCCGTCGCAATTGACGCCTTATCGGAAAGAAATGGGCGTTCTCCGGGGAGTTGTGCGCACCACGGAACCGGAAGGGCGCCGCAGGTCGTCATCGGACCCTGCTCCGCAGTGTCGTGAGCAGATATGCGCAGAGCAGGGCGGTCAGCGACAACATCAGCGCACCGCCGACAGGTTGGGCGACCATCCGCACCCCGGCCGCCAGATAGCGCTCTCCTCCGAACGGCCACTGCATCAGCACCAGCTCCCGCAGCCTTCCGGAGAACCCGGCCGCGGTCCGCACAGACGGCCCCTCCAAGGCCTTTTGTACGAGGGGTACGACGAGGATCGGCACGGCGAGCACCGCGGCGAGCCCGGCGGTCGTGGACCGGAAGATGCCCGAGGCCAGCACACCAGCCCAGGCGCAGCCCACCACAAGGCCGGTCCAACTCGCGCTCAGGGACAGCCAGTCGGCGGGAACTCCGGTGAGCTCCCGTCCGTAGACGAGATAGAGCGCTTCGAGGTCGCATCCGATGGTGAGAAGAGCCAGCATCAGCGCGGTGACCGAGGCGACGAGGAGTTTGGCGGCGAGCAGCCCCAGGCGGCGGGGGACGGTGCCGCGGTCCGCGGCCAGGGCGGGGTGGCGGAACTCGTCGCCGAAGGCGATCGCGCCGAGCAGTCCCGCGCCGAGCGCGGCGGGCGGCAGCGGGAGCTCCTGCGGCCAGGCGGCCAGCAGGCGCGGCTGGGGCGTGTGACCGATTCTGGCCAGCAGCACGGACAGGAGGGCCGAGACGGCGAGGACGGCGACCGTGGTGAGGTATCCGGTGCCGACTCCGGCGGCGCGGCGCAGTTCGTAGCGCAGGGGACGCAGGGGGCTGGGCGCCTGGCGCACGGCGATGGGCGGCGGGAGGGGCGGCAGGCCGTCCACGGTCGGCGTCCCGGCTGGGCGCGGCTCGTCGCCAGGGTGCGCGTCGCCCTCGGCCGGCGGCGCGGCGACAGGCCCCATGTCGCCGATCTCGTCGGCGAGTTGGTGTACGAGGACGCCGTGCCGGAAGGCGGTCTCGCCGACGTCGGCACACGTGCTGCCGTACACCGAGAGCCGGTTTCCGTCCTCGCGCACGATCTCGACGGAACGCCGCGCGGTGCGGGCCTCCTTTGTCAGCAGGGCACCGAGCCGGGCGGCGTGCGGGCTGCGGACGGCGACTCGGGGCCGCAGCCGGGTACGGGCGAAGTCCGCGACCTCCTGGTCGGCGACGAGTCGGCCCGCTTCCAGCGTGACGACCCGGTCGGCGGTGTGCGCGGCCTCCTTCGGGTCGTCCGTGGTGAACAGCACCGTGCCGCCCTGAGCCGCATGCGCGCGCAGAATCCCGTGCAGCCAACGGCCTTCGCGGGCGGAGAGCCCATCGGCCGGGTCGTCGAGGACGAGGGTGTGCGGGTCGGACAACAGTGCGCACGCCAGACCGAGGCGCCGGTCCATGCCACGCGACAGCGTGCCCAGGCGCTCGTCGCGCAGGCTGACGAGGCCGACCACTTCAAGGACTTCGTCGGCGCGCCGTACGGGCACACCGGCGGCGGCGCACAGCATGCGGAGCTGACCACGGACGGTCCGCGCCGGATGGCCCGGCACCTCGCCCAGGAGTACGCCGACTTCGCGCGACGGGTGAGCGATCCGGTGCAGCGGCCGGCCTCTGAAGTAGGTGATTCCGCGGCCCTGTTGGAGTTCGAGCAGGAGCTTCAGCACCGTCGTCTTGCCCGCGCCCGGGGCTCCGACGATCGCTGTGACCCGGCCCCCGCGCGCCTCGAAGGACACGTCGTCGACGGCGGGCGGAAGCTCCTTGCGGGGGTTGCTGGTCAGTCCGATGGCCTGGATCACCCGAAGCAAGATAGCGCGAAATGTCTGTTTTTTCGGGCACCTTGAGGCTCGTCGCGGACGGAACTCGGGGCGCTCGCGGGCACACTCCGGTCCTCGACGCCCGGACCTGCGTTCTCCGCTCTTCGTCAGACCTCGGGGCGCAGCATCGGTGGATTGAGCAGCGTGGCGCCGCCCGCCCGGAAAAGCTGGGCCGGCCGACCGCCCTGGCGGGTGGTCGTACCGCCTGTGGGCACCAGGAAGCCCGGTGTGCCCGTCACCTTGCGATGGAAGTTGCGCGGGTCGAGCACCACACCCCAGACGGCCTCGTACACCCGGCGCAGCTCGCCGACGGTGAACTCCGTCGGACAGAAGGCGGTGGCCAGCGACGAGTACTCGATCTTGGACCGGGCGCGCTCCACCCCGTCCGAGAGGATCTGCGCGTGGTCGAAGGCGAGGGGCGCCGCCTGCTCGCCGTCACGGCCGTAGCCACCCTGCTGCAGCAACTCCTCGACGGGCGCCCAGCGCGCGCTGTTGGCGTCGCCACCGGCCCTGGGCGCGGGCAGATCGGGGGCAAGGGCGAGATGGGCGACGCTGACCACCCGCATCCGCGGGTCACGCTTGGGGTCGCCGTACGTCGCGAGCTGCTCCAGGTGTGCACCGTTGTCCTGGGCTGGAGCGGACGGGTCGTGGGCGCACAGCCCGGTCTCCTCGACCAGCTCGCGCGCCGCCGCCTGCGACAGATCCTCGTCGGTCCGCACGAAGCCGCCCGGGAGCGCCCACCGACCCTGGAACGGCTGCTCACCCCTGCGTACCGCCAGCGCGCACAGGGCGTGGCGGCGCACTGTCAGCACAACCAGGTCCACGGTCACGGCGAAGGGCGGAAACGCTGACGGGTCGTAGGGCATGCCGCGATCATAGTCGTCTGCCTGACGATAAACACGCCCTTCGCCGACCGCTTCCACGGCTGATCCACTTCCGTCCGGTACAGGTCTCCCCGACCGCGGCCGGTCGCCGTACGCAGGCGCTTCACGCAAGGTCACACTCCCAACTGCAGCCCTTCGGCCGCTTCCTCGACCATGGCCAGGCCGAGCCTGCTGACGCGTACGGAAAAGGGGGCGCCCGCGATCCGCAGTCCCGTCAGCCCGATCTCGCCCAGCGGAGCGCTGCGGACCGGGCGCAGGGTGACCGTCCCGGCCGGGGCGTCGGGGCGGATCCCCGCGAGGGAGGTCAGGAGCAGCACTCCCGCAGCGGCGGCCGTGGCCGCGGGTCTGCAAGCTGCGGGATGGGGCAGTGGTGCGCTGCCCTGCGCGCGCTGCTCCCCCGCGTACATCTCGGGCAGTCGGTGACCGAAGGTCTCGGCCGCCGCCAGCACTCCGCGCAACAGCGAGCTCGCCTCCTTCTCATAGCCCGCGGCGGCCAGCCCCGCGACGGCGACCGCGCTCTCCTGAACGCGTACGGCGCCGGCGCGATGACCGAACGGGTTGTACGCCGCTTCCTTCACTCCGAGGCTGCGCAGCCCCCACCCCGAGTCCATGGCGGGGCCGCCGAGCAGCCGCGCGAGCTGCTCGGTCTGCACCTTGTCGAGCAGGCCGGGGGCTGTCGCGCCGGCGCCGAGCAGCCCGGTGTCGAGGAGGTGGGCGGTGGACGCGCCGAGGTGCGGCACGAGGCGTCCGTCCGGGGCGCGGGCGGCCGCGGGTCTGCCTCCTCCCCGGTCTTCGAACCAGAAGTCCTCGCGGAACGCGGTTCGCAGCGCCTGGGCCCACTGCCGCAGCCCCGCGCCACCCGGCCGCCCGTGAGCGTCGAGCAGGTCGGCGCCCAGCAGCGCCGCCCGGTGGGCGTGTGCCTGTGTCTCGCAGCGGAGCGGCCCGCCGGGGTAGGAGTCGGGGAGGTAGGTGCTGTCGCCGACAGCCGTCCGCAGCCATTCCAGGCACCGCTCGGCCGTGGGCAGCAGCTCCTCGACCTCTTGCGCCGCGAGCCCCCAGCGCCGGGCCTCCGCTAGGAGCGCGGGGAACAACAGGGTCGCCTCGGTGGCCGTGCACCCCGGCGGCAGGTGCGGGCCCGCGTCCCGGCGCGGCCCGGGAATCAGCCCGGACCTCGGGCCCGCAAGTTGGGTACGCGCGAGAGTCCGCAGGGTGCCCGCTGCGAGCCGGGTGCCGAGCGGCAGGGTCATACGCGCCGCGGCCAGCGCTTCGGCCGGGGCCAGGCCGCACCGCCAGGGCGCGCCGGCCGCGAGGTGTGTGTCGGACGGGTGCCCGGGGTCACGCACCAACAGAGCCCGGAGATCCTCGACGCAGGAGTGCAGGAGTGCCTGGACCCTTGAGTCGTCGCCCGCTGCCCGGGCCTCGGCGAACGGGCTTGTCGCACCGCGTCCGACCGCTCTGCCGGCCCCCGCACCGTCCGGCCGGACGCGCAGCTCCACGCTCCGGGTGCCGCCGGGCGGCAGTTCGAACTCCCAGCGCAGCAGTCCCGCGGAGGCCAGCGCGTCGGTGGGCGGCGGATCGGCGGTGACGGCCGAGTGTCCTGCGGCACAGGACCAGCGCAGGCCGGAGTCGTGAACGCTGGCGGGCAGTTCGGGCCCGGCTCTGCCCGCGGCCACCGAGCTCAGTTCCGCGAAATCGGTACCCAGGGCGACTTCGACGGGCAGTCGCAGCGTGCGGGTGGCCGCGCTCCGCAGGGTGATCCGCTCCGTTCCGTCCGCATGCCGTGTCCGTTCGACGACGACGTCCGGATCCGGGCCTCCGTCGGCGGACGCGCGCAGCGTCCCCACGAAGCGAGCGCGGTCGGCCGCGAGCATCCGGGCCTGAACCGCGAGCGGTTCGCGGCCGGCGACCCGGACCTGGCACCGGGAGAGCATCCGCCGTCCCGCGCGGTAGAAGCCCTCCAGCCCGCGGCCGGTCAGTTGCCCCTGATCCGTGGAGATCACCAGTCCCGGCAGGGCAACACAGATCAGGGCAGTGTGGGCGGGTGGCAGGTCCACGGCCCGGGGCGGTGCGGGCAGCGACGCCTGGGGAGCCCCGGAGCCGCCTGCCGCCGCGAAGGAGGGCCGGGCGCTGTCCGTTGCCGCGCGCGGGTTCATTCGGCCGCTTCGACTCGTGAAGGGCTGCGGGGTTCTGTGAAGGGGCGGACGGTCGCCGTCGGGGGCCGAGGGCGGGGTGGGCAAGGACATGGGGCGGTTTCCTCCGCGCTCCGCGCGCCTTGGGCGCACTCGGCGCCGGGTGGGGGGCTCCGGAGGGTCAGGGGCGTTGCGGCGGCGCGGCCCGGCCACGGTTCCGCCACTCAGGTGAACGGAGCGGCCCCACTCGGGGTCACGCTCTCGACCGGGGAAGCCGACCGAATGGCGGTGGGGTGGCGGGCAGGGCGTGACGCGCCGCGGAAGTGTTCTGTCGGCGTGCTCGGCGCGGCCGACGCTCGATCCCGGGGCTGCGCAGCCGTTGGCCCTTGTGTGCCGGAGGCGCCATACGCCGTTGGCCCTTGCCTGCCGGAGGCGCCGTACTTCGTCGGCCCGGTGGGAGCCGGCGCTCACGTGTCCTCCTCCGCACCATGCCGACCGCCCTCACGGCGGTTTCGTGACCGACTGCTCGCGCCCTCGGCCGCACGTCCTGGTCCGTCCCCTGCGGGCGAACCCCCTTCGATGGGCCGACGCCGCCGGGCACTGCCTCCGCCAGGGGCCCGGCGACTCTGACGTGCGTCGCCGCTCCCTGCCGGGCGTGCCCGGCGCCGGCGCCGGGCGGGGGTCGCTGAGGGCGGAGCGGCTCCTTCGACCGAAACAAAGTCGGTCGAGGACGCCACGACGTCGAGTGACTGTGACCGGGCCACTGGTTCGACCCCGGGTCCGGCCACCGGTCCTGCCCCGGTTCCTGCCGTCTGGGAACCCGGCGCCGGTTCAGCTGCGTCGAACGGTGCCGCAAGATCCCTGGGATGCTCCGTTCCCGCTGCGACACGGTCGGTGCGCTCCGCGCGCAGGCAGCGGCGGACCGATTCCGGGTCCAGGCCCTCGTTGCACGCCTGGTGGAGGAGGCGGGCGAAGAGGTAATCGGGATCGGCACCTAGAGCCATGGCCAAGGCCTCGCGCGCCTCAAGCTCGTCACCGGTCGACCAGGCGACGCACCCGGCTAGCGTGAGGGGTGCCGCGGCGTGCTCGCGGTAGGGGCCGACGCAGCGGCGCGCCAAGGCTCGCCACAGCCGCAGGGCGGGTCCGGCCTCCTCGCCCTCCATCCACTCGGCGGCACGGTCGCGGGTCGTGCGGTCCTGAAGGCCGAGGATCAAGGTGGCTGCCTCCTCGTGCTCCACCAGGCCGTCGTCACGCAGGTCCGCCGGACGCGTCCCGGACACAGGCGGAGCGTCGGTGAACCGAACCATGACCCGCTGGGCGAGTTCGAGGGTCTCCTTGGCCACAGCGGCACGGTTCTCACCGTCCAGAATCCTGGGAACGAGGGCCATGCTCGCCGTGTCGAGCGCGGCTTCCTGCTCCAGCGCCACCGCGGTCTCCCAAGGAACGAGCCTGGCCGTCAGTTCCCGCAGGGTGCCCCGCACCTGGAGTCCCGCGTAAGTCGCGGCGGCGGCGAGAACCGAGGTGCCGGGCAGGCCCATCGACTCACCTTCGGGTGAGCAACACCCCTGGCCCGGGCAGCAGTACGACCAGAAGCGACCGTCGGAGATGCAGAGGGCCTCGATCACCGGAACGTCGAGGCGGCCGCAAGCCGTACGCAGCAGCTGCGCCAGCGAGCGCAGCCGTTCCATGACCTCCCGTCCCGACTCACCGCGTGCCGGTTCCTGGCAGAGGTAGGCGACCATGCTCTCGGGCCGGGCACCTCGCCGCTCGCTCCCCTTCACCAGCCCCTGCGCCAGCTGCTCGGCCACGGACGACCAGTCTTCGGAGTTGGCGGGGATGCCGAGCCGAGCACGCCCGCCGAAGCGACCGCGCCGCTCCCCGTCGTGCAGGGCGACCAGCACGATGCTGTCCTCGGGCCGGTACCCGAGCAAATACGGCAGGGCGTCGGCCAGTTCCGCCGGTGTGCGCAGGGTCACCTGATGCTCGCCGCACGGGCCGCCCGGGGCGCCGTGTCCCGCGTGCTGCCCGGGTGCGTCCGTCGCTGGGTCCGGCTCGGGGATGCCGTGCGGTGAGTCCGGCTCAGGAGTGCCGTGCCCCGTGTACTGCCCGGTCCCGCCATGGCCCGCGCGACCGCCGCCGCCAATACGCCCGGCCGGCTCCGTGGGCTCGACTCGCCCGCCACCGAACCCGTTGTCGGACGTGTCGCCGGACCTTTCATCGGACGCGCTGTCGGACGTCTTGCCGTACATGTCGCCGGACCAGCCGGCCGCTTCGTCGTGATTCGTCATGCCGTGACCATCCCGCGGATCTCAAAATTCCGCTTTGCCCTGTGGATAACCATGACCATGGTCACGACAGGATTTGTCCACAGCTCACGGGCTTCGTTCGCGCTTTGTCCGACCCATCGGGTTGCATGGGGCCATGACCAACGAAGACCCGCGACCCACGGCCAACGAAGAACTGCGTACCGCGGCCGATGCCGTGCTGGCCCGCCTCGTCGGCGCCCGGCCCGGTGAGGCCCGGCTGCGCGAGGATCAGTGGCGCGCCATCGAGGCCCTGGTGGCCGACAAGCGCAGAGCCCTGGTCGTGCAGCGCACCGGCTGGGGCAAGTCCGCGGTGTACTTCGTCGCGACCGCCCTGCTGCGCGAGCGCGGCGCCGGGCCCACCGTCATCGTCTCGCCGCTCCTCGCGCTCATGCGCAACCAGGTGGAGGCGGCGGCACGCGCGGGAATCCGCGCGAGGACCATCAACTCGTCCAACACGGAGGAGTGGGAGACGATCCAGGCCGAGGTCGCGGCGAGCGAGGTCGATGTTCTCCTGGTGAGCCCGGAGCGGCTCAACAACCCCGACTTCCGGGACCAGGTGCTGCCCAAGCTGGCCGCCGCGACCGGCCTGCTCGTGGTCGACGAGGCGCACTGCATCTCCGACTGGGGCCACGACTTCCGGCCGGACTACCGTCGGCTGCGCACCATGCTGGCCGATCTCCCGCCCGGCGTTCCCGTCCTGGCCACCACCGCGACGGCCAACGCGCGCGTGACGGCCGATGTGGCCGAGCAACTGGGCACCGGAGTCAGCACGGACGCCCTCGTCCTGCGCGGGCCGCTGGACCGGGAAAGCCTGAGCCTCGGTGTGCTGAGGCTCCCGGACGCCGCCCACCGGATGGCCTGGCTCGCCGAGCACATCGGTGACCTGCCGGGCTCGGGCATCATCTACACGCTCACCGTGGCCGCCGCCGAGGAAGTCACCGCGTTCCTGCGCCAGTGCGGGCACACGGTGACGTCGTACACCGGAAAGACGGAGAACGCGGACCGTCAGCAGGCCGAGGAGGACCTGCTCGCCAACCGTGTCAAGGCCTTGGTCGCCACCTCGGCGCTGGGCATGGGCTTCGACAAGCCCGATCTCGGATTCGTGGTTCACCTGGGTTCGCCCTCCTCCCCCATCGCGTACTACCAGCAGGTGGGACGCGCGGGCCGCGGAGTGGAGCATGCGGAAGTGCTGCTCCTGCCGGGCAAGGAGGACCAGGCGATCTGGCAGTACTTCGCGTCGATCGCCTTTCCTCCGGAGGAGCAGGTACGCCGCACGCTGGATGTACTGGCCCAGGCAGGCAGGCCGCTGTCGCTCCCCGCCCTGGAACCACTGGTGGAGCTGCGCCGATCCCGCCTCGAAACGATGCTCAAGGTGCTCGACGTGGACGGGGCGGTGCGGCGCGTACAGGGCGGCTGGATCTCCACGGGCAACCCATGGACGTACGACACCGAGCGCTACGCCTGGGTGGCCAAGCAGCGGGCGACCGAGCAGCAGGCGATGCGCGACTACATCACGACGACCGGCTGCCGCATGGAGTTCCTTCGGCGGCAGCTGGACGACGAAGGAGCGGCACCCTGCGGGCGCTGCGACAACTGCGCGGGAGCCCGGTTCGAGGCGTCCGTGTCGCCCGGAGCACTGGACACGGCCAATGGCGAGCTCGGCCGCGCGGGCGTCGAGGTCGAGCCCCGGAAGATGTGGCCGACGGGCCTGCCTGCGGTCGGCGTCGACCTGAAGGGGCGTATCCCGGTCGGCGAACAGGCCGCGCCGGGGCGCGCTTTGGGGCGACTCTCGGACATCGGCTGGGGCAACCGGCTGCGCCCGATCCTCGCGCCCCAGGCACCGGACGGACCCGTGCCGGACGATGTCGCCAAAGCCGTGGTCGGTGTGCTGACCGACTGGGCGAAGGGACCCGGTGGCTGGGCCTCGGGGCAGCCCGACGCACAACCCCGCCCGGCCGGTGTCGTCACCGTGGCCTCACGGGCGCGTCCGCAGCTCATCCAGTCGCTGGGCGCACGGATCGCGGAGATCGGCCGGCTGCCGCTGCTGGGGTCCGTGGAGTACGTCGGTGCGGCCGCCCAGATCTCCCGGAGCAACAGCGCTCAGCGGCTCAAGGCGCTCGACGGAGCGCTCACCGTGTCACCCGAGCTGGCTGCCGCGCTGAAGGAAGCGGACGGTCCAGTGCTGCTCGTGGATGACGCGACGGAGACCGGCTGGACTCTCGCCGTGGCGTCGCGCATGCTTCGACGAGCCGGTGCGCAGGGGGTGTTGCCGCTGGTCCTCGCCGTGCAAGCGTGACTCTCGTGTCGCCACCAAGAACAGTGGGCAGGGATATAGGCGACGTATAGCCGGAAAACGGTCGGTGGCCCCAATTGCTCGTTGCCGCATCCCAGTTCGACAGGAAGAATTGGGATCGCTCCCCGCACGCCTCATCGGTGGTCCGGTAGGGCTGTGCCGCGGCGCGCTCCCCCAAGTCCGACCCCCGCCCGCAGTGTGGGCGCGTAGCCGAAGGGAGGAACGTGACCTTCGGATTCGCTCCGTCCTCGGCGGCATCCTTGTCGACGTCTGCCGATCTGTCCGCCGCTTCCACCGACCCACTGGCCCGGATGCTCGAACCCGCCGAGTGGGCCTCCGCCGGGATTCCGCTGCTGCGCAATCCCCGTGAGGTCGTCAGCGGACTGCATGCGCGGCACCGGCCAAGGCCCTCGACCGCGGTCGTGGCCGTCCTTGATCCGGACGAGCGGCTGAGCGCGAGCGCCTCGTTCACCCGGCGTCCGGATCCGGCGGACGGCTGGATGTTCCGCAACGCGCTGCTGGCGCAGCTGCGCCGGGTCATCCCGCACGACCTGCGGCGCCGCACTCCGGTGCGCACGGCTGTGCTGCTCTACTGCCGTGACGGCGACGCGCGTTGGACGGAGGAGGACGGGGCGTGGATGTGGGGGCTGCGGGACGCCTGCACGCTTCACGGGCTGCGCTGTGGGGCGTACATCACACTGACGCGTGACGGCTGGCAGGTCCTCGGCGAGGGCCGCGGCGGACGCCGTCCGAACACGGACTCACCCCCGGAGTCCTTCACCGCGACAGCGGCACCGCCGCTGCTGCCGCGCACCGGCGGCGCCGCCTCGGAGGTGCTGCGCCGGGCAGCCGCCCGCTGAGCCCGAGGCAACCGCAGGCCAAGACGGGGCAGCCGCCTGCCTCCGTCAGCCAAAACCGGGGCGAACAATCTCCCAAGCGCGCCGACAGGGCGTACGGCAGCTGAGAGGACGTACGGCCAGGCGTCGCGAGGAAGTGCCCACGCAGGCCGGGCGAGATGACGGCACCTCGCGAACCACGTCTCGAACCCCCGCCTCCGGGGCCGCAACAGTCGTACGCCCCGTACCGGCACGCACGATCCCTGCAGAACCCGTCGTACGCCAAAGCCGCCTACAGGCCCCGCATGCGGCAAGCTCGCAAGGAGTACCGCCCTCGCGGGGCACCGCCGATGGAACACCCCGCACAGGCGCACAGGCATGCGCGCACGTCAAGATGACCGCCGGACAGGTGCCGCCGCGGCGGCACCCTCAGCGTCCCCCCGAGCGTGCCCCGGACGACGTCCGGAACGCGCTCAGACCCCCGCGCCCAGCACCGAGTTGATCTGCTGCGGGTCACCGCAGACGATCAGCAAGGCACCGGCCCGGCCAATGGCCTGCGGCAGGGCGGTGGCGGCGACAGGGTCGGGACCGCCGTTGACGGCGACCACGACCACGGGACGGGACGCGGCCCGGCCCACAACTGAGGCGTCGGCGTAGAAGACGTCGTCGCCCGCGTCGTGCTGCGCCCAGTAGGCGGCCTCGCCGAAGGAGAGTTCGTGCGCGGCCCACGGGTGCGGTTCGCCGGTGGTGATCACCAGCACCTCACCGGGGGCGCGGCCCGACTCCAACAGCAGGTCGACGGCTTCTTCGGCGGCGTCCAGCGCGCCCTCGGCCGAGGCCGGGATGAGCTGGATCTGCGGAGTGGCGGCTGCGGCTGCCGGGGCGGACGGCCCCGGAGCGGCCACGACCGGCTCGCGCGGGGTGCGTTGGGCCGGCATCGGCCGGACAGGACCCGGACGGCCGGGACGCGGCGGAGCCGCGGGACGGGGACCGGGTACGGGACGGGGGGTCGGCGCGGTGCGGCCACTGGCCGGAGTCGCGCGGGGACCCTGGGCACTCTCGTGAATCTGAGGCTCCTCGGGAATGAGAGGCATGAGCTGATTTTTATCAAACGCCGGTGCGACTCGCGTCGGCGGGTGGCACATGAGTGCGAGCGGAACCGTCAGAAATCGAAGCCGAGCTGGCCCTCGATCTCAGGAACGCTTCCATCCGCCCAGCTGCGGACCTTCTTGAGGTGCCGCCACTGGGGCAGCGCATCAAGATACGCCCATGACAGCCGGTGGTACGGGGTGGGGCCCCGCTCCTCCAGTGCGGCCTTGTGCACGGGCGACGGATACCCGGCGTTGGCCGCAAAACCGAAGTCTGCATGGTCGATACCCAGTTCGGCCATCATTTTGTCGCGCTGAACCTTGGCGATCACCGAGGCCGCCGCGACGGACACACAGGACTGGTCGCCCTTGATCACCGTCCGGACCCGCCACGGAGAGCCGACATAGTCGTGCTTCCCGTCGAGAATGACGGCGTCCGGACGCTCGGGCAAGGCCTCCAGTGCGCGTACGGCCGCCAGCCGCTGGGCGGCCGTCATCCCCAGGCTGTCGATCTCCTCCGGAGACGCATGACCAAGGGCGTACGACGTCACCCATTTCTCCAACTCGGCTGCGAGCGCGGTACGCCGCTTGACGGTCAGGAGTTTGGAGTCGGTGAGCCCTTCAGGGGGACGACGCAGTCCCGTGACGGCGGCGCAGACGGTGACCGGGCCGGCCCAAGCGCCGCGCCCCACCTCGTCGACACCGGCAATGATCTTCGCTCCGGTCGTTGCGCGGAGGGAGCGCTCGACGGTGTGGGTGGGTGGTTCGTACGGCATGGCGTCATCAGACTACGCCGCCCGGAGCCCCTCGCGACACCCTGGTTTCCCCGAGCGACCACGGGCTCCCCGGCGAGGCCGATCAGACACCTTGAGCGGAACCGATCAGAGACCTTGAGCGGTACCGATCAGGCACCCTGAGCGACACCGGTCGGACCCGTCGACCAAGGTCGATCCGGCACCTCGAACCAGGTGGAGCCGGCACCTCGCGCGACGCCGCTCAGACAGCCTCCCGCCGCAGCAGCGGGACCATCAGCTGGTCGATCATCTCCTCCAGATCCCCATCGCTCCATTCGCTCGCGCACACCTTTGAGCGGTACATCATCATCGCCGGGATGGCATCGAAGACGTATGCGTTCGCGGCGTCGGGTCGCACCTCTCCCCGCTCCATTCCACGGTGAATGACCTCACGAAGCAGGTGCAGGGTCGGCTCGACGACCCCGCCGAGGATCACGGCATGGAAGCGTTCAGCCTGAGCCGCATCGCATTCGTAAAGAACTGAGCGAAGCGCGAAACCGGGCTGCGAGAACATCGCCTCGCGCACCCGTCGGCACAGCTCGAGCAGGTCCTCCCGGACACTCCCGAAGTCGGGCGCCTCCGTCAGGCTCGGCAGTCCGGCCTGGAGCGCGTCCGCGACAAGGTCCTCCTTGGAGGGCCAGCGGCGGTAGACCGCGGCCTTGCCTGTCTGGGCGCGCGCCGCGACACCCTCCATGGTGAGGCCGTTCCAGCCGACCGTACTGAGCTGCTCCAGCGCGGCCTCGAGGATCGCCCGTTCGAGTACGGCACCGCGTCGACGCGGGGAGGCCGTCCGAGCGGGGGCAGCCGTCCAACGCGAAGTAACCATCTGAGTGTCTCCGTTGAGCATGAGGGAGCGGGACTTCCAGGGCGGGGCGAGTTGGTCTCATGACGTCACGCGGCAGAGATTCAATGAACGCTTGCGTTCACTGTCGGGGACTCACTACCGTTGACGCAACAGTGAACGCGAGCGTTCACTAACGCACTTGTGGGGGACCCATAGTGACAACCTCTCAGTTGATTCAGGACGGCCCAAAACCAGGAGCGGCCCGCCGGGAGGGGCATCCCGGCATCGCACTCACCGTCATCGCGGCCTGCCAACTCATGGTGGTACTCGACGCGACGATTGTGAATATCGCCCTCCCGCACATTCAAGACGCGCTCAAGTTCAGTACGACCGATCTCACCTGGGTGGTCAGCGCGTACACCCTCACCTTCGGTGGCCTGCTGCTTCTCGGCGGGCGCGCTGGTGACATCCTCGGTCGGCGCCGGGTCTTCATGACCGGCATCCTGCTCTTCACGCTCGCCTCACTGCTGGGCGGATTCGCCCAGGAACCCTGGCAGTTGCTGGCCGCGCGCGCCCTCCAGGGGGTCGGTGGCGCGATCGCGTCGCCCACCTCGCTGGCCCTCATCACCACCACGTTCCCCGAAGGACCGGAGCGGAACCGGGCCTTCGGAGTCTTCGCCGCGGTCTCGGCCGGCGGCGGCGCGATCGGGCTCCTCGCGGGCGGCATGCTCACCGAGTGGCTCGACTGGCGCTGGGTGCTCTTCGTCAACGTGCCCATCGGTGTGCTGATCGCCGTGCTCACACCGCTGTACATCAGCGAGTCCGAACGCCATCCCGGGCGCTTCGACATCTCCGGCGCGCTCACCTCGACAGCCGGAATGGCCGCCCTGGTGTACGGGTTCATCCGCGCCGCGGAGGAGGGCTGGAGCGACAGCCTCACCATCGGGTCCTTCGGTGCCGCGGTGGTGCTGCTGGCGGCCTTCGTGTTCATCGAGATGCGGGCCAAGGAACCGATCACCCCGCTGAAGATGTTCGCCGACCGCAACCGCTCGGGCACCTACGTGATCATGCTCAGCCTGGCCGCGGCCATGTTCGGCATGTTCTTCTTCATCGTCCTCTTCGTGCAGAACGTGCTGGACTACACACCGATCGAGGCGGGCCTGGCCTTCCTTCCGGTGACGGTCGCGATCGTCACGGGCGCAGGTCTGTCCCAGCGGTTCCTGCCGGTCCTCGGGCCCAAGCCGTTCATGCTCGTCGGTTCGGCGCTCGTCGCGCTCGGGCTCGGCTGGCAGACCTTCATCGACCCGGGAAGTTCGTACGTCGGTGGGGTGCTCGGCCCGATGCTGCTGTTCGGCTTCGGCATGGGGCTGAACTTCGTCACGCTGACCCTCACGGCGGTCTCCGGTGTCGCCGCCCACGAGGCGGGCGCGGCCTCAGGCATGCTCAATGTCACCCAGCAGGTGGGCGGCTCGCTCGGCCTCTCCATCCTGACCACGGTCTTCGGCTCGGCCAGCCGCAACGAGGCGGAGAAGCAGATCCCGGACTTCATGGCGAACGCCTCGGCCGAGCAGAAGGCCGAGTTCGCCGAGACGCAGCAGCTGCCCGCCCCTTGGGGTCACGAGGTGCTCGCCAACGGCATCTCGACCGCCTTCATCCCGGCCGTCGCGATGGCCCTACTGGCTCTGATTACCGCAACGTTGGTGATCCGGGTCCGCAAGAGCGACCTGGACGCCCTCGCCGGCACGGCAAGCACAGCAGGGCCGGCCGGAGGCTGATGCAGGCTGCGGAGGGCCGGGCCCGGGGTCCGGGGATCGACGGCGAGGACGCCGGTCCGGCCATCCGCAGGAGGACCATGAAAGTGGGACTCCAGTACGACGAACGAGCAGATCTGAAGAACGAGCAGATCTGAAGAACGAGCGACGAGCGCGTCTCAGCAGCGCACTATCACCTCTGCTGCCCAGGTCACCGCGCGACAGCTGTCGCCTCAGTGACCCACGCCGGTCTCACCGGTACAGGAGCTCGTTGCTCAGCCCACTGCACGCGCTCCAGTCCGCGTCCTTCGACACGGGCTGGTCGCGGAGGATGTCCCGGGCACGGGCCTCTCCCCAACTGGTGGCGTACCAGGGTTCGGCGCCCTCTTCCAGGTCAGCCGCGATGGATCGCAGCGCACACGAACGCAACGGTTCCTTCAGCTGGTCAAGGGCGGGTACCGCGTCGGCGGACAGGCCTCGCGCGTAGTCGAGGTCGAATTTGCCGGTGTCCTCGTACCGCTGGACGTTGCGCTCGGCGATCAGGCTGTCCGGCGACATCAGCCCGAACGCGAGTACGCCGGCCGCCGCACTCGCCGCGACCACACGCGGCAACCAGCGAGCGCCCCACACTCCGGCCGCCATGATGAGCACGATGACCAGGCCCAGCCAGAGCTCCACGGCCACCACGGAGACCCTCAGCCGCGTCAGTCCATAAGCCTCCACATACATGTCCATACGCCGCACCGCCGATGCCACGACAACGAGCGCCAGCACGCACAGAGTTCCCAGCACACCGCGCACCAGCTTCCGGTCACGCCCGCCGTCACGCGGCGCCCAGCGCAGGGCGAAGACGATGACGAGCAGGGTCAGAAGCGTGACGAGGAGCAACTGCCAGAAGCCCTGGCGCGCGTACTCGGCGTACGTCTGGCCGGTCTTCTTCAGTACGGATTCGTATCCGCCGAAGAGGACGGCGAGTTGGACGGCGTTGAAGGCCGCGAAGAGCCCGGTGAGCACGATCAGCGGCAGCGCCCACTCGAGTCGGCCGCGGGGCCGTCCCGCAGGTACCTCGACCCGGTCCCACTGGATGGGCGCGGCGGCTGTGTGCGCCACCGCGAGCGCGCCTACCAGGCCGAGCAGCAGGAGCAGGAAGCGCCAGGGTCCGCCGGAGACGGAGGTGTCCGGCACCAGAGCACCGAGCAGATCGGCGAAGGCAGCGTCGGCACCCGCGAACAGCGCCCCGAAGACCAGCAGCAGAACCGCCGTCACAGCGAGCGCGCGCAGCCCCGATCCGACGTTGCCACGGGAGCTGCCGGACCGTTCGCGCAGACCGCGCCAGCCCCACGCGGGGCCGGTGACCAGGGCGTTGAGGATGCCGATGGGACCCAGCAGGACGGCCGGCCAGGTACGGCCGCCGTGCACCGCCATGGAGCCCAGCGCGATCGCGGTGACCACGGCCAGGAACGAAGGCCAGTCCGCGTCGCGCAGTGCGGGCACGGCCAGCAGGGCGATTCCGCCGATGCCCCAGACGAGCGTCCACGCGCGCGGGCGTCGTCCCGCGGCCTGGGCGGCGAAGTACGCGGCGAGCGCGGCCGGGATCGCGACCATCACCAGGTTGAGCGCCAGGCCGTCACCCAGGAGCAGCATGCTGAGCAGTCCGGTGGCGAGCGCGGCCCACAGAGTGGCCGTACGCACCGGGGCGGGGGCCTCCACCTGGAGCTCGGCAAGCCAGGGGACGGGGACGGGCGACGGATGGGCCCAGTGCGTGTCCTCGTCGGGCTCGGTCGCGTCCTCCCCGTCGGGCTCGGTCGCGCCCCCCTTGGAGACCGATTCGGGGACGGCGTCTTCAGGATCACGAATTCCGCTCGAACCGACGCTCTCCGGCGCATCGGGCTCTGCATCTCCCGGCCGCGCGGTCCCCTGATCTCTCGGCTCGGACGTGGACGGTATGTCGGACACGGAACCCCCTCCCTGCCGGCCCTGACACAGCCCACAACACGCCGCGACGGCGGAAGGGCTGGTGACCGGTGTCTTGTCGGCGCACGCCCGGCATGATCAACAGGCGGCGTGGCGGAAAGGGTATCCACAGGCAACCTGCCTAAGGGCGTGGCGGTGGCGCTGTAGCAAGCCTGTGACAGAGGCCGCCGTTACCGGCACGGGCGTCGGCGTGGCGCGCGCCTCACGGGACCCGTCAGCGTCCCGGATCCTCTCCGAAGCGGATCGCCCCTCACGAAGCACTCACGCGGCGGGCTGTGGAGCCGTAGACAGGAAGCACCACTGCGGCCCACCGGAGAGACCCACCAAGCCGGGCGTCTCCGGCCTGATCCGCCGGACAGGCCCTAGGCTCCGCTCGCCGTACGCCCGTACGCCGCCCCCTGCATCCAGTCCGGCAGCCCTTCGGTCCGCTCCAGCCACGTCCCCGGCGGCGCCCCCGCCTTCCCGGAGGCGACGACGCCGCCCACGATGGCGCAGGTCGTGTCCATGTCGCCGCCCACCTGGGCGGTCGCCCAGAAGGCCTTTTCGTAGTCGCCCAGGCCTCTGGCCGCCGACCAGAGCGCGAAAGGAACGGTGTCGTGGGCCGTAGTACGCCGTCCGCAGCCGAGGACGGCGGCGACGGTGGCGGTATCGGCGTAGTCGAGCATGTCCCGGGCGCGCCGCAGCCCCGCGCCTACGGCGCTGCGCGGGACGAGCGCGATGACGCCGTCGAGCAGGGCCTCGGCGCTCGGCGGGCCGGCGGGGTCGGCGGCCAGCGCGGCGGCAGCGGCGACGGCCATGGCGCCGACCACGGCCTCGCGGTGCTGGTGCGTGGGGTAGGCGGAGATCTCGGCCTGGTGCGTGGCCTGCTCCGGATCGTCCGCGTACCAGGCCCCCAGAGGGGCGATCCGCATCGCGGCACCATTGCCCCACGAACCCTGTCCGTTGAAGAGGGCGGACGACAGCGCGCGCCAGTCACCGCCCTCCCGGACCAGCCTCAGCAGCCGGTTGACCGCGGGGCCGTACCCCCGGTCGAAGTCGTGGTGCTCGGCGAAGGAGCGGGCCAGCTCGTCCTGGTCGATGCGGTCGTGTACGGCCAAAACGGCCACTACGGAGCAGGCCATTTCGGTGTCGTCGGTCCATTGCCACGGTCGGGGCGGCAGCTCACGGCGCTTGAGCAGCGGGTAGTTCGCGGGCACGAAGAACTGCGAGCCCAGCGCGTCCCCCACCGCGAGTCCACGCAGGCTGGCCATGGCACGGTCCAGGCGTCCGGGGGAAGAGGAGTCAGCGGTCATCGCACTGCCACTCTATCCGGTGATTCCGTACGGCTCCGGATCACGCCAGCGTTCGAAAGGCCGGTCTAGCGTGTACCTGCCGTCCTCGCCGAGGACGAGCATCCGCGACTCCCCGTTCCCCGGGTTCGACAGCGATTCGAAGTCCGCGACCGTCCAGTGGAACCAGCGCATGCAGAACAGCCGCATGGCGAGGCCGTGAGTCACCAGGAGCACGTTCGGCGGATGGTCGGGAGCCTCGAAGCTCCGGTAAAGGCTCTCAAGGAAGCCGCCGACCCGGTCGTACACGTCGGCGCCGGACTCGCCCTGCGCGAAGCGGTAGAAAAAGTGCCCGTACGCGTCCCGGTAGGCCTTCTGAAGGCGTACGTCGTCGCAGTCCTGCCAGTTGCCCCAGTCCTGCTCGCGCAGCCGCGGCTCTTCGCGTACCCGTACGAGCTCCGGGTCGAGGTGGAAGGCGCGGAACGTCTCGTGCGTACGCCGGTACGGGGAGACGTAAACGCTTACGCTCTCGCGCCCGAACACCTCCCGAAGCCGCTTCCCGGTCTCCTCCGCCTGCCGCCAGCCCCGTTCGGTGAGCGCCAGGGCATGGTCGGGCTCGCGTTCATACACGGTGTCGTCGGCGTTGCCCGTTGACTCGCCGTGCCGGACAAGGACGATGCGCCGTGGTCGTGCCATGCCAAGACCCTAAGTCGAGTGACCCCGGATCGAGCACTCGTACGGGCTCCATACGGCGTAGATCACACAACATCGGCACACACGGGGCGCGGCAGGCGGCCTCGTCAGACCGTCCAGGCGGGCTCCAGCTCCACGATGTCGCCCGCGAGGGCGGCCACGTCGGCCTCGGTCTGAGCGCGCAGCGCGAGCCGTTCCACGCGCTCGGAGCGGTACTTGCCGAACTCGGCGGCCGACTGCCACATGGAGAGGATCAGGAACTCATGTCCTGGCGCCTCCCCGAAGAGGCCCCGCACCATGCCGGGCGAACCAGCCATCGCGGGGTTCCAGACCTTCTCCTGCATCAGCGCGAAGTGCTCGGCCCGTTCCTCGTGGATACGGCAGTGAGCCACCCGCAACAGGTCGGTGTCCGTGAAGCGCGGCTCGAAGCCGGTCTTCACGTCGAAACGGTGGTCGAACAATTTGACCTGGGAATCCTTGAAGGTGCCCGATTGCGTCGCGGCGAGCCTGTCGTGAGAACGGGCCATGAAGGAGTCGTAGAAGGCACGGCTCTCCCAGAAGGCGAAAATGTGCGCGACGCCGGACCGCCCCCGGCTCCATCCCCCGCCCTGTCCCCGGAAACCCGGCTCCCCCAGAAGCCCCGCCCACTTTCGCTGCCCCCGCTCGAAACCGCGGCGGTCCACCACGGTGCAGCGAATCCACTTGACCAGCACCGCGCCATCGTACGGCCATGGAACGTGGCGCCGGTCACGCTCCGGCGCACTGCATCCGCGCGAGCGCCCCCGCGCGCGTGGCACGATGGGCAACCAACCCTGATTTCACAGCAGTTGGGTCGGGAAGCAGATGGGGAACGGGGAGGGGAGATCTGGTGAACGGTCTCAACAAGGGCATCCGCAAGGTCGAGCTCGCGGTGAAGTGGGATCCGAGTCCCGTGGGTGAGCCCTCGACCGATCTCGACATCATCGCGGCGACATATCTGGCGGCCGATCCGCAGGGAAAGCCCGCCTACGTAGTGCACTTCGACAGCCGCTCCCCGGACGGCACCATCTATCTGAACCGGGACAGCAAGGACGGCAAGGGCTTCGGCTGGGACGAGGTCATGACGCTGGAGCTGAACCGCCTCGACAGCCGCTACGCGCGCGTGGTCGTCGGCGTACTCATCCAACAGCGCTCCGGCCACAAGACGTTCGTCGGCGTGCTGAACCCCGGTCTACGCATGCGCGAGGGCTACACCGTCCTGGCCGAGGACGAATTCGGCGATGTCCTGGGGTCCACGGCGGCCACCGTCGGGGAGTTTTTGCGCGACGGTTCCGGAGAGTGGACTTTCCACCCCGGCATCCGTGGATACGACACGGACCCGGCGACCTTCGCCAGGATCATGGGGAGCGGCGAGGACTCCTGAAACGCACTCCTTGGGGACCGCGTTTTCCAAACAGGCCTCTCCGTAGGACAGCATCAAGGCGTCAATAGGACATCAGCGGGACGCGAAAACGCTGAAGGGCGGCACGGCCAGTGGCCGTGCCGCCCTTCAGTTCTTCAGATCAGCTGCAACCGCTGGTCGAGCCGCAGCCCTCGCAGATGTAGCAGGATCCGGCCCGCTGCATCTTCGTACCGCAGGAGAAGCACAGGGGGGCGTCCGCCTGGATACCCAGCTGCATCTCCACCAGTTCGGCACTGGTGCGGGCCTCCTGCGGGGCGGGCTTGGCCGCCTCGATCACGACCTCCGCCTTGGGGGCGGCGACGGCCTTCAGTTCCTGCGCGCGAGGCGCGGACTGGGCAAGGCCCTCGACATCCACGTCGTCGTCGGACGGCTCGTACGACCCGGTCTCCAGGTGACGCTGACGCTCGTCGATGGAGTGGATGCCGAGCGCGGAGCGCGTCTCGAAGGGCAGGAAGTCGAGCGCCAGGCGGCGGAAGATGTAGTCGACGATCGACTGCGCCATCCGCACGTCCGGGTCGTCCGTCATACCGGCCGGCTCGAAACGCATGTTCGTGAACTTGGAGACGTACGTCTCCAGGGGCACGCCGTACTGCAGACCCACCGAGACGGCGATGGAGAAGGCGTCCATCATGCCGGCGAGGGTGGAGCCCTGCTTCGACATCTTCAGGAAGACCTCGCCGAGACCGTCGTCCGGGTAGGAGTTGGCGGTCATGTAGCCCTCGGCGCCACCCACCGTGAAGGAGGTGGTGATACCGGGACGGCCCTTGGGGAGACGCTTGCGGACCGGGCGGTACTCGACGACCTTCTCGACCGCGGTACGGATGGTCTCCTCGGCCTTGGCGGTGACCTCGACCTTCTCCTTGTCCTTGGTCTTCGCGGAGAGGGGCTGGCCGACCTTGCAGTTGTCGCGGTAGATCGCGAGCGCCTTGACGCCCATCTTCCACGCCTCGAAGTAGACCTCTTCGACGTCCTCGACGGTCGCCGTCTCCGGCAGGTTGACCGTCTTGGAGAGCGCGCCGGAGATCCACGGCTGGATCGCGGCCATCATGCGGACGTGGCCCATCGCGGAGATGGAGCGCTCACCCATGGCGCAGTCGAACACCTCGTAGTGCTCGTGCTTGAGGCTCGGGGCGTCGATCACATTGCCGTTCTCGGCGATGTGGGCGACGATCGCCTCGATCTGCTCCTCCTGGTAGCCCAGGCGGCGCAGGGCCTGCGGAACGGTGCCATTGACGATCTGCATCGAGCCGCCGCCGACCAGCTTCTTGAACTTGACCAGCGCGAGGTCGGGCTCAAGACCGGTGGTGTCACAGGACATCGCGAGACCGATGGTGCCGGTCGGGGCGATGACCGAGGCCTGCGCGTTGCGGAAGCCGTTCTTCTCACCGAGATGGAGAACGTCCTGCCAGGACTCCGTGGCGGCGGCCCAGATCGGACTGTCCAGGTCGTCCACGCGAGGGGCCACGGCGTTGGCGTCGGAGTGCTGCTTCATGACGCGCTGGTGCGGCTGCGCGTTGCGGGCGTAGCCGTCGTACGGGCCGACGACCGCGGCGAGTTCCGCGGAACGCTTGTACGAGGTGCCGGTCATCAGCGAGGTGATCGCGCCGGCGAGGGAGCGGCCGCCGTCGGAGTCGTACGCGTGGCCGGTCGCCATCAGGAGGGCGCCGAGGTTGGCGTAGCCGATGCCCAGCTGACGGAAGGCGCGGGTGTTCTCGCCGATCTTCTGGGTCGGGAAGTCCGCGAAGCAGATGGAGATGTCCATCGCGGTGATGACCAGCTCGACGACCTTCGAGAAGCGCTCGACGTCGAAGGACTGGTGGCCCTTGCCGTCGTCCTTCAGGAACTTCATCAGGTTCAGCGAGGCGAGGTTGCAGGACGTGTTGTCCAGGTGCATGTACTCACTGCACGGGTTCGAGCCGTTGATCCGGCCGGACTCCGGGCACGTGTGCCAGGCGTTGATCGTGTCGTCGTACTGGATGCCGGGGTCGGCGCAGGCCCAGGCCGCCTCGGCCATCTTGCGGAAGAGCGACTTGGCGTCGACCTCCTCGATGACCTCGCCGGTCATACGGGACGTCAGGCCGAACTTGCCGCCCGCCTCGACCGCCTTCATGAACGTGTCGTTCACACGGACCGAGTTGTTGGCGTTCTGGTACTGGACGGACGTGATGTCGTCGCCGCCCAGGTCCATGTCGAAGCCCGCGTCACGCAGGGCGCGGATCTTCTCCTCTTCCTTCACCTTGGTCTCGATGAAGCCCTCGATGTCGGGGTGGTCGACGTCGAGGATGACCATCTTGGCCGCGCGGCGCGTGGCGCCACCCGACTTGATCGTTCCTGCGGAGGCGTCGGCACCGCGCATGAAGGAGACGGGACCCGAGGCGTTGCCGCCCGAGGAGAGCAGCTCCTTGGAGGAGCGGATGCGGGAGAGGTTCAGGCCGGCACCGGAGCCGCCCTTGAAGATCATGCCCTCTTCCTTGTACCAGTCGAGGATCGACTCCATGGAGTCGTCGACGGACAGGATGAAGCAGGCGGAGACCTGCTGGGGCTGCGGCGTGCCCACGTTGAACCACACCGGGGAGTTGAAGCTGAAGATCTGGTGCAGGAGCGCGTACGCCAGCTCGTGCTCGAAGATCTCGGCGTCGGCGGGCGAGGAGAAGTACTTGTAGTCCTCTCCGGCCTTCCGGTACGTCTTCACGATGCGGTCGATGAGCTGCTTGAGGCTCACCTCGCGCTGCGGGGTGCCGACAGCACCGCGGAAGTACTTGCTGGTGACGATGTTGACCGCGTTCACCGACCACGAGTCGGGGAACTCGACGCCACGCTGCTCGAAGTTGACCGAGCCGTCGCGCCAGTTGGTCATGACGACGTCACGGCGCGCCCATTCCACCTCGTCGTACGGGTGCACGCCAGGAGTGGTGTGAATGCGCTCGATGCGCAGTCCCTTGCTGGCCTTGGTTCCCTTGGCGCGGGAACCTCGTGCCGGACCGCTCGCCGTCTCTGTCATGCCGCCTCCCTGTATCGGGCTAAAACGCCCAGAAGTGCCTCGTTCTTCCCGTGGCACGGTGTGTGTCTGATGCTGCGCGCGCCGCATGCGCGGCCGCCCGCAACAGGTCTGTGGTCGCCACCGACGAGCCGACCCGAGTCGGCCTTCCCGTCAGTCGGCGGCGTTGGCGGGCACGGGGACCTGGACGGCCTCTCCGGACCCGCGGTCGCTTTCCGGGCGCTCCGCGGAGGCGTCTTCGTCGACCGCCTCGTCCGCAGCGGGGCGCTGCCTCGTCTCTTCCCTGAGTTCCACGATGGCCGCCTCGAAGTCCTCGAGCGAGTCGAACGCCCGGTAGACGGACGCGAATCGCAGATAGGCGACGAGGTCGAGTTCCTGCAACGGGCCGAGTATGGCCAGTCCCACGTCGTGGGTGGTCAGTTCGGCACTTCCGGTGGCTCGCACCGCCTCCTCGACCCGCTGGCCGAGCTGGGCGAGTGCGTCCTCGGTGACAGGCCGCCCCTGGCACGCCTTGCGGACGCCATTGATGACCTTGGTACGGCTGAAGGGTTCAGTCACGCCGGAGCGCTTGACCACCATCAGCGAGCACGTCTCCACGGTCGTGAAACGACGGGAGCAGTCGGGACACTGGCGGCGCCTGCGGATCGACGTGCCGTCATCGGTCGTACGACTGTCGACGACACGGCTGTCGGGGTGCCTGCAGAAGGGGCAGTGCATGGCTCCAACCCTCCTTCACAGCACGACTCATAGAGCTCGGGAGACCCCTTGGGTCCCTCGAAGCAGCCCCAAGCATAGGCGATGACCGAGGGGCCGGAGACCCGGGGGACCACAACTTCTGGGCTGCTGCTGCAATCCAACCACTACATGTGGGGCTTGACCCGCAAATTCACCGATGACGCGCGTGTCGCACACGTATTGGCATGTGCCGCAAGGCCATACCGATTTCAGACACACAGGGATAGCGTGGTCGCCGCACGGAATGGGGGGCGGTTCCCGGTCGACGGGGTACCGGATGGCAGACTGGGCAGCGGCCCAGGTCGACCGGCACAGCCGTCGCCCCGGCGGGGAAGAGTACAGCAATGAGACCTTTTGTCCGCCAGGTGCAGCGTTAGCCATACACCCAGACACATGATCGCGACAGGCAATCCACACTTTTTCACTCGAACGTGTGTTTGGCGCAACCTTTCGAAAGCAACTACCGTTGTCCAGCAGGGAGACCATCGAGAGGGGCCGACGTGACCACCACCGCAGACAGTGCCACCATCACTGCCCAGGACCGCTCCCAGGGCCGACTCGAGCCGGTGCATGCGATGAACGAAGCTGCGAATCATGAGGGGCCCAAGCGATCCCTGCCGGGCCGACCTCCAGGCATCCGGGCGGACAGCTCGGGCCTCACCGACCGGCAACGCCGGGTGATCGAGGTCATCAGGGACTCCGTGCAGCGGCGCGGCTACCCGCCGTCGATGCGGGAGATCGGACAGGCTGTCGGCCTTTCCAGCACCTCCTCGGTCGCGCATCAACTGATGGCACTGGAGCGCAAGGGCTTCCTGCGGCGCGACCCGCACCGCCCGCGCGCGTACGAGGTCAGGGGCTCGGACCAGTCCTCGGCGCAGCCCACGGACACGGCGGGCAAGCCGGCCGCGTCGTACGTCCCGCTCGTGGGCCGTATCGCCGCAGGTGGGCCCATCCTGGCCGAGGAGTCGGTGGAGGACGTGTTCCCCCTCCCCCGCCAGCTGGTCGGCGACGGCGAGTTGTTCGTCCTGAAGGTCGTCGGTGACTCGATGATCGAGGCCGCCATCTGCGACGGTGACTGGGTCACCGTCCGCCGCCAGCCGGTCGCGGAGAACGGCGACATCGTGGCCGCCATGCTCGAAGGCGAGGCCACGGTGAAGCGCTTCAAGCGCGAGGACGGGCATGTGTGGCTCCTGCCGCACAACTCCGCGTACCAGCCGATTCCCGGCGACGAGGCGACCATCCTCGGCAAGGTCGTGGCAGTGCTGCGGCGCGTCTAGCACGCCGCGACGGGCGGGACACTCCGCCCCGCCCCTGACCGGGCCCCGGGACCAACTGCGCCGGTTCCGGGGCCCTGTGCGTTTTCTGGCCGGGGGCCTTTGGCTGTGCTTGTCCTGGCCCGGCGCTCGGAGTGCGGGCGCTTTCCGGCGGCCAGGACCCTGAGGCACGGCGCCTCGTGAGGCACTGCGCCTCGTGGAGCACGGCGTCCGATGATCAGTGGCGCCGCAGGGCCCGGGGTTGTCCGAACTCCTGCCTCGGTAGAGAGCTGGGCCAGGGCTCCCGGGGCTCGCCGACTCCGCTCGCGTGGTATGACATGCGCCGGCCCAGGCTGCGTCGGGCGGCATCGGCATGGGCCTGCGGAAGCGCCCACGGCGGCCACGCCCCCGGGCAGAGGCGCGAACCACCCCGCCCGGGGGCGCTACGCGCCTTCCGTCTTCCGCGCGGCCTCGTCGATCGCGGCCAGGGACCTCCGTACCTGGTTACGGTCCGTCGTGTACCAGAACTCGGGCAGTGACGCCTTCAGATAGCTGCCGTAGCGAGCCGTGGCCAGGCGCTGGTCCAGTACGGCGACGACGCCGCGGTCCCCCGACGCTCGTACGAGGCGGCCGGCGCCCTGCGCCATCAGCAGGGCCGCGTGGGTGGCTGCGACGGCCATGAAACCGTTGCCTCCCTTGTCCTCGACGGCCTTCTGGCGGGCGCTCATCAAGGGGTCGTCAGGGCGCGGGAAGGGGATCTTGTCCATGACGACCAGTTGGCAGCTGGGGCCCGGGACGTCCACGCCCTGCCAGAGGGAGAGCGTGCCGAAGAGGCAGGTCTTCGGGTCGGCCGCGAAGTTCTTGATCAGCTCGCCGAGCGTCTCCTCGCCCTGGAGCAGGATGGGGTACTCGGGGATGCGCGAGCGCAGTTCCTCAGCCGCGAGCTGGGCGGCTCGCATCGAGGAGAACAGGCCTAGCGTGCGGCCTCCGGCGGCCTGGATCAGCTCGGTGAGCTCGTCCAGCATGTCCCCGCGGTCACCGTCGCGTGCAGGGCGTGACAGGTGCTTGGCAACGTAGAGGATGCCCTGCCTGGGGTAGTCGAAGGGCGAGCCGACGTCGATGCCCTTCCACTGCGGAAGGTCTTCGCCCTCCGTGCCCTCCGGGGCGAGCCCAAGGGACGCGCCCACTCCGTTGAAGTCGCCGCCGAGCTTCAGCGTCGCGGAGGTCAGGACGACGGAGCGGTCCGTGAAGAGCTTCTCCCTGAGGAGCCCGGACACGTTCATGGGAGCGACGCGCAGCGACGCGCCGAAGCGGTCGTGGCGCTCGTACCAGACGACGTCCCACTCCGAGCCGTTGGTGATCCGCTCGGACACATCGTGCACGGTCTCCAGCGAGGCGAGTGCCTGCTTGCGTACCGCGTCCTCGTCCTGAACGGACTTGTCGCGCGTGGAGCCGAGCGCCGAGATCACCGTACGGGCGGCGTCGCGCAGCGCCATCAGCGCGTACCCGAGATCCTCCGGGATCTCCTCCAGGCGCCCGGGCAGGGCCAGCTCCATCAGCCGCTCGAAACCCTCGGAGGCGGTCTGGAGCTGGTCGGCGGCCTTCTCGTTGACGAGCTTCGCGGCGCGACGGACGGCACGGTTGACCTGGCCGGGTGTGAGCTCGCCGGTCGCGACGCCGGTGACCCTGGAGACCAGCTCGTGGGCCTCGTCGACGATCAGCACCTCGTGCATCGGGAGGACCGGCGCGCCCTCGATGGCGTCGATCGCCAGCAGCGCGTGGTTGGTGACGATGACCTCGGCGAGTTTGGCGCGCTCACGGGCCGCCTCGGCGAAACACTCCGCTCCATAGGCGCACTTGCTGGCGCCCAGGCACTCCCGGGACGACACGGACACCTGGGCCCAGGCACGGTCGGAGACGCCGGGCGTGAGGTCGTCCCGGTCCCCGGTCTCGGTCTCGTCCGACCAGTCCCGCAGCCGCACCAGGTCCTGGCCGAGCTTGCTGGTGGGAGCGGCCGCCTCGAACTGGTCGAAGAGGCCCCCGTCCTCTTCCTGGGGCACACCCTCGCGCAGGCGGTGCAGACACAGATAGTTCGACCGGCCCTTGAGCATCGCGAACTCGGGGCGGCGGCGCAGCAGCGGATGCAGCGCCTCCACGGTCCGTGGAAGGTCACGCTCCACAAGCTGCCGCTGGAGCGCCAGGGTGGCGGTCGCCACGACCACCCGCTCCCCGTGCGCGAGCGCGGGCACCAGGTAACCGAGCGACTTTCCGGTGCCGGTGCCTGCCTGGACCAGCAGGTGGGAATTGTCGTCGATGGCGCCCGCGACGCTTTCGGCCATGGTCACCTGGCCAGGGCGCTCCGTACCACCGACGGCAGTGACGGCAGCATGCAGGAGTTCGGGGAGTGAGGGCTCTGTCATAGCTCTGCCACCCTACGGGGCACCACTGACAACCGGGCGATCAAGGTGGGGACGACGGTCGCGATCAAGACGGGCACCGTATGCGTGATCAAGGCTGGTGGAGGGGGTTCGGGACGGTGCCGTGCACGGCGACGTGCGGGCGCTCCGGGCGGTCGCGGTAGCCATCCAGATGCAGGCGGTTCCGGTTCAGACACAGGCGCGCGATACGAGGAGTGAGAAGGTCGAAGGTCTCGTAGCGCTCCTTGAGCTCTGGGAAGCGCGTCTGGTGGCGGATGATCTCCGCTCGAACGAGGGACCAGAACTCGTCCTCCGGCACACCCAGTTGCTCCTCGCAGAGCGGTGCGAGGAAGCGGAACACCCCCACAAAGAGCCCGGAATGGATGAACTGGGTCAGGAACGCGGGTGGCTCGGTGAGCAGCACCTGCCGTACGTCATCGGGCATGGAGGCGTGCTCGGGCAGGGGGTCCGCGCTCACGTTGACGTCGTCCACGAAGTCCTTCACCGCAAGCCGGACGGGTACGTCATGGTCGTCGAAGACAACGATCGTGTTCTCCCCATGTGGGCTGAACACAGTGCCGTACCGATAGAGGAAGTGCAGCAGTGGCGGCAGCAGGGCGGCGAAGAGCCGACGCAACCAGGCTCTGGGGGCAAGTCCGGATCGGGAGACGAGCTGAGCTGTGAAGGAACAGCCTTCCGGGTCGGTGTACAGAAGCGCCGCCAGGGTGCGGGCGCGTTCTCCGGGGGCCAGCTGACGGGGGACCGGCTCGCGCCAGATGGCGCCGAGCAATTCCTTGTACTGGTAAGGAACCTCGGGGAGGGCGTCGTACTCAGGATGTCCGACGGTCACCGAGGCCACCTCGCCGAGCAGGATCACCCGGCAGGTGTCACGCAGGAACGGGTCGGCGTCGCGCAGGGCGTGCATCCAGGCGGTGACGGCGGGGGCCGCGAGCGTCCGTTCCGTCGGAAGGCCGCGCCACACCAGGGTGTTGAGCACGGAAAGCGGCAGCTTCACGGTGTGCCGGTCGGGACGCGAGACGTTGAGGAACGTCCGAATCGACTGCTGGGGCAGGCGCAGATCACCGTCCGAGTGCAGCGGCACGATCGCACCCGCGGCGACGGCGGACGCGAAGAGCGGCAGCACGATGTCGTCCCACTGCCAGGGGTGCACCGGCAGGTAGAGGTACGACTCCGGCGTGAGCCCGCGCGCGCGGAGTAACCCGTCGAAGGACTCCCTGGTGGCGGGGGCGAGCTCGCGTGCGTAGAGCTGCTCGGCGGTGTCGAGGCCCGGGACACCTCGGTAGCTGGCGAGTGTGGTCCGCACCGCGATCCACGGAAGAGCCGTCGCTCTGCGAGCCTCCGGCGCCCAGTCCGCGGCGTCTCTCGCGGAGAAACCGAGGCGGCCCTTGTTGAGCACGATCCAGGGGTGGCCGGTCTGGTGGCCCTCCAGTTCCGCGTATCCCAGGTCGGCCAATTCTGTCGCCGTCAGAGCGTTGTGGTCGAGGCGCGTGTCCGCGGCGAGCGTGGTGCTCAGCTCACGAATGACATGGCCGAGCGTCGCACCGTCCAGCCCCAGCGTGCCGCGCGCACGGATGAGGAAACCGAGCGGGTCGGTGAAGGGCCGCGGCTCCTCCTCTCCTTCCGCGAGAGTCAGCGAGGCGGGGTCGACGCGCCAACTGTCGTACGCGGTACGGCGGGCGCGGAAGGAGAGGCTGCCGCCGGCGTCGAGGCGGAGGGTGTAGGGGGCGTATCGGGGGTGGGGGGTGTGTGGAGTGCTGGTCACGGACGGGTGAGCGGCGCCGGAGGGTGCGGAATCCATGGGAGTCCGGTCCGGGATCGGGGATGCGTCGGGGTGCGCGGACAGGTTCCGGGACGGGTACGCGGACGGATCCGGGAACGGGTTCGGGGACGGATCCGGGGACGCGGTTGGGATCAGCTTCCGCGCCTGAGCCGAGCCTTGGACTGGGGCTGGGGCTGGGGCTGGGGCTGTGGCTGGGGCTGGGGCTGGGGCTGTGGCTGGGGCTGGGGCTGGGGCTGGGGGCGAGGCTGTGGCTGGGGCGAACCCCGACTCCTCACGATCTGGGGATGGATACGGGACCAAGGTTGCGCTCCGCTCCAGGTCCGGGGACGCGGCCGAGTCCAGCAATCGCTCCGGCTCCGGCTCCGGCTCCGGCTCCGGCTCCGGCTCCGGCTCCGGCTCCGGCTCCGGCTCCGGCTCCGGCTCCGGCTCCGGCTGGATGATCCCCTCGTGCGCGAACTCGCCGATCATCTTGGCGAGCAGGCGGCGGCCGGCCTGCTCCCACCGGTCTTTGCGCAGCTCAGGGGGGTCATACAGAGCGGACGGCTCGCTGGAGGCGGGGGTGGCGGATGAATTCGGCACGAGCACTCCTCGACAGGGAACCGGATCGGGACGAGCGGTGTACTAAATGTGACGGCGCTACAACAGATCGCGCAGGGCCCGGTCTCGGACCATCAGGGCTGCCCGCTTGTCGGGCAGGTCGACCTCGGCGGAGAACCGAAAGCCCGCGCTCAGGAAAGCGGAGACGGAGGGGGTGTTGCGAAGGTCGGGTTCCGCGACAACGCGAGCGCACGAGGGGCGCTTGTCGAGTACGAGGTCGGCGACAGCTCTGAGCAGGGTGGAGCCGAGGCCTCGCCCACGGTTGGCGACACCACCGATGAGGAGGTGGATTCCGGTGTCGTGCGGTCGGGCGGGGTAGTGGCGCGCCAGGAGGTCCAGGTCCGCGCGGTAGATCTCCCAGTAGCTCATCGGCGTACCCTCCAGCACACCGAGGCAGGGGACGCTGCGTCCGTCCCCGTCCAGCTGACGACGCAGGTGCTCTTCGGCCACGGACTCGGGCCCCGCCAGCTCCCAGAACGCGGCGACGGCAGGGTCGTTCATCCAGCGGGTGACGAGCGGGAGATCACGCTCCACGTGTACGGGGACGAGATGGAAGGCGCCCGCGGGAGTCTCGGTCGGCCCCCAGCCGGCTACGCGGTCGAGCAGGTCGTCACCGGCCGGGGCGACGCCGGTCTTCTCCGTGCCTTTCCGCTCTCCGCCGGCATCGCCGTGAGCCCTGGCTTCCTCGGCGAGTAGCGCGATGAACTCGTCGGGCAGACGCAGGTCCAGGGTGTCCTCGCTGTCCGCGCCGGCACCAAGGCTCGAACCAGGCCCTGTGTTGGTGCCGAGTTCGGTGACGGAGGCGGTACCGGCGTCGGTGCTCGCATCGGGAGGCACGGCGACGCTCCTCTCAGGAGACGGGGTGGGTCATGTTCCTCAGGAATGAAGGGGGTTGGTGATGGTGACGTAGACGGACTGGGTGTCGACGGGACCGACTAGTTCGTCGAGGCCGTGCAGTCGGGTGAGCAGGTTGGCCTTGCAGCGCAGGACGCGTGAGTCGAGCAGGTGGGCGGGCAGGGATGTACGCAGCCGAGCCGGCCCGGTGGCCACGTCGGTGAGGAAGCGGCGGAATGCTGCGAGCAACAGCTCTTCGTCGGCCAGGTGTTGGGAGCCGAATGCGCCGATGAGACCGAGCACGTTGTTGATCGCGAGGTAGTAGGCGAAGCGTTCGTCGGTGACCTCGTCGGAGACGAACGTGTCGCTGCGTTCGCCGATGCCGGGCAGCCGGGCGTCGAGTTCCGCGCGCCGTGACTCGCGGAAGTAGTAGCCCTGGTTGTCGCGGTAGCGGCCGCCCGTGGGCCACCCCTCGGGATCCAGCAGAAGCAGCGTGTTCTGCTGGTGCGCTTCCAGGGCGATCCCCGCCTCGCCGTCCAGCCAGAGCACGGGGCGTACGACCTGCTCCAGGTAGCGCAGGAACCACTCGGTGGCGACGGCACCGCGGGGACGGCCGGTGTGGCCGGCGAGACGGGTGACGATCTCGGCGAGCCGGGACCGCATCAAGGGCCTGCCCTGCGTCTGGTCCCGCGTGCCGGATTGGGCGTGGGGCCTGGGTGAGACCAGTCCCGCGATGCAGCCGGCGTCGTCCGTCGGGCCGAACGGGTTGTGGCGGATCATCACGTCGAGCCCTGGCAAGGGAGTGCCGTCCGGGCCGTCGACGGCCAGCCAGGCCGGGTCGCGGACGATGTCGAAGCCCGGGTGGACGGCCTGCCACTGCTTGAACAGGCCGCTGCGCAGCAGACGGTGGACCTCCACGCCACGGTGGAGTTCCTTGCGGAGGTTCTCACGACGGGAGTTGGTGATGCGCACGCCCAGCGACAGCTTCAGCATCGCGGGGGCGCCGGAGCGGTAGAGAGTGCGGACCGAGGAGGTGGGGTGCCAGGCGGAGCCATGTGGGCCGAGGTCTTGGAGCAGTCCCGCGTCCAGCAGGGCCGCGATCTCGGGACGGTGCCGGATCTCGCTCATCTGCCAGGGGTGCATTGGTAGGGCGGCGTACCCGTCGGGGAGCGACAGCCCGGCGCCGGCCAGCCGTGCCGTGAGCTGTTCCGCGGTGACGGGGCGGCCGCGTTCCGTCCACGCCGAGTCGGCCGCCAGCACAGAGGGCGCCACGGCCATCCAGTGCAGCGGGAAGGAGCCGCGCAACTCCGGTGAGTACAGCTGGGCTTCGGCCTCGGAAAGTCCCTCCCGGCTCTTCGGGGTGGGATGCAGCGGGTGTCCGAGCAGGAGCGCCTGCTCGGCGGTGAGGAAGAGGTCGGGCTCGTCGGCGAGGTGTTCCCTGCGGTCACTGATGAACACGGCGGTACGCCGAACCGAGTCGGCGACACGGCCGACCAGATCGGCACCGTCACCGGCAGGGCTGTGCGAAACCCCCGCTTCGGGGCGGGGCGCGCTGGCTCCGCGAGGTGTTCCGGCGGGTGTGGCGGCCGCGGCAAACGTCGCGGCCGTGGCGGGCATGGCGGGCGCGGCGGGCGTGGCGGCTGCAGCGTCCGTGTTGGCTGTCGGCGCAGCGGTGACCGCTTGTCGCGCGAACAGTGCCGCGACCGTGACCGCGTCGGCGGGGGGTGCCTCATCGGGAGCGTCGGCGAGGTAGGGGAGGCCGAAGCGGTGCCAGCCGGTGGGGGACCAGTAGTGGACGGGGGTGAGCAGGGTCGTGGCGCTGGCCGGGAGGGCGATGCGGAGGGTGCCGTCCTCGGGGGCGGGCAGGTTGTTCTCCCGTACCCAGCAGCGCAGCAGGTTCTCGACGGCCGCCGCCTGGGCCGCGGTATGCGGGTCGGGGTGCTCCAACAGATCGGCGGTGACGCCGCGCAGCCGCTCGGACTCCCGGGCCCCTTCCTTCTGACGAGGGACCGATTCGGCCCGGGGCACGAGCGGGGTCTGCGTGCCATGGGCCGCTCGCTCGTGGGTGTGGGGACGACCGTCGGGTGCGGGGGTGGCGTTCAAGAGAGTTCCTTGTGGAGTCGTTCGGGCTCGTGCGGCGACGAACCGGGGCGGTACGGGGGTGCGTCGGGCCTTTGGCGTTCCTGGTGGATTCGGATGGGGGCGGGGTGGGAGTGGGGCGGCGACTCGGTGCCGGTGGTGCGGGGTCGGTATGACGGACCGACTTCCACTGGGCGACGAGGTGGGCGGTGCTGCTCCACGTGGTCGCTCGCAACTGGTGGGAGCCGGGATGGGCAGGAGCAGGGCGTCCATACAGGACAGGCCCCCGTAAGGGCCCCGGCTTCGTAGGGCGGAGCCAAGCGCCGTGCGGCGCACTCCCAAGACGCACTCCTCGCGCTCCAACGCCGCGAGCACCGTGCGGTCCCTCGGTGTCATCGGTGTCGTCGATGTTCTCGGTCACTGCACCACCCCTCCGCCGCCCCAGCGACCCGGGCCGTCCAGCACCCGAGCGGGCACAACGACGGAACGGCCCGAGAGCCCGGCCACTGCCGCCCTATCCGGCGGGTCCGTCCCGGACATCACCGGGATCCCGAGCCTGACCGCAAGACGCGTCCTCCCCGCCAGGCCCGCCTCCGTCACCGGGCCCACCTCCACCACACATCCCGCCGCCACCGCGTCCCCGCGCCACCGCCCCCACCGCGTCCGCAAGCCGGTCGAGTACTGCGGCTGCCTGTTCGTCGCTGATGGTCAGCGGGGGGAGGAGTCGCACCACGCTGGCGTGGCGGCCGCCCAGTTCCACGATCAAGCCCCGGCGGAGGCACTCGCGTTGGACGGCGGCCGCGAGTTCGGGGGCGGCGGGTCGGGAACCGCCGGCAGCGGGGTTCGGGGCCGCTTCGGGGTCCACCAGCTCGACGCCGATCATCAGTCCCCGGCCGCGTACGTCTCCGATGCAGGAGAACTCGTCGGCCAGTGCGCGGAGTTGGGCGAGCATGCGAGCGCCCAGAGTGCCCGCGCGTTCGGCGAGGTGGTTTTCGCGGACGTAGGAGAGGGTTGCCGTGCCGGCGGCCATGGCGAGCTGGTTGCCGCGGAACGTGCCCGCGTGGGCGCCGGGTTGCCAGACGTCGAGGTCGTCGCGGTAGACGACGACGGCGAGTGGCAGGCTTCCGCCGATCGCCTTGGACAGGACCATGACGTCCGGCGTGATCCCGCTGTGTTCGACCGCCCAGAAGGTCCCGGTCCTGCCGACGCCGGTCTGGACCTCGTCCGCGATCAAGGGGATGGACCGTGACGCGGTGATCTCACGCATCCGGCGCATCCACGCGTCGGGCGCCGGAATCACCCCGCCCTCGCCCTGGACGGGTTCGAGGATCATCCCGGCGGGCTGCGGAACGCCCGACTTGGGGTCGTCGAGCATGGACTCGGTCCAGCGCGCCGCCAGTTCGGCGCCGCGGTCACCGCCGGTGCCGAACGGGCAGCGGTAGTCCTGCGGATAGGGAAGGCGTGCGACACGTACGTCGGTCGCGCCCCCGGATGCGTCGAGCGCCCCCGCGGTCATCCCGTGGTAGGCGCCGGTGAACGCGAGTATTCCGGTGCGTCCGGTCGCCGCGCGCACCAGTTTGAACGCGGCTTCCACCGCGTCCGTCCCGGCAGGTCCGCAGAACTGCACCCGGGCGCGGGCGGCGAACTCGGGCGGCAGCGTGCGGAACAGCTCGGTGGTGAAGGCGTCCTTGACGGGTGTGGCGAGGTCGAGGACGTGGAGCGGGGCTCCGGAGTCGAGGACTTTCCTGATCGCCTCCAGGACCACGGGGTGGTTGTGTCCCAGGGCCAGGGTCCCGGCGCCGGACAGGCAGTCGAGGTAGCGGCGACCGTCGGCGCCCTCGATCGTCAGGCCGCGCGCACGCACGGGGACGATCGGCAGGGCGCGTGCGTAGGTGCGCGCCGCGGACTCGCGCGCGGACTGGCGCCGCAAGATCCCTTCGTGCGCCGCGCGCGCCCCCTCGGAGGCGCGGGACGCACTCTTTTGCGCCCCCACGGAAGCGCAGGACATGCCTTCACGCGCCCCTTGGGCCCCGCCGAGAACGCCGGGCGCCCCCTCCCGCGTCTCCTCGGGCTCTCGCCCCACCGGCACCACCGCAGACTCGGTCACGGCCACGACTTCAGGTCCTCCCGCTGTCCAGAGGCGAGTTGGCGGAGGGTCCCGAACGCATGCGGCAGGTCCCCCGTACGTACCAACGACGCCGCCCGCGCGGGGAAGCGGGTGACTCGAAAATCCCTGCCGTGACGGAACCGCTGCCGGTCCGGACCAGGGCGGGGTGCGGCAGCACCAGCGCATCCGGCGCTCTCCGACGCTCGCGTGCCGCCGTGGCGGAAGCGCAGGAAGGGTACGGACCCGGCCCGAGGATCAAGGCCGGCAGGAAGAGGGCAAGGTCACAGCCCTGCCCACTGCTGCTCCTTTGTCCGACTGCCCTAACATCCGAGCATGACGGTCCTGCCCGACGACGGGCTTTCGCTCGCCTCCGAGTTCCCTGACGCCACGCACGAGCAGTGGCAGCACCTAGTCGCGGGCGTACTGCGCAAATCGGGCAGGGAAGTTCCGGACACGGCAGCCGAGGAGGCTCTGTCCACCGCGCTGGAGGACGGGCTCGGTATCCGGCCCCTGTACTCCGCGCACGACCCCGCGCCCGATCCCGGCCTTCCCGGTTTCGCCCCCTTCGTCCGCGGTGGCCGTGCCGAGGGGAGCACCGTCGGCGGCTGGGACGTACGCCAGCAGCACACGGCCGTCGACGGCGACGCGGTGCTCGCGGACCTGGAGAACGGCGTCACCTCGCTCTGGCTGGTCACCGGTGCGGGCGGCATCCCGGTGTCCTCGCTCGGCCCCGTCCTCGACGGCGTCTACCTCGACCTGGCCCCCGTGGTCCTCGACGCGGGCCGTGATGTCGAGTCCGCCGCACGGGAGTTGCTGCGGCTGTACGAGGAGCGGGGTGTCGCCAAGGAGGCGGCGCGCGGCAACCTGGGGGCGGACCCGCTGGGCCACCAGGCCCGTACGGGGGAAGAGCCGTTCGACTTCGCGCCGGTCGCCGGCCTAGCGCGGTTGTGTGCCGAGGAGTACCCGGGGCTGCGGGCGCTGACTGTGGACGCGTTGCCGTACCACGAGGCCGGTGGCTCCGCCGCTCAGGAGTTGGGCTGCTCGCTGGCGACCGGCGTCGCCTATCTGCGGCAGCTGGACGAGGCGGGGCTGTCGGTCGAACACGCCTGCGCTCAGCTGGAGTTCCGGTACGCGGCCACCGCCGACCAGTTCCTGACGATCGCCAAACTGCGGGCGGCCCGCAGGCTGTGGGCGCGCGTGACCGAAGTCTGCGGTGCCCCGGTCGGGCAGCTCCAGCATGCCGTGACCTCGCCCGTGATGATGGCGCGGCGGGATCCGTGGGTGAACATGCTGCGTACGACGGTCGCCACGCTGGCCGCAGGGGTCGGCGGCGCCGACGCCGTCACCGTGCTGCCCTTCGACCACGCCATCGGTCTGCCGGACGCGTTCGCCCGGCGGATCGCCCGCAACACCTCGACGATCCTGGTCGAGGAGTCGCACCTGGCGCGGGTGATCGACCCGGCGGGCGGCTCCTGGTACGTGGAGCGGCTCACCGACGAACTCGCCCACGCGGGCTGGGAGTTCTTCCAGTGGATCGAGCGGGCGGGCGGCCAGGCGGAGGCCCTTCGTTCGGGCCGGCTCGGTCAGGAACTGGCGAAGACGTGGGAGGCGCGGAGTGCGAAGCTCGCCAAGCGGCGTGAGCCCGTGACCGGCGTCAGCGAGTTCCCGAACCTCGCCGAGCGCCCCGTGGAGCGCGTTCCAGCGCCCGTTCCTCCCGCCGGCGGGCTCCCCCGGGTGCGGCGCGACGAGGCGTACGAGACGCTGCGCGCCCGATCGGACGCCCACCTGGCGGCGACCGGGTCCCGGCCGCGGATCTTCCTGGCCGCCATGGGGCCCGCCGCCGCCCACACCGCTCGCCTCACCTTTGCGTCGAACCTGTTCCAGGCCGGTGGCATCGAGCCGGTCACGGAGGGCACGTTCGAGGACAGCGGTGCCACCGAGGTCTGCCTGTGCTCGAGCGACGCGCTGTACGAGGAACAGGCCGCGGAAACCGCCGGGGCCCTCAGGGCGGCGGGCGCCGGGCATGTGTTCCTCGCCGGCCGGCCCGGGCAGTACCCCGGTGTCGACGGCTATGTCTTCGCGGGCTGTGACACCGTCACCGTGCTCTCCACCGCACTTGACCGTATGGGAGTGTCCTGATGGGAATCCCCGACTTCTCCGGGATCGAGCTGGGGACGCCCACCGCCGACGGCAGCGCCGAGGACTGGCGCAAGGCGATCGACGGGGGCGAGACCTTCTGGGAGACCCCGGAGGGCATCGCGGTCAAACCGCTCTACACCGGCCGTGACCTGGAGGGTCTGGACTTCCTGGGCACCTACCCGGGCATCGCCCCGTATCTGCGCGGCCCGTACCCGACGATGTACGTCAACCAGCCCTGGACCATCCGCCAGTACGCGGGCTTCTCCACCGCCGAGGAGTCCAACGCCTTCTACCGGCGCAACCTCGCGGCCGGTCAGAAGGGCCTGTCCGTCGCCTTCGACCTGCCCACCCACCGGGGTTACGACAGCGACCACCCGCGGGTGACCGGTGACGTCGGCATGGCGGGCGTGGCGATCGACTCGATCTACGACATGCGGCAGCTCTTCGACGGCATCCCGCTGGACAAGATGACCGTGTCGATGACGATGAACGGTGCGGTACTGCCCGTACTCGCGCTCTACATCGTCGCTGCCGAGGAACAGGGCGTACCGCCCGAGAAGTTGGCCGGGACCATCCAGAACGACATCCTCAAAGAGTTCATGGTCCGCAACACGTACATCTATCCGCCGAAGCCGTCGATGCGGATCATCTCCGACATCTTCGCCTTCACCTCGCAGCGGATGCCGCGCTACAACTCCATCTCCATCTCGGGCTACCACATCCAAGAGGCGGGCGCGACGGCCGACTTGGAGCTGGCGTACACGCTCGCCGACGGGGTGGAGTACATCCGGGCAGGGCGGGCGGCGGGGATGGACGTGGACGCGTTCGCGCCCCGGCTGTCCTTCTTCTGGGCGATCGGCATGAACTTCTTCATGGAGATCGCCAAGATGCGGGCGGCGCGCCTGCTCTGGGCCAAGCTGGTCAGGCAGTTCGACCCGCAGAACGCCAAGTCCCTTTCCCTGCGCACCCATTCACAGACCTCGGGCTGGTCGCTGACCGCGCAGGACGTGTTCAACAACGTGACCCGTACGTGCGTGGAGGCGATGGCGGCGACCCAGGGCCACACCCAGTCGCTGCACACCAACGCCCTCGACGAGGCGCTCGCCCTGCCCACCGACTTCTCGGCACGCATCGCCCGCAACACGCAGCTGCTGATCCAGCAGGAGTCGGGCACGACCCGGTCGATCGACCCGTGGGGCGGCAGCGCGTACGTCGAGAAGCTGACGTACGACCTCGCGCGCCGGGCCTGGCAGCACATCGAGGAGGTCGAGGCGGCGGGCGGCATGGCCAAGGCCATCGACGCGGGCATCCCCAAGTTGCGCATCGAGGAAGCCGCGGCCCGCACCCAGGCCCGGATCGACTCCGGGCGCCAGCCGGTCATCGGCGTGAACAAGTACCGCGTCGAGACCGACGAGCAGATCGACGTCCTCACGGTCGACAACTCCTCCGTACGCACGCAGCAGATCGAGAAGCTGCGACGGCTGCGCGCGGAGCGCGACGAGCGGGCGTGCCAGGACTCGCTGGACGCCCTGACCCGCGCCGCCGGGGGCACCGGCAACCTGTTGGAGCTGGCCGTGAACGCGGCCCGTGCCAAGGCCACCGTCGGCGAGATCTCCGACGCCCTGGAGAAGGTGTACGGACGGCACTCGAGCCAGATCCGTACGATCTCCGGTGTGTACCGCAACGAAGCCGGCGATTCCCCGAACGTCGAGCGCACCCGGACCCTCGTGGGCTCCTTCGAGGAGGCCGAGGGCCGCCGCCCCCGCATCCTGGTCGCCAAGATGGGCCAGGACGGCCACGACCGTGGCCAGAAAGTGATCGCCACCGCCTTCGCGGACCTCGGCTTCGACGTAGACGTCGGCCCGCTGTTCCAGACCCCGGGCGAGGTGGCCCGCCAGGCCGTCGAGGCGGACGTGCACATCGTCGGGGTGTCCTCGCTGGCCGCCGGACACCTCACCCTCGTACCGGCGTTGCGGGAGCAGCTCGCCGAGGAGGGCCGCGAGGACATCATGGTCGTGGTCGGCGGGGTGATCCCGCCGCAGGACGTGCCCACGCTCCTGGAGATGGGCGCGGCTGCCGTCTTCCCGCCCGGGACGGTGATCCCGGACGCGGCGTACGACCTGGTGCAGCGCCTGGCCACCGACCTCGGGCACACCCCGTGATCGATGTCGACACCTATGTGAAGGGCGTACTCGACGGGAAGCGGGCGCTGGTGGCCCGCGCCATCACGCTCGTCGAATCGACGAAGCCCCAACACCGGGTCATGGCACAGGAGTTGCTGACCGAGCTGCTGCCGCACAGCGGGAAAGCGCGACGGATCGGCATCAGCGGTGTGCCGGGCGTGGGCAAGTCGACGTTCATCGACGCGTTCGGCACGCTGCTCACCTCGCTCGGGTTCCGGGTCGCGGTGCTCGCGGTCGATCCGTCGTCGAGCCGGACGGGCGGGTCGATCCTCGGCGACAAGACGCGCATGGAGCGGCTGGCCGTCGACCCGGCGGCGTTCGTACGGCCCTCCCCCACCGCCGGCACGCTCGGCGGGGTGGCGAAGGCGACCCGGGAGTCGATCGTGGTGATGGAGGCGGCGGGCTACGACGTCGTACTCGTGGAGACGGTCGGTGTCGGCCAGTCCGAGACCGCCGTCGCCAACATGGTCGACTCCTTCCTCCTCCTGACCCTCGCCCGCACCGGCGACCAGTTGCAGGGCATCAAGAAGGGCGTCCTGGAACTCGCGGACGTCATCGCCGTCAACAAGGCGGACGGCCCGCACGAGCGCGACGCCCGGGGCGCGGCAAGGGAGTTGGCGGGCGCGCTGCGGCTGATGCACCCCGTCGACGCCGCCTGGACCCCACCGGTGCTGAGCTGCAGCGCCCGCGAGGGAACGGGCCTGGACACGGTCTGGGAACGCCTGGAACAACACCGGTCGCTGTTGGACTCCACCGGCCGCCTAGCCACCAAGCGCCGCAACCAACAGGTGGACTGGACCTGGACGATGGTCCGCGACGAACTCCTCGGCCGCCTGCACTCAGATCCGGCCGTACGTGCGCTGGCTCCCGACCTCGAACGCCAGGTACGCGAGGGCGAGTTGACAGCAACCCTGGCGGCAGAGGAAATCCTGCGAGCATTCGAATCCCGGCCAACCGACTTGCCCTAAGGGGCGCGGGGAACTGCGCGACCAGCCCCCACCGGGCCGCAGACGAAAATCGACGCATCCAACCCCCACCCCGTAGGCTGGCCGGCGCAGCTGGTTCGCCCCGTCAGCCAGACGGACGCGTCGCAAGAGGGAACCCGGTGAAATTCCGGGACTGCCCCGCAGCGGTAAGTGGGAACAACCGCCGTCATACGCACTGGGTCCGGAACAGGGCCTGGGAAGCGACGGCCAGTAGGTGTCCTCCGTGCAATGGAGGACGTGCCCACGAGTCCGAAGACCTGCCAACTGCCCGCACGCGAAGCATTCGTGCGCGGAATCCCGGTGACCTCGTGGGCGGGTCGGCGTACATACCGGCGGGCACAAACCCCGGTCTGGCGTTCCTTCGCGCTCTCGTCCCGTCCCGGGATCTCAGGGAGACATCTCGCGAAGGAGAGTTCCGTGACAGCGAAGTCCGCAACCGCGGCAGCACAGGCAACCGTGTACGGCTATCCCCGTCAGGGTCAGGGCCGGGAACTGAAGAAGGCCGTCGAGGGGTACTGGAAGGGCCGCGTCGACGCCGACGCCCTCCGGGCCACCGCCGCCGAACTGCGCCGTACCAACTGGCGGCAGCTGGCCGAGGCCGGTGTCCACGAAGTGCCGACCGGCGACTTCTCGTACTACGACCATGTCCTGGACACCAGCGTCATGGTCGGCGCGATCCCCGAGCGCCACCGCGGCGCCGTCGAACTCGATGCGCTGGACGGGTACTTCGCGATGGCGCGCGGTACGCAGGACGTGGCGCCGCTGGAGATGACGAAGTGGTTCGACACCAACTACCACTACCTCGTGCCGGAGTTGGGCCCGGACACCGTCTTCACCACCGACTCCACCAAGCAGGTCACCGAGTTCGGGGAGGCTCTCGCACTCGGCCTCACCGCCCGCCCGGTCCTCGTCGGCCCCATCACCTACCTCCTGCTCGCCAAGCCCGCGCCCGGCGTGGCCCCGGACTTCGACCCGCTGACCCTGCTCGACCGGCTGCTGCCCGTGTACGCCGAGGTCCTCGGGGACCTGCGTGCCGCGGGCGCCGAGTGGGTGCAGCTCGACGAACCGGCCCTAGTCCAGGACCGCACGCCCGCCGAGCTGAACGCGGCCGACCGTGCCTACCGTGACCTGGGAGGGCTCGACGACCGCCCGAAGCTGCTCGTCGCCTCGTACTTCGGCCGGCTCGGAGCCGCGCTGCCGGTGCTGGCCAAGGCTCCTGTCGACGGTCTCGCCCTGGATTTCACCGAGGCCGCCGCCGCCAATCTGGACGCCCTGGCCGCAGTGGGCGGACTGCCCGGCAAGCGGCTGGTCGCGGGCGTGGTCAACGGCCGCAACATCTGGGTGAACGACCTGTCGGCGTCCCTCGCCACGCTCGGCACTCTGCTCGGCCTCGCCGACCGGGTCGACGTGGCCGCCTCCTGCTCACTGCTCCACGTCCCGCTCGACGCCGCCGCCGAACGTGACATCGAGCCGCAGATCCTGCGCTGGCTCGCCTTCGCCCGCCAGAAGACCGCCGAGATCGTCACCCTCGCCAAGGGCCTCACCCGTGGGACCGGAGCCATCGGCGCGGAACTGGCCGCCAACCGGGCCGACCTGGCCTCCCGCGCCGGCTCGGCGCTCACGCGCGACCCCGCGGTACGGGCCCGTACCTCCGCCGTCACGGACGCCGACGCCCGCCGCTCCCAGCCGTACTCCGAGCGGGCCGCCGCCCAGCGCGCCCACCTCGGTCTGCCGCTGCTGCCGACCACCACCATCGGCTCCTTCCCGCAGACCGCCGAACTGCGCGTCGCGCGGGCCGACTTGCGCGCGGGGCGGATCGACGGCGCCGGGTACGAGGAGCGCATCAGGGCCGAGATCGGCGAGGTGATCTCCTTCCAGGAGAAGACCGGTCTCGACGTCCTGGTGCACGGTGAGCCCGAACGCAACGACATGGTCCAGTACTTCGCCGAACAGCTCACCGGCTACCTCGCCACCCAGCACGGCTGGGTCCAGTCGTACGGCACCCGCTACGTCCGCCCACCGATCCTGGCCGGCGACATCTCCCGCCCCGAGCCGATGACCGTGCGCTGGACGACGTACGCCCAGTCCCTCACCGACCGCCCGGTCAAGGGCATGCTCACCGGCCCTGTCACCATGCTCGCCTGGTCCTTCGTCCGCGACGACCAGCCGCTCGGCGACACCGCCCGCCAGGTCGCCCTCGCCCTGCGCGACGAGGTCAACGAGCTGGAAGCGGCGGGTACTTCGGTCATCCAGGTCGACGAACCCGCCCTGCGCGAGACGCTGCCGCTGCGTGCCGTGGACCGTCCCGCCTATCTGGCCTGGGCCACCGAGGCGTTCCGGCTCACCGCCGGCGGCGTACGCCCGGAGACCCAGATCCACACCCACATGTGCTACGCCGAGTTCGGCGACATCGTCCAGGCCATCGACGATCTCGACGCCGACGTCATCAGCCTGGAGGCCGCCCGCTCCCACATGCAGGTCGCCCGCGAACTGGCCGAGCACGGCTATCCGCGCGAGGCGGGGCCCGGCGTGTACGACATCCACTCCCCCCGCGTGCCGAGCACCGACGAGGCGGCGGCCCTGCTGCGCAAGGGACTTGAGGCCATCCCCGCCGAACGGCTGTGGGTCAACCCCGACTGCGGCCTGAAGACCCGCGGCTGGCCCGAGACCCGCGCGTCCCTGGAGAACCTGGTCGCGGCGGCCCGAACGATCCGCACGGAACTCGCCGGATCCTGATCCGACCGGACGGCCGAGAGGGCAAGCCCGACTCCCTCTCGGCCGTTCCCGGTCGTACGTCCTCCGCGCTGACGCACGACTGCGGTCGAACCCGAGCCACCGGAGGCCGGAAGCCCCCGGCTCAATGCGATACGGGAGTTGCCTGCGCGGGGCCGGCCTCTGCCGCTCGCGGAGTCAGCAGCCGATGCGCCAACTCTCCGAAGATCAGGCCGAATCCGGTCCACAGAGTGAGCTGGATGGCGAGGGCCGAGGTGCGGAACCGCCACAACAGGGTGGCCGGGAAATCCTGCGGGACCTCGTTGACGGCCGGCAGGAACGCAAACGCGAGACCGGTCGCCAGGACGAAGAAGGCGACCGCCGCGACGGTGGCGTACCACGTGCCCCACCTGGGTGCGAGCCGCTTGCCGACGATCACGGCGGCGACCGCGAGGAGCACGCTGAGCACCATCATCAGGAAGTACAGGGTCGTGCGCTTCCCAATGGTGTCGGGGTCGCCGACGGACGGCGGGTTGGCCGGGTACTTCAGGAACGGCACGACGTACACAGCGAGCAGGGCCGTACCGGAGAGCAGCAGGGCCGTGGCGCGCGGAGTGAAGCGGCCGACGCGGCCGAGGGCGAAGCAGTAGGCGAGGGCGGCGATGCCGCCGAAGGCGACGCCGTAGATCAGGACGCCGGTGGCGAGGCCGCCGGTGGACTGGAGGCTGCGGCTGACGATCTCGACCTCGTGCTCGTGCCCCGAGGCGTGGGCTTCTTCGAAGCCGATGGCGTCGTCGACGCTGGGCTCGCCCAGGAGGTAGGCCACGAGAAGGGCGAGCACGCCGGCGCCCAGGCCGGCGAGCATGCCCCGCACGAGGAGGTTTCTGACGGTTGCGGAGTTCATGGGTGCGCGGTGTCCCTCGTCAGTGGCAGGGGAAACCGAGCAGGTGGCGGCCGTCGTGGACCCACTCGTGGACGGCCTCGCCGGAGACGACGGAGGTGGCGCCCTGCTCGGCGCCGACGAAGTACAGCAGCACAAGCATCAGGACGCCGAAGAAGACCGCCCAGGGGGCGATCGCGCCGATCGGCAGCTTGGCGGGAAGGGCGGGAGTGGCTGTCGGCGGTGCGACGGTCTGCGCCATGGCAGGACCTCCTCGGGAGTTCGCGTCCCATATCGGTGGTGCGAAGGACGACAGGTGCGGGTCTGACTTGCGAGACGCTCCGCCGGTACAGGCGGTCCGTTTCGTTCACAGTGGCGCGACCGTGCCGGATTTCCACCGGCTTCCGCCAAACCGTCGTCGATATCCCCCAGACCGTACCGCGTGTCGGGTTCATGGCCAAGACCGCGCCTCTGCAGTGATCTTCGTCTCCCGGGGCAGCGGCACCGACCGGCTCCACCCGGCCTCCCGGCCGAACTCGGCCGTCCGCAAGGCAGGTTGCGCATCGCGCCGGGAAGCTCGACATTTCGCGCCCGAATGTTAGGGGCGCACAGGTGGAAGGAATGAGCCCTGTACGCGCCCCCGCGTACCTGGGAGAAAATGCGCCATGTCAGCGGTCAGTTGTGGCTGAGATCTCGTACCCCCACCGCCAACTCGTCCAGGAAAGCAGGTCGGCTGCCGTGCTGTTGCGTCTGCCCACGTCCGTGTCCGAAGCCCAGGAGTGCATGGCCGAGGGAGCGGTCCCGATAGGAGGGGCGACGCTGGTGTGGGCCACCTGGCAACAGGACGGCTTCCCCGAGCAGGCGATGTCGCTGCGGGAGCTTCCGGAGGCCAACGTGATCGGGCGTGAGGCGCTGGGCTCGGCCGTGGTGATGAACCGGATCGACGGCCGCGTGCCGGAGGTGCTGTATCGGGCGGCCTCCACCGTGGGGACCGGAGCCGTACGCCGGACGGCCACGGTCGGCGGCAACCTCGTCGGCAGCACGCTGCGCTGTCTGCTGCCCGCGGCACTCGTCCTGGACGCCCGTGCAGTGGTCCTGGAAGCGGACAGCGTCTACGAGACCGACCTGGCCGAAGTCCTGGCCAAGAGCCACCTGTTGCTCAGTCTCCGCTGGCGCGAGCCGATCGCCAGCAGCTATCACAAGCCGGCCGGTGAAGCGGGTGGGCCGCCGCCTCTCGTCGTCGCCGCGGCTCTGCACGCCGCCGACGACGGAGGGACCCGTCTTCGTGTCGCCGTCCGCGACGGATACGAGGTGCTCACCGAGAGCACCGAGGGTGACGCCGACCCGGAGGAGATACTCGACGCCCTGCGCCGTACGGTCATCGGCGCGCTTCACCCCACGGCTTGGGAAGCGGTCCGCCAACAGGTCACCGACCTGGTGCCCCGCCCCGCCGACAGTTGAGGTCCCCCGCTGTCAACGCGGGCTCCTGACATCGGTCGTTGACATCGACGGCGACCGCCGGCCCGGATGATTGCCAGCTCAGAGAGCCTGTTGCGGAACCGTTGCCGTTCCATCGGATGTCCCCCACAGCGACCGCATAGTCTGTGATGCCGTTCGGGTGACAGCGGACGACCGAAGCCGGTCGGCGCTCGAGGTCTCCGCAGCGCACAGTTCTCATACCTCCAGGGGGAGTTACACCATGCGATCCATACGCCCGCCCTTCGCCGCTCGTCGAGGGAGGGGCGCGCGCCGCGGATCCTCCCCTGTGCTGGCCGCCGTCTGTCTCACCGCGGCACTGGCGCTGACCGCCACCGCCTGCGGCTCGAGCGACGACACGGCCGCAGGCGCGGCCACTTCGTCCGCGGCCCAGAACGGCGACGGCAAGATCACGATTCCTGACGACCTCAAGGACCGGCTCAAAGAGCACGGGATCGATGTCGACAAGTGGAAAGACGGCGCCTGGAAGAACTGGGACAAGGACGACTGGCTGCGCGAGGCCGAGGACTACATCAACCCGATCATCGAGGGCCTGTGGAACCCGGACCGGATGCGGGAGGCCGAGGATCCGGACAAGGACAAGGGCGTCGACGAGAACGACCTCTCCGGCGACCAGGGCGTCACCGACCCGACCCCGGCGCCCGTGACCGCGAAGGCCGTGCCGACCGCGTACCACGACAACGCCCCCGAGGCGGGGAAGGTGCTCTTCGACTCCCCCGAGGGCACGATGGTCTGCTCGGCGACGGTGGTCGAGGACCCGGCCAACCCCGGCAAGTCGAACCTGGTGTGGACCGCGGGCCACTGCGTGCACTCCGGCAAGACGGGCGGCTGGTACCGCAACATCGCCTTCGTTCCCTCGTACAACAACGACGGTGCCACAGCAGCCGAGTTGGCGACCGCCACGAAGGAAGAGCTCGCGCCGTACGGCGTCTGGTGGAGCGACTGGGCACAGACCTCTGACCAGTGGATCGAGCAGGGCGGTGCCACGGGCGGCCAGGGAGCCCCGTACGACTTCGCCGTGCTGCACGTGACGCCGGAGGAGGGTGGCGACGGCAAGTCCCTCGAGGAGACGATCGGTTCGGCGCTTCCGGTCAACTTCAGCGCTCCGGCCGTGCCGAAGGTCGCGAGCATCACGGCGACGGGCTATCCGGCGGCGGCGCCGTTCGACGGCGAGACCATGCACCAGTGCACGGACAAGCCGGGGCGGTTGTCGATCGTGCAGTCCGATCCGACGATGTACCGCATCGGATGCACCATGACGGGCGGTTCGTCCGGCGGCGGCTGGGTGGCCACGGGGGCCGACGGCAAGCCCGCGCTGGTGTCCAACACGTCGATCGGCCCGGTCAGTTCGGGCTGGCTGGCGGGTCCGCACCTCGGCACGGTGGCCAAGGGTGTCTACGACGAGGTGAGCGAGAAGTTCGCCGGACAGTGACACAACGGACGTAGAGCGTCCGGACGTACGACGAAGGCCCGCCCCCCTCTCACGGGGGCGGGCCTTCGTGTGTCCGTCTCTACGAAAGCGCCGGAACGTACGGCGCGAGATCCGCCGCCAGTTCCTCGTGCACCCGCACCTTGAGCAGCGTGCCCTCCGGGGTGTGCTCCTCGGAGATCACCTCGCCCTCGTTGTGCGCGCGGGCGACCAGCTTGCCGTGGGTGTACGGCACGAGCGCCTCGATCTCGACCGAGGGGCGCGGCAGCTCGTTGTCGATGAGCGCGAGCAGCTCGTCCATGTTGAGCCCCGTACGGGCCGAGACCGCGATGGAGCGCTTCTCGATCCGCATCAGCCGCTGGAGCACCAGCGGGTCGGCCGCATCGGCCTTGTTGATCACCACGATCTCGGGCACCTTGGTGGCGCCCACGTCACGGATGACCTCGCGCACGGCGGCCAGCTGCTCCTCCGGCGCCGGGTGTGAACCGTCCACCACGTGCAGGATCAGGTCGGCGTCGCCGACCTCCTCCATGGTGGAGCGGAACGCCTCGACCAGGTGGTGCGGCAGGTGCCGTACGAAGCCGACCGTGTCGACCAGCGTGTACAGCCGCCCGCTCGGGGTCTCGGCCCGGCGCACGGTCGGGTCGAGGGTCGCGAACAGCGCGTTCTCGACGAGCACGCCCGCGCCCGTGAGGCGGTTGAGCAGCGAGGACTTGCCGGCGTTGGTGTAACCGGCGATGGCCACCGAGGGCACCTTGTTGCGACGGCGCTCCTGGCGCTTGATGTCGCGGCCCGTCTTCATGTCCGCGATCTCCCGGCGCATCTTCGCCATCTTCTCGCGGATACGGCGCCGGTCCGTCTCGATCTTGGTCTCACCGGGACCTCGGGTGGCGAGGCCGCCGCCCGAGCCGCCGCCCATCTGGCGGGACAGCGACTGACCCCAGCCTCGCAGCCTCGGCAGCATGTACTGCATCTGCGCGAGCGCGACCTGCGCCTTGCCCTCTCGGGACTTGGCGTGCTGGGCGAAGATGTCGAGGATCAGGGCCGTACGGTCGATGACCTTGACCTTGACGACGTCTTCGAGGTGGATCAGCTGGCCGGGGCTCAGCTCACCGTCGCAGATCACGGTGTCGGCGCCGGTCTCCAGGACGATGTCCCGCAGCTCATTGGCCTTGCCGGATCCGATGTACGTGGCCGCGTCGGGCTTGTCGCGGCGCTGGGTCACGCCGTCGAGCACGAGCGCACCCGCGGTCTCCGCGAGGGCGGCCAGCTCGGCGAGCGAGTTGTCAGCGTCCTGCACGGTTCCCGAGGTCCAGACGCCGACGAGGACGACCCGCTCCAGGCGGAGCTGTCGGTACTCGACCTCGGTGACGTCCTCGAGTTCGGTGGAGAGGCCCGCGACGCGGCGCAGGGCCGCGCGCTCGGAACGTTCGAGCTGGTCGCCGTCCCGCTCTCCGTCGATCTCGTGGCTCCAGGCGACGTCCTCTTCCATCAGGGCATCGGCCCGAAGACCTTCGGGGTGGTTCTGCGCGAGGCTCTGCGCGTCCTGGGAAGGGGAAGAAGAGGAGGTCATTGGATCCTTACGTCTATGGGGACACCGATTCGACGACGGACACCGTCCGTCACAGGGAAGAACGTCCCAGGCCACCAGGAGATTCCCTGATTGCGCCGGGTCAACCCCGCGAGGGCCGTGTCACCGGCCCCGAGGAGAGCCGTGTCACCGTCCCGAAGGGGGCCGTGTCACGTTCCCGGAGGGGGCCGTGTCACGTTCCCGGAGGGGGCCGTGTCACGTTCCCGGAGGGGGCCGTGTCACTGTCCCGGAGGGGCCGTGCCGCCGACCTGAAAGATGGTCGCACGGCACGTCCCGTCTCGTCACGCGAGTTATCCGGCGCTCCGCGCCGCCTGCGGAGCGTCACTCTTCCAGTCCGCGTGACCCGGCATCGGCGGGGTCTTCTCGCCGTACAGCCAGGCCTTGAAGAACCCGCTCAGATCACGGCCCGCGATACCGGACGCCAGGTCCTCGAAGTCCGCCGTCGACGCGACCCCGTCGTGGTGGGCGCTCACCCAGACCCGTTCCAGCTGCTCGAAGGCCGGGCGCCCGATCTCCTCGCGCAGCGCGTACAGCACCAGCGCGGCCCCGTCGTAGACGTTCGGCCTGAAGATGCTGATCTTCTGGCCCGGCTTGGGCCCCTTCGGTGCCGCGGGCGGTCCCCCGGCGGCCCGCCAGGAGTCGGACGCCCGGTAGGCGGCCTTCATGCGCGTCGCCATGGGCCTGTCGGCCTTCTCCTCGGCGTACAGCGCCTCGTACCAGGTGGCGTGCCCCTCGTTCAGCCACAGGTCGGACCAGGTGCTCGGGCTGACACTGTCGCCGAACCACTGGTGCGACAGCTCGTGCACCATGATCGACTCGACGTACCACTTCGGGTACGCGGGCTCGGTGAAGAGCTCCTTCTCGAAGAGGGAGAGTGTCTGTGTCTCCAGCTCGAAGCCGGTCCGCGCGTCGGCCATCAGCAGCCCGTACGTCTCGAAGGGGTACCGGCCGACCTTCCCCTCCATCCAGGCGATCTGGTCGGGGGTCTTCTTGAGCCACGGTTCCAGCAGGGCCCGGTCCTTGGTGGGCACGACATCGCGTACCGGCAGGTCGTGCGGCCCGGTGCGGTGCAGCACGGAGGAGCGGCCGATGGACACCTGGGCCAGCTCGGTCGCCATGGGGTGCTCGGTGCGGTACGTCCAGGTGGTCGCCTTGCCGGCCCGGTCCGCTCCGGCGGGCAGACCGTTCGCCACGGCCGTGTAGCCGTCGGGCGCGGTGACGTGGATGGTGAACATCGCCTTGTCCGAGGGGTGGTCGTTGCACGGGAAGACCAGGTGCGCGGCGTCGGCCTGGTTGGCCATCGCGAGCCCGTCCTTGGTCTGCACCCAGCCGCCGTCCTGGTTCGCGGCGGGGACCGGGTCGCTGGTGTGGTGCACGGTGATCCGCATCCAGCCGCCCTCGGGCACCGGCTCCGCGGGCGTCACCACCAGGTCTTCCCCGGCGCTCTTGAAGGACGCGGGCGCCCCGTTGACGTCGACGGACCCCACTTTTCCGTGCGCGAAGTCGAGATTGACCTGGTCGAGCCGGGCGGACGTCACGGCGTCGATCGTGGTGACGGCCGCGAGCGGCTTGCTGTTGGTGCCGGGGTAGGTGAAGGCGAGGTCGTACGAGGCGACGTCGTACCCGGGGTTGCCCAGGTGCGGGAAGAGCCGGTCGCCGACGCCGAGCGGCATGGCCGGAGAGGGCGCGCTCGCGGCGATGAGGCAGACGGAGACGGCCGAGGCGAGCAGGGCCGCCTTGACGCGGCGGGTCCTGGGGAGGGCTGTCCTGGGGACGGGGATCCTGGGGCGGGGGGTGAGCGGCATGGACCACGGCTACCAGCGCGCACCCGCCGTACGGTGACGACGCGCGCCGGGTCCACCCGAAAGGGTCCTCCTACTGCGCGGCCGCCGCCTGGTGCCGAGCCCGGCTCACGTCGTACACGCCCGGCACGTTGCGCATCGCCCGCATCAGCCCGGGAAGGTGTGCCGCGTCCGGGAGTTGGAGCGTGTACGTGTGCCGTACGCGCTGCTCGCTCGGCGGTTCGACGGTCGCCGAGACGATGGCGACGCCCTCCGTGGCGATGGCTTCGGTGAGATCGGCGAGCAGATGCGGGCGCCCGAAGGACTCGGCCACCAGCGTGACCCGGCACTCGGTGGTGTCACCCCAGCTCACCCCGACCTCCGCGCGCCCCACGCCCTTCATGCTCTCGACCGCGGCGCATTCGACCCGGTGGACGGTGACCACTCCCCCGCGCACCGCGAAGCCGGTCACGTCGTCGGGCGGCACCGGCGTACAGCAGCCCGCGAGCCGTACGGACGCGCCGGACTGTTCGACGACGGCGTTCGCGGCGCCGGGGCGGGCGGTGGGTCCTTCGGCGGTCGGCCGGGGAGTCGCGGCGGGAGCCTCGGGTGCCTCGGAGTCACTGGGCGAAGGGTGCGCGGCCAGCCAGCGCTGGATGGCGATCCGCGCGGCGGGCGTGTGCGCGTGCTCCAGCCACTCCCTGGAGGGCTCTGAGGCCGGGTCCTGGCCCATGAGGAGCTGAACGGTGTCCCCGTCCCGCAGGACCGTACTCAGCGTCGCCAGGCGGCCGTTGACGCGGGCGCCCATGCAAGCGTGCGCGTCGTCGCCGTACTGCGCGTACGCGGCGTCCACGCAACTGGCGCCCTCGGGAAGGCCCAACGAGCCGCCGTCGGCGCGGAAGACGGTGATCTCGCGGTCCTGGGCGAGGTCTTCGCGCAACGTGGACCAGAAGGTGTCGGGGTCCGCGGCGCCCTCCTGCCAGTCGAGGAGCCGGGAGAGCCAGCCGGGGCGGGTCGGGTCGGCACGCTCACCGTCGACAGCACGCTCCGTCTGCTCCTGCGAGGACTGCTCCTCCGACGGAGGAGCGTACGGATTGCCGAGCGCGATGACCCCTGCCTCGGCGACCTTGTGCATCTGGTGGGTCCGGATGAGGACTTCGGCGATCTCGCCGTCCCCGCGCGCGACGGCCGTGTGCAGCGACTGGTAGAGGTTGAACTTGGGTACGGCGATGAAGTCCTTGAACTCCGAGACCACCGGCGTGAGACAGGTGTGCAGTTCGCCGAGGACTCCGTAGCAGTCGGCGTCCTCGTTCACGAGGACCAGGAGCCGTCCGAAGTCCGCGCCGCGCATGGGTCCGCGTTTGCGCGACACGCGGTGCACGGAGACGAAGTGCCTTGGGCGGATGAGGACTTCGGCCTGCAGGCCCGCCTCACGCAACACCGCGCGCACGTCTTCGGCGATCTCCGCGAGCGGATCTCCGTCGCGCGCGGTGTTCTCGACGATCAACTCCCTGGTGTGCTGGTACTCCTCGGGGTGCAGGATCGCGAAGACGAGGTCCTCGAGCTCGGTCTTCAGCGCCTGGACGCCGAGCCGTTCGGCGAGCGGGATCAGAACGTCCCTGGTCACCTTGGCAATTCGCGCCTGCTTCTCGGGGCGCATGACACCCAGGGTCCGCATGTTGTGCAGCCGGTCGGCGAGTTTGATCGACATCACCCGGACGTCGTTGCCGGTGGCGACGAGCATCTTGCGGAACGTCTCGGGCTCCGCCGCGGCCCCGTAGTCGACCTTTTCCAGCTTGGTGACACCGTCGACCAGATAACAGACCTCGTCGCCGAACTCCTCGCGCACCTGATCGAGGGTCACTTCCGTGTCCTCGACGGTGTCGTGGAGCAGGGAGGCGGTCAACGTCGTGGTCTCCGCGCCGAGTTCGGCAAGGATCAGGGTCACCGCGAGCGGGTGCGTGATGTACGGCTCGCCGCTCTTGCGCATCTGACCGCGGTGCGAGGACTCGGCGAGCACCCAGGCCCGGCGTAGCGGCTCCAGGTCGGCGCTGGGGTGGTGGGCGCGGTGAGCCTCGGCCACGTGGCCGATCGCGTCGGGCAGCCGGTCGCGGGCCACGGGGCCGAGCAGCGCTGCCCGGCCCAGACGCCGCAGATCGATCCGCGGAAGACCCTTCCTGCGATGCGCTGGGGACCCCCCCTGCTCAATCGGTACCGAGAGCTTGGGGGAAGGCATTACAGGGCCTGGCGTCGCGGGATTCGTCGCCTCCGCACTCATGGGCACCTCCGGCTGCGTAGACCGGCGGACGGGTGCCCCATGGCGTACACGGCTCAGGGGATGGTGTCGATCCCCCGTCCGGGCCGGTGCTTGATGCTACCGAGCCCACCACGTGCGGCTGACCGCCTCTCGCCGAGCGTGAAACGGATCACCCATTCGAGCGAAGGTTCAGGGGTTTACGGTTTCGAACCATTCGGCGAGAAGCTCACCTTCGGCCACGATCACAGCGGGGCCCGTCATCTCGATCTCGCCGTCCGGACGCTCGGTGATCACCAGGCGTCCGCCGGGCACATCCACGGTGTACGTCGCGGGAGCGCGGGTCACGGCCGGGTCCGCGCCGTCCCGGCGGGCCGCGGCGACGGCCACGGCACACGCGCCCGTGCCACACGAGCGGGTCTCCCCGGCGCCGCGCTCGTGGACACGCACCGCGACATGCTGCGGGCCCCGGTCGACCACGAACTCGACGTTCACCCCGTCCGGGTACGCCGACTCCGGGCTGAACGGCGGCGGCGCGAACAGATCGCCGGCGTGCGCGAGGTCGTCCACGAAGGCGACCGCGTGCGGATTGCCCATGTTGACGTTGCGCGCGGGCCAGCTGCGCCCGCCGACGCTCACGGTGACGTCCCCTTCGGGGAGGAGCGCCTTGCCCATGCCGACGGTCACGTCTCCGTCCTTGGCGAGGTGCACCGACTTCACGCCCCCGCGCGTGGCGATCGCGAAGTCACCTTCGGCCACATGTCCGGCTCGCTGGAGGTAGCGCGCGAACACACGCACTCCGTTGCCGCACATCTCCGCGATCGAACCGTCGCCATTGCGGTAGTCCATGAACCACTCCGCCTCGGCCGCCATCTCCTCGGCCTCGGGGTGCGCGGCGGACCGTACGACATGCAGCAGACCGTCTCCGCCGATGCCCGCGCGGCGGTCGCACAGGGCGGCGACGGCGGCCGGGGGCAGGTCGATGGCGTTCTCCGGGTCCGGGATGATCACAAAGTCGTTCTCGGTCCCGTGCCCCTTGAGGAAGGCGATCCGCGTGCTCATTCCTCGATCGTACGTGTTCGGTCCGACACTCCGGCGCGCACTCGCCCCGGCACAGCCGAGGCGACACATCACAGAGGTGAGGCCGGGCAACGCACGCCCCGGGTACGTCAGCGCAGCCGGGCCACGCGCCACACGGCGAGCACCGCCACCGCCGCGACGACCACGACGTACGCGATCACCACACGCCAGTCCGGGCGGCGGCCCGAACCGCGCTGCGGGAAGCCGGGCCAGGTGTAGCCGACCCGGCGGGCGGCCATCATGCCCCAGCCCGCCGCGCACGAGCAGATCAGCAGTCCGAGCATGGCGACCACGGCACCGCCGTCGCCGAACTCGAAGGCCAGCGGGAAGGCGAACATCAGGGAGCCGATCGCGGCCAGGGCCACGATGGGCGCGAGCTGCCAGATGCGCAGCCGGCGCTGGGGACGCAGCTCGACCTCGACCTCGGGCTCCGGGGACATCTCGCCGGGCCCGGGCCCGTCGGCGATCACACCGTCCGGGGTGTCCTCGGGTCCGTCGGAACTCAGCGGTTCTCCATCCGGATCGATCTCCAGACGATCTCCGTCCGGATCGATGCCGTGCTCAGTGTCTCGTGCAGTGTCACGAGGGCCGGCCTCCATCGCCACGCGCCCTCCCAACTCGGCATTCACTGGTCGATCGAAGCTCGATGATGGCACGGCGCCGGAGGCCGGGATGACGGCCGGAGCGTCCCGATGCCATGACGTGATCAGGCTGTGACCGGTCGTTCGACCAACGCCAGCGCGAGCTGCGGGAGTTCTGTGAGATCCGCCGCGGCCCCACTGAGCCAATGCACCCGTGGGTCGCGGCGGAACCATGAATCCTGACGGCGCGCGAAGCGCTTGGTCGCGCGTACGGTCTCGGCGCGCGCCTCTTCTTCATCGCACTCCCCAGCAAGCGCCGCGAGCACCTGCTGGTACCCGAGTGCGCGCGCGGCCGTGCGCCCCTCGCGCAAGCCCTGCGCCTCCAGCGCGCGCACCTCGTCGACGAGCCCCGCCTCCCACATACGGTCCACCCGGCGCGCGATGCGCTCGTCCAGCTCGGGGCGTGCGACGTCGACGCCGATCTGAAGGGTGTCGTACACCGAGTCGTGGCCCGGCAGGTTGGCGGTGAAGGGCTTGCCGGTGATCTCGATGACTTCGAGGGCGCGGACGATACGGCGGCCGTTGCTGGGCAGGATCGCGTGGGCGGCCTCCGGGTCGGCCATGGCCAGCCGCGCGTGCAGCGCGCCGGAGCCGCGCAGGGTGAGCTCCTCCTCAAGGCGGGCCCGCACCTCGGGGTCGGTGCCGGGGAACTCCAGATTGTCGACGGCCCCACGGACGTACAGCCCGGAGCCGCCCACCAGGATCGGCCAGCTGCCCTCGGCGAGCAGCGCGTCGATCCGGGCGCGGGCGAGCCGCTGGTACTCGGCGACGCTGGCCGTGACGGTCACGTCCCAGATGTCCAGGAGGTGGTGCGGGATCCCACCGCGTTCCTCGGGCGTCAGCTTGGCGGTGCCGATGTCCATCCCTCGGTACAACTGCATGGAGTCGGCGTTGACGACCTCGCCTCCGAGGCGTTGGGCAAGGAAAACGCCCAGATCGGACTTTCCTGCCGCGGTCGGTCCGACGACGGCGATGACCCGGGGGGCGGGCGGTGCGCTTCTCACCGTCCCAGTCTCGCAAACCTCCGGGCCTGTCCTCGAACGAGTTAAGTGACGGCACGAGTCCGGGGTCGTTGCCTGTTGCGAGGTTCCAGCCGCCGGTTTTCGAGGACCGGTGACCCGGGCGACGCAATGGGACGCACCGGGCAACGCGGGATTTCGCCCTCACGAGTAACGTATGGAGTGGATATGGGCGTTTTTGCACGGCTTCTCCGGAGGTCGAAGGCTACGGAGGAGGCGTCAACCGCTGAGGTGCAGGCCGACACACTGACGGCCGAGACCGAGGCGGAGGTGGCGGAAGAGGCGAAGGGTTCGTCCGAGACCGAGGACGAGGCGACGGCGGAGACCGCCGGTGCCGCCACCACGGAGGACGTGGAGATCCCCAAGCAGCAGACCGCCGAGAAGGCTGCCGACAACGAGGCCGGCGAGGGCGCCCGCAAGTAACTGCCCCTCGAGGGAAGGCGGACCATGGGTCTCCTGGACAATCTCAAAGCCAAGCTGGCGCCTGCCAAGGACAAGGTCTCGGACCTCGCGCAGCAGCACGGCGACAAGGTCAGTCATGGTCTCGACAAGGCCGCGAAGGTCGTCGACGAAAAGACCAAGCACAAGTACAGCGACAGGATCCAGACAGGCACGGGCAAGGCGAAGGGCGCCATGGACCGCCTCGCGCACAAGGACAGCAACGGCGCCACACCTCCCCCGGACGCGCCGTCCCCGCCTACGGCTTCCTGAACACAGCGCACGCACATCGCCGGACGGCCGAGGAGCACTCAGGGCTCCCGGCCGTCCGCCGCGTTCGGGGCGGGGTGGCCGGGGACCGGCTTCCTGGCGGGGGCGGTTTCCCGGCGGGGGCGGTTTCCCGGCGGAAGCGGCTTCCCGGCAGAGGCGACTTCCCGACGGGGGGCGAGGATCGCAGCCCGTCGGCCGCAGCAGCCAGTGAGTTGGCGCCGGAGTGCGCCGCAGCGGCTCAGTCGCAGCGGCTCAAGAGACTCCAGGCCACGCATGCCGCGAAGGGCCACGCCTCCCGGGCGGCCACGACGCGGAGGTCGGCGACTCCGCCGAGCACGTCCCGGCGCCAGCCACCCGGACGGCCCCTCAAGCGCCACCGGACTCAGGGACGCCCCCTGAACCACCACGCCAAGCCCCCGAAGCCGCCCGAGGAAGCCTTCAGGACCAGGCCGCCACCAGATACCCCACCCCGTACGGCGCGTCCTCGTACAGCAGTGCGCCGCCGAGCCCCGCGCCCTCCGCCGCGCCCGCGAGGACCTGCCAGGGGGCCCGCCCGGAGACCTTCAGCTCCTGCGCCAGCTCCGCGTCCAGCGCTTTGAGAGCCGGCACGTCCGCCGCCTCCAGCGCACGCGCGACCCCCGCGTCGAAGCCCGCCGCGCGCTCGTCGAGATAGCCGGGCGCCTTGAGCGTCCGGCACGCGCTGGCGTCGCCCATCACCAGCAGTGCCACCCGCCCGGCCCGCGCGCCGATGCTCTCCCCGACTTGGATACACCGCTCGGCCTCGAGAGGTTCCCCCACACCGAGACCCTCGACCGGGGCATCGGACCAGCCCGTGCGCTCGAGCAGCCACGCGGCGACGGCGAGCGAGGTCGGAAGTTCACGCTCAGAAGTGTCCGGGTCCGACGCCCCACTTCCCAGGCGTACGTTTCCCAGGCGTACGGCGAGATCCACGCCGAACCCGCGGAACGAGCCCCCGGTGCCCTCGAGGTGCGGACCGCGCCCGTTCTGTTCGGCGGGGCCCACGACGACCAGCAGGTCGGGGCGGGAGGCGGCGAGCACGCCCAGCGCGTCCGTGCAGGCGGCGCGCGCGGCGTCCAGCTCGGGCGCCGCACCGGCGGCGACGTCCGGGACGAGCAGCGGCGGACAGGGGCAGACTGCGGCGGCTACAAGCATGATCGGCAGCGTAGCCCCGCTCGGCGGCGGAACGTCACTCCTCGATCAGTACGTCGACACGCTGGACCCATTCCCGGCACGCGACGGAGTCCACCAAGTCAGTCGCAGCCGCACCCGCTGCTCGCCGCGACCGGCAGCGGCTCGGGCGCGCCGATCTTCGGCAGGCCGAGCATGACACCCGCCGGCTTCGCGGCCGCGGCGGCGTTGCGCTTCTCCCACGCGTCCCCCGCGCGCGTGCGGCGCACGTTCAGGACGGCGCCCTCGGCGAGGAGGTGGTGCGGGGCGGCGTAGGTGATCTCGACGGTGACGACGTCGCCGGGGCGCACGTCCTCGTCGGGCTTGGTGAAGTGGACCAGGCGGTTGTCGGAGGCGCGGCCGGAGAGGCGGTGTGTGGCACCGTCCTTGCGGCCCTCGCCCTCGGCGACCATCAGCTCCAGGGTGCGGCCGACCTGCTTCTTGTTCTCGTCCCAGGAGATCTCCTCCTGGAGGGCCACGAGACGCTCGTAGCGCTCCTGGACGACCTTCTTGGGGATCTGCCCCTCCATGGTGGCCGCCGGCGTTCCGGGGCGCTTGGAGTACTGGAACGTGAACGCCTGCGCGAAGCGGGCCTCGCGGACCGCGTGCAGGGTCTGCTCGAAGTCCTCCTCGGTCTCGCCGGGGAAGCCCACGATGATGTCGGTGGTGATCGCCGCGTGCGGGATACCGGCCCGTACCTTCTCGATGATCCCCAAGTAGCGCTCCTGGCGGTAAGAGCGGCGCATCGCCTTCAGGACCGTGTCCGAGCCGGACTGCATCGGCATGTGCAGCTGCGGCATGACGTTCGGCGTCTCGGCCATCGCGGCGATCACGTCGTCCGTGAAGTCGCGCGGGTGCGGCGAGGTGAAGCGCACCCGCTCCAGGCCCTCGATCCTGCCGCAGGCGCGGAGCAGCTTGCTGAAGGCCTCGCGGTCGCCGATGTCGCTGCCGTAAGCGTTTACGTTCTGCCCGAGCAGCGTGATCTCCGAGACGCCCTCGCCGACCAGTGCCTCGATCTCGGCGAGGATGTCGCCGGTCCTGCGGTCCTTCTCCTTGCCGCGCAGCGCCGGGACGATGCAGAAGGTGCAGGTGTTGTTGCACCCGACGGAGATGGAGACCCAGGCGGCGTACGCGCTCTCGCGGCGGGTCGGCAGCGTCGAGGGGAACGCCTCCAGGGACTCGGCGATCTCGACCTGCGCCTCTTCCTGCACGCGGGCGCGCTCCAGGAGGACCGGCAGCTTGCCGATGTTGTGCGTCCCGAAGACGACGTCCACCCAGGGAGCACGCTTCACGATGGTGTCGCGGTCCTTCTGGGCGAGACAGCCGCCGACGGCGATCTGCATGCCGGGGCGTTTCGTCTTCATCGGGGCGAGCCGGCCGAGGTTGCCGTACAGCCGGTTGTCGGCGTTCTCCCGTACCGCACAGGTATTGAAGACGACGACATCCGCGTCGCCGTCCGCGTCCTTGGGCGCGCGTACGTAACCGGCATCCTCCAAGAGGCCCGACAGGCGTTCGGAGTCATGGACGTTCATCTGGCACCCGTAAGTGCGCACTTCGTATGTCTTGGATTCCTGAACGTCCACTGCCTGGCTCCGGTCGCTGCTGCTCATGTGACAAGGGTAGGCGGTACCCGGAGTACCTCTTGTCCCCCTAGGCGTCAGCGGGGCCTCCACCCCTGGCTCCGCAGGATTTCGGACACGTTCGGCGCTCTGTAGTGGTCCCCCTTGAGCACCTTGCCGTCGTCCCGGCGGGCGACGCGGCCGTCGGGGCCAAGCTTCGTCATGTTGGACCGGTGGATCTCGGCGATCACCGCGTCGAGGTCGATCCCGTGGACGAGTGCCGTGCCGTACGCCACGTACACGACGTCGGCGAGCTCGTGCGCCAGCCGGTCCAGGGGGCCCGTGACCGAGACCTCGGCGACTTCGGCAGCCTCCTCTGCGAGAAGTTCACCGCGGTGGGCGGCGAGCTCCGGGGAGACCTCCGTCGGGACGGTGCGGGCGGCGAGACCGAAAGCCAGGTGGAATTCACGGACCAGGGAGGCGGGAGAGGCTTGCGTCGAGGGCTCCGTAGGGGAATGCATCAGGCGACCCTATCCAGGGGAGTCCGGAGAAGCTGTCCGCATCCGGGGGGAGTCCGGAGAACCTGCCTGCAGAATCCCAGCTCGCCCTGCTGACGGAGTCCCGTCAAGGCTGACGCCCCCTCCGCACCCCGCGAGCCCCGCCCTGGCCAGAACCGCGCCCGGACTGGCAGGATCGCGCGCATGTTCCAGGCACTCCCCCACATCGGCAGGCGCCGCGCGCTGTTCGGTTCGGCTGCCGGTTTCGTGGTCTTCGGGCTGCTGCTGTGGTGGCTGCTGCCGCTGGGCGAGGAGTCTCCTGGCGGGACGATCACGTTCAGCACGGGCACGCCGACCGGCGTCTACCAGAAGTACGGCGAGCTCCTTCAGGGCGCCCTCGCCAAGGACATGCCGCGTCTGGACGTACAGCTCCTGAACAGCGACGGCTCGCAGGAGAACGTCCGCCGTGTGGCCACGGGGGATGCCGACTTCACCGTCGCGGCGGCCGACGCGGTGGAGACGTACATGCTGCAGGACAAGCCGGGAGCGGACCAGCTGCGCAGCTGCGCCCGGCTCTACGACGACTATGTGCACCTGGTGGTCCCGCGCACGTCCTCCGTGCGGTCCGTGGCGGACCTGCGGGGCAAGAGGGTCGCCGTGGGACCGTCCGGCTCCGGGGTGCGGCTGATCGCGAATCATGTGCTCGAAGCGGCAGGGCTCGACCCGACGAAGGACGTAAAGCCGTTGGCCGAGGGCATCGGCACCATGCCGGGGCTGCTCAAACAGAAAAAGATCGACGCCTTCTTCTGGTCGGGCGGCCTTCCGACGAGTGCCGTGCTGGAGCTCTCCAAGAGCTACGACATCAGGCTGGTCCCGATAGGGAGCGACCTGATCAAGAAGCTGCACGAGCAGGGGGGCGCCTCCCGCTACTACCGGGCCGCGGTCATGCCCGCCGACGCCTACCCGAAGGCGCAGCTGGGCTCATCGGTGCAGACGGTGGCCGTGGCCAACCTGCTGGTGACGCGGGAGGACGCGGACGCGAAGCTCACCGAGGAGATCACCCGCACGGTGATCGACAGCCGCGACCGCATCGGCCGCAAGGTGCACGCGGCGCAGCTGGTGGACCTGCGGACGGCCATCTACACCGACCCGCTTCAGCTGCACGAGGGCGCGCGACGCTACTACCGGTCCGTCAAGCCCTAGCCGACCCGTCCCCGCCGCCAGAACACAGCAGCCCCCTCAGAAGCTGGACCGCGACCTCGGCACCCGCACCGTCACCCGCAGGCCGTGCGGCTCGTGATGGTCGTACGCGATGGAGCCGCCGGCCGCCGCGAGCAGTGCGCGGGAGATGGACAGGCCCAGTCCCGAGCCCTTGATGTTCTGGTGCCTGGCGCTGCGCCAGAAGCGGTCGCCGATGCGGGCCAGGTCCTCGTCGCTGAGGCCAGGGCCGCCGTCGGTGACCACCACGGTCGAGAACTCGCCGTTCGAGGCGACCTTCACGTCGACGCTCTCCCCCTCGGGCGTGAACTTCAGCGCGTTGTCGATCACCGCGTCCAGGGCACTGGACAGCGTGACCGGGTCGGTCCAGGCGGTCGTGGCCGGGCAGGTGCCGACGAGCCGTACGCCCTTGCTCTCGGCGACCGGTCCCCACGCGGCCACACGCTCGGACGTGAGCTCGCCGATGTCGGTGAGCCGCAGGTCCGCCTCGGCATGCTCGGCGAGCGCCAGGTCGAGGAGGTCGTCGAGGACCTCGGCGAGGCGCTTGCCCTCGGTCTGGACCGAGGCGATCTCCTCATTGCCCTCGGGGAGTTCGAGGGCAAGCAGCTCGATACGCAGCAGCAGCGCCGAGAGCGGGTTGCGCAGCTGGTGCGAGGCGTCGGCGACGAAGGCGCGCTGCTGCTCCAGGACGTCCTCGACGTTGTCCGCCATCTCATTGAACGACCGGGCCAGGCGCCGGAGTTCCGGCGGACCGCCGGCGGCCGCGACGCGGGACTTCAGGCGTCCGGTCGCGATGTCGTGGGTGGTGGCGTCGAGGACGCGTACGGGCCTGAGCACCCAGCCGGTGAGACGCAGCGCGGCGCCGAGGGCGAGGAGCATCGCGGCGACCTCGCCCGCGCCGATGATCAGCCAGCCGTGCAGGGTCCGCGAACGCATCTGCCCGGTGGGCGAGTCGGTGACTACGACGGCGACGACGTCGCCGTCCTTGACGACCGGGGACGCGACGATGAGCCGGTGCCGCTGCCAGGGCCAGACCTGTTCGGGGTCGTGGCTGCGGCGGCTCCCGAGCGCCTCGTTGAAGGCGTCGCGCCCCTCGCCCGTCTCGGGCAGCAACCAGGTGTCGGGGGCGTTGGCCATGGGGTCGTCATCGCGGTAGAAGACGCCGGCCCGGATGCCGTACAGGCTGTGGTAGCGGGCGAGTTCCTTGCTCAGGGTCTCGCGGCGTTCGTCCGTGGTGCCGCCCGTCCCGGGACCCGTCGACGGGTCGGCGACGTACTGCGCGAGGGCCGCGAAGCGTGCCGTGTCGTCGATGCGGTCGACGACCACCCTCTGCTGCTGCGCGGCCGCAAGGCTCGCCGCGAGCGGGATGCCGAGCGCGAGCAGCACGGCGGCCATCAGGACGATGAGCAGCGGGAAAAGACGTGTGCGCACCCGTCCCCGCTACGCCGCAGGCGCGACGAGCCGGTACCCGACGCCGCGCACGGTCTCGATCAGCGCCGGCATGCGCAGTTTGGAGCGCAGGGACGCGACATGCACCTCCAGGGTGCGCCCGGTCCCCTCCCAACTGGTCCGCCACACCTCGCTGATGATCTGCTCCCTGCGGAACACCACTCCGGGCCGCTGGGCCAGGAGCGCGAGAAGGTCGAACTCCTTGCGGGTCAGTTGGACAATCAAACCGTCCACACTGACCTGACGGGTGGGCAGTTCGATGTGCACGGGACCGAGCCGCAGTCCGCTCTCGGCGGAGGCCGATGCGTCGTCGGGGACGCTGCGCCGGCTGACGGCATGGATACGTGCGAGCAGTTCCCCCGTGTCGTACGGCTTCACTACGTAGTCGTCGGCTCCGAGGTTGAGACCGTGGATCCGGGAACGTACGTCGGCGCGTGCGGTGACCATGATCACCGGGGTGCTGGTCCGCTTGCGGATCTTGCCGCAGACCTCGTAGCCGTCCTGGTCCGGGAGGCCCAGGTCGAGCAGGACGACCCCGAAACCGTCGCTCTCCGGCACCAGCGCCTGGAGCGCCTCCTCGCCGCTGCGGGCGTGCGTGACGTGGAAACCGTGCCGCGCAAGGACCGCGGACAGAGCGGCGGCGACATGATTGTCGTCCTCGACGAGAAGCAGTCTCATGCCGGCCCCCTCCGGTTCATCGGTCGTACGGTCTCGGACTGTAAAAGTACGGGCACGCGCGCGCGTGCACCCTCGCAGTCACGCCGATAGGTAAGGACGGCGTCAAGAGGGTTCGGGTTGCGTGCGGCTTCCGTTACCCAGCCGGTACGCCCCCGACGATGATCGTTACGTGGCGTGTCCACCCGCTATCGGATCGTTATGCTCAATTTCCCCTCAGATGTAATGACGCTGGTCGTACGGGGTCACTACTGTCCTCCCAAACCGCGAGGACGGAGCCAAAGAGCGATGACCGAAGTATCGGTGGCCAAGGACGCCGTGGCCGCGACCGAGGAACTGGTCGTCCTGAAGAGCGTCAACAAGCACTTCGGCGCGTTGCACGTGCTCCAGGACATCGACCTGACGATCGCCCGTGGCGAGGTCGTCGTGGTCATCGGGCCCTCCGGGTCCGGGAAGTCCACCCTGTGCCGCACCATCAACCGCCTGGAGACGATCGACTCGGGCGACATCTCGATCGACGGCAAGCCACTGCCCGACGAGGGCAGAGCGCTCGCCCGGCTGCGGGCCGACGTGGGCATGGTCTTCCAGTCCTTCAACCTCTTCGCGCACAAGACGGTGCTCGAGAACGTGATGCTGGGCCAGATCAAGGTCCGCGGGGCCGACAAGAAGGTGGCCGAGGAGAAGGCCCGCGGCCTGCTCGACCGCGTCGGCGTCGCAACCCAGGCGGACAAGTACCCCGCACAGCTGTCGGGCGGCCAGCAACAGCGCGTCGCCATCGCGCGGGCGCTGGCGATGGACCCCAAGGTCATGCTCTTCGACGAGCCGACCTCGGCGCTCGACCCCGAGATGATCAACGAGGTCCTGGAGGTCATGCAGCAGCTCGCGCGCGACGGCATGACCATGATCGTCGTCACCCATGAGATGGGCTTCGCTCGTTCGGCTGCGAACCGAGTGGTGTTCATGGCCGACGGACGCATCGTCGAAGAAGCTGTGCCGGACCAGTTCTTCAGCAATCCCCGCAGCGACCGTGCCAAGGACTTCCTGTCGAAGATCCTGCACCACTGATCGTCTGTCGTACCTCTCCGTCACCGACGGCCCGCATCCGTCTTCATCCCAAAGGATGTTCACCATGAAGCTCCGCAAGGTCACCGCCGCCTCGGCCGCCGTGCTCGCCCTCGCTCTGTCCGCGACGGCGTGTGGCTCCGACGACAAGGACGACGCCGGCTCCGGCTCCAGCGGCGGCGGCACGATCAAGGTCGGCATCAAGTACGACCAGCCCGGTCTCGGCCTCAAGGAGCCCGACGGTTCCTTCTCCGGCTTCGACGTGGACGTGGCGACGTACGTGGCCAAGGAACTCGGTTACGACGCCGACAAGATCGAGTTCGTCGAGACCAAGAGCGCCGACCGCGAGAACGCGATCGCCCGTGGCGACGTCAAGTTCATCGCGGCCACGTACTCGATCAACGACGAGCGCAAGGAGAAGGTCAACTTCGCCGGCCCCTACCTGCTGGCCCACCAGGACCTGCTCGTCAAGTCGGACTCCGACATCGCCAAGGGCACGGACCTCAACGGCAAGAAGCTGTGCTCCGTGACCGGCTCCACCTCGGCGCAGAACGTCAAGGCCGACATCGCCCCGAAGGCCCAGCTGAAGGAGCTCAGCGGCTACTCGGAGTGCATCGCCGCTCTGCAGAGCGGCGCAGTGGACGCGGTGACCACCGACGACTCGATCCTCGCGGGCTTCGCCGCGCAGGACAAGTACAAGGGCCAGTTCAAGCTCACCGGCCTCAAGCTGAGCAACGAGAACTACGGCATCGGCGTGAAGAAGGACGACACCGCGACCACGGACAAGATCAACGCCGCCCTGACGAAGATGGTCAGTGACGGTTCGTGGCAGAAGGCCGTCGACGCCAACTTCGGTCCGGCCGGCTACAAGAACGAGCCCGCGCCGAAGATCGGCAACATCGTCTCGTAACGCAAGGCTCCGGCCCAGCAACGCAGGGTTCCATGACGCGCCGCCGCCCGCAGCGATCAGGGCGGCGGCGCGCCATGCCCTCCACGTAAGCCACACACCCGGAAGCGCGGGAGATCGTGTTCGACTTTCTTGAAGGTTACGACGTCCTCGGGGCGTTCTGGATGACGGTGAAACTCACCGCCCTCTCCGCCCTCGGCTCCCTGGTCCTGGGCACCCTGCTGGCCGCCATGCGGGTCAGCCCGGTCCCGCTCATGCGCGGGTTCGGCACCGCCTACGTGAACATCGTCCGGAACATCCCCCTGACCGTCATCATCGTCTTCGCCTCGCTCGGCCTCGCCGACATCTTCGGCGTGACGATGGGAGCGCCCGACGATTTCAAGGTCCAGGGCTTCCGCCTTGCCGTGCTCGGTCTGGCCGGCTACCACGCCGCGTTCGTCTGCGAGGCGCTGCGCTCCGGCATCAACACCGTGCCCCCCGGACAGGCCGAGGCGGCACGCGCCATCGGGCTGAGCTTCAGTCAGGTCCTGCGGCTCATCGTCCTTCCGCAGGCCTTCCGTTCGGTCATCGGCCCACTGGCCAACGTACTGATCGCGCTGACCAAGAACACCACGGTGGCGGCCGCGATCGGCGTCGCCGAGGCGGCCTATCTGATGAAGGAAATGATCGAGAACGAGGCCCAGACGATCGCCATCGGTGCCGTGTTCGCCTTCGGGTTCGTGGTACTGACCCTGCCGACCGGCCTCCTCCTCGGCTGGCTGAGCAAGCGACTGGCGGTGAAGCGATGACCTCGGTGCTCTACGACACCCCGGGTCCCCGCGCCAAGCGGCGCAATGTGATCTTCTCTGTGGTCTTCTTCGTCCTGCTTGCCCTCTTCCTGTGGTGGATCTGGAAGACCATGGACGACAAGGGCCAGCTGAAGTGGGACCTGTGGGAACCGTTCACCACGTCGCAGGCCTGGACGACATACCTGCTGCCGGGCCTGGCCAACACGCTGAAGGCCGCTGCGATCTCCATGGTGATCGCCCTTCCGTTGGGCGCGTTCTTCGGCATCGCACGCCTCTCCGATCACCGATGGGTGAGGGGCGCGGCCAGCACGGTGGTCGAGTTCTTCCGGTCGATCCCGGTCCTGCTGCTGATGCTGTTCGCCAACGAGTTCTACGTCCGCTCCACGGACATCGGAAGCGAAGAGCGGCCTCTCTACGCGGTCGTCACGGGCCTGGTGCTCTACAACGCCTCGGTCCTCGCCGAGATCGTGCGAGCGGGCATCCTCTCCCTGCCCAAGGGGCAGTCCGAGGCCGCCATGGCGGTCGGTCTGCGCAAGGGCCAGACGATGACCAACATCCTGCTGCCGCAGGCGGTCACCGCGATGCTGCCGGCCATCGTCAGCCAGCTCGTCGTCATCGTGAAGGACACCGCACTGGGCGGCGTGATGCTCGGGTTCACCGAGCTGCTCAACTCGCGCAGCACGCTGGCGGCCAACTACGCCAACGTCATCCCCAGCTTCATCGTGGTCGCGGTCATCTTCATCATCGTGAACTTCATCCTCACCAGCTTCGCCAGTTGGCTGGAGGGCAGGCTGCGGCGCAGCAAGAAGGGCACGGGCGTGGTCCTCGGCGAGGATGCGGTGGAGATCAACCCCGCTGCGGTGGGGGGCGGCTTCGGGACCGGTGGCGAGGGTGGCGGCCCGAGCGGCTTCACCTTCACCGACAAACCACCCCGATGATCTGATGCACAGTCAAGTGGCTTGAGCGACACGGAGGCAGTGGCATGATCGCCACTGCCTCCGTCACTTGACGCAAGCACCGGCAATAGGTTGCATACGTTCTGTGATCGTGCACCCCGCTCCAACTGCCTGTTCCCGTACGTCCCTCAGGGCATCGCTCCGGGCAGGGGGCACCGCGCCATGGACCCGGTGATCATCGTCGGAGCGGGGCCCGTGGGGCTCACGCTCGCCCTTGCGCTCGCCCGCCAGGAGGTCCCCTCCGTGGTCCTCGACGAAGGGCCCGGCAAGGACGAACAACGGCCCGCGCGGACGGTCGTTCTGCGCGAGGACACAGCCGCGCTGATCGAGCGGCTGACGGGTTTCCCCCTCTCCGAGGCCGGTTTCCGTTGGGCCGGATGGCGGTCGATGCGGCGCAAGCAGGTGATGCGCGAGATCAGGTTCGGTCCAGAGGGTTCCAAGGACGTGGAGGGCCCGGACGGCCCGAGCCGCTCAGCGGGCCCCGCTGGTTCAGGCGCTCCTGGTGACGCCGAATCCTTCGCCGCCCCCCTGCACCTCGCCCAGCACGTCCTGACCACTGCCCTGCGTGGGGCCCTCGCGGGCGAGCGGCTCGTCAAGATCGCCACGAGCAGCCGCCTCGACTCCGTCGAGCAGGAGACCTCGGGCGTCACCGCGCACACACGCGGCCCCAAGGGCACATGGTGGCGCGGCAGTTACCTCGTCGGCTGCGACGGGCCACGCTCGACGGTGCGCAAACTCCAGGACATCCGCTTCCCGGGCCGTACGGCCGTCGAACGACACGCCGTAGCGGCGCTGCGTACGGAACTTCCGTGGCCCGGCGAAGCGTTGTTGCACCGTATGCCGCCGTGGCGGACGTCGGGCCCTTCGGCCGGGGAGGTGACCGCCCGCCCCCTCGCCGACGGCGTGTGGCGACTGGACTGGCTGCTGCCCCCGGGAAAGGACCTGGTCACGCCTGATCTGCTGGTCGCGCGTATCCGGGAGACCCTCGGCGGCTGGAGCGGCGGCTCCACACCTCCGTACGAGCTGCTCGACACCGGAGTCCACACCGTCCACCACCGTCTCGCCCGCCGGTGGCGGTCCGGCCGTGTCTTCCTCGCCGGGGACGCCGCGCACCTGCTCGGCGCACTCGGCACCCAGGGCCTGGACGAGGGGCTGCGGGACGCCGACAACCTCGCCTGGAAACTGGCGCTGGCCTGGCACCACGGCCCGCACGAGACGCTGCTCGACAGCTACCAGGCCGAGCGGCGCGCGGTCGTCGCGGCCCGGCTGCGCGCCGCCGACCAGTCGCTGCCGCTGCTGCGCGGCGGCGGAGGGCTGCGCTCGTACGTCCCCGGATCCGCCCGGGGACACGACACGCTACTCACGGACGGTCACCTGGGGCGCGGCCCGCTGGGTGCGCCGGGGGCGTACGCCGATTCGCCGCTCGCGCCTCCGTACGCCGAGTCGGAGACGCCCGTGGACACTGCGCCCGGTGCGCCGGTCGTCGACGTGCGGGTGACGGCGGAGGACGGTTCGTTCGTACCGCTGCGGGAGCGGCTCGGGCGTGGGGCGCTGCTTGTGGTGCTGATCGCGCCCGGTACCGGCGTGTGGGAGCGCAAGCACTGGGTGACCGCCGGAATCATGCCCCGGCTCGCGGCCGCTGTGACCGCGCTGCCGCACCCGGCCGAGCTGCTGGTCGCGGAGAGCTACCCCGGCGCGGCGGCGCACACCGTGCTGCTCATCCGCCCCGACGGGCACCTGGTCACAGCGCTGAGCGGGGTGCGCCCGGCCGATCTGTACGCGGCGGCCGAGGCCACGCTGGGCGGACCGGCGAAGGCCGAGGCGACGGCCAGTACCAGCTGATCCGGCGGTCGCTCGAGCCTCGCTTGAGCGACCGTGGACCAGGGGTCCACATAGTGACTGTCAGTTGACCCTCCCCCACCGCCATGGTGTACTCCGGATCGTGACCGATACCTGTGTGCACCTGTGGCGGAGGGTCCATATGGACCTGGTCCGCTACGCGGGCTGCATCTGTCACCCGTCCTGCTGATTCGCATCCTTCTTCCCGCGTGAGCCGCCTCTGCATGGCCGCGGGCTCCAAGCGAAACCTTCAGGACGGTACGCGTGTCTGTGTCACCCTCTGTTTCCGCGCCTTCCGCGCCCCCTCAAACTCCCACCCAGGCCGAGCTGCTCGACTTCGTGCGCCGTAGTGCCGCCGACGCCGAGCTGATCGCCTCGCTCCCGCTCGATCCCGAGGGCCGCACCTGGGTGCGTCTCGAAGGCCCCGGGGGCAGCGAGGCCTGGCTGATCGGCTGGCCGCCCGGTACCGGAACCGGCTGGCACGACCACGCCGACTCGGTCGGCGCCTTCCTCACCGCGTCGGGCGAACTCAAGGAGTACTCGCTCGCCGCTCGGCTACCCACCGACGGCTGGAAGACCCTCGAACTCACCGAAGGGGTGGACCGCGAGCGGCGGTTGACGGCCGGCAAGGGCCGCTCCTTCGGCCGTCACCATGTGCACGAGGTGCTCAACGAGTCCACCGAGGAGCACGCGATCTCGGTCCACGCCTACTACCCGCCCCTGCCGCGGATCCGCCGCTACAGCCGTACGGGCCAGGTGCTGCGCCTGGAGCAGGTCGAGCGCCCGGAGGACTGGCAGTGACCGCTCAACGCCCGGTGGGAGTGGACGAGTTGCTGGACCGGGTCCGCGAGGAACTCGACCGCGTGGAGGCCAAGGAGGCGTACGACGCCGGACAGGCCGGCGAGGCCCTCCTGGTCGACATCCGGTACGCCGCCCTGCGCGAGCGCGACGGCCTGATCCCCGGCGCCCTCGTCGTCGAGCGCAACGAACTGGAGTGGCGGCTCGACCCCCAGGGAAGTCACCGCGCCCCGGAGGCCACGAGCCACGACCTGCGGGTCGTGGTGGTGTGCAACGAGGGGTACGCGTCGAGCCTCGCGGCCGTGTCCCTGCGGCAGCTGGGACTGCACCGGGCGACCGACCTGGTCGGAGGCTTCCAGGCGTGGAAGGCGGCCGGGTTTCCGGTGAAGGAGTAACGGCCCAGGCAGTACGCCGATGTGGGCGCCCCCTGATGTAAGGGGCGCCCACCATTGCGTACTGCCCCTTACTCCTTGGCCGTGGCCACAGTGACGGGGCGGGGCGCGAGCGCCACTCGGCCGGGCAACGCGGTGGCGACGAGGGCAAGGAGCCCGGCGGCGGCGACAACCACGGCGTACACCAGCGGGGTGACCGCCGGAGCCGCGCCACCCGTCATGCCGATGCTGAAGGCGGTCAGGACGGCGAGCGCGATTCCGCTGCCGAGGGCGGTGGCGAGCAGCAGGACCGAGAGGGTCTCCGTGCGCAGCATTCGCAGCACCTGACGGCGGGTCGCTCCGGCGAGACGGAGCATCGCGAACTCGCGGACACGCTCGGAGACGGACATCGCGAGCGTGTTGACGACGGCGATGGCGGTGAAGGCCAGAACCAGTCCCATGGCGAGGTAGTTGACCTCGGCGTTCGCCTGCTGCCGCTCGGCCTGGATCGAGTCGGCGGCGGCCGGCGCGAGAACTTCGACAGCCGGGAACTCACGCAGCGTAGTCGCGAGTTGTGTCTGTGTACGGGCGGTGCTGACGAGGACGGAGGTGGCGAGCGGGTTGTCCACGTGGCGGGCGATCAGGTCATGGGCGAAGGTGAGGTCTCCGAAGCCGAGGCCCTTGGCGTAAACGGCGGCGACGGTGAGCGTGGCCGGCGTGCCGTCGCCAAGGGTGAGTTTCAGGGTGCTTCCCGGCTTCAAGTGGAGCTGGTCGGCAGCGAGTTCACTGACGGCGACAGTGTTGCTCTTCAGGTGGTTCAGGGAGCCCGCGGTGACGTCCGGGTCCCAGGTGCGGGCGAGGCCGCCGGGTGTGACGCCTTGGGCCGCGTACTTGTCGAGGCCCACACGGACGGTCGTGCGGACCACTTCGGTGACGATGTCGTCGTGTGTACGCAGCTGCCGTGCGGCCTCGGCCGGGACTCCGGGCCCCTGGGCGGCCAGCACCCAGTCGGCGCGGATTCCTTCGCGGGCCTGAGCGCGGGCGGCGTCGCCCAGGGTCGGCTGGACGAAGAGAACCGTGCAGGTCATACCGATGAGGAGGGTGAGCGGAGTGACGACGGAGGCCATGCGGGCGGCGTTGCCGCGGAGGTTGGCGCGCGCGAGCCTGCCGCCCGGACCGCTCAGCCGCAGCGGGCCCGCAAGGATGACCGCGGCTGCCCGGACCAGGAGCGGTCCCAGCAGCGCGACTGCGGTGGCGAGGACCACAACGGCCAGGAAAGTCACGGGCGTTGAGGCGGGCTCGGTGCGCAGGAAGCTGAGAACGACGATGAGGACGGTGCCCCCGGCCAGCAGCGCGAGACCGGCGAGGATACGACCCCACGCGGGGCGGGTGCGCTCGGTCCGGGCTTCGGCGAGCGCTTCGGCCGGACGGATCCGGGTGATACGGCGTGACGAGATACGAGCGGCGGCCCAGGCCCCGAGAAGCGTCGCGATGATCGCGGCGAAGAACGGGAAGACGCTGACGGTGTGCTGAAGGGTGGCGGGGACGGCGCCCATGGCCACGAACCTGCTGTGCAACCAGCTCCCCAACGGCAGCCCGGCAAGTGCGCCTGCCGTACCTGCGGCGGCCCCGACGATCAGGGCTTCACGGCCGAGAAGTGTGCGGATCTGGCCCCGTGTGGCGGCGATGGCGCGCAGCAGGGCGAGTTCACGGTGACGCTGCTGCACGGAGAGCGCGAAGGTGCCGACGACCACCAGCACGGCCACGAGCAGCGAGGTGCCACCCATCGCGCCGCCCATGCTGATCAGCCTCGTGCGGGCTGCGGCCGCGTCCAGGAACTCGACCGGACCACGCTCGTCACCCGCGCTGACCTGCGCGGTCGTGCCGTTCAACGCCTTGGTGACGGCCTGTTCGAGGGTGGCTGTGTCGGTGCCCTTGGCGGGCAGCACGCCGAAGGCGGTGACCTGGCCGGGGTGAGCGGCGAGGCGACGGGCTTCGGCGGTGGAGAAGAAGAGGGAGGTCTGGTGGCGTACGGCCTTGGTGGGCGCGGCGATTCCGGTGACACGGTAGGTGCGCGGGGACTGCGTGGACTGGACCGTGAGCCGGTCGCCGGGCTTGAGGTGGGCGCGCTCGGCGAGGTAGCGGTCGACGACGAGGTCGCCGTCGGCCTGGGGCGCGGTGCCGGTGGTCAGCGTGTACGGGGTCAGCGCGGCGGAGTCCCAGGCGTGACCGTAGGCGGGCCGGCTCTTCTCGACCGACCCGGTGGGTGTCAACGGCTGGGCGAGGAAGGTCAGTTCGGGGACGACTCGGTCCACGCCCGCGACCCCGCTGAGCCGTGCGGCGAGGTCGTCCGGGAGCCAGGCCCGTTCGGCGATCGGCTTGGCCTTGTGTTTGACCTTGGTCTTGCCCTTCTTCTGCTTGACGGTGGTCTGGTGGACGTTCTGGTCGGCGGAGACCACTACGGGGGCGGCGGCATAGCGTTCGGTGCCGATCGTGCCGCGCAGACCCGTTTCAAGGAGGGTGCCGCAGGCGGTGATGAGGGCGGCCGCGCACATCAGGGCGAGGAAGGCGCCGAGGAAGGCGCCGAGGAAGCCGCCTTTGCGGGCTCGGACGGTCTTGAGTGCGTAGCGCAGCATCATGAGGGGTCGCTCTCTGTTCTGTTGTGGGGTTCCGGGCGGCTCGCGGGCGCGGCGTCCGGCGCCGGGAAGGCCAGGAAGCGGGTGAGCACGGTGCGGGCGCCGGGCGGTGTGTCACCCTCGGGGCGCTTGTAGCGGTTGAGGAGAGCGATGTACTCCTCGAAGAACGCGCGGAGTTCGGGGAGGGTCAGCCGGATGCTGCCGCGCGAGTACGGGAAGGCGTCGGCCCAGGGATCGCCGCCCGCGTCCATCTGGGGCTGCGCCTGCGCCTGCAGCTGCAACTGCTCGAAGAGTTCGAGGTCGGCGGCGTACGCGTGGTGGTTCAACTCGTCCATCACGAGCCGCATCTCGGGACTCTGACGACTGCGCGGCGGGAAGCGTCGGTCACCGGGGACGGCCCGCCACCAGCGCTCCCGGCCATGGCCGGTCGCCTCGGTCTGCTCCTCGACGAAGCCGTACCGGGCGAGTTCACGCAGGTGGTAGCTGGTGGCTCCGGTGTTGAGTCCGAGCGCCCGCGCCAACGTCGCCGAGGTGGCGGGACCGTGCACGGTGAGGTGCTGGAGCATGCGCTGCCGACGCGGTTGCGCAAGGGCCTTGAGCGTGGCGAGGTCGGAGAGCTCCGTGGACGTGTGCGGCGCCTTGGCCGTCCGCCCCTCCGGGGGGTCCGTCGCGCCGGGTTCCTGTGCCATGGGTACACAGTTGTCTGTGCACAGGTACCTGTGCAGTGCGGCGACCCGGCGTCTTCAAGCGGGGGTTAACCCCACCAGCTCGGAACCCGGGGTCCGCCGGTGACGCGAGGCGCCGGAACTGGACCGAGGCACCCGGCGGTCCGGCCCAGTTCCGGCGCTACGTCGGCACCAGGTCACCAGGTCACCGCGTCACCGCGTCACCGCGTCACCAGGTCACCAGGTCACCGCGTCACCGCGTCACCGCGTCACCGCGTCACCGGGAAGCGAACCGCCGGGGTAGTCCGGGCCGCCCGGAATTCGGATTGCTCAGCGGCGATCCGACTCACCCCAGCAACTCCGAGCCCCGCATGGCTCCAGAACCGAACCCCGCAGGGTCAGAACCCCTCGTCCCCAAGACCTTCCGTGTCCTCGCCCTCTTCCTCCAGCGCCCGGCGAACCACTCTCAGGGCCATCCCCTCGGGATAGCCCTTGCGGGCGAGCATGCCCGCGAGGCGCCGCAGCCGCTTGTCCCGGTCGAGGCCGCGTGTGGCACGCAGCTTGCGGGCGACCAGCTCGCGCGCGGTCGCCTCCTCCTGCTCGGAGTCGAGCTGCCCGACGGCCTCGTCGATCAGCGTCGCGTCCACGCCCTTGGTCCGCAGCTCCTGCACGAGCGCCCGTCTGGCCAGGCCCCGACCGTGATGCCGGGACTCCACCCAGGCGTCCGCGAAGGCGCCGTCGTTGATCAGGCCGACCTCCTCGTACCGTGACAGCACCTCGTTCGCCACGTCGTCGGGGATCTCGCGCTTGCGCAGCGCGTCCGCGAGCTGTTTCCGCGTGCGCGGGGTCCCGGTGAGCAGGCGCAGACAGATCGCCCGCGCCCGCTCAGCCGGGTCCCCTGGGGACTCCCCCTTCTCGGCCCTCGACGAGGAAGGGGCGCCTCCGTCCTGTGGGTCGCCGGACGACTCACCAAAACCGGCACGTCTCCGACGCCCTCGTCCACCGCGCGGCCCGCCGTCACCGCGCCGACCGCCGCCCCGGCGCGAGCCACCGCCGGGCGAACCCTCGCCCCAAGGCAGGCCTTCACCGCCCCGCGAGCCGCTCTCCGGCGACGACCCCCCGCCGTCCGGGTCACCGCCGTAGAACCCGCCGGCGCCAGACGTCCCAGCACCGCCGTACGCCCCGTCACCGCCATACGCTCTGTCGCCGTCTCCGGCCGAGCCGCCCATGCCCCCGTCGTACCCCTGCCCCTGCCCCTGCCCCTCCGGGGCGGCAGGGTAGGCGTACTCGGCCCAGTCGGTTCGTCGCGTCATGGGCTAGCTCTTGGCCGCCGCGGTCTTGGGCTTGGCGGCCTTGGTCGCCGGAGCGGGCACCGTCTTCGCCGCCTCGTCCGAAGCGACCGTGACCGCCGCGTCCGCGCCGGGCTCGGCGGTGGGCTTCTCCGGCTTCACGCCGACGCCCAGCTTCTCCAGGATCTTCTTCTCGATCTCGTTGGCGAGATCGGGGTTGTCCTTGAGGAAGTTGCGCGCGTTCTCCTTGCCCTGGCCGAGCTGGTCGCCCTCGTACGTGTACCAGGCGCCGGCCTTGCGGACGAAGCCGTTCTCCACGCCCATGTCGATCAGGCCGCCCTCGCGGCTGATGCCGTGGCCGTAGAGGATGTCGAACTCGGCCTGCTTGAAGGGCGGCGCGACCTTGTTCTTGACGACCTTGACGCGAGTACGGTTGCCGACCGCGTCCGTGCCGTCCTTGAGGGTCTCGATGCGGCGGATGTCGAGTCGCACCGAGGCGTAGAACTTCAGTGCGCGGCCACCGGTCGTGGTCTCCGGGGAGCCGAACATCACGCCGATCTTCTCGCGGAGCTGGTTGATGAAGATCGCGGTGGTCCCGGACTGGTGGAGCGCGCCTGTGATCTTGCGGAGCGCCTGGCTCATCAGACGGGCCTGCAGACCCACGTGCGAGTCACCCATCTCGCCCTCGATCTCCGCGCGCGGCACCAGGGCTGCGACGGAGTCGATGACGATCAGGTCGAGTGCACCGGAGCGGACCAGCATGTCCACGATCTCCAGAGCCTGCTCGCCGTTGTCCGGCTGCGACAGGATCAGGTTGTCGATGTCGACGCCGAGCTTCTTCGCGTACTCGGGGTCGAGGGCGTGCTCGGCGTCCACGAAGGCCACCTGGCCGCCCGCCTTCTGCGCGTTCGCCACCGCGTGCAGAGTCAGCGTTGTCTTACCGGAGGACTCCGGTCCGTACACCTCCACCACTCGGCCGCGCGGCAGTCCGCCGACGCCGAGGGCGACGTCGAGGGCGGTCGACCCGGTGGGGATGACCTCGATGGGCTCATTCGGCCGCTCGCCCAGACGCATCACTGCGCCCTTGCCGAATTGCCGTTCAATCTGTGCGAGTGCGGCGTCCAACGCCTTCTCGCGGTCGGTTCCTGCCATGGGTTCCACCCGATTTACTTGAGTCGATCGCTTCACGTCAAAGACGCTAACGCCTGCCACTGACAATGCGCCCCGACGCCCGTCCGACCTGTGGATAACTCGGGCACATCTCCGTGAAAACCCTGCCGAAATCCCCGTCGAGAACCCGGCCGGAGACTCCATGAGAATGGATGTTCGATTTTGGTGTCAAGCGCACCACGCGGCATCACCGAGAGTTCACCGGCGCTCCCGCACCGGCTGGATCCCGGGCCTCGCACCTCACCCGGGCATCCGGCGTGCACAGCGGCCCGCTGCTACGCGAAGGCCGTCGCGGGAGCCGGAGTCCTGGCTGTACTCACCTGGTGAACAACCGCCGCATGCGCGCGAAGAGGGGGCTCGAGCCCCGTTCCCGGTGACCGTGCACCCGGGGGTCGTCCGTGACGTCGTACCGCTTCACGTAGGCACCCAGGAAGGCCTGCAGTGTGGCGACCGCGGGGATGGCGATCAGCGCGCCCACCGCACCGAGGAGCGCGGTGCCCGCGACGACCGACCCGAAGGCGACCGCGGGGTGGATGTCGACGGTCTTCGCGGTCAGCTTGGGCTGCAGCACGTAGTTCTCGAACTGCTGGTAGATCACGACGAAGATCAGCACCCACAGCGCGTACCAGGGATCGACCGTGAAGGCGATCAGCATCGGCAGGGCGCCCGCGAGATAGGTACCGATGGTGGGGATGAACTGCGAGACCAGGCCCACCCAGACGGCGAGCACGGGCGCGTAGGGCACGCCCAGGGATTCCAGCAGGATGTAGTGCGCGACCCCCGAGATGAGCGCCATCAGACCGCGTGAGTACAGATAACCGCCGGTCTTGTCCACGGCGATCTCCCACGCGCGCAGGACCTCTGCCTGCCGGGCGGGCGGCAGCACGGAGCACAGCGCGCGGCGCAGCCTCGGCCCGTCCGCGGCGAAGTAGAAGGAGAACAGCGTGATCGTCAGCAGCTGGAAGAGGCCTCCGAGCACCTGGGTGGAGACGTCCAGGACACCGGTGGCGCTGTTCTGGACGTAGTTGCGCAGCCAGTCGGAGCGGAGCAGGCCCTCCTGGACGTCGACCCGCTTCAGGTCGGTGTTGAAATGCGCGTTGATCCAGTTGATGACGGAGTCGAGGTAGTTCGGAAAGTCCTCGACGATCTTGATGATCTGGCCCGCGAGCATGGAGCCGAGCAGCGTGACGAATCCGGCGGCGAAGATCAACAGGCCGAGGAAGACCAGGAAGGTGGCCAGCCCCCTGCGCATGCCGTACGAGGCCATCCGGCTCACCGCGGGCTCGATGGCGAGCGCCAGGAAGAACGCGATCAGGATGTTGATCAGCAAGCCGGTGAGCTCGTGGAACGCCCAACTGCCCAACTGGAACACGGCGATGAGCGCGAGGGCGAGCACCATGGCGCGTGGCAGCCATCGCGGCATGCGCCCGCCCTGCGCGGCGGCGTCCCCGGCCGGGGGGCCGGCGGGCGGCGTCGTGCCGAACGGTGATGCCTGCTGGGCGACCTGAGCGGTCTCGTCTGTCGGGGCCACGGAGCAAGTCTCGCCCACGCCACCGACAATCGGGTGCCCGCCCCGGATCTTCGTGCCCCGTCAGCGGTTTTCGTACGGAACGTCCGCGGCCGCGCACACCACGCGCCACACGTCCTTGGCCTCCCAGCCGGCGTTGAGCGCCTCGTGAACGGTCCGCCCGCCCAGCTCCGTCATCACGTGATCGCGCGCGAAGGTGTCGGCGTACTCCGTACCGAAGTGATCCGCCATCCGCTGCCAGAAGACCGTCAACCGCATGACTCCAGTATCCCGCTCCTGAGGGTGGGCCCGAGCCGGGGACCGCTTGTGGAGACCGCTTTCCGTCCTACGGTCTGACCCATGGCCGAATCCGGAGCATCCCCACTCCCCCCGACGCCCCCGGCGCACTCCCCGCTCTCGCGCGCCGAGCACTTCGTCTGGCTCACGGCGCGCGTGCTGGAGCAGCGCCGCTTCGAGTACCACTTCCTGAACAGCGATGTCGGCGGCGCGGATGCGGTGGAGACCGCGCTGGCCGCCTACCGCAATGACGACGACGGCTACGGTCACGCGCTGGAACCCGATCTGCGCGGCCCGGTGAGCCAGCCGTTGCACACCGGGCACGCGCTGCGCGTGCTCGACTCGATCGGGCGCTGCGGCGGACAGCGCGTGGAGCGTATGTGCCGCTATCTGACCTCCGTCTCGACGCCGGACGGCGCACTGCCGGCGATCCATCCCAGCCAGCGCGGCTATCCGACGGCTCCCTTCGTGCCGGTCGTCGACAACCCGCCGAGCGAACTCCTCGCCACCGGGCCCGTGGTGGGCCTGCTGCACCGCAACGAGGTGTGGCACGCCTGGCTGTTCCGGGCGACCGACTTCTGCTGGCAGGCGATCGAGTCCCTGGAGAAGTCCCACCCGTACGAGATCGAGGCCGCCGTGGCCTTCCTGGACTCCGCGCCCGACCGCCCGCGCGCGGAGGCGGCCGCCGACCGTCTGGGCCGCCTGGTACGCGAACACCGGCTCGCGGCGCTGGACCCGGAGCGTCTCGACGCGTTCCCCGTGGCGCCCGGCTACGCGCCCGGTGAGCACCATTTCCCGCACGACTACGCGAAGACCCCGGGCTCACTCGCGCGCGCGTGGTTCACCGACGAGGAAATGACGCACTCACTCGACCACTTGGCGAACGAGCAGGAAGAGGACGGCGGCTGGCCGATCCGCTGGCGCCAGTGGGCGCCGGGCACCGCCCTGGAGTGCCGCCCCATCGTGACGATCGAGGCGCTGCGCACCCTGAGGGCGTACGGACGGTCCATCAGCTGACCTTGCGGGTGCCGTGACGGACTGCGACGTACGGCCCGGCCGCCGACCCACGTGTCCTTTGCACCCCCGAGCAACAACGCCGCACGTCAGCCCGTAATCGCCCGCACTCCCGCCGTCACCACCACTGCCGCGGCGACCACGAGCAGGAAGGGGGCGCGCAGGATCAGTGCTACGGCGGCCGCGGCAAGCCCCGCGGCTTTCGCGTCCACCACCAGGACGTGCCCGTCGGCGAAGGTCTGCTGGGCCGTGAGGGCGGCAAGAAGGGCAACGGGCAGCAGGGCGGCGAGGCGCTGGACGAGCGGCCGCTCCAGTACTCCGGCGGGGACCAGCAGCCCGATGAGTTTGACGACGTAGCAGCCGACGGCGGTCGCGCCGATCGCGATCCAGATGCTCAACGGTCCTCCCCTGGTGCCTCGTCGGCGGTCCTCGCGCTGCGGCGGCCCTCTACGTAGAGGGCGGCCGGCGCGGCGAGCGCGGCCACCAGGACGGGGACTCCGGCAGGCAGCAGGGGGAGCAGACCGAGGCCCAGAAGGACCGCGACACCCGCGACCACACGCTCCGTAGTGGTCTTCAGCATCGGCGCGAGCAGCGCGAGGAAGACGGCGGGCCCTGCTGCGTCCAGTCCCCACGCGTCGGTGTCACCGATGGCCTCGGCCCCGACAGCGCCGAGCAGCGTGGTGAGGTTCCACAGCACGTAGAGGGTGAGCCCGGTGACCGTGAACCCGATGCGGACGCTGCGACGGGTGGGCTGGGCGAGGGCGACGGCTGTGGTCTCGTCGATGACCCACTGCGCGGCGAACGGGCGCACCGCGCGCGGGAGGGCCAGCAGCTGCGACAGCCTCAGTCCGTAGAACGCGTTGCGCACTCCGAGGAAGAAGGCACCCGCGGCAGCCGTGAGCGGGTTGCCCCCGGCCGCGAGGGCCCCCACCAGCGCGAACTGTGAGGCGCCGGTGAACACCAGCAGGCTGAGCGCGCAGGTCTGCAGCAGCGTGAGGCCGCTGCCCGCCGAGGTCACCCCGAAGGCGAAACCGGACAGGCCGACGGCGATCCCGACTCCCAGGGCGTCCCGGACGACGGCTGCGTCGGGTTTTCCGCCGTCTTCTTTGCGTATGTCTGCGAGAGCTGTCTGTTCTGCCACGCCTTGGACGGTAGGAGCAGTCGCCCTTCGCCGTCTTGTACGTTCTTGCGCTCACGCTGGTAGGCGCCCGGGGGGACGCCCACGATCCGGGTGAAGTGACGGTTGAGGTGCGGCTGGTCGGTGAAGCCGACGGCGACGGCCGCCTCGGCGGGCGCGGAACCGGTGTCCAGGAGGTGGCGGGCCCGGCGTACGCGGGCGTCGGTCAGCCAAGTGTGGGGCGGCATCCCGTAGGCATCGCGGAACGCTCGCAGCAGCGCGAACGGGCTGGTGCCGAGTTCGGTGGCGAGCAGCTCCAACGTAGGAGGCTCGGCCATCCGCTCGTCCAGCACGGCACGCGCGCGTGCCGCGATATGAGCACCGGCGGTGCGCACGGCCCGCCGCGGCAGCGGGCCTCCGTTCAGCCGCAGCAGCCGGGTCACGGCCACCCGCAGCAGGGTGTCGGCGGCGAGCGCGTTGCCCTCCTCCGCGGCCCTGAGCACCTGGTGGACGAGACCTGCGGCGTACGGATCGTCGAGCACGGGGCTGATGAATCCGGGAGTGCCGCGGATCGTGGTGGTCTCGGCGGCGATCTCGGCCACCAGTTCCGGGGACGGGTACACCGCCCCGTACCGCCAGCCCTCGGGGACGCCGGCCCGGCCGGTGTGCGGAGTGTCGGGGTTGACCAGCGCCAGTGCGCCCGGGCCCGCGTACTGGTCGGCGCTGCCGTGGTGGAAGACCTCGACGCCTTCGGCGATGGCGGCGATGACGAAGTTCTCGTGGGTATGCCGCACGAAGATCTTCTCGACGTATCGGGCCCGCAGCAGATCGACACCGGGCAGTTCCGCGTACTGCCAGTGCCGCGCCCGCTCCGCCGAAGCCGCCATGCCCCCATTCTGCGTCAGCGGGCCGCACGGGGTCGTCAGGGCCGTCGGTGACCCACGTACCAGACCGCCGCGAGCACTCCGCGAACACATTTCAGCAGGTCAGGGCGCTTGTCAGTGGCTGGGTGCAGGATGGACGCATGGTCAGCTCCACGCATCGAGCCCTCGACGGCTTCTCCCCCGCGACCCGCGGCTGGTTCACGGGGGCCTTCTCCGCGCCCACCGCGGCCCAGGCCGGGGCGTGGGCGGCCATCGGTGCGGGCTCGGACGTCCTTGTCGTCGCCCCGACCGGCTCCGGCAAGACCCTGGCCGCGTTCCTCGCCGCGCTCGACCAGTTGGCCTCGGCCCCGCCGCCGGCCGACCCCAAGAAGCGCTGCCGGGTGCTGTACGTGTCACCGCTCAAGGCCCTCGCGGTGGACGTGGAGCGCAACCTGCGCAGCCCGCTGACCGGTATCCGGCAGGAGTCGGTTCGGCTCGGGCTGCCCGAGCCCGAGGTGAAGGTGGGCATCCGCTCCGGCGACACCCCGCCCGCCGAGCGCCGCGCCCTGGCCACCCGCCCCCCGGACATCCTGATCACCACCCCCGAGTCGCTGTTCCTGATGCTCACCTCGGCCACACGCGACGCGCTCACGGGCATCGAGACGGTGATCCTGGACGAGGTGCACGCCGTCGCGGGCACCAAGCGCGGCGCTCACCTCGCGCTCACCCTGGAGCGCCTCGACGAGCTGCTGCCCAAGCCGGCACGCCGCATCGGTCTCTCCGCCACCGTGCGTCCGGTGGACGAGGTCGCGCGCTATCTCTCGCCCCAGCGCAAGGTGGAGATCGTCCAGCCGCCCTCCGGCAAGGAATTCGACCTCTCCGTGGTCGTCCCGGTCGAGGACCTGGGCGAACTGGGCGGCTCCCCGGTCGCCGACGGCAAGGAGGGAGCCGAAAAGCCCTCCATCTGGCCACACGTCGAGGAACGGATCGCCGACCTCGTCCAGGCCCACCGCTCGACGATCGTGTTCGCCAACTCCCGCCGCCTGGCGGAGCGACTCTGCAACCGGCTGAACGAGATCGCGTACGAGAGGGCGACCGGCCAACCCCTTGAAGAAGCCCATGCCCCGGCCGAGTTGATGGGCGGCTCGGGCGCCGCCCAGGGCGCCCCGCCGGTGATCGCCCGCGCCCACCACGGCTCGGTCTCCAAGGAGCAGCGTGCCCTCGTCGAGGAGGACCTCAAGGCGGGCCGTCTGCCCGCCGTGGTCGCCACCTCCAGCCTCGAACTCGGCATCGACATGGGCGCGGTGGACCTCGTCATCCAGGTCGAGTCGCCGCCGTCCGTGGCCTCCGGACTCCAGCGCGTGGGCCGCGCCGGCCACCAGGTGGGGGCGGTCTCCACCGGTGTCGTCTTCCCCAAGTACCGGGGCGACCTCGTGCAGGCCGCCGTGGTCACCGAGCGGATGCGCACCGGCTCCATCGAGTCCCTCCGGGTCCCGGCCAACCCCCTGGACGTGCTGGCCCAGCAGATCGTCGCGATGACCGCCCTCGACACCTGGCAGGTCGACGACCTGCTCGCCACGGTCCGCCGGGCGGCACCCTTCGCATCGCTCCCGGAGTCGGCGTTCACAGCCGTGCTCGACATGCTCGCGGGCCGCTATCCGTCCGACGCCTTCGCGGAGTTGCGGCCCCGGGTGGTGTGGGACCGCATCGCCGGTACGGTCACCGGGCGCCCCGGCGCGCAGCGCCTCGCCGTCACCTCCGGGGGCACGATTCCCGACCGCGGGCTTTTCGGGGTCTTCCTCGCGGGAGCCGACCCCAAGAAGGGGGGCGGCAGGGTCGGCGAACTCGACGAGGAGATGGTCTACGAGTCCCGCGTCGGCGATGTCTTCACACTCGGCACCAGCTCCTGGCGCATCGAGGACATCACGCGCGACCGCGTCCTGGTCTCCCCCGCACCCGGCGTTCCCGGCAGGCTCCCCTTCTGGAAGGGCGACCAGCTCGGCCGCCCACTCGAACTGGGCCGCGCGGTCGGCGCGTTCCTCCGAGAGGTGGGCTCCCTCCCCAAGGAGGACGCCCGGCTCCGCCTGCTCACCGCGGGCCTGGACGCCTGGGCAGCGGACAACGTGCTCTCGTACCTCGCCGAACAGCGCGAGGCGTGCGGTCACATCCCGGACGACCGCACCATCGTCGTCGAGCGGTTCCGTGACGAGCTGGGCGACTGGAGAGTCGTCGTGCACTCCCCCTTCGGCGCCCAGGTCCACGCTCCCTGGGCCCTCGCACTAGGCGCCAAGCTCTCCGAGCGCTATGGCATGGACGCCCAGGTCATGCACGCGGACGACGGCATCGTGCTGCGGCTGCCCGACGCCGACCTGATGGGCCTCGACCTGCTCGACCAGGCGCCCACGAAGGCGGGCACCGAGTACGACGCCGAGCAGGCGCCCGTCGGCGCCGCGGACGTCGCCCTCGACAAGGGCGACGTCAACCAGATCGTCACCGACCAGGTGGGCGGCTCGGCACTGTTCGCGTCCCGTTTCCGCGAGTGCGCGGCCCGGGCACTGCTGCTGCCACGCCGCAGCCCCGGAAAGCGCACCCCGCTGTGGCAGCAGCGGCAGCGCGCCGCCCAACTGCTCGAAGTGGCAAGCGAGTACGGCTCGTTCCCGATCGTCCTGGAGGCCGTTCGCGAATGCCTCCAGGATGTCTTCGACGTCCCTGGCCTCACAGAGCTGATGGGCGACATCGAGTCCCGCAAGGTGCGCCTGGTCGAGGTCACCACCCCGGAGCCCTCGCCGTTCGCCCGCTCCCTGCTCTTCGGATACGTCGCCCAGTTCCTGTACGAGGGCGACTCCCCCCTCGCCGAGCGGCGCGCCGCCGCGCTGTCCCTGGACTCACGGCTCCTCGCCGAGCTTCTCGGACAGGCCGAGCTGCGCGAGTTGCTCGACGCCGACGTCCTGGCCGAACTGGAGCGGGAGCTCCAGTGGCTCACCGAGGACCGCCGGGTCAAGGACGCCGAAGGCGTCGCCGACCTGCTGCGCCTGCTCGGCCCGCTCACGGAAGCCGAGCTGGCCGAGCGCGGCGCCGAGGCGCAGTGGGCCCAGGAGTTGGCCGCCTCCCGCCGCGCCATCCGCGTCCGGATCGCCGGGGCCGACCACTGGGCCGCGATCGAGGACGCGGGCCGGCTGCGTGACGCACTCGGTACGGCCCTGCCCGTCGGTGTCCCGGAGGCCTTCACCGAGCCGGTCAAGGACCCGCTCGGCGACCTCCTCGCGCGGTACGCGCGCACCCACGGCCCGTTCACGTCGACGACGGCCGCCGCCCGCTTCGGGCTCGGCACGGCCGTCACGGACGGCGCCCTGCATCGGCTCTCCGCGGCCGGACGCGTCGTACAAGGGGAGTTCCACCCGGCGGGCATCGGTCAGGAGTGGTGTGACGCGGCGGTTCTGCGCAGACTGCGGCGCCGTTCGCTCGCGGCGCTGCGCCATGAGCTGGAGCCCGTGCCGCCCGCCGCGCTGGCGCAGTTCCTGCCGCAGTGGCAGCACATCGGCAGCGGGCACGGGCTGCGCGGCATCGACGGACTGGTGCGCGCCATCGAGCAGTTGCAGGGCGCGTCCGTTCCCGCGTCCGCGCTGGAGAAGCTGGTCCTGCCGTCCCGGGTCACCGGCTACGCCCCCGCACTGCTCGACGAGCTCACCGCCGCCGGAGAAGTGGTCTGGGCCGGGGCCGGTTCACTGCCGGGCAAGGACGGCTGGGTCTCGCTGTACCTGGCGGACGCGGCTCCGCTGCTCCTGTCCTCCCCGCACCCCCTGGAGACGACCGCGCTCCACGAATCCATCCTGGGCGCTCTCTCCGGGGGCTACGGCCTCTTCTTCCGCCAGATCGCCGACCAGGTCCGCGCGACTACGCATCCCGACGTCACCGACCCTCAACTCGCCGACGCGGTCTGGGACCTGGCTTGGTCCGGACGGCTCACGAACGACACGCTCGCGCCCATGCGCTCCCTGCTGGGCTCGGGCCGCACCGCCGGGTCCACGGCCCACCGCGCCAAGCGCTCGATCCCACGCGGCCGCTACGGCTCCCTGACCGGCGCCGCGCGCCCCCAGTCCCGTACCGGCCCGCCGACCGTGGCAGGCCGCTGGTCCCTGCTCCCCGACCGCGAGCCCGACCCCACAGTGCGCGCCCACGCCCTGGCCCGGACCCTGCTCGACCGGCACGGCGTGGTGACCCGGGGCGCGGTCGCCGCAGAGGGCGTCGAGGGCGGCTTCTCCGCGGTCTACCGCATCCTGTCCGCCTTCGAGGACAGCGGCCAGGCACGGCGTGGATACGTGGTCGAAGGACTCGGCGCGGCCCAGTTCGCGATGGACGGCGCGGTCGACCGCCTGCGCGCGGCGGCGAACGCCCGGGACCGCGGCGAGGCCCTGTCCGAACCGGACCTCTCGAACGGTTTGCCTGTCCAGTACGGCTTCCCAGGCAACCGCGGCCCGGCGAGCACCCCGGCCTTCCCGAGCGGCCTCGACCCGACGGACCCGCTCAACTTCCCCGACGCCCCCAGCCATCCCCACGATCTCGGCGACCCCGGCGACTTCCGCGACCCGGGGAACTTCGACCCGGCAAACTCCGACTTCCCGCACACCAGCGGCCTCACCGAAGACCACAGCTTCTCCGCCGATGCGGCCGACCCCGACTTCTCAGCCCGCGCCGCCTCCCCCGACAGCCCCGGCCTCCCGAACAACCGCCCCCGCTCCCACACCCGTGCCACCACCCAGGCCGTCGTCCTCGCCGCCGCCGACCCCGCCAACGCCTACGGCGCGGCCCTCCCCTGGCCCGAGCCGCCGACCGGTGCCGGGCACAAGCCCGGCCGCAAAGCAGGCTCCCTGGTCGTGCTCGTGGACGGCGAACTGACGCTGTACATGGAACGCGGCGGCAAGACCCTGCTGGCCTGGCCCTCCGACCCGGACGGCGCGGTCACACAGGACGCCCGCCTGAGCGCCGCCGCCGAGACCCTCGCCACAGCGGCCCGAGCCGGCTCCCTCGGCACGGTCACGGTGGAGCGCGTCAACGGCGTCTCTTCCCTGACATCCCCTTTCGGCACCCTCCTGGAAGGAGCAGGCTTCATCGCGACCCCCCGCGGACTGCGCCTCCGCGCCTAGCGCCCCAGGAACCACAGCGCCCTCGGCACAGGCCCAAGTCCCCCACCCCCCGACATGCCACCCTGGAGCCATGCCCGAAGGAGACACCGTCTGGCAAGCCGCGAGGCGGCTGCACCTCGCCCTCGCCGGCAAAGTGCTGATCCGCTCGGACCTACGGGTGCCGAGGTACGCCACCGCCGACCTCACCGGCCGCACCGTCCTGGATGTGACCCCGCGCGGCAAGCACCTCCTCACCCGGATCGAGGGCGGGCTGACCCTGCACTCGCATCTGCGGATGGACGGTTCGTGGAAGGTGTACGCGAACGGGCAACGCTGGAGCGGTGGCCCCGCCCACCAGATCCGGGCCATCCTCGGCACCGCGGACCGCACGGCCGTCGGCTACCGGCTCCCCGTACTGGAGCTGCTCCGCACCGCCGACGAGGACCGAGCCGTGGGGCACCTCGGCCCCGACCTCCTGGGCCCCGGCTGGGACCCGGACAGGGCCCTGGAAAACCTGCTGCGCGACCCGGTCCGCCCCCTCGGCGAAGCCCTGCTCGACCAGCGCAATCTCGCCGGCATCGGCAACGTCTACAAGAGTGAGCTGTGCTTCCTCCTAGGCGTCACCCCCTGGCTCCCCATCGGCGCTCTCCCCGCCGACCGCGCCGCCCACCTGCCCGCCCTCGCCAAGAAACTCCTCGAATCCAACCGCGACCGCCCGACCCGCAACACCACGGGCCTCGGCGCCCAGGGACACAGCGCCACAGGGCGCGACCAGAACCTCTTCGTGTACGGCCGCGCACCCCGCCCCTGTCTGCGCTGCCGCACCCCGATCCGCGCGGCCGACCAGGGTGACGGCTCCCGCGAGCGCCCCACCTACTGGTGCCCGACGTGCCAAGCGGGCCCCGCCCCACCACCGGGCACCGCCAAACCCCGCACGAGTCCTCGACGTACAACTAATTGACGACCCGTCAGAAACCCTCGTACCGTCCCTTCATGCCCCTCAAGGCGTACGACCTCACCGGACGCACCGCATTCGTCACCGGCGCCGCCAGCGGCATCGGCCGCGCTTCCGCCGTACTGCTCGCAGAGGCGGGCGCCACGGTCCACTGCGCCGACCGCGACGCGCAGGGCCTGCATGAGACGGCGACCCTGATCAAGGGCCAGGGCGGCACCGCTCACACCCACTCGCTCGACGTCACCGACCGCGACCAGCTCAGGCAGGCAGTCAGATCCTGCGAACGCCTCGACGTCATGGCAGCGGTCGCCGGGATCATGCACAGCAGCCCCGTCCTGGAGACCAGGGACGAGGACCTCGACCGTGTGCTGAGGGTCAACTTCAAGGGTGTGCTGTACGCCTGCCAGGAAGCGGCCCACGCGATGATCGCGACCGGTACCCGCGGCAGCATCATCACGATGGCCTCGGGCGCCGTCGACACGGGCGGCCCCGGCCTGCTCTGCTACGGCGCCGCGAAGGCGGCGGTCGTCCAGCTGACGAAGACACTGGCGACCGAGATCGGCCCGCACGGCATCCGCGTAAACGCGGTGGCGCCCGGCTGGATCCGCACCCCGATGACCGACCGGCACAACGGGGAGGAGCAGGCGCACACCGAGGCGTTCATGGCCCGGCTGTCCCCACTGGGCCGCGTCGGCGAACCGGAGGACATCGCCCACGCCGTGCTGCACCTCGCCTCCGACGCCTCGGCGTTCACGACAGGCCAGATCCTCCGGCCCAACGGCGGCGTGGCGATGCCTTGGTAGCCCGCACTCAGGAAACCGGGTGCCGGACCCTCACCGCACACCCTGCGCACGCCTCTCGCGCGCCCCGCGCCCCCGAGCAGCCCTGCGCCCCTGCCACGCCTCCCACCACCGATCGGACCCAACGGCCCCCGCCGCCCGCGCCTTCGCCACACAGTGCACCGGAAGCAGGCTCAGCCCCCATCCGCCGGCCGCGACCGCCCCCTCCAGAACCCCCGCGTCAGGCGCCAGTGCGAGCCGGAGCACGCTCCACCACCACAGCCCGCCGAGCCCCAGAACCGCCCCCCAACGCACTATCCGCCCCGCCATGGCCAACACCTCCAGCCGGACGCTAGAACACCACCCTCACGCCCGACAGGGCGCACCAGCAGCACACAGGCGCATCCCGGGCCACCGCAGCGGACAGGTCACCGGTTCTCCGCCTGGACGTTCTCCGCCTGGAACATCCAATGGTGCTTCTCCAGATCCGCCGTGATCCCGATGAAGATGTCCTGGCTCACCGGATCCGGGTCCCCGGTCGCCGCCACCCGTTCCCGCATCCGCGTGATCACCGCGCTCAGCGCGTCCACGAGCGCCCCTACGGCATCGGTGTCCTTGACCCAGCCCTCGGGAGTCGAGCCGATGCCGCTGCTGGAGGCCACGGTCGCGGCCCGCCCGTCGGGCGAGACGCCCAGAGTCGAGGCCCGCTCCGCCACGGTGTCGGAGTGCAGGCGGGCGGTGTCCACGACCTCGTCGAGCTGGAGGTGGACGGAGCGGAAGCGCGGTCCGACCACGTTCCAGTGGATCTGCTTCGCCACAAGCGAGAGGTCGATCAAGTCGACCAGTGCGCCCTGCAGTGCCTCGGACACGGTCTTCAGGTCCGCGTCGGACAGCGAGCTCTTGACGACGTACATCAGAATCCTCCGATTCTTTACGACCTCACCAACCATTGCATATATGGCCAATTTGGGTCACTCGAAGGAAAGCGAAAGCCCCGGTCGGGGCCTCCAGGTCTCCCTGGAGGCCCCGACCGGGGCTTCACACACATTCTCAGTTCATAAGCGTCATGCGGCGACGACGTCGACAGCCTCCGCAGGCGCCTTGATCGTGACCCGTTCCGGTGGCACACCGGTCACCGAGACGGAATTGAGCATCGGGCGACGCACCGGTGCGGGCACCGGTTCGGTGGCCGCAGCCGACCGTGCCAGCTCGGCGAGAGCGAGCTCGTCGCTCACTTCCCGCATGAGCTCGGACATCCGTACGTCCAACGCGTCGCAGATCGCGGAGAGCAGCTCGGAGGATGCCTCCTTCTGCCCCCGCTCCACCTCGGAGAGATAGCCGAGTGAGACTCGGGCGGACGAGGAGACTTCGCGCAGAGTACGGCCCTGGCGCTGGCGCTGCCGACGCAGCACGTCACCAAGCAGGCGACGGAGCAGAATCATCGGTGGCTCCCTCCTCGGACCGCGTAGCCGCATCCTTCACGCCCCACCGTACCGCCTTGCGCCGCGGCCGTGCGGGGAGCAATGTCGTGTTCACTCAGGGCTGCAAACATCAAAACCCCCCGTTCTGTTCCGTATCCTGTGCCCGCTCATTACCGGTCTGTTCGCCCGCAAGCCCCTTCAGGAGCAGTGCGAGTACGCTCCGTGCACTCTCCATACGGATTTCCGCACGGCCGCCGTTCAACCGCAGCGGTACGACTTTCCCGCCACCAGTTGCGTCAAATACCGCGTCCGGCGGCCCTATGACGGCCACGAAAACCGTGCCGACGGGCTGTCCGTCCTGGGGTTCAGGCCCTGCGACACCGGTCGTCGCGATGCCCCAGTCCGCACCGAGAGCCTTCCGCACTCCGGCCGCCATCTGGGCCGCGACCTGCGGATCCACCGCACCGCGCTCGGCCAGCAGAGTGGCGTCGACACCGAGCAGTTCGTGCTTGAGCTCGGTGGCGTACGCGGTCACGGAGCCCCGGAACGCCCTGGACGCCCCAGGCACCGCTGTGATCTCCGTCGCCACCAGGCCACCGGTGAGCGACTCGGCCACGGCAAGCGTCTCGCCCCTCACCGTGAGTAGTCGAAGCACTTCAGTGGCCAGGGAATTCACCGCTCCGCCTCCTGGGCGGCCGCCAAGCGCTCGGCGATTCCGCTCCTGCGGAGCACAATGGCCTGTCTCACATAGTCGAGCCCGGTGACCACGGTCAGGACGACCGCCACGGCCATCACCCACCACCGCAGAGTGGCCAGCGGGCCTGTCAGCGCCAGGACGTACATCCCGACCGCCGTGCCCTGCACCAGCGTCTTCAGCTTGCCGCCGCGGCTCGCCGGGATGACCCCGTAACGGATCACCACGAAACGCAGCAGGGTGATCCCGAGCTCACGCCCGAGGATCACCCCCGTCACCCACCACGGCAGATCTCCGAGATAGGACAGACAGATCAGCGCCGCACCCATGATCGCCTTGTCGGCGATGGGGTCGGCGATCTTCCCGAAATCGGTGACGAGGTTGTACGTGCGCGCCAGATGGCCGTCGAAGATGTCGGTGATCATGGCGACGGCGAAGGCCGCCCAGGCCCACGCGCGCATGGCGGGGTCGTACCCGCCGTCGGCCAGCATCAGGGCCACGAAGCCGGGCACGAGTACGAGCCGGATCATGGTCAGGATGTTGGCGATGTTCCAGAGGCTGGCCTGGTTGACGGCCGCAGCGCCCAGCTTCCCGGCCCGCACCGGCTTGGCGCCCCCCGGAGCGCCGGGAGCGCCCGCCGCACCTTTCGTGCTGGGGGAGCCGCCCGCCGCGGATGCCGGGACTCCGGTCATCTGCCCGCCTCCTCAGTACACGGGAGCGAGCCCAGGAGCGGCTCGGCCACCAGGTCGACACCTTCCGTACCGACCACCTTGGCCTCGACGATACGGCCGACCGTCAAACCTTCGCTGCTCGTGAACAGCACCTGGCCGTCCGTCTCGGGCGCCTGGTGCTCGGCGCGCCCGAAGGCGCCTTCCGGCGAGTCGACCGACTCCACAAGGACGTGCACGGTCTCCCCGACGCGCTCCTCGGCCCGCTGCGAGACAAGCTCCTCGGCCAGCCGGGAGACACGCGCGAGCCGCTCGGCGACGACGTCCTCGTCGAGCTTGTGCTCGTACGTCGCCGCCTCGGTGCCGTCCTCGTCCGAGTACCCGAAGACACCGATCGCGTCGAGCCGCGCACCCGTGAGGAAGCGCTCCAGCTCCGCGAGGTCGGCCTCGGTCTCGCCCGGGAAGCCCACGATGAAGTTGGACCGCACACCGGCCTGCGGGGCCTTGGAACGGATCGTGTCGAGCAGCTCCAGGAAGCGGTCGGTGTCACCGAAGCGCCGCATCGCGCGCAGCACGTCGGGCGCGGAGTGCTGGAAGGAGAGGTCGAAGTAGGGCGCGATGTTCGGCGTCGAGGTGAGGACGTCGATGAGTCCGGGACGCATCTCGGCCGGCTGCAGGTAGCTGACCCGCACGCGCTCGATGCCCTCGATCTCCGCCAGCTCGGGCAGCATCGTCTCCAGGAGGCGGATGTCGCCGAGGTCCTTGCCGTACGAGGTGTTGTTCTCGGAGACCAGCATGACCTCCTTGACGCCCTGCTCGGCGAGCCAGCGGGTCTCGTTGAGCACGTCGCTCGGGCGGCGCGAGATGAACGAACCGCGGAAGGACGGGATGGCGCAGAAGGAGCAGCGCCGGTCGCAGCCCGAGGCGAGCTTCACCGAGGCGACGGGCGAGCCGTCGAGGCGGCGGCGCAGGGGCGCGCGGGGGCCGGACTCGGGCGCGACGCCCTGGGGAAGGTCCGAGGGAGCACCGTGACCGGGAAGAGCCACCTCTTCGCCCGCGCTCTGCCGCTCGGCGGGGCTGATCGGCAGCAGCTTGCGGCGGTCGCGCGGGGTGTGCGCGGCGTGGATGCCGCCGTTCAGGATGGTCTGGAGGCGGTCGGAGATGTCGGCGTAGTCGTCGAAGCCGAGTACGCCGTCGGCCTCGGGCAGCGCCTCGGCGAGCTCCTTGCCGTACCGCTCGGCCATGCAGCCCACGGCCACGACGGCCTGGGTTCTCCCGTGGCCCTTGAGATCATTGGCTTCGAGGAGGGCGTCGACGGAGTCCTTCTTGGCGGCTTCCACGAAGCCACAGGTGTTGACGACGGCTACGTCCGCGTCCTCGGCGTCCTCCACGAGTTGCCAGCCGTCCGCCTCCAAGCGGCCTGCGAGCTCCTCCGAGTCCACCTCGTTACGGGCGCAGCCAAGGGTGACGAGTGCGACGGTACGGCGTTCAGGCATGGGCTCAAGACTACTTCGTCCCGCTGACAGCCCACGTCGACGGGGTTGGCCGATCTTGGCCAACCCCGTGCCCGCATGTCCCTTGAGCCGCTTATCCGACCTCGGGGTCGCCCTTCGTGTACGTCAGGCGTTCGACCTGGCCGGGCTGGAACTCGTCCTTGATTTCCTTGCCGTTCACGTGCAGCTGGATGGCGCCGGCGTCACCCAGAACGAGATCGATCTTCTCCTGGTCCTGGAAGGTCTTGGACTGGCCCTGCTCCAGGAGACCGTCGAAGAGCAGCCGCCCGTTGTGGTCCTTGGCGGAGATCCAGCTGCGCCCGTCGGGGGCGCTCACCTGGACGGTCACCTTGTCCTGCGGGGCGGCCGCGATGGCGCTGTCGGACGGCTTCGGGTCGGCGGGCTTGGTGACGGTCGGCTTGGGCGCAGGCTTGCTGGCGGTCGGCGTGGACCCCTCGGCGACCTGCGTCTTCGCGTCGCTCCCGCTGTCGCCGCCCTTGACCACGGTGAAACCGACGAAGCCGATCACCGCGACGATCGCGGCGACCATGGCGGCGGTCCAGTTCGGTCCGCGCCGCTCGGGACGGATACGTTCCGCCTCGAAGAGCGGTGCGGCCGGCGTCGGCGCGGGGCGACCGCCGTGCTCGGCGTCGTAGCGCGCGAGCAGCGGGGCCGGATCAATATGGACGGCGCGTGCCAGGGTCCGGATGTGACCGCGCGCGTAGACATCGCCACCGCAGGGGCCGAAGTCGTCCTGCTCGATCGAGTGCACGATGGCGATACGGACCCGAGTGGCATTGCTGACGTCATCGACCGTCAGCCCGGCTTCGACACGGGCCTGCCGCAGGGCACGGCCGATCGAAGGCTGCTCTGCCGCACGGTCGTCTTCGAACGGACGCTCGTCTTCGGGGGGGTTGCCGTCGGGGGAATTGCCGATGGACACGGGGGCGCCTTTCGAGCGTGTAGCCACCTGTGCTGGAGGTTCAGTTTAGGGGGGGTAAGAAAGGATGGGGCAACCGGGCGGTGGGACTTCTTACGCCATCAGAATGGCCGGTCATCCTGATGTTGGGACATGTACGTGTCCCCTCCCTCAACTTGACGTACGCCGAAGGGAAACGGTTGCCCTCTATTCCCTTACGGGTGAGTCACGTTCGGATACCCATCTGCGGCGAACCCACTCGTACGGGGACCGACCTGTCCCGTTTCCCTACGCTTCAGCTTCCCCACGAATCACGGCGAGCACTCCATCCAGCTCATCAGCCTTCACAAGAACGTCACGCGCCTTGGAGCCCTCGCTCGGTCCGACGATGCCGCGGGACTCCATGAGGTCCATCAGGCGCCCCGCCTTGGCGAAGCCGACGCGCAGCTTGCGCTGGAGCATCGAGGTGGACCCGAACTGGGTGGAGACGACCAGTTCGGCGGCCTGGCACAGCAGGTCGAGGTCGTCGCCGATGTCCTCGTCGATCTCCTTCTTCTGCTTGGTGCCCACCGTGACGTCGTCCCGGAAGACCGGCGCCATCTGATCCTTGCAGTGCTGCACGATCAACGCGACCTCGCCCTCGGTCACGAAGGCGCCCTGCATACGGGTCGGCTTGTTGGCCCCCATCGGCAGGAACAGCCCGTCGCCCTTGCCGATCAGCTTCTCGGCACCCGGCTGGTCGAGGATGACGCGGCTGTCGGCGAGCGAGGAGGTGGCGAAAGCGAGCCGGGACGGCACGTTCGCCTTGATCAGACCGGTGACGACATCGACGGACGGCCGCTGCGTGGCCAGCACCAGGTGGATGCCGGCCGCACGCGCGAGCTGCGTGATGCGCACGATGGAGTCCTCGACGTCCCGCGGCGCGACCATCATCAGGTCCGCGAGCTCGTCGACGATCACCAGCAGATACGGGTACGGGCTCAGCTCGCGCTCACTGCCCTCGGGCAGCTTCACCTTGCCGTTCCTGATGGCCTCGTTGAAGTCGTCGATGTGCCGGTACCCGAACGCCGCGAGGTCGTCGTAGCGCAGATCCATCTCCCGTACGACCCACTGCAGTGCCTCGGCGGCCCGCTTGGGGTTGGTGATGATCGGTGTGATCAGGTGCGGGATGCCCTCGTACGCGGTCAGCTCGACGCGCTTGGGGTCGACGAGGACCATGCGCACGTCCTCGGGGGTCGCGCGCACCATGACGGACGTGATCAGGCAGTTGATGCATGACGATTTGCCGGAACCGGTCGCTCCGGCCACCAGGACGTGCGGCATCTTCGCGAGGTTGGCCATCACATAGCCGCCCTCGACGTCCTTGCCGAGCGCGACCAGCATCGGGTGGTCGTCCTCGGCGGCGTCGGCCAGCCGCAGCACGTCACCCAGGTTGACCATCTCGCGGTCGGTGTTCGGGATCTCGATGCCGACCGCCGACTTGCCGGGGATCGGGCTGATGATCCGGACGTCCGGGCTGGCGACGGCGTACGCGATGTTCTTGGCCAGCGCCGTGATCCGCTCGACCTTCACGGCGGGGCCGAGCTCGACCTCGTACCGGGTGACCGTCGGACCGCGCGTGAAGCCGGTGACGGCGGCGTCGACCTTGAACTCCATGAAGACGTTCGAGAGCGAGGCGACGACCGCGTCGTTGGCGGCGCTGCGCGTCTTGCCGGGGCCGCCGCGCTCCAGGAGGTCGAGCGACGGCAGGGAGTACGAGATGTCGCCGGAGAGCTGGAGTTGCTCCGCGCGCGGGGGCAGCTCACGGGGTGCGTCGGGCGCCGCCTTGGTGAGGTCGGGCACGACGGGCTCGACCTTGAGCATCTCCTGCTTGGGCCGCTTGGCCCCAGGAACGGCCTTGGCACGCGCGGCCGGCACCGGCGTCGTCTCCTCGTACCCGTCCCGCTCCACGCGGACGCCCTGCGTCAGATCGGCGACCAGCGGCGAGGGCGGCATCCCGTGCAGCACCGCCCCGTCGAGCGCGGCAGCGGCGGCCGCGGCGACGTCCACCGCGTCCATCGGCCGGTTCATGTCGGGCTGTTGCATGGCGGGCCGCCTGGGGCGGCCACGGCGCTTGGTGAGCGCCTCCTGCTCGGCGCTGTCGGGGTCGTACGCCTCAGGGGCGCGAGAGCGCCTCCTGGAGCGCGCGGGGAGCGCCTCGCGCCACTGCTCGTCGTAACGCTCGTCGTCCTCCCCGAGGCCGTCCTCGTCCTCGTCGGCCTGGACGATGCCCAGCTTCTGGCCCAGCAGCCGCAGCCGCTGCGGAATCGCGTTGACCGGAGTCGCCGTGACGACGAGCAGGCCGAAGATCGTGAGCAGCACCAGGAGCGGCACGGCGAGGACGTCGCCCATCGTGTACGTCAACGGGGTGGACGCGCCCCAGCCGATGAGCCCTCCGGCGTCCCTTATGGCCTGCATGCCGTCGCTGCGCGCGGGCGCCCCGCACGCGATGTGGACCTGGCCCAGCACGCCGATGACGAGCGCGGACAGGCCGATCACGATGCGGCCGTTCGCCTCGGGCTTCTCGGGATGCCGGATGAGCCGGGCCGCGATGACGCCGAGCAGTATCGGGACCAGCAGGTCGAGGCGGCCGAAGGCACCGGTGACCAGCATCTCGACGAGATCGCCCACGGGGCCCTGCAGGTTGGACCAGGTTCCCGCGGCGGTGATCAGCGCGAGGCCGAGCAGCAGCAGCGCGACACCGTCCTTGCGGTGCGCCGGGTCGAGCCCCTTCGCTCCCCGCCCTATGCCGCGGAACATCGCTCCGACGGCGTGCGCGACCCCCAGCCAGAGTGCGCGGACGAGTTTGTACACGCCCGCGGTCGGATTAGGTGCCGGCGCGGGTGCGGGCTTCTTCGCCGCGGCCTTCTTGGCAGGCGCCTTCTTCGCGGCGGCCTTTTTCGCGGGGGCCTTCGTCGGAGCGGCCGCCTTCTTCGCGGGCGGCTTCTTGGCTGCGGACTGACGTGAGGCCATGTGTGTGAGGTTACCGGTGGAGACGACAGCGGACACGTGTGCCTACTGCTTCACCCGTTCGTGTCGCCCGGACCCGAGCCCGAAACTGACGCCGATTCACCGGCCTTGCACTGCTTGGCACACGCGACCGCACTGGTGGCGACACCCGGCCAGGGGTACGCCCACTCTCCGGCCGGCCCGCTCAGTTCTGCGACGGCACCGAAGCCGCGCCACTCCCCGTACCCGGCTCCAACGCGTCCAGCGCCCTGCGCAATCCCGTGAGTTTGCGTTCGAGATGGGCCGCGGTCGCCACCGCCGCCGCGTCCGCCGAGTCGTCGTCGAGCTGCTTGGACAGCGCCTCTGCCTGCTCCTCAACGGCCGCGAGCCGCGCGGAGAGTTCGGCGAGCAGCCCGGCGGGCTCCTTGGCCTCGCCCAGCGTCGCCTTGCCGCCGCCCTCCAACTGGAGCCGCAGCAGCGCCGCCTGCTCCCGGAGTTGGCAGTTCTTCATGTAGAGCTCGACGAAGACGGAGACCTTCGCGCGCAGCACCCATGGGTCGAACGGCTTGGAGATGTAGTCCACCGCACCTGCCGCATATCCCCGGAAGGTGTGATGCGGGCCATGGTTGATGGCGGTGAGGAAGATGATCGGGATGTCCCGGGTCCGTTCTCGCCGCTTGATGTGCGCGGCGGTTTCGAAACCGTCCATGCCCGGCATCTGGACGTCCAGCAAAATGACCGCGAAGTCGTCCGTGAGTAGTGCTTTGAGCGCTTCCTCCCCGGACGATGCCCGCACCAGTGTCTGATCGAGCGCGGAGAGGATCGCCTCCAGCGCCAGCAGATTCTCCGGCCGGTCATCGACCAGGAGGATCTTGGCCTTCTGCACCATGGCCCGCCCTCCTCGCCCCGGCAGTGCACCGGGCGCCGCCCCAGGGGACGACTCCGTTGCGCCGCCCGTCCTTGTGCCGGTCATGGTAGCCGCACCCCGCCTGTCGCCACACCCTGTCACCGCGATGTCACTGTGCACGTAGCAGAAACGTAGCGGGAGACCAGAAGGTTCCCCGAATCCCGTACTTCTACACGGCGTCGGCCACAGTCAGTTATGCGAGAACGAGCGGCCGGACGACGGTCCCGACAAGAGAATGTCACTGTTCACGCATCCACTGCTCCATCACCGAGAGCAGATGATCGGGATCGACCGGCTTGGTCACGTAGTCGGAAGCGCCCGACTCGATGGCCTTCTCCCGGTCGCCCTTCATCGCCTTCGCCGTGAGCGCGATGATCGGCAGCCCCGCGAACTGCGGCATCCGGCGAATCGCCGTCGTCGTCGCGTAGCCGTCCATCTCCGGCATCATGATGTCCATCAGCACGACCGTCACATCGTCGTGCTGCTCCAGGACTTCGATGCCCTCGCGCCCGTTCTCCGCGTACAGGACCGAGAGGCCGTGCTGCTCCAGCACACTGGTCAGCGCGAACACGTTGCGGATGTCGTCGTCGACGATCAGCACCTTCTCGCCCTCGAACCGGATCCCGCGGCGCGGCTGCGGCGCCGCGTCCTGCCGGCCCCCTGGCACCCACTGCTCCTGAGCCGCGCCCGAGGAGCCGTCCGGCTGCCTCGTCAGCGCGCTCGGCTGCTCGGCCGTGGACACCGTCCTGCGGCGCCGCCGGAAGAGCGCGGCGGGCCCGTTCTGGGTGTCCTGGTACGACCTCACCTCGGCCGGCGTCTCGATGCCGGCCGAGGCCAGCTCCGCCTCTGAGGCGAGCAACTCCCCGGCCTCCAGCGCCGGCGCGAGCTGCCCATAGCCCTGGGGCGGCAGTTCGCTGGGGTGCAGGGGCAAATACAGCGTGAACGTGGAGCCGCGTCCGGGCTCGCTCTGCGCGTGGATCTCGCCGCCCAACAGCCGCGCGATCTCCCGCGAGATGGAGAGCCCGAGGCCCGTACCGCCGTACTTGCGGCTCGTCGTGCCGTCCGCCTGCTTGAAGGCCTCGAAGATCACCCTCATCTTGCTGGCCGCGATCCCGATGCCGGTGTCCGTCACGGAGAACGCGATCAGGTCGGCGTCCGCGTCCCGCAGCGAACCCGCCTCCAGGAGCTGCTCCCGAATGGCCACCGGAACCTCCGCGCCGGCGGGCCTGATCACCAGCTCGACCGCTCCGGAGTCGGTGAACTTCACCGCGTTGGACAGCAGGTTGCGCAGCACCTGGAGGAGGCGCTGTTCGTCGGTGTGCAGCGTGGCGGGCAGTTCCGGCGACACACGTACGGAGAAGTCGAGGCCCTTCTCTGCCGTCAGCGGACGGAAAGTGGCCTCTACGTAGTCGACGAGTTGGACCAGCGCGATGCGTGTCGGGGACACGTCCATCTTGCCCGCCTCGACCTTCGACAGATCGAGGATGTCGTTGATCAGCTGGAGCAGGTCCGAGCCCGCGCCGTGGATCGTCTCGGCGAACTCCACCTGCTTCGGGGTGAGGTTCGAGTCCGCGTTGTCGGCGAGCAGCTTGGCCAGGATCAGCAGGGAGTTGAGCGGCGTACGCAGCTCGTGCGACATGTTCGCCAGGAACTCGCTCTTGTAGCGCATCGAGACGGCGAGCTGCTCGGCGCGCTCCTCCAGGACCTGCCGGGCTTCCTCGATCTCGGTGTTCTTGACCTCGATGTCGCGGTTCTGCTGGGCGAGCTGCTCGGCCTTCTCCTCCAACTGTGCGTTGGAGTCCTGGAGTGCCTTCTGCCGGCTCTCCAACTCGGCCGACCGCTCCTGGAGCTGCTCGGTCAGCTCCTGCGACTGCTTCAGCAGCACCTCCGTCTTGGTGTTGACGGAGATGGTGTTGACGCTCGTCGCGATCATCTCGGCGATCTGGTTGAGGAAGTCCTTCTGGATCTGCGTGAACGGCGTGAAGGACGCCAGCTCGATGACGCCGAGCACGGTCGCTTCGAAGAGCACCGGAAGGACGATCACCTGCGCCGGCGGCGCCTCACCGAGCCCGGAGGAGATCTTCAGGTAGCCGCTCGGAGCGTTCTCCACGAGGATCGTGCGCTTCTCCTTGGCGGCCGTCCCGATCAGCGCCTCACCGGGCCGGAAGGAGGTCGGCATGGAGCCCATCGAGTAGCCGTACGACCCGAGCATCCGCAGCTCGTACGCGTCCTCGTCCTCGGCCGTCGCGTCCTTGCCGTCGACGAGCGGCATGGAGAGGAAGAACGCACCGTGCTGCGCGGCGACGACAGGCGTCAGCTCGCTCATGATCAGCGAGGCCACGTCGTCGAGGTCGCGGCGGCCCTGCATCAGGGCGGAGATGCGGGCGAGGTTGCCCTTGAGCCAGTCCTGCTCCTTGTTGGCGATGGTGGTGTCGCGCAGGTTGGCGATCATCTTGTTGATGTAGTCCTGCAGCTCCTGCATCTCGCCGGAGGCGTCCACGTCGATCTTCAGGTTCAGGTCGCCGCGGGTCACCGCGGTCGCCACGCGCGCCATGGCACGCACCTGCCGGGTGAGGTTCCCGGCCATCTCGTTCACGGACTCCGTGAGGTCGCGCCAGGTGCCGTCGACGTCACGTACTCGCGCCTGGCCGCCCAGCTGGCCTTCCGTGCCCACCTCGCGGGCGACTCGGGTGACCTCCTCGGCGAAGGAGGACAGCTGGTCGACCATCGTGTTGATGGTGGTCTTGAGCTCCAGCATCTCGCCGCGCGCGTCGATGTCGATCTTCTTGGTCAGATCGCCCTTCGCGATGGCCGTGGTGACCATCGCGATGTTGCGCACCTGGCCGGTGAGGTTCGACGCCATGCCGTTCACGGACTCGGTGAGGTCCTTCCACGTGCCGGCGACCCCCGGTACGTGCGCCTGGCCGCCGAGGATGCCGTCCGTGCCCACCTCGCGGGCCACCTTGGTGACCTGGTCGGCGAACGAACTCAGCGTCTTCACCATCGTGTTGACGGTGTCGGCGAGCTGCGCGACCTCACCGCTCGCCTCGACGGTGACCTTCTTGGTGAGGTCACCGTTGGCCACCGCGGCCGCGACCTGCGAGATGTTCCGCACCTGGTTGGTCAGGTTGTTGGCCATCACGTTGACGTTGTCGCTCAGGTCCTTCCAGATGCCCGTGACACCCGGCACCCGCGCCTGGCCGCCCAGGTTGCCCTCGGTGCCCACCTCGCGGGCCACCAGGGTCACCTGCTCGGCGAAGTTGGACAGCTGGTCGACCATCGTGTTGACGGTGGTGACGAGTTCGAGGATCTCGCCCTTCGCGTCGACGGTGATCTTCTTCGAGAGGTCACCCTTGGCGACCGCCGTCGTGACCTCGGCGATGTTCCGCACCTGAATGGTGAGGTTGTTCGCCATGAAGTTCACCGACTGGGTGAGGTCCTTCCAGGTGCCGGAGACACCCTGCACCTCGGCCTGGCCGCCCAACTGCCCCTCGGTGCCCACCTCGCGGGCCACCCGCGTCACCTGCTCGGCGAAGTTCGAGAGCTGGTCCACCATCGTGTTGAGGGTGTTCTTCAGCTCCAGGATCTCGCCGCGCGCGTCCACGTCGATCTTCTGCGACAGGTCACCGCGGGCCACCGCAGTCGCGACCTGCGCGATGTTCCGCACCTGAGCGGTGAGGTTGCCCGCCATGCCGTTCACGGAGTCCGTCAGGTCACGCCACACACCGGCGACACCGGGCACCTGCGCCTGCCCGCCGAGCCGCCCCTCCGTACCCACGTCACGCGCCACCCGCGTCACCTGGTCCGCGAAGGCGGAGAGCTGGTCGACCATCGTGTTGATGGTGTTCTTCAGCTCCAGGATCTCGCCGCGCGCGTCCACATCGATCTTCTGGGAGAGATCGCCCCGGGCCACAGCGGTCGTGACCTGCGCGATCTGCCGTACCTGCGAAGTCAGGTTCCCCGCCATGAAGTTGACGGAGTCGGTGAGTTCCTTCCACGTACCCGATACGCCGTCCACGCGGGCCTGACCGCCGAGGCGGCCCTCGGTGCCCACGTCCCGGGCCATCCGCGTGACCTGGTCGGCGAACGAGGACAGCTGATCCACCATGGTGTTCACGGTGTTCTTCAGCTGAAGCATCTCGCCGGAGACATCGACGGTGACCTTCTGCGACAGATCGCCGTTGGCGACCGCCGTCGTCACCTGCGCGATGTTGCGGACCTGACCGGTCAGGTTCCGGAAGGCCGTGTTGACCGAGTCCGTCAGGTCCTTCCACGTACCCGCCGCGCCCGGCACCTGCGCCTGGCCGCCCAGTTCACCCTCGACACCGATCTCGCGCGCCACGCGCGTGACCTCGGCACCGAAGGACGACAGCTGGTCGACCATCGTGTTGACGGTGTTCTTCAGCTCCAGCATCTCGCCGGCGACCTCGACGCTGACCTTCTGCGAGAGGTCACCGTTGGCCACGGCCGTCGTCACCGCGGCGATGTCGCGCACCTGAGTGGTCAGGTTCCGGAAGACCGTGTTGACGGAGTCCGTCAGGTCCTTCCAGGTACCCGCCGCACCCGGCACGTTCGCCTGCCCGCCGAGCCGCCCCTCGCCACCGACCTCGTTCGCGACGCGCGTGACCTCGTCGGCGAACGTCCGCAGCGTCTCGGTCATCTGGTTGATGGTCTCGGCGAGCTGCGCCACCTCACCACGCGCGGAAACCGTCACCTTCTGTGACAGATCACCGCTGGCGACCGCTGTCGTGACCTGCGCGATCCCGCGCACCTGGGCCGTCAGATTCCCGGCCATAAGATTCACCGAATCGGTGAGGTCTTTCCACACACCCGCCACACCAGGCACCTTGGCCTGGCCGCCGAGCTCACCCTCCGTACCCACCTCGCGCGCGACTCGCGTCACCTCGGAGGAGAACGAAGAGAGCTGGTCCACCATCGTGTTGACGGTTTCCTTCAGCTCCAGCATCTCGCCGGCCACGTGAACCGTGACCTTCCGGGACAAGTCACCCTTGGCGACCGCCGTCGTCACGAGAGCGATGTCACGCACCTGAGCCGTCAGCCGGTACGCCATGGTGTTGACCGAGTCCGTGAGGTCCTTCCATGAACCGGACATACCGCGCACCCGGGCCTGCCCGCCCAGCTTGCCCTCGGTACCCACCTCGCTGGCCACGCGCGTGACCTCATCGGTGAACGTCGACAGCTGGTCGACCAGGTTGTTGACCGTGCGCCCGACCTTGAGGAACTCACCGCGCAGCGGGTGCCCGTTCCCGTCCGCCGCCTGCGCCCGCAGGTCCATCCGCGGCGACAGATCGCCCTCCGCCACCGCCGACAGCACCCGGCCGACCTCGGAGACGGGCCGTACGAGATCGTCGACGAGCGCGTTCGAGGCGTCGATCGCGGCCGCCCAGGACCCCTCGGAGGCCCCCGCTTCCAGCCGTTCCGTGAGCTTTCCCTCACGCCCGACCATGCGCCGCACCCGCGACAACTCACCCGTCAGATGCAGATTCCGGTCGGCCACCTCGTTGAAAACCGCCGCGATCTCGGACATCACGCCGTCGCCGGAGACCGTGAGCCGCTTGCGGAAGTTTCCGTCCCGCATCGACACCAGGGCTGCCATCAGCCGGTTCAGCGCAGCGGTATCCACCTCGGTGGTGCCGTTGCGCGGTGGGCGCTGGTTGTTCAGGGACCGTCCGCCTTTCGCGCGCGTCTCAGTGCCCCGCGTCGCTGCGCCAGACTCCACTGTGTCCCTCCCACAAGGGTCGACCATTACTGCTTGGCGTACTCGGGTACTACTGCTCGGCGTTCTGGAAGGCACTCACCCTGCCCGGACCTTCTCCTGAAGCTTGCCCAGTGTTTCACCATGCCTGAACCAGGCCATAACAGTTCGGCAGCTTCGCACACCGTCCGCACACCTCAGGGCGGAAACAGTGCGACCGGCATCCGCATGGACGGCGAAGGTAAGTAACCTTGCATGCGGCTGTCCAGCCGCGCCGGTCCCGTCCGGCCTGGGCGGTGGCACGAGCACGAGCGGGCAGGCATCGGAGGGGCGCCGCACCATGACCACCGGACTGCATCCTGGGGGACCGCCCCAGGATCCCCGACCGACGGGGAACCACGTTCTGCCCCGGCAGGAGCGGGTCGGCCACGGAGCCTCGCATGCCGAAAACCGGACAAGGAGTTCTGTGATCACCGCGCGCGCGGCCGCCAGTTTCGATCCCGTGGGGCGATCGGTCGCGACCGCCCGCTCCTTCGTACGTGACACCCTCCAGGGCTGGGGCTTCGCCGACATCGTCGACGACGCCGTGGTCCTCACGAGCGAGCTGGTCACCAATGCCGTAGTACATGCGGGCACCTCCGCTGACGTCTTGTGTCTGCGCAGCGACGACGGCGTGCGCATCGAGGTGGCGGACCGCTACCCGGAACGTGAAATTCCACTCCAGGGAACGGCTGTCAACATGGGCAGCCCGGACAACGAGGGCGGCCGCGGCCTCCAGCTCTGCGCGGCCCTGGCAGGCCGCTGGGGCGTCGAGTACACACCCACGCAGAAGCAGGTCTGGTTCCAGCTGGAACTCCCCGAGCGCGCGGTGGGCACACGCACCGCGGGCCCGGCCCTGCCGGCCGACCTCCTCCCGCTCGCCGACGGCCGGGTACGCGTGGCGGTCGTCCAGATCGACCGGACCGGCGCGATCAACGCGTGGAACGAGGACGCGGAGGATCTCTTCGGCTACACGGCCGAGCTGGTCATCGGCAAGCCGCTCACCGACCTCGCCGCCTGGCCGCACACCCCGGGCACCAGCACCGGCATCGTCGAGGCCCTCCAACTCTCGCGCTGGGAAGGCACGTACGGCGTCCGCGGCGCCAACGGCCGGGTAACTCCCGTCTACGCCTCGCACCTCCGGGTCCGTGACACGGGAGGCGAGCCGTCCACGGTCTGCCTTCTCGTACGGGACCACGAACGCGCCGTCCTCCAGACCCCGTTGCGCGTCTCGGCGACCGACACCACCACCAGCTCCGAGGGCCAGGCCTCCGACCCCTTCGAGGTCTTCATCGGCTCCCCGGCCCCCGACGACCTGGACGGCCTCCTCCAGCGCACCGTGGAGCGCGCCCGCGACATGCTCGACGGCGACTCCGCCTTCCTGCTCCTGGCGACCGACGACGAAACGGAGTTGGAGGTACGAGCGTCCACCGGCCTCCCCTCCGCCCGCCAGCGATTCGCCCGCGTCCCCGTCGAAGCGGGCCCCGGACGGTACGGCTCGGCCCGTATGCCCGCCGTACACGAGGACTTGACGGTCGTCCCCGGCGCCGTGCCCCTCCTGAGCGGCACCGGCATGCGCTCGGTCGTCACGGTCCCGCTGAAGGTCGAGGGCCGCCTCACCGGCTCACTCGGCGTCGCCGCCGAGGGACAGGGCAGATACTCCAACGAGGAGGCCCTGCGCCTCCAGTTCGCCGCCGACCGCATCGCGCTCGCGGTGGAATCCGCCCGCCTGGGCGAGCTGGAACGCCTGCGACGCGGCTCACTCTCCTTCCTCGTAGAGGCCTCCGACCTGCTCGCCGGCACCCTGGACCGCGACCAGACACTGGCCCTGATGGCCCAGATGACGGTCCCGACCCTGGCCACCTGGTGCGCCGTCTACACGATCGCCGACCAGGCCTCCGAGCCGTATCTCTCGTACGTCCTGCACGAGGACGAGGAACGCATCGACGGTCTCAAGGCGTTGCTGTCGAAGATCGCCCCGCCGGACCCGGTCCCCACCCCGGGCGCCCGAGTCTGGTCGGCACCCGGCGAGGCGGCCCACGAGGCAGCGCTGCGCACCTCCATGCGCAGCCTCGGCGAACGCGCGTCGCTCAGCTCGGGCATCGGCACAACTCTCGCCACAGCCGCGGCAGTCGGCGGCGAAACGGTCGTACTCCCCCTGGTGGCCCGCAACCGCGTCATCGGCATGCTGACCCTCGGCAAGCCCTCCGACGAGCACTTCCGCCAGGAAATCCTGGAACTCGCCGAGGACTTGAGCCGCAGGGCCGCCCTGGCCCTCGACAACGCCCGCCTGTACTCGGAGCGCACGGCCATCAGCCAGTCCCTCCAGCGCAGCCTCCTGCCCCCGGAACTCCCCCACATCGAGGGCGTCGAGGTCGAGGTCATCTACCGAGCGGCCGGCGAGGGCAATGAGGTCGGCGGCGACTTCTACGACCTCTTCCCGATCCGCGACGGCGCGTACGGCTTCGCCATCGGCGACGTCTGCGGTACGGGCCCGGAGGCAGCGGCGGTCACCGGCCTGGCCCGGCACGCTCTCAGGCTGCTCGCCCGCGAGGGCTTCACCGGCCCGGCCGTCCTGGAGCGCCTGAACTCCGCGATCCTCGACGAGGGAGCCCGCAGCCGCTTCCTCACGCTCCTGTACGGCGAGTTGTGGCCCCAGGAGGACGGCTCGGCGCTCCTGAAGGTGGTCTGCGCCGGCCACCCGCTCCCGCTCCGCCTGCGCCAGGACGGCACAGTCGAGCCGGCTGCCGAACCGCAGCCACTGCTGGGCGTCATGGACGATTTGGAGCTCTACGAACAGACCATCACGCTCGACCCCGGCGACGTGCTCCTCTGCGTCACGGACGGCGTCACGGAACGCCGCGAGGGCACCCGCATGCTCGGCGACGACGGCCTCATCGACGTCCTCACCACCTGCACAGGCCTCACAGCCGGCGCGGTGGCCGCCCGCATCATGCGCGCGGTCGAACGCTTCGCCTCCGACGCCCCGTCCGACGACATGGCGATTCTGGCGATGCGCGTTCCGGGCCTCCAGAAGGACTGAGAAACGCTTCGGGATACGACAAAGGCCCCCGCCCGTAAGGGCGGAGGCCCTTTATCTCTCGAGCCCCCCAACGGAATCGAACCGTTGACCTTCTCCTTACCATGGAGACGCTCTACCGACTGAGCTAGGGGGGCCAGTCGCCTTTTCGAGGTTTCCCTCGCGGCAACGAGATAGATCATACCCCGAACGGAAGCGTGTTCCCAACCCGTCCCGTACGCCCGTCCCGTTGGGTCAGAGCGCGGGCTGCACCAGTCCGCCGAGCGCATTGCACGCGGAGACGATCCGCTGCATCTCCCGCTTGGTCAACGCCGCGTCCACGGGCAGCACGAGTGTCTCGTCCGCGGCCCGCTCGGTCTCCGGAAGGTACACGTCCCGACGGAACCCGGCCATACGGTGCACAGGCGTCTTCACCGGCACCCGGCACTCAACTCCCCTGGCGCGCACGGCCCGTGCGAAGGCGTCGCGGTCCGGCCGCCCATTGCCCGGCACCCGCACGACGTACTGCTGGTACGTGTGCCCGTCGCCCCCGTCCGGCGTCCTCACCCCGCGCAGTCGCGCATCGAGATACGCGGCCCGCGCCCTACGCTGCGCGATCTCGTCGTACGGCGCCTCGGACTCGCCCTGCTCCAGCACCAGAAGCCCGTGCCGCTGTCCGATCTCCCGCAGCCGCATCATGTCCGCAGACCGCCCGAAGCGGTGTACGACGACGATGGCCGCCGTCCGCGGAGTCACGACGGCTTCGACCGCGTCGGCGTCCAGGCAGTACGTCATCGGGTCGATGTCGGCGAACGCGACGGCTGCACCGGCCTCGGCGGCGGCCTCGGCGACCTCGACGTTCCCGAAGGCCGGCACGATGACCTCGTCACCGGCTCCTACGCCCGCGGCCCTGAGCATTGCGGCAGTACCCATGTAGTGGATGTTGGTCGCGCAACGTGAATTTCAAGTAACGCAAAACAAAAAAGAGCTGGTCCCTGAACCGAAGTTCAGGGACCAGCTCTCTAAAGATAGTTCGGCGGCGTCCTACTCTCCCACAGGGTCCCCCCTGCAGTACCATCGGCGCTGTGAGGCTTAGCTTCCGGGTTCGGAATGTAACCGGGCGTTTCCCTCACGCTATGACCACCGAAACACGGTGAAACTTGTCAACCGGAGCCGTGGCATGGCTACGACGGTTGTTCGTGGTTTCAGAACCAACACAGTGGACGCGAGCAACTGAGGACAAGCCCTCGGCCTATTAGTACCAGTCAGCTTCGCCCATTACTGGGCTTCCACATCTGGCCTATCAACCCAGTCGTCTACTGGGAGCCTTAACCCCTCAAGGGGGTGGGAATACTCATCTCGAAGCAGGCTTCCCGCTTAGATGCTTTCAGCGGTTATCCCTCCCGAACGTAGCCAACCAGCCATGCCCTTGGCAGGACAACTGGCACACCAGAGGTTCGTCCGTCCCGGTCCTCTCGTACTAGGGACAGCCCTTCTCAATATTCCTGCGCGCGCAGCGGATAGGGACCGAACTGTCTCACGACGTTCTAAACCCAGCTCGCGTACCGCTTTAATGGGCGAACAGCCCAACCCTTGGGACCGACTCCAGCCCCAGGATGCGACGAGCCGACATCGAGGTGCCAAACCATCCCGTCGATATGGACTCTTGGGGAAGATCAGCCTGTTATCCCCGGGGTACCTTTTATCCGTTGAGCGACGGCGCTTCCACAAGCCACCGCCGGATCACTAGTCCCGACTTTCGTCCCTGCTCGACCCGTCGGTCTCACAGTCAAGCTCCCTTGTGCACTTACACTCAACACCTGATTACCAACCAGGCTGAGGGAACCTTTGGGCGCCTCCGTTACTCTTTAGGAGGCAACCGCCCCAGTTAAACTACCCATCAGACACTGTCCCTGATCCGGATCACGGACCCAGGTTAGACATCCAGCACGACCAGACTGGTATTTCAACGACGACTCCACCTGAGCTGGCGCTCAAGCTTCACAGTCTCCCAGCTATCCTACACAAGCCGAACCGAACACCAATATCAAACTATAGTAAAGGTCCCGGGGTCTTTCCGTCCTGCTGCGCGAAACGAGCATCTTTACTCGTAGTGCAATTTCACCGGGCCTATGGTTGAGACAGTCGAGAAGTCGTTACGCCATTCGTGCAGGTCGGAACTTACCCGACAAGGAATTTCGCTACCTTAGGATGGTTATAGTTACCACCGCCGTTTACTGGCGCTTAAGTTCTCAGCTTCGCCACCCCGAAGAGTGACTAACCGGTCCCCTTAACGTTCCAGCACCGGGCAGGCGTCAGTCCGTATACATCGCCTTACGGCTTCGCACGGACCTGTGTTTTTAGTAAACAGTCGCTTCTCGCTGGTCTCTGCGGCCACCCCCAGCTCAAGCAGCAAGTGCTATCACCGGTGATGGCCCCCCTTCTCCCGAAGTTACGGGGGCATTTTGCCGAGTTCCTTAACCATAGTTCACCCGAACGCCTCGGTATTCTCTACCTGACCACCTGAGTCGGTTTAGGGTACGGGCCGCCATGAAACTCGCTAGAGGCTTTTCTCGACAGCATAGGATCATCCACTTCACCACAATCGGCTCGGCATCAGGTCTCAGGCTATGTGCTGTCCGGATTTACCTGGACAACGCCCTACACCCTTACCCCGGGACAACCACCGCCCGGGATGGACTACCTTCCTGCGTCACCCCATCACTCACCTACTGCAGGTCTGGTCCGTCGGCTCCACCACTCCCCTTTGCCCGAAGGCTCCGGGGCGGCTTCACGGACTTAGCATCGCCTGGTTCAATGTTTGACGCTTCACAGCGGGTACCGGAATATCAACCGGTTATCCATCGACTACGCCTGTCGGCCTCGCCTTAGGTCCCGACTTACCCTGGGCAGATCAGCTTGACCCAGGAACCCTTAGTCAATCGGCGCACACGTTTCTCACGTGTGTATCGCTACTCATGCCTGCATTCTCACTCGTGAACCGTCCACCACTAGCTTCCGCTGCGGCTTCACCCGGCACACGACGCTCCCCTACCCATCCCAGCCCCCGTTGGGGGTATGTGCTGGAATGACACGACTTCGGCGGTACGCTTGAGCCCCGCTACATTGTCGGCGCGGAATCACTAGACCAGTGAGCTATTACGCACTCTTTCAAGGGTGGCTGCTTCTAAGCCAACCTCCTGGTTGTCTGTGCGACTCCACATCCTTTCCCACTTAGCGTACGCTTAGGGGCCTTAGTCGATGCTCTGGGCTGTTTCCCTCTCGACCATGGAGCTTATCCCCCACAGTCTCACTGCCGTGCTCTCACTTACCGGCATTCGGAGTTTGGCTAAGGTCAGTAACCCGGTAGGGCCCATCGCCTATCCAGTGCTCTACCTCCGGCAAGAAACACACGACGCTGCACCTAAATGCATTTCGGGGAGAACCAGCTATCACGGAGTTTGATTGGCCTTTCACCCCTAACCACAGGTCATCCCCCAGGTTTTCAACCCTGGTGGGTTCGGTCCTCCACGACCTCTTACAGCCGCTTCAACCTGCCCATGGCTAGATCACTCCGCTTCGGGTCTTGAGCGCGCTACTAAATCGCCCTATTCGGACTCGCTTTCGCTACGGCTTCCCCACACGGGTTAACCTCGCAACACACCGCAAACTCGCAGGCTCATTCTTCAAAAGGCACGCAGTCACGAGAGTGCATGCAAGCATGCACTCCGACGCTCCCACGGCTTGTAGGCACACGGTTTCAGGTACTATTTCACTCCGCTCCCGCGGTACTTTTCACCATTCCCTCACGGTACTATCCGCTATCGGTCACCAGGGAATATTTAGGCTTAGCGGGTGGTCCCGCCAGATTCACACGGGATTTCTCGGGCCCCGTGCTACTTGGGTGTTTCTCAAACGAGCCGTTGACGTTTCGACTACGGGGGTCTTACCCTCTACGCCGGACCTTTCGCATGTCCTTCGCCTACATCAACGGTTTCTGACTCGTCTCACGATCGGCAGACCGTGAAAGAGAAATCCCACAACCCCATATACGCAACCCCTGCCGGGTCTCACACGCATATGGTTTAGCCTCATCCAGTTTCGCTCGCCACTACTCCCGGAATCACGGTTGTTTTCTCTTCCTGCGGGTACTGAGATGTTTCACTTCCCCGCGTTCCCTCCACATACCCTATGTGTTCAGGTATGGGTGACAGCCCATGACGACTGCCGGGTTTCCCCATTCGGAAACCCCCGGATCAAAGCCTGGTTGACGGCTCCCCGGGGACTATCGTGGCCTCCCACGTCCTTCATCGGTTCCTGGTGCCAAGGCATCCACCGTGCGCCCTTAAAAACTTGGCCACAGATGCTCGCGTCCACTGTGCAGTTCTCAAACAACGACCAACCACCCGTCACAACCCGCCGAAGCAGATTTTCACCGGGGCCGGCACTGAAGATCCAGACTCAAAGTCCGTACCCTCAGACACCCAACAGCGTGCCCGGCACCCTCGCCACTCATGATCAGCTTTCCACGCTCCCTTGCGAGAGCAGTACTTGCAGCCCGAGATGACTGAGAGTGCCGAATAATCAACGTTCCACCCATGAGCAACCAGCACCGGACGTACGCCGATGTACTGGCCCTGGACCACCAGACAATGCCTGGCGGCCTAGATGCTCCTTAGAAAGGAGGTGATCCAGCCGCACCTTCCGGTACGGCTACCTTGTTACGACTTCGTCCCAATCGCCAGTCCCACCTTCGACAGCTCCCTCCCCACAAGGGGGTTGGGCCACCGGCTTCGGGTGTTACCGACTTTCGTGACGTGACGGGCGGTGTGTACAAGGCCCGGGAACGTATTCACCGCAGCAATGCTGATCTGCGATTACTAGCAACTCCGACTTCATGGGGTCGAGTTGCAGACCCCAATCCGAACTGAGACAGGCTTTTTGAGATTCGCTCCGCCTCGCGGCATCGCAGCTCATTGTACCTGCCATTGTAGCACGTGTGCAGCCCAAGACATAAGGGGCATGATGACTTGACGTCGTCCCCACCTTCCTCCGAGTTGACCCCGGCAGTCTCCTGTGAGTCCCCATCACCCCGAAGGGCATGCTGGCAACACAGAACAAGGGTTGCGCTCGTTGCGGGACTTAACCCAACATCTCACGACACGAGCTGACGACAGCCATGCACCACCTGTACACCGACCACAAGGGGGGCACCATCTCTGATGCTTTCCGGCGTATGTCAAGCCTTGGTAAGGTTCTTCGCGTTGCGTCGAATTAAGCCACATGCTCCGCTGCTTGTGCGGGCCCCCGTCAATTCCTTTGAGTTTTAGCCTTGCGGCCGTACTCCCCAGGCGGGGAACTTAATGCGTTAGCTGCGGCACCGACGACGTGGAATGTCGCCAACACCTAGTTCCCACCGTTTACGGCGTGGACTACCAGGGTATCTAATCCTGTTCGCTCCCCACGCTTTCGCTCCTCAGCGTCAGTAATGGCCCAGAGATCCGCCTTCGCCACCGGTGTTCCTCCTGATATCTGCGCATTTCACCGCTACACCAGGAATTCCGATCTCCCCTACCACACTCTAGCCTGCCCGTATCGACTGCAGACCCGGGGTTAAGCCCCGGGCTTTCACAACCGACGCGACAAGCCGCCTACGAGCTCTTTACGCCCAATAATTCCGGACAACGCTTGCGCCCTACGTATTACCGCGGCTGCTGGCACGTAGTTAGCCGGCGCTTCTTCTGCAGGTACCGTCACTTTCGCTTCTTCCCTGCTGAAAGAGGTTTACAACCCGAAGGCCGTCATCCCTCACGCGGCGTCGCTGCATCAGGCTTTCGCCCATTGTGCAATATTCCCCACTGCTGCCTCCCGTAGGAGTCTGGGCCGTGTCTCAGTCCCAGTGTGGCCGGTCGCCCTCTCAGGCCGGCTACCCGTCGTCGCCTTGGTGAGCCACTACCTCACCAACAAGCTGATAGGCCGCGGGCTCATCCTTCACCGCCGGAGCTTTTAACCCCCACCCATGCGGGCAGGAGTGTTATCCGGTATTAGACCCCGTTTCCAGGGCTTGTCCCAGAGTGAAGGGCAGATTGCCCACGTGTTACTCACCCGTTCGCCACTAATCCACCCCGAAGGGCTTCATCGTTCGACTTGCATGTGTTAAGCACGCCGCCAGCGTTCGTCCTGAGCCAGGATCAAACTCTCCGTGAATGTTTTCCCGTAATCGGGACGACACCACGAGAGCGGAACCGAGGAGAGGAATAATCCCCACGGTCCACAGCGTCCTCGCTGATGTTTTACTTCAAAGGAACCTCGTCCCAGCCATGATGACTGGAGACGGGGTATCAACAAACTTGGCGTTGATTTTTGGCACGCTGTTGAGTTCTCAAGGAACGGACGCTTCCTTTGTACTCACCCGAGAGACTCTCTCAGGCTTTCCTCCGGGCAGTTTCCCTTCGGTCTTGCGTTTCCGACTCTATCAGACCGTTTCCCGATCCGATTTCCTCGGTGCTTTCCAGGTTTCCGCTTTCGCGTTTCCCTTTCCAGCGGCTCCGACTTTATCAGAAGTTCTGAGTCGGAATTCCCGCCCCGTTCGGGGACTGGTTCCGGCGCACGAGGCGATCCGGGTTCCCGTTCAGGCGGAGCCGTAAACGTACTGGAGCGGGGCGCCTCGATGCAAATCGAGGCGCCCCGCTCCGGGTTGGCGCGTGCGAGGGTCAGACCTCGACGACGACCGGGAGGATCATCGGGCGCCGGCGGTAGTTGTCCGAGACCCACTTGCCCAGCGTGCGGCGGATGAGCTGCTGCATCTGGTGGGGCTCGACGACGCCGTCCTGGGCCGACTTCTCCAGGACCTCCCTGACCTTCGGGATGACGTCGGTGAAGGCCGAGTCGTCGATGCCTGAGCCGCGGGCCTGGATGTGCGGGCCGCCGGTGATCTTGCCGGTGCTGGCGTCCATCACCACGAAGACCGAGATGATGCCCTCGTCGCCGAGGATGCGCCGGTCCTTGAGCGCGGGCTCGCCCACATCGCCGACCGAGAGGCCGTCGACGTACACGTATCCCGCCTGGACCTTGCCGGAGATCTTGGCCTTGCCGCCGATGAGGTCGACGACGACGCCGTCCTCGGCGATCACGATGCGGTCGTGCGGGACACCGGTGAGGGCGCCCAGCTCGGCGTTGGCCCGAAGGTGGCGCCATTCGCCGTGAACCGGCATCAGGTTCTTCGGCTTGCAGATGTTGTAGAAGTACAGGAGCTCGCCCGCGGACGCGTGGCCCGAGACGTGCACCTTGGCGTTGCCCTTGTGGACCACGTGGGCGCCCCAGCGGGTCAGGCCGTTGATGACGCGGTAGACCGCGTTCTCGTTGCCCGGGATGAGCGACGACGCGAGGATCACCGTGTCGCCCTGGACGATGCGGATCTGGTGATCGCGGTTGGCCATACGGGACAGTGCGGCCATCGGCTCGCCCTGGGACCCCGTACAGACCAGAACGATCTGGCTGTCCGGCAGGTCGTCGAGCGTCTTGACGTCGACGACGAGACCCGGCGGGACCTTCAGGTAGCCCAGGTCCCTCGCGATGCCCATGTTGCGGACCATCGAGCGACCGACGAAGGCGACCCTGCGGCCGTATTCGTGGGCCGCGTCCAGGATCTGCTGGATGCGGTGCACGTGGCTGGCGAAGCTCGCCACGATGATGCGCTTGCTGGCGCCGGCGAACACCTGGCGCAGCACGTTCGAGATGTCGCGCTCGGGCGGGACGAAGCCCGGGACCTCGGCGTTCGTCGAGTCCGAGAGGAGAAGGTCGATGCCTTCCTCGCTCAGACGCGCGAAAGCGTGCAGGTCCGTGAGGCGGCCGTCCAGCGGGAGCTGGTCCATCTTGAAGTCGCCGGTGTGGACCACCATGCCCGCAGGGGTGCGGATGGCGACCGCGAGGGCGTCCGGGATGGAGTGGTTGACCGCCACGAACTCGCAGTCGAAGGGACCGATGCGCTCTCGGTGACCCTCCGCGACTTCGAGCGTGTAGGGGCGGATGCGGTGCTCCTGGAGCTTCGCCTCGATGAGAGCGAGGGTCAGCTTGGAGCCGATGAGCGGGATGTCCGGCTTCTCGCGAAGGAGGAACGGGACACCGCCGATGTGGTCCTCGTGACCATGCGTGAGGACGATGCCCTCGATGTCGTCGAGGCGGTCCCTGATGGACGTGAAGTCCGGCAGGATCAGGTCGATTCCGGGCTGCTCCTCCTCGGGGAAGAGCACTCCGCAGTCGACGATCAGTAGGCGGCCGTCGTACTCGAAGACCGTCATGTTCCGGCCGATTTCACCGAGACCGCCGAGCGGGGTGACACGGAGGCCGCCCTTCGGGAGCTTCGGCGGGGCGCCGAGTTCAGGATGCGGATGACTCAAAAGACTCTCCTCACCACGCGCGCCACGTACCTGGCAAGGCACGTGGCGCGCGTGACGTTCGTGCAGTAGCAGTTGTCATGTGGGTTGCAGGCCCTGTGGCCTGCGTGGTCGTACATATTCAGTTGTGAAGTCTGTATTTAGAGCTGTACCCCGCCGGCGGCAAGATCGATCTTGAGCTGGGCCGTCTCCTCGGGCGACAGCTCGACCATCGGGGCGCGCAGCGGTCCGGCGGGCAGGCCCTGCAGGGTGAGCGCCGCCTTGGTCGTCATGACGCCCTGGGTGCGGAACATGCCGGTGAAGACGGGGAGCAGCTTCTGGTGGATCTCGGTGGCCTTCTGGACGTCGCCGCTCACGAAGGCGTCCACCAGGGCGCGCAGCTCCGGGGTGACGACGTGGCCGACGACGGACACGAAGCCGACCGCGCCCACGGAGAGCAGCGGCAGGTTCAGCATGTCGTCGCCGGAGTACCAGGCGAGGCCGGAGCGGGCGATGGCCCAGCTGGCCCGGCCGAGGTCACCCTTGGCGTCCTTGTTGGCGACGATACGCGGGTGCTCGGCGAGGCGCACGATGGTTTCGGTGCTGATCGGTACGCCGCTGCGGCCGGGGATGTCGTAGAGCATCACCGGCAGCTCGGTGGCGTCGGCGATGGCCGTGAAGTGCCGGTACAGGCCCTCCTGCGGGGGCTTGTTGTAGTACGGCGTCACGGTCAGCAGGGCGTGCGCGCCGGTCTTCTCGGCGGCTCGGGCGAGCTCGATGCTGTGGTGGGTGTCGTTCGTGCCGACGCCGGCGACGATGTGGGCGCGGTCGCCGACCGCCTCCAGTACGGCTCGCAGAAGATCCGCTTTCTCCGCGTCGCTGGTGGTCGGGGACTCACCGGTGGTGCCGTTGATGACCAGGCCGTCGTTGCCTGCGTCCACCAGGTGGGTTGCGAGCCGCTGCGCGCCGTCGAGGTCGAGCGCGCCGTCCGCCGTGAAGGGCGTGACCATGGCGGTGAGGACCCGCCCGAAGGGGGTCTGCGGAGTGGAGGTCGGAGCCATGGGTAATACGCTACTCGCTGCTCAACGCGGGGTCTGCCCTCGGGGCAGGCGACAAGTCGTGACAAAGGTGGAGCCCGGCACTGCCTGCTCGGGGGTTCAAGCAGTGCCGGGTCCGTTTGATCAGGCTAGATGAACTTCTCGAAATGCCGCAATACGGACACTTCGCTCGGTCCACCCGTACATCTGTGCCGGAAGGCGTGCGGAAGCGCGCTACGGCGCCACGCGCCCGTTGGCGTTGAAGGCCGCGTACGTGAGCGGCATCAGCTTCGCCCACTCCGCTTCCATCTTCTCCCCGACCATCTCGATCTCGCGCTGCGGGAAGGACGGGACCTTGGCCAGCTCATGCTGGGTGCGCAGGCCGAGGAAGTGCATCAGCGAACGGGCGTTGCAGGTGGCGTACATCGAGGAGAAAAGGCCTACCGGGAGGACCGCACGGGCGATCTCGCGGGCTACACCGGCGGCGAGCATTTCCTGATACGCCTCGTACGCCTGACGGTATGAGTCCTCCATGACGCGGCCCGTCAGCTCCTGCTGCGCGGGGGTGCCCTCGACGAAGACGTACTTGCCGGGGCGGCCCTCCTGGATCAGCTTGCGGGACTCACCCGGGACGTAGAAGACCGGCTGGAGCTCCCTGTACCGGCCCGACTCCTCGTTGTACGACCAGCCGACGCGGTGCCGCATGAACTCGCGGAACACGAAGATCGGGGCGCTGATGAGGAACGTCATCGAGTTGTGCTCGAAGGGGCTGCCGTGCCGGTCCCGCATCAAGTAGTTGAGCAGGCCCTTTGAGCGCTCCGGGTCCTTTTTCAGCTCGTCCAGCGACTGCTCACCGAGGGTCGAGACGCGGGCGGCGAACAGCACGTCCGAGTCGGACGCGGTGTGCTTGACCAGCTCGACGGTGACATCGGTGCGGAAGCTGGGCTTGAGGTCGTCGGCGGGGGTGTCGGTCACGGTGGAGAGGGTCCTTCCCATCACTGGCTCGGGCGGCGACCACTCTACGGCCCGGCACCGACAACGGGGCGTTCGGTGCCGTGCCGCGACATTAGGCGGCGAACTTCTGCGAATTCGGTGAAACTGGGCACCTCTTGGGGCTTTCGCTCGTCTGTATTGGTGACAACGATTCGTTCGAGTCCCCAGAGGAGAAGCAGTCCCCATGCTCCGTCGGCGCGAGCCCGTACCCTTCGCCTTCATCGCCGAAGCCGACCAGTTCCGCAGCAATGTCACTCCCCCGCCCCGTGAGCGTCCTTCCGCCAGTCAGCTGGTCGGCGGATGGCTGATAGGACTCACCGTGGTCGCGGGGCTCGTGGGCGCCCTGATCATCGGAATGCCCGCATTGTCACTGGACAAGTCGTCCGCAGACCAGACATCCGCGACGACGCACCAGTCCGAAGCGTCCAACGGCCGCTGACTCATCCGGACCCCCAAGGGTGGTGAGCAGGCACCCGGCTCGATAACCTCACCGGGCACAGCCCAAGTGTGGATTGAGTGAGGATCAATCGTGCCCCTGCCCTTCCTGACGGCGGACCGCGCTTTTGACGAGGTGGCGGACGACCTTGCGCTGCCCTTCGACGACCGCGACCAATGGCGGCGTCCCTACCGGCCCGGACCGTGGCGGGTGGGCGCGGCCGCGCTCGTCCTGCTGCTGGCCTCGTACGTGCTGTTCGCCGCGGTGATCATCGCGGTCACCGGAACCCCGGCCTCTGCCGCGACCTTCCTCGGCGGGGCCGCGCTCGCCATACTCTGCGCGCTGCGACTGCTGCGGGTGGGCGTCTGGGTGAGCTCGCAGGGGCTGCGCCGGGTGGGCTTCTTCCGTACGACTACGACGCCCTGGGAGCAGGTCGTCGCGGCACGGACGGTGCAGCAGCCGGTGCGCTGGCTCGGGCTGCCGCGCACCGTGCAGGGGCAGGCGCTGGTCCTCGTACGCAGGGATCGTGCGCCCGAGGACCTACCGCTGCTGCTGACCTCGCACAACGCCGACTTCCTGGCGCGTATGGAGGCCTTCGACCGGGCGGCGGACGCCATCGAGGTGTGGGCCGACGAGTACCGGCGGGCCTGAGGCTCTGCACCGACGGGAATTGCGAAGGGGCCGGTCCGCACATCGCGGGCCGGCCCCTTCGTCGTACCTCTCAGGCTTCCACCGGAGGCGTCGTACCTCTCAAGCCTCCACCGGAGGCCTGCCCTCGTGCAGTGCGATTGCTCGCTGCATCGCCTTGCGGGCGCGCGGGGTGTCGCGGGCATCGTGGTAGGCGACCGCGAGGCGGAACCAGCTGCGCCAGTCGTCCGGGGCGTCCTCGGTCTCGGCCTTGCGTTTGGCGAAGACCTCGTCGGCCGAGTCGCGGTCGATGCGACCGCCCGCCGTGCGCTTCAACTCGTCGACGGGCAGGCCGCCTTCGGCGTCGAGTTCGGCGGCGAGGCGGTTGGCCTTGCGGACGAACTCGGTGTTCTTCCAGAGGAACCAGACGCCGATGACCGGCAGGATCAGCACCGCGACACCGAAGGTGACGGTGAGGAGCGTGCCGGCCTGGATGAGCAGGACGCCACGCCAGCCGACCAGCACGAAGTAGGCGACCAGGACGGCCGCCGTGATGGCGTATGTGATCTTCGCGCGCATGGCTTCTAGTTCAGGTCCAGGAAGTGTTCCAGGCCGAAGGTGAGGCCCGGAGTCGTGACCACGCGGCGGGCGCCGAGCAGGATGCCCGGCATGAAGCTGCTGTGGTGGAGGGAGTCGTGGCGGATGGTGAGGGTCTCGCCCTCGCCGCCGAGCAGGACCTCCTGGTGGGCGAGGAGGCCCCGGAGGCGTACGGCGTGCACGGGGACCCCGTCGACGTTCGCGCCGCGGGCGCCGTCCAGAGCCGTGACCGTGGCGTCGGGCTGCGGAGCGCTGCCCGCGCGCTCCCGGGCCGCGGCGATGAGCTGGGCGGTGCGCGTGGCGGTGCCACTGGGGGCGTCCACCTTGTTCGGGTGATGCAGTTCGACGACCTCGACGGACTCGAAGTACGGCGCGGCCACCTCGGCGAACTTCATGGTCAGTACGGCGCCGATGGAGAAGTTGGGCGCGATGAGCACGCCCGTCTCCGGGGAGCCGGACAGCCAGGTCCTCAGCTGCGCGAGGCGCTCGTCGGTCCAGCCCGTGGTGCCGACCACGGCGTGGATGCCGTGCCGTACGCAGAAGTCGAGGTTGTCCATCACCGAGGCCGGCGTGGTCAGTTCGACGGCGACCTGGGCGCCGGTCTCGGTCAGCGTCTCCAGCTTGTCGCCCCGGCCGAGCGCGGCCACCAGCTCCATGTCCTCGGCGGCCTCGACGGCTCGTACCGCCTCGGCTCCGATACGGCCCTTCGCACCGAGGACCGCCACGCGCAGCTTGCTCATCTTCTTGCTTCCTTAGTCGAGGACGGTCGAAGGCTCAGGCGACCGCGTCGTGCAGACGGGACGCCTGCTTGTCCTTGAGCGGTCCGATGACCGACAACGAGGGCCGCTGTCCCAGGATGTCGTGGGCGACCGAGCGGACCTCGTCCGGGGTGACCGAAGCGATCCGGACCAGCATGTCGTCGACGGACATCTGCTCGCCCCAGCACAGTTCGCTCTTGCCGATACGGTTCATCAGCGCGCCGGTGTCCTCGAGGCCGAGGACGGTGGAGCCCTGGAGCTGGCCGATGGCGCGGCCGATCTCGTCGTCCGAGAGGCCGTGTTCGGCGACGTGGTCGAGCTCGTCGCGGCAGATCTTGAGCACGTCGTGGACCTGGCTCGGGCGGCAGCCCGCGTACACGCCGAAGAGGCCGCAGTCGGCGAAGCCCGAGGTGTACGAGTACACGCTGTAGGCCAGGCCGCGCTTCTCGCGGACCTCCTGGAAGAGGCGGGAGGACATGCCGCCGCCGAGGGCGGTGTTCAGCACGCCGAGCGCCCAGCGACGCTCGTCGGTGCGGGACAGGCCCGGCATGCCGAGGACGACATGGGCCTGCTCGGTCTTGCGGCCGAGCAGTTCGACACGGCCCGCGGTACGGATGGCGCGGCTGCCCTCGCGCGGCGCGAACGGCGTGGCGTCGGGGCCCTTGAGGGCGCCCGCCTTCTCGAAGGCGGCGCGGACCTGGCGTACGACCTTGTTGTGGTCGACGTTGCCCGCGCAGGCCACGACGAGGTGCGTCGGGTCGTAGTGCTTCTTGTAGAAGCGGCGGATGCGGTCGGCGGTGAGGGCGTTGACCGTGTCGACCGTGCCGAGGACCGGGCGGCCGAGGGGGGTGTCGCCGAGCATGGTGTGCGCGAACAGGTCGTGCACGCAGTCGCCCGGGTCGTCCTCGGTCATCGCGATCTCTTCGAGGATCACACCGCGCTCGGCGTCCACGTCCGCCTGCTCGATCAGCGAGCCGGTGAGCATGTCGCACACGACGTCGATGGCGAGTGGGAGGTCGGTGTCGAGCACGCGTGCGTAGTAGCACGTGTACTCCTTCGCCGTGAACGCGTTCATCTCGCCGCCGACCGCGTCGATGGCGGAGGAGATGTCCAGCGCGGACCGGCGCTGGGTGCCCTTGAAGAGCAGGTGCTCCAGGTAGTGCGTCGCGCCGTTCAGCGTCGGCGTCTCGTCGCGGGAGCCGACGTGCGCCCAGATGCCGAAGGTGGCGGAGCGGACGGAGGGAAGGGTCTCGGTGACGATGCGCAGGCCGCCGGGGAGGGTGGTCTTGCGGACCGTACCGATGCCGTTCTCGCCCTTGATGAGGGTTTGGGTACGGGCGACGGCCCGCGCCTCGGAAGAGGTGCGGGCCGTCGCCGTGGAGCTGCTTGACGTCACTTGTCGGTGTCGTCCTTCTTGTCGTCGCCCTCTTCGCCCTCGACCACGGGGATCAGGGAGAGCTTGCCGCGGGAGTCGATCTCGGCGATCTCGACCTGGACCTTGGAGCCCACGGCGAGTACGTCCTCGACGTTCTCCACGCGCTTGCCGCCGGCGAGCTTGCGGATCTGCGAGATGTGCAGCAGTCCGTCCTTGCCCGGGAGCAGCGACACGAACGCACCGAAGGTGGTGGTCTTGACGACCGTACCCAGGTAGCGCTCGCCGACCTCCGGCATGGTCGGGTTGGCGATCGAGTTGATCGTGGCGCGCGCGGCCTCGGCCTGCGAGCCCTGCTGGGCACCGATGTAGATCGTGCCGTCGTCCTCGATCGTGATGTCGGCGCCGGTGTCCTCCTGGATCTGGTTGATCATCTTGCCCTTCGGGCCGATGACCTCACCGATCTTGTCCACGGGGATCTTGACCGTGATGATCCGCGGGGCGTTCGGGGACATCTCGTCCGGCGTGTCGATCGCTTCCATCATCACGTCGAGGATGTGGAGGCGGGCGTCGCGGGCCTGCTTCAGGGCCGCGGCCAGGACGGAGGCCGGGATGCCGTCCAGCTTGGTGTCGAGCTGGAGGGCGGTGACGAACTCCTTGGTGCCGGCGACCTTGAAGTCCATGTCACCGAAGGCGTCCTCCGCACCGAGGATGTCGGTGAGGGCGACGTAGTGCGTCTGGCCGTCGATCTCCTGGGAGATCAGACCCATGGCGATACCGGCGACGGCGGCCTTGAGGGGCACGCCGGCGTTGAGCAGCGACATGGTGGAGGCGCAGACCGAGCCCATGGACGTCGAGCCGTTGGAGCCGAGGGCCTCGGACACCTGACGGATCGCGTAGGGGAACTCCTCGCGCGTCGGCAGGACCGGCACGATCGCGCGCTCGGCGAGCGCGCCGTGGCCGATCTCGCGGCGCTTCGGGGAGCCGACGCGGCCGGTCTCACCGACGGAGTACGGCGGGAAGTTGTAGTTGTGCATGTAGCGCTTGCGGGTCACCGGGGAGAGGGTGTCCAGCTGCTGCTCCATGCGGAGCATGTTGAGGGTGGTGACGCCCAGGATCTGGGTCTCGCCACGCTCGAACAGCGCCGAGCCGTGCACGCGCGGGATGGCCTCGACCTCGGCGGCGAGCGTACGAATGTCCGTGACGCCTCGGCCGTCGATGCGGACCTTGTCCTTGATGACGCGCTCGCGCACCAGGGACTTGGTCAGCGAGCGGTACGCGGCGGAGATCTCCTTCTCGCGACCCTCGAACTGCGGGAGCAGCTTCTCGGCGGCGATCTCCTTGACGCGGTCCAGCTCGGCCTCGCGGTCCTGCTTGCCGGCGATGGTGAGCGCCTGGGAGAGCTCGCTCTTGACCGCGGCGGTGAGGGCCTCCAGGACGTCGTCCTGGTAGTCGAGGAAGACCGGGAACTCGCCGGTCGGCTTCGCGGCCTTCGCGGCGAGGTCGGCCTGAGCCCTGCAGAGCACCTTGATAAAGGGCTTCGCGGCGTCCAGACCAGCGGCTACGACCTCTTCGGTCGGCGCCTCGGCGCCGCCCGCGACCAGCTGGATGGTCTTCTCGGTGGCCTCGGCCTCGACCATCATGATCGCGACGTCGCCGTCCTCCAGGGCGCGGCCCGCGACGACCATGTCGAAGACGGCGTCCTCGAGCTCGGTGTGCGTCGGGAACGCGACCCACTGGCCGTTGATCAGCGCGACGCGGACGCCGCCGATCGGGCCGGAGAAGGGCAGACCGGCCAGCTGAGTGGACGCGGAGGCGGCGTTGATCGCCACGACGTCGTACAGGTGGTCGGGGTTGAGCGCCATGATCGTCGCGACGACCTGGATCTCGTTGCGCAGGCCCTTCTTGAAGGACGGGCGCAGCGGGCGGTCGATCAGGCGACAGGTGAGGATCGCGTCCTCGGAGGGACGGCCCTCGCGGCGGAAGAAGCTGCCGGGGATCTTGCCGGCGGCGTACATCCGCTCCTCGACGTCCACCGTGAGGGGGAAGAAGTCGAGATTTTCCTTGGGCTTCTTGGAAGCGGTGGTGGCCGACAGCACCATGGTGTCGTCGTCCAGGTACGCGACGGCGGAGCCGGCGGCCTGCCTGGCCAGCCTGCCCGTCTCGAAGCGGATGGTGCGGGTGCCGAAGGAACCGTTGTCGATAACGGCCTCGGCGTAGTGGGTCTCGTTCTCCACTAGCGTTTTCTCCTCGTCTTCGTCCCGTCCTGCCCGTGTGGCAGGGGGACGGTGGCGGAGAAGCGCTCCTTCTGGTGCTGGCCGGTCTTCGATCGAAGCACCCGGGTTCGCATTTTCCCGGGGGCCACTACCGAGGACCGGCGGCGGCGAGGTGCGCTTCTCCTCGTTCAGTTTCGTGACGGTGCCCTACCCGGCGGGCAGGGCTTCATCACGCTGTGTCGTACGGGCTTGTGCCGTACGTGCTGTGTCATGCGTATTGCGTTGTGCTACCACACTACAAAGCGTCAGTGACACTCCGCACGTAGAGCGTGTACTGCGATCCGCCCGCAGACCACGTGGAGCGGTCCGTACGCGGGGCGCAAACAGCAAAAGGAGCGGCCCCCTAGAAGTGGGAACCGCTCCCTTCACGGCGTCTTACTTGGCGCCCGCCGCACCGCGGCGGATGCCCAGGCGGTCGACCAGCGCACGGAAGCGCTGGATGTCCTTCTTGGCGAGGTACTGCAGCAGGCGACGGCGCTGACCGACCAGGATCAGCAGACCACGGCGGGAGTGGTGGTCGTGCTTGTGGGTCTTGAGGTGCTCGGTCAGGTCCGAGATCCGGCGCGAAAGCATGGCGACCTGGACCTCGGGGGAGCCGGTGTCGCCCTCCTTCTGACCGAACTCGCTGATGAGCTGCTTCTTCGTTGCGGCGTCGAGCGACACGCGTACTCCTCGTAGTCTGTGATGTGCCACCGAGTGCCCCTGGTCCACATCTCAGGGGAGCTTCCGATACTCGGAGGCGGAATCCGCCGGGCGCGGCCTCCGGAGCGGTGAGCTCTGGGGGTGCGTACACAAGCGGCCGTTACACAGGGTACCAGCCTGGCGGGACGCGTTTGCCCGGAGGCCGGGTCCCCGGAACCCCGCGATCACAGCCGCCGCCGAACAGGAACGGTACATCGCCGTGCAGGTGCAGGCCGGGGTCGTGACCTGCTCGTTTCCCCGTACGGAACACGCTCTGCCAAGTAGGGTGAACGCACAGTTCGTTCGCGTGTCAGGAAGGGGCCGTCGCACCATGGCCGAGGGACAGGACAACGACGTCGAGACGCAGGCCGAGGACGTCAAGGCGCGCAAGGAGCGGGAGAAGAACGAGCTCTACGCCCTCGACATCTCCGGCGTCGAGTGGCAGAGCGCGCCGGGTACCGAGGAGCACGAGGAGCGCGTCGAGATCGCGTATCTGCCGGAGGGGGCCGTGGCCATGCGGTCGTCGCTCGACCCCGACACCGTGCTTCGGTACACGGAGGCGGAGTGGCAGGCGTTCGTGCTCGGGGCGCGGGACGGGGAGTTCGATCTGGAGCCCGCGCCGCACAACGGTGGCGTGCCGGCCGAGTAGCCGGGGAGGGGGGTTGGTGTCGGTCGGGGTGGCGCCGCGTCCGCGGTAGGTCGGGCGGCGCCTGGTGGATAGCGTGAGTGTGACGGTCCCCTTCTACGGTGATCGTGCGGTCCCATGACGGCAGTCGGTACTGACGCCGAGACCGGATTGTTGGGTACGCCACGCAGGGTGGACCGATCCGACACAAACTCCGCCAGGAATGGGGGGTTTGAGACCGTTTCAGACCTTCTTCTGTTCGACTTGTTCACCACTATCGCCCGGTTTATTCATCGTTGGGGAGAGCGTTTACGCCACCTCTGGGCAGGATGTGTCGTAGTGGGCAGCAGCGGTGGGGTGGACGGGCCTGCCGTACTGACAGTCGTGGTGATTAGGCTGGGACCGGGCGCGACGCCAGACCCGTGCACGGCCGCCCGCGTCCAGGGGGAGAGCCGGGTGAATCGGTCGACCTCGGACAGCTTCGGACGACTTCGCACGACAAGAGACGGTCGCCCCGGCACGGCATGAGGGTGCTCGACCACACCAGGAGGAATTGTGAACAGCGATCGGGACGGGAACCGCGGGGGCTGGGCCACACCCGGCGATGACCACTCCGACGCGGAGTCCGCCGTCGAGACGACGGGCGAGTTCACTATCGACTACGCGCCGCCGGCCTGGTACACGCAGAACGCGTCGGGGGGTTCGGGGGCTTCGGGGGGCACGGAGGGTTCGGACGAGGAGTCCTCGGAGCCGGAGCCCGAGCCCGAGCGCCAGCCCGAGCCCGAGCCCGCGACGGCGGAGCCGAGTCCTCCCGCCGCGCTGCCTGGGCCGGGTGCCGGTGGGCCGACGGCTCTGCCGAACTTCTCCGCGGGTGGGTTTCAGGCACAGTGGTCGCCGCCGCCTGCCGCCGTTCCGGCTCCGCCGGTCGTCGCTTCTTCCGGCGAGGGTGGGGGCGAGGCGGACGCCGACTCCGATAACGGGGATCTTGAGAGTGGCGCCACAATGCGGATCTCTCCTGTCGCTCTGAAGCGTGAATTCGCGGAGCGGGCTGGTGCGTCTCCGGCGCCGGATCCGGTACCGGCTTCGGCTGAGGTTGTGGTCGAACCTGAGGTCGTGGTCACCCCGTCGGTCGAGCCCGAAGCGGAGCCCGAGCCCGAAGCAGAGTCCGAGTCCGAGTCCGAGTCCGAGGAGACCTTCTCGGCGGACGCGGAGGACGGCGCCGGCAACGACGTAGACCCGGACGAAGAAGTCGAGACCGAGGCCGAAGTGGCCGCCTCCGACGCGGGTGATGCGTCCGACGAGGCGGTTGCCCCGGAAGCTGCGGACATCGCAGACGTTGTGGAACTGCACGCCACAGCCGACGACGATGCGGCCGACGACGACGTGCCCCCGGGGCCCGACGCAGCGGACACCGAGCCCCAGGATGCCGACGCTCAGGACGTTCAGCCTCAGGACACGAAGCTCCATGACGCGGAGCCTCACGACGCCGCGCCCCAGGACGTAGAACCCGAAGCCGTATCCGACGCGGCTGATGCCGTTCAGGACGCTCCCCCCGCGTGGGCTCCGCCGCCGTTGCCCCAGGGTGGGCTGCCTCCGTTGCCGCCCGCCTATCAGCCTGCGGCACCCGCCCCCGCCGCGCAGTGGCCGGCGTCCACCGAACCCGCGGCGGCCGACGCCGCTCAGGCGCCGGTCCCGCCCCAGACGCATGCGGCCGCACCGGCACCGGGCCAGCCGTTCCAGCCGCCGGCACCGGCCCCTGCACCCGGCCGGCCGTTCCAGCAGGCCCCGCCCCCCACCACCCCCCAGCCGGGCCAGCCGTTCCAACCGCCCGCCCCCCAGCCCGCGGCACCGGCGTGGCCCTCCCCCAGCGCGCCCGTTTCCACCGGCCCGGCGCATGCACCCGCGCCGGTGTACCCGCCCGCCGCCGAGAACCCGATTCCGGCGCCGCCGCAGGCTCCGGCTCCCGTACCGCAGGGCAGTTACGGGTTCCCGCAGCCCAGCGTTCCGGCCCCGAGCCCCACCCCGCAGGGCAGCTACGGATTCCCGCAGCCCGGCGCCCCCGCGCCTGCCCCCGGTCCGGCTCCGGCGGCGCCCAACCCGCCTGCACCGCAAGCCGGTTACGGATTCCCGCAGCCTGGAGCACCCGCAGTCCCGCAGCCCCCGGCCCCGCAGCCGGGATACGGCTTCCCTCCGCAGCAGCCCGCGCCGCAGGCCGGTTACGGCTTCCCGAACCAGCCGCCCGCCCCGCAGGCACCCAACTCCCCCGCACCACAAGCGGGTTACGGCTTCCCGAACCAGCCCGCGCAGCCCACGCAGCCCGTACCCCCCGCCGACCCGCGTCCCCCGCTCCCGCCGACGCAGGCGCCCCCGCCGTACCCGCAGCAGGGGCAGCCGCAACCGCAGCCGGGCCAACCGCCCGCGCCGCAGCAGTACGAGGCACAGCCCCCGCAGGGTCCCGCCGTTCCGCCCGCCCCGCAGGCGCACGCGCCGGTCGACCCCCGTGCCGGAACGGCCTGGCCGCAGCCCGTGCAGCACGACCAGCGCCAGCCCACCAACCCCGGTGCCGCCCCTCTCGGGTACACGGCGGCCGTGGAGCTCTCCTCCGACCGGCTGCTCAACAACAAGAGGCAGAAGGCCAAGAGCGGTCGTCCGGCTGCAGCGTCCTCGCGGTTCAAGCTCGGGGGGAAGAAGGAGGAGGCCGAACGGCAGCGGAAGCTGGACCTGATCCGGACGCCGGTGCTGTCGTGCTACCGGATCGCCGTCATCAGCCTCAAGGGCGGTGTGGGCAAGACGACCACGACCACCGCGCTCGGGTCGACGCTGGCCACCGAGCGGCAGGACAAGATCCTCGCGATCGACGCCAACCCGGACGCGGGCACGCTCGGGCGCCGTGTGCGCCGCGAGACCGGGGCCACCATCCGTGACCTCGTCCAGGCGATCCCGTACCTCAACTCGTACATGGACATCAGGCGGTTCACGTCCCAGGCGGCCTCCGGCCTGGAGATCATCGCCAATGACGTCGACCCGGCCGTGTCGACCGCGTTCAACGACGAGGACTACCGGCGCGCGATCGACGTACTGGGCAAGCAGTACCCGATCATCCTGACCGACTCCGGCACGGGTCTGCTGTACAGCGCCATGCGCGGTGTGCTCGACCTCGCCGACCAGCTCATCATCATCTCCACGCCGTCGGTCGACGGTGCGAGCAGCGCCAGTACGACGTTGGACTGGCTGTCGGCGCACGGGTACGCGGATCTCGTCTCCCGGTCCATCACCGTCATCTCGGGTGTGCGGGAGACCGGCAAGATGATCAAGGTGGAGGACATCGTCTCCCACTTCGAGACGCGGTGCCGGGGCGTCATCACCGTGCCCTTCGACGAGCACCTGGCCGCGGGCGCCGAGGTCGACCTCGACATGATGCGGCCCAAGGTCCGGGAGGCGTACTTCAACCTCTCCGCGATGGTGGCCGAGGACATCGCGCGCCACCAGCAGTCCCACGGGCTCTGGACGTCGGACGGCAACCCGCCGCCGGTGGCCGCGCCGCCGCTGCCCGGTCAGCAGTACCAGCAGGGGCCGGGGCAGCAGTATCAGCAGGCCCCGGGCCAGCCGGCCCCCGGACAGCCGGCACCGGGTCAGGCCCCGCCCGCTCCCCAGCCCCCGCAGCAGCCTCACCCTGGGCAGCCGTATCCGCCGCAGCCCGGTCAGCCCTACCCGCCGCACCCCGGTCAGGGCTACCCCCAACAGCCCGGACAGGGCTACCCGCAGCAACCGGGACAGGCCTATCCGCCGCCGCAGGGACAGCCGTACCCCCAGCCCGGTCAACCCTTCCAGCCGCCGGCACCCCCTCAGCAGTAACCCGATCGGCCCCTTTCGGGGGACCGATTCCCGCCTGGGCCCGCATCGTCTTCGTACGGTGCGGGCCCTACGCGTATCCATGGGCGTTTCCCGCCGTCAGGCCCCCACCAGGAGGGCTTCAGCGGTCTGAACCAATGAGCGAAAAATCCGCGTCAACTCGTTATTTCCGCAGGCCACATGGGGTTCATGCGCCGTTGACTCGCGGAGACCGCCGCTGGTAGACACACACACCAACCCCGCCGGCGTCTCCCCGATCAACGTGGTCCAGCAGTTCGACAAGCCATCCCTGTGCGAGCGATGACGCGAGGTCACCGACCCATGAACCGACCCATGAACAGACAGCATCAGCACGGCAGAAGGCTCCTGCGGCTCATTGCCGCCGCGGGCGCCGCGGCGCTCACCCTCACCGCCGGTCTCGCGACCCCACTCAACCCGGCTCCCCAGCAGGCGCAGGCCAAGGCGGACAAGAACGTCCTCACCGTCGCGGTCGCGCAGAGCGTCGACTCGCTGAGCCCGTTCCTGGCGAGCCGTCTGGTCAGTACGAGCATTCACCGGCTCATGTACGAGTACCTGACCAACTACGACCCCGCGGACAACCACGCGATCCCGGGACTCGCCACCAAGTGGGAACCCTCGGCGGACAAGCTCACCTGGACCTACACGATCCGCTCCGACTCCAAGTGGTCGGACGGCGAGCAGGCCACCGCCGAGGACGCGGCCTGGACCTTCAACAAGATGATGACCGACGACGGCGCGGCCACGGCCAACGGCAGTTTCGTCGGCAACTTCAAGAAGGTCACGGCCCCCAGCCCCACCGAACTCGTCATCGAGCTGAAGAAGCCGCAGGCCACCATGGCCGCGCTCGACGTACCGATCGTGCCCAAACACGTCTGGGAGAAGGTCGGGGACTTCTCGAAGTTCAACAACGACAAGAGCTTCCCCGTCGTCGGCAACGGACCGTTCATCCTCACCGACTACAAGGCCGACAGCTACGTACGACTCAAGGCCAACAAGAGCTTCTGGCGCGGCTCGCCCAAGTTCGACGAGCTGGTCTTCAAGTACTACAAGGACAACGATGCCGCCGTCGCCGCCCTGCAGAAGGGCGAGGTGTCCTTCACCTTCGGTCTGACGCCCGCTCAGGCGGCCACCCTCGGCACCCAGAAGAACATCAAGGTCAACGACGCGCCGGGCCGCCGCTTCTACGCGCTCGCCGTCAACCCGGGCGCCCAGGCCAAGAACGGGCAGAAGTTCGGCGACGGGCACGAGTCACTGCTCGACGAGAAGGTGCGGCAGGCGCTGTTCATGGCCGTCGACCGCAAAGCCCTCCTCGACAAGGTCTTCCAGGGCCACGCGGTCGAGGGCGCCGGATACATCCCGCCGCGCTTCGCGGAGTACTTCTGGAAGCCGTCCGCGAGCCAGGTCCTGTCGTACGACCCTGCAAAGGCGGCCCAACTCCTCGACCAGGCGGGCTACAAGAAGAACGGTGACGGCAAGCGCGTCGGCAAGAACGGCAAGCCGATCGACTACCGCGTCCTGTGCCACGCCACCGACCCGAACGACAAGGCGGTCGGACAGTACCTGAAGGAGTGGTGGGGCGATCTCGGCATAGGGGTCACCCTCAACTGCCTGGACAATGTGACCGATCCCTGGCTCGCGGGCACGTACGACCTCGCCTTCGACGGCTGGTCCGCCAACCCCGACCCCGACTTCCTCCTGTCGATCCAGACCTGCGGCGCGCTCCCGACGACCCCCAAGGACACGGGTGCGACCGACAACTTCATCTGCGACAGGCAGTTCGACGACCTGTACGGGCAGCAGCTCGCCGAGTACGACACCGCCAAACGGGCGGATCTCGTCAAGCAGATGCAGTCGCGGCTGTACGACACCGGGTACATGAACGTCATGGCGTACCCGAACGCGGTCGAGGCCTACCGCACCGACCAGATCGGGTCGATCGAGACGATGCCCAAGGCCGCGGGCAACATCTACGGCCAGGACGGTTACTGGAGCTGGTGGTCGGCGGTTCCGGCGGCCTCCTCCGGTGAGTCCTCCGACGGTTCGAGCTCGACGGGGGTCATCATCGGCATCGTCGCGGGCGTCGCCGTCCTCGTGGGCGCCGGGGCGTTCTTCGCGATGCGGCGCCGCTCGACCGCCGAGGACCGCGAGTAGCCCCGCGCACGCCACCCACTGGCACACCACCACTACCGAGCCACGCACACCGCCACTACGGAGCCACGAGCAGCGAGCCGCCTCCACCGAGTGAGAGTCCATGACCGCTGAAGCAACACCCTCGCTGGTCGAGGCGACCGGCGGTCCGGCTGAGGCCGGGCCGTCGGTCCGCAGGCCGCGGGCGCGCAACAGGACCGCCTATCCGCGGTATGTGGCGGGCAAGTTGGGCGGCGCGGCCGTCTCCCTGCTCGCCGTCCTCGTCACCAGCTTCTTCCTCTTCCGGCTCATCCCCGGCGACCCCGTCAAGTACATGACGGGCGGCCGCCAGGTGTCGGCGGAACAACTCGCCAACTACCGCAAGGAGTTCGGGCTCGACCTGCCGATGTGGGAACAGTTCACGGACTACTGCGCCAAGGCGCTCACCGGTGACCTCGGCACGTCGTACCAGTTCCGTGCCCCCGTCATCGACAAGATCACCGAGGCGCTCCCGAACACCCTCCTCCTCACCGGCACGTCGTTCATCCTCTACACGGCGCTCGGCATCTTCATCGGCACCCGCTCGGCGTGGCGCAACGGCGGGATCGCCGACCGCCTCAACACCGGTCTGGCGCTGACCCTTTACTCCATCCCGTCCTTCTGGCTCGGGCTGCTGCTGATCATCGTCTTCTCGGTGGGCATCGGCCCGATCCCCGGGCTCTTCCCGACCGGCGGCATGGTGTCGGGGAACGGCGAGACCGGTTTCGCGTACGTCGCCGATGTCGCCCACCATCTCGTGCTGCCGGTGGTGACGCTGGTCGCCGTCGAGTACGGGCAGACCCTGCTCGTGACGCGTTCGGCGCTGCTCGACGAGATGGGCAGCGACTATCTGACGACGGCCCGGGCCAAGGGCCTGCGGGACGACCTCGTACGGCGCCGCCATGCCGTGCCCAACGCCCTGCTGCCGACCGTGACGCTGATCTTCATCAACCTCGGCCGGACCGTCGCGGGCGTCATCCTCGTCGAGACCGTCTTCTCCTGGCCGGGCCTGGGCGGGCTCTTCTACCAAGCGCTCAGCGTGCCCGATCTGCCCCTGGTTCAGGGGCTGTTCTTCTTCTTCGCGGCGGCGGTGATCGTGATGAACACGCTGGCCGATCTGATCTATCCGCTGCTGGATCCACGGGTGGGCCGATGACCACAACAGAGTCGAACGGGCCGGTGCCGACCGAAGCGGCCCCGCAAGTGGCGACAGCGAGCCCGCGCACACTGGCCCGGCAGCGCCGCCGAGCCTCCGCCGCCCGCTTCTGGAAGCAGTACCGCACCCACCGGGCAGGCGTCCTCGGCCTCGCCGCCCTCGGCCTCTTCGCGCTCGTCGCGCTGACCGCACCGCTGACCGTCGGCTCCGACGTGCAGAGCGTGACGAACGCGCCGGGCGGTCCGATGGAGAGCCCGAGCGCCGAATTCCCGCTGGGGACCGACCAGTTCGGGCGTGATCTGCTCGGGCTCGTGGTGTGGGGCGCCCGGGTGTCCCTGCTCGTCGGGCTGCTCGCCGCCGTGCTCTCCGTCGCGATCGGCGCACTCATCGGGATCACCGCGGGACACTTCCGGGGCTGGTTCGCGACCGTGATGATGCGGATCACGGACTGGTTCCTGGTCATGCCGACCCTCGTCCTCGCGATCGCGCTGGCGACCGTGATGTCCCGTTCGCTCGGCACGATCATCCTGGCGATCGGTGTCACGACCTGGCCGACGACGGCCCGGCTGGTGCGCGCGCAGACACTGGCGGTGGAGTCGCGGCCGTACATCGAGCGGGCCAAGGCGCTCGGCGGCGGGCACTGGCACATCATGTCCCGCCATGTCCTGCCCAACGTGATGCCGCTGGTGCTGGCCCAGACGACGCTGATCATCTCCTCCGCGATCCTCGCCGAGGCGACGCTCGCCTTCCTCGGACTCGGCGATCCGACGGTCGTGTCATGGGGCGGGCTGCTCCAGGACGCGCGGGAGGCGGGCGCGGTCAGCGCCGGGAAGTGGTGGTATCTGGTGCCGCCGGGTATCGCGATCGCGGGGGTCGCGCTGGCGTTCACGCTGTGCGGGCGCGCGGTCGAATCGGTCCTCAACCCCAAGCTGGGGGTGGCACGTTGAGCACTCCGACCGAACCGAATACGACCGGTCACCGTCTCCTGGAGGTCCGGAACCTCGAAGTGACCTACGCGGGTGGAGCGGCCGCCGTGCGCGGTGTGGACCTCGCGCTCGACGCGGGCCAGAAACTCGGCATCGCGGGCGAGTCCGGCTGCGGCAAGTCCACACTGGCGCTCGCGCTGCTGCGGCTGCTGCCGGCCGGCACGCGCACGACCGGCGAGATCCTGCTCGACGGTGAAGACGTACTGAAGATGAAGTGGGGCCGGGTGCGGGCGGTCCGCTGGGCGGGCGCCTCCATCGTCTTCCAGGGCGCGATGCACTCGCTGAACGCCGTACACCGCATCGGCGACCAGATCGCCGAGCCGATCCTGCTGCACAAGAAGGCGACTCCGGCGGGCGCGAAGCGGAAGACCGGCGAACTGCTCGAACACGTGGGCCTGCCCGCCGCCCGCGCGGACGCCTATCCGCACGAGCTCTCCGGCGGCCAGCGCCAACGCGTCATGATCGCCATGGCGTTGGCCTGCGATCCCCGGCTCGTCATCGCCGACGAACCGACCACCGCGCTCGACGTGATGATCCAGGCGCAGATTCTCCGCCTCATCCAACAGCTCGTCACCGAGCAGGAGTTGGGCCTGATCATGATCAGCCACGACCTCGCGGTGCTGTCCGACACCTGCGACCGGCTCGCGGTGATGTACGCGGGTCGCGTGGTCGAGGAAGGGCCCGCACAGAAGGTCTACGAGGATGCCCGGCACCCGTACGGCAAGGCCCTGTCGGCCGCCTTCCCGCGCATCGGCGACCCGGCCTCGCGGTTCGCGCCGCGCGGCCTGCCGGGCGACCCGCCGGACCCCTCGGCGCTACCGTCCGGCTGTACGTTCCACTCCCGGTGCCCGGTGGCGCTCGACTCCTGTGTGACGGAAGACCAGGCACTGCGGGACGCGGGGGCGGGACGGTGGGCGGCCTGCGTACACATGGACGCGGCCGTGGAAGCGGAACCAGCGAGGAGCATTCCATGACGACACCTCCCGTGACAGCGCCTCCCGTGACGACATCACCGCTGCTCAGCGCCGAGGGCCTGCACATCGCCTTCCCCGGCCGCCACGGTGCCGACCGCGCCCGTGCCGTCGACGGGGTCGACCTCGACATCCGGCGCGGCGAGATCGTCGCCCTGGTCGGCGAGTCGGGCTGCGGCAAGACGACGCTGGCCCGCTCGCTGCTCGGTCTCGTCCCGCCGACCGGGGGCCGCGTCACGTTTGACGGCAAGCCCCTCGACTACTCCTCACGCTCGCTGAAGGCGTACCGCAAACGTGTCCAGCTGGTCCTCCAGGACCCGAGCGGCTCTCTCAACCCCCGGCACACGGTGTACGACGCGGTCGCCGAGGGCCTGCGCATCCACCGGTACGGCGGCGACGAGCGGGCGGCGGTCGCGGAAGCCCTCTCCCGGGCGGGACTTCGTCCTCCGGATCGCTTCTTCCTGCGCTACCCGCACGAGCTGTCCGGCGGCCAGCGCCAGCGTGTCGTCATCGCGGGCGCGCTCGTCCTGGAGCCCGAACTCATCGTCGCCGACGAGCCGGTGGCCTCCCTGGACGCGTCCGTACGCGGCGAGATCCTGGCCCTGCTCCTGCGGCTGCGCGCCGAACTCGGCCTGTCCGCCCTGGTGGTGACCCATGACCTGGGTCTGGCGTGGAACATCGCCGACCGGGTCGCGGTGATGTACCTGGGCCGCATCGTGGAGACGGGCGAGGTCGAACAGGTCCTGACGGCACCTCAGCACCCGTACACCCAGGCCCTGTTGTCCGTCCTGCCGGAGGCTCCGGGCGACCCGGTCGTGCTGACCGGCGAGCCCCCGGACCCGTCGCGCATCCCCTCCGGCTGCCGTTTCCACGCCCGCTGTCAGGTCCTGGCGAGCGGGGAGGCGGAGCGGGCCGGGGTGGCGGACGCGTGCCGTGGGCAGGATCTGGAGGTGCTGGGCGGGGGTGCGGAGATGCAGGTCGCGTGCCACTGGGCGAGGGCACAGGTCGCTACATAAAGGCCACCGGCCGCCCCCGTCGACGTACCGGTGTACGGGGAAAGAGCTACTCGGAGTCGGCCTCTGCCTCGTACGCCTCGATCAGTTCCCGCGACCGCTTCACGTCGTCCCCGATGGCCACGAGGAGCGCGTCGATGGAGTCGAACCTGGCCTGTCCGCGTACGAAGGCGAGGAAGTCGACGGCGACGTGCAGGCCGTACAGGTCGAGGCCGACGCGGTCGATGGCGTACGCCTCGACGGTTCGCTCGGTGCCGTCGAACTGGGGGTTCGTGCCCACGGAGATCGCGGCCGGCATCGCCTCGTCCGCGACGTGCAGCCAGCCGGCGTAGACGCCGTCGGCGGGAATGGCGGTGTGCGGGAGGGTCTCGACGTTCGCCGTCGGGAAGCCCAGCTCGCGGCCGCGCTGGGCGCCTCGTACGACGATGCCCTCGACACGGTGCGGACGCCCGAGGATCTCGCGCGCGCCCTCGACGTCGCCCTCGGCGACGAGCCGCCGCGTGAGGGTCGAGGAGAAGGGTTCGCCGCCGCCCGCGTCACCGGTCACGTACAGGTCGACGACCTCGACCTCGAAGTCGTACGTCCGGCCCTGCTCCCGCAGGAAGTCGACATTGCCGGCGGCCTTGTGGCCGAAGCGGAAATTGGGGCCCTCGACGGCGGCCTTCGCGTGCAGTTTGTCGACCAGGACCTTCGCGACGAAGTCGGCGGGCGACAGCTTCGAGAACTCCTTGGTGAACGGCAGGATGAGCAGGGCGTCCACGCCCAGCTCGGCCATCAGTTCGGCGCGGCGGTGGTGCGGGGCGAGCAGCGGGGGATGGCTGCCGGGGCGCACGACCTCGCTGGGGTGCGGGTCGAAGGTGACGACGACGGAGGGAACGCCCAGCTCGCGGGCGCGGTCCACGGCATGCCGGATGATCAGCTGGTGTCCGCGGTGCACCCCGTCGTAGGAACCGATGGTGACGACGCTGCGCCCCCAGTCCTCGGGGATGTCCTCCAAGCCACGCCAGCGCTGCACTGTGACTGCTCCTTGTCGCAAACTCGTCGAACCTGTGTCCGTGATTGCCTCAATCGCAGCTCTAAGAGTGCCATGCCGGGTGCTCTCCGCCTGCATCGGCATCAGGCTGTGACACATCCCGCATTCCGGCGGCGCGGGTCAGGCGGGAACCCGCACCCCGGCCAGGTTCTCGATCATGCGGCGGGTGCTCGGACCGACCACGCCGGCCCACTCCTCGGGGGCGCCCGTCAGCCAGCCGGCCACGAGGCCGGCGAAGCCGGGGACGGTGCGGGCCAGGTCGACGAGACCGCGGTCGAAGCCGGTGGCTCCGGCCGGGGTACGGACGAGGAGCAGGCCCGTACGGTGCACCAGTTCACGGGTGGGCTCCTCTCCCCTGCGGGCCGCGTCGGCCACCGCCGCGCGCAGCACGGTGTCGAGGACGGCCGGGTCCCGTTCATGGGCGAGGAGGAGGTCGAGGAGTTCGCGCCGCAGCGGACGGGAGTCCGGGCCGCCGGGCGCGGCGAGCACGGTCGCGAGCGCCGACCGCACCGGTGCGGGGCAGCCGTCGATCAACCCTGTGACCAGCGGAAAGAGCACCGTGTAAGCCTCCGTCCCGTGTTCGAGCCGCCGGTCGACGTACGCGGCCACGTGCGCGGCGGCCGCCGGGCGGATCTCCACGGCCTCGCGTACGAGGGCAGCGACGCGGCGGGCCAGGCCGGGCGTGGTGACGTCGGCGAGGGTGCGCAGCAGCTCGCCGGTGTCCGGGCCCGCGCCCGGTTGCCACAGCCTGGCCCGGAATGCGGCGAGCACCGGATCGGGGTGGGTCGTGAGGGCGGCGACCAGCGCGCTCGCGGGCAGCTGCGGGTCACCCGCCGTGAACCGCTCCAAGGCCTGCGGCAGGTACCGGGCCCGCGTCCACGGATCCCGTACGAGGAGGCCGAGCGCTCCGCCGTGCAGGGTGCAGTCGGCGGGGCGGGCCAGCAGGGCCAGCGCCGCGTAGCGCAGCAGCGCGCGGTCGGCCTCGGTCCGCACCTGCGGGGCGGCCCGCAGTCCGTAGGCCACCGCCGCCACCCGCCGTGCGGGGCGCTCGTCGTGCGCCCACCGGTCCACCGCCCGGCACACGGCCGACGGTTCCTCCTCGGCGAGTACGGCGAGCAGCTCGTCGCCGAGCCGGTGCGCTACTGCGACCAGCGCCTCCGCGAGATCGTCCAGGGCCCGGCTCCGGTACGCGTACAGCAGCGCCTGTGCCGCCGTCGCCACGGTCGCGTGCGGGGTCGCGGGGAGAGGGCGGTCGTCGTCGAACCAGTGGGTGAGGTGCGGTTGTACGGCGGTGGGGTCGGCGGTGAGGAGGCGGGCCACGGCGTCCAGATAGCGGGGTTCGCCTTCTTGGTTCCCGGTGCGCGGTGCCTCATCCGCGACGACCAGGCACCTCAGCAGCTCGAACCGTTCCTCCTCCGGCAGCGGCAGCGCCTCCCAGAAGGCCGGCCCGAACTCCCCCGGTACGCCTCGCCCCTGCTCCCGCCACCTCACGATCCGCTCCGCGAGCAACCGCAGCACCCCGGCGTACGGGCTCGCGTCGGGAACCCGCAGCAGGACGTCGACGCAGAGATGCGTGGCCCACCAGCCGGGGTCGCCGAGCGGGGCCGGCCCCTCGGGCAGCAGGTCGTCCACGGCGTCGACCAGGTCTTCCAGCCGACGGGCCAGCTCGCCGGGGCCCTGCTGCCGGGCCAGGAGCAGCAGTGCCTGGACGACCGGGCCGATGCGGTGGCGGGGGACGGGGAGTGCGCGGGGCGGGGCGGATCCCGGCCTTCCCGGCCGGGCGGACCCGCGGTGCCCCGCCTGCTCGGGCACCCCCGCGCGCCCCCGGTGCACCAAGGCGTGCAGGGCGGGGTCCAGGTCCAGGTGGGTGCCCTGGATCCAGTCGGCGAGTTCCTCGTGGGCGAAGCGGTAGCCGTTGCCCGCGGGCACGAGGAGACCCTCGGTGAGGACGGCGGAGGCCCAGCCGGTGGTGGCCCCGAGGCGGCGAGCGGGTGCGGGGCCCCACGGGAAGACTGCTTCGAAGGACGCGCGGTCCAACTCCCCCTGCCCGGGCCCCAGACAGCGCCGCGCGGCCTCGTGCACCTGGCCGGAGACCTGAGCGGCGAGCCGTCGTACGGCCGTACCACGCAGCCCGTTCACCGCGGCCAGCCGGACCGCGACACGCAGGCACATGAGGTCCAGGTAGGCGGCGAACACCTCGTCCCGGTCGAGCGGTCGGGCCGGGGCGTCCGGCAGCGCACCCGGAGCGGCCGCGGAGTCCGGCAGCGTGCCCCGAGCGGCCTGGGAGTCCGGCAGCGCCGCCCGCACCTCGGACAGCAGCCGCAGCGCCAGCGGATGCCGTGCGTCGGCCGGCGCGAGCGCGCCCTCGGGGATTCCCGCACGAGCCCGGGCCCGGAGCGCCTCCGCCTCGGTCAGATCCCCCAACCACACACAGGCGGGAAGCTGCCCGGCCCCGGACAAGGAGGGATCGGCCCGGTGCAGCAGCTCCGCCGGAAACTCCGCCCCCGCCTGCTCCCAGTACTCGGCCCGGCACGCGACCACGAGCCGCGCCCCGGTCTCCCGCAGCCAGTCAGCCGTCCCCGCCGTCCACTCGGGCATCCGGTGGGCGAGGGCGGGCGGCATCTCCTCGGGACCGTCGAGGAGCAGCAGCAACGGCCGCCCCGCGTCCAGCGCCACCCGGGCCAGCCGTTCCGGCCCGATGTCGCCCAGCTCACCGTCGTACCCCTCGGGAGGCAGCACACCCGAATCCGCAGAGCTCCCCGAGTGCAGGCCCTCCCGCGAGGCCGCCACGATCCGCCCGGCCCGCTCCAGCGCCCGCGCCGCCGCGTCCGCCACCGAGAGGTCCGTGGCGAGGAGGTCGGCGCCTCGCAGCCACAGGGTGGGCGCCGGTTCCGCGCCCCGGGTCCGGCGTGCGGCGAGGGCCGCCAGTTCCGTCGTACGACCGCTGCCGGGCGGGCCGACGAGCCCGAGCACGGCGGCCTGGCCACCGCCCTCGAATCCGGCGAACTCCCTTACGACATCTGCCCGTTCGACAGGTTCGAAGTCCCCGCCGTCCGGTCCACCGGGCCCGTCCGAGCCCACGGACGTCGCCGTCAGCTCCAGCACCCCCGCCGGATTCAGATCGGCTCCGTACGCGGGCACCGTCGCCGCGTTGCGGACCAGCAGCGCGGCGAGCGGTCCTTCGGCCTCCGGAGTCCGCAGCGGGACGGCGAAGCCCGCCACTCGGTGCCCGGCGTGCAGCGCGGTGCCCAGGACCGCCACCACCGCCCCGGTCGAGGCGTCGAGGACCGGGCCTCCGGCGGCTCCGCCGCCCAGCCTCAGGGCGTCGGCGCCGGCCGTACCGATCGCCAACTCCAGGGCGTCGCCCAGGAGATGGAAGCGGTCGGTCGCCGTGTACGTGACGGCGGAGGCGCCGAGTACCCGTGCCTCGCGCCAGCCGCCCGCGGCGATCCGGACGTACGTGCCGGTCTCGACGTGGGTCCGCACGGTGACGGGGAGCGGGTCCACGCCGAGACCTTCGCTGCGTACGAGAGCCAGATCGGCGTCCGGGAGGGGTGTGACGGCGTCGGCGGTGACCACGCAGGTGCGGCCGCCGGGGGCGTGCAGGACAAGACGGGCCAGGCCGTCGACCGCCTCGTGGCTGGTGATCACCGTGCCGTGGTGGTCGGCGACGAACCCCGTGCCGCGCGGGCGCCCCGCCAGGTCGCAGACCCGCACCAGGGCGTCGTCATACGCTTCCCGGGCCTCGTCCCGCGTCTCCCGGGTGTCGTCCGGTACCGGCCGGCTCTGGACCGGTACGTGTCGGCTGTCGACCGGTGCATGTCGGCCCCCGGTCCGCGGGCCCCGTCCCGCCATGCTCGAACCTCCCCGCCGCGCTTCTGCTTCCGACGGTAGGCGCGGGGTGATCAGCGGGACAGATCGCGTGTCGAACGCGCCCCCTTCCGCTCCCCCGCTTCACTCCGAGCGCCTGCCCGAAGGGGTGAATAGGCGGGTACGGATGGATACACCCTTGGGTGGGGGAACCGAGGGGGGACCGTGGAGCGGCGGGCACGAGACCCCGTGATCGCCGCTCCACGGGCGGGTACAGCAAGCCCGGTCCCGAATGGCCGTCGGCGTCAGCCGAACACCGCCAGGCTCTTCGCCTTCCCCTTCTGCTCCTCCACCAGGGCCAGGAACCGCCCGGCCGGGTCGAAGACCGCCACGGCGCCGCGCCCCGCGTACTCCTCGGGAATCTCCAGGCGTACGCCGTTGAGAAGCAGCCCCGCCCGTCTGTCGTCCACGTCCCAGCGCGGGAACGCGGCCGCCGCGGCCTCCGCGACCGGCATCACGGTCAGCTCCTGCTGGAGCTGGTCGAGGGTGCGCGCGGAGTCGAGCTTGTACGGGCCGACGCGGGTGCGGCGCAGCGCGGTGAGGTGGCCGCCGACGCCCAGGTCCGCGCCCAGGTCACGGGCGAGCGCCCGGATGTACGTGCCGGACGAGCAGACCACCGAGACCACCAGGTCCAGGACCGGGGTGCCGTCCTCGGCTACGGCGTCACGGACGTCGTACACCGCGAACGACGAGATCCGCACCGGACGGGCCGGGATCTCGAAGTCCTCGCCGTCGCGCGCCCGCTTGTACGAGCGCACGCCGTTGATCTTGATGGCGCTGACCTTGGACGGCACCTGCATGATGTCGCCGGTCAGCTTGGCGATGCCGGCGTCGACGGCGTCCCGCTTGATGCCGGACGCGTCCGTGGACGAGGTGATGTCGCCCTCGGCGTCGTCCGTCAGCGTGTTCTGCCCGAGCCGGATGGTCCCCAGGTACTCCTTCTCGGTGAGCGCGAGGTGCCCGAGGAGTTTGGTGGCCTTCTCGACGCCGAGGACGAGCACGCCCGTCGCCATGGGGTCGAGGGTGCCTGCGTGTCCGACGCGGCGGGTCCTGGCGATCCCGCGCATCTTGGCGACCACGTCGTGCGAAGTGAAGCCCGACGGCTTGTCGACGATGACAAGCCCGTCGGGCGTCTGGTGCTTCTCGGTCATCCGGTGGCGTCGTCCGTCTCGTCGTCGTCCGACTCTTCGTCGGAGTCCGGCTTCTTGTACGGGTCCGCGTCACCGGCGTACTTCGCTCCGGAGGAGACCTCGCGCACCTTCTCGTCCGAGGCACGCGCCTTGTCGAGCAGGTCCTCGATGGTCTTGGCGGTGTCCGGCAGGGCGTCCGCGACGAAGGTCAGCGTCGGCGTGAACTTCACGCCCGCCGCCGCACCGACCGCGGAGCGGAGCACGCCCTTGGCGCTCTCCAGGCCCGCGGCGGCCTCCGCCCGCACCTGGTCGTCCCCGTACACCGTGTAGAAGACGGTCGCCTCCCGCAGATCACCCGTGACCCGGGTGTCCGTGATGGTGACGTGGGTGCCGAGCCGCGGATCCTTGATCCCGCGCTGCAGCTTCTTGGCCACCACCTCTCGGATGAGGTCCGCCAGCCTCTTAGCCCGCGCGTTGTCGGCCACTGGTCCGTCTCCTTCTTCGCCTTGCTTGTTTCGTCAGTCTTCGTCGGTCTTCGTCAGTCGTCGTCCGACGTCGTCAGTCTTCGTCCGTGTGGAGTCTGCGCCGTACCGACAGCAGTTCCACCTCCGGTCGTGCCGCGACGAGCCGTTCACACCGGTCCAGTACGTCGGTGAGGTGCTCGGTGTCTCCGGAGACCACCGCGAGGCCGATCTCGACCCTGCGGTGCAAGTCCTGGTTTCCCGTCTCCGCCACGCTCACCGGGTACTTCCGCTGGAGTTCGGCGACGATCGGGCGGACGAGAGAGCGTTTCTCCTTGAGCGAGCGAACGTCGCCGAGGAGCAGGTCGAAGGACAGCGTCCCCACATACATGTGTAACCGGATGTCCCGCCGGTACGGGATAGATGGCCTGCCAATGCGCTTGGCAGGGTCATCAGAACCGTACAACGAACCTCCGGCTCGCTCGACGGGGTTTTCGCCCCCGCCGCCCCTACCCGTCCCATCCTCTGGGGCTTCGCCCCAGGCCCCCCGGTCGTTCTTCGGCTGCCGGCCGGTGGGGGCTTGTCGCGCAGTTCCCCGCGCCCCTAAAAGCGGCGAGCTGGCCGGCGGTGACAAGTCACCGCCGGCCAGCTCACACAACCGCTTTACGAGCGCGGCTTCTCGCGCATCTCGTACGTCGCGATGACGTCGTCGACCTTGATGTCGTTGAAGTTTCCGAGGTTGATACCACCCTCGAAGCCTTCGCGGATCTCGGTGACGTCGTCCTTGAAGCGACGCAGCCCGGAGATGGTGAGGCTCTCCGCGATGACCTTGCCGTCGCGGATGAGGCGCGCCTTGGTGTTGCGCTTGACCTCGCCCGAGCGGACCAGGACACCGGCGATGTTGCCGAGCTTGGACGACTTGAAGACCTCGCGGATCTCCGCCGTGCCGAGCTCGACCTCCTCGTACTCCGGCTTGAGCATGCCCTTGAGGGCCGCCTCGATCTCCTCGATGGCCTGGTAGATCACCGAGTAGTACCGGACGTCGACGCCCTCGCGCTCCGCCATCTGAGCCGCGCGGCCCGCAGCGCGGACGTTGAAGCCGATGACGATCGCGTCGGAGCCGGTCGCCAGGTTGATGTCCGACTCGGTGACCGCACCCACGCCGCGGTGCAGGACGCGGATGTCGACCTCGTCGCCGACGTCGAGCTGGAGCAGCGAGGACTCGAGAGCCTCCACCGAACCGGACGCGTCGCCCTTGATGATGAGGTTGAGTTCCTGCACCAGACCGGCCTTGAGGGCCTCGTCCAGGTTCTCCAGGGAGAACCGGACACCCCGGCGGGCGAAGTTGGCGTTGCGCTCACGCGCCGCGCGCTTCTCGGCGATCTGACGCGCCGTGCGGTCCTCGTCGACAACCAGGAAGTTGTCGCCGGCGCCCGGGACGTTGGTGAGACCCAGGACCAGGACAGGGGTCGACGGACCCGCTTCCTCGACGTTGTTGCCGTTGTCGTCGAGCATCGCCCGGACACGGCCGTACGCGTCGCCGACCACCATCGTGTCGCCGATGCGCAGCGTGCCGCGCTGGACCAGGACCGTCGAAACGGCACCGCGGCCACGGTCGAGGTGGGACTCGATCGCAATACCCTGCGCGTCCTGCTCCGGGTTGGCCCGCAGGTCGAGCGAGGCGTCCGCGGTCAGGACCACGGCCTCCAGCAGGCTCTCGATGTTGAGGCCCTGCTTGGCGGAGATGTCGACGAACATCGTGTCGCCGCCGTACTCCTCGGCCACCAGACCGAACTCGGTGAGCTGACCGCGCACCTTGGTCGGGTCGGCGCCCTCGACGTCGATCTTGTTGACCGCGACCACGATCGGCACGTCGGCCGCCTTGGCGTGGTTCAACGCCTCGATCGTCTGAGGCATCACACCGTCGTTGGCCGCCACCACGAGGATCGCGATGTCGGTCGACTTGGCACCACGTGCACGCATGGCGGTGAACGCCTCGTGACCCGGGGTGTCGATGAAGGTGATCCTGCGCTCTTCGCCGTTGACCTCGGTCGCGACCTGGTACGCACCGATGTGCTGCGTGATACCGCCGGCCTCGCCCGCAACGACGTTCGTCTTGCGGATGGTGTCGAGAAGGCGGGTCTTACCGTGGTCGACGTGACCCATGACGGTCACGACCGGCGGACGGACCACGAGGTCGTCCTCGTCGCCCTCGTCCTCGCCGAACTCGATGTCGAAGGACTCGAGCAGCTCGCGGTCCTCCTCCTCGGGGCTGACGATCTCGAGGACGAAGTTCATCTCGTCCGCGAGGAGCTTCAGCGTCTCGTCGGAGACGGACTGCGTGGCAGTGACCATCTCGCCGAGGTTCATCATCACGCCGACGAGCGACGCCGGGTTGGCGCCGATCTTCTCGGCGAAGTCGGTGAGCGAGGCACCGCGCGACAGGCGGACGGACTGTCCGTTGCCGCGAGGCAGCATGACGCCGCCGACCGACGGGGCCTGCATGGCCTCGTACTCCTGGCGCCTCTGCCGCTTCGACTTGCGACCACGACGCGCGGGACCACCGGGACGACCGAAGGCGCCCTGTGTGCCACCACGGCCACCGGGACCACCCGGACGACCGCCGAAGCCGGGACGACCGCCGCCGCCACCACCGGGACCACCGGGACGACCGGCGAAACCGCCACCGCCGCCACCCGGACCACCGGGACGACCGGCGAAACCGCCGCCACCGCCACCGGGACCGGCCGGACGACCGGCGAAGCCGCCGCCGCCACCGGGACGACCGCCACCGGCACCGCCGGGACGACCGCCACCGCCACCGGGACCACGGCCGCCACCGGGGCCACCGCCGCCCGGACGCGGGCTGCCGGCAGCGGGACGCTGCGGCATCATGCCGGGGTTCGGACGGTTACCACCGGGGCCGCCGCCGGGACGCGGAGCGCCACCCTGCGGACGAGGCATGCCGCCCGGAGACGGACGAGCACCACCCGGACCGCCCTGCGGACGCGGAGCGCCGCCGGGACCGCCCTGGGGACGGGGACCGCGGTCACCACGGTCCTGACCCGCGCCCTGCGGACGCGGGCTGCCGGGGGCGCCAGCGCCACCCGGACGCGGGGCACCACCCGGACGGGGCGCCTGGGGGCGCGCCATACCGGTGGAGCCACCAGAGGTGAACGGGTTGTTGCCCGGACGGGGACCGGCCGGACGAGCACCGGGACGTGCGCCCTGGCCACCCGGACGCGGAGCGCCCTGACGGTCGGGGCGGTCGCCACGCTCGGGACGGTCCGTGCGCTCGGGACGGTCGGTACGGCCCTGACCACCCTGGCCGGGACCGGCCGGACGAGCACCGGCAGGCTTCGGAGCGCCGGGACGGGCAGCAGCCGGACGAGCACCGGCGGCCGGAGCCGCGGGAGCCGACGGGGGCGCCGTGAACTCGGCTGCGACCGGAGCCGGAGCCGCCGGAGCGGGCTTCGGCGCGGGCTTGGGACCCGGACGCGGGCCCGAGGCGGGAGTGGACGGAATGACCGGGGTGACCGGTGCGGCCTCCGCGGGCTTCTCGGCCACGGCCGGCTTGGGAGCCGGCGGGCGCGGGGCGGCCGGACGGGCGGCCTGCGCGGGAGAAGGCGCACCCGGCTTGGCGGGCGCGGCCTTGCGCGGCGCCGGCTTGCCGCCGCCGTTGCCCTGCTGGAGGGCATCTGTCAGTTTGCGTACTACGGGCGCCTCGATCGTCGAGGACGCTGAACGGACGAACTCACCGAGTTCCTGGAGCTTGGCCATGACGACCTTGCTCTCAACCCCGAACTCCTTAGCGAGTTCGTATACCCGGACCTTAGCCACTTCGCTCCTTTTAGGTCCGGGTTGCGTCCGGACCGTCGCTACTTCATGGGCGTACTCATCGCGTGCTCATCGAGTGCTCATCGCAATCTCGACCTACTTCCAACTCGCGGGGTACCAGGGCCGCACGGGGGTTCCGTACGACACGTCTTACGGTGTTACCTGCTCGACGTAGTGGCGCAACGCCTTCATGTCGAGCGATCCCGGGGCACGCAGCGCCCGTGGGAACGCCCGGCGGCGGACCGCCAGGTCGAGACAGGCCAGGACGGGGTGTACGTACGAGCCCCGGCCGGGCAGCGTACCGCGATGATCGGGGACACATTCACCCTCGACCGCCACGATGCGCAGCAGATCCTTCTTGGCCGCTCGCTCCCGACACCCCACACAGGTGCGTTCAGGGCATGCGCGGGCTCGCGTCCGGCCAGACACTCTTAAGTCTACCTCCCCGTACCGACCTCACCCCTTTGGGGCAAGAATCGAACGGTTGTTGTCGTGATCTAAGCCACCTGCGGCTTGGATCTATTCCCGGGCCTATTCCCCGGCCTGGTCGCCCGCCTGTTCGGTGTCCGGACGGATGTCGATCCGCCAGCCGGTCAGGCGGGCCGCAAGACGGGCATTCTGGCCCTCCTTGCCGATCGCCAGCGACAGCTGGTAGTCGGGGACGGTCACGCGCGCGGAGCGGGCCGCGAGGTCGACGACCTCGACCTTGGAGACGCGGGCCGGGGACAGCGCGTTCGCCACCATCTCGGCCGGGTCGTCCGCCCAGTCGACGATGTCGATCTTCTCGCCGTTCAGCTCGGCCATCACGTTGCGCACCCGGCTGCCCATGGGGCCGATGCAGGCGCCCTTGGGGTTCAGCCCGGACCGAGTGGAGCGGACGGCGATCTTCGTGCGGTGGCCCGCCTCGCGGGCGATGGCGGCGATCTCGACGGACCCGTCGGCGATCTCCGGCACCTCGAGGGCGAACAGCTTCTTCACCAGGTTGGGGTGCGTGCGGGAGAGCGTCACGGACGGACCGCGGACGCCCTTGGCGACCCGGACGACGTACGAGCGCAGGCGCAGGCCGTGCGTGTACGTCTCGCCGGGGACCTGCTCCTGCACCGGCAGGATGGCCTCCAGCTTGCCGATGTCGACCAGGACGTTCTTGGGGTCGCGGCCCTGCTGCACGACACCGGTGACGATGTCGCCCTCGCGGCCCGCGTACTCGCCGAGCGTCGCGTCGTCCTCGGCGTCCCGCAGGCGCTGCAGGATGACCTGCTTGGCGGTGGTCGCCGCGATGCGGCCGAAACCCGACGGGGTGTCGTCGAACTCGCGCGCCTCCTGCCCCTCCTCCAGGTCCTCGGGGTCCTCCTTCGCCCACACGGTCACATGACCGGTCTCCCGGTCGAGCTTCACGCGCGCGTGGCGGCGGCTTCCCTCGGTGCGGTGGTAGGCGATGAGGAGGGCCGACTCGATCGCCTCGACCAGCAGGTCGAAGGAGATCTCCTTCTCCCGTACCAAACCCCGCAGGGCACTCATGTCGATGTCCACGGCTACGCCTCCTCTGCGTTCTCTTCGAGCGCTTCTTGCTCGTCTTGCTCGTGCTGGTCGTCGGGCTTGCTCTTGCGGTTGAACTCGACCTGGACGCGCGCCTTGGTGATGTCCTCGAAGGCGAGCCTCTTGGCGGTGGGCTTGCGCCCCTTCACGCCGGGCACTTCGACGTCGACTCCGGAGTCGTCGACGGTGAGGATCCGGGCGATCAGCTCCGAGTCGTCGCTCAGCTGGAACTTCACCAGGCGGTCCGTGGCACGTACGTAGTGACGGTGCTCCTTGAGCTCGCGCTCGGCACCGGGGGTTCCGACCTCGAGGGTGTACTCGCCCTCTCCCATCGCGTCCGTCTCGTCGAGCTTCGCCGAGAGCGCGCGGCTCACATCGGCGATCTGGTCCAGGTCGGCACCCGCGTCCGAATCGACGACGACACGCAGCACACGCTTGCGTCCCACCGAGTCCACCTCGACCTCTTCGAGATCGAGTCCCTGAGAGCTGACGAGAGGTTCCAGCAGTTCTCGCAGCCTCTCGCTCTGGGTGGTGCTCATCCGGGTGACTCCTCGGCCGCGTGTGCTGTTGTGGGTAGGTCTCGCGTGTCAGGTCAAAGGGTATCCGGTCGCCGGGGGTGTTGCCGTCCATCGTGACGCGGCCGGACGGCGGAGGACGGGGGCGCAGGGCGCGGAACAACCGGCCGGACGAGCACTGTGCGAGAGCCGCTGGCCACCGATCGGCCGGGGCGCGGGTACCGTGATCACGGGCGTGCAGCCCTCCCTTTCGTACGAGCCTTCCGAGGACGTCTCCCGTGCCGTTCACCCTGCCGTCGCGCACCCCCTCGGGCCCGCGCCGAAGGACCCTGCTCGCGTCGGCCGCGGGCGCCTTCGCGCTCGCGGGCTGTTCCACCTCCGAGCCGTCCACCACCGAGACCTCCGGTGGGGGCCCCTCGGCCGCCGACCGGGCACGCGCGCGTGCCGCCCGCGACAGCCGGGCGCTCGCGGAGCGGTACGCGGCCGTGATCACCGCGTACCCGTCACTGGCGGAGCGCCTGCGCCCGCTGCGCGCGGAGGTCGTACGGCATACGGCCGCCTTCGACAGCGGAAGCCGGGCATCGGGATCGCCGTCACCGTCCGCGTCGGCATCGGAATCGGCGGTGGCCGCCGGCGCCACCCCCGCCCCGTCGGCCACCGTGCCGGCCACCGAGAAGGACGCTCTCAAGGAGCTCGCGTCGGCCGAGCGCACCCTGGCCGACCAGCGCGCGAAGGCCCTGCTGGACGTGCCGGGAGAGCTGGCCAGGCTGCTGGCGTCAGTGGCGGCGGCCGGGGCGGCACACGCCTACTTGTTGACGGAGGGGACGAAGTGACCGGCACCAGGGAATCCAGGAGCGGCGACGACACCGATGACGCCAAGAAGGCGAAGGCGGCGGAGCTGAAGGCGCTGCAGGCCGCGCTGGGCGCCGAGCACGCCGTCGTCTACGGGTACGGCGTCGTCGGCGGCAAGATCGACGATGCGCGCAGGACCGAGGCCCGGGCGGCCTACGACGCCCACCGGGCGCGGCGGGACGAGCTGGCGCGGGCCGTGCGGGACCTGGGCGGAAAGCCCGAGGCCTCGGCGGCGGCGTACGCACTGCCGTTCCAGGTGAAGGACTCGGCCGCGGCCGTGCGGTTCGCGGCCGAACTGGAGGAACGGGTGGCCGGGGTGTACTCCGATCTCGTACGGGCTTCCACGGGCGGCCAGCGGCGTACGGCCGCCGAGGCGCTGCGCGAGGCGGCGGTACGGGCAGTGCGGTGGCGCGGCGAGAGCGTAGCCTTCCCTGGGCTCGCCGAGCGGGCCGCCACCCCGTCCGCGTCGGCGCCCTCACCGGCCTAACGCCAGCTGGAAGGAACCACTCGCGCATGGCTTTCGAACCGCCGCAACGCCTCGTTCGGGCGCTCGGCGAGACGCAGCACAACGGGGCCGACGGTGCCGAGGGGACGGGTGGGACCGGCGACTGGCTGGACAAGCTGCCGACGCTGGCTCAACAGGCCGTTGATCTACGCGAGTTGACGGTGGAGCGGGTGCAGGCGCCCGGCGGGCGCAGCAGTCTGGTGGTCCTGGTCAGGCAGGCCGACGGGGCGCCCGCCGTGCTGAAGCTGGCGCCCGGGCGAGCCCGTCCGGAGAGCGAGCGGGCCGCGCTCGCCCACTGGGACGGCCGGGGCGCGGTCCAGCTCCTCAACCCGGATGACGCACAGGGCGTACTGCTGCTCGAGCGCTTGCACCCCGACGTCTCCGTGCGTTCGCTGCCCGAGGCGAAGGCCCTGCTGGAGGCGGCCGGGACGCTGCGGCGGCTGTGGGTCGAGCCGCCCGCCGCGCACGCCTTCGAGACCGTCGCCGAGCGGACCGGGCGGCAGGCCGAGGCGATGCGGGCGTCGGCGGGCGCCGACGCGGAGGTCGCCGCCCTGGTGGACGCGGCGCTCGGGGCCCGCGAGGAGCTCCTGGCCGGTCCACCCGAGGAACGGCTGCTGCACGGCACCTTCCGGCAGAGCAAGGTGCTCGCCGGTGAGCGCATGCCCTGGCTGGCCGTGGGCCCCGACCCGGTGGTCGGCGAGTGCGCCTTCGATCTGGCCCGGCTGGTCCGTGACCGGGTGGAGGATCTGATCGCGTCGCCTTCGGGGTCCTCGACCACGCGCCGGCGGGTGAAGCGGCTCGCCGAGTCGCTGGACGTGGACCAGGAGCGGCTGCGGGGCTGGACCCTGTTCCGGGCAGTTGAGTCGGGCGTACGGGCCCGGCGGGTCGGGCGTCCGCAGGACGCGGAGCTGCTCCTGGAGTTCGCGGGCTGGCTCTAACTTCCTTGTGCCGAGGTGAGTTTGAGTGCCAGGACCGGGCAGTCGGCCGCGGCTCTTCTGGCGCGTTTCAGGGTTCTCCGGGGGAGCGGTTCCCGGCGGAACAGGGGGTAGCCCCACTCGTCGAGCGTGATGTGCTCGGGGAGCAGTTCCGCGCACAGGCCGTGGGCCTGGCAGGCGGTCCAGTCGACGGCGAGTTCCAGGTCGGCTTCCATGTCAGCTCCGGTCCTCGGGGACGGGCAGCAGGGGCCGGCGGTCGGCCGCCGTGCAGTGGCCCGCGGCGTGCGCGTCGAGTTCGGCGGCGAAGGTGGTGAACGCGCTGCGGACCAGGCGGACCGTGCCGTCGGGGTGGTGGCAGGCGCCGCGGCCCTCGACGAGTCCGGCCCAGCGGGCGACGTCCCGGCGGCTGGTGCCCTGCGGGCCGGGTGCGGCCAGCGTGCGGAACGCGGCGGCGATCCGGGGCAGGCCGTTGAGGCAGGGGCCGCACTGTCCGGCCGATTCGAGCGCGAGGTAGCGCAGCACGTCGGCCGTGTCGGCGAGGCCGCAGCGGTCGGCGGGCAGCGCGATGAGGACGCCCGCTCCCAGGTCGGCGGTCAGGGTGCGGGTCGCGGCCTCGGCGGCCGTGAGCCAGGTGCCGTGGTAGCCGCCGAGGAGCACCGCGCCGACGCCGTCCAGCGGGAGCAGCCGGTGCAGCGGCATCCCGAACGGCGCCTCCACGACCCGTACCTCCCGGCCCGGCGCGTACACCGTGCACAGGGCGCTGCCCGGCTCGGTCGGCGTGCCCTGCGAACGGAACCAGTCGGCGCCGTAGCGGGCGATCAGGGCGAGGTGCGCGAGGGTCTCGACGTTCTGGACGAGGGTCGGGGCCCGGCGCACACCCTGTTCGCGGACCGGAGGGTGCTGGTCGCGGGGCAGTGCGGCCTGCCCGGAGATGTACTGGGCGAGGGCCGATGACTGACCGGAGAGGAAGCGCTTCGGGACTCGTACGATGCGCACGGGCAGCGGGTCGCGGCGCTCGGTGAGTGCCGTTTCCAGCGGGGTCGCGCCGTCCTCGACGGCGAGGTACGCCTCCCCCGCGCCGACCGCCTCGGCCGCCAACTGGAGCCCGTCCAGCACGAGATGGGGCGAGAGCCGCAGCAGCGTCTTGTCCTTGTGGCTGGCGGGCTCGCCCTCGGCGCCGTTCCCCACGACGACCGGGGCGCGGCCGGTGCGGCGGCCCGCCTCGGCGACGGCGACCAGTTTCCGGTACGTGGGGAAGGCGGCGCCGCCGCGACCCGTGAGGCCGGACTCGGCGAGGGTGCGCAGCAGGTGCGCCGGGTTGCCGTACGACACCGGGCCGTAGCGCTGCTGGTGTGTGGTGTGGCCGGCCGGGGCGCCGCCGGGGGCGAGCAGACGGGGTGGCATGTAGATGTCCGTGAAGGTCATGGTCATGATCGGGTTCCCGCCGTCGTGCGACGAAGTTCGGCTGTGGGTTCGGCTGCGTGCACGGCTGTGTGCTCGGCTGTGTGGAGGAGGGCGGCCGGGGTGCGCCTCGACGCGCAGGTCGCTTGGGCCACGCGGATGCCGAAGGCCGTGAGTACGGCGGTCACGCAGGAGACGGTCAGCCACAGCATCCAGGTGGCGCCGTTGTCCGTGCCGATGCCGATGCCGTGGACGAGGGCGACCGGCCAGGAGGCGTACGCCAGCCAGTGGACGGTGCGCCAGGTGCGGAGGCCGATCCTGGCCCGTAGCAGGCTGGTCACCAGCACCGCGAGCATCAGGTCCAGGGCTACCGTGCCCAGGCCCAGCCAGAGGGGCTGGTAGTCGGAGACGAAGGGGACGAGGACGTCGAGGACGGTGATGTTGACGTAGCCGTCCACTATCGCGGCTGTGATGTGCAGGGCGAGGAAGGCTGTGGCGGAGAGGGAGAGGGTGCGGTGGAGGGAGACCGTGCCGAACCTTGGGAGTCCGGGGAGTCTGCCTCTCAGCCGTACGGTGATGCCCAGCAGGACTACGAGGGTGAACAGGACGAGGCAGACCGCGCCTGTGGCTCTGTTGGCGTACCAGAGGATTGCGGAGTCGGTCATGCTGCGGCCCTGGTGGTGGTTGCGGTCGAGGGTGTTTCGCCCCCTCCGCCCCTACCCGTCCCGTACCTGGGGGCTCCGCCCCCAGACCCCCGTATCGGCCTGACGGCCTCGTCCTCAAACGCCGGACGGGCTGGGATTCCCGGGCCCGGCTCGGAAGTCGACGTGGGCCAGCCCGGTGTCGTGAGTACCGTGCCGTCGTTCGCCACCAGCCTTGCCGGTAGGGCGAGTCGGGTCAGCCAGCGTTCCGCGCCCGCGCCCTTCACCAGGGCCGCCGTGCTGGCCGCGTTGGCGTCCGCGCAGGTCGCCGCCGCTACGGAGACGGTGCGCCAGGGAGTCTGGGCGGGCAGGCCGGTGTACGGGTCGATGATGTGGTGGAGGTCCTGGGCTCCTCGGCGCCAGCGGCGGGCCGTGGTGCCGGAGGTCGCGAGGCCGCCGCCTCGGATGGAGACCATGTCGGACGAGCCACGGGCGGGGATCTCGTCGACCGGGCCCGTAGCGTCCTGGACGCGGATGCGCCAGCCGCCGTGCGGAGGGCGGCCCGCGACGGCCGTGTCGCCGCCCAGGCTCACCAGGACTCCGCAGCCCGCCGCCTCCGCGAGCATCGTCGCGGCCCTGTCGGCGGCCCAGGCCTTCGCGGTTGCGCCCAGGTCGAGGCGGACGCCGGCCGGGACGGTGACCGTGCCGGTCGTACGGTCCAGCGTCACCAGGCGCCAGCCCGGGACCGGGCGCACGGTGAGCCGGACGGGGCGGCCGTCCTCCTGGATCAGCTGGAAGTCGCGGTCGTAGCCGAGGGCGTTCATCGCCGAGCCGACCGTCGGATCGACGGCGCCGTCCGTCGCCTCGGCGGCGCGCAGCGCGACGGCCAGGGCCTCCGCGAGCAGCGGGCTGACCTTGACCGGACGGCCGTCGGTGCCGTCGAGCGCGGCCAGCTCCGAGTCCTGGCGGAAACGGCTGCAGGTGGCGTCGACCTCGGCGAGGTGCCGGGCGAGCAGCAGGTTGCACGAGTCCAGCAGAGCCGGATCGGTGGTGACCAGACGGACGCTCGTGCCGAGGGCGCGCCAGTCGGCGGCGCCGGTCATGACGCCCCCGATGAGGAGTCGGCCGAGTCGCCGCTGCCGGAGGACGTGGGGTTGTCGGACGGCGACTGGAGGGTCGAGTCCGAGGAGGAAGAAGACGGGGAAGACGAAGACGAGTCCGACGTGGATGAAGACGAAGTGTCCGAGGACGAGCTCGACGAGGAATCCGTGGTGCCGGTCGCCGCCGTGTCCGTGTTCGCGTCCGCCTGCATCGTGCCGATCAGGGCGAACATCCCGGCCGCCGCGGCCAGTGTCACCGCCGCTGCCGCGGCCGCCGTACGTCGTGTCCCTCTGCGGACCGCCGCGGCGGCCCCCCGCTCGCTGCCTGTCATGGCTGCTCCCCTCCGAATGACGCTCTGTCACGTCCTACGGTCGGGGAGCAGCCTGAGAGAAGTCTGTGAGGAATCCATACGCCCCGGAAGAAGTCTCTGAGAGACGCATTTAATTTCAGACTTCAAGCACCGCTGTTGTGCCGGTTACGCCGTCAGGCGGGCGATCGCCTCGTCCACCGTCAGCTCCTCGCGCTCGCCGGTACGGCGGTCCTTGAGCTCCACGACGCCCTCGGCCGAGCGCCGTCCGGCGACCAGGATCTGCGGTACGCCGATGAGTTCGGCGTCCGTGAACTTCACGCCCGGCGAGACGCCGGCCCGGTCGTCGACCAGGACACGTACGCCCGCGGCGCCGAGCTTCTCGGAGACGTCGAGGGCCAGTTCGGTCTGGAGCGCCTTGCCCGCCGCGACGACATGCACGTCGGCCGGGGCGACCTCCTTGGGCCAGCACAGGCCCTGTCCGTCCGCCGACTGCTCGGCGAGTGCCGCGACCGCACGGGAGACGCCGATGCCGTACGAACCCATCGTCACGCGCACGGGCTTGCCCTGCTGGCCGAGGACGTCGAGCTGGAAGGTGTCGGCGTACTTGCGGCCGAGCTGGAAGATGTGGCCGATCTCGATGGCGCGGTCCAGCTTGAGGCCGGTGCCGCAGGACGGGCAGGGGTCGCCCTCCTGGACCACGACGACGTCGAAGTAGTCGTCGACCTCGAAGTCACGGCCGGCGACGACGTTCTTCGCGTGGGTGTCGGCCTTGTTCGCGCCGGTGATCCAGGCCGTGCCGGGGGCCACCCGCGGGTCGGCGATGTAGCGGACCTTCTCCAGGCCCTGCGGGCCCACGTAACCGCGTACGAGATCGTCGCGGCCCTCGAAGTCCTCGGCCGTCACCAGTTCCACGACGGCCGGCGCGAGGTGCTCGCCCAGCTTGCCGAGGTCGACCTCGCGGTCGCCGGGGACGCCGACGGCGACGATCTCGCCGTCGACCTTGACCAGGAGGTTCTTGAGGGTCGCGGAGGCCGGGACGCCGAGGTGGGCGGCCAGGGTCTCGATGGTCGGGGTGTCGGGGGTGTCCAGCTCCTCGACCGGGCCGTGCTCCTCGGTGACGGGCGTCAGCTTGAAGGTGACGGCCTCCGTGTTCGCCGCGTAGTCGCAGGCGGGGCAGTCCACGAAGGTGTCCTCGCCCGCGGCCGCCGGGGCCAGGAACTCCTCCGACGCCGAGCCGCCCATCGCGCCCGAGACGGCGGAGACGATGCGGTAGTCGAGGCCGAGGCGCGCGAAGATCTTCTGGTAGGCGGCGCGGTGGAGGGCGTACGACTCCGCGAGGCCCTCGTCCGTGGTGTCGAAGGAGTAGGAGTCCTTCATCTGGAACTCGCGGCCGCGCAGCACGCCGGAGCGCGGGCGGGCCTCGTCCCGGTACTTCGTCTGGATCTGGTAGAGCATGACCGGCAGGTCCTTGTACGACGACGCCTGGTCCTTCACCAGGAGGGTGAAGATCTCCTCGTGGGTCGGACCGAGCAGGTACTCGGAGCCCTTGCGGTCCTTGAGGCGGAAGAGCAGGTCGCCGTACTCTTCCCAGCGGCCGGAGGCCTCGTACGGCTCCTTGGGCAGCAGGGCGGGGAGGAGGACCTCCTGCGCGCCGATGGCGTCCATCTCCTCCCGGACGACCCGGGAGACGTTGTCGAGGACCTTCTTGCCCAGCGGCAGCCAGGACCAGATGCCCGCGGCGGTACGGCGCACATAGCCGGCGCGGACCAGCAGCTTGTGACTGAGCGTCTCCGCGTCCGCCGGGTCGTCACGCAGTGTCTTGACCATCAAACGGGACATGCGCTGGACCTGGGCCATGATTCTTGACTCCTGCTGCTCAAGGGTGATGGCAAGGAGGTTAGCCGGGGGCCCGCCGTCCCCGGAAATCCGTTTCTCCGTCAGCGGTGCCTGAGGGGCAGCAGGGCGCCCATCACGGCGTACGGCTTCGGCGCGCTCGGGAAGAGAACCTGCCTGGCCAGATCCTCGTATCCCAGCGAGCGGTACAGGCCGCGGGCCGGGCTGTCCGTGTCGATGGCGGAGAGGATCGAGCGGGGTTCGGCGACGTCGTCCGTGATGGCGGTGATCAGGGCGCGGCCGACGCCCCGGTTCTGGTAGCGCGGGTGGACGTGCAGTTCGGTGATCACGAAGGATTCGTCGAGCCAGCCGTCGTGGCCGCGGGCGCGCAGATACGGCTCGACGACGGTGGACCACCAGTGCGTACGGTCGTTCGGCATGCCGTAGACGAAGCCGACGAGCCGTCCGTCGACGGTGGTGGCGCCGAGCGCGCGGGCTCCCGGGTAGCTCAGGTGCCGCAGCACGATCTGGCGGCGTACGGCGATCTCGTCGGCGCCGAGACCGAAGGCGAGGGCCTGCACGGCGAGCGCCTCGTCGACACGGGCGGCGAGATCCAGCGGGCCGATGACCACGTCGTCGGGGGTGCGGGGGCCCTGACCGGGGAAGCGCAGCATGCCGGGGAGACTACCCGGGCGCTTCGCCGGATGGTGCGGGGGACGGCCCCGCGCCCCTGTGGGGCACGGCTAGAAAAGGACGCTCATGAAAGCGCCGACCTCTTGGAAGCCGACTCTGCGGTACGTCGCCCGGGCGGCCGTGTTGAAGTCGTTGACGTAGAGACTGACGAGGGGTGCCACGTCCGCGAGTGCGTAGCGCAGGACCGCCGCCATGCCTGGGGCAGCCAGGCCCTGCCCCCGGTACTCGGGGGCGATCCAGACGCCCTGGATCTGGCAGGCCTGCGTGGTGGCGGCGCCGATCTCGGCCTTGAAGACGACCTTGCCGTTCTGGTCGAGGCGGGCGAACGAGCGTCCGGAGCCGACGAGTTCGGCCACACGTGCCTGGTAGAGCAGCCCGCCGTCACCGGCGAGCGGCGAGACGCCGACCTCCTCGGTGAACATCGCCACGCACGCCGGCATGATCGTTTCCATCTCGTCCTTGCGGATGCGGCGGACGTACGGATCCGGGGTGATGTCGGTGGGGAGCCGGTCGGTGACCATCAGGGGCTGGTGTGTGCGGACCTCGCGGGCGGGGCCCCAGCTCGGTTCGAGGAGTCGCCACAGCTGGGCGGTGACCTCGGCGGGGCCGACGATCGAGGAGCAGCGGCGGCCTGCCCTGCGGGCGCGGTCCGCGAAGCCGCGGATGGCTCGGGGGGTGGCGCAGATCGGGACCAGGTTGGCGCCTGCGTAGCAGAGGGACCGGAGCATGCCGTCCTCGTACCAGCCCCACATCTCGCCGCCGAGGCGCCAGGGGTCGAGGCCGGCGACCTGGACCCTGGAAGCCACGAAAGCGTTCGTGACCGGCTCGCGGTCGAGGACGGCGAGCGCGGCGTCCAGGTCACTCGGTTCGAGGACCCTGGTGGTGGTCTGGGTCAACACGTGCGGGGGCCTCACCATACGCGGTCTGCTGATCTCCGCACTGTACCTGGCGAGATTGAGCGGCGCCGCCCGGTTGGGGTGGGGAGGTTTTCGCCCCCTCCGCCCCTGCCCGTCCCGTGCCTGGGGGCTGCGCCCCCAGACCCCCCTGTCGCGCTGACGCGCTCGTCCTCAAACGCCGGACGGGCTGAAAGATCTGCCGCAGGGGCGAAGGATCTGCCTGCCAGGGCGAATGATTTCAGCTCCGGCCGGGGAAAATTTCAGCCCCTCCGGCGTTTGAGGAGCGGGGTCTGGGGCGGAGCCCCAGGAACAAGGGACGGGCAGGGGCGGAGGGGGCGAGAAAACTCAGCCCGCCACCGACACCGACGGCTCCCCAGAAGCGACCCCGTCCGCCTCCATCTGCTCCGCAAGCTTGAGTGCCTCCTCGATGAGGGTCTCCACGATTTTCGACTCGGGGACCGTCTTGATGACCTCACCCTTGACGAAGATCTGGCCCTTGCCGTTGCCGGAGGCGACGCCGAGGTCGGCCTCGCGGGCCTCGCCCGGGCCGTTGACGACGCAGCCCATGACGGCGACGCGCAGCGGGACCTCCATGCCGTCGAGGCCGGCGGTGACTTCCTCGGCGAGCTTGTAGACGTCGACCTGGGCACGCCCGCAGGACGGGCAGGAGACGATCTCCAGGCGGCGCTGCTTGAGGTTCAGCGACTCCAGGATCTGCATGCCGACCTTGATCTCCTCGACGGGCGGGGCCGACAGGGAGACGCGGATCGTGTCGCCGATACCCTCGCTCAGCAGCGCGCCGAACGCCACCGCCGACTTGATCGTGCCCTGGAAGGCGGGCCCGGCCTCCGTGACACCGAGGTGAAGGGGGTAGTCGCAGGCGGCCGAGAGCTGCCGGTAGGCGTTGACCATGACCACCGGGTCGTTGTGCTTGACCGAGATCTTGATGTCCCGGAAGTCGTGCTCCTCGAAGAGGGACGCCTCCCACAGGGCGGACTCGACGAGCGCCTCGGGCGTCGCCTTGCCGTACTTCTGGAGCAGTCGCCTGTCGAGCGAGCCCGCGTTGACGCCGATCCGGATCGGGGTGCCGGTGTCCTTCGCGGCCCGCGCGATCTCCTTGACCTGGTCGTCGAACTGCTTGATGTTGCCGGGGTTCACACGCACCGCCGCGCAGCCGGCGTTGATCGCCGCGAAGACGTACTTCGGCTGGAAGTGGATGTCCGCGATGACCGGGATCTGGGACTTCTTGGCGATGACCGCGAGGGCGTCGGCGTCGTCCTGGGTCGGGCAGGCGACTCGTACGATCTGGCAGCCGGAGGCGGTCAGCTCGGCGATCTGCTGAAGCGTGGCGCCGATGTCCGACGTACGTGTCGTCGTCATCGACTGCACCGAGACGGGTGCGTCTCCGCCCACGGCCACGCTTCCGACCTGGATCTGCCGCGTCTTGCGGCGCTCGGCCAGCTTGGTCGGAACGGACGGCATGCCGAGAGAAATCGCAGTCATCTGCTGTGCAACCCCAAGTTGTGGATCAAGGTCCCGGAATCGTGGGCTCCAGGCTTCGAGATTACGGCACGGGCGCAGGCCCGAGCACATCCCGCTCGTAAACGCACTCATCAGTGGGCGGCCGGGCAGTCAGTCTGCCCGGCCGCCGCGAACACTGGCTTACTAGGAGATTCTCACCGGGTTAACCACGTCGGCGATCAGCACCAGAATCGTGAAGCAGATGAAGATGCTGGCCACCACATAGGCGACGGGCATCAGCTTGGCCACGTCGAACGGGCCCGGGTCGGGCCGCCTCAGCACCTTCGCCAGGTTCCGGCGCAGCGACTCCCACAGCGCACCCGCGATGTGCCCGCCGTCGAGCGGGAGCAGCGGGAGCATGTTGAAGAGGAACAGCGAGAGGTTGAAGCCGGCCACCAGGAACAGCATCATCGCGACCTGCTGGGAGGCCGGGATGTCGAGGGTGAACACGTCGCCGCCGATGCGGGCCGCGCCGACCACGCCCATCGGGGAGTCGTCCTCGCGCGGGCCGTCGCCGAAGGCCGCGTCCCACAGGGCGGGGACCTTGCTCGGCAGGGCGATCAACGACTCGACGCCGTTCTGCATCATGTCGCCCATGCGGTCCACGGACTGCCCGAAGGACTGCTCGACGATGCCGGAGGCAGGCGTGAAGCCGAGGAAGCCGGCAGACACGTACTGGCCCTCGACATAGCCGCCGTTGCCGTCGGTCTTGCTGACCTGGTTCTCGATCAGGTGGGCGGTGAGGTCGACCTGCTCGCCCTTGCGCTCGACGGTGAGGGTGACGGTCTTACCGGGGTTGTCGCGGATGTCGGTCTGGAGGGTCGACCAGTCCTCGACGGCCTTGCCGTTGAACGCGACGATCTTGTCGCCGCCCAGCAGGCCGGCGGCCTTGGCAGGCGCGGCCTCGTCACCGGTCTCGCACTTCGTCCGGTTCTCGCTCCCCTGGATGACGCAGTCGGAGACCTTGCCGACCGTGGTGGTCTGGGTCTGGATGCCGAACGTCATCATCACGCCGAGGAAGATCGCGACGGCCAGGATGAGGTTCATGAAGGGGCCCGCGAACATCACGATCACGCGCTTCCACGGCTTGCGCGTGTAGAAGAGGCGGCTCTCGTCGCCGGGCTTGAGCTCCTCGAAGGCGGCCGATCTGGCGTCCTCGATCATGCCGCGGAACGGAGAGGTCGAGCGGGCCTCGATCCTGCCGTCCGGGCCTGGCGGGAACATGCCGATCATGCGGATGTAGCCGCCGAGCGGGACCGCCTTGATGCCGTACTCGGTGTCGCCCTTCTTGCGTGACCAGATGGTCGGGCCGAAGCCGACCATGTACTGCGGCACGCGGATGCCGAAGAGCTTGGCCGTCGACAGATGTCCCAGCTCGTGCCACGCGATCGAGATGAGCAGGCCGACCACGAAGACGACTATGCCGAGGATCATCATCAAGGTCGTCATGCACGAGCCTCCGCGGTTGTCGCCTGTGGCGTCTGTTTCGTCTGTGCCGTCAGTTCACGGGCCCGGGCGCGCGCCCAGGTCTCCGCTTCGAGGACGTCCGCGACCGTCAGGGAAGTTCCCGTATCCGGTGTGCCGTGTTCCTCGACCACTCGTGTGACAGTCTCCATGATCCCGAGGTACGGCAGCCCGCCGTTCAGGAACGCGTCCACGCACTCCTCGTTGGCGGCATTGAACACCGCCGGGGCCGTACCCGCGAGCTGCCCGACGTGCCGGGCGAGGGCCACCGACGGGAACGCCTCGGTGTCGAGCGGGTAGAACTCCCAGCTCGACGCCTTGGTCCAGTCGAAGGCGGGCGCCGCGTCGGGCACGCGCTCGGGCCAGCCGAGCCCGATGGCGATGGGCCCGCGCATGTCGGGGGGCGTCGCCTGGGCGATCGTCGATCCGTCGGTGAACTCAACCATCGAGTGGACATACGACTGCGGGTGCACGACCACCTCAATCCGTTCGAAGGGAATGTCGTAGAGGAGGTGCGCCTCGATGACTTCCAGCCCCTTGTTGACAAGGGTCGCGGAGTTGATGGTGATGACCGGTCCCATGGCCCAGGTGGGGTGGGCGAGAGCGGCCTCGGGGGTGACGTCGGCCAGTTCGGATTTCGTACGTCCCCGGAAGGGGCCCCCGGAAGCGGTCACGACGAGTTTGCGTACGTCTGCCCGGGTGCCCGAGGCGAGGGCCTGGAACAGGGCGGCGTGCTCGGAGTCGACCGGGATGATCTGGCCCGGCTTGGCCAGCGCCTTCACCAGCGGGCCGCCGACGATGAGCGACTCCTTGTTGGCGAGCGCGAGGGTGCGGCCCGCCTCCAGGGCGGCGAGGGTGGGCGCGAGGCCGATGGATCCGGTGATTCCGTTCAGCACGGTGTGGCAGGCGGAGGCGGCCAGCTGAGTGGCCGCGGTCGGCCCGGCGAGGATCTCGGGAAGGGCCTCACCAGGGGCGTACCGCGCGGCGAGCGCCTCCTTCAGTGCCGGCACGACGTCCGCGCGTGCTACGGCGACCGCCTCGACGCGCAGTCGGTGCGCCTGCTCGGCGAGCAGTCCGACCCGTCCGCCGGCGGCGGAGAGCGCGGTGACCCGGAACCGGTCGGGGTTGCGCAGCACGAGGTCGATGGCCTGGGTGCCGATCGAGCCGGTGGATCCGAGGATCACGACATCCCGGACTCCGTCCACGGGGTCGAAGACAAGATGCGGATCAGCGAGGGGGGCTGGACTGTCGCTCATTCCCCCATTGTGGCCGCAATGCGTCCCGCACAGGACAGTGCGCCCCTCTTCCGGTCCCATTAGCACCCCCGCGTCCTGGAGGAACGGAAATCACCCTTTGTGAAGCCAGCGTGAAGATCGTGTGATAGCACTGCACCACCGGTCGGTGGACGACCGACCGGTGGAGAACACCTTGGGGGGATTCTCATGCGGATACGCGCTGCCCTGCCCGCTCTCGCGGGCGCCGTGGCACTGACGGGCACGTTTCTCAGCACTCCGGCTCAGGCCGCCGGCGGCATCACCATCCACCGCGCCTACTTCGACAGTCCGGGCTCGGACACGGGCTCGAACGCCAGTCTCAACGGCGAGTGGGTGCAGCTCAAGAACACCAGCTCCGCGGCGATCTCGGTCAACGGCTGGATCCTGAAGGACATCGCGAACCACAGGTTCACCTTCCCCAACGTCAAGATCGGGGCGGGCAAGACCGTCATCGTGCACACCGGCAAGGGCACGGCCACGTCGGCGCACAGATACCAGAACCGCCGCGCCTACGTCTGGAACAACACGAGCGACACCGCCACGCTCACCAAGGCGAACGGCAGCAAGGTCGACTCGTGCTCGTGGACGACGCGGGATCCCAGCAGCAAGTACTGCTGACCCGCCCTCACCGCCTGCGGCGGCGCCTGGCCTTCGACTTCGCGGGCCGGGCGCCGCTCCGCGCGGGTGCCCCTTCCGTGGGTTCGGGAGCGGCGTCGGCCGGGGCGAAGGAACCCTCGACGACTCCCTCGGCCGTGTCCAGCGTGGGCGCGGTGAAGTGAAGTCCGTCGGTCGGCCCACGCCTGGTCTCGGCGGCCGGGGCGGCGGCGTCGAGGTTGAAGACGTAGCCGACGGACTCCTCCTTGATGGCCTCGGTCATCGCGCCGTACATGTCGAAGCCCTCGCGCTCGTACTCGACGATGGGCTCCCGGCCCAGCGTCCAGCGCAGGCCGATGCCGTCGCGGAGGTAGTCCATCTCGTAGAGGTGCTCGCGCCATTTGCGGTCGAGGACGGAGAGGACGACCAGGCGTTCCAGGTCGCGCAGGGCCTCGGCGCCGAGCTCGGCCTCGCGGTCCTCGTAGCGGGCGTGGATGTCCTCCGTGACCGAGTCGAGCAGGTCGTCGGCGGTAAGGTTCGCGCGGTCGCCCGCCACGTCCTCCAGGTCCTCGATGGTGATCCGTACGGGGTAGAGCTGTTTGAAGGCGCTCCACAGCCTCTCCAGGTCCCATTCCTCGGCGAAGCCCTCGCTCGTCTCCTGCCCGACGTACGCGCGGACGGTGTCGTCCATGAAGTGCAGGATCTGTTCGCGCAGGTCCTCCCCCGCGAGGACCCGGCGGCGCTCGGCGTAGATGAGGGTGCGCTGCCTGTTGAGGACCTCGTCGAACTTCAGGACGTCCTTGCGGGACTCGAAGTGCTGCTGCTCCAGCTGGGCCTGGGCGGAGGCGATGGCGCGGGTGACCATCTTGTTCTCGATGGGTACGTCGTCGGGGACGTTCGCCATGGACATCACTCGGTCGACCACGTTGGCGCGGAACAGCCGCATCAGGTCGTCCTGGAGCGAGAGGTAGAAGCGGGAGGCTCCCGGGTCGCCCTGACGGCCCGAGCGGCCGCGCAGCTGGTTGTCGATGCGGCGGGACTCGTGGCGTTCGGTGCCCAGGACGTAGAGGCCGCCCAGTTCCTTGACCTCCTCGTGTTCGGTGGCGGCCGAGGAGGTGATGCGGTCCAGGACCCTCTGCTGGTCCTCGGGGTCCGTGTCCTCGCCGGACTCGGCGAGCGCCATGGCCTCCGGGTTGCCGCCGAGCATGATGTCGGTGCCGCGGCCCGCCATGTTGGTGGCAACGGTGACCGCGCCCTTGCGTCCGGCCTGCGCGACGATCTGCGCCTCGCGCTGGTGGTTCTTGGCGTTGAGGACCTCGTGCCGGATGCCCTTCCTGCGCAGCCGCGCGGAGAGCTCCTCGGACTTCTCGACCGAGGTGGTGCCCACCAGGACGGGCTGGCCCGCCTCGTGCTTCTCGGCGATGTCGGCGAGGATCGCGGCGTACTTCGCCTCCTCGGTGCGGTAGATCTGGTCGGGGTCGTCGACGCGGACCATCGGCCGGTTGGTGGGGATCGGGACGACCTGCAGCTTGTAGATCTGGTGGAACTCGGCCGCCTCGGTCATGGCGGTGCCGGTCATGCCGGCGAGCTTCTCGTACAGGCGGAAGAAGTTCTGCAGGGTGATCGTGGCGAGCGTCTGGTTCTCGTCCTTGATCGTCACGCCTTCCTTGGCCTCGATGGCCTGGTGCAGCCCCTCGTTGTAGCGGCGGCCCGCGAGGATGCGCCCGGTGTGCTCGTCGACGATCAGTACCTCGCCGTCCACGAGGACGTAGTCCTTGTCCTTCTTGAAGTGCTCCTTGGCCTTCAGGGCGTTACTGAGGTGCCCGATGAGCGGGGTGTGGTCGGACTCGTAGAGGCTGTCGATGCCCAACTGGTCCTGGAGGTACTCCACTCCGCGGTCCAGGATCGACACGGTGCGCTTCTTGGGGTCGTACTCGTAGTCGTACTGGGTCCGCAGCTCGGCGAGGCGGTCCTTGTCCGTCGGCGTGGTGAACTGCTCCTCCTGCACCAGGACGCCCGTCATCCGCAGGGCGAACTTGGCGAAGGACTCGTACCAGTGCGTGGGCTGGTCGGCCGGTCCTGAGATGATCAGCGGGGTGCGGGCCTCGTCGATGAGGATCGAGTCGGCCTCGTCGACGATCGCGAAGTGGTGGCCGCGCTGGACGAGTTCGTCCCTCGACCAGGCCATGTTGTCGCGCAGGTAGTCGAATCCGAACTCGGTGTTGGTGCCGTACGTGATGTCGCAGGCGTACTGGGCGCGACGCTCGGCCGGTGTCGACTGCGACTTGATGACACCGACGGTCAGGCCGAGGAAGCGGTACGCGCGGCCCATCCACTCGGCGTCGCGCTCGGCCAGGTAGTCGTTGACCGTGACGAGGTGAACTCCCTTGCCGGTCAAGGCGTTCAGGTACACGGGAAGCGTGCCGACCAGGGTCTTGCCCTCACCTGTCTGCATCTCGGCGATGTTGCCGAGGTGGAGCGCCGCGCCGCCCATGATCTGGACGTCGAAGTGCCGCATGCCGAGGGTGCGCCGCGCGGCCTCGCGCATCGCGGCGAAGGCTTCCGGCAGCAGGTCGTCGAGGCTCTCGCCGTCGGCGTACCGGTCCTTGAACTCCGGTGTGAGCGCCTGGAGTTCCTCGTCGGCCAGTTCCTTGAAGTCCTCTTCCAAGGAACCGACCTGTTGGGCGATGCGCTCCAGACGGCGCAACATCCTGCCCTCGCCGGCCCGCATGATCCTGCCGGTGATGGCGTCAAGGCCCTTGGCTGGCATGGGAATTCCCCCACAACTGAGCGGCGTCCATGAGCACCCCTGTCCAGTGGTGGGCCCACCGGAGAATGCGGACGCCCGTTCGCCATTCCACTCATTTCATTGTTGGCGCACAGTTACGGTGCGGCAAGCGGTGGAATGACGGACGGGACTGCTGTGCGCTCCTGGGGAAAAGGTCAGCGAATGGGTCGGTGAAGGTTTTTCTTCTTGCTCTCCCCGGGTGTCGCGTCGGCGATCCAGGGACCCTCGCCCGACGGGTCGATGATGCCCTGCTCCAGCCACTCGTACGTGCCCGACAGGACGCCCTTGACCACCTTGCGGTCGAGGTCGTCGGTGTTGGTCCACAGCCGGCCGAAGAGTTCGTCGACGCGGATGCGGGACTGGCGGCAGAAGGCGTCGGCGAGTTGGTAGGCCTCGCGGCCGTGCTCCCCTGTGGTGCGCAGGAGTTCGGCGCGCACGCAGGCCGCGCTCATCGCGAAGAGCTCGGCGCCGATGTCGACGATCCGGCCCAGGAAGCCCTGCTTGGTCTCCATGCGGCCCTGCCAGCGGGACATGGCGTAGAAGGTGGAGCGGGCGAGCTTGCGGGCGCTGCGTTCGACGTAGCGGAGGTGCGGGGAGAGGTCGACCTCCTGGTTGAACTCGGCGTACGCGCGCGGGAGTTGGCCTTGTCCCGCGACCAGCTTCGGCAGCCACTTGGCGTAGAAGACACCGGCGTTGGCGCCCGCCTTCGCCTTGTCGGAGAGGGACTTGTCGGGGTCGATGAGGTCACCGGCGACCGAGAGGTGGGCGTCGACGGCCTCGCGGGCGATCAGCAGATGCATGATCTCCGTGGAGCCCTCGAAGATGCGGTTGATGCGGAGGTCGCGCAGGACCTGCTCGGCCGGTACCGCCCGCTCCCCTCGCGCCGCCAGTGAATCGGCCGTCTCGAAGCCGCGGCCGCCGCGGATCTGGACCAGTTCGTCGGCCATCAGGCACGCCATCTCGGAGCCGTAGAGCTTGGCGAGGGCGGCCTCGATGCGGATGTCGTTGCGGTCCTCGTCGGCCATCTGGGAGGACAGGTCGAGGACGGCCTCCAGCGCGAAGGTCGTCGCCGCGATGAAGGAGATCTTCGCGCCGACCGCCTCGTGGAAGGCAACCGGCTTGCCCCACTGCTCGCGCGCCGCCGACCACTCACGGGCGATCTTCAGACACCACTTCCCGGCGCCCACGCACATCGCGGGGAGGGAGAGACGGCCGGTGTTCAGGGTGGTGAGCGCGATCTTCAGGCCCGAGCCCTCCGGGCCGATGCGGTTCGCGGCGGGCACCCGGACCTGGTGGAAGCGCGTGACGCCGTTCTCCAGGCCGCGCAGGCCCATGAAGGCGTTGCGGTTCTCGACGGTGACGCCCTCCGAGGCCGCCTCGACCACGAACGCCGTGATGCCGCCCTTGTGCCCCTCGGACTTCGGCACCCGCGCCATCACGACGAGGAGGTCCGCGACGACGCCGTTGGTCGTCCAGAGCTTCACTCCGTCGAGGATGTAGTCGTCGCCGTCCGGCACCGCACTGGTCGCCAGGCGCGCCGGGTCGGAGCCGACGTCCGGTTCGGTCAGCAGGAACGCCGAGATGTCGGTGCGCGCGCAGCGCGGCAGGAAGGTCTCTTTCTGCTCCTGGGTGCCGAAGAGCTTCAGCGGCTGCGGTACGCCGATCGACTGGTGCGCGGAGAGCAGGGCGCCGAGCGCCGGGTTCGCGGAGCCGACCAGTGCGAGCGACTTGTTGTAGTAGACCTGGGTGAGGCCCAGACCGCCGTACTTCGTGTCGATCTTCATGCCGAAGGCGCCGAGCTCCTTGAGGCCGTTGATGACCTCGTCGGGGATCAGCGCCTCACGCTCGATGAGCGCGGCGTCGATCTTCGTCTCGCAGAAGTCGCGCAGCTTGGCGAGGAACTCCTCGCCTCGCTGCGCGTCCTCGTCGGCCGGCAGGGGGTGGGGATGGATCAGGTCGAGCCGGAAGCGGCCGAGGAACAGCTCCTTGGCGAAGCTGGGCCTGCGCCAGTCCTGTTCGCGCGCTGCCTCGGCGACCTGGCGGGCCTCCCGTTCGGTGACGGTTGGCTGGTGGGGTGTTGCGGACATGAGGGTCACCTCGCCGCGAATCGGGAACAGAATCGGGAACTGCGGTTCGTGCGCCGATCTTGTACGGACTCCTGCGCCGATCCCGTACGCCCCTTTCGCCGATCATTTCGCTGATCTTGGGGCGTACGTTACTGATCGGTGCTACTCGATCGTATGTACCCGATTCCGGGTGACCCCACCAGTCCTCGCGCAGCGTTCGGCCCAACGCGCGCCCCCTCGGGGGTCAGCCGATGTCGACCGAGTACGCCTTCGTGTCGAGCCGTCCGGAGCCGCGGAAGACCTCGGTGCCCGACTCGATTCCGGAGACGTACTTGTCGTTGCTGAGCAGCTTGCGGCGGACCAGGGCCTGGGTGAAGGCGTCGAGGTCGAGCGTGGCCTTGGTGGTGTTGGTGCGGCGGACGAAGGAGAACACCTTCCACCCGATGTCGCCCTGGTAGATGTCCCACATCGCGCCGCCGAGGCTGACGCTGCCGTACTTGGTGCCGAGGGGGCCCGCGCCGCCCTGGCGGTTGAGCCAGATCATGACCTCGTCGGTGGGCTGGTCCTGCCAGTCCGCGGTGCTCTTGGAGTGCAGCCACAGGTCGTAGGCGACGTTCATGGTGCCGGGGTTCGAGCTGACCGAGAACTCCCAGCTGGTCCTGACAGGCTTGCGGTCGCCGACCCGGACGGGCAGCTCGGTGGCCGCCTTGTCGGTCTTCCAGCCCCAGTGCCAGCCGAGCACCGTGCTGGAGTACGACTTGACGTTGTTCTCCTTGCCGGTCTTGCTGGCCCAGGTGTACTCCGTGCCCCAGCCGATGGTGTCGCCGGACCGGGAGGTGTCCCAGACGCACTGGGTGCCGGTGCCGTCGTCCTGACCCCAGAGGTTGTTGTTGACGTAGTACTTGCCCATCGTGACGGTGTCGAAGGCGCCGCACTTCTTGCTGTCCTCGCCCGCCTGGGCGACAGTGACGCCTGCGGCGACGGCGATCGCCACCGAGCTCGCGAGCAGCGCCTTCGCCTTCTTGGACAGACGTGGTCTGCGGTGTTGCATCGGGGGTCCTTCCGGGGGACGGTCTGTGTACGCCCACTCAGTGGCCGCCGCCCGGCCGGAAGGTTGCCGTGCAGGTGCGGGAAACATTGTCGAAGCGCTTCGACAACCTATGGACACCCAACATCCATCGAGCTACTGTCGAGCCACCCTCACTCGCCCTTGTCCGCAACGCGCACTGTCGAAGCGCTTCACACAATGCTTGGAGAGCTGGATGGTCACCCTCGCCGAGGTCGCCCAGCACGCCGGAGTCTCGGCGAGCACGGTGAGCTATGTCCTCAGCGGCAAGCGGTCCATCTCCGTGGGCACCCGGCAACGGGTCGAGCAGAGCATCCAGGAGCTGGGCTACCACCCGAACGCGGGGGCCCGCGCCCTGGCGAGCAACCGGTCCAACATCATCGCGCTGATGATCCCGCTCCGCACCGACATGTACGTGCCGGTGATGATGGAGATCGCCATCGCGGTGGCGACCAACGCCCGCACACACGGGTACGACGTGCTGCTGCTCACCGGCGAGGAGGGTCCCGACGCGGTGCGCCGGGTCACCGGCAGCGGGCTCGCCGACGCCATGATCCTGATGGATGTCGAACTCGACGACGAGCGGATGCCGTTGCTCCGCGAGACGGACCAGCCGTCCGTACTCATCGGACTGCCCGCCGACACCTCCGGACTGACCTGCGTCGACCTCGACTTCGGCGCGACGGGCGCGCTGTGCGCCGAGCACCTCGCGCTCCTCGGTCACCGTGACATCGCTGTCATCGGCGAGGCGCCCGGGGTCTACGAACGGCACACGGGCTTCGCCGAGCGCACGCTCGACGGACTCCGTTCCCGGTCACGGGAGTTGGGCCTGCGCGTGCTGCACCGCCCCTGCGAGGGCGGGTACGACGCGATGGCCCTGACGCTCGCCCGGGTCTTCGACGAGCGTCCCGGCACCACGGGCTTCGTCGTGCAGAACGAGTCGGCGGTCGAGCCGCTGCTCGCACTGCTGCGCCAGCAGGGCCGCGCCGTCCCCGAGGACGTGTCGGTGATCGCGATCTGCCCGGACCAGGTCGCCACCCAGGCCTCGGTACGGCTGACCTCGGTCGCCATCCCCGCGCAGGAGATGGGCCGGTACGCCGTGGAACATCTGGTCGCCAAGCTCGAAGGGCACGGCAAGGACGAAGTCGTGCTGATCGCACCGGAGTTGACGGTCCGGGCGAGCACGGGCCCGGCGCCGGCCACCCCCTGAACCGACCCGTGCCGGTCCGGTGCCGGCCGCTTCCTCAACCGACCAACGCCGGTCCGGTGCCGGCCTTTTCCTGAACCGACCAATGCCGGTCCGGTGCCGGCCGCTTTCCGAACCAACCACCGCACCCAACTTCCCTATGCCTGACGGGTGTTGGGGCACCTCTTTCTGTCCCGGCCGCCAGAGCCGCGCCGGGTCCTTCTCGCCACTCCTTCCTTCAGGAGCACCCCACGTGAATCAGCCTGCCGAGAACCAGCCCCTGCAGGGGGCGGTCAGCCTCGCCCAGTCCTCCCCGACCGTCGGCACGTTCCGCGAGCGGGACGGCGCGCTGGAGTGGAGCGGCCGCACGGAGACCGTACGCGTCGAGCCCTGGGGTCCGGACGCCGTCCGCGTCCGCGCGCGGCTCGGCGGTCCGGTCATCGAGGGCCTCCCGGGCGCGTTGCTCGACGAGCCGCCGGCCACCGAGAGCACGGTAAAGATCGAGTCCGGAGAAGGGCGGTTGACGGTCGGCGCGCTGACCGTGCTCATGTCCGCCGAGGGGCTCATCAGTTTCGTCCGCTCCGAGGACGGCACGGAACTGCTGGCCGAGGAGCGCGCCCACTTCTGGTGGCCGGGTTCGCGCCTCTACACGCCGACCGGCAACGGTCACCATCGCCTGGAGCAGCGGTTCGCCGCGTACGAGGGCGAGAAGCTGTACGGGCTCGGGCAGCACCAGCACGGGCTGTTCGACCAGAAGGGCGCGGTCCTTGACCTGGTGCAGCGGAACGCCGAGGTGACCATCCCGGTGCTCACCTCCAGCCGCGGCTACACCCTCCTGTGGAACTCCCCTGCCATCGGCCGTGTCGAGCTGGCGGGCAACGGCACCCGCTGGGTGGCCGACTCGGCGCGCCAGCTCGACTACTGGATCACGGCGGGCAATCCGGCCGACGCCCAGCGCCGCTACAGCGCGGTGACCGGCCGTACGCCGATGCTGCCGGAGTGGGCGGCAGGATTCTGGCAGTGCAAGCTGCGCTACCGCACCCAGGACGAACTCCTCGGCGTGGCAAGGGAGTACAAGCGCCGGGGCCTGCCCCTCTCGGTCATCGTCTGCGACTTCTTCCACTGGACCCACCTCGGTGACTGGAAGTTCGACCTCACCGAGTGGCCCGACCCGGCGGCGATGCGGGAGGAGCTCGACGCGCTGGGCGTCAAGCTGGTCGTGTCCGTCTGGCCTTCGGTGTCGCCACTCTCCGAGAACCATCAACTCATGGAGCAGCGCGGCTACTTCATCGGCACTCAGTACGGCCCGATGGCGCACGCCGACTGGCCCGACAAGGAGGTCGCCTCCACCGTCCAGGTCGCCTTCTACGATGCGACGAACCCGGAGGCGCGGGACTTCCTGTGGTCGCGGGTGAAGGACAACTACCTTGATCCGTACGGCATCACGGCCTTCTGGCTGGACGCCTGCGAGCCGGAGCTGAAGCCGGGCTTCTCGGAGAACCTGCGCTACTACGCGGGACCGGGCCTGGAGGTGGGCAACCTCTACCCCCGGGAGAACGCCCGCACCTTCTACGAGGGTCTGCTCGCCGCCGGTGAGACCGAGATCGTCTCCCTCAACCGCTCGGCGTGGGCGGGCAGTCAGCGCTACGGCGCCGCCCTGTGGTCCGGCGACATCGGCACGGACTTCGCGACCCTGCGCCGCCAGATAGCGGCCGGCCTCAACACGGCCCTGTCCGGCATCCCTTGGTGGAACACCGACATCGGCGGCTTCCACGGCGGCGACCCGGACGACCCGGCGTTCCGCGAGGTCATGGTCCGCTGGTTCCAGTTCGGCGCCCTGTCCCCGCTGATGCGCCTGCACGGCTTCCGCGACCCGGGCATGCCGCTGGGCCCGGACATGACCGGCGGCCCCAACGAGGTCTGGTCGTACGGCGAGGAGGCCGGCGCCATCCTGGAGAAGTACCTGCGCCTGCGCGAGCGCCTGAAGCCGTACGTCCTGGACGTCATGCGGGAGGCCCACGAGGAGGGGCTGCCGGTGATGCGCCCGCTGTTCCTGGAGTTCCCGGACGACCAGGCCGCCTGGTCGGTGGACGATGCGTACCTCTTCGGCCCCGACCTCCTGGTCGCGCCGGTGCTCACGGCGGGCGCGACGGCCCGTACGGCCTACCTCCCGGCGGGTGCGCGCTGGACGGACGCGTGGACCGGTGAGACGTACGACGGGGGTGCGGCCGTCACCGTCGACGCCCCGCTGGACCGCATCCCGCTGTTCCTGCGGGACGGGGCGCGGCTGCCTGTCGCGGAGTGAACAGACGTGTGCGGCCGGTCCTTCCAGGGGCCGGCCGCACACTCATGCATGGATCAACTGCTGCTGACGGTCAGGTTGTTGGTGGTGAAGTCCAGGCCGCCGGACGAGGAGGTGACCTCGTATCCGAACTGGACGTCGCCGATGGTCTCGTTGCCGAACCAGCCCTTGGTGTCCTTGATCCACTTGAGGATCGGCAGGATCTGCACGGTGCCGGAGGACGAGTCCGAGGTGCGCAGGAACGAGAAGACCTCGTTCGCGCCGTTGTTGCCCTTGTAGACGGTCCAGGTGTGACCGCCCAGCGTGACGTTGCCCTGCGAGGTGCCGAGGGGGCCGACGGCTCCGTTGTAGTTGACCCAGAGCATGATCTCGTAGTCGTAGTCGGTGTCCCAGATGTCGTACGAGGTGTTGTACGCGCCGGAGGACGGGACCGTGACGTTGTAGCTGCTGGAGAGCGAACCCAGCGAGGTGATCGTCTTGTTGATCACCTTCTTGGAGTTGGGGTACGACTTGATGCCGCCGGTGTTGGGGTGGTTGGCCCAGACTCCCCAGTTGGTACCGGAGTTGGCCCAGATGCACTGGGAACCGGCTCCGGAGCCCCAGATGTTGTTGTAGAGCGTGTAGCCGTTCAGTGAGGTGTTGCCCCACTGGTCGCAGGAGCTCCAGACGGCGGCCTGGGCGGGGGCGGCGGCGACGCCTACGGTGACGCCGAGCGCGAGTGCGGGGGCCGTGAGGGCCTTGGCGATCCTGTTCAGTGTGCGACGTGCCATGGGTGTCCCTTCCATGGGTGGGGGGATTGCGGCTGCTACTGCGACCCCAGGCTGAGGACGCAGTCTTCTCCGGCGCGCAGGGAGAGCGGTCGCGCTCCGGAGGAAGTCCTGAGATCGATGCGCAGGGTGCGGGCGGGGCGGATGACGGCCGTGCGCTCATGGGGGCTCCACGTCAGGTCGACCTCGGCGCCGAACCGGGTGCGGACACCGCGCAGTTGGCCGGTCGGGCAGGCCGTGGGGAGCGCCGGGAAGAGGACCAGCCGCTCGGGTGTGGACTGGATCAGCATCTCGATGAGGACCGCGGGGAGCGTGTGGGCCGCGTCGGCGTTGTAGACGTGGCGGCTGGGGTAGTGGCCGCTCATCAGGGAGACGTGGAAGAAGTCGCCTGCCAGGACGTTGCCGAGGGCTCCCGCCACCCGGTCGGCGTCGCGCAGCCGGGCCGCCACCAGGGCGTGGTGGAGGTGGCCGTGCGCGGAGTCGTTCTCGGCGCCGCGCAGTTCGAGGGCGCGATGGGCCGCCGTGGCCAGCTCGGGGGTGTCGTACGGGTTGATCTCGTCGAGCGGCCAGACGCCGTAGAGGTGGCTGAGGTGCCGGTGGTCGTAGGTGTCGTCGAGCCCTGGCCAGGCCCATTCGGCGAGCGCGCCCTCGGCGTTGACGCGGTGCGGCGGCAGCCGGTCGGCCAGCGCGCGCCAGCGTTCGGCCTCGGGTCCCGGGTGGTAGTCGGCGGCCGTACGCAGGGCGTGGCGGGCCGCGGAGAGGTCCATGGCAGCGTTGAGGGTGACCCAGCTCGCGTTGGCGGGGCGGTTCTCCGGGGAGTACGACGGGACGATCACGAGGTGGCCGTGCTCGTCGGTCCGGGTGAGGAAGTCCTCGTAGAAGCAGGCCACTTCGGCGAGCGCGTCGGCCAGTCGCGGGTCGCGTGCGCCGCGGGTCTCGTCGTGGTCCACGAGGGGTTTCAAGAGCCAGTCGGCGCCGGCGGTCCACACGTGCAGCGGGTATTCGCGGCTGAGGTGGTAGATGTGCCCGGACTCGCCGTCGGTGTGTGCGGGGGCGACGACACCTCGGGTGCCAAAGATCGTGCGCGCGTTGTCCCGCCAGTCGGGCAACTGGCCGTGCACCAGGGCGGCGTGGGCCTCGGTGACCTCCGGAAGCGCGGCCGCCGCGGCCGAGGCGGTCTGCAGGTTGAGGTTGGCGTCGGTGGTGAACGCCCCGGACCAGGCGGTGTCCCAGTCGCCGGTCCACAGGCCGGTCAGGCGTGGCGGGAGCGTTCCGGCGGCGGAGAGGAGGTGGTGGCGGCCGGCCGCGAAGAGGCGTTCCAGGAGAGCTGGGCTCTTGGGGCGGCGGAGCAACTCCGAGCCGGGGAGGGCACGTTCGGTGTCGTCGGCGGCGAGGTCGAGGGTAGTGCGGAGGTAGGCGGGGCGGTGGAGGGCGGTGTGGCGGGCGAGGAGGTGGGGGTACGCGTCCACGTCGTCGCCGGAGTCGGGCAGCAGGGCTCGCAGCTCGTGCGCCTCGGCGAGCGCGTCCAGCTCCCCGGTGTGCCGTCGTACGCGCGTGAGCAGGAGCAGCGAGCGAGCACCCTCGACGCGTAGACCAGGGAGGGCGGTCCGGGTTCGACCGCCGGTGACCACGGCGAGGGTGACCCCCGTGTACGCCAGGTCGCTGCCCGGGTAGCGGGCGCGCAGCGTGAGGAGCGCGCCCTCGGGGGTGAGAACCGAGCTGTGCCCCACCGCCAAGTCGCCTGGCGCGCCGGGCAGTCGGTGGTCGAGGGCCACCTCGACAGTGAGGTCGGCGGCGGTCACGTACTGGACGACGACGTCGTCGGCGCGGGAGACGAAGACCTCGCTGCGCCGGCCACCGCAGTCGGCGCTGACGACGCCGGTGGTGAAGTCGGCCTCGCGCCGGTACGCGCGCCACTGGACCGCCGGGCGGCGCAGCCGGACCTGGAAGGCGGGGTGGAAGGGCTGCACCCACAGCAGCGGCCGCCCGTCGGTGAAGTCCTCTCCGGCGGCGAAGTCCCCGGCCAGCAACCGGTCCTGCACGTCGGAGAGTTGGCCGGCGAGAGCGGGCGGGCGGGCGTCCGCGCTGCCGTTGGGGCGGACCAGGGCGTGATGGTTGACGATGACCCGGTCGTCGTTCGGATCACCGAACGCCATGGCGCCGTGTGTGCCGTTGCCGCTCAGGAAGGCGTCCTCCCAGCGGGCGGCGGGCGCAGGTTCCCAGGTGCCGTGAACCGGCCCTGGCTCCGGGTCCGATGCGGGCGCGGTCATGGCGCGAGCACCGCCGCTCCGTATCGTTCCAGGCGTACGGAGCCGGTCACGGAGCCACTGGTGAGCAGGTCGCGGTGGGTGCCGGGCACCTCGACGGTCACCTCGTCGCGCCCGTGGTTGAGCAGGAAGAGCAGCTCACCGCGGCGTACGGCCTCCACTCCTGCGGGGATGGCGTCGAGCACCGGGCGGACTCCCACGCTGTCCGCCGTGTCCGCCAACAGGTCCCGCAGCGCGGCGGGTTCGGGGAGTGTGGAGAGGTACCGCGCACCGCCCTTGCGGAGTACGGCCGGCAGCCCGTCCAGCTCGCCGCCCTTGTACACGGCCTCGGTCACGCCGTCCTCGGCCTCGATCTCCTCGGACCACAGCGTCCCCCGGAAGCCGTCGCACTCGACGGTCTCCCCCGCGTCGAGCGGCCACCACTCGTGCAGGGTGCGGATGCCGAACAGCTCGCGCAGCCGCTCGTCCATGCCGCCCGGGCGCACCCGGTCATCCTCGTCGGCGACTCCGGTGAGGAAGCCGCAGACGAGGGTGCCCCCTCCTCGTACGTACGCGAGGAGGTTGTCGATCGCCGCGTTCGTGAGCAGATACAGCTGCGGTACGACGACGAGCTTGTACGCGGAGAGGTCGTGCTCGGGGTGGGCGAAGGCGGTGGTGAGGTGGGCCTCCCAGAGGGCTCGGTGCCAAGCTCGTACGACCTGGGGGTAGTCGACCTCGGTGGAGAGACGGCCATCCTGGGCGCCGGCCCACCAGGAGTTCCAGTCGTGCAGGATCACGATGTCCGCCTTGATGTGACTGCCCGTCACCTCGTCGCTGATGAGGGCGAGTTCGGCGCCGATCTGCTTGACCTCCTGGAAGGTGCGCCCGCGCTCCCCCGCGTGACTGACCATCCCCGAGTGGAACTTCTCCGCGCCCTGCCGGGACTGCCGCCACTGGAAGTAGCAGACGGCGTCGGCGCCGCGCGCGACGGCCTGGAGGGACCAGAGACGATTGAGGCCGCGCGGCTTGGGGTGGTTCACCCCGCGCCAGTTGACCGGCCCTGCGGCCTGTTCCATGAGTACCCAGGGGCCGCCCGCGGCCTGGGAACGCGTCATGTCCTGGACCAGCGCGGCACTCTGGGCGCCGAAGGGGTCGCGCGGGTCGGGATAGATGTCGACGGAGACGATGTCTTCCTCGGCGGCCCACTTCCACGCGTCCTGGCCCACCCACATCGGCATGAAGTTGCTGGTCACAGGGATGTGCGGGGTGTGGCGGCGGACGATGTCCCGCTCGGCGGCGTAGCACTCCAGGAGCATGTCGGAGGTGTAGCGCTTGAAGTCGAGAACGTGCGTCGGGTTCTTCATGTAGTGGGCGTGGCGCGGCGGAAGCACCTCGTGCCAGCCGTCGTAGCCCTGGCTCCAGAAGGCCGTTCCCCAGGCCTCGTTGAGAGCCTCGACGGTGCCGTACTTGTCCTGGAGCCAGCGGCGGAAGGTGGCCGCCGCCTCGTCGCCGTAGTCGAAGGTGCAGTACTCGTTGTTGATGTGCCACATGGTGAGGGCGGGGTGGCCCCCGTAGCGGACGGCCAGATCCTCGGTGATCTCGGCGGCATAGCGGCGGTAGGTGGCACTGGAGTGCGAGAAGTGCTGGCGGCCGCCCCACCATTCGGTGCGCCCCTCCTCGTCCCGGGGCAGCGTCTCGGGGTGCAGGCGGCCCATCCACGGCGGGGGCGAGGAGGTGGGGGTCGCCAGGACGACGCCGATGCCGTTCTCGTGCATCAGGTCCATCAGCCGGTCGAGCCAGCCGAACTCCCGGGCCCCGGGCCGGGGTTCGAGTTTCGCCCAGGAGAAGACGCCGAGGGTGACGGAGTTGACGCCGGCCTCCTTCATGAGGCGTACGTCCTCGTGCCAGGTCCCCTCGGGCCACTGCTCGGGGTTGTAGTCGCCGCCGAAGAGGATGCGGCCGCGGGTCACGTCGTCGAGGTTCGGCATCAGACGGGCTCCCCGTACTGGATTCCGCGCCCGTTGGTGGCGAGGTACACGCGGCCGTACACGCGTGGGTCGCCGACGACGACCTCGCCGATCCACCCCCACTGGTGGGCGTCGTCGTTGATCCGCACCCAGGTCTTCGCCTCGTCGTCGGAGCGGTAGACGGCGGTGATGGCCTCGGTCGAACCGACCTGATAGATCGCCGGGTAGTCGGCGCCGTCGGCCGCCTTGCCGAAGCCGAGGGTGTACGAGGCCCAGCAGCTGGCGACCTTGGCGAAGCCGGCACCACCGTCGGTGGACCGGTAGAGGCCGTTCGACTTGGCCGAAACCCACAGGTCACCGGTGCGCCCGGGTGCCGCGACCAGCTTGAACTGGCTGTCCCCGGAGGGCAGTCCTGTCGCACGGGCAGTGAACGAGAGGCCACTGTCAGTGCTGACGTATAGCGTTCCTGTGTCGGTGTCGTACGCGTAGAAGAGCGTCGGGTCGGCCGGGTCGGCGACCGGCGTGGCGCCCTTCGGGAAGGAGGAGACCTCGGACCAGGTCGTGCCGTTGTCCGTCGAGCGGTGTGCTGCGTATTTCGTGCCGTCCCAGTGCACGAAGGACCACAGCAGTGTGCTGCCGTCGGCGTTGGTGGCGATCGGCCCCGGTGCGCTCTTGGCGATGTCGGGCTGGGCCGCGAAGGGCGCCCAGGTCTGGCCTCCGTCGTTCGAGTACGCGCCGTTGCCGTTGTCGCCCCAGCCCGTCCGGACGACGTACGACGGCTTGGCCGCGGCCTGCGCGAGTCCCGTCGCCGACCCGAACACGGGGTTCGTCGCCATGCCGCGCGACGGAGACGCCGTGAGCCGCTCGTGGTACATCACGCCGATGTCCCCGAGTCCGCTGATCAGGTGCGCCTCCCCGACCGGGGGCGAGATCAGCTGGCGCACCGCCGTCTCCTCCAGACCGCGGATCTGCGGAGCCCAGCGCTTGAGGTCACGGGTGCCGTAGAGGGTCGCGCCGGTCCCGTACACGATGTGCTTCGAGTCGTACGGGTCCACGGCCAGCGCCTGGATCCACCAGCCGAACTTCGGCTTGTCACCGCCCCAGTTGAGGAAAGGAGTCTCCGATACGTCGAACACAGCCACGTCCTTGAGGGACGTCCAGGTACGGCCGCCGTCCGTGGTCCGGAACAGGGTGTCGACGTCCGCCCAGCGGTTGTTGGTGGAGACGACGAGGGTGCCGGCGCGGCAGGCGTCGACGGCGACCCCGCCGTAGCCGAAGGTGTCCGCCGAACCGTCGGACGTGGTACCGCCCGGCTCCACGGGCGTCACGTCTGCCCACTTGCCGGTCGTGGTGCGCAGCTTGTGCACGCTGCCGTCGGACTGGCCGTTGGGGCCGGGTGCGTTGGCGTAGGACACGTACAGCTCGCGGGTGTGGGCGTCGAACGCGGCGCGGACCGGGACCTTGGCGGAGGTGCCGGAGGGCTGCCCGGGTACGGCCTGCCAGGTGGTGCCGTCGGTCGTGCGGTACAGGTTCGCCGTGCCCGACGTGCCGTCGCCGTCGCCCCAGCCGGCGTAGACGGCGCGTCCTGCCGCGACGAGGAAGGTGACGCCCTGCCCGGACGCGCTCGCGGTCGCCGGGAAGCCGGTGGCGGGGGCCCAAGTGGCGCCCCGGTCGCTCGACTTGAGCAACCCGTCGTGCCGCGTCCCCAGCCACAGGACGTCGCTGTCGCGCGGGTCGACGAGGAGGCGCTCCCCGGCGCCCCGGCCGTCCTCGTTGGCGCCGAGCTTCACGCCCAGGTCGGTCCGGGTCCAGGTGGCACCGCGGTCCTCGGAACGCAGGACAGCGCCGTTGCCCGCCCACGCCTGGGCGTACGTGCCGAGCGCGGCGTAGAGCCGGTCGGGGTGCGCCGGGTCGACCGCGAGTGCCTCCACACCGAGGAGGTTCCAGTCGTCCCAGCCGAGGTGGTCGGTGAGCGGGGTCCAGCGCCCGGCCCCGTCGTCCCAGCGGTAGGCGCCGCCGATGTCGGTGCGGGCGTAGGCGAGTCCGCGTACGGCAGGGTGGAAGAGGACGCCGGTGATGAAACCGGTCCCGCCGATGACGGCGTTGCGCCAGCGGTACGCGGCGCCTTCGGCGGCATGGGCGCGGCTCCCGAGCGCGGGAACGGCGGTGAGCGCGGCCGCGACAGCGGTTCCGGCAAGAACGGCTCGTCTACTCAGGCGGGGCGTGCGCATGACATACCTCGTTCGGAGAGAAGGGGGTGAGGAGAGGCGCCCTTTAGGGGCGCGAGGAACTGCGCGACCAGCCACGAACCACCCGCGGCCAAAGGGAAACCCGCAGCATTACGGCGAACCCCGCGGAGCGACCCGTTGGGGGCCGCCACGGCCGACCGCCGATGAGAGGCAGGTCGACCGCAGCGGCGGACAGGGGACCGGAGATGGACGGCTGACGCAAGTCAGCCCTTCACCGCTCCGGTGAGCATGCCCTTCTTGAAGTGGCGCTGGACGAAGGGCGAGAGGAAGGCGACGGGCAGCAGCGCCAACACCATGACCGCCATCTGCACGGCGAGCGCCGACAGTTGGCCCGTCTTGATGGCCTGGCCCATGCCGACCGGGGGCTCCTGCTTCTGCACGAGCTGGATCATGACGTTCTGCAGCGGCATCATGTCCTGGTCGCTCAGATAGATCGACGCGTTGAACCAGGCGCTCCAGTACCCGACGGCGTAGAAGAGCGTGATCACCGCGATGACCGCGCGGGAGAGCGGCATCACGATCGTCCAGAGGATCCGCCAGTCCCCCGCGCCGTCGATCCGTGCGCTGTCGGTGAGCTCCTGCGAGATGCCCATGAAGAACCCGCGCAGCACCAGGATGTTGAAGACGCTGATCGCGCTCGGCAGGATCAGCGCGAGATACGAGTCCGTCAGCCCCAGCGCCTGCACCAGCAGATACGTGGGGATGAGGCCGGCGCCGAAGAACATCGTCGCCAGCAGGGTCATCAGGAACCAGCGGTGTCCGATCGTGCCGATGCGGGAAAGCCCGTACGCCGCGAGGATGGACACCGCCATCGAGAACAGTGTGCCGACGAGCGTGACACCCAGGCTGACGAGCGTGGCGCGGGTGACCTGGCCGCCGCTCAGCAGCTCCTGGTAGGCGATGAAGGTGATGCCCTTGGGGATCACCACCAGGCCTCCGGCATCGGTGATCACCTTCTTCGAGGACAGGCTGGTGACGACGACGATCCACAGCGGGAACAGGACGCCGAGGCAGGCGCCGGCCAGGACGATGCCCTTGCCCGCGAGCCCGGCCTTGCTCGGCTCCTCCTCCCAGACGGGCCTCGGCGGGGCCGCCCAGCGGCCGGGGGCCTGCGGCGGCCGTTCTTCGGAGACGGAGGTCGCGGAGGACTCTGCGGTCACGGCGCTCACTTCTTATACACCCCCTGCTCGCCCATGAGATGGGCCACCTTGTTCGCCGCGAGAACAAGGCCGAGACTGACCACGCCCTTGATCAGGCCCGCCGCTGCGGCATAGCTGAAGTCCTGGTTGCGGACGCCGTTCCACCACACATAGGTGTCGAGGACCTCCGCCGCGCCCGGCCCGACCGCGTCCCGTTGCAGCAGGATCTGTTCGAAGCCGACCGTGAGCGCGTCGCCGACGCGCAGCACCAGGAGCAGGGCGATCACCGGGCGCAGCGCGGGCAGCGTGACGTGCCACATCCGGCGCCACCGCCCGGCCCCGTCCATCGCCGAGGCCTCGTACAGGTCGGGGCTCACGGAGGCCAGCGCGGCGAGGAAGACGATGATGCCCCAGCCCGCGTCCTTCCAGACGCCCTCGGACGTCACCAGGAACTTGAAGATCCCCGGGTCGGTCATCAGGTCGAAGCCCTCGTACCCGTGCTGCCGCAGGGTCTGCGCGATGATGCCGGCGCCGCCGAAGATCTGCTGGAAGACGGTGATGACCAGCACCCAGGAGAAGAAGTGCGGCAGGTAGAGGATCGCCTGCGACACCGCCCGCACCCGGGGCCTGATCACGCTGTTGATGAGCAGCGCGAGCAGGATCGGGATGGGGAAGAAGAGCACCAGTTGGAGGGAGAACAGTACGAGGGTGTTCTGGACGGCGTCCCAGAACGCCGAGTCCTCGAAGAGCCGCGTGAACTGCTCGAAGCCGACCCAGGGGCTCTCGAAGACGGCGATGAATCCGTTGTCGCTGATGTACGGGTCGTACTCCTGGAAGGCGACGACGTTGCCCAGGATCGGTATGTAGTTGAAGAGCAGGACCAGCATGATCGCCGGCAGCGTCATCAGGATCAGTGTGCGGTCCCGTTTGAGGCGGGTCCTGAAGGTGCCGCCTTTTTTCGAGGCCTTGGATGCCTTCGAAGCCTTGGAGGCTCTGGAAGCCTTCGAGGCCTTGGATAGGGCTGCGGGCTCGGCGCCCTTGGCCATGCTTCGCGCGGCGGACGACGGCGAGGGGCCGTCATCCGTATCCGTCACCGAAGAAGGCACTGCGCCCGCGGCGGCGCCCGGAGTGGTGCTGTGTGCCACTTCGTCACCCCTGCGCGGATCCGCTGTCGTCCAGCAGCTTCTTGTACCAGTCCCGCAGTCCGTCGCCGCCCTGGCTCTTCCAGTCCGAGACCGCCTGCTGCATGTCGCTGATCTTCTTGCGGCCGCGGACGATGTCGTCCTCCAGCTGCTCGAAGTCGTTGGAGAGGTTCGTGTAGCGCGCCGGCTCAATGATCTGGAGGCCGTAGAAGGAGGACTTCTTGGTGAAGGCACCCATCCGCTGCTGCCACTCGACCTGCGCCTTCCCGACGTCCGGGAAGTCGGGATGCGCGATGGTCGAGGCGGGGCTGGCGAGCATCACGAAGGCGTTCGCGACCTCCTGGTTGCCCTTGTCGTTCTTGGTGGGTGTGCCGTCCTTGACGGTGTAGTGCGTGCCCTCGACCCCGTAGTTGGTGAGCATGTACTCCTCGGTGCCGTACGGGGCGGCGGTGACGTTCGCGGCGGCCAGGATGTCGTGGATCACGGCCTTCGACGCCTTCTTGTTGACGAAGGCGAAGATGCCGGCGGGCGATCCTGCCCACAGCGTCGGGTTCCCGCCGTCGTGGCCGAAGATGTCCATGCCGCCGATGCGGAAGTCCGGGTTCTGGGTGGCCTGTTCGGCGGTCTTGCCCCACCAGGTCGAGATGTCGTTGTTGAAGATCAGGGTCTCGCCCGAGGTGAAGCGCAGACCCGAGTCGCCCTGGTTCTGCGCCTTGGCGTCCGGGTGGACGACTCCCGCCGCGTACAACTTCCGCGTCCACTCCAGCGCTTCGAGGTACTCGTCGGTCTCGACGCGGTAGATCAGTTTGCCGTCGACGAGGTTCCAGCCGAGCGGCTTCTCGCTGCCGGACAGCACACCGAAGCTGTTGAAGGCGGTCCACTTCATGTCGTCGCAGGCCCACACCTTGGCCTTGGCGTTGGTGATCTCCTTGGCCAGGGCCAGGAACTCGTCGGCCGAGGTGGGGAGTTCGTACCCCTTCTCGTCGAAGATGTCCTTGCGGTAGAACGGCACGATGTTGGGGTCGTACGAGCTGGGCATCGGCAGTCCGCGCAGCTTGCCGCCGAAGATGGAGCGCTGCCAGGCGTCGGTCGGGATGGCGGCGAGGTTCGGGTACTCCTTGACCTTGTCGCCGGAGAGGTACGGGCCGAGGTCCGCCATCTTGTTGATGATGGCGCTGGGTATCTTGCCGCCCATGTTCCAGCCGGGGATGACCACGACGTCCGGCATGTCGCTGGAGGCGAGGACCGCGCCCAGCTTCTCGTCGTAGGTGTTGCCGTCCTGGTTCTGCCAGACGACGTCGACGCCGATCTTCTCGTTCATCGCCTTGTAGTAGGGGTTGTCGCTCTTCGGCGGCGAGCCCCAGAACGGCGACATGATCTTGACGGTGCTGCCCTTGCCGAGCTTCTCGGGCACCGAGGTCTTCAGATCGTCGAGGACGAGCTTGCTGGTGAATCCGAGGGAGGAGCCGTTCTTCGACGGAATGTCCGGCGTCACCACGTTCTGCGCCACGAAGGTGGGAAGGATCTTCTGCGCGTCCTTGCCCGAGGTCGTGCCGTCCTTGGAGCCGCCGTCGGAGCCGCCGCAGGCGGTCAGCAGCGGCATCCCACCCGCCACCGCGGCGGCGGCGACCGCCGTGGAGGCGAGGAAGCTTCTCCGGCTCGGAGCGGAGGTGGCGGAGTTCGGCGTCATTGCGTCAACCCTTCATGGCGCACCAGGACACCCGGCGGTAGGGCCGTCGGCTGCGGTGTCTTGAGTGGAACTGGCTGAGCTGAAGCGGTCCTCGGAGGACTGCGCACCCCGGGCGGCGGTCCCATCAGTCGAAGCGCTTCGATGTTGCTGTGAGGTTAAGTGAACCCGTGGGGGTGCACAAGAGTCGATTCCAAGATTCCTCGGAGGTATGCACCCGATATGGAGTACTGGACCGGTCCCTTATGGCGCTTGATGTGCCGACGAGGAAACGGAGTTGTTGCGTCTGGGTGTCTTGACACCCACCCCTCGGTCGAATGAGCATCGAAGCGCTTCGAAAGCGCCCCGTCGCTCCATCGCAAAGGGATCACCACGTGACCGCACAAACGCCGCCTACGCCCCCTTTCCGTGATCCGCAGCTGCCGTTCGCGAAGCGCATCGACGACCTGCTGGCACGGCTCACGCTCGACGAACGGATCGCATTCCTGCACCAGTTCGCACCGGCCGTCGAGCGGCTCGGTGTCGGAGCCTTCCGCACCGGGCAGGAGGCGCTGCACGGCGTGGCCTGGATGGGCCCGGCGACGGTGTTCCCGCAGGCCGTGGGGCTCGGCGCGACCTGGAACGACGAACTCGTACGCCGGGTCGGCGAGGCCGTCTCGGCCGAGACCCGCGCCATGCGCGCCCGCGACGACCGCGTCGGCCTCAACGTCTGGTCCCCCACGGTCAACCTGCTCCGCCACCCCCTGTGGGGCCGCAACGAGGAGGGCTACTCGGAGGATCCGAAGCTGACCTCGGCGATCGCGACGGCGTACACCTGCGGTCTGCGGGGCGACCACCCGGCGTACTGGCGCACGGCCCCGGTCCTCAAGCACTGGCTGGCCCACAACAACGAGACGGACAGGGACACTTCGTCCGCCTCGGTCCGCCCGCGCGTCCTGCACGAGTACGACCTGCGCGCCTTCCGCGAGACGGTCGAGGCGGGCGCGGTGGCCGGCGTGATGCCCGCGTACAACCTGGTCAACGGCCGCCCCAACCACGTCTCGCCGTATCTGCGCGAGCACCTGCGCACCTGGACGGACCAGGACCTGCTGGTCTGCTCGGACGCGGGCGCGCCCTCCAACCTGGTCGATTCCGAGCACTACTTCGACACCCACGAGGAGTCGACCGCGGCCGCGATCGTCGCCGGGGTGGACAGCTTCACGGACCACGGCACGGACAGCTCGAAGATCGTCGCGCGCATTCAGGGTGCCCTCGCCCAGGGCCTGTTGAGCGAGGACGACATCGACACGGCGGTCCGCCGCCAGCTCTCGGTCCGTTTCCGCCTTGGCGAGTTCGACCCCCGGCTCGACCCGTACGCGGACACCAAATCCTTCGACACACCGGCCCACCGCGCCCTCGCCCAGGAGGCGGCGGAGCAGGCGATCGTGCTGCTCAAGAACGACGGCCTCCTGCCGCTGGCCCCCGGCGTCCGCGTCGCCGTCGTCGGTCTCCTCGCCGACGAGTGCAAGCTCGACTGGTACAGCGGCACCCTCATCCACCGCTCGACACCGCTGGAGGGCCTGTACGAGCGTTTCGGCGCCGAGCGCGTCGACTTCGCGGAGGGCGTGGACCGCGTACGCCTGCGGACCTCGACGGGTACGTACCTGTCGGTGCCCCTGACGGCGGACGCGGCCGACGAAGTGCGCGGCGCCGAGGGCGCCCTGGACCCGGCGCTCCTCGCGGGCCGCACGGACCTCCCCCCGCTCACCACCGACGCGGCCGGCACCGAACTCGCGCTGATCGACTGGGGCGAGGGAATCCTGACGCTGCGCGCCCCCGACGGCCGCTATCTCTCGGTCGCCGAGGACGGCTTCGTACGGGCGTCGGCGGACCAGCCCGGAGGCTGGGTCGTCCAGGAGACATTCCGCCTCGAACCCTCCGAAACGCATGCGAACGGCCACCTCCTGAAGCACGTCGGGACGGGTAGGTACGTCTCTGTCGCCGCCGACGGCGTGAAGGTTGCCGCGGAAGACGCATCCGGTGCGGAAATTTTCGGGATGGAGTTCACCGAGCGCGGCGAGGACGCGGTGGCGCGGGCTGCGTCCGCGGCCGATGTCGTCCTGGTCGTCGCCGGCAACGACCCGCACATCAACGGCCGCGAGACGGAGGACCGTAGGACCCTGCGCCTCCCCGCGCACCAGGAACGCCTGCTCCGCGCGGCCCGCGCGGCGAACCCGGACACGGCCCTGGCGCTGGTCTCCGCGTACCCGTACGCGGTGGACCACGCCGACCTCCCGGCCGTCCTGTGGACCGCCCACGGCGGCCAGGCGGCGGGCACCGCCCTGTCCCGCGTCCTCGCCGGAGACGTCTCCCCCGCGGGCCGCCTCCCGCAGACCTGGTACGCCTGTGACGAGGATCTGCCCGACCTCCTCGACTACGACGTGATCGGCGGCCGCCAGACGTATCTGTACTTCGAGGGCACGCCGCTGTTCCCGTTCGGGCATGGACTGTCGTACGGACGGTTCGCGTACACCGACCTCGAAGTCACCCCGCTGGCAGGCAAGTTGCAGGTCGCCTTCACTGTCACCAACACCAGCTCGGTGGCCGCCGACGAGGTCGCCCAGCTCTACACCCGCACCGTTCAGGCATCCGTACCGCGTCCCCGCCGCGAGCTGGCCGCGCACCGCCGCGTCCACCTCACCCCCGGCGCCACGACGACGTTGACCTTCGAACTCCCCCTCTCCGCCCTGGAGTTCTGGGACGTCGCACACAGCCGCCCGCGCCTGGAGCCGGGCGCGTACGAACTGCTCGTCGGCGCCTCCAGCGAGGACATCCGGCTCCGCACGACGGTCGAACTCGACGGTGAACCGGCCACACCCCGCCCGGTACGTGAACTGGGCCTCGACGCTGCCGACTTCGATGAGCAGCGGAACGCCACGATCGTCGACCGTACGAAGGTGACGGGTGACGCGGTGACGCCGGTGGACGGCGTGACGTGCGAACTCGTCTTCCGCGACTGCGACTTCGGGGACGGCGTCCTGGAGGCCACCGTCGAGGTGGCGGGCGAGGGAGTCGTGGAACTCTCCCTGAACGGCGGCCCGTTGATCGCCGTGGTGACCCTGAGCGCGACGAAGGGTCCGTACGACTACACCACTCTCGGCGCCGATTTCGCCGCCGCCGATGTGCACGACGTACACCTCAGGCTGCGCGGCCCCTTGCGGCTCGCGCATGTCGGCTTCTCCGGCTGAGGGTCCGGACAGGCCGACAAACAGGGCCCGGCACCGGAAGGCATCGGCGCCGGGCCCTTCATCGGGACTCTATATGAAAATGGTTCCCATGAGCTAGTGGTTCTGATGAGCTCGTGGTTCGGTTGAGCCAGTGGTTCGGTTGAGCCGGTCCAGCGGTGGGACGGCGATGGCCGGAGCCCCCGCACAGCGGGCTCCGGCCATCGCCTCGCAGGCGCCGATGTCAGAGGGCGATACCCGTCAGCACGAGCACCCGCTCGTAGGTGTAGTCGTCCATCGCGAACTTCACGCCCTCGCGGCCCACACCGGACTGCTTCACACCGCCGTACGGCATCTGGTCGGCACGGTAGGACGGCACGTCACCGATCACGACGCCGCCCACCTCCAGCGCACGGTGGGCGCGGAACGCGGCCTGGAGGTCGTGCGTGAACACACCGGCCTGCAGCCCGTACTTGGAGTCGTTGACGGCGGCGAAGGCAGCCGCCTCCCCCTCCACCTTCCGCACGGTGAGGACCGGCCCGAAGACCTCCTCGCAGGAGATGGTGGTGTCCGCCGGTACGTCGGCGAGCACGGTCGGCGCGTACGCGGCACCGTCACGCTTGCCGCCGGTGAGCACACGGGCACCGGCCGCGGCGGCCTCGTCCACCCACGCCTCGACACGCTTGGCGGCGTCCTCGCTGACCAGCGGGCCCACATCGGTCTTGTCGTCCGACGGGTCCCCGGTGACCTGCGCCTCGACTGCGGCGACGATGCGCGGCAGCAGCCGGTCGTACACGGAGGCGTCCGCGATCACCCGCTGCACGGAGATGCAGGACTGGCCGCCCTGGTAGTTGGAGAAGGTGGCGATACGGGTGGCGGCCCAGTCCAGGTCCTCGTCACTCGCCCAGTCGGCGAGGACGACAGCCGCGCCGTTGCCGCCGAGCTCCAGCGTGCAGTGCTTGCGCGGCACGCTGTCCATGATCGCGTAACCGACCTTCTCGGACCCGGTGAAGGAGATGACCGGCAGCCGCTCGTCCTGCACCAGCGCGGGCATCCGCTCGTTGGACACCGGCAGGATGCTCCACGAACCGGCGGGCAGCTCGGTCTCCGCCAGCAGGTCACCGATGATCAGGCCCGACAGAGGCGTCGCGGGCGCCGGCTTCAGGATGATCGGCGCGCCGGCGGCGATGGCCGGGGCGATCTTGTGGGCGCACAGGTTGAGCGGGAAGTTGAACGGCGCGATGCCCAGCACGACGCCCTTCGGGAAGCGCCGGGTCAGCGCGAGCCGGCCCTGACCGCCGAGGTCCGTGTCGAGCCGCTGCGCCTCGCCTCCGTTGAACCGGCGGGCCTCCTCGGCCGCGAACCGGAACACCGACACCGCGCGGCCCACCTCGCCGCGGGCCCACTTGATCGGCTTGCCGTTCTCGGCGGAGATCAGCTGCGCGATCTCCTCGGTGCGCTCGACAAGGCGCTTCGACACGTGGTCGAGGGCCGCGGCCCTGACGTGCGCCGGGGTCGCGGCGAACTCGTCCCGTACGGCGTACGCGGCGGCCACGGCCTCCTCGACCTGCGCCTCCGTCGGCACGCTGACCTGGCCGACGAGCCGGCCGTCCCACGGCGAGGTGACGTCGAACGTGGTCTCACCGGTGGCCTGGCGGCCGGCGAGCCAGAAGGCGTAGGTGGAAGTCATGTGAGTCCCGGCCCTTCCGAGGTTGGTGGGTGACGTGGCTTTCATCATCAACGGTAGGGGTGGGACGACCGGGGGTCGTTTGTCCGAGTCGTAGTAGTCGGGGTGGGGGGTGCGCCGCTTTGGCACGGTCGTGGGAGATCTTTCAGCCCGTCCGGCGTTTGAGGACGAGGCCGTCCAGGCCGAAAGCGGGGGTCTGGGGGCGGCAGCCCCCAGAAGCAAGGGACGGGAAGGGGCGGAGGGGGCGAAAAACACCCCTACTCCCCCGCCGCAGCCGTCGCCTTCAACGCCAGCCAAAGCTCCATCCGCACATCCGCATCATCCAGCGACCGCCCAAGGATCTCCTCGACCCTCCGCATCCGGTACCGGAGCGTATGCCGATGCACCCCCAGATCGGCGGCCGCCGCATCCCACTGCCCGTGCCGGGACAACCACGCCCGAAGCGAGGCGACCAGATCCCCCCGCCCGGTCGCGTCATGCTCGTGCAGCGCCCGCAGCAACCCGTCCGCGAACGCCCGCACCGCGTCATCCGCGAGCAGCGGCAGCACGGACCCCGCGGCCAGCTCCTCGTGCTCGACGAGGAACCGCCCCCGCCGCCGGGCCACGGACAGCGCCTGCTCGGCCTGCTTGTAGGCGGCTCCGACAGCGATCGGCCCGACAGGCGCCGACAGCCCGACCACCAGCTCGGTGTCGTCACCCCCGGACTGCTCCCGCACGGACGCCCGCGCAGCCTCCAGCGCCACCGCGTGCTCCCCGCAGGCGGCGACGGCCGCACCCCCGTCCACGGCGAGCACCACGAGCCGCTCCCCGTCGGGCACGACGAGCACGGCTTCGCCGGAGCGGGCGGCGGCGGACTCCACGACCTCGGCGAGCGCGCCGAGCGGATCGCCCCCGGTGTCGGGCACCGCGGCGGCGGCCGAGGGGGCCGGGGCGTCGGCCACGCGCGCGTGGCCGCCGGCATGGGCCCGCGCGGCCGACGCGGACGCCGACTCGGCGAGGATCAGCCGGAATGGCGCGTCAAGGAGCGCGCCGAGCAGATCCCCGGCGACGGCCCGGGCGTGATCGGGCTCCCCGGCGAGAAGCATGCGCAGTACCGCGGCCCCGATCCGCTGCTCCGCCGCCTGCAGCGAGCGCGAGCGCTCGGTGGTGAGCGTCAGCAGGGCGATCGCCGAGTGCACGGCGTACCGCTCGGCGGTCCCGAGGGCGGCGGCCGTCCCCACGGCGAGCGCGGCTCGGGGCCGCCGCCCGGTACCCAGTGAGTGCAGCTCCACCCGGTCCTCGCCGCCGACCACCGAACTCGCGGGCGCGGGCCTGTCCCGCAGCCGCTCCACGTCCGGCGTGAGCCGCGCGGCCCGTCGCCCGGCCCACTCCGGCGCGGTGGCGACGACGGCACCGGACGCGTCGTACAGCGCCGCCCATCCGTCGACCTGCCCGGCGAGCGAGGCCAGCAGCCCCTCGGGCCCGTCGTTCAGCGCCTGCTTGGTCAGCTCGCGCTGCGCGGCGAACCCGGCGGTCACCGCCCGGTACTGATCGGCGGCGATGGCGGCGGAGACGGCCTTGCTGATGGCGAGGAACGGCGTGCGCCGGGGCACTTCGAGGAGCGGCAGGCCTTCTTCCTCCGCCGCGTCGACGAGCGCCTTGGGGATCTCCTCGTAGTGGACCCCGACGGCGAAGCCGAGACCGACCACACCCGCTCCGGCCAGCCGCTTCACATAGCGCCGCATGACCTCGGGATCCTCCGCGTCCAGCTTGAGCGCGGTGATCAGGAGCAGTTCCCCGCCCTCCATGTACGGCACGGGGTCGGCGAGCTCGCTGGCATGCGCCCAGCGGACGGGCACGTCCAGCCGTTCCTCGCCCGCGCGCACGGTGAGCTTGAGCGCGGAGTGGTGGACGAGCGAGGCGAGCGTGGGGGGCATGGGGCCTTCAGGTCTTCACAGGATCTTCGACGGTCACTGGAGGTGTGATCTTTTGGCCGCGACGTATGAACGACCTATGTCGATTCTGCCTCACCGTACGGTACGTCCGTGACCTTATGTCCAGACGTACAGGTCAGCCGCGTAGATCCACGAGCGGCCGCCGCGTAGATCCGCCGGCCTCAGCCTCGTAGATCCACGAGCAACGGCGGCGCGTGCTCGCCCCGCACGCTCGTGAGTGACAGCACCGCGTGCCCCGGCGGCACCCCGTGCGCCAGCTCGGACGCCGACCACCGCTCCCGCTCGACCTGCCGGACGGTGACGGCCCGGGCGGTCGGCGCGTGCCCGGTGATCACCCGCCGCACCATGTGCAGCGCCTTCCCCGCCGGAGTCTCCGCGATGATCTGCCGGTCGGTGACGTCGCGCGCCTCGATCCACTCCTTGCCCCAGACCTCGGCGAAGTCCTGCCCGTCCCAGGGCGTGATCCCGGACAGCGCCATCCGGCATCCGATGGCGCCGAGGAGCGGGGTCCTGAGCGCCCGCGGCACGTCGTCGAGCGTCCGAAGCGTCAGCACGGCGCCCGCGTTGCCGGACCGCAGCCGCTGAATCCCCCGTACGGCCTCGGGTGTGACGATGCCGGTCGCGTCGTCGAGCACCAGGCAGGCGAACAGCGACCGGTCCTCCCGTACCGCGACGCTCGCCGTGAACTGCGCGAGCACCAGCCGCGCCAGGATCCGCGAGGCGTCGGCGTGCCCGCGCGCGGGCAGATCGATCCGCACCCGTACGGGATGGTCGAGCGCCCGCAGCGAGAAGGGCCGCGACTGCCCCGACGTGTCGAAGAACCCCGCGAACGCGGGCCGGTCGAGCAGCGCGACGCGGTCCGCGAGCACTGCTCCCACATCGCCCGGGTGCCCCAACTGCCGCTCTCGCGCGTCGAGTTCACGCAGCAGCGACTCCTTCCCCGCGTCCTCGAGGGCCTTGCGCAACGCCCCGAGCGGACCGGGCGCACCGTCGAGGAGCTGCCGCAGCTCGGGCACGGACGGGAACCGGTCGTGGACGGCCCGGAAGGGTCCGAGGAGCTGGGCGAGGACGGTGGTCGACCGACGGCTGTCGCCCCCGGGATGCGGATCGGCCAGGTCCCCGACGAGCGCCTCTGCCAGTACGGCGGCGGCTTCGTCGGGGTCGGTGGTCCCGCCGTACAGGTCGAGGTCGTACACAGACTCGGGATTCCCGATCCGTACGACGACGTCGTAGGCGTCGGCGGCACCGAGCCCTGCACCCGCGGCGCCGACCACGACCACGGCGGCCCGCCCGGCGAGCGCGTGCAGGCACAGCGACTCGGCGAGCGGCCACACGATGCCTCCGGTCTTGCCGGATCCGGGGGGACCGACGGCGAGCAGCGAGGTGCCGAGGAGGTCGGGGCCAAGGCCCAGGCCGGTGCCGCGGTAGGAGTACGGATTGCGCGCGTCGTCGGCGGTGGTGCCCAGCCGCACCTGTCCGGTCACGAGGTCGTGGAGCGCGTGCCGTCCTGGCAGGTCGCGGTCACCGGAGGGATGCAGACAGGCGGCGGACCCGTCCTTCAGGACCGCTCCGGTGAAGGTGGCGAGACTGTGCCGCCCGCTGCGTACGCCCTGCCAGGCGCGGTCGATCCGGGCGTGGTCGACATCGCGCATCAGCCCGGAGCGGGCCTCGGCGGCGAGCCGGTCGGCGGCGTCGGCCGCACCGGCGGCGCGGAGCTGGTTCCACTGGGCGGGGTCTTCCTCGGGCGCGGGCGGCCGCTCGCTCACAGGAGCGGCGCGGCGCCACGCGGGCAGCCCGTAGCGCCGCCAGACCTCGCCCCAGCGGCCCAGCCGGCCGACGCCGAACATGATCGCGAGGGCGATCAGCGTGTAGTAGCCGTACCAGAGGAACGCGTTCCCGACGCGGTCGTCGCTCTGGCGCCAGGAATCAGGGGTGAACAGGTCGAGCGGGATGACCCACCAGCCGCCCAGATACCCGTTCCAGAGCAGCGACCAGATCAGCCACCCGCACAGAAACGCGATCACGGCACCGCTCAGCAGCTGCCGCGCCGGAATCTGCTCCGGCTCCTCGTCCGGCCGCGGCCGGTGCCCGAACCGCCACACTCCGGGCGCCGCCTCCGGCCTGGGCGCCCGGACCCACGTCAGGAAGCCGGACCCGTCGGGCCCCGGCGGCATCCCCGGCGCCCGCGCGGGCCTCGGTGGCGTCGCCGGCACGTCCGGCGGCCCCGCCGGACGCGGCACAGGATTGGCGTGCGTACCCCGCGCGTCCCGCGTCCCGTCGCTGTCCATCGCCTTTGCCCCCTGACCAGCCGCTCCGTACGTCGTCCGCGAGTCAATCTAGTGCCCCCACAGAGGGAGTTCACCGCTTACACGGCCGGATCTGCGGGGACGCACCCTCACTCGACTCCGGGCCCACTATGTCCACCGCGGACAACCGACACCCTGAACATCTCCCTCGTGGAGCATGCCCACCCCCCTCCCCCGGCCCTAGCCTGCGAAGAAAGCAGTGAAGCGTCCGAAAACACCCCCGCCCGGCGCGCCCCGTTCGCCGGGGACCGTCCGGTTCGCAAGATCATCAGGGAGCCCCTCATGACCGCACTTCCGCAGGAGCGCCGCGTCGTCACCGCCATCCCCGGCCCGAAGTCGCAGGAGCTGCAGGCCCGACGCCTCGCCGCGGTCGCGGCCGGTGTGGGCTCGGTGCTCCCCGTGTTCACCACGCGCGCCGGCGGCGGCATCATCGAGGACGTCGACGGGAACCGTCTGATCGACTTCGGCTCCGGCATCGCCGTGACCAGCGTCGGCGCCAGCGCCGAGGCCGTCGTGCGCCGGGCCTCCGCCCAGCTCCAGGACTTCACCCACACCTGTTTCATGGTCACGCCGTACGAGGGGTACGTGGCCGTCGCCGAGGCGCTGGCCGAGCTCACGCCGGGCGACCACGCCAAGAAGTCCGCTCTGTTCAACAGCGGCGCCGAGGCCGTCGAGAACGCGGTCAAGATCGCCCGTGCGTACACCAAGCGGCAGGCCGTCGTCGTCTTCGACCACGGCTACCACGGGCGTACGAACCTCACGATGGCGCTGACCGCCAAGAACATGCCGTACAAGCACGGCTTCGGCCCGTTCGCCCCCGAGGTCTACCGCGTACCCGTGGCCTACGGCTACCGCTGGCTGACCGGCCCGGAGAACGCCGGCGCCGAGGCGTCCGCGCAGGCCATCGACATGATCAACAAGCAGATCGGTGCCGAGAACGTCGCCGCGATCATCATCGAGCCGCTGCTCGGCGAGGGCGGCTTCATCGAGCCCGCGAAGGGCTTCCTCCCGGCCATCAGCCAGTTCGCCAAGGACAACGGCATCGTCTTCGTCGCCGACGAGATCCAGTCCGGCTTCTGCCGCACCGGCCAGTGGTTCGCCTGCGAGGACGAGGGCATCGTCCCGGACCTGATCACCACCGCCAAGGGCATCGCGGGCGGTCTCCCGCTCGCCGCCGTCACCGGCCGCGCCGAGATCATGGACGCCGCGCACGCGGGCGGCCTGGGCGGCACCTACGGCGGCAACCCGGTGGCCTGCGCCGGCGCCCTCGGCGCGATCGAGACGATGAAGGAGCTCGACCTCAACGCCAAGGCGAAGAACATCGAGGCGGTCATGAAGGCCCGCCTCGGCGCGATGGCCGAGAAGTTCGACATCATCGGCGACATCCGGGGCCGCGGCGCCATGATCGCCATCGAGCTGGTCAAGGACCGCGACACCAAGGAGCCGAACGCCGAGGCGGCCGGCGCGCTCGCCAAGGCCTGCCACCAGGAGGGCCTGCTGGTCCTGACCTGTGGCACCTACGGCAACGTCCTCCGCTTCCTGCCCCCGCTGGTCATCGGCGAGGACCTCCTGAGCGAGGGCCTCGACATCATCGAGCAGGCCTTCGCCCGTATCTGACGCCCCACGAGCACCACCAGCGGAATCCGGCTGCCCCTCGCACCGGATTCCGCTTCGTTCGAGCGGTGCGGCGGCGGGCGTCAGGCCGTGTGAAGAACGTGTGCGAGGTGCATGACGGGACGCGATTCCGTCTGTCGGACCCGCATCCCCTGTCGTAGGTTCTACCCAGATGAGAGATACACCCCGCCCACAGGGGACTGTGGGTGACACCGGGTCGAGGCCTCCCCAGCTTCGCCCTGGTCGTGCCCTCGCGCACACACCCGGAGCTTCCGGCTCCGGATCTCCTCACCGATCGGACAGTCGCCCGCCCCAAACCCCCCGGGGCGCGCGACGATCCGATCCGGACGGCCACCTCGGAACTACCCCCCCTGTTCCGGGGTGGCCGACCTTCTCCCTCGGCCTCCCGGCCCTCCTTCTCGCGCTGATCACCTGGCAGGTCGCGGCCCACGGCCCCCTCGCCCGCGCGGACGAACGCCTCAGCGGCCATCTCGTACATCCGGCCCGGATCTACGAACTTCTCGCCGACCTCGGCAACATCACGGTCGCCGTTCCGGTCCTCGCCGTAGTCCTCGTGTACGTCGCCCGGCGCGCCCGCCGGGCAGGGCGGGACCGCTGGTGGCTGCCCTCCGTCGCAGCCGCAGTGCTGATGGCGGTCGTGCCCGCGCTGATCGTGCCGATGAAAGAGCTGGTCGCCCGGCCGGGCCCACCGGTGATGGGCCCGGGCACGGGCTTCTATCCGTCGGGTCACACGGCGACCGCCGCCGTCGCGTACGGCGCCGCGACCCTGGTCCTGGGGCCATGGCTGCGCACCGCCCACGCCCGCCGCGCCCTGTTCGGCGCCTGCCTCGTCCTGAACCTGGCGGTGCCCTACGGCCTGATCCGCCGCGGCTTCCACTGGCCCCTGGACGTGGTGGCGAGCTGGTGTCTGTGTGCGGTGCTGCTGTACTCCCTGTGGATGCTGCTCAGCCGGAACAGCCGTCGGGATCAGCCGAAGTAGCCGTCGAAGTTCTTCTGGAACTCCCAGCTCGAGTAGCGGTGCCAGTTGATCGACCACGTCATCAGGCCGCGTAGTGCCGGCCAGGTGCCGTGGGTGGTGTACGTGCCGCAGTTGGTCTTCTTGGTGAGGCAGTCGAGGGCCTTGTTGACCTCCGTCGGCGAGACGTAGCCGTTGCCCGCGTTCGTCGATGCCGGCATGCCGATGGCTATCTGGTCGGGGCGCAGGGCCGGGAAGACGTTGCTCGCGTTTCCGGCGACCGGGAAGCCCGTGAGGAGCATGTCGGTCATGGCGATGTGGAAGTCGGCGCCGCCCATGGAGTGGTACTGGTTGTCGAGGCCCATGATCGAGCCGGAGTTGTAGTCCTGGACGTGCAGGACCGTGAGGTCGTCGCGCATCGCGTAGATGACGGGGAGGTACGCGCCTGCGCGCGGGTCCTGGCCGCCCCATGGGCCGGTGCCGTAGTACTGGTAGCCGAGCTGGACGAAGAAGGTCTCCGGGGCCATCGTCAGCACGAAGCCGGCGCCGTACTTGGCCTTGAGGGTCTTCAGGGCCGAGATGAGGTTCACGATCACTGGTGTGGTCGGGCTCTTGAAGTTGGTGTCGCTCGCGTCCAGCGAGAGTGAGTGGCCCTCGAAGTCGATGTCCAGGCCGTCCAGCCCGTAGGTGTCGATGATCTTCGACACGGAGGTGACGAAGGCGTCGCGTGCGGCCGTCGTCGTCAGCTGTACCTGGCCGTTCTGGCCGCCGATGGAGATCACGACCTTCTTGCCGGCCGCCTGCTTGGCCTTGATGGCCGCCTTGAACTCGGCGTCGCTCTCCACGGTCGGGCACTCGGTGACCGGGCAGCGGTTGAAGCGGATGTCGCCGGAGGTGGTGGAGGTGGGTTCGCCGAAGGCCAGGTCGATGATGTCCCAGCTGTCGGGGACGTCGGCCATGCGGGTGTAGCCGGCGCCGTTCGCAAAGCTCGCGTGGAGGTAGCCGACGAGGGCGTGTCCGGTCGAGCCTCCGCCGCCGGCGCTCGTCGTCGCGGTCACCGTCGCCGACTTCGGCGACTCGCCCGCGTCGTTCACCGCCGCGACCTGGAAGGAGTACGCCGTCGAGGCCGTGAGTCCGCTGACCGTGGTCGAAGTCCCGGTCGCCGTCTGGACCTTCACTCCGTTTCGGTAGACGGCGTATCCGGTGGCGCCGGTCACCGGGGACCAGGACAGGGCGACACTCGACGAGGTGACCGCGCCGGCCGTCAGGCCGGTGGGTGCGGCCGGGGGCTGGCCCGGGTCGACGGCTGGTCCGATGAGGGAGATGTCGTCGACGTTGTAGGCACCAGTGCCGTACCAGCCGTGCGTGTAGATCGTGACCCTGGTGGTGGACGGGCCGGTGCGGAAGCTCGTGGTGAGCTGCTGCCAGGCGGGCGCGGACTGGGTCCAGGTGGAGACGTCGGTGGTGCCGGTGCCGCTCGCGCCGAGGTAGACGTAGCTGCCGCGGACGTAACCGGCGAGCGTGTACTGGGAGTTGGGCTGGACGGTGACCGCCTGGGAGCACTGCGCGTAGTCGCTGCCGGCCGGGGTCGCCTGCAGCGCGGAACTGCCGCTCCGTACGGGTGAGTTGACGGTGGCGCCCGCTGTGCAGGTCCAGTTGTCCAGGCCCGACTCGAAGCCGCCGTTCCTGGCGAGGTCCGCGTCGGCCGCACGGGCGGCCGACGAGAGCGCGGTCATGCCGGGAACGGCCAGGACGGTGGCCGTGCACACGGCGAGAAGTCTGTGACGCGTGACTGATCTGTTGCGTCGGGTGCGATCCACGACTGCCTCCGGGCATGGGGGAATTGGAGGGTGGAGCGCGCCCAATTTGGTCCAGACCAATCCTGTTGTCAAGACCTCAGGAACCTCAGGACCTCTTGTCGGGTTCTGCGCCAGCTACCGGGGTCCGGCCCCGTCACGGCTATCGGCCGCCCTCGTTTCCGGCGATACCCGCCGCCGCCTCGTGCATGGCCAGTTCGAGCAGTGCCGGGTCGGTGAGCGTGCCGGAACCGTCCGGGGGGATCAGCCAGCGGACTCCGCCGCCGGTCGTCCTTCCCGGATACGGCACCACGATCCACGTACCGCGGCCCGCTGTGCGCACCCCCGTGCCGAGCCAGCGGGCCGCGGTGCCCGCGGGCACGAAGAAACCCATCCGGGCGTCCCCGAAATCGACGAGCACGGGACCCAGTTGGTCGATCACCCGGGTCAGCACGTCGAGTGTGGGGTAGCCGAGTTCGCCCGGCAGGATGAGTACGTCCCAGGCCTTGCCCGCCGGCAGCAGCGCGATCCCCAGTGGATTGCGTTCCCATTCCCAGCGGCAGGCCTCGGGATCCGGAGCTACGGATGCCAGCCAGTCGACCGCCGTCTTAGCCCCTGTCATGGCGGAACCTCCCTTTCTCGTGTCGACGCTGGTCGCGTCACAGGAGAGAGGGAGGTTCGGGCCGGGCATTACGCGGGTTCTGAATAATTGTTGATAGTGAGCCGGGTCACAGTGGCTGAGCTGGGCGTACGCCGTGGATCCGTGGGGCGCCGGGCACCCCTCAGCTGTCGAAGCCGAGCCCCAGCCTGTCCATGGTCTTCAGCCACAGATTGCGCCGCCCGCCGTGCGAATCCGCCCGCGCCAGTGACCACTTGGTGAGCGCGATGCCCGTCCAGGCGAAGGGCTCGGGCGGGAACGGCAGCGGCTTCCTGCGGACCATCTCCAGCTCGGTGCGTTCCGTACGCTCCCCCGCGAGCAGGTCGAGCATCACGTCCGCGCCGAACCGGGTGGCGCCCACACCGAGCCCGGTGTAGCCCGCCGCGTACGCGACCTTGCCCTGGTGTGCCGTGCCGAAGAAGGCCGAGAAGCGCGAGCAGGTGTCGATCGCGCCGCCCCAGGCGTGCGTGAAGCGGACGCCCTCCAACTGCGGGAAGCAGGTGAAGAAGTGGCCCGCGAGCTTGGCGTACGTCTCCGGGCGGTCGTCGTACTCGGCGCGCATCCGGCCGCCGTACGGGTAGATCGCGTCGTAACCGCCCCACAGGATCCGGTTGTCGGCTGACAGCCGGAAGTAGTGGAACTGGTTCGCCGAATCACCGAGGCCCTGGCGGTTCTTCCAGCCGATGGACGCCAACTGGTCGGTGGTCAGCGGCTCGGTCATCATCGCGTAGTCGTAGACGGGGACCGTGTACGCGCGCACCCGCTTGACCAGGTTCGGGAAGATGTTCGTGCCGAGCGCCACGCGACGGGCGCGGACCGAGCCGTACGGGGTGCGTACGGCCATGCCCGCGCCGTACGGCTTCAGGGCGAGCGCGGGTGTGTGCTCGTACACGCGGACGCCGAGTTCCACGCAAGCGCGCTTGAGGCCCCAGGCGAGCTTGGCGGGGTGGAGCATGGCGACGCCCCGGCGGTCGTGGAGGCCGGCCAGGAATGTCGGTGAGTCGACTTGTTCCCGTACCGCTTCGGCGTCCAGGAACTCGGTGCCGTCCGCGAGGCCCTCGCGCCGCAACTCCTCGTGCCACTCGCGCAGTTCGGCCGCCTGGTGCGGCTCGGTCGCGACGTCGATCTCGCCGCTGCGCTCGAAGTCGCAGTCGATGGAGTAGCGGGCGACGGCCGCCTCGATCTCGTCGAGGTTGCGGGCGCCCAGCTCCTCCAGCTTCCTGATCTCGTCCGGCCAGCGGGTGAGACCGTTGGCCAGACCGTGGGTGAGGGACGCGGCGCAGAAGCCGCCGTTGCGGCCGGAGGCGGCCCAGCCCACCTCACGGCCTTCCACCAGGACCACCTCGCGCCGCGGGTCGCGCTCCTTGGCGAGGAGCGCGGTCCACAGTCCGCTGTAGCCGCCGCCGACGACGAGCAGGTCGCAGGTCTCGGTGGTGGTGAGGGCGGGTTCGGGGTGGGGTTTGCCCGGGTCGTCCAGCCAGTAGGACACCGGCTGTGCGTCGGAAAGAGACTTGGTCCAGCGGGTCATGGCGCTTGGGGCCATGATTTCAACTCCCTACAGGAATCTTGCGATTACGCCTTTTGCTTGTTGCGGCGGTTGCCGATCACCATTCCGGCCAGGACGAACAGTACGGCGACGATGAACATGGCCGTACCGATGACATTGATCTGAACGGGTGTTCCGCGCTGTGCCGAGCCCCAGACGAACATGGGGAAGGTGACGGTCGATCCCGCGTTGAAATTGGTGATGATGAAATCGTCGAAGGAGAGCGCGAAGGCGAGCAGCGCGCCCGCGGCGATTCCGGGGGCCGCGATGGGCAGGGTGACCCGGATGAAGGTCTGCAGGGGACCGGCGTACAGGTCCTGTGCCGCCTGCTCCAGGCGCGGGTCCATCGACATGACGCGTGCCTTGACGGCCGTCACGACGAAGCTGAGGCAGAACATGATGTGGGCGATCAGGATCGTCCAGAAACCCAACTGTGCACCCATGTTGAGGAAGAGGGTGAGCAGTGAGGCGGCCATCACGACCTCGGGCATCGCCATCGGCAGGAAGATCAGCGAGTTGATGGCGCCGCGTGCACGGAAGCGGTAGCGGACGAGCGCGAAGGCGATCATCGTGCCGAGGACGGTGGCGCCGAGGGTCGCCCACACGGCGATCTGGAGGCTGAGCGAGAGCGAGCCGCACATGCCGGCGACGCCGCACGGGTCGGTCCAGGCGTCCGTGGAGAAGTTCTGCCACTCGTAATTGAAGCGCCCCTTCGGTTTGTTGAAGGAGAACACCGTGACGATGACGTTCGGAAGGAGCAGATATCCGAGTGTCACCAGTCCCGCGATGACGACGAGATGGTGCTTGAGCCAGCGTACGAAGGCCATTTAAACCAGATCCTCCGTCCCGGACTTGCGAATGTAGAGGGTGACCATGACGAGGATCGCGGCCATGAGAATGAAGGAAAGTGCCGCTGCCGTCGGATAGTCGAGAATCCTCAGGAACTGGGTCTGGATGACGTTTCCGACCATCCGGGTGTCCGTGGAGCCGAGCAGGTCGGCGTTCACGTAGTCACCGCTGGCCGGGATGAAGGTCAGCAGCGTCCCGGAGACGACACCGGGCATCGACAGCGGGAAGGTGACCTTCCTGAAGGTCGTGAACGGCTTCGCGTACAGGTCGCCCGCCGCCTCGTGGAGGCGTCCGTCGATGCGTTCGAGGGAGGTGTAGAGCGGCAGGATCATGAACGGCAGGAAGTTGTACGTGAGACCGCAGACCACCGCGAGAGGCGTGGCCAGGACACGGTCGCCGGAGGTCATGCCGAGCCAGCTGGTGACGTCCAGGACGTGCAGCGAGTTGAGGGTGCTGACGACCGGGCCGCTGTCCGCGAGGATCGTCTTCCAGGCGAGCGTGCGGATCAGGAAGCTGGTGAAGAACGGCGCGATGACCAGGATGAGGACGACATTGCGCCAGCGGCCCGCGCGGAAGGCGATCAGATAGGCGAGCGGGTAGCCGAGGATCAGGCACAGGATCGTCGCGGAGCCCGCGTAGAGCACCGAGCGCAGGAACTGCGGCCAGTAGTCCGCCAGCGCGTTCCAGTAGGTCGCGAAGTGCCAGGTGACCTTGTAGCCCTCCTCCAAGGAGCCCGTCTGCACGGACGTGGAGGCCTGGTAGACCATCGGCAGTGCGAAGAAGATCAGCAGCCAGAGTATGCCGGGCAGCAGCAGCCAGTACGGGGTGAGGCGGCCGCGCTTGCGGGGCGGTTTGCCGGCGGCCGGTTGCGGCGCCAGGGGTGGCGCCTCGGTGGCGGTGGCCATCAGGCGGCCACCCCCGCTTCTGGGTCTACCGTCTCGACGCCCGCGTCGATGTCCTGGGCGGCGTCCAGGCCGAAGGTGTGCGCCGGGTTCCAGTGCAGGACGACGTCGGTGCCGGGGCGGAGCCGGGAGTCGCGGTCGATGTTCTGGGCGTAGACCTCGAACTCCGGGCAGACGGCGCTGTCGATGACGTACTGCGTGGAGACGCCGATGAAGCTGGAGTCGGCGATCTTGCCGGTGATCCGGTTGCGGCCCGCCGGGATGTCGCCCGCGTCGTCGGCGTGCGTGAGCGAGATCTTCTCCGGGCGGACGCCGACCAGGACCTTGCCGCCGGTCGTCGTCGGCGCGGAACATCGCGCCGCGGGCAGCAGGAGCTTGCCGCCGCCCGCCTTGAGGACGATCTCGTCGCCGCTCTTGGAGTCGACCTCGGCCTCGATGAGGTTGGAGGTGCCGAGGAAGTTGGCGACGAACGTGGTGTTCGGGTTCTCGTAGAGGTCGGCGGGCGAACCGAGCTGCTCGACGCGGCCCGCGTTCATCACGGCGACCGTGTCGGCCATGGTCATGGCCTCCTCCTGGTCGTGCGTGACGTGCACGAACGTGATGCCGACCTCGGTCTGGATGCGCTTGAGCTCCAACTGCATCTGGCGACGAAGCTTGAGGTCGAGGGCGCCGAGCGGCTCGTCGAGGAGCAGCACCTTGGGGGTGTTGATCAGCGCGCGGGCCACGGCGACACGCTGCTGCTGGCCGCCGGAGAGCTGGTGCGGCTTCTTGCGGGCCTGCTCACCGAGCTGTACGAGCTCGAGCATGTCCTCGACCTGCTTCTTCACCGACTTGATGCCGCGCCGGCGCAGGCCGAAGGCGACGTTCTCGAAGATGTCGAGGTGCGGGAAGAGGGCGTAGGACTGGAAGACGGTGTTCACCGGCCGCTTGTAGGGCGGCAGGTTCGTCACGTCCTGCTCCCCCAGGTGCACGGTTCCCGAAGTGGGCTCCTCCAGGCCGGCGATCATGCGGAGGGTGGTGGTCTTGCCGCAGCCCGATGCCCCGAGGAGGGCGAAGAACGATCCCTGCGGAACGGTCAGGTCGAGCGGGTGTACGGCGGTGAAGGCGCCGTACGTCTTGCTGATCCCGGAGAGGCGGACGTCGCCGCTGTTGTCTGTCGTCATCATGGTCACGCCCCTGTGAGCTTCGCGAACTTCTCTTCGTAGGCCGTCTCTTCCTTGCTGCTGAGCAAGCGGAAGGCGTGAGACTTGGCGGCCATGGCCTGGTCGGGAATGATCAGCGGGTTGTTCGCCGCGTCCTTGTCGATCTTCTCGAGATAGGGCTTCACTCCGTCGACCGGGCAGACGTAGTTGATGTAGGCGGCGAGCTGGGCGGCCGGCTCGGGCTCGTAGTAGTAGTCCATGAGCCGCTCGGCGTTCGTCTTGTGGCGCGCCTTGTTGGGGATCAGCATGTTGTCGGTCGAGGTGATGTAGCCGCTGTCCGGGATGATGAAGTCGACGTCCGGGCTGTCCGCCTTGAGCTGTACGACGTCACCGGCCCAGGCGATACAGGCCGCGAAGTTGCCGCTGGTGATGTCGGACGTGTAGTCGTTGCCGGTGAAGCGGCGGATCTGGCCCTTGTCGACGGCCTTCTGGAGACGGGCGATCGCCGCGTCGTAGTCGTCGTCCGTGAATTTGGCCGGGTCCTTGCCCATGTCGAGCAGCGTCATGCCGATGCTGTCGCGCATCTCCGTCAGGAAGCCGATGCGCCCCTTGAGCTTGGGGTTGTCGAGCATGTCGGAGACCGACTTCACCTCGATGCCGTCGAGCGCCTTCTTGTTGTAGGCGATGACGGTCGAGATGCCCTGCCAGGGGTAGGAGTAGGCGCGGCCGGGGTCCCAGTCGGGGTTGCGGAACTGCTGCGCCAGATTGGTGTACGCGTGCGGCAGGTTGGCCGGGTCCAGTTTCTGGACCCACCCGAGGTTGATCAGCCGGCCCGCCAGCCAGTCGGTGAGGACGATGATGTCGCGGCCGGTGTCCTGGCCCGCGGCGAGCTGCGGTTTGATCTTGCCGAAGAACTCGGCGTTGTCGTTGATGTCCTCGGTGTACTTGACCGTGATGCCGGTGCGCTCGGTGAAGGCGTCCAGCGTGGGGTGGTGCTTCTCGCTCTCGTCGACGTCCATGTACTCGGTCCAGTTGGAGAAGTTGATCGTCTTCTCCTTGGCCGAGAGGTCGTCGGCGGAGACGCCGCCCTGGGTCTTGCCGGCCGCGGGGATCCCGCAGGCGCTGAGCGCCCCGAGTCCGCCGATGGTCAGCGCACCGCCCGCCGAGGCGCGCAGCAGCGAACGTCGGCCGATGGAGGCCCTGCCGTTCCTGAGACTGCGCCGCATGGCGGCCAGTTGGACCGGGGACAGGCGTTCGGGCTCGTACTGCTCCATGCTCCTGGTGCCCTTTCGGAAGGATCTCGGCCGTGGTCGCGGCCTGGTCTGCCTCGGCGCTGGCCGAAGTGAATCGGCAGAGCGGCCTCGGGGGAGTGTGGTGCGTTCCCGCGTCGTTCGGTGCGTGCTCTCGGCGTGCCGGGCGAAGGCCCTCGTACTGGATGTACTTGGGTCTTTGCCCGGGGCGGCGAGAGTGCGTGCCGGGCGGCGTGGGAGCGTGCTGCACTCCCCCGAGGCTGCTCAGCTCCGGTCCCCGAAGATCGTGCGGTGCCAGTCCTTCTCGGCAACCCCAGTGTTGTCGAACATGACGTGCTTGATCTGCGTGTACTCCTCGAACGAGTACGCGGACATGTCCTTGCCGAATCCGGAGGCCTCGTAGCCCCCGTGCGGCATCTCGCTGATGATCGGAATGTGGTCGTTGATCCAGACGCAGCCCGCCTTGATCTCGCGGGTCGCGCGGTTCGCCCGGTAGACGTCACGGCTCCAGGCGGAGGCGGCGAGTCCGTACGGCGTGTCGTTGGCCAGCGCGATGCCCTCGTCGTCGGTGTCGAAGGGCAGCACGACGAGTACGGGGCCGAAGATCTCGGACTGCACGATCTCGCTGTCCTGGGCGGCGTCTGCGACGAGGGTGGGCGTGTAGTAGGCGCCGCTCTTGAGGTCCCCCTGGGGGACGGTTCCGCCGGTGACCACGCGCGCGTAGGAGCGGGCCCGGTCGACGAATCCGGCGACGCGGTCGCGCTGGGCGTGCGAGATCAGCGGGCCGAGGTCGGTGTCCGGCGCGAAGGGGTCGCCCACGCGGACGGTCGCCATGAGGTCGGCTGTTTTGGATACGAACGCTTCGTAGAGGGGCCTTTGTACGTACGCGCGCGTGGCGGCCGTGCAGTCCTGACCGGTGTTGATGAGCGAACCGGCGACCGCGCCGTTGACAGCGGCGTCGAGATCCGCGTCGTCGAAGACCACGAAGGGCGCCTTGCCGCCCAGCTCCAGGTGGAGCCGCTTGACGGTCGAGGTGGCGATCTCCGCGACCCGCTTGCCGACGGCAGTGGACCCCGTGAAGGAGGTCATGGCCACGTCGGGGTGACCGACGAGGTGCTCACCGGCGTCCTTGCCGGCCCCCGTGACGATGTTGATGACGCCGTTGGGGATCCCGGCCGCCGTGGCCGCCTCGGCGAAGAGGAGGGAGGTGAGCGGGGTGAGCTCGGCGGGCTTCAGGACGATCGTGTTGCCGGCCGCGATCGCCGGGAGGATCTTCCAGGCGGCCATCTGGAGGGGGTAGTTCCAGGGCGCGATGGAACCGACGACACCGATGGGTTCACGGCGTACGTACGAGGTGTGGTCGCCGGAGTACTCGCCCGCGGACTGGCCCTGCAGGTGGCGGGCCGCGCCCGCGAAGAACGCGGTGTTGTCGATGGTCCCCGGGACGTCGAACTCCCGGGTGAGCTTGAGCGGCTTGCCGCACTGCAGGGACTCGGCACGGGCGAGCTCGTCGGCGCGGTCGGCGAGCACGGCGGCGAAGCGGTGCAGCGCGTCGGAGCGCTCACCGGGGGTGGCACCGGACCAGCCGGGGAACGCCGCCCGGGCGGCCGCGACAGCCGCGTCCACATCGGCGGTGCCCGCGAGCTCGTACGTGTAGACCTCCTCGCCCGTGGACGGGTCGACGACCGCGAACGTACGGCCGGAGGTGCCCTTGGTCAGTCGGCCCGCGATGTACTGCGCGCCGTCCGCGAAGCGGTCCTGCGCCTGGAAGCGATGGCCCGGATTGTGCATGTCGCTCTCCTCCGCCGCCCTCCCCGTCTGGCGGGGGTCGGCGTAGCTCCAGCTCGATTTGAGTGCCGATCCTGACAGAGCAAAGGGACTCCAACAAGTGATTCCGTTGTTGCCTTTTGGTTACGCGACGGAATCTGTCGACCAGGTGTCGAGTCCTCTTGGAAAAGGCAGGACGGATTGTCAGTGGTGGATGCCAGACTCGCGTGCATGGGGAAGATCGATTCACGGGACGCGCTGGTCAGCCAGGTCCGTTCCGGGGCGAGGGTGAAGTACCTGCACTTCTGGGGACACCGGCCGCGGGCGGACGGTCAGGTGGGTGCGAGCTGCCTGAGCCAGTGGTGGCCGTCGCCGTTCACCGTGGACGGCGTGGCGTATGCGACGGCGGAGCACTGGATGATGGCGCGGAAAGCGCGGCTCTTCGGGGACGCCGAGGCGGAGCGGCTCGCTGTCGAGGCGCGCAACCCCGCGCTCGCCAAGAAGGCGGGGCGGCTCGTGCGCGGCTTCGACGACGCCATATGGGAGCGCGAGCGGTTCGGGATCGTGGTCGAGGGCAGCGTCCACAAGTTCGCCGCGCATCCCGGGCTGCGGGAGTTTCTGCTGGGCACGGGTGAGCGGGTGCTGGTCGAGGCCAGCCCCATGGACCGGGTCTGGGGGATCGGACTCGCGGCGGACGACGATCGTGCGGGGAATCCCGAGCAGTGGCGGGGGGCGAATCTGCTGGGGTTCGCGCTGATGGAGGCGCGGGGGCGGCTCCGCCAGGCATCCGAGGTGCCTGGCGGAACCCCGGTCCGCTAGCGGAGCTGGTCCGGGTGCTCCACGACGAGTGAGGTGGAGAAGCCGTCGCCGTCGGTGCCCGAGTCGGTTTCGGAACTGGAGTCGTCCACGACGAAGGCGAAGAACACGACCAGTGCGATGGCCAGGACGATGCCGACCGCTCCGCAGATGATCCCGGCCAGCGCCTGGCCCCCGTTCGTCGCCTGGCCCCGGCCCGCCTTGCGGCGGCCGATCACACCGAAGACCACACCCAGGATCCCCATCACGATGGTCAGCGGCCACATGCAGAACAGGGCCGCCGAGGCGATACCGAGAATCAGCGCGGCTATACCCATGCCGTTGCTGGGCGGGAGCGGCATCGCGGGCCAGCCGCCATAGCCGGGAGCGCCCGGGTAGGGGACGTGCTGGGGCCCGTACGCCGGGTAGGCGTACCCGTACGGGGGCTGGCCCGGGCCCCCGGGGGCGATGGGCGGCGGAGGAACGGGCTGTCCGGGGGCGGGCTGGGGGTAGGGGGTGTGGCCAGCGGGGGGTGCGAAGGGGTTGTGGTTGTCCCAGGACGGGGGGTTGGGGACGCCGGTGCCGGGGGTGCCCCCACCGGGGGTCGGCACGCCCGTCGACTGGTCGTGCGCGGGACCGTGCGTGGCGCCGCTCGCCCGGGAGGATGCGGTTTCCTCGGGCGAGGCCCAGGGGTCCGGCTGGGGCCGCGGGTCGGCGGCGGGCTTGTCCAACGGGACCTTCGGGGCGGGCGCGGCGTCCTCAGGGGCGGAACCCGGTGCGTGGTCCGGCGGCGGTGTCGAGTCGGAGCGCGGCGGGGTCGACTCCGACGGCTTGCCCAACGGGACCGCCGAGGCGGGAGCGGCGTCCTCAGGGGCGGAAACCGGTGCGTGGTTCGCTGGGGATACCGCGTCCGACCGCGCCGGCGGGGTCTCCTCCCCCTGCGAAGCCCACGCGTCTGCGTCCTGCGGTGCTCTCGGCGTCTGCGCGTCCTCGGACATGCGTAGGGTCCCCCTCTGTCGTACGTTCCGTCATGCTACGGCCCGAGCCTGGGTGGCGTGGGCCGCCCGCCTACGATGATCCCTGAGTCACCGATCAGCCGATCACCCGCGTCCCGCCGACCGCGTTGCAGGGGCGCCGTTCCGGGGAGGAACCCTTGACCGACCACCACACCCCACGCGATGACGCCCGCGATCTGCACGCCTTCATCGCCGGACTTCCCAAGGCCGAGCTGCACGTGCACCACGTCGGCTCAGCCTCCCCCCGTATCGTCTCCACGCTGGCCGCCCGCCACCCCGACTCCAAGGTGCCGACCGACCCCGAGGCCCTCGCGGACTACTTCACCTTCACGGACTTCGCCCACTTCATCGAGGTGTACCTGTCCGTCGTCGACCTCATCCGCACCCCGGAGGACGTACGGCTGCTGACGTACGAGGTGGCGCGGGACATGGCCCGGCAGCAGGTCCGTTACGCCGAGCTGACCATCACCCCGTTCTCCTCCACCCGCCGGGGCATCGACGAGCGCGCCTTCATGGACGCCATCGAGGACGCCCGCAAGGCGGCGGAGGCCGAGCTCGGTGTCGTACTGCGCTGGTGCTTCGACATTCCCGGAGAGGCGGGGCTCGAAGCCGCCGAGGAGACGGTACGGCTCGCGACCGACGACCGGCTGCGTCCGGAGGGGCTGGTCTCCTTCGGGCTCGGCGGGCCCGAGATCGGCGTACCGCGACCGCAGTTCAAGCCGTACTTCGACCGCGCGATCGCGGCCGGTCTGCACTCGGTGCCGCACGCGGGCGAGACGACGGGACCGGAGACGGTCTGGGACGCGCTGAACGACCTGCGCGCCGAGCGCATCGGACACGGCACCAGCTCCGTCCAGGATCCGAAGCTGCTCGCGCACCTCGCCGAGCACCGCATCGCCCTGGAGGTCTGCCCGACCTCCAACATCGCCACCCGCGCGGTCCGCACCCTCGACGAGCACCCCATCAAGGAGTTCACCCGGGCCGGGGTCCTGGTGACCATCAACTCCGACGACCCGCCGATGTTCGGCACCGACCTCAACAACGAGTACGCGGTCGCCGCCCGCCTCCTCGACCTCGACGAACTCGGTCTCGCCGCGCTCGCCAAGAACGCCGTCGAGGCGTCGTTCCTCGACCCGGCCCGCAAGGCGAAGCTCGCCCAGGAGATCGACACCTACGCCTCGACCTGGCTCGCGCCCTGACCGAACGCCACAATGGGGCCATGCGCACAGTGACTGCCGTGGGCCATCGCGGCGACCCCTACCGCGTCCGCGAGAACACGATCGACTCGCTGCGTTCCGCGTTCCAAATGGGCGCGGACGCGGTCGAGATCGACGTACGGCTCACCCGTGACGGCGTGCCCGTCCTGCTGCACGACGAGACGCTGAAGCGGCTGTGGGAGCAGGACCGGCCGCTCGGTTCGCTCTCCTCCGACGAGGTGCGCGGGCTCACGGGTGGTGGGGTGCCGACGCTCGTGGACGCGCTGGCCTCGGCCGGGGACGGCCGGTTCATGGTCGATCTGCCGGGGGCGCCCGATGGCGCGGCCGTGCGCCGGATCGTCGGTGTCATCCGTGGCTGCGGGGCGGAGGAGCGGGTGTACTACTGCGCGGGGGCCTCGGCCATGCTTGCCGTGCGTGCGGCGGACTCCGCTGCGGAGATCGCGATGACCTGGACGACGCTTGCGCCGCCCCGGGCGGCTCTCCTCGACGCGGTGCGGCCCCGGTGGCTCAACTACCGCTTCAGTCTGATCGACCGTGACCTCGCGGCCCGTGTCCACCGCGACGGATACCTGCTGTCCGTCTGGACGCCGGACACCCGCCGCTCCATGCGTCGGCTGCTCGACGTCGGCGTCGACTCGATCACGACGAACCGCATCGATACGTTGTGCGCCCTGCGCAAGGTGTAGGGGCCGGTGGGTTTTTTCGCCCCCTCCGCCCCTACCCATTCCCGTCCCTTGGGGGCTCCGCCCCCAAACCCCCGCTCCTCAAACGCCGGAGGGGCTGAAAATCTCCCCGGCCGGCGCTAGAAGTCTTTAGCCCGTCCGGCGTTTGAGGACGAGGCCGTTCAGGCCGACAGCGGGGGTCTGGGGGCGGCAGCCCCCAGGTACGGGACGGGTAGGGGCGGAGGGGGCGAAAAAACCACCCCTCAGCACAGGAGTTCAGGGAGTGACCCGTGATATCTGGCGGACCGTTGCCTGGTCGGCTGGGGTCGATCGGGTCAGGTACTGGGGTACCGGAGTCGTGTCGTCGCCGGTGTCGCGGGCCAGGCCGTAGCGGATCGCGCCCTGGGCGGGGCCGGTGCGGATGTCCTCCGTGACCTTGTCCCAGGTGGAGGGCTGGACGAAGAGGTTGTAGTCGGCGGAGCCCTCGTTCTGGTGGAGGGTGACGGTGCCGTCGATCCAGAAGTACTCGTTCTGCCACATCTGTTGGGCGCCGGAGGGAAGGACTGCCGGGCCGGCGGACGGTCCGCCCATCCAGCTCGTGCCGTCCACCGAGCCGGACTGAACGTCGTCCATACGGTGCCCCCCACCCGAGGCGACGTGAAAGAGCCTGCCGTCGAGGCCGGTCCAGGTCGGCATCACCAGGTCGCCCCGGCGTGCCCCGGGCCGTATCTGCCAGCGGACCCGGAAGTAGCCCACCCCGCTGAGGGTGACGGTCTCGCCGTTGTGGGTCAGCCCGGTGGCGGGAGCGCCCGTCGCCGTGATGCCCTGCTCGGCCCGGCGGGGCAGCGCCCCGGGCGGCGCGGTCGCGGAGGGCGCGCTGTCCACGGCGTCGACGACCGTGCCGTACAGCTCGACGCGGCTCGGAGCGGGAGAAGGGCTCGGCGGGCGGGCCGTGCTCGCCGCCGTGGGAGAGGCGACGGCTCGCGGGGGCGGCCGGTCCGGCGTCTGCGTCACGACGTACGCGCCACCCGCCGCGATGGTCGCGCCCGCTGTGACCGCGACGGCGGGTTTGGTGAGCGCGCTGAGGACCTTGGCGGACCACCCGACGGTCGTGGCGGCGGCCGCCGTCTTGCCACCGCCCAGCGCGAGCGAGAGCGTGAAGGCGACCGGCACCGGGACCAGCGCGATCCCGACGAGCAGCCGCTCGGCGGGTACGACCGACTCGCCCGGACGCCCTGAGCAGTACGCACAGCCCCGAACGTGCCGGGCGAGACGTTTGCGCCACACCGAGTCGGGCCGGCCGTCCCAACGGGTGGTCACCGAACCGAGATCCGGGCAGGCCGAGTCGAGCGCCCGGACGATGCCGCGCGCCGCCTCCAGTCGTTCCTTCATGCGCTGGACGCGGACGGCGGCGTGCTGCCGGCTGATGCCGACCGCCGACGCCAGCTCCCGCCGGGTGAGTTCGCCCGCGACCTCCAGCCACCAGAGCGAGAGCAACTGGCGGTCCTCGTCGTCGAGCCAGCGCACCGCCTCCGCGACCTCGCGCCGCTGCCCCTCCAACTGGAGCCGCAGCACGGTGAGTTCGGCGAAGTCGGCGGCCTGCACGCCCGAGCCGTCGGCCGGCGGCTCGGAGGTGCGGCGGCGCGCCCGGTCGCGTATCTGCCGCATCGCGATGGCGACCAGCCAGGACCGGAAGCTGTCCGGGTCGCGCAGCGAGCCGAGGTTGTCGACGGCGCGCAGCATGGTCTCCTGCACGACGTCGTCGACGTCCGCGTGGCCGTTCAGGGCGCGTCCGACGATGTTGTAGACGAGGGGCAGCCAGCCCGCCACCAGTTCGTCGAGGGCGCGCCGGTCACCGGCCTGCGCGGCCCCGATGGTGGAGCGCCACTGCCGCCCGTCCACGTACGACCCTTCTCCGCGTGTTGTCACTTGGCGTAGAGCAGCGTCCCGAAGCCGAGCTGGTCGTAGCCGCCGCTGTTGGGCCCGTACTGACCGCCGCCGCCTTCCGCTCGTACTTTCTCAGCCATGGTGGTGATGAAGGGGACGGAGAGGCGGCGGCGCCGGGCGTAGTGGTAGTGCAGAACGTCCCAGACCGGGCGGAGTTGGTCACGGTCCTGGGCGGCGATCACCGTCTGCTCGTTGTACTTTCCGACGCCCTGCCCGCTCCGCCAGGAGTACTTCGTGAAGGGGACCTCCTGGCCGAGGTTGTACTTGGCGACGTACTGGGCGGCCTTCATGAACCGGTTGTCGTCGTAGCCGTAGAGGTCGTCGCCCTGGGACCAGGCCATCTCACAGAAGGCGCCCATCTGCCCCATGCCCATCATGGTGTGCCCCTGGTCGCGGCCCGACTCCTGCCACTGGGCGAGGCCCTGCGACTCGTACACGAAGGGGACGGCGTTCTTGATCGACCCGTTCCCCGCGCCGTTCTTGAAGTAGTCCACCGCCTGGTCGTACTTGGCTCGGTCGTCGCACAGGATGCCGATGGCCAGGATCGAGTTCATGTTGCACAGGTCCCAGTTGGCCCAGTAGTTGGTGATGCAGGCGTCGTTGTGGCCGGTCAGGAACTGGTTGTTGAGGGGGTAGAAGACGCTGAGCAGCATCTTCTGGAAGCGGGTGAGGTCGAACCCGTCGTAGCCGCGCATGAGTTCGGCGGTGTTGGCGAACTGGTAGCCGTAGATCCCGGCGGCCAGAAAGCGGTCGGCGTTCCCGGTCACCGTGGTCAGCGTGGCCGACCAGGCGTTGAGGATGTCGCGGGCGGTGTCGCCGTTGGCCTTGGTGCCGGCGATCTTCCAGCGCAGGGCGTTCTGGTAGGCGGCGTGGATGTCGTTGTAGAGGGTCGCGTAGTTCTGGCCTGTCCCGCCGCGGACGATCGTGGCGCGCGGGTTGGGCCTCCAGGTGCTCTGGGAGTGGTTGTTGGCGGTGAGTCGCTCCCAACCGGCGAGCCAGGGCTGGGACTTCGCCGCCACCCTGACCTTCGCGCGGTTGAGCTCGCCGTAGGCGTGCAGCATGCCCGGGTGGGTGAACGCCTTCGCCGTCGTTGTCGGCGTCGGCGCCGCGTCGGCGTTGTCGCTGCCGGACATCACGATCGCCGCGCCGCCGCCGACGGCCGCGGTGGCGGCGAGACCGCCGCCGATGCGCAGGACGCCTCGGCGGGTCAGGCGGTGCTTGTTCTCGCGCTTCGGCTCGTTGGTGTTCTGGCGCTTGTGCGCAGGCATGCGGTGCTCCCGGGCGGAGGGGTGGTCTGACACACAGGAGACGGAGCGACGCCCTCCGCGATAACAGTTTTTCTCTTGGGATCTCTCTTCCGAAACTTTCGAGGCCGCTTCCCGCCTAGGGGTAATCCCTGACAACACCCCTACGTAGTACGGGAGTTACTCGGGGTCGATGCCAGGGGCGGGGCCCTTCCTGGTGAGGATCCGTGTGGGCGCGTACGGCCGCAGGATGATCGCAAACACCCCCGGCCACCAGGAGCAGCCCATGCGCACACGCACCGTCACCGCCGTCACCGCCGCCCTCGTCCTGGGCCTGGCGGCGGGCCCGCTGGCCACCCCCGCCTTAGCGTCCTCACCCGTGGTCGCTCCGTCCACCAACGGCCCGGACGCGGCTGCCCTGACCGCCGCGCTCGCCGGGCTGCCCGACTCCGACGCGACGGCCGCGCTCGTACGGGTCGGCGGCACCGACGGGAGCTGGCGCGGGAGCGCCGGGGTGCACGATCTCGAAAGCGGCCGGGCGGCGGACCCGAACGGGCTGTTCCGAGCCGGTTCGACGACGAAGGTGGTCACGGCGGCGGTTGTGCTCCAGCTCGTGGCGGAGGGAAACGTGGACCTCGGCCGGCCCGCCCGGCACTATCTGCCGGACCTGATCCCGGCGGCGTACAAGAAGGTCACCGTGCGCCAACTCCTCAACCACACCAGCGGAATTCCGGCCCCCGACTTCCCGGGCGACACCTTCGAGGAGGTGTACGCGCACCGCTTCGACATCCACACGGCCCGCGAGATGGTCGCCTCGGCCACCGCGAAGAAGCCCGAGTTCACGCCGGGCACCGCGCAGCACTACCTCAACATCGGCTACACCGTCCTCGAGGTGCTGATCGAGCGGGTCACCGGGCACTCGTACGAGCAGGAGGCAGCCGGCCGGATCTTCGGCCCGCTGGGGATGCGGAACACGTACCTCCCGGGCACCGACCCGGAGATCAGGGGGCCGCACAATCACGGCTATCAGGCCGTGGAGCGCGCGGACGGGACGACGGAGTTGCGCGATGTCACCGTGTGGGGTGCCACGGACGCCGGGGCGGCAGGGGCCATGATCTCCACGACGGCGGATCTGGAGCGGTTCCTGAAGGCGCTCTTCCGTGGACAGGTGGTGCCGCAGCGGCAGTTGAAGGAGATGTTCACGGTTCCGGCGGGCGTGCCGGACGCCACGATGAGCGCGGGTCTCGAGCGGTATGTCACCTCGGACGGCACGGAGTTGTGGCTGAAGACGGGCGGCCGCTGGGGCTACAACACGTTCATCGGCGCCACCCGCGACCTGTCCCGGACCCTCGTCTACTCCGTCAACTCGACCGATGCGAAGGGCCAGGGCATGAATCCGGTCGCCGAGCGCATCGTACGGGCGACGTTCACGCTGTGACGGCCGCCGCGGCCGGGGGCGCCGGGGTGAGCGCCTCCAGCCGCTTGATCCTCTGCCGTACGACGTACAGCGGGATGATCCCGAACACCCCGAAGGACATGTCGATGACGGTCCACCAGAAGGGGATTCCGCGGATCGGCCCGCAGATCAGCGCGAGCGGGATGATCCCGGCGCAGGCGATCATGCCGAACTCGATGACCCAGATGTTGCGCACGGGATCGCGGTAGGGCCCGTAGAAGGCGACCGCGATGACCAGATGCGCGAACGCCAGCCAGTCCGTGCCGTACAGCACGAAGGGGTACTCCGCGTCGGTGGCTTCGAGTCCCTGGCGCACCCGCTCGATCCAGTCCATCAGGGCGGGCAGGTGCTCGGGCACGGACAGCGCCCTCAACACGTCCTCGGTCCAGCGCAGTTCGTGCACCAGGGGAAAGGCCGTGGCGCCGCTGAGCACCAGGCAGACGACGAAGAGGACCAACCACGCGCGGATGCCCTTCAGAAGGGCGGCTCTGTCACTCATGGCAGCAGCGTACGCCCCGAGTTGAACACGTTCAAAACTGCCCCCTCACCACGCGTCCCAGTGCAGCACCTCCTCACGCGGCACCCGGCGGGCCGGGCGGAAGCCGGTGCCGAGGGTGTACGCGACCGGGATGAGGGCGGCCTGCATGACCTCGCCGTAGGGGATGCCGAGGATGCGGGCGGCCTCCTTCTCGTGGACGAGGTTGCCGGTCGTCCAGCAGGTGCCGAGGCCACGGGCGCGGGCCGCCAGCATGAAGCTCCACACGGCCGGGAGTATCGAGCCCCAGGTGCCGGCCTGGCGGACGACCGGCGCGTCGTCCGTGCGGCCCTCGACGCAGGGGATCACGAGTGCCGGGACCTCGTGGAGGTGCTCGTAGAGATGCGTCGCGCCGGAGAAGACACGGTCCATGACCCCCGGGACGACATTGGCCCGCCGTACGTCGCGGGTCGGGACAGGGTCGGAGACGCCGGGCGTGGCCACACCCGCGCGCCACACCTCGGCGAGCTCGGCCCGCCGCTCCTCGTCAGTGACGATCACGAAATGCCAGCGCTGACGGTTGCGTCCGGTGGGCGCCTGGACGGCCAAGTCCACGCATTCTTCGAGGAGTTGACGAGGCACCGGGCGAGTGAGGTCGAGGCGGTGGCGTACCGCGCGGGTGGTGGAGAGCAGCTCGTCGGAAGAGAGGTCGAGAGTCATGTGTTGACCATCGCGGGCGGCGAGGTGAACCGGCAACGCACCGCTTTCACTGAGTAAAAGCGTGAGGATCAAGGCCGGACGACCGAGACATGACGAACGAAAGGCGGTACGCGGCCATGAGTGAACGTCGTGGGTGAGAGCGTCGCGGGGCGGGTCTTCTCGGTGCTGGACGCGTTCGAGGGCGCGCCGGACACCCTGCGGCTGACCGACATCGCCCGCCGCACCGGGCTGCCGCTGCCGACCGCGCTGCGCATGGTCCGCGAACTGGTCGCCTGGGGCGGCCTGGAGCGCGCCACCGACGGCTCGTACCGACTCGGTACGCGCATCCGGGCGCTGGGCGCCGCGGCCCCCTGTCCGCGCGGGCTCCTCGACGCGGCGCTTCCGGCGCTGCGCGCGCTGACGGCCCGTACGGGCGGCCACGCGGACGTCGCTGTCCCGGCGGACGGCACCGCTCTGTGCCTGGTGACCGGCGAACGGCTGCCGCTGCACGCGACGGCGGCGGGAAAGATCCTGCTGGCACACGGGCACGGCCGACCTGCCACTGCCATACGCCACACCCCGTACACCCTGACCGCACCAGGCGCCCTCGGCGCCCAGCTGACCCGAATCCGCGAGACCGGCCTGGCCGAGGGCCACGAGGAGTACCGGCTCGGTGAACTCTCCCTGGCCGCCCCGGTGTCACGCGCCGGCCTCACGGTCGCCGCCGTCACGGTGACCACCGGAACCGGCACCCCGCGGCTCCGGCTCGCCCCCGCCGTACGCGAGGCAGCGGCCGCCATCGGCCGGGCTCTCGACGCGCCACCGCGTGCGACGGCGCGACCGTAGTCAGCCCTGCGAAGCCGCCCGTGTGGCGTCGCCCGTGCTCGGAACCGTCGACACCTCGGCGGGTTGCAAAGTCGGGGTCGCAGAGGCCGCGCTGGGGGCTTGTGTGCTGCTCGGGGAGCGGGAGCTGCCTGTCCGGGAACCTTCGGTGGGGCGGGAGTCGACGGGCCCGGGGGTCGCCGAGGGGGTGGGCGCGGTCGAAGGAACGGTCGTGGGCGTAGGAGAAGTCGTGGCCGGAGGACTGCTCGCGGGGGGCGGAGCGAGAGGCACCGTCGGGGAGACCGGCACCTCGGGCGTCGCCAGGACGATGGGCAGCGTGACGATGGCGGCGACGGCGCACGACAGACCGACCCCGGCCGCGGCGCGGAGCAGCCGGCGGCGGGCGGCGCCGCGGCGGATCGCCTCGTAGCGGCCGGGGGGTGGGCCGAGGTAGTCGGAGGCGGGCCGCAGGATGACGGCGAGCGGGTCGTCGGGGTCGAAGTCCGGACCCTGGTCAGAGTGTGTGATCAAGGCTTCTCCTCAGATGGGCACGAAGCAGTTCTCGGGCCGCGTGGAGGTCGGCCTTGATGGTTCCTTCCTTGCGCCCGGTCAGCACGGATACCTCCCGGATCGGCATGTCAGCGTAGTAGTGCAGCAGGATCGGGACGCGCAGTCGTTCCGGCAGGGACTGCACGAGCAGTCGTACCGACGGGTCCGCCTGTTCGGTCTCCGGGCGGACGGCGGCTTCGACCGTCGCACGGTGCACGGCTTTTCGTTCGCGCTCGATCTTGCGCCAGTGGTCCCGGACGAGGTTGGCCGCGGTGACGTAGAGGAAACCGCGGGGCTCCTCCACCGACGTCCAGCGGGCCCAGAGCCTGGTGAACGCCTCGGAGGCGATCTCGTGGGCCGTCTCGTCGTCGTCGACCAGTCGACGGCACCAGCCGGCGAGGCGCGGGTAGAGGGCGGCGAACAGCTCGGACGCTGCCCTCTCGCGGGACCGTTTCAACGTTCTCCATGGTCGTGGTGGCACCCGTACGGCACCGTGGGGAAGGATCCCAGGCCGTCGGCGTACGTTCCATCGGCCCAGGATCCCGGTGTCGGATTGGGGGTTACGTGTGGCGGGTCAGGGGGCGGCCTCGCTCAGCGCGGCGAAGACGATCACGTTGTCGGGGTAGCCGTCGTCGGTGAGCGTCCCACCGCAGGTGACGAGCCGCAGCTCCGGGCGGCCCACGTCGCCGTAGACGTCGTCCGTCGGGAAGTCCGCCTTGGCGACCGTCCGTACGGAGGTGACGCCGAACACCGCCTCCGTGCCGTTCTCCAGGCGCGCCACGATCCTGTCGCCCCGGTGCAGCCCCGCGAGGTGACGGAAGACCCCGTCCCCGTAGGCGCCGACCGTGACATGGCCGAGGATCACCGACGGGCCGGTCTGGCCCGGCGTCGGCGAGTGCCGGTACCAGCCCGCCTGGTCGTGTGCCGTGATCGGGGGGACCTGCACGGTGCCGTCCGAGGCCAGGCCCAGCCGCATGACCGGGGTGTCGACCTCGATGGCCGGGATCTGCAGCCTGACCGGGACCGACCGCGCGAGAGCGTGCGTCGCCTTCGCGGAGGGCCCCGAGGACGGTGGCGTGCTCGTGCCGGGGCGTGCGGTAGCGGGCTGTCCCCCGGCCTGCCCGCCGCCACCGCCGCCCCCGCAGCTCACGAGCAGCGAGGCCACCGCCGCGGTGGTGAAGGCGCGCCTGGAGGGCGAGGTCATGCCCCGGTCGCCCGCCGGCGCCGTACGACATAGAACGCCACGCCGCCCGCGGCGAACACCGCGGCCGCTCCCCCGCCGATCAGCGCACCGTCGGTTCCGGACTGCGCCGAGGCCGGCGCCACACCGGTGTCGGGCGCTCCCTCCGGTACCCGGGAGACCTCGCCCGGGGCGGGCGCCGTGGTCGGTTCAGCGCTCGGAGCCCTGGTCGGCTCCGCACTCGGAGCCTGGGACGGGGACGCGCTCTCGGACACGCGGGTGGGGACCGGGCTCGGGGACGCCCCGTCGGCGAACGCGGGCATCGCGCTCGCCAGCACGGCGGTGCACCCGAGTGCCAGGGCGCTGAGGACAGTTCGGCGCATGAATCGCTCTCTTTCGTCGGTCCGCCCGCGCTCTTGCCCTGCGGGCTGGGTTACGGATCGGGAGGAGAGACGATGCAGCGGCGGATCACGTTGTAAAGAGATGGCAAAGCCGGGCGGACGAGAAGCGGTCAGCTCGTGGCGGCGGTGAGGTCGTACACCGTTGTCGAGCCAACGGTCTGCGGGGTGAAGGTAGTTGTCACCCAGGAGGAGATCTGCGATCCGGTGGTGTCGGCGCCGTCACGCGCGAAGCCGCCCTCCTGGTCGCCCTGGGCCACGAAGTAGTGGATCTTCCCGTCGGCGACGTACTGCTTGAACCGGGCCAAGGTCGGCGACGGGTCTCCACCGCTGAAGCCGCCGATGGGCATGACCGGTTCGCCGGTGGCGAGTTGCAGCCAGGTCTGGTTGTCGGAGGCGACGGTCGCGGCGACCCAGGTGTATGCCTCGGCGTCCTTGACCAGCAGGGCTCGCAGTTGGGGTGTGACCGCGTCGGTGCTTCCGAGCTTGCTGTTGCCGCCCTTCGTCGTGCCGGCTTGTGCGGCGTCCTGTGCGGAGGGTGCGGACGCGGTGCCGGTCCCGCCCTGCCGGCCGTTCTGGGTTCCTCCGGTGGGCCCGCCGTGTCCCTGTGCGTCGGACACCGAGGCGGGGCCGGCGAGAGGGGTCTGACCGGTGTGCGGCGTGGTGACCGTGGCCCACGTGTAGGAGGCGGGTCCGGCCAGTACGGCTGCCAGTGCGAGCGCCGTCGCGCCGAGAGCCAGGCGCCGCGGAAGGAGCCGCGCGAGCGACATCCCGGCTGCCGCCAGCACTCCTACGACGAGCACCGGCCAGCGCAGTTGGGAGGACCAGCCGTCCGCCCGTCCGAGCAGAACGAACGCCCACCCCGCCGTCGCCGCGACCGTCACCGCCAAGGCCGCCGCCGCGGCGCGGCCCCGAAGGCGCCGGAGGAGGACCGTGCCCATGGCGACAAGGGCGGCGATGTAGGGAGCCAGCGCGATGGTGTAGTACTCGTGGAAGGTCCCGGACATGAAGCTGAAGATCACCGCGGTGCATGCCAGGGCGCCGCCCCAGGCCAGGAAAGCCGCACGGTGCAGGTCGGTCCTGGCGGCCCTGCGGGTGACCACCAGCGCGGCCACCAGAAGGATCAGTGCCGCGGGCAGCAGCCAGGAGATCTGGCTGCCGAGCGCACTGTCGAACATGCGGGTGATACCGCCGGCCTCGCCTCCGTTGCCGACACCTCCCCCTCCGCTCCCGCCGGGGACGCTGCCCGACGTGGAGCCGCCTCCACCGCCTTTGTTGCCCTCGTCACCGGTGATGCGCCCCAGCCCGTTGTAGCCGAGGGTCAGCTCGAGAAAGCTGTTGTCGGTGGAACCGCCCACGTACGGGCGGGAGTCGGCGGGCCACAGTTCGACGAGGGCCACCCACCATCCGCTGCTGACCACGATCGCGGCCCCGGCCAGCAGGACATGGCCGATCCGCCTGGTCAGCGGAAGTGCCGCGCAGACCAGGTAGACCAGCGTCAGAGCCGGCAGGATCAGCCACGCCTGCAGGGTCTTGACCAGGAAGCCGAGTCCGAAGCAGACCCCGGTGAGCACCATCCAGCGGACGGCCCGGTGCCCCTCCAGAGCGCGCTGGAAGCAGTACAGCGCGCACACCATGAGCAGGGTCAGCAGCGCGTCGGGATTGTTGAAGCGGAACATCAGTGCCGCGACCGGAGTCAGGGCCAGCAGCGCGCCGGCCAGCAGTCCGGCGGCCGGTCCGTACAGTCGCCGCACGGCCGCGTACAGCACACCGACGGTGGCGACACCCATCAGCGCCTCGGGCACGAGGATCTGCCAGGACCCGAGTCCGAAGAGGCGCACGGAGACGTCCATGGGCCACAACGCGACCGGTGGCTTGTCGACGGTGATGGAGTTCCCCGCGTCCGATGCCCCGAAGAAGGCGGCCTTCCAGCTCTCGCCGCCCGCTTGAGCGGCCGCCGCGTAGAACTCGTTCGCGAAGCCCGATGCGCCCAGATTCCAGAGGAAGGCCACCGCCGTGATGGTCAACAGTGCCCAGAAGGCGGGCCGTTCCCATGCGGGACCGGCCGCGCGGTCGGCCTCCCCGGCCGTCTGAGGTGGCAACGGTCCCTCAAGGACAGAGGGGTTGAGCGTGGTCATGTCTCTCCTTGTGGATGATCGCGCAAGGGCTGTGGCCGAAGCCTGGGGAAGACCGCTGTCACCCTGCACGGGGGACCTCTCAGCCCGCTCTCAGCGCTCGGACCGGGGCGAGTTGCCCGGGCACGCCCTTCCAAGACCGTGGAGTACTGCTGACCAGTAGGGAGAGCGCGTCTCCGGCGGCTCCGCGCCTCACGCCCCGGGCATCTACATCTCAGGTGAATCTCACAATCGGGCGGTGTGATGTCACGGTGACCCCAAACCCTGCCGACCCCGCCTCCACGGCGCCGCCGCTGGTCCGCCCCGACGGCACCCGTGTCCGGGTGCTCGTGGTCGACGACGAGCCGGACCTCACCGAGGTGCTGTGCGGCGCGCTGGCCTACGAGGGCTACGACGCACGCTCCGCCGCGGACCGGGCGTCGGCGGTGCGGGCCACGGCCGAGTTCCGGCCGGACGCGGTGATCCTCGACGTGATGCTCCCGGACGCCGACGGTTTCACGGTGCTGCGCGAGATCCGTGCCGAACTCCCCCTGGTCTGCGTGCTGTTCCTCACCGCGCGGGACGCGGTCGAGGACCGGGTCGCCGGGATCCGGGCGGGCGGCGACGACTACGTCACCAAGCCGTTCAGCCTGGACGAGGTCACCGCCCGACTGCACGGACTGCTGCGGCGGGCGGGAATGGCCCGCCGGAGCGCGGGAGAGACCGCGCTGACCGTCGGCGGTCTGGTACTCGACGAGGACGCCCACGAGGTCACCCGGGACGGTGAGGTCATCGCCCTGTCCCCCACCGAGTACGCGCTGCTGCGGCTGCTGATGCACCATCCGCGCCAGGTGCTCAGCAAGACGCTGATCCTCGAGCGGATCTGGTCCTACGACTACGGCCACCACGCACACGTCGTCGAGCTGTACATCTCGTATCTGCGGAAGAAGGTGGACGCCGGCCGGCCGCCCATGATCCATACCGTGCGCGGCGTCGGCTACGTCCTCAAACCCACCACCTCATGAACCCGGCGAAGCGCTCCCGGCTGGACCGGCTGCGCCCCCGCACCCTGCGCGCCAAGCTCACCTGGGGCCTGGTCGCCCTGCTCGCACTGAGCTGCGCCACCGTCGGTCTGACGAGCGTGTTCGCCCTGCGCAGTTACCTCACCAGCCAGATCGACCATCAACTCGCCGACTCCGGCTGCCTGTTCCCCTCCTCGCTGCAGCAACCCGCGGACACCGGGCAGGAGACGGTCGCGGACGACGACGAGCACGGAGACACGGAAGCCGACAGTCGCGCCGACACACGTGGGCAGGCGATCGGCACCTTCGGCGCACGACTGACCGACGCGAAGATCAGTGAGGCCGCCGTCGTCCAGACCGACCGGCGCACCGCCGTCACCCTCGACGCGGCCGACGAAGCGACTCTCAACGCCGTCCCGACCGACGGCAGCGCACACACCGTCACCTTCTCGGCCCTCGGCGACTACCGCGTCTACGCCTGCGTGGGAAAGGACGACGACATCCTGGTCAGCGGCCTGCCGCTGGTGCCGCTCCAGGAGACGGTGCATCGCCTGACCCTCGTCTCCGCCGTGGTCTTCGGCGGAGCGTTGGTGATCACCGGATTCACCGGTGCCCTGTGGGTACGCCGCTCACTGCGCCCTCTTCGCCGGGTGACGGACACCGCGGCTGCCGTCGCCACCCTGAACCTGGACAGCGGCGCGGTCACCCTGCCGGGTCCGACAGCCGCAGGCGACCCGCACAGCGAGGCCGGCCAGGTGGCCGCCGCCCTCGACCGCATGCTCGGCCACGTCCAGGAGGCCCTGGCCAAGCGCCACACCAGTGAGGAGCGGCTGCGCAGTTTCGCCGCCGACGCCAGCCACGAACTGCGCACTCCGGTCGCTTCGATCCGCGGCCACGCCGAACTCGCCCTGCGCCACCCCGGCCCGGTCCCCGACAAGGTCGAGCGGGCCCTCGACCGCGTGGCCGCCGAAGCGGCACGTATGACTGCCATGGTCGACGACCTGCTGCTGCTCGCCCGCCTCGACGCCGGCCGCCCCCTGCAGCGTGAACCGGTCGACGTGACCCGCCTGGTCATCGACTGCACGGACGACGCCCGAGCGGCGAGCCCCGGCCACAGCTGGGCCCTGGACCTGCCCGAGACGCCGGTCACCGTCACCGGAGACTCCCACCGCCTGGCGCAGGTACTGACGAATCTGCTGGCCAACGCCCGCCTGCACACCCCCGTCGGCACCCTGGTGACGGTCCGCCTGGCGCAACGCGAGTCGGGCCGGTGCCTCTTGTCCGTCACGGACGACGGCCCCGGAGTTCCACCCGAGCTCCGGCAGACGCTCTTCGAGCGCTTCACCCGCGCCGACCGCCGTCACCCCGGGACCGGGACCGGCACTGGGACCGGCGGTGCCGGAGCCGGTCTCGGCCTGTCCATCGCGGCGGCGGTCGTGGCGGCCCACGAGGGCACGCTGACCTTCGAGAGCACACCGGGTTCGACGGTGTTCACCGTGCTGCTGCCTGAGATTCCCCTTTAAAACCGGCCGGAGAACCGGTATCCGCCCTGACCTGAGAGGGAACTGAGAGGTCCGCTCGGGAAGGTGAGCCCAGACCACCGTCAGCAAGGAGCCCCATGAGCAGCCTTCAAGGCGGCCACCACCGCACCGCTCCTCAGCAAGACCTGCGTGCCCGGCATGTCCACGTGGAGCACGTCATGGGCACCGTGGTCTCCATCGACCTGCGCAACTGCGCCAGGAAGGAGGCCGTATCGGCTACGCGCAGCGTGGTGCGCTGGCTCCATGAAGTCGACGCCCTCTTCAGCACCTACCGGCCGGACAGTGCCATCTCCCGGATCGTCCGCGGCGAGTTGACGCCCGGTCACGCGAGCGCCGAGGTGGCGTGGGTGCTCGAGAGGTGCGAGGAACTCCGCCTGGACACAGCCGGGTACTTCGACGCATGGGCGACCGGGTCCCTGGATCCGTCCGCCCTGGTGAAGGGCTGGTCGGTGCAGCGGGCCGCGGACGCGTTGGAGGCCCGGGACCTCACCGACTTCTGTCTGACGGCCGGCGGCGACGTCGTGAGCCGGGGCAGCCGGCAGGGCGGTCTGCCCTGGCGGATCGGGATCCAGCACCCCGGCGACCGCCGCGCCCTGGCCGGGGTGGTGCACGCGGGGAGCCTCGCGGTGGCGACCTCGGGCACGTACGAGCGCGGCCGGCACATCGTCGACCCGCACACCCGCAGTCATCCCACGGGGTTGTTGTCCGTCACCGTCTGCGGCCCCGACCTGGGCACCGCGGACGCGTACGCGACCGCCGCCTTCGCGATGGGACGCAAGGCCGCCGACTGGACGCTGACCCTCGACGGATACGAGGCCATGACGGTCCTGGACGACGAACGCGTGCTTCTCACTCCGGGCTTCCCCCTGGCCGATCGTGCGGAGGAGCCACGATGACCGCGCCCCACCTCTCCCAGCAGCCCCCTCCCAAGCCTCCCGTCCGCCCGCGCGACTGGCCCCCGCCCTCCGTTCCTCCGTCGTCGCGGCGCACCGGGCGGGTACGCCGCAGGCTGCCCGCCCGGCGCCGCCCGCTCGTCGTGGACGCGCTGGCCGCGGCCACCGGTCTCGGCCTCGGCATCTCACTCGCGCTGGGGATCGGCGCCCAGACCGTCAGCGCGCTGCATGCTCCGGGCGGTGTCGCCACCGCACTCGGCCGCGTCACCGGGATGCTCAGCGGATACGCGATGGTCATCACGGTGCTGCTCTCGGCACGCATCCCTCCGCTGGAACGCGCCCTGGGCCAGGACCGGTTGATCGTCTGGCACCGGCGCATCGCTCCCTGGGGTCTGTACCTGCTCCTTGCCCACGCCGTGCTGATCACCGTCGGATACGCGCGCGCCGCGAAGACGGGGATCCTGGCGGAGATCGGCCAACTGCTGTGGACCTACTCGGGCATCCTGTCGGCGACCGTCGGCAGCGCCCTGCTGCTGGCCGCCGGGGTCACCTCCTACCGGCGGGCACGGAGCCGGATGAAGTACGAGACCTGGTGGGCCGTCCACCTCTACACGTACCTGGGTCTGGGCCTCTCGTTCGTCCACCAGGTCGACACCGGTGCACCGTTCGTGGGGCACTCCCTGGCCACCGCCTGGTGGACCTCGTTGTGGGTGGGTGCTCTGACCGTCGTGCTCGTCTTCCGGGTGGGGCTCCCGCTGTGGCGATCGGTCCGGCACGACCTGCGCGTCGCCAAGGTGTCCTCCGCGGGGCCGGACACCTGGTCCATCGTGCTCAGCGGGCGGCATCTGGAGCGGCTGCCCACGGCCGGCGGACAGTTCATGATGTGGCGCTTCCTGCGCCGTGAGCTGTGGTGGCAGGCTCACCCCTACTCGCTGTCGGCCGCCCCCGAGGCGGGTCATCTCCGCATCACGGTCAAGGAGTTGGGCGACCACAGCACCGCCCTGTCCCGGCTCGCCCCGGGCACCAGGGTGGCGTTCGAGGGCCCCTACGGCGTTTTCACCGCTGACGCGAGGCAGTCCCGAAACGTCCTGCTCGTCGGCGCGGGTGTGGGTACGACTCCCATCCGCGCCCTCCTCGACGACCTGCCCCGGGACACCCACGTCGTCGTCCTGCTGCGCGGCAGGCGCTCCGAAGACATCGCCCACCTGGACGAGTTCGAGCGTCTGGTGGGCAAACGCCGGGGCCGGCTGCACGCGTTGACCGGACCGCGGGAGACCGTCCGGCTGGACGCACCGTCCCTGCACACCCTCGTCCCCGACATCGCGGGCCGGGACGTCTTCGTCTGCGGCCCCGACGAGTTCACCCGTACGGTCATCGCCGCCGCCCGCGACGCCGGGGTGCCCGCCCGCCACATCCACCACGAGGACTTCGCGTTCTGACCCGGTGACAGACCGGGGCCCCTCGACCACCCCTGGAGAACCCCATGCGACGCGCCCCGATCATTCTGGTCACGACCGTCATCGGCACCACAGGCGTGCTGATGTTCGAGCCCCGCGAGGTCACCCCGACCGTCGCGTCATCCTCTTCGTCGACGGCGAGTCAGGACGCGACCGTCTCGAAGAGCGGCTCCACCACCACCGCCACCGGCGCCGCCATCAGCACCCAGTTCGGCAACACCCAGGTTCGGGTCACCATCGAGGCCGGGAAGATCACGGACGTCGAGCCGCTCCAGATCCCCGGCAATGAACCGCAGTCCGTGCAGATCAGCAACGGCGCCGTGCCGACCCTGCGGGAGAGCGCACTGACCAAGCAGAGCGCCGCGATCGACTCGGTCAGCGGCGCGACCATCACCAGCCAGAGCTACGCCGCCTCCCTCCAATCCGCCCTCGACAAGGCCGGTTTCACAGCCGCCGACGGCTCCACCGCACCGACCACCGCGCCCACCGAATCCGAGGAGCACGGGCACGGCGGCGGATTCGGAGGTGGCGGCGGATTCGAATGAGACCCTCGCGCAGGCGGTTCCCGGTGACTCGATTCGTGCCCCGCGCGGGCGATCCCCGGTGGCCCGATTCCTGCCCCGCGCGGGCGGTCCCCGCTGACCCGAACCCTGCCCCGCGCGCCCACACTTCCCCGGCACAGGCAACCCACAGGCCCCGTTTCGCTTCCTTCGAGGCGTGAGGGGCTCCCGGTACCGATGGGACGCCCGTGCTCGAAGTGTGAGGAGGGGACCTCTTGAACCGAACCCGGCGAATAGGTGTCACCGCCGTGGCCGTGCTCGCGGCCATGGCGGGCTTACCGGGACTGGCCCAGGCCCAACAGCCGTCCCAGCCGAAGCCGTTGACGGCGAACGCCGACAGCGAGCTGCCGCCTGGCTGGCGCGTCGCCGGGGAGGGCGTCGCGCGTGAGTTGGTCTGGCGGTCGGACAGGGCCGTGCCCGTGGGCGACGCCCGGGTCGAGTTCCACGCGGACGGCCGGCTGCTCGGCGTACCGAAGCAGGCCAAGGACGGCCGCACGTTCCGGCTCGCCCTCAACCAGGCCACTGAGCTCAAGGACCTCCAAGTCCTGGCAGGCGGACGCCGGTTGGACGCGTCAGCCGACAGCACGAGCAAGAAGCCGAAGAACTCCCTGGCCGCTGTGCAGCCCCCGGCCCGACTCCCGGCGAACTCGGTGGACCCGGGCAAGCCGGGCTCGTACGGCACCGTCACCGGTGAGTACGACCTCGACCCGGTGAAGCTGCCCGGCTTCCCCCAGCCGGTCGAGATGCAGGCCGTCGTCGTCGCGCCCAAGGGCGCCACCGGCAAGCGACCCCTCGCACTGTTCCTGCACGGCCGCCACCCCACCTGCTTCAAGCCGGGCGGCACCGAGAACGACATAACCATTGACTGGCCCTGCTCTGCCGACACCCAGCCGATCCCCAGCCACAAGGGCTATCTGAAGGACCAGAAGCTGCTGGCCTCCCAGGGCTACGTGACGGTGTCGATCTCGGCGAACGGCATCAACGGCCAGGACGCGGACGCCGAGGACGCCGGTGCGCAGGCACGCTCCTCGCTGGTACGGCAGCACCTCGCCAAGTGGGCAGGCTGGGCCGCCCACCCGGGCACCGCCCCGGCGACCGTGCCCGACGCGGCCAGGGCCGACCTGTCCCGCGTCCTGCTCGTCGGCCACTCGCGCGGCGGCGAGGGCGTCAACCGGGCAGCCATGGACAGCCTGTACCCGCCGCCCGCCGCGCAGGACGGCTACAAGGGCCCGGTGCGCTGGAAGATCCGCGGGACCGTCCTCATCGGACCGACGATCTTCGGCCAGAACCCGGTCGCCGACGTGCCGTCCACGACGATCCTGCCCGGCTGCGACGGCGACGTCTCCGACCTCCAGGGCGAGGTGTACGTCGACGGAACGCGCGGGGTCAGCAAGGGCACCGCCCTGCACAGCGCCGTCTACGTGGTCGGCGCCAACCACAACTTCTTCAACACCGAGTGGACGCCCGGTCAGTCCGCGGCACCCTCCTGGGACGACTTCTGGGAGGACTCGGAGGAGCAGCCCGACCCGGTGTGCTCCACGGGCGCCCCGACCCGGCTGACCGCCGACCAGCAGCACCAGGCGGGCGCCACCTACATCGCCGCCGCGGCCCGGCTGTACATCGCCGGCGACGACCGGGTACGCCCGCTGCTCGACGGCACGGGCAAGCGCGCCCCCTCCGCCGACCCGGCCCGCGTGCTGACCCACGCGGTGGGCGCCCGCCGCACCGGCGGCTTCCTGCCCGACGCCCCGGTCAAGGTGACCGGCGGCAGGCTGTGCTCGGCGATCGACCCCGACCCTGCCGTGGCCTGCCTGGACCCGGAGACCGAGGGTTCGTCGCCGCACTTCGCTTGGTGGTGGAAGGAGAAGGAGGCCGGCCGCAGCGCGGTCGCGCTGAAGTGGTCGGCGCCGGGCGCGGCGACCAAGGTCGCCCCTCCCGCTCCGGTCTCCCTCTCCGGCGCCAAGAGCCTCGCGCTGCGGGTGTTCGTGCCGCCGAACTCGACCGGCACCAAGCTGGACGTGACCGTCACCGACTCCTCCGGCCACCGTGCCAAGCTCGGCCAGGTCAAGGTCGACGGGCTGCCGGGCAGCGTGCGCACCGCCTCCTACTGGGCACGCGAGGTGCGTGTCCCGCTGACTGCGGCCACCCGCGCGGGACTCGACCTCAAGCACGTCAAGTCCCTTGAACTGACTCCGCGTTCACCGTCCGGACAGGCCTGGCTGATGGACGCCTGGGGCTGGGCCCCCGGCACCCCGGCGGTCAAGGCACCGGCGCTGCCGCGCGTCGACATCGGCCGGCTCACCGCCAAGGAGGGCGACTCGGGCACGATCACCTACCACGTCCCGGTCCAGGTCTCCGGGCACGGCAGCGGCAAGGTCCGCTTCTCCGTCCTCGACCCGGACACCGGTGAGGCCACGGACAAGCTGGTCACGGTACGGCCCGGCAGCACTCCCATCGACGTGCCCGTGGAGGTGAAGGGCGACACGCGCTTCGGCTACGACGAGCAGTACGACGTCATCGCGAAGGCAGTGCGCGGCGCCGTAATCGGCTCGTACCGGGGCGGGGTCACCGCCCTGAACGACGACCCCGAGCCCGAGGTCTCCCTCACTCCGGTCAAGGACCAGGGGGCCGAGGGAGACACGCTGACCTGGCGGATCTCCCTGTCCGAGCCCGCCGATGCGGACATCTGGCAGCCGGTCCGTGTCCTTCCGGTCACCGAGGGCGCCGAGCTGTCCACCAAGGACGTGGACCCGCAGTGGCTGTTGGACTACGCCGGTGAGCTCCCCGACCCGGAGCGCGCCCTCTCCCAGGCGAACGTGTGGGCGTGGATGAACATCCCGGCCGGGTCCACCAGCGTCGACTTCATCGTGCCGACGGTGAAGGACCAGCTGACCGAGCCGGCCGAGTCGGTGCGCCTCGCGCTGACCGACTACGACCTCGAGCCGCTTCCCGGCCACCCTGTGCTGACGGGCACGGTGGTGGACGGGTCGTAAGTCACCGTGCGTCGGGGGCATGGACCTGGTGGTCCATGCCCTCGACGTGTTCCCGACTGCGATTCGGCCTCACATGTTGATCATGTGTCCGGCCAGGCCGTGCACCGCCTCCTTCACCGCCTCGCCCAGCGTCGGGTGGGCGTGCACGTTGCGGGCGACCTCGTGAACGGTCAGGTCCCACTGCTGGGCCAGGGTCAGTTCGGGCAGCAGCTCGGTGACGTCGGGGCCGATGAGGTGGCCGCCGATGAGCTCGCCGTACTTCGCGTCGCTGATCAGCTTCACGAAGCCGGTGGTGTCGCCGAGGCCGTGCGACTTGCCGTTCGCGGTGAACGGGAACTTCGCCACCTTGACGTCGTAGCCCCGCTCGCGGGCCTGGGCCTCGGTGTAGCCGAAGCTGGCGATCTGCGGCTGGCAGTAGGTGGCGCGCGGGATCATCGCGTAGTCCAGCTCCATGGTCTCCGCGTCGGAGAGGGTCTCGGCGGCGATCACGCCCATCGACTCGGCGGCGTGCGCGAGCATCAGCTTGGCGGTGACGTCGCCGATGGCGTAGATGTGCGGGACAGAGGTACGGCAGCGGCCGTCGACGTCGATCGCGCCGCGCTCGGTGACGGTCACGCCGGTCTTCTCCAGGCCGTACCCGGTGACGTTCGGCGCGAAGCCGATCGCCTGGAGCACCTTGTCGGTCTCCAGGACCTGCTGGGCGCCGTCCTTGCCGGTGACGGTGACGCGGACCTGCGGCCCGGACTCGTCGATGGACTCGACGCGGGTGGAGGTCAGCACGTCGATGCCCAACTTGCGGTACTGCTTGGCCAGTTCGGCGGAGACCTCGGCGTCTTCCAGTGGGGCGACGCGGTCCAGGAACTCGACGATCGTGACCTTCACGCCGTAGTTGTGCAGTACGTAGGCGAACTCGATGCCGATGGCGCCGGCGCCCGCGATGACGATCGACTGCGGCAGATCGTCGGCGAGGATCTGCTCCTCGTACGTCACCACGCGCGAGGTGCGGCGGGTGCCGGGCAGCAGTTTCGGGGTGGCGCCGGTGGCGATGATGCAGTGCTCGAACCCGATCGTGCGGGTCTCGCCGTCGTATCCGGCCACCTGGAGCGTGTGCGGGTCGAGGAACGTGCCGCGGCCGTCGATCTCCGCGATCTTGTTCTTCTTCATCAGATAGTGGACGCCCTTGACCCGGCCGTCCGCGACCCGGCGGCTACGGCGGAACGCCTCGCCGTAGTCGAAGGAGACCTCCCCGTCGACCTTGATGCCGAAGGTCTTCGCCTCGCGGGTGAAGATGTGCGCCAGCTCGGCGTTGCGCAGCAGGGCCTTGGTGGGGATGCAGCCCACGTTCAGGCAGACACCGCCCCAGTACTTCTCCTCGACGACGGCGACACGTTTGCCCAGCTGGGCGGCGCGGACGGCGGCGACGTAGCCGCCGGGGCCGGCTCCGAGGACCACGACATCGAATCGTTCGTCCTGCTCGACCATGGAGAGTTCCCTTCTCAACTGGGCGGCCTCGGGCATCACGTACGCCTAACCGGCCTCAACGGGATCATCCGTGCGCCGGACGGGCTCCCGCAACCGCTTCTTGTGGATCTTGCCGACCGTCGTCGAAGGCGGCTCGTCAGCTCGCCGCGGGTTGCGGCACTTCCCGCTTCCGCGCCCCGGCCGGAGCCCCGCGCCGGAACACATCCTTCAGATAGAGCACCAGGGCGGCGCCGAGCACCCACACCGGGAGGATCACCAGGGCGCGGACCAAGCCGTCGTCCTGGAAGCGGGACAGCCCCTGCATCGCGCGGACGCCCACCCCGACGGGCAGGATCTCGGACAGCGGGCGCAGCCAGGCGGGAAGGTAGGCCGCCGGCATGATCCCGCCGCTGCTGCTGTTGCCGAGGATCAGCAGGAGTATCGAGGCGAGACTGACGCCCGCGGAGCCGAACAGCCGCAGCAGCACCATGGTCGTGGCGGCGACCGCGGCGCCCATCAGCGCGACGACGACGGCGAGCGGCAGGAACGGGCCGGGCAGCGCACCGAAGCCGACGCTTCCGGCGATGGCGGTGACCAGGACTCCGCCGACGACTCCGAACAGGGCCAGGCTGGCCATGCGCCAGCGGTACTGGAGCCGGGGAGCGAGCTGGTACGTCGTCATGCCGAAGAGGTATCCGGCCAGCACCAGACCGAAGGCGGCGTAGAAGACGGAGAGACCCCGGGTGTCCCCCGCCGCGGCCGGGGCCACGTCCTCGACCGAGAGTTCATGGTGCTCCGCGTGAGCCGCGGAGCCGAAGGCGGTGGTCACGGTCGCGGTGACGGCGGCTCCGTTGGCGCTGCCGTAGAGCAGCTTGCCCGCGCCGAGGTAGGCCGCGTACACGGACCTGTCCTGGACGGCTTGCCGGGCGGTGGATTCGTCGGGGTAGGTCTCCAGGGTGAAGCCGCCCGGGACGACGCGCGCGAGGTCCTGGCGCAGGTGCTCCTGCTGCGTACCGATCTCCGTCGTGCCCACGTGGAGCCGATGGGGGCGCGGCGCATGGAAAGCGGCGAGGTAGACGCTGACGAACACGGTGCCGATCAGCAGGACGACCGCCACGGGGAGCAGGACGGCACGCAGATTTCCGGGGCCGGGAGGCGGATGGGCCACGTCCAGGGCGTGCTTGTGCGGCTGTCGGGCGGCCCGGGAGGCGACTTGCTGAGACATCGGAGCAGGTTCCTAGATTAGAAGGCAACTGATAATATTCGTACAGCATAATCAGGTGCCTTACAAAAGAGGTCCAGCACGTGAACCATCCCGACCGGCGCACCGGCTATGTGGCCTGGCAGATCGGCCAGATCATGGCGGCCCGGATCGAGCGCACCCTGCGCCCGTTCCAGCTGACCCTCGCCCAGAACAGCGCCCTGATGCAGGCCATCCTCGATCCAGGTGTCTCCAGTGCGACCGCGGCACGCAGGGCGGCGATCACCCCGCAGTCCATGGGAACCGCGGTCAACGGACTGGTCGAGCGGGGGCTGCTCGAGCGCCGGACCGCCCCCGGCGACAGACGCACGCAGCGACTGCACGCCACGGAGGCCGGACAGCGGCTCGCGGCGGAGGCCGGAGAAGCGGTGGGCACCACCCACGCCGAAGCCCTTCAGGTGCTGACGCCGACGGAGCAGGAGTTGGCGCACTCAGTACTGCTGAAGCTGCTGGCGTCGCTGAATCCCTCAGCCCTGGACGACAACACGCCATGAGGGGTCTGCGGACCTGAGGACAAGGGCAGCCTCCCGTACCGCCCCGTACGGCGGCCCGAGGCGGTACGGCAACATCCTGGCCGTACCGCCTCGAAGCCTTCAGGTCATGGCACCGAACGGCCCGGATCGCACTCCCGGCCCGGTGCGCGACCGGCTAGCCCAGAGTCGGGTAGTCGGTGTAACCGCGCTCGTCGCCGCCGTAGAAGGTCGCGGGGTCGGGCTTGGCGAACGGGCCGCCCTGCTGGAGCCGCTGCGGCAGGTCCGGGTTGGCGATGAAGAGCGCGCCGAACGCCACCGCGTCAGTGATGCCGTCCTCGACCAGGCTCAGCGCGTCCAGGCCGGTGGGGTTCAGGTGGGTGAAGGGGTTCAGGATGAACGCACCCTGCCACTGCTTGCGCAGCTGGAGGGTCAGGCCGCGTACTACGGCGACGGCTTCTTCGTGAACAACCTCTTCGGGCCCATGAACCACTTCACCGAGCTGATCAACCTCTACCGCGAGCGCTACGCCCACTACGGCCACGGCACCCAGGCGCAGGCCATAGTCGGAGCGGGCGGCCATGTCTTCGTGCGCAAGAACTCCCAGGACGCGGTGCGCGAGTACCGCCCCTACTTCGACAACTCCCCTGTCTACGGCGGCGGCCCGTCGATGGAGCAGTACATGGCGCAGACCTCTCTCACCGTCGGCAGCCCGCAGGAGGTCATCGACAAGACGCTGTCCTTCCGCGAGCACCTCGGCGACTACCAGCGCCAGTTGTTCAACATCGACATGGCAGGGCTGCCGCTGAAGACCGTCCTGGAACAGCTCGACCTGCTCGGCGAGGAGGTCCTCCCCACGCTGCGCAAGGAGTTCGCCTCCGTACGGCCCAGCGATGTCGCGGAGGCCCCCACCCACGCGTCCCTGCTCGCCGCGCGCTCCGAGGAGGTGGCGAAGTGAACGGAGACACGGTTCAGCCACTGCGCCTCGCGGTCGTGTCGGCCGGCCTGAGCGTGCCCTCGTCAACCCGCCTGCTGGCCGACCGCCTCACCGAGGCCACTCGCGGGCAACTGGCCGACGCGGGGCGGGACGTCGAGGTCCAGATCGTCGAACTGCGCGACCTGGCAGCCGACATCGCCAACAACCTGGTCACCGGCTTCCCCTCGGCTCCCCTGGCGCAGGCCATCGAGGCGGTCACCTCGGCGGACGGTCTGATCGCCGTGACGCCGGTCTTCTCGGCCTCGTACAGCGGACTCTTCAAGTCGTTCTTCGACGTCATCGACAACGACGCCCTCACGGGCAAGCCCGTCCTGGCCGCGGCCACCGGCGGCACGGCCCGCCACTCGCTCGCCCTCGATCACGCACTGCGTCCGCTCCTCGCCTACCTGCGCGCGGTCGTCGTACCCACAGCCGTGTACGCGGCCTCCGAGGACTGGGGCGGCAACGGCGACCCCCTCACCGACACCCTCCCCCGCCGGATCGACCGCGCGGCCGGCGAACTGGCCGGCCTGCTGCGCCACCAGGCAGGCCCTGCCGCCCGAACGCCCGACGACACCGCCGTCGTACCGTTCGCACAGCAACTGGCCGCACTGCGACCCGTCTGACGCCGTCGGCCCCGGCCCATGGCACGGTGGCGATCCGTGACCTCAATGCCCCTACACACAAAGGGAGTTGAGTGGTTCCGGGGTGGAGTGCGGGGGCTTGCGGGACCGGTGCGGACGTCCCATGCTGGCCGCAACGCCTAGGCAGGGGGGCCTTGATATGCGGTACGGGCGCGGGATACGAGCTGCCGTCTTATTGGGCGTGCTGGTGTCCGCCGGCGGCTGCTCGGACGGCGGCGACGGAGCAGGTGGATCGTCGGCGCCGCCCGCCGTGTCGACCCCGGCCGCGACCGGGATCGAGACCGAGACCGGGGCCCCGTCGAGCAGTCCGCCCGAGTCGCCGTACAGCGACAGCGACACCGTGCTGATGGCCAAGGGCGACTGCTACGGATGGGTGACGGACAACGCGCCGGGTCGGGCCGAGGAGATGGCCTGCGACGACTCCGACGCCGTCGGCAAGGTCATCAAGCGCGCCAAGGAGAAGACGACCCAGGACACCTACATCGACTGCCCCGACCCCACGGACGACGTGCTGGGCATCAGCGACGCGAGCGGACCGGAACTCGCCGGCTCACGCGACTACGCCCAGTACGTGACCGGTGTGGGTTACGCCTGCGTACGCAACCTCAAGGCCCCGCACCCCGGCGACGCGGGCGGAGGCGGTATGGAGATCCGCGTCGGTGACTGCCTTTGGACCGAGGGCCCGGTCGACCAGTACGAGGAAGTCCCCTGCGAAGGGGAGAAGTTGCCCGACCTCAAGATCGTCGGCGACCTGGACCTGTACGGCAACTGCCCACGTGCGGACGACATTCAGGTGTCGGAGGAATCATTCCTGGACATCGCCGGGCTGGGCGGTCCGACCTACTGCGCAAGGCGTCCCACAGACCTGTGAACAGGTGCGACGAAGATTGCCAGTTGGCATCGGGCGATGTTCGTGACCTGCGCTGATGCCAACTGGCTTCAGCGGCCGGAAGCACAGAATCAGAGAGATAGTTGGCACTTTGGTACAGCGCAGGTCACGGCACCTGTGCAGGCCACGCCTCCGACATCGTTGTCGAAAGCGTGGCCTGCACGCGGCGCGGTGCTACGGGATGCAGCAAGCCCCGAGGGGGCATCGGACGCCGGGGAGCGTGGCCGGCCTACGGCGTGTAGCGGGCGTCACTGCCGTACAGCTCCCTGGTGAACGCGGAGACATCAGCGCTGCGATTGGCGCCGTCGAGGTTGTACGTCAGATAGACGCCGTACCCCTCACTGACCGTGCGGCGGGCGAGGCTGGCGGCCGTGCTCTGCGAGGTCCCGCCGATCTGGACGGCCGCCGGCGACAGCTTCGACTTGGGCAGTGCGATGCCGGGGACCTGCCAGGTGCCGTAGTACGGGTTCCAGGCGTAGTCGAACTTGGACGTGATGTCGACGCCGCCGTAGGACAGGCGCGACGCGGAGGGTCCGATGTTGTAGAGGCTGATGATCTTGCCCGGCATGTTGGCGCGCAGTGCCGACACCAGGTACACGAACGAGCTGGCGTTGGGCTGGCCGGTGCCGTTGTTGCCGTACTCGGCGTACTCGTCGTCGAAGTCGATGCCGTCGAGGCCGTACTTGGCCACGGTGTCCGACAGTTGTTTCGCGAACGTCGAAGCCGCTTGCTGGGACGGGAAGTTGGCGAAGCCCGCGCCCTGGTGGTTGCCGAGCACCGAGAGGACGACCTTGATGCCCTTCTGCTGCAACGGCCGTATCTGCGTGGCGGCGTTGTCGAGGACGCGTTGCACGTTCTCGTTGAAGTACAGGGTCGCGGCCTTCGTGCTCGTGTTGTAGTTGATGTTCGCGGCGAAGATCACGGCGACGTCGAAGACGTTGCCGCCGCCGTTGCTGAGGGTGTACTTGCCGACGTTCAGCATGCTGTTGTTGTTCACCTCGACGTACGCCACCGAGGTCGGTCCTTGTTTCGCGGCAGCGGGTGCCGCTGCCGCGCCGGTCGTGGCGGTCGCGCCGAAGGCGAGGGCCATGACGGCCGAGAGCGCGAGCGCGGCCGTCCGTACTCTGCTCCGTATCGGAGTGAACATCGTCGATCGGTCTCCCATCGCATGGAGCGGCGCCCGACCTGTTCGCGAGCACCGAGTGAGCCCCCCGATCTTTCCGTTCCCGTGACCGAATCCCCAGAACCATGCGAGAACTCTTCACGACTCCCAAGTACGTCGCGTCGCAACTCTGAATCCGGGCAAGGGAGTTACTGGAACGCTACGCCGGCGCGGACGAACCAGGCATGCACGCCGCGGATCCGCAGCACTGGAGCAAGTGGTCAGCGGCGGGGTAGCACGCCCAGGAGGGTCGCGGTCAGGGCCAGCTTCAAGGAGTCCTTCAGCTCCAAGTGGAAGCGGGCCAGGTCGGGTTCGGCCCGGTAGGCCGCCTGCAGGCTGGGCGGGGGTGTGCTGTACGCCGACAGCGCGCCGGCCATGACCACGGTTTGCAGGCTGAACAGTGTCGCGTTCTCGCCCAGCTCCGGCAGGTACTTCTGGATCAGGGCGCTCATGGTTGTCAGGCGGTCAAGGGAGGCGCGCTTGTAGCGTGCTACGACCTCGACGGAGACGTTGTGTTCCAGGACGCTGCCCTGTGCGCCGAAGAGGTCGCACAGCACCACTCGGCCGGAGAGTGAGCGGCTGAGGACCTCGGCCACCGCTGCCGCCCGCTCGGCCATGGGCAGATCTTCGTCGACGCCGGCGGCCAGCTCGCCCGCCAGTTCCGTCAGCCACTCCTGCAGGAAGCGGTCCAGCAGTTCCAGCAGCACCGCCTCGCGGGACTCGAAGTAGCGCAGCACGTTCGGCTTCGCCAGGCCTACCCGGCGGCTGAGCTCGTTCAGGGTGACCGCGGCCACAGGCATCTCGTCGAGCATCGCCGACGCCCCGTCGAGGATCGCCCGTCGGCGGATCTCCCGCTGCTCTTCGGTTCGCGCCCGCTGGAAAGTCACGATCACCAGCCTAACTTACGTACCTGCGGTACGTTGACAACGTACCGAAAGTACTTTAACGTCGCCAACACAAGATACCTTCGGTACGTTAGACAGTCGGGAGCCTGACATGAACGAGAAGTGGACGACGGCGAATATTCCGGACCAGCGCGGGCGGGTGGCCGTGGTGACCGGAGCCAACACCGGACTGGGGTACGAGACCGCCAAGGCGCTCGCCGAGCGCGGGGCGTCCGTGGTGCTCGCCGTGCGCAACGTCGAGAAGGGCGAGCAGGCCGCGGCCCGCATGACCGGCGACGTGACCGTGCAGGCGCTGGACCTGACCTCGCTCGACTCCGTCCGGACCGCGGCGGCGGCGCTGCGATCCCGGCTCGACCGGATCGACCTGCTGATCAACAACGCCGGCGTGATGTACACCCCGAAGCAGACCACCCGAGACGGCTTCGAGATGCAGTTCGGCACCAACCACCTCGGCCACTTCGCGCTCACCGGGCTGCTGCTGGACCTGATGCTGCCGGTGCCCGGCTCGCGCGTGGTGACGGTCAGCAGCACCGGCCACCGCATCCGGGCCGCGATCCACTTCGACGACCTGCAGTGGGAGCGGTCGTACAGCCGGGTCGCCGCCTATGGTCAGTCCAAGCTGGCCAACCTGATGTTCACGTACGAGCTGCAGCGCCGGCTCGCCACGCACGGCACCACCGTCGCGTTGGCCGCGCACCCCGGCATCTCCAGCACCGAGCTCGCCCGCAACACCCCCGCGGCCCTCCGGCTTCCGCTCACCTGGCTCGCGCCGCTGATCACCCAAACGCCGGCCATGGGCGCGCTGCCGACCCTGCGCGCCGCCACCGACCCCGCCGCGCTCGGCGGCCAGTACTACGGCCCCGGCGGACGCAACGAGATCAAGGGCCACCCCCGGCTGGTCACCTCCAGCCCGCAGTCGTACGAGGCAGCCCTCCAGCAGCGACTGTGGGCCGCCTCCGAAGACCTCACCGGGGTGAAGTTCCCCGTCGTTCAGTCCAAGCAGAACTCGGCTCCCTCCGGATCGGCCACCACGATGTAGCTTGCACCGGCGGGAGGCGCTGGCTCGTCGCGGCGCGGGCCGGGTGCGGCGCGTACGTCCAGGCGCAGGCGGTTGTTGGCAGTCCTGCCCTCGGATACCTGCTGAAAGAAGATCCCAGGACGTACGCCCTCGGGGCCGCCCGAGCAGCCTGCATTGAGGTGATACGCCGTCACCTCTGAGAAGCAGCAGCGATCTTGGTGCCGACTATCCCTCTTTGGTGCCAACTGAAAATCCTGGTCACAACAGGCGAGCCCGCCCGCACTACAGCCCCGCGATCGCGTTCCACCGCTTCGCGAACTCCGTACGTTCCGTGGACTTGATGTCGCGGGCGATCGCGAGCCGCTTGCGCATCGCGGTGTCCGGGAAGATCAGCGGGTCCTCGGCGAGGGCGGCGGTGTCCTCGTCCTTGGAAGAGGCGAGGATGTCCTGGGCGGCGGGGACGGGGCAGACGTAGTTGACCCAGGCGGCCAGTTCGGCGGCCACCTCCGGCTGGTAGTAGTAGTCGACGAGCTTCTCCGCGTTGGCCTTGTGGCGGGCCAGGTTGGGGATCATCAGAGACTCGGCCCAGAGTTCGGCGCCCTCTTCGGGGACGACGAACTGGATGTCGGGGTCGTCGGCCTGGAGCTGGATCACGTCGCCGGAGTACGCCTGACAGGCCAGGACGTCACCGCTGGAGAGGTCCTTGATGTAGTCGTTGCCGGTGAAGCGGCGGATCTGGCCGCTGTGCACGTACTTCTCGACCTGGTCGCAGACCTCGTGAAAGTCGTCCGCCGTCCACTTGGTGATGTCGACGCCGTTGCCCTGCATCAGCAGCGCGAACGCCTCGTCCAGGCCGGAGAGCAGCGTGACCCGCCCCTTGAGGTCGTCCGCCCACAGGTCGGAGACGTGGCTGATCTCGCGGCCGACCTTGCGGCGGTTGTACGCGATGCCGGTGATCCCCGACTGCCACGGCACGCTGGACTTGCGCCCGGGGTCGAAGGCGGGCGAACGCAGCAGCGGGTCAAGGTACTTGGTGACGTTCGGCTGCTTGGCCCGGTCCATCTCCTGGACCCAGCCGAGGCGGACGAACCGCGCGCACATCCAGTCACTGATGACGATCAGGTCGCGGCCGGTCTGCTGGTGGTTCATCAGCGACGGGCTGATCTTGCCGAAGAACTCGTCGTTGTCGTTGATCTCCTCGATGTAGTCGACCGAGATCCCGGTGCTCTTCTCGAAGGCGTCCAGCGTGGGCCGCTTCGTGGTGTCCTCGTCGTCGGTGTCGATGTAGAGCGGCCAGTTCGCCCAGGTCAGCCGCTTGTCGCTGGCAGAGAGATCGGCACCGGCCCGGTCACCCGGAGACACGTACGCGGCGGGCACCCCGCACCCCGCCAGGGCGCCCAGCGCCGCCCCACCGCCCACGGCACGCAACAGGGACCGGCGGGACAAGGACGAGGTCTTCCGATTCGCTGGCACCCGAGCAGCATGCCGCCGCCGGCACGACCGGGACAATGGACGCTGCGTCGAGCACTCGCGCACCGACCCGACACCCTGTCGATCACTTCGTACGGTGTTGCACAGCCGACGCGGCTGCGTCACTCGGCCCGCACGCCTCCGCTGCGTCACTCAGCCCCTTCGGCGTTCCACAGCCACCTCGGCAAGGCCCGAGGACCCGCTGGTAGCGGGCGGTGGCCAAGCGGACACACTCGGCGGAAACCCGACCCGCACGCTCAGCCCTCCCTCGGCGCGCGGCCACGCCTCGACCGTGCCACCGTGCGCGGTGGCGACCGCCTCGACGATGGACAGGCCGAGGCCCAGGCCGTCGCGCTTGCGCACACGCTCGGCGCCGAGGCGGCGGAACGGCTGGAAGAGCCAGGCCACTTGGTCCGGCGGGATCACCGGACCACTGTTGGCGATCCGCAGGACGGGTCGCCCGCCGTCCATCCCGGTCCAGAGGCGGACCCAACTCTCCTCGCCCTCCGGGTGGTTGTGCCGTACGGCGTTGTCGGCGAGGTTGACCACGAGGCGCTCGATCAGCTGCGGATCCCCGAGCACGGGCGCGGGGGCGAGCTCGGCCACCACTCGCGGCCCGCCCTCCGGCACCCGTGCCCGGACGATCACCGCCAGATCCACGAACTCCCGCCGCTGGAGCCCCCGTTGACTGCGCGCGAGCGTCAGTAGCGCGTCGATCAGCCGCTCCTGTTCCTGCCCCGCGGCCCGCACCCGCAGACACGCGGCACGCAGGCTCTCCACGGACGCGTCCGGATCGGCGAGCGCGACATCCACGATCGCCTGCTGAAGGGTGAGCGGAGTGCGCAGCTCGTGCGAGGCATTGGCGACGAACTGCTTCTGCGCCTCGAACGCGCCCTCCACACGGCCCAGTACGGCGTCGAAGGTGTCGGCCATGGCTTTCAGCTCGTCGTCGGGGCCGGGCGCGGCGAGCCGCTCGTGCAGGTTGTCGGCCGAGATGCGGCGGGCGGCGGTCGTCATCGTACGGAGCGGCGCGAGCACCCGACCGGCCATCAGCCATCCCAGGGCCACGGAGACCACGGTCATCACCCCGAGCGCGACCCCCGACTCGACGAGGAACTGGTGCAGTTGCTCGGCACGCAACAGCGAGAGGCGCTCCGCGACGTACGCGGCGACCTTCGGCGGGCCGGCGGGGCCCGCGGGCTCACCGACCTCGTCCAGCGACGGCTGTCCGGACGCGCTCCCGGCGAGCGACGGCTCGGTGGTGGCCACGAGTACGTAGGTGAAGGCCAGCAGGGCCGCGCCGGCCACCGCGAACAGCGCGCTGTAGAGCAGGGTGAGCCGCCACCGGATGCTGCGCGGCCCGCGCAGGCCACCGGAGAACACGGAACGCACCCGGCCGGGAATCCCGCCGACAGTCGCTCGCACTCGGTCGGGAATCCCGCCGGCAGTCACCTTCATCGGATCCGGTACCCCGCCCGCTCGACCGTCTCGATGACCCCCGGCTCCCCCAGCTTCCGCCGCAGCCGGCTCACCGTGACCTTCACGGTCTGGCTGAACGGATCGGCCGCCTCGTCCCAGGCCCGCTCCAGGAGTTCCTCCGTCGAGACGACGGCTCCCTGGGCGCTCAGCAGCATCTCCAGCACGGCGAACTCCTTCGGACTGAGCGCGAGTCCCGTGCCGCCGCGAGTCGCCTGCCGCCGCGCCGGGTCGAGCCGCAGTTCGCCGCGGATCAGGACCGGCGGCAGCGCGGGCTGCGCACGGCGCGCCAATGCCCGTATGCGCGCCACGAGTTCGGTGAACGCGAACGGCTTGGGAAGGTAGTCGTCGGCCCCGAGGCCGAGGCCCGCCACCCGGTCGGCGACCGTTCCTGCCGCCGTCAGCATCAGCACCCGCGCCCGACTGCCCTCCTCCGCCAGCGTCCTGCACACCTGGTCGCCGTGGATGCCGGGCAGGTCGCGGTCGAGTACGACGACGTCGTAGCCGTTGACCTGGGCGCGCTCCAGCGCCGTAGGACCGTCGAACGCGAGGTCGACCGCCATCCCCTCGCGGCGCAGGCCCCCGGCGACGGTCTCGGCGAGTTCTTCGTGGTCCTCGACCACCAGCACACGCATGCGGTCAGTGTGGCCGTCGGCCGGTTACAGGGCGATAAGCCCGGCCGTTCCCGTGCCGTAACCGCCGCTGCGGTGAGCTGAGTTCAGACCGCATCAGCCGTCCACCGGAAGGACCGACACCTCCATGCGCACCCTGCTGCCCATCCGGCACCGATACGCCTTCGTCGCCTGCGCCCTGCTGTCCGCCGCCGCACTCGGCACCGTCACCGCGTCGGCGGCCACGGCGACCGGCCCCCATCAGACACAGACCACCCCCGGGCACCCGAAGCACGTCAAGCCCGGCACCGCTCCCGAGGGAGTCGGCCTCGGCGTGGCCTACACACCGACCGGGAACGCACCCGACGACGTCAACGACGCCAACCCGAAGTTCGCCGCGTGCATGAAGGAACAGGGACAGAAGTACTTCCCGGACTTCCACGCGTCCAAGGACGAGCGGGGCAAAGTCCGCCTGAACGTGAGGATGCTCGCCGGCAAGGGCTTCGACCCGACCTCGGACGCCTACGAGGACGCCCTCAAGGCCTGCGCACCGATCCTGAAGAAGGCCGGCCTGTCCTTCACCGACGCACCGGCCCTGCCGCCGCTGCCCGGGAAGCCGGGCAAGGTCGAGGGCGGCGCCCCGTCCCTGCGCACGGAACCCGAGAGCCTCACCGGCGCACAGACCACCTGACCATCGCGGAGGGGGAAAACCGCGGCCCCGGACGGATCAACTCCCGTCCGGGGCCGCGTGTTTCATGCCGTACGAACGCCGTACGGGTTACGCCGTACGAACGCCCAACGGGCTACGCGTCCAGCGACGTCATCACGTGCTTGATACGCGTGTAGTCGTCGAACCCGTACGCCGAAAGGTCCTTGCCGTAGCCGGACTTCTTGAAGCCGCCGTGCGGCATCTCGGCGACCAGCGGGATGTGGGTGTTGATCCACACGCAGCCGAAGTCGAGGGACTTCGACAGGCGCATCGCGCGCGAGTGGTCCTTGGTCCACACCGAGGAGGCGAGGGCGTAGTCCACGCCGTTGGCCCACTCGATGGCCTGCGCCTCGTCCGTGAAGGACTGGACGGTGATGACCGGGCCGAAGACCTCGTTCTGGATAATCTCGTCGTCCTGCTTCAGGCCCGACACGACGGTCGGCGCGTAGAAGTAGCCGATCTCGCCGACCCGGTGGCCGCCCGCCTCGACCTTGGCGTGGGCGGGGAGCCGCTCGATGAACCCGGAGACCTGCTTGAGCTGGTTCGGGTTGTTCAGCGGGCCGTACAGCACGTCCTCGTCGTCCGGCTGCCCGGTCTTCGTGTCGGCGGCTGCCTTGGCGAGCGCGGCCACGAACTCGTCGTGGATGCCCTCCTGGACGAGCACGCGGGTGGCGGCCGTACAGTCCTGGCCCGCGTTGAAGAAGCCCGCCACCGAGATGTCCTCGACGGCCTTGGCGATGTCGGTGTCCTCGAAGACGACGACCGGCGCCTTGCCGCCCAGCTCCAGGTGGACCCGCTTGACATCCTTGGACGCCGATTCGGCGACCGAGATACCGGCCCGCACGGAACCGGTGATGGAGGCCATCGCCGGAGTCGGGTGCTCCACCATCGCGCGGCCGGTGTCACGGTCCCCGCAGATGACGTTGAAGACGCCCTTGGGGACGATGGAGCCGATGATCTCGGCGATCAGGACGGTGGAGGCGGGCGTCGTGTCCGACGGCTTCAGGACGACCGTGTTGCCGGCCGCGAGCGCGGGGGCGAACTTCCACACCGCCATCATCATCGGGTAGTTCCACGGCGCGACCTGCGCGCAGACACCGATGGGCTCACGGCGCACGATGGAGGTCAGACCCTCCATGTACTCGCCGGCGCTGCGCCCCTCCAGCATGCGGGCGGCGCCCGCGAAGAAGCGGATCTGGTCGACCATCGGCGGGATTTCCTCGGACCGGGTCAGCCCGATCGGCTTGCCGGTGTTCTCCACCTCGGCCGCGATCAGCTCCTCGGCCCGCTCCTCGAACGCGTCCGCGATCTTGAGGAGCGCCCGCTGACGCTCGGAGGGGGTCTGGTCGCGCCAGGCCGGGAAGGCCGCGGCGGCGGCCGCCATCGCGGCGTCCACGTCCGCCTGACCGGACAGCGGCGCCGTCGCGTACGCCTCACCGGTCACGGGGTTGACGACCTCGGTGGTCCGCCCGTCGGCGGCGTCCCGGAACTCACCATCGATGTAGTTGCGCAGACGACGCAGCTCGGTGCTCACTGCCGGCCCTCCAAGTTCAGATGTTCATCGGCTTCAGGTGTCCATTCGCTGAGACACCCACACTAATCCGTGCACCCACGTTTTCAACACCCCTGACGCCGCCAGAACTGCGAAATCCGCAAGACACGTACCCGTAAACAACGAATTTCATCGCAGCGGCCTTGCGGAACTGTCGAGACGTCGTGCACAGTGAAGCCGTGGCCAGTCGAAGCGCAGACCCCAGGGACTCCCGCGAGTCCAGGAACGGCAGTCCCTCGTTGGACACCGTCTCCCTCGCCATCATCGAGCAGCTCCAGCAGGACGGACGCCGCCCGTACGCCGCTATCGGCAAGGCCGTCGGCCTCTCCGAGGCGGCCGTGCGCCAGCGCGTTCAGAAGCTCCTCGACCAGGGCGTGATGCAGATCGTCGCCGTCACGGACCCGCTCACCGTGGGTTTCCGCAGGCAGGCGATGGTGGGCATCAACGTGGAGGGTGATCTGGAGCCTGTGGCCGACGCCCTGACCGCGATGCCGGAAGTCGAGTACGTGGTGATGACCGCGGGCTCGTTCGACCTCCTCGTAGAAGTCGTCTGCGAGGACGACGACCACCTGCTGGAAGTCATCAACAAACGCATCCGGGCCCTACCCGGCGTGCGCTCCACCGAGAGCTTCGTTTACCTGAAGCTCAAGAAACAGACCTACATGTGGGGAACCCGATAGCCGTGAGCACCAAGGACCTCAGCAAGACCGCGTACGACCACCTGTGGATGCACTTCACCCGCATGTCCTCGTACGAGAACGCGCCCGTTCCCACCATCGTGCGTGGTGAGGGCACCTACATCTACGACGACAAGGGCAAGCGCTACCTCGACGGTCTCGCGGGCCTGTTCGTGGTCCAGGCGGGCCACGGCCGCACGGAACTCGCGGAGACGGCGTTCAAGCAGGCGCAGCAGCTGGCCTTCTTCCCGATCTGGTCCTACGCCCACCCCAAGGCCGTCGAGCTCGCCGAGCGCCTCGCGCACTACGCGCCCGGTGACCTGAACAAGGTGTTCTTCTCCACGGGCGGCGGCGAGGCCGTCGAGACCGCGTGGAAGCTGGCGAAGCAGTACCACAAGCTCACCGGCAACCACACGAAGTACAAGGTCATCTCGCGCGCGGTCGCCTACCACGGCACCCCGCAGGGCGCCCTGTCCATCACCGGTCTGCCGGCCCTGAAGGCCCCCTTCGAGCCGCTCGTCCCGGGCGCGCACAAGGTGCCGAACACCAACATCTACCGCGCCTCGATCCACGGCGACGACCCGGTCGCCTTCGGCCGCTGGGCCGCCGACCAGATCGAGCAGGAGATCCTCTTCGAGGGCCCGGAGACCGTCGCTGCGGTCTTCCTGGAGCCGGTGCAGAACGCGGGCGGCTGCTTCCCGCCGCCCCCCGGCTACTTCCAGCGCGTGCGCGAGATCTGCGACAAGTACGACGTGCTGCTCGTCTCGGACGAGGTCATCTGCGCCTTCGGCCGCCTCGGCACGATGTTCGCCTGTGACAAGTTCGACTACATCCCGGACATCATCACCTGCGCCAAGGGCATGACCTCGGGCTACTCCCCGATCGGTGCCACCATCGTCTCGGACCGCATCGCCGAGCCGTTCTACAAGGGTGACAACACCTTCCTGCACGGCTACACCTTCGGCGGCCACCCGGTCTCCGCGGCCGTGGCACTCACCAACCTCGACATCTTCGAGCGCGAGGGCCTCAACCAGCACGTGCTGGACAACGAGGCGAACTTCCTGCAGACCCTGCAGAAGCTGCACGACCTGCCGATCGTCGGCGACGTCCGCGGCAACGGCTTCTTCTACGGCATCGAGCTCGTGAAGGACAAGGCCACCAAGGAGACCTTCACGGACGAGGAGTCGGAGCGCGTGCTCTACGGCTTCGTCTCCAAGAAGCTCTTCGAGTACGGCCTCTACTGCCGCGCCGACGACCGCGGTGACCCGGTCATCCAGCTGTCGCCGCCGCTGATCTCCGACCAGTCGACCTTCGACGAGATCGAGGGGATCATCCGTCAGGTGCTGACGGAGGCGTGGACCAAGCTGTAAACGCCGCACAACTGATCAGCTGATCAACTTCGGCCCCGGTGCCGTCCGTTCGAGTGAGAAACGGCGGCCCGGGGCCGTGTGCTGTCCGGCCTCCCGCCGCCGAATACCTAGCGTGCCCAGTGACCGATCGGCCCTGCCTTCGTTCCCCCGTCCGGGGGACTTGGCAGCGCAAATCAGATCTGAACCGAGGTGTACGCGATGGTGGCCCCGCCGGACAACGACGTGCTCTGGGCACGCGCCCTGCACGTCAAGCACAACGGCTCGCCCGCGCTCAGCGGTGTCTCGCTCGGCGTCCGGGAGGGCGAGATCCTCGCCGTCGGCGGCCCGCGCGGCAGCGGCAAGACGACCTTGCTGCGGTGCCTGTCGGGCCAGCTGCTGCCGGAACAGGGCGAGGTCTGGTTCAACAGCACCCCCGTGCACACCATGGGCCCGCTCACCCGCGAACGACTGCGCCGCGACCGCTTCGGCTGGATCGACCCGGCGCCGGTCCTCGTCCCCGAGCTGAACGCCTGGGAGAACGCCGCGCTGCCCCTGATGCTCCGCGGCTGCGGGCGCCGGGCCGCCAAGACCGCCGCCCTGGAGTGGCTGGAACGCCTCGACATCGGCGGCTGCGCCCGCAAGCGCCCGCACGCCCTGCTCCAGGCCGAGCGCCAGCGCGTCGCCGTCGCCCGGGCGCTCGTCCCCTCGCCCACCGTGCTCTTCGCCGACGAGCCGACCGCCCCGCTGCACCGCGCCGACCGCGCCCATGTGCTGCGTACGCTCACGACGGCGGCCCGCTCGCACGGCATCACGGTGGTCCTGGCCACGCACGACGCGGACACTGCGGCGCTCGCCGACCGCACGGTCTCGCTGCTCGACGGACGGCGCGTGAACACCGTCCATCTGCCCCCGGTCACCGAGACGGAAGGCCGGGCCGCGTGCTCGCTCTCCGTCTAGCCCGCGGGGCCCACCCCCTCGTCCAGCTGCGCCGGCTCCTGGTCACCGCCGCGTCGGCGGGCACCGGCTTCCTGCTGCTGTGCACCCTGGGGTACGCGATGGCGCATCCGGACGCCTCGGCCGCCTCGGTGCTCCGCCTGACCTGGTGCGTCGCTCCGGTGGCCGCCACGGTGTACTTCGCGGTCGCGGTCGCCCGCACCGACCCCGGCACCCGGCCGCGCCCGGGCCTCGCGGCGATCGGACTCGGCCCGGGCCGCCTGATGGCCATCTCGGCGGTCACCACGGCCCTGTCCACCACCCTCGGCTCCATGCTCGCCCTGCTCTTCTTCCTCCACCTGCGCGGCGACCTGACGGGGATGCCCTTCGACGGCGCGGCGGCGGAGTTCCTCGCCGCGGACCGGCCCCTCCCGCTGCCGGCCGCGCTGACCCTGCTGACACTGGTGCCGCTGGCGGCTTCGGTGGCGAGCGCGGTGGTACTGCGTCCGCAGGGTGCGACGGCGGGCCGCGGGATCGCGTGGCTCGCCGCGCGCGCCGGCGCGGTGGGCAGCGCCCCGGCACGCGGCGCCAGGCGCACGCCCCGGCACGCGGATGGCGCCCGCGCGACGCTCCGCGCGCCGGGCGCGACCGGCGCGCACGACAGCTCCAGCGCGGAGGAAGGCGCGGGGGCGTACGAACGCCACGCGAGCGGAGGCGCGTACGACAGCTCCCGCGCCCCCGGCACCGGAGGCGACTACGACACTCCTCTCGCCCCCGGGACCGTCGCGGCCGCGTTCGAAGACGCCGCCGCCAACGGCGACTTGAGCCCGTACGACGGAGACGGCCCGCACGCACCCGAGGTGCCCCACGGCTCCGGTCAATCCGCTCACCTGGGTCACCAGAGCGCCGCGACCCACGACCTGTCCCTCCCCGAACTCCCTCCCGTCCCGCAGACCGCCCCCGGCGGCCTCCCCTGGGGCGCCGCAGTGCTCGCGGCGGGCCTCGCCGTGGAGACGTACGCAAGCCGTTCGGGCCCCGCCCCCGGTCTCGCGCTGCCTGGCGGTTTCGCGGGCGGCCCCGTCGGGGTGATGGTCGGCTGGGCGATGACCGCGGTCGGCCTGGCGCTGGCCGGGCCGGCGATCACGTACGCCTGCGGGCGGCTGCTCCAGGCCGTACGGCCGGGCGCGCTGCGGCTGCTCGCCGGGCGTGTGCTGCAGGCGGAGGCGCGGCGCATCGGGCAGCCGCTCGGCGTGGTGTGCGCGGTGGCGTCGGGCGGGTACGCCATGGCGACGCTGTACACGGGCGCGCGCCCCGACTTCGGACCGTTGACCACCCTCGGCGTGCTGGTGGTCGCGGGGTGCACCGTCCTGACCCTGGCGACGGCCGCCGTCGAGGCCAGACAGGCGCGCGCGGACACCACGGCGGCACTGCTGCGGATGGGGGCGCCCGCCACCATGCTCCGGAGCGCCGCAGCCCTGCGCGTCGGCGCGCTGCTCGCCGCGTTCGGCCCGTTGACCTGGGCGGTCACCGAACTCGCCGCGCTCCCCCTGGTCCACTGAACCTCCGCGGGCCGGTCCACCGACCGCCCGCGGAGAAAAACTTCGCGCCGAGCGATGAGTTCCGCGCGGACCCCCGGTCTATCCCTGCGAACGACACCGCAGCGCCGTACCGCACCGATGGGAGACCTGGACATGTACCAGCAGATGATCTTCGTGAACCTCGCCGTGAACGACGTCGACACCTCGAAGAAGTTCTTCACGGAGATCGGCTACACGATCAACCCGCAGTTCTCGACCGACGACTGCGCCTGCGTGGTGATCAGCGACACGATCGTCGCGATGATGCTGAGCAAGCAGCGCTACGCCGACTTCACGAAGAAGCAGATCGCGGACTCCACCAAGACCAGCGAGGTACTGCTGTGTCTGAGCGCCGAGAGCCGCGAGAAGGTCGACGAGCTCGTCGACGGCGCGATCGCGGCGGGCGGCTCGGCCTCGGGCGAGACCCAGGACCACGGCTTCATGTACGGCCGCGCCTTCGACGACCCGGACGGCCACACCTGGGAGGTCATGTGGATGGACCCGGCGGCGGTCCAGGGCTGAACCTCGTCACGTCGTACCAGGTCCGGCACGCAGCACGGGGGTCTGCGTGCCCGGCGACGGGGCGATGCCTAACATGGCGGCGTGCAGCCGACCCCCTTCCACGCTTCCCACGACCGTGAGATCGAGTCCCTCGCCGAGTTCGACGAGATCGTCTCGAAGCACGGTTCGCTCGCCCAGTTCCGTGTCCAGGCAATCGATCTGACGGACCGTACGACGGAGCTGCTGTCCTTGGACACCGCGGGCGCCGTCTTCCTCGGCTGCGCGATGGACCCCGACGCGGCGGCGAAGGTGCGCGCCGCGGGCGCACTGGTCTTCCCGCCCGTCCCGGGGCTGCCCTTCGACCCGTACCGGGGCCTGCTCCACTCCCCCGACGAGCTCTTCGAGAGGCTCGACGCGGGCTACGAGGAGACGCCGGACGCCCGCGCGTACGCCTGGTTCCAGCAGACCAAGGCCGACGGCGACATATTCGCGTCGATGCTGCGCTCGATCCACGACGACTCGGTCTCGGACGCGCTCGACGAACTCCTCGTCGGCGCGCGGGTGGTGGGCGTGATGGGCGGCCACGCGATGGCGCGCGGCACCCAGGCGTACGAGGGGGCGGCGCGCCTCGGCCGTGAGCTGGCGCGCGCCGGTTTCACGGTCGCCACCGGCGGCGGCCCCGGCGCCATGGAGGCGGCGAACCTGGGCGCGTACGCGGCCCCCTTCGACGACGGGATGCTCGCCGAGGCCCTCGAACTCCTCGCGCGGGCACCGTCGTTCACCCCCTCGATCACCGACTGGGCGCGCGCCGCCTTCGACGTACGCGAGCGCTGGCCCTCCGGTGGCCCCTCGGTCGGCATCCCCACCTGGTTCTACGGCCATGAGCCGCCGAACGCCTTCGCCGCGCACATCGCCAAGTACTTCGCCAACGCGACCCGCGAGGACGGCCTGCTGGCCCGCTCGAACGCGGGCGTAGTCTTCCTGCCGGGCGCCGCCGGGACTGTACAGGAGATCTTCGACAACGCGACCCCGAACTACTACGAGTCCCGTGGCGAACCGACCCCCATGGTGCTCGTGAACCGCGCCCACTGGACCGAAAAACACCCCACCTGGCCCCTCCTCCAGTCGCTCGCCCGCGAGCGCGCGATGGAGTCCCGAATCGCCCTTGTTGACCGTATCGAGGAGGCTCCGGACGCCCTCAAACGTCTCGGCGGTTAACGACAAGGTAAAGGCAACGCCTTGGCAGGGCATATGCATTGACAGCACTTAGCTGGCGCTTATAAACCAGTGAGGCTACTGGGGGCGAAGTTGTCGCAGCAGAACAACAGAACGCCCCTCTAACCCCCCGCAGTTGCGCATCCCGTGAAGGGCAATCGTGTCCATATCTCGCCGTACCGCACGTTCTGTGCGAATCCTCGGTGTTGCTTCAGCGACGGCCGCGCTCGCGCTCGGTGTCGCCGGCAACGCAATGGCCTGCAACATTAAGGACTTCTCCGCCGTCGCCGAGTGCGACGACAACGGGAAGGGCATCATCACCGTCACCGACGTGGACCCCTCGGGCGTCAAGGCCACCGTGTCGGTCTACCTCGAGTCGAACGGCGCCGACGCGAAGCTCGTCGGCGAGGAGACGGTGGTCGGCACCCGCGAGGGCGCCACCGTCTCGTTCTCGGAGGACTGGCTCCCCAAGGCCGAGTACCGCGTCCACATCAAGGCCGCGAACAACTCTGTCGACGAGGACATCGAGCCGAACCTGGTCGCGCCGGCCGAGGCCTGCACGACCACGGAGACTCCTCCGGCCTCGGAGACCCCGGAGCCGTCGGACACGCCTTCCCCGTCCGACGAGCCCTCGGACTCGGCGACCCCGTCGCCCGCCGAGAGCACCACCCCCGCGACGACGGGCAGCAACGCCCCGTCCCCCGCGGCCGGTGAGTCCAACCTCGCCGAGACCGGTGCGAACTCCAACACCCCGGTGATCGCCGGCGTCGCCGGTGCGTTCGTCCTGGTCGGCGGCGGAGCGGTGTTCTTCGGTATGCGCCGCCGTGGCGCCACGAAGGCCTGATCCGTACACCGTACGAACGTGTGGCCCGTCCCCTCTCGGAGGGGGCGGGCCACACGCGTGCCGGGCGGGTGAGCGGCTACTCGAACGTCGCCCGCTCCAGCCAGAATTCCAGCAGCTCCCGGTCCCCCAGCACCTCCAACCGCCCGCCGTCCAGCGGCAGTCGACGGTAGAAGCCCAGCAGTACGTCGGTCAGCGGGCCCCGCAGCGCAACGGTCGCCTTCTCGTGACCCCGGCGCCAGACGAAGCCCTTCTCGGTGAGCTCGACGACCCACTCGGCGTTCAGTTCGGGGGCGGTGTCGGTGGCGTGGAGGTGAATGCTGCGACCGGAGCCGCGCAACTCCGCCGCCGCGTCGTGCGGCTCCGTCCGCTGCACGTACTCCACGATCCCCAGCCATTCGTCGATCGCGTCGGCGGCCACATCCGGGTCGACCTCGTACGGCAGCCCGGCGGTCAGCGTCGCGTCGGCGCGGTGGATCGCCAGCTCGTGCGTCATCCGGCGCGCCCAGAAGCCGGAGTCGTGGACCCCGGCCCACGCCCATACACGCGTGTCGGGCCCCGCCTCCCGCAGCGTGCGGACGAGCATCTCGCCGGTCTCCGCGAGCCAGGCGTCCAGGGCGGCGGGATCACCCTCGGCCTCCGGGCCCCCGGCCAAAGGCACAGCCCCCTCTGGGACGTTCTCCTGCGCCCTCGTACGGACCAGGAGCTCGGCCCAGCGCAATGCACCGCCCGTGTGCCGTACGAGCTGCTCCAGCGACCACTCAGGGCAGGTCGGCACGGTCGCGGACAGCACGACACCGTCCGAGGTCACCACGTCCCTCAACTGCCGCACCTGCGTCTCGATCGCATCGCAGTAGCGGTCATGCCCGAGCGGTCCGAGTAGCGTCATGAGCCGCACCCTATGCGGCGGGTGGCTCCTCGAGTACGGCAATTTCGGCGGCGCCGGGACGTCAGCCCAGGACGACGATCTCAGCCGCGTCGAACTCGACCCCGACCCGGTCACCGGGCTCCGGCGCGTCCCTGAGCGTGCACGCCGCTTCGAGCCGGGGCGCGTCCTCCGGTTGCAGATGTACGGCGACATGGGTGCCCCGGAAGGTGCGTGCGGCGACGGTGCAGCGCAGCCCCTCCGCCACGTCCACCAGCCGTACGCCCGCAGGCCGAACGAGCAGCGTGCGCGGCCCCTGTGGGGTGTCCGCCGGCACCGGGACCTTCCCCCACGGAGTGTCGGCGAGCTCCCCGCTCACCCTCGCGTCCACCACGTTGTCGAAGCCGAGGAAGCGCGCCACGAACTCGTCAGCGGGGTGCTGCCACACCTCAAGTGGCGTACCGGACTGGGCGATTCGTCCGTCACGCATCACCACGACCCGGTCGGCCAGCGCGAAGGCCTCACCCTGGTCGTGCGTGACGGCGAGCACGGTCGTACCCAACTCACCGAAAAGCTCCCGGAGTTCGACGACGAGACGTTCACGCAGCGAGCGGTCGAGCTGGCCGAGCGGTTCGTCGAGCATCAGCAGTCGGGGGCGCGGAGCTAGGGCACGGGCCAGCGCGACCCGCTGCTGCTCACCACCGGAGAGCGCGGCGACGGCCCGGTGTCCGGCGCCCGGCAACCCGACGAGCTCCAGCAACTCCCGTACCCGTACCGCCTGTTCGCCCTTGCTCGACCCATGCATCCGCAGCCCGAAGGCGACGTTGCCGCCCACGTCCCGCTGCGGGAAGAGCTGGTGGTCCTGGAACATCAGGCCGACGCCCCTCTTGTGTGCGGGCACCCCCGCCTGGTCACGGCCGTCGAGGAGCACCCGGCCTGCGTCGAGCGCCTGGAGCCCGGCCACCGCCCTCAGCAGCGTCGACTTGCCGCTGCCGCTCGGCCCCAGCACACACACGATCTCGTGCTCGGCGACCGCGAGGTCGACGGCGTCGAGCACCGCCCGCCCGCCGAAGCGCACGGTCGCGGTCTCAAGGCTCAGCAGCATCTAGAACTCCCCGGTCCGGTCGGTCCGTACCCGCTCCAACAGCAGCAGCGACACCGCGCACACCACCATCAAGATCGTCGAAAGGGCCATCGCCTGGCCGTAGTTGAGGTCACCCGCACGCCCGAGCAGCCGGGCCACGGCCACCGGCAGCGTCGGGTTGTCGGGCCGCGCGATGAAGACGGTCGCCCCGAACTCGCCAAGGGACACCGCGAAGGCGAACCCGGCCGCCACCAGCAGCGCCCGCCGCACCATCGGGAGATCGACCTCGCGCCACACCCGCCACGGCGACGCCCCGAGCACCGCCGCGGCCTCCCGCAGCCGCCCGTCCACCGCCCGCAGCACGGGCAGCATCGTCCGTACGACGAAGGGGACACCGACCAGCGCCTGCGCGAGCGGCACCAGGATCCAACTGCTCCTGAGATTCAGCGGCGGCTCGTCGAGCGCGATCAGGAACCCGAACCCGACGGTCACCGCCGACACACCCAGCGGCAGCATCAGCAGCGCGTCGAAGCCGCGCACCAGCCGGCCCGCACGCCGGGTGAGGGCGGCGGCCGCCAGACCGCCGATGAGTACGGCGATGGCGGTGGCGGCGAGCGCGTACTGCAGCGAGTTGCCGATCGCCTCGATCGGCGCGACGAGGAAGATGCCGCTGTCGTCGGAGGTCAGTGCCCTGTAGTACCCGAAGTCGGGCGCGTCCAGGGACCGTTGGACCAGCACGCCGAGCGGCAGCACGAGCAGCACGGCGATGCTCGCGAGCACACCGGCGAGCAGCGCCCACTGCCCGGCCCCGCGCGGCCTGCGTGCCGTCACCTCCGGGGACACCAGACGCAGAGCGGTCTCCCGGCGCCGTACCGTCCGGGCGTGCACGGCGAGGATCGCGCCCACCGCCACGAACTGGATGATCGTCAGCACCGCCGCCGTGGAGAGGTCGAAGATCTCCGAGGTCTGCCGGTAGATCTCGACTTCGAGCGTCGAGAAGGTGGGCCCGCCGAGGATCTGCACGACACCGAAGGAGGTGAAGGTGAAGAGGAAGACCATCAGCGCGGCGGCGGCCACGGCCGGGCTCAGGGCCGGCAGCGTCACCTTGCGCCAGGCCGCGAACCGGGAGGCGCCGAGCATCCGGGCGGCCTCCTCCTGACGCGGGTCGAGCTGCGACCACAGCCCGCCGACGGTGCGGACGACGACCGCGTAGTTGAAGAAGACATGCGCGAGCAGGATCGCCCAGACCGTCGTGTCCAGTCGTACGCCCCACAACTCGTCCAGAAGCCCGCCCCGGCCGACCAGCGCAAGGAACGCCGTACCGACGACGACCGTCGGCAGCACGAACGGCACGGTCACCACCGCCCGCAGGACCTGCTTGCCCCTGAAATCGAAGCGCGCGAAGACATACGCGCCGGGGAGCGCGATCAGCAGCGTGAGCGCCGTCGACGCGAGCGCCTGCCAGGTGGTGAACCACAGGACGTGCCGGATGTCGGACTGCGCGAGCACATCCCAGATCCGCCCGAACTGCCAGACCCCGTCGACCTTGAGACCCCGGGCCACGATCGCCGCCACGGGGTAGGCGAAGAAGACGCCGAAGAACGCGACGGGCAGGGCCATGAGCCCGAACCGCGCCGCGTCTCCCCGACGGGACTTCTTACGCGCCCGGGGCGTTACTTCAGTACGAGCGAGGTCCACGACTTGACCCACTGGTCACGGTTGTCGGCGATCTTGGCGGGGGCCATGGTCTCGGGGTCCTTGGCCTGCGGACCGAACTCCGTGAACTCGGCCGGCACCTTCGCGCCCTCCACCACCGGGTACACGAACATGTTCAGCGGCATATCGTCCTGGAACTGCTTCGTGATCAGGAAGTCGATGAGCGCCTCGCCGCCCTTGGTGTTCTTCGCGTTGCTCAGCAGCCCCGCGTACTCGACCTGACGGAAGCAGGTGCCGGTCGCGACGCCGGTCGGCGCGGTCGTCGGCTTCGGGTCGGCGTAGATGACCTCGGCGGGCGGCGAGGAGGCGTACGAGACGACGAGCGGCCGGTCCGCCTTGGCCTTCTTGCCCCCGGCCGAGCCGGAGAACTCCTCGTTGTACGCCTGCTCCCAGCCGTCGACGACCTTGACGCCGTTGGCCTTGAGCTTCGTCCAGTAGTCCTGCCAGCCGTCGTCTCCGTACTTCGCGGCAGTCCCGAGCAGGAAGCCGAGACCGGGCGAGGACGTGGAGGCGTTCTCGGTGACGAGGAGGTTCTTGTACTCGGGCTTGATCAGATCGTCGAAGGACTGCGGCGGCGTCAGCTTGTGCTCGCTGAAGTAGGCCTTGTCGTAGTTGACGCAGATGTCGCCCGTGTCGATGGGCGTGACCCGGTGCTTGTCCTCGTCGACCCGGTACTCCGGGAGGATCAGGTCCGAGCCCTTGGCCTCGTACGACTGGAACAGCCCGTTGTCGAGCGCGCGGGACAGCAGGGTGTTGTCGACGCCGAAGAAGACGTCGCCCTGCGGATTGTCCTTGGTGAGGATCGCCTTGTTGACGGCCTGCCCGGCGTCGCCGTCCTTGAGGACCTTGACGGTGTACCCGGACTCCTTCTCGAAGGCGCTCAGCACGTCCTTGGAGTAGGTGAAGGAGTCATGACTGACGAGGGTGACGGTCTTGGAGTCAGCGTCACTGCTCCCGCTGCCGGACGAGCCGCACGCGGACAGCGTGACCAGCCCCAGGCCGACAACGACGGCCGTGATCGTCCTCTTCTTGCTCACTGATTTCCTCCTGGGATGACCAGGAAGAGACGCGGCCCTGCCCGGGAACCCCTGAGAGTTCCCGGGCAGGGCGCAACAGCTTGAGTATTGACCGAACTTCCTACCCAGAATGACCTGGGCAAGGTTCTGAGGGTCTGCGGCCCACCGGTGACCCGGCTACCGCACTCTCAGCGCTGTGGCGCTCCCCTGTCGGAATATGAAGATGTGGATTGTGCGGTTGTTCCCAGCCAGGTTACCGCTCGGTGGCCGCGAGCTGACCGCAGGCCCCGTCGATCTCCTGGCCACGGGTGTCCCGGACGGTGACCGGCACCCCGTGGGCCGCGATCGCCTCGACGAACGCCTTCTCGTCCTCGGGCCGCGAGGCGGTCCACTTCGAACCCGGGGTCGGGTTCAGCGGGATGAGATTGACATGCACGGGCTTGCCCTTGAGCATCCGCCCGAGCCGGTCACCACGCCACGCCTGGTCGTTGATGTCCCTGATCAGCGCGTACTCGATGGAGAGCCGACGCCCCGACTTGGCCGCGTACTCCCAGCCAGCGTCCAGCACCTCCCGCACCTGCCACCGCGTGTTCACGGGTACGAGGGTGTCGCGCAGCTCGTCGTCCGGCGCGTGGAGAGAAATGGCGAGGCGGCACTTGAAGCCCTCGTCGGAGAACCGGTTGATCGCCGGGACAAGCCCGACGGTCGACACGGTGATGCCACGCTGCGAGAGGCCGAGCCCGTCGGGCTCGGGGTCGGTCAGCGCACGGATCGCGCCGACCACCCTCTTGTAGTTGGCGAGCGGCTCACCCATGCCCATGAAGACGATGTTGCTGAGCCGCGACGGACCACCCGGGATCTCCCCATCCCTGAGCGCCCGCATACCGTCCACGATCTGGTGCACGATCTCGCCGGTGGAGAGATTCCGGTCCAGCCCGGCCTGCCCGGTCGCACAGAACGGGCAGTTCATCCCGCACCCGGCCTGCGAGCTGATGCACATGGTCACCCGGTCCGGGTACCGCATCAGTACGGACTCGACGAGCGTGCCGTCGAAGAGCCGCCACAGCGTCTTGCGCGTGGTCTCCTGGTCGGTCGACAGATGCCGCACGACCGTCATCAGCTCAGGAAGCAACGCCTCCTGAAGCTTCCCGCGCGAGGCGGCCGGGATGTCCGTCCACTCCGCGGGGTCGTGCGCGTACCGCGCGAAGTAGTGCTGCGACAGCTGCTTGGCACGAAACGGCTTCTCACCGATCGCGGCAACCGCCTCTTTACGCTCGGCAGGCGTGAGATCGGCGAGATGCCGCGGCGGCTTCTTGGCTCCGCGCGGGGCGACGAATGTGAGTTCTCCGGGCTTAGGCATGGCTGTACCAGTGTCGCAGACATACGGAGGGGGACTCGCCGCCCTGTGGACAACGAGCCCCCAACCGATAAAACCGCAGGTCAGCCGGACCCGACGAAGATCACCAGCAGCAGCCACACGACCGGAGCCGTGGGCAGAAGCGAGTCCAGCCGGTCCATGATGCCGCCGTGGCCCGGCAACAGCGTGCCCATGTCCTTGATGCCCAGGTCCCGCTTGATCATGGACTCGCCGAGGTCACCCAGCGTGGCGCTGGCCGCGACCGCGAGGCCGAGGAGCAGGCCCTGCCACCAGGTGCCGTCGTCGATCAGGAACTCCATGCACAGCGCGCCCGCCGCCATCGCGAAGGTGACCGCTCCGACCAGGCCCTCGCGGGTCTTGCCGGGGCTGATGCGCGGCGCGAGCTTGTGCTTGCCGAAGCGCCAGCCGATCGCGTACGCGCCGGTGTCGCTGACCACGGCGAGCAGCAGGAACGTGAGCACCCGCCAGGAGCCGTCGTCGGCCGTGAGCATCAGGGCGACGAAGGTGGCCAGGAACGGGATGTAGAAGGCCGCGAAAACGCCGGCCGTGACGTCCTTCAGGTAGCCCTCGGGGGGCTCCGTCATACGCCAGACCAGGATGGCCAGCGCGGTGAGCGCCATCGCCACCCAAGCGCCCTCGGCACCCCTGACGTAACCGGAGACGACCATCGCGGCACCGCCGAGCGCCAGTGGCACGAGAGGCGCCTTGATGCCCTTGCGCTCCTGGAGCCGTGACGTGAGCTCCCACAGCCCCACCACCACGGCTACCGCTATCACGCCGATGAACACGGCTTTGACGATGAACAACGACGCGACGATCACCGCGCCGAGCCCGACGCCCACCCCTATGGCCGCACCCAAGTCGCGCCCCGCGCTCTTCTTCTGCGGTGCGGGGGCGGGCTGTGGGGCGCTGGGCATGGGCTCCTGCGGCTTCTGCGACGAGTCCCCGTGGGGCGCCGTCGCCGGTGTGTCGTCGCGGAACAGGGGACCGCTCAGCCGAGCGGCCCCCCGGTCGTCATCCTGGTCTCCGCCATGTGCGGGTACGTCGGGCACGATGGGCATGGGCCGAGTGTGCTGCGCGTCATACGCATCGTACGTGGGACCCGCCGGGGCAGCCCCCTGGACAGGCCCCTGCTCGGACGGCCCCCAGTACCCGGCTTGTGGCGGCGCCCCCCAGGAAGAGTCGTTCATCAGACCTCGAGCAGCTCCGCTTCCTTGTGCTTGAGGAGCTCGTCCACCTGGGCGGCGTACTTCGCCGTGGTGTCGTCGAGTTCCTTCTCCGCACGGCGGCCCTCGTCCTCGCCTACCTCGCCGTCCTTGACCAGCTTGTCGATGGTCTCCTTCGCCTTGCGGCGGACGGAGCGGATCGAGATCTTGGCGTCCTCACCCTTGGTCTTGGCGACCTTGATGTACTCCTTGCGGCGCTCCTGGGTCAGCTCCGGGAACACCACCCGGATGATGTTGCCGTCGTTGCTCGGGTTGACACCCAGGTCGGAATCGCGGATCGCCTGCTCGATGTTGCGCATCGCGCTCTTGTCGAACGGGGTCACCACCGCCATACGCGGCTCGGGCACCGAGAACGAGGCCAGCTGGTTGATCGGCGTCAGCGCGCCGTAGTAGTCGGCCACGATCTTGTTGAACATCGCCGGGTGCGCACGGCCGGTGCGGATCGCGGCGAAGTCCTCCTTGGCGACCACGACGGCCTTCTCCATCTTCTCCTCGGCCTCGAGGAGGGTCTCTTCGATCACCACTTGCTCCTGCGTGTCTTGAGTAGGCCCGGCAGCTGTTCCTCGTAGGGGTGGCAGCCGGCTGCGTCGCGTCTTATTCCTGCACGGTTCCGGACCGGCAGGACATTGTCCATCCCCCGGTCAGGGTCCGTACCCGGTCGGGGCCCGTCCCCGATCAGGGTCCTTGCCCGGTCCGGGTTCGACCCCTGTCGGAGTCGGTTCCCGTCAGGCCCGGCTGCTGTGTTCACCCACGAGTGTGCCGATCTTCTCACCCTTGACGGCCCGCGCGATATTGCCCTCCGTCAGAAGCTCGAAGACCAGGATGGGCAGCTTGTTGTCCCGGCACAGCGTGATGGCGGTCATGTCGGCGACCTTGAGGTCGCGGGTGATGACCTCGCCGTAGCTGAGCGAGTCGAACTTGACCGCTTCGGGGTTGGTCTTCGGGTCGGAGTCGTAGACCCCGTCGACACCGTTCTTGCCCATCAACAGGGCCTCGGCGTCGATCTCCAGGGCGCGCTGCGCGGCGGTGGTGTCGGTGGAGAAGTACGGCATGCCCATACCGGCGCCGAAGATGACCACACGGCCCTTCTCCAGGTGCCGTACGGCACGCAGCGGGATGTACGGCTCGGCGACCTGCCCCATGGTGATGGCGGTCTGGACACGGCTGTCGATGCCTTCCTTCTCCAGGAAGTCCTGGAGGGCCAGGCAGTTCATGACCGTGCCGAGCATGCCCATGTAGTCGGAGCGCGCCCGGTCCATGCCGCGCTGCTGGAGTTCGGCGCCGCGGAAGAAGTTGCCGCCGCCGATGACGACCGCGATCTGGGCGCCGCCGCGCACGACGGCCGCGATTTCGCGGGCGATCTTGTGCACCACGTCGGGGTCGACGCCCAGTCCGCCGCCACCGGCGAACGCCTCGCCGGAAAGCTTCAGCATGAAGCGTCCCGTGCCTTTGCCGTCGTCGGTCTTCTCGCCCTTGTCGGCCTGCGTGGTGGTCATGGGTCTCTCGCCTCTTTACGTGTCACACATACAAAGAAGGCCACTGCCGGTGGGGTGTTGTTCGCATCCCATGCTCGGCAATGGCCTCCTCGTCAGATCTGCTGTCGTCCGACACGCACGCGCGCGTGCCCACGTACGCGGACGACTGCTGTCGACCCTAGCGGGGTCGGGCGTCGATCGCGGTACGGACTCAGATGCCGACCTTGATGCGCACGAAGCGCTTCAGGGTGACACCGGCCTCGTCCAGGACCTTCTGGACGGACTTCTTCGGGTCCAGCGCGTACGGCTGACCGAGAAGGGTGGCGTCCTTGAAGAAGCCGTTGACGCGACCCTCGACGATCTTCGGAAGGGCGGCCTCGGGCTTGCCCTCGGCGCGGGTGGTCTCCTCGGCGACGCGGCGCTCGGACTCGACGACCTCGGCCGGAACGTCCTCCTTGGAGAGGTACTTCGGCGCGAAGGCGGCGATGTGCTGCGCGACACCGCGGGCGAGCTCGGCGTTGGCCTTGTCCAGCTCGACCAGGACACCGATCTGCGGGGGCAGGTCGGGCATGGTGCGGTGCATGTACGAGGCGACGTAGGCGCCGGAGAAGTCCGCGAAGCGGTCCAGGACGATCTTCTCGCCCAGGTTGGCGTTGGCCTCGTCGACGAACGCCTGAACCGTCTTGCCGGACTCGATCTCGGACGCGAGCAGCGCCTCGAGGTCGGCCGGGGAGGTCTTGACGACGTGCTCGGCGATCTGGTTGGCGACGGCCTGGAACTTCTCGCCCTTGGCGACGAAGTCCGTCTCGCACTTCAGCTCGACCAGGACACCGGAGGAGTTGTCGTCGGCGATGATGGAAACCACAGCGCCGTTCTCGGCGGAGCGGCCCTCGCGCTTGGCGACGCCCTTCTGGCCCTTGATGCGCAGCGCCTCGACGGCCTTGTCGACGTTGCCGTCGGCCTCGTCCAGCGCCTTCTTGCAGTCCATCATGCCTGCGCCGGTGAGCTCACGGAGCTTCTTGACGTCGGCGGCGGTGTAGTTCGCCATGATTCCTGGAATCTCTCTCGAAGTCTGAAGATCTACGGGCCGAACGGCGGGGGCTTGGTGTGCCCCCGCCGTTCAGAACCCGAAGGGGTGAGGGGTCAGGCCTGCTCGGCGTCCGCGGCGGGGGCCTCGTCGGCGACCGGGGCTTCGGCGGCGGGCGCCTCGGCGACCGGAGCCTCAGCGACAACCTCGGCCTGCTCGGCGTCGGCGACCTTCTCGGTCTCGGCGGAGGTCTGGACCTCGGCGGCCGGAGCCTCGGCGTCGTCGGCCTTCTTCTCGCCCTCGAGCAGGTCGCGCTCCCACGCGGCGAGCGGCTCGCCCGCGGCCTTGTCACCCTCGGCGGCCTTGCCGGCACCGGAACGGGAGATGAGGCCCTCGGCGACGGCATCGGCGATCACGCGGGTGAGCAGGGTGACGGAGCGGATCGCGTCGTCGTTGCCCGGGATCTTGTAGTCGACCTCGTCGGGGTCGCAGTTGGTGTCGAGGATGGCGACGACCGGGATGTTGAGCTTCCGGGCCTCACCGACCGCGATGTGCTCCTTCTTGGTGTCCACGATCCAGACGGCGCTGGGCACCTTCTGCATCTCGCGGATACCACCGAGGGTCTTCTCCAGCTTGGCCTTCTCGCGCGAGAGCACGAGAAGCTCCTTCTTGGTGAGACCCGACGCGGCGACGTCCTCGAAGTCGATCTGCTCGAGCTCCTTGAGGCGCTGCAGACGCTTGTAGACGGTCGAGAAGTTGGTGAGCATGCCGCCCAGCCAGCGCTGGTTGACGTAAGGCATGCCGACGCGGGTGGCCTGCTCGGCGATGGCCTCCTGCGCCTGCTTCTTCGTGCCGACGAACATGACCGTGCCGCCGTGGGCGACGGTCTCCTTGACGAACTCGTAGGCGCGGTCGATGTACGACAGCGACTGGAGCAGGTCGATGATGTAGATGCCGTTGCGCTCCGTGAAGATGAAGCGCTTCATCTTCGGGTTCCAACGACGGGTCTGGTGACCGAAGTGGACGCCGCTTTCCAGCAGCTCCCGCATCGTGACGACGGCCATGGCCGTTCTCCTTGGTGTTCTCGGTTGTGCCGCGCGTGCCGGACGGCACTCGCGCCTGACGCCCACTTGCGCCTTGCCACTAGGGACCGAGAGGCGCTGACACCGGCTGTTTCATGGCCTGATGTCGGGGCGTGCGAAGTCGACCCGGTCGCCCGGATCGCCACCAGAAGTGTACGGGACCCGAGAGGCACCGGGTGACGCCGCTGTCCACAACCGGCCGGTGCTCCACAGATCCCAGCCATGATCCGCCCGATGCGGGACGGTTCTCGCATGCGAGCGAAACGATGTCTGCGTACATGGCTGGGCCTGCTGCTGGGTTTGACGGTGACCGTCCTGGGATCCCTGACCCCGTCCGCCTTGGCACGTACGACCGGACCCGCACCGCCGGGCCCCACGGGACCACGGGAACCTTCAGGCGTTCCGGGAGCCGATCCGGCGGTCCCGGCTGTGGCCCGCGCGTGGCCCGTGGGCGTACGTCCCTTGGTCCTACGGGGCTGGGAACCGCCGGCGACGACATACGGCCGAGGTCACCGGGGCGTGGACCTCACCGCGGCTCCCGGCACACCGGTACGGGCCGTCGCACCGGGCCGGGTGTCGTTCGCGGGCAGAGTCGCGGGACGCGGAGTGGTCTCAGTGGAACTGACCGCCACGGGCACCCCACCTCTGCGCACGACATACGGTCCGGTGCGGGCAACGGTGGAGAAGGGCGCCGAAGTCGCGACGGGCGAGGTACTGGGCACCGTGGAACCAGGCAGCCCCCACTGCCCGACGTCATGCCTGCACTGGGGCCTACTCAGAGGAAAGACCTACCTGGACCCACTGTCACTACTCCCACCTTGGCTACTGAGCAGGGGCCCGTCCCGCTTGCTGCCGGTGGCCGGGGTAAAGCCGTAGCCACCTCCGCTGTAGACACGCGTGCCGCTACAACCGCTCTCGCCGTGGGCATGCGCCCGCCCTGCAACCACCCCCGCTGCGGGCATGCGGCCGCCCTACAACCGTCCTAGCTGTGGGCATGCGTGCCGCTAGGGGCGGCACGGGTGGGCACAGCGGCACCCCGCAAGCGCCGGGCTGCGCGACCCACCCCCGACACCAGCCCCATCACCAGGCCGGCAACAGAGGGCTCAGCCCCGAACCCCCCGCAGAGCCATAGCAACCGCAGCGTCGGTAATGGAGCCCGGATCCTCCGCCGCCCCCAGCTCAATCCGCCGCACAGCCGCATCCACCACACCCTGGAGAAGCATCGCCGCCAACCGCGGCTCCGCATGCCCCAGCTCCCCGAGCGCCTCAACGATCATCGCGACAAGCCCACCATGAGCCGCCCGGATCTTCTCCCGGGCCCCGGCATCGAGCTCGCTCGCGGAGATGGCCACCACGGCCCGGTGCCGCCGGTCCCCGACAAGGGCCAGCTGCTGCCGGACATACGCCTCGACCTTGGCCTCCGAGGTCTCCGCCCGCTGCATCGCGTCAGACACCTCCGCCGCCCAGACCGGAAAGTCGACCTCGCACAGCTCTTCGACCACGGCAGCCCGCGACCGGAAGTACTCGTACACGGAAGACCGCGCAAGCCCCGTGCGCTCGGCGAGAGCCGGGAAGGTCAGCGCCTCCGTCCCGCCCTCGGACAGCAGGGACCGCGCCGCGTCCAGCAGGGCGGCTCGCTGCATCGACCGGTGCTCGGCCACGGAGGCCGCTCGAATCCTTGGCACGGCCACCACTTTACGGACGGACCGCCCCGGACGGCAGCCACTCCGATGACCCGACGATTCGAAGCGACGACGAAAAGGGGACAAGCCAGCGCGAAGCCGCAGCCGAAACAAGGACGGGAAAGGACCGGACAGGGGCGGGAAATGGCCACGCCAAAAGACGAGACAAGGGTGAGAGGAAGGACGGGACGAGGGCGACGGCGAGGGGAAGGACGAAGTCGAAAGCGAGGGCGAAGGCGAGGGCGAAGGCGAAGACGAGAGCGAGGCAGAGACGATTCAGCGCCCTCCCCCGTCGACGTCAGCGCCCGAAACTGGCCAGCTTCGCCCGCAGCTGAAGCACCGACTTCGTGTGGATCTGACTCACCCGGCTCTCGGTCACACCCAGCACATTGCCAATCTCCGCGAGCGTGAGCCCCTCGTAGTAGTAGAGCGTGACCACGGTCTTCTCCCGGTCGGGCAGCGTGTTGATCGCCCGCGCCAGAAACCTCCGCAGCTCCCGGTCCTCGGCGACCTCCACCGGATTGTCCGCCGCGGTGTCCTCAAGGGTGTCCATCAGACTCAGCCGGTCACCACCCTCACCACCGACGTGCAGCAGCTCCTCCAGAGCCACCACGTTCGCCAGCGACAACTGACTGAAGACCGCGTGGAGTTCCTCCACGCCGATCCCCATTTCGGAGGCCACCTCACCCTCCGACGGGGTACGCCGCAGCCGCGCCTCCAGCGTCGCGTAGGCCCGCTCCACATTGCGCGCCTTCTGCCGCACCGACCGCGGAATCCAGTCGAGCGCCCGCAGTTCGTCGATCATCGCGCCCCGGATCCGCGTGATCGCGTACGTCTCGAACTTGATCTCCCGCTCGATGTCGAACTTCTCGATCGCGTCGATCAGCCCGAACACCCCGGAGGACACGAAGTCCGCCTGCTCCACATTGGCCGGCAGACCGACGCTCACCCGCCCCGCGACGTACTTCACCAACGGCGAGTAGTGCAGGATCAACTGCTCCCGCAGCCGCTCGTCGCCCGTCGACTTGTACGACCGCCACAACTCGTCGAGCGTCGAGGGAGCGGGCGGGCGCACGCTGCGGCCTTCACGGGCGGCTGGGGGGATCGCCGCCCGGTCGGACCCGGAGGTGTGCTGGGGCATTCGTCGCCTTGTGCCGTTCTGCCGTGAACTGGGGATGCCTGGGTGATCTGTCCGTCTGATGTCGAGTTGCCTGTCTGCGCCGGAAACCCCGTGAGCGTAGCGTGACTGGAGCGTCGCAGTGCGCGAAGGGCGGCGGATCACCCCTGCGCAGAGACGTTCCGCGGGGCGTCCCCCGGACTCCCGATGGTCGCCCTGCGTGACCATCGGGAGACGCCAACTGCGGGAATTGCCAAGGCTGTCGGCGTTCGCCCGGACGGCCGAACACGCTCGGTCAACACTCGCTCCGATCACCGCGGACGGAGATCATTGCCTGGCGTGTCAACTTCCAGCCGTCGCCGTGTCGTTCGACGAAACCAAGTGCTCGGAGTTCGTACAGTCTCCCGACCGCCTCGTCCGTCGTGGTCCCCGCGTCACGGGCGACCTCCTCGGCTCCTACCAGGCCGCGAGCCGGCAGCGCGGCCAGCACCCGCCCCGCGCCCGGTTCGAGCAGGTCGCGCGGCAGCACGGGCCCTCGCCGGTCGGGGGCCAGCTCTCCTATGTCGCCCACCAGCTCGGCGACTTCCGCGGCATCGGAGACAAGGACCGCTTCCCCGCGCAACAGTTCGTGCACCCCGGCCGACAGCCCGCTGGTGACGGGGCCAGGCACCCCTATCGTGAACCGTCCGAGCCGCTGCGCCGCGCGTGCCGTGACCAGCGCGCCGCTGCGGTACGCGGCCTCGACGACCACGGTCCCCCGGGTGAGTGCGGCGATGACCCTGTTCCTGAGGATGAATCTGCTCGGAGTGGGGTGATCGCCGGGCGGCAACTCCCCCACCACCAGCCCCTGTTCGGCAATTCTGGTGATCAACTGGGTGTGCCCGCGCGGGTAGGGCCGGTCGACTCCGCAGGCCAGCACGGCGACGGTGGCGCCGCCCGCCCCGAGGGCGCCCCGGTGCGCGGCGCCGTCCACGCCGTACGCGCCCCCCGACACCACCACCCAGCCCCGCTCCGCGAGCCCCGCGCCCAGCGTGGCCGCCATGTGCGCGCCGTACTCGGTGCAGGCCCGCGCTCCGACGACGGCGACGGAACGCAGTGCCCATATCCGCAGGCTCGGCAACCCCCGCACCCAGAGGCCGGTGGGCCGGGCATCGCCCAGATCGTCGAGCTGCACGGGCCACTGCGGCTCACCGGGGCAGATGAATCTCACCCCGGCGTCCTGCGCCTGGGCCAGATCCCGCTCCGGCCGCATCCCGGCGGCCCGCCCCCGGAGCCCCTCCCACCGCCTCACACTCGCCCCGGGCAACGGCTCCCGATCCTCCACCAGCCGCCGCGCCACCTCAGCCGCCCCGAACTCCCGCAGCCACCGCCCTCCGAGCTCGTCACCGGGTTCGATGACCCGCGCGAGGGCGACGCGGGCCATACGTTCGTCGTAAGTCATGCCGGTGAACCGATCATCATCGGCACCCCTCGGGGGACCCCGGTGCGCAGTTGCAGGGCCAGGGCCACATCCCCGGCGTCAGGCCTGTCGTGTCCCGAGAGGTCGGCCACCGTCCAGGCGACGCGGAGCACCCGGTCCAGGCCGCGCGCGGTCAGCACACCTCGTTCCAGCCCGCGCTCGGCGTCGTCCATCGCTCCCGGCAGTGCCTGCCAGCGACTGCGCAGTTCGCGCCCCGGCACCTCGCTGTTCGTGTGCCACGGAGTGCCGGCCAACCGCGCTGCGGAACGCTCACGGGCGGCACTCACCCGGTCGGCCACCGTCCGCGTCGACTCGCCGACGGCACCGACCGCAGTCAGTTCGGCCCGGGTGACCGGCTCGACCTCGACCCGCAGATCGATCCTGTCGATGAGCGGCCCGGAGAGCCTGGCCTGATACCGGCGGACGGAAGAGGGCGGGCACTCGCACATGTCGTTCGCCACGCTGAAGCGCCCGCAAGGACACGGGTTGGCCGCGAGGACCATCAGGAACTTCGCCGGAAAGCGCACGACACCGGCGCTGCGAGCGATCACGACATGCCCCGCCTCCAAGGGCTGCCGCAGGGCATCGAGCACGAAGCTGCTGAACTCCGGCGCCTCGTCCAGAAAGAGCACACCTCGATGCGACAAGGACACCGCGCCGGGCCGGGCAAGCCCTTTGCCGCCGCCGACGAGCGACTGCATCGTCGCCGAGTGATGCGGCGCGCAGTACGGCGGGATGTCGACCATCGGCTTGCCCGGTGGCAGCAGACCCGCCACGGAGTGGATCGCCGTCACCTCCAGGGATTCCTGCCTGCTGAGGCGTGGCAGCAGCGAAGGCATCCGCTCGGCGAGCATGGTCTTGCCCGCGCCGGGCGGCCCTTGAAGAAAGACGTGGTGCCCTCCGGCGGCCGCGACCTCCATGGCGGTGCGCGCCGACATCTGGCCGACCACGTCGGCGAGGTCGTGCCCCTGGTCGTGTTCCGGCACAGCCATGCCGCACAGGCCGGTCGCCTCTCCCGTGCCCGGCATACGCAGTCCCGCCAGCAGCGGATCCGGCCGCCCCTGCTCGTCCGGATCCTCCTCGGGCACCGGTTCGTCCGTGAGCACGGCGATCAGCTGGCGCAGACTGCGGACCCCGAGCACCGAGACCCCCGGCACGAGCGAGGCCTCGGCGGCAGCGCACTCCGGCACCACCACCTGCTCATAGCCCACGTCGGCCGCGGCCAGGACCGCCGGCAGGACACCGCGCACCGGCCGGACCCGTCCGTCGAGCCCCAGCTCGCCGATCATCACGATGTCGGCGAGCACGCGCGGATCGATCCGCTCGGACGCACCGAGCACGGCGCAGGCAACCGCGAGGTCGAACCCGGACCCTCCCTTGGGGACGGAAGCCGGGCTCAGTCCGACCGTCAGCTTCTTCTGCGGCCACGACGCCCCGGAATTCACCACGGCGGCCCTGACCCGGTCCTTGCTCTCCGTCAGGCTCTTGTCCGGCAGTCCCACCAGGGTGAACGCCGCGACACCGGGTTCCAGGTCCGCCTGGACCTCCACGACGACGCCCTCGACGCCGACCAGGGCCACTGAGCACGTACGGGCGAATCCCATCAGGCCACCCCCCGCGCGTGCTCGACCACGGGCGCGCCGCGGTCGGGGAGGACGACGCCGATCAGGTCGATGCGGACGCCGCCCGGTGGTGCTCCACCGTGTTCCTGGAGCCAGCGTTCGGCCAGGCCGCGCAGGCGTTGTGCCTTGGCCGGCGTGACGGCCGCCATCGGGTGTTCGAAGGCTCCCGTCTTGCGGGTCTTGACCTCGCAGACGACCAGCGCGTCGCCGTCGCGGGCCACGATGTCGATCTCGCCGGCCCTGCCGGAGCGCCAGTTGCGCGCCAGGACCGTCATCCCGGTCTCGGTCAGCCGCCTTGCGGCCAGATCCTCGCCGTACCTGCCGAGTGCACTGCGTTGTGCGTTGCGTGTGTTCATGTCGGCACCACCTCCGGCGCCAACATTGCGGCCATTTCAGCCCGCTATTGGATCTTGGTTGACGAGCGGCCGATTGTGGATAAGTCCGTCACCCACACGAGCGGGCGCCCGCCTCACGAGCGGACGCCCGACCAACAGCCGTCCCGCGTCATCAGCCGCCCGGCAGCTCCAGATCGCTCTTGTTCAGCTCCTCGATATTCACGTCCTTGAACGTGAGTACCCTCACCTGCTTCACAAAGCGAGCGGGCCGATACATGTCCCACACCCAGGCATCCGCCATGGATACCTCGAAAAACACCTCACCCTGGACCGAGTGCACCTGCATCTCGTAGTCATTGGTGAGGTAGAAGCGCCGTTCGGTCTCGATCACATATTTGAACAGACCGACGACATCGCGGTACTCCCGATAGAGCTTCAGCTCCATCTCGGTCTCGTACTTCTCGAGGTCCTCGGCGCTCATGGCATGTTCCCCTTCAGCCGTGCGTCCCCCCATTGTGCGCCAGCCCCGGGAGCCCCTAGACGATTTCGGTGTCGAGGATCTCAGGTGTGGCCGGGGGACCTTCGTCGAGCAGCCTGCGCAGCAGCTCGGCGAGTCTGGTCGGATACACCGTCTCATGTGCCTCGGTCAGTTCCTGGCACGTCCACCAACGAGCTCCGGCGACACTGCGCCGTTCCAGCTCCGTCAGCCCGGCGGCAACCGTCACCGTCTGGGTCGTACGGGCCAGGTAGTACCACTCGTCCTGGTCCCAGCGACGCCCCGCGAAGGGGAAGGAGCACATCCGCCGCCACAGCACCGGGCCCAGCTCGACCTCGGTGATGCCGGTCTCCTCCGCGAGTTCCCGCAGTGCGGCCTCCTCGCGCGTCTCCTCGCCCTCCAGACCGCCGCCGGGCGTGAACCACCAGTCGTCCGAGGGGTCGTCGGGCTCATGCCCGTGCAGCAGCAGAATCCGTTCGTCGGGGTCGAGCAGCACCACACGGGAGACCTTCCGCAGCCCGCCCCGGTACTCGTCCGGGGCCCCGGTCCCGCCGTCGTGGGGACTCCCGTCGTACGACACCTCAGCCGGCACCGGCGAGCTCCGTCCGGGCCCGGCCGCGCCGACCCGCCCGCTTGGCGATCGGACCGTACGCCGCCCCGCCCATGACGAACACCGCGCCCGCCACCACCGCGCCGACGATCAGGCGCAGCGGCCCCGGCTCGGAGAGGCTGCCCAGCGTCTCGAAGCCGGTCGGTTTCTTGAGCATGCCGTTCATGGGCCAGACGACGGCGTCGACCCGCCCCTCGACGGCGCTGCGCGGCACGGTTCCGCTGGCGGCGTCCGTCAGGTGGGCGGTGGAGTCCAGCGAGCCGGTGCGCTCGTCACCGAGCAGGAACAGGTTGCCGTCCGGAACCGTGACGGTCGGGATGCTCGTGATCTCGGCCGCCGAGCCCTCGGGGAGATACGGTTCCTCGATCTGCTTCCCGTTGACGGTCAGCTTCCCGTCCGTGCAGCAGGCGACCTCGTCGCCGCCGACGGCGACCACCCGCTTGACCATCGGTACGTCGCCCCAGCTGGCCTCTTTGAAGACGACGACGTCACCGCGCCGGATCTCGCCGCCGTCGACGCGCTGCGCCAGCACACGATCCCCCGCGTTGATCGTCGGCGTCATCGATCGAGTGGGCACGGTGTACGGCCGGTAGACCACCGCCCCCCAGACGAACCCGCCGAGGAACAGCGCAAGGCCCAGCGCGACGGCGACCCCGGACAGCACTTCTCCGGTCCGGCCGCTCGCCGGGGTGTTGCGTGTGCCGCCGCGCGCGGCCGTATCTGTCGAGCTCTCGCCACCCATGGATCCGCACCCTACCCGGGGGTACGGGCCGAGGTCAGCCCATGGTTCGGATCACGCACACGGGCCTTACCGACTCCTCACCGCACGGCGGAAGGCCCGTACAGCCGAAAAGGCCGGTGCGCTCGGACGAATCCGAACACACCGGCCCCAAAAGGACGCTTCAGAGCGTTACTTGGACGCCTTCCGCCGACGCCGCACCAGCACCAGCGGCACAGCACCTACGAGCGCCGCGGCACCCGGCGAGGTGATGGCGGCCGCCGCCTTGCTGTTGAGGCCCGACTGGTCGAAGGTGTCCGGAACCGGGAGGGTGCCCCAGCGGTTGATGGGCCACGCCTTCACGATGGCGCGCCCGACGACCTCGTCGACCGGGACCATGCCGTGGTTCTTGTCCGTCTGGTTGTAGCGCGAGTCCCGCGAGTTCTGGCGGTGGTCACCCATGACCCAAATTTTGCCCTCGGGAACGGTGACCTTGAACTGACCGCCGTCCTCGTCGACGCTGCACGGGGTGTTCCCCGGGTACACGTACGGCTCGTTCAGCGCCTTGCCGTTGACCGTCAACGGTCCGGTGCCCTTGCACTCGATGGTGTCGCCGCCGACCCCGACGACCCGCTTGATGAGGTCCTTCTCCTCCGCGGACGGCATGAGGCCGATCCAGCTGAGGACCGTCTGCAAGGCGTTCGGGTCGGCCACGGGCTCGCCCGCCAGCCAGTTGTCGGGGTCGTGGAAGACGACGACCTCGCCGCGCTCCGGCTCGGAGCCGAACCATGGGGTCAGCTTGTCCACCAGAACGCGGTCACCCTGCTGGAGGGTGTTCTGCATCGAGTCCGAGGGGATCGAGAACGCCTGGACCAGGAAGGTCTTGATGAGCAGCGCCAGCACCAGGGCGATGCCGATCAGGATCGGCAACTCCTTCCAGAAGGAGCGCTGCTTGGTCGACTTGGCGTCCTGCTCGGCGCTCTCCTGCTCGGCGCTGTCGTCCGCGGACCCGCTCTCGGAGTTTTCGGCGTCTACAGCTGAGGCAGCCGAGTCGTCGGGCCGCTCCGGCCGCCCTTCGGGACCCTCGTGTCCGGACCGTGCGCCGACCGCCACATCCCCCACATCCACTCCTCACTCCGTGCCGCAGCCCGCGTCGGATTCGCCGCAGGCCCACCACTCCCATAACGAGCGGGAGTTCCGCAGGGCTCGGGAGCGGGATCAATCCGTCTGGATCCGCAGGGGCCACCCTATGCGACGCAAGGAGAGCGGAAGTCGACCCACTTGGCGCGTCGGCGACGGACGCGTAGGTACCCGGCTCCTGCAGGCGCGTCCAGTTCCCGATGGGCCAGGCGATGATCATGGCCCGGCCGACGACGGAGTCCTCGGAGACGGTGCCTTTGTACTTGTCGGAGCGGTGGTAACGGGAGTCCGCGGAGTTGGACCGGTGGTCGCCCATGACCCACAGCCGCCCCTCGGGCACCTTCACCTCGAACGCGAAGTCGGAGGGCTTGTCGCCGGCGAGGATGTACGGCTCACTCAGCGGCGTTCCGTTGACGGTCATCCGCCCTTGTGCGTCACAGCACTTGACCGTGTCGCCGCCGACCCCGACGACCCGCTTGATGAGGTCCTTCTCGTTGTCCGACGGCAGCAGGCCGATGAAGGTGAGCCCTTGCTTGACCTGCTTGACGACGATGGGGTCGTCCGCCTTCTTGGTCTCCTCCGCCGTGAGCCAGCCACCCGGGTCCTGGAAGACGACGACATCGCCTCGCTGGGGCTTGGAGCCAAACCACGGGGTGAACTTGTCGACCAGGACACGGTCGCCGATCTGGATCGTGTTCTCCATGGAGCCCGACGGGATCACGAAGGCCTGGACGAGGAAGGTCTTCAGGACCAGGGCTATGAGCACCGCGACGCCGACGAGGAGAGGTATCTCCTTGACCGTCGAACGCCGCCTGCGCCGCTTGATCTTGCGCGCGAGCTTGCGCCGCTCCACGCGGCTGGGGCGGCCCGCGCTGCCGGAGGCGCGCCGGGTTCCGGTGGGCAGCAGGTTGTCGGCGGGATGGCTGGAAACTCCGCGCGGTCGGCCGCGGTTACCCATGGGCACCGTCCGCGGCGGGCACGCGCGCGTAGGCACCGGGGCGCGTCAGCCGGGTCCAGTGGTCCGAGGGCCAGGCGATCCAGTCGGCTCTGCCGATGACTTCGCCGACGGGGATCATGCCGCCTCCGGGGGATCCCAGGTGGTCGCGGGAATCGCTGGAGTCGCCGCGGTGGTCGCCCAGCAGGAAGAGGGTGCCGTCGGGCACGACGACGTCGAATGGCACGTCGGACGGGCTGTCCCCCGGGTACAGAAACGTCGACTCGTCGACCGACCGGCCGTTCACCTCGAGCCTCCCCTCCTTGTCGCAGCAGACCACGTGGTCTCCCCCCACACCGACAACGCGCTTGATGTAGTCGGCGTTTCCGAAATACCCAGTGCCGTCGAAGACAACAACGTCGCCCCGCTGCGGCTCAGCACCGAAACGGTACGCCAACTTATTTACGAGAACGCGGTCCCCGATCCTCAATCCCTGCTCCATGGAACCGCTGGGAATCTGGAACGGCTGCATCACGAAGCTGCTGAAAAGGAGCAGAAAGAGCAGGCAGACCAGCGCGGTGAGGGTGAACCGCCCGCCGGGAAGCCAGTCGGCGGCGCGGGCCACCAACGCGAAACGCGACCGTCCCTCCCGTCCCTGCGTGTCCGAGATCTCCTCGGACTCACAAGGGCGGGAGGAGCGGTCGCGCTCCGTGTGCTGTGCTTCGGTGTTCATCGGAGCCAGATGCTATCCGGCTCCGATATGAGCACCTCCGCGAGCTCAGTTGTCGCGCTTCTCCTTGATCTTCGCGGCCTTGCCGCGCAGGTCGCGCAGATAGTAAAGCTTGGCGCGACGCACGTCACCACGGGTGACGAGCTCGATCTTCTCGACGATCGGAGTGTGCACCGGGAAGGTGCGCTCGACGCCCACGGAGAAGGAGACCTTGCGGACCGTGAAGGTCTCGCGGACGCCCGAGCCCTGACGGCGGATGACTACGCCCTTGAACTGCTGCACACGGGAGCGGTTGCCCTCGATGACGCGGACGTGGACGTTGACGGTGTCACCCGGGCGGAAGGCCGGGACGTCGGTGCGCAGCGAGGCGCTGTCGACGGAGTCGAGCAGGTGGGTCATTTCGTCTGCTTTCTTCGCTGATGCCACAGGTCATCAACGGAAGTCGTTTCCAAAAGAGGTGCTGTCTTCGTCGGGGCGGGCGTCGTGTCCCCCTGTGGCAGGGGCGCACGCCGGACGACGCACAACAGCCCCCTATTGTTCCACGGCTTCCGGGCTGCGCCCAAATCGGCCGTCGGGCCCCGGCGCCCAGCCCAGGATCGAGAGCATTTCGCGGTCCTTCTTGTCGAAGGCCGAGGGGTCGCAGCGCTCGATGAGGTCGGGCCGGTTCATCGTCGTACGCCGCAGCGCCTCGTCCCGGCGCCAGCGGGCGATCTTCCCGTGGTGGCCGCTGACCAGCACCTCGGGGATGTCACGGCCACGCCACTGAGGGGGCTTGGTGTAAATCGGCCCCTCCAGGAGGTTGGCCATGGCCCCGGGGGCGAAGGAGTCGTCCCGGTGCGACTCCGCGTTGCCGAGGACACCCGGCAGCAGCCGCGCCACGGCCTCCGTGATGACGAGCACGGCCGCCTCACCGCCGGCCAGTACGTAGTCGCCGATGGACACCTCGTAGACGGGCATCCGGGTCGCGTACTCGTCGATCACGCGGCGGTCGATGCCCTCGTAGCGGGCGGGCGTGAAGACCAGCCAGGGGCGCTCCGAGAGCTCGACGGCGAGTTCCTGGGTGAAGGGCCGTCCGCTGGGGGTGGGGACGACGAGGACGGGCCCGTGCGAGCCCGTCTCGTAGCCGTCCGTGAGCACCGAGTCGAGGGCGTCACCCCACGGATCGGTCTTCATGACCATGCCGGGGCCGCCGCCGTACGGGGTGTCGTCGACCGTGTTGTGGCGGTCGTACGCCCAGTCACGCAGATCATGCACGTGCACATTCAGCTGTCCACGCGCGCGTGCCTTGCCGACCAGCGAGACGTTCAGCGGTTCCAGGTACTCGGGGAAGATCGTGACGACGTCGAGCCTCATTCGCTCTCGTCCCTCGACGACGCGATCTCGGCCTGGTCGTCGATGAGCCCCGGCGGCGGGTCGATGACCGCCCGCTGCTCCTCCAGGTCGATCTCGGTGACGATCTCCTCGACGAACGGGATCAGCACCTCCGTCCCGTCCGGCCGCTCGACCACGAAGAGGTCCTGCGACGGCAGGTGGGCGATCTCGGTGATCCGCCCGACCTCGGCGCCGTCGACCGTGACGACGTCCAGGTCCATCAGCTGGTGGTCGTAGTACTCCTCCGGGTCCTCGGGCTTGTCGTCCGGGTCGACCTCGGCGATGAGCAGGGTGTTGCGCAGCGCCTCGGCGGCGGTCCGGTCGCGGACGCCCTCGAAGCGCAGCAGGAGCCTGCCACTGTGGACGTGGCCCGTCTCGATCGTCAGCGGTCCGGCGGAGGCCGGGTCGGTGAGCAGGACGGCGCCGGGCCCGAGCCTGAGTTCCGGCTCATCCGTACGTACCTCGACGGTGACCTCGCCCTTGATGCCATGGGCGCGGCCGACGCGAGCGACTACCAGCTGCACTGTGCTTGATCTCCTGTCGGTACGACTACGGGCCGGGGACGGCCCGATAGGCCCTCCCCGGCCCGAGCCGGTGCTGCGTGTACGTCAGCGGACGTGGTCCACGTCGACGAGGTCGACGCGGACACCGCGACCGCCGATAGCACCCACGACGGTGCGCAGAGCGCGTGCGGTGCGGCCATTGCGGCCGATCACCTTACCGAGGTCGTCGGGGTGAACCCGGACCTCGAGAACGCGCCCGCGGCGCAGGTCGCGCGAGGCGACCTGCACATCGTCGGGGTTGTCGACAATGCCCTTCACGAGGTGCTCGAGAGCCTCCTCGAGCATGCTCAGGCCTCGGTCGACGCGGACTCGGCGGCGGCCTCGTCCTTCTTCTCAGCCTTCTTCTTCTGGGTGATGGCCTCACCCTTGCCCGTGTCGTCGCCACCGAGGGCTTCGAACAGCGGGCGCGCGGCCTTCGGCTCGGCCACGAGCAGCGGAGCCGGGGCGGGCAGACCCTTGAACTTCTGCCAGTCGCCGGTCAGCTTGAGGATGGCGAGAACCGGCTCGGTCGGCTGCGCGCCGACACCCAGCCAGTACTGCGCACGCTCGGTGTCGACCTCGATGCGCGAGGGGTTCTGCACCGGGTGGTACAGGCCGATCTCCTCGATGGCCCGGCCATCACGGCGGGTACGGGAGTCGGCGACGACGATGCGGTAGTGAGGCGAACGGATCTTGCCCAGACGCTTCAGCTTGATCTTGACTGCCACGGAAGTGGTGTCTCCTGGTCTTGACGTGGTTGGGCACGGCGAGATGGCCGCGTGGGGTTGCGGTACCCGAGTGCCCGATGGACGCGTCAGCCGGAGGAGAGAGGGGTCCTATGCGACTGTCGAGTACAGCTAGCCATTCTGCCACACCCTGACGGCGGACCGGACCCCGGTCGCGCCCTTACCTGGGCACGACGGCTCCCGGCGCCGGGACTAGCCGGACGTCGACCGTGTGTTCCGGCACCCACGAGGTGCCGCCGCTCACCGCCGAAGCCGACCGGGCCAACCGCACAACCCGACGCCTAAGGGATACCGCCTCAGCCCGCTGCCGCGCCGACCACCTCAGGAATCCGGAAGGGTTTGCCGCACCCCCCGCACACGATCGGCGCCTGCGCCAGCACCGACGGGACGACCCGTACGTTGCGGCCGCAGTCGCACACCGCCTTCACGCGCACGCCTCCTCCGGAGGAGCCGTGCCTGGCGGCCGGCCCCCGGAAGCTGCGAGTCGTGTCCGCGGCGGTCGCGACGGTGTGTGCCTTGAGGGCGCGCTGCAACCGCTCCATGGTCGGTCGGTAACGCCGCTTCGCCTCGGGGTTGAGCGTGACCAGTGAGAAGCCGCTACTGGGATGCGGCTCCTCGGGGTGGTCCAGGCCCAACTCCTCGGCGATCGCGAGGAATCTGCGGTTGTGGTACCGGCCGGCGCGCGAGGTGTCGCGGACTCCGCGGGCGGCGGCGATGCCGTGGACTGCCTCATGAAGCAGTCGCTCGAAAGAGAGCTCGTGTCCGCAGGCGGACGACGACTCTCCGATCAGGGACTCTGGCGCGGCAAGATCCGGCAGTTCGGGGTGGTGCCGCTGAATATCGGCCCACGCCCCTGCCAGCTCTGCGGCGAGAACAGGTGGTGTCGTGCTCACGTAATGACAACGAGCCGGGGTGCCTCTGTGTTCCTATTCCGGGGCATCCCAAATAATTTGCACGTACCCGTCAGTTGCCGCTGATGCGTCCGGACGAGGGCGGGTGCGCTGATCTGCGGAGAAGCCTCACAGTTCATACCTAGCCGGTACGTAGAGACCCGTACGCCCCGCCGCTAGACGAGGTCCGCGTGCCGGGGCACCTGTGGTCATCAGATGCGCAAGAGGCGTTTCGGCCGCCCTTGGGGCAAACCTAGTACGCGCGCGCCACGACAGCGACGTTACCGGGTGAATCGTCGGCCTCGGGCACCGACCCGTCCTCGGCGATCAGACACCGTACGGTCACCGAGTGCTCGGCCAGTCTGGCCTCGCCCTCTTCGCCGAGGTCGGCCCACGGGATGCGCGCCCAGCCGCCGGCCACGGCGGCCTCGACGGCCTCCTCGATCGTCGACACCTCCGCCGTCCGGGACTCACGCCGCGCCCGCGACTGCTCGAGAAGCAGCGCCTGGTCCTCTTCGAGGACGGTGGGCAGCAGGGCGACGAGGCCCTCGATCGCCACCGGCTCCTTGCCGCCGCGGATACGGCGGACCAGCATCGCGGTGCCGTTCTCCAGGTCACGGGGTCCGACCTCGATACGTACGGGTACACCCTTGAGTTCCCAGTCGACGGCGCGGCGCCCGAAAGGCGTGTCCGTGCGGTCGTCCACGTGCACCCGCACACCCGCCGCCTTCAACTGCTCGCCGATCTCGCGGACCTTGGCCAGAACCGCATCGTCGCCCTTGATGGCCAGTACAACGGCCTGAACAGCCGCAAGGCGCGGCGGCACCCGCAACCCACTGTCATCACCGTGCGACATGATCAGGCCACCCACCATGCGGGTCGAGGACCCCCAGGAGGTCTGCCAGACGAGCTCCTGCTTGCCCTCCTTGGACAGGTACTGGGTGTTGAAGGCCTTCGCGAAGTTCTGCCCGAGCTCGTGACTGGTGCCCATCTGCAGGGCCTTGCCGTCGCCCATCATGGCTTCGAGCGTCAGGGTGTTGATGGCTCCCGCGAACCGCTCACTCGCCGTCTTGCGGCCGAGTACGACGTCGATCCCGAGGACGTCGACCATGAAGTCGGCGTACACCTTCTCGTGGATGTACGCCGCGTACTCCCGGGCTTCCTCGTACGTGGCGTGAGCCGTGTGCCCTTCCTGCCAGAGGAACTCGGTCGTACGGAGGAACACGCGCGGACGCATCTCCCAACGGACCACGTTCGCCCACTGGTTGATCAGCAGCGGCAGATCGCGGTAGCTCTGCACCCACTTGGAGAAGTAGTCGTTGATGATCGTCTCCGACGTGGGACGGACGACGATCGGCTCCTCGAGCTCCTTGCCGCCGCCGTGCGTGACGACCGCGAGCTCCGGGGCGAAGCCCTCGACGTGCTCGGCCTCCCTCGTCAGGTACGACTGCGGGATGAAGAGCGGGAAGTACGCGTTCTGGGCACCCGCTTCCTTGATGCGGGCGTCCATCTCCTGCTGCATCCGCTCCCACAGCCCGTACCCGTACGGCCGGATGACCATGGTGCCGCGCACCGGACCGTTGTCGGCCAGCTCGGCCTTGTTGATGAGGTCCTGGTACCAGCGCGGGAAGTCGTCCGCCTGGGGCGTGAGAACAGGTGCCTTAGCCATGGCGCGATGGTACGGGCACACGTTGCCGGGATGTGAATTCTTTCCGAGCGCACAACCGGAGCACAAACCGGGCGCCGAAACCCCTGGACGGCACGTCGAGCGCGGAGTTTCCTGGCATACGGGGGGAGTGCGGGGCGCACTGCTACGGGGGCCAGGCGAAACGGGGAACAGCGGCAACTCTCGGCGGATTGGGGCGCTTTCGATGACACCTACGCTCGTGCGGCAGCACCTACCTCACGCGGGGCCGGCGCCCCGGGTGGACCCGTGTGCACGCGCGCGTGACTGGGCCGAGATCCAGGAGCGGATGCTGGTGCCGCTCCACGAGGCCCTCTACGAGCGACTCGAAGTGGGCACCGGAACGCGGCTGCTCGGCCTCGGCTGCGGTTCCGGGCTCGCCCTCCTGATGGCGGCCTCCCGGGGCGCCGCCGTCACTGGTGTCGACTCCAGGTCGCCCGAACGAGTGACTCTCGCACGGGAGCGGTTGCTGCCGCAGACGTGGGGCACGCGCGCGCGTGCCGACACCCGTCTCGTCGACGGCACCCCCGAAGACGTGGCCGACGCGGGAGCACCCGCGTTCAACCTGGTCACCGCGTTCGAACCCATCGGGTGTGTGGCCGGGGACTCCGAAGGGCTCGTGGAGCTGCTGGAGTCGGCGACACCGCTCGCCGAGCGAGGGGCTCCCGTGGTGCTCGCCGGGTGGGGGCCGCCGGAGCGCTGCGCCACGTCGTCCGTGCTGCGGGTCGCCGCCAAGTTGGCCGACCCCCTGCGGAGGGTGGGCAGTTGGCGGGCCGCCCGTCGTGACGACCTCGAGGAGGTCGCCCAGCGGGCCGGGCTGAAGCCGGACGGGTCCGGGCGGGTCGCCTGTCCGTTCGGGTATGCCGATGTGGACAGTGCGGTGCGGGGGTTGTTGTCGACGGGGCTGTTCGACGCGGCGGTCGGGGCCACGGACGAGGTCCAGGTCGACAAGGAGCTCCGGGAGGCGCTCCATCCTCATCAGCGGCGGGACGGGACCGTGTGGATGGCGAATGTCTTCCGGTATCTGATCGCTCGTACGGGGTGAGGTCTCAGGCGGGTTTCGCCCCCTCCGCCCCTGCCCGTCCCGTTCCTGGGGGCTGCGCCCCCAGACCCCCCTGTCGCGCTGCACGCTCGTCCTCAAACGCCGGACGGGCTGAAAGATCTCCCCCGGCCGGGGACAACATGCTCTACCCCTCCTTCCTCAAGCGCGTGACCCCCGCGATCCGGTACGCGTCCGCCTCCTCCAGTGTCTCGCTCGCCAGGAGCGCCTCCGCGAGAGCGTTCAACTGGCCTCGGTGGTCGCGGAGTTTCTGGCATGCCTCCTCGTAGCACTCGTCGACGATGCGGCGCATCTCGTGGTCGATCGTGTCGAGGGTCGCCGGGGCGGCCGAGAGGCCGTAAGCCTGCTGGGCGTCGTTCGGGAGGGCGGAGAGGCGGCCGACGCGGTCGCTCATGCCCCAGCGGGCGACCATGCCGCGCGCGAGGTTCGTGACCTGTTCCAGGTCGTTCTCCGAGCCCGTCGTGACGACTCCGTAGACGACGTGTTCGGCGGCCATGCCTCCCAGGGCACCGATGATGCGACCGCGCAGGTACTCCTCCGTGTACGCGTACCGGTCCGCGTCCGGAGTCGACAGCGTGACGCCGAGAGCGCGCCCGCGCGGAACGATGGTGATCTTGCGGACCGGGTCGGCACCGGGCTGGAGCATGCCGAGGAGGGCGTGGCCGCTCTCGTGGTAGGCGGTGCGGCGGCGTTCCTCGTCGGGCATCACCAGGGGGCGTTCGGCGCCCAGTTGCACCTTTTCTAGCGCTTCGGAGAGGTCCGCCTGTGTGACCTGGTCCTGCTTGCGCTTGACCGCGAGGAGAGCCGCCTCGTTGGCGAGGTTGGCCAGATCGGCACCGGTCATACCAGGGGTCGTACGGGCCACCTGGGTCAGATCCACATCCGGGGCCAGCGGAATCCCCCGGGTGTGGATCTCCAGGATCGCCGCGCGGCCGCCACGGTCGGGCGGCGAGACAGTGACGACGCGGTCGAAGCGGCCCGGGCGGGTGAGCGCCGGGTCCAGGATGTCCGCGCGGTTCGTCGCGGCGATGACGATCACGCCCTCGGAGCCGGAGAAGCCGTCCATCTCGGTGAGGATCTGGTTCAGGGTCTGCTCGCGCTCGTCATGGCCGCCCATTCCGGAACCGCCGGCCCGCGCCCGCCCGATCGTGTCGATCTCGTCGATGAAGATGATGGAAGGGGCCACTTTGCGGGCCTCGGCGAACAGTTCGCGGACCCGGGACGCGCCCACGCCCACGATCATCTCGATGAACTCCGACGCCGAGGCCGAGAAGAACGGCACCCCCGCCTCCCCCGCGACCGCCCGCGCGAGCAGCGTCTTTCCCGTACCGGGAGGGCCGGCCAGCAGCACGCCACGGGGCATCTTGGCGCCCATCTTCCGGTACTCGTCGGGGTTCTTGAGGAAGTCCACGACGTCGTTGAGTTCGCCCTCGACCTCGTCGATCCCGGCCACGTCCGCGAACGTCGTGCGCGTGGCGCCCGGCTGCAGCTCGACCGGTTTCGGCGGCGCCTTGCGGCCCAGCATGCCGCCCGCACCACCCATGCCCGCGCTCATCCGCCGCGCGATGAAGATCCACAGGACGACGAGCAGCAGCATCGGTGCCAGCGAGATCAACAGGTTGAAGAGGAAGCTGCGCTGCTGGACGACCGGCTCGGCGGTCACCGTGACGTTGTGCTTGTCCAGGTTCTCCCAGAGCTGGTCGTCCGCGAAGGACGGCCGCTGGGTCTTGAACTTGGTGTACTTCCCGTCGCCCTCCGGGTTGTCCTGGGCCTTCTTGAGCTGGCCCTGGATCGCGTCGCCCTTGGAGTAGATCTTCGTGACGTTGCCGTCGTCGACCTGCTTGCTGAACTCCGTGTAGGAGATCGTCGGCTCGTCGCCCTCGTTGAAGAAGGACAGCACCAGGTTGGCGATCAGGTACACCACCAGGGCGGTGAGGATCAGACCACCCCAGCCGCCCGGCATCTTCCTCTTCCCGGAAGGCGGCGTCGGCTCGGGCGGAGTGCCCTCGGTACGCCACGGCTGGTCAGGGGCCTTGCGCGGCGGCACAGGGTTGCTCATATCCGGACGTTACGACAGGAAAACGGCGCCAGCACCCGCAGAGAACGCACTGGGGGCGCCCCCGAACAGGAGGGGCGCCCCCAGCGTCGTACGAGAACACGGTCCCGTACGCGACGAACCGTCAGCCCATGAACTTCTTGAACTCGTCCGGCAGCTCGAAGTCCTTGGCACCCTGCTGGGGCAGTCCGAAGGCGCCGCCCGGCTGGGGGCCCGCCTCGCGGCGCGCCTGGGCCTCGGCCTCCTCCTGCTTGCGCTTCATCGGGTTGCCGGAGCGCTGCTTGCCCTTGGCCTGCTTCTGCTTCTTCTTGGTGCGGCCGGGGCCGCCGCCCATGCCCGGCATCCCGGGCATCCCCGGCATGCCGCCGCCCTGGGCCATGCGGGACATCATCTTGCGGGCCTCGAAGAAGCGCTCGACCAGGCCCTTCACCGCGCTGACGTCGACGCCGGAGCCCTTGGCGATACGGGCACGGCGCGAGCCGTTGATGATCGTCGGTTCCTGGCGCTCGCCCGGGGTCATCGACTTGATGATCGCGGCCGTGCGGTCGACGTCACGCTCGTCGAGGTTGGCGATCTGGTCCTTGATCTGGCCCATGCCCGGGAGCATGCCGAGCAGCTTGCTGATGCTGCCCATCTTCCGGACCTGTTCCATCTGGGCGAGGAAGTCGTCGAGCGTGAAGTCCTGGCCCTTCTTGGACGCCAGCTTGGAGGCCATCTCCTGGGCCTCTTCTTGGCTGAACGTCTTCTCCGCCTGCTCGATCAGGGTGAGCAGGTCACCCATGTCGAGGATGCGGGAGGCCATCCGGTCCGGGTGGAAGGCGTCGAAGTCGTCGAGCTTCTCGCCGTTCGACGCGAACATGATCGGCTTGCCGGTGACCGAGGCGATGGAGAGGGCGGCGCCGCCTCGGGCGTCGCCGTCCAGCTTCGAGAGCACCACACCGTCGAAGCCGACACCGTCACGGAAGGACTCCGCGGTGTTGACCGCGTCCTGGCCGATCATCGCGTCGACGACGAAGAGGATCTCGTCCGGGCTGACCGCGTCCCTGATGTCCGCGGCCTGCTGCATCAGCTCCTGGTCGATGCCCAGGCGGCCGGCGGTGTCCACGATCACGATGTCGTGGACCTTGTTCTTGGCGAACTCGATGGAGTCCTTGGCGACCTTGACCGGGTCACCGACGCCGTTGCCCGGCTCGGGCGCGTAGACGGCGACGCCCGCGCGCTCGGCGACGACGCTGAGCTGGGTCACGGCGTTCGGGCGCTGGAGGTCGGCGGCGACGAGGAGCGGGGAGTGGCCCTGGTCCTTCAGCCACTTGCCGAGCTTTCCGGCGAGCGTGGTCTTACCGGCACCCTGCAGACCGGCCAGCATGATCACGGTGGGCGGGTTCTTGGCGAACCGGAGACGGCGGGTCTCGCCGCCCAGGATGGTCACCAGCTCGCTGTTGACGATCTTGAGGATCTGCTGGGCGGGGTTCAGCGCCTTGGAGACTTCGCTCCCGAGCGCCCTCTCCTTCACGTTCTTGATGAAGGTCCGCACAACCGGCAGAGCCACGTCCGCCTCAAGGAGCGCGATGCGGATCTCGCGGGCCGTGGCGTCGATGTCCGCCTCGCTCAGACGCCCCTTGCCCCGCAGGGACTTGAAGGTGGCTGACAGGCGGTCGGAGAGAGTATCGAACACAGCGGCGTCGGTCCTCGGAGTCGGGGGCAGTCTGGGTTGCCTTCCAGGGTATCCGCCCGTGAGATGCAAACGGGCCCCTGCCCGGCGAAAAAACCGAGCAGAGGCCTCAAATCCCCGCGTGCGCGGGGAGCACGTATCGCCACCCCGGATCGTCACGAGATCCTCCGGGTCATCCCCGCGTCAGCGAGGAGCACGCCAGGAAAACGCACGAGCCGACCAGCAGGTCACGCCCTCACCCCCGCAACATCTCCTCCAGCCCCCGCGCCACCGAAGCCGCCTCCTCCCCCGGCAGCGGTGAGCCCTTCGCCCCCGTCACGTAGAACGCGTCCACCGCATTGGAACCCAGCGTGGACACATGCATGCTCCGTACCCGTACGTTCGCCTCCTCGAAGGCACGTCCGATGCGGTGCAGCAGGCCGGGGGCGTCATGGGCGCGGACCTCGATGACCGTGGCGTGACGGGATGCCGCCGGGGCGACCGTCACACGGGCCGGCGGCGCGATCGTGCCCCGGCGCCGGGGGTAGGCGGCGTCCCGCTCGGCGAGACGGCCGGCGATGTCGAGGGAGCCGTCCAGGGCGCGTACGAGATCGGCACGGAGGCGGGCGGCCTGTGGCAGGGAGCCGTACTCGGCGGCGACCCGCCAGTCGAGCAGCAGGACCGTGCCCTCGACGCCGTCGGGCAGGTCCAGGGCGCGCAGCCCGGCCGTGCGGACGGTCAGCCGGTGCATGGCGAGGACGCCCGCGACGGCGGGGAGGACGCCGGGCTGGTCGGGTACGGCGATGAGGAGCTCCACGCCCAGCGGCTCCGGATCCTCCGGCACGGAGGCGGAGGCGGCCTCGGAGTCGACGGGCTCGGTCTGCGCGCGCAGCGAAAGGACGGGGCCGCCCGTCCGGAACGACTCGATCGCGAGCCGTTCCTGTTCGGCCGTGGGCGCCACGGCGTCGGGCTCCTCGGGGGCATCCCCAGCGAGCACGGCCGAGACCCGTTTGACCAGGTCGGTGACGAGGGAGCCGCGCCACGAGGACCAGGCGGCGGGCCCGGTGGCCAGCGCGTCCGCCTCGGTGAGCGCGTGCAGCAGTTCGAGGGTGCCCTGCGAGCCGACCGCCTCGGCGACCGAGCGGACGGTGGCCGGGTCCTCCAGGTCGCGCCGGGTCGCGGTGTCGATGAGCAGCAGATGGTGGCGTACGAGGGTGGCCAGCACCGCCACGTCCGTGCGGTCGAAGCCGATCCGGGCGGCGACGTCCCGCGCGATGATCTCGCCCGCGACGGAGTGGTCGCCGGGCCAGCCCTTGCCGATGTCGTGCAGCAGGGAGGCGACGAGGAGGAGGTCGGGGCGGCCGACGCGGCGGGCCAGTTCGGAGGCGCGGACGGCCGTCTCGATGAGGTGGCGGTCGACGGTCCAGATGTGTACGGCGTTGCGCTGCGGCCGGCAGCGTACGCGCTCCCAGTCGGGCAGCAGCCTGGTGATCAGGCCCTCCGCTTCGAGCGCTTCCCAGACCTCGATGGTCGGGCGGCCGGAGCCGAGGAGCGTGACGAGCTGTTCGCGCGCCTCGGCGGGCCAGGGCGTGGGCAGGGGGCGTGCGGCGGCTGCCATGCGCCGTACGGCGTGCAGGGAGAGCGGAAGTCCCGACTGTGCCGCCGCGGCCGCCGCACGCAACGGGAGTACGGGGTCGCGCTCGGGGCGCGCAGCGCGGGCGAGCACTACCTCGCCGTCCTGCTCGACCACGCCCTCGGCGAGCGGTGAGCGCTCCGCGGCGGGCTTGGCGCCGCCGCCGAGCATGGCGCGCAGGCGCGGTCGTACGGCGCGCGACCGCAGCACGCGCCCCACCTCGCGCCATGTCACGTCGCTCGCATACGAGACGACGCGGGCCGCCTCGTACACCTGGCGCAGCAGTGTGTCGGCGTCGAGGAGGCCGAGTTCTGCGGCGACCTGGTCCTGTTCCTGGAGTGCGAGGCGGTCGGTGGCGCGTCCGGTGGTGAGGTGGAGTGCGTCGCGGACGTCCAGGAGGCGCCTTCGCGCGTCGGTGAGGCCCTCGCGGGGCGCGTCCGCGAGCCAGGAGGCGGCTACGGCGCGCAGGGCGGTGGCGTCGCGCAACCCGCCGCGCGCCTCCTTGAGGTCCGGTTCGAGGAGGTACTGGAGCTCGCCCTGGCGCTCGGCCCGTTCGGCGCACAGTTCCTGGAGTTCGGGGAGGCGTTTCGGCGCCTGGTTGCGCCAGTCGGCGAGGACGGCCGTACGCAGTCCGGCGGTGAGGCCGAGGTCGCCGGCGATGTGCCGGGCGTCCAGCAGACCGAGCTGGACCTTGAGGTCCTCGCTGGAGGTCTTGCGGGCCTCGGCCGGCGTACGGACGGAGTGGTCGAGGGCCAGGCCGAGGTCCCAGACGGGGTACCAGATGCGGTCGGCCAGGGCGGCGACGGCGCCGGAGTCGCTGCCGTCGTGCAGGAGGAGCAGGTCGAGGTCGCTGCGCGGGGAGAGTTCGCCGCGTCCGTAGCCGCCGACGGCGACGAGGGAGACGCCGCGCAGTGCCTCGGAGCCGGCGTCGAAGAGGCCGGTGAGCCAGTCGTCGGTGAGTTCGGCGAGGGCGGTACGGCGCGGCGGCCCGGACTGCGCCTCTCCTTGGAGAAGGCGCAGCCGGGCCGCCGCATAGCCGCTGGGTCCCGAGTCCTCTGCTTCCGTACGCATGTCCGTACTCGTCACCCAGCGACTCCTGTCTTTCTTCTTCTTTTAGAGCGCGTCCGGGCCGCGCTCGCCGGTCCGGACCCGGACGGCGGTCTCGACCGGGATCGACCAGACCTTGCCGTCACCGATCTTGCCGGTGCGGGCCGCCTTGACGATGACGTCGATCAGGCCTTCGGCGTCGTCGTCCTCGGCCAGTACCTCGATGCGGATCTTGGGCACCAGGTCGACCGTGTACTCGGCACCACGGTAGACCTCGGTGTGTCCACGCTGCCGACCGTAGCCGCTGGCCTCGGTGACCGTCAGTCCGTGTACCCCGAAGGCCTGCAGGGCCTCCTTGATCTCGTCGAGCCGGTGAGGCTTCACGACGGCGGTGATGAGCTTCATGCGTCCACCTTCTTGGCTGTGCCCTCAGCGGGGGTCGGCGAGGAAGTGAAGCCGGCGCCACCGCCGGTGCCGCTGAAGTCGTATGCGGTCTCGGCGTGCTCGGCCTGGTCGATGCCCGCGACCTCCTCGTCCTCGCTGACCCGCATCCCGATCGTCTTGTCGATCAGGAAGGCGAGGATCGCGGAGGCGACGAGGGAGTAGCCGAGGACTGCGAAGACACCGGCGCACTGCTTCCAGAACTGGTCGAGACCGCCGCCGTAGAAGAGGCCCTCGACGTCGGACTGGCCCTTGCCGGAGGCGAAGAAGCCGATGAGCAGGGAGCCGACGACACCGCCGACGAGGTGGACACCGACGACGTCGAGCGAGTCGTCGTAGCCGAACTTGTACTTCAGGCCGACGGCCATGGCGCACAGCACACCGGCGATGACGCCGACGGCGATCGCGCCGAGCGGGGAGACCGCACCGCCGGACGGGGTGATCGCGACCAGACCGGCGACCGCGCCGGAGGCGGCACCGAGGGTGGTGAACGCGCCGTGGCGGATCTTCTCGTAGGCGAGCCAGGCGAGCATCGCAGCGGCGGTGGCGATCTGCGTGTTGAGGAACATCAGCGCGCCGACACCGTCGTCGTTGCCGAGCCACGAACCTGCGTTGAATCCGAACCAGCCGAACCAGAGGAGACCGGCGCCGAGCATGACCAGCGGGAGGCTGTGCGGGCGCATCGGGTCCTTCTTGAAGCCCACGCGCTTACCGATGACGAGAATCACGCCGAGCGCCGCGGCACCGGCGTTGATGTGGACCGCCGTACCACCGGCGAAGTCGATCACACCGAGGTCGAACGCCCAGCCGCCGGTGCCCCACACCCAGTGCGCGACCGGGAAGTACACGACCGTGACCCACAGGGCGATGAAGAGGGACCAGGCGGTGAACTTCACACGGTCCGCGAGCGCGCCGCTGATCAGGGCGGGCGTGATGATGGCGAACATCAGCTGGAAGGCGGCGAACACCGTGATCGGGATGGTGTAGCCGTCCCACAGGTCCGTGATGCCGACGCCGCCGAATCCGACGTAGTCGGAGGTCCAGCCGATGAGCGAGCCCTTGTCCGTGCCGAAGGCGAGGGAGAAGCCGTACACCACCCACAGGATGGTGACTATGCCCATGCTGATGAAGCTCATCATCAGCATGTTCAAGGTGCTCTTGACGCGGACCATGCCTCCGTAGAAGAAGGCCAGGCCGGGCGTCATGATCAGCACCAGGGCGGAACAGATGAGCATGAACCCTGTGTTGGCAGCAGACAGCGTGGGTGCATCTGCGGCAAGGGTGATGGCTGGTGCCATCGGCGTCTCCTCGTCGATTGGTACGGCCCCGTGCGGGCGAAGCCTGAAGTGGGCGTGAGGGGTGGGCCGGTTATGCGCCATGAGATTGGCGCAGCGCGGTTTCGGTCGGCACCCCTCGATGTTTCGCCGCAGTGACGAAGGCGCCTTGTGTGTTACGCGTCGATGAACTGCCTGAGACCGGGCCGAGCGATCGTTATCGTGGCGCAACCTTCTCCGAAGGGAGAAAGGCCGGCCGCGGTCGGCCGTCCGATGACCTGGCATGGGGGAGCCGAGTCGGGCAGTTCGGGACGGCCGGCCGCGGCCGGGGTACTGGGGCGTAGGCCGCTCACGCGGTCCGGGTCAGACCGCCTCGGCGGTCTCGGGCAGGTCGACGGCGAGCTGGTCGGTGAGGTCGACGACCTCGGCGAGGTCCCCGAAGTCGCGGGCCGCAGTGTCGACCGTCTTTCGGATACGAGTGTTCACGCGCTCCGAGCGCACTTTCTTCGCGTACGACATTGCTTCCTTGGCTCGGACCGCACTCTTCTCGGGCTCCCGCTGGAGGAGGTGCACGGTGGCCATGCCGATGAGGTTCAGTGCGTACGAACGCTGGTGTTCGGGGTCCTTGGCGAAGAGGTCGACGGCCTGCTGCATCAGGGGCTCCGCCATGGAGGCGTAGGTGGGGCTGCGGCCCGCGACATAGGCGAGGTCGCGGTAGGAGTGGGAGTTCTCGCCGTACAGCTCGGCCTTGGAGAAGAAGCGGATCCAGTCGGGGTCCGGGTCGTCCCATTCGTGGACGTCGGAGAAGGTGTCCTCGGCCATCCGGACGGCGCGCTTGCACTTTCCGGGCTGGCCCATGTTGGCGTACGCGCGGGCCTCCATCGCATACAGCATGGACTGGGTGCGGGGGCTCGCGCAGTCACGGCTTCCGTACTGCGCGAGGTGGATGAGTTCCAGGGCGTCCTCGGGCCGGCCCAGGTGGATCATCTGGCGGCTCATGCTGGACAGGACGTACGAGCCGAGGGGCTTGTCGCCCGCTTCCTTGGCGGCGTGCAGGGCGAGGACGAAGTACTTCTGCGCGGTGGGCTGGAGCCCCACGTCGTAGCTCATCCAGCCCGCCAGCTCGGCCAGCTCGGCGGCGACCTTGAACAGGCGCCTGTTCGTCGCGGCGGGCTGGGGTTCCTGGAGCAGGTCCGTCACCTCGTGCAGCTGTCCGACGACCGCTTTGCGGCGCAGGCCGCCACCGCATTGGGCGTCCCACTGCCGGAACATCACGGTGGTGGACTCCAGGAGGTCCAGCTCCGGCTTGGAGAGCCGGCCGCGGCGCACCGAGGTGGAGGGCTCGGGCTCCTCCGGCGGAGCCATCGGCGAGGGCACGAGCCAGCGCTGCATGGGTTCGATGAGGGCCGGGCCCGCGGCGAGGGCGAGCGAGCTGCCGAGGAAGCCGCGGCGCGCCAGCATCAGGTCGCTGCGTGAATACTCGCTGATCAGCGCCACGGTCTGCGGGCCCGTCCAGGGCAGGTCGACGCCGGACACGGACGGTGACTGGTGGGCGGCGCGCAGGCCGAGGTCCTCGACGGCGACGACACAGCCGAAGCGCTCGGAGAACAGCTCGGACAGGATCCGCGGGATCGGCTCGCGCGGGTTCTCCCCGTCCAGCCAGCGGCGCACCCGCGAGGTGTCCGTGGAGATGTGGTTGGCCCCCAACTGGCGGGCCCTGCGGTTCACTTGACGTGCGAGCTCACCCTTGGACCAGCCGCTGCGCACGAACCACGAGCCGAGCAGCTCGTTGGGGCGCTTGTCAGCGTTCGTCCCGCCTCCGCCGTTGCCGCCCACTGGAACGCCCCCATCCCTGAGACCACTTGTACGCTGCGTGCGCCAAGCCCTATCAGAATGCCGGTAAATACGGCCGCACGTCCGGTAGTTCTCACCCTTCGAACGGGAAGCCGACTTGCCCTTGGCATACCCACGAGTGCACACGTCCCCAGGACTCGTGTACTCAAAGTAATCCTACGATCACCCCTCCAGCCATGGCGATCCCGGAAACGCCACCATTCGCCACCCCTTCGAATGAACTCCGCGTCGCCCACGCGCGATTCACTTGACACAGGATGGCCGGGAGTGGGCGGAGCGGTGTGCGCCGGGGCGCACGATGCAGAGCGCACTACCTGGGGCACTACTGGGCGCCGTCTGAACCGGGCGGCACAGGGGAAGTCGGGAACACAGGGTCACGTTCCCATTCCGTCACGTAACCACCGGTACGTCGGACCCGTTGGAGGGGGCATGGGCTTCACGATCGGCAGTAGTCGGGGGACGCGCGAACTCCGGCCCGGTTCACGGCGCCGCGGCCGCTCGACGGAGTGCACCGCGGTGGCGGAGTTCACCGGGCTGTGGGGCTGGGACGTGGTCCCCGGCGCCCGGGCCGCCGCGGGAGCGTGCTCGTGCGGAAGGGCCGACTGCCCCGCGCCGGGTGCGCATCCACTGGACTTCGCGCCGTCGATCCCGGGCGGCGCCACACTCGACGAAGTGACCGAGGCCTGGGCCGAGTTCCCGGGGGCCGCCATGATGCTGCCGGTCGGCCGCGCCTTCGACGTGATCGAGGTCGCCGAGCCCGCCGGGCGCCGGGCGCTCGTCCGGCTCGAACGCATGGGGCTCCCCCTCGGACCCGTGGCGGCGACCCCGGACGGCCGCGCCCACTTCTTCGTCGCCCCCGGCTCCGCACCCGAACTCCCCGAGCTGCTCTACCGGATGGGCTGGGACGACGCCTCCCTCGACCTGCACGGCCTGGGCCCGGGTACGCACATCACCGCCCCGCCCTCCGACCGCTCGGGCCTCGGCCCGGTCCGCTGGCTGCGCTCCCCCGCACTGGACTCGGCGACGAAACCGCCACAAGCCCGGCTACTGCTGGGGACGCTGGCGTATGTGGCACACCGGTCGCGCGTGTAGGCCGTTCCCGAACCTTGGGCTCACATGACGAAGCGCCCGCTCCCAACTGCACCTTGGGGGCGGGCGCTTCTTCGTAGCAGGTACTGAAATCAGTACCTGCCCTACTCCCCGATAAGGGCGTCAACGAACGCCTCCGGCTCGAACGGCGCCAGATCGTCCGCCCCCTCTCCCAGACCGACCAGCTTGACCGGCACGCCCAGCTCACGCTGCACCGCGATCACGATGCCGCCCTTGGCCGTCCCGTCGAGCTTGGTCAGCACGATGCCGGTGATGTCGACGACCTCGGCGAAGACACGGGCCTGGACGAGACCGTTCTGTCCGGTGGTGGCGTCGAGGACGAGCAGGATCTCGTCCAGTGGCGCGTGCTTCTCGACGACGCGCTTGACCTTGCCGAGCTCGTCCATGAGCCCGGTCTTGGTGTGCAGCCGGCCCGCGGTGTCGATGAGGACGACGTCCGCGCCCTCCTCGATGCCTTCCTTGACCGCGTCGAAGGCGATCGAGGCCGGGTCACCGCCCTCGGGACCGCGCACGGTACGGGCGCCCACCCGCTCGCCCCAGGTCTGCAGCTGGTCGGCGGCGGCGGCACGGAAGGTGTCGGCGGCGCCCAGGAGGACGTGCTTGCCGTCGGCCACGAGCACGCGGGCGAGCTTGCCCGTGGTGGTCGTCTTGCCGGTTCCGTTGACCCCGACGACCATCACGATGCCCGGGGTGTCGAGGTTCGAGTCGGTCTTGACCGTGCGGTCGAACTCGGGAACGAGCAGCTGGAGCAGCTCCTCGCGCAGCAGAGCACGCAGCTCGTCCGGCGTACGGGTGCCGAGCACCTTCACACGCTCACGCAGCCGGTCGACCAGCTCCTGGGTGGGCTGCACGCCTACGTCGGCGGTGAGCAGCGTGTCCTCGATCTCCTCCCAGGTGTCCTCGTCGAGGTGCTCGCGCGAGAGGAGCGTGAGCAGCCCCTTGCCGAGCGCGTTCTGCGAGCGGGAGAGCCGGGCGCGCAGACGCACCAGACGCCCCGCGGAGGGCTCCGGGACCTCGATCTCGGGAAGGGCCGGGGGTTCCTCGACCGCGACGGGAGCCGAGGCGGCCTCCGGGAGGTCCACCTCTTCTATCGTGCGGCGCGGTTCTTCCCGCGGCGTCTCGGCCTCGTCGCCGACGTGCGGCTCGGCCGGAGGGGCGGTGATGTCGGGGGCGACGGGGGGCGGCGGAGGCAGCTTCCGCTTGCGACTGCCGACGACCAGCCCGCCGAGCGCGCCGATCACGACGACGGCGATGACTACAGCAAGGATGACGATTTCCATAACGAGACCCAGTATCAGCCATCCCTCCCTCGGCAGGGAGAATCCCTGCCGAGGGAGGCATTCTGTAGCTTCCTCCAAAGAGACGAGCCCCTCGCACGGAACGCGGAACCCCGCGAACCCGAGCCCGCCGCTATGGCCGTCTGACGAACCGTCAGCTACCGTCCCCCTCCACACACGAAGGGGGGCTCACCATGCCCGTAACGGTCGTACGCTTCAACCTCGTTGACCCCGACGCCACCCCCGCGTCGCTGAGTGCCCGCTACAAGGCGGCCGTTGAGATGGCCGCGTACGCCGACGACCGCGGCATCACCACCGTGCAGACCGAGGAGCACCACGGCGTCGCCAACAACTGGTTGCCCTCGCCGTTCGCCTTCGCGGGCGCGGTCTTCGGCGCGACCCGGCACATCGCGGTCACCGTGTCGGCGGTCATCGGCCCGCTGCACGACCCGCTCCGGCTCGCGGAGGACATCGCCGTACTCGATCTGCTCAGTGGCGGACGTCTCATCACCGTCGCGGGAATCGGCTACCGGCCCGAGGAGTACGCCCTCTTCGACGTCGACTGGAAGCGGCGCGGCAAGCTCCAGGACGAGCTGCTTGAGACGGTGCTGAAGGCGTGGACCGGCGAGGAGTTCGAGTACCGGGGCCGGACCGTACGGGTCACTCCGCGGCCGTTCTCGGATCCGCACCCCCTGCTGCTGGTCGGCGGCTCGTCGAAGGCGGCGGCGCGGCGGGCGGCCCGCCTGGGCCTTCCCTTCTTCCCCAGCGCCCACCTGCCCGAGCTGGAGGCGTACTACAAGGAGCGGCTCATCGAGTACGGCACCGAGGGCTGGACCATGATGCCGTCGGCCGAGACCCCGCTCCTGCACATCGCCGAGGACCCCGACCGGGCCTGGGCCGAGTACGGCAAGCACTTCCTGCACGAGGCACGGACGTACGCCTCCTGGCAGTCCGGCGACATCCGCTCGGCGGTGAAGTCGGCGGCCACGACGGTCGACGAGCTGCGCGCCGAGGGCGTCTACCGGATCCTCACGCCCGACGCGTGCGTGGCACACGGCCTCGACAACTACGTCCTGCACCCGCTGTCCGGCGGGATGCCCGTCGACGAGGGCTGGCGCAGCCTGCACCTGTTCTGCGAAAGCGTCCTGCCCCGCCTCAAGGACTGAGAGCGCCAAGAAGACGTACTGCCCCGGCTCAAGGCCTCGAAGGCCGAGCCGGGGCAGTACGTCTTCTTACGAGTACGGGGAGAAGGGCAGCGGGGGTTTGGCCCGTCTCCCCGAGTTTCGGGGGGCCGTTCCTACGAGGCCTAGCCCCAATGCCGTTGCGTTATGGGCCTGTGGGTTGGGGTCGTTTGATGAGGATGGCCTGGGTGCCGGTGCGGGTGGGCTGGGGCCAGTGACGGTGTTCAGCCCGTTTGAGCCAGTAGTTGGACATCTTTCGTTTGACAACACGGGGCTGGCTGCGCAGGCGTCTGGCGGGAAGGAGCCTTTCCAGCAGGTCTTCCTGGAGTAATCGCAAGGCCTGGACCAGGAGGTCAGGGGGAAAAGCTGCCGGGCGTAACGGTCACACTGCGGCGAGCGGAGCGCAGAGTCTCGGTGAAGGAGACGCGGTCGGGGTCGAGTTGGCGGGTGGCCGCGGTTCTGAGCATCAGCTCCCGCAGTGCATGGTGGACCAGGAGATGGGCCCAGATCTGTTGCAGGACACCGTCGGGTGTCTTGCTGCTGAGGACCACCTTCGCGCCGCGCTGGTGGGTTTTGATCTCGGCGAAGACGGATTCGATCTCCCAGCGTTCGCGGTAGAGGGCGGCCAGTTGCCGGGCCGGATAGCGGCGGGCGTCCAGGAGAGTGGTGATCAGGCGGTAGTCCTGGGCCGTGTCTTTGAGCTGGTAGGCCAGGACACGCACGGTGACCGGGTCGCGGTGGGAGGCGTCGGTGCCGGCATGGATGCGTGAGATCCAGGACCCGTCGCGCAGTGGCCTGTCGATGGGCAGGACACGGTTGGCGGGCACCCGCCACAGCAGGTCGGCGCCGGTGGCGGTGAAGGCCTGCCACAGTGGGACGCCGAGGAACTCGCGGTCGGCCAGCACGAGTTGGCCTGGCCCGCAGGAGCGGGGCAGGCGGCCCACCAGGGTCACTTCCCCGGTGCGGCAGCCGGCGAGTTCGGCGTCCAGCACCGCATGGCTGCCCACCTCCACCAAGGCGGCCATCCGCACCTGCACAAAGGCACTCCGGCCGGTCCCACGACCGTTGCCGGGACGGCCGAAGGCCGCTTGATTGGCCTCACTGTCGGCGGCATCCCAGCAGGTCCCGTCCACCGCCAGAACCCGCAAGCCCCGCCAGAACGCCCCCGGAGTCGCCTCGGTGGCCATCGGCTTCGCGGTCGTGGCGAACAGCACCCGCAGCGGCTCGGATCCCAGCCGCTGCCGGGCCCGAAACAGTGACGACTTCGCCGGAACGTGCCAGTCACCCAGCAGTCCCAGACCGCGAAGCCCCGCGACCAAGTGCCGCATCACTTCTAGATACGGGGCGGGAGAGAACAGCGCCAGCCCCAGCACGAAGTACACCACCAGCCGGGCGGGCAGCAGCCGCTTACGCCGCTCGGACCGGCCACACGCTGCCACCACCCGATCCACCAACCCCGGCGGATACACCCAGGTCAACAGCCCCAGACCCGATAAGTCAGACACACTCGCGGCCACCCGCATCACCCCCGGGACCCACTCCCAACCAGCCTACGCCCAAGGCAAAAGCAACGGCATTGGGCCTAGCCCATCTCTTCCAGCGTCTTCCCCTTGGTCTCCTTCACGTACTTGAGCACGAAGGGGATGGAGAGCGCGGCGAAGATCGTGTAGATCACGTAGGTCGCGGAGAGGTTCCAGTCGGCCAGCGACGGGAAGCTCGCGGTGATGGCCCAGTTGGCGATCCACTGCGCGGAGGCGGCGACGCCGAGCGCGGCGGCGCGGATCCTGTTCGGGAACATCTCGCCGAGGAAGACCCAGACCACGACACCCCAGGAGAGGGCGAAGAAGAGGACGAAGACGTGGGCGGCGATCAGGGCGACCCAGCCCTGGGTGGCCGGCAGCTTGCCATCCACCAGGTCGAAGGAGAAGGCCCAGGCCTCCAAGCCGAGCCCGATGACCATGCCCACGGAGCCGATGAGAGCGAGCGGCTTACGGCCGATCCGGTCGACGAAGATCATGGCGATCACGGTGCCGATGATGTTGATGATCGACGTCGTGAACGAGTAGAGGAACGAATCGGTCGGGTCGACGCCGACCGACTGCCACAGCGTGGAGGAGTAGTAGAACGCGACGTTGATGCCGACGAACTGCTGGAAGACCGAGAGGCCGATGCCGACCCAGACGATCGGCTTGAAGAAGAACGTGCCGCCGAGCAGGTCCTTGAAGGTCGACTTGTGCTCACTCTTCATGGCGTGATCGATCTCGGCGACGCGGACGTCCAGGTCGATCTTGTCGCCCTCGACCTCCTTGAGCACCTCACGGGCACGCTCGTCCCGGCCCACGGAGACCAGGAAGCGCGGCGACTCGGGGATCGCGAAGGAGAGCAGACCGTAGAGGATGGCCGGGATGACCATGACGCCGAGCATGACCTGCCAGGCTTCGAGGCCCATGACCTGACCGCGCTGGTCACCGTCGGCGGCGTTCAGGATGCCCCAGTTGACCAGCTGCGAAATGGCGATGCCGATCACGATGGCGGCCTGCTGGAAGGAGCCGAGGCGCCCGCGGTACGCGGCAGGCGCGACCTCGGCGATGTAGGCGGGGCCGATGACGGAGGCCATGCCGATGGCGAACCCGCCGATGATCCGCCAGAAGGCGAGGTCGTACAGGGAGAAGGGCAGCGCGGACCCGACGGCGCTGACCGTGAACATGACGGCCGAGATCTGCATACAGCGGATGCGGCCGATGCGGTCGGCTATGCGGCCCGCGGTCGCCGCGCCGATGGCGCAGCCGATCAGTGCGATGGCGATGACCTGGGCCAGCGCCGCCGAGCCGATGTCGTACCGGCTTCGGATGGCCTCGACGGCGCCGTTGATCACGGCACTGTCGTAGCCGAAGAGGAACCCGCCCATCGCGGCCGCCGCCGCGATGAAGATGACATGCCCGAGATGCTCGGGATGAGCCTCTCGGGCTCCTGACTTGGGGGGCACTGTGCTGGTCACGTGTAACTCCTCGGGCCACCGGCCTCACTGCCGGGGGTGTGGGGCGAGCCCTTCAAGTGGTCATACAAGTGGCGCACAACTTCACGCCGCCCACCACCTGAAGGTAAAAGCAACGTTGCAGAGACTATGCCTTCAAGTTTCGAAGTCAACAGTCCGCTTGCTGTGAATTTTTGACACAGAGACGGTGCCCATTCATTCAACACTTGAACTCAAGGAGAAGCCCAGGTCACGACCCGTGTGGACTACACGCATCCACTAGCGAAGACGCTGGCTGATGACCTTTGACACACCGTCGCCCTGCATCGAGACGCCGTACAACGCGTCGGCGACCTCCATCGTGCGCTTCTGGTGCGTGATCACGATCAGCTGCGAGGCCTCCTGCAGCTCCTGCATGATCCGGATCAGCCGCTGGAGGTTGGTGTCGTCGAGCGCCGCCTCGACCTCGTCCATCACGTAGAACGGACTGGGCCGCGCCTTGAAGATCGACACGAGCAGGGCCACGGCGGTCAGGGACCGTTCGCCACCGGAGAGCAGGCTCAGCCGCTTGACCTTCTTGCCCGGAGGACGGGCCTCCACATCGACGCCCGTGGTGAGCATGTTGTCGGGATCGGTCAGGATCAGCCGCCCCTCCCCGCCCGGGAACAGCCGGCTGAAGACCCCCTCGAACTGCCGGGCGGTGTCCCGGTACGCCTCGGTGAAGACCTGCTCGACGCGCTCGTCGACCTCCTTCACCACTTGAAGCAGGTCCGTGCGCGTCTTCTTGAGGTCCTCCAACTGCTCGCTGAGGAACTTGTGGCGCTCCTCCAGCGCGGCGAACTCCTCAAGGGCGAGCGGGTTGACCTTCCCGAGCTGCTGGTACGCCCGTTCGGCTGACTTGAGCCGCCGCTCCTGCTCGGCGCGGTGGAACGGCCGGGGCTGGTTGCGCGGGTGCTCCGGGTCCTCGGGCAGTTCCTCACCCTCGGCGGGGAGCGAGGGCGGCACCGGCTGCTGCGGGCCGTAGTCGGCCACCAGACCCGCCGGTTCGACACCCATCTCCTCCAGCGCCTTCGACTCCAGCTGCTCGATGCGCATCCGCTTCTCGGCGCCGAGCACCTCACCGCGGTGAACCGAATCCGTGAGTTTGTCGAGCTCGCCCTTGAGGTCGCGTCCTTCGTTGCGGGCGACACCGAGCGCCTGCTCCCGGTGGGCCTTGGCGTTCTCGGCGGCGGCCCGCTCCTCCTGGGCCCTGGTCAGCGAGACCTCGACGTGCGCGAGCAGCTGCCGCGCGCCGGAGGCGACGGCCTCGGCGACCGCTGCCTCGTGCCGCAGCCTGGCCCGCCGCTGCTCGGCACGCGCGCGTGCCTCGCGTTCGGCACGCGCGGCCTTGTCGAGTCCGTCGGCCCGCCCGGCGAGCCCCTTGACCCGCTCCTCGTGCGTACGCACCTGGAGCCGGGCCTCCATCTCGGTCTGCCGCGCGTTGGCGCCGTCGGCGGCCAGCCGGTCCCGTACGCCGGTGTCGGGCTCCTCCTCCACCGGCATCTCCTCGGCGACGGTGAGCCGCTCGGCCAGCTCCTCCGCCTCCTCCACGGCCCGGTCGAGCGCGTCCTGCGCCCGCGCGGCGGCGGCGGTACTCCGCTCGGCCTCCCCCGCCGCGCCCCGCGCCTGCCCGGCCAGCCGTCCCAGCTGCTGTGCCACGGACGACTTCTCCCGCTCGGCGGCCCGCCGCCGCTCCCCCAGCTCCTCGACGAGCGCGGCACATTCCTTCCGCCGCCCGGTGGCCTCGTGCTGTGCCTCGCCGAGCGCCTCACACCGCACAGCCAGCTCTTCGAGCTCCGCCGCCGCCTCGTCGACGGACGCCTGCACCTCCAGCAGACTCGGCGCCCCGGCCGACCCGCCGTGCGCGAAGTGCGCCCCCAGCAGGTCCCCTTCAGCGGTGACCGCGGTCAGCTCCGGCCGCGCGTAGACGAGTTCCTCGGCGTCCTCGAGCGTGCCGACCACGACGATCCCGCGCAGCAGCCGCCGTACGGCGGGCATGAGCTCGGCGGGGCCCCGGACGAGATCGGCGGCGTACGGAGGTCCGTCGTTCCGTTCCTGACGAGGTACGCCGCCCTCCATCGCGTGCGTGCCCCGCTCCTCCGGCCCGCCCGCCAGCAGCAACGCCGCCCGCCCCGCGTCCTGCTTGCGGAGCATGCGGATGGCGTCCGCCGCCGAGGCGGGGGTGGTGACGGCGATGGCGTCGGCCGCGGCGCCGAAGGCGGCGGCCAGCGGGACCTCGAAGCCGGGAGTGACCGAGAGGAGTTCGGCCGCGGGGCCGAGGAGTCCGGTGAGGCGGTCCTGCGCGCCGAGCAGTGCTCCCGTGCCGTCCTTGCGGCGCAGTCCGAGGGCGAGTGCCTCACGGCGGGCCTGGGTCGCGGCACGCTTGCGTTCCGCTGCCGTGGCCGCCTCGCGGGCCGCCGTCAGCGCGGCTTCCGCGTCGGCCAGCGCCCGCTTGGCCGCCTCGTGCTGTTCCGTCAGCTCGGCGTCGTCCGCGTCGAGGCCGTCGACCTCGGCCTTCAGCTGCTCGTACTCCTCCTGGGCCGCGAACGCCCGCTCCTGGGCCTCGTCGCGCGCGGCGGCGAGGCGGTCGATCTCGGCCTGGGCGGAGGCGGCCCGGGAACGCGCGGCATTGACCTGGCCGTTGAGACGGGCGAGCCCCTCGCGGCGGTCGGCGATGGCGCGGGCGACGTCCTTGAGGCGCCGCTCCTCGACGGCGAGCTCGCGCTCCAGCTCGGCCCGGTGCGCGACGGTGTCCTCGAGGGCGTGCTCGGCGGCCTCCAGGGCCGCTTCGAGCTCGGCCTCCTGCTCCCGGATCCGCGCGGCCTCGCGCTCCATGTCCTCCGGGTCGCGTCCGCGCCGCTCCTCGGGAGGTGTCGAAGTCGCGCTCTTCACACGAGCGTCGGCCAGCGAGATCGTGCCACGCACCCGCTCGGCGAGCTGCGACAGCTCGTACCAGGTCTGCTGGGCGCGCTGCAGGCGAGGAGTGAGCTGCCGGACCTCGTCCTCCAGGAGCGCTTCGCGCTGCTGCGCCTTCTTCAGCTCGGCCTCGGCGGCTTCCTTGCGTTCCTTGAGCGCGGCCTCGTCGGCGATCTCGGTCTGGAGTGCCTGCCGCAGCCGTACGAGATCGTCGGCGAGGAGACGGAGCCGGGCGTCGCGCAGATCGGCCTGGATGACGGCGGCCCGGCGCGCGACGGCGGCCTGCCTGCCCAGTGGCTTCAACTGCCGCCGCAGTTCGTCGGTCAGGTCCTGGACCCGCGCCAGGTTCGCCTGCATCGCGTCCAGCTTCCGCAGCGCTTTCTCCTTGCGCTTGCGGTGCTTGAGAACGCCCGCGGCCTCCTCGATGAAGGCGCGGCGGCCCATCGGATCGGCGTGGAGTACGGAGTCGAGCTGGCCCTGTCCGACGATGACGTGCATCTCGCGGCCGATACCGGAGTCACTCAGCAGTTCCTGGATGTCAAGGAGGCGACACGTGTCGCCGTTGAGCTGGTACTCGCTGCCGCCGTTGCGGAACATGATCCGCGTGATGGTGACTTCGGCGTACTCGATGGGCAGCGCGCCGTCGGAGTTGTCGATGGTGAGGGACACCTCGGCCCGGCCGAGCGGCGGACGCCCGGTGGTGCCGGCGAAGATGACGTCCTCCATCTTGCCGCCGCGCAGCGACTTGGCACCCTGCTCGCCCATGACCCAGCTGAGCGCGTCCACGACATTGGACTTGCCCGAACCGTTGGGGCCCACGACACAGGTGATACCCGGCTCGAACCGCAGCGTGGTCGCCGAGGCGAACGATTTGAACCCGCGCAGGGTCAGGGCCTTGAGGTGCACGCCGCTGGACTCTACCTTTCGGGCCGGTCTCACTCCATGAACGCGCGGTTTCACCCATGAACGTGCAGGGCACACCAGACGTTAAAGACAGTGAAAGAGTGCGCGGGGGAAAGAAGAAGGGACGCCGAAGAGGCGTCCCTTGCAATTCTGACAACTTAGCGGTTGATGTGGGCTGCCCAACCACTGCTGTCGTGGTGCGATGCAGTGATCAGGTGAGCGCAGGCTCCGCCTGGGGTACGTCGAGATCAAGAAGCGAGTCGTGAGAAGCGGCAGCCGCGAGCGCGTCGTTCTCGGCCTGGATCCGTACGAGCTCGGATTCGAGGTCCTGTACGCGCTGCTGGAGCCGTCGCATCTCGGCAATGAGTCGCGGGTCGGAACCGCCGACGTAACCGAGAAGCGCCTTTGCCATGATGGATGGTCCTCCACACTGAGTGACCGACCGAAACGGTGTGGGTCGATGGGTCGTGAGGGAATCGCACCCGCGATGCTTGACACTTTTAAGTTCTTGCTGCTGTTCCACATGCCAAACAGCTAAGGTGCGCGGGGCTTTCAGCGTCTCACCAAAAAGTTTGACGGTCAACACGATCACGCCCCGTACTGGCGGACAACCCGGGGGTGCGCGGCCCTCGAAGGGCGGCGCTGCGACTCCTGCGGGCCCTGGGGGCATGGAGATCATCCGTACTCGCGGAGCCTGCCACTACAAGCCGTCCTTGGCAACCACCTGGGCCTTTCCGCTTCTGGCAGGTGCCATTGGTATGCCCAGCCGCTCCGGCCCGGTCGATCGCGCCGTCTCCGTCAGCGGATGAGGAAGCCGTCGTAGATCCCGCGGGGCGTGTCCCAGATCTCAGTGACTCCGTCCACGCGCCCGGGTGTGTCGTCCCCCTGGAGCCAGTCCAGCAGGCTCTGGCAGCCGGCCCGAGGGCCCTCAGCGACCACTTGGACCCGTCCGTCGTCCAAATTGAGAGCAAAACCACTCAGCCCCCCGATCTCCAGCGCCTTGGCCCGCGTGAACCAGCGGAAACCCACGCCCTGGACCCTCCCGCGTACCCAGACGACCACCCGTACAACCTCGTTCATGGGTGCACGCTAACCGGACAATGTCTCTCGGAGCACTTCCTCCCCTTGCGCCATGGGGTACCGTCCCGACCCAATGAGTCTCATATGAAACTCACTCTTTCGGGTGAGGTTCACTGACTGCAAGATCGAGGAAGGCCAGGAGATGGGACGCCACCGACGCTCAGCCGCCGGCCGCGCCGCCACAGGTCGCGCCACCGGGGGCACGGACACCCGCACGGACCGCACGGTCATAGACGGTCCCTACGGGCCGGAGAACCTGTACGGCTACGCGGCAGTCGCCGACTTCCCGAGCGGCGCCTCCGCCCGCTCGCACCGCAAGAGGAAGGGTGCGACCCCCGTACGTACGGGGCTGCTCGGCGTGTCCGCCGCCGTGGCCCTGGGCACCGTCGCCGTCGCGGCCGGTGTGCTGCCCGGCAGTGAGAACTACTCGCTCGGCGGTGGCGGCAACAACGCCGACAACGTGCAGGCCGCAGGCTCCCCGTCCAGCGTGGAGACCCAGCAGGGCGGAACCTCGGGCAGCGCGGAGGACGAGCGCGACGACACGGGGACGAGCCGTGACGCCGAGCGCTCCGCCTCCCCCTCGGCCGCCCCCTCCACGCCGTCGGCCGCTCCGACGACGGAACCGGCGAAGAAGCCCACGGTCAAGCCCACCAAGACGAAGACCCCGTCGAAGCCGGCCGAGAAGGAAACGAAGGCTCCGAAGACCACCGCCCCCGTGACGGTGTCCGCCGAGACTGCGGCCGAGGCCGCGGTGCTCGAGCTGGTCAACACGGAGCGGGCCAAGGTGGGTTGCAGCCCGGTGGCGGCGAACAGCGCCCTGTCGGAACTGGCTTCGGTCTTCAGCGAGGACATGGCCGCGCGCGGCTTCTTCGACCACACCGACCCGGATGGCGCCACCCCCTGGGACCGTGCGGCGACCGCCGGGATCACCAACCTGGGCGGCGAGAACATAGCCCGCGGTCAGTCCACCGCCGAGGCCGTGATGGAAGCCTGGATGAACAGCCCCGGCCACCGCGCCAACATCCTGAACTGCGACTTCAAGACCCTGGGCGTGGGCGTGCACATCGCCTCCGGCGGCCCTTGGTGGACGCAGGACTTCGGCTACTGAGGTCATTCACTAACTCGCAGTTAGTGCAATCTGTCGGTTAGCGCTGTGCCGGAGTATGGTGCTGGCATGGAATCAGCTGTGCGGACTGCCGAGCGCGGTGGGTCCGAGGACCTCGCGTACAGCGTGTTCGCCCGGAACTGCCCGTCCCGGGGCACGCTGGAGCACGTCACCGGCCGCTGGGGCGCGCTCACCCTCGGGGTCCTGCACGAGGGCACGCTCCGTTTCAACGAGCTGCGCCGCCGTGTCGACGGCATCAGCGAGAAGATGCTCTCCCAGACGCTCCAGGCGCTGGAGCGCGACGGCCTGGTGCACCGCGACGCCCAGCCGACCAATCCGCCACGCGTCGACTACACGCTCACACCGCTGGGCCGCGAGGTCGCCGAGCGCCTGCTGACCCTCATCCACTTCATGGAGGGCCGCATGGACGACGTACTCGAGTCCCGCGAGCGCTACGACGAGACGCGCCGGGCCTGAGCCTTGGACGGGCTCTATGCGCTCACGCGCGGCGGTCGCTGGCACCGCGGGCAGAAGTAGCTGGACCGGTTCATCCAGGCGCGCCGCCGTATCGGTGTCCCGCACCGCCCGCAGGGCTCGCCCTCCCGCCCGTACGCGTCGAGCGAGCGGTCGAAGTAGCCCGACTCCCCGTTGACGTTGACGTAGAGGCTGTCGAAGCTGGTGCCGCCGGCGGCGAGGGCGTCGTTCATGACGTCGCGGATGTGGCCGAGCAGCTCGGTGGTGCGCGGCCGGGTGAAGGTTCCCGTGGGGCGTTCGTAGTGCAGCTTGGAGCGCCAGAGCGCCTCGTCCGCGTAGATGTTGCCGACTCCGCTGATCAGCGACTGGTCGAGCAGCGCCCGTTTGATCGTCGTACGTCGCCCGCGCAGCGCCGTGTGGAAGGCGGCGTCGTCGAAGAGGGGGTCGAGCGGGTCGCGGGCGATGTGCGCGATGACGTCCGGAAGGCCGTCCGGGGTGTTCTCGTGCAGGGAGAGGCCGCCGAAGGTGCGCTGGTCGACGAAGCGCAGCTCGGTTCCCTGGCCGTCCTCGAAGCGGATGCGGACGCGCAGGTGCTTCTCGTCCGGGGCGTCCTCGGGCTGGACCAGGAGCTGGCCGCTCATGCCGAGGTGCGCAAGGACGGAGTACGGGGAGTCTGCGAGGGGCAGCCACAGGTACTTGCCCCGGCGCCTGGCCTCTCCCACGCGATGGCCCGCGAGCGCCTTCGCGAAACCGTCGGGCCCGGCCAAGTGCCGCCGCACGGCCCGGGGATGCCGTACCTCCACCGTCTTCACGACCCGGCCGCTGACCCAGCGCTCCAGGCCGCGCCGCACGACTTCGACCTCGGGCAACTCGGGCACGGTGCTCCTCCGGAGGATGCGATACGAACCCCGCCGCTGCGCGAGCGCTGCGACGGGGTTCGGATACTGCGGGTGCTGCGGTACATCAGTTACTGCGGGTGCTGCTGGTACTGCGGGTGCTTCGGTTGTGAAGGAATCAGGCCGTGGCCGAATCGCTCGTCGGGGCCGAGGAGGTGTCGGCGTTCTCCTCGGTGACCTGGGCAGCCGCTTCTTCTGCGGCGGCCCTGGCCGACTTCGCGCGTTCGTCCGCGGCGGAACGGATCGCACGCCACGCGGACTCCGCGGCCTGCTGTTCCGCTTCCTTCTTGCTGCGGCCGGTGCCGGTGCCGTACGAGACGCCTCCGACGCGGGCGGCAGCAGTAAAGGTCTTCTCGTGGTCCGGGCCGGTCTCCGAGACCAGGTACTCGGGAACCCCGAGCCCTTCGGTCGCGGTGAGCTCCTGGAGACTGGTCTTCCAGTCCAGGCCGGCACCGAGATTCGAGGACTTCTCGATCAGCGGGTCGAAGAGCCGGTGGACGAGTTCGCCCGCCGCTTCCAGACCCTGGTCGAGATAGACCGCGCCGATCACCGCTTCAAGGGTATCGGCGAGGATGGATGCCTTGTCCCGGCCTCCCGTGCCTTCCTCGCCCCGGCCGAGCCGGATGAAGGAGCCGAGTTCGAGCCCGCGGCCCACCTCTGCCAGCGCACGAGAATTGACCACCGCGGCCCTCAGCTTGGCCAGTTGGCCTTCTGGGAGGTCGGGGTGGGTGGTGTACAGCGTGTCCGTGACCACGAGGCCGAGCACGGAGTCCCCGAGGAACTCCAGGCGTTCGTTGGTCGGCAGACCGCCGTTCTCGTACGCGTACGAACGGTGGGTCAGTGCACGCACCAGAAGGGCGGACTCGAGCTTGTAGCCGAGCCGCCCTTCCAGAAGCGTGTGGGACGAGGCTGTGTCCGCCTTTTTCTTGGCGTTTGAATCCGCCTGGGCGTCAGACATCAGACCTCTCACCAGCCGCTCAGACCTCGAGGACCTGGCGCTTGTTATAGGTGCCGCAAGCGGGGCACGCGATGTGCTGCAGCTTGGGCTCGTGGCAGCGCTCACACGCAACCAGGTTGGGGACCGCAGCCTTCCACTGCGACCGGCGGTGGCGCGTGTTGCTGCGCGACATCTTCCGCTTCGGAACAGCCACGGCTACTTCTCCTGCTTCTCGTCGGCGTGCGCAGATGAAAGCGCGCCGCCGCCCAACTCGTCCTTCTCGCCATCTTCGAGTGAACCGGCGAGTCCCTGCAGTGCCGCCCAACGGATGTCGACGGCGTCGTGGTGGTGGTCCGGGGCGTCCGCGAGCCGGGCTCCGCATTCGGAGCACAGGCCGGGGCAGTCGTCCTGGCACACCGGCTGCATCGGCAGTGCGAGCACCACCGCATCACGCAGCACGACTTCGAGGTCGAACAGGCCGTCCTCGAGGAAGAGCGTGTCCTCGTCGTCCTCGGCGTCGTCGGCCGGTTCCGCTTTGGGGCGGCCCCGGTCGTCGGCGTCAGGGTACGAGAACATCTCCTGGAATTCCGCGTCGAGCTCCAGCTCGAGCGGCTCCAGACACCTTACGCACTCCCCCTTGGCCAGTGCACGGGCGGTGCCTGTGACAAGCACACCTTCCATGACCGACTCAAGCCGGAGTTCGAGCTCCACCGGGGCGCCTTCCGGCACTCCGATGACTCCCTGGATCCCGAGGTCCTTGGGAGCCTCGATCGTGCGGGAGAGGCGCTGCAGCGCGCCAGGACGCCGCCCCAGCTCATGTGTGTCGAACACGAGCGGGTTGCGGTGGTCGAGGCGGGCGTTCAGAGCCATTCCTGCTTTCGATCTTCGAAGCTCAAGGGGTGCCGCCCATGATGTTCCGGGCAGCGGTGATCGCGGACGTACACGCGACCGAAGAGCCAGGATACTGGACCTTTCGCTCTCGGCCCAATCCGGTGTCAGCGCCCCTGTTCGTACGCCCGCAGCTGCTCCGCACTGATCATGCTCGTGTCGAAGAGGCTGGTCTCGTCGAGCGCCTGCGCGTGCGGGTCCTGGGCGTGCCCCTGCGGCTGCGCGTAGGCCTGCTGCTGGCTCTGGTCGTACGCCGGCTGCTGGTCGTAGCCCTGCTGCTGCGGGTAGGCGGCGTACGGGTCGGCGGTCTGCTGCTGATAGCCGTACGCGTCCTGCTGGGCGTACTGCTGCTGGTATCCGTACGGATCCGGGGCCTGCTGCTGATAGGCGTACGCGTCCTGCTGGACGTAGCCCTGCTGCTGGGCCGGGATCTCCGGGGCCTGGGGCTCCGCGGGCTGCTCGGGGGCCTCCGTGCCCGCGAGGCCCGCCAGGTAGTCGTTGTCGTTCGTGTGGTGCACGGGTGTCCCGTCCTCCGTGAGGAGGCCGAGGTCGTCGCTGGCGATCCGGCCGTGCAGCTTCTGGCGGCCGCGGCCGACGGCGTCCAGGGTCTTGGCGAGGACGGCCTCGAAGGCGCCGAGCTTGACGTCGACGTACTCGTCGGCGCTCCGGCGCAGGGTCTCCGGGTCGTGGCTGCGCTCGGGGGCGTCCTCGTCCTCGTACCCCTGATCGTCGACCCCGGGGCCGGTGCCGAGGAGCTTCTCGCGGCCGCGGCCGACGGAGCCGAGGGTCTTGGTGAGGACGACCTCGAAGTTGGCGAGCTTGGAGTCGACGTAGTCGTCGGCCTCCGCGCGGACCTCCTCGGCCTCCTGGCGGGCCTCGGTGATGATGCGGTCGGCCTCGGCCTGGGAGCGCCGGGCGACCTCCGTGTCGGAGATCAGTGAGCCGCGCTCGGCGTGCGCGGTCTCGATGATCCGCTCGGCCTCCTGGCGGGCGTGCTCGACCATCTGCTCGCGGCCGCCGATCAGCTCCTCGGCCTGTGCGAGGGAGCCGGGCAGCGCCTGACGCACCTCTTCGAGCATGGCGAGCAGCTCGGCGCGGTTGACCACGCACGAGGCCGACATGGGCATGGAACGGGCGCTGCCGACCGACGCGACGATCTCATCGAGCTTCTTCTGCACGTCCACCGTGTGCTCGCCACTCTCTACAGCTGTGATGGAGACGGACGGGTCGACTGTACGACCACTCCCGCCCCGCCCGACACCGGGTGACGGACTGTCAGGTCCGCGGGGCGGGCTCAGTCGTGGCTGAGACGCTCCTTGAGCGCCTCGAGGACCACGGGTGGCACCAGGTGGGAGACGTCGCCGCCCCAGGTCGCGACCTCCTTGACGAGCGAGGACGACAGGAAGCTGTAGGTCGGGTTGGTGGGGACGAAGAGCGTCTCCACACCCGACAGGCCGATGTTCATCTGGGCCATCTGCAGCTCGTAGTCGAAGTCGCTGACGGCGCGCAGGCCCTTGACGATCGCGGGGATGTCGCGCTGCTTGCAGAAGTCGACGAGGAGGCCGTGGAACGCCTCGACCTCGACGTTGCCGAACTCGGCGGTGACCTCGCGGATCAGCTCGATCCGCTCGTCGATCTCGAAGAGACCCTTCTTGGACTGGTTGATCATCACCGCGACGTGCACGACGTCGTACAGCTTGGAGGCTCTGGCGATGATGTCGAGATGTCCGTTGGTAATCGGGTCGAACGACCCGGGACAGACGGCGCGGCGCAACTGAGGTCCCTCGCTCTCCAGTCCGGTCATCGTGCGTCTTCGCACGTAGAGGCGGCGCGACCGTACCAAAACGTCCCCTCGCCGTAACGACGGGCCCTGATCGCCGCGAAACCGTCCGGCCACCCGAATTCGCCGCCTCTGGTGCTGCGCTCCACGGTGACGAGGGCATCGGCCGCGAGCCAGCCCCCCGTCCGGAGTGTGAGCAGAATCTCGCGAAGATCGTCGTCGGAGACGGCGTACGGGGGGTCGAGGAAGACCAGGTCGTACGGGTCCGCAGGCGCCGGCGTCTGGATGATCTGTTCCGCTTTGCCCGGTCTGACCTCGGCGCCGGGCAGGCCCAGTGACTTCACGTTCTCGCGGATGACGCGGGCCGCGCGGGCGTCGGCCTCGACGAGCAGGGTGTGTCCGGCGCCACGGCTGAGCGCCTCGAGCCCCACGGCGCCCGACCCGGCGTACAGGTCGAGGACGCGCTCGCCCTCCAGGGGGCCGCCGAGCAGCGACTGCCAGGTGGAGAAGAGGCCCTCGCGCGCCCGGTCGGAGGTGGGCCGGGTGCCTGTGCCCGGCGGGACGGCCAGGCGGCGTCCGCCGGCCCGGCCGGCGATCACGCGGGTCATGAGGGTCCTTTGCGCTGGTGAGGAAGGGCGGCAGGTGAGTCGGCTCCCAGTCTCTCAGCCGCTGTGCGCGTACTGCCTCTCAGCCTCCGTCCATCTGCTGCCGTCTCAGCCCTTGTCCAGGTACTGCTCCCTCTCCTCGTCGAGCAGAGCCTGGAGAGCCGTACGCAGGCCGGGAAGCCCCTCGAGCTCCGGGTCGGCGGCGACGACCGTGGTGGCCTCCTCGCGGGCCTCCGCGATGATGTCCTCGTCCTCGATGACGGCCAGCATGCGCAGCGAGGAGCGGACGCCGGACTGGGCCTGGCCGAGGACATCGCCCTCGCGGCGCTGTTCGAGGTCGATGCGGGAGAGTTCGAAGCCGTCGAGTGTGGACGCCACCGCGTTCAGCCGCTGGCGTGCCGGGCTCGCCTCCGGCATCTCGCTGACCAGGAGGCACAGGCCGGGGGCCGAGCCACGGCCGACACGGCCGCGGAGCTGGTGGAGCTGCGATACGCCGAACCGGTCGGCGTCCATGATCACCATCGCTGTGGCGTTCGGCACGTTCACCCCGACCTCGATCACGGTCGTCGCGACCAGGACGTCGGTCTCGCCCGCGGAGAAGCGGCGCATGACGGCGTCCTTGTCGTCGGGCTGCATCCTGCCGTGCAGGACTTCGACCTTGAGCCCCTGGAGGGCGCCGTTGGCCAGTTGGTCGGCGATGTCGAGGACGGCGAGCGGCGGGCGCTTCTCGGCCTCGTCCTCCGGCGACTTCTTCTTGCTCCTGGCCTTGGCCGGATCGTCCTCGTCGTCGCCGATGCGGGGGCAGACGACGTACGCCTGATGGCCGTTCTCCACTTCCTCGCGCACGCGCTCCCACGCGCGCGACAGGAAGTGCGGCTTGTCGGCGGCGGGGACTACATGGGTGGCGATCGGTGAGCGCCCGGCGGGGAGCTGGTCGAGGACCGAGGTCTCCAGGTCGCCGAAGACGGTCATCGCGACGGTGCGCGGGATGGGTGTGGCGGTCATGACCAGCAGGTGCGGGGGCTGCTTGCCCTTGCCGCGCAGGGCGTCGCGCTGCTCGACACCGAAGCGGTGCTGCTCGTCGACCACGACCAGGCCCAGGTCGTGGAACTGCACCTTGTCCTCGATCAGCGCATGCGTGCCGATGACGATCCCGGCCTCACCCGTGACGAGGTCGAGCAGCGCCTTCCGCCGGGCGGCGGTCCCCATGGACCCCGTGAGCAGCACGATCTTCGTGGAGTGCTCGACCCCTCCGAGCATCCCGCCCTCGGCCAGCTCGCCCATCATCTCCGTGATCGAACGGTGGTGCTGCTGGGCGAGGACTTCGGTGGGCGCGAGCATGGCGGCCTGCCCGCCCGAGTCGACGACGGCGAGCATGGCGCGCAGGGCCACCATCGTCTTGCCGGAACCGACCTCTCCCTGGAGCAGCCGGTGCATCGGATGCTCGGTCGCGAGGTCGTCGAAGATCTCCTTGGAGACCTTCTGCTGGCCCTCGGTGAGGGTGAAGGGGAGCTTGGCGTCGAAGGCGGTGAGGAGGCCGGCCGGCTTGGGTTCGCGGGCCACGGCGGGGAGTTGGGCGTCGGCGTACCGGCGGCGGGCCAGCGCGACCTGGAGGACGAAGGCCTCGTCCCACTTGAGCCGGGCGCGGGCGTCGAGGACGTCCGCCTTGGTCTGCGGACGGTGGATCTTCAGGAGTGCCTCGGGGAGAGTGACGAGGCCACGGCCGTCCCGCAGCGAGTCCGGGAGCGGGTCGACGGCCTCCTGGGCGTTCGGCAGGACCGTCTGCACGGACTTGGCGATCTTCCAGGACTCCAGCTTGGCGGTGGCCGGGTAGAGCGGAATGAGGGCACCTGCCCAGGAGCCGACGGTCTCGGTCGCCTCGTCGTCGTCGCCGCGCAGCAGCTCGTACGCCGGATGGGCCAGCTGCAGGCGGTGGTTGAAGACGGAGACCTTGCCGGAGAACATCGCGCGCGTGCCGGGCAGCAGCTCCTTGTGGGGCTTGTGCACGCCGTGGCCGAAGAAGACCAGCTGGAGGCGGCCGCTGCCGTCCGTGATGGTCACTTCGAGGCGCTGGCCCTTGCCGCGGGGCGCCTTCGACGAGGCGAAGGTGTGCAGGCGCGCGTCGGCGACCTGGGCGACCACCGTCACATGCTCGTCCATGGGCAGGTCGGCGAGGTGGGTGAGCTGGCCGCGCTCCTCGTATCTGCGGGGATAGTGGTGCAGCAGATCACCGACGGTGTGCAGGCCAAGGTGCTCGGCCATCACCTTCGCGGTGGCGGGACCGAGCGCATTTTTCAGTGGTTCTTCGAGCGCGGACACGAGATCCATTGCACACCACCGCACTGACATCGCCGTATACGTCCTGGAAATCCGCTGGTCAGGCGGGTCGTTCCGGGCCTAGGATGACGCGCTCCGGCCCTCTTCGCGGTCACCGTCCCCCGGGACCGCCCGACCCCGCGCCGTCGCCCGTCCCCCCACCGGCGCTGCGACGATGGATTCTCAGACCTCACAGTCATCCCAGGCATCCCAGTCACCTCATACGTTCCAGGTCGATCTGCGCGGTTTGGTGGACCTGCTCTCCCATCACCTCTACTCGAGTCCCAAGGTCTATCTGCGCGAGCTGCTGCAGAACGCCGTGGACGCGATCACCGCCCGGCGCGCGGAACAGCCGGACGCTCCTGCCACCGTGCGCCTGTACGCCCAGGACGGCACCCTGCGTGTCGAGGACTCCGGGATCGGGCTCACCGAGTCCGACGTCCACAGCCTCCTCGCGACCATCGGCCGCAGCTCCAAGCGGAACGACGGTCTGGAATCGGCGCGTTCGGATTTCCTGGGCCAGTTCGGCATCGGGCTGCTCGCATGTTTCGTGGTGGCCGAGCGAATCCGGGTCGTCAGCCGCAGCGCGCGTACGCCCGAGGCACCGCCCGTGGAGTGGACGGCGGCCGACGACGGCTCGTACACCGTGCGCACGCTGCCGCACGAGGCGCGCACCGAACCGGGCACCACCGTGCACCTGGTGGCGCGGGCCGGGGCCGGCGAGTGGCTCACGGAGGAGAAGGTCCGGTCGCTGGCGCGGGACTTCGGTGCGCTGCTGCCGTACGACGTTCGGGTCGGCGACGAGGCGATCACGGACCTTCCGGCGCCCTGGGACCGCGCGTACCCGAGCCCCGCCACCCGAAGAGTGGCCCTGGCGCGGCACTGCCACGACCTGTTCGGGTTCACGCCGCTGGACTCGATCGACCTGGACGTGCCGCTCGCCGGGATCCGGGGGGTGGCGTACGTCCTGCCGTCCTCGGTCAGTCCGGCCCAGCGCGCGAGCCATCGCGTGCACCTGAAGGGCATGCTGCTCACCGAGCGGGCCGAACAGCTGCTGCCCGACTGGGCGTTCTTCGTGCGCTGCGTCCTGGACACGGACAGTCTGCGGCCCACCGCCTCGCGCGAGTCGCTGTACGAGGACGAGACGCTCGCCGCCGTACGTGAGGCGCTGGGCGAGCGGATCCGGTCCTGGCTGACCGGGCTCGCGGCCGGCGACCCGGATCGGCTGGCGGCCTTCCTCTCCGTGCATTACCTGGGCGTGAAGTCCCTTGCCCGGCACGACACCGAGATGCTGCGCACGATGCTGCCGTGGCTGCCCTTCGAGACGACCGACGGGCGGCTCTCCCTGGAGGAGTTCGCCCAGCGGCACCCGGTGGTGCACTTCACGCGGACCGTGGAGGAGTACCGGCAGGTCGCGCCGATCGCCTCCGCGCAGGGCGTCGGGGTCGTCAACGGCGGCTACACGTACGACAGCGAACTGGTCGAGGCGCTGCCGTCGGTGCGCCCCGGGACGGTCGTCTCGGAGCTGGACGCCGACACCGTGACGGCGCACCTGGACTCGGTCGACCCGGCCGAGGAGCTGGCGCTGTCGGCCTTCCTGGGGGCCGCGCGGGCCAAACTCGACCCCCTGGGCTGCGATGTGGTCCTGCGTGCCTTCCACCCGCTCTCGGTCCCGGCCCTGCATCTGGACGACCGGGCAGCCCGCCACGAGCAGGCCCGTGCGGAGGCCGAGGACCAGGCCGACGACCTGTGGGCCGGCATCCTCGGCTCGCTGCGCGGCAGCGCTCCACGTGCGCGTCTGGTGCTCAACCACCTCAACCCGCTGATCCGGAGGATCAGTTCACTGGACGACCCGGAGCTGATCGGCACCGCCACGGAGTCCCTCTACGGACAGGCCCTGCTGATGGCCCAGCGCCCGCTGCGGCCAGCGGACTCCGCGCTCCTCAACCGCGCGTTCATCGGCCTCCTCGAATGGGCCACGCACACCAACTCCGGGGAGGACGGCCACCGATGAGCGGGATCGACGGAATCACGGACTTCGACGCCCTCCGCCAGGCGATGGCGGACAACTACGACCAGCCGGAGGGACCGGCCCGCAACGCGCGCGCGGAGCAACTTCTCACCGCGGCCGAGAAACTCGGCATCCCCCTCGCGGTGATCGAGGCGCTCGGGCACCAGCTGAAGGTCTACAACTACAGCTCCGAGAAGGACAAGATGTTCGTCCCCTTCGCGCGCCTGCTGCGCATGTGGGACGAACGCCCCGAGGACTTCGACGAGTACGAGATCCACTCCCTGCACTGGGTCTTCAAGTGGATGTCGGCCGGAATGCTGGACCAGCCGCACATTCCGCTCGCCTCCATCCAGAAGTGGCTCGGCGAGATGGAGCACCGCTACCGGCTGGCCGGACACTCCGAACGGGCGGTACGCAGCGCCGAGTTCAGCGTCGCCGCCCACCTCGGGGACCTGGACCGCGCCGAGCGGGCGTACGCCGCCTGGCTGGCCGCCGACCGGGACACCATGGCCGACTGCCACGCGTGCGAGCTGCACGGGCAGGGGTGGTGGCGGGCGCAGCGCGGCTCCGACGCGGAGGCGCTGGAGCTGTGGGGCCCGGTCCTGGAGGGCGAGTACTCCTGCGCCCATGAGCCGCACACCGTCCTCGCGTCCTCCCTGGTGCCCCTGCTGCGCCTGGGGCGCGTGGACGAGGCGCGCGCCCACCATCTGCGGGGCTTCCGGCTCGTCCGCGCCATGGAGAGCATGCGCGGCGCGTACGCGGACCACGTGGAGTTCTGCGCGCTCTCCGGCAACGAGGCGCGCGCGCTGGAACTGCTCGCCGAGCGCCCCGCGTACTTCACGGACTCCGGGGACCCGCGCAGCAAGCTGGACTTCATGGCGGTGGTGGCCCTCCTCATGGACCGCCTGACCTCCCTCGGGCTCGGCGACCAGACGGTTCCCGGGCCGGCCGGCCGCGCGTGGACCGCACGCGACCTCGCCGCCCACGCGCGCGGGGAGGCACTTTCGCTGGCGGCGCGCTTCGACGCGCGCAACGGCACGTCGTACGTCAGCGCGCGTGCCCGCTCTCGGATGAACCAGCCGGCGCTCGTGGATCGGCTGCCGCTGGGCGTGCGCTCCTCACGCCCCGCGCCCACGGCACACGCGCCCCGGCCGCCCGCCGTCACGGAACCGGCCACCGAGCCCGACCTCCCCGCGCTGCTCACCGAGGCCCGCCGCCTCTCGGACTCCCGGAGCCCGGACGCCGTCGAGGCGTGGGCGGCGGTCTCGCGCGCCGCCGAGGGCCACGAGCTGGACGCCCGCGACCGCGCGGAGATCGCCGACCACGCGGCGATGGGGCTCGGCCCGGACGGCATCGAGCTCTTCCATCAAGCGGCCGAGCTGTACGCCGAGGCGGACGACCCCGGCGAGGCCCTTGCAGCCCGCGCCCGCGCCGCGTACGTACTCGCCCTGACGGGCGGGACCGAGGAGGCCCTGACGGCCGTCTCGGAGCTGTACGAGCGGGTGCTCGCGCTCTTCGCGGAGGGCGGGACGGGGGTGTCTCAGACGGCGTCCGTGCTGGTGGGGCGGGCGCGGGTTCTGATGCATCGGGTGGACGGCGACGCGGACGCGGACGAAAGCGCAGGGACAGCGGAAAGCGCGGGCACGCCCGACGGCGACGTCGTGGGCGCTGCCCAAGCCGCGGCGCGGGAGTTGTTGGCTCTTGCCGAGCCGCATGTCGGGGACGTGCGGCTGGCCTCGCGGGCGGCGGAGGCGCAGGCGATGCTCGGGGAGCTCGCGGCGCGTTCCGGGGACGCCGAGCAGGCCGCGGAGCTGCTTGGGCGGGCCGTCGAGACCTATGTGTCGGCCGGGCTGCCGTGGCTCGCCGTGGAGCACGAGGCGCGGCTCGCCGGTATCGCCCTGCACCTCGGCGACGCCGAGGCCGCGGAGCGGGCGGCGCGCGCGGCGCTGGAGCACGGCGCGCTGCACATGGAGGCGCCGGGTCATGCGCAACTGCACCTTCAGCTCGCCGAAATCCTCGGCGGCACCGGGCAGTTCGGGCCCGCCGCCCAACACGCCCTCGAGGCCGCACACTGGGCCGACGAAGCGGGCCAGAGTGCCACGCTCGGCGCCTGGGCCCGGCATCAGCTCGGCGGTTTCCTGGTCCGGCAGGGACGGTGGGCCGAGGCCGCCGAGATACTGGAGTCCGCGCTGCCCGACCTGACCACCGACATGCACGGCGACGGTGCGATCGTGCAGACCCAGTGGTGGCTCGGCGACTGTCTCACCGAACTCGGCGATCACCGCGAGGCCGCCGAACGCTGGCTGCAGGCCGCCGACATCGCCCGCCACTGGTCCGAACAGCGCGACCACGCGATGCTCGCCCATCTCGCGGCCGAGGCCCTCGGCCATGCCGGGCTGCCCGCCCAGGCGGACCAGGCGTACGCCCGCGCCGGCGACCTCTGGCGCGAGCTCGGCAACGTCCACGGGCTGGTGCGCTCGCTGCGGGCCCGTGCCTGGGCAGCCGCCCGTACGGAGGCAGGGCTCGACGGGGCACGGGAGTTGATGGCGGCGGCGGTGCGGGAGTGCGAGGTCGCGATCCAGGACGTGCCGGTCGCCTCCGACTCCCCCGAGGACGAGGGCGTGCAACTCCGGCTCGTCGCCGAACTCGGGCACACCTACCGTCAGTTCGGCGACCTGGTGGCTCGTTCCGTGCCGGACGGCGCGGAGGAGGCTTCGGCAAGGGCCTCTTACGAAGAGGCCCTTGCCCATGTCACTCAAGCGATCTCGGTGTTCGCCTCCCTCGGGGACGAGGTCCTCGAGGTCCGTACCGGTGCCGAACTCGCCGCCGGGTGGCTGGAGGCGGACCTCCACCGACCCGCCGCGGCCATGGCACGCGCGCGTGCGGTGCTTTCCGCGTACGCGGGGGTGGAGGGGGAGACCGCGGAGGCGCGGTGCGCGGAGGCGGAGAACATGCTGAAGCTGACGGGGGCGAGTTCGGAGGGCTGACCGGTGGGGGTGGGGGGTGGGTTTTTCGCCCCCTCCGCCCCTACCCTTCCCGTACTTCCGGGCTACGCCCGGTTCAGCCCGTCCGGCGTTTGAGGACGAGCGCGTCAGCGCGATGCGGGGGTCTGGGGGCGCAGCCCCCAGGAACGGGACGGGAAGGGGCGGAGGGGGCGAAAAACCCACCCCCACCCCACCGTCTACTCCACCCCGATCAACAACAACGCCCCCTGCCGCCCGCCCCGATACACCACCGTGTCCACCGCCAGATACGACTCCCGAACCCGGGACTCCAGATGGGCGGCAATGGCGTCGGGCGCCTCGTCACCCAGCACGAGGGTCACCATCTCGCCCCCGGCGGAGAGCATGCGGTCCAGGACGGATTCGGCGGTGGTGGTGATGTCGGAGCCGATGACGGCGACATCGCCGTCGATGAGGCCGAGGACGTCTCCGGCCTGGCAGATGCCGGCCATGGTCCAGGACTGACGCTCGGCGACGACGACCTCGGCGTAGCGGGTGGCACCCGCCGCGGAGGTCATGGCGACGACGTCCTCGTCGAAGCGCCGTTCCGGCTCGTGCACGGCAAGCGCGGCGATGCCCTGAACCGCGGAGCGAGTCGGGATCAGCGCGACCCGCACACCGTCCACGCGGGCCTGCTCGGCGGCTGCGGCCGCGGTGTGACGCAGCTCGGCGTCATTGGGCAGGAGCACCACCTCGCGCGCGTGGGCACGCCGTACGGCCTCGACGAGCTCTCCGCTCGCGGGCGGCTCCCCGGGCCGTGCGAGCACGGTGGTCGCCCCGGCCTCCGCGTACAGCCCGGCCAGCCCCTCTCCGGGCACGACCGCCACGACGGCCCGCTGCGCCCGCTCCCGGGGCGGCCGTCCCGGTCCCCCGGTGTGGACGTCCCCGAGCCCGAAGTGCGTGATCCTGATCCGGTACGGCCGCCCGGCCTCGACGCCCGCCTCCACGGCGGCACCCGCGTCGTCCACGTGCACATGGACGTTCCACAGCCCGTCCCCGCCGACGACGACGAGCGAGTTGCCCAGGAGGTCCAGTCGGCCCCGCAACCGGTCCACGGCCGCGTCCTCCGCCTCCAGGAGATAGATCACCTCGAAGGCGGGCCCGCCTTCTTCCGGCACTCCGTCCTCGCACACGTCGGGGTGCACTCCGCCGATGCCGGCACCGACGATGTCGACCTCGGTCACGACTGCCGCCACGCGCGCGTGGACCTCGGGAGAGCCGAGGCGCATCCTCGGCGCCTCCCCCGTGAAGGTCTCCACCAGCGCCGCCAGCACCGCGACCAGCCCCCGTCCGCCCGCGTCGACCACACCGGCGCGCTCCAGGACGGCCAGCTGCCCCGGCGTCGCGGCGAGGGCCGCCCGCGCCCCCTCGTACGCCGCGCGTGCGACCGTGCCGCAGTCCCCCTCGGCGCCGTTGGCCGCGTCGGCGGCGGCCGAGGCGACCGTGAGGACCGTGCCCTCGACGGGGTGCGCGACGGCCTGGCGGGCGGAATCGGCGGCTTGCCGGAGGGCGAGCCGCAGGCCCGGCCCGTCGGTGTGAGCGGTCTCACTGTCGGCGGCGAGCACCTGCGCCATGCCGCGCAGCAGCTGCGCGAGGATCGTGCCGGAGTTGCCCCGGGCCCCTATGAGCGCCCCGTGGGCCATCGCCCGTACGGCGTCGGCGAGCGTCGGCCTGCCCCCACCGGCCTCGTCACCCCCACCGGCCTCGCGCCCCCCGACCTCATGCCCTGCGAAGACCGCCTCGACCGCCGCGGTCGCCGACTCCAGCGTCAGATACAGGTTGGTGCCGGTGTCCCCGTCGGCCACCGGGTAGACGTTGATCGCGTCTATCTCCTCGCGCGCCCGTCCCAGCGCCTCCAGCGCGAGACCGCACCAGGTGCGCACCGCGAGAGCATCGAACGTCTGCGGCACCTGCGGCACCTGCGCCTCCTTGAGCAGCTGGACGTGGACGCAGCGTAGACCCAGAAGGGGTTACTGTCGGTAGGGGGCCTGCGGAGGGCTGGGGCGTGGCCCTGAGCAGCCATGGTAGTTTCGTTGTCTGGACGCAGTCGTTGTATGCTGCTCCGGTTGCCCGATCTCATCGGGCCTTCCTCCTGGCAACGCCACTCAGATCGTAGATCTTGATCCCGGCATGCCGGGATCCACCGTAAGTGCATCTGAAGTTTTTGGAGTGAGCCCGTGGCTGCCAACTGCGACGTCTGCGGCAAGGGGCCGGGCTTCGGCAACAGCATCTCGCACTCGCACCGCCGTACGCCCCGTCGCTGGAATCCCAACATCCAGCGCGTTCGTACTGTGGTCGGCGGGACGCCGAAGCGCGTGAACGCTTGCACCTCGTGCATCAAGGCCGGCAAGGTCACGCGCTGACAACCGCTAGCGCGCGGCCACTGCTGGTTCGCTTGCACTGAACCGGTCCACCTCATGGTGGGCCGGTTCTTTGCTGCGCCCACACAAAAACTCGCGTAAACGCTTACGCAAACGCTTACGTGCCCACCCTGAACCGCCACCCATGATCCACCGGCCCGATCCCGCCCCCCAGCGCGAACCCGGCCGCGATCGCCCCGGTGACGTACTCCTTGGCCATCGCGACGGCCTCAGGCACCGACTGCCCCTTCGCCAGCCCGCACGCGATGGCCGAGGCCAGCGTGCAGCCCGTGCCGTGCGTGTGTCGGTTGTCGTGGCGGGGCGCGCGCAGCCAGTGCTCCTCGGACCCGTCCGTCAGCAGATCGACGGCGTCTCCGGACAGATGGCCGCCCTTGATCAGCACCCACTTCGGGCCGTACGCCAGCACAGCCGCCGCGGCGCCGCGCAGTTGCTCCTCCGACTCGACCCGTACGCCCGTGAGCTGAGCCACCTCGTCGAGGTTCGGCGTCGCCACGGTCGCGGCCGGCAGCAGCTTCGTACGTACGGAATCCAGCGCGGAAGCGGCCAGCAGCGAGTCGCCGTGCTTGGAGATGCCGACCGGGTCGACGACGGCCGGCGCGGCAGTGTCGCCGATCAACTCGGCCACGGCTTCGACGAGTTCGGCGGAGGCGAGCATGCCGGTCTTGACCGCCTGGACACCGATGTCGTCGACGACGCTGCGGTACTGGGCCCGCACGGCCGCCACCGGCAGCTCCCAAGCGCCTTGCACGCCGAGGGAGTTCTGCGCGGTGACCGCCGTGATCACGCTCATGCCGTGCACGCCGAGCGCCAGCATCGTCTTCAGGTCGGCCTGAATCCCGGCCCCGCCACCGGAGTCCGAGCCCGCGACCGTCAGAACCCTCGGCGGCGCACTCACGACTCGATGTCCCCGAAGTGGTCCCAGCCGCCCTTGCTCGTCCACGGCGCCCCGTCCACCGTCACCTGAGGCAGCGCCGACGGGTTGAGCACCTCGCCGATGATCTTCCAGCGGGCCGGCAGCTTCACGTCCGGCGGGAAGGTGGCGACGATCGCGTGGTCCTCGCCGCCGGTGAGCACCCACTGGATGGGGTCGACGCCGACGGCCTGCCCGATGTCGTTCATCTGGGTCGGGATGTCGATGTCGCCGGAACGCACGTCGATGCGCACCTTGCTCGCCTCGGCGATGTGCCCGAGGTCGGCGATCAGCCCGTCGCTGACGTCCGTCATCGAGGTCGCGCCGAGCCCGGCCGCCGCGGGACCCGCGTGATACGGCGGCTCCGGACGCCGGTGCGCCTCCACGAAGGCGCGCGGCGAACGGAAGCCCCGGGAGAGCACCGCGAAGCCAGCCGCCGACCAGCCCAGCCAGCCCGTCACGGCGACCACGTCACCGGGCTGGGCGCCACCCCGGGTCACCGGCTCGTGGTTGCGCAGATCGCCGAGCGCGGTGATCGACACCATGATGGTGTCGCCGCGTACGACATCGCCGCCGACCACGGAGGCGCCCGCGACCTGGCACTCGTCGCGCAGCCCGTCCATCATCTCGGACGGCCAGGTGGCGGGGAGTTCGGCCGGGACGACCAGGCCGAGCAGCAGCGCGGTCGGTACGGCGCCCATCGCGGCGATGTCCGCGAGGTTCTGCGCGGCCGCCTTGCGCCCGACGTCGTACGCCGTCGACCAGTCGCGCCGGAAGTGCCGCCCCTCCAGGAGGATGTCGGTGCTCGCCACGACCCTGCGGTCGGGCGCGGCCACCACCGCGGCGTCGTCGCCGGGGCCGACCCGGACCGCCGGGGTGGTGGTGAGACGCGAGGTGAGCTCCTTGATGAGCCCGAACTCCCCCAACTCGCCCACGGTGCCCTTCATAGTCGTACTGCCCCTTCTCTTCCTGTCTGCGCCACGGTACGTCGCGTACGAACCGCGTGACGTACCGCATGTGCCGCGCTACGCGAACCGTCCTCGGTGCGGTCGCGTGCCGTCTCCGTACTCGGTACGGTCGAATCGACCGTCAACTTGTGCAGTCTGTGCACCCCGGCGCGCAAGCCCCAGTCACCGCGGGTCTCCCCGCGGCGAGCGGCGACGCGATACCGTGGCGTTCCTTTTCCCCACATGATCCTCGTGGCCGCCCTGGAGGTTCCGTGGTACAGGCGTACATCCTGATCCAGACGGAGGTCGGCAAAGCGTCGACCGTCGCCGAGACGATCAGCAAGATCCCGGGGGTGATCCAGGCCGAGGACGTGACAGGACCGTACGACGTGATCGTGCGGGCCCAGGCCGACACGGTCGACGACCTCGGTCGCATGGTGGTCGCCAAAGTCCAGCAAGTGGACGGCATCACCCGCACCCTGACCTGCCCGGTCGTGCACCTGTAGCCCCCGTCTACCCTTGGCCGGTGAACTTCTTCCGTCACCGGCACACCGCTGCCTTCGGGCTGCCCGTTCTCGCTCTGCTGATCGCCGCCACAGGCTGCTCCTCGGCAGACGACGAACCCTCGGCCGCGGTTCCCGGTCCGGACGCGAAGGTCACGAAGCTGTGCCAGAACCTGGACAAGGCGCTGCCGGAGAAAGTGGACGACCTCGACCGGAACGATCCCGAGCCCCGGTCCGCGCTGACCGCGGGCTGGGGAAGCCCGGCGATCATACTGCGCTGCGGTGTCGACAGACCCGCCAAGATGAACGACCCGAACGCCTACGGGGCCGACGTGGACGGGGTCGGCTGGCTGGTCGAGGAACAGGACGACGGCTCGTACGTCTTCACCACGAGCCTGCGCAAGGCATACGTCGAGGTGAGGCTGCCCAAGGAGCGGGCCGACGAGGGCGCGGGGCCGCTCACCGACTTCGCCGGGCCCGTCAAGAAGGCGATCCCCGAAGGAATCGCCGACTGACGTACAGGAGTGCCAGAAGGGCCCTCACCGCAGCCCGGTGGGGGCACTCGGCACAGCCCGGTGGAAAACGGTTCAGCGCAGCCCGGTGGAACGGTTCAGCGCGGCCTGCACCAGGCGGTCCACCAGCTCCGGGTAGCTCACGCCGCTGGCCTCCCACATCTTCGGGTACATCGAGATGGGCGTGAAGCCCGGCATGGTGTTGATCTCGTTGATCACGAACTCCCCGTCCTCGGTGAGGAAGAAGTCCGCGCGCACCAGGCCCTCGCAGGAGGCCGCCTCGAACGCCTCGACCGCGAGCCGCTGGACCTCCGCGGTCTGCTCGGGCGTCAGCGGGGCCGGTACGAGGCCCGGCGTCGAGTCGATGTACTTCGCCTCGAAGTCGTAGTAGGCGTGCGACTGCACGGGCGGGATCTCGGCGGGCACGCTGGCGCGCGGCCCGTCCTCGAACTCCAGGACGCCGCACTCGATCTCGCGGCCGCGCAGCAGCGCCTCCACGATGATCTTCGGGTCGTGGCGCTGTGCCTCGGCGATCGCCTCGTCGAGGCCTTCGAAGGAGTCGACCTTGGTGATGCCGATCGAAGACCCCGCGCGCGCGGGCTTGATGAAGAGCGGCCAGCCGTGCTCACCGGCGAAGCCGGCGATCCGCTTGCGGGCCCCCTGCTCGTCGCCGGTCCACTCGCGCGGACGGATCACCAGATAGGGGCCGACGGGCAGCCCGAAGGAGGTGAACACCCGCTTCATGTACTCCTTGTCCTGGCCGACGGCCGAGGCGAGCACGCCCGCACCGACGTACGGGACTCCGGAGAGTTCGAGCAGGCCCTGCAGGGTCCCGTCCTCGCCGTACGGGCCGTGCAGCACGGGGAAGACGACGTCGACCTCGCCGAGCGCCTTGGGGACCGATCCGGGCTCGCTGTAGACGACTTCGCGGTTGGCCGGGTCGACGGAGAGGATCACGCCGCCCTCGGTCGAGTCGGCGAGGAGGTCGACACTCGGCTGCCGCCGGTCGACGATGGCCATGCGCTCCGGCTCGTCGGCGGTGAGCGCCCAACGGCCGTCCTGGGTGATGCCGATCGGCAGGACGTCGTACTTCGTCCGGTCGATGGCACGCAGGACCGCGCCGGCCGTGACCACGGAGATCCCGTGTTCGGAGCTGCGGCCGCCGAAGACGACGGCCACGCGCGGCTTACGAGGCGCCTGCTCAGGGCTCTGGGGGAGGTTCTCGGTGCTCATATCGCGTTGAGCGTACCCGCTGGTACCCGCCTCAGTCAGCGCCCGTTGGGCCCTGTCGCTCAGCGTCGCTCGGGCTTGGCGCTGCGCGACATCATCTCCTTGAGAGCGACGACGGGCGGCTTGCCTTCGTGGACGATGCCGACGACCGTTTCCGTGATCGGCATGTCGACACCGTGCCTGCGGGCCAGATCCAGCACGGACTCACAGGACTTGACGCCCTCGGCGGTCTGCTTGGTGACCGCGATGGTCTCCTGGAGGGTCATGCCCTTGCCGAGGTTGATGCCGAAGGTGTGGTTGCGCGACAGCGGCGAGGAGCAGGTGGCCACCAGGTCGCCCAGGCCCGCGAGTCCGGCGAACGTCATCGGGTCGGCGCCCATCGCGAGGCCGAGGCGCGAGGTCTCCGCGAGCCCGCGTGTGATGAGCGAGCCCTTGGCGTTGTCGCCGAGCCCCATGCCGTCCGCGATGCCGACGGCGAGACCGATCACGTTCTTGACGGCGCCGCCGAGTTCGCAGCCCACCACGTCGGTTTCGGTGTACGGGCGGAAGTACGGCGTGTGGCAGGCGGACTGGAGTCGCCGGGCGACGGCCTCGGACCGGCAGGCGACCACGGCGGCAGCCGGCATGCGCGCGGCGATCTCCCGCGCGAGGTTGGGTCCGGTGACCACGGCGATGCGGTCCGGTCCGACCTTGGCGATGTCCTCGATCACCTCGCTCATCCGCATGGTGGAGCCGAGTTCGACGCCCTTCATGAGGGAGACGAGGACGGTGTCGGGCGCGAGCACCGGCACCCACTTCGCGAGGTTCCCGCGCAGTGTCTGCGAGGGAATGGCGAGGATCGTGAAGTCGGCCTCGTGCGCGGCCTCGGCGGCGTCGGTGGTGGCCCGCAGGTTCTCCGGGAGCTCGACGCCCGGCAGGTAGTCCGGGTTCGTACGCGTGGAGTTGACCGCTTCGGCGAGTTCCGCGCGGCGCGCCCACAGGGTGACGTCGCACCCCGCGTCGGCGAGCACCATGCCGAAGGCCGTACCCCACGATCCGGTCCCGAAGACAGCCGCCTTGACCGGCTTGCTCACGTGCCCTGCCCCTCTTCCTGCTGTGCTTTTTGCAGAGCCTGCGCGGTGCGCTGCGCCTGCGCGTTCTCCTGAGCGTCCATTTCCTGGGCGGCGACCTGCCGGGCGGCCTTCTCGTCGGCCGCGGTCCGCCTGCGCTGCTCGACCCGCTCCTGGCGCGGGTCGTAGGGCGTCGCGGGGGCCTTCTCGCCGCGGATCTCCTCCAGCTGCGCGGTGATGGCCGCCATGATGACCTCGGTCGCCTCCTTGAGGACGTCCGGGGACATCTCCTTGCCGTAGAAGCGCGAGAGGTCCACCGGGGCGCCCGCGAGGACGTGGTGGGTCTTGCGCGGAAGGACGTTGAGCTTCTTGGCGTACGGCGGCAGGAGTTCGTTGGCGCCCCACTGGGCGACCGGAATCACCGGGCACTTGGTCTGCAGGGCGACGCGGGCGGCGCCCGTCTTACCGGTCATCGGCCACTGGCCGGGATCACGGGTGATGGTGCCCTCGGGATAGAACGCGACGCACTCACCGCGCTCGACCGCGTCGATCGCGGCCCGGAAAGCACTCAGCGCGTCCGTGGTCTCGCGGTACACCGGGATCTGTCCGGTGCCGCGCATCGCGGCACCCACGAACCCCTTCCGGAAAAGGCTGCTCTTCGCCAGGAATCGCGGAACACGCCCGGTGTTGTACTGATAATGCCCGTACATGAACGGATCCACATGCGAATTGTGGTTCACCGCGGTGATAAAACCGCCCTCGGACGGAATGTTCTCGATCCCGCGCCAGTCCCGCTTGATCAGAACCACCAGCGGCGGTTTGCAGAGGACCGCTGCGAAGCGGTACCAGAAGCCGATTCTGCGGCGGGGCACGCGAACACCTTCCTCCAGGGCCTGGGGGGCCGCACAAGTGTCGCCCCAGGCCGTCTGTCTGTCGAGAACACCGTACGCCCCGGCGTACGGACCGCCATGGCGGCCGGGTCACAATGGGCGCCACAAGGGAGAGACGGAGCGCTCGTGCAATGGACCTTGGTGATACCGCTCAAACCTCTGGCGCGTGCCAAGAGCAGGCTGGCGGACACCGCCGGCGACGGGCTGCGCCCCGGACTCGCCCTCGCCTTCGCGCAGGACACCGTGGCGGCCGCGCTGGCCTGCGCAGCGGTCCGTGATGTGGCGGTAGTCACGGACGACGCCCTGGCCGGGCGTGAGCTGGCCGCGCTGGGCGCCCGCATCGTCACGCGCGAACCGCCGGGCGGTCTGAACGTCGCCCTGGCGCACGGCAGCTCCGCCGTACGCGCCCGAACTCCCGAAAGCGCCGTGGCGGCCCTGAACGCCGATCTGCCCGCGCTGCGCCCGCCGGAATTGGCCCGGGTACTCGAAGCGGCCGCCGAATTTCCCCGCGCATTTCTCCCCGATGCGGCCGCAATCGGTACCACTCTGCTGGCCGCGATCCCGGGCCGGGAATTGCTCCCGGCTTTCGGCGCAGATTCCCGCGCCCGCCATCGCTCCTCGGGCGCCATGGAACTCCGCCTCGCCGGAGTGGATTCCGTACGCCAGGACGTGGACACGGGCGATGACCTGAGAGCGGCACTGGCACTCGGCGTGGGCCCCCGCACGGCAGCACTGGCCGCACATCTGCTGATCCCGGAGCAACCGAACGGCTGACGGTGGGGCGGCCGACCCGTACCGGAGAGCGGCGGCCCGTAATCGATAGGCTTCCGCCATGCAGGCGACCGCGTACACGTACGACCCCGAAACCCGTAGCGGCCAGGTGCTGCTGGACGACGGCACCCCGGTGCCCTTCGACGGCCCGGCGTTCGACGCCGGCGGGCTGCGGCTGCTGCGCCCCGGACAGCGTGTGCGCATCGAGACCGAGGGCGACGGCGAGGCGCGCCGGATCACGCTGATCACCCTGCAGACGTTCTAGGCGCCGCGGACAGGCCCCAAGGGCCCAGGAAACGCCCTGAACGGCCCCGGAAACGCCGCGGGCCGGGCTCCCGGAGGGAGCCCGGCCCGGCGCGTGAGTTGTGCCTCTGCGCCCTCGCTACGAGCGGGCGGTGGCCTTCTTGGCGGTGGTCTTGCGCGCCGTCGACTTCTTGGCGGGGGCCTTCTTGGCCGTCGCCTTCTTCGCCGGGGCCTTCTTGGCCGTCGCCTTCTTGGCGGTGGTCTTCTTGGCCGCGACCTTCTTGGCGGTCGCCGTGGTCTTCTTGGCGGTCGCCTTCTTGGCGACCGTCTTCTTTGCGGTGGCCGTGGTCTTCTTGGCGACCGTCTTCTTGGCGGTGGCGGTGGTCTTCTTGGCCGTCGCCCTCTTGGCGGTGGCCTTCTTGGCCGCGGCCTTCTTCACCGTCGCCGAAGCGCCGCCGGAGAGGCTGCCCTTCGGGGCCTTCTTGACCGCGACGTCGTTCTTCGGGAGCTTCTTCGAGCCGCTCACCAGGTCCTTGAAGCCCTGGCCCGCGCGGAAGCGCGGCACGGAGGTCTTCTTGACCCGAACGCGCTCCCCGGTCTGCGGGTTGCGGGCGTAACGGGCCGGACGGTCAACCTTCTCGAAGGAACCGAAGCCGGTGACCGAGACCCGGTCCCCGCCGACAACCGCGCGGACGATGGCGTCCAGTACGGCGTCGACCGCGTCGGCGGCCTGCTGACGCCCGCCGACCTTGTCGGCAATCGCTTCTACGAGCTGCGCCTTGTTCACGTCTTCCCCTTCGGAGACATTGCCAGAACGAATGCGTTCAAGCTTTTTCGCACGTTAGGCAGATATATACCGCAAATCAAACACGAAACGGGCTAATCACCCTTGTGCCGCAACGAACTCGGGCTGTCGCGAAGTTCCTCAGCGTTCCTCTTCGAGGAATCGACCCTCGTCGAGGTCAGTGGTGAACCGCTCCAGACGCCTTGTCGCATCGGCGAGATCGTGCTTGGCCACGGCCGTAATGACCAGCAGCTTCCGGGTCAGCGCCATCCGTACGCCCTCCGGGACTTGCAGTGCACGCACTCTTGTGTGCGCTTCCTTGAGTTGGGCCGCGACTGCCATGTAGAGCTCGAGTTGGCCGTCGTGTTCCATGCACAGATTGTGCCATCTGGGGCGAGTTGTCGCCTGCGCAGGGGGTAACTGCCGTCCCCAGAGGGGTTCCTGAGCGCCTCGGCGACACCCGGCACCATAGGTCGGCTACCCCGGTAACCGCCTTTGTAACTACGGGAGTTGGGGCCCTTCACCAACGCTTCCGAAGGCCTCCTGGAGGCAGACACAGCTGTACCCCCAACCGTCCACGATTGGGGGTACAGAGGGGTGTTGCGGTGGCTGAAATCAGACCTGGAGCGTCTTCGGCTTGTGCGAGGGCCGCTTGGCCTCGTACGCGGAGATGTCGCCCTCGTTCTGGAGGGTGATGGAGATGTCGTCCAGGCCGTTCAGCAGCCGCCAGCGGGCGTTCTCGTCCAGCTCGAAGGAGGCGGTGATGCCCTCGGCGCGCACCTCGCGGGCCTCCAGGTCGACCGTGACCTCGGCCTCGGGGTCGTTCTCCGTCAGCTCCTGCAGCGCGTTCACGATCTTCTGCTCCAGAACCACTGTGAGCAGGCCGTTCTTGAGCGAGTTGCCGCGGAAGATGTCGGCGAAACGGGAGGAGATGACGGCCTTGAAGCCGTAGTTCTGCAGCGCCCAGACGGCGTGCTCGCGCGAGGAACCCGTACCGAAGTCGGGACCGGCGATGAGGACCGTGGCGCCCACCCGCTCGGGCTGGTTGAGGATGAAGGACGAGTCCTTGCGCCAGGCCTCGAAGAGCCCGTCCTCAAAACCGTCCCTGGTCACCTTCTTGAGCCAGTGAGCAGGGATGATCTGGTCCGTGTCGACGTTGCTGCGGCGCAGCGGGACGGCCCGGCCGGTGTGCGTGGTGAATGCTTCCATGACTTCTCAGACTCCAGCGGGCGTACGGGCGTCGGACAGGTCGGCCGGGGAGGCCAGGTGGCCCAGCACGGCGGTGGCGGCGGCGACCTGCGGCGAGACCAGGTGCGTACGGCCGCCCTTGCCCTGCCTGCCCTCGAAGTTGCGGTTGGAGGTGGACGCGGAGCGCTCACCGGGGGCCAGCTGGTCGGGGTTCATGCCCAGACACATCGAGCAGCCCGCGTGCCGCCATTCGGCGCCGGCCTCCTTGAAGACCACGTCCAGACCCTCGGAAACGGCCTGCAGACCGACCCGCGCGGAGCCGGGGACCACCAGCATCCGTACGCCGTCGGCGACTTTGCGGCCCTCGACGATCGAGGCGGCCGCACGCAGGTCCTCGATACGGCCGTTGGTGCACGAACCTACGAAGACGGTGTCGACCTTGATGTCGCGCAGCGGCTCGCCGGCGGTCAACCCCATGTATTCCAGGGCCTTTTCGGCGGCCAGGCGCTCCGAAGCGTCTTCGTACGAAGCCGGATCGGGGACGGACGCCGAAAGCGGCGCACCCTGGCCGGGGTTGGTGCCCCAGGTGACGAACGGCGCGAGGGAGGCGGCGTCGATGACGACCTCCTCGTCGAATTCCGCGTCCTCGTCGGTCTTCAGCGTCTGCCAGTACGCTACGGCGGCGTCCCACTCCTCGCCCTCGGGCGCATGGGCGCGGCCCTTGAGGTAGGCGAAGGTGGTCTCGTCGGGGGCGATCATGCCCGCGCGGGCGCCGGCCTCGATCGACATGTTGCAGATGGTCATGCGGGCTTCCATCGAGAGCTTCTCGATGGCGGAGCCGCGGTATTCCAGGATGTAGCCCTGGCCGCCACCCGTACCGATCTTGGTGATGATCGCCAGGATGAGGTCCTTGGCCGTGACGTCCTCGGGCAGTTCGCCGTCGACCGTGATGGCCATGGTCTTCGGGCGGGCCAGCGGCAGCGTCTGGGTGGCCAGCACATGCTCGACCTGCGAGGTGCCGATGCCGAAGGCCAGCGCGCCGAAGGCGCCGTGCGTGGAGGTGTGCGAGTCGCCGCAGACCACGGTGGTGCCCGGCTGGGTCAGGCCCAGCTGCGGTCCCACGACGTGGACGACGCCCTGCTCGACGTCACCGAGCGAGTGCAGTCGCACACCGAACTCGGCGGCGTTCTTGCGCAGCGTCTCCAGCTGGATCCGGGAGACCGGGTCCGCGATGGGCTTGTCGATGTCGAGGGTCGGGGTGTTGTGATCCTCGGTGGCGATGGTGAGGTCGAGGCGGCGCACCGGGCGCCCCGCCTGACGCAGACCGTCGAAGGCCTGCGGGCTGGTCACCTCGTGCAGCAGGTGCAGATCGATGAAGAGGAGGTCGGGCTCGCCCTCGGCGCGCCGGACGACATGGTCGTCCCAGACCTTCTCCGCGAGTGTCCTACCCATCGCTTTCCCTCCGGCCGGCTCGTGTGGCGCCGGCCCAACTAGAGATTTTCGGGGCGGCCACGCTCGTACCCCTTGTACCGGGCGCCTGCCGCCGGGCCCGTTGGTCCGCGGGCCGCTGTGTCTACAAGGGTGGCGCGTTCCACCGAAAATTGAACTTGCGTTTCACAGAGTGAGACGCGAGTATCGTTTCATGGACAACAGTAGCGGCGTCGGCGTTCTGGACAAGGCAGCCCTTGTCCTGAGCGCTCTGGAGTCCGGTCCGGCCACCCTTGCGGGACTGGTCGCGGCGACCGGACTGGCACGACCCACGGCACATCGCCTCGCCGTGGCACTTGAACACCACCGCATGGTGGCGCGCGACATGCAGGGCCGTTTCATTCTCGGCCCTCGCCTCGCCGAGCTGGCCGCGGCCGCCGGCGAGGACCGCCTCCTCGCGACGGCGGGCCCGGTGCTCACGCACCTGCGGGACATCACGGGCGAGAGCGCGCAGCTCTACCGCCGCCAGGGCGACATGCGCATCTGCGTCGCCGCGGCCGAGCGCCTCTCGGGCCTCAGGGACACGGTCCCGGTCGGCTCCACACTCACCATGAAGGCCGGCTCCTCGGCCCAGATCCTGATGGCCTGGGAGGAGCCGGAGCGCCTGCACCGGGGCCTGCAGGGCGCCCGCTTCACCGCGACCGCTCTCTCCGGCGTACGGCGCCGGGGCTGGGCCCAGTCGATCGGCGAGCGCGAGCCGGGCGTCGCATCCGTCTCCGCGCCCGTCCGCGGCCCCTCGAACCGCGTGGTCGCCGCCGTCTCGGTCTCCGGACCGATCGAGCGCCTGACCCGCCACCCGGGCCGCATGCACGCCCAGGCGGTCATCGACGCCGCCGGCCGTCTCTCCGAGGCCCTGCGCCGCACCAGCTGACCTTCACCGGGGTGGGGCCGGCCTCAACGCCGCGGCAGGCCCCCTCCCCGGGCGACAGACGACGGATGCCGAACGCACGGTGCCGTACGCGGAGTTGGCACAGAAAACGCCGACGGCCCCCCACCGAAGTGGAGGGCCGTCGATTCGTGTACCCCCGACCGGATTCGAACCGGCGCTACTGCCGTGAGAGGGCAGCGTGCTAGGCCGCTACACAACGGGGGCAAGGACCACAAGTGATCCAGCTGGGCTACCAGGACTCGAACCTAGAACAACGGAACCAGAAACCGTCGTGTTGCCAATTACACCATAGCCCAATGGTGGTCTAGACCAGACCATCCAAGTACCCCCGACCGGATTCGAACCGGCGCTACTGCCGTGAGAGGGCAGCGTGCTAGGCCGCTACACAACGGGGGCCCTAGCGATCCTGCATGAGAGGCAGCGGGTGCGACCCGGACTGCCTCCCTTGGGAAGGATCTGTACCCCCGACCGGATTCGAACCGGCGCTACCGCCTTGAGAGGGCGGCGTGCTAGGCCGCTACACAACGGGGGCCTTGCAGAGATGGCCTCTGCGGTTGCAGATGAGCTCTGCGAGCTGGCCTACCAGGACTCGAACCTAGACTAACGGAACCAGAAACCGTCGTGCTGCCAATTACACCATAGGCCACTGAAACACAACCCCACACGGGGATTTTGTTTTAGCTAGCGCCTCCGGTTTTTGGACCTTTCGGTTCGCTCTCCGGCGGCGCAGGAAGAACATTACCTGAAGGTGGACGGCGCTCCAAAACGGGTATCAGCGCCGAGGATCACGGGGAGTTCGGCCAGCGAGGCAATCTGGTGCGGGCCCCTGGGACCGCCCTCGGGAGCGGTGTGAGCGCCGCCACGGTCGATCCAGATGGAGAGCAGTCCCGCCTCGGCGGCGCCGCGTCCGTCGATCTCCGGATGGTCGCCGACATACGCGACCTGGTGCGGAGGCAGACCGAGGGATTCGCAGGCGGCGTGGAAGGCCGCTTCGGCGGGCTTGGAGACTCCGAGTTCGGCCGCGCACAGGACGGTCTCGAAGCGGTCGCGTACGCCGAGAACGCGGAGTTTGCGGTCCTGGTTGTGGAGGCTGGAGTTGGACAGGACTGCGTGCCGGTGGCTGGCGGCGAGGGCGTCCAGGGCGGGCAGCGCGTCCGGGAAGAGGGCCCAGGCGGCTTCGTAGTGGCCGGCGTACCGCTGGAACCAGCCGTCGGCCTCGGCGTCGCTCAGGGGCTCGCCCAGGAACTCCCTGACCCGGTCCCGGCGCTGGCCCTGCCAGTCCGACTCCCCCGCCGCAAACCTCGCCCACTGCACATCGGTGATGTCCCGCCAGCGCGAGAGGGCCTGCTCGACGGACTCGTACCCGTCGAGCAGACCCTCGGCCGCCAAGTGCCCGCGCATCCCGGCCCGGTCCGCGCCCGTGTAGTCGAAGAGCGTGTCGTCCACGTCCCAGACCAAGGCCTTGATACTCATGGTCCGACGGTAACTCCGGGCCCTCTCCACGCAAAGGGGGCGGCGCCCGGACCGGACGCCGCCCCCTTTCACGTACCTGTGGTTACAGCTTCGCCAGCGCCGCGTCGATGCGTGCCAGCGTCTTCTCCTTGCCCAGGATTTCCAGGGACTCGAAGAGCGGCAGGCCGATGGTGCGGCCGGTGACGGCTACGCGGACCGGGGCCTGCGCCTTGCCGAGCTTGAGGCCGTGCTCCTCACCGGCGGCCAGGACGGCGTTCTTCAGCGCCTCCGCGTCCGTCCAGTCGGCGTCGGAGAGCTTCGCGCGCGCCGTACGCAGCAGGGCGTCGCTGCCCTCCTTCATGGCCTTCGTCCAGGACGCCTCGTCGAAGGCCGGCTCCGGGAGGAACAGGAAGTCGACGTTGTCGGTGATCTCGGAGAGGACCTTGAGGCGGGTCTGCGCGTGCGGGGCGATCGCCTGCCACTTCACCTCGTCGAAGTCCTCCGGCGCCCACGGGGCGAAGGGGGCCTTCAGCCAGGGGGCGCAGCGCTCCGTGAAGTCCTTCACGTCGAGCAGGCGGATGTGGTCGCCGTTGATGGCTTCGCACTTCTTGAGGTCGAAGCGGGCCGGGTTGGGGTTCACGTCCGCGATGTCGAAGGCGGCGACCATCTCCTCGATGGAGAAGATGTCGCGGTCCGCCGAGAGCGACCAGCCGAGGAGGGACAGGTAGTTGAGCAGCCCCTCGGGGAGGAAACCGCGCTCCCTGTAGAGGTTCAGCGACGACTCCGGGTCACGCTTGGAGAGCTTCTTGTTGCCCTCGCCCATGACGTACGGGAGGTGGCCGAAGGCCGGGGTCTCCTTGGCGATGCCCAGCTCGGTCAGCGCCTTGTAGAGGGCGATCTGGCGCGGGGTGGAGGAGAGCAGGTCCTCGCCGCGCAGGACGTGGGTGATCTCCATGAGGGCGTCGTCGACCGGGTTGACGAGCGTGTACAGGGGCGCGCCGTTGGCTCGTACGATCCCGAAGTCCGGGACGTTCTCCGGGAGGTACGTGATCTCGCCGCGGACCAGGTCCGTGAAGGTGATCGTCTCGTCGGGCATCCGGAAGCGGACGATGGGCGTGCGGCCCTCCGCCTTGTAGGCCTCGGTCTGCTCGGCGGTCAGCGCGCGGCAGTGTCCGTCGTAGCCGGACGGCTTGCCGGCGGCGCGGGCGGCGTCGCGGCGGGCGTCCAGCTCCTCCGTCGAGCAGTAGCAGTAGTACGCGTGGCCGGCGTCCAGGAGCTTCTGGGCGACGTCCTTGTAGAGGTCCATCCGCTGCGACTGGCGGTACGGCGCGTGGGGGCCGCCGATCTCGGGGCCCTCGTCCCAGTCGAAGCCCAGCCAGCGCATCGAGTCGAGCAGCTGGTCGTACGACTCCTCGGAGTCGCGGGCCGCGTCGGTGTCCTCGATGCGGAAGACCAGGGTGCCTTCGTTGTGCCGGGCGAACGCCCAGTTGAACAGGGCGGTGCGGACCAGGCCCACGTGGGGGTTGCCGGTCGGGGAGGGACAGAAACGTACGCGGACGGAGCCGTTAGCCACGCTTGATCACCTTGTTGGTGAGAGTGCCGATGCCTTCGATGGTGACGGCGACCTCGTCGCCGACGTTCAGGGGGCCGACCCCAGCCGGGGTGCCGGTGAGGATCACGTCGCCGGGGAGCAGCGTCATGGCCTCGGTGATGTTCACGATCAGATCCTCGATGGAGTGGATCATCTCGCTGGTGCGCCCGAGCTGGCGCTGCTGTCCGTTGACCGTGCACTGGATGGTGAGGTCGGAGGGGTCCACGTCCGTCTCCACCCAGGGGCCGAGCGGGCAGGAGCCGTCGAAGCCCTTCGCGCGGGCCCACTGCTTCTCGCGCTTCTGGACATCGCGCGCGGTGATGTCGTTGGCGCAGGTGTAGCCGAGGATGACGTCCTTGACGCGCTCCCGCGGGACCTCGCGGCACATGCGGCCGATGACCACGGCCAGCTCCGCCTCGTGGTGCAGCTCGTTCGAGAAGGACGGGTACTGGATCGCGTCGCCGGGGCCGATCACGGAGGTCGAGGGCTTGAAGAAGGCGAACGGGGCGTCGGGCACCTCGTTGCCGAGTTCCCGCGCGTGCTCGGCGTAGTTGCGGCCGAAGGCCACGACCTTGTTGGGGAGCACGGGGGGCAGCAGCCGCACCTTGTTCAGGGGGACCTTCGTGCCGGAGAGCTCGAAGTCCGCGAACGGGATGCCCTTGATGATGTCGAGGACGAGTTCGTCCGGCTTGTCGCCCTCGACCGCGCCGAAAGCGACGTTGCCGTCGATGGAGAACCTGGCGATGCGCACGGGATCGTTGCGCCCCTCACTGAGCTGGCTGGAGTCTGACGCCCCAGGCTAACGCGGGAAGGGGTGGGCGCCTCGCGCAATTCGGCGGGCGCCACTGCATCCGTGGGCCGGCGGCTTGAGCAGACGGCCGGCGAGGGGCGTACTAGACCGCGACAGAGGTGGCGACGGGGGCTTCCATGAGGATGGTGCGGCGGGGGTTGGCGGTCTGGGCGGGGAGGTCGAGCGTGTGCTCCGGCTGCTCCGGCGTCTGCAGCTCGTCGGCGTCCTCGAGGTGGGCCAGCGTGGTGCGTCGCGGGTTGGCTATGTTGCGGAACATCATCGTCGTCTTCACCGTTGTACTCGACCTTGTCGTCATGGGCGCCGGGCGGGCTCAAAGGGCCCCGAGTCGGCGCGGGTTGTCGGATTCGCCATCCCTGTAAAGCGTCAGGCTAAACATGCAATTCCCGGGCGAAGCCGTGAAGACGCCATGATCGTGGTGTGAGTTTCCTCACTTACTAACAGGCAAACCGGTCAATTCAGGCCGACGGCCCGACCGGGCAAAGCCGACATTGCTCCACGGAAGCCGACATTCCGCTCCTGATCATGGCGACTGGGACACCCCGCACACCCCAACACCTCGTAGGCATACGTCCGTTATGTACGAGATCACTTTCTACGTCTCGTAACGCAGCACTCACAAGGTGTCACGGAGGTCACAGCCTGGTACTCGGGCCTTGTTGGAGATCCGGCACTGTGCTGGAATTCCACGGACCGCCGCGGGATCGAACCGGCGCGCAGGGGGCGCAACGCAGCGCCGAGTGGCGGCGGGAAAGGGGATCCAGCGCCGGTCACTCACGACCACCAGGGGGCGCATCTGCGCCCCTGAACGACGCCGACACCGCCTCGCCGTTTTCCCGGAGGGGCGCCTGGTCCAGAGGTTGCGACGCTAGTGCAGGGACGTTTCAAGAGGGATGGCAGCGCTCCGGCGGAGCCGGAGCCGCACGGCGGGGCCGACCGCGGTTCCTCGCCCCAGCACGCCCAGAACCCGGGACCGGCAGACGTCGGCGGCAGCGGTGAGCGTTCCGCACGCCCCGGCGCGACGGCTCCCCCCAAACCAGCCGCGAAGCCGAAGACGGGCCCCAGCGGCCCCGGCTCGCGAATAGCCCTGCGGAACTGGCGCATCTCCACGCGTCTGGTCTCGCTGCTCGCGCTCCCCGTGGTCGCCGCGACCTCGCTGGGTGCGCTGCGCATCAACCAGTCGATGGACGACATCCAGCAGCTCGACAACATGAAGCTGCTGACCGACATCACCAAGCAGGCGACCGAGCTCGCCGCCGCGCTCCAGAAGGAGCGCGACACGACTGCAGGCCCGCTGGCGCACGGCGCCGCGGCCACCTCCGCCACGGTGAAGGGCGTCCGCGACGCGACGGACATCTCGAAGAAGAACTTCCTTCAGGGCGTCCAGGAGATCGACGACTCCAGCTCGGAAGGTCAGCTCACCGGCGTACGGGACAGCCTCGTCGGCCTCACGCGCGAGCTGCAGAAGCTCAACAGCATCCGCAGTGACGCCTACGACGAGCCCAACAACGCCACGCAGACCGTCGAGTCGTACCACCGGGTCATCACCCAGCTCCTCGAGCTCTCGCAGGACATGGCCGAGGCCACCAGCAACCCGGAGATGATCCAGCGCACGCGTGCGCTGTCGGCCTTCTCCTCCGCCAAGGAGTACGCCTCCGTCCAGCGCGCGATCATCGCCGCCGCGCTGCCCGAGACCAAGACGACCTTCGGCAACCTGTCCGAGAACGACCGGCAGTACGCGCTCTCGGCGCAGCAGAGCCAGGAGTCCGACCTCAGCAGCTTCGAGAGCATCTACGGGGAGGGCTCCGCGGAGCTCCTCAAGCCGATCGAGAGCGGCAACCCGACCATCGAGGCGGCCGACGACTACGCGAAGCGTGTGCTGGCCAGCAAGGACGGTCTGGGCACGCGTGACAAGCGCTCGTATCTGGACTGGGTCGACGACGACTCGACCAAGATCGGCCAGATGGCCAACATCGAGACCACGCTGCTCGGCGAGATGGAGCAGAAGGCCCGTGAGCTGCGCAACGAGGCCGAGAGCGAAGCGATCATCTCGGGTGCGCTGATCCTGCTCGTCCTCGGTGTCTCGCTGGTCGGCGCCTTCGTCGTGGCCCGGTCCATGATCCGCTCGCTGCGCCGGCTCCAGGACACCGCGACCAAGGTCGCCCAGGAACGGCTGCCCGAGCTGGTCAAGCAGCTCTCCGAGTCCGACCCGCAGGACGTCGACACCTCCGTCGAGTCGGTCGGTGTGCACTCCCGGGACGAGATCGGCTCGGTGGCCGCGGCCTTCGACGACGTGCACCGCGAGGCCGTACGACTGGCCGCTGAGCAGGCCCTCCTGCGAGGCAACGTCAACGCGATGTTCACCAACCTCTCGCGCCGCTCCCAGGGCCTCATCCAGCGTCAGCTCTCGCTCATCTCCGAACTGGAGTCCCGCGAGGCCGACCCGGACCAGCTGTCCTCCCTCTTCAAGCTCGACCACCTCGCGACCCGCATGCGCCGTAACGGTGAGAACCTCCTCGTTCTCGCCGGTGAAGAGCCCGGCCGACGCTGGACCCGTCCGGTCCCGCTGGTCGACGTGCTCCGCGCCGCCGCCTCCGAGGTGGAGCAGTACGAGCGCATCGAGCTGTCCTCCGTGCCGACCACCGAAGTGGCCGGCCGTGTGGTCAACGACCTCGTGCACCTGCTTGCCGAGCTGCTCGAGAACGCGACCTCCTTCTCCTCCCCGCAGACCAAGGTCAAGGTCACCGGTCACGCGCTGCCCGACGGCCGCGTGCTGATCGAGATCCACGACACCGGTATCGGCCTCTCCCCCGAGGACCTCGCGGCGATCAACGAGCGGCTCGCCTCGCCGCCCACCGTGGACGTCTCGGTGTCGCGTCGCATGGGTCTGTTCGTGGTCGGTCGTCTGTCGCAGCGTCACGGCATCCGCATCCAGCTGCGCCCGTCCGACTCCGGTGGCACGACCGCGCTGGTCATGCTCCCGGTCGACGTCGCCCAGGGCGGCAAGAAGGTCCCGAACAAGCCCGGTCAGGGCGTCGGCGGTCCGGCCGCCTCGCAGGCCTCCGCCGGTGTCGCCGCGGCCCGCCGCGGCAACGGCCAGGGCGGTCCGGCCCTCGGTGCCGGTGGCAGCCCCGGACGTGTCGGTGCCCCGCCGCAGCGTGGCCAGGTGGGCGCGGGCCAGGGTCCGCGCGCCGCACTGCCCGGCAGCCAGGGCGGTCCCGCGCTGCCCGGCGGCAACCAGGGCGGTCGCCCGGGTGCGCCGGGCGGATCGCGCGGCCCGCAGGGTCCGGGCAATCCCCCGCAGGGCAGGCCGGCTCCGGCCGGCGCCGGTGCCGGTGCCGGTGTCAATGCCTTCGGGCAGAGCATGCCGGGCGCCCCGCAGGGCCTCCAGGCCGCCGGGACCGGTGCGCAGGGCTTCGGTGACGGACCCGGTGCCCGTCAGGGCGGACCGGGTGCGCGGCAGAGCGGCCCCGCGGCCGCACCTCCGCAGCAGCCGCCGGCCGGCAAGGGCAGCCGTCGCAGGCCGCAGCTTCCGGGCCGCGGTGGCGCACGTGCCGAACTCCCCGGTGGCAACGGGCAGTCGCGGCCCAGCTGGAGCGACGACAACGCGCAGCCGCCCGTGCCGCGCGCGTCCCTCGACACCCCGCGTGGCCACGAGGAGCCCGACGCCACCTCGCGCATGCCGCGGATCGACGACCGTCAAGGCCCGGCCGCCACCGCTGCCACCTCTGAGTTTCCGCGGATCGACGACCGTCAAGGTCCCGCCGCCACGTCCGAGTTCGCCCGCCCGGACTTCGACGCTCCGCGCCCCGGCGCTGTGCCGTCGCAGAACTCCGGTCAGAACACCGGGCAGTACCCCGGCCCCGGCCAGTACTCGGGTCAGAACTCCGGCCAGAACACCGGTCAGTTCGTCCGCCCGGATGTCTTCGGTACTTCGGGCGCGGCTCCCGCGGGCCAGAACTCGTCCACCACGGGCCAGTTCGCCGCCCCGGGCTACGGCGCCTCCCAGGACCCGTCGTCCACCGGGCAGTTCCCGATGCCCGGGTACGGCAACGGCCAGGGACCCTCGTCCACCGGCCAGTTCGAGCGGCCGCAGGCACCGCAGCGGCCGGCGACTCCCCCGCAGGCACCGCCGCAGCGGCCCGTACGTCCGCCGGAGCCCGAGGCTCTGCCGCCGGCCGGTCCCGGCGACGGACGTACCCCGCTGTACGACACGCTGGAGACCAACTGGTTCCACGGTCAGCAGGCGGCCGCGGCCGCCGCGGCGGCGCAGAACAACGGCTCGCAGGCTTCCCCACAAGCCCCGCAGGCCGCACAGACCCCCCAGCAGCAGACGCCCGCGGTTCCCCCGCGGCCCGCCGCCGCACCCGCGCCCGCCGCCGCTCAGGCGTCCTGGCGCAGCTCGCCGAACGACGACCTCGTCCGGCAGGCAGAACGCGTCCGTCAGCCGTCGGCGGGCGGGGTCACCACCTCAGGCCTGCCGCGCCGCGTCCCGCGAGCCAACCTCGTCGCGGGTACGGCACAGCAGCAAACGCACCAAACCGGTCCGCAGGTCTCGCGTGCGCCCGATGACGTACGCGGCCGACTGACCAATCTCCGTAGGGGCATTCAGCAGGGTCGCCAGGCCGGTACCGGCCAGACCGGCAGCTTCCCCAGCCCCACTCACCAGCAGGAGCACTAGTTGAGTCAGATGAGCCAGGCCGCACAGAACCTGAACTGGTTGATCACCAACTTCGTGGACAACACCCCTGGGGTGTCCCACACCGTCGTCGTGTCCGCCGACGGTCTCCTTCTGGCAATGTCCGAAGGCTTCCCGCGCGACCGCGCCGACCAGCTCGCGGCCGTCGCGTCCGGGCTCACCTCGCTGACCGCCGGGGCGTCCCGGATCTTCGAGGGCGGCACGGTTGCTCAGACAGTCGTGGAGATGGAGCGCGGCTTCCTTTTCCTGATGTCCGTCTCCGACGGATCGTCTTTGGCGGTCCTCTCCCACCCGGAGTGCGACATCGGCCTTGTCGGCTACGAGATGGCACTGCTCGTCGACCGCGCGGGCGCAGTGCTCACGCCGGACCTGCGCGCCGAACTACAGGGAAGTCTGCTCCACTAACGGCCCTGGGATCTACCCACAGCACGAAATCACCGTCCGGCCGACACAATCCCCCCACCGGCCCCAACAGACGGCACGACTGACCCACTTGCTGTCCCGCCCGGAGGATTCATGACCCCGCCCAACGCCTCTCATGATCCGTACGCGTCGACGTACGAGGAAGAGGGCGACCAGCCGCTGGTACGTCCGTACGCGATGACCGGCGGCCGGACCCGGCCGCGCTACCAGCTCGCCATCGAGGCACTGATCAGCACCACGGCCGACCCGGCGCAGCTGATGGGGCTCCTTCCCGAGCACCAGCGGATCTGCCACCTGTGCCGTGAGGTGAAGTCCGTCGCCGAGGTGTCGGCACTCCTGTCCATGCCACTGGGTGTGGCACGGATCCTTGTCGCGGACCTCGCCGAGGCCGGACTCGTCGCCATCCATCAGCCGGGCGGCGACGAGAACAACGGCGGCGCGCCGGACGTGACTTTGCTCGAAAGGGTGCTCAGTGGACTTCGCAAGCTCTGACGGAGGCCGGGCGACCACCTCCGCGAAGATCGTGGTGGCGGGTGGCTTCGGCGTCGGCAAGACCACGTTCGTGGGCGCCGTCTCGGAGATCAACCCGCTGCGCACGGAGGCCGTCATGACGTCCGCGTCCGCGGGCATCGACGACCTCACCCACACCGGGGACAAGACCACCACCACGGTGGCCATGGACTTCGGACGCATCACCCTGGACCAGGACCTGATCCTGTACCTCTTCGGTACGCCGGGTCAGGACCGCTTCTGGTTCATGTGGGACGACCTGGTCCGCGGCGCCATCGGCGCGGTGGTCCTGGTGGACACCCGCCGTCTCGCCGACTGCTTCCCCGCGGTCGACTACTTCGAGAACTCGGGTCTCCCGTTCGTCATCGCCCTCAACGGCTTCGACGGGCACCAGCCGTACAACCCCGAAGAGGTCCGTGAGGCCCTCCAGATCGGTCCGGACGCCCCGATCATCACGACGGACGCCCGGCACCGCGCGGACGCGAAGAGCGCGTTGATCACGCTCGTCGAACATGCGCTCATGGCTCGTCTGCGGTAGCGGACGGCGGGCCCGGGGCAAGCGGACGGCCGTCTGCCCCGGTCCACAAGTCGACAGTTCCATAAGGCAGTTGTCGTAGACGTACTGGAGCCGGCTGTGTCGTTTGACACGGTCGGCCACAGTGTTCATAACGTTTCGACAGAGAATTTCACGGGCACCGACACGCATCGCGTTCACCCGGTACCGCTGTGCTCACAAAAGCCCCGTCTTTTGGCGGGGCTCGTTCTTTATGACCGTTTTATCTGGGGCTTACCTGACTCGGAATCATGGGTTCCGAGTGTTTGGAAGGGCGCCACTTGACGTGCTGGAATGCGCTGACCTGCCCAGTAGTCAAAGGGCGCCGGAGACACCGCGGCACAACGTAGGTGCCGACGCCGAGAGGTTTTGGTCGAGTGAGGCGAAGCAAGAACGGTCCCGAGCCGTCGGCACGGGGCAACTTCACCCCGCCGCCGCGCGTCGCGGCGCCCGCACAGATGCCCGGCTCCCCGGAGCCCATGCCGGCGCCCGCGCCGAGTGGCAGTCGTTTCTCCCCGCGCAACTGGCGCGTGCCGACCAGGCTGAACGCGATTCTGCTCATCCCCGTGGTGGTCGGCCTTGTCATGGGCGGCTTCCAGGTGAAGAGCTCGATCGACACCTGGCAGGAGGCCGAGAACGCCGAGAAGACGGCACGTCTGGTGCAGGCCGCGCTGACCTACGGCGACAGGCTGTACGTCGAGCGCGATGTCAGCGCCCAGCCGCTGCTGACCGGCAAGGGCGAGAAGAACGAGATCGTCGTCAAGGCACGCGCGGCCACGGACTCGGCCGCCGACGCCTTCGACGAGGCCGCCCAGAACATGCCGCAGACGGCCGGCCTGCAGCGCCGCCTGGAGGTCTTCCGCAAGGTCGAGCCCGGCCTCGCCGCCCTGCGCAAGGCCGCGTACACCTCCGCCCTCACCGGCGTGCAGACCGAAGAGGGCTACACCCAGATCCAGCACCCGCTGATGGAGTTCTCCAACGAACTCGGTCTGGGCACCGGAAACATCACCAGCTACGGCCGTACCGTCTACGCGGTCTCGCTGGCCAAGGCCTCGGCGTCGCTGCAGCGGTCCATCGGCATGCACCTGCTGCTCAAGCCCGGCCCCACCCCAGAGGACCTCGGCAAGCAGCGCGTCGCCCTCTCCTCGTACGCCTACCTCGAGGGCATCGCCGTCGAGGAGTACATCGGCGGTGGCACCGAGGCCGACGCGGCCAAGCTGAAAGCCGCGCAGACGAAGCTGAAGACCGACGGCGCGGCCCAGGCCAAGGCCGCCGCTGAAGCAGCCGCCGCCGAGGGCAAGACCTATGTGCCCCCGCCGTCCGGTGACACCGCGATGGTCTCGGCCCTCGCGACGCTTTCCTCCACGGACGAGAGCACCCGCGAGGGGCTCGCCACGCAGGGCGTCACCCCGGACAACTTCTGGGCTGTCAACACCGGCAAGTACACCGCCTACCGCGCGCTCGAGTCGGATCTGACCGACAAGGCCGTGGCCGAGGCCTCCGACATCTCCGACACCGCCAAGCGCGACGCCATCATCACCGGTGCCGCCGTCGTGATCGCCCTGCTCGCCGCGTTCATCCTGGCCGGCATGGTCGCCCGCCAGATGAGCCGCGCGATGCGCCAGCTGCGCAACGCGGCCTTCAACGTCGCCGAGCAGCGCCTGCCGATGCTGGTCGACCAGCTCTCCCGCACGGACCCGGGCCGCGTCGACACCCGCGTACAGGCGATCCCGATCACCACGACGGACGAGATCGGCGAAGTCGCCCGCGCCTTCGACCAGGTCCACCGCGAGGCCGTACGACTGGCCGCCGAGCAGGCCCTCCTGCGAGGCAACATCAACGCGATCTTCACCAACCTGTCGCGCCGCAACCAGTCCCTGATCGAGGGCCAGCTGACCCTGATCACCGACCTGGAGAACAACGAGGCCGACCCGGACCAGCTGGAGAACCTCTTCCGCCTGGACCACCTCGCGACCCGTATGCGCCGCAACGGCGAGAACCTCCTGGTCCTCGCCGGCGAGGAGCCCGGCCGCCGCTGGGACCAGCCGGTCCCGCTGGTCGACGTGCTGCGCGCCGCCTCCTCCGAGGTGGAGCAGTACGAGCGCATCGAGCTCTCCGGTGTCCCGGAGGCCGAGATCCACGGCCGCGCCGTGACCGACCTCGTGCACCTGCTCGCCGAGCTCCTGGAGAACGCCACCACGTTCTCCTCCCCGCAGACCAAGGTCCGCGTCACCGCGACCCGTCTTCCGGACGGCCGCATCATGGTCGAGATCCACGACAAGGGCATCGGCCTCACCGCCGAGGACTTCGCGGACATCAACCACAAGCTGGCCAACCCGCCGACCGTGGACGCCGCGATCTCGCAGCGCATGGGCCTCTTCGTGGTCGGGCGCCTGTCCGACCGGCACGGCATCCGCGTCCAGCTGCGCCCCTCGGGCGAGCAGGCCGGTACGACCTCCCTGGTCATGCTCCCCGACGCGATCACCCACGGTGGTGGCGGCGGCGAGACGATCCAGCGCGACGAGTTCACCGTCTCGCAGATCATCCCGGAGCAGCAGCCGGCCTTCCAGGGCGAGCCTTTCCAGGGCCAGCAGCCGCTGCGTACGGCCGCCGAGCTCGGTTTCGACGACAGCCGCTACGAAGTCCCGGACGACATACGCGAGTTGGACCCCGTAGGCCGCTCCCTGATGCGCGAGGAGCGCCGTGCGGCCCTGGAGGCCCAGGCAGGGGGCCAGCCGGAGGCTCTGGAGGCTCAGAGCTACCAGGAGGGCTTCGAGGCCCAGCAGCCCGCGTACGACAACGGACAGCCGTCCTACGACAGCGCTCCGGCGTACGACAACGGGCAGGCCGCTTACGACAACGGGCAGGCCCCGTACGAGGAGCAGCAGGCGACGTACGACCAGCAGACGGCGTACGAGGAGCCGCAGCAAGGTTCGTACGACGAGACGTACTTCCCGTCGAACGGCGGCTACCCGGAGCCCGCGTACGCGGAGCCGGTCCAGGAAGAGCACTCGGGGAACCGGAACGCCGCCCCGGGGACGTTCTCGGCCTTCGCGGAGCCGTCCTACCGGGACGACTGGCCGCAGCAGGAGGCGGAGCAGAACGCGTACCGGTCCGAGTACGCTCCGGAAGCGGAATCCACGAAGATCGCTGACGCGGGTGAGCAGGACCGCGTAGGCTTCAGCCGTCCGGGACCGGCCCCTTCCGCCCCCCACACGCTGACCAACGCCGGTCTGCCCCGCCGCGGTGCCACCGCGAACGGCAGCGCCGGCACCAACGGCCAGCGGGCCGTGGAGCAGAGGGACCAGACGCCGCCGGCGGCGGCGCCGGCGACCACGCAGGGTCCCGACGACTGGCGGTCGTCCAATGACGACCGCTGGCAGCGTGCCGAGCAGCTCAAGAAGCCCAAGGCGGGCGGGGTCACCTCGTCCGGTCTGCCGCGGCGGGTGCCCAAGGCCAACCTGGTCGAGGGAACCGCGGAATCGACCCCGCAGGGCGGCCCCCAGGTCTCCCGCGCCCCTGAGGACATCCGTGGCAGGTTGAGCAACCTGCGCCGCGGTGTACAGCAGGGTCGCAATGCAGGTAGTGACACGAACGGCCAGGGCCTCGGTCCTGACAGCACCTACAACCAGGAGCGTTAGTGTGAGCCCGATGAGCCAGGCGGCGCAGAACCTGAACTGGTTGATCACCAACTTCGTGGACAACACCCCTGGGGTGTCCCACACGGTGGTGGTCTCCGCCGACGGACTCCTTCTGGCGATGTCCGACGGCTTTCCCCGTGACCGCGCCGACCAGTTGGCAGCAGTCGCATCCGGTCTGACCTCGTTGACCGCGGGAGCCTCCCGCATCTTCGAGGGCGGCCATGTGAACCAGACGGTTGTGGAGATGGAGCGGGGATTCCTCTTCATCATGTCCGTTTCCGATGGTTCGTCTCTCGCCGTACTCGCACACCCGGAGGCGGACATTGGCCTCGTTGGGTACGAGATGGCACTTCTGGTGGACCGTGCAGGTACGGTCCTGACCCCGGACCTTCGAGCAGAGCTCCAGGGGAGCCTTCTCAACTAACAGACAGACGGTGCGTCTTGGTGTCCCGAGGCCATAAGGTTTCGGGACGCGGTCCCACACTGCTGGGTGCCCGGCACAGTCGGAGGAGGAGAAAGTGGCAACACCCCCAGGCGGTTCGTCTTCGGGCAACTGGTCGTACGGCCCCGGCCAGGGGCAGGGCGGCCAGGGTGACGGTTCACAGAACCCGAACCGGTACAACTTCCCCTCCGCGCCAACCCCGCGGCATCAGCCGTACGCGCCCCAGGGCCCCCAGGGTCCCGGTCCGTCGCCGTACGACCAGCCGTCGGCGCCGCGCATCCAGCCTGTGCAACCGCAGCGCCGCAACCCTGAGCCGTCGCCCGGTGGGACGTCGCACAACCCTCTGGTACGCCCATACGCCATGACGGGTGGCCGTACCAGGCCCCGCTACCAGCTCGCCATCGAGGCGCTGGTACACACGACCGCACAGCCGCACCAGATGCAGGGGCAGTTGCCCGAGCATCAGCGGATCTGCAACCTCTGCCGGGAGATCAAGTCGGTGGCCGAAATCTCGGCCTTGCTGACGATCCCTCTCGGTGTGGCCAGGATTCTCGTCGCCGACTTGGCGGAGGCGGGCCTGGTCGCCATTCATCAGCCCGGCGGCGACGAGAGCGCCGGCGGCCAGCCAGCCGTGACATTGCTCGAAAGGGTGCTCAGTGGACTTCGCAAGCTCTAGCGGAGGGCCTTCCCGCTCCACCACGTCCGCGAAGATCGTGGTGGCGGGCGGCTTCGGCGTGGGCAAGACCACGTTCGTCGGGGCCGTCTCGGAGATCAACCCGCTGCGCACAGAGGCCGTCATGACGTCCGCGTCCGCGGGCATCGACGACCTCACGCACACCGGAGACAAGACGACGACCACCGTCGCCATGGACTTCGGACGCATCACCCTGGACCAGGACCTGATCCTGTACCTCTTCGGCACTCCCGGCCAGGACCGCTTCTGGTTCATGTGGGACGACCTGGTCCGCGGCGCCATCGGTGCCATCGTCCTGGTCGACACCCGCCGTCTCGCCGACTGCTTCCCGGCGGTCGACTACTTCGAGAACAGCGGTCTGCCCTTCGTGATCGCCCTCAACGGCTTCGACGGCAGCCAGCCGTACAACCCGGACGAGGTTCGCGAGGCCCTGCAGATCGGCCCGGACACCCCGATCATCACGACGGACGCCCGCCACCGCGCGGACGCCAAGTCGGCGCTGATCACGCTCGTGGAGCACGCGCTGATGGCGCGGCTGCGCTAGCAGCACGGACAGCAGACGAGTAGGCGGGCCCTCCTGATGGAGGGCCCGCCTACTTGTTTCCGCCGCGACGTCGGGACGCGGGGCCGCGGTTCTCGCCGGTTGCGAACCCCGCGCATGAGGAAGGGGGCCCGCACTGTGAAGTGCGGGCCCCCTTCCCTGCGTTCAAGCGACGCGCAGCCTAGCCGTGCCAGCTGTGCGGTGCCCGGAAGCCGGGCTCGCGCTCCAGGCGGCGCCAGCCGGCCTTGGGGCGGGCGGAGTTGTGGGACGTGGCGGAAGCGGGCGCGGCCGCCGCGCGAGCCAGCAGGATGGCCGTGATGGCGGCGACTTCCTCGGGCTCGGCGTGGCCCTTCTCGACGCGGATGTCAGGGGTGTCCATAGATTTCAGTCTCCGTGAGAGAGGTTTCCGCAGCGCTGCCGCGGAGGAACCGCAGGGTTACTGCGGGGGGTTGCCGTGCTTGCGGGAGGGCAGGTCCGCGTGCTTGGAGTGCAGCATCGCGAGGGACTTGACGAGCACCTCGCGGGTCTCGGCGGGGTCGATGACGTCGTCGACAAGGCCCCGCTCGGCCGCGTAGTAGGGGTGCATCAGCTCGGCCTTGTACTCCTTGACCATGCGTACGCGCATCGCCTCGGGGTCCTCCGCCTCCGCGATCTGGCGGCGGAAGATGACGTTCGCTGCGCCTTCCGCGCCCATCACGGCGATCTCGTTCGTCGGCCAGGCGAACGTGAGGTCCGCGCCGATGGACTGGCTGTCCATGACGATGTACGCACCTCCGTACGCCTTGCGCAGGATCAGCGAGATCCTCGGCACCGTCGCGTTGCAATACGCGTACAGCAGCTTCGCGCCGTGCCGGATGATTCCGCCGTGCTCCTGGTCGACACCGGGAAGGAACCCGGGGACATCCAGAAGAGTGACGATCGGGATGTTAAAAGCGTCACACATCTGGACAAAGCGCGCAGCTTTTTCGGAGGCCTCGATGTCCAGCACACCCGCGAGCGACTGCGGCTGGTTGGCGACGATGCCGACGACCTGGCCGTCGAGACGGGCCAGTGCGCAGATGATGTTGCGGGCCCAACGCTCGTGCACCTCAAGGTAGTCGCCGTCGTCGACGAGCTCCTCGATCACCTTCGTCATGTCGTACGGGCGGTTGCCGTCCGCGGGAACCAGGTCGAGGAGGACGTCCGAGCGACGGTCGGCGGGGTCCTCGGACGCGACGCGCGGCGGGTTCTCACGGTTGTTCTGCGGGAGCATCGACAGGAGGTAGCGCACCTCGGCGATGCAGGTCTCCTCGTCGTCGTACGCGAAGTGCGCGACGCCGGAGGTCTCGGCGTGCACGTCGGCGCCACCCAGGCCGTTCTGGGTGATCTCCTCGCCGGTGACGGCCTTGACGACGTCCGGGCCCGTGATGAACATCTGCGAGGTCTCGCGGACCATGAACACGAAGTCGGTGAGGGCGGGGCTGTAGGCCGCACCGCCCGCGCACGGGCCGAGCATCACGCTGATCTGCGGGATGACACCGGAGGCCCTGGTGTTGCGCTGGAAGATGCCGCCGTAGCCGGCGAGCGCCGAGACGCCCTCCTGGATACGGGCTCCCGCGCCGTCGTTGAGGGAGACCAGCGGCGCTCCGGCCGCGATGGCCATGTCCATGATCTTGTGGATCTTCGTGGCGTGGGCCTCGCCCAGCGCGCCGCCGAAGATGCGGAAGTCATGGGCGTACACGAAGACCGTGCGGCCCTCGACCGTGCCCCAGCCGGTGATGACACCGTCGGTGTACGGCTTCTTCGCCTCCAGGCCGAACCCGGTCGCCCGGTGCCGGCGCAGCTGCTCGACCTCCTGGAACGAGCCCGCGTCCAGCAGGAGCTCGATACGCTCGCGCGCGGTCAGCTTGCCCTTGGCGTGCTGCGCGGCGGTCGCCTTCTCGCTGGGGCCCCGCAGCGCATCCGCACGGATCGCGTGCAGCTCGGCCACGCGCCCGCGTGCGTCCGTGGGTTCGCCTGAGGATTCGGCCTCATCCAAAACGGTCATGTAGCGACCATACGAAGTCCACCAAGGAAAGCGGGCCGTCGACTCCGTACAGTCTCCGGGCCGTTTTCCTGGTACCCCTCAACAGAACCCTGACCACAGGCAGGCGATCTGACTGCTCAGGGGGTCTCCGGCTTGTAGGGGTCGCACAAACTCGTCAGCTGAGAGCCACCTCACATTCATGAGTGGCACATGCCATCCCTGGGGTGAACAGGCCTCCGGGGAGGCGCCTCGCCCGGACGCAAAGTAACGTCGTGAACACGTGGCGGATGATGTTGAAACTTGAATGGAATAGGTCTACATTCCCTCTTGTTGGCATCGTTGAATCTTAAACAGAATCGATCTACTCGGTTCGACAACCTCGCGTCGCGGCTTCTGGACGAATCCGCGAACCGTCCCCCAAGGAGCACGTCATGGGCATCTTCGGCCGCAAGACCACCGACACCGACGAGACCGGCACCCCCTCGACCCCCGTCGAGGTGAGCCCCGAGCTGGCCGCACTGACCGGCGACTACGCGATCGACCCGTCGCACTCGACGATCGGCTTCGTCGCCCGCCACGCGATGGTGACGAACGTCAAGGGCGGCTTCAAGGACTTCGAGGGCACCCTGCACCTGGACGGCAGCGACCCGTCCAAATCCACCGCCTCCCTCGACGTCAAGATGGAGAGCGTCGAGACCGGTTCCGCCGACCGTGACGGTCACCTGAAGAGCGCCGACTTCTTCAAGACGGACGAGTTCCCGACCATGACCTTCCGCTCGACGGAGGCCGTGGCCCTGGGCGGCGACGACTACCGGATCACCGGCGAGCTGTCGATCCTCGGCATCACCAAGCCGCTCAGCATCGACCTGGAGTTCAACGGCGCCGCAACGGACCCGTTCGGCAACCAGCGCGTCGGCTTCGAGGGCAAGTCGGAGATCATCCGCTCGGAGTGGGGCCTCACCTGGAACGCGGCCCTGGAGACCGGTGGCGTCCTCGTCTCCGACAAGATCAAGCTGGTCTTCGACATCTCGGCGATCAAGAACGCCGCCTGAGTCGGCGACAGCCCCCGACTCCCCCTCGACTCCCCCGGCACCCTGAAGGCGCCCGTCCTCTGATTCCCCCGTTTCAGAGGACGGGCGCTTTGCCATGTGCAGACGCATTGTGCTTGTTACGGGCTGCCGCATGTCCGAATACGGACGTCTGCCTGTGACCCGGCCACGAGAACTTGGGCGTCAACGATGAATAGAACAGAATTGTTGACAATCCTGAAGACCGCGATTTACGTTCGCAAGCACAAGATCGGGTGGGGCGACACGGGTGGGCAATGCCGCCCGCACTGGCCTACAGGGCCACCGCGTGTGCGTCCGGCGCGATGGAGCCGACTCGACGGCAGCACTCGTCTGCCGCGAATGGGAGAGACCTCAGTGAAGCACAGGGCAGTGAAGCGCAGGACCGTCGTCATGGGCATAGGCGCGACCGCCGGAGTCGCCGCGGCCGGCGGCTTCGCATTGAGCGCGAACGCGTCGGGCACGTCGAAGTCCTCGGCTTCCTCGGACGCCCTGGTCTTCGACCCGGACGCCTACACGAAGCTGACGAAGACCGTCACGGACACCGACGGCAACGACCACTCGGTGGTGTACCACTTCTGGAAGGCGATCACCTACGTCGCCAGCCCGGTGGACGCCACCTACCAGTCGCTCATCGTCAGCTCCCCGGTCGAGATCGACGGCACGGCGGTCGACGCGAGCAACGCGCCGATCCTGCTCGCCAACTCCGTGGGCGGTTACATGCCCTCCTCCGTGGCCACCGCCACCGAGGTCGGCGGCGGTGGTTCGGCCATGGGCGGTGGCGGTGCGCCCTCCGGCTCGGCGGCGCCCAGCGCCTCGGCCTCCACCGCGTCCAACGCGAACGGCAACACCAACGCCACGGGTGGTGCCCTCTCCAGCAACCAGCTCCTGGCGCTGGCCGCCGGGTACGTCGTCATCGAGCCCGGCGCCCGCGGCCGTACCCTCAAGAACTCCGACGGCGAGTACTACGGCACCGCCCCGGCCGCGATCGTCGACCTCAAGGCGGCGGTCCGGTACATCAGGTCCAACAAGGGCCGCATCCCCGGCAACGTCGAGCGGATCGTCTCCGCGGGCACCAGCGCGGGCGGCGCCCTGTCCTCCCTGCTCGGCGCGTCCGGCGACAGCAAGATCTACGACAAGTACCTCAAGGAGCTCGGCGCGGCCGACGCCTCCGACGCCATCTTCGCGACCGGTGCCTGGTGCCCGATCACCGACCTGGAGCACGCCGACGGCGCGTACGAGTTCAACTGGGGCACCAACGCCCTGAGCACCGGCAAGCAGGTCGACCAGACGGTCTCCAAGGAGCTGCAGTCGCAGTTCGCCGAGTACCAGGCCTCCCTGAAGCTGCGCGGCCTGAACGGCTTCGGCACGCTGACCGCCCGCAACTACGACGAGTACCTGGTCGAGCAGTACCTGGAGCCCTCGGCGACCACCTACTTGGCCGGGCTGTCGGACTCCGACCGTGAGACCTACCTCGCCGCGAACACCTTCATCACCTGGTCCGGCGGCAAGGCCTCCTTCACCTGGGCCGACTTCCTCACCCACGTGGGAGCGAGGAAGAAGGACGCGCCCTCCTTCGACGCCTTCGACCTGTCCGCCGGTGAGAACAACGAGTTCGGCGCGGACACGACCCTGGCCCGCCACTTCACGGCGTACGGCGCGAAGAACGACACCACCGGTCTGACCACCAAGCGGGTCGCGAGCGACATTGCCGAGAAGCTCGACCTGATGAACCCGATGTACCACTTCGCCAAGAAGAACCCGGGCCGCTCGAAGCACTGGTGGATCCGCCTCGGCACCAAGGACTCCGACACCTCGCTGACGGTCTCCGCCAACATCGCGGCCGCCGCCGCGGGCCTCGGCGACGACGTCAACCACCTCTACTACTGGGACGAGGGCCACGGCTCGAACATCGACCCGGCCGACTTCATCACCTGGATCGCCAAGGTGACGGGCCACACCAAGCGCGCCGCTGCCGCGAAGTAGCACTCGCCCACTGAGCGGCGTCCGCGTCGGATGCCACCCTCGCGACGCCGAGCCCGCGCACCCGGGCTCGGCGTCGCTGTGTCCCCCCTTGCCCCGGGGAATAACCCGGTGCGGATCACCCACCCGGCGGATAGCCTCCGCCCATGACCTGGTTGCCCGTTGGCTTCGTACATCCCGTTCGTGTCGAGTTGCCGGGCGGGTATCACCTGCGTCCGATCACCGGGGCGGACGCGGACATCGACTACCCGACCGTGATGGGCTCGCGCGAGCGGCTGTGGTCCATCTTCGGTGAGGCGTGGGGGTGGCCGGCCGAGACGATTTCGTACGAGGCGAACAAGAAGGACCTGGAGCGGCACGAGGCTGAGATCGCCGCCCATGAGTCCTTCAACTACGTGTTGTTCGATGACGCGGGCACCGAGGAGTTCGGGTGCGTCTACATCGATCCGCCGGAGAAGACCGGTGCGGACGCCGAGATCTCGTGGTGGGTTGTGGACGGCAAGGTCGGGAGTGACCTGGAGCGGGATCTGGACGCGCTCGTGCCCCGGTGGATCGGGAACGACTGGCCATTTGAGCGGCCGCGGTTCATCGGGCGGGATCTGTCCTGGCAGGAGTGGCTGGCTCTGCCGGACGCCGGCTGACTCCGGAGGCGGGGTTACCGAAGGCGGCGCTACCGGACGCGGGGCTATGCGTCGCGCCGTCCGAACAGTGCACCGCCGATCAGCAGCAGACCCAGCGCGTACGCCGCCAGTACGCCCAGCCCCGGCCACGGGCCTATCGGGAGTCGGGCGAGGTCTCGGGTTGCCTGGATGGCCATGCCGGCCGGCATGGGGGCCCAGCTTTCGATGCGGTCCTTCCAGGTCGCCGAGCCGAGCAGGTCGGCCATGAGCGGGACGACGTAGAGGAGACCCAGGCCCAGCGTGATCGCGCCCGCGGTGTCCCGTAGGAGGACTGCCAGGCTCAGGCCCAGGAAGGCTATGAGGATCAGGCAGAGGACTGAACCGAGGGCCGCGCGGAGGGTCGTCGGGTCGGTGAGGGTGAGGAGTGAGTAGCCCTCGGCGGGGGTGAAGCCGTTGTCCGGGAGGATCAGGCGGGCCGCGTAGAGGGACACGGTGATCGCCAGAGCGCCGGCTGCCGCCGTGGCTGTGGCCAGTACGGCCGCCTTCGACGCGAGGACTCGCGAGCGGCGTGGGATCGCCGTCAGCGTCGTGCGGATTGTGCCCGTGCCGTACTCCGCTCCTATGGACAGGGCTCCGAGGATCAGGATCGTCGCTTGGCCGAGCCAGATGCCCGTGAGGCTCAGTTTCACCGTGTCCTCGTGGCACGCGGCCGCCGTCAGGCAGTCCCGGGTGGTGACCGCCGACACCGAGGCCGCACCCACCGCGACGGTCAGGACCACGGTCGCGGCCAGGAGGAGCCAACTGCTCGGCAGCGTACGGAGCTTCGTCCACTCGGCGTGGAAGGACGACCTCATACGTCCCTCCTGCGCAGCCGCCAGGCGGCCAGGGCCAGGGCCACGGCCACGTACGCGCACAGGACCGCGAAGCCGTTCCAAGGTGCGAGGGGATAACAGCCGCTCTCCGGCAGGCAGTTGTGGTCCATCTGGGGGTAGTACGTCACCCCCTGCTGGATGGCGAACGCTGCCGCCGGGGTCAGCCGGAGCAGCCATTGCGCGACCGGCAGCGGAAGGGCGAAGGCCAGGATCTGCGGGAGTATCACCAGGACCACGACCACCGTGATCGCGCCCGCGCTGTTGCGGAGTATCGCCCCTGCCGCGAGGGCGAGGACCGCCACCAGGGACAGGAGCGCCGCGCTGCCGACGACCGCTCGCAGGGCCGGGGTGTCCAGGAGGGACAGGTCCGGGTACGCGGGGGGCTTGAACCCGTTGGAGCGCATGGTGCTCTGGGCCAGGGGGAAGGTGATCGCCGTTGCCACCAGGCTGACGGCGAACGTGACACCGCCGATCACCAGGGCCTTGGCCGCCAGGACGCGGGCGCGCCGCGGGGTCGCCGTGAACGTCGTACGGATCATGCCGCGCTTGTACTCGGTCGTGATGAAGAGGGCTCCCAGCGCCACCATGAACACGACGGCCACGAAGACGCCCTGGAAGCTCATCTGAATGACGTCGGGGCCGGTCTGCTCCGGGGCGATGTCGCCCCGGCCGGTGACGGTGTAGACACCGGAGTCCGATACCCGGGTGGTGCCGGGTTCGAAAACTGCCGGGCCGGACTCCGGGGCGCGGGCGCCGGGGGCACTGGGGTCGGGGGCGTTCGGGTCTGGGGCGCGCACGTCCGTACTGGTCCAGGTCGCTCCCTTGGTCCCGCCGCTCAGTGCGATGTGGTCGAAACTCGCCGTGACGTTCGTGCCTGCGGCCGTCTCCGAGGTGCCGCCGAACGAGCGGCGCAGGTTGTTGTGGAGGGGGGTGGCGACGAACAGGCCCGCCTGGGTCGTCTTCGCCAGCTCCGGCAGCGTGACCGAACCCACCTTCGTCCAGTGGGAGCCGTCCGCCGACTCATAGCCCGTCAGCTGTGAGCCCGTCTTCGTCAGCCGGAGCCAGCGCGGGTCACCGGACGCACCGCTGCCCGCCTTGTCCTGGGTGAAGTTCCACTGCAGACGGACGCCGTGGTCCGGGGTGACCATCAGGGCCGCGTACTGGCTGCCGACCTCCGTGCTCGCCTTGATGATGACCCCGGCCTTCGCCCAGGGTTCCGGGTCCCGACCGCCGAGCCCCTTCAGGTCGGACACGCGGACCGTGACGCTGCCGTCGCCGGCCAAGGGCTGGTGGACGAAGCGGAACGTGTCGGTGACCTGGGTGCCGTCCGGGGCAACGGTGACAGGGCCCCCGCCGGAAATGGCGGAACCGCTCGCGGCGAGCTGGGAGATCAGGACCGTGGCCGTCGCCGCGACGACGAGCACCAGCACCCAGACGCGCACCGTCCAGAACTTGGACCACTCCGCGCGAAGCAGACGTCCGAAGCCCTCGCGGGTGGGCGGGAGTTGTGAGCGGTAGGGGGGCATGGTCGAGGCCGGCGGCGAGGGAGTGATCATCGGGTCACCTCGGTCTCCGGGGCGGACGTGAACTCGGTCGCGTGCCGGGTGAGCTCCATGTACGCCTCTTCCAAGGTCGCCCGGTGCGCGCCCACTTCGGCGAAGGGGATCCTGGCGGCGCCGAGCAGCGCCACGATCCGCTCCGCGGGCAGGCCGGTGACCGTGAGTGTGTCGGCGCCGGTGACGGCGACCGTGCCGCCCTCGCGGGCGAGCAGTTCCATCGCTTCCGTACGTGCGGTCGTGCGCAGGGCGACACGGTCGCCGGATGCGGCGGCGAGCAGCGTCGCGACGGCGGTGTCGGCGATGAGACGGCCGCGGCCGATGACGACCAGGTGGTCGGCGGTGTCCTCCAGCTCGCTCATGAGGTGGCTGGAGACCAGGACTGCTCGGCCCTCGCCGGCCAGGCGGCGCAGGAAGCCGCGGATCCATTGGATGCCCTCGGGATCGAGGCCGTTGACCGGTTCGTCGAGGAGGAGGACCGGGGGGTCGCCGAGCAACGCGGCTGCTATGCCCAGGCGTTGGCGCATGCCCAGCGAGTAGCCCCCCGCTCGGCGTCGGGCGGCCTGGGCCATGCCGACCTGTTCGAGGACCTCGTCCACTCGGCGCAGGGACAGGCCGTGCGAGTGGGCCAGCCAGCGCAGGTGGTCGCGGCCACGGCGGCTGGGGTGCAACGCGGCGGCGTCGAGCAGCGCGCCCACCTCCAACAGGGGGGAGCGCAGGGAGTGGTACGGGCGGCCGCCGATGAGCGCGCGACCCTCGTCGGGGGTGTCCAGGCCGAGCACGGCCCTCATCGTGGTGGACTTGCCCGCCCCGTTCGGGCCTACGAAACCGGTGATCTGCCCCGGCTCGACCGTGAAGGACAGCCCGTCGACCGCGACGGTCCTGCCGAACCGCTTGCGGAGGTCTTGGACTTCGATCGTTGCGTCACTCATGCTCAGCGAGATTAGGGATCGGCGGGCCTCGAGTCGTCCCGCCAGGGAGCCGTCTTCGGCACCCCTGACGCGAGGGACGGATCGCCTGCCGGGTCCCCCATGCGGGGGACAAACCCCAGGGTGACGCGCTGCGGCGCTGCCGACGGCAGAATGGCGTGCATGAGCGAGGACACTGCGCGACGCGGCGATGGGGCCGCGGGGGTGTGGGAGCGGGTACGGCGCTTCCCGGCCCCCGTGACATACCCGGTTGCCCTCGCTCTCCTCGCCTGCGCGGAGGTTCTGCTGCGGGTCGGGAGCCTGCGCGAGAATCTGGCACTCGCCCTGCTGCTCGGGGTCTGCACCACCCTTCCGCTCACCTTTGTACTCGGGGCCGACCGTGCCGTGGCGGTGCGGGCCGGGGCCGCCGTGGCGGTGACCTCGGCGGGGGTGCTGGCGCTGACGCCGTTCCGGGCGCTCACCCTGGCGGGCGTCGTGGCCCAACTGGCCGCCGTGTACTGGCTCGGGAGAGCCGGGGCGCCCCGGCTCAGCGGCGCGCTCGTCCTGCCGTACGTCGTCCTGGCCCTCGTCAGTCAGGACGACGTCGCCACCCGGGTGACGGCGGTCCTCGTGGCCACGCTCGCCTCCGCCGCTGCCGCGACCGGCATCACGCATCACGTCCGCAGCGCGGCCCTTGCCCACAGCGCCACGGAGCGGGCCTTCGCGGACACGCTGCTCGCGCATGCCGCGCGCGGTGAACGGGCGCGGATCGCACGGGAGTTGCACGACGTCGTCGCCCATCACATCTCGATGATCGCCGTCCAGGCCGAGACCGCCCGGCTGACCACGGCCGGGCTCCCCAGCGACGGCGCCACCCGGCTGCTCGCCATCGGGGACACCGCGCGGACCGCGCTGACGGAGATGCGGCGGCTGTTGGGGGTGCTGAGGGAGGACGCCGACGCGGGAGTCACCCGGCGCCCACAGCCCGGGCTGCGCCAGCTAATGGAGCTGATCGACGAGTCCCGGGACGCCTCCGGCTCCTGTACCCGGCTGATCGTCAGCGGTCCGGTCGCCGCGCTCGACCCGGGCATCGAGGTCACCGCGTTCCGTATCGTCCAGGAGGCCCTCACCAACGCCCGACGGCATGCGCCGGGGGCCGCAGTGGATGTCGAACTCCGTTACTCGGAGGAGGATTTGGTGATCCGGGTCCGCGACAACGGGCCAGGGCCTCCCAGCACTGCAAGCAACTCGGACACCTCACAGGCCTCGCACGCCTCAGACATCTCGCAAGTCCCGCACGTCTCACACGACCCGCACATCCCGCATGTCACAGACGCCGGCCACGGTCTCCTCGGTATGCGTGAACGCGCCGCCACGGTCCGCGGCACCCTGCGTACCGGACCGGCGGCCGGCGGTGGTTTCCTCGTCGAGGCCAGGCTTCCCGTACGGGCGGAGGCCCTCGTATGACCGAGACCCAAACCCACACCCCCACCGAAGCCACCGCCCCGGTCCGCATCGTCGTCGCCGACGACCATGAGGTCGTGCGTGCCGGATACGCCGGACTCCTCGCCACCCAGCCGGACTTCACGGTGGTCGGCACCGCGCGCGACGGCGCCGAGGCGGTGCGGATCTGCCGGGAGCAGCAACCCGACGTGGTCCTGATGGACGTACGGATGCCGGTGATGGACGGGATCCAGGCGACCGCCGAGCTGATGACGGCGCTGGCGGGCCTGGACGGGTCCGCAGCTCAGGCCGCTCCGCGCGTGCTCATCCTCACCACCTTCGACCTCGATGAGCATGTGTACGACGCCCTCGCCGCCGGGGCGAGCGGGTTCCTGCTCAAGGACGTCACCGCGGAGCGGCTCTTCGAGGCCGTACGGGTCGTCGCAGGCGGGGAGGCGTTGCTCGCGCCCGTCATCACACGCCGCTTGATCGCCGAGTTCGCGCGGCTGAAGCCCAGAGTGCCCGCGCAGAAGACGCTCGGCGCGTTGACGCCGCGCGAGACGGAGGTGCTGCGGCTGATCGCGGAGGGCCTGTCCAACCCGGAGATCGCCCTACGGCTGCACGTCGGCGAGGAGACCGTGAAGACGCACGTGAGCCGCGTCCTGTCCAAGCTCGGCCTGCGCGACCGTACGCAGGCGGTCGTGACGGCGTACGAGTCGGGGCTGGTCGTGCCGCGTACGAGCGAGCCGTTGGGGCCGTCCTAGGCGGCGGGGGGTGCCCGGTTCGTAGGCGCGGGTGCGGCGTGGGATCCGTCGTGAGTTCCGCCGGTGGCCGTACGGCTCAGCGGGCGTCGTAGTCCAGGCGGGCGTCCGCGACCTTGTCCAGATTGAGGGCGGCCCAGTCGGCGAGGGTGGCGAAGAGGGGGGCCAGGCTGCGGCCCAGTTCGCTGATCTCGTACTCGACTCGGGGCGGGACCTCGGGGTGGTAGGTACGGATGACGAGGCCGTCGCGTTCCAGTTGGCGCAGGCGCTGGGTCAGCACCTTGGGCGTGATCTTGGTGATGCGGCGCTCCAGCTCCACGAAGCGCTGCCGCCCGTATTCGTTGAGCGACCACAGGATCGGTGTCGTCCAGCGGCTGAAGACGATGTCGACCACCGGGGCGATGGGGCAAGCCACTTCCGGGTCGATCTCCATGTCGGTCGCCTGCAATGTGGCGTCGGTCACAATCGACCCCTCTCCCCATTACTTTCCTCTAGGTACCTACTATGCCACCGCCAGTAGCTTCCATTCAGGCCCACAAGGGCCCGGCCAAGACCTCACATGGGCATATGGGAGCGAACATGATCGTGGTAACTGGAGCGACGGGCAATGTCGGGCGGCCGCTGGTGCGAGCGCTGGCCGCGGCGGGCGAGAAGGTGACGGCTGTCTCGCGCGGGGCGGCGGCTCCGGACATGCCGACAGGGGTGCGGCACGTCCGCGCCGATCTGAGTGACCCGAAGAGCACTGAGTCCGCGCTCGACGGGGCGGAGGCGCTGTTCCTGCTGACTTCCGGCGAGTTGCTCTCCGGCGGGGGCGGCTACCTGAGCGGTGTGCTCGATGCGGCTCGGGCCGGGGGCGTACGACGTGTCGTCCTGCTGTCCTCGCAGGGGGTCGGGACGCGACGGCATCCGCCCGAGCTGGAGGAGACGGTCAAGCGGTCGGGGCTGGAATGGACCATGCTCCAGCCGGGGGGATTCGACTCCAACGCCTTCGCGTGGGCCGAGACGGTCCGTACGCGGCGGGTGGCCGCAGCGCCCTTCGGCGATGTGACGCTGCCGACCATCGACCCGGACGACATCGCCGAGGTCGCCGCTGTCACGCTGCGGATGTCCGGCCACGGTGGCAGCACCTATGTACTGACCGGGCCGGCGCCCGTTTCGCCCCGGCAGCAGGTCGCGGCGATCGGGGACGCGCTGGGCGAGCCGGTGCGGTTCGTCGAGCAGACGCGTGAGGAGGCTCGGGCTCAGATGCTGGGGTACATGCCGGAGCCGGTCGCGGACGCGACGCTGGGGGTGCTGGGCACGCCCACGGTCGAGGAGCAGCGGGTCAGTCCCGATGTGGAACGGATTCTCGGGCGTCCGGGGCGTACGTTCGCGCAGTGGGCGGAGCGCAACGTCGCCGCGTTCAAGTGACCGGAGCGAAGTGTTCGGGGGCGGGGGGCTCGCACGGGGTGACTCGGGCGGTGTGACTCGCACGGGGGACTCGGACGAGGTGGCTCGCACGGACGAGGTCTGGAGGTCCTGTCCGGGTCGGCTCCTCGGTGTCAGAAGCCTCCTCCGAAGTCCCCTCCCCCGCCGCCGAAGTCGCCGCCGCCACCGCCGAAGCCGCCGCTGAAGTCGCCGGAGTCGAAGTCGGCGCCCGAGACGTCTCCGCCGTCGTATCCGGCGGAGCCGAAGTCGCCGTATCCGGAGCCGTAGTCGGCCGCGTACGAGGGGCTGGCCATCATGCTGCCGAGCACCGTGCCGACGAGGAGGCCGGGGAGCAGGCCGCCGCCGAAGTAGCCGCCCGCCCAGGGGCCGTAGGCAGGGCCCGCGTCCCAGTAGGGGCGGCGGCCGTATTCGGTGTCCACCTCGCGGATCGCCGGGTCGGCTCCGTCGGCGAGCCGGGCCCGGTCCGCCGCGCAGACCGGGACCTGGCGGGTCGCGCCGCCGGACGGTGTCCAGGTCGCGTCGGCCACCGACGGGCCGTGCCGCGGGTCGAAGAAGCAGGGGGCGCGGCGCTCGGGGACCGGGCGGCCCTCGCGGCGCGCGGCGAGTTGGGCGAGTGAGAAGCGGCCGTCCTCCAGGGCCTGGGTGACGGGGCGTACGTCCTCGGGGTGCTGGGCGGCGGCCATGGACGACTTCGCCTGCTCGTACGCGTCCAGCGCGCGTTCGTAGTCCGCGCGCATCGCGTCGTCCGCGCCCGCTTCAGCGGGGTGGAAGTCGAGGCGGTCCAGTTCCTCGCCGAACGCCGTGATGTCCTCGTCCACCACCACGCGGAGCTTGTCGAGGGCTGCCCGCTGCTCCTCCGCCCTGCGGCGCTTGTTGCGTCGTACGAGCGTGTACGCGCCCGCGCCGCCGGCGACGGCCACCGCGCCGACCGCGATCAGTGCGGTCGTGGAGACGCCGCCGCCTTCGGTGCTGCCGGAGTCCCAGCTTGCGGGGGCCGCGCCGCCGATGTTGGTGAGCGCGCGGTCGGTGAAGTCGTTCAGCTGGGTGTTGGTGTCCTCGTTCTGGACGCTGGTGACGAGGTTCTTCACGGCGGTGCCGGACATCACCGCGGAGTCGGCCTTGGCGTCGAACTGGTCGCCGAGCCTGATCGCGTACAGGCCGGTGATGCCGGTGGAGGTGCGCAGGTTCTGGAAGAGGTTCTGGGTGGGGAAGTCCGCGGGGAGTACGGCGAGGAAGACGGGCTTGTCCGCGTCCTTGATCTTCTTGGTGAGGGCGTCTGCTTCTGTCGTGGAGAGCTGGGCCGAGGCGGCGGGGTCCACGTACACCGGGGTCTCGCGGAGGGCTGCGGCTACCGTGCCGACGTCGGTGGCCGCGGGGGCCGCGTGGGCGGTGGGGGTCTGGGCCGTGAGGAGCGCCAGGGCGGCGAGCGTCAGTGCGCTCAGCAGTCCGGGGAGCGCTCTTGGGAGTGCGGCCCTCATGTCTTCGACGGTACCTGAAGGTGGCTGGAAGTGGACGGGTGTGGGGGTGGGGCTTGTGGGTTTTCGCCCCCTCCGCCCCTGCCCGTCCCTTGTTCCTGGGGGCTCCGCCCCCAGACCCCCGTTTCGCCCGAAGGGCTCGTCCTCAAGCGCCGGACGGGCTGAAATATCCCCGTCCGGCGTTCGAGAAGCGGAGCCCCAGAGCGCGGCAGTGCCTACGCCGCCTGGTACGCCTCCTTCAGTTTTGCCACCGCGGCCGCGTAGCTGCCTGTCAGCAGCAGGTGGTCAGCGTCTGCGAAGGGTTTCGCTACTGCTGGTGTGATGGTGGTGGTGCCGATTTTCTGCTGGACCAGGAGGCGGGCCTTGGTCACGGCGGTTCGGCCTGCTGTGGTGGAGCCCGTCTTGTCGGCGATCTTGGCTGCCAGGGCGAGGGCCGCCAATGTCGACGTACCGCCCGAGGGCGTCTTGGTGAGCGTCGTGAGGCCCCAGCCGTACGGGAACTGCGGGTCGTACAACGTGTCGCCGACGTTGATCGGCAGCTGGGACTCGGACTTCGGCCAGGTGACGGGGAGTTGGCCGGTGAAGGGGCGCTTGCCGTAGAGGACGTCCGCGACGCCGTCGCCCTCCGTGCCGGGCAGCCAGGAGGCGACGAGGGCGTCGATGTCGCCGAGCCGGTCGCCGATGAGTTGCGGTCGTCCGGAGACGGTCAGGACCACGCACTTCATGGCGCCGCAGACCTTGTCGACGGCGGCCTTGTCCGCGGCGGTCAGTTCGAGGTCGTTGCCGTTGCCCACGTCGCCGACGCCCTCGGCGTACGGGGTCTCGCCCACGACGACCACGCCGACGTCGTAGCCGGTGGTCGGAGCGGACGCGTCCTTGGAGTAGCTGATCGTCGCGCCGGGAGAGGCTTTCCGCATCCCCTCCAGGATCGTCGTGCCCTTCGTGATCGCGCCGGAGGAGCCCTGCCAGGTGATGGTCCAGCCGCCGGTCTGGTTGCCGATGTCGTCGGCGTTGGACCCGGCGACGTACACCTTCTGGGACTTCTTGAGAGGCAGTACGCCGCCCGCGTTCTTCAGCAGGACCTGCGACTCGGCCGCCGCCTTGCGGGCCACGGCCCGGTGTTCGGGCGAGCCGATGTCGGAGGCGCCGCTCGTGTCGGCGTACGGCTGCTCGAAGAGGCCGAGCTTGAACTTCTGCGTGAGGATGCGCGATACGGCGTCATTCACGCGCTCCTCGCTGATCCGGCCCGCGTTCACCTCGCTGATGAGCGTGGTGTGGAATTCCTTGTACGCGTACGGGACCATGATCATGTCGAGGCCGGCGTTGATGGACGTACGGACGTCGGAGGCGTAGTCGCCGGGGATCTGGTTGATGCCGTCCCAGTCACTGATGACGAAGCCGTCGAAGTCCATGCGGTCCTTCAACACCCCGTTGATCAGGGCCGCGTTGGCGTGCATCTTGATGGGGCCCACATCGTCGCCGAGGATGTCGAGGGACGAGTAGGACGGCATGACCGAGCCGACGCCGCGGTCCACGGCGTCCTGGTACGGCGCGAGGTGCACCGCCTCCAGCTCCTGCTGGGTGACCTTGGTGATGCCCTGGTCGATGGTGTACGAGCCCGAGGTGGACGAGCCGTACTCGGTGCCGCCGTCGCCGACGAAGTGCTTGGCGGTGGCGAGGACCTTGTCGTTGTCGCTCAAGTCCTTGCCGTTGGCGCGGCCTTGGAGGCCCTGGATGATCGTTTCCATGGACTCGACGAGCGCCGGGTCCTCGCCGAAGGACTCGTAGCTGCGGCCCCAGCGTTCGTCGCGGGTGACGCACAGGCAGGGGGCGAAGTCCCACGGGATGCCGGTGGCGCGGACCTCGGCGGCGGTCACCGCGCCGGTCTGCTGGGCGATCTGGGGGTCACGGGTGGCGCCGATGCCGATGTTGTGCGGCATGACCGTCGCGCCGACGAGGTTGTTGTGGCCGTGCACCGCGTCCACGCCGTAGATCAGCGGGATCTGGAACCGCGTTGCCTGCGCCCGCAGTTGGAAGGAGTCGATCATCTTCGCCCACGCCTCGGGGGTGTTGGGCGTCGGGGTCGAACCACCGCCGGAGAGCAGCGAGCCGAGGTCGTACGTCGCGATGTCGCCCTGCGAGGTGAGCGCGCCCCGCTCGGCCTGGGTCATCTGACCGGCCTTCTCCTCCAGGGACAGCCGGGAGACGAGGTCGGCGACGCGCTTCTTCACGGACAACTTCGGGTCCAGGTACGGGAGTCCGTGGGCGTCGATGACGACCTGCGGAGTCTCGGCGGGGGCCTTGGCGCCGGTGACGGTGAGCTTGAGAGGGATCGTCTCGGCGGATTCGCCGGACTTGTCCTTGAGGGTGGCCACCGAGATGGTGCGCGAGGTGCCGGACGCGGTGCCCGCCGGGAAGGTGATCGAGCCCTGGACCTGTACGAAGTCCTTGCCGGGCTGGGCGGTGCCACCGTCGCTCTGGTACGCGACGGTCACCGGTTCGTCGATCGGAACTGCGCCGGTCGTGGCGACGGAGACCTTGACGACAGCCTTGCGGCCCTCCGCGACCGGGTAGACCGCGGAGTCGGTGATGACCCTCGCACGCAGTGACTGGTCGGCGGTGCCGTACAACTCGACGTCGTCGATGGCGAACTGGCCCTTGATGCCGACCGGGAGCTGGAACGCGTAGCCCCACATCTCGGTGAGGCCGAGGATCTGGTCGATGCCGCCGACGGGCTGGTAGTCCGTGCGATAGGTGAAGTCGGTGAAGGGGATCTCGATCTGTTTCCAGCCGGTGAAGTCGTCCGTGAAGGACGTCCTCCACAGCTCGGAGGCCTCGCCGTTGGCGCCGCCGTCCTTGAGCTCGAAGGGGATCGTCTTGCCGTTGTTCTGGCCGTCCCACCAGAAGCGGATGCCCTTGTGCGCGGACCAGTCGTGGGCAGGCTGAGCGAAGGCGAAGTCGTGGGTGAAGCCGCCGTAGCCGCTGATGTCGTAGGTGCCCGTGAGGACCTTGGCGCCCTCGGGGGCGTCGGCCCGGGCGGTCAGGGCCAGTTGGGGCAGATCGTCGGCGTCGCCGCCCCACGAAAAGAGGCCTTCAGCGGGCGGATTCGCGAACGGAACCTCGCCTTCGAAGGCGTCGACGGGGACGGGAGGCGGGTCGTCGGCTCCGGCGGCGACCGAAGCGGACGCCAGGGGCAGCAGCCCGGTGAGCAAGGCGGCGGACACGAGCAGGGCGGTTCTTCGCATGGACCTTCCCTCGACTCTCGTTGATCCTCTTGGTTCTTTTCGATTCCTCTTGGTTCCTCTTGGTTCCTCTTGGCGCATCCTCTTCGGTGTCCTGAAGAACCCCTCAACGCTCTTCAGTACTCTTACGACTTAGATCACGCCGTGAGTTAACTGGCGTCCCGGCAAGCAGTCAAGACTTCACGTCAGAACCGGTACACGGGCAATTGGCGGCCGGATCAGGCTTGTTGTTCCTTCAGACCCTGAACGCGCAACCCCTTGACGCGCGCCCGCAGCCGTCATTTACTCACGCCTCGCACGCCCCAATCCCCCACCCCCAGAAGGGCTGCGCACCATGAGCACCACGAGCAGGACCAGATCCCTGAAGAGAACGGGCCGGGCCGCCCGGCTGCTCGTCGCCGGGCTGCTGACGACGGCCGGGCTCGGCGTCGTCGGTACCGCTCCCGCCCACGCGGCGGGTGAACAGGTCACCGCCTACCTGACGACGACCGACGACACCGGCGGCCGCCATGTCGTACGCGGATTGCAGCCGCAAACGCCTTTCGCCTTCCAGGCCGGCAGTGGCGGCACCGGCGACAACATCACCGTGGACGAGAACACCCGGTACCAGACGTTCACCGGTGGCGGTGCCTCCTTCACCGACACCGCCGCCTGGCTGATGAACAGCAGCGGGGCGCTGACGCAGGCCCAGCGTGACGCCGCGATGACGAAGCTGTTCTCGCCGACGGACGGGATCGGGCTGTCGTTCGTACGCAATCCGATGGGTGCGTCGGACCTGGCGCGGTTCGGGTACTCCTACGACGACGTGCCGGCCGGTCAGACCGACCCGACTCTCGCCCAGTTCTCCATCGCACACGACCTGGCGGACGTCGTGCCGCTGACCAAGCAGGCGCGCCAGCTCAATCCGGCACTGACCGTGATGGCCTCGCCGTGGACGGCACCGGCCTGGATGAAGGACAGCGGGTCGCTCAACGGCGGCTGGCTGAAGTCGGAGAACTACGGGGCCTACGCCTCGTACTTCGTGAAGTACCTGCAGGCGTACCAGGCTCAGGGAGTGCCGGTCCAGTACGTCACCGTGCAGAACGAGCCGACGTGTTGTTCCGGGTACCCGTCGATGAGCTGGAACGCTTCCGGGCTCGCGTACTTCACCAAGAGCGAGCTGCTGCCGAAGCTCCAGGCGGCCGGGTTGTCGACCAAGGTGCTCGCCCATGACTGGAACTGGGACGTGTACGACTCGTACGCCGCCTCGACGGTCGACGACGCGGCGGTCCGCACGCACCCGAACTTCGGCGGGGTCGCGTGGCACGGCTACGGCGGCGACGTCACCAAGCAGACCACCGTCCACAACCAGTACCCGACGCTGGACGCCTTCGGCACCGAGCACTCCGGTGGCACCTGGATCGCCAACCAGCAGCGCGAGGACATGCTCAACATCGTCGACTACACCCGGAACTGGGCGAAGTCAGTGACGAAGTGGTCGCTGGCCGTGGACCAGAACATGGGGCCGCACAACGGTGGTTGCGGCACCTGCACCGGGCTCGTCACCGTCCACAACGGTGACGCGCAGAGCGGGCAGGTCGACTACACCATCGAGTACTACACGATGGGGCACCTCACGAAGTTCGTGAAGCCGGGGGCGCAGCGGATCGCTTCCACGGCGAGCACGTCCGTGCCGAACGTCGCTTGGCGGAACCCTGACGGGTCCAAGGCGCTGATCGCGTACAACGACGCGTCCGCCGCGAAGACGGTGACGATCAACTGGGGGTCGCAGCACGCTACTTACTCGCTGCCGGGTAAGACCTCGGCGACCTTCACCTGGTCGGGGACGCAGGCCGGTGGCGGCGACCAGAGTGGTGCCTTCGTGGGACTTGCCGGCAAGTGCCTCGATGTGGCCGGTGGTTCTTCGGCCAACGGGGCCGCTGTGCAGCTCTACGACTGCAACGGGTCGACGGCGCAGACCTGGACGGTCAAGGCCGACGGGTCGGTTCAGGCGCTCGGGAAGTGCCTCGACGTGACGTCGGCGTCCACTGCCGATGGGGCGCAGCTTCAGCTCTACGACTGCAACGGGACGGGGGCTCAGCGGTGGTCGTACAACTCCACCACCGGAGATGTCGTCAATACCGCGGCCAACAAGTGCCTTGATGTGACCGGGAATTCGTCGGCGAACGGGGCTCGGGCGCAGATCTGGACCTGCACGGGGGCTGCCAACCAGAAGTGGCATCTGCAGTAGGTGAGGTGAGTCCGGGGCGGGCGAGGGTGCGGGGGGATTTTTTCGCCCCCTCCGCCCCTACCCGTCCCTTGTTCCTGAGGGCTGCGCCCTCAGACCCCCGCTATCGGCCTGAACGGCCTCGTCCTCAAACGCCGGACGGGCTGGAATAGCCCCTCCGGCGTTTGAGGAGCGGGGGTTTGGGGGCGGAGTCCCCAAGGGACGGGAATGGGTAGGGGCGGAGGGGGCGAGAAAAATCCCCCGGCACCTACTCCGCCGGCTCTACGCCAGCCCTGAGCAACCCGTACGTGTACGCGTCCTCCAGTGCCTGCCAGGACGCCGCGATCACGTTCTCCGCGACGCCGACCGTGGACCACTCCCCCGCACCGTCTGAGGTGGAGATGAGGACGCGGGTGGTGGACTGGGTGCCGTGTTTGCCTTCGAGGATGCGGACCTTGTAGTCGACGAGTTCCAGCTTGGCGAGCTGGGGGTAGAGCTTTTCGAGGGCTACGCGGAGGGCGCGGTCGAGGGCGTTGACGGGGCCGTTGCCCTCGGCGGTGGCGACGATGCGCTCGCCCTTGGCGAAGAGCTTGACCGTGGCTTCGTTGGCGTGGCTGCCGTCGGGGCGGTCCTCGACGATGGCGCGCCAGGACTCGACCCGGAAGTACTTGCGGGCGCGGCCCTCCGCCTCCTCGCGGAGCAGCAGCTCGAACGACGCGTCGGCCGCCTCGTACGTGTAGCCCTGGAGCTCGCGCTCCTTGACGCGGGCGACGACCCGGCCGACCAGCTCGCGGTCGTCGCTGATGTCGACGCCGAGCTCCTTGCCCTTGAGCTCGATGGAGGCGCGCCCTGCCATGTCGGAGACCAGCATCCGCATGGTGTTGCCGACCAGCTCGGGGTCGATGTGCTGGTACAGATCGGGGTCGACCTTGATCGCGGAGGCGTGCAGGCCTGCCTTGTGCGCGAAGGCGGAGACACCGACGTACGGCTGGTGCGTGGAGGGGGTCAGGTTCACCACCTCGGCGATGGCGTGCGAGATGCGCGTCATCTCGCGCAGGGCGCCTTCGGGGAGCACCTTCTTGCCGTACTTCAGCTCCAGGGCCGCCACGACCGGGAAGAGGTTGGAGTTGCCGACCCGCTCGCCGTAGCCGTTCGCCGTGCACTGGACGTGCGTGGCGCCGGCGTCGACGGCGGCCAGCGTGTTGGCGACCGCGCAGCCCGTGTCGTCTTGGGCATGCATGCCGAGCCGGGCGCCGGTGTCGGCGAGGACCGTGGCGACGACCGCCTGGACCTGGGCCGGGAGCATGCCGCCGTTGGTGTCGCAGAGGATGACGACGTCGGCGCCCGCCTCGTGCGCGGCGCGGACGACGGCCTTCGCGTACTCGGGGTTCGCGCGGTAACCGTCGAAGAAGTGCTCGCAGTCGACGAAGACCCGGCGGCCCTGCGCACACAGGTACGAGACCGTGTCGCGGACCATCTCCAGGTTCTCGTCGAGGGTCGTGCGGAGCGCGAGTTCGACATGGCGGTCGTGTGACTTCGCGACCAGGGTGATCACCTGGGCGCCGGAGTCGAGGAGCGCCTTGACCTGCGGGTCCTCCGAAGCCTTGGCGCCCGCGCGGCGGGTCGCGCCGAAGGCGACCAGCTGGGCGTGCTTGAACTCGATCTCCTGCTGGGCGCGGGCGAAGAACTCGGTGTCGCGCGGGTTGGCGCCGGGCCAGCCGCCCTCGATGAAGCCCACCCCGAAGTCGTCCAGGTGCCGTGTGATGGCCAGCTTGTCCGCCACGGTGAGGCTGATGCCCTCGCGCTGCGCGCCGTCGCGCAGCGTCGTGTCGAAGACGTGGAACGAATCGTCGAGTTCGCTGGTGTCCGTCATGGTCTCTGGCTCCTGAGGTTTGGATCTCGGTCTGTACCGGAATGACCGGCTCCACCGTCCTCCAATGATCCCTCGCGCTCCTTTCCCGGCTTGAGGTGGGCCAGGAAAACGAAAAACCCCTCGCGGGTGCGAGAGGTCTGCGCGCGGGTCGAAGACGACGGTGCCCGCCCGTACGTGGTGGTACGTGGCGGTCACTGCGGACCGGCGCGCCTGCTGCCAATAATCGTGGCGAACGAGAGCACGGGGGCAGTCTGGCACAAATCCGCCCCCGCGCTCAGGCCCGTCTCAGGATGCGAGCACGCCGCTGGTCACCGCAGGTGCCGTACGAAGGCGTCGGTGCCCTCGTTGGTGTCGCCGGCCGGGATCAGCGTCGGGTCGGACGACAGGAAGAGGATGCCGCGGGCGCCGTCGGCGATCCGGCCCGGCAGGACGTCGGCCGTGGCGGTGCCGCCGGTGGTGTCGGGCGAGACCAGGGTGGTGGTGCCCTTCCTCAGGTCCCGCAGGTAGACGGGGTACTCCTTGCCCCACTGGCTGCCGGCCTCGGTCACCTCCGACATGAAGGTGAGGTACCGGCCGTCGGCGCTGATCGCGGCTTCGCGGGTGTAGACCTCGCCGGGGCCGCCCTGGGTGCCGTGGATGCGCTGATTGGTGCCGGAGGCGATGTCGTGCACGAACACGTTCCAGCTGACGTCGTTGTCATCGGGGACGAGGTGGGTGTCCCGGGACTCGAAGACGACCGTACGTCCGTTGCCGCTGATGGACGGGTTCAGGGACTCCTTCTCGGTCCCTGAGCCGTCGTAGGAGCGGTCGATCTGGGTGTGCTCGCCCGTGGTGCGGTCGTACATCCACACGTCGCCCCAGTCGTCGCCGCGCGGGCCGTTCGCGTAGTTGTACTGGTAGACCACGCGGCGCCCGTCGTCGCTGACCGTCGGCTGGAAGGCGTTGCGCGGCTCCCAGGTCGGCTTGGGGTGGCTGATCCGCTCGGTGGTGCCGGCGACGCGGTCGCGCAGGAACACCACGCTGGTGCCCGCGGCCTCCTCCTGGAGCGTGTAGACGGCGTAACGGCCGTTGGGGCTGACGGAGACCCCGGCGGGCTGCCCGGTGAAGCCTTCGGGGATCTCGATGCCGAAGCCCACCCGCTTCCCCGTGCCGATCTCGTGGATCCAGACGTCTGTGTCCTCGGCGGACGGGGCGTATTCGACGTAGACATAGCGGCCGTCGTTGAGGACCGCCAACAGACCGCCGAACCCCGCGAAGCGGAGCTTCCCGGTCTGCGGGTCGCGTACGTACATGCCGCCGTGCGGCATGTTGGGGTCCAGGTCCTCGGCGTTCGAACTGAGCGCGATGTGGCGGCCGTTGCGGCTGATGACGGCAATGGGCGTGGTGCCGTTGCCCGCCTTGCCCTCCGGCGTGACACTGATCGGCTCGGTGTGCGGGGCCCTGGGCGCGGCGCCCGCAGTGGTTCCCGTCAGCGCCACCGTGACGGCGACGGCGACGGCCGTGAGTGCGGCAAGCCGCTTGTTCCTGTGCATGGTCGTTCCCCCGTGGTTGGTCGTGGGTCATTGGTTGGTCGTGGTCACTGGTTGATCGTGGTCACTGATTGGACGTGACCGTTGGTTGGTCGTGATCACTGGTTGGCCGTGGTCATTGCACTGTCCGCAGGAAGACGTCCGACACCCCGTTGGTGTCCCCTTCCACCAGATCGGGTGATGCCGACTCGAACGCGACGACGGTGCCGTCGGCGTTGACGGAGGGGTGCCCCGCCGCAAGGTCGTTGCGGCCGCCCCAGCGGTCGACGCTGATCAACTGCCGCTTGCCGGTGGCGAGTTCGAGCAGGTACACGGAACGGCCCAAGGTGTACGCGACATGCGCGCCGTCCCCGGCGAGCGAGGGCTCCGTGCCGTTGACCCGGGTCGTGGTCCCGGTGTCGAGGTCCTTGACGTGGACGCTCGTGCCCTGCTGGAAGGCGACCTTGCGTCCGTCCGCGCTGATCGAGGGGGCCGAGGAGTTGCTGCCGGCCTTCTCCAGGTCACCGGTGTCCAGGTCGCGGACGTAGGTGTCGGGGCCCTGCTCGAAGGCGATGTACCGGCCGTCGTAGTCGATCGACGGGTTGCCCGCCGCCTCGTCCGTCGGCGCGCTGACCACGTCGGTGGTACCGCCGCTGAACTTGAAGCGGTAGACGCGGGGTTGCGGGTGAGGGTCGGCCTCGGTCGCGGGCAGCGTGGCGGCGTAGGTGATCCACTGGCAGGTGGGACTCACGCTGGGCTGTCCCATCCAGGTGAAGCGGACGCCCTGGTAGAAACCCAGGCTGGTCAGCTTGCCGACCGCGCGGTTGCGGATGTGGACGCCCGGGCCGCCGTCGGCTGCGAGCGGGGCAACGTAGCCGACCTCGCGTCCGCTGTAGCAGGGCGTGACCTCGTGCGAGGGGCCCTGTGAGGTGGAGTTGACCAGGGAGACTCCCCCGGCCACGCTGACGAATACGTTCGTGTCCTTCGGGTCGTCGGTCCCCTGCGAGGTGAAGGCGACGACTTTGTCCTCCCCCATCGCCGGTTCGTAGGACGCCCCGGACAGTTGCTGCCCGTCCCATGTCGTGCTGACCCGTTCGGTGACGGACGGCATCGGGTCCGGGTTCTCCCGGAGCGCGCCCGAGAAGACGAACACGTCCGACTCTCTGTTGGTGTCGCCCGCCACCAGATGGGACGCATCCGAACTGAACGCCACCGCACGCCCCTCGGCGGCCAGCATGTCGTCTCCCGACTGGGCGTTCGGCGGGAGGGCGGCTCCCCGCAGCCCCGTCCGCAGGTCGCGCACCCGCGTGCCGTCCTCGCCCGAGACCACGGCGTACCGGCCGTCCGCCGTGGCCGACATGGGCCGCCCGTCGGCCACCCGCCGTGACTCGCCCGTGCGGAGGTCGTGGACGTACAGGCCGCTCTCGGCGTCGAGGAGGACGCGGCGGCCGTCCGCGGTGATGCGGACCAGGTGGGCGGCGCCGAGGCCCGTGTCGACCTGGGTCCGCTCGCCCGTCGCCCGGTCCTTGACGAAGACGTCGACCGGGTCCGTCTCGGAGTCGGTGCGGACGCCGTACGCGATCCGTTCGCCGTCGCCGCTCACCGAGGCCCCGGCCTTGTCGCCCTCCTCGGCCGGTGAGATCAGCTCGTCGGCGCCGGTGGCCGTGTCGCGGACGTACAGCAGCCGGAAGTTCTCGTCGCCGTTGCGGTTGCCGATGGTGTATGCGACGTGCGTGCCGTCCGGGCTGACCGACTGCGCGCGGCCCAACTCGTTGAAGCCGGGCGGGTTCTCGGGCCACAGCTTCTCCGAGCTGCCGGTGGCGCGGTCGTACAGGTACGGAGCCAGGAACCGGGTGCCCGCGGAGAAGCCGATCCGGCTCCCGTCGGCGCTCGGCATCGGCGAGCCGTAGGTGAAGCCGCTGCCGAGGTCGATCTTGGTGACCGCGCCGTCGGCCAGGTCCTTCACGAGTAGGCACGGTGCGGAACGCGCGCAGCCGAAGCCCGGCGCGGTGGACGTGAACGCGACCTGGCGGCCGTCGGCGCTGATCGCGGCGCCGCTCGACGGCCCGTCGGCCTGGCTGCCGTCGGCGGCCGTGCTCACCCTCTCCAAGGTGGATGCGTGCGGTGCGGCGGACGCGCTCGTCCCGGTGAGCGCGAGTAACAGCGTCACCCCTAAGCAGACTCCGGACACTCCTGCGGCTCTGGTCATGTTCCCCCCTGAGGTCCCCGTGGACGTTTCTCCCCCGGCCCCACGCCGAGGGCCCTCTTCGAGGCAAACGCACCACGCGCTACAGGGTCAATCCCCCGTAATGCGTACAACCCGGACCGTTGATCAGTCGTCCGGGAGAAGCCCGTCGTCCAGGAACTCCCGTACGTGGCTGAGAATCTGCCCCCGGTCCGTGCCGCGCAGCCCGATCGCCACATGGATGGAGAAGCCGTCGAGGAGGGCCCGCAGCCGCGCGGCGAAACGGTCCGGGTCGACGGAGCGGAACTCGCCGTGCGAGACGCCCTCGGCGAGCAGGGCCACCAGGTCCCGGTGCCAGGCGCCCTCGATGGCGACCTGCCGCTCACGGGCGTCGTCGTCGGCGTTCTGCGAGCGGTTCCAGACCTCCAGCCAGAGGGTCCAGTGCGGGTCGCGGTGGCCGTCGGGGACGTACAGGTCGACGTAGGCGTCGAGGCGCTCGCGGGCCGTGGCCGGCCGGGTCAGCAGCCGGCCGCGCTCGACGCCCAGGCGCCCCTCGCTCCATTCCAGGGTCCGCAGCAGCAGTTCGTCCTTGGAGCGGAAGTAGTACAGCAGATGACCGCTGCTCATCCCGACCTCGCGGCCGAGCGCCGCCATGGTGAGCTTCTCCAGACCGCGTTCGGCGATCATGTCCATGGCGGCGGCGAGCACGTCCTCGCGCGGGGGCGCGTTCCTGCGCGGACCGGCCATCCCGTACTCCTCAAACCTTCGGCTGCTGCTGGGTGATGCAGTGGATGCCTCCGCCACCGGCAAAGATCGTACGTGCGTCCACCAGTGTGACGGTCCTCTCGGGGAACAGTCGGCGGAAGATACCGGCCGCGATCTCGTCGCGCGGGTCGTCGAATCCGCAGAGGACCACGCCACCGTTGCAGAGGTAGTGGTTGATGTACGAGTAGTCGGCCCAGTGTCCGTCGGCCTCCAGGACGGTCGGGGCGGGGACCTCGACGACCTCCAGCCTCCGGCCCCGGGCGTCGGTCTGCCCCTTGAGCAGGCCGATGATCTCCTTGCTGACCTCGTGGTCGGGGTGCGCAGGGTCCTGCTGGGAGTGCGCGACGACGACGCCGGGGCGCGCGAACGCGGCGACGATGTCGACATGGCCGAGGGTGCCGAAGCCGTGCGGCGGATAGTCGCCGGTCAGCCCGCGCGGCAGCCAGATCGCCTTGCGGGTGCCGAGGTGGGCGTGGATCTCCGCCTCGACCTGCTCACGGGTCCAGTCCGGGTTGCGCTCGGGGCCGAGCTGCACGGTCTCGGTGAGCAGGACGGTCCCCTCGCCGTCGACATGGATCGCGCCGCCCTCGTTGACGAGCTTCGAGGCGTACGTCCGTGCCCCCGCGAGGTCCGAGACGTACGCGCCGATCTTCGCGTCGTGCTCCCAGCGGGCCCAGTCCTGGGCGCCCCAGCCGTTGAACGTCCAGTCCACGGCGGCGAGTTCACCCTTCCCGTCGGTGAGGAAGGTGGGGCCGATGTCGCGCATCCAGGCGTCGTCGAGGTCACGTTCGACGACATCGATCCCGGGGCCGAAGAGTTCGAGAGCCGCCGAGGACTGCCCGGGCCCGCACACCACGGTCACCGGTTCGAAGCGGCGGACCGTGCGGGCCACCGCCGCCCAGGCCTCGCGCGACTCGGCGAGATCGGCCGGATTGTCGAAGGTGTGGTTGGGCCCCGGCCACGCCATCCAGGTGCGCTCGTGCGGGGTCCACTCGGCAGGCATTCGGAAACCGTCGGCGGCAGGCGTGTTCATAGGAGTTCAGTTCCTTACAGGAAATACAGGCGGTTGAGGGAGACCGAGTCGGCGGGCTCGGAGCGGATCGGGTCGCCGTCGAGGGTGACAAGGCCGGTGCGCTGGTCGACATCGACGGCTCCGGTACGGGAGTTGAGGCGCAGGTCGGCCGGACCGATGCCGCGGGTGCCGCGGACGGCGACCCGGCGCCGCCGGGTGGGCATCAGGTCGTTGCCCTGGTCGAGCGCCGCCTGCGCGACGAAGGCCACCGAGATGTCGGCGGGCGTCGAGCCGTGCGCCCCGAACTGCGGCCCCAGGACGAGGGGTTCGCAGGTGTCGGTGGCGGCGTTGGGGTCGCCGACGACGCCGTACGCCGGGAAGCCGGACTTGAGGACCAGCTGCGGCTTGGCGCCGAAGTACTCGGGCCGCCACAGCACGATGTCGGCGAGCTTGCCGACCTCGATGGAGCCGACCTCGTGCGCGAGGCCGTGGGCGATGGCGGGGTTGATGGTCAGCTTGGCCATGTAGCGCAGGACGCGTTCGTTGTCGTGGTCATCGGGGGCGCCGAACTCGGCCTTCATCTTCCCGGCCATCGCGAACGTCCGGCGTACGGTCTCGCCCGCGCGGCCCATGCCCTGCGCGTCCGAGGAGGTGATGCCGATCGCGCCCAGGTCGTGCAGCACATCCTCCGCGCCCATCGTCCCGGCCCTGATCCGGTCGCGGGCCATGGCGGCGTCGCCGGGCAGGTCGGTCTTCAGGTCGTGGACGGAGACGATCATCCCGTAGTGCTCGGCGACCGCGTCCCGGCCGAACGGCAGGGTCGGGTTGGTGGAGGAGCCGATGACGTTCGGAACTCCCGCCATTTTCAGGACATTCGGTACGTGCCCGCCGCCGCACCCTTCGATGTGGAAGGCGTGGATGGTGCGCCCTTCGAGTACCCGGAGGGTGTCCTCGACCGACAGGCATTCGTTCAACCCGTCGCTGTGCAGGGCGACTTGGACGTCGTACTCCTCGGCGACGCGCAGCGCGGTGTCCAGCGCGCGGGTGTGGGCGCCCATGTCCTCGTGGACCTTGAAGCCGGACGCGCCGCCCTCGGCGAGCGCCTCGACGAGGGGTGCGTCGGAGGACGACGAACCCCGGCCCAGGAAGCCGATGTTGACCGGCCAGGCGTCGAAGGCGTTGAAGGCGTGGCGCAGCGCCCAGGGCGAGTTGACGCCGACGCCCCAAACCGGGCCGAACTCCTGGCCGATGATCGTGGTCACCCCGGAGGCGAGCGAGGCCTCCATGATGCGCGGCGACAGCAGATGGACGTGCGTGTCCACGGCACCGGCGGTGGCGATGAGCCCCTCGCCGGACACGATGGACGTACCCGTGCCGACCACGACGTCGACGCCCTCGAGGGTGTCGGGGTTCCCGGCCCGCCCGATGGAGCAGATCCGTCCCTCGCGGATGCCGATGGAGACCTTCCTGATCCCCTGCGCCGCGTCGATCACGACCACATTGCTGATGACGACGTCACAGGTCTCGCGGACGGCGGCGGCCTTGAGGTGCAGCCCGTCGCGGGCGGTCTTGCCGAAGCCGGCGAGGAACTCGTCGCCGTACTTCTGGGCATCGGACTCGACCCGGATCGTGAGCCCCGAGTCGCCGAGGCGGACGCGGTCGCCCGCACGCGGGCCGTGGGTGGCGGCGTACTCGTACGGATTCATCGGTGCTCAGCTCCCTCGGTTCCGAGATACCCACAGGCGGCGGCCCTGCGCAGGGCCTCTTCCTTGGCCCCCGGCGCGTCCAGCGGCCCGTCGACCAGACCGGCGAAGCCGATCGCGATCCGCTCGCCGCCGATGGGCAGCAGCCCGACCTCGGCGCTCTCCCCGGGCCCGAAGCGCACCGAGGAGCCCGCGGGCACGGCGAGCCGCATCCCGTAGGCGTCCGCGCGCGGGAAGTCGAGCCGCGGGTTCGCTTCGAAGAAGTGGAAGTGGGAGGTGACGGAGACCGGCACGGTCGCGGTGTTCGCGACGAGGAGCCGTACGACTGCCTCGGGCTCGGCGTGCGCGGGACCCGGCAGCAGTGCGCCCGGCGCCTGATCGCCGAGGCCGCCGCCGATGGGGTCGCTGACGACCGCGAGACGCGAACCGTCGTCGAAGACGGCCTCGACGTGCACCTCGGTGACGACGTCGGCGACGCCCGGCAGTACGTCGTCGGGGCCGAGCACCGACCGGGCGCGCTCGATGGCCTCGGCCAGCCGCCGCCCGTCCCGGGCGGCCTCGCACACGGTGTCCGCGATGAGCGCGGTCGCCTCCGGCACGTTGAGCAGGACGCCGCGCGCCCTGCGGGACCGGGCCAGCTCGGCGGCTCCGAAGAGCAGCAGCCGGTCACGTTCCGTGGGAGTCAGTCTCACGACGCGACACCTCCTTGCCTTACGGGATACAGAGCATCAGATTTAGAGCATCACTCTAAATCACTGTAACCGCGAGATTCATGAAACGGAAACATTGACGTGTGACCTTGGAACACGCCACATTGAACGTCACTCAAACTTCAGGCTTCAGGCCGCCCTCGAAGGAGACCCAGCCATGCCGATCGAACAACGCGGCGTCGACACCATCCCCGACGAGGAACGCACCAGCGGGCCCCGCGACCTCGTGTCGATCCTGCTCGGCTCCAATCTCTGCCTCGGCGTGATCATCTTCGGCTGGCTGCCGGCGTCCTTCGGGCTCGGCTGGTGGGCCTCGGTCACCTCGATCGTGGCGGGCACGGTGGTCGGCACGGCGATCACGGCTCCGCTCGCCCTGGTGTCCCTGCGCACGGCGACGAACCTCTCCACCTCCTCCGGCGCCCAGTTCGGCGTACGCGGACGGCTGGTCGGCTCGGTCGTCGGCCTGCTGCTCGCCCTCGGCTACACCGCGCTGACCGTCTGGATCGGCGGCGATGTGATGGTGGGCGTACTGAACCGGCTGTTCGGACTGCCGGTCAACGGCATCTCGTACGGCGTGATCTACGGGCTGCTCGCCACAGCGACGGTGGCGGGCGCGGTGTACGGCTACCGCGTGCTGCTCGCCATGTCCCGCGTCCTGGCGATCGGCATGACGGCGCTGCTGGTCGTGGGCGTGATCGCGTACGCCCCGCACTTCACCACCGCCCCGCTCCCGGAGGCCGGCGGCTATCTGCTCGGCTCCTTCTGGCCGACCTGGCTGCTCGCGGCGGTGGCGGCGGGCCTGTCCGGCCCGATCGCGTTCATCACCCTCCTCGGCGACTACACGCGCTACATCTCCCCGGCCCGCCACTCCTCACGCAAGGTCCTGCACGCGACCTGGCTGGGTCTGACGGTCGGTCTGCTGGTCCCCCAGCTCTTCGGCACCTTCACGGCGTACGCGGCCCGCGCGGCCCTCGACTACGCGGGGCCGCTGGTCTCCGCCTCCCCCACCTGGTACCTGGTCCCGCTGCTGCTCGCCGCCACCGCGGGCTCGGTCGGCAACGCGGGGCTGATGCTCTACTCGATGGGGCTCGACCTCGACGCGATCCTGCCGCGCGCCTCGCGCGCGCAGGCCACCCTCTCGGTTGCCGTCGTCGCCACGGTCTGCGTCTTCGTCGGTCATTACGCGTCCAGTGCGCAGGACGCGATGACCTCCTTCGTGCTGCTGCTGACCGCCATCGGGACGCCGTGGGCCGTCGTCACCCTCATCGGGTTCGCGCGCTGCCGCGGTGTCTACGATCCGGACGCGCTTCAGGTCTTCAACCGGCGTTCGCGGGGCGGGATCTACTGGTACCGGGGCGGCTGGAACGTGCCGGCCGTGGTCGCGTGGGCGCTGGGCGCGTTCGTCGGTCTCCTTGCGGTGTCGCTTCCCTCTTACGAGGGGCCGCTGCTTTCGCTGACCGGCGGGGTGGACTGCAGCTTCCTGCTGTCGGGCGTTGTCGGGGGTCTTGTGTACCTGGTGCTGTCGCCGAAGGGGGCGCCGCATCCGGTGGCGGCCGGGCAGGAACTGGCTCGCGCCGAGAGCGGGCGCTGAGCTGAGCTCCCGCTGGGGTTGCGGTGTTTCGTCTGCGGGGCCGTCGTGGCTGGTCGCGCAGTTCCCCGCGCCCCTTTGGGGCGCTCCGCTTTGGGGCGCTCCGCCCCCCGCCCCCGTTGAAGGGGGCGGGGTTCAGGGCACGGGTCAGCCCAGCGGGTGCATCCAGCCGTGCTTGTCCTCGCTGACTCCGCGCTGGATGTCGAGGAGTGCCTCGCGCAGTCGCAGTGTGACCTCGCCGGGTTCGCCGCCCGACTGCTGCCACTCGCCGCTGGTGCGCTTGACCGTGCCGACGGGGGTGATGACGGCGGCGGTTCCGCAGGCGAAGACCTCGGTGAGGGTGCCGTTCTCGGAGTCGCGCTGCCACTGGTCGATGGAGATGCGGCCCTCTTCGGACTCGTAGCCGAGGTCGCGGGCGACGGTGAGGAGCGAGTCGCGGGTGACACCGGCGAGCAGGGAGCCGGTCAGGGCGGGGGTGACGATCTTGTTGCCGTACACGAAGTACAGGTTCATGCCGCCGAGTTCCTCGACCCACTTGTGCTCGACGGCGTCGAGGTAGGCGACCTGGGCGCAGCCCTTGGCGGCGGCCTCGGCCTGGGGCAGCAGGGAGGCGGCGTAGTTGCCGCCGGTCTTGGCGTCGCCCATGCCGCCGGGGACGGCGCGCACGTGGTCCTCGGAGAGCCAGATGGAGACGGGCTGCACGCCGCCCGGGAAGTAAGCGCCCGCGGGGGATGCGATGACGAGGAAGAGGTACTCGTTGGCGGGCTTCACGCCCAGGCCGACCTCGGTGGCGATCATGAACGGGCGGAGGTAGAGGGACTCCTCACCGCCGTGCGCCGGGACCCATGCCCTGTCCTGCTGGACGAGGACGTCGCAGGCCTCGATGAACGTCTCGACCGGCAGCTCCGGCATGCCGAGGCGGCGGGCCGAGGCCTGGAAGCGCTTGGCGTTCATGTCGGGGCGGAAGGTGGCGACGGAGTCGTCCGCCTGCCGGTACGCCTTGAGGCCCTCGAAGATCTCCTGCGCGTAGTGCAGGGTCATGTTCGCGGGGTCGAGGGAGAGCGGTCCGTACGGAACGAGCTGGCCGTCGTGCCAGCCGCGGCCCTCGGTCCACTTGATGGTCACCATATGGTCGGTGAAGTGGCGGCCGAACCCGGGGCTGGCGAGAATCGCCTCGCGCTCCGCATCCGAGCGGGGCTGCGAAGAGGGCTTGAGCTCGATCGTGGGCGTCGTCATGAGTGGTTGTCCTTCACCGGTTGTGTGTGACGGGCCGCGCTCACGCCAGTACTGCCAGTGGCCAGTGCTAGGACGTCCGAGCATTCCCTCATTCCGCGGCTCCGCGTTCGATTATCGCGTGTCCGGAGCCGTGGACGAAATGGTGTGAATGCGGCCCATGGGATTGCCCAGGGGTAGATGGTGGCACCCGGCGAGGGCATAGGGAAAGCCGCCGGGTGCGGATGCGACCCGGCGGCTGCTACGAAACGTAAGTGCGCGGCGGGGTCAGCCGGCTACTCGTACGGCGAGCGCGTCGCCGATTTCCTCGGTGGAGCGGGCGGGCTTGCCCACGCGCTCGGCGAGGTCGGTGGCGACCGCGTCCTCGATGCGGGCGGCCTCGGTCTCGTAGCCGAGGTGGCGCAGCAGGAGGGCGACGGAGAGGACCGTGGCGCTGGGGTCGGCCTTGCCCTGGCCCGCGATGTCGGGCGCCGAGCCGTGCACGGGCTCGAACATCGAGGGGAACTCGCCGCTCGGGTTGATGTTGCCCGAGGCGGCGACGCCGATGCCGCCGGAGACGGCCGCGGCGAGGTCGGTGATGATGTCGCCGAAGAGGTTGTCGGTGACGATCACATCGAAGCGGGCGGGGTCGGTGACGAGGTAGATCGTCGCCGCGTCCACGTGGATGTAGTCGGTGGTGACCTCGGGGAACTCCTCGGCCACCTTGTTGAAGATGTTCGTCCAGAGGTGGCCCGCGAAGGTCAGCACGTTGTTCTTGTGGACCAGCGTCAGCTTCTTGCGCGGGCGGGCCTGGGCGCGGGCGAAGGCGTCACGGACGACGCGCTCGACACCGAAGGCCGTGTTCACGGAGACCTCGGTGGCGACCTCGTGCGGGGTGCCCTTGCGGATGGTGCCGCCGTTGCCGGTGTACGGGCCCTCGGTGCCCTCGCGGACCACGACGAAGTCGATGGCGGGCTCACCCTTGAGGGGAGTCTCGACACCCGGCAGCAGCTTGCTCGGCCGCAGGTTGACGTGGTGGTCGAAGAGGAAGCGGAGCTTCAGCAGGAACCCGCGCTCCAGGACGCCGGAGGGGACCGACGGGTCGCCGATCGCACCGAGCAGGATCGCGTCGTGCTGCTTGAGCGCCTCGGCGTCCGCGTCGGTGAGGGTCTCACCGGTCGCGTGGTACCGCTTGGCGCCGAAGTCGAACTCCTTCGTCTCCAGCTTCACATCCTGAGGAAGGACGGCGGAGAGGACCTTGAGTCCCTGGGCCACGACCTCCTGGCCGATGCCGTCACCGGGAATCACTGCGAGATTGATGCTGCGAGACATAGCGGCACCGTACTCCTCGTCCCATGGGATGACACCGGGTGTCCGCCATACGGACGTCGACGTCTGTGGCGCACCGACCCTTCGGCCTCCGTTCACCCGTACGTATGGCGGGTGTTGGGGCTTGCTGGGAAATTCACCAGCATGGACCCTCGCGTGGCCCCCGACCTGGACCTTCCCGACTTCGGCATTCCGCCGCGGCTCGCGCGCCGCATGAGCATGGCGGAGCAGCACGAGTACCTGCGGACGAAGCTCACGCGGCGCCGCGCGCTGGTGACGGCGGGCGCGCTGGCGGGCGGCGGGCTGCTGGCCGGCTGCGCGTCGGGCACCACGTCGGACAGCAGGAGCCCCTCGACCACCGCCACCGGCCTTGTGCACGGTTCCGCCATCAAGCCCTTCGGCCGCCACCTCGCTTTCGGCGCGGACCCGAAGACCCAGATGCGGATTTCCTGGCAGGTGCCGCTCGCGGTCAGGAAGCCGTACATCCGCGTGGGACCGTCACCCTGGGACCTGAGCCGGAAGATCGACGCCGATCTCCGCGACCTGCACACACCGGGACTGACCGGGGTACGGCTCGCGCTCGACCAGTACTACCTGCACGCGGCGCTCGACGGGCTGCGCCCCGGCACGACGTACTACTACGGAGTGGGCCACGAGGGGTTCGACCCGGCGGCCAGGCAGCACCGCGGCACGGTCGGCTCCTTCCGCACGGCGCCCGCCACCAGCCCCGGGAAGTTCGTGTTCACGGCCTTCGGCGACCAGGGCGTCACCCCCGACGCGCTCGCCAACGACAAGCTGATCCTCGGCCGCAGCCCGGCCTTCCATCTGCACGCGGGCGACATCTGCTACGCGGACGTCAACGGCCAGGGCCAGAAGTCGGACTCCTACGACCCCGGCGCCTGGGACCTGTTCCTCAAGCAGACCGAGTCGGTGGCCAAGTCGGTGCCGTGGATGGTGACGACCGGCAACCACGACATGGAGGCCTGGTACTCGCCGAACGGATACGGCGGCCAGTCGGCGCGCTGGACGCTCCCCGACAACGGCTTCGACGCACGGAACGCGCCGGGCGCCTACTCCTTCACGTACGGCAATGTCGGCATCGTCGCGCTGGACGCGAACGACGTCTCGTACGAGATCCCCGCCAACAAGGGCTACACCGACGGCAGGCAGACGGCCTGGCTGGACAGGCGGCTCGGTGAACTGCGCAAGAGCGTCGACCTCGTCGTGGTCTTCTTCCACCACTGCACGTACTCGACGTCCTCGCACGCCTCGGACGGGGGTGTGCGGGACGCCTGGCTGCCGCTGTTCACCAAGCACCAGGTGGACCTGGTGATCAACGGGCACAACCACGTGTACGAGCGGACCGACGCCATCAAGGGCGGCAGGGTGGGCAGGCGGGTGCCGGTCGGCGCGTCGACCGATCCGACGCGGGACGGGACCGTGTACGTCACGGCGGGCGGGGCGGGCAAGAGCCTCTACAGCTTCCCCGTCGGGGTCGAGGACAGCTACGAGGGGAAGGTCGCCGACCGCGAGTCGGTGGACACCTTCCACTGGACGAAGTCCAAGGACCAGCGGCCCGAGACCGTGGAGTGGTCGCGCGTGCGGTACACCGGCTACTCCTTCCTCTCGGTGGAGGCGGAGGCGGGTGCGACGCCCCGGCTCAAGGTGTCGGCGCTGGCGCAGAGCGGCAGGCGCATCGACTACTTCGAGGTGCGGCGCGGGGTCTGAGCACTCCGGGGTACGGCGCGGGGACGGACTCCGGGGTACGGCGCGGGACACAGGCCCCGCACCGCACCCCTTGCGGGCGCGGCTCCCGGTATGAGTGCGGGCCTCAGTGGCCCGTCTCGCCGCCGTTGTCCCTGCGGTCGAGGGCACGCTGGAGGGCGGCGGCGGCGTTCTTGCGGTCTGAGTCGCTCGTACGGGACGCGCTCGTACGGGAAACACGACGGACTCGGCGGACGGTCGTCTCGGCCATGATGAATCGACTCCTTGCCTCCGGATGCGAGCAGCCGGAAGTGGGGTGAGGGGTTTCGAGACGCCGGAAGGGGCGGGGAGCGGTGCCGCAGGGGTTGCCTGCCAAGGGCTCCGGCTCACGACCGCCATTCGCTTGGTCGAGCGAGACGTTCGGCTCCTACCAAGCTAGGCGAGGACCGGGCATCTGTCTCCACAATTACTCGGACTTCCTACTATCTGAGACGGCGGATTGGGTCACACCGCCCTGACCTGGGAAAATCGTCCGGGCGCGGTCACGCCCCCCGAGGACGGGACCCCCGCAGCTCCCTGATCAGCGCGCGAACGGCGACCGTCGTGGCGAGTTCCGGCGTGGTGACGTACCCGACCGAACGCGTCGGGCGCTCCGGACCGAGATCGGTGATCTCGGTTGTGAGCGGTGCACTCGTCAGGGAGAGCGCGGGCATGATGGCCATTCCGAGACCACTGCTCACCATCGAGAGCACTGCTCCGTCGTCCTCGGCGTGGACCGTCGCGCACGGGATCCAGTCCTGGGCGGCCCACCAGGTCCGGGTGTAGGAGGAGCAGTTCTCGGTCCAGTCGACCAGCGGGAGCGAGCGCGGGTCCGGATGACCGGCCGGGTGCACCAGGGCGTACGGCTCCTCGATGAGTACGTCGCCAATCAGCTCCGGAGGTACGGGGGTACCCGTGCCGAGCGTGGCGATCCCGACGTCCGCCCGGCCGGCGGCCACCTCCCCCGCCGTGCCCGGTCCCACTTCCCGTACCACCCGCACGGTCGGCTCGATCCCGGGATGCCGGGCCGTCAGCCGTTCAAGGGCGGCCGGGAGCAGGTGCAGTGCCGCGCTGCGGAAGGCGGCGATGCGCAGCGGCCCGGCGACGGTGTCGGCGCCGCCGGGCCCGGCGCCCGCGCCCCGCGCCTCCGCCGCCAGCGCGTCCAGCATCCGCAGTACCCGCCGCGCGTGCGCCACGGCCCGCTCCCCCGCGGCGGTGGGGCGCGCCCCGTGCCGCCCGCGTTCGAAGAGCACGACGCCCACCTTGCGCTCGATGCCGCGCACCGCGTGCGAGACCGCGGACTGCGTCGTGCCGAGCGTGCCGGCGGCCGCCGAGAAGCCGCCCTCACGGGCGATGGCCACGAGGGTCCGCAGTTCCTGCGGGGCAAGGTCTTCGCTGCTCATCAGGGGTCCCACCTGCCGCTATGAGTACGGCTCATGGATGCGGCCGTTCCATGAGCCCAACCCTCTGCCCGGTGGCCGCATTCCTCCCTACGGTCCCCTTCATGAACGACATCGCGCTCACCGTCCAGCAGACCTCCCGCCCCACCGGTTTCCCCACCCCGGAGCACTTCCGTTTCGCCGAGTCGCCCGTCCCCGAGCCCACGCCCGGCACAGCCCTCGTCGAGAACCTCTACTGGTCCGTCGACCCCTACCACCGCGAGATGATGGACGGCGACTTCGAGCTCGACTCCCCGCTGGAGGGCCGCACTCTCGGCCGCGTGATCGACTCCCGGGACCCGGCGCTCCCCGAGGGCGAGATCGTCTTCCACCGGCGCGGCTGGCGCACCCACTCCGTAGTCGGTCCCGAAGAGACCAGACGCCTCCCGCACTTCGACGGGGTACCGCTCTCCGCGCACCTGAGCGTCCTCGGCGGCACGGGCCTGACGGCGTACGTCGGTCTCACGCGGATAGCCCAACTCCGGGAGGGCGAGGACCTGTTCGTCTCCGGGGCCGCGGGCGGGGTCGGCACGGCCACCGCACGGTTCGCGCGGCTGCTGGGCGCCGGACGGCTCGTGGGCAGCGCGGGCACGGCGACGAAGGCGGCGTATCTGAGGGAACACGTCGGCTACGACGAGGCATTCGACTACCACTCGGGCCCCGTGGCCGACCTCCTGGCCAAGGCCGCCCCGGACGGCATCGACGTGTTCGTCGACAACGTCGGCGGCGACCACCTCGGCGCGGCGATCGGCGCGCTGCGCGAACGCGGCCGGGTGGTACGCGTCGGCACGATCAGCCAGTACAACACCCCGGTCGCGCCGCCCGTCCCCTTCAACCACGCCGACGTCGTCGAGAAGAGCCTGCGCATCGAAGGCTTCCTGGTGCGCGACTACACGGACGTACAGCAGGAGTTGTACGAGTTCGCCGTACCGCAGCTGCGCAGCGGCCGGCTCACGCCCGACGAGACCGTCGTCGACGGCTTCGAGCGGATCGTGGACGCGTTCCTGTCGATGCTGCGGGGCGGCAACACCGGGAAGATGATCGTGCGCGCTGCCGCATGACGGACCGTCAGAGCACTTCTCCGTCCCGCCAGTCGAAGACCAGCTCGTGCGCGGGATCGAGGCCGGCGGCGACGGGTCGTACGAAGGTCGAGCCCTCCTCGTCGGGCAGGTGGACGACACCGTCAGGACCGAGGGCGCAGATGCGACCGGGCCAGCGCTGCCAGCCGCGAGCGGCGTACAGAGCCACCCCCTCGTCGCTCGCGGACAGCGCACCGAGCCCGTACGCCCCGTCGACCACCCGCTCCAGCTCCGCCATCACCCGGGCGCCGAGACCCGTACGGCGAACATCGGCCCGTACCCCCACGGCCTCCACGTACCCGACCCGCAGCGAGCGCCCCCGGTGCAGCACCCGGCGCTGGATCACGGAGCCGTGCGCGGCGAGACCCCGCTCGTCCCGCACGAGCGCGTGGATGCCGCCGAGGCCGTGATACGGCACCGAGTTCGGCGGGTGTGAGGTCCGCCGTGTGGGCGGTGCGCAGTCGGGTGGTCATGGGCTCAGTATTCCCAGCGCTCACACACGTGGGCCGGACAGCCGCCGTTGTCGGCAGCTGTCCGGCCCAAGAACCTCAGGACGCAGGAGGTCAGCCCATGTGCGGGTACGTGTAGTCGGTCGGCGCGACCAGCGTCTCCTTGATGGCGCGGGTCAGGGTCCAGCGCTGGAGGTTCTGCGGGGCGCCGGCCTTGTCGTTGGTGCCGGAGGCGCGGCCGCCGCCGAAGGGCTGCTGGCCGACGACGGCGCCGGTCGACTTGTCGTTGATGTAGAAGTTGCCGGCCGCGTAGCGGAGCTTCTCCATCGTGTACGCAGCCGCCGCACGGTCGTTGGAGACGACCGCGCCGGTGAGCGCGTAGTCGGAGGCCGACTCCATCTGGGTCAGCATCTCCTCGTACTTGTCGTCCTCGTAGACGTACACGCCCAGGAACGGGCCGAAGTACTCGGTCTTGAAGACCTCGTTCTCCGGGTCCGAGCACTCGACGACGGTCGGGCGCACGAAGTAGCCGACCGAGTCGTCGTACGAGCCGCCCGCGACGATCGTGCAGGACGGGTCCGCCTTGGCGCGGTCGATGGCCGCCTTGTTCTTGGCGAAGGCGCGCTCGTCGATGACCGCGCCGACGAAGTTCGCCAGGTCGGTGACGTCACCCATGGTCAGGTAGTCGACCTCGGCCGCGAACTCCTCCTTGAAGCCGGAGTTCCAGATGGAGGCCGGGATGTAGGCGCGGGAGGTCGCGGAGCACTTCTGGCCCTGGTACTCGAAGGCGCCGCGGGTCAGTGCGGTCTTGAGCACCGCGCGGTCCGCCGAAGGGTGCGCGACCAGGAAGTCCTTGCCGCCCGTCTCGCCGACCAGACGCGGGTAGGTGCGGTAGTTCGCGATGTTCTCGCCGACCGTCTTCCACAGGTGCTGGAAGGTCTTCGTGGAGCCGGTGAAGTGGATGCCGGCGAGGTCGCGGTGGTTGAGGGCGACCTCGGAGACCGCGATGCCGTCGCCGGTGACGAGGTTGATGACGCCCTTGGGGAGGCCGGCCTCCTCCAGGAGCTGCATCAGCAGCACGGCGGAGTGGGTCTGGGTCGGCGACGGCTTCCAGACGACGACATTGCCCATCAACGCGGGCGCGGTGGGCAGGTTGCCGGCGATCGCCGAGAAGTTGAACGGCGTGATCGCGTAGACGAAGCCTTCGAGCGGGCGGTGGTCGAGGCGGTTCCAGACGCCCGGGGAGTTCGCCGGGGGCTGCTCGGCGAGCAGGTCACGGGCGTACTTGACGTTGAAGCGCCAGAAGTCGACCAGCTCGCAGGGACAGTCGATCTCGGCCTGCTGGGCGGTCTTGGACTGGCCGAGCATGGTGGAGGCGGCGAGGGTCTCGCGCCAGGGGCCGGACAGCAGCTCGGCGGCGCGCAGGATGATCGCGGCGCGGTCGTCGAAGGACATCGCGCGCCAGGCCGGGGCGGCGGCGAGCGCCGCGTCGATCGCGTCCTGCGCGTCGGCCTGCGTGGCGTTGCGCCCGGTGCCGAGCACGGCCTTGTGGTTGTGCGGCTGCACGACCTGGAAGGCCTCGCCGCCGCCCAGGCGCTTCTCGCCGCCGATGGTCATCGGAAGGTCGACCGGGTTCTCGGCCAGCTCCTTGAGCTTGGCCTCGAGACGGGCACGCTCGGGCGAACCGGGGGCGTAGCCGTGCACCGGCTCGTTGACGGGGGTGGGGACCTGGGTTACAGCGTCCATGATTCCGTGACTCCTTAACTGAGCGGTGGGTCAGCCCTTGGTGAGGATCGAGCGTGCGAAGAAGAGCAGGTTGGCCGGCTTCTCCGCGAGGCGGCGCATGAAGTAGCCGTACCAGTCGGTGCCGTATGCGGTGTACACGCGCATGCGGTGGCCCTCGGCGGCGAGCCGCAGGTGCTCCTCGCCTCGGATGCCGTACAGCATCTGGAACTCGTACTCGTCGAGCTTGCGCCCGGCCTTGCGGGCCAGCTCCTGGGCGATGGAGATGAGGCGCGGGTCGTGGGACCCGATCATCGGGTACCCGTCGCCCTCCATCAGGATGCGCAGGACGCGGACGTACGCCTTGTCGACCTCGGCCTTCTGCTGGTAGGCGACCTCGGCGGGCTCCTTGTAGGCGCCCTTCACGAGGCGTACGCGGCTGCCGCTCGCGGCGAGGCGGCGGGCGTCGGCCTCGGTGCGGAACAGGTAGGCCTGGATGACGCAGCCCGTCTGCGGGAAGTCCTTCCGGAGCTCCTCATGGATGGCGAACATCGAGTCGAGGGTGGTGTGGTCCTCGGCGTCCAGCGTGACGGTGGTGCCGATGGCGGCGGCGGCCTCGACGACCGGGCGGACATTGGCGAGGGCCAGCTCGTGGCCGCCGTCCAGGGCCTGGCCGAACATCGACAGCTTGATGGACATCTCGGCCTTGGTGCCGAGGTCCAGCGCCTTCAGGTGCTCGATGAGCTCCAGGTACGCGTCCCGGGCGGCGTACGCCTGCTCGCGGGTCGTGATGTCCTCGCCGACGACGTCGAGGGTGACTTCGAGACCCTTGGCCACGGCGTCCTGGACGACCGGGATGACCTGGTCGACGGACTCGCCTGCGATGAAGCGGGCGACGACCTGCTTGGTGCCGGGCGCCGCCGACACGAAGCGGCGCATCCTGTCGCTGCGCGACGCGGCGAGAATCACGGGACCCAGCACGGGGCACCTCCACAACAAAGCCAGTAGGAGGCCGAATCCCGACGATTCGGGTACGGCACGGAGAACCACCGTGAAACCTAAGGATCTCTCCGATCCTGTGCCATCGACAGCTGTCACGCATCCGTGCCCTGGATCTCAGACAAATGTATGAGGGCCTCGCGGAAATGCGGGAGAATGCCCGAGTGACGTCGGATGCGCCTTTCAAAAACGTGGGTGACTACCAGGAGCTCGTCGACGAGATCTCGGCACTCCTGGGCATGCCCGCGACCCTGGAGAACCGGGACTTCGAGCTGATCGCCTTCGCCGCGTACGACAGCGAGGGCGAGCTCGACCCCTCCGCCCTCGACCCCGTGCGCACCCGCTCGATCCTCACGCGCCGCTCCACCACGACGGTCCGCACCTGGTTCGAGGGCTTCGGCATCACCCGGGCCACCGCCCCGGTCCGTATTCCGCGCACCCCGGAGGCGGGGGTGTACCGGGGGCGGATCTGTCTCCCCGTACGCCATCGGGGCGTCGTCCGGGGTTACGTCTGGCTGCTCGACGACGATCCCGGCCCCTCTGACGCACAGCTGTCCTCGGCCATGGAGGTCGCCGCCCGCATCGGGGCCCTGCTCGCCGACGAGGCCCAGGCCGGCGCCGACCTCACCCGCGAGCTGCGCGCCGTCCTCACTGCCGAACGCGGCTGGCAGCGCGACATGGCGGTCGCCGAGCTGCGTACGGCCCTCGGACCACGCGGCGACGGCCTGCACACGGTGGTGTGCGTGGCCCCCTGGCCCTCGGCCGACCCGGACGACGCCCCTTCCGTCCGTACGGTGCCGGGGGCGACCGCGCTGTGCACGGTGCCGTGGGGTGCGACCGGGCAGAGCCTCGCCCTCCTCGTACGCCTCCGGTCACCGGAGGTGCTCACTCCGGCGCTGACGGCGGCCGCGCGGTTCGCGCGGGAGGCGGAGGGGAAGGCGGCGGCCGGTGTCGCCGGGGCCCGCACCGGGCTCGCCGAGCTGGGGGCCGCCTGGCAGGAGGCGTCCGCCGCCGCGCGTGCCGTGCTGGCCGAGCCCCGCCTCGGCCCGGTCGCCGAGTGGTCGTCGATCGGGCCCTTCCGGCTGCTGACGTCGCTTCCCCCGGACGCGGCCCACGATCCCGTCGTACGCACCCTGCTGTCCCCGGCCCACCGCGAACTCGCGCGCACCGCAGAGGTGTTCCTCGACTGCGCGGGCCAAGCCGGGCGCACAGCAGCGGAGTTGGGCATCCACCGGCAGACGCTCTACTACCGCCTGTCCCGCGTCGAACAGCTCACGGGCCTCGACCTGGACGACGGTGAGGACCGGCTGTTGCTGCACATGGCGCTCAAGGGGGCGCGGCTCTGAGGCTCCTGTAGGAACCGCGACTTCGTTAGCAGCGAAGGCAGTTCGTTAGCAGTGGATTAGCAAATCCGCGATCCCGTTGACAACTACTACGTTCAGTAGTGGTCCTTGTCGGGGTTCTTCTGATCTTCTCCGAGTGCGCGTCGGCAGTCCTCCGTAGCGTCCCCAGCATGGCAGTACGGAGCGCGGGCGGCGCCCGGCGTACCCGCAAGGTACCCACGGTGTCGATCCGGTACGAGGACCTATCGGTGTATGAAGTGCCGTTGCGGCAGCTGCGGTTGGCCGACTTCTCGGGGTCGAAGCCGTGGCGGGATGTCCGGTCGGTACGTGGGATGGCCCACTACTCGGGGAAGTATGCGTCCGTGACGGCGGGCGGGCACGTGGTCTATGAGAGCCGTCTGGAGCTGGCCCGGCTGCTGCTGGCGGACTTTGATCCTGAGGTGCAGGGGATCTTCGCTCAGCCGTGCCGGTTGGCAGCTCGGGTCGGTGACCGGGTGCGGCATCATGTGCCGGACTTTCTGCTGGTCATGCGCTCGGGGACCGTGCGGGTGGTCAACGTCAAACCGGCGGACCGTCTGTTGGATGCGAAGATCGCGGAAGCTCTGGCGTGGCCGGGTGAGCTGTTTCAGCAACACGGCTGGGGCTACGAGGTCTGGTCCGGAGCCGATCGTGTGTTGCTGGAGAACATTCGGTTCCTGGCCGGCTACCGGCGCCCCGGCGTGGTGCCCGAGGACTCAGTGGAGCAGGCGTGGCAGCAGGTCGTGGATGGCGAGGAACTGGCCCTGGCAGAACGCCGGTTGGCCGGGGATCGACCCGCTGAACAGGCAAGACCGGCTCTGATGGCGTTGTTGTGGTCTGGGCGGCTGGCGACGGATCTGTCCCGGCCGTTGTCCGGTGAATCGGTGTTGCGGAGGCGCGCGTGACCAGGTGGACGACGCCTCTGCAACCAGGACTCCCGATCAGCTTCGACGGCGAGCAGTTCACCGTCGCCGAGATCGAAGGCCGCCGGATTCTTCTCCGGCCGGCGGCTGCGGTCGTCGGCGTGCCGAGGTGGCGTCAGCTCGATATCTCCGTGCTGCTGACACATCCCACCACCGAGATCCTGGTCCCGGCGCCGCAGGAAGAGCCAACAGCCGCAGCGATTCTGGGCGGTCTCGACGGCGGCAGCGATGACGAACTGACGCGGAAGTTCCGTCATGTTCAAGAAGTCCGGACCGGTTACCAACTCGGCAGCGAGGAGCTGGCCCTTCCGGGCGAGCCACGGCCCGACTACGCGCCCGGCACGCCATGGATGCACCGGTACGCGGCCAAGGCGACGGAGCTCGGTGTCGCCGAAAGCACGATCCGGAACTGGGTACGGCAGGTCAAGCGCTCAGGCCCAGCTGGGCTGGTTCGTGAGCGCCCGGCGCCAAGTGTGCTGGACCGGGCCGACGATCGCTGGCTGGAGATGGCCCGGTCAGTACTGAAAGGGCACGAGAAGTCGTCCCGGCCGGTGCGGAATTTGATCCTGGCCGAGATCGAGGAGCGTCTGACCAAGGAGTACGGGAGGGAGACCGTTCCGGTCCCGGCCCGCACGACGGGTTACGAACTGCTGCGGGCGCTGACCAAGGGCACGAACGCCTTCGAGGGCAGCACGAAGGGGAAGCGGTCGATTGCGGATGCCCCGAAAGGGACCTACGGCAGGCTGCGGGCGACGCGGCCTGGTGAGTACGTGGTGCTGGACACCAACTGTCTGGACGTGTTCGCGATGGAGCCGGTGACCTGCCAGTGGGTGCGGTGCGAACTCACTGTCGCGATGGATCTCTACAGCCGGTGCATCACCGGGCTGCGGCTGACTCCGGTGTCCACAAAGTCGACAGACGTGGCGGGGGTGTTGTTCGAGACGGTCCGTCCACGCGAGGCGCCCGAAGATGGGGGCGAGCTGCTGCCGTATTGCGGGGTGCCGTCCGCCGTCGTGGTCGACGCGAACAAGCTGGTCGACCGGGACGGGCAGCCGCTGCTGCCCACGGTCGCAGCTGAGACGATCATCTTCGACCATGGCAAGGTCTACCTGTCGAACCACATCCAGAGCGTCTGCGCAAAGTTGGACATCTCGCTGCAGCCAGCCCGGCCGAAGACGCCGACCGACAAGCCGGTCGAGCGCTGGTTCCGCTCCCTCAACCAGGGGCTGCTGGCCGCCCTGCCCGGCTACAAGGGCTCGGACGTCCACAGCCGCGGCGAGAAGGTCGAGGACGAGGCGTTCTTCTTCATCGACGAACTCGAAGCGATCATCCGCGAGTGGATCACTCGGATCTATCACCGGCGCCACCACCGCGGACTGTGTGTCCCGGAGGTCCCCGGGCTGAAGCTGAGTCCGCTGGACATGTTCGAGCACGGCGTCACCCGAGCCGGCCCGCTCAGGATCCCGGCCCGCCCTCATCTGGCCCTGGAGTTCCTGGAGGAAGAACGCACGACCATCCAGCGCTACGGGGTCGAGGTCGAGGGGCTGCGCTACAACGGGGACGCACTGAACGACTACCGCAACGAGCCGAGTCCCTATCGCGGAGTGGATGCGGGCAAGTGGCCCGTCGCGGTGGACCGCGGCGATATCACCAAGGTGTACTTCCAGGACCCGAAGCTGCGGACCTGGCACACGCTCGACTGGGAGCACGCACCCGCGCTCAAGGGCCCGGTCAGCCGGGAGGCACTGGTCTACGCTCGCAAGCTCGCCAAGAAAACTCACCGATTCCCGGACACCAAGCGCGCGCTGGTCGAACTCCTGGAGCGGTGGGGCGCCGGGCTTGCCACGGACCGCTCCGAGCGGCGGATGGCGGTCCGGCTGTCCCAGGACCGGCTGCGGCTGGTCGGCGAGCCGCAGGATGTCAAGGACGAGGTCGCCTCGCTGCCGTCGGTCCGGCGTATCGCCTCCATGAGTACGCCAGAATCCGGCCCGGCAGAGGAGCCTGGTGGGCCCGAACTGCGCGTCGTCGAGGTGGAGGACGAGGACCTGGGCGGGGACGACGACGATGACGATGAGTGCGAGGCAGTCTTCCCCGGTGACGAAGTAGTCGTTCCGGTCGAGGAGGACGACTACTACGCCGATACCTGGGAGAGCCGTTGAGCTCGGCGGAAGACATCGAGCCGTTCGAGGGTGGTGACCGCCAGTACTCGCCCACCCGTCTCCCGGGATGGCTGCAGGAGGTCCACCGACTCGACCGTGTCCAGCCCGAGCAGTTCACCCGTCGCCAGCTTGCCGCTCTGTCGCCGCAACGGCTGCTGATCTACAACGACGGCCGCGAGGTCTGGCACGCAAATATCGGCCCCATCCATACCCCGCAGCTGGTCGCTCTGCACGAGGACCTGGAGGAGATCGTCGAGTCCAACCGGCACGACGGGGACAAAACAAAACCGGCCGCGCTGGTGGACGCCTACCCGGGGCTCGGGAAGAGTACGGCGGTGCGGGCCTACGGCCGCGGCCTCTACCGCAAGCAGATCGCCCTGCGCGGGGAGACCGCTCCCAGCGGGGACCGCCGGGTCCCGGTCATCTACATCGCGCTGAGCGGCAACACTCAGATCCGCGGGCTGAACGCCTCGATCTGCCGCTTCTACGGCCTGCCGGTCACCGGGGACGCCGACACTCTGGCCGAGCGGGCGGTTGACGCGGTGCTGAGCATGAAGACGACCGCGATCATCGTCGATGATGTGCACTTCCTGGCAGGTTCGAAGAGCAACTCGGCACGGATGGCCAACCAGCTCAAGTACCTCTCGAACGTCTTCCCCGTCACATTGGTCTACGTGGGTGTCGGGGTCCAGCAGCGCGGCATTCTCCGCGAAGGGTTCTCCCAACAGGAAAGTTTGCTCGCCCAGTTCGGCCGCCGCACGACCCCTCTGACTCTGCGGTCCTTCGAGGTCGAGACCGAAGAGGGCCGCCTGGAGTGGAGGACGCTGCTGAAGACCATCGAACGGCAACTGGTTCTGGCGGAGAGGTTCCCCGGGATGCTGGCCGAGGATCTTTCGGACTACCTCTACGCACGCTCCACCGGGCATTTCGCTTCACTGATGTCGTTGATCAACCGTGGCTGCCTGCGGGCCATCCGTCGTGGCCACGAACGCCTCGACGAAGACCTGATGAACCAGGTCAAGAATGATGCCGCAGCCGAGGAAGCCCGGCTGGAACTCGAAGCCGCGATCAAGGCCGGGCTCCTCACCACCCGGCCGGCCTCACATCCTCCACAGAGGAGATCGGCGTGACAGTCTGGACCGATGACCGCATCCCCATCGCGGTGGCACCGCTGCCTGGTGAGGCCCTGGAGAGCTGGATCGGCGCCTATGCACGCCGCCTCCGGATAACCAACAATGAATTCCTCAGCTTCGCCGGACTTCCGGCAAGCCGCACCCGACCCATGGCCCTGCGGCTCCTGCCCTCCGAAGCAGCCGCCCTGGGGCGGTCCACCGGCGTCCCGCTGCCGACGCTGATCTCCATGACGCTCGAACCCTACGACGGGTTCGCCGTCTCCTTCATGCCTGGACAACGTCGGCTGGGCCGTCCTGTCGCCTGGAGATTCAGCGGCAGCCGCAATCGGTTCTGCCCCGCCTGCCTTGCCGAGCAGGACGGCCGCGGCCCCGTGTTCTGGCGGCTGCCCTGGGCCTTCGCCTGCATGCAACACCAATGCCTGCTCCTGGACTTCTGCCCGGCCTGCCACCGCTTTCCCAACCACTGGAAGGCCCGCCGGCTCGGACCGAGCGGCCCGAGCTCGTGCACGCTCAACTCCGCGCGGGGCATCACCGGAACCAAGCAGCCGTGTGGCTATCGCCTCATCGAGGCTTCCGCACTCCAACTCCCCGGCGACGGCCCCGTCCTGGCCGCCCAGCGGCATATCTCCGACCTGCTCGGCAGCGACCGGGCAGGCCGCCCGGCGGCCCTGGCCGAGTTCAAGCGGCTCTACGCGCTGGCCTGGCGTATCCTCCGAGGCCTGCACACCGTCCTCGGCCGCGCACCAGAAGCCGTACACGCCACACTCGCTGAGTGCGGCGGCCTCCTGCCCGAGGTCCAGGCCCGTGAGGTCGGACACGATGCGCACAACGTCGCGGTCGGCACCACCCTCGCCCGGATTGCTCTGCACCCGGGCCACACCGAGCACGAGCCGCTCTTCGACTGGATCCTCCAAGCCGATCGTTCGCTCCTGCAGAAACAGAAGTTCAGCATCGGAATGATGGCCGCACGCTGGGAGTGGAGCGGTCCGGAACTGGTCCAGCGCGCCCTGGGACGACTGGATCCAGAGGCCACGCTGCACGCCCGGCTCCGTTACGCCAGCGCCACCCCACAACCGCGCTGGCCCACGCTGAACGCCGAGGCTATTCACCGTCGGGCCGCGATGATTCCCGCGATGCTCTGGCCCAGCTGGACCATGCGGCTCCTTCCCCTGGCCCGAGGCGGGAACAGGTACCGGACCACCGCCTTCCGCCGCGGTTGCAGCAGCTTCCTTCTGCTGCCAGGCGGTCCGCCCACACTGAACTTCGAACGGGCCGGGCCTCTGCTCGGCAACCACTACATCGATCGCGACCGGGACAGTATCGAGCGGCGCACCTACGGAGGCCAGGACCTGGCGCCACTCGCATCCACTCTCGCCCAACTCGCCTGCGCCCTTGATGAGCACGGCTCGCCAATCGACTACAACAGGCGGCGCGAGCTGTTCACCAACACCTCGGTCACACTCGACCTCGACGCCTACAGAAAGTTCTGCACCCAGCAAGGCTCATGGACCGGAACCGAGCACCGCATCCACATCCTGCGCTGGTATCTACTGATGCTGTTGACCGGCGAATTCCATCCGACCCCCAGCGGCGCAGGATCCCATTTCACACCGAACTGCACCGAATTCCGCTTCCGCGTGCCAGTCGCCCTCCGAGGGTTTCTGCACGAGCAAGCTCGGTCCAACCTCACACACCACCGCATCGACGAACCTGTGACATGGGAACCGCCTGCTGAATGGGTAACCGAGGCCTCCTGGCCCGGCGCCGACCCTCACCTCGTCGATCCAGAAGCTGTCCGCGACGCTCTCAAGGAATCCAAGAGCGCAGATGGCGCCGCCATGCACCTTCCCATGGACGCCGAACACCTGCGGCTCTACTGCGAGATCACCAATACGCCGGCGGCCCCGGGGCCCGTGATCGGGCTGCACAACCCCCAGAGCGCCGACCGCCGCGATGTCCTTGCCCCCTCGCAGCTGCGGAACCTTTACGTAACCCAAAAGAAGAGCCTCGAACGCATTGCCACTCTCGCGGGCTGCGGGCCCCGGACAGTGCACCAACTCCTCATCCAGAACGGAATCCGGCCCCGCGGCCGCCGCACACACCCTCCCTGCCCCGACATCACCCGCGACTGGCTGCACAACGAGTACATCGTCAACCGCAACAACCTCACCGCACTGGCCCGCCAGCGCGGCATTACCATCGACCACATCATCTTCCTCGCGCGGAGCTGGGACATCCCGATCCGCCCCGGCGGCGCCCACCACAACGACATCGCCGACCTCGAACTCCCCCACCCCCCATCACCCACCATGCAGAAAATCACCATGAGCCGATATGCCCTCGACCGGCTGCGGCTCATGATGAACATCCCCGGTCACGTCAGCCTCGCCGCCGCAGCCCGCGCCTTCTACGACGGACGCGACGGCGCCCTCAGACAACGAGTCAACGAAGTCGAAAACGCCGTCGGGTTCCTCATCATCGATCGTTCCACCAAGCCCCTCGCACCCACGGAACGCGGACGCGAGTTCCTCGGCGAAGCCGCCGAGATCCTCCGCATCGCCGACACGGCCCGGCTTCACCAAGAGTGACCGACCGCAGCGGCTCGCCTTCTGAACCGGACATCAAGCGACTACGCCGAAACCCTGGGCGAGGAATCTCCGCATTCAGAACTCGACCTTGAGTGAGAGCGAGACCATCCTCGTTCTTTCGAACTGCACCTTGAAGGTGTTACTCATGCTCATCTCGGCCTTGGCCTGCTGGCGCCCGAGCGTAGCCTCAAGACCGGCGGCTGTCTTGCAGAACAGATCAAAATCACGGTTCAGCTCGCTGAGGAGATTGACCACGAGCGAAAGGCTCGTGCTCACGTTGTGCGCTCCATCTCGCTGCTCGATGAAGATCCGCAGATCTTCGACGTCGCTCGGATCGTATCCTTCCAGGACGCTCAGGGCTCCCGCGATTGAAGGCGCGTGGCCGGGCCAGTTCCCCTCTGCCTCGATGGTCACCTTCAGATCGTGCCGTAGCTGGGCAGCGAGGTGAAGCAAACTCTGCTCCTCGATTGACAGGCTCGCCTTCGGTAGCTTCTTATGCGCCTCCCCCGCCCGTTCGGCCCGCGCCTGAGCGGTGTACTCATTGCCGACGCTGAAGCTTCCGGAATCCGCTCGGGACTCTATGACGTACAGCGACTTGGCGCCGAGCTCCTTACATACCTTGAGTGCAAGCCGACATTTCCGCAGTGCCGTCCCCTGAATCGCATTGTCCACCGCCGCATATCGGTAGCCGGAATCACGATCGCGCACATACGCCTGATCGGGATACAGGACGGTCTCCCGTAGTTCAGGGAAATGCTTCCATCGACCGAACAGCGGTACCGGGACGATCGTGATTCGATGGTCGCGGAGCCTCTCCGGATCGTCGTCAGAGATGCGTACCAAGTCCTCTCGGGAGACGGTCATCAGCCGATCGGCCAGTTCCTCCGGAATGTACATTCTCGCCAAGACCGCCTTTTCTTCTGTTCGTGTCCTTCTCGTCTTGGCCGCCGCGAACCAGATTCCCTTCTTTTCCTTCAGCGCCTGGGCCCATGATTGGGCACCCCATTCCAGAACGGAGCGGAACTTCTCGCGGTCCACAGTGATCCGGCCGTCCCGCAGTACTTCGGCTATCAGTTCGGTGACGTCGGCCTCCCAATCCGCGCCGGAGCCGAGGCCCTTGACGATCGCGACGGCACCCTGTGGCCCACCGCTGTCATGAGCGAGCCCGACCGTCGTCTGGATCAACAGCGAGTCCCGATGACGGATTGCCAGCCCCGGCTCGCCGCGTCGGTGCCTTCCTTCCCTGCTCAGCCCGCCGATCAGATGGATCGCCCGTCGTTTCTCCTCGGGCCTACGGCCCTTCCCGTCGAGCCAGACGAAGGGCGGCTCGCCGCTCTCGTATTCGGCGTAGACCAGCCGCAGTTGGACGCTCACAGCATCGCCTGAACGACTTCGCCAGCCAGGAGTTCGGCGGATTCCAAAGTGGCGAGGCTCCCGGCCACCACCCTGGTCTCCTCACGCATGTTGAGCATGCTGATCAGGTCGCTGAGCTGCCCGCGCACACGAGTCAGGTAAGCGGCCGGACCCAACAGGTCGTACCGGGAGTCCTTATCGGTGAAAGTGACGACGAAGATGACCCTTTCGACCTTGGTGGTGTATCTCTTGATGCGGGCGACGTCTGCGATCAGCCGCTCATACGCAACAGATGATCCAGGAGCTTCCTCGTCTGCTACGAGGTGGGGCGCCTTGACGAGATAGAGGATGTATTGGGCCGCCTTCACGCCGTTCCGAGAGGCGTCCAGGATCTCGTCCATTCCACTGAAGTCCTTGACGTTCCTGAACTTGAGTGGCTTTTCGATCCAGCGACTCTTCTTCCCCGTGTCCAACCGGATCTTTCCGATGAATTCTCCCGCTGGATGGGTCCGGTGCACCGGCTCGTCCCACTTGCCTTGCCAGGTGTTCAACAGGGTAGTCTTGCCGCTCATCCCTTCACCGAGCAGGATGATCTTCGCTGGGCGCTTCAGTCGGTGGACGGTGATAGCCGTCCCGATTGCGCCGCCCGCCAGCACAACAGCGCCGACGATCAGGATCAGTGGCAAGGCGCGCTCCTTGCGTGGCTGAGGGAGCGCAGAGCAGCCTCGTGCGCTGGCCAACCGATAACCAATGGAAGCAAACGGGAAACGATCACCACAAGGGATCCCAGAAAATTCCGATGTATTCGACAAACGGCAGACTCGTAATCAGTTTTCCCAGAGGCCATGAAGGGCAGAGTTTTGGTGAAGTGGCAAGGTGTATGGTTCACGCCATCCAGCGTGTTGAGGTTGTTTTGACGCTTTAGTTGAAGCGCTGCCCCCAGGACCGTCCTCTCATTTTCCGAAAGTGCTCCCACTTGGTCAACGGTACGCAATTTACGCTTCTCGAACGGAACCTCTGCTAGGGACATAAGCCTCCCCCATTCCTCATTGGCCGCCACTGGCTGGCAGGGCAGACTATGTGGCCAGAACACCAAAGATGACGACGAGAACCACGCCGAAAGCGAAGAAAGCCATCTGCATAGCTGCTGGCAGCCGAATGTTCGGTGAGTAGATTGACCTTGTGCTGTCGCCCTCGCTAAGGGTGCCAGCGAGGGCCAGGAGTGTAGCGACTCCGGCCAGCGCTGAGATGGCGTGGGCCAGCCAGGCCATCTGAAGCCACAGCAAATCCGAGGGCGCGGCCCTGGTGGTAATGTCCTTGGCCAGGCTAATCGTGATTGTGACGACTGCGGTCGTCAGCGTCAGAACGTGCTTACTCGTTTCCGACGCCGCGGTGAGGGCTTGCTTCCGCCGCTCCGCTGCCGCTGGATCGTCGTCTGCGGCCAAGGCGGCCTTCTTTCTGGATCAGCAGAATGGCCATAGGGGGCAGGTGTTCCTCTTGACCAGGGTGAACACGGCCATGCTGACGTCAGCAAGACTGCGACGCCGCGTCTCGGTGGCCAGGCCCGCAGTGAAGCCCTCAAGGTCGTTGGTGGCTTGCGGTAGCCGGGCTTCGGGGTTTGGGTCCGCCATCAGTTCGTCGAGGCCCCCCTCAAGAAACTCGACGTATGCCGGCTGAGTCTCCCCTCCGATCGGAACACCAGCCAGCCCGCGCTCCCCTGCGGCGGTGAACTCCCGAGCCGCTCGCTCTCTCAACTGCCCGGCCGTGCGCCGATTGTCGGGCCGGCCTCCCGGTCTTGGGTTGCCTTCAGACTGTCGTCGACGTTGGTTGCCGCTCACAACTCCCCCTGTGCTACACGTCGGCGTACCGTCACTCAGCTGCAGGACTTCTCGAATCGAGCCACTTGACAGACCCCCCAGCCGACAGCACACCGTGACGCTATTCGTTGAGGTGGCGAACTGTCAGCGGCGCATTGAGGACGGGATAATCGCTCCAGGCGTACGCCCCCGGGCGCGCATCCTAGGGTGGGCTCCCCCTATCGGGGCCTGTCCTTTCGGGAGGTCGGGGGGCTGCCATAGCAGCCGAGCCGCATGAGAGGCACGGCTCTACCAAAGCACAGCTGGCCCGCGAACGAGCCGGCCAGCTCTCTGCATAGCGGTCAACCCGGTTATCGAAGCCAGGGATCCCCAAGACCATGGCTACCTCACAGGCCGTCACCGGCTTGACCGAGGAGGAACCGCCGATTGCTCACGTTCCGCTGCAGCCACCAGTGCTCACTACGCCCGGATTCCGGCGTTTCCGCAGGAGCCTGTGCTTACGAAGTCGCGGACCCTACAGCTCCGGGATCCGCAGCTTCCCCACCGGTGAAGGCAGGCATAGTTTGGGATGTCCACGACATTGGAGGGGGTCCAATGAGGCGTACGGAGGCGGCCAAGCAGCTCGGGAGATTCGTGCGGGAGCACCGTACCGATGGTGCGCGGCGCCTGCGACAGGCGGGTGTCTGGCTGTCGGTCGGGGCGGTGGGCACCGCCTTCGGGGTGCCGGTGGCGATCGCGTCGGTGGGCACCACCGAGGGGGCCCCGGGGGTGGCGGGGCTGCTGCTCGGGGTCGGCCTGACGGGGTGGGGCCTGGGGATCTGGCGTCTGGTGCAGGCGTTCCGGACCCGGGAGCAGTGCTTCGACATCCATGAGCGGGGGTTCACCCACCGGGTGGCGGGCACTGCCACGGTGATCCCCTGGGGGGACGTCGCGCAGGTGAGCACCGCCGGCGGTGACGGCCGGCCGCTCGCCGATGCGCGCGGCATGGGCTCCACGTGCGAGATCCGGCTGCACAGCGGACGTCGGATCCGCGTCGACGCCTTCACGGAGGACATGCGGGACCTGGCGGTGGTCGTCCACCGCGCGGTTCACCTCGGGCAGTTCCCCCAGGGGCGGGGACGCTGACCTGCCCCGGCTCGAAATCGGAGCGAGGAGGCGCTCATTCCTTGGTCGCGCCGGCGAGCATCCCGGAGACCAGCGTGCGCTGTGAGAAGAGGAAGAGGACCAGGACGGGCAGGATGGCGACGACGATCGCCAGGGCCAGTTCCGGGATGGTGATGTTCAGACCGGCGCCCGCCACCGGGTTGAACGACGGGGTGGAGGTGAGCAGTTGGTTCAGGCCCACCTGGATCGGGAACTGCTCGCTCTTCGGCAGGACGAGGTAGGGCAGGAAGAAGTTGTTCCAGTTGCCCACGAAGCTGAAGAACGCGACCAGTCCGACCACCGGCTTCGCCAGCGGCAGCGCGATGCGGGTGAAGAGCTGCCACTCGTTGCAGCCGTCGATCCGCGCGGCCGACAGCAGGTCCCTGGGCAGGCTGCTGCCGAAGTAGATGTAGACCAGGTACACGCCGAACGGGTAGAAGGAGAAGGGCAGGATCACCGACCAGACGGTGCCGATCAGCTGGAACTTGTTGAGCTCCAGGAAGATCGGCAGCACCAGGGTGGCCTGCGGCATGATCATCGTGACCAGGGTGATGGTCAGCAGCGTCTTGCGTCCCCGGAAGTTCGTCAGGGCAAGCGCGTAACCGGCCGGGATGCTGACGGCCAGCGTCAGGATCAGCGAACCCCCCGAGTAGACCGCCGAGTTGCGCAGCCAGGTGACCATCGCGCCGTCCTGGAAGGCGAACAGGTGCTGCCAGGCGTCGCCGATCTGCTGGAACGACCCGAAGGAGAGCGGGTTGTCCTGCACCACCTGTCCGGCGGTCTTCGAGGGCGCGAGCAGCAGCCAGATCACCGGCAGCACGAAGAACACAAGCAGCAGGGCGAGCAGGAGGCCCACGATCAGGAAGGAGACGACCCGGGAGGGCTGAAGGCGCCGGCCCGCCGCCGCAGTCGTCCCGGTCGCCGCCACAGTTGCCGTCGTTGTCGAGGAGAGCGTGGATTGCGTCATTTCTCATCCAACTTGAACAGGTTCGAGCGGGCGACCAGCAGTCCGGCGGCCACGAGTCCCAGCGCCAGCAGGAAGACGGAGATGGCGGCGGCGCCGTTGAAGTCGCCCTGCTGGAAGGCGTAGACGTAGGCCAGCTGGTTGGGCGACCAGGTGGGGCTCACCCGGCCGAGGCTGGCGGTCTGGAGCAGCTGGGGCTCGACGAACAGCTGGGTACCGGTCGCGAACGCCATGATCGTCATGTAGACGATCCACTGCCGGATCATCGGGATCTGGATGTGCCAGGCGGTGCGCCAGGGCCCCGCGCCGTCCATGCGGGCGGCTTCCAGCACCTCGTCGGGGATGTTGTTGAGCGCCCCGTACATCACGACCATCCAGCCGCCGGCGCCGGTCCAGAAGGCGATCAGCATGAGGATCAGCGGCAGGTTGCCGGGCGTGAGCACGGCCGCGAAGCTGTGCATGCCCATGCTGTTGAGCAGCCAGGACACCGGGCTGACGTCCGGGTCCAGCATGAACAGCCACACCAGGACGCTGGCGACTCCGGCGAGGGCGCCGGGAATGTAGTACAGGAAGCGGAAGAGCGCCGACGTACCCGGCCGCACCCTGCTGCGCAGCACCACCGCGACCAGCACCACCAGGACGACGAGGACCACCAGCCACATCACCAGGTAGACCAGCATGTGCGTGAAGGCCGGGACGAAGCGGTAGTCCTGGGCGACCTTCACGAACTGGTTGAGCCCGGTGAACTGGCCCTGGTCGTTGGTGAGTGCCAGGTAGAACGAGTAGCCGGTCGGGAAGACCCCGAAGGCGAGCAGCAGGATCGCGTAGCCGGCGACGAAGAGGTAGCCCGCGGGGCCGGGGCCCCTCCGCCGCGGCCCGGTGCCGCGGCGGAGGGCGGAGACGGCTGCGCGCTCGGTCTCCAGCAAGGTCATTGGTTGACCACCTGGTATCCCTCGGCCTTCGCCTCGTTGCTGATCTCCTTCTGCCAGGCCTCCAGGGTCGAGGTGAGGCTCTTGCCCGCGGTCAGCTCCGGCAGCACGACGCTCGACCAGGCGGTGGCGTCCGAGAACCTGGTGTTCGACCAGCCGGTCCACACCTCGCCCGCGGCCTCCTTGAAGGGCCCGCTCACGTCGTTGGCGAAGTAGTCGCTGTTGACCGGGTTGGCCAGCCACGCTTCGGCGGCCTTGGTGTAGGCCGGGTAGGTGGGCGCGGCCGCCTGGTTCTCGTCGGAGGTGGTCAGCCAGGTGACCAGGTCCGTGGACGCCTTGAGGTTGGCGCTGTGCGAGGACACCATCCACACGCCGCCGCCGACGTTGCCGGTCGCGGTCGTGGTCGCGCCGTCCCACTTCAGCGGGGGCGCCGCGGCTATCTGCTTGGCCGGGGTCTCGAACGCGGTCTTGAACAGGTACTGGCCGTACCAGGAGGGGCCGTACGCCATCAGGACCTTGCTGCCGCTGTCCTTGGCGAAGCCCTGGCTGAAGAAGCCCTTGGTGGTGACGGCCTTGGCGTCGATCAGCCCGTCGAGGAGACCGGCCATCTTCGTGCAGTTCGGGTCCTGGAGGTCGCTGCGCAAGGTGTCCGGCTTCGTCAGCTGGAACGCCGGGCACTGGCCCGACCAGAAGTACGACTCATGGGAGTTGGTGTCACCGACCGAGCCGACGAGGTAGCCGGGGTGGTCCTTGGCGACCTGCTTGCCGAGGGCCTCGTACTGCTCCCAGGTGGTGGGGACCTCGTAACCCCACTTGTCCATGAGGTCCTTGTTGTACCAGAGGACGACCTGCGCGATGTCGTTGCGCAGACAGTAGGTGTGGCCGTCGAACTCGCAGGGCGTGAGCGAGCCCTTGGCGAAGCCGTCCAGCGTGCTCTTCGGTACGAGGCTGGAATCCAGGGGCGCCGCGAAGGGCTGCGCACCGGACGTCGTGGGCTCGGAGGCCCAGGTCACGTCGGTGGGTGAGCCGAACACCACGTCGGGCCAGCCGCTGCCGGTCCGGTCGAAGAGCTGCACCTTGGACTGGAGATAGGTGGAGCCGTCGGCGCCTCCGTCGTACGTGACGATGTCCATCTTCACGTCCGGGTTCGCCTTCTGGTACGCCTCCACCGACGGGAGCCGGGTCGAGTCGGCCCACACCGTGATCTGCGAACCCGCCTTCTGCGTGGCCGGCTTGAACGCCGAAGCGGAAGGCGAGGAGCCGGTGGAGGTGTCGGCGCTGGCGCAGCCGGCCAGTGTCGCTGCCGTGGCCAGGGAGAGCGCGGCGGCCGCGATGCGCACCATGCTGCGCGCTCTCGGAGTTCCGGAAGACCACATTGTCTTGCCTTTCTGGTTTCCTGCGTGGGACGGGTGATGCGCCTGATGGGGGCGCCGGTCGCGGTGACGGTCCGGGCGGACCGGCACCGTCCGGTCAGCGCGGCTGCTCGACGAACGGCAGCAGTTCGGGGCCGTAGCCGAAGTCGAGCGGGAGGGCTATGCCGGGCCCCGTGGGGGCGTGCACCAGGCCCTGTGCGTCCACATGGCGCTCGCGGACGACCTTCGTCGCGGTCACCAGGGACTCGTAGTAGGTGGTGTTGGAGATGGCCATGCACAGGTGGTGGTTCGGGATGTCCGAACCGTGCACCTCGGCCCGCAGCCGGTAGGCGTCGGCGAGGTGTGCCGTGCGCATGGCGCCGGTGATACCGCCCCGAAGGGTGGTGCCGGCCCGCACACCGAAGGTGGCGGCACCGGACTTGATGAAGTCCGCGGAGTTCATATGGGCTCCGTCGGAGGTCTCGGCCACCAGGAGCGGGATGTCCACGGCCGCCGCCAGCGCCTGGTACGCGGAGATGCTGAACTCGCGCATCGGCTCCTCGTACCAGAGGTAGTCGGCTTCCGAGAGCGCCCGCCCCAGGCGGATCGCGTCGGGCAGGTCGAACCCGGCCGACCCGTCGTACATGAGGGGGACCGCCGGACCGACGTGGTCGCGAAGCGCCAGACACAGTTCGGCGTCACGTCGGGCGTCGCCCCAGGCGTGCAGCTTGATGCCGGCGTAGCCCAGTTCCAGGCACTGGTCCGCCACGTCGAGGAACTCCGCGATGCTGGAGAACGTCGAGGTGGAGGCGTACGCCGGGATCGCCTCCCGGAATCCGCCGAGCAGCCGCCAGACCGGCTCGCCGTGGTAGCGGCCTGCCAGGTCCCACAGCGCGGTGTCGACGAGGCCCAAGGTGGGGAGCGGGAGTTCGTGGATACGGTCCAGCTCCCACACCCGGTGCCACAGCCATTCCCGCTGGAACGGGTCGGCTCCGAGGAGTTCGTCACGCAGGACCCGGTCCACCAGGTCCCGCAGGGTGATGAAGGCTCCAGGCCGGGCGAACAGGGCCACCCCTTCGGCTCCCTCGTCGGTGCCGATGTGCAGGACCGCGCCGTCGCCCACCGGAGCGCTTCCGCTCAGTCCGTCCCGCCATTTGAAGGGCGGGGCGGCCGCCGGAACATCGATCCGGTGTACTTCGACATGGGTGATCTTCATCGTGGCTTTCGTTTCCTGTGTGAGCGGGCCGGCCCGGGTTGAGGCGTGCGGTCAGAACTCGCCGTACACCTGGATCTCGTAGATCGAGCCGCCGTTGTAGCTGGATCCGGTGACCGTCAGCCGCAGGTAGCGGGCGGTGACGGGCTCGTCGGGGAGTGAGTAGTTGGCCGACGAGACGGTGTTCTCGGCGGTGTGGTCGTCGAGCGTCGACCAGGTCGTGCCGTCGGTCGAGTACTCCAGGCGGTACTTGTAGCCGCGGGGCAGCTCGAAGGTGGTGACCACGCCGGAGACGCTGGTGTCCTTGCCCAGGTCCACCTGGATCCAGGACGGGTCGGGCAGGCCGAGACCCTGCGCCCAGCGGGTGGTCAGGTCACCGTCCACCGCCTTCTCGGGGAAGTTCTGCTCCGACTGCGAGGACGCGGTGACCGGCTTGTTCAGCGCCAGGTTGTTGTCGGCCGGAGTGGTGAAGACGGCCGCCTCACTCGGCTCCGAGGCATTGAGTACGGCGTCACGGGCCACGACGGTGAAGGAGTACTGCTTCTCCGGGGTCAGGCCGGACACCCGCAGGGTGGTGTCCCCGGTGACGGCGATCCGCTTGCCGTCCTGGTGGACGACGTAGCTGGTCACACCGGTGTCATCGGTCGCGGCCGGCCAGCTGAGGTCCACCACGCTGGGCAGCAGCGGCGTGACGTCGGGCTGTCCGGGGGCGGTGGGCGCCGTGTGGTCGGAACTGGGCGCGGTGGCCTCGCCGTACACCTGGAAGTCGTAGACGCTTCCGCCGTTGCCGCTGGTCCCAGTGACCGTCAGTCGCACGAAGCGGCCGGTGACCGGCTCGTCGGTGTGGGAGTAGTTGGTCGACGCGGTGGTGTTCGCGGAGGTGTGGTCCTCCAGCGTCTGCCAGTGGACCTCGTCCGGCGACACCTCGACGCGGTACTTGTAACCGCTGCTCTTCTCGAAGGTGGTGATCGCACCGGTCACGTCGTACGAGGCACCCAGGTCCACCTGGATCCAGGACGGGTCGGGCAGCCCCAGGCCCTGTGCCCAGCGGGTCGACAGATCGCCGTCCACCGCCTTCTCGGGGAAGTTCTCCTCCGACTCGGAGGAGGCGGTGACCGGCTGCTTCAGCGCCAGGTCGCTGCCGGAGGGCATGGTGACCTTCAGTTCCGCGCTCGGACCCGACTCGTTGCCGGCCGCGTCTCGGGCCGTGATCGTGAAGGTGTAGGTCTGGCCCGCGGTCAGACCGGAGAGCCGCACCGAGGTCTTGCCGGTGGCGCTGACGAGCTTGCCGTCGCGGTGGACGGAGTAGCCGGTGACGCCCGTGTTGTCGGTGGACGCGGCCCAGTTGAGGTCCGCGACCGTCGGGAAGTCGGTGGTCGCAGCCGGGGTACCGGGTGCGGTGGGCGCCTGGGTGTCGGTGACCACCGGGCCCGGGTCGAGGTGGCGGTAGGCCGGCTGGAGACCGGCATTGTTCACGATGGAGGCCGGGAGCTGGGCGCAGGAGTCGACGGTGATGTTGCCGCTGACGTCGTTGTTCTTGCTCAGGTACTGGACGCTGTAGGCGGGGTTGCTGGTGTAGTTGGCGGTGGCGGTGTTCTCCTCCGCGTGGTTCATCAGCAGCCACTGGAAGGAGATGTCGCACATGGCGTTGCCGGTGTTGTCCCAGTGCCGGCTGCCCTCGTCGTGGTAGACGGCTCCGTACGCCGGTGCCGGGACGCCGTGGATGTAGTTGCCGGAGACCGTGCCGCCGGGGTTGTTGCTGAGGGTGTAGACGGCTCCGCCGTCGGCCTGCGACTTCATGATGTCGCTGATCTCGTTGTCGGTGACGCGGGTGTCCTGGCTGGTGGTCGGGGTGTCCCAGACCGGGACGCCGGCGTTGTTCGGGTAGGCGGAGTTGCCGCCCGCGTCGGTCAGACCCCAGCCCCAGCCCACCGAGATGCCGGTGTAGGGCAGGTCGTAGACCTTGTTATGGGTGATCAGCGTGTTGGCGGTGTACCCGGCGAGGATGCCGACGGAGCCGTTGTACTGGTCGGCGGCCTTGGTGACAACGTTGTTGTCGACCGTGGTGTCCTTGGTGATGTCCCGGTCGTCGCCGGGATGCGCGTCGCCCGCCTCGACACCGCCGATCTGGATGCCGGTGGCGGCGATCTGACGGAACACGTTGCCCGTGATCTCCGTGCCCTGCGTGCCGGTGTTGAGGTTGAGCCCGACCGCGCCGAGGTGGGTGAAGGTGTTGCCCTCGAAGCTGACGTCGTGGCCGTAGCTCACGTTGACCGCGCCGGGCGTCTTCTGCCAGTTCAGCCGGGTGGAGTCGAAGTCGGGGTTGCCCTCGCCGACCATCCGGAAGCCGGCCTGGCCCTCGATGAGGCCGTCGGACGAACTGGGGGCGAGCCAGGTGGAGTAGGAGAAGGTGATGCCCTCGAAGGACACGTCGGTGACGGGCTTGTCCCTGGTGCCGTTCAGGTCGACCAGGTCCTGCACGACCGGAACCGTGACGGTCGCGGTGGACAGGTTCTGGCCCTCCTTGGGCATGTAGTAGACCTCGCCCTTGCTCCCGTCGAGGTACCACTCACCCGGAGTGTCGAGCAGCTCGCGGGCGTTCTCCAGCCAGGTGGGGTTCTGGATCTCCTGACCCTGCTGCAGGTGGGCGTTGTGCCAGCAGGGCTGCTCCATCGTCATCGTGTTGCCGGAAATCGACTCCACACCGCAACGCTGCAGCTTCCAGCCCCAACTGCTCACGACCTCAAGGTCCTTGGGCTGCTTGTACGCGCTGATGGCACTGTCGGTGAAGGTGTAGCCGGTGGACGTCTTGCTGAAGCCGGCCGGGTCCTTCGTGCTGCGCGCCCGGGTCGCCAACTCCCCGTTCACGTACAGCTGGCGGGTGTCGAGGTCGTCGCCCACCTTGGCCTTGTAGACCTTGCCCGTGGAGTCGGCCGGGGTCCAGCCGGTGATCTGCTTGCCTCCGCTGATCACCGGGTTCGCGCCGGGGGCGGCCTCATAGATGATCCGGGACCCGTCCTTGCCCGAGTCCTGGGCGGTGAGACTGAAGGTGCGGCTCAGCTGGTAGGTGCCGGACTTCAGCAGTACGTGGACATCGCCGGAGACCTTCTTCTTGGCCTCACGGACGTAGTCCCGCGCGTATTCCAGCGTCTTGAACGGATGCGCGGAGGTGCCGGATCCGGAGTTCCTGCCGGTCGGCGAGACATAGACGTTCAGGCCCTTGGGCGAGGCGGCCTGGGCCGGCGCGGCGGCCAGCGGCGCCGTGGCCACGGCCAGGGACACTGCGGCTACCAGCGCTCTGCGGAGCGGCACGGGTATGCGTTCACGAGTAGACGGTGCAGACACGGAAATCCAATCGCCTGAATGAAGTGGCATCTGGGGAGACCCGGTCGTCCTCCGGGTTCCTCCGGCGTTGGGTGGCTCGTGAGGGCGGGGTGCCTATGAGGGCGTGCGCCTGGTTCACGAGCCGTGAAGGCGTGACGCAGGTGTTTACGACGCGGAGGACTTCGGGGACCGCGGCTCATCCGTGGCACCGGTACTCCTCGGCGGCTGCGCCGGCGCACCGGAGGCGCCGCGGCTGTCCAGGTTGAACAGCCTGTCGCGGATCTTTCGTTCGAACTGGCTCTGGGTGGTGGCGATGTGCGCCACCATCAGCTCCGCTGCGAGATCGGCCTCCCCCGCGGCGACCGCCTCGGCAATGGCGATGTGCTGTTCCGCCGCGACCACCAGCGACCCGGGTGCGTCACCGTGGAACAGCAGGACATCGGACTGTGACGCCAGACGCCGTACGCCGGCGACGCTCGACCTCAGGAACACGTTGTGCGAGGCGGCACCCACCGCGTCGTGGAACGCGGTGTCGGCCTCGGCGAAGCCGTAACCGTCGGCCGCCCTCGCCGCCACCATCGACTTCTCGGCGCACTCCCGGATGGTCCGGACCTCGATCGGTGTGGCGAGGGAGGCGGCACGGCGCGCCGTCTCCGACTCGATCACCGTCCGGTAGTCCAGGAGCATCAGGACGTCTTCCATGCTCGTCGGCCGGAAGTGCGAGAGGTGGTCGTCCACCAGCCCGCCGGCCGAGTCGGCGACGAAGATTCCCGCGCCGCGCCGCACGCTGAGCCGGCCGATGGCGGCCAGGACCTTCACCGCCTCGCGGGTGACGTTGCGGGTGGCGCCCAGGATCTCGGCCAGGCCCTGTTCGGTGGGCAGCCGGTCCCCGGACCGCAGGTTCTGCTCGGCGATGTAGTTGAGCAGCTGCTCGGCGACCAGTTCGTAACCGGGCCGGTAGCGGCCTGACGCGTCGTCATTCCCCTCGCCGGGCACCTGCGTTGGAGCTCCCACTGCGTTGTCCCCCTCGTACACACTCGGATTAATCAGGTTCATCGGTGAGGGCAACTATGACACCGGTGTTACGTGTTGAGAAGAGTGGGACGCAAGATTGCTCAATCCGCTTCTAAAACCCTTACTTAACATGCCAATTGGTGCATCCCGTCGGAGCTATTGCGTACAAGGAATCAGATCCTTAAGGTCCTGCATGCCGGATGAAGCAGATCCTTCACCCGCACGCCCTCCGACTTCTGGAGCAAGATGCAGCGCTTCGCCGCCGTGGTCCGACTGCGGCCCGAGAAAGAGTCGGAGTACCGGGCACTGCACGCCGCCGCCTGGCCGGGCGTGCTCGCGACCCTCAAGCGGGCCAACATCGGCAACTACTCGATCTTCGTCCGGGACGGCCTGCTGTTCAGCTACCTGGAATACACGGGGACGGACTACCCCGCCGACACCGCACTGATCGCCGCCGACCCGGTCACCCGCGAGTGGTGGACGCTGACCGACCCGTGCCAGCAACCCCTGGACAGCACGGCCGAGGGCGAGTTGTGGGCCCCGGCCGAGGAGATCTTCCACCTCGACTGAGAGCACTGCTCGACCGAGAACACGGAGAGCACCGAGAGCTACGAGACGGAGATCCCCGCATGACCGACCGCCGACTCGGCCGTACGAAGGTCCGCGTCAGCCCGCTGGGCTTCGGCGCCGCCCCCATCGGCAACCTCTACACCCCGCTCGACGAGAACCAGGCGCTGGCCACGGTCGATGCCGCCTGGGACGCCGGTGTGCGCTACTACGACACGGCCCCGCACTACGGCCTCGGCCTGTCCGAACGCCGGCTCGGCGCGGCCCTCGCCCACCGGCCGCGCGCGGAGTTCACCGTCTCCACCAAGGTCGGCCGCCTGCTGGAACCCCACCCCGCGCCCACCGGCTCCGACCTGGCCGCGGGGGGCTTCGCCGTACCGGACACCCTGGTCCGCCGCCCCGACTACTCGCGCGACGGCGTACTCCGGAGCCTGGAGGGCAGCCTGACCCGGCTGGGCCTCGACCGGGTGGACATCGTGTACGTCCATGACCCCGACGCCCACTTGGACACCGCCGTCACCGAGGCGCTCCCCGCACTGGCGGCCCTGCGCGACCAAGGCGTCATCGGCGCGATCGGCGTCGGCATGAACGCCGTCGCGCCGCTGCTGCGGGTCGTCGCCGAAGCGGATGTGGACGCCGTGATGGTGGCGGGCCGTTGGACGCTGGCCGACCGCACCGCCCGCCCGCTCCTTGACGCGTGTGCCGGGCGAGGCGTCTCGGTGGTCGCGGCGGCACCGTTCAACTCCGGTCTGCTCAGCAGACCCCGCCCGCCCGACGACGCCTTCTTCGACTACGGCCCCGCCCCCGAAGCGATGCTGCTCCGCGCCCGGCGCCTCGCGGAGGTCTGCGCCCGGCACGGCACGGTCCTCCCCCACGCAGCCGTCCGCTTCCCTCTCCGGGACCCCGTCGTGGCCGGCGTGGTGGCGGGCTTCCGCTCCCCCGCCGAGGTCACGTCCGCCGCACACTGGGTCGCCGGCGACCTGCCCGAGGCCGCGTGGCGGGACCTCGCCGCCGTCGCCGGCTGAACACGGGGCAGCGGCTCAGTCCGCGTGCCGCGCCGCCGCCTCCATGACGCGGCGCAGCCCCTCGGTCAGCTGGTCGGCGTCCGGCGCCGTCGCGGGGTCGAAGGTCCACTGGGCGATGAGCCCGGTCATCAGGGTGTTGTAGAACATGCCGACCGAGTCGATGTCGTCGTCGGTGACGTCCTCCTCACGGCCCCCCATGAGCAGCGGGATGATCCCGCGGCCGGCCTCGCGCTGCGCCCGCGCCAAGTGGTCGCGGACCTCGGGGAGTTTGTCGCCCATGACCACGATCTCCATGCTGAGGTGCCACAGCGAGCCGGGCGCCCGCATCGTGTGGATGATGTTCGACCAGACCTCCTGGAACCGCTCGAGAGAGCCCGGCGCGGCACCCTTGCTGACGCCCGCGCCGGGGTCGAAGGCACCGGACAGGTCCTCCACCAGGGAGACGTACGCGTCCGCGAGGAGCTTGTCCTTCGATCCGTAGTGGTAGCCGATCGAGGCGAGATTCGTCCCCGACTCCTTCACGATGTCGCGCGCCGTCGTACGCACGAACCCCTTCTCCAGCAGGCAGCGCTTGGCGCCTTCGAGCAGATCCTCACGGTGTCCCATGGGCGCCAGCGTACCCCCGATCCAGACAACCGTCCCATACCTACGTCTTACACATTCGTACTAGACAAGCGTTTAAGACGCTCGTACAGTCCCTCTCATGACGAACCAGCAGAACCCGACGAGCTCGACGAACACGCCCGCCGCCCGTGCGGGCCGCCGCGAATGGACCGCCCTCGGCGTCCTGATGCTTCCGCTGCTCCTGGTCTCCATGGACGTCTCCGTCCTCTACTTCGCGATCCCCTCGATCAGCGCGGACCTGGAGCCGAGCGGCACCCAGCAACTCTGGATCTTCGACATCTACGCGTTCGTGCTCGCGGGCCTCCTGATGACGATGGGCTCGCTGGGCGACCGCATCGGCAGCCGCAAGCTCCTCCTCTTCGGCGCCGCCGCCTTCGGCACGGCCTCGCTGGTCGCCGCCTATGCCAACAGCGCCGAGACCCTGATCGCGGCCCGCGCGGTGCTCGGCATCGGCGGCGCGACGCTGATGCCGTCGACGATGGCGCTGGTCCGCACGATGTTCACGGACGCCGGGCAGCGCGCGAAGGCGGTCGGCCTGTGGTCCGGCGTCATGACCGGCGGCGTCGCCCTCGGCTCGGTGATGAGCGGCGTCCTCGTCGAGTACTTCTGGTGGGGCTCGGTCTTCCTGGTCAACCTGCCCGCGATGGCGCTGCTGCTGGTACTCGGCCCGATCCTGCTCCCTGAGTCCAGGAACCCTGAGCCCGGCCGCTTCGACCTCCTCAGCGTCCCGCTCTCGATGGCCGCCGTACTGCCCGTGATCTTCGGCCTGAAGGAGCTCACGGCCGAGGGCTGGCACCCCGAGTACGTCCTCTCGGTCACCGTCGGCCTCTTCTTCGCCTACCTCTTCGTACAGCGCCAGCGCACCGCGAAGTCCCCGCTGATCTCGCCCGCCCTGTTCCGCGGCCACGGATTCACACCCGCGGTCGTCCTCAACCTCATCTCGGCGTTCGGGATGATGGGTTCGGCGTACTTCACGACCCAGTACATCCAGTCGGTGCTCGGCAAGAGCGCGCTGGAGGCCGCGCTCTGGGCGCTGCTCCCCTCCGTACTCATCGGCGTCGCGGCGCCGGTCACCACCCAGCTCGTGCAGAAGGGCGTCAACCGTGCGTACGTCGTCACCGCGGGCTTCGTCGTCGCCGCGTGCGGCTATGGTCTGCTGGCCCTCGCCGGGACCGACTCGATGTGGCTGGTGCTCGCCGGCGCCGGCGTCCTCGCCTCCGGAATCGTCACCGTGATGTCCCAGATGATGGACCTCGCCCTGGGCACCGTCCCCGTCGCCAACGCGGGCGCCGCCTCCTCCCTCCTGGAAACGGGCACGGAGTTCGGCGGCGCCCTGGGCATGGCCGTCCTGGGCTCCATCGGCACCGCCGTCTACCGCAACGAGATCCCCTCGGACGCACCGGCCGCGGCCCACGAGACCCTCGGCGGCGCACTGGCGGTCGCCCAGCAACTACCTGGCGACGCCGGCCAGGCCCTGACGGTCGCCGCCCGGGAGGCGTTCACCAGCGGTATGCAGGGGGCTGCGATCGCGGGCGCGGTCCTGCTGCTCGGGGCGGCGGCGCTGGCTGCGGCGACGCTCCGGAAGGTGCGGGTACGGGAGGCCGAGACGGCGGAGTGCGAGACGTCGCTGGTGTGACGGTGCGGGCGGTCGGGGGCTGGGGGTGGGCTTTTTCGCCCCCTCCGCCCCTACCCGTCCCTTGCCCCTGGGGCTCCGCCCCAGACCCCGCTCCTCAAACGCCGGAGGGGCTGAATCTTTCCCCGGCCGGGACTGAAATCTTTCGCCCCCGCGGCAGATCTTTCAGTCCCGGCCGGGGAGAGATCTTTCAGCCCGTCCGGCGTTTGAGGACGAGCGCGTCAGCGCGATGCGGGGGTCTGGGGGCGGCAGCCCCCAGGAACGGGACGGGTAGGGGCGGAGGGGGCGAAAAAAGTCGACGGCCCCATGTCAGTGGCCCGTGCCAGGATGGTCCTCGTGGCACAGACATTCGGTACGCCGTTCATCGGCCGGGCAGACGAACTCGCCCGGCTCACAAGCGTGCTGACCCGCGCCAAGGAGGGCGACCCCCACGCAGTACTGGTGGCGGGCGACGCAGGCGTCGGCAAAACCCGCACGCTGACGGAAGCCGCCACCCACGCCGCGAACACCGGCATGACCGTCCTCACCGGCCACTGCGTGGACCTCGGCGACGTGGGCCTCCCCTACCTCCCGTTCACGGAGATCCTCGGCGTACTCGCCACGGACGACCGGTTCACCACCGCCCTCGCCACGCACCCCGCGGTAAACCCCCTGCTGGGCACCGGCGACAGCACCCCGGACACCGGAAACCGCCTCCGCCTCTTCGAGGGCATGGCCTCCCTGCTCTCCGACGTCGCCGACATCACCCCGCTCCTCCTGGTCCTCGAAGACCTCCACTGGGCGGACCAGTCCTCCCGCGACCTGCTGCGCTTCCTGCTCAGCCGCGGCCTCCTCCAGAGCCCGGCCTCCGGCACCCCGCCGCACCCCCTGGCGATCTTCGCCTCGTACCGCGCGGACGACCTGCACCGCCGCCACCCCCTGCGCCCCCTGCTCGCCGAGCTGGTCCGGCTGCCCGCGGTCGACCGGCTGGAACTGCGCCCGATGGCCGACGCGGAGGTAGCCCGGCTCGTACGGGGGTTGCGCACGGGCGCCGTGTCCGACACGACCGTCCGCCGTATCGTCGACCGCGCCGAGGGCAACGCCTTCTACGCGGAGGAACTGCTCGCCGCCACCGCCGACACACTCCCCGGCGACACCGGCCCGGCGTCCGGCGCCATGCCGAGCGGGCTGGCCGACGTACTCCTCATCCGCATCGAGCAACTGTCGGACACAGCACAGCAGGTGCTGCGCACGGCAGCCGTCGCCGGGCGCCGCGTCGAGCACGACCTGCTGCGTGACGCCGTACAGCTGCCGGAGGACGAGCTGGAGTCGGCGCTGCGCGAGGCCGTCGGCAGGCAGCTCCTGGTCCCCGGTGAGGACGCCACGTACTCCTTCCGGCACGCGCTGACCCGCGAGGCGGTGTATGCCGATCTGCTGCCCGGGGAGCGGGTCCGGCTGCACCGTAGGTTCGCCAAACTCCTTGCCGGGCACGGCCATTCGGCCAAGAGCGCGGCGGAGCGTGCCCATCACTCGCGGGAGAGCCACGACCTCGCCGACGCGCTCACGGCCTCGCTGGAGGCCGCCGACCACGCCCAGCGGGTCGGCGCCCCCGCCGAGGAACTGCGCCATCTGGAGACCGCGCTCGAACTGTGGCCCGCGGTGGACTCCGCCGCCCGCCCCGAGGACGGTGCCGACCCGGTGACCCTCACCCTGCGCGCCTCCGCGGCCGCGGCACACGCCGGCGAGACGCACCGGGCGGTCTCCCTCACCCGCTCCGCCCTCGCCAGAGCCGGATCGGACGCGGATTCCGAACTCGCCGCCCGTGTCCGCTACACCCTCGCGGGCAACCTCATGCGTGTCGACAGCCTGAAGGCCGCGTTCACGTACAGCAGCGAGGCGCTCGCCATGATCCCCGCCGAGCCGCCGTCGCGCACCTGGGTGTGGGCCGCGGCCACCCACGTCATGGCGGCGCGGTACATGGGGCATGACGAGGACGCCGAGCGCGTCGGCCGCCAGGCGCTGCACATCGCCGAGGAGCTGCAAGTGCCCGACGCGCAGGCCGACTTGATCATCTCCATGGTCGGCCTGGAAGGACACAACCGGCGCACCCCCGAGGGCCGCGCCCGGCTTCGCCTGGCGCGGGACCTCGCCCGGACCGCGGGGCACGTCACGATCGAGATGCGCGCGCACTTCAACCTCGCCATCGGCTGCTACGAGTCCGGGGACCTGGACGAGTGCCTCACCTGGCTCTCCGAGGGACTGGAGCGCGCGAACCGCTCCGGGCTCGTCTCCGCGCCGTACGCCCTGGAGCTGCGCTACCTCCAGTCGCTGGTCCTCTACACCCTGGGCCGCTGGGACGAGTGCGCCCGAGCGGCCGCCGCCGACGCCGAACGGCTGCCCGCGGCGGGCGGGTTCGCGATCGGTCCCGCGCTGTACGTCGCCGTGGCCCGGGGCGAGGAGCACGCCGCCGACCGTGCCCGCGCCCTCCTCGACGGGCCGTTCGACTGGATGGCCACCCTCGTCGCGGGCATCGTGCTGACCGATGACGCAGCCCTGCGGGGTGATGCCGAGGGTGCCGTCGAGTGCGTGCGCGGCAACCTCGTCAGGCTCGCCGACGGCTCGGGTTCCGGGCGGCCCGACATCGGTGTGCGGCTCGCCGCGCTGGCCCTGTCCGCCGTCGCGGACGCGGCCGTCGAGCGGCGCCTCACGGGCGACGGGGAGGGGGCCCGCCGCTGGACCGACACCGCCACCGAGCTGGTGGAGGTGGCGAGGACCACGGCGGCCAAGGGTGAGGACGGCTCCCAGCAGGGCCCGGAGGGGCTGGCCTGGCTGGCCCGCGCCGAGGCGGAGTGGCTGCGCGCGCACTCCGGTCCCGACGTCACGGCGTGGGAGAAGGCCGTCGCCGCGTTCGGGTACGGCGACCCGTACGAACTGGCCCGCTGCGAGCGGCGCCTCGCCGAGGCCCTGCTGTCGGCGGACCGCCGCGAGGAGGCCGCCGAGCACGCGCGCGCGGCCCGCGACGCGGCCGTCCGGCTCGGTGCCGTACCGCTGCGCGAAGACCTCGACACCCTCATCCGGCGCGGCCGCCTCGCCGAATCACCGTCAGCCGCCGACCGCATCGCCGTACTGACAGCCCGCGAGAGCGACGTCCTGCGCCTCCTCGCCCTGGGCCGCACCAACCGCCAGATCGGCGAGGAGCTGTTCATCAGCGGCAAGACGGCAAGCGTCCATGTCTCGAACATCCTCGCCAAACTGGGCGCGGCCGGCCGCACGGAGGCGGTGGCGATCGCGTATCGGGAGGGCCTGATCGTGCCGGAGACGACCGCCACGTAGTACGTCGTACGACGAAGGGCCGGGCCACCCGAAGGTGACCCGGCCCTCAAATGTCCTGTGCGACCGACCTCAGACGAGGTTGACCGACCGTGCCGACGTCGCGCCGATCTCGTCGGCCACCTCCGTGAGGACGTTCTGCGGGACCGTGTCGTCGACGGTGAGGACCGCGAGGGCCTCGCCGCCCGCGGCCGCACGCGCGACCTGCATACCGGCGATGTTGATGCCCGCCTCGCCGAAGATCCGGCCGACGGTGCCGACTACGCCGGGACGGTCCTCGTAGCCGAGCACGACCATGTGGTCGGCGAGCGCCAGGTCCACGTCGTACTCACCGACGGCGACGATCTTCTGCAGGTGCTTCGGGCCCGCGAGCGTGCCGGAGACCGAGACCTCCTGGCCGTCGCTGAGCGTGCCGCGCACGGTGACGACATTGCGGTGGTCCGGGGACTCCGAGCTTGTGGTCAGCCGGACCTCGACGCCGCGCTCCTGCGCGAACAGCGGGGCGTTGACGTACGAGACGGTCTCGTCGACGACGTCCTCGAACACACCCTTCAGGGCGCTGAGTTCGAGCACCTTGACGTCGTGCTGGGTGATCTCGCCGTACACCTCGACGTCGAGACGGACCGCGACCTCGCCCGCGAGCGCGGTGAAGATGCGACCGAGGTTCTCGGCGAGCGGCAGGCCCGGCTTGACGTCCTCGGCGATGACGCCGCCCTGGACGTTCACCGCGTCCGGGACCAGCTCACCGGCGAGCGCGAGGCGCACCGAGCGGGCGACGGAGACACCGGCCTTCTCCTGCGCCTCGTCCGTGGATGCGCCGAGGTGCGGGGTGCAGACGACCTCGTCGAGCTCGAAGAGCGGGGAGTCCGTGCAGGGCTCCTTCGAGTACACGTCGAGGCCGGCGCCGGCGACGCGGCCTTCCTTGAGCGCCGAGTACAGCGCCTCCTCGTCGACGATCCCGCCACGCGCGGCGTTGACGATCCGGACCGACGGCTTGACCTTGTGCAGCGCCTCGTCGCCGATGAGACCGAGGGTCTCAGGCGTCTTGGGAAGGTGCACGGTGATGAAGTCCGAGACCTCGAGCAGCTCGTCGAGGGAAAGGACCTTCACGCCCATCTGCGCGGCCCGCGCGGGCTGGATGTAGGGGTCGTACGCGACGACCTTCATCCCGAACGCCGACATGCGCTGCGCGACCAGCGCGCCGATACGGCCGAGGCCGACGACACCGAGGGTCTTCTCGGCGAGCTCGACGCCGGTGTACTTGCTGCGCTTCCACTCGCCGTTCTTCAGCGCCGTGTTGGCCTGCGGAATGTGGCGTGCGGTGGCGAGAAGCAGACCGCAGGCGAGCTCGGCGGCGGTCACGATGTTCGAGGTGGGGGCGTTGACGACCATCACGCCGGCCTTGGTGGCGGCGGACACGTCCACGTTGTCCAGGCCGACGCCGGCTCGTGCGACGACCTTCAGCTTCTTCGCGGCCGCGACGGCCTCGGCGTCGACCTTGGTGGCCGAGCGGATCAGGATCGCGTCGACATCGGCGATCGCGGGCAGCAGCTCGGCGCGGTCCGCGCCGTTGCAGTGCCGGATCTCGAAGTCGGGGCCCAGGGCGTCGACGGTCGCGGGCGACAGCTCTTCAGCGATGAGTACGACGGGCTTGGATGACGCAGTGCTCACGTGAGTCCTCACAGGTCCAATGCGGACGGCCGTCCCGACGGCCGCATGCGGTGGAGGGTGGTAAACGGCCTTGGGAACGCACCTGCATTTCCCCGGTGTCGCTTAGCTAGCCGCGTGGAAGACGCACGACGCTGTGGGCCTGACGCGTTAATGATGTGCAGCAGTGTAGTGGCGCCGAACGGGCCGCCTTACGCCTCTGCGGAAGGATCACCCGTCCGTGGCTGGACGGGATGGACAACGCCGGTTTCCAAGCGTTACCGGTGGTTCGCCGAAGGGGCCGGAGCAGACTGCTCCGACCCCTTGGACGTACGGCTTACGCCTCGTCGGCGTCGACCCACGACATGAGCTTGCGGAGCTCCTTGCCGGTGGTCTCCAGGAGGGACTTCTCGTCCTGGGTCTTGTACTCGTTGTACTTCTTCAGACCGCCGTGGTACTCGGCCATCCACTCACGGGCGAAGGTGCCGTCCTGGATCTCGGCGAGGACCTTCTTCATCTCGGCCTTGGTGGCGTCCGTGATGATGCGCGGGCCGGTGACGTAGTCGCCCCACTCCGCGGTCTCGGAGACGGACCAGCGCATCTTCTCCAGGCCGCCCTCGTACATGAGGTCGACGATGAGCTTCAGCTCGTGGAGGCACTCGAAGTACGCGATCTCCGGCTGGTAGCCGGCCTCGGTCAGCGTCTCGAAGCCCGCCTTGACCAGCGCCGCGGTGCCACCGCAGAGGACGGCCTGCTCACCGAACAGGTCGGTCTCGGTCTCCTCGGTGAAGGTCGTCTTGATGACGCCGGCGCGGGTGCCGCCGATGCCCTTCGCGTACGACAGCGTCAGCGGGAAGGCCTTGCCGGTGGCGTCCTGCTCGACGGCCGCGATACACGGAACGCCGCGGCCCTCCTCGTACTGCCGGCGGACCAGGTGGCCCGGGCCCTTCGGGGCGACCATGCAGACGTCGATGCCGGCCGGGGGCTTGATGAAGTCGAAGCGGATGTTCAGGCCGTGGCCGAAGAACAGCGCGTCGCCCTCCTTGAGGTTGTCCTTGATGGACTCCTCGTAGACCTGCGCCTGGATCGGGTCCGGCACCAGGATCATGATGACGTCGGCCTCGGCGGCGGCCTCGGCCGGAGTCACCACGCGCAGGCCCTGCTCCTCGGCCTTGGCCTTGGACTTGGAGCCCTCGTGCAGACCGACGCGGACGTCGACACCCGAGTCGCGCAGCGACAGCGCGTGGGCGTGGCCCTGGCTGCCGTAGCCGATGACCGCGACCTTGCGGCCCTGGATGATGGACAGGTCGGCGTCGTCGTCGTAGAACAGCTCGGCCACTGGGGTTCTCCTTGGTGTGCGGTGTTGCGTCCCACCGTACGGCGGGCGGGGGAAGGGAAGTTTTCGGGTCTCGGCATACGGGCGGTCGACGATCGCCGACCGCCCGTTTCAAGCCTCAGGCAGATCGGTCGAGCGCGCGCAGCGACCGGTCGGTGATCGAGCGCGCCCCGCGGCCGATCGCGATCGTGCCGGACTGGACGAGCTCCTTGATGCCGAACGGCTCCAGCATCTTGAGCATGGCCTCCAGCTTGTCGCTGCCGCCGGTGGCCTCGATGGTGACGGCCTCCGGGGAGACGTCGACCGTCTTGGCGCGGAACAGCTGGACGATCTCGACGACCTGGGAGCGCGTCTCGTTGTCGGCGCGCACCTTCACCAGAACGAGTTCGCGCTGAACCGCGGAGCCGGGCTCCAGCTCGACGATCTTCAGAACGTTGACGAGCTTGTTGAGCTGCTTGGTGACCTGCTCGAGCGGCAGCGCCTCGATCACGTTCACCACGATGGTGATGCGCGAGATCTCGGGGTGCTCGGTGACGCCGACGGCGAGCGAGTCGATGTTGAAGCCGCGCCGGGAGAACAGGGCGGTGATCCGGGCGAGGACACCGGGCTTGTTCTCGACGAGGACGGAGAGGGTGTGCTTGCTCATGGGTCTGACTCGGCTCTCTCTCAGTCGTCTTCGTTGTCGCCGAAGTCGGGGCGGACGTCCCGGGCGAACATGACCTCGTCGTTGGACGTGCCGGCGGCGACCATCGGCCACACCATGGCGTCCTCGTGGACGATGAAGTCGACCACGACCGGGCGGTCGTTGATCGAGTTCGCCTCCTCGATGCACTTGTCGAGGTCGTCCGGGGACTCGCAGCGGATCGCGTAACAGCCCATCGCCTCCGACAACTTGACGAAGTCGGGGACGCGGGTGCCTGCGCTCGGCTGCTTGCCGTCGGCGTCGGGGCCGCTGTGCAGCACGGTGTTGGAGTAGCGCTGGTTGTAGAAGAGGGTCTGCCACTGGCGGACCATCCCGAGGGCGCCGTTGTTGATGATGGCGACCTTAATCGGGATGTTGTTCAGGGCGCAGGTGGTGAGTTCCTGATTGGTCATCTGGAAGCAGCCGTCGCCGTCGATCGCCCAGACCGTACGGTCCGGCCGGCCGGCCTTGGCGCCCATCGCGGCCGGGACCGCGTAGCCCATCGTTCCGGCGCCACCGGAGTTCAGCCAGGTCGCGGGCTTCTCGTACTGGACGTAGTGCGCGGCCCACATCTGGTGCTGGCCGACGCCCGCCGCGAAGATCGTGCCCTCCGGGGCGAGTTGGCCGATGCGCTCGATGACCTGCTGCGGGGCGAGCGAGCCGTTGTCGGGCTGCTCGTAGCCGAGCGGGTACGTCTCGCGCCAGCGGTTGAGGTCCGTCCACCAGGCGCTGTAGTCGCCGGTGTGGCCCTCGCTGTGCTCCTTCTGCACGGCCTGGATCAGGTCGGCGAGGACCTCGCGGGCGTCACCGACGATCGGCACGTCGGCGGCGCGGTTCTTGCCGATCTCCGCGGGGTCGATATCGGCGTGGACGATCTTTGCGTACGGGGCGAAGCTGTCCAGCTTGCCGGTGACGCGGTCGTCGAAGCGGGCTCCGAGGGCGACGATCAGGTCGGCCTTCTGCAGCGCGGTGACGGCGGTGACCGCACCGTGCATGCCCGGCATTCCCACGTGCAGCGGGTGGCTGTCGGGGAATGCGCCGAGCGCCATCAGTGTGGTGGTGACGGGCGCTCCGGTGAGTTCTGCGAGGACCTTCAGCTCGGCGGTGGCATTGGCCTTGAGGACGCCGCCGCCGACGTAGAGGACGGGCCGCTTCGCGGCGGTGATCAGCTTGGCGGCCTCGCGGATCTGCTTGGCGTGCGGCTTGGTCACCGGGCGGTAGCCGGGCAGGTCCTGGGTGGGCGGCCACTGGAAGGTGGTCTGCGCCTGGAGGGCGTCCTTGGCGATGTCGACGAGGACGGGTCCGGGGCGGCCGGTGGAGGCGATGTGGAAGGCCTCCGCGATCGTCCGCGGGATGTCCTCGGCGCGGGTCACCAGGAAGTTGTGCTTGGTGATCGGCATGGTGATGCCGACGATGTCCGCCTCCTGGAAGGCGTCCGTGCCGATCGCCTTGGACGCGACCTGCCCGGTGATCGCCACGAGCGGCACCGAGTCCATGTGCGCGTCGGCGATCGGGGTCACCAGGTTGGTGGCGCCGGGGCCGCTGGTCGCCATGCAGACGCCGACCTTGCCGGTGGCCTGCGCGTAACCGGTGGCCGCGTGACCCGCGCCCTGCTCGTGACGGACGAGCACGTGCCGCACGCGCTGGGAGTCCATCAGCGGGTCGTAGGCCGGAAGGATCGCGCCGCCGGGAATGCCGAATACCGTGTCGGCCCCGACTTCCTCAAGAGAACGGATGAGGGACTTCGCACCCGTCACCTGCTCGGGCGCGGACTGCTGTCCTCCGGATCGGGGCCGCGGCTGCGGATGGTGGGCCCCGGTGGCCTGCTCGGTCATCGGCATTCTCTTCTCGATGCTGAGGGTTTTTGCGAAGTTTGTGCGGTGTACGACTGGTGCCTGTGCAACAAAAAACCCCTCGTGCCGTGAGGCAAGCGAGGGGAGCGCGCCGGTGCGTTCACTGGGGATTCCGGTTCTGTCGATCCGGTGGGTCCCAGTTCAGCCGACGCGCTTTCCAAGTACGAGAATTCGGGTGCGCATGGCATTGACCCTCCCCCCGGCACGCACCGACTGTCAAGTGGGTGGGACGGGAGTCTCATTATGTGAGCGGAGGACCGTACCGCCTCCATAAACAGCGGGCACACCACCGGTGTACACCCCCGCGCCGCCGCCCGCGAACGCGGGTTCGACGGGCCCGTGCGGCACGGGGTAGTGGCCCATGGACAGCGCTCTGCGCAGCCGGTACTCGTCCAGCGGCGCGGAGAACGCCATGCCCTGTCCATGGGTGCAGCCCATCGCGCGCAGGGCGATGACCTGCTCCGGAAGGTCCACGCCCTCGGCCACGGACTGCAGCCCGAGGTCGGTAGCGATCCGCAGCAGCCCACTGGTGATCTTGTGCAGCCGCGCGGACTCGACGACACCTTCGACGAGGTCCCTGTCGAGTTTCAGCACATCTATGGGGAGCCTTCTGAGGGCCGTGATGGCGGCATACCCGCTGCCGAAGCCGTCCAGGGCGATCCGGACGCCGAGCCGCCGCAGCGCGTTCAGCCGGCGCTCCAGTTCGTCCAGGGAGACCCGGGGGTCGGTTTCGGACAGCTCGATGATCAGGGCGCCGGAGGGGAGCCCGTGCCGGGTCAGCAGGGCCTCCACCGAGCCGAGGGGCCCGGAGCGGTCCAGCAGGCGCCGGGCGTTCATCCGGACCGCGACGGGCGCCGTGATTCCGGTGGCGGCACGCGCGGCGGCCTGCTCGATGGCCTCTTCGAGCATCCAGCGGCTCAGCTCGGCGGTGCGGTCGCTGTCCTCGGCGACGCGCAGGAACTCGGCGGGCGTGAAGAGCACGCCCTGCGAGGAGCGCCAGCGGGCCTGGGCGGTGACCGTCGCGATCCGGCCGTTGTCGAGCGAGACCACGGGCTGGTGCAGCAGCGTGAACTCGCCGTCCTGCAGCGCGGAGCGCAGCCTCGTCGCCAGCTCCGCCTTGCGTACGACGTCCTGCTGCATCTGGGGCGCGTACAGCTCGACGCGGCCCTTGCCCGTCGCCTTGGCCCGGTACATGGCGAGGTCGGCGTTGCGCAGCAACTCACCGGCGCCCAGGCCGGGTTCGGCGAAGCCGACGCCGATGGACGCGGCGACCCGGACATCGTTGCCGTCGATGGCGTACGGCTGCGAGAGCGTCATCCTCAGGCGGTCGGCGAGTTCGAGGATCTGGTGTTCGCGCGCCGTGCGGTCGCGGGTGCCGTCGCCGACGATGAGCGCCGCGAACTCGTCACCGCCGAGCCGGGCCGCGGTGTCGCCCTGCCGCACGGAGTCCTGGAGTCTGCGGGCGGCCTGGACGAGCAGCTCGTCGCCGGCCTGGTGCCCGATCGTGTCGTTCACGGCCTTGAAGCCGTCCAGGTCGATGAAGAGGACGGCGGTGCCTCGGTCCGAGGAGCGGCGGCCGGAAAGCGCCTGCTGGACGCGCCGGGTGAACAGCGCGCGGTTGGGCAGGTCGGTGAGCGGGTCGTGCTCGGCGTTGTGCTGTAACTGCGCCTGCAGACGCACCCGTTCGGTCACGTCACGGCTGTTGAAGATGAGGCCGCCGTGGTGGCGGTTGACGGTGGACTCCACGTTCAGCCAGCCGCCGTCGCCGGACCTGAAGCGGCACTCGATGCGGGTCGTGGGCTCCTCGGTGTGGCTGGCGGCCAGGAAGCGGCGCACTTCGTGGACCACGCAGCCGAGGTCCTCGGGGTGGATGAGCGAGGCGAGTTCGGAGCCGACGAGGTCCTCGGCGTCCCGTCCGTAGACTCCCGCGGCGGCCGGACTGACGTATCTCAGAATGCCGTTCGGGGCTGCGATCATGATGACGTCGCTTGAGCCCTGCACCAGGGAGCGGAAGTGGTTCTCCTTCTGGGCCAGTTCCTGGGTGAGGGTGATGTTGTCGAGGAGCATGATGCCCTGGCGGACGACGAGGGCGAGCACGACCAGACCGGCGGTGATGAGCACCACCCGGTCGACATTGCGGCCGTTCAGAACGTTGTAGAGGATCCCCAGCGTGCAGACGGCGGCGGCCAGATAGGGCGTGAGCGCGGCCAGCGATCCGGCGATGGGGCGAGTGGCCGGATATCGACTGTGGCCTCCGCCGTGGAGGGGTACGTGCACCTGTCCTCCCGGGTGCCCCGGCTGCCCCTCCTGCCGCCGCCCCGGGATGTGCTCGTGCACCACGCGCGCGTGCCCGTCCGTGTCGTACCGGCCGGTGTCCGGCTGACCGTGCCGGGGGCCGACCCAGGGGGCGTACGCGAGGAGCAGCGAGCCGGCGAACCAGCCGGCGTCGAGGAGCTGCCCGGAGCGGTAGTCGTTGTGCAGCAGGGGCGAGGTGAACAGGGCGTCGCACATCACGGTCAGGGCGAGCGCGCCGATCGCGGTGTTCACCGCGGAGCGGTTCACCGACGAGCGCCGGAAGTGCAGCGCCAGCACCATGCTGACCAGAGCGATGTCCAGCAGCGGGTACGCCAGTGACAGCGCGGTGTGCGCGACGCTCGGCCCGTCGAACTTCGCCGCCTGGGCGAGCGCGAGGCTCCAGGACAGCGTGAGCAAGGAGCCACCGATTAACCACGAGTCGAGCGCGAGGCAGACCCAACCCGCCTTGGTCACGGGCCTCTTGGCGAGCACGAGCAGACCTACGATGGCGGGCGGCGCGAAGCAGAGGAAGAACAGGTCGGCGTAGCTGGGGCTGGGTACGGGGCGGTCGAGGACCACCTCGTACCACCCCCAGACGGCGTTGCCCAGGCAGGCCATGGTGGAGGAGAGCGCGAACAGCAGCCATGCGGGTCGAAAGCGGCTGCGGCGACTGTGGGCGTAGCGGAAACAGGAGACCGCCGCGATGCCCGCTGCGGCGCTCAGCCCGAAGTCGCCCATGACGAGGCCGAGGGTCACGGAGCCCCAGCCGAGCGCGGAACCGAGGGCGTATCCCGCGCACACCAGGGCCAGTACGAGTTGTGAGAACAGGCCCGTCCCGCCACCGAGCGCCGGCCGACGGGTCAGCAGCGCTCCGGGGGAGCTCACCGGGCCCACCCGGTCCGCGCGCCGGGGTCCCGCTGGTCCGCGTGCGCCGGGTGTCCATGCCTTCGGCGGCCGTTGTGCCTGCGGTGGTGATGACCGCCGTGGCCACTGTGGCCGCATTGCCCGCGTCTCCGCGTGGCCGCGCGCCAGGGTCGTCGTCGGCGGCCCTGCCGCGTCGGATCGTTGGTCCATAGGCCGTGCATCGCCCGTCGCCCCCCTCGCAGTCTGAAAATCCATCCCCGGCGCCGAACGGTGCGCGGCGCAGCCCCTGTCGGGACGATACACCAGTCTCGTCACTCAGGGACATAGTTCCTCTACGCTCCGTGACGACCAGGGAGTTTGTCGGCACTGCCCGCATTCGAAGAACTGCGGAGGGTGTCAAAAGCGGACGGGGAGCGAACGGGAGGTGGCCCGCGCGCCCGTCGTGAAGTGACCTACGCGCCCGTCGTAAGGACCACGTTCCGCAGCGGCTCCCGGTTCACGAAGTGGTTCAACTGCGCGACCAGGAGCCGCTTGGCGCGCGGCAGGAACGCGGACGTGGGGCCGCCGACATGGGGGCTGATGAGTACGCCCGGTGCCTGCCACAACGGGTGCCCCTGGGGCAGCGGTTCGGGGTCGGTGACATCGAGGGCCGCGGTGATGCGGCCGCTCTCCAGCTCGGCGAGCAGCGCCTTGGTGTCGACGACGGGGCCGCGGGCGACGTTCACCAGGAGTGCGCCGTCCTTCATGCGGGAGAGGAAGTCGGCGTTCACCAGGCCACGGGTGGTGTCGTTGAGGGGCGTGGACAGGACGACGATGTCGGCCTCGGGCAGCAGGGAGGGCAGTTCGGTGAGCGGGTGCACGGGCCCGCGCTCCGTGGTGCGCGCGGAGCGCGCGACGCGCGCCACCCGCGCGAGCTCGAAGGGAGTGAGCCGGTCCTCGATGGCGGACCCGATCGACCCGTACCCCACGATGAGTACGGACTTGTCGGCCAGTGCCGGGTGGAACCCCGAGCCCCACTCCCCCTTGTCCTGCGCTCGCACGAATCCGGGGATGCCCCTGAGCGAGGCGAGGATCAACGCGAGGGCGAGCTCGCCGGTGCTCGCCTCGTGCACCCCGCGCGCGTTGCACAACTGCACACCGGGGCGCAGGACTTCCATGCTCGGCAGGACGTGGTCGACACCGGCGGAGAGCGTCTGCACGACCCGCACCGAGGTCATTTCGGACATCGGCCGCTGCGAGACGGCGGGCGGCTGCATATAGGGCACGACATAGAACTCGCAGTCGGCCGGATCTGCGGGAAACTCCAGGTCACCATTCCAGTAGCGGTAGTTGAGGCTTTCGGGAAGCCCGTCGATGTCGTCGGCGCGAAAGGGTAGCCATACGTCGGAAGTCATGCTCACGAGGCTATGTCAGGCGCTTGGACGCGCAGAGGTTAGGTTGGGGAGCCGGAGAGGGAGGGTTGCGGCCAGGTGGAGCGCAGGACGATCGGGGCGGCGGCGCTCGAAGTGGGAGCGGTCGGGCTCGGGTGCATGCCGATGAACTGGGCGTACACCGGTTCCCGGCAGCGCGGTGAGGAGTCGCTCCGCGCCGTGCACACGGCACTCGACCGGGGTACGACACTGCTCGACACGGCCGACATGTACGGCCCCTTCACCAACGAACTGCTGGTGGGGCGGGTACTGAAGGAGCGGCGCCGCGAGGCCTTCGTGTCGACCAAGGTCGGCCTGCTGGTGGGTGAGCAGCACATCGTGGCCAACGGCCGCCCCGGCTATGTGAAGCGGGCGTGCGACGCTTCGCTGCGCCGGCTGCAGACGGACGTGATCGACCTCTACCAGTTGCACCGCGCGGACCCGGAGGTTCCCGTCGAGGAGACCTGGGGTGCGATGGCGGAGCTGGTGACGGCCGGCAAGGTGCGCTCGCTCGGGCTGTGCGCGGTGGGCGCCCGCTCCGCCCGCCGCTCGGGGGCACGGCTGCACGACGGAACGATCCGCCAGCTGGAGCGGGTACAGCAGGTCTTCCCCGTGAGCGCTGTGGAGGCCGAACTGTCGGTGTGGTCCACGGAGGCGCTGGACGCGCTGCTGCCCTGGTGCGCGGCGCGCGGGGTGGGCTTCCTGGCGGCGATGCCCCTCGGCAACGGCTTCCTGACCGGCACGCTGACCCCGGGCGAGGGCTTCGAGCCCGACGACGTACGCGCCCGGCATCCCCGCTTCACCGCCGAGATGATGGCCTCGAACCAGCCGATCGTCGTCGGCCTGCGCCGCGTCGCCCGGCGGCACGGGTCCGACGAGAACGCTGCCACCCCGGCTCAGGTGGCGCTGGCGTGGGTGCTGGCGCAGGGGCGGCACGTGGTGCCGGTGCCGGGGGCCAAGCAGGAGCGGTGGGTCGCGGAGAACGCGGGGGCGGCGGGGCTGGAGCTGTCGGCGGAGGATCTGGCGGAGGTGGCGGGACTGCCGGGGGCGCAGGGATCCTGGGAGTAGGGCGCGTTCGCGGGGGCACGTGCCGTGAGGAGGTGTAGGTGCCCGGGAGCACGGGGCTGGATTTACGTCTCCGTGATCGGGAACTCGTGGGACGCGAGCGGTGTATGAACAGTAGGACCGCCGCGTCGAAGGGACCCCATGATCGTGCAACGACGAGTGGTGACGGCCGTGTTGGCCGCGGCCGCGCTTCTGGTGACGGCCGGCTGCTCCTCCGACGACGGAGGGACGGCGGGCGGTGGGAGCACGTCGCCGAGCAGCAGCACCGGTGGCGGGAGTACTGAGCCCGGGGCCTCGCCTTCCGAGCAGTCCACCGAGGAGCCACCACCGGCCAAGGGCACGGTGAAGGTCGTGCGCACCGTCACCGAGGACCTCGACTCCCCCTGGGGCCTGGCACCACTGCCCGAGGACGACCTGCTGGTGTCTTCCCGCGACGAGGGGACGATCACGCGGGTCGACAAGGAGACCGGCAAGAAGACGGAGCTGGGCGAGGTGCCCGGGGTGGCCCCGGAGGGAGAGGGCGGCCTCCTCGGGATCGCGCTCTCCCCCGACTATGCCTCGGACCATTTCGTCTACGCGTACTTCACCACGGTGTCGGACAACCGCATCGTCCGCATGCTGTACGACGAGAGCAAGCCGTCCGGGGAGCAGTTGGGCTCGCCGGACACGATCTTCAAGGGCATCCCCAAGGGGTACATCCACAACGGCGGCCGGATCGCGTTCGGCCCGGACAAGATGCTGTACGCGGGCGCGGGTGAGACGGGGCAGACGGGTCTGGCCCAGGACACGAAGTCGCTGGGCGGCAAGATCCTGCGGATGACGCCGGAGGGCGAGCCGGCGCCGGGCAATCCGTTCGGCGACTCGGTCGTCTACTCGTACGGGCATCGCAATGTCCAGGGCCTCGCCTGGGACGACAAGCAGCGCCTGTGGGCGGCCGAGTTCGGCCAGGACACCTGGGACGAGCTGAACCAGATCAAGCCGGGCGGGAACTACGGCTGGCCGGTGGTCGAGGGCGAGAGCGACGACTCCAAGTATCTGAACCCGATCGCCCAGTGGCCCACGGACGACGCCTCCCCGAGCGGCATCGCCTATGCGGAGGGCTCCATATGGATGGCGGGCCTCAAGGGCCAACGCCTGTGGCGCATCCCCCTGGACGGCACCAAGGCCTCCGCCGAACCCCAGGCGTTCCTGGAGGGTGACTACGGCCGCCTGCGCACGGTGGTGTCGGCGGGCGGCGACAAGCTGTGGCTGGTGACGAGCGAGACGGACGGGCGGGGCAGCCCCGGAGCGGGGGACGACAGGATTCTGGAGCTGGAGGTGACGTGATCCTGGAGCCGGCGGTGGCGCAGTGCGCGACGCAGTCCCCGTCTGCGCTTCTCAGTCCCCGCCGGGCTTCTCGGCCTTGGTCTCGGCCTCGGCCTGGGGCTCCGCCTCGGTCTCAGTCTGAGGCTCCGCCTCGGTCTGGGTCTCCGCTTCCGCGGCCGGGCCCGGAGGAGTCGTCCGTCCGGGATCCGGTGGTCGTACGACCACCTTGCCCGAGGACAGGTCTATGGGGCCTCGGCCGGGGTCGCCGTCGTTCAGGTCCACCCGGGACAGTTCCAGGCGCTTGCGTTCGTCGTTGGTGTGCTTGCGGCCTGGTGCGAAGAGCTCCTCGAACATGTTGAACACGGCGCCTCCCTCGGCCCGGGTCCTCTACAGCGTAAACCTCAGCCCACGGCTTGTGCGGTGGGGGTCTCGGGCGGGAACAACCGCAGCCGGTGGGCCATGGCCGCCGCCTCGCCCCGGCCGGAGACGCCCAGCTTGGCGAGGATGTTCGACACATGGACGCTGGCCGTCTTCGGGGAGATGAAGAGTTCCTCGGCGATCTGGCGGTTGCTGCGGCCGGCGGCGACGAGGCGGAGGACATCGCGTTCGCGGCTGGTGAGGCCGAGGGCGACCGCCGGGTCGACGGGGGCCAGGGCGGACGGCTCGGGGGCGCAGCCCAGGGAGAGGCGGGCCCGCTGGGCGAGCAGTGCGACGGCTTCGGCGAGGGGGCGGGCGCCCAGGTGGTCGGCGGCGGCTCGGGCCAGCCGGAGGAGTTCCGTGGCGCGGGCGCGGTCGTCGTCGTCCGTGCCCGAGGACAGCAGTGCCTCGGCGAGGCGATGGCGGACGCGGGCGAGGTCGTAGGGGCGCTCCACGGGTTCGAAGGCGGTGACCACCTCGGACCAGTCGTGCGGGTCGGTCACGCCCTCGGCTCGGCGGAGTTCGGCGCGCACCCACTCCTCGTACGCGAGCCAGAGGGGCGCGCCGGTGGCCAGGGACTTGGCGGCGGAGCGGATGTGTTCCACCGTCTCGGGGCGGCCCGGTGCGGCGAGGGGCAGGCCATGGGCGTCGGCCTCCGCGGTGGCGGCGGCGAGCAGCAGCGGCCAGCCGTAGCGCTGGGTGCCGGGCGGGAAGCCCGCGCGGAGGGCCTCCTCCAGTGCGGTGCGGGCGTCGAGGAGGCGGCTCTCCGAGGCGGCGATGCCGATCGTGCTGCACAGCAGCGGCAGGGAATGCTGCGGCATGGGGTCGTGGGTGCCGAAGTTGGCGCGGGCGGCGGCCAGTTGGCGCCCGGCCTCGGCGAGGTCTCCGCGGGCGAGCGCGAGAAACGTCAGACGGATGGCGCCGAGGCCGGAAGCCTTGCCACTGAGCCCGATGCGCAGCGCGTTCCCCGCGGCCTCGACGGCCTCGTCCCACTGGCCGAGTGAGTCCAGCGACTCCGAGAGGTTGCCCCAGACGTAGGCCTCGGTGTCCAACAGGCCTTTCGTCCGGGCCAGTTCGGCGCCCTCCCGCAGGACGGAGACCGCCTCGCGGGAGCGGCCGAGCGACTCCAGATGCGAGGGCAGGTTGATGTGCACGCGCCCCAGGACGAGGGAGGAGCCCCGCCGGTTCACTCGCTCCTTGACCTCGTACATCTCCGCGAGCCCGGCCTCGACGTCACCCGCGTCGACCATGAGACCGCCGAGTACGAGGCGGGCGTTGAGCTCGATGTCGCGGGCGCCGACCATGCGCGCGTACTGCACGGCGCGCTCGGCGGCCGAGAGGGCTCCGGGGCCCGGTTCGTGCAGCATGCACCAGGCGGCGACGGCGGCCAGCACCTCGGCATGCACCTCCGACGGCGGCAGGCCGCGTACCAGGTCCTGGGCGGTGGCGAGTTCCTTCCAGCCGTCGCCGCGAGCCTGCGACTGCACCAGGCGGGAGCGCTGGATCCAGAACCAGGCGGCGCGCAGCGGATCGCCCTCGTCCTCCAGGAGGTGCAGCGCCCGCTTGGTGATCTTCAGGGCCCGCTCGCGCTCCCCGCACAGCCGGCCTGCGACGGCGGCCTCGGCCATCAGGTCGAGATAGCGCAGGGGCGCTGTCGCCGGGTCGCAGCCGCAGGGCGGATAGACCTCCACGTAGTCGACGGGGCGCAGTTCGTCGCGTACGGCGTCGGGGGCGACGTCCCACAGCTCCATCGCCCGCTCCAGGAGCCGCAGTTGCTCGGAGTGGGCGTGCCGGCAGCGGGCCTCGACGGAGGCGTCGAGGACGGCGGGGAGGGCCTTGGCGGCGTCATGGGCGTGGTACCAGTAGCTGGCCAACCGGGTGAGGCGCTCGTCGGCCGGTACGAGCGTCGGGTCGGCTTCCAGGGCTTCGGCGTAGCGGCGGTTGAAGCGGGAGCGCTCGCCGGGCAGCAGGTCGTCGCCGACGGCCTCGCGGACCAGGGAGTGGCGGAAGCGGTAGCCGTCGCCGCCGGGTGAGGCGAGCAGGATGTTGGCGCCGACGGCGGCCCGCAGCGCCTCGATGAGGTCGTCCTCGGCGAGCCCTGCCACGGCGGCGAGCAGCGGGTACTCGACGGTGGAGCCGCCCTCGGCGACGATCCTGGCGACGCGCTGGGCGCTCTCGGGCAGCCCTTCGACGCGTACCAGGAGCAGGTCGCGGAGGGAGTCGGTGAGCCCGGTGCGACAGCCCTGGTGGGAGGCGACGGCGAGTTCCTCGACGAAGAACGCGTTGCCGTCGGAGCGTTCGAAGATGTCGTCGACCTGGGCCGGGTCGGGTTCGTGGGCGAGGATCCCGGCGATCTGGCAGCAGACTTCCGCGCGGCTGAAACGGCCGAGTTCGATTCGGCGGACCGTGCGCAGCCGGTCCAACTCGGCCAGCAGGGGCCGCAGCGGGTGGCGGCGGTGGATGTCGTCGGCGCGGTAGGTGGCGACGACGACGAGGCGGCCGCTGCGCAGCGTGCGGAAGAGGTAGGCGAGGAGGTGGCGGGTGGAGGCGTCGGCCCAGTGCAGGTCTTCGAGGGCGACGACGACCGTGCGGTCCGCGGCGACGCGTTCCAGGAGGCGGGCGGTGAGCTCGAACAGCCGGGCCATGCCCTCCTCTTCGTACCGCCGTCCCTGTCCGGCGTCGCCCAACTCGGGCAGCAGCCGGGCCAGTTCCTCCTCCTGTCCGGCGGCAGCGGCGGCGAGCTCATCCGGCAGCAGGCGGCGCAAGGCGCGAAGGGCCGCGGAGAAGGGGGCGAAGGGCAGTCCGTCGGCACCGATCTCGACGCAGCCGCCGCACACGACGACCGCGCCCTCGCGTCCGGCCGCGGTGGCGAACTCCTCGATCAGGCGGGTCTTTCCGACGCCCGCCTCGCCTCCGAGCAGCAATGCCTGCGGCTCGCCCGCGGCAGCGCGGGCGAGCGCGTCGTGCAGCACGCCGAGTTCGTCGGCGCGTCCTACGAACACCGGGCTGACGGACCTGGTTTCCACAGGCCCGAGCATCGCACAGGGGTCCGACAGTGCGGCACCGGTTATTGGGAGGGCCATCAGGGATCCGGAGGGACGGCCGACCCCTGTACGGCCGTCCTCCCGGGGCCCGGCGGCGTTCACGCGGCGCGGGTGAACCGATGCCGTCCGTGGCGGCGGCTATGGCCCTGCCCCTCCGTGTCGTTCTGCGCGGACTCACGCAGGGCGACGCGGCGGGCGGCACGGCGACCGCGGAGGGCCTCCCGCACCAGTCGGTGGTTCTGGGCCTCGCGGATCAGCTGTGCGGAACGGATCTGGTAGAGCTCGTACTCAGACATCTCGTATCCCTCGTGAAGAGTGGGTTTCGGGCTTCGCTTGTTGCGATGCCTCAACCTTCGTCTCCAAGGGGGGTGCGCCACATCGGGAGAGTTCCGCATCTTGAGCGCACGAAGGGCCTTAGGTCCGCCGTACGTGACGTAGGGCGGGCCTAAGGCCCCTCAGGAAAGCTCCGGAAAACCCGGGTGGCTCAGGAAGCGAGTGCTCAGCTGCTCACGGTCGGCATGGACAGGAGGATGTCGGTGTACTTGAGCACGGCGAGGAGCAGGCCGATGATCGCGAGCGAGACACCCGCCCAGGCGACGGACTTGGCCCAGGTGGCCTGAACCACGCGGTCGGGGTTCCCGAACGCGGGCCGGACCAGCACGAAGACGCCGACGAGCAGGGCGACCAGCGCGAAGATGCCCGCGACCAGCGCGTTGGCGTTCCACGAGTTGCCGTAGACCTGCTCGATCTGCGTGGAGACGGTCGCGGTCGACGCGGTCTCCAGCTGGCCGTACAGCGAGTCGCGCGCCTGGGCGACGGTACCGAGCCAGCCGCCGGTCAGCGAGACGAGACCCAGTGCGGCGGAGACCACTGCGGCGGCGCCCAGGCCGACACCTGAGGGGGCCTTGGCAGCGACCGCCTCGGAGAGCTCGTCCTCGTCGTACTCGTCCTCGTCGGGGGTGCCGGCCGCGGCTTCCCCGTCGGTCTCCACGGCCTCGTCGGCCTTGGTGACGTCGTCCTTGGTGAGGTCCACGGCCTCGTCGTCGCTCTTGGCCTCTGTGCCGGTCTCGACCCCGGCTTCGTCAACAGTCTTGGTTCCCATATCTCGCACCGTACGGATCCTGTCTGAGAGGTCTCTTAATGTTTGTGGCAAAGGAAGCGGATCGTTATCGTCCACCACGCGCGCGCGTGGCCCGCCACTCGGGCGCGAGCACCGACCAGACCTCCATGTCGCTCCGTACGCCCCGGTACAGGTAGCTTTCGCGCAGTACGCCGTCCCGCGTCATGCCCAGGCGCCGCGCCACGTTCAGGCTCGGTTCGTTCGCGGACGGGGCGATCCACTCCACACGGTGCATGCCGCGCTCCTCGACCGCCCAGTCGATGATGATCCGCGCCCCCCGGGTGACGAGTCCGCGCCCGGCCGCCGCCGGTTCCAGCCAGCATCCGGCCTCGCAGTTCCCCTGCGCGGTGTCGAAGATCCTGAAGAGCAGCCCGCCGACGAGCTTCCCCTCCAGCCAGATCCCGTACAGGAAGCCACTGTCGGCGGCGCGCTTGTCCGCATATGCCTGGAGGAAGGCCCGCGTCGAGGTGAGGTCCGTCACCGCGTCGGGCAGCGAGACATGACGGCCGATGAACTCGCGACCCCGCTCCATGTGAGCCAGGAACTCCTCGGCGTGCCAGGGCTCCAGGGGCCGCAGTTCCGCTCCGTCGTCACCCAGGGATATCGCGTACATCCTGCCGCCGCTCCTTCTCCAGTACGTCCGCCACCTCGGCGTCCGTCGCAGCGGCCAGCCTCTCATGGGCGGCGCGGCACTCGGGAGGTTCGATGCTGAGGTGCGGCAGGCACCGGTCGAGCCAGCGGGGCAGCCACCAGTTGGCGCCGCCGAGCAGGTGCATGAGGGCGGGCACCAGGAGCGTCCGCAGGACGAAGGCGTCCAGGGCGACGGCCGCGGCGAGGGCGATGCCGAACATCGCGATGACGCGGTCGCCGCTGAGCACGAAGGCGAGGAAGACCGAGATCATGATGACGGCGGCGGAGTTGATCACCCGGCTGGTCTCGGCGAGGCCGACCCGGACGGCGCGCCGGTTGTCGCCGGTTTCCAGCCACTCCTCGTACATCCGGCTGACCAGGAAGACCTGGTAGTCCATGGAGAGCCCGAAGAGCACCGACACCATGATCACCGGCAGGAAGGGTTCGATCGGGCCCGCGCGGCCGAGGCCGAGCAGCTCACTCCCCCAGCCCCACTGGAAGATCGCGACGACGACTCCGAAGGCGGCGGCCACGGCGGCGATGTTCATCACGGCGGCCTTCAGGGGGATGCCGATCGAGCGGAAGGCGAGCAGCAGCAGGGCGCAGCCGAGGCCTATGACGACGCCTACGAAGAGTGGCAGTTTGCCGACGATGACGTCCGCGAAGTCGTCGTAGCTCGCCGTGACACCGCCGACCTGCACGTCGAGTGAGTTGTCCGCCTCGGCACGCGGCAGCACCTCGCTGCGCAGCCGGTCGACGAGGGCGCTGGTCCGCTCCGACTGCGGCGCGGATTCCGGGACGAGCGTGAGGTACGCGGTGTCGCCGCCGGTGTTGTACGTCACCGGGGTCACCGACGCGACGCCCTCGGTCTCCCGGAGTGTGGCGTCCAGGTTGTCGAGCGCGAGCATGTCCTCGGCGCCGTCGACCTTCGTGACGAGGGTCAGGGGCCCGTTCACGCCGGGTCCGAAGCCTTCCGCGATCAGGTCGTACGCCTGCCGCGTGGTCGCCTGCTTCGGATCGTTGCCCTGGTCCGAGGTGCCCAGGTGGAGCGAGAACGTGGGCAGGGCGAGCAGCGCCATCACCACCAGGGCGACGGAGCCGAGCAGCTTGGGGTGCCGCTCCACGAAGGCCGACCAGCGGGCGGCAAGCCCGGTGGGGATCTCCGGCTGGGGCCCGTGCTCGTGCAGCCGTCGCCGCTCACGGCGGCTCAACGCGCGTGGACCGATGTAGGAGAGCAGCGCCGGGAGCAGGGTCACGGAGGCGGCGACGGTGAGGATCACGGTCAGGGAGGCGGCGATCGCGACGCCGTTGAGGAAGCCGAGCCGCAGGATGAGCATGCCGAGCAGGGCGATGCAGACGGTGGCGCCGGCGAAGACGACCGCGCGGCCCGTGGTGGCGACGGCGTTCCGCGCGGCCTCGGCCACCGGGAGCCCGCGTTTCAGGCCGCGCCGGTGCCGGGTCACGATGAACAGCGCGTAGTCGATGCCGACGCCGAGCCCGATCAGTATGCCGAGCATGGGTGCGAAGTCGGCGACGGTCATGACGTGCCCGAGGAGCGCGATCGAGGCGTACGCGGTCCCGACGCCGACCAGGGCCGTGGCGATGGGCAGCAGGGAGGCGGCGAGCGAGCCGAAGGCGAGGAAGAGGACCACGGCGGCGACGACCACGCCGACGAGCTCGGCGACATGCCCACCCGAGGACTCCGTGAGCGCTATGGCGCCGCCGCCCAGCTCCACCTGGAGCCCCTTGGCCTCGGCGGCCTTGGCCGCGCTCACGACGGCTCCCGCCTCACCCTTGTCGATGTTCCCGGCCTGGTCGTCGAAGGTGACCGTGGCGTAGGCCGTACGTCCGTCGGCGCTGATCCGGCCCGAGTCCTGCCCCTCGTACGGGCTGACGACGGAGGCCACCCCGGGCAGGCTCGCGATGCTGTCCAGGGCGCGGGTCATCGTCTGCTGGACGTCGGCGGAGCGCACGGTGGTGGCGGTGGTGTGCCAGACGACGGTGTCGCTGTCGCCGCCGAGGCCGGGGAAGGCGTCCCGCAGGAGCTGGGTGGCGCGGCCCGACTCGGTGCCGGGTGCTTCGTAGTCGTTCGAGTAGGCGGTGCCCATGACGGCCGCGGCGGCGGTGACACCGCCGAGCGTGAGGAGCCACAGCAGAACGACGACGAGGCGGTGTTGGACACACCAGCGCGCGAGGGCTGCCACAGACGTGCTCCCTGGGGGTGATACGAGGATCTTTGACCGGGAACAGCCGCTATAGGACGTTGACAGCCTCTATAGAAGTGAACAGCCCGCAAAGAACACATGAGCAATACCCAGTCACTCTTACAGCCGAAAGTGATCGTTTATCGCATTCGTGGGCTTACTCACAAGAGTGCGACCCAACTCACAGGACATTCCCGGGGACTCTGTCATCCCTGATGACATGCCTAGGGGGATGCATCGGTTCCGATGCATCCCCCTAGGGCCTGAGAAAACGCGGGACCTCAGCCCTCGCTGACGCCCAGCTTCTCCAGGATCAGTTCCTTGACGCGGGCCGCGTCGGCCTGGCCGCGGGTGGCCTTCATGACCGCGCCGACCAGGGCGCCGGCGGCCTGGACCTTGCCGCCGCGGATCTTGTCGGCGATGCCCGGGTTGCCGGCGATGGCCTCGTCGACGGCGGCGGTAAGGGCGCCCTCGTCGGAGACGACCTTCAGACCGCGCTTCTCGACGACCTCGTCCGGGGTGCCTTCTCCCGCGAGGACGCCTTCGATGACCTGGCGGGCCAGCTTGTCGTTGAGCGAGCCCTCGGCCACCAGGGCGGTGACGCGGGCGACCTGCGCCGACGTGATCGGCAGGTCCTCCAGGGACTTGCCCGACTCGTTGGCGCTGCGGGCCAGTTCGCCCATCCACCACTTGCGGGCGGACGCCGCGTCGGCGCCCTCCTCGATGGTGGCGACGATCAGGTCGATGGCACCGGCGTTGAGCATCGACTGCATGTCGTGGGCGCCGACGCCCCACTCCTCGCGCAGCCGGTTGCGGCGGGCCAGCGGCTGCTCGGGCAGACCGGCGCGCAGCTCCTCGACCCACTCACGGGACGGGGCGATGGGGACGAGGTCGGGCTCCGGGAAGTACCGGTAGTCCTCGGCCTCCTCCTTCACGCGGCCCGAGGTCGTGGACCCGGTGTCCTCGTGGAAGTGACGGGTCTCCTGGATGATCGTGCCGCCGGCGTTGAGGACCGCGGCGTGCCGCTGGATCTCGAAGCGGGCCGCACGCTCCACGGAGCGCAGGGAGTTGACGTTCTTGGTCTCACTCCGCGTGCCGAACTTCTCCCGGCCGTGCGGGCGCAGCGACAGGTTCACGTCGCAGCGCATCTGACCCTGCTCCATGCGGGCCTCGGAGACGTCCAGCGCCTTGATGAGCTCGCGCAGCTCGGCGACGTACGCCTTGGCGACCTCGGGAGCGCGCTCGCCGGCGCCCTCGATCGGCTTGGTGACGATCTCGATGAGCGGGATGCCCGCGCGGTTGTAGTCGAGGAGCGAGTGCGAGGCGCCGTGGATACGGCCGGTGGCGCCGCCGACGTGCAGCGACTTACCGGTGTCCTCCTCCATGTGGGCGCGCTCGATCTCCACGCGGAAGACCTCGCCGTCCTCCAGCTGGACGTCCAGATAGCCGTTGAAAGCGATCGGCTCGTCGTACTGGGAGGTCTGGAAGTTCTTCGGCATGTCCGGATAGAAGTAGTTCTTCCGGGCGAAGCGGCACCACTCGGCGATCTCGCAGTGCAGCGCGAGGCCGATCTTGATGGCGGACTCGATGCCGATCGCGTTGACGACCGGGAGCGCGCCGGGCATGCCGAGGCAGGTCGGGCAGGTCTGCGAGTTGGGCTCGGCGCCCAGCTCGGTGGAACACCCGCAGAACATCTTGGTCTTGGTGCCGAGTTCGACATGGACTTCGAGGCCCATGACGGGGTCGTACGTCGCCAGGGCGTCCTCGTACGACACCAGTTCGTCGGTCGTGGTGGTCACGGTGAAAACTTCCCTCTCAGCCCAGCAGGACGTCGTCGTCGCCCAGGCGCTTGAGCTCCCGGTAGAGGATGGCGAGGCCGGTGACGATGGCGGCGGCGGACACGGCCGCGTCGATCAGCCGCAGCGTGTCGTTCTCGGAGCGGGCCTTCTTGGCCTGCTTGGCGACGCTGACGGCCCCGAACGCGGTGGTCGCGATGGACAGGTACGTACCGGACTTGGACTTCTTGAAGCCCTTGGCCTTCGACAGTGCGTTGCTCACAGCGACGGTGCCTCCTCGATCAGCGGGTGGCCCCACCTTTCCACGAAGGCGGCCTCGACGGCGGCGCCGACCTTGTACAGCCGCTCGTCCTTCATCGCGGGGGCGATGATCTGCAGGCCGACCGGGAGGTTGTCCTCCGGCGCGAGACCGCAGGGCAGCGACATGGCGGAGTTGCCCGCCAGGTTGGTCGGGATGGTGCAGAGGTCAGCGAGGTACATCGCCATCGGGTCGTCGGCGCGCTCGCCGATCGGGAAGGCGGTGGTCGGCGTCGTGGGCGACACGATCACGTCGACCTGCTCGAAGGCCTTCTCGAAGTCGCGCGTGATGAGCGTACGGACCTTCTGGGCGCTGCCGTAGTACGCGTCGTAGTAACCGCTGGACAGGGCGTACGTGCCGAGCATGATGCGGCGCTTGACCTCGTCGCCGAAGCCCGCCTCACGGGTGAGGGCGGTGACCTCCTCCGCGGAGTGCGTGCCGTCGTCGCCGACGCGCAGGCCGTAGCGCATGGCGTCGAAGCGGGCGAGGTTCGAGGAACACTCGGACGGCGCGATCAGGTAGTACGCGGAGAGCGCCAGGTCGAAGGACGGGCAGTCCAGCTCGACGATCTCGGCGCCCAGTTCCTTCAGGAGGGCGACGGACTCGTTGAAGCGCTGGACGACTCCGGCCTGGTACCCCTCGCCGGCGAACTGCTTGACGACGCCGACGCGCATCCCGGCGACCGAGCCGTTGCGCGCGGCCTCGACGACCGGCGGGACCGGGGCGTCGATGGAGGTCGAGTCGAGCGGGTCGTGCCCGGCGATGACCTCGTGGAGGAGGGCCGCGTCCAGGACCGTACGGGCGCAGGGGCCGCCCTGGTCGAGGGAGGACGAGAACGCCACCATGCCGTAGCGGGAGACGCCGCCGTAGGTGGGCTTGACGCCGACCGTGCCGGTGACGGCCGCGGGCTGGCGGATGGAGCCGCCGGTGTCCGTGCCGATGGCGAGGGGGGCCTGGAAGGAGGCGAGCGCCGCGCTCGACCCGCCGCCCGAGCCGCCGGGGATCCTGGACAGGTCCCAGGGGTTGCCGGTCGGCCCGTACGCGCTGTTCTCGGTGCTGGACCCCATGGCGAACTCGTCCATGTTGGTCTTGCCGAGGATGACGACGTCGGCGGCCTTCAGCTTCTTGGTGACGGTCGCGTCGTACGGCGGGATCCAGCCTTCGAGAATCTTCGAACCGACGGTGGTCGGGATCCCCTCGGTGGTGAAGATGTCCTTGAGCGCGAGCGGGACGCCGGCCAGCGGGCCGAGCTTCTCGCCGTCGGCCCGCTTCTGGTCCACGGCGCGGGCCTGCGCGAGAGCGCCTTCCCGGTCCACGTGGAGGAAGGCGTGCACCTTCTCGTCGACGGCCTCGATCCGGGCGAGGTGCGCCTCGGTGACCTCGACGGCGGTGAGCTCGCCGGAAGCGACCTTGGCGGCGATCTCCGCTGCCGTCAGCCTGATGATGTTGACGTTGGTGTCCGTCATGGTGATTAGTCCTCCCCCAGGATCTGCGGCACCTTGAAACGCTGCTGCTCCTGGGCCGGGGCGCCGGAGAGCGCCTGCTCGGGGGTGAGCGACGGACGGACCTCGTCCGCGCGCATGACGTTCGTCAGCGGCAGCGGGTGAGAGGTCGGCGGTACGTCTTGGTCGGCGACCTCGCTGACGCGGGCGACCGCGCCGATGATGTCGTCGAGCTGGCCGGCGAAGTGGTCGAGCTCTTCGCCCTTCAGCTCCAGACGCGCCAGCCGTGCGAGGTGGGCGACCTCCTCGCGCGTGATGCCAGGCATGCGGCGTTCCTCTGGGGTGAGTGTGTGTGGTTTGGGGCCAATCCTATGGGGCGGGGACCCCTGCCCGTGAAACGGATTAGTGCGCGGGCTGCGCGAGCGGTTCCTGTGCACGCCGGGAAAGCGCTCGGCCGCTCGTGCCTACGGCTACGAGATCGCCTGCCGCCACTGTCCCAGCCGGGTCTCCACCCCCTCGGCCGGGGTGTCCCGGCCGAGCTCGCGGAGCGTGCGGGCCTGACCGTCGAGGACTTCGAGCAGCTGCGGTCCGAACACCGCCGGGTCCTGCTGGGCCAGCGGTTCGAGCAGGGCCCCGGCCTCCTCGTACAGGATCAGCGCCGCGGCGGGCTGTTCCAGCTGCAGGTGGCACAGGGCCGTCTGGCATTGCGCGGCGACGCGTTCGAGGGTGATCGAGGGGTGAACGTCGACGAATCCCCGGAAAATATCCACGGCCTCGCGCAGAGGGCCCAACGCCTCGACAGGCCGCGCGAGGGCGGTAAGGGAGCATCCGACGAGGTTCAGCACCGAGCCGAGACCGACGAGCGCCTCCGGCTCGCCCGGCCACTCGCGGTACAGCTCCGCCGCCTCCGACGCCACCGCGACCGTCCCCTCGTACGCGGCCAGAGCGGCCTCTTCCGTGGTGGCCTGGCCGGCCGTAGTGAATCGGTGGACGGCCTGCACGCCCAGGGACTTGGCAAGGGTCGGGCGTACGGAGGGATCATCGGCCGGCAGGCCGCGCAGGAGCGCGACGGCCTCGTCCGCGTGGTACCCGAAGGGCTCGCCGAGCTGGTGGCCGCTTCGGGCAAGCGCCAGGTGCGCGCTGGCCCGGAGGAAGACCTCCGCGGGAGTGTCCCTGTCACGCAGGAGCTCGACTCCCTCTTCCGCCGCGTCGATCGCGTCCGGCAGCAGCTCCCCGAGGTTCACCAGGCACTCGGCCAACGCGATGAGTGTCCTGGCCCACGACACCTGGACGACTGCCGCGACCTCGGACGGGAGGCTCTCGAACACGTCCGCAGACTCCTCGAACCGCTCGGTCGCCAGGTCGAAGCGGCCGAGCCGAACGTGGCAACTACCCTGAGCGGCAAGGGTTTCGGCCAGAAGCATGGCCTTGTTCACGTTGTCGGCATCCCCCAGCAGACGCTCCACTTCCCCCAGTTCCACCAGCGCCTCCGCGGGCTGCCCCAGTCCGGCGAGGCAGAGCCCGTGGGTGTGACGGGTCCTGGCGAGGGCAAGGAGGACGACCGGGTTGTCCGCCGTGTACGGTCGCAGGTCTTCCGAGGCCCGTGCCAGCGGGTCGAGCGCCTCTTCCGGGCGGCCGAGGGCGATCCGGCACTGCGCCAGGGTGACCAACGTCTCCGCCCGGCTCACGCCGAACACGTCGTGCGGCTCGCCACGCTCCTCGAAGTTGTCGAACACGGCGGCTGCCTCGGCCGCCCGGCCTTCCGCCTCCAGCGGGTTCCCGACGAGCACCAGTCCGGAGGCCAGCGTGCTGAGAGCCATGCCGTGCATGAACAGCAGCAACGGGCCCTCGACGGGCAACTCGGTCAGGATGTCGACCGCCTCGCGGCCCGCGGCGACGCCGTCCTCGGGGCGGCCCAGGCGCAGGGCACACACACCGGCCAAGGAAAGTCCCAGCCCGAGCAGCGCCCGGCGCTCGTCACCGCCGTCGCCCACCGCACGGCAGATCGCCACTGCCTGTTCGGCCTGGTCCGCAGCCTCGGCCGTCCGGCCCAGGGAGAAGAGCGCGGTACTCACGCACACGAGCGCCTCGACCTCGGCCAACGGGCGGTCCGGGTCAACCGGCCCGCGCCCGTCGAGTAGGCCGACCGCCCGTTCGGCGGCGGCAAGGGACCGCGCGGGTCCATCACCCCCGGCGAAGACCAGGAGCTGGCTGAGGCTTGTGAACGCCTCTGCGGCGCGGCCCGTGTACTGCTCGTCCTCCGCGGCCAGTTCACCGTAGACCTCGGCCTCGGTACGCACGGCGTCCACCGCCTCGTTGGGCCTGTCGAGCTCTAACTGCAGGTCGGCGAACTCGGCGGCGATCTCTCCGAGGTCCCGCCGGTGCTCGGGATGGTGCAGGGCTAGTTCCGCGTAGAGGGCGAACGCCTCACGGCAGGGTTCGACGGCCTCCGGCAGCCGGTCGGCCAGGCGCAGCAGGTCGGCGAGGCTGCCCAGCGCCGAGGCCAGCGCCGACCCCGGCGCTGGAGCGCCCATTGCCCGGTGCGAGGCCGTGGCCCCGGTGGGCGGGTACGCGACGAAGTCGTCGGGGAGCAGCGCGCGGCGCTCGGCGACCAGTTCCTGGGCGTGCCCGATCGCGTCGGTGATCCGGCCGGCCGCGCTGCTGTAATCGACGAGGATGCCGAGACCCCGGGCAAGCATCCAGCGCTCCGAGGGTTCCGCGGGGACGACAAGACGGCGCAGCAGCTCCACGCTCTCGACGGCCGGCACGAGGGCCGCGTCGTACCGCTTCTGGAAGGCCAGCGTCCAGGCCAGCAAGCGCAGTTGCTCGGCCTGGTTAAAGGCCTGATGGCGGGCCTGGTTGCCGGCCGCGCGCCGGGACAGCAGCGGCACTAGGGCGTTTCGGATCCGGTCCGGGGCGCGGGCGCCGAAGCCCTCGACGACTCGCGCGATCCCGCGCTCGAGTGTGCTCGTGTAGCCCTTCTCCTGCCGGGGCCAGTCGGGGTCGGAGCCGACGCACGGGCGGTAGCCGCCCGGGTCCGGTTCCAGCACGGGGGCACCTTCCGGTGCGGCGTCGAGGCTGCGGGCCAGGTCGACGAGCAGCTCGCGCATGCCACCGAAGATGGACCGCTCCGACCTGCCGTGGCTCTCGATGGCCCGCACGAGCGTCCTGGCCGCGTCTCCCTGCCGGCCCGCGTCGGCATGACAGGCGGAGAGATTGATCAACGCGTCGGCGCAGGCGGCCCGGTGGCTTGCGGCCTGGGCGGCGAGCCTAGCGTAGTCGTCGGCCGCCGCGCCCAGCAGCGTGACCGCACGCTCCAGGTCCCCGGAGCGCGCCAGACAGGTGCCCAGGTTGTACGCCGCCCGGGCCCGGGCGACCGGGGTCCCGCCCTTGTTCTCCTGGTACGCCCGTTCGGCGCCCTTGGTCGCCTGCCCGAGGTCGCCGAGGGCCTCGCGGAGGGCGACCAGGTCGGTGAGGAGGTCGGCGCGGACACGGAGTTCGGCGGGGGTCGGGCGGGGGCCGGCGTCATAACCGGCCACCGCCAGGGCGGCGACACGGCAGCGCAGGGCGGCCACCGGGCGGTCGGGGAACGGGCCCGGGTGGCGGACGGCGGCGGCCGCGGCGGCCAGCGCCCCGTCCGTGTCGAGAGCAGCGCACCACTCGACGGAGGTCTCCACAAGGGTCGGCAGCTGCGACCGCGGTTGTGCGGCGGCCTCGTCGACGAGGCCGCCGAGGCGTGCCACCAGGAGTCCGCGCAGCGCGGCACGGACGTGCCGACGGCCGTCCTGGCGGGCGGCGAGCTGGAGGGCTTCGAGCATGCGGATGGTGTGGTCGAGGGTGTGCGCGGGGTGGTCGTGCACGTCGAGAGCCAGGGTGGTTAGCTCCTCCCCGGTGTCTTCGAGGAGTTGTTCGGCGAGCAGGTCGGGGGCAAGCGGGGCCAGCCGGTCGCCCGGTCCGGGGAACAGCCCCCGGAGCCACTCCGCCGTCCGGACACGGCGGCCGGTATCACTGCGGTCGGCGAGTTCGGGCACTGTGGTGAGCAGGTCGACGGCCTCGGCACGGTTCGGAGTCGTGAGCGTGGCGAGGACAACCGCCTGGTGGGTGGTCCTCGGGTCGAGGTCGGCGATGCCGTGAGCTTCGAGGCGGCGCTCCCAGCGGGTCCGTTCGCGGCCGACGAACAGCTTCAGGGTGCCGCTCGCCGTGGGGGACGTCTGGCCACGCAGCGCCAGCAGCACGGCGAGGTGCACCTTGAGCGGATTGCTGTATCCGTCGTCGCTGAGGTCGGGCAGCACCGCGGGTACGGTGCTGCCGCCGAAGGCCCGCAGCGCCTTGCGCGCGTGCCGGACCCGGTCCGCCGGTTCCAGGCGCCCCGCCGCGAGGCGGATGAGTTCCCGGGTGCTGTGTTCGACCAGGCCGGACGTGCTGCGGCGTAGGTCGGCCCACCAGGTGACCGAGTCGGGGAGCGGGAAGCCGACGCGGGGATCTCCGCCGTCCTGCCCCGGCGTCCGGTCGAGCAGCAGCAGCCGCAGCGGCGCGCCACGTCGGCCTGGGCGGCCGAACCCGGCGAGCAGTCGGCCGACGGTGTCGGTCAGGCCGTCCGGATAGTCGATCACCAGCAGGGTGGGCCAGACGAGTTCGACGCGCGTGGCGTGCGCGAGGGTCAGCTCCCTGAGGCTCGCGAACCCAGCCGACCAGCCCTTCGCCACGGCCTCCTGGCACAGCTCTGCAGCCAGCCGGGTCTTGCCCGCGCCGCCGTCGCCGGTCACCACCGCCACGCTGAACCGGTCCGGTGCGGCCCACCAGCGGCGCAGCCGCCCGAGTTCCTCCTCCCGGCCGAGGAAGGGCACGCGATGGAACTTCGCCTGAAGCAACAGGTAGTCCGGCACTCCCACCGGGTCGAGGTCCTCGTACGCCGGGGTCATGAATCCGCTCGACCAGGCGTCTAGTTCGGAAACCAGCGGCCACGGATGCACTTCCTCCACCTGATGGGCGTACGCCCTCACCAGGCCCGCGAACCGCTGGTCCTCCAGCAGCCGCGACACGGTGACCGCCTCAAGTCTGCGCCCTCCGAACATCACCGGGTCGTCGACGACGACACCCAGCAACTCCCGTCCGGGACCGAACAGTACGGCGCCCGACATGCCCTGCCAGGCGGAGGCGCCCGCGCCGAGGGGGATGGGGGACGCGCTGGTGATGTCGACGTGGTAGCGCCCGCCCAGCGCTCCAGTAGTCCGGCTGATCGACCCCTGCAGGGTCTCCGGCTCGCGAGATCCGTCGGCCCGCTGCTGAGCCCTGGGGAATCCGTGCGCCCAGCACCGTACGCCGCTGTCCTTGACCCGGCCCCAGCGCAGCGCGCCCCGGTCCGGAGCCGTCCGCCAGGGTGCGGAGGGTACTCGCAACAGGGCGGCGTCCAGGGCACCGTCCGGTTCCCACGCGAGTTGGGCCTCGGTGTCGTCGGTCCCGCCGAACAACCGCACGCGGTACGGAGGCCCTTCGCGCAACACATGGCGTGCGGTCAGGACGAGGTCGTCACTGACCGCGTACCCGGACCCGTAACTCACCTGGTCGCGGCCACCCGCCCAGACCTCGACCACCCGGTGAGCTCCCCGCCGTCGCTGCTCACTGTCCATGGCCCGACTCCCCGTTGCCGGCCTTGCCCGTCAAAGTTCCGCTGCTGAGCAGCGCAGCGGCCCCAGGCGTCTCAGTCGGGCTGGACTACCGGCGGCCGTTTCGCCATGTCGTCCCCCACTTGGACCCGCTGCCCGTCGGGCGCACCGGCGAGACGCGGTGCCAACGTCAGCGTCAGCCGATGCGTCGATCCCCGGCTCCGCTCCATCGACGCCCCCGCCGTCACCACGCTCCACAACCCGGCCTTGGCATTGGCCTCGACCCCCGTACTGAGCGCGACCTCCAGCTCCAGCACGACCGAGTCCAGTTCGAACTTCAACGATTCGCCCTCCCCCGCAGCGATCGCCGTCTGCAGCTCCATCCGCAACTTCGCAATCGCCTCCGCCAACGGGACGTCTGCCATCCACCCACCACCAGAGCCGATTTGAACCGACTTATCGCCACGTGAGGCGGGATCGAGTGTAGGGCGCTGGGTTGGGGCGGGCCCAGGGGTCTGCACGAAGCCGAGACCGCGCATGCGCGGGTACGGGCCCTGTGGTCGCCGACGGCGGGCCGCATGTGGCTGGGCGCGCAGTTCCCCGCGCCCCTGGCGGAGTGCAGTCCCGCTCGACCACGGGCGGCGGGGCGCCGGCGGTGCTCGACCCCCACGGGAGACGAGCACCTCTTCAACTGGGCGTCACGGGCGGTGCGCGGGCGGGAGAACCAAGCGGCACCCCCACCGGCCCGCAGGGGGCTACTCCGCGGCCGGCAACGCGGCCCGCGGCCGCTGCCACCCCCGCGACCCCCGGGCCAGCAGCCACGCCGTGGTGTCCTCCGGAGGCATCGCCGCTGCGACCAGCCACCCCTGCACGGCATCGCACCCGAGGTCGCGCAACCGCTCCCACGTCTCGTCGTCCTCGACGCCCTCGGCGACGACGAGCAGCCCGAGCGAGTGCGCGAGGTCGATGGTGCAGCGCACGATCTCCGCGTCCTCGTTGTCCACGGCGAGCTTCGCGACGAAGGAACGGTCGATCTTCAGCTCGCTGACCGGCAGCCGGCGCAGATGGACGAGCGAGGAGTACCCCGTACCGAAGTCGTCGAGGGACATCTTCACGCCGTGTCCGGTCAGCCCGGCCAGGGTGTCCGCGGCCCGCTGCGGGTCCTCGAGGAGCACATGCTCCGTTATCTCCAGCTGGAGCGACCCGGCGGGAACCCCGTGCCGGGCGAGCCGCGCGGCAACCGACCCGGCGAACCCGGGGGTGTGGACGTCGCGCGGCGAGACGTTCACCGCGACCGGCACATGCAGCCCCTGTGCCCGCCACCGTGCGACCTGCGCGAGTGCCGTCTCCAGGACGTACTCGGTGAGGTGCGGCATCAGCCCGGAGGACTCGGCTATGGCGATGAACTCGTCCGGCGCCACCCTCCCCCGCTCGGGGTGCACCCACCGTACGAGCGCCTCGAGTCCGGCCACCTGCCCGTCGAACCGGACCTTGGGCTGGTAGTGCAGCTCGACGTCGCCGGCGTCCAGTGCCCTGCGCAGATCCCCGAGCAGCCCCAGCCGGTCCGGGGTGTTCGAGTCCCGCTTGGACTCGTACACCTCCACACCCGTCCGGTCCCGCTTCGCCTGGTACATCGCGACGTCCGCCCGCCGGAGCAGGCCCTCGGCGTCGAGCGCGTGGTCGGGGAAGACGGCGAGCCCGGCGCTGGCCTCCAGGACGAGCGAGAGCCCGTCGAGATCGAGCGACGAACCGAGCGCGGCGACCAGATTGCGGGCGACGCGCGTGGCCGATGTCGTGGAGTCGGCGATCGGCAGTAACACGGCGAACTCGTCGCCGCCCAGCCGCGCGGCCTCCGCCCCGCGCGGCAGGTTGAGCCGCAGCCGATCGGCTATCTGAAGGAGCAGCCGGTCCCCTGCGAGATGCCCCAACGTGTCATTCACCGAACGGAAACGGTCCAGGTCGATCAGCATCAGGGCGGAACGCGCACCGATGCGTTCGGCATCGTCCAGAGCCGTCCACGTACGTTCAAGCAGCCACTGCCGGTTGGGCAGCCCGGTCAGCGGGTCGCGCAGTTGCTCCTCGGCCCGTGCGCGGGCTATCCACAGCGTGGAGTCGAGAGCGATCAGCGGGATCGAGAAGAGCGGCAGCAGCATCGGCTGCGCGGTCGCGACCACGCAGATCAGTGGCGTGATACCGAGCAGCGCCACCGCTACGAGCCCCTGTCTGACCAGGGCCGTGCGGGCGACGGTCGGCAGACCGCCGGTGCGCGGCGCATGGACGTACCAGAGCAGAGTGCGGGTGGCGGCGAGATAGGCGGTGGCGACCAGCACCACCTCGGGTACCGCGGAGACGGTCCAGGTCTCGGGATTCCAGGGCGTCTCGACGGACGGGAACCGCCCGAACGCGGCCAGGACCAGCGCCCCGGCTCCGATGCCGAGGATGTCCACCGCGCCGTGCAGTATGCCCTGGCGCCAGCGGTTGCGGCGCGCGATACCGACCAGGACGACGACGGTCAGGCTGACCATTCCGGCGGGCACCCAGCCGTACAGCAGCAGGACCGCGAGGGTGAGCGCGGCGCCGGAGCCCGTGCCGCCCCACCAGCGGGAACGGCCGAGGGCGACCAGATGGCCGACGATGACGCCGGTCAGCAGGGCGAGCGACCAGCCGACGGCGCCGGAGGGGAAGAGTGCGTGGTCCCCGCTGAACGCCCGGTAGAAACCGGCGCCGAGGACGAACCCGGCTGTCGCGACGACCGCCGCGGGCAGCGCGGGCCAGGATATGGGCCGTTCGGGCTCGTGGCCCGCCATGCCGGGGCCGGGGCCGAGACCGCCGACACCCACACCGCCACCGACCGTGCGGGGCGCGGCGCCGGGGCGCTCCGCGGTCCGCGCCGTCCCCCGGCCTGCCCCAAGCCATGCGCCGGCCATCCGGCGCAGGCGCAGCCGTGAGTCAGGGGCGGCGCTCTCGGTCGGTTCCATTCCCGTCCCTCTCACAGCCGGCGGTGCCCACGCCACGCGACCCGAGCCCGAAGACAACTGGCCACGGACGCCGCGTCTGAAAACCATTCCCCGCACTCCCGAGGAGCAGGGGTTGCCCCAACCGCAGCTGGGCACGGCAGGCGCACACCTCAACAGTAGGCCGCAGAAGGCTTCCACGGGCAGCGGTCGTCCACGGTTGCCCGAATGCGACCCGGCCACCCGTATGCATCTGATATGCGCCGAACGGGTGGCCTTCAACCGCTAATCCTCGGTCGGAAGCTCCACCGGAAGCGCGACTTCCGCTGCCGCCTCCGGTCCCTGTTCGAGCAGGACAGCGAAGCCGTCCTCGTTCAGAACCGGAACCTTCAGCTGCATGGCCTTGTCGTACTTGGAACCGGGATTGTCTCCCACTACGACGAAAGATGTCTTCTTCGAAACAGAACCGGTCACTTTCGCTCCCCGGCTCTGCAGGGCCTCTTTCGCGCCATCCCGCGTGTGGTGTTCGAGCGTTCCGGTGACGACAACGGTGAGCCCTTCGAGCGGACGGGGCCCTTCGTCCTCTCCGGAACCCTCTTCCTCCAGGCGGACTCCAGCGGCCTTCCACTTCCGGATGATCTCGCGGTGCCAGTCCTCCGTGAACCACTGCTTGAGCGAGGCGGCGATGATGGCGCCGACGCCCTCGGTGGCGGCGAGCTCCTCCTCGGTGGCCGCCTCGATCCGGTCGATCGAGCGGAACTCGCGGGCCAGCGCCTCGGCCGCGACCGGCCCGACATGACGGATCGACAGCCCCGTCAGAATGCGGGCGAGCGGACGCTCCTTGGCCGCCGCGATGGTGTCCAGCATGGCGATCGCGTTCTTCTTCGGCTCGCCCTGCTGGTTGGCGAAGACCGTGGCGATCTTCTCCTCGCCCGTCTTCGGGTCGCGCTTGGGCAGTCCGCTGTCCTGGTCGAGGACGTACGCCTTGATGGGCAGCAGTCGCTCGATGGTGAGGTCGAAGAGGTCGCCCTCGTCCACGAGCGGTGGCTCGGCCGGCTCCAGCGGCTTGGTGAGCGCCGCGGCGGCGACGTACCCGAAGTGCTCGATGTCCAGCGCCTTGCGGCCCGCCAGGTAGAAGAGCCGCTCGCGCAACTGGGCCGGGCAGGTGCGGGCGTTCGGGCAGCGCAGGTCGATGTCGCCCTCCTTCATGGGCCGCAGCGGCGTACCGCACTCGGGGCACTCCGCGGGCATCACGAACTCCCGCTCGCTGCCGTCGCGCAGATCGGTCACCGGCCCGAGGATCTCCGGGATGACGTCACCGGCCTTGCGCAGCACGACCGTGTCCCCGATGAGGACGCCCTTGGCCTTCACCACGTCCTGGTTGTGCAGGGTCGCGAACTCGACCTCGGAGCCGGCCACCGTGACGGGTTCGACCTGCGCGTACGGCGTGACGCGGCCCGTGCGGCCCACACCCACCCGGATGTTGATCAGCTTGGTGTTGACCTCCTCGGGCGCGTACTTCCAGGCGATCGCCCAGCGCGGGGCACGGGCCGTGGAGCCCAGGCGGCCCTGGAGGCGGATTTCGTCGAGCTTGACGACCACCCCGTCGATCTCGTGCTCCACGGAGTGGCGGTTCTCCCCGTAGTACGCGATGAACTCCCGTACGCCGTCGAGGTCGTCGACCACCTTGGCGTACTGGGTGGTCGGCAGGCCCCACTCGCGCAGCAGGTCGTAGGCCTGGGAGAGGCGATCGATGTCGAAGCCCTCGCGGGCGCCGATGCCATGGACGACCATGTGCAGCGGACGGCTCGCGGTGACGCGGGGGTCCTTCTGGCGCAGGGAACCCGCCGCCGCGTTGCGGGGGTTGGCGAAGGGCTTGTCGCCGCCCTCCACCAGGCGGGCGTTGAGCTCCTCGAACTTCTCCATCGGGAAGTAGACCTCGCCGCGGATCTCCACGAGGTCCGGGACGCGGTCGCCCTTGAGACGGTCCGGGATCTCCGCGATCGTGCGGACGTTGGGCGTGATGTCCTCGCCCGTGCGGCCGTCGCCGCGGGTGGCCGCGCGCGTGAGGCGACCGTGCTCGTACGTGAGGTTGACCGCGAGGCCGTCGACCTTCAGCTCGCACAGGAGGTGGTAGTCGGTGGTCCCCACGTCTCTCGCGACACGCTCCGCCCAGGCCGCGAGCTCCAGGTCGTCGAAGGCGTTGTCGAGCGAGAGCATGCGTTCGCGGTGCTGGACGGACGTGAACTCGGTCTCGTACGCGCCCGAGACCTTCTGGGTCGGGGAGTCGGGGGTGCGCAGCTCGGGATACTCGTCCTCGATGGCCTCGAGGGAGCGCAGGAGTTTGTCGAACTCCGCGTCGCTGACGACCGGTTGGTCCTTCACGTAGTACCGGAAGCGGTGCTCCTCGATCTGCTCGGAGAGCAGCGCGTGCTTCTCCCGCGCCTCGGCGGGTACCGATGTGGGCTCTGCGTGCTTTTCGCCGGCCACCGTGTTGTCCTCCCGTTACTCAGGGTTGTCCGCGAGGGATCTCGCCGCCCGGACGCAGTGGGCGAGTGCCTTGCGCGCATGGTCGGGGGAAGCCCCCGCAAGCCCGCACGACGGAGTGATGGTGACCGCCTCCGCGAGAAGCCCCGGATGCAGCCCCAGCCTGCGCCACAGCGTCCTGACACCCATGACGCTACCGGCAGGGTCTGACAATGGACCGTCCACACCGGGGTCGACACCGGCGAAGAGCCGGGTCCCGCCTTCCACTGCTTCCCCGATCACATCGTCGTCACGCTCGGTGAGGAGCGAGAAGTCGAAGGAGACGGCCGCGACGCCCGTTCTGCGCAGGAGTGCGAACGGCACGTCGGGCGCGCACGAGTGCACCACGACCGGCCCGCCGCTGTGAACCCCGATGACGTCCCGCAGGGTGGCCTCGATCAGCTGCCGGTCGACGGCCCGGTGGGTCCGGTAGCCGCTCGCGCTCCTCACGTGCCCGCGCAGTACGGCGATGAGGGACGGCTCGTCGAGCTGGAGGACGAGCTGTGCTCCCGGAATGCGCCGCTGGACTTCTTCGAGGTGGACGCGCAGCCCCTCGGCGAGCGAACCGGCGAGATCCCGGCAGGCCCCGAGATCGGACAGCGCCACCTCGCCGTTCCTCAACTCCAGCGCGGCTGCCAGCGTCCAGGGGCCCACCGCCTGCACCTTCAGCGGCCCCTCGTACCCCTGGGTGAACTCCTCGATCGCGTCGAGGTCCTCGCCCAGCCACGACCTCGCCCTCCGGGTGTCCCGCCCCGGCCGGTCCCCGAGCCGCCATCCGCTGGGCTCCACGCGCGCGAACAGCTCGACGAGCATCCCGGCGGTCCGCCCGATCATGTCCGCGCCGGGCCCCCGCGCGGGCAGCTCGGGCAGATGGGGGAAGTCCTCGAAGGACCCGACGACCATCTTGGCCGCCTCCCGGGCATCCTCGCCCGGCATTGACCCGACCCCGGTGGCGGAACCGAACCTGAACTTGCTGTTTTCGCTCACTCCGGAAGCGTACGGAATGGTTCTCGGGAGGTCAGCGGCCCGGTCGCACCGTCAGGTCGTTGACCTCCGCGTCGCGCGGCAGGTCGAGGGCCATGAGGATCGTCGTCGCTACGGACTCGGGGTCGATCCACTTCGACGCGTCGTACTTCTTGCCCTCCTGCTGGTGGACCTTGGCCTGCATGGGGCTGGCTGTGCGGCCGGGGTACACGGAGGTGACGCGGACACCGTTGCCGTGCTCCTCGTGGCGCAGGGAGTCCGCGAGGGCCTTCAGGCCGTGCTTGGAGGCTGCGTAAGCGGACCAGTCGGCGTGGGCGTTGAGGCCGGCGCCCGAGTTGACGAACAGCACGTGGCCCTGGGCGACGCGGAGTTGGGGCAGGAAGTGGCGGGTCAGCTCGGCGGGGGCGATCAGGTTGACGTTGAGCTGGTGGCGCCAGGACTTGGGGGTCAGCTCGCCGACCGGACCGAGGTCGACCACGCCCGCGATGTGCAGGAGTGAGTCGATCCGGTCGGGCAGCGTCTGGTGCGAGAACGCCCAGGAGAGCTTGTCCGGGTCCGCGAGGTCGCCGACGAGCGTCATCGCTCCCGGGTACGCCGCGGCGAGCTCCTTCGCGCGGCCCGCGTCGCGCGCGTGCAGCACGATGTCGTCCCCGCGCGCGTGGAGGCGGCGGGCGACCGCCGCGCCGATGCCGGAGCCCGCCCCGGTGATCACATGTGTAGCCATGCGCGCCATGCTCGCATCACTGCTGGCCCCGGCTCTCCTCGAGGTAGGCCAGGGCGCCCACCGGCTCCTCCGCGAAGAACACCAGCTCAGTGAGCGGAAGCGGCAGGAAACCCTCGTCCTCCATACGCCGGAACTGCTCCTTGAGGCCGTCGTAGAAGCCCGCCGTGTTGAGCAGCACCACCGGCTTCCGCGTCTTCCCGTGCTTCTTCAGCTCCAGGATCTCGGTCGCCTCGTCGAGCGTCCCCGTTCCGCCGACCATGACCACCACCGCGTCGGCCTTCTCCAGGAGCAGCGCCTTGCGCTCGGCGAGGTCACCCGCGATGACCATCTCGTCGGCGTTCGGACGGACCTTGGCCGCCAGGAAGTCCACGGAGACGCCCAGCAGGCGCCCGCCCGCCTCCTGCACACCATCGGCGACCACCTTCATGAGACCGACGTCCGAACCGCCCCACACCAGGGTGTGACCGCCTTTGCCGAGCAGTTCCGCGAACTCCCGCGCGGGGCGCGTGTAGCGGTCGTCGAGGTCGGCGGCGGAGAGGAAGACGCAGATATTCATGCGTCCACGGTACGGGGGAAGAACTCCCGGCCCGCCGGTGCTGTCCAGGTATGGCTGAAGGACACACGATCACCATCGAGCAAGGCACGGAGCGCGTACGCGTCGTGCACGGCGACCAGGTCCTGGCGGAGAGCGACCGCCCCCTGTTGCTGCGCGAGACCGGCTGTCCCGTGCGCTACTACCTACCCCCCGAGGACGTCCGTCTCGATCTCCTGGCGGCTTCCGAGACCCACACGTACTGCCCGTTCAAGGGCACCGCGTCCTACTGGTCGCTCCCCGACACGGCGGACCTCGTCTGGGCCTACCCCGACCCCAAGGCCGAAGTCACCCAGATCAAGGACCACCTGTGCTTCTACGAAGTGGAAGTGGTGTGACCCGCAGGCGCCCCTAGACCGACGCCGTCGCGCGCGTGGTCGTCGCGATCGTCGCGGAGCCCACCACGCGCGTGCCGTCGTACAACACGACCGCCTGGCCGGGGGCGACCCCGCGGACCGGCTCGGTGAAGCTGACCTCGAGGGTGCCGTCGACGAGTTCCGCCGTGACCGTCGTCTCGCCGCCGTGGGCGCGGAGTTGGGCGGTGTAGGTGCCGGGGCCGGAGGGGGCCGTGCCGCACCAGCGGGGCTTGATCGCGGTCAGGCCGTTGACGTCAAGGGCGGCCGCCGGGCCGACCGTGACCGTGTTGTCGACCGGGGAGATGTCCAGGACGTAGCGCGGCTTGCCATCGGCGGCCGGGGTGCCGATGCGGAGCCCCTTGCGCTGGCCGATCGTGTAGCCGTACGCGCCCTCGTGGGTGCCCAGCTTGGTGCCGGACTCGTCGACGATGTCGCCCTCGGCCTTGCCGAGACGGTTCGCCAGGAAGCCCTGGGTGTCGCCGTCGGCGATGAAGCAGATGTCGTGGGAGTCCGGCTTCTTGGCGACGGCGAGGCCGCGGCGCTCGGCCTCCGCGCGGATTTCGTCCTTCGTGGTGACCGTGTCGCCGAGCGGGAACAGGGCGTGCGCGAGCTGGCGGTCGTCGAGGACACCGAGGACGTACGACTGGTCCTTGGCCATGTCGGAGGCGCGGTGCAGCTCGCGCGTGCCGTCCTCGCGGACGATCACCTGCGCATAGTGGCCCGTGCAGACCGCGTCGAAGCCGAGCGCGAGCGCCTTGTCGAGCAGCGCGGCGAACTTGATCTTCTCGTTGCAGCGCAGGCACGGGTTCGGGGTGCGCCCCGCCTCGTACTCGGCGACGAAGTCCTCGACCACGTCCTCGCGGAAGCGCTCGGCGAGGTCCCACACGTAGAAGGGGATGCCGATGACGTCGGCCGCGCGGCGGGCGTCGCGCGAGTCCTCGATGGTGCAACAGCCACGCGCGCCGGTGCGGAACGATTGCGGGTTGGCGGAGAGCGCGAGGTGCACGCCCGTCACGTCGTGGCCGGCTTCCGCCGCGCGGGCGGCGGCTACGGCGGAGTCCACTCCACCCGACATGGCGGCGAGTACGCGAAGGGTACGGGGGCGCTGCGAGGTCTCAGTCATAACCCCTCCAGGGTACGGGGCCCTGGGAACCGAAGCCCGCGAGTATCCGTTGAAGATCGCATGGGGGAGAAAAAGGCGGACGCGAAGGCCCGGACGAAGGGCCGCAGGGCCAAGGACGGCGACCGGCGGGTCGGGCGCCGGGCGCTGCTCATCGGCGGTGCGGCGGCCGCCGTGGGCAGTGTCGTGCTGGCGCGGGACGAGCTCGCGCGCCTGTGGTGGCGGCTGCCGAGCGTGGAGAAGCCGCGCAAGGAGGGCGAGGTCGACTTCACGGGCGCCCAGTGGGTGGCCGCGTCGTCGGCGAACTGGCGTCGGGCGGACCGGCCCGACGACTACGGGATAGACCGGGTGATCATCCATGTCACCCAGGGCAGCTTCGACAGCGCGGTGAAGGTCTTCCAGGACCCGGGGCACGGCGCGGCCGCGCACTACATCGTCCGCAAGGACGGTCACATCACCCAGATGATCCGCGAGCTGGACGTGGCGTACCACGCGGGGAACCGGCAGTTCAACGAACGGAGCGTCGGCATCGAGCACGAGGGCTTCGTGGACCGTCCGCAGGATTTCACGGACGCGATGTACGCGGCCTCGGCACGGCTGACGGCCCGGATATGCGCGCGGTACGACATCCCCGTCGACCGGGAGCACATCATCGGGCACGTGGAGGTGCCGGGAACCGATCACACGGACCCGGGGCCGCACTGGGACTGGGACCGGTACATACCGCTCGTACGGCAGGCGCTGTCCGCCCAGAAACAGACTCAGGCGGCCGGGACCCCCGCCGCCTGAGTCCCGTCGGCCGGGTCCCGCTAGCTGAGTCCCGCCGTACGCGCCCGTTCCACCGCCGGTCCGATCGCGCGGGCCACCGCCTCGACGTCCGCCTCCGTGGAGGTGTGGCCGAGGGAGAAGCGGAGGGTGCCGCGGGCCAGGTCGGGGTCGGTGCCGGTGGCGAGGAGGACATGGCTGGGCTGGGCCACTCCGGCAGTGCACGCGGAGCCGGTGGAGCACTCGATGCCCTGCGCGTCCAGGAGGAGGAGCAGGGAGTCGCCCTCGCAGCCGGGGAACGTGAAGTGCGCGTTGGCCGGCAGCCGCCCCCCGTCGGCCGGGTCGCCGCCGAGGATCGCGTCGGGCACGGCCTTGCGCACGGCCTCGACCAGTTCGTCGCGCAGGCCGCCGATCTCCCGGGCGAACCACTCGCGCTGCTCGGCGGCGAGCCGCCCGGCGACGGCGAACGACGCGATCGCGGGCACGTCGAGCGTGCCGGAGCGGACATGGCGTTCCTGGCCACCGCCGTGCAGGACGGGTACGGGGCTGTACTCGCGGCCCAGGAGCAGCGCGCCGATGCCGTACGGGCCGCCGATCTTGTGGCCCGAGACGGTCATGGCGGCGAGGCCCGAGGCGCCGAAGTCGACGGGGACCTGGCCGAAGGCCTGGACGGCGTCGGCGTGCAGCGGGATGCCGAACTCGGCGGCGGCGGCGGCCAGTTCGCGGACCGGCATCACGGTGCCGATCTCGTTGTTGGCCCACATCACTGTGGCGAGGGCGACGTCGTCGGGGTTGCGGGCGATGGCCTCGCGCAGGGCGTCCGGGTGGACACGGCCGTAGGGGTCCACCGGGAGGTACTCGACGGTGGCGCCCTCGTGTTCGCCGAGCCAGTGGACGGCGTCGAGGACGGCGTGGTGTTCGACGGGGCTCGCGAGGATGCGGGTGCGGGCGGGGTCGGCGTCGCGGCGGGCCCAGTACAGGCCCTTCACCGCGAGGTTGTCGGCCTCGGTGCCGCCGGAGGTGAAGACCACCTCACTGGGGCGTGCGGCGAGGGCGTCCGCCAGGGTTTCGCGGGCTTCCTCGACGGTACGCCTGGCTCGGCGGCCGGCGGCGTGGAGGGAGGAGGCGTTGCCCGTGACGCTGAGCTGGGCGGTCAGTGCCTCTACCGCCTCAGGGAGCATCGGGGTGGTCGCGGCGTGGTCGAGGTAAGCCATGGTGGGCCCGATTCTACGGGCCCTTCCTCCACTGCCTCGGCCCCCACCCGGGGGTGGGCCTCGTCCTGGCCGTCACCCGGGGGCATGTCGCGCCCTAGAAGCTCCAGGACACCGTGCTGTCGAACTGCATGAGTGTCACGAGCACGACCAGGTCCGCGATGCCCAGGCCGAGGCCCAGGAACGCGCGACCCTTGCGGGCCGTGCCGCGGTAGAGGGCGGCACAGGCGAGGACGATGGCCGTGGGGCCCAGGAGGATGTTGAGGACCAGGAGGCCGAGGAGGCCGAGGATGAAGGAGGCGACGGCCATGCCGTCGGCGTCCCGCCCGGCGGTCCTGCGGGTCGGCGCGGGCGTACGGGAATCGGCGGGCGTGAGTTCGGTGAGTTCCATGGTGTGAGTCCGCTCCCAACAGTTGAGTTGGTGGAGGTGTGGCGCGGTCAGTTGGTGGAGGTCGGGCGTCGGCGGGCGTGCCGCTCGCGTACCGCGAAGACGGCCAGCCAGATGCCGATGACGACGGCGGCGACGAGGCTGACGGGCAGCGGCGCGTGGGCCACGGAGCCCATCACGACACCCATCAGCAGGAGGGCGGCGACGAGGAAGAGCATGGGATGCCTCTCGTGAAGTCTCGAAGTCCGGTCCAGGAACCTGTCCGGGTCTCGACGGTGAGACCCGTTGCGTTTCCGGGACTTGACGACTCAGTGAACGGTTGTAGTAACACTTGTTCACTGACTCCAGAGTCTAGCGCGTCTCCCGGCTTTCCAATTACAGAGAACAGTTGTTAACTGCATGGCATGAGTCACACCCTCGGCATCCGACAGGCCCAGAAGCAGAAGACCCGACAGGCCCTCCTGGACGCGGCGTTGGGGCTGCTGGAGGAGCAGAGCCTGAGCAGTCTGGGTCTGCGTGAGGTCACCCGTGCCGTCGGTGTCGCTCCGACCGCCTTCTACCGGCACTTCCGCTCGACGGCGGATCTCGGTGTGGCGCTCGTCGAGGAGGCGCTGGGCAGTCTGCACCCGATGATCGGGGACACCGTGTCCGCGGCCGGTGACAGCGACGAACGCATCACACGCGCCGTCGATCTGATCGCCCATCATGTGGCGACCCACCCCGCGCACGTCCGCTTCATCGCGCGCGAGCGGCACAGCGGAGTCCAGCCGGTGCGGGAGGAGATCCGCGAGCAACTGGCCCGGTTCGCCGTGGAAGTGAAGGACGAGCTGGCCAAACAGCCCGAGTCGCAAGGGTGGAGCGACGACGACCTGCTGATGCTCGCGGGCCTGTACGTCGACCAGATGCTGATGACGGCCTCGCTCTTCCTGGAGGCGCTGGAGGCCTCCGAGGAGGAGCAGGACCGGGTGGCCCGCGTGGCGAGCCGCCAGATGCGGCTGATCAGCATCGGCCGCCGCAACTGGCTGGGGTGACGCCCTCGTTCACCGAGCACGTCACCCCACAAAGCCGTCGGCCGCCGGCCTTCGAGCGAAAGCGGCGGGAACAGTCAGCCCGCCTGCTGCGCCTGACCGCCCTGGCCCCCCTGACCACCGCCGAAGCCGCCACAGCCACCGCCGCCGGCCCCACCGGTCGGCATACCGGACGGCCTGCCCGAGCCGGCCGCACCCGAGGGCATCCCGGAAGGAGCACCGGAGGGAGCACCGGAGGGCCTGGCCGACCCCGCGGCATCGCTGGGCCGCCCGGACGGGCCTCCACTCGGCATTCCCGACGGCCGGGCGCATTCGGTCTGCCCGGTGCTGCCGCTGTCGGAGGACGACGAGTCGCCAGAGCCACAGGCCGCGAGCAGCGGCGCGAGTGCGAGCAGTGCGACGGCGGGGACGAGTCGTACGCGACGGTTCATGAGTCTTACTCCCAGTCAAGTCCCAGGCCCGGTTTATGAATGCCGGATGAGTACGGGATGAGTGGGGGCAAGAGCACCAGACGCAGGTAGGGCCGCGCTGTGCCGAAGCTGTGGCTAGCTGTGGATCACCGCCTCCGGCGGGGGACGCGTTCACCCTCGTACAACGCGCTGATGGCAGCCGCTGTACCGGCCAGCTCCTCCCGCACCTCGGGCGGCGTGAGCACCTCCACGGCCTCCCCGAAGGCCAGTAACGTGCGTGCTTCGCGGATGAAGCCGTACGACAGGTGAGCGGTCACCCACGCGCTCTCGCCGTCGTCCTCCGGCAGGGCCGTGAGCGAGGCGGCGTTGAGGCGGAGGAACAGGTCGAGGCGGGAGCGCTGTACCCGAACTGTGACATCGAGACCGCCGGGCCGCTCCTCCACCCGGCGCCGCAACACCTCCCAGACGTCGACGAGTTCGACGCCCGGCCGCCGCCGTACCGGATCGGGCAGGAGCGTGGCCGAGCTCACCCGGTCGACCCGGAACAGCCGCGGTCTGCCGCGCCGGTCGGCGACCAGGTACCAGACGCCCGCCTTGGAGACGAGCCCGTAGGGGTCGACGGTGTAGGTGCTCGGCTCGGCGGCGCCGCTGTGCCGGTAGCGCAGCCGCAGCCGGCGGTCGGCGAAGACGGCGTCCTGCAACACGTCCAGATCGACGGCCGGTTGGGGCCCGCCCTTCCAGCGCGTGGCGTCGACCAGGACGCGGCGGCTTGTCGCCTCGGCGGCCGGCCGGTGCGGGGCGGGTAGCGCGGCCATCACCTTGCGCAGTGCGGAGCCGAGCGCCGCGTCCAGACCGAGCGCGGCGTGCGCGCCCTGGGCGGCCAGGATGAAGAGCGCACGGGACTCGTCCGCGGTCAGCCCCGTGACGTCCGTACGGAATCCGGCGAGCAGTTCGATACCGCCATGCCGCCCGCGCTCGGCATACACCGGGACGCCGGAGGCGGACAGCGCCTCCACGTCCCGGTAGATGGTGCGCACCGACACCTCGAGCCGGTCGGCGAGTTCACGTGCGGGAACGCGGCCGCGGGTCTGGAGCAGCAGCAGGATCGAGAGCAGCCGGTCAGACTTCACAGGCCCCAGGGTCGCGTACGACTGGTTCGCCGACCGCGCGCGGTCGGCGATCCACCCGGACAGCCGGGCGTTCAGCCGATCCGCACCCGCGCGAGCTGCCGGGACTGCGCTACCAGCCGGTCCTCGCTGTCCCACACCTCGGCGTCCTCCTCCAGGAAGCCGCCGGCGAGGTTGCGGGTGGTGATCGACACCCGGAGCGGGCCGGGCGCCGGGCGGGCGCGGACGTGCACCGTCAGTTCGACGGTCGGCACCCAGCCGGACAGGCCGAGTTCGAAGGCGGTCGGCGGGAGCGCGTCGACCGCGAGGAGCAGCGAGAAGGGGTCCGCGTCGCGGCCGTCGGCGAGACCGAGCCAGGCCCTCATCTCGCCCTTCCCGGAGGGTGATCCGAGGGCCCAGCCCAGGGTCGCCGGGTCGAGCTTGAGCATCAGCCGGTCGGCGATCGCCGAGCTGCCGGGCACCGGAGCGGGCGCGTCCTGGGGGCCGAAGCACTGGTCCACGGGCGGGAGCGCGGGCGGTTTCGCCGTCGTACGGACGTCCTCGGGAAGGGCATCGAGATCGCCGTACGAGGCGAGGACGCGGATCCGCTCGACCTCGCGACCCTCGTCGTCGTACTGGAAGAGGGACGCCTGCCCGGTGGAGAGGGTCCGCCCTGTGCGTACGATGTCCGTGCGGACGACCGCCGGTCCCGGCTGGGAGGCGGTCAGGTAGTGCGCGGAGATCGTGAACGGGTCGGTGTGCGGCAGGGCGTCCGCGAGGGCGCGGCCCAGGACGGCGAGGAGATAGCCGCCGTTGACCGCGCTGATGATCGTCCACCCGGCGGACAGATCGATGTCGTAGACGCCGGGTTCGCGCAGGGTGACCGCCGTGTCGCGGTCGAACTCGCTGTCGCCGATCGTGGCCCGCAGGGCCCCTATCGAAGCTGCTTCTGACATGCCTGAACGGTACAACAGGAAATTACTAAGCGGTAGCTTTTACTGTTTCGGGCACATGAAGTCCGTTGAAACGTTCACGGCGTCTCCGGTTCCGTCGCCGTCGAGCGGCGGTGCCAGGCGCGCGGTGCCCGCCAGTGGAACCGCATCGCGAGCAGCCTCAGCACGAAGGCCGTGACGACCGCCAGCCCGCTGGTGAACGTGGTGAGCATGTCGTAGCGGATGCACACGACGACCATCGCGGCGCCGACCATCGCCGGCACCGCGTACAGGTCGCGGTCCCAGCGCAGCAGTGAGGGCACCTCGTTGGCGAGGACGTCGCGCAGCACACCGCCGCCGACCGCGGTGGCGAGGCCGAGGGCCGCCGACTGGGTCAGGCCGAGCCCGTACTCGTACGCCTTCATCGTGCCGGCGACGCAGAAGAGGCCGAGTCCGGCCGCGTCGAAGACGTTGACGGCGACCTGGGTCCGCTCCACCTCCGGGTGGAGGAAGAAGACGAGCAGGGCGGCGAGCAGCGGGGTGCTGAAGTAGCCGAGGTCGGTGAACGCGGCCGGGGGTACGGCCCCGATGACCACGTCCCGGAACAGCCCTCCGCCCAGCGCGGTGACCTCGGCGAGTACGGCGATGCCGAAGACGTCGAAGTTCTTGCGGACGGCCAGCAGGGCGCCGGAGATCGCGAAGACGAAGATCCCCACGAGGTCGAGGACATGCTGGACGGAGGGGGTGAACAGTTCCTGGAGCACCCGACATTTTTACCTACGCCGACGGGAGAGCGCGCATGCGCTCTCCCGTCGCTGGTCGTTCGGCCCGGCTCCCCGGTGACTACTCCTTCGACGGAGCATCCTCGGCGGGGACGTCCTTGGAGGCCTCTTCCGAAGCTACGGCCTCGACCGAAACCTCATCCGAAGTCGCGGCCTCAGCCGGAGCCTCAGCCTCATCGGCGACAGCCTCGGCCTCGACCGAAACCTCGGCCGGAGCCTCCCCCGACACCTCGGCCGCATCCACCGCGGGCACCAGCTCGACCGTCTCCAGGGCAACCTTCGCCGCCGACAGCAGCACCGTGTCCTGCGGCGCCTGATCCTCCGCGTTCTCCGGGTGGTGGCAGGCCACCTGCTGGCCGGGCTTCAGCTCGATGAGCGGCGGCTCGGCCGTCTTGCAGATCGCCGTGGCCTTCCAGCAGCGGGTGTGGAAGCGGCAGCCGCTGGGCGGCGAGATCGGCGAGGGCACGTCACCCTTGAGCAGGATGCGGTCGCTCTTGGCGCCCCGGCGCTTGGGGTCCGGGACCGGCACCGCGGACATCAGGGCCTTGGTGTACGGGTGCATCGGCGCCTCGTACAGCGAGGTGCGGTCGGCGAGTTCGACGATCTTGCCGAGGTACATCACCGCGATGCGGTCCGAGACATGGCGTACGACGGAGAGGTCGTGCGCGATGATCACGTACGTCAGGCCCAGTTCGGACTGGAGGTCGTCCATCAGGTTCACGACCTGCGCCTGGATCGACACGTCGAGCGCGGAGACCGGCTCGTCCGCCACGACCAGCTTCGGCTTCAGGGCGAGCGCGCGGGCGATGCCGATGCGCTGACGCTGGCCGCCGGAGAACTCGTGCGGGTAGCGGTTGAAGTGCTCGGGGCTCAGGCCCACCAGCTCGAGAAGGCGCTGGACCTCCTTCTTCACACCGCCCTCGGGCTCGACGCCCTGGAGCCGGAAGGGCGCCGAGACGATCGAGCCGATGGTGTGCCGCGGGTTCAGCGAACCGTACGGGTCCTGGAAGATCATCTGGATGTCCCGGCGCAGCGGGCGCATCTTCCCCGCGCCGAGCCGAGTGATGTCCTGGCCCTCGAACTCGATGGTGCCGCCGGTCGGGTCCTGGAGGCGGGTGATGACCCGGCCCATGGTCGACTTGCCGCAGCCGGACTCGCCGACCACGCCCAGCGTCTCGCCCTTGCGCACCTCGAAGTCGATGCCGTCGACCGCCTTGACGGCCGCGACCTGGCGCTGGAGGACGCCCTTCCGGATGGGGAAGTGCTTCTTCAGCCCCTGGACCCTGAGCAGCACCTCGCGGTCGTCGGGGGCCGTTGCCTGCTGCGGGATCACCGCCGCTTCGGTGGCGTCGCTCTTCTTCGTCTCACTCACAGCTTCGGCGCAATCTCTTCGGTCCAGATCCGCGTACGGTCCTCCTGCGAGAGGTGGCAGGCGGAGTAGTGCCCGCTGCCGACCAGTTGCAGTTCGGGGCGCACGGTACGGGTGACATCGCCCTTGGGGAGATCCGCGTACGGGCAGCGCGGGTGGAAGGCGCAGCCCGAGGGGACGTTGATGAGGCTCGGCGGCTGGCCCTTGACGGGGATGAGCCGCTCGGACGTCTCCCGGTCGATGCGCGGCATCGAGCCCAGCAAGCCCCAGGTGTAGGGGTGCTGCGGCCGCTCGAAGATCGTGTCGACCGGACCGCGCTCCGCGCACCGGCCGCCGTACATCACCAGGACGTCGTCGGCGATCTCGGCGACCACACCCAGGTCGTGGGTGATGAGGACGACGGCGGAGCCGAACTCCTTCTGCAGATCGCGGATGAGGTCGAGGATCTGCGCCTGGACGGTCACGTCCAGGGCGGTCGTCGGCTCGTCCGCGATGAGCAGTTCGGGGTTGTTGACGAGCGCCATGGCGATCATCGCGCGCTGGCGCATACCGCCGGAGAACTCGTGCGGGTAGCTGTCGACGCGCTTGCCGGGCTCGGGGATGCCGACCCGGTCGAGCATCTCGATGGCCCGCCTGCGCGCGGTCTTCTTGTCGACCTTGTGGTGGACGCGGTACGCCTCCACGATCTGGTTACCGATCGTGTAGTACGGGTGCATCGCCGAGAGCGGGTCCTGGAAGATCATCGCCATCTCGCGGCCGCGGAGCTTGCGCACCTCGTCCGGGTCGGCGCTCACCAGTTCCTGGCCGTCGAGCCAGATCTCGCCGGACATCCGGACGTGCTTGCCGCCCGCGCCCAGCCGGTGCAGGCCCATGATCGCCAGCGAGGTGACGGACTTCCCGGATCCCGACTCGCCCACGATGGAGAGGGTCTTGCCCTTCTCCAGCGAGAAGCTGAGCCCGTCGACGGACTTGACCACGCCGTCGTCGGTCGGGAAGTGCACCTTGAGGTCGCGTACTTCGAGGAAGGCGCTCGGTGCGTCCGAGCGCGCGGTGACGGGTTCGCCTACCGCGGCGCCGGTCTTGGACAGTTCGGTCACGAGAGCCTCACCCGAGGGTCGGCGGCCGCGTAGAGCAGGTCCACCAGAAGATTTGCGATCACGACGAAGAGTGCGGCGACCAGGGTGACACCGAGGATCTTGGGCAGGTCGTTGTCGGTGATGCCCTGTACCGCGTACTGGCCGATGCCGGGCAGCGAGAACACGTACTCGGTGATCACGGCTCCGCCGAGCAGCAGACCGAGGTCCATGCCGAAGATGGTGATGATCGGCGTCAGCGCGGCCCGCAGCCCGTGCCGCACCACGACCTTGCTCTCACGCAGGCCCTTGGCGCGGGCCGTACGGATGTAGTCCTCGTTCATCGTCTCCAGCATGCCCGAGCGGGTGAGCCGCGCGTAGATGGCGGAGTAGAGGAGTGCGAGCGAGCACCACGCGGGGAAGAGGGTGTTGGCCCACTCCGCGGGATTCTCGGTGAACGGGACGTACGTCTGGCCGAAGATCGGCCACTGGAAGGTGAAGAGCAGCAGCGCCAGGTTGCCCGTGAAGAACATGGGCAGCGAGACACCGGCGAGGGCGATGCCCATGAAGGTGCGGTCGAGGAACGAGCGCGGCTTGAGCGCGGAGACCACACCGGCCGTGACACCGGACACCAGCCAGAGCACGGCGGCACCGGCGGCCAGCGAGGCCGTCACCGGAATGCGGGAGGTCAGCTCCGGCCAGACCGCCTGGTGGGTCTTGAAGGAGTAGCCGAAGCAGGGCGCGTCGCAGTGCGCCGTGGTGGGGCCGAGGTCATAGGTGGATCCGACCACGATCCCCTTGATGAAGTGCCAGAACTGGAGATAGAGGGGCTGGTCCAGTCCGAGGTTTTGCTTGACCGCGGCGATGTCGGCCGCCGTCGGGCTCTTCCCGATGTACTGCTGGGCCAGCGAGTCGGCGGTCTGACCGGCGAACCGCGGCAGTACGAAGAAGATGGCGAAGGTGACCGCGGTGACGACCAGCAGCAGGATCACTGCCGCGGCCATCCGGCGGAGGATGTACGAGATCACGGGGATCGGCGCTGGTGCCCGCGGGCCGCGAAGCCCGCGGGCACCAATGCCTTCACCTGCCTTCCGGGGCTACTTCTTGGTCGTACCGATGTTGAGGTAGTCGTACTGACCGCTGAAGGCCGCCGTGGACACCAGGTTGGTGAAGCCGGCCGGGCGGTACAGCAGGACCTTGAAGTAGGTCAGCGGAACGAGGGCCGCCTCTTCCATGGTCTTCTTGTCGACCTCGGTGTACATGGCGTCACGCGTCGCCTTGTCCTCCGTGCCGATCGCCTTCTCCAGCGTGGTGTTGACGTCGGCGTTGTCGAACTGCGACAGGTTGGTGTTGCCGGACGCGCCGATCGCGTCACCGTGCAGGATCTGCTGCAGGAAGCCGTAGCCGGACGGCCAGTCGGAACCCCACTGCATCATCATCAGACCGATGTTGTTCTTCTTGTCGAACTCGGGGACACCCGCGTTGTCGGTGAAGTACTTGCCCGACGGGTACTGCTTCAGGCTGGCGTTGATCCCGGCGGCCTTCAGCGAGTTGATGATCGCGGTGGCCGCGTCGATCTCCGCCGGGCGGTCGCTGCGCGCGGAGATGTTCGTGGTGATCGACGTCTTGCCGCAGGCCGTCAGCTGCTCCTTGGCCTTGGCCACGTCGCCCTTGTTGCCGGCGGAGGCGTAGATGTCCGACTTCTCGTAGCCCGGGATGTCCGGCGGGAGGACGGTGGTGGCGATGTCACCGCGGATCGGGCCGCCCTCGGCGGTCTGCACCGAGACCTTGTCGATCGCGTACTCGACGGCCTTGCGGCAGGCGACGTTGTCGAACGGCGCGAGCTTGGTGTTGATCGCCATGTAGACGAGACGGCCACCGTAGGTGTTGTCGGTGTTGGCCTTCAGGTCGGCGGAGTTGACGACCTTCGCCTGCGTCGCGGCCTGGACACCCGTACCGCCCAGGTCTATGGCGTTACCGGCCAAGACGTCCTGGTCGATCGTCTCGGCGTTGACCTTCAGCTTGACGACGATCTTGTCCGGGTACTGCTTGCGCAGCGGGTCGGTCGACGCGTCCCAGTTCTCGTTGCGGACGAGGACGGCCTGCTTGCCATCCTCGTAGCTCTCGAACTTGTACGAGCCCGAGGACACGATGTTCTTGACGTAGTCGACGCCGGTGTCCTTGGCCTGCGGGACCGGAGCCGTCTGCGGCGTGGCGACCAGGTAGTCGAACTCCTGGAAGGCGCGGTTGAGCTTGAAGACGACCGTGGTGTCGTCCGGCGTCTCGATCGACGACAGACCCTCGGCGCTCTTGTCCTTGTAGGGACCCTTGTACTTGTCGCCGCCCTCGAGGAACTGCTGGAAGTAGTTCGGGCCGAGGGAGAGCACGTCACGCGCGAAGTTGGAGCGCTCCACGGCGTACTTCACGTCCTTCGACGTGATCGCCGTGCCGTCCTGGTACTTCAGGCCCGAACGCAGCTTGTACGTCCAGGTCTTGCCGCCGTCGCTCGGTACACCCGCGCTCGCGGCGAGGTCCGGGACCAGCTCGTTGCCCTTGTCGCCCGCAGCGGGCTTGAAGGTCATCAGCGGGCGGGCGTACAGCCGGCTGAAGTTGTACATGTACGCGTAGTACGTGTTGCCCGGGTCGAAGGAGTCCGGGACGTCGGAGTACTCGTAAGTGACCGTCCCGCCCTTCTGGGTGGAGGCGTTGACGACGTCCTTGGTCGCCGCGTTGGCGCCGGCCGACTTCGTTCCGTCATTGTTCTCGTTGTCATCGGCTTTGCTGCAACCCGCAAGTAGCAGGCTCACAGAGCCGATGGCCGCAACCGCGGCCAGCGCTGACCTTCGCATGATGGTCTGCTTCCTCCATTGTTGGAAACTTGATGGACTCTCGGCGCGGCCCATGTCAGCGGCTGCGCGGGTCGAGAGCGTCGCGGAGACCGTCGCCGAGCAGGTTGAACGCCAGCACGGTGACGAAGATCGCGAGGCCGGGCACGATCAGGAACTGCGGATCGACCTGGTAGTAGGTGACCGCCTCACTGATCATCCCGCCCCAGGACGCCTGCGGGGGCTGGATACCGACGCCCAGGAAGCTCAGGCTGGCCTCGAACAGGATGTTGGTCGGGATGAGCAGCGTCGAGTAGACGATGATCGGGCCGACCAGGTTGGGGAGCAGCTCCCGGAAGAGGATGTACGGCCCCTTCGCGCCCATCCCCCGGGAGGCGTCGACGAACTCGCGCTCCCGCAGGGCCAGGGTCTGGCCTCGGACGATGCGTCCCAGGTAGGGCCAGTTGAAGAAGCCGATGATGAAGATCAGCACGCTGATGTGGAGCGGCAGCCCTTCCAGGCCGAACGCGCCGCCCTGCAGCGTGGCGGAGATGGCGATCGCGAAGAGCAGGAGGGGAAAGGCGAGGAAGGTGTCCATCAGGCGGCTGATGATCGTGTCGACCCGCCCGCCGTAGTACCCGGCGACCACACCCAGGACCGTACCGATCACGTTCGAGAGGATCGTCGCCCCGAACGCGACGACCAGCGAGACCCAGGAGCCTTCGAGGATGCGGGTCGCGATGTCGCGCCCGAACTTCGGCTCCACGCCGAGCGGGTGCGCCCAGCTCATCCCGCCGAAGTCGCCCAGGGGCAGCGAGGTGTTGGGATCGATCAGATCCTGGTTGAAGGCGTTCGGGTCGAGGCCGAGCACCGCCTGGATAGGGCGCGAGAGCGCCGCCAGCAGGATGAGCAGCACCACGATGACACCGCCGGCGACCGCCACCTTGTCGCGCTTGAAGCGCGTCCAGGCGATCTGCCCCAGGGAACGGCCCTCGATCTGCCCCTTGTCGACTCCGGCCAGCACAGCTTCCGGCTGTGCTTCCGTTTCCGACCCGGTGGTCTCGATCGGTGCGGTCACAATGACCCGACCCCTCTGACCGGTGGTGACCGGCCTACGCCTGCCGCTGTCTGCGGCTTGGTTCACTTGCATGCCGGGAGCGGCCGCAGATGATGCGGCCTGGAATCCCGGGCTGATCCGACGACTTGCACTCGCTCACAGGATCGATGACCCCATGTCTGACACGGGAGTCTTCATGGCCGCCACGATCACGTGCCAGGTCTGATGGAGAAAGTATGCGCAACCGTGATGCGGTTAAGGGGATTCCGTTATCCGAACAGCGGGTAACGCCCGGCGGACAGGGGGCAGTTGGGGTGGAAGCGGCCATGCAGGGCCCTTTCGGCCAGTGTCAGCCTCAAAGGGGACATGCAGCCCTTACATCTCCTGATACGCAGGTCAGACGCGACGTTGCGACGGACAGAATCAGGGCGCGGCGGGGCGGAGACCAGGTCGTGATGATGGTGTGGAGATCAGTATGACCGGGACTGCGGGTAGCCGTAGCCACCCGCCACCGGGGCCTGCGCCTGTGCCGGGGCCGCGTGCGCCTCACGGTCGTAGAAGGGCCGCGCGTTCGACCGCAGCCACATCGCCACCGGGTCGTACTCGTCGGACATCGCGACGGTCGAGACGGGCAGCCCGTCCGGCACGGCGCCGATGGACTGCTGCATCATCGCCCGCACGGAGTCGACGGCGGGCGGCGAGGTGTCGTACACATCGAGGCCGATGGCCAGATAGGGCGCTCCGAGCGCGGGCTGCACCCAGGCGCGGCGCAGCGAGCGCACGGCGGACGTGCGGTGCGCGTTCTGCGTGAGCAGGGCGTAGAACTGCGGGATCTCGATGCCCGGCTCGGAGAGCCTGAGCGGACCCGCGGGCTGGCGCTCCAGGCCCGTGGCGATACGCCGCAGGTCGAGCCAGGGGATGCCGACGCCGCCGCCGGGGGCGTGCGGGTTCAGCCAGAGGCCGAACTGGTCGGGGTACAGGGTGCGGGCCACGTCGAGGCCGTCGACGACTTCGTAACTGCGGTTCCAGCCACTGGCCGAGAGCTCCTGGGCGGAGGTGACACAGGGGGCGTACCCGAAGCCGTCCACCTCCATGTTCCCGTACTGCGCGTCCGGGGAGCCGGACTGGCCGTGCCAGAGCAGCATCCAGACCTGGCCTGCCGACGGGGCCGCGAGCGCGCGCAGGAGCGCCTCGTAGGCGTCGTAACGCCCGGGCGTCACCTGGCGCAGCATGTGCTCGACCTGCCCAGCCGCGGCTGTGCCAGCGCTCACCTTTACAGCCCCTTCGTGTACAACACCTCGACCGACGTTATGAAACCAGCTTAAGCGGCGACCCTGACAGCGACGTGGACGCTCCGCTGGGAAAGCCGTGTGAGAGCTCGGGACTTGCTGTCGTTCTGTGGCCGCGGGCCCGTTGTGGTTGCTCGCGCCGTTCCCCGCGCCCCTGTCGGGGCGCCTTCAGTGGCCGTGCTGGTAGAAGGGCCGCACCCTCTGGCGCAGCCAGTCGCAGACCGGGTCCTGGGCCACGTCCAGGAGGACCAGGTTCACCGGCCACGGGGCCGGGACCCGGCCGAGCGCGCGGCCCAGGGCGTCCAGGGGGAGGGTGCGGGCCTCGCCCTCCCAGAGGGAGAGTTCGACGCCGATGAACATCACGGGGGCGCCGCCCTCGATGCTGGCCAGGCAGCGGCGGGCGGTCAGCACGACGCCGGTCCCGGCGAACTCGGCGGAGGCCGCGGACAGGAAGTCCACCGGGTCGTCCTGCCAGTCGGGCTCGAAGAGCCGCACCCGGCCGCCGCTCGCGGATCCGTCGAGAGGCGTACGCCCGGCACGGCACAGCTCGGCGACCGCGGGGGGCGGCAGCGGTACGCCGACCACACCGTCCGGGTTCACCGCGATGCCGATCTGCGGGGGCAGCCCGCGGGCGAACTCGACGGCGGGGGCGATCGTGTACGACATGTGCCCGCCGGTGACCTGGCGGAACTGCTCCTCGGAGCTGAAGACAGGGACGTACGCCTGACCGGCGATCTCCAGCGTGGGCAGGTCGAGCGGGCCGCTGTTCGGGCCGCCGCCGTTCGGCAGCGGGACCCAGACGAAGCTGCGGCCGAGGACCTCGACGATGCGGGCACCCGAGGAGGGGCCCGCGGGCACGCCGAGGGACGCGGCGAGCACCTCCTCCAGTTCGTTGCCCGGCCATCCGCCGTGCGGATGGGGGTACGCCTGCGCCGGGAGGCCAGGGAATTCGGGGAAGGCTGGGAAGTCCATCTGTCTACCGCCTGCTGTGAACCACTGTTCCGGTGTTCCGGTGTTCCGGTGTTCCGGCTGGCAAGGTTAGTGCGCTTGTACGGCATCCCGGCCGCTCTCGCCGCCCCCGGCCGCGCTCGATCGCGCTCGGCCACTCTCGGCCGCTCTCAGCCTCCGAAGTCGATCCGGCGCAGTACGTCGGCCGCGTCGCGGTCGATGAGCACCGCCGAGCCGCAGCCCTCCGGCAGGTCCCCCTTCTCGACGGAGCGCAGCAGCCGGGTGACCGCGCCGCGGTGGCGCGAGAACGCGTACCGCGAGACGCCGCGGCCGCGCTCGCGCTGGCCGTCGAGGGCCGTGCCCGGCGTGACGTCGAGCAGCAGCAGGTGCAGGGTGCCGCCCCGGCGGCGCGCCTCGCGGGCGAGCCAGCGGCGCACCCAGGCCTGGGTGCCGCAGTCGTGTACGACCACTCCGGCGCCGGAGCGCAGCGCGCGGTGCAGCCCCGTGTAGTGCGCGAGGCGGACGAGCGGGCGGTAGACCGCGTACGGCAGCCAGCGGGACACGTGTCCGTCCCAGCGGTCGCGGGTGTCCTGCGAGTCGATGCGCGGCCCCGAGACGGCGCGGCGCATCAGGGTCGACTTGCCGCTGCCGGGGAGTCCGGTGACCACGACGACGTCGGAGGTGCCGAAGTGCAGACCGTGCGGGCTGTGGCCCGCGCGGTCCCTGAGGTCGCGGACGACAGCCGTCGGGAACGGGTCGCACGCCTCCCGGGCCGGAGCGCCGGGCTGCTTGGGCAGCGCGAGGCCTGCGGTCGTCGCGTACGCCGTGGTCCTGTTCACCGTGATCGTCCTCCCCATGGGTCTGGAGTCCCATCCCCGCCGAGTGTAAAGAGAAGGTAATGCGCGGTGCTTCCTGTTTCCGTAATCGGTCTGCCACAAGGCGGTTACAGATGCGGACTGCCAGTATCGGACGGCGCGTGCAATGATGTGCCCGCCAACTGCATACCGGCCGCTTGAATCCGCGCGGGAGAGTCCCAGGTCATGTCACGTGACCCTGGGCGCCGAAGGAGCAAGTCCCTCCCTTGAATCTCTCAGGCCCCGTACCGCGCGGGCGAGGCACATCTGAAAAGCGGGCCGCTGACCAGTGGCTCCACCCAAGGTGCAAATCATGACCACCGTTTCGCGGGGTCGTGATGAACCTCTCAGGTTCCGATGACAGATGGGGAGGAACGACCTCGCCGTCATGCCTTGGGAGCCCCACCGATGAGCAGCAACGCACCCCGTCACACCGCGCTCGATGCCCTGCATCGCTCGCTCGGCGCGACGATGACCGACTTCGCGGGCTGGGACATGCCCCTTCGTTACGGCTCCGAACGCGACGAGCATCTCGCCGTCCGTACGAAGGCCGGCCTCTTCGACCTCTCCCACATGGGCGAGATCACGGTCACCGGGCCCCAGGCCGCCGTGCTCCTCAACTACGCGCTGGTCGGCAACATCGCCTCGGTGGGCGTCGGCCGCGCCCGCTACACCATGATCTGCCGGGCGGACGGCGGCATCCTCGACGACCTGATCGTCTACCGGCTGGCCGAGACCGAATACATGGTCGTCGCCAACGCCTCCAACGCCCAGGTGGTGCTGGACGCGCTCGTGGAGCGTGCGGCGGACTTCGACGCCGTCGTGCGCGACGACCGTGACGCGTACGCGCTGATCGCCGTGCAGGGTCCCGAGTCGCCCGGCATCCTCAAGTCCCTCACCGACGCCGACCTCGACGGCCTGAAGTACTACGCCGGTCTGCCCGGCACGGTCGCGGGCGTCCCGGCTCTCATCGCCCGCACCGGCTACACCGGTGAGGACGGCTTCGAGCTCTTCGTCTCCCCCGGCGACGCCGAGAAGGTGTGGCAGGCGCTGACCGAGGCGGGCGCCCCGGCCGGGCTCATCCCGTGCGGTCTGTCCTGCCGTGACACCCTGCGCCTGGAGGCGGGCATGCCGCTGTACGGGCATGAACTGAGCACCTCGCTCACCCCCTTCGATGCCGGCCTCGGCCGGGTCGTGAAGTTCGAGAAGGAGGGCGACTTCGTGGGGCGCGAGGCGCTCTCCGCGGCCGCCGAGCGTGCGCTCGAGAACCCCCCGCGGGTGCTCGTCGGCCTGATCGCCGAGGGCCGTCGCGTGCCGCGCGCCGGCTACTCCGTGGTCGCCGACGGCAAGGTGGTCGGCGAGGTCACGTCGGGCGCCCCGTCCCCGACGCTGGGCAAGCCGATCGCGATGGCGTACGTCGACGCCGCGCACTCCGCTCCGGGCAGCGCCGGAGTCGGTGTGGACATCCGGGGCAGCCACGAGCCGTACGAGGTCGTGGCGCTGCCGTTCTACAAGCGCCAGAAGTGAGACTGACCCGAAAGCCGGGCTTCGGGCTCCACGGTCACCAGTCGTGACACCGGGCACATCCGCCCTGCTCATCACCCCTCCCCCCGTCATCAGCACTCCCCCGCGTACAGGAGAATTCAGGCCATGAGCAACCCCCAGCAGCTGCGCTACAGCAAGGAGCACGAGTGGCTGTCGGTCGCCGAGGACGGCGTCTCGACGGTCGGCATCACCGAGTTCGCGGCCAACGCGCTCGGCGATGTCGTCTACGCCCAGCTTCCGGAGGTCGGTTCCACGGTCACCGCGGGTGAGTCCTGCGGTGAGCTGGAGTCGACCAAGTCGGTGAGCGACCTGTACGCGCCGGTCACCGGCGAGGTCGTGGAGTTCAACCAGGACGTGGTGGACGACCCGGCCCTGGTGAACTCGGCCCCCTTCGAGGGCGGCTGGCTGTTCAAGGTGCGCATCGCGGACGAGCCGGACGACCTGCTCTCCGCCGACGAGTACACCGCTTTCACCGCCGGCTGAGGAGTCGTAGCCCCTATGTCTGAATCCAAGTCGCTTCTCAACACACCCCTGCACGAGCTCGACCCGGACGTCGCCGCCGCCGTCGACGCCGAACTGCACCGCCAGCAGTCCACCCTCGAGATGATCGCCTCGGAGAACTTCGCTCCGGTCGCCGTCATGGAGGCCCAGGGCTCGGTCCTGACCAACAAGTACGCCGAGGGCTACCCCGGCCGCCGCTACTACGGCGGCTGTGAGCACGTCGACGTCGTCGAGCAGATCGCCATCGACCGTGTGAAGGCGCTCTTCGGTGCCGAGCACGCCAACGTGCAGCCCCACTCGGGCGCCCAGGCCAACGCGGCCGCGATGTTCGCGCTGATCAAGCCCGGCGACACGATCATGGGTCTGAACCTCGCGCACGGCGGGCACCTGACCCACGGCATGAAGATCAACTTCTCCGGCAAGCTCTACAACGTGGTCGCGTACCACGTGGACGACGCCACCGGCCAGGTCGACATGGCCGAGGTCGAGAAGCTCGCCAAGGAGTCGAAGCCGAAGCTGATCGTGGCCGGCTGGTCGGCGTACCCGCGTCAGCTGGACTTCGCCGAGTTCCGCCGGATCGCGGACGAGGTCGGCGCGTACCTGATGGTCGACATGGCGCACTTCGCCGGTCTGGTGGCGGCGGGCCTGCACCCGAACCCCGTACCGCACGCCCATGTCGTCACGACCACCACCCACAAGACGCTGGGCGGTCCGCGCGGTGGCGTGATCCTGTCCACGGCCGAGCTCGCCAAGAAGATCAACTCGGCGGTCTTCCCGGGCCAGCAGGGCGGTCCGCTGGAGCATGTGATCGCCGCCAAGGCCGTCTCCTTCAAGGTCGCCGCGACGGACGACTTCAAGGAGCGCCAGCAGCGGACCCTCGACGGTGCGCGGATCCTGGCGGAGCGCCTCGTCCAGGACGACGTCACCTCGGTCGGCGTCTCGGTGCTCTCCGGCGGTACGGACGTGCACCTCGTCCTGGTCGACCTGCGCAACTCCGAGCTGGACGGGCAGCAGGCCGAGGACCGCCTCCACGGGGTCGGCATCACGGTCAACCGCAACGCCATTCCGAACGACCCGCGCCCGCCGATGGTGACCTCGGGTCTCCGCATCGGTACGCCGGCCCTGGCGACCCGCGGCTTCACGACCGAGGACTTCACCGAGGTCGCGGACATCATCGCGGAGACGCTGAAGCCGTCGTACGACGCGGACTCGCTGAAGGCCCGGGTGTCCGCTCTGGCCGACAAGCACCCGCTGTACCCCGGCCTGAAGTAGTTCGTACGCTTCGCGCGCTTTCTGCGTTTCCTCATTGGATTCGCACGGAACGTACGATTCTTCGGGGCGCCGCGCACACTGGAACTCAGCCGTGTGCGGCGCCCGCCCCATGCACCACCCCTGTTTTGCCTGTTTTGAGGAGTTCCCGTGGCCATCTCGGTCTTCGACCTGTTCTCGATCGGCATCGGCCCGTCCAGCTCCCACACGGTCGGCCCGATGCGCGCGGCACGCATGTTCGCCCGGCGGCTGCGCAATGAGGAGCTGCTGGAGTCGGTGGCGTCGATACGCGCCGAGCTGTACGGCTCGCTGGGCGCGACCGGGCACGGGCACGGCACCCCCAAGGCGGTGCTGCTCGGCCTCGAGGGCGCCTCGCCGCGGACGGTGGATGTGGAAGGGGCCGACGCCCGGGTCGAGGAGATCAAGTCGGCGGGCCGCATCAAGCTGCTGGGCGAGCACGAGATCGACTTCTCCTTCTCCGACGACCTGATCCTGCACCGCCGCAAGACGCTGCCGTACCACGCGAACGGCATGACGGTCTTCGCGTACGACTCCTCCGGCGAGCTGGTCCTCGAGAAGACGTACTACTCGGTCGGCGGCGGCTTCGTGGTCGACGACGACGCGGTGGGCGAGGACCGCATCAAGCTGGACGACACGGTCCTGAAGTACCCCTTCCGCACGGGCGACGAGCTGCTCCGGCTGACCCGCGAGACCGGCCTGTCGATCTCCGCGCTGATGCTGGAGAACGAGCGCGCCTGGCGCACCGAGGAGGAGATCCGCGAGGGGCTCCTCGGCATCTGGCGGGTGATGCAGGCGTGCGTGTCGCGCGGCATGGCCCGCGAGGGCATCCTGCCCGGCGGCCTCAAGGTCCGCCGCCGCGCCGCCATGTCCGCGCGCCAACTCCGCGCCGAGGGCGACCCGTTGGCCCACGCGATGGAGTGGATCACCCTGTACGCGATGGCGGTGAACGAGGAGAACGCGGCGGGCGGCCGAGTGGTCACCGCCCCGACGAACGGCGCCGCCGGCATCATCCCGGCCGTCCTGCACTACTACATCAACTTCGTGCCGGGCGCCGACGAGGACGGGGTCGTACGCTTCCTGCTCGCCGCGGGCGCCATCGGCATGCTCTTCAAGGAGAACGCCTCCATCTCCGGCGCCGAGGTCGGCTGCCAGGGCGAGGTCGGCTCGGCCTGTTCGATGGCCGCCGGCGCCTTCGCCGAGGTCCTCGGCGGCAGCCCCGAACAGGTCGAGAACGCCGCCGAGATCGGCATGGAACACAACCTCGGCCTCACCTGCGACCCGGTCGGCGGCCTCGTCCAGATCCCCTGCATCGAGCGCAACGGCATGGCCGCGGTGAAGGCCGTCACGGCCGCGAAGATGGCCATGCGCGGCGACGGCTCCCACAAGGTCTCCCTCGACAAGGTCATCAAGACCATGAAGGAGACGGGCGCGGACATGAGCGTCAAGTACAAGGAGACGGCGCGGGGCGGGCTTGCGGTGAACATCATCGAGTGCTGAGGGGGCGGGTCCGGCCTCTGGTTTCCTCCGTTTCGCGGTCCGGTGCGGAGTAGACGCAACGTCAAGTCTCTGTGGACCCATGGGGAACGACATCCCCAGCAGCCCCTTCTATGGTGATCAGGCAGTTCCAGCGGAACCACACTGACCGGTGGGCCGCCTGGATGGACTCGACGACGCACTGGGGGATGCGTCTTCCCATGCTCATGGTTCGCTCGCGACGCCGTGCCTCGGCACGGCCGCGCTCGTAGCGCCATTCCATTTCACCGAAGGACGTCCGGCGCGCACTTTTTGACGCGCGCTCTTCCTCGTTCCTCGGTCGGCGCTGCGCGAATCGTTCTCCCCCGCTGACATCCGGATCCGTCAAGAGGTAGGGACACGCATGCGATTACGTACGAGGAACAACAAGGGCCCCGGGCGCAGGAGATCCCGGAGAACGACCGCGGCCACCGTACTTCTGACTCTCGGTCTCGCAGCGCTCGGCGGCGCTCCCGCTCAGGCGGAGGAGCAGCCTGCGGCGAAGCAACTCGTGTACCAGGGACACCGGTTCACGGTACCGAGCTCCTGGCAGGTCGTGGACCTCGCCGAGAACCCGACGGCCTGCGTGCGGTTCGACCGGCACGCGGTGTACCTCGGGCAGCCGGCCGCCGACCAGGACTGCCCCAGCCACGCGGTGGGACGCACCGAGGCCCTGCTGGTCGAGCCCGCGGCCAACCCGGCGGACCGGCGGGGCACCTTGGCCAGGCCCGAGGAGCGCGAGTACCGCGCCAAGTCGGCCGACGTGAGCATCACCGCGACCTACGACACGAACCCGGCGCTCGTCCGCTCCATCCTGACCGGCGCCGACATCCCGACGGCGGCGCCCCGCGTCCAGGAGCCGCAGGAGTCCCCGGGGCTCCTCACAGCGGCGGCCGCCCTGCCCGCGACCGCAACCAACTACACCGGCAAGGGCTTCGACACCTGTGCCGCTCCCTCGTCCGGGGCCATGAGCAGCTGGCAGGCGAGTTCGCCGTACAGCGCGGTCGGCATCTACATCGGCGGCTCGCAGCGTGCCTGCAGTCAGCCGAACCTTACGGCGAGCTGGGTGCAGCAACAGGCCGACGACGGCTGGCGGTTCGTGCCGATCTACGTCGGCACGCAGGCCTCCGGCATCACCTCGCCCGCGAGTCAGGGCATCAGCGCCGCGAACGACGCCATCAGCAACGCGACCGCGCTCGGATTCGGGCCCGGGTCAACGCTGTACTACGACATGGAGGCGTACTCCTCGTCGTACACCTCCAGGGTGCTGTCCTTCGAGTCGGCCTGGACCGAGCAGCTCCACGCCCGGGGTTACCACTCCGGGATCTACAGCAGCAGCAGTTCCGGCATCAAGGACCTGGTCGACAACTACAGCGGCTACACCATGCCGGACGTCATCTTCGACGCGCTGTGGAACGGGGTCGCGGACACCGCCGATCCGGTCGTGCCCAGCTCCCGCTGGAGCAACCACCAGCGGATCCACCAGTACTCGGGCGGCCACAACGAGACCTGGGGCGGTACGACGATCAACATCGACCAGGACTACCTGGACGTCCAGATCTCCACGGACACCGCCACTCCGCACGGGCGGGTGTGGGACCGTTCGCGTCCGGACGGCGGCCCGTGGGACGGGACCGCCGACCTGATCGACGAGGGCGGAGCCGTCAACGCGGTCGCCGCGGCCGGTCTCCCCAACGGCACGATGCACGTCCAGGCCCTGGTCAACGGCGAGATCTGGGACCGCACCCGCTCCGCCACCGGCACCTGGGGCGCCAGCACCATGATCGACGGCCAGGGTGCCATCACCGACGTCGCCGGCGCCGCGCTGCCCGACGGGACCCTGCACGTGCAGGCCGTCGTGAACGGTGAGATCTGGGACCGTACGCGGGCCGCCAACGGCACGTGGGGCAACAGCACGAAGATCGACGCGGGCGGAGCCGTCACGGACGTCGCCTCGGCCGCACTGCCCGACGGGACCCTGCACGTCCAGGCGCTCGTCAACGGCGAGATCTGGGACCGCACCCGCTCCGCCGCGGGCACCTGGGGCGCCAGCTCCATGATCGACGGCAATGGCGGCATCAAGGACCTCGCGTCGGCCGCGCTGCCCGACGGGTCCCTGCATGTGCAGGCGCTCGTCAACGGCGAGGTCTGGGACCGCACCCGCTCCGAGGGCGGCACGTGGGGCAACAGCACGAAGATCGACGCGGGCGGGGCCGTCACGCAGATCTCCTCGGCCGGTCTGCCCAACGGCGACCTCCACGTCGAGGCCGTCGTCAACGGCGACGTCTGGGACCGGGTCCGCAAGGGCACCACCGGCAACTGGAGCGTCAGCAGCCTGGTGGACGACAACGGCGCCATCTTCGGCACCTACGCCACGGCCACACCCGACGGCACCCTCCACGTCGGCACCAACGCCTGACCGGCGTCCGTCACTTCACCTCACTTCGTTCACCGACACCCGTAGGAGAACTGTGTCCTTCAGCATGCTCAAAACCCGCGGCAGACTCACCGCCGTCGGCTTGGCCGTCGTGACGGCCTGCCTCCTGGGCACCGTCCAGACCGCCGGCGCGGCAGGCGTTTCCGCCACCGCGGACTCCGACCACGGCAGCAGCGGGCAGGGCCCGGTCACGCCCGCGGCCGGCAGCACGTCCGGCGCGCTGGCCGCGGCCGTGGCCTCCCCGGCCATCACCCGTACCGAGGTCATCAGCCGGGCCAAGTCGTGGGTCGGGATAGGCCTGGACTACAACCAGGGCGGCTACTACCAGGGTTGGCGCACCGACTGCTCCGGCTATGTCTCGATGGCCTGGAACCTGGGCTCGTCGCTCACCACCAACACGTTCATCCCGGAGGGCGTGGCGGAGTGGAGCACCAAGGACAGCCTGCTCGCGGGTGACGTCCTGCTCAACGACGACACCGGCAACAGCGGCCATGTGGCCATCTTCTCGTCGTGGACGGACTCCTCCCACACCCAGTACATGGGCTACGAGTTCACCAGTTCCGGCGTCCACTACCGCCCGATCCCCTACCCGTACTTCGCGGGGTACGGGACCTTCAAGCCCGCGCGGCTGAAGAGCATCGTCGGTGAGACGAGCCGTCCCGCCGGGCGGGTCTGGGACCGCTCGCGACCGGACGGCGGCCCGTGGGACTCCACGGCCACCCTGATCGACGCGGGCGGCGCCGTCAACGCGGTCTCCGCGGCCGGTCTCCCCAACGGCACGACGCACGTCCAGGCGCTGGTCAACGGTGAGATCTGGGACCGTGCCCGGTCCGCCTCGGGCACCTGGGGCAACTCGGCCAGGATCGACGCCAACGGCAACATCAGCGATGTCGCGGCCGCCGCGCTGCCCGACGGCACCCTGCATGTGCAGGCCCTGGTGAACGGCGAGATCTGGGACCGTACGCGGGCCACCAACGGCACCTGGAGCAACTCCACGAAGATCGACGCGGGCGGCGCCATCACGGACATCGCGTCCAGCGCGCTGGCCGACGGGACGCTGCACGTGCAGGCGGTCGTGAACGGCGAGATCTGGAACCGCACCCGCTCCGCCGCCGGTACCTGGGGCGGCAGTTCCCGCATCGACGCGGGGGGTGCCATCACGGACCTCTCCTCGGCCGCGGGGCCGGACGGCACTCTGCACGTGCTGGCGCTGGTGAACGGTGAGATCTGGGACCGCGCGCGCTCCGAGGCCGGCACCTGGGGCGCCAGCACGAAGATCGACGCGGGCGGCGCCGTGAAGCAGCTCTCCGCCGCGGGTCTGCCCAACGGCGACCTCCACGTCGAGGCCGTCGTCAACGGCGACGTCTGGGACCGGGTCCGCAAGGGCACCACCGGCAACTGGAGCGTCAGCAGCCTGGTCGACAACAACGGCGCCATCTTCGGCACCTACGCGACCGCCACGCCTAACGGCACCCTCCACGTCGGCACCAACGCCTGACGGTTCGTCAACTCCCGGGTGCAGCAAGGTGCCTGAGCCATTCACGGCGGGCTTGAAGCATCCACAGGTCGTCCGAACCACCACCCCGGTGCCCGGCACCGTCCGGGCACCGGGGTTTCGCCTGCCCTTTTTCCCTTCATCTCCCCGGAGGCCTTCTTGTACATCCGCAGACTCACCGCCGCCCTCCTGGTGTCCGCGGCCGCCCTGGCCCTGACCACCGCGCTGCCGAGTCCGGCACAGGCCGCTTCGGTCGCGACCTGGGACAAGGTCGCCGAGTGCGAGAGCGGCGGCGACTGGAGCATCAACACCGGCAACGGCTACTACGGCGGGCTGCAGTTCAGCCTCAGCACCTGGAACGCGTACGGCGGCGGCACTTACGCGGTCTATCCGAACCAGGCCACCAAGAAGGAGCAGATCCTGATCGGCGAGAAGGTGCTCGCCGGGCAGGGCGAGGGCGCCTGGCCGGCGTGCGGGCCGCAGGCCGGGCTCGGCAGCGACCACGCGGATCCCTATCCGCCGGTCACCGTCCCGCAGGGCCGCGTGTGGGACCGGTCCCGTCCGGACGGCGGCCCCTGGGCCACGAACGCGACGCTGATAGACGACAATCCGGCCATTAATCAGGTCGCGGCGGCCGGGCTGCCGAGCGGCACGGTGCACGTCCAGACCCTGGTCGGCGGCGAGATCTGGGACCGTACCCGTGCCACCAACGGCACCTGGGGCAACGCCACCAGGATCGACGCGGGCGGCGCCGTCACCGAGGTCGCCTCGGCCGCACTGCCCGACGGCACCCTGCACGTACAGGCCCTCGTCAACGGCGAGATCTGGGACCGTACTCGCGCCACCAACGGCACCTGGAGCGCCAGTTCCCGCATCGACGCAGGCGGAGCGGTCACCGATGTCGCCTCGGCCGCACTGCCCGACGGCACCCTGCACGTACAGGCCCTGGTGAACGGCGAGATCTGGGACCGTACGCGGGCCACCAACGGCACCTGGAGCGCCAGTTCGCGCATCGACGCAGGCGGCGCCATCAAGGACGTCGCGGCCGGCGCCCTGCCCAACGGCACACTGCATGTGCAGGCCCTCGTCAACGGCGAGGTGTGGGACCGTACCCGCGCCGCCAACGGCACCTGGGGCGGCAGCAGTCGGATCGACGCGGGCGGGGCCGTCACGCAGATCTCCTCCGCCGGTCTGCCCAACGGCGACCTCCACGTCGAAGCCGTCGTCAACGGCGACGTCTGGGACCGGGTCCGCAAGGGCACCACCGGCAACTGGAGCGTCAGCAGCCTCGTCGACAACAACGGCGCCATCTTCGGCACTTACGCCACTTCCACGCCCGACGGCACCCTGCACGTCGGCACCAACGCCTGACAGGTCACCGCGGGGCACCCGTGCGACAGCGGTGCCCCGCGGGCTGCGGAGCGGGACCGTGGGGCGAGCCCTGTCGGGCACCTGTGGATCTCGCCGATGTGGCCATTGGCGGCAGGCGTTGTCGTACCCCTGTGAAATTATGAGGGCAATGGGGAAAGCGCCGTCGGCTCCGGTATTGTCCGCGACCATGGTGTGCCGGAAACGGGTACGGGGGTGCCGTCGTTTTGTCGCTGTTTTCGGAGGGGATCTTCACTCCGCACACACTTCTGGACGAACGAGCGATCGACATTCTCTCGGCGGCAACTCAGCGCTGCTCGGGGACAGTTCGGCCGAGTGACATCCTCTACGCCGCGATCGACTCCGGCGACCAGGGGGTTCTGTCGGTCCTCGCGCTCACGCTCGCCGAAGGCGCCCAGCCGCGGCATCTGCTGGAAACCATCGCGGTGTACAACCCGGGGAGCCAGGACGGGCAGGACTTCGACTTCGACGGACGGCGTGAGCGGTTCACACCGGAGACGCTGACCGCCCTCGACGGCTTTGCCGCGGAGTTCGCCCAGGACGAGGACCGGCTTCGCCCGGTCTGCCTCGAACTGCTCATCGCCTCCGTGCTGGACCATCCCGACCCCGGTGACCGGCAGTTCCTGCGGATTCTCGACACGGCGGCCGCCGCGCGGACCCTGCGGGACCAGGTGCGCGTCAGCACCGAGCCGCTTCCCGCCCTCCTCGACGACACCGGGCGGCTGCGCTCCGAGGAGTTCTCGGCGGACGCCTGGGCGGTTCTGGAGCAGGCGGCGGAGCGCGCGGGTGAGCTGGGGTACGACCGCCTGCTGCCACCGCACTGCTTCCTCGCCCTGCTCGGCGAGACGGAGGGGCTCACCGAGCGGCTGGTCCGGCTCCAGATCCCGCCCCAACTGGGCCTGGCGAAGGTCGCGGAGATGCTCAGCGGCGCCTTCCGGCTGTCACAGCACGGCAAGGACGCGCCGCCGCTGCACCGTGACGGTCTGGGCGAGCCACTGCTCGCCCTGCTCCGGCGGGCCCAGCGGGCAGCCGTCGTCTGGGGCGCCGAGCTGGTCGACACACCGCATCTGCTCGACGCCTTGCTGGAGGATCCACCGCCGAGGCTGGCGTCGGTGTTCGAGGCCGAGCCACTCCGGGTGGACCTCGCCCGCATGCGCGAGCTGCTCGCCCAGGCCGTCAGGGAGGCACGCACCACGGGACCCCGCGAGGTCTCCTTCCGCTTACCGCCGGAATTACCCCCCGCCGAGGACCTCACCTGGCTGGCGCGGACCCAGGGGATCACACCCGCCCGGCATCTGGAGCGCTACTTCGACGCGCTGGGCCGGGCCCTGCACCGTACGACCGACAACCATGTGCTGATCACCGGGCCCACCGGGGTCGGCACCACCACCCTGGTGCGCGAACTGGCCAGGCGCGCGGCGGCCGGAGAGCTGCCCTTCCTGCGCCGCAAGCGCCTGCTGCACGTCGACTGCCGTGACGTACCGGAAATCGAGAGCGGCGCCAAACTCGCCAGGATCATCGCCCATGTGGCCGGGCGCACCGATCTCATCGTGTGCCTGGACGGGCTCGGGGCCATGCTCCGCGGCCCCGGCGGCACCGATCACGTACCGGCCCTGCGCAGCGCGCTGAAGGAGCGCCGGATCCACCTCATCGGGGTGCTGTCCGGCCAGGAGTACGACGATCTGCTGGCCACCGACCACGCCCTGCGGGAACTCACCACCCGTATCGACATGACCGAGCCGGACCGTGCCTCCGCGCGGGACATGGTCCGTCAGGCGGCGGACGCGCTGGAGGCGGAGTTCAGGACCGAGGTGGAGGACCGTGCCGTCGACCGGGCGGTGGTGATGTCCGGGGACTACATCCTCAACCAGCGGCTGCCGCTCGCCGCCGTCAAGGTGCTCCGCCGGGCCTGCGAGGACCTGGACTACCGCCGTACGCAGCTCGGCGACACCCGGGCCGTGGTGGACACCGAGGACGTGGTGCGGGTCATCGCGGAGGTGTCGGGCGTGCCCGCCGGGCAGATCGCGGGCACGGGCGGTGAGCGGACCGACTACGAACAGGCGCTGGGCGGCTCGGTCTTCGGCCAGCAGGAAGCGGTCGAGGTGGTCGCGAGTGAGCTGCGGCGCATCAAGTCGGGCCTGGCCGGGGCGAGCAGCGGGCCCGCCTCGGTGATGCTCTTCGCCGGGCTGACCGGCACGGGCAAGACGGAACTGGCGAAGACCGTCGCGAGTTTCTACTCCTCGTCCAAGCGCCTGCAGACCTACCCCATGGAGAACTTCTCCGAGCCGCACAGCGTGTCGGGCATCATCGGCTCCCCACCGGGATACATCGGTTTCGAGCGCGGCGGCCGTCTCATCAACGAGCTGAACGCGGACCCGTACTGCGTCTTCCTGCTCGACGAGGCGGAGAAGGCGCACCCCGAGGTCTGGCGGCCCTTTCTCAACCTCTTCGACGAGGGCTGGATCGTCGACCAGCGTGGCGTCAAGGCCCATGGCGACCGGGCGATCTTCATCCTCACCAGCAACGCGGGCCAGGAGATCATTTCCCGGATGACCCGGGAGGGCCGGTCCGACGAGGAGATCGTCGCCGGCGTGAAGGAAGCATTGCCGCAGATCGGGAACCACGTGCGGGGCGGCCCTGTCTTCACTCCCGAGTTCGTGGCGCGTATCCGCCGGATCATCGTGTTCCGCCCGCTGGACCTGGACGCGATGACCGGCATCTGCCGCAAACTCGTCGGCCGGCAGCGCGAGTTCTGGCTGGACAAACGGGAGAAGGAACTCATCGTCCCCGAATCGTTGATCCTCTATGCCGCCGATCGCGGGCATCTGATGAACGAGAAGTCGGGCGGCAAGGAGGGCGGCCGCATCATCGCGAAGATCCTTTCGGACCTGATCGAGAATCCCATCCTCCTCGAACAGGAGCGCCGGGAGGAGGAGTTCAGGCAGTGCGCCCGCATCGAACTCGACTTCCGCCCCGTCGGACCCGGCGGGGGAGCACGGACGGACGTCCGCTTCACCCCGGCGGCGGAGGCGGGACCAGGCCATGAGTGACGGAGCCGGGACCGACCTGCGGTCGTTCGAGGGCCGGGTGATCAACGACCGCTATCTGCTCACCAAATGGATCGGCGGCGGTGCCTTCGGCGCGGTCTTCCTCAGCGAGCAGCGCATCCTCGGCCGCCCCGTCCGGCGGGTCGCCTGCAAGATCTCCCGGGACGCGGGGATGACCGAGGAGGACGCCCAGGAGAAGTTCGCCGACATCCTGCGGCTGGCCGAGGCGATGGACGGGATGACCGATTCCGAGGCACGTCGCCACCTCGTCCATGTGTACGACGGGGGGCTGGCCCACGACGCGGGCGGCCGGGCGTTCCTGGTGATGGAGTTCGTCCAGGGCACCACGCTCGCCGCCCAGTTCGCGACCCTGAAGACGGTCCCCGCCAAGCTGCTGTTCAACTGGGCGCGGCAGATCTGTGTGGCGCTGCGCGGACTGCACGCCCTGGACCAGCCGTTGCTGCACCGGGACCTCAAGCCGGACAACGTCCTGCTGGGCTCGGACCTGACCGTACGGCTGATCGACTTCGGCCTCGCCGCCAGGCTGCTGGAGTCCGGAACCGTCCCCGGAGTCGCCGGCACGCTCACGTACATGGCTCCCGAGACCTCCCAGGGCCAGAGCGTGCCCGCCTCCGACCTGTACTCGCTCGGGGTGCTGATGTACGAGGGGCTGACCGGCCGGCTCCCCTACGAGCACCTCATACCGCCGCCTGGCATGCCCGACACGCTGCACGGCGACTGGCTGTACCAGCAGAAGAAGGTGGGCCGCGCGGTGGCCCCGCCGTCACGGCTCAACAACACCGTGACGCGTGAGACCGACGCCGTCGTCCTGCGCTGCCTGGAGTTCGACCCCGCGAGGCGCTTCCGCAGCGCGGCGGAGCTCCTGGACGCGCTGGCCGTGGCCGAGGCCGGTGCCCATCGCCCACCGCCCGGCGAAAGCGCCCTCGAGCAGGCCCGCAAGCAGGCCGCCGACGGCGATCCGGCCGCCGCGTGCCACACCCTGCGCACCTGCCTGGACTCCCCCTCGGAGAAGCTCCCGCCCGCGGTCAGGCTCGCCCTGCTGAACGAACTCGCCCGCCTGCTCGACGCACAGGGCGACCCTGCCGACTCCGCGCGGCGGCTCGCCGAAGCCTGGCAGCTGGTGCGCAACAGCGCCCTGCTGCGGACCCGGAAGGAACGCTGCGCCCTGCTGTCGCGTGCGGCGGACGCCTACCGGCGGGCCGGGAACGTCTATCAGGCAACGCACTTCGAGGATCTCCTGCGGCGCGAGAGGGACAGGGGGTGAGCACAGCGGCATGAGTCCGCCATCATCCTTCGGCGACCTCCTCAGTCCTTCGGGGCGGCTGCGCAGGCAGTGGAAGGCGGCACTCGAAGACCCCGACCCGCACAGCGCCCTGGAGCGGCTGCGCGAAGTCCGCGTGCGGCTGGAGAAGCGCCCCGACGCGGCGGCCGAGATGTGGACCGAGTTCTTACGGTCCGTCGTCGGTCAGCCGTTCCGGCCGTTGCTCACCGAGCCCGACTTCGAAGCGCTGGAGAGGATCGGCGGGCTCGTCGCGGAGGCCGGTGCCCTCCCGCTCGACCAGGCGGTCCGGCCGCTGGCCACGGCGCGCTCCGGGCGCGGCGAGGGCCGGCAGGCCAACGAACTGCTGACCCGGCTGTACTGGGCGGAGTCGGTCCAGGACCAGGCCAGGGCCTCACTGGCGGACGACCTGGCCCGCTCCGGCGAGCGTGACGACGCCCGCCTCAAGGTCTACGCGGACCTGCTGGGCCGGTCCGGTCCGCGGCCCCCGGCGGTCGTCGAGCTCGCCACCGATGTGCTGCGGGTGGACTTCTCCTCGGACCCGGCACAGCTGCGGCAGGCGTTCGCGCTGGCGGCGGCCGGGCTGCCGGGGGCCGACCGCGCGGCCGGGCTCTACCGGTTGCTGGTCACCGCGGAACTCGACACGGCCCGGGACTGCTTCCTCGCCGCCTGCGCGGCGGACCCCCGCGACGAGACCGCCCTCCTCGGACTCCTGCTCGCGTACGTACGCGACGGTCGGGCCGCGAACATCCCGGAGTGGGCGTTGACCACCGCCCACAAATCCGCCCCCAACGTCGCCGCGACAGCCGAACTCGCCCTCGTGCTGGCCTGGTTCGACTCCGACACCGACACACCTCCCCCGTCCGCAGGCCGGCTTGTCGCACTCGACCTGACCCGCGAGGCGGGCCCCTGGCTCGCCTACGCCCTCGGCCGCCTGCATCTGCTGGACGGTGACGCCACGCGGGCCCGCGATCTCCTCGTACCCCTGGCGTCGGGCGACTCCTCCCTCCCGCAGTGGCGTTACCACGCCGCCTGGGCGCAGCTGCTGTCCGGCGACCGGGCCGGGCTCCGGGCGCTCACCGGCGCGATGACCCAGGGCCCGGACGACTGGGCGCTCGCCTGCCTGCTGCTGGACGCCGAGCCGGACGCGGTGCCCAGCAGCAACGCGGCGCACGCGGCAGCGGCCGTCCCGCCCGGCTACGAGCGGATCGCCGAGGTCCGCGGCGAGCTGGGCGGAGGCGGCCGACCGGCCGGCGCCCCGGACCGGACCGCGCTCGGGATGCCCGTGGGCGGCGGTGGCCCACCGGAGCGGCTGGAGGCGTTGCGTACGGCACTGGGCGAGGCGTACGGCCGGGCGGCGGGGACGGCGGACATGGCGGAGCTGCTGAGGGAGCCGCTGTACCGGCGGCTGCCGCGGGCCGACCGGCTGTTGTGGTCGGGGCTGCTGGCGCTGCGCGAGGAGCCGCAGGAGGGACGGCGGCTGCTCGAAGCGGCCCTGGCGCTCGGGCACGAGCGGGCGGCGCTGGTGCTGGCGGCGCACCACCTGGAGGAGCGCCGTCCGGCCAGGGCGCACCGGCTGCTCGCCGGGCGGACCGGCGCGAAGGCGGAGCTGCTGAGGGCGTGGGCCGAGGCCGCCGGGGGCGGGGCGGACGAGGCGATCGCGGACCTGCTGGAGCAGTTGAAGGACCGTCAGCTGCCGCAGGTGCCATACGTGTTGGGCGCGGTCTGGCTGCACCAACTGGCCGGGGAGGGTTCGACCCTGGACCCCGACGACGCCCCGTACCACGCGCGGCGGGCGGCCAGGGATCTCGGCAGAGCCCTCGCCGCCGGGCCGGACGCCCTGCCCCCGGACGCGGCCGAACTGCTGCTGGCCGCCCGGACGGTCGCCTACGGGACCGCCCCTGCGCCGGACGACGGGACGCCGCCCTCCGTACGGCAACACCCCTGGGCGGAATGGGTCCTGGGCCTGGCGCTGCTGGCCGAGCACCCGGAAGCCGCCGGCCTGGGGCTGTTCGGGCGGCTGATCGCCCTGGTCGAGGAGGCCGACGAGCCGCACCCGCCGACCGTGACCGCGCTGGCCGCCGCGCTCACCCGTGCGGGCATGCTCAGTCAGGACCCCGGCCGCCGGAACGCCCTCGCCCTGCTGGTGCGGGATCTGGCGGACCGGCACGCCTCGCCCGAAGTGCAGGCGCTGGCCGGTCGGATCACGGCCGCCGCGATGGCCCTGCCGGCCGCCGGACGTCCACCGGTCGAGGCAGCGCGACCGTCGGGCACCGTACCGCCGGTGCTGGCGCTGGCCTCCGCCGCCGGTGACCTCTCGCGGGGCGACCGGGCCGCCGCCGTACGGCAGTTGAGGGCCGCACCCGCGGACAGCGCCGTGTGCGCCCTGCTCGCCGACGTGCTGGACGGCCGTCCGCCCGCGACGCCCCCGCCCGACGGGGCCGGGGAGCAGGCCGCCCTGCTCCGGGTCATCCATGCGGCGGGGCTCGTCGAGAGCGATCCGAACCGGTGCCTGGGCCTGCTCTCCGCAGCCGCCGCCGACTGCGATCTGGCCGCCCTCACCGACATCAACAAGCTGCTGCCCGCGCTGCTTTCGGCCACCAACGGCAAGCCCGGCGGCAGCGGCAAGTCGGGCAAGTCCGCTGGTGCCAAACCCCGTTCCGGCCGGGGCCACCCGCTGGCCGTCCTCGTCAAGCGGCTGATCAGCAATGGCGGGTCCGGATTCGACCCGGTGATCCTGGCGGGCTGCGCGACCGCCATCGGGGAGTATGAACTGGCGGAGGAGCAGTGGATGCTCGCGTACTACGAGGCGGACCCGGAGGAGCGCGACTCCGGCCCCGTCCCCGCGCAGTACGCCCGGCTGCTCTGCTACAAGGCCGTGACCGCCCGCAACGCGGAGGATCCGCTGCGGAGCGCGAAGCTGCTGCGCCAGGCCGCCGACCTGCAACCGGCGGCGGGCCCCAAGCTGAAACGCGTCCCGTCCCGCGGCGGAGCCGAATCGCTCGCACGCGGCCTGGAACTCGACGTCCACATCGACCGCCTCCTTGGCCACCTCTTCCCCGAAGCCGAGCAGGAGCAGGTCCCCTGGGAGCGCCCCGGCCGTTACGCGGCCCTGGAAGCGGCCGTCGAGGCCCACCCCGGGCTGCACCGCGCCCTGGGGGCCGACGCGGCCGGCCGGGTCGAACAGAGCTGGGCGGACTGCCTGCACACCCTGGAATACGACGTCGGGCTCCACCACACCCTGGCCCTGCTGTACCGGGGGATGGCACTCGGCGCGCCCGCACCCACCGCGCGAGCGGGCCGGTACCTCGCCCGTGCGACCGTGCTGTGGACCCTGCTGCTGGCCTCGGAAGGATTCTGGGAGCAGCACGGCGAGGCGCCCGTCGGGCCCGAGGCGGAGACCCGGCTGCGCGGCACCGTGTGCCAGGAGCTGTTCGGCATGCACCGCAAGCTCGGTGCCGAGGCCCTCCAGGCGGGCGAGCGGGACACCGCCCGGCTGCATCTGAAGGTGCTGGACGCCGCCCGTCAGGGCGAGTCCGCCGTCCGCGAGCTCCTGCGGGGCTACGGCATCCCGTGGACCGTGGCGGTCGACGCGGAGCGCTGGGACGAGATCTCCGCCCTCGCCGGTTCGGTCACCGACGACTGGTGCGCCGAGGTCATCCAGACCGCCGAGAAGGCGGTCAGGGACCCGGCCGCCATCGCGCGACTGTCCGAGGGGATCGACAAGGACTACGAATCCGGCATCCGCAGGCTGGAACCGCTGATCGGTCTCGGCGTTCCACTGCCCCGTCTGCTGCAGACCGGACTCGACTGGTACAACGGGCTGCAGACCTGCCTCTACCAAATGCGCGAGACCGAGGAAATGCGGAAGGTGGTCGGCAGAGCGCGCAAGTTCGCCGACGCGCTCGCCCCGCTCTGCACCCCGGGCCAGGGGTATCTCCCGGCCAACAGTGCGCTCGGCGCGCATTTCGTGGACTGGGGACTGTACGTCGCGCAGAACAACCGCACCGCCGTCGTGGCGTACGAGACGGCGCTGAAGTGGGATCCGGGCAACGCCAGCGCTCCCCAACTGCTCGCCCGCACAAGGTTCGAGGACGCCCTGACATCGGTCAGACAGCTCATCGACGCGGCGCGCTATCCGGCCGCGTTGGCCGCGGCGAAGCAGGCGTACGAAGTGGCCGACAACGACCAGAACCGCTCGGTGGCCCTCGTCTACCAGGGCCTGAGTCACTTCGGTACCGGAAATCGCCCCGAAGCCCTCGCGTGTGCCACCCGGGCCATGAGCCTCGACCCTTCCTCCGACGCGGCCCGCACGCTCTACGACCGCTACCGCACTTGACCGTGAAAGGAGACCTATGAAGCCCAATCCCTTCCATGTCCTCGGACTTCCCGTGTCGGCGAGCGACGAGGAGGTGGCAGAGCGCTTCCGGGAACTCGCCGTGACCGGGGCGCAGGACGCGGGTGAGCTCGCCGAGTGGGCCAAGGACGAGTTGATGGGCCTCCCGGAGACCCGGGAGCTGCACGTACTCCTTGAGGCGCCGGGTGCGGACTACCGCGGCGAGCGGTGGGAGGACTTCGCCAGGCAGTACGGGCGCCCTCCCGCCGCGTTCGACGCGGCGGCCGGGCGGGCGGAGGCGCCGCAGGCGACGGACTTCGACCTCGCCGCCGTGGCCCGGCGGCTGCTGGACGGGATGCTGACTCCGCCCACCGTCGACATCCGGCCCGCCCTGGACAACGCGCCGGTGCCGCTGCGTCTCGAGCGGTCGCCGCTGGAGGTACGTGATGTCCTCTTCGGCTGATTCCACTTCCGCCGACTCGGCTTCGGCTGAACCGGCCTCGACTGACCCGACTTCTGTTGACTCGACCACGGCCGACTCGACTTCCGCTGACCCGGCTGCCGCTGACTCGCTTTCCGCTGAGGCCGGGGCCCTGGCTGGGGCCGGACCCGTCCAGCCAGCGACCGTCTCCGACTGGGACGCGTTCGAGGAGCGCCCGTTGCCGGAAGGTCTTGGCGGGCCCGAGCAGCCGGACCCCGTCAGTCCGGGCCGTGAGATGGCCGCCCTGCTCCAGCGGTACTGGGCCGACCTGCAGAGCGAGCGCAACAGGGTGCAGAAGGAGTCGGCGGCGGCGCGCAAGATCCTCACCGAACTCGCCGTCCACGTCGCCCGGTTGGACGGTCTGCTGGGTGAGGCGGCCGGCCCGCTGGAGGCTTCGGGCGCCAAGTCGCTGGGCCGCCGTCTGCACGTGGCCAGAAAACAGGTGCTCGAACCGCTGCACGCGATGGACATCACCACCCAGGACCCCACCGGCAAGCCCTACGAGTCGGTCGCGGACGAGGTCGACATCGCCGGATGGCGCTACGGGCCCGAGTTCACCGCCGAGGTGGTGGCGGAGACCCTGGAGCCGATCGTCCTCGACCGCGGCACGGTCGTACGGCTCGGACAAGTGATCATGGGCGCCCCGTTGAGCGCCGGAACGGAGAACGACGCATGACGCAGTACGTGAGCAAGGCCGTCGGGATCGACCTGGGGACCACCAACAGCGCGGTGGCGGTGATGAATCCGACCGACACCGACATCGTGATCCACAAGGGCGGCATGAACGCCCGCACGACGCCGAGCTGCGTGTGGCGCAACCCGGGCAACGGCGAACTGGTCGTCGGGCGTAAGGCGTTCGCGAGGGTGGGCAGCGAGCCGGAGCCGATCACCTCCGTCAAACGCCTCATGGGATCCCGCAGGACGGTGACCCTGGCGGGCGAGGAGCGCACCCCCGTGGAGATCTCGGCCGAGATCCTGCGGGAGATGAAGCGGCAGATCGAGGAGGACGTCGCGGAGTTCGACACCCCGGACGTGACCTGGGTGGTGGACCGGGCCGTCGTGACCGTACCCGCGTACTTCGACCAGCCGCAGATCGACGCCACCCGCAAGGCTGCGGAGGCCGCCGGTCTGCGGGTGGTGGACCTGCTGCACGAGCCGACGGCCGCCGCGAGCTACTACTGCTGGCGGACCGGCACCCGGGACGGCACCTTCCTGGTCTACGACCTCGGCGGCGGCACCTTCGACGTGAGCGTGGTGCGCTGCAAGGCGGCCGACTTCAGGGTGCTCGGCATCAGCGGCAACACGATGCTCGGCGGGGACGACATCGACACAGCGCTCGCCCGCCACCTCCAGCAGCTGATCCAGGGCGACGACTGGGCGATGGACCTGGACCTGGAGAACGACGCGGAGGACCGGCTGCGGTTCCGGCGGCTGAAGTCCCTCGCGGAGTCCGTGAAGAAGGGCTTGTCGAACAGCGAGGAGTTCATGCTCCGCGACTCCGGTGGGCTGACCGACAAGGAGGGGCAGCGGGTCGTCATCGACACCGTGATGGAGCGCGCCCAGCTGGAGAAGATCGCCCGGCCCCTGCTGGAGCGCACCTTCCAGTACTGCGACGAGGCGCTCGACCAGGCGACCAGGGAGGCCGGGGTCACGCTGGCCGATGTGGACCAGATCATCCTGGCCGGCGGGTCCACCCACCTGCCGCTCGTCCGGGAGATGGTGCGCAGCCGGCTCTGCTCGCCCGCCCCCGGGTCCCCCGCCCCCGACGGCCCCCGGGCCAAGTGCACCGAGCCGGTGTACGAGCAGGTGGACACGGTCGTCGCGCTGGGCGCCGCCGTGCGCGCCTCGGCGGTGGGCGGCCTGGACATCCTGAACGAGGAGCGGACGGTCCGGGTGGGCTTCCGCGGCACCGTGGTCACGGCCGCGGACCGCACCGTGGTCGGCGGCACGGTCGAGGCGCTCGACCCCGATCTCGATCTCACCGGCGGCTCGGTGCGGCTCAGCACCGAGGAGTACGAGGACGAGGCACAGCTCAAGCCGGGCGGCAGCTTCGCGTTCACCCGCATTCCCGTACAGCCGGACGCGCAGAGCCTGCTCACCATCGAAGTGCTCGACGCCGACGGGGAGTTGCTGGCGACGGTCGGACGCGCGGTCGTCCACGACCGGGAAGCCGGGGCCAAGCCGGTGGGCAACCCGGTCCGCGCGGCGATCAACGCCAAGCCGATCCTGCTGGAGGTGTCCCGCGAGGGGCGTACGGAGCGCGAGGAGCTGATCCCCGCACTGCGGTCGCTGCCGTTCAAGGAGCGCTACGACTTCAGCCACCCCGGTGACACCGACACGGTGGAGTTCCGGCTGTACCAGCAGGCCCGCCAGATCCAGGTCATCACCGTGCCGGTGCCGTCCTCCACCCCCAGGGGCACGGTCATCGACGTCGACGTGGAGATGGACGTGCACTCGCTCATCACCGTGCGCGGTTCCATCGGCGACCACCCCTTCGAGGCACTCGTCGAGGTGCCGCCGGAGGCCGAACTGCCCAGTGAGGAGCAGGTCGCCGACCTGACGCGCGCCTTCGAGCAGGGCGTCGAGTTCCTGGCGGCGGGCGAGAAGAGCGTGAAGAAGGCCAAGATGGAGATGGCGCACACGGCCTTCACCGACGCCCTCGCACGCGGCGAAAAGGCGGTCGCAGGTCACGAGTTCGAGCAGATGCAGGCGATCGCCGACTCCGTCGGCAAGCCGGAGGACGGGGCCCTGCAGCCGCCCAGGGCGGACTTCGAGGAACTCGTGAAGGACTGCGGCCAGCTCAACCGGTACGTGGCCACGATCAGCGCAAAGACCGAAGCCCCGCACGACGAACGGGAGATCGCCGCGGCCGTCGAGGTCCAGCGGGAGCAGGGCGAGCGGGCCCTGAGCGCCGGTGACCAGCGGTCGTACTCGGAGGTCATCACCCAGCTGCAGCACATCTTCGACCACCTCCGGACGGTGGCGTACCGGCACCAGCAGGAGAACGAGCCGGTCGCCCCGGCCGATGTGGCCGCGTCCCGGCTGCAGAGCGCCCTGGAGATGCTCGCCGAGGTACGCAGGCTGGTCCAGGCCTCCCGCACCGCCACGGCCCAGCACCGGCAGGACGTCGAGGACATCGGGCAGCGGCTCGCCGGCCTGCAGTCCCTCATCGCCCAGGACCCGAACCGGGTCCAGCAGGAGGCCGCGCAGGAACGCCAGCGCCTGATCCAGGTGAAGAGCATCATCACGCCCGGTTCGCGCAACGAACCGGGCGGCGGTGTGCTCCCCGAGGCACTCAACCGCGGGCCGCGGCGATGAGCGTCCGCTGCCCGGTGGTCCTGTGCCGCGAGGAGAACGCGTACGGGGCGGAGGTCTGCGCGGGCTGCCGTACGCCGCTGTCCGGCTACGCGCGCCTGCACACCTATCCCGCGTACCTGTTCAACCAGGGGCTCGCCGCGGCACGTGAGGGCCGCCTCGCGGCCGCACGGGACTGTTTCGCCGCGGTGGTGCACTGGTGCCCCGGCGACACCGAGGCGCGCAACGCGCTGGCCCTGGCCGGCCTGCGGCTCGGTGACCGCTCCGAGGCACACCGGCAGTGGACGGAGGTGCTTGGCCGCAGACCGGGCGACCCGAAGGCGACTTGGGGGCTGGCGCAGCTCGCAGAACCCTCGGAGCCCGCAAAGCCCGCGGAGTCCTCAGAGCCCGCATTGCCCGCAGTGCCCTCACAGTCCGCAGAGCCCGCCGAACCGAGTGGGATCAGCGTGCCCGGCGAAGTCAGTGAGCCCGCCCCAGGGCCTGGATGAGCTGTTCGGGGTCGATCCCGAGCTTCCGCATCAGCTCACGCGCCGACGACTCCTCGTCCTCCAGAAGGGCGAGGAGGATGGCGGCCTCGCCGACGCGACCGGAGGACGTACGCCCGGCGGCGCTGCGTCGGCGGGCCTGGTCCAGTACGTCGTGGACACGGGGGGACAGATCACGGCGCCGGGGGGTGAGCATTCCGGAGAGCTGCCGGAAGGCTCGCTCCCCGGTCGCCCCCTGCTCGTGCATACCGCGGCGCAGCACCTCGCTGCCCATCGCGCCGAAGGCGAGCAGGAGCGTGTAGGTGCTGATCACCTCGCCGCGTCCGTCGGCCAGCAGGTTCGCGAGCCGCACGATGCCCACGGCGCTGCGGCTCAAGTCGTCCATCGGCAGCCGCTCGTCGCCGTTCAGCGGCGCTGGGTCACGGGGCAGGGCCGGTGAGTCGTCCTCCAAGGTGTCCTGACCGGGGGTGATCGGATCGAGGGAGCTCGGGTCTAGGGAGCTCGGGTCTAGGGTGCTCTCGTCCGGCAGCAGCCGGGCGAGCGGAACCCCGCACAGTTCCAGCAGCCGGGCGGAGACGCCGCCGCCCACGGCGACGAAGGCCGCGGTGATGTCGGCCGTGGTGATGGTGCTCCTGCCGTCGGCGGCGACGCGGGTGGCCGCTTCCGTGAACACGCGGTTGACGGTGTCGGAGAGGACACCGCCGAGTCCCGTACCGGTACTGGAACCGTCGTCGTCCGTACCGGAGTCGCCGTCCGCAGCGGAGTCGCCGTCCGCACGCGAGGGGGGCCTCAGGACCTGGTCGATCACCTGGTCGAGGGCTTCCATCGCGTCCGCTCCGATGCTGCCCTCGATCCGCTGCCGGATGTCCTCCTCGCCGAGCAGCCCTTGCAGCAGATCGACGGAGGCGACCCCGCCGCGGTCGGCGGCGGACTCGTACACCCGCTGCATCAGCTGCCGCGCGTCGGGGGCGAGAGCGATCATCGGGTCTTCGTCGTGCGGTTCGGGGAGTTGGGGGCTCTCCGTCGTCTCGTCCTTGGTGATGCCCACGGCCGGGTCGCCGTACAGGATGAAGGACGCCCAGGCGGCGTCCGGCCGTTCACGGAGCGCGGCGCGGGCCGCCCGGACCCCGGCACCGGCCGGCTCGCCCGCGAGCAGCCGTCCGTAGAACTCGGCGGCGAACTGCCAGGCGCCCTCGTCGGCCACCTCGGTGCGGGTGCCGACGACCGTCTTCGCGCCCAGGGACATGAAGGACATGCACATGCTGGCCACTTCGCCGCCACCGGCGGAGGCGCAGCCGTTGATGAAGGCCACCGGTGGCGCACCGCACGACGAGAGGGTCTGCAGGGCGACCGCACCGAGCAGTTGACGGCCGTGCATCATCAGCCCGGTCGTGCCGTCGCCGGTCGCCACATGACCGCAGAAGTGGAAGAGGTCGTACGGCGTCTCGTCCGAGGCCAGTTCGGTGACGACGTCGAGCACGGTGGCCTCGTGTCCAAGGAGCACCTTGCACTCGATACCACGGCCGCCCAGCCACGCCGCGACCTTCGCGACCTCCTCGCGGGCGGAGGGAAGATCGCCGATGGTGTCGCCCACGATGAGCGCACGGCCCACCCGGCTGATGCTGCGCCCGCCGACGACAGGGCGTTTGCCCACCAGCCGGCGCCCGAGGTCATGCCTGAGGCCGAGGAAGTCCCTGCCGTCGTGCAGCAGTTCCCACGGGACCTCCTGCTCGTTCGTACGCACCAGGACGGGGCCGGTCGACGCGTGCAGCCGGGTCACCAGCTCGGCCGCGTTGCCCTGCACCCGAGGGAACAGCTGGTCGTAGAGCAGCTTGCCCCACCTGGCCAACTCCTTGACCAGACCGGGTTCCGGGACCGATTGAGCGTCGGCCGCCTTGGTCAGGGCCGCGTCGATCCGGTCGCGGCAGCCCTTCACCAGCCCCGGGTCGACCTCGACCGTGTACTCCATTTCGAGTGGAGGACTCTCACCGACGGTGCTGCCGACCCGCAGGTCGTATTCGTAGCGAGCGGTCATGCCCTGTGCGGTGACGCGGACGTTCAGCGTGGCCGGCTCGATCATGACGCCTCGCTCATGACGGGCTGTGCCGCCGCACGAACGCCTCGACGAGCCGCTCCTCGGCGGCGGTGGAGGGCTGGATGATCTCCACCCGGTCGTCCCCCATGATCACCGTGATCGAGGTGACGCCACCGGTTCCGCCCGCCGCGCCCGTGCCGTTCCCCGAGGATGCGCTTCCTGAAGTGGCGCTCTCCGAGGGGGAGTTGCGCTGCCCGGTCAGCCAGCCCCGGATCGTGTCGATGACCGCGACCAGGGTTCCGGCCGAGGTCACCACGAGGGTGGCCACCTCGACGAGATCGCCCGCGCGCCGTCCGGGTGCGGGCTGTGCGACGTAGACCGGGACAACCTCCGAGGCCGCCCCCTCCTCGAACAGTTTCCGGCCCAGAGCGGCGGGCGCATCCGCTCGCACATCCCCGTTGATGACGAGTTCGCATGCGAACCGTCCGTCGGGCTTCCGCTCCACCACGTACGACCTCCATCTTCTGCCTACAACCCTATGGCGCATGGTCGTTGCACGGGAGTTCTTCGGCCACATGCGTCCCGTGCGGGGAGCCCGAACCCGACTCGGGGTTCCGTCGCGGAACCGGCCCTTCCGCAAACCGGCGCGAGCAGGGATGAGGGCCCGCCCATGGGGAAGGCTGAAGATCAGCCCCTCCACTCCCCCACAGCCCGGAGGCCCCCCTCATGCTGCGAGGCATCGACGTCAGCGCCTACCAGTCGTCCGCCTACGACACGGACGGCGTCTCCTTCGTCTTCATCAAGGCGACGGAGGGCCGTTCGTACATCAATCCCAAGCTCACCGCCCAGGTGAAGACGGCCCGCGACAGCGGATGCGTCGTCGGCTTCTACCACTTCCTGTGGCCCGGCAACATCACGGCCCAGGCCGAGTACTTCGTCGGCAAGGCCCCTGAGAAAGCAGGCGACTTGCTCGCTGTCGACTGGGAGACGACCGGCGACGGCACCCATGCGAGCAACGCGGAGAAGGACCGCTTCATCCGCAAGGTGAAGGAACTCCGGCCGGACCACCGGGTCGTGCTCTACACGAACCGGAACTACTGGCTCAACGTCGACACCACCTCGTACGCCGGGGACGGCTTGTGGATCGCCGACTACGTCACGGCGGGCAAGCCCCGAATCAAGGCCAAGTGGCGCTTCCACCAGTACACGGACGAGCCCCTGGACAAGAACGTGGGGGACTTCGCCACCAAGGCCGCGCTGCGTTCGTGGGCCGAGGGCGCCTGACCGACCCACGCGACGAGGTGGCCTGTTCCGGCCGGAGCCGCCGCGGGGACTAGGCCCACCACCGGAACGCGTCAGCCACCGCCCGTGCGCTGCGCGGCACGGTGGCGTCCCCGCCTTCGGACAGCATCAAGGGGACCAGCAGCGGCAGGCAGGACACAATTGCCGAGCGGCCCTTGTCGGTTGCCCTCCGCAGGGCGCTGTCCAGCAGCACGGTTCTGTCCTCGTCCGGCAGGTCCGCCAGCGTCCGGCCGGCCTGCACGACGTGGTCGGCCCGATTGCGCGCGTTGTCGAGCGTCAGACACTCGACCAGCACCTCGGCGAGCAGCTCGGCCCGGCCTTCGGGTCGTGCGTGGGCGGCCAGCGCCGCAAGTGAGAGGGTACGTTCCGCGCGCTTCTTGATGCCCTTGCAGGTGACCAGGAGACGGCCCTGCAGCTCCAGCAGTTCGGCCTCGTCGTGCAGGAGCGGCGCCACCGCCATGACCGTGGTCACTCTCGGCCCGGGCCGGACGATCCGCATCGCCGCATCCATGATCCTGGCCTGTACGGCGGGGGCACGGCCCGGCGCCAGTTCGGCCAGCAGTACGCCCTGAAGGTGATGCTGTTCGCTGAGCCCTTCGATGATCTCCAGGACGTGGTCGATGTCCTGCGTGTCGGGAATCAGGCGTCTGACCGCGAGCGCCCGTTCCCTCGGGTTGGCGATGTCTTTGACGTGCGCCAGGGCGAACGCCCGTTCCGCGGGGCCGACTTGGCCTCTGAGCCGGGCCAGGACCAGGGCCCTGCTCGCGTGATCGAACTTCTTGGCTTCCTTGACCAGCGATTCCGCCAAGGACGGCGAATCCACTTCAGCCAGTTGGGCGCAGGACGCCACCTTGAGCCTGTCGCTCTCGAGTCCCAGGGCGGCGACGAGAATCCGGCGGCCGATACGGCCGCGTTCGGCCTCCTCCAGGACGAAGGACAGCTTCGCCAGCGCCTGGGCCGCTGTCAGGGGGTCCTCCCGCTCCGCGGCGGCGGTCACCGTCTCGACGGCGGCGCGGCTCGCCACCCGGGACGGCAGCCGCGGGCAGACCGCGGCGACCGCGTGCACCCGCATGGAGGTGACGGCGATCCGACGGGCCGTGTGCAGGACGAATCCGGTCAACGGCGGCGGCACCACGTTCGCGAGGGCGGTGACGGCCCGGCACTTTCCCAGGGCGTCCTCGAGGGCCTCGGCGCTCTGCAGCAGGGAGTAGCTGGTCGGCAGTTGTACACGGGCGGGTGCGAGCGGCAGGAAGTTCGCCGCGACGCGGATGTGCGAGCTGCGGTCCTGCAGCGACAGACGGTTCTCGTACGCCTCGGCCAGCAGCGCGTTCCGCTGCGGCCCCCGCACGCTGTCGGCCATCGCGTGCAGCGTCTGCGCCCGCAGCGCGCGGTCCTCGAGATGGCGGGCTCCTGCCGCCGCTTCCGGAACAAGCGCCGGGGACAGCGCGGCGGCGACGTCGGCCAGCGCCCCGGCCCTGCGTTCCTCGTCGGTCGCCGCCATGGCGAACGCCAGCTTCCGCTTGGGCGAACCCGTGATCTTGAGCAGCGCCGCGGCGGAGCGCTCCGGGTCCGGGGCCGCGGTCGCGTTCACCTCGGCGTGTGTCTCCAGGGCCGCGATGGTCTCCGTCGGTTCCGGACCCGGCGTGCGCCGGATGAGTGCGAGCAGCGCGGCCGCGGCCTCGGCGCGCAGTCGCGGCTCCCCCACTGAGGCGAGCGCGGTCAGCGCGGAACTCAGCGCCCGCGGTCTGGTGGTGGGTGAGGTCGCGGACACGATGGTGAGAACGAGCGCGAGCCGCTCGCCGGACGACCGGACCTGCTCGAGAGCCGTCAGGGCATCGGACAGCAGAGGGTCACGCTGCGTGGGCGGCAGCACGAAGGAGAGGTCCACGAGGCATCGGATACGCAGGCCAGGACTGCTGATTCGAGGCACCAGCTCGGTCGCCGACGCGAGGAGGGACGCACGCCGTCCGGCGATCCCGAACGGCATGAGGGTGGTGAGCGAGGACAGGGCCAGGTGTACGTCGGCGAGTGTTCCGCTCAGGGCGGTGACCGCCAACAGCTGGTCCTTGTCGAGGTGTTCGCTGACGGCGTCGATCCGCGCCGTCAGCTCCTTCTCCGTGCCGGCGGCCAGGATGTCGGCGACGGTCTCCTCCATCAGCCGGTGCCGGTCGGCGGGAGGAACTCGGGCGGCCAGCGCGGCGACGGCGCGGTAGCGCTGGGACCGGTCCTCCGCCTCGCGCACCAGCTCCAGCGCCGCCTGCGCGGTTGCCGCGTCCATGTGCGGGGCGATCCTCTGGAGCATCTTGCACCGGTCCGCCGAGGACTCGCTGGACTCGATGACCGACAGCGCCTCGGGCATCAGGGCCGCGGGGAGGAAGGGGTAGACCAGCGGCAAGAGGTACGGAATCGAGGGAGTCACCCAGGGAACTCTGCGAGCGTGACGCAGGAACCGACGGAGCTGCTCCTCCCCGAGCCTGTGCAGAAGTGCCCAGACAGCCGTTCCCGCCTGGTATCTCACCAACCACGCCGCGTCGACCGCCCGGTCGAGCAGTTCGTCCGGAAGGTGCGGGCACAGGAGACGGAACGCTCGGGGCTGCACGTCTCCCGCCCGCCGCGCGGACGCGATCGATGCCTCCAGTGCCTCACGGAAAGCCGCAGAGTCGCCGCCGGTGATCGCGGCGGCGGCCAACGCGTAGGCCTTGAACTCCGGTTTGGGCACTTCGAGGGCCGCTTGGCGGGCGGTCCCGACCAGAGTGTCCCGGTCGGCTCCCCCGGTCGCGGCGGCGAGCGCCGACAGGCTCAGGGAGCGTTCGAAGGGCATGTGCAGGTCGGTGGCCAGGGCAAGTGCGTCGTCCCGTACAACCCGGTGGTTGGCCTCACCGAGCAGGGGCAGCACGGCACACGCCAGGGCGATCCGCAGGGTGGGCCGCACGTCGGGGGACCGACGGCGCAGGACGTCGAGGATCTCCTCGTCGTCCATGTTCCCGGGGAGTGCTTCGGTGATCTTGGCCCTGACCTCATTTCTGAGCGGCGCTGCCGGAAGCCCTCCGTACGCGGTGTCGCACAGGGCGTCGAGCAGGACGGCCCGGCGTTCGCCGGCGGGCAGAAACTGCGCGAGGGCGGCTCGTGCCCTGGCTCGGTAGGGTCCGAACGGGACGGAGGTGCCGGACTGGAGGGCTTGCCGCGCCAACGGCTCGGTGAGCGCCGGGAGAAGTGCCTGCACCACATCGGCGAAGATGTTGGCGGACGGTCTGATCTTCGGAAGCGCGTCCAGCACCGTCCGGATGTGTTCGGGAGTCAGCCGGTCGGCGAGCGTGCCGAGCAGCGGGGCCCACCGGGCCTTGTTGATGTTCGGAAGCCCGGTGAGCACCTCGGTGATCACGCTGTCGACGTCCGCCTCGGCCAGGTGCGGCAGCAGGAGGGTGAGGGCCTCGGCCCTGCTCGTCGCGTCGGGGATCCTCAGGGCCTGGTGCATGGACCGGTCGACGGGCCAGGCACCGGTGCTCGCGAGCCGGAACAGCAGCCACGGCGAGAATTTGGCGGCGATGCTGCTCAGCGAAGCGGTGATGAGCGCGTACTGCAGGCAGAGCGCCGCCGACTCCCCCTGTGCGGCGTCCTGACGCGTCGCACGGCTCTCGGCGGCGGCGTCCCAGGCCTCCCGGACGTCCTTGAGGTAGCCCTTGTCCTGGTGCATCGTGCTGCGCACCGTGTACCAGACGTTGGCGCCGCCGTCATCGGCCGCACCGCGCGCGGCATCGAGCGCGAGCAGGCGGTGCATCTCGTCGGCGCGGCCCCCCTCCTTCAGATGGAATACGAGGTGAGCGATGCCGTAGCGCTGCCCCTGGTCCAGATCCGGTGCGGGCCGCAGCCCGGAGAGGTTGTTGTCGAGCCCGCCCCAGAGGCCGAGGTAGCTGTCCGCCAGGGCGCGGTGTCTGTCGCGCAGGTCGGCCGGCTCGATGCTCAGGGCGATGTAGTCGTACAGGAGGGCGTGCACGGTCACACGTTCGCTGTCCGCGTCCAGCGTGAGCAGCGATCTGCGGTCCAGAAGCACGAGCATGTCCTGGACCTCGTACTCGCTGAGGTTCCTCGTGCTCCAGAACTGCGACAGCGCCGCGCAGGGCACGGTGCCGGCGTGCTTGAACACCGCGAGGCTCAGGTAGCAGTCGAGTTCGTCGGGGCTGAGTTCCTTGGTGCTGGCGTCCAGTGCCTTGAGCAGGCTGGGATACGGATAGTCACGCAACCGTGCGCCGAACTCCAGCTCGCCGTCCCGCAGTCGCTCCAGGAGGCTCGGGGCCCGCCACCGGTTCCGCCCCCTGATGAAGCCGCCGGCCACAGCCAGGGCCAGCGGCAGTCCCGCACACTCGCGCACGATGCCGAGCTCATCCGCCGTCAACTCCTGCACCTCGACGCCCAGATGCCGCGAGAAGAGGGCGAGCGCCGCCGACTCCTCCAGGACGTCCAGCGTCTGTTCCTCGACATCCGTCTGCAGCAGTTCGCGGTCGCGGGTGGTCACCAGGACGGTGACGGTGGGGTGATGGATCTCGAACGCCCTGAGGTCCTCCGGTGTCCATACGTCGTCGAGCACCAGGAGCAGGGACTTGTCGCGCAACAGGTAGTTGATGCGGGCGTTGGCCTGCTGCTGGTCCGCCGAGACGCCGACCTTGCCGCCGAGCGCCTCGATGAGCTCGTTCTGGCGGGTCTGGATGTCGGGCTTCTTCCCCAGGTCGAGCCAGACCACCCCGTCGACGAAGTGGCCGACCACGCCCGGTGTCCTGGCGACAGCACGCGCGGTCACCGACTTCCCCACCCCCGCCATGCCGGTGAGAGTGACGATGCGGGCACCGGACGCAGGCGTGGAGGCGAGTAGCGAGGCCTCCAGCGCGGTGATCACATCGGTGCGCTCCACATAGTGGGAGGGCAGTCCTGGAACGTTCGTGTACGGGCTGGGCGAGGGGGTGTTCGTGAGTAGCTGGGCGTGGCCGTGCAGAAGGCCGGCGAGGTCCCCGCGCCCGATGCGTGTCAGTTTCTCCGGCAGTTCGCCGAGCCGGCCCGTGTCCTCCAGCCACGCCCAGATCCGCCTCGCCTTCTCGCCCTGGGGAAAACCGTCCTGGGTGTACGAGGGGATTCCCAGCAGATCGGCGAGGTCATGCCAGTCCTCCCCCAACCGACGGCAGAACTGGACCTTGGCCCACCCGAGGTCGCCGTCATTCTCCGGCACCTGGTTCACCTGCCAAGGACGGGGCGTCGGCCAACGCGGCTCATGTGTGCGCTCCCGGACCGAAGAATTTCGGGAGGTCGGGGTGGACCTCCTGGAGGGCCTGCGGCAGAAGGGGCAGCTTGTGCCGTACCTCCAGCCATTCCCAGACTCCACGCGGCTCGTTGCCGGTCTGGAAGCGGCGCTTCGTGTGGAGCGGGATCCCGAAGTAGTCGGCGAGTTCCTCCCAGTCGTCCACGAGCCCTCGACAGAACTGCACCTTCACCGCACCGGGAAAGCTGTCCGGCGCGTCCAGGGGAACGGCTTGTGGACGTTCCGCACCCGCTGTCGCGCCGTGCTCCCCCGCGTAGCGGCGCAGCACGGCGACCGAGAAGCGGGCGGCCGCAGCAGCGGCGTAGTCGTGCCAGTCGTCGTTCTTCTCGCTGTCGGCGAAGTCGCAGACCGCCTTCACCATGAGGAACCCCGGCCCGCCGCGGTAGGCGGCGAGGGCGACGCCGAGGCTCTCCATCTCGACCCCCAGGGCCTTGGGCCACGCCGTCCGCAGCCCGTCGACGGTGTGGTCGTCCGCGATGACCTTCTCGCCGCTGAGGACCGGACCGAAGTGAGCCTTGGGCCCCCTGCTCGTCGTCGGCAGCGGGTCGACGCCGGCAGGCGCGGTCCCGGAAAGGAGCCATTCCGCGGGCTCCACCGATCCTGCCATCGACAGGAGCCCGTAGTCGGGCCGGTAGGTCTCGTAGCGCGGCTTCGGCCCCTCGACGGTCAGCTTCGAGAGTTCGTAGCCGACGACCTGATCCGGGACCAGCACGTCACCCAGACGAAGGTCGTCACCGCCCCCGCGGACACCTCCGGCGATGCCCACCAGCAGGAGCTGGGCGGGATTCCACACACCGATGGCCCGCGTCGCGAGCGCGGCGATGCCGACGTTTCCCATGCCCGACGGCGGAAGAACCAGAACGCGAGACCCGTCGACGTCGCAGACGTTCAGGTCCTGTCCCTGCCAGCGGTACCGGACGGAGGGGCCCAGCGCGTCCAGCAGCGCCTGCCTCTCGACAGGGAGCGCGGTGAAAACCGCGATGTCCGGCGCAGGCTCGGTGATTCCCAACTTTTGTCCCACGCCGCCACTTTGGCACGCGCGGGCGTCCTGCGCCCCGGGTTCCGCCACTGAACCGGGCTCGGGCCAGGGGCGCGGGGCTGTGACATATGCGGCTCCGCCGCGTGGGCGCGACCAGCCCCCACCGGCCCGCGGCGAACGAGTCGCATGTCCGGCGGGCGCTCAGGCGGAGTCAGGAATCAGGCGCGGTGGCCTGCCGAGCGCTCCCGAGGCGCCTCCGCGAGTGCCTTCGTCACCGCGGCGGTGCCCTCCGCGAGGCCGTACACGGGGGTGCCGGGCTGCTGGCGCCAGGAGTCGTCGAGGCCGCCGGCGTCCACGGTGTCGAAGCCGAGTTCGTCGATGAGGGCGCGGACGACGCGCTCGGCGGCCTCGTCGTCGCCGGCGACCGGGAGGGCGACGCGGTCGGGGGCGCCCTCCGGTCGGGGGCGGTCCAGGATGTCCTGGGCGTAGGTGCCGTTGAAGGCCTTGATGACGGTGTGGCCGATCTGCTGCGCCGTCCAGCGGCTCTCGGTGAGGCCGTCGTCCTCGATGGCGGCGATCCTGCCGTCGCGCCGCTGGGGGTAGTAGTTGCCGGTGTCGATGACGACGGCCCCGTCCGCCGCCTCGTCGAGCAGCCCGGACGGCAGATTCGGCACCGCCTTCAGGGGGACCGTGACCACGACGACCTCCGCGCCGCGCGCCGCGTCCTCGACCTTGACGGGTGTCGCCCCGGTCTCCTCGACCAAGGCGGCGAGGGTCTCCGGGCCGCGCGAGTTCGCCACGGAGACGTCGTGGCCGAGGGCGGTGAGGCGCCGGGTGAGGTTGCCGCCGATGTTGCCCGCGCCGATGATGCCGATCTTCATGAGACAGACCCTCTGGGGTTGATTCGCCCGATATGGATCATCAACCCCAGATCCGGAACCGCTATTCCGCTCGCATACGGCGAACGGGTGGCTCGCGTCAGGGCCTCACCACGATCTTGCCGGTGTGCGTGTTCCTCTCCATCAGGCGGTGGGCGTCCCCGATGCGGTCGAGGCCGTCGAAGACCTCGGCGACGACCGGACGCAGGGGGCCGTCGGTCAGGCCCGAGTTGAGGTAGTGGGAGGCGCGGTGGCGGCCCTCGGCGCTCCTGGTGACGTCCGGGTTGGCGTAGCCGTGGACGGTCAGAGGCCAGTTCCAGGACAGCTCGGCGGGGCGCCGGTCGAGAAAGCCGTAGAGGACCAGCGTGCCGCCCGGTACGGCGGCGTCGCCCAGGGCGCGGAAGCCGGGGCCGCCGATCGCGTCGAAGACGATGTCGACGCCCCGCCCGCCGGTCAGCCGCTTGGCCTCCTTCACCACGTCCTCCTGCTCGGTGACGATGACGTGCTCCGCGCCCAGGTCGAGGAGGCGCTGCCGCTTGGCCTCGGTGCGGGTGGTGGCGATCGGGACCGCGCCGGAGCGGCGGGCCACCTGGAGGGCCGCGGTGCCGACTCCGCTGGACGCGCCCGTGATCAGCACCTGGTCGCCGGGTGCCATGCCGGCAGTCCGGACCAGGGCGCCGTACGAGGTCGAGTACGTGACCCAGGAGGCCGCCGCGGTGACCGCGTCGACTCCGGCGGGCCGGGGTACGACGGAACTCTCGTCCAGCAGCACCAGTTCGCCGTAGACCCCGTGAGCGCTCAGTTCGAAGTTGCCCGCCGCCATCACGAGGTCGCCGGGGGCTAAGGCGGTCACCCCTTCGCCGACCGACTCGACCGTGCCCGCCGCCTCGTAGCCGTTGCGGGAGGCGGGAAGGGTCGGCTGGTAGTAGTAAGTCCCTGCACGGAAAAGGGCCTCGGCACGATTGAGGCCCAACGCCTCGACGTGCACGCGGACTTGACCGGGGCCAGGCGCGGGAATCTCGACGTCCTCGGTCTTCAGGACGTCCGGGCCGCCGAGTTCGTGAAAGAGCACCGTACGTGCGGTGGTTGATGTCATACGGGCGACGCTATGAGGCGGCCGGTCGACGATCCATGCCTGCCGGTCTCCCTTTCATGTCCGAACGTCTCGCCCGGAAGACCACGCGCTACCGTACGGGCATGGACGTACTCAGCGACGCCATCGCGGCGATGCGCACCGGGCGCCCGCACTCCGCGCGCCAGGACAAGTACGCGCCCTGGGGCATACGTTTCGAGGCCTCGGCCGGGGCGGGTTTCCACGTGGTGCTCCAGGGGTCGGCGTGGCTGATCCCCTCGGACGGCGACCCGGTGGCGCTGGGCCCGGGTGACGTGGTGTTCCTCGCCCACGGCCGCGGGCACGCGCTGGCCGGCGCCGTCGACGTACCGCTGGAGGAGGTACGACTGGATCCGGGCACCACCTGGCCCGAACTCCCGCCCGTACAGGGGTCGTCGAAGGCAACGCCCACGGTGCTGCTGTGCGGCGCGTACTGGCTGGACCGGGCCCGCGCCCACCCCCTGCTCACGGAGCTGCCCGAGGTGGTCCACCTCCCTGCCCGGGTCGGCGCGCACCGCTCGCTGCGGGCGGCGGTCGAGCTCCTCGGCGTGGAGCTGGAGGAGCCCCAGCCGGGCTCCGACACCATCGTGACGTCGCTCCTCGACACGCTGCTGCTGTACATCCTGCGCGCCTGGTGGCAGCGCGAGCGCCATGGGCAGGGTCATCCGACGGGCTGGTCCGCGGCCCTCGCCGACCCCGGTGTCGCGGCGGCCCTGCGCGCCATCCACGGCGACCCGTCCCACCCCTGGACGGTCGAGGAGCTCGGCACCCGCGGCGGCCTCTCCCGCGCCGCCTTCGCACGCCGCTTCGCCACCCTGGTGGGCGAGCCCCCGCTCACCTACCTCACCTGGTGGCGCATGACCACCGCGGGCCGCCTCCTTCGAGCCGAGGACATGCCGCTCCGCCTGATAGCCCAACGCACCGGCTACACCTCGGAGTTCGCCTTCGCCAAGGCCTTCAAGAGGGAGTACGGGGTGGCGCCGGGGCAGTACCGCAAGGGGACCTCCCAGGGCACCACGCGCACCGCATGACCGAGGGGCGCCCACCGGATCACCGGTGGGCGCCCCTCTCCGCTCGGCTCACTTGTTGAGGTGGGCCCAGAACTCGTCGAACGACAGGAGCTTGTCACCGTTGAGGTCGCGGTTGGCGATCAGGGCCTCCGCGACCGACTCGGTGACGTTCCAGTCCCCGCCCTGGGCGAGGGCGGTCTTGAACTCGGCGGGCGTGATGAACCCGTCCCCGTCCGTGTCGATCCGCTCGAACGCCTTGCGTGCTTCCTCGATGTCCGCCACCGGATCCGCCCCTTCGTAGTGCATTCCTGCCATGTATACGGAGGTCAGATTAACCGGCCACCCGAGCACGCAGTGCGGCGACCACCCAGGCGAACTCCTCACGGTGCGCGCCGGCGGGGCTCCCGCCCTTCAGCGTGGACAGCAACTCCCGGTACCGGGCGAGCCGGTCGTTGGACGCCGACTCCATGCGTTCGAGTACGACGGTCAGGTCGCCGCCCCCCAGTACCTCCCGCACGATCGCCTCCGCCTCCGGCGACTCGGGGGCGATTCCCCGCTTGCGGGCGTCCGCCCCCAGCTGGAGCAGGCGCATGGGGAACCACGTGGCCCGCCCGGCGGCGGCACCGCGGTTGTAGTCCGCCGAGTTGAAGTCGAAGACGTTCCGCATCTGCGCCCGGAACTCGGGGTCCTGGACCATCTCGGCCAGCTCCACCCAGGCGTCCACCTGCTCGGGGGTCGGATCGTCCGGCAGGCCCACCGAGATGGAACGCATCCGCTCCTCGATGCCCGGGTCCACATAGTCGAGCCCGTGGAACAGCTCGTCCACGAACTCCTCCATGATCCGCTTCCGCTCGGCTGCCGACAGCCGCGCCAGCTTGTTCATGAGTGTCATCTCCTCTGCGGTCGAACCGCGTCGCGCCACGGTCGACAGCACCGCACGGGTCACCTTCAGCTGGGGGCACCTCCCAGGCCCTTAAGGCACTGGGGGAGGATCTGCGCGTCCAGCGCCGCCACGTGCGCCGCCGCGACCTCCGCGACCGTCATCTCGCCCGCCAGCACCTTGCGTACGTCGTCCAGGCCGAGGCCCAGCTCGCGCAGGGTGTGGATCAGTTCCAGGCGGGCGACGGACTCGGCGTCGTAGAGGCGGTAGCCGCCGGCGGAGCGGGTCACCGGGGTGAGGACGCCCTCGTCCGACCAGTACCGGATGGTGCGCACGGTCAGTCCGGTGGCCCTGGCCAGCTCTCCGATGGTGAAAAGTCCGGTGCCGTCGTCGATCATGTCTGCGAGTGTGGGCCTTCCAGTGGGTGGAGACTCAAGGAGCGCGGGAGCACGGTGGTGGAGACTCTTCGGGACATTCTCGAAGCTGCGGGGCGCGGTGTCCTCCCGCCTGCGGACGGCCGTACGACCGTCGTGGCGCAGGCGTCCCACCGGGACGCGGGTGTGCTCGCCTTCACCGCGCACGCGGTGGTCTTCACGGACGAGGATCCGCAGTGGGTGTACGACACCCTGGCCGCCGTGGAGTGCGACGCCCTCGCGGCGCCGATGAACGCGCGGTTCCTGACGGCCTTGCTGGAGCGGACGGGGCGTACGTCCGAAACGATCGACGCGATGCTGGTGGGTTCTCCCCTGCCCGGCGAGCCGCCGCTCCCGCTGAAGGAGATCACGGACGGCGGACATCCGCGGATCGTGTACGCCCGCAGGCGGCGCGACGACGTGCGCGCGTGGACCGCGGAGGGCGGCGTGCTGGTGATGGGGCGCGGCATCGCCGGCCGCCTCGAGGTCTCCGTCGAGGTGGACGAGGAGGTACGGCACCGGGGGCTGGGCCGGCTGCTGGTGACCGCCGCCCGGCATCTCGTCACGGAGCCGCTGTGGGCCCAGGTCGCGCCGGGGAACGCCCGCAGCATGCGGACGTTCCAGGCGGCCGGCTACCGGATCGTGGGCTCGGAGGCGCTGCTCATCGCCCGATAGGCGTCAGTGCCAGGGCTCGTAGTACGGGTTGCTCTCGCAGTCGCTCATGATCTCGGTCTTGGTCTTCTTGTCGACCGGACAGACACCGATGATGTACTGGCGCGCGATGCCGCCGGGGAAGGCGACCTCGACCTGGTCGGCCCACTTGTGGGTGTCGCCGATGGTCTTGTTGACGTCGACGCCGCCGGGCGCGTCGATGTAGTAGTTGTAGCCGCTCTTCCACCACGTCTTGTAGAGGTCGTGGTCGTAGCTCGTGGAGACGTACGGGGAGGGCTGGTTGACGAGGACGTAACTCTCGATGTCGTACTGGCCGGTGAGGACGTCCTTCGGGTAGAAGCCCTGCTCGAAGACGGCCGCGGGGCCTCGGCCGTCACTGCGGTAGAGCGTGTCGCAGGTCTTGCGCCAGACGGGCTGCGGGGTGATGCGGTCGACGTCCACGCGGTGGTCGGCGGCGGCCTCGACCGGGTCGGCGAACTGGGGGCAGGCGGGGGCGGCGGCCTTGGCCGGGGTGGACGCGGGGACGGTGGCGGCGGAGGTCGCGAAGACGGCGGCCAGGGACAGGACGACGGCAGCGGCCCGCCGCCGCAGGCGAGTTGTGATCATGGTGATCACCATCTCGGTTCTGCGGCGGCGGGCCGGGGACCGTCACTCGTACGAGGCGTGTCCCAACTGGTCTGTGGTCAGCGGAAGATGCCGGTGTGGCCGAGCGAGTAGCGGCCCGGCTGCGGGTACACGGCGAGGCCGTGCGGGCCGCTGCCGACCTTGATGCGGGCGAGCTGGATGCCGGTGCGGGTGTCGATGGCGTACACCTCGGCGTCGTAGCGCCCGGACAGCCACAGGACCTTGCCGTCGGCCGAGACGCCGCCCATGTCGGGGCTGCCGCCGTCGGGCAGGCGCCACTTCTTGGTCAGCTTGTTCAGGGTGAAGTCGAAGATGGAGATGGAGCCCTCGCCCCGGTTGGAGATGTACATCTCGCGCGAGTCGCGGCTGACGTACAGGCCGTGGCAGCCCTTGCCGGTGCGCAGGAGCTTGGGCTCGGTGAACTTGTCGCCGTCCAGGACCCAGATGCCGTCGGCCATCATGTCGGCGATGTAGAACTTCTTGCCGTCCGGCGAGATCTTCACGTCCTGCGGCATCGCGCCGTCGAACGGGAGCTTCTGCTGACCGATCACCTTCATCTTCTCGGTGTCGACCTTGAGCAGTTCGCCGCTGAACTCGCAGGAGACGATGAAGTAGCGGCCGTCGGCCGAGAAGTCGGCGTGGTTGACGCCGTAGCAGCTGACCGGTTCGGTCTTGACGCGCTTCATGGTGTGGGCGTCGCGGAAGACCAGCTCGCGGTCGAGGGAGGCCATGACGATGGAGTACTTGCCGTTGGGCGTGAAGTAGAGGTTGTACGGGTCGTGCACCTCGACCTCCTTGCCCACCTTCCCCGTCTTCGGGTCGATGGGGGTGAGCGTGTGGCCGCGGTTGTTGTTGACCCAGAGCGTCTTCATGTCCCAGGAGGGGACGACGTGTTGGGGCTGGCGGCCGACATGGAGGGTCTCGACGACCTTGTACGTCTTGGGGTCGATGACCGAGACGGTGTCGGACTCGGTGTTGGGGACGTAGACGCGGGACGGGAAGTCCTTGACCACCGGGGAGAGTTTGCCCGCACGGTCGGCCGCGTAGACGTCCGTCGGGTCGAGCACGGGGGGCATGCCGGGCAGGCCCCTGGCGGCCGGCGGCTTCGTGGGCTGGGCCGGCTGCTGCACGCCCTTGGTGCCGAGCGCTTCGTTCGCGTGATCCTTGGGCTCGGTGCCGCAGGCGGCCAGGGCGGCGAGGACCGCGCCCGCGACCAGGGCGCGCTTCGTGAGGTTCGGGTGCATCAGCTCAGCAGCTCCGTGGTGGTGACCGCGCGCAGGCCGCGACGGTTCAGTTCTTCCAGGACGGCGGGCAGCGCGGCGACGGTGTCCGCGTACCCGAAGTGCAGGCTCACCACGGATCCGTTGCGGATCTCGCCGGTGATCTTGCGAGTGACGGCGGGGGCGCCCGGCGAGGTGAAGTCGAGCGAGTCGACGTCGTAGGAGAGGACGTGCGGGTAGCCCGCGCCGCGGGCGAGGCGTTCGACGAGCGGGGAGGCGCGGGCGGTACGCGACGGTCTGAACCAGCTGCCGATGGACCCGGTCAGCCTGCGCAGCCGCTCCGCACAGCCCCGGATCTCAGCGTCCGCCTCCGTCTCCGTCATCGCGTTGATGTCGAGGTGCCGGAGGGTGTGGTTGCCGAGGTCGTGGCCCCCGTCGAGGATGCGGCGCGCCAGATCGGGGTGCTCGTCGAGCCAGCTCCCCACGGCGAGCACGGTGATGTGGGCCCCGCCCTTCTCCGCCTCGCCGAGGACCGCCCTGGTGATGGCGGGATCGCCCTGGCCGTGGAAGGTGAGGGCGACTTGGGGCCGGGTGCGGGGTCCGTGGGCGATCTCCACGGGCTGGTCCGGGAACCGGCGCGGCGCGGGTGCGGCGGGGGCGGCAGGGGGTGCGCCGCTGCTGCGAGCGCGGGCGACCGGGTGCGCGACGGCCCCGCTCGCGGAACACCCGGCGACGAAGGCCCCGGCCGCGAACGCGCCCCCCGAACGCAACACCGCCCGCCGATGGGGCGCGGCACGCGCGGCGATTCCTTCGGGGGGCGGCTGAGGGGGGTGATCGGGCGTGGTCACCCGCACCATTTAAGGGGAGTTGCCCACAAAAAGGGCGATTGCACCTATTGGGGGGCGGGTCGCGGGGGCGGGGATGCCTGGGGATGCCCAGAAACTCCACGTCACCGCCCCGCAAGCGGCAACACCCCGTGCCGTAACCAGCCCCCACCGCCTTTTGGATCACTCAACGGCGTCTGAGATAGTCAGCGGTGCGACCTCCACCCATTGACCCGGGCGTTGGTTGTCGCCGGTGCCGTGGTTCACACCCCAAATAGTTCCGCGGCGCCTCCGGAAGCCCCGGCCGTTGAGCGGCCGGGGTTTCTGCGTGAGCGGGGCAGGGCGGGGATCAGCGGTCGGCGACGCGCATTTCGAACCAGGTGGTCTTGCCGCGGGGGAGGAGGTCGACGCCCCAGCGGTCGGAGAGTTTGTCGACGAGGAAGAGGCCGCGGCCGCTCAGGTCCATTTCCTGGACCGGCATAAGACAGGGAAGGCCGCGTGAGGGGTCGCGGACCTCGATGCGGATCCACCCCCGGCGGCGGCGCATCCGGAGCCCGAAGACGCGGGCGCCGGTGTGCCGTACGGCGTTGCCGACGAGTTCGGAGACCAGTAACACGGCGTCTTCCGTCATCTTCGGCGAGAGGCCCCAGTGCCGCAGGACCACGACCTGGGTGAGCCGCCGCGCGGTGGCCGCGGACTCCGGGCGGGAAGGTAAGGGCACCTCCGCCTCGGTCGGATTGCCGAACAACTCCAGCGCCTTGAGCGCCTGTTCGTCCTCGACCGCAGGCGTCCAGCGCGCCGCGGTCGCACCCCCGTGCCGCCGCGGCGGTTCGATACCCTCCAGCCCCGCCATGACCCCATCATGGCCGCCCAAAGCGCCCTTCGGGGCCGTTCCGAAGGAATACGCCCCCCGGAACCCCCTGTTCCGCAGCATCCGATCGGCATATGCCACAGGCAGTTCGGCGCTCACCAGAGCCCGTCTGACCTGCCAGAACAGCCCACCGCAGGGCAATCCCCGGCCTCCCCCGACAAGGCAGCCTTAAGGTTGCCTTAAGGCTCGCATAAACCAGCCCTTCGGGGGACGCCGGGTAAGACATCGCGTCAACTGCAAGTGGATCAGCGGAACTTGTGGTGTGAGATTCAACCAACTCGGGTGCGGGATTCAGTGAACCCGAGGTGTCGGACTCAGTGCATCCGAGCCGCGGGAGTCAGCGGAACTTCGCCTTCCCCGGCCCCTCCTCCACGAAGCTCCGCATCCCCCGCTCCCGGTCCTCCGTCGCGAACAGCCCGGCGAACCAGTTCCGTTCGATCGCGAGCCCGGTCTCGATGTCGGTCTCAAGACCCGCGTCGATGGACTCCTTCGCGGCACGCAGCGCGATCGCGGGTCCCTGCGCCAGCTTCGCGGCCCACGCGTGCGCCTGGGCGTACACCTCCTCGGTGGGTACGACCCGGTCCACGAGGCCGAGGGACAGCGCCTCGTCGGCCTTCACCATGCGCCCGGTGAAGATGAGGTCCTTCGCCCGCGAGGGGCCGATCAGCCGGGACAGCCGCTGGGTGCCGCCCGCGCCGGGGATCACACCGAGCAGGATCTCCGGCTGCCCGAGCTTCGCGTTCTCGCCGGCGATGCGGTAGTCCGCGCACAGCGCCAACTCGCAGCCCCCGCCCAGCGCGTAACCGGTGACCGCCGCGACGACCGGCTTGGGGATACGGGCGACGGCGGTGAAGGAGTCCTGCAGCGCCCGGGACCGTACGACCATCGCCGCGTGGTCCATGGCCTGCATCTCCTTGATGTCCGCGCCCGCCGCGAACACCTTCTCCCCGCCGTACAGCACCACCGCGCGCACGTCGTCGCGGCCCGTGGCCTCCTCGGCGAGCTCCTTGAGCCGGTCCTGTGTGGCGACGTCCAGCGCGTTCATGGGCGGACGGTCGAGACGGATGGTGCCGACGCCATCGGCCACTTCGAGATGCACAGTCATGGCAGCAGGTTAGCGGCGGTTAACGACAATGGGCCCGGTGTGCTGAGTCACAGCACACCGGGCCCGTACGTCGGAAGGATCCAAAGGAACTACCGGTCCGAAGGAACCATCGGAACTACCGGTCCGAAGGAACCATCCGAAGGAACCTACGCCTTCCACTTCTCCCAGGACATGTTCCAGCCGTTGAGCCCGTTGTCCGGGTCGACGATCCGGTCGTTGGAGTTCTTCACGACCACCACGTCACCGGTCATCGACTGGTTGAAGAACCAGGCCGCGGCCACCTTGCCGTCGTAGCCGCCGCGGACGTCCTTCAGGCCGATGCAGCCGTGACTGGCGTTGTAGTTGCCGAAGGCGCTGCCGCCCCAGTAGTTGCCGTGGATGAAGGTGCCGGAGGTGGTCAGGCGCTGGGCGTGCGGTACGTCCTTGATGTCGTACTCGCCGGCGTAGCCGACCGTCTCGCCGTTCATCCGGGTCACTTCGAGGCGGTCGGTGATGACCATCTGGCCGTTCCAGGTGTCGTAGCCGGGCTTGCCGGTGGTCACCGGGATGGTCTTGATGGTCTTGCCGTCGCGCTTGACCGTCATCGTCTTGGTCTTGACGTCGACGGTGGAGACCTGGCTGCGGCCGATCGTGAAGGACACGGTCTTGGCCTGGTCGCCGTAGACACCGGGCCGTCCCTCGACACCGTCGAGGTTGAGCTCCACCGTCACCTTCGTACCGGGCTTCCAGTACTCCTCGGGACGGAAGTCGAGGCGGTCGTTGCCGAACCAGTGGCCTTCCACTTCCACCGCGGGTTCGGTCTTGATGGTGATCGCCTTCTCGACGTCCTCGGGGTGCGTGATGCCCCGGGTGAAGTTGACGGAGAACGGCATTCCGACGCCGACCTTGGAACCGTCCTCCGGCGTGAAGATGCCGACGAAGGTGTTCTTCGGGGTCAGCGTGGTGAACGCGGACTCCTCGGCGGCCTCACGACCGCCGGAGTCCTTGGCCACCGCGTGGACCTTGTACTTGGTGGATGAGGCGAGGTGCGTCGAGGGCGTCCAGGTGGCGCCCCCGCCCGTTATCTCGCCCTCGACATCGTTGCCCTTGGTGTCTTCGACAGTCACCTCGGTCAGCTTGCCCTTGGCCGCTGTCACCTTGAGGGCGCCGCTGGTGGCCACGCCGCCCGCACCGTCCTTCGGGACGATGGACACGACGGCCTCCGAGACCTTGGTGTCCGCCGTCTCCGAGCTCCCGGTGCTCTTGCCCTTACCGTCCCCGGACCCGGAATCCGAGTCCCCTCCCCCGCCACACGCGGTCACGACGAGCAACAGCACCCCCAGCAGCAGCGCCAGGATCCCCTTGCTTCCGCGTGTCCGCGCGCCAACCGACGGCCCCGATATCGGTCGCCCGTTCAAGTTCGTTCTCCCCTCGCACGGCCTGGTCCAGGCCCGCACCCCAACGCGTCCCACGCGCACATCGCGCTAATTAATCACACGGCCTGAAGCGATGGCTCCCCGGGACTGTCACTGTTCAGTCCCAACTTCAGCCGTGCGTGGGCGAGCCGGGGCCCGTCGTGCGCGTACCCCTTTGTCGCCCTACTTCACCGCGCCGCCCGCCTTCCACTGCTTCCAGGTCATGTTCCACCCGCCGAGCCCGTTGTCGGGAGCGACCTTTTTGTCTTTGCTGTTGACGACCTCGACGACGTCACCGATGAGGCTGCGGTCGAAGAACCAGCCCGCCGGGGTGTCCGAGCTGCCGCCCTTCACGTCCCTGAGGCCCACGCAGCCGTGGCTGACATTGGTGCTGCCGAAGACGCCCTCCGCCCAGTAGTTGCCGTGCAGGAAGGTCCCGGAGCTGGTGAGGCGCATCGCGTGGGGGACGTCCGGGATGTCGTACTCGCCCTTGCCGTTGGCCTTCTTGAAACCGACCGTGGCGCCGTTCATCCGGGTCACCTCGAGCATCTCGGTGACCACCATCTTCCCGTTGTACGTCGTGCTCTTGGGGGCGCCCGCGGTGATCGGCACGGTGGCCAGGAGCTCGCCGTCGCGACGTACCTCCATGGTGTGGTCGGCGGCGTCCACGAGACTGACCTGACTGCGGCCGACGGTGAACGAGAAGGTCTTGTACTGCAGCCCGTACACGCCCGGGGCCGCCTCGACGTCCCGCAGCCCCAGCGTGACCGTGACCTTCGTCCCCGGCTTCCAGTACTTCTGGGGCCGGAAGTCGAGGCGGTCCTTGCCGAACCAGTGCGGGCGGACCTCGACCGCCGGCTCCGCGACCACCTTGACCGCGCGCTCGACGGCGGCCCGGTTCTCGATCTCCCGGTTGAACTCGAGGGAGACGATCATCCCGGTGCCGACGGTGGAGCGGTCCTCCGGGGTGACGTATCCGATGAACCGCTCGTCGGGGACGAACGTCGTGAACGTCGTGTGCCGCGCCGAGCGCCGCCCGTACCCGTCGAGGGCCACCACGTCGACGGTGTACCGGGCGGCGAGGGCGAGCCGCTCGTCGTCGGGCCGCCAGCGCAACCCGTCCTCGGAGATGCTCCCCGGCACCGGGGACTCCTGCGCGTCCTGCTCCTTGACCACCTGCACTGACTCCAGGCGCCCGCTGGACACCCGTACCCGGATCGACTTCTCCGGGCCCACGGCCTTGCTGTGGTCGTCGGGCGAGACGCGGATGACGTCCTCGGGCGACGGTGGTTTGCCCAGCACCTCGTCCATCCCGTTCGAGGTGCAGCCGGAGGCTCCGGCCAGCAGGCCGGCCCAGGTCAGTACGGCGGCCAGCGCGGCCCCTGCGCGCCGCGCGCGTGTCTGTACGTGCTTCACGAGGGGCCCAACGACTGCGCCTCTCTGGGGAAACGTGAGTGCGAGCCAAGCGCTGGGCAGAACAGTGGGGAGAACGACTCGACGGAGAGCGGTGGCCGGGACGCCAACGGCCCTTTTCGCGTCGTTCCATCGAGCCGCAGGAGGCTGACCGGTGTCGAGCGCACCCGAGCAGGAGGCAGTACAGGAGGGGCGTACGGCGGGCGACGTGCTGCCCGCGCAGCCCGCCCCCCTGATGAACGGCGCGTCGCGTGCGGCGCCCGCCGTGTCCGTGTGGCCTGGCGCCCCGACCCCGCTGGGCGCGCGCTTCCGCGTCGGCCCCGACGGCGTCACGGGCACCAACTTCGCCCTGTGGGCGGGTGGCGCGGAGGCCGTCGAGCTGTGCCTCTTCGACGAGGAGGGCGCCGAGATCCGGGTCCCGCTGACCGAGCTGACCCACGAGATCTGGCACGGCTTCGTGCCCGGCGTGCTCCCGGGCCGCCGCTACGGCTTCCGGGTGCACGGCCGCTGGGACCCGTGGACCGGCGCCCGCTGGAACCCGGCGAAACTGCTCCTGGACCCGTACGCCCGTGCCGTGGACGGCGACTTCAGCCTGCCGCCCGAGGTGTACGGGCACGTCCGCGACTGGCCCCAGCAGCAGGTCGCGGACACCGTGCGCGACGACCGGGACTCGGCGCCGTACGTCCCCAAGGGTGTCGTCGTCCATGACGACGAGGACTGGTCGGACGACCACCGCCCCAAGACCCCGTGGGCCGACTCGGTGATCTACGAACTGCATGTGCGGGGATTCACCCGTCTGCACCCCGGGATCCCGCAGGAACTCCGGGGCACCTACGCCGGGTTGGCGCACCCTGCCGCCATCGACCATCTGGTGCGGCTGGGGGTGACGGCCGTGGAGCTGCTTCCGGTGCACCAGTTCGCGCACGAGGACCATCTGCTGCGCAAGGGCCTCAAGAACTACTGGGGCTACAACTCCATCGGGTACTTCGCGCCGCATGCCGGATACGCCGCCTCCGGCACCACCGGTCAGCAGGTCGGCGAGTTCAAGCGGATGGTACGGGCGCTGCACGCCGCCGGTATCGAGGTGATCCTCGACGTGGTGTACAACCACACCGCCGAGGCGGGCGAGTTGGGGCCCATGCTGTCCCTGCGCGGTATCGACAACCGCGGGTACTACCGGCTGCAGTCCGACGCCCGGCGGTACGCGGACTACACGGGGTGCGGGAACACCCTGCACGTGGTGCAGCCGCATGTACTGCGGCTGATCACGGACTCGCTGCGGTACTGGGTGCAGGAGATGGGGGTGGACGGCTTCCGTTTCGACCTGGCCGCCGCGCTGGCCCGGTCGATGCACGACGTCGACATGCTGTCGCCGTTCCTGGCCGTCATCGCGCAGGACCCGGTGCTGCGGCGGGTGAAGCTGATCGCGGAGCCCTGGGACGTGGGGTCCGGGGGCTATCAGGTGGGGGCCTTCCCACCTCTGTGGACGGAGTGGAACGACCGCTACCGCAACGCCGTACGGGACTTCTGGCGGGGGGCGCTGCCGGATGTGCGGGATCTGGGATACCGGCTTTCGGGGTCGAGCGACCTCTACGCGTGGGGCGGGCGGCGTCCGTACGCCTCGGTGAACTTCGTCACCGCGCACGACGGGTTCACGCTCCGGGATCTCGTCTCGTACGAGCGCAAGCACAACGAGGCGAACGGGGAAGGGAACCGGGACGGCTCGGACGACAACCGGTCGTGGAACTGCGGGGCCGAGGGAGAGACGGACGACGAGCGCGTACGGGCCCTGCGGCGGCGCCAGTTGAGGAACCTGCTGACGAGTCTGCTGCTGTCGACCGGGGTGCCGATGCTGGTCGCAGGGGACGAGTTCGGGCGGACCCAGCGGGGGAGCAACAACGCGTACTGCCAGGACAACGAGATCAGCTGGGTCGACTGGTCGTATCTCGACGACCCCGGGTGGCGGGCGCTGTTCGAGTTGACCTCGCGACTGATCGCGCTGCGGCACGAGCATCCCGTGCTGCGGAGGCGGGCGTTCTTCTCCGGGCGGGCGCATTCCGTGGACGGGCTGCGGGACCTGGCGTGGTTCACCGCGCGGGGGACGGAGATGACCGAGCAGGACTGGTACGCGCCGGCCGCGACGCTGGGGATGTATCTGTCCGGGCGGGACATTCCCGGGCGGGACGCGCGGGGGGTGCCTGTCGTGGACGACAGCTTTCTCGCCGTGCTGCATGCCGGGGACCGGCCGGTGAGTTTCGTACTGCCCGGGCCGCCGTGGGCCTCGCGGTACGAGGTGGTGGTGGACACCTCGCGGGAATCGCAGGCGGAGGCTCCCGGGGTGGTGCATCGGGCGGGGGCGGGGGTTACTGTGCCGGCTCGGGCGGTGTTGTTGCTGCGGGTGGTGGGGTGATGTTCTTTCGCCCCCTCCGCCCCTTCCCGTCCCGTTCCTGGGGGCTCCGCCCCCAGACCCCCGTGTCGCGCTGCGCGCTCGTCCTCAAACGCCGGACGGGCTGACTTGTCCAGCGCTTGGACGGCTTCTTGACGCTCAACCTCACCGCTGGCAACGTCCGTCGTCATGAGGATTCCCGCTGATCACCCGTGCGCGCTCGTCGCGCTCGTGGAGCGGCGTCACGTCGATCTGTGCCGGCAGTCCAGCGCCATCTGTCGCTGAGCCCGCGGTCTCCGCTGCCCTCCTTTCTCCTTAATTCCCCTGAATCCTTTCTGCGTGTCCCGTCGTGGGACACGTCTGTTCTGAGGAACCCGCATGTCCGAAATATCCCGTCGGGTCTTCGGTGGTCTGATCGGTGGCGGTGCCGTGACCGCCGTCGCCGGTACGGCCGCCGCCACCGAAGCAGCCGCCGCCGAGCGCCCGTTCCGGGCCAGGACCGCCGCCTCCGGTTCGGGTCGGCGTCCCAACCTCCTCGTCATCCTGGGTGACGACCTCGGCTGGGCCGACCTGTCCTCGTACGGCGCACCGCACATCAAGACGCCGAACCTGGACCGGCTGGCCCGGCAAGGGGTGCGGTTCACCGACGCGTACTCCGGGTCGGCCACCTGCTCGCCGACCCGGTTCAGTCTGTACACCGGGCGCTATCCGGGACGTACGAAGGGCGGTCTCGCCGAGCCCATCGCCAACAGGACCCAGGGGCTCGACCCCAGCCATCCCACTCTCGCCTCCCTGCTGAAGAAGGCGGGATACGCGACCGCGCTCATCGGCAAGTGGCACTGCGGCTTCCTGCCGGACTACGGGCCCACCAAGTCGGGCTGGGACGAGTTCTTCGGCAACTTCGGGGGCGTACTGGAGTACTTCTCCAAGCTCGGGCAGCTCGGCGCCTACGACCTGTACGAGGGTGACGCGGAGTACAAGGACCTGCGCTACTACACGGAGGTGCTGACCGAGCGGGCCGTGGAGTACGTGAGCCGCGAGCACGACAAGCCGTGGCTGCTCAACCTCAACTTCACCACCCCGCACTGGCCCTGGCTCGCGGAGGACGACGCGGAGACCGGCGCCGAGATCGCGGCGAAGATACGGGCCGCGAGCAGCCAGGCGCAGGTGACCGCCGCGCTCCTCCACAACGACGGCGGCTCGGTCGAGAAGTACACGCAGATGGTGGAGAGCCTCGACGCCGCCGTCGGGGAGGTGCTCAACGCGCTGCGCCGGGCCGGTCAGGAGGAGAACACGGTGGTGCTGTTCGCCAGTGACAACGGCGGCGAGCGCTTCTCGTACAACTGGCCGCTCAGCGGAGAGAAGGCCTCGCTGCTCGAAGGCGGTATCCGGGTGCCGACCATCGTGCGGTGGCCCGCCCGCCTCGACGGCAAGCAGGTCAGCCACGAGCCGGCATTCTCACCGGACTGGACGGCGACCCTGCTGGAGCTGGGCGGGGCACGGCCGGACCCGGCGTACCCGCTGGACGGCACCAGCCTCGCCGGGTACCTGCTGCGCGGCGAGGAGGTGGCCGAGCGCGACCTCTTCTGGCGGGTCCGGGGCAACCGGGCGCTGCGGCGCGGGGACTGGAAGTACCACCAGGCCTCCGACGGCGTCGACCACCTGTACGACCTCACCGCGGACTCCCGCGAGCAGGCCGACCTCGCGGCGGACCGGCCGGAGTTGCTCGCGGAGCTCAAGGCCGCCTGGGAGAAGACGGCGGCCGGCCTGCTGCCGTACCCCGCCTCCTGATCAGCTTGGCCTTCACGGTCGCCTCGCTGATGCCCGCCGCCATCGGCCGGTCGTAGGACCAGCGGCCGATCCTGGTACGGCCAAAACTCAGTGGGCGTTGTCAGTGCCGATCCGTAGGCTCCGTGCTGATGGCGACAACACCTGTAACCACCAAGGACCCTGAGAAGACCGGTGGCCGGTCGGCCGTGCGCACGCTGCTGCGGCTGTGGCCGTACGTCCGGCCGGTGCGCGGGCGGCTGTTCACCGCCGCGTTCGTCGCGGTGCTCGCCTCCTGTACGGGGCTGGTGATTCCGCTCGTGCTGAAGTGGATGGTGGACGGGCCGGTCGCCGACCGGGACTCCGCGGGGGTGTGGCTCGGTGCGCTGTATCTGCTGCTGTTCGGGCTCGCGGAGGCGCTGCTGTTCGGGCTGCGGCGGTGGCTGGTGGCACGGCCCCTGGCGGGTGTCGAGGCGGCGATGCGGGCGGATCTGTACCGGCACCTGCAGCGGCTGCCGGTCGCCTTCCACGACCGCTGGGCCTCCGGTCAGCTGCTGTCCCGGGGCACCACGGACCTGATGCTAGTGCGCATGTTCCTGGCCTTCCCGCTGACCTTCCTGTTGGTCAACTCCGTGACGATCCTCGCGGGCATGGCCATCATGCTGGCCCAGGAGTGGACGCTCGGGCTGGTGCTGCTCGCTCCCGCGGTCCCCGTGATGTTCGTCTGCTGGCTCTTCGAGCGGCGGTACTCGAAGGTGGCGCGGCGGGCGCAGGACCAGGTGGGCGACCTGACGACGGTCGTCGAGGAGAGCGTGCTCGGCATCCGCATCATCAAGGGCTTCGGGCGCCATCGCAGCCAGGCCCGCGCGTTCCGCGAGCTGTCCGGGACCCTGCGCGGCACGGAACTCGCCAAGGCCCGCCTCCTCGCCTCCATCTGGGCCGTCATCGTCACCCTCCCCGAACTCGCCATCGGCACCGCCCTCGTCCTCGGCACCATCCAGGTAGCCGACGGCCACCTCTCCGCCGGCACCCTGGTCGCCTTCCTCTCCACCGCCCTCGCCCTGCGCTGGCCGGTCGACTCCATCGGCTTCCTCCTGGCAATGAGCCAGGAGGCAGCAACAGCGACGGAAAGGTACTTCGAGGTAAGGGACGAGAAGCCGGAGTCCGTCATAGCTGTGGGCATGCGTGCCGCTAGGGGCGGCACGGGTGGGCACAGCGGCACCTCGCAAGCGCCGAGCAGCGCACCCACCCCAAGCCCAGCCCCCACCCCGCCGGCAGATTCAACAGGCCCCGGCGGACTCCAGTTCCACAACGTCCGCTTCCGCTACCCCGACGCCCCCGAGAACACCCCACCCATCCTCGACCGCATCGACCTGCACATCCGCCCCGGCGAATCGATGGCGCTGGTCGGAGCAACAGGCACCGGCAAAACCACCCTCACCGCCCTGGTCCCCCGCCTCCACGAGGTAACGTCCGGCCGCATCACACTGGACGGCGAGGACATCACGGCAATCCCCCGCGAGGAACTCCGCACCCGCGTAGCCATGGCCTTCGAGGAGCCCACCCTCTTCTCGGCAAGCGTCGGCGAGAACGTACTCATGGGCGCCGAGGACGGCGCGGGCGAAACAGAGTTGGACCAGGCGCTAGCCGTCGCGCAGGCGGACTTCGCACACGCGCTGCCCCACGGCACGGACACCCAGGTAGGCGAACAGGGCCTGAGCCTCTCCGGCGGCCAGCGGCAGCGCCTCGCCCTGGCGAGAGCGGTCGTAGGCAGCCCCCGCTTCCTGGTCCTCGACGACCCCTTGTCGGCCCTGGACGTGCACACGGAGGCCGCGGTAGAGGCGGCACTGCGCCGCGTACTGGCGGACACGACCGCCCTGATCGTGGCGCACCGCCCGTCCACGGTCCTGCTCGCGGACCGAGTGGCCCTGCTCTCCGCCGGCCGCATCACCGCGGTGGGCACCCACCACGAACTACTGCGCACGAACGCCGAGTACGCCCACCTGATGTCAGGCACCGAGGGCACAGAGGGCACAGAGGAGGACGACCGATGACGGCGCCCACGACGACCGCGCCGGGCAAGGACAAGGGCAGGGACAAGGCCAAAGGCAAGGGCACGCCCGCACCACAACCCCCGCAGCACACGGACCCCTTCGACCGCGACGCCCTCCCCACGCCTCCGGGCGCGACCGCCGCACTACTGCGCTCGCTGCTCGCCCCGCTCAGGTCCCGCGTGGTCCTGACCTCCGTCCTGCTCCTGCTCCAGCAGGCCGCGGTCCAGGCGGGCCCGCTGCTCGTCGCGTACGCCATCGACCGCGGCGTACCGGCGTTCAGGAGCCACGACAACGGCCCGCTGATCGCGGTGGCGGTCGCGTACCTGCTCTGCTCGGTGGCCTCCGGCGCGCTCCAGTACGCCTTCATCCTCGCGTCCGCCCGCGTCAACCAGGACGTGCTGCTCGACCTGCGCGGCCGTATCTTCCGGCACGCGCAGGCGCTCAGCATCGACTTCCACGAGCGCTACACCTCGGGCCGGCTGATCTCCCGTTCCACGACGGACGTCGAGTCACTGCGTGAACTCCTCAGCGAGGGCCTGCAGGAGCTCGTCACGGTCATCCTGTCCTTCGTCTACATCTCGGCGATGCTGCTCTGGCTCGACCTCGGTCTGGGCGCCGTGGCGGTCGCGTCCTTCGTGCCGCTGTATCTGCTCATCCGCCTCTACCAGCACCGCGCCGGCCGTATCTTCGCGATGCGCTCGACCGCCATCGCCGCCGTCATCGTGAAGTTCGCGGAGACGATGAACGGCATCCGCCCGGTGCGCGCGTTCCGCCGCGAGGCCACCAACGACGCGGAGTTCGGGACGCTCAACCGGCACCACGAGCGGACGAACGGCGACGCCATCCTGGAGATGGCCCGCTATGTCATCGGCTCCCGCCTGGTCGCCAACACGGCCGTCGCGGGGATCGTGCTGTGGGGCGCGCACCGGGTGGTCACGGACTCGCTGGCGCTGGGTGTGCTGGCCGCCGCCGTGCTGTATCTGCGCCGCCTGTACGACCCGATCGACCGCCTGGGCATGTTCCTCAACTCCTACCAGTCCGCGGCGGCTTCGCTGGAGAAGATCGCGGGCCTGCTGGCCCAGGACCCCTCAGTGCCGGAGCCGGCCGCGCCGAAGCAGCTGCCCGCCCTCGCCTCCGAACACCCCGGCCGCGAGGTCGTCTTCGACGGCGTCCGCTTCGCCTACCGCACCGGCGGCGAGGTCCTGCCCACCTTCGACCTCACCGTCCCGGCCGGGCAGACGGTGGCCGTCGTCGGCTCGACGGGCGCGGGCAAGTCGACGCTCGCCAAGCTGCTGGCCCGCTTCTACGACCCCACCGACGGCCGGGTCCTCCTCGACGGCGTCGACCTGCGCGAGCTGTCCGTGCCGGAGCTGCGGCGCGGGGTGGTGATGGTGACCCAGGAGGCGTTCCTGTTCTCCGGCACCGTCGCCGAGAACATCTCCATCGGCCGCCCAGACGCGACCCGTGAGGACATCGAGCGCGCCGCGAAGGCGATCGGCGCCCACGACTTCATCAGCTCCCTGCCCGAGGGCTACGACACGGACGTACGCAAACGGGGCGGCCGTATCTCGGCGGGCCAGCGCCAACTGGTCGCCTTCGCGCGGGCGTTGCTCGCCGACCCGGCGGTCCTCATCCTCGACGAGGCGACCAGCTCCCTGGACGTCCCCGGCGAACGGGCGGTCCAGCGCGCCATGTCGACAGTCCTGCGCGGCCGTACGGCGGTGGTCATCGCGCACCGGCTGTCGACGGTGGAGATCGCCGACCGGGTCCTTGTGATGGAGCACGGCCACATCGTCGAGGACGGCACTCCGGCCGAACTCGTCGCGGACCGCGGCAAGTTCGCCGATCTGCATCGGGCGTGGCAGGACAGCCTCGTATAGCGCGTCGGAAAGCTCGAGTCAGAGGATGGAACGGATGATCGACGCGTACGAGGACCCGGGCACGCCCGACTGCCGTGGCGGCGGCCGGTATCTGTGGTGGCTGTGCACCAGACAGGCGGGCCGGTCGGTGGCGGGGGCACTGCTGGCGAGCGTCTGGATGGGGCTGCTCGCGCTGACTCCGTATCTGCTGTCGCGCGCGATCGACGACGGTCTGGAGCCGGGCGACGAGGCGGCGCTGGTGGGCTGGGCCGCGGCCATGCTGGGCGCGGGGGTGTTCAACGCCTTCCTGGGCGTCCTGCGGCACCGCACGATGACCAAGGTCCGGATGGACGCCCACTTCCGTACGGTCAAGGTCGTGGTGGGGCAGGCGACCCGGCTGGGGGCCGCGCTGTCGCGCCAGGTGGGGGCCGGTGAGGTCGTCACGATCGGCGTCGGCGACGTCCAGACCATCGCCACCTCGCTGACCGTCGTCGGCCCCGGCGTGGCCGGGGTCCTCACCTACGGCGTGGTGGCCGCGCTGCTGCTGTCGGTCTCGGTCCAGCTGTCCGTGGTGATCCTGCTCGGCGTGCCGGTGATCACCGTGCTCCTCGGGCCGATGATGGGGCGGCTGCAGGGCGCGGAGACCGAATACCGCGAACGGCAGGGTGTGCTGACCGCCCGGATCGGTGACCTCGCAGGCGGCTTGCGTGTCCTCAACGGGCTTGGCGGCAAAGGGCTGTTCGCCGACTCCTTCCGCCGCGACTCGCAGGAGCTGCGGGCGCAGGGGTACCGGGTCGGGGCGGTGACCAGCTGGATCCAGTCGCTCGGGCTCGGGCTGCCGACGGTGTTCCTCGCCGTCGTGACCTGGCTGGCGGCCCGGCTGGCCGCTCAAGGGTCCATCACCATCGGCGAGTTGGTGTCCGTGTACGGCTATGTCGCGGTCCTCGTGATGCCGGTGGCGTTCCTCATCGAGTGCGGCTATCAGGTCAGCCGGGGGCTGGTGGCCGCCCGGCGCGTCGTACGGTTCCTGGCCCTGGAGCCGCTGGCCACCGACGGCGCCGCACGGGACGCCCCGGCGGAGCCGTCGGCACTCCTCGATCCGGAGTCCGGTGTGCGGGTGGCGCCGGGGAAGCTGACCGCGCTGGTCGGCGCCCGCCCTTCGGACTCCGCCGCGGTGGTCGACCGGCTCGGGCGGTACGCGGAGTCGGCGGCGACCTGGGGCGGCGTACGCCTGGACGAGATCGACCTGTCCCAGGTGCGGCAGCGGATTCTGGTCGCGGACAACGAGGCCGATCTGTTCGCGGGCACCCTGCGCGACCTGGTCTCCGGCCGGCGCGACCACGAGGAACAGGCCATCTCCCGGGCCGTGCACGCGGCCGTCGCGGACGACATCGTCCTCGGACTGCCGGACGGACTCGACTCGGCCGTCGACGCGCAGGGCCGCAGTCTCTCCGGGGGCCAGCGGCAGCGCGTACGCCTGGTGCGGGCGCTCCTCGCCGATCCCGAGGTACTGCTCGCCGTCGAGCCCACTTCCGCGCTCGACGCCCACACCGAGGCGACCGTCGCCGCCCGGCTGCGGGTTGCGCGCCGCGGCCGTACGACGGTGGTGACCAGCACGTCACCGCTCATGCTCGACCAGGTGGACACCGTGTCCTACCTGGTGGACGGCAAGGTCGCGGCCAGCGGCAGTCATCGCGAACTCCTCGACGGGGAGCCGGAGTACCGCGCGCTCGTGGCCCGCGACACGGACGTAGAAGACGCAGAGGACGCAGAGAACGAGGAGGCCGTGCGATGAGCGGGCAGCTGCCGGTCGCCGCGGAGGCCGACGTGCGCCGGGCCTCGGTCCGGCTGATCAGGGCGGACGGGCGGGCCTTCGCCGTCGTGCTCGCCCTCAACGCGCTGGCCGCCGGGGCCGGTCTGGTCGGGCCCTGGCTGCTCGGCCGGATCATCGACGAGGTGCGGGGCGGGGCAGGGGTGGGCGTCGTGGACCGGCTGGCGCTCGTCATCCTGGGGTGCGCGCTGACGCAGGTGCTGCTGGCGCGGGCCGCCCGGTATGTGGGACACCGTTTCGGGGAGCGGACGCTGGCGCGGGTGCGCGAGGAGTTCGTCGAGCGGGCGCTCGCGCTGCCCGCCTCGGTGGTGGAGCGGGCCGGCACGGGCGATCTGACGGCGCGCGGCACCGCGGACGTCGCCATGGTGGGCACCACCCTGCGCGACGCCCTGCCCGAACTGCTCATCTGCTCGGTGCAGTCGCTGTTCATCCTCGGCGCGGTCTTCGCCATTGACCCGCTGCTCGGCGGCTGCGGGGTCCTCGGCCTGGTCGGCATCTGGTTCGCCACGCGCTGGTATCTGCGCCGGGCGCGCACCGCCTATCTCGCCGAGGGCGCCGCCACCTCGGAGGTGGCGGAGATCCTCGGGGCCACCGCCTCGGGCGCCCGCACCGTCGAGGCCTTCGGACTGCAGCGGCGCCGGACTCTGGCGAGCCGGGACGCGATCGAGACACTCCGCCGCACCCGGATGCGGACGCTGTTCCTGCGCAACGTGTTCTTCCCGCTGGTGGAGACCTCGTACGCCGTCCCCGTGGTCGCCGTGCTCCTTGCGGGGGGCGCGCTGCACGCGCGGGGTGCGATGAGCCTGGGTGCGGTGGTCGCGGCGGCGCTGTATCTGATGCAGCTCGTCGACCCGCTGGACACGATCCTGAACCGGGTCGAGCAGTTGCAGAGCAGCAGCGCGTCCTTCGCCCGTGTGGAGGGGCTCGCACAAGCCCCGAGGGCCACCTCTTCGGCCGGCTCGCCCGCCCCGGTGGACGACCGGATCGACGTGACGGACGTGCGCTACTCGTACGACCGCGGGGGTGAGGTGCTGCGCGGGGTCGACCTGACCGTGCGGCCCGGGGAGCGGCTGGCCGTGGTCGGCCCGTCCGGCGCCGGGAAGACCACGCTGAGCAGGCTGCTCGCGGGTGTCGACGCGCCGAGCTCGGGCTCGGTGACGGTGGGCCGGGTGCCGATCGTCGGCCTCGATCCGGAGCAGTTGCGGCGGCAGGTCGTCCTCGTCACCCAGGAGCACCACGTGTTCCTGGGCACGGTCCGCGACAATCTGCTGATCGCCGAACCGGCCGCCACCGACGCCGAGTTGTGGGCGGCGCTCGCGGCGGTCGGCGCGGACGACTGGGCCGGGGAGCTGCCGGACGGCCTGGACACCGAGCTGGGCCCGGCCGGACACCCCACGGACGGCTCGCGCGCCCAGCAACTCGCCCTGGCCCGCGTCGTCCTGGCGGACCCGCACACCCTCATCCTCGACGAGGCCACGGCGCTCCTCGACCCGACGACCGCCCGCCACACGGAGCGCGCGCTGGCCGCCGTACTCGAGGGACGCACCGTCATCGCCATCGCGCACCGCCTGCACACCGCGCACGACGCGGACCGGGTGGCCGTCATGGAGGACGGCCGGCTCACCGAACTCGGCACGCACGACGACCTGGTGGCGGCGGATGGCGCGTACGCGGCGCTGTGGCACTCGTGGCACGGCGAGGGGCGGCCCGCCGGCTGAGGTCCGCCCACCGAGGCCTGCCGGTTGAGTTCCCGGGCCCGCGTCCGCGTGAGGAGAAGCGTGCGCCTGCAAGGCTCAACCAACCCTCCGTATACCGAACATGACCACCCGGACAACGAACGATTTCCGGCCAACTTCTTGATGCGCTCCTGACAGACAGCGCATTCCACTGCCACTCTTCCCACGGCTACTTCACAGCAACCCCACAGCAACACCAGCAACATCGCTGTGCCGTGCCGCAACACCTCCGCACCTGCACATGGTTCCGCGTACCGCCCTGTTCTGCCCGGACGGTCACCCTTCGTCCGGTCTCCCCTGGCCGTGCGACCCGCGGCCACGCAGAAGGAGTCAGTGTTGAGAAGCAGCTCCCCTCACAGACGCACCCCCCACACCCAGCGGCGTCGCGCCGCAGCCGTCGCCCTCGCGGGCGTCGCCGCCCTGATCGCCACGGCCGTCCAGTCGGGCGCCGCGACCGCCGCCCCGGAGAAGGCACCGTCGGCCGCGGGCAAGGTCAACCCGGGCGCCGTTCCCGTGAAGCTCTCCCCCGCCCAGCGCGCCGCGCTGATACGCGACGCCGAGGCGGCCAAGGCGGACACCGCCGCGGACCTGAGCCTCGGCGCCAAGGAGAAGCTCGTCGTCCGGGACGTCGCCAAGGACGCGGACGGCACGGTCCACACCCGCTATGAGCGCACGTACGACGGACTCCCGGTCCTCGGCGGCGACTTGGTGGTCGACACCGCCAAGTCGGGTGCGACCGAGGGCGTCGTCAAGGCGACCCGGTCCGCCATCGAGCCGGCGACGACCACCGCCGCGCTGCCCGCCGCCGGCGCCAAGACGCAGGCCCTGGCCGCCGCGAAGGCGGAGAAGGCCAAGAGCCCCGACGTCAACCGGGCGCCCCGCAAGGTCGTCTGGGCCGCGAGCGGCACGCCGACCGTGGCGTGGGAAACGGTCGTCGGCGGCTTCCAGCACGACGGCACCCCGCAGGAGCTGCACGTCGTCACGGACGCCACCACGGGCAAGAAGCTGTACGAGTGGGAGGCCATCGAGACCGGCACCGGCAACACGGTGTACTCCGGCACGGTCACGCTCGGCACCACTCAGTCCGGAACGACGTACAACCTGACCGACGGCGCGCGCGGCGGCCACAAGACGTACAACCTGAACCGCGGCACCTCCGGCACCGGCACGCTGTTCTCGGGCTCCGACGACGTGTGGGGCAACGGCCTCGCGTCCAACCTGGAGTCGGCCGGCGCCGACGCCCACTACGGCGCGGCGCTTACCTGGGACTACTACAAGAACGTGCACGGCCGCAGCGGCATCAGGGGCGACGGAGTGGGCGCGTACTCGCGGGTCCACTACGGCAACAACTACGTCAACGCCTTCTGGTCCGACAGCTGCTTCTGCATGACGTACGGCGACGGGTCGGGCAACGCCAACCCGCTCACCTCGATCGACGTCGCCGCGCACGAGATGACGCACGGTCTCACCTCCGCCACCGCGGGGCTCGTCTACAGCGGCGAGTCCGGCGGTCTGAACGAGGCGACCTCCGACATCTTCGGCTCCACGGTCGAGTTCTACGCGGCGAACTCCTCCGACGTCGGTGACTACCTCATCGGCGAAGAGATCAACATCAACGGCAACGGCACGCCGCTGCGTTACATGGACCAGCCGAGCAAGGACGGCGCGTCCAAGGACAGTTGGTACTCGGGGATCGGCTCGATCGACGTCCACTACTCCTCGGGTCCCGCGAACCACTTCTTCTATCTGCTGAGCGAGGGCAGCGGCACCAAGACCATCAACGGTGTCACCTACAACTCGCCGACCGCCGACGGGCTCCCGGTCACCGGGATCGGCCGCGCCAAGGCGGAGCAGATCTGGTTCAAGGCGCTCACCACGAAGTTCACCTCGACCACCAACTACGCGGCGGCCCGCACCGGCACGCTCGCGGTGGCGGGTGAGCTGTACGGCACCACGAGCGCCGAGTACGCGGCGGTGCAGAACGCCTGGGCGGGCGTCGCGGTAGGCGCCCGGGCCGGCGGCGGTGGCGGCGGTACGTCGTTCGAGAGCACGACCGACGTATCAATTCCGGACAACGGAGCGGCGGTCACCTCCTCGATCGCGGTCACCGGGCGTACCGGCAACGCGCCGACGAACCTCGCGGTCGCCGTCGACATCGTGCACACCTACATCGGTGACCTCCAGGTGCAGCTGGTCGCCCCCGACGGCACGGCGTACACGCTGAAGGCGTACGGCACCGGCGGGAGCGCGGACAACATCAACACCACCTACACGGTGAACGCCTCCTCCGAAGTCGCCAACGGAACCTGGCTGTTGAGGGTCCAGGACAACGCGGCCGTGGACACCGGCTACATCAACAGCTGGAAGCTCACGTTCCCGTAGAGGGTCCCGAAGACAGGGCGCCGTCCCGGAGGTTCAACTCCCCGGGGCGGCGCCCTCTTTTGCCCGGCCAGGGGTTTGCTTTGACGTCTCCTTTACGAAGATCGAGTCCGCATTACGTACAGCGATCTTCACCCAACGGACGTTTTTCGGCCAAGATTTAATCGGCCTCCTGACATGTACGCGCCCCAGGTGTCACTCTTCCACCGCACGGCTCACCCGCACCGCAACTTCACCTTCCGTTCGGCCACCCCATGCCGTTCGGTCGCCCCCACGAAGGAGTTCGTTGTGACCCCCCTCTACGCGCGTCACAAGCGCACCACTCTGGCCATCGCCACCGCTGTCGCCGCCGGAGCCCTGCTCGCCACCGGTATGACCACCGGTGCCTCCGCCGAGGTCGCCGCGGCCCCCACCGCCAAGCCGACGCTTCCCGGCGCCCAGATCCAGCTGTCCGCAGCGGCACGCACCTCCCTGATCCAGGAGGCCGACGCCGCAACTCCCCAGACCGCCAAGGAGATAGGCCTCGGCGCCAAGGAGAAGCTCGTCGTCAGAGACGTCATCCAGGACGCGGACGGCACGCTCCACACGCGCTACGAGCGCACGTACGACGGACTCCCGGTCCTCGGCGGCGACCTGGTCGTCCACGAGACCGCGGCTGGCAAGACCGAGGGCGTCACCAAGGCGACGAAGGCGACCATCAAGGTGGCCTCCCTCACGCCGGCCGTCACCTCCGCGAAGGCCGAGAAGCAGGCCCTGACCGCCGCCAAGGCCGCCGGCTCGGAGAAGACCACGGCCGACGCGGCGCCCCGCAAGGTGATCTGGGCGGCGAACGGCACCCCCGTGCTCGCCTACGAGACGGTCGTCGGCGGCCTCCAGGACGACGGCACCCCGAACGAGCTGCACGTCATCACCGACGCGGCCACCGGCGCGAAGCTGTACGAGTACCAGGGCATCGAGACCGGCACCGGCAAGAGCCTGTACTCCGGCACGGTCACCCTCGGCACCACGCTGTCGGGCTCGACCTACCAGCTGACCGACACCTCGCGCGGCAGCCACAAGACGTACAACAAGTCGCACACCACCACCTCGTCCGCGGGCACCCTGTTCACCGACGCGGACGACACCTGGGGCACCGGCGCGGCCTCCAGCTCGACCACCGACCAGACCGCGGCCGTCGACGCCGCGTACGGCGCACAGGTGACCTGGGACTTCTACAAGAACACCTTCAACCGCAGCGGCATCAAGAACAACGGCGTCGCCGCGTACTCCCGCGTCCACTACGGCAACGCGTACGTCAACGCCTTCTGGGACGACAGCTGCTTCTGCATGACGTACGGCGACGGGTCCGGCAACGTCAAGCCGCTCACCTCGCTGGACGTGGCGGGCCACGAGATGACCCACGGCGTCACCTCCAACACCGCTGGCCTCAACTACAGCGGTGAGTCCGGCGGTCTGAACGAGGCCACCTCCGACATCTTCGGCACGGCGGTCGAGTTCTACGCGGCCAACTCCTCCGACGTCGGCGACTACCTCATCGGCGAGAAGATCAACATCAACGGCAACGGCACGCCGCTGCGCTACATGGACCAGCCGAGCAAGGACGGCGCGTCGGCCAACTACTGGTCCTCGACGCTGAAGAACCTGGACGTCCACTACTCGTCCGGCCCGGCCAACCACTTCTTCTACCTGCTGAGCGAGGGCAGCGGCGCGAAGACCATCAACGGGGTGAGCTACAACTCCCCGACGTCCAACGGCGCCACGATCACCGGCATCGGCCGGGCCAAGGCCAGCCAGATCTGGTACAAGGCGCTGACCGAGTACATGACGTCGACGACCACGTACGCGGGCGCCCGCACGGCGACCCTGAGCGCGACGGCCGCGCTGTACGGGTCCACCAGCACGGAGTACACGACCGTGGCGGCGACCTGGACCGCGATCAACGTGAGCTGACGCTCCGGCACCGGCTGACTGGGCGGTACCCGGCGGGAAGGCGACTCCGGGTACCGCCCTACGCTGTGCCCCATGCCCTACACGTACGAGGACGTGGGCGCGACCCGCGAGGACCGCTGCCCGCCGGGTTTCCACCGACTGCATGTCCGCACCAGGATCGGCGAGGGCGAAGCCGTCTTCCGTCGCGCCTCCGAAGCCCTCATGACCTGGGAGATGCACCGGGAGATGAGCGGCGTCAGCATCACCTCCGACGCCGACAAGGCGGCCCCCGGCGTCGACGTCATCGTCGGCCTCGGCCCCCTCAAGGCGCCCTGCCGCGTCGTCTGGACGGTCGAGGAGTACCGCCGCACCGCCTGGGCGTACGGCACCCTGACCGGCCACCCGGAATGCGGCGAGGAAGCCTTCGAGATCACCCGCACCGGCGACGGCACCGTCTGGCTCACCATCACCGCCTTCAGCCGCGGCGCCAAGTGGTACTCCCGCGCGGGCGGCCCGGCGACCCGGGGGCTCCAGCACGCGTACGCCCAGCGGTGCGGGAAGGTGCTGCGGCGACTGTGCGCGCCGTTCGAGCAGATCTGACCGGCACCGGACCCCCGACGGTCACAGCAGCCGGGCCACGAGCACCGTCACGCCGGCCGTGCCCCACGCCGCCACGACGCCGAAGACCAGTTGGACGAGGTCCCACTGGACGCGGGGCACCCAGCGGCCGGCGCGTCTGCGCAGGGTGGCCCAGCGGGCGATGTCCGGCCTGCCGGTGAAGAACGCCGCCGCGGCCGTGCCCAGGACGAGCCCGGCAGCGGCGGCGGGCACGTCCGGAAGCGGGGCGTACGACGTCGCCACGACGGCCGCGCCCAGCCCGCCGAACAGCCAGGCCCCGCACCCGATGAGCAGCACCAGCGTGGCGCCCCTCTTGTCGAGGATCACTCGCTCACCTCATCAACACCCCGGCCGCCTCCACCAGTTCCTCCGACGGAACCGCCACAAGACCCAACTCCGCGCTGGATGCCAGCAGTCGGTGCGCGGGCAGGATCCGGACGGTGTATCCGAAGGGCCCGGTCCTGTCCAGGGACAGCGGCCCCTCGTACACCCAGCGTCCCTCCAGGTCCGGGCCGCCCGCGGGCTTCAGCGGCACGGCCACCGCGTCCGCGATGCGGTCGTCGGAGTCGACGCGGCCCGCGACGGCCTGGACCTCGACGTCGTCGGGGCCGAGGTCGCCGAGGCCGACGCGGACCCGGACGGAGAGGGTGGTGCCGAGTTCGGCGGTGGTCGTGGCGGAGGCGGCCTCGACGTGGTCGACGGTGACGTGCGGCCAGGCCGCGCGGACGCGGGACTTCCAGGTGGCCAGCTCGCGGGCCGTGTCCGCGGTGAGGGAGCGGTGGGCGCGGGCGGCCGGGGCGTACAGGCGCTCCACGTACTCACGCACCATCCGGCCGGCGAGGACCTTCGGGCCGAGGTGGGTGAGCGTCTGGCGGACCATCTCGATCCAGCGGTCGGGCAGGCCGCCCTGGCCGCGCTCGTAGAAGCGCGGGGTCACCCGCTGCTCCAGCAGGTCGTAGAGCGCCGCCGCCTCCAGTTCGTCACGGCGGTCGTCGTCCTCCCCCACTGCCGAAAGCGTGGGGGTGCCCCCAGCCGTGCCGTCGGCGGTCGGGATCGCCCAGCCGAAGTCGGGCTGGAACCACTCGTCCCACCAGCCGTCCAGGACGGACAGGTTGAGGCACCCGTTCAGCGCCGCCTTCATGCCGGACGTACCGCACGCCTCCAGCGGGCGCAGCGGATTGTTCAGCCAGATGTCGCAGCCCGGGTACAGCTTCTGCGCCATCGCCATGCCGTAGTCGGGAAGGAAGACGATGCGGTGGCGTACGCGCGGGTCGTCCGCGAACCGGACGAGTTCCTGGATCAGGCGTTTGCCGCCGTCGTCGGCGGGGTGGGCCTTGCCCGCGATGACGATCTGGATCGGCCGCTCGGGATGCAGCAGCAGATCCATCAGCCGGTCGCGGTCCCGCAGCATCAGGGTCAGGCGTTTGTACGAGGGGACGCGGCGCGCGAACCCGATGGTGAGGACGTCGGGGTCCAACACCCCGTCGATCCAGCCCAGCTCGGCCGTACCCGCGCCGCGCTGGCGCCAGGAGGCGTGCAGCCGTTCCCGTACCTCGACCACCAGCTGCTCGCGCAGCACGCGCCGCAGGTCGAAGATCTCCTGGTCCGCGATGTCGGCCACGGCGTCCCAGCGCTCCGAGCCGCCGACCGTCATCGCGTCCTCGGCGCGCTGGGCGCCGATCTGCCGGGCACCGAGCCGGAAGACCTCCGGCGCCACCCAGGTCGGCGCGTGTACGCCGTTGGTCACCGAGGTGATCGGGACCTCGTCCGGGTCGAAGCCCGGCCACAGGCCCGAGAACATCTCCCGGCTGACATGGCCGTGCAACAGCGAGACGCCATTGGCCCGTTGGCCGAGCCGCAGCCCCATCACGGCCATGTTGAAGAGGTTCGGCTCGCCGCCCGGGTAGGTCTCCATGCCCAGGCCCAGGATGCGTTGGACGTCGATGCGCGGGAGTTCGGCGTCCGGACCGAAGTGGCGGGCCACCAGCTCCCGGTCGAAGCGGTCGATCCCGGCGGGCACGGGCGTGTGCGTCGTGAAGACCGTGCCGGCCCTCACCGACTCCAACGAGGCCTCGAAGTCCAGCCCCCCGTCGGCCAGTTCGGCGATCCGCTCCAGGCCCAGGAACCCCGCGTGCCCCTCGTTCGTATGGAACACCTCGGGCTGCGCATGGCCGGTGAGCCTGCAGTACGTCCGTACCGCGCGCACCCCTCCTATGCCGAGCAGCATCTCCTGCAGCAACCGGTGCTCGCTGCCGCCGCCGTACAGCCGGTCGGTCACCCCGCGTTCGCCGAGGTCGTTCTCCTCGACGTCGGAGTCGAGCATCAGCAGCGGCACCCGGCCGACCTGCGCCAGCCAGACGCGGGCCCGCAGCGCCCGCCCGCCGGGAAGGGCCAGCGAGACCTGGGCCGGTGAGCCGTCGCTCTCGCGCAGCGGCACCACCGGCAGCTCGTTCGGGTCCAGGACCGGATAGTGCTCCTGCTGCCAGCCGTCCCGCGACAGGGACTGCCGGAAATAGCCGTGCCGGTAGAGCAGCCCCACGCCGATCAGCGGAACGCCCAGGTCACTGGCGGCCTTCAGATGATCGCCCGCGAGAATGCCGAGGCCTCCGGAGTACTGCGGCAGCGCTGCCGTGATGCCGAACTCGGGCGAGAAGTAGGCGATGGCGGCGGGCAGTTCGAGGGTCCCGGTCTGGGTCTGATACCAGCGGTCGCCGGTCACGTAGTCGCGCAGATCGTCGGCGGCCGCGGCGAGCCGGCGCAGGAAACGCCGGTCCTCCGTGAGCTCCGCGAGACGCCCGGGCGACACGGAGCCGAGCAGGCGCACGGGGTCGCCGTCGGAGGCGGCCCAGCGCTCGGGGTCGACGGACTGGAAGAGATCACGGGTCTCGGCATGCCAGGACCAGCGCAGATTGCGCGCCAGGTCACTGAGCGGGTGAAGGGCTTCGGGGAGTACGGGTCGGACGGTGAACCTGCGGATTGCCTTCACTGGTGTGCACCTCTTTGCGCCTAAACCGGCGCCGCTCTCGCGGACCCGGTTGCTCGCCGTCGGGGTACCTCAACTGATGGTTGCGCCGAGTGGTCCTCAATGAAGCCACCGCCCTCGACGGTAGCGGTCAAAGGCCTCCGTAACCACGGCGCATCGAGGGTCTCGAAGGCCGGGCCCCGGCAATCACTCCCCCGGTTACTTCTGCGGAAATTCGTCGCAACGTTCACGTGTACCCCACGACGGATATGGCTGATTCCGCCTGCATGGGCGGCCTTGTGGCTATTCGCACCGCACGAGAGGCTGCCCACTGGCGTACCTCCCGACCTCGGCCCGCACCGGGCCGTCCCCGGCCGCGTACGCCGAATTGAGGAGGGGAACTCAAGTCATGGCACAGACGGAAAAGAGGCGTCTGCGCTGGGCGGGAGGTCTCACCGCGGTTGCGACGGCCGCGGTGCTTTCGGCCATCACCCTGCCCGCGCACGCCGCCCCGGAGGGGCAGATAGTCGGCGCCGGCGCTCCCGGCTCCGTCAGCGGCAGTTACATCGTGACACTCAAGGGGGGAACCAACGCTCCGTCCCCAGCGGGCAGAAGCATCGCGGAGAAGTACGGGGCGAGAATCAGCCACGCCTACGGCACCGCCCTCAACGGCTACGCGGTGACGGTGGACGAGAAGCAGGCCCGGCGGCTCGCGGCCGACTCCCGCGTGGCCTCGGTCGTGCAGGACACCAGGGTGGCGCTCGACCACAGCCAGAAGAACCCGCCTTCCTGGGGCCTCGACCGCATCGACCAGCGGGGCCTGCCGCTGAACAAGAGCTACACATGGCCGGAGTCGGCGGGCAAGGGCGTGACGGCGTACGTCATCGACACCGGCATCCGGATCACGCACAAGGACTTCGGCGGCCGGGCCAGCTACGGCTGGGACTTCGTGGGGAACGACAAGACCGCCAAGGACGGCAACGGCCACGGCACACACGTCGCCGGCACCATCGCGGGCGCCAAGTACGGCGTCGCCAAGAAGACCAAGGTCGTCGCCGTCCGCGTCCTCGACAACAACGGCGCCGGCACGACCGCGCAGGTCATCGCGGGCATCGACTGGGTGACGAAGCACGCCAAGAAACCGGCGGTCGCCAATATCAGCCTCGGCGGGTACGCCAACGCCCAGCTCGACGCCGCCGTACGCAACTCCATCGCCTCCGGTGTGACGTACGCGGTGGCGGCGGGCAACGACGGACTGCCGGCCGGTCTCTACTCCCCCGCCCGGGTCAAACAGGCCCTCACCGTCGGCGCGAGCGACAGGACCGACGCGCGGGCGAGCTTCTCGAACACCGGCGCCATCCTTGACCTGTTCGCGCCCGGAGTGGCGATCACCTCGGCGTCGTACGCCAGTGACACGGGGAAGGCGACCTACTCGGGTACGTCGATGGCGAGCCCGCACGTCGCGGGCGCGGCCGCGCTCTATCTGGCCGACCACACCAGGGCCACCCCGGCACAGGTGGGCAAAGCACTGGTCAAGCAGGCGGTTCCAGGCAAAATCTCTGGCGCGGGTCTGGGTTCGCCGAACAGGTTGCTCCAGGTCGGCACCCCCTAGCACGCTGCGGGAACAGGCACCGGCCTCGCCCTCACCGGACGAGGCCGGTCCTGTGTGTAGACATACGCGTGAGTAGTTAACAAAGTGCCGGTTGCCCACCCGAATAGGGTGGGAAGGCTCCCCCGGTACGCCCCGCAGACCTCACCTCCCCACACCCTCATCCGCCCACCCACGTTGACGCGGACAGGAGCGGTCATGCCCGCCACGCACCACACGTCGCCACCCCCGACGACCAGCCCTGACACATCCCCCATACGCACGGCCGACGCCGGTCGCCGCAAGCCGGAGAAACCCTCCGCCGGCACCGACACCGGGCCCGGCACCGGAAGCAGCAGCACCGCAGCCGCCGCGATCCCGGAGACCGAAGAGACCACGGCGCCCGTCACACCCGTGGCCCCCGTCGCACCCGTCGCACCGATCAAGACCACGGAGGCCAGGGAGACGGTCGCGCCCGTCCCACCCGTCGCGACCATCGGCCGCATCCCCCTCCTCGACGTGCACCCGGTCGTCGACCACGGCCGATGGCCCGCCAAGGCGGTGGTCGGTGAGGCCTTCGAGGTGTCGGCCACCGTCTTCCGCGAGGGCCATGACGCGGTCGCCGCGAACGTCGTCCTGCGCGACCCGGAGGGCCGCACAGGACCCTGGACCCCCATGCGCGAGCTGGCCCCCGGCACCGACCGCTGGGGCGCCACGGTGTCCGCCGGGAAAGAGGGCCACTGGACGTACACGGTGGAGGCATGGGGCGATCCCATCTCCACCTGGCGCCGGCACGCGGGGATCAAGATCCCGGCCGGCATCGACACCGAACTGGTCCTGGAGGAGGGCGCGCGTCTCTACGAGCGGGCGGCCACCGGAGTGCCGAAGAGCAAGGGGCGCCGGGAGACCCTCCTCACGGCGGCCGACGCGCTGCGCGACGTGGAACGCCCCGCCTCGGCCCGCCTAGCCGCCGCCCTCACCCCCGAGGTGGACCGGGTCCTGGCCCGCCATCCACTGCGCGAACTCGTCACGTCCTCCGAGCCGTTGACGCTGAAGGTGGAGCGCGAACGGGCGCTGTACGGCGCCTGGTACGAGTTCTTCCCGCGTTCCGAGGGAACGCCCGAGCGACCGCACGGCACGTTCCGTACCGCCGCCGAGCGCCTGCCCGGCATCGCGCGGATGGGCTTCGACGTCGTCTACCTCCCGCCGATCCACCCCATCGGCAGCACCTTCCGCAAGGGCCCCAACAACACGCTGTCCGCGGGTCCGGAGGACGTCGGCGTGCCCTGGGCGATCGGCTCCCCGGAGGGCGGGCACGACGCGATCCACCCGGATCTCGGCACGATCGACGACTTCGACGCGTTCGTACGCCGGGCAGCGCGCGAAGGGATGGAGGTCGCCCTCGACTTCGCGCTCCAGTGCTCCCCCGACCACCCGTGGGTGCAGAAGCATCCGGACTGGTTCCACCACCGGCCGGACGGCACGATCGCGTACGCCGAGAACCCGCCGAAGAAGTACCAGGACATCTACCCGATCGCCTTCGACAAGGACATGCCGGGCCTGGTCCAGGAGACGCTGCGGGTGCTGCGGTACTGGATGAGCCATGGTGTACGGATCTTCCGCGTCGACAACCCGCATACGAAACCGGTGCTGTTCTGGGAGCGGGTGATCGCCGACATCAACCGCACCGACCCGGACGTGATCTTCCTGGCCGAGGCGTTCACCCGGCCCGCGATGATGCACACCCTCGCCAAGACCGGTTTCCAGCAGTCGTACACCTACTTCACCTGGCGCAACACCAAGGAGGAGCTGACCGAGTACCTGACCGAGCTGTCGGGTGATGCGGCCGCGTACATGCGGCCCAATTTCTTCGTGAACACCCCCGACATCCTGCACGAGTTCCTCCAGCACGGCGGGCGCCCGGCCTTCGAGCTGCGGGCGGTGCTCGCCGCGACTCTGTCGCCGACGTGGGGTGTGTACAGCGGTTTCGAACTCTGCGAGGGCACCCCGCTGCGCACCGGAAGCGAGGAGTATCTGGACTCCGAGAAGTACCAACTCCGGCCCCGGGACTGGGAGTCGGCGGAACGTGAGGGTCGTAGCATCGCGCCCCTGCTGGGCAGGCTCAACGCGATCAGGCGCCGCAGTCCGGCCCTTCGCCAGTTGCGCGATCTCCACTTCCACCACACGGACCAGGAGTCGGTGATCGCGTACTCGAAGTCCGTCACGGATGCCGGGGACGACACGGGCGCACGCGGTTCGAACACGGTTGTGGTGGTGGTCAACCTCGACCCCCACCACACCCAGGAGGCGACGGTCTCGTTGGACATGCCGCAACTCGGCCTGGACTGGCACGAGTCCGTGCCGGTGCGCGACGAGCTCACCGGCGAGACCTACTACTGGGGCAGGGCGAATTATGTGCGCCTCGAGCCAGGGCATAGTCCCGCGCACATCCTCACCGTCCTGCGACCGTCCTCACCGCAGATCGGAGGGTCACCCACCACATGATCGTCAACGAGCCCGTCCCGGATACGTTCGAGGACACCCCGGCCAAGGACCGCGATCCCGAGTGGTTCAAACGCGCCGTCTTCTACGAGGTCCTGGTCCGCTCCTTCCAGGACAGCAACGGCGACGGCATCGGCGACCTCAAGGGCCTGACCGCGAAACTGGACTACCTCCAATGGCTGGGCGTGGACTGCCTCTGGCTTCCCCCCTTCTTCAAATCCCCCCTGCGCGACGGGGGCTACGACGTCTCCGACTACACCGCCGTCCTCCCCGAATTCGGTGACCTCGCCGACTTCGTGGAATTCGTCGACGCCGCCCACCAACGCGGCATGCGCGTGATCATCGACTTCGTCATGAACCACACCAGCGACCAGCACCCCTGGTTCCAGGAATCACGCGCCAACCCCGACGGCCCCTACGGCGACTACTACGTCTGGGCCGACGACGACAAGCAGTACCAGGACGCCCGCATCATCTTCGTCGACACCGAAGCCTCCAACTGGACCTTCGACCCCGTCCGCAAGCAGTACTACTGGCACCGCTTCTTCTCCCACCAGCCGGACTTGAACTACGAGAACCCGGCCGTGCAGGAGGAGATCACCAGCGCGCTGCGTTTCTGGCTCGATCTGGGCATCGACGGCTTCCGGCTCGACGCGGTGCCGTACCTCTACCAGGTCGAGGGAACCAACTGCGAAAACCTTCCGGCAACGCACGAGTTCCTCAAGCGGGTCCGCAAGGAGATCGACACGCACTACCCGGACACGGTGCTGCTTGCGGAGGCGAACCAGTGGCCGGAGGACGTCGTCGACTACTTCGGCGACTACTCCGCCGGCGGCGACGAATGCCACATGGCGTTCCACTTCCCGGTCATGCCACGCATCTTCATGGCGGTACGCCGCGAGTCCCGCTACCCCGTATCCGAAATCCTCGCCAAGACGCCGGCCATCCCGTCGGGCTGCCAGTGGGGCATCTTCCTGCGCAACCACGACGAGCTCACCCTCGAAATGGTCACCGACGAAGAACGCGACTACATGTACGCGGAATACGCCAAAGACCCGCGCATGCGCGCCAACATCGGCATCCGCCGCCGCCTCGCCACCCTCCTGGACAACGACCGCAACCAGATCGAACTCTTCACCGCCCTGCTGCTCTCGCTGCCCGGCAGCCCGATCCTCTACTACGGCGACGAGATCGGCATGGGCGACAACATCTGGCTCGGCGACCGCGACGCGGTGCGCACGCCGATGCAGTGGACACCGGACCGCAACGCAGGTTTTTCCTCCTGCGACCCCGGTCGCCTCTTCCTCCCCACCATCATGGACCCCGTCTACGGCTACCAGGTCACCAACGTCGAAGCCTCCATGTCCTCCCCCTCGTCACTGCTGCACTGGACCCGCCGCATGATCGAGATCCGCAAACAGAACATGGCCTTCGGCCTCGGCTCCTACACCGAACTCCAGTCGACCAACCCCGCCGTCATCGCCTTCCTCCGCGAATACAAGGACGACCTCGTCCTGTGCGTCCACAACTTCTCCCGCTTCGCCCAACCCACCGAACTCGACCTGAGCGCGTTCAACGGGAGGCATCCCGTCGAGCTGATCGGCGGGGTCCGCTTTCCCGCCATCGGTGACCTGCCGTACTTGCTGACTCTGGCGGGTCACGGCTTCTACTGGTTCCGGCTCCGCAAGGACGCCGCCTAGAACCCAGGCGGGGCGGTTTCCCCCGCCCCGCCCGGGGCACGCATGAGTAACACCCCGACTCCCCCGGCCTCCGGGTCCCGAGTTCCCTGGGGAAAGGACGCGACGTCATGTCGGAAGCCGTAACCCACTCGTCCACGGCCCCGGTCGCACATTCCGAGCTGCTCGCGTCCCTCGATCCGCTGCTGCGGGAATGGCTGCCACGGCAGCGCTGGTTCGCGGGCAAGGGTCGTCCGGTGACCGGATTCTCGCTGGTCGCGGCCACCGAACTGCTGCCGCCGACCGGCCAGTTGGGTCTGCTCCATCTGCTCGTACGCGCCCATCAGCCGATCACTCCGACACAGGGCGCGCTCCCGCACCCGAGCGACTGCTACCAACTGCTGATCGGCGTACGCGAGGCGCTGCCACCGAGGCTCGCGCCCGCGCTGATCGGGCATCTGGAGGAAGGCCCGCTGGCCGGCCGCACGGTGTACGAGGCGCTGCACGACCCGCGCCCCGCCGACGTACTCCTGGAAGCCCTGCGCGCTCAGGCCCGTATCGGCGAGCTCCGCTTCGAGCACGACCCGGGCCAGGAGTTCCGGGACGATCTGGTGCCGCGCCTGGTGACGTCGGAGCAGTCCAACTCCTCGATCGTCTACGGAGATACGTTCATCCTGAAGCTGTTGCGGCGGATCGTGCCGGGGATCAACCCCGACCTGGAACTACCGCTGGTGCTGTCCCGGCAGGGCTGCGCGCGGGTGCCGGAGCCGGTGGCGTGGATGGTGGCCGAGCTGGGCGAGGAGACGTACACCCTGGGCGTGCTGCAGCCCTTCGTCCAGGGTGCGACGGACGGCTGGGAACTGGCCCTGCGCGAGCTGGCCAAGGGTGAGGACTTCGGTGCCGAGGCGCGGGCGCTGGGCCGCGCCACCGCCGAGGTGCACACGGCGCTCGCCCGTGCGCTGCCCACGGTCACCCTGGGCCACGCGCAGATGAAGCCGCTCGTCGACGGCATGACCCAGCGCCTGGACGCTGCCGTACAGGCGGTACCCGCGCTGCGTCCGTACGCCCCCGGCCTGCGCACCGCCTTCGAGGCACTGGCCGGCCTGGCCGCCGAGGGCGCCACCTGGACCGCGCAGCGCATCCACGGCGATCTGCACCTCGGGCAGTGCCTGCGCTCCCCGTCCGGGGAGTGGTCGCTGATCGACTTCGAGGGCGAGCCGTCCAAGCCGCTCGCCGAACGCCGGATGCCGCAGCCACCGGCGCGGGACATCGCGGGGATGCTCCGCTCCTTCGACTACGCGGCCCACTCGCACCGCCCCCTGGTCCCCGGCTGGGCCGACACCTGCCGGGCCGCGTACTGCACCGGTTACGCCGAGGTCGCCGGGCTCGACCCGCGCACCGACCCCGTACTCCTGCGCGCCTACGAGACGGACAAGGCGGTGTACGAAGTCCTGTACGAGGCCCGGCACCGCCCCGACTGGCTCCCGGTACCGCTGTCGGCGGTGCGCAGGCTCGCGGCGGACGCCACCGCCCCCTGACCGCCCCCGCCCTTCCACCTCTCGAGGAGGCCCTGCCCGTGACGCCCCGCCCCCCGTCCGACGACAGCCCGAAGAAGACCAGCGCGAAGAAGCCCGGTGCGGAGAAGACCGGCGCGAAGAAGTCGGATGCCTTGAAGAAGACGGCGACTCCCGCGAAGGAAGCCGCCTCCGCCGAGGGGAAGCCCACGGCCAAGAAGACGAAGGCGGCCGGCGACAAGAAGGCTGGGGGCAAGGCGACCGTGAAGGCATCGAAGAAGACACCGGAGTCCGTTCCGGAGACGGTTGAGGTGGGTGCTCCGGAGTCGGTCGAGGTAGGCGCTCCAGAGTCGGTCGAGGTGAGCGCTCCGCAGTCGGTCGAGGTGAGCGCTCCGCAGTCTGTCGAGGTGGGCACTCCCGTGTTCGCCGGTGTGCACCCCGGCGACCGCGAGCGGCTGCTCGGCGGCACGCATCACGATCCGCACGGGGTGCTCGGGGCACATCCCGTACCAGGCGGTGTGGCTTTCCGGGCCTTCCGTCCGTACGCGCTGACGGTGACCGTCGTGACGGACGAGCTGCGGGCCGAACTGCACGACGACGGGGACGGTTTCTTCTCGGGCCTGCTGCCGCTGCGCGCCGTACCGTCCTCGTACCGCCTGCTCGTGGCGTACGAGGGGACGGTCCAGGAGACCGAGGACCCGTACCGTTTCCTGCCTGCGATCGGCGAGTTCGATCTGCATCTGTTCGGCGAGGGCCGCCACGAGCAGCTGTGGCGGGCGCTCGGCGCGGAGCCGATGGTGCACCAGGGCGTGACCGGCACCCGCTTCACGGTGTGGGCGCCGAACGCGCGCGGCGTCCGGGTGGCCGGCACCTTCAACTTCTGGGACGGCACGGGATATCCGATGCGGTCGCTCGGCTCCTCCGGGGTGTGGGAACTGTTCGTGCCCACGATCGGAGAGGGCGAGCTCTACAAGTTCGACATCACCCGCTCCGACGGCTCCCGGACCCTGCGGGCGGATCCGATGGCCCGGCGCACCGAGGTGCCGCCGAACACGTCGTCGATCGTCACCGCGTCCCACCATGAGTGGAGCGACGAGGCGTGGATGGCCGAGCGGGGTCTCAGGGCGCCGCACGAAGCACCCTTCTCCGTGTACGAAGTCCATCTGGCGTCCTGGCGGCCGGGCCTGACCTACCGCCAACTCGCCGAGCAACTCCCCGCGTACGTCTCCGACTTGGGCTTCACTCATGTGGAGCTGATGCCGGTGGCGGAGCATCCCTTCGGCGGGTCGTGGGGCTACCAGGTCACCGGCTTCTACGCCCCCACCGCCCGACTGGGCACCCCGGACGACTTCCGACACCTCGTCGACGCGCTGCACCAAGCCGGCATCGGCGTCCTCATGGACTGGGTCCCCGCCCACTTCCCCCGCGACGACTGGGCCCTCGCCGAATTCGACGGCCGCCCCCTCTACGAACACGAGGACCCGCTACGCGCCGCCCACCCCGACTGGGGCACCCTCGAGTTCGACTACGGACGCCGCGAGGTCCGCAACTTCCTCGTCGCCAACGCCGTCTACTGGTGCGAGGAATTCCACATCGACGGCCTCCGCGTCGACGCCGTCGCCTCCATGCTCTACCTCGACTACTCCCGCGAACCCGGCCAGTGGACCCCCAACGAACACGGCGGCCGCGAAAACCTCGACGCCGTCGCCTTCCTCCAGGAAATGAACGCCACCGTCTACCGCCGCAACCCCGGCATCGTCACCATCGCCGAGGAATCCACCGCCTGGGACGGCGTCACCCGGGCCACCCATCACATCGGCCCCGGCGGATTCGGCGGCCTGGGCTTCGGCCTCAAATGGAACATGGGCTGGATGCACGACTCGCTCGACTACGTCTCCCACGAGCCGATCCACCGCAAGTACCACCACAACGAGATGACCTTCTCGATGGTGTACGCCTACAGCGAGAACTACGTCCTGCCCATCTCCCACGACGAAGTCGTCCACGGCAAACGCTCACTGGTGTCGAAGATGCCCGGCGACTGGTGGCAGCAACGCGCCACCCTCCGCGCGTACTTGGCCTTCATGTGGGCCCACCCCGGCAAACAACTCCTCTTCATGGGACAGGAATTCGCCCAGGGCGCCGAATGGTCCGAAGCCCACGGACCCGACTGGTGGCTCCTGGACCCCGCCTACCCCGCCGAACCCGACCACCGCGGCGTCCGCGACCTAGTCCGCGACCTCAACACCACCTACCAGCACGAACCCGCCCTCTGGCAACGCGACACCGATCCGGCAGGGTTCACCTGGATCGCCGGCGACGCCGCCGACGACAACGTCTTCGCCTTCCTCCGCCACGACGCCGACGGCACGCCTCTGCTGGCGGTGTCCCACTTCTCCCCGGTGGTCCGCCACGGCTACCGCTTCGGCATCCCCGAAGACATCCCCGCCTGGCACGAAATCCTCAACACCGACACCGCCCAATACGGCGGTAGCGACATCACCAACCCCGACCCGGTCAAACCCGAACCCCACGCAGCCCACGGCCGCCCCGCCAGCATCCAACTGACCCTGCCCCCACTGGCAACGATCTGGCTCCGCCCCGCG